>NZ_FQYN01000003.1 GCF_900141805.1 Hymenobacter daecheongensis DSM 21074 | reverse complement strand
AAGCGTTGGTCTTGCTCGCGGGCTTGGACACGGGCATGGTCATCGCCGATACGAGCTACGACAGCGACGCCAACCGGGCCTACTGCGCCGAAAAGGGCATTGCTGTCGTCATTCCGAATCGGCCCAACCGCTCAGAACCAGTTTCGCTGGACGAAGAATATTACCGCGACCGAAATAAAATTGAGCGCTTTTTTGGTCGAATGAAGCAGTACCGGCGGCTGGCCACCCGCTATGACAAAACCGTCGTTTCCTTTCTCGCCTTTTGGCATGTTGCCGCTGCCATCGACTGGCTCCGGTAATAATTGTCCTCACACTCTAGCCAACGGAGACACGATTGTATGTATGGCGGCTTTTGACCTCTTACACATTCCAGTTGGAAGCCAGACTACGCCGCTACCTTCTTCGGCTCAGTTTCGCGCGGCTTCTGCACCAAGTAGTAGTAGAGTAGAATCAGCAGACCGGTGAGGAAGGGGATGAGCGCCAGGTGCTTGCCCGTGAAGCTGCCCCACACGCGCACCGTATCGAAGCCCAGAAACTCGCTGAGCATCCAGTAGGAGTTGGCCGAAATCCAGAAGACGATGGCCAGGTTGTGGGCCAGCTCCGACATTACGCCGCGGGTGCGCCAGGTGATGACGAGAGCAATGGCCAGCGTCGGGAAAATCATGCTGATACCCAGCGGCTTCCAGACCATGCACCAGCCAATGTCTTTGAGCAGCCAGAACAGGATGTGCAGGTTTTCCATGCGGCGGTACGGGGCCGGAATGGCGTAGGTCTGGTCGTCGGAGTGAGGCATGAGCGGAGGGAAAGCCGCAAAGATAGATCCAGGCGGCTTTTTCCGCACGGCTGCGTATGAGGGGCCAAACCTCCACTATATTCCTTCAAGCCCGGTATGTCTGTCACGCTGAAAAAAATTGGTAAAGGCGCCGCCTACGCGGTAGGTGGGGTGGTGGGGGCCACGGCCTTGTATCTGGCGGCGGCTTTCGGGTTGTCGCGCATTCCGGTGGGGAGCCGGAGCCAGCCCAGCCCCGGGGCCATTGAGGCCTACATCCTGTCCAACGGCGTGCACGTCGACATTGTGGTGCCCGTGCGCACCCCGCAGATCGATTGGAGCCAGCTGCTGCCCTACGCCGACACGCCCGCCGCCGATGCCTCCATGCGCTACATCGGCTTCGGCTGGGGCGACAAGGGATTCTACCTCGACACGCCCACCTGGGCCGAGCTTAAGGCCAGTACTGCCTTCAAAGCCATGTTCTGGCTGGGCACCTCGGCCATGCACACCACCTATCACCAGCAGCCCACCGAAGGCCCCAACTGCGCCCGCATCTACCTCACGCCGGCCCAATACGCCCGCCTCATCCGCTTCATCCAAGCCAGCTTCGACCACGATGCCGCCGGTCGGGTGCAGCATATTGCCGCGGCCCGCAGCTACGGCCGCTACGACACGTTTTACGAAGCCCGCCGCACCTACAACCTGTTTTATACCTGCAACACCTGGGCCAACGACGCGCTGAAGATCAGCGGCCAGAAAGCCAGCCTCTGGACCCCCGCCGACTCCGGAATTTTGTACCACTACGGGCGGTAAGCGTGGGCCGGCTTTGGCCCGGAAGGGCAGCAGCGCCGTTGGAAAGGTCGGCTGCGGAGGCGGTGGGGCCACATAAAAATCCCGGCTGCCTGCGCCACGCGGGCGGCAAACAGCCGGGAATAAGAAGTGAGCGAAAGCAGCCGTCAGCCGCTAGTTCAGCCACACATCGGCCACCGTCTCGAAGCGGCGCTGATCGAAGGCACCGTAGGGCCGCTCGGCGTGGAAGCCCAGAACGTGCACTTGGAGCTTGCCGGTGCGGGCATTGCAACGATATTCGATGGGGTAAACCTGGCCCTGAGTGGGCCAGTCGCCGATGTGGTCGGCGGGGCGGCGGGTGGCATCAATGCAGCGGGCGTACTGCTGCACGGGGAGGGGAAAAGGAATCCGGGTCGTTTTCGTTCTGCGCATATCCAAAAATACGGATATTACCGGAGACTAAAAATATTAGGTAGAAAAAAAGAAAGAATTTGTCTCGATAACAAGATTTTGTATGGGATTATAAGAAGATGAAAGTCTAAATGTGAGCCTGTTAATCTTATCGCACAGAAATATTTATACTGATGCGTAAAGCGTCATGCTAATTTATTTAGTATCTAGCGGTGGTGTTTCTCTCAGCACCCCGCTACCGATGGCCGAACTTGTCTTTTTCTCGCCCATAAAAGCCGCCCAGCTCACGCGCCTGCCGGTTTTTACCTGTCCGGTGCCCGCTGGCTTTCCTTTGCCGGGAGTTGGTCCGGCCGATGAGATACTGGACCTGCACCAGTATCTGTTTGGGCAGCCGGCCTCCACCTGCCTGGCCCGCGTCGTTGGCGATACTACGCCGGGAGTAGGCATCCACCCCGACGATTTTATTGTGGTGAACCGTGCCCTCACTCCTTCCGATGGCCATATAGTGGTGGCCGTGCTGAATGGGGCGCACTCTGTGCATCGGCTGCGCCAGGAGCCGGGCCGCCGCTGGCTGGAAGCCGTCGGTGAGCACTACGCCCCGCTGGAGCTGCATGCTGCCTGCGACCTGCGCCTCTGGGGCGTCGTAACGCACGTGATTCATCCGCTGTTCCGAAAACGGTCGGGTGTTGCGTAGCGTCGGCGCCACATTGGCCGAAGGAGCGCGTGTTTAAGCCGCAAACGGTTTTATACTTCGACCAGCGGACGCCAGATCAAGGATGACCGCTCGCTGCTAGCGCTGCAGTAGCACCCGCCGCGTAAGCACCCCGGCCGCCCCATGCACCTGCACCAGATATATCCCCGCGGGCTGGGCACTCAGCTCAAGCGTAGTGCTACGATTGGTTAGCTTTTGCTTCAGCACAACCTGTCCCAGCGTGTTCAAAACTCGGATTTCCCGGCCTGCAAAATCATCTGGCACCTCCACCAGCACGCTACCCGAGGTGGGGTTGGGGTAGAGTTGCCACGCGGCCGCTGACTGCGCCCGGCGCACTGGCAGCACCACAGCGTTGTAGCGGGATTGGGCGGCATCGGCGGCGGCCTGCAGGGCAGGCAGCGTGGCGGCTCCTAGCACGGCAAAGGCTACCACTACAGAGTCGCCGGGGGCAAGGCGCACGCGGGCGGCCCCGACTACCTGCGAAATGTCGGTGGCGGTGGGCAGGCCGGCGCTGCTCTGGCGGGCTTTGTTGCTGAGCGTGAGAAACTTCTCGGCGGCACTGAACCCGTTGCGCAGATACACGGGCGCGCTGGCCGGCGCATTATTATTAATAGAATAGCAGGCCGGCACGCCGCCCGCCAGCAGCTTCACCCCGGCATATACCGTGGGCGCGGCCGGCGTGTAGGCGTAGCCCAAGGCCCGCACCGAGTCCCAGGCAGCGGCGTTGCGGTTGGCATCGGGCGAAATATCCCAGTCCATGAACAGGCCGGCGTAAAGCGGCTTGAGCGTATCGGCGGTGATGTTTTTGAGCTGATATTCCACAATCACGTAGTCGCGGTGCGGGGCATCGGCCCAGGCGTAGGCGTGCTGCCGGATGCGCAGGCCTACGGTACGGTTGCGGGTAAGCGTGGGCAGAGAATCCTGAAACACGCCGGCGGCTTCCTGCGTGGCCCGCCCCGGCTGCCGGAGCAGCGCCACCTGGCTCAGGGCGTAGAAGTCCTGGTCGGGCACGTTGCGGTCATTGCGCACCCGGTCCGATACGCGGGTGGGAGCAGTGGCCACCATCAGGCCGCCTTCGTAGAGCAAGGCCCCGTTGTTTTTATACGTCACGCTCTGGCCCAAGTCGGAACCCAGCCCGTCGAAGCCCAGATTGCCGCGGCTGGTGAGTGTGAGGTGCAGGTCGTTGGCATCGAGCACCACGTAGTCGGGGTTCAGCACCACCGTCAAAAACTGGTCGGACTGGTAGCCGCCGGCGGCTGTGAAGCGGTAGCGCAGCACCGCGCGGGTATTCACGGGCACCGTGCCGGCCACGGCCAGCCGGAAGGGCGCGGCGGCATTGGTAGTAGTGGCCAGCGTAGCCAGCGCCCCAATGCTGAACGTGCCCTGCCGCACCGTGAGGTAAGACGACAGCGAAGTGACGGTGAGCGTGAGGCCACTGATGGGCTGGAGCAGATTCTGCACCTGCGTGGTGAGGCGGAGCGTGTCGCCGGGCAGATACACCGGCCGCGCGGGGCTGATGCTGGTGGTCAGCACGCGGGCCTCGCGGCGGTCGGTGAGGCGCACGGCCCGGCTCACGTTCAGGCGGCCGGTGCCGAGCTTGTCGCGCAGGCCCGTGTTGCCGGGCAGGGCGTAGATGTCGTCGGTGGTCTGGCGCAGCTGGGCGGCCACTTGGTCGGCGGTGAATTGGGGGAAGCGCGTGCGCACCAGCGCCGCCGCGCCCGCCACCAGCGGCGCGGCAAACGACGAGCCATTCACGGGAAAATAGTCGCTGTCGTTGTTGCCCAGCACGGTCAGCACGGCCTCGCCGGGCGCCGACAGCGCTACGTGGGTGCTGTACGTGGCCGGCCCGGATTTCTCGTCATTCGGCGCCAGCGCCGCCACTGATATAACGTGGTCGTAGCTGGCAGGATAGAAGTCCAGCTCGGCGTTGGTGTTGCCGGCGGCGGCCACCACCACGGCGTTGCGGTTCACGGCGGCGTAGGTAACCACGTCCTGCTCAAACTGCGAGCGGCCGCCCGGCCCGCCCCACGACAGGTTGATGACCTGGCAGCCGTGGTCGGCGGCGTACACAATGGCCTCGAAGCCGGCGAAGCGGCCAGCGGCGGTGTTGGGGTAAATCTTGAGCGGCAGATACTTGCAGTTGAACGCCACGCCGGCCAGGCCCTTGCCGTTGTCGGGCCGGGCCACGGCGCAGCCCGCCACCAGGTTGCCGTGTAGCGGTTGCGTCACGCCGGGGTTGGTGGAGGCATCGTTGTCGTTGTCGGCCACGTCCCAGCCGCGGAAGTTGTCCACGTAGCCATCGCCGTCGTTGTCGAGGCCGTCGATGGGGTCAGCATAATTCTTCTTCACCTGGCCGGCCAAGTCCTCGTGAGTGTAGCGCGTGCCGGTATCGGTGATGCCGATAACGATGCTGGTATCGCCCTTGGTCACGTCCCAGGCGCGGTAGGCCTGAATGTTTTTGAGGTAGAACTGGCCGCTGGCGTTGGTGGAGTCGGCCAGCGGGTCGTTGGGCTGATAGAGCGGGGCGCGGTAGCGCAGCGGCTCGGCATAGGCTACGGTGCCGGTCTGGAGCAGGGCGCGGCAAGCTTTTTCCAGCGAAGCTTCCGGGGCCAACTCAAGCTGATATACCAGGCGCAGCTCCACTGAGCCGGGTATTTCGGTGCTGGCCGGCACGGCGCGCGGAAACTTCTGCCGCAACTGCGTAGCCCCGATGCTTTGCAGCGCAGCAGTCAGGGCGGGCACGGCAATGTAGTCGGTGCTGGCCTGGGCGTGGAACTCGGGCTTGAGCCGGAATACCAGCGTGCCCGGCAGCACAGGTGAAACTGGTGCCAACTGCTGGGCAAACGTGGCCGCCGGCCCCAGCAGCAGGCCCAATAAGAAAAAGTAGCGTAGGAGTAAGTTCATAATCAGCAGGTTTGGCGAGGGCAGACGGAGTGGGTACGTAAATTTAGCACCGGCCGGGGCTTTGCATGCGGCGGACCGCCGGCTTTTCGACCAACGGCCGGAAAAACTCTTTTAACCGCGACCGACAAGTCAAGAAACCGGAAAAAGTGAAAAATCAGGCCGCCGAAAACGGAGAAAGTACCGGCAGTCAGGCAGATTTCAACGAGTTCTATACACGGCACCGCCCCGACTTGCGAACAAGCCGGGGCGGTGCTATTGCGCGGGTCAGGGCGGGCCTGACTACGAGCGGGGGTTGTTGTTGTACTTGTACTTTTTCGGGGCGTTCGTTGTGCTGGCTTTGTAAGGGTTGCGGGCGTTCAAATCGATGCCCAGACCCTCACCACGGTTCTTTTTGAACTTAGCTTTGTCGTTGGGACGGCGGACCGACTGGGTGGAAACGGCATTGTACTTACGCGGGCTCTGCTTCACGGTATCGTGCGAGCAGGAAGCACCGAAGAGCAGCAAACCACAGGCGGCCAGGGTGTAGCAGATTTTCATACTAAGGGCAAAAAACGGGAAAAATGCCGACTGGTTAGCCTCAGGCAGCTAGGACTTTATACTGAAACTGAGACTAAAAGGATACAGTTCAACCAAAGTCCCCGCAAACTTACGCTAACCGTCGGTCCCGCTGGCCTCTACAGGCTCAGCAACTCCCGAAACTGCACCGACTGCTTGCGCGAAACTTCCACCTCCGGGCCTTCGCGCAGCTTTATTTTGAGGGTATTGCTGAACCAGGGCTCGATGCTTTCCACCCATTTCAAGTTGATGATCTGCTGCCGGTTGGCCCGGAAAAAAACTTTCGGATCGAGGCGGGTTTCGAGGTGCTGCAGGGTGCGCGGAATGAGCGGGCGGTGGTTTTCGAAGTAAATCTGGGTGTAGCTCCCGTTGATTTCGAACAACTTCACGTCGGCTAGGCGCACGAACCAGCACCGCTCACCGTCTTTCACAAACACTTGGTCCTGAGCCGTGAGTGGCAGGACGGCGGGCTCGGGAGCCGTGGGCGCGGCCGGGGCCACGAGGCGGGCGCGGGCTTTTTCCAGGGCCGTGGCCAGGCGGGCTTCCATCACCGGCTTCACGAGGTAGTCGAGGGCATTGGCCTCGAAGGCGCGCAGGGCGTATTCGTCGTAGGCGGTGGTGAAGATGACGTGGGGCGCGGCTTCCAGCGAGGCCAGTAGCTCGAAGCCGCTCTGGCCGGGCATGTGAATGTCCAGAAACAACACATCGGGCTGCAAGGCCTGAATCTGGGTGCGGGCTTCGTCGGCGTGGCGGGCTTCGCCCACTACCTCCACATCGACGAATGCCTGCAGCAGGTGCCGCAGCTCCGCGCGGGCCAGTCGCGAGTCATCAATAACCAAAGCCGTCATTTAGAAGGTGTTTTGAATGTTGAATTTTGAATTGGAGCGGGTGTTCAGTAGCGCGAAACAGATTTTCGCGCTGCCATTCCGCTGTTTTGCCAACTGTCTACACCGTTTATCATTCACCCTTCAACACTCCCCACCGGTAGCTCCAACTCGGCTACTACGGTGGCGGGCACGGTGGCGGAGTTGCCCACGGTGAGGCGGGCTTTGGGGCCGAAAAGCAGGTGCAGGCGCTCCTGGGCATTGCGCAGGCCCACGCCCTCGTAGCCGGCGGTGGGGGCGTAGTGGCCGGTGTTGGTGACGGTAATCAGCAGCTGGTCGGGGGCCGCGCCGAGGCGGGCGGTGAGATGGATGTGGCCGCCCGCGGGCCGGGGCGCGATGCCGTGCTTGATGCCGTTTTCGACCAGCAGCTGCAGCGTCATGGGCGGAATGAGCACCGGCAGGGCGGCCGGCTCGGCATCGATGGTGTAGGTGAGGCGCTCTTCGAGCTGCACGGCTTCCAGAGCCAGGTAGTGGGTCACTATTTCCAGCTCGCGGCTCAGCGGCACCTGCTCGGCACTGTTGAGTTGGATGGAGTAGCGCAGCAGATCGGAGAGGTGCGTAATCATGTCGCGGGCGCGGGCGGGGTCTTCCGTGACCAGGGCGCGGATGTTGTTGAGCCCGTTGAACATGAAATGCGGATTGATCTGGGCCTTTAGGGTGCGCATTTCGGCTTCGCGCACGGCGGCGCTCAGCTTCCACTTGTCAATTTCGGCCTGCTTGTAGCTGTCCAGATAGTGCAGGCCGAAGTAGAAGGCCGACCAAAGCAGCAGCACGAAATAGGTATTCAGCACGTAGCCGCCAAACTGCTGCCAGCTGTACTGCGAGCCGGTATAGAGCCGAATAACGTACACCAGCAGCACCAGAATAGCCACCTGGCTCAGCACCGATACCACCGCGTTGGCCAGCAGCACGCGCGGCAGCATTTGGCCCACCGACAGCCGGACCCAGGCGTGGTGCCGGATATAGAGCCGCAGCAGGTGGCTGAAAACCAGCATCGTAACGGCAATGGTGGCCTCCACGATGATAATTTCGCGCATTTTCATGCCGACACGGGCTGCGAACAGCGCAATCAGCACCGCCCCCGCCACGCCATACAGCGGCCAGCCGATAAGTTGGAGCGTCCAATACAGACGGGTGCGCGGAGAAGCAGCAAACATGGGCGCAGAATACGGATTTTGACAGAAAGACCGGGCCGGACCATTCGTTGCAGGGAAGGCCGGCCCGGTGGTTTCGAGGGGAATTACGAGCGGCTTTTGCCTGCTTTCGTCGGGGCGGCGGCGCTGTTCTGCTTCAGAAAGGCATCGGTCTGGGCGAAGAACCACTGCGTGTCATCCCACATCAGGAAGTGCTTGCCGGCCTCCGACATTTCGATGCGGTGCTGGAGCAGCTTGGCGTATTGCTGCGCAAAAATAGCCTTCGTGCTTTCCTTGGTGGCCCCCATTGGCTGGTAGGCGGCCCAGGCCCCGAGCACCAGGGCCGGCTGCTGAATGCGGCCCAGCTCCGGGCGCAGGTCGGTGGTCAGCATATCGTACATGGCCTGCGCCACGGTGCCAGGGTGCGAGGCCTGTCCCCAGCGGGTGGCCTGGCTGATACGGGCTGTGTCGGTTATCAGGCTCTGCACCATCTGGCGCTGGGCCGCGACGGGCATTTTGCCTTGCTGCATCTGCTTGCGCATGCCTTCGGCCATCGGCTTGGCCATGTCCGCCGTCATGGCCGGATTCTGCACCGCCCCCATAAAAGGCAGCGAATCGACGATGACCAGCGGGCCTACGGCTTCGGGCTGCGTCACGCTCAGCCACAGGCCCATAAAGCCGCCCAGGCTGTGCCCGATGATGATGGGCTTGTTCAGCTTCTGGGTTTTGATGTAGGTCAGCAGCTGGTCGCGCACGTTCTGGAGCAGCGCCTCGGTGCTGGCCGGCGCCGCCGCCCCGCCGAAGCCGGCCAGCGACACCACGTGGCACTGGTACTGCTGCTGGTAGCGGGCCACCGTCTCGTCCCACACCGCGCCGGGGCAGGTCAGGCCCGGAATCAGCAGCATCGGCCGGCCCTTGCCGGTCACTTTCACCGTAAAATTCGGGTGCGTGGCGGCGTTGTCGGCGCCGATGGCGGCCGGCGCGGCCGGTGCGGCGAAAGCGGCCGGCGAGGCCGTGGCCAGCAACAAAGCAGCGCAGATGGGGCGGAGGGCAGCGGAGAGTTTCATGGGGCTAAGGAGAGGTTGGCGATGAATGATGAACCAAACTTAGCCCCGGAGCCGGCCGGTTGAAAGGGATTCTGGGCGAACGGTAAATAGTGGGGTTGAGCTGCAGAAAAAGCGGCTGAGCGGGTAGGGGGAGCCGCCTGTCAACGTGTGTTTTCGCCGCAGGCATATATCCCGTCCTGCTACCTGTCAATGCGCCAGAACAGCCGCGTAGCGGCGACAGGTTTGTAGCAAGCCAGGCAGCAAAACGACCAAAGCCGCGTAGCGGTGACAAAGCCGTTCGGGCGTTTCTGTCACCGCTACGCGGCTTTGAATTGCTCTAGGCGCAATCCTCTACAAACCTGTCGCCGCGCTGCGGCTGTTCTTTTGTTGTGGGGGACTATTCGCTGCGCCGCCGCCAGATTAATTGCCGGTAGGCCGCTCGCTGCCCGAAGCCTGGGGCGCACACGCCACCGAGGCCACTTTGCCATCGGCCCCGAACTGGATGCGGATTGGCTGGGTGTCGGTGGCGCTGCCGAACAGATACGACCAGGTTTTGCTGCTGTCGGCGGCGGCATCGCTGCCCGTAGGAGCCCCCATGATGCGGCGCACCTGCTCCTGGCTCATCCCGGCTTCCACTTTGGCGCAGTTTTCGGCATTCTGAAAGCTCTCCTGGGCCGTGCAGGCCGGCAGCAGCAAGGTGGCGGCTAGGGCCAGCAGAGAGAAAGTGGTTTTGGTCAGCATGAACAAGGGTTAGATGATGTTGCGCAGATCCTCGCGCAGGTTATCGATGCCGCGCCGGATTTCGTCCCAGGCACTGGAGTCGCGGGCGGGCGGCGTGGTGCCAGCCTCCGCGCGCGGCCCCAGCATGGCGGCGAGCTTGGCCCGCTTGGCCTCCAATGAAGCAATGTGCTCGTGGTAAGTGTGATGGGAGTGGGCCGTGGTGGCGTGGGCGCGGTTCTGGAGCGTTTTGATCTTGCCGTTCAGCTCGTCCAGCGCCTGGCGCAGCGCTTCCTCGTTGAGGTGCTGCGGCACGCGCACGTTTTCGGGAGTCGGAATATGGGTCATGGAAAAAAGAGCTAGCCAAAGCCGGGCTGCTTTGGGTGGTGTGGGCTTTAAGGTACTGTTTTTAGCCAGCAAAGGATACTGCCCAGGGCGGTTTCTGCCGACGAGCGGCGGGGCCTATGTTACCAACATTTCAACAACACAACCATAACTCAGCCTTCATAGCGGCGCATGGCCCGCATCATACCTTTGATTGTCTGCTCAGTAACGCCATTTGCTATGCTCCGCTTTACTTTGTTGCTCGCATCATTGATACTTTTTGCCGGGCCGGCGGCGGCTCAAACTTCCACCGCCATAGCCCTGACCGACAGCGGCTCCGGCCAGAGCAGCGCCGTAGCGGCTGCTCCCATCGTGTACCACGCCGCCGATGAAATGCCCGGCTTTCCCGGCGGCGACGCGGCCTTCGCTAAATTCCTGCGGGCCAAAATACAATACCCCGCTGAGGCCCTGAACAATGGCATTTCGGGCAAAGTCCACATCAGCTTTGTGGTAGATGAGGCCGGCCACATCCTCGACCCCAAAGTGGTTAAAGGCCTCGGTTTTGGGCTGGATGAGGAAGCCCTGCGCCTGGTGCGCATTATGCCCTGGTGGAACCCCGGCAAGATTCAGGGCCAACCCGTGCGCGTGGCCTACACCCTGCCTATCGTGTTTCGGGCTTTAGAATAGCAGGCGTGCCGACAACTCAAAAGGCCGGCGGAATACCCAACTCCCGCGCCAGCGGCGCGGCGGCCGACTGAAACAGCCGCGTCAGCAGCAGGTTTAGGTCTTCGGCCAGCTCCAGGTGGTAGTCGGCGTGCAACTTCGCGGTTTGGCGCAGGGCTTCGTGGGTGCGTTTGGCCAAGTGCTGCAGCAGCGGCTGGGTGGGGCCGTGCAGGCGGCTCACCACGGCGGGCTGGTGCTCAAAAACCTGGTTGAGCAGGCGCAACGTCAGCTCCACTTCCCCAAAAGCATCATCGGTAATGCGGGCGTGGTAGCCGATGCGAGCCTGCAGCTGCCGCAAAATCACCAGCAGGTCGTTGGGGGTTTGGTGGAAGCCGCGCACGGGGTCATCGATCTGGGTGCGCAGCATTTGGCGGCGGTCTTCCAGCGCGTCGGGGCCTTCGAGCAGGCGGAAGCGGAGTTGCTCCATCAGCACTGCATCCTGGCTCACGAGTCGCGTCAGCAGCTGGTCTTTTTCCTTCTGAGGTAGAGTAAGCAGGGCTTTGCGCAGGTCGGGCGGGAGGGCGGGCATAGGGTTTGGGCTGGGAATGAGGCGAATGGGCGGCCGGAGCGCTTACCCTTTTTTCGCCTTCACCTTCACTTTTTCCGCCGGCTTGCCCTTGCTGCCGCCCGCGTAGGCCACGCGGTATATCACGCCGCCCGCGTCATCCGACACCAGCAGGGAGCCGTCGGGGTGCTGGGCGATGCCGCACACGCGCCCGAACTGCTCCTTGTTGTTGTTCACCAGCCAGCCGGTCACGAAATCCTCGATGCCGGTGGCGCGGCCCTGCGCATCGAAGCGCACCCGCACGATGCGGTAGCCGGAGGGCTCGGCGCGGTTCCAGGAGCCGTGCATGGTCACGAAGGCATCATGCTGGTACTCCTTCGGAAACTGCGTGCCCGTGTTGAACACCATGCCCAGCGGGGCGGCGTGGGCGGCATACAGCTGCACGGGCTTGGTGGTTTTGGCCGCGTACTGCTCGGGCGTCATGTCGGCGGGCTGGGGGTGGGGCGGAATCTTGCCGTCGGCGTACACGTAGGGCCAGCCGTAGTCGGCACCCTCTTTTATTTCGTTCAGCTCCTCACGCTGGTCCTCATCACCCAGCCAGTCGATGCCGTGGTCGAAGCCCCACAGGGCCTTGGTGCTGGGGTGCCAGCCGAAGCCGATGGTGTTGCGCAGGCCTTTGGCAAACACGCGCCGGCCCGAGCCATCGGTGTTGATCTGGAGCAGGGTGGCGCTTTCCTTGTTGCGCTCGTCGCAGGCGTTGCAGGTGCTGCCCACCGAGAGGTAGAGCTTGCCGTCGGGGCCGAAGTTGATGGTACGGTTGGGGTGCTGGCCGGCATCGGGCAGGTCTTTATACAACGTTTTCAGCTCGCCCAGCGTGCCATCAGCCTTAATATCGGCCACATACAGCTCCCGGATAGCGCTGATGTAGAGCTTGCCCTCGCGCAGAGCCAGGCCGTGTAGGTCGGGGCGGCGGGCCACTTCCTTGTTCAGGTCGGCTTTGCCGTCTTTGTTCGTGTCGCGCAGCAGCATAATGGTGCCGGCGGTGCGGTCGGAGGCGTACACGTCGCCATTCGGGGCCACTGCCAGCATCCGCGGGTTGCCGGCTTTCTCGGCAAATTTGCTGACGGTGAAGCCGGCCGGGGCTTTCAGCTGGGCCACGTTGGCATCGGTGGCCTCCGCTTTGCCGGGCTTGAAGACGTTCACCTGGAAGCCGTCTTTCACGGTTTTCTCATAGTCATTCTGGGCACGGGCCTGGAGCGTGCCCAGCAGCACGGCGGCGGTTAAAGCGAGGGGAAAAGTGGTTTTCATAGGGCAGAAGCTGAAAATAATAGGGTGCAGCTGGGTGTACCCGGCGCGGCGGCGCAGGGTTGCGCGGCGGGGTGGTCATTTCATCAGGGTCAAATCATAATTCAGTCCCAGCCGGAAGCCGTGGTTGAACTCGAACACGGGCAGGCCCGAAACCGGCTCCGGCGCGGCGTGCTGGGTAATCTGGTTGAGGTAGAGCAGCTCCAGCCGAAAATTATCCCGCACCTGGAAGCCCACGCCCCCCGCCAGGCGGTTCTGGTTGAACACGCTGCTGCCCACGTGGCGGCCGAAGCTGAGAAACACCTCATCGAAGCCCGTCAGATACCATTCGCCGGCATCCAGCCGCGGACCCTGCAGCGGCAGCGTGGCCGCCAGCTGGTAGCGGATTCGGCTCTGATATTGCCAATGCTGCACCGCGCGCCCGCCGGTTTCGGGGAGCTGCCCGATCCAGCGCTGCTCCAGGCGCACGCGCTGCCCCAGCGTGAGGCGGCCAAGCGTGTCGCTGAGCTGCGCGTCCTGGTAGGCGCGGTGCTCAGGAAAGGGCACGCCGGTGTCGGCCGTGGGGTAGTCGCCGTAGACGTGGGTGGTCAGGTGCGTGTAGCCGCCGCCCAGCACGAGGCGGGGCCGCAGCTGGTAGCCCGCGCCCAGCCGCGCCAACGACTGCTGCCAGTCGCGGATGAAGCCGACGCGCCGCCACTGGTATTCGGTATGAATGCGCCAGCGCGGGCCCAGCTTGTGGTCGCCCTCGTACACGTACCAGCCGATGGCGTTTTCGTCGCGGATGCGCTTGGCCTGCCCGAAGGCGGCGCAAGGGCCGATAAACAGAAGTGCGAAAGCCAGAAGCCGGGGTGCTGCCATATCTAGTAAGACGAGCCGCGGCGGCCTGGGGTTAGCCCGCGCCGCGAACATCCGCGCCCCCTTTCCCGTTCGGAGCCCTACCGCCCTGAACCCGCCCCATGCTTCCCCGAATTTTCCTGCTGCTGCCGGCTCTGTCCCTATTGTGCCGGCTGCCCGCGCTGGCCCAAACCACCGCCGCCCCTGCCGCCTCTGCCCCCGCCGATACCGCCCGCGCCGTGGCGCTGCCCGAAGCTACCGTGGTGGGCTACGGCCAAAACCTGCCGCTGCGCCGTACCGCCGCCGGCGTGGCCGTGCTCGATGGCCGCACCCTGGACCGCTTCAGCCCGGTTTCCCTCACCGCCGCCGTAAACACGCTGCCCGGCGTGCGGCTGGAAGAGCGCGCCACGGCCAGCTACCGGCTCAGCGTGCGCGGCAGCACGCTCCGCTCGCCGTTCGGGGTGCGCAACGTGAAGGTGTACTACCACGATATTCCTTTCACCGAGGCCAGCGGCAGCACGTCGCTCAACCTGCTCGACGTGGCCAGCCTGGGCCGCATTGAAGTGGTAAAGGGCCCCGCCGCCAGCGTGTACGGGGCGGGCACGGGCGGCGCGGTGCTGCTCAGCAACCGCCAGCCGGCCCCCGGTGAGGCGCGGGCACAGGCCGGTTTCACGGCCGGCAGCTTCGGGCTGCGGCGCTACACCGTGGCCGCCGAAAGCGGCACCGCCACCAGCACCGTGCGGGCCAGCTACGCGCACCAAGCCGCCGACGGCTACCGCGAAAACAGCGCCCTGCGGCGCGAGGTACTCACGCTCGACGGCGAGTTCCGGCCCTCCGCCCAGCGCATCGTGGCGGCCCACATCCTCTACACCGACCTAAGTTACCAACTTCCCGGCGGCCTCACCCGCGCCCAGTTTGAGCAAAACCCCCGGCAGGCCCGGCCGACCACGGTGAATGCCGCCGGAGTCGTCAGCCTTGGCACGGTGGCCCAACAGGCGGCCTACGCCTCGCGCACGGCGCTGGTGGGCGTGTCGCACGAATACCGCTTCACGCCGCGCTTTTCCAACAAAACCACGCTTTATACCTCTGGTACAGTCATTCGCACGCCGTTTTTGATTGATTATGAGCGCAACACGGCCGTGGGCTGGGGCGGCCGCACCGCCTTCGGCTACCGCGCCGCCGTGGCCGGCCGCGCACTGCGCCTGAGCGCCGGCGGCGAGTGGCAGAGCAGCTTCGAAAACGCGCGCAACTACCAGAACCGCGCCGGCATGCCCGGCCCGCTGCGCTACGACGACGAAATCAGGGCCGGCACCGGGTTTGGGTTTGGGCAGGCCGAGCTGGAGCTGCCGGCCGGCTGGCTGGCCACGGCAGGCTTGAGCTACAACCGCCTGAGCTACCGCATTGCCCGCGTATCGGCCGCCGCGCCCGCGCCGGCTACCTACGATTTTCGCCGCGCCTTCCGGCCCGTAGTGTCGCCGCGGGTGGCGCTGCTGAAGGAAATCACGCCGCTGATTTCGGCCTATGCCAGCGTGAGCACGGGCTTTTCACCGCCTACGGAAGAGGAAATACGGCCTTCGGATGGCAGCCTGAACCAGGATTTGCAAGCCGAACGCGGCACCAGCTACGAGGTGGGCATGCGCGGGCAGCTGTTCAATAATCGGCTCACATTCGACGTGGCCGCCTACGATTTTCGGCTGCGCCAAACCATCGTGGCACGCACCACGGCGGCGGGCAGTAGCTTGTTTTCCAACGCCGGCACCACCCGGCAGCGCGGCCTGGAAGCAGCCCTGAGCGGCTGGCTGTGGCAGCCCAAAGCCGCAGGAGGCGAGAGTGAAAACGCGGCTGCAATACCGCAGGGCCAGCCCCAACCTGCGGGCCTGCGGGCTTTCTTCAGCTACGCCTACAACCACTACCGCTTCGGCCGCTACGAATCCGGAGGCAACGATTTCAGCGGCAACCGTCTCACCGGCACCGCGCCCCACACGCTCACCGCCGGCCTCGATTTCAGCGAATTCTACGGCTTCTACCTCAGCCCCACCCTGAGCCACCAGGCCCGCCTGCCGCTCAATGATGCCAACTCCGAGTACGCCGCCGGCTACTGGACCTTCGGCACCCGCGCCGGCTGGCGGCGCACCCTGTTTCGTCACCTCGAAGCCGACCTCTTCGCTGGCCTCGACAACGCCACCGACCGCCACTACAGCCTCGGCAATGATCTGAACGCCTTCGGCAACCGATTCTTCCAGCCCGCGCCGGGCCGCAATTACTACGGCGGCCTGTTGGTGGGGTGGCGGTGGTAGAGCATGTAGGCCGTGGCGCGAAACAGATTTTCGCGCTACTACCTCAGACCCAAAAAGCCCTTCCAGACCGAAATCTGGAAGGGCTATTTGTTGCTTCCGACAAGATAGCCGTTAGCGGTTGTTGTCGTCGATAGGGTTGTTCGACTCGATGATGATGTTATCGACCGGGTCGCCGGTGGTGCCGGGGTTGGCCCCGCTGGTCACGGTATCGTCGGGCACGCCAATGCTGTCGGCTTCGATCATGGCGGAGGTATCGAGCGTGCCTTCCTCGTCGCGCTTGTAATTGTACATCGCGTCGTGGTGCTTCTGCTGCTCCGGGCTCATTTTGGCTCCGTCCGACTGGGGCGCGGTGCCAGAAGAATCTTTTTTAGGCTTGTCCATCAGGTGGTTGGTTGAGGGCTGGGCGGGGCTAAAGGCTAGCTCAGCGTGTTGTCGTTAGGGTCTTCGTTGGAGTGCTGGGTGCGGTTGGCGGGCTCTTCGCTTTCCCAGTTACGGGTGCCGCCGCCGTAGCGCGGGTCATCCTTTTTGTAGGCTTCGCGGCGCTCTTCTTCCGAGGCGTTGTGCGTGGCCTGCACGGCCGCCGTGTCGAGGTTCTGGGGGGCGCTGCCGCGCTGCTCGGGGGCCGGCGTGCTGGGTGCGGCAATGCCCTCGAAGTTGCCGCTCTGGTCAGTGGGCGTGCCGGCTTGGGCCGGGGCGGTGCCGGGCGCGTAGCCGAAGTCGCCGTAGGCGGGAGTACCGGTGGTGTTGGGAGTAGGGGCGGAGTCGGCCCGTTTTTCACCTTCGCGGTGATTTTCGGCCTTGGCGCTGGTGTCGGTGGGGTTTTTGCGCAGCTCGCTGAACTCGTCCGGGTTGTCGTTGCTGCCGTCGTTGGGGTTGTGTGCCATGAGCGTGGAAGTAGGATAAAAGAGGAAGGGCGGGAATGCGCCGGTATGGCTTCGTGTACGCAGGCCGGCACAAATTGGCTGCATCGGCTTCTCAAAAAAACCGCGTCTTGAGCGGCTGTAACCCCACGGAAGCCGCGGGAGTTAATAAGCAGTTCGCCGCCTTTCCCTTGCGCGGCCCACTCTCTTATTTTGCCGCTCATGAACCCAACCATCACCCACAACCACGACGAGCAGGCCTTCTACGCCACGCAGCAGGGCTACGAATCGGAGCTGACCTACAGCCGCCCCGCCGATGACGTCATCGATTTCACCCACACTTTCGTCGATGAGCACCTGCGCAACAAGGGCATCGGCGAGCTGTTGGCCACCACCGGCCTAGCCTACGCCCGCGAGCAAAACCTGCGCGTGCGCACCACCTGCTCCTTCATGAAAAGCTTCGTGCAGCAGCACCCGGAGTATCATGATTTGCTGGAAACGCAGGCGTAGCAGCAGCCCGATCAGGGCTTGGAATAAAGGCTGAAAGCAAAAGGCCCCGGTTCCAACGCTGGAACCGGGGCCTTCTTCACAAAGCTAGTGCTCAACTTATGGCTGCACCACCACGCGGCTGGTGTAGCGCACACCATCTACCGTCACGCGCACCGAATACAGGCCGGCTGGCAGCTGCTGCACGCGCAGCGTAGCGGCCTCCGCCCCGCCCAGCGGCTGGCGCTGAGTCAGCACTTGCTGGCCCAGGGCGTTATAAAGGCCTATTTCAGCCTCGTGGCGGCCCCGCAGGCCGGGCACGCGCACCTGGAAGGCCGCGGCGGTCGGGTTCGGGTACACTTCCAAGCCCGTGCCCAGCGGCGCGGCTTTGGTAGTGGCCGTTACTACGCAGGCCGTGCTGGTGTAGAGGCCCACGTTGGTAAACACGTCCGTCCCGAGCGTCTGCCACTCAGCAGCGGCCTGGGCCCAACGGGTGTTGCCGCGGCCCGCGGTGGGCTTGCGCACCAGCGTGTTGTTGGTGGTGGTGCCGCCGCCCGGAATCACCCAGCCCGTAGCGGCCGGCTGCTGCCCGATAACGCCGATAACGTCGAGCGTATCGGTGCCATCAAACAGGGCCAGCGCGTCGTCGCCATTGAAGAAGGTGATGTTGGATGTCATGTTGGCCTTGGCCAGCACCGAGGCCACCGAGCCAGCGTTGGCAATGACGTACACCGCGCCGGGGTTGAGCGTGCCGGTCAGTGCGGCCGTAGCGGTGGGTGCGGTAGCTCCGTTAGGGAACAGATCGACGCGCAGGCCCGCCAGGCTAATGGCGTTGGCGGTTGGGTTATAAATCTCCACGTACTTGGTGTTGCCCGTCGAAGACTCAGCATACTCCGAAAAATAGAGGTCGGAGCAGGGCGAGCCGGCCGGGGCCTGGTCGTCGTTGAGGATGGTGAGCGTGTGCGTGGCGGGCGTCACGACCAGCACGGCCGCGTTGGAAGGCGTGCCCAGGCGCAGGCGCACCGTTTCGTTGGGCTCCGGAGTCACGTCGCCATTCACGGTCAGCGTCACAGCCTGGCTGCTCTGGCCGGCTGCGAACGTGAGCGTGCTGGTGCTGAGGGTGTAATCGGCGGCATCGGCGGTGGTGCCGGCCGTTTCTACGGTCACGGGCACCGAGAAGCCGCCAACTGGGATGCTGGCCGCTGTTACGTTCACGGTGTAGGTGGTGGTGCCGCTGTTGCCTTCCGGCAGGCTGGCCGTGGCGGCCGCGAAGCGCACCGAAGGCGGTGTGCCGTCGTCGTTGGTAATGGTCAGCTCCTGCGTGGCCGGGCCACCGATGGCCGCGCCGCTGGCGGCGTTGCGCAGCGCCAGCACCACGGTTTCATCGGCTTCCGCCTGGGTGTCGCCATTCACGGTTACGGTCACGGTCTGCGTCGTCTGGCCAGCCGTGAAGGTCAGCGTCTGGGGCGAGGTGAAGGTGAAGTCCTGGCCGCTGGTGGCCGTAGAGCTGGTGGCATCCAGCGCCACCTGCACCGTGAGGGCGGTGGTGGGGGCGGGGGTCACGCTGACAGTAGCCGTGTAGGTGCTCGTACCGCTATTGCCTTCGGCAATGGTGGCGGTGGCAGCCGAAAACGAGAACGTGGGCACCACCTGGAAGCCCCAGGCGCGGGCCACGAGGTCGGGGTAAGCAACATAAGGGTTGAAGTTGCCCTGGCTTTTGGCCACGCGGCGGTTTCGCTCCCGCTCGCGGGCATCCACCGGGTCGGCCAGGTGCCATTGGTAGAGCGTGTTCAGGTTGGCCAGCGCCGTAATTACATCCTTGCCGGGGTCAAACGTCTGGCCCTGGTGCATGGTGTAGAAGTAGAATGCCGCCCGGGCTAGGTTGCCCTTGTGGTCTTCGCGGGGCTCAAACTCAGAGTTTGTATCCTCGCTGTACTCGTCGATGTTGCTGGTCGGGATGGTGGTCTGGCTGGTGTTGCCCCGCATCCACTTCAGCGTCTGCGCGTCCGGAATCTCGGCAAACGGGTCGGAGCCCCGGTCGGAGTTCCACTGAATGACGGTCGGGAACAGGTGGTGGATGTCGGAGCGCATCCGCACCACCTCGTTGAACCACGACTGCGGAATGCTGTGCTCGCAGTTGATGTTGCTCACCACGCCGGGGTTGGTGCTGGCCGAGTCGATGCGCACGGTTTCCTGATAGCCCGAGTACACGCACGTCACGCGGCCCTGGAAGTTATCGACGTAGTTGTACATCTTGCCGCGGGCCGAGTTGTAGCTCAACTCCACGCGCTTGCCATCGTACCAGTTCTGTACCAGCCAGGTTTTCAGGGCCTGACCCTGGAGGCTGGCGGCCGGCGCGGGCGGCATTACCTGCGCCGTGGCAGCCGTGCCAAAGCTCAAAACGGCCACGCAGGCCCAGGCGAAAAAGTGTTTCATGTGGGGTGGAAGGAGAAGAAATGAAAAAACGCTTCCAAATGTCGGAAAATTACCGGGTAGATAGGCCGGCTCTGTATTATTCTTCCGCTAAATCCCTGACATACTGTTGTCAGAGGCTCCGTTCCTGCCGCACGCAGCACCAGCAGCCCAACCTCCCCAAACGACGAAAGCCGACCCCTAGGGGTCGGCTTTCGTGCGTATACTCTGCGCCGGGGCGCGGTAGCTGCTACTTGCTCGGCATCAGCACCGTGTCCACCACGTGGGTCACGCCGTTGCTGTCGATGATGTTCGGAATCGTGACGGTAGCCATGCCGCCTTTGGCATCGCGCAGCATCACGGTGCCGCCTTTGGCCACTACAGTCAGCATTTCGCCCTGCACGGTGGTCAGCATCTGGCCATCCTTCAGGTCGGCGGCGGTGTAGCGGCCGGGCACTACGTGGTAGGTGAGAATGGTGGTGAGCTTGGCCTTATTCTCAGGCATCACCAGCGTGTTCACGGTGCCGGCGGGCAGCTTGTCGAAGGCGGCGTTGGTGGGTGCGAATACGGTGAATGGGCCCGCGCCTTTCAGCGTTTCTACCAGTCCGGCAGCCTTCACGGCCGAAACCAGCGTGGTGTGGTCGGTCGAGTTCACGGCATTATCCACGATGTCTTTGGAAGCTACCATCATCGAGCCGCCTACCATCACGCCTTCCGAGCTGCCCATGCTGGCGTTGCTCATGCCGTTGCCCATGTCGGTGGTGGGCTTGGTCTTCGACTTCATCTTGCCGCCGTCATCGGCTTTGCCCTTCATTTTCATCTTGCCGTCGTCGCCCATCTTGGTCTTCGAGGCCATGCCGTCTTCCTTGGTTTTGGTCTTTTCGCCGTCCGACTTCGTCGACATCTTGCTCTGGGCAAGGGAAGCAGTAGCGGTGCCGAGGCTGAAAACAGCCGCCAGCGCGAAAGTGGAAAGGAGGTGCTTGTTCATGTGCGGAAAAGTGAGAAGGTGAGAAGTAATATTGTTGGCGGACTATACGGGGCTGCAGCGCCAATGGATTTGCCCCCAGCCCGATTTGCTGCTTTATGCTTCGCTATCAGCCACAACCAGAAAGGCCACGGCCGCCCGGCAAAGCCGCTCGGCTGGCTCCGGCTGATGAGCATGAACTCAGTCTTCCATAGCGGCTCCTTCGGCCTGGGTAGCAAACCATTCCAGAATGTTGCTGGTATCGTGGGGGTTGCCGTTTTTTACGTAGCGGATGGCGGCCAGCTTCCAGTTCAGGAAGGTATCGGGCCGGGTGCGGCGGTTGCGAATTCGCTCGGGGTGAGCCGCCAGCCACTGCTCTACCAGGAGCCGGGCGCGCCTTTCTTCGGGGTTTTCCATGATGCAGGTGCAAATGGTAAAACGCTTAACTGCCCCTAATATAAGATAAAAAACAAGGAAACGATAGGATTAAGGCAAGGGTAAGATTGCCGGCTCGCCTATAGTTCAGCTTGCCGGGCTCCAACGAAAGGTACTGGGCAGCCAGCCCGACCAAAGCCGGCCCGGTGCGCTCTAAAACCGCATACGCTGAATGCGCACGGCGTTCAGAATGGCCAGCAGCGCCACGCCCACATCGGCAAACACGGCCTCCCACATGGTAGCCAGGCCGCCGGCCCCCAGCACCAGCACAACAGCCTTCACTACGAATGCCAGCCAGATATTTTGCCACACCACCGTATGCGTGGCGCGGGCAATGCGGCGGGCAGTAACAATCTTGCCGGGCTGGTCGGTCTGAATCACCACGTCGGCCGTTTCGATAGTGGCATCGGAGCCCAGGCCGCCCATGGCAATGCCCACGTCGGCCAGGGCCACCACAGGCGCGTCGTTCACCCCATCGCCTACGAAGGCCAGCTTGTGGCCTGCTTCCTTGTACTGCTGCACGTAGCGGGCCTTGTCTTCGGGCAGCAGTCCGCCGTGAGCTTCCGCAATGCCCAGCTCCGTGGCCACCCGTTGTGTGATGCTGTCCTTATCGCCGGAAAGCATCACGATTTTGGTGATGCCGTCGGCGCGTAGCGCGCGCACGGTCTGCTCGGCGTCGGCTTTCGGCGCATCGGCCACGGTGAGGTAGCCGGCATACTGGCCATCGATGGCCACCACCACAATGCTGTCGTCCACCTCATCCACTTCGGGCGGGTAGGCCACGCTGAACCGGCTGAGCAGCTTGGCATTGCCGGCCAGCACGTCGTGGCCCTCCACGCGGCCGCGCAGGCCGTGACCGGCTATTTCCTCCACGCTCTCCACGGGCACGCCGGCGGCGGCCCCCACGTGCAGCACCACGGCTCTGGCAATGGGGTGGGTCGATTTGGTTTCGAGGGCTCCGGCCAGGCGCAGCAGCCACGCAGCCTCCAGGCCGGGCGCGGGTTGCACCTGTTGTACAGCAAACACGCCCTGCGTGAGCGTCCCGGTCTTGTCCAGCACCACCGTATCCAGCTCCCGCATCACATCCAGAAAGTTGGAGCCCTTGAACAAGATGCCCGCCCTGGAAGCCGCACCGATGCCCCCAAAATAGCCCAGCGGAATGCTGATAACCAGCGCGCAAGGGCAGGAAATGACCAGGAATACCAGCGCCCGGTAGAGCCAGGTACGAAACACGTAGTCATCGACCACGAAATAGGGCACCAGCACGAGCAGCGCGGCCAGCGCCACCACAATAGGCGTGTACACCCTAGCAAACTTAGTGATGAACTGCTGGGTTTTGGCCTTGCGGCCCACCGCGTCCTGCACCATAGCCAGCATCCGGGCCAGCTTGGTATCCTGATACGCCGCCGTGACCAGCACCCGCACCAACGAATCCTGATTGATCATGCCGGCCAGCACCACTTCGCCCGTTTGCTTGGTCTGCGGCACCGATTCGCCGGTGAGGGCGGCCGTGTTGAATGAGGCCGGGCCTTGCGTGAGGGTGCCGTCCAAAGCTACTTTCTCGCCGGGCCGCACCTCAATAGTGTCGCCGGGCTGCACCTGCCTGGGGTCGAGCACCAGGCTTTGGCCGTCGCGCACCACGGTTACTTCGGTGGCCTGAATTTCGAGCAGGGCCCGGATGCTGCGTTTGGCCCGGTTCACGGCCGCATCCTGAAACAGCTCGCCCACGGTATAGAACAGCATTACGGCCACGCCCTCCGGGTATTCGCCAATAGCAAACGCGCCCAGCGTGGCCAGGCTCATCAGCAGAAATTCATTGAAGACGTTGCCCGAAGGAATGCTAAGCACGGCCGCCTTCAGCACCTGCCAGCCCACGGGCAAAAACGCCGCCCCGTACCAAACCAGGCGCACAAAGCCCGTAAAAAATCCGACATGGTAGTAATCCAGCGCCAGACCGCTCAGCAGCAGCACCAGACTGAGGCCGGGCCAGCGGTAGCGGTTAGCGCCGGATAGGCCGTGGTCGTGGCTGTGGCCGTCGTCCGTTCCGTGGTTATGGCCGGGCACGTCGTGGCCCTGAGGCGCGGCGGCGGCTTCAGGCGTGAGCTGCTCGCGGCGGAGGGTCCCCACGCTTTCGGGGTGCACCTGCTTGGCCATATTCAGCGCATCATCGGCAGGAAAGGAGGTTGGATCAGGCATGTGGACAGGGCAAGGGGCGCAAGAAGGCTCCGGTAAGCAGGTAAACCAGCACGAAGCCTAGTCTGCCTCCCCGGCATTCTTCATCACCACCAGCAGCGAGTACGCTTATTCGGTCGTGAAGGTGGTAGCAGGCCAACCGGTGGGTAAAGAAACTTCAGTGAAACCACCCGCCCCGCAGCCGGCCCGCAGGCCCAGCCAGGAAGCCGCAGGCTTGCCCCTAACCGCGCCCCAGCTCTGGCAAATCCGCCCCGCCGCTACCCGCAAACGTAAAAAGGCCCTTCACGGTATCGTGAAGGGCCTTTTTGGTGGTCGCGCTAGGAATCGAACCTAGATCAAGAGCTTCGGAAACTCTTATACTATCCGTTGTACGACGCGACCAGGTCGTGAGCGGTATGGGAGCAAAAGTAGAGAGAAAAACACGTGCCGCCAAACCTGAACGGCATTTGAATCGCGCTTTGCTGCCCGCATTCGGATAACCTTAACGCAGTCAGGGTAGTTATAAAGGCACACAACCATCTATAAACCCCGTATGAAAAAGACCCTGTACACGGCCGACGCAACGGCTACCGGCGGCCGCAGCGGCCATGTTCTTTCCTCCGACAGCATCATCGATATGGATATGTCGGTGCCGGAAGGGCTGGGCGGCAAGAAAGGCGCTACCAACCCCGAGCAGCTATTTGCCGCTGGCTATGCCTCCTGCTTCCAGCAGGCGCTGCTGGTAGTAGCGGGCCAGCAAAACGAGCGGCTCGACCCCGCCAGCACCGTGCAATGCTCCGTCACGCTGTTTCAGGAAGGCGAAGCGTATGGACTGAGCGCCGTGCTGAACGTGGATCTGAAAGGCATGGACTCGCAAAAGGCGCTGGCGATGGTCAACAAAGCCCACGAAATATGCCCGTACTCGGTCGGCACCAGAGGCAACATGGAAGTTGAGCTGAAAATGGCCGGCGAAGCTGCCGCCGCAGTGCCCGAAGAAGCCGGTAAGTAGCTGCTGCTATAGCAGGCTCGCAAGCAAAAGGCCCTTCCAATTCGTTGGAAGGGCCTTTTGCTTGCGAGTCATCGGAAAGAGCCCGCTGAACTAGTTCAGAGCCGTCATCGATGGCACGGGTTGGTAGAAAGTGGAGACAGAGTGCGTGTAGCGCATCCGACTGATGGGCGTATCGTGCTGAAAAACAGTAGGCTTCTTTGCGCCCATCGGCACCAGCATTAGTCCGCTCGGGGCGGTCTTAACGCCGAAACGGGTATCCAGCACCGTATCAAAGTAGTACAGGTAGTCGGCCAGCCAGGAGAAATACGGCTTGCTCTTGGTTTCAGAGTTGGTTTCGATGCGCAGGCCCGGCGCTTTGCTGGCCAAGGCGGCCTGCAGCTCCACGGCATTCAGAGGCGTGTCATTGAGCATGGGAACTACATCCCACTGCCCATCCACCATCACCCATTTCTGCTGGTCGCGCAGCCAGGCTTCCGCTACAGCGTGGCCGGCCCCATCGCGGCGGATTTCCACATCGGCCGTTTTCAGGTTGAGCGGCCGGGCCGGAATGCCCAAGGCCGTAAGGGCTCCCACAATCACGATGCTGTATTCGACGCACTGAAACTGCTGCCCCATGGCGGCCTCCTGCAAGATGGAAATCGGGTCAGCTTTCTTGGCTTCGTTGCGGCCATCGTGCGTCCAGCGGTTGTGCACCCACGAGCATACGGCCCGCACTTTAGCCAGATCCGTGTCTTTGCCCGCCACTATATCTTCCAGAGCATAAGAAGTATAGAGGTTCATCAGGTAGGGCTCATCGGGCGAGCTGCGCTGAAACGTGTACGGCGTCGGGTCTGAGTCCTTGTCGAAGGCCAGCGGCCGGAGCCGGCTCTGGGCAATGGTAGCCTGCTGGTAGCCCAGCAGGAAAAGCAGCGTAATGGCTAACGATTTTGTAAAAGTCTGAAACTCCATAGCGGAAGGTGGTGCAGTAGGGCAATAGCAGTGCAGTTGAGCTGACTACTAACGTAAATGACTTGATACAGGTTGTGTTGTTAAAATTATATAATTTATTTGTATTAACCTATATCATATTAGTATGAAACTATACTATTTCCCTGGACAGGCTAAAAAAAGCCCGTCCGGAATTCGGACAGGCTTTCTTCAGTAGTAGGTATTAAAGCGGCAATGGGAGTTGCCGCAAAAGCGCTAGGCCACCTGAGCCGCCAACACTTCTTTCACGCGCTCGGCAGCATCCTTCAGCAGCACGGCCGAGTAAACTTTCAGGCCGCTTTCGTCGATGATGCGGGCCCCTTCTTCGGCGTTGGTGCCTTGCAGACGCACGATGATCGGCACCTTAATATCGCCGATGTTCTTGTAGGCTTCCACCACGCCGTTGGCCACCCGGTCGCAGCGCACAATGCCGCCGAAGATGTTGATCAGAATGGCTTTTACGTTCGGATCCTTCAGGATGATGCGGAAACCGGCTTCTACGGTCTGCGCGTTGGCTCCACCGCCTACGTCGAGGAAGTTGGCCGGCTCGCCGCCCGAAAGCTTGATAATATCCATAGTCGCCATGGCCAGGCCGGCCCCGTTCACCATGCAGCCCACGTTGCCGTCGAGCTTCACGTAGTTCAGGTTCGAGGCCGAAGCTTCCACTTCCAGCGGGTCTTCCTCATTGGTGTCGCGCAGGGCCACGAAATCGGGGTGGCGGTACAGCGCGTTTTCGTCCAGCGTCACCTTGGCGTCTACGGCCAGGATCTTATTGTCCGAAGTTTTCAGCACCGGGTTGATTTCGAACATAGCCGAGTCCGTCTCGTCGTATGCCTTGTACAGCGCCTGCACGAACTTCACCATCTCCTTCTGGGCCGGGCCGGTCAGGCCCAGGTTGAAGGCAATCTTGGCTGCCTGGAAGGGGCGCAGACCCACGCGCGGGTCTACATGCTCGCGGTGAATCTTCTCGGGATGCGCCTCGGCTACTTCTTCAATGTCCATACCGCCCTCGGTGGTATAGATGATGACGTTTTTGCCAGTGCCGCGGTCCAGCAGCACGCTCATGTAGAATTCCTTCGTCTCCGACTCGCCAGGATAGTATACATCCTGGGCGATGAGCACCTTGTGCACCTTGCGGCCTTCGGCACCGGTCTGCTTGGTCACGAGCTGCATGCCAATAATCTGGCCGGCAATGTCTTTTACCTGCTCCAGGTTTTTGGCGAGTTTCACCCCACCGCCTTTGCCCCGGCCGCCGGCGTGAATCTGGGCCTTGATAACGTACCAGCTGGTGCCGGTGTCAGCGGTCAGCTTTTTGGCGGCTTCAACGGCCTCCTCGGCGGTATCGGCCACTATGCCTTCCTGCACGCGGACGCCGTAGCGCTTAAGAATTTCCTTACCCTGATATTCGTGAATGTTCATAGAGGGTCCAGTTCAGTGGGGTTGACGGGTGGTTTGCGGCCACGAAAGTAGACAATAATCGGTTGTGCCGCGTTATGCCCGCTGTCATTGCGAAGAAGCATGCTGTCATTGCGAGGAGGCACGACGAAGCAATCCGTCCTAGACATTGATCCAAACCTTGATTCAGCAGAAAGCCCTGACGCAAGGCATACGTCAGGGCTTTTTGGGTTAACAGAGCTTTTTACATTTCAGAGGACGGATTGCTTCGCGTTGCTCGCAATGACAGTCTTCTTCTTCGCAATGACAGCTTACCGGCCATACCACTTCGCCATTACCTGCTCCGCAGGCTTGTGCTGGGGCGTGAAGTCGGCGTGGCGGCGGGCGGGGCCGTCGGGGGCCAGGCCGGGATACCACTTCCACACAAACAAGCCCTTAAACCACGGCCGGGGCCAGAACGTCTCGAACATTGCCTCGTAGCAGGCGGCCTGCGTGGCCTCGTCGGCGGGAAAGAAGGTGGCGCTGCGGTCGGGCCACTTCCAGGGCTCGATGGCGGCGTCGGGCGTGTTTTTGTAGCCGGCCTCGGTGAAAACCACGGGCTTTTTAAACTGCTTCTGCACCCGCTCAATAGCTTTTAAATGCGGCTGCCAGTTGGCCAAAAGCTCCTTTTTAGTTGGGCGGTCGGCTTTGCTGAGCGGGAAATAGGCCTGAATGCCAATGAAGTCCAGCGCGTCCCAGAAGCGGATTTTTTCAAATTCTCCGCTCCAGTTGGCGGCGTAGGTGAGCGGGCCGTGGTACACCTGCCGCACCTGCTTTATCAACTCCCGCCACTCGGCCTCGTGGCCCACGGTCTTTTCCAGCTCGGTGCCAATGCACAGCGCTTCCAGGTGTTCGGCCTCCGCCAGCCGGGCGTAGTGCACTATAAAAGCAGTGTAGCTGGCAAACCACGCCTGCCAGTCGGCGGGGTTTTGCATCTCAATATCGCCGGGCCAGGTGCCGTTGCCCCGAATCCAGAGGTGAGGCTTGAGCAGAGTATGAATGCCCTGCCGACGGGCCTGCAGGGCCGTTTGGGCCAGGCCGTAGTCACTTTCGCCCCAGTAGCCGTGGCGGCCGGGCGGGCGCTGGGTGTGCAGCTGCACGGTGGGCACGTTGGCACCGGCCTGCCAGCCGAAGGGCGTCTGGGCAATCCAGGTGACGTGGGCGCGGAGCAGCGGGGCTAGGTCGGTGGAAGCGGCCGAGTCAGCGGCTACCCAGCTCACACCCCGAAACCGGCCATCGGCGGCCAGCACGGCGGCCGGCCGGTTGCTGAAAACCAGCGTGGTGGCCGCTTGCGGCGTGCGGGGCGTGCGCCACCACGCGGCCGCCGTGGCCATCAGCAGCACCAGCGCCACCACGGGCAGCAGCAGCCAACGACGCCAGCGGAAAGAAGTCAGCATACCGGAATCTTGGGAGACGAAGGCCAGCAAAAAAGGCCAAAAAAGGTGCATAGAAAGGGTTTTAGCGCCACCACCACCGCCAGCCGGCCCACGAAATCTACTGAATTAGTCGGGCAAACCCGACAACGCACGACATTGCGTAGCTTTGTCTCGTAAGACCAGCTCATTCAATCCCGTTTCCCTTGCTCCAAGCCATCAACGTTCGGAAGAAATATAATACGCTGGAAGTGCTCAAAGGCATCGACCTGACGATTGAGAAGTCGGAAATCGTGTCCATCGTGGGCTCCTCGGGGGCCGGCAAAAGCACGCTGCTGCACATTCTGGGCACGCTGGACAATCCGGATTCGGGCGAGGTGCTGTTTGATGGCACGTCGGTCAGCTCGCTGGGGCGGGCTAATCTGGCCAAGTTCCGCAACCGCCATATCGGCTTCATCTTCCAGTTTCACAACCTGCTGCCCGAGTTCACGGCCCTCGAAAACGTGTGCCTGCCGGCGTACCTGGCGGGCCGCTCGGAGAAGGAGACCCGGGTGCGGGCCCGCGAATTGCTCGGTATGCTGAACCTGGAGCGCCGCGCCGACCACAAGCCCTCCGAAATGAGCGGCGGCGAGCAGCAGCGCACGGCCGTAGCCCGCGCCCTCATCAACTCGCCCGAAATCATCTTTGCCGACGAGCCCAGCGGCAACCTCGACTCGCAGAATGCCCACGAGCTGCACCAGATTTTCTTTCTGCTGCGCAAAGAATTGGGCCAGACCTTCGTCATCGTGACCCACAACGACCAGCTGGCCGAAATGGCCGACCGCACCATCACCATGAAGGACGGCCACATTTCGGAGTAGCTTACCTGATTGGCCAAGAAAAGCCCCGCCGGATAGCCCGGTGGGGCTTTCTGCGTTTTCTCGGGTCAGATTCATCCGCGCAAGGAATGATTTTCGTAGATCTAATGACTTAACAATCAGACCTAAAAGACCTGAAAAAGCCAAAGAAATTAGGCTGGCTAATAAGGTTGGAAAAATAATTTGTAACTCATTGATAATCAATAGTAAAATTTCGTAATTTTTTGCACGAATCGGCAGGCTTCTTGGTTTGCTATATAGAACAACAGAACGTAACAGGACACTTATGGAAACCGCCATGAACGAAGCCATCAAAACCACCAAGAATCAGGTCACCAAGACCAAAGTCGAGAGCTACGATATTGCCCGCTCCGACGAGACGCTGCACTTGGCCACGGATCTGGCCAAGTTCATTAAGGAAAATAAGCTCAGCACTACGGTGCAGGGCAAAGAGTTTGTGAACGTGGAAGGCTGGCAGTACGCCGGCTCGCGCTTGGGCATCGTGCCCATCGTGGACCACGTCATCAACGTGAGCACCGATACCGAGATTAAATACCAGGCCAAGGTTACGCTCTTCGATATGAAGTCGGGCCACACGGTGGGCGCGGGCTTCGCTATCTGCTCCAATAAGGAGCAGGGCAAGAAGTTCTACCAAGAGTTTGCCATCATGAGCATGGCCCAGACCCGCGCCATCGGCAAGGCGTACCGCAACATTCTGGCCTGGATAATCCGCGCGGCGGGCTACGAGCCCACGCCGGCCGAAGAAATGGAGTACGGTGGCAATCAGCCCGATGCGAAGGGGGTTGCTATCACTCCGGCTCCGCAGCCTGCTGCTGAGCCAGCCATTGCAGCGGCCATGAAGGCTGTGCCCGCCGAACCGACGATGGCGGCCGAAACTGCAGCGCCAACCTACGCTACGGCCGCCCAGAAGGAGGAAATTATCCGGTTGCTCAACCATCCGGTGATTACCCGGCAGGAGAAGACCAAGATGTTGCTCAACATCAACCGGCTCGACGAGGAGCGCGCCACGCAGGCCGTAGCCAAGCTCCGCAAGGCCATTGATGACCGTGAGAACGGGCAGTCGGCTGCCGCTTAATTCATTTGTTGTCCATTCGAAAAGCCCGGTGCCGGTTGGTGTCGGGTTTTTTTGTGCTATCTGTTTTCGTCTGTCATCCTGAGCTTGCGAAGGACCTTCCTCTTCGTCAGTAGAAAGATTTATAAAATGAGCAAAGCCCTTTACCGCGTATAGTAAAGGGCTTTGGGCATTGAAAGGCGGTTGCAGTAAACTACGAGGAAGGTCCTTCGCTTTGCTCAGGATGACAGTTGGAGTAGGATAGCAGCACCAGCAAAAACTTCCGTTTCCCCGGTGACGGCGCTACCTTCGCAGCCCGTCAAAACTCCTGCTGCCCGTGTCTTTGCCCACCGACGATATTCTGCTGGTATTGCGCCAGAACTGGGGCCACCAGGCTTTCCGGCCGATGCAGGAGGATATTATCCGGTCGGTGCTGGCGGGGCAGGATACTCTGGCGCTGTTGCCTACTGGTGGCGGCAAAAGCATCTGCTTCCAGGTGCCGGCGCTGGCCCGGCCGGGGCTGTGCCTGGTGGTGTCGCCGCTGATTGCCCTGATGAAGGACCAGGTGGAAAACCTACGTAAGCGCGGCATTAAGGCCGAGGCGGTGTATTCGGGGATGAGCCACCAGGAAATCGACCAGACGCTGGATAATTGCGTGTACGGGCCGGTGAAGTTTCTCTACGTGAGTCCCGAGCGGCTGCTGACCGATATGTTCCGGGCGCGGGTGGGCCGCATGAAGGTAAGCCTGCTGGCCGTGGATGAGGCGCACTGCCTCTCGCAGTGGGGCTACGATTTTCGCCCGCCGTATCTGCAGATTGCTGCCCTGCGTGAGTTGCTGCCCGGCGTGCCCGTCATTGCCCTCACGGCTACGGCTACCGAGCAGGTGAAGCTGGATATTGTGGAGAAGCTGCGTTTCGGGCCCGGCCACCGGGTTTTTCAGCAGAGTTTCGCCCGGCCTAACCTGTCGTATTCGGCCCTGCCGACGGAGGATAAGCTGCGCCGCCTGCTGGAAGTGGTGCGGGGCGTAGGGGCCGACAAAACCAGCATCGTGTATGCCCGCACGCGCCGCCAGACTGAGGATACGGCCGCCTACCTGCAGCAGCACGGCCTGAAAGCCGCCGCCTACCACGCTGGCCTGCCCAGCGACCAGCGCACCCGCACCCAGCAGGACTGGATGGAAAACCGCATCCGCTGCATCGTGGCGACCAACGCTTTCGGCATGGGCATCGACAAGCCCGACGTGCGGCTGGTGGTGCACCTGGAAGCTCCCGACAATCTGGAAGCCTACTACCAGGAAGCCGGTCGCGCCGGCCGCGACGAGAAATATGCCTTTGCGGTGCTGCTGCACGGCCCCAACGACGCCGACGAGCTGCGCCGCCGCACCCAGCAAACCTATCCGCCGCTCGACACGGTGCGCCGCGTGTATCAGGCCCTGGCCAACTTCTCGCGCACGGCCGTGGGCGGCGGCGAGCTGGTGGCGTTTGATTTCGACATCCAGCAGTTTGCCGAAACCTACCGCATCAAGGCGCTGGATGCTCATAATAGCCTGCGCACGCTGGCCCGCGAGGGGTTTGTGCAGCTGAACGAGGCCGTGAATACGCCGGCCCGCGTGCACATCCCTATCGACCACCACGATTTGTACCGGTTTCAGGTGGCCAACGAGCAGCACGACAAGCTGATAAAATCGCTGCTGCGCTTCAATGGCGGAGAACTGTTCAGCGGATTCCAGCGCATTTCGGAAAACAGCCTGGCCCAGCACCTGAAGCTGAGCGTGCTGGATGTGCGCAAAACGCTGCTGTTTCTGCACCGCTCGGGCATCATTCAGTATCAACCGCGGCAGGAGTCGCCGCAGGCGCTGTTTACCACGCCGCGCTACGATGCCGACAAGCTGCCGCTGGACCAGAAGCGCCTGCTGCAGGCCCGCGACCTGGCCCGCGACAAAACCGAGGCCGTGATTCGGTATGCCGCCGGGGGGCGCTGCCGCCAGCAATTATTGCTCGAATACTTCGGCGAACTGGATGCGCCCGCCTGCAAAGTCTGCGACTTCTGCCTGGCTGAAAAGAAAGCCCGCCAAGCCCCCGCGCCCGCCGCTGATTTGCGCCAGCAGCTGCTTACGCTGCTCAAGGCCACGCCCCAAACGCCCCGCGAAGTCCTCACCCACTTCGCCCCCGGCCAGGCCACGGCCGTAACCGAGCAGCTGCGGGAACTGGTGGAAATGGGAGAGCTGAAATACGCGCCGGATGGGCGGCTGGGGTGAAACCAAAAAGCCGCCCCCGCCGCGCCTAAAACAGGAGCACCCAGGGCGGCCGAGTATCGGAAGGAACTGTTTTTGGGGCGTTTTTCTGGTTGGTGGATGGTCCCAACGCGGGCAACTCGCGGTGCTCGTCGCGGAACAAACTTCCGCGCTACTTTGCTTTCAGCGCTGCCAGCTGAGCCTGCAGCTCCTGTACCTGCTGCTCCAGCTGCAGGGTGCGGAAAGTCACTTTCAGCTCCAGATCTTGGTAGGAGCGCTCCAGCTGGTCCTGGAGCTGGCGCATTTGGGTAACGTCGGTATTGGTGCCGAACCAGCGCAAAATCGCGCCGTGCTCGTCCAGAATGGGCACGGCGCGGGTCAGAAACCAGCGGTACTGTCCGTCGCGGCCGCGCAGGGGGAAGGTCAGTTCGAAGGGCTCGGGCACCGACCACCACTCTTTCACGGCCGTCAGTACCCGCTCGATATGGTCGGGGTGATGCACCTTTGACCAGCCCCAGCCCACCATTTCCTCCAGCGTGGTGCCCGTATACTCATACCAGCGGGCATTGTACCAGAAAATGTGGCCATCGGGCTCGGCCATCCAGGCCAGCTGGGAAATGCTGTTGGCCATGGCCGAAAACTCCCGCTCCCGCACATCGGCCAGGCGCTGGGCTTCCTTTTGGGCCGTGATATCGAGGCAGAAGGAAATACCCTTGCGCGTGGTGCCGGGCTCGGTGAAAGAGCCCCCCAGCAGCACGGCTACGCGCCGGCCGTCTTTGTGAACATACTCTTTCTCGTAGGGCCGGTGCGTGCCGGTGCGGTCCAGCTCGGCTGTTGCCTGCTCATCAAGGGCGGCAAACTCGGGCGGTGTCATGGTCTGCCAGTTGATGAGGCCGGCCCGCAGCTCCTCTCGCGAGTAGCCGATAATGCTCAGGTACTGGTCGTTGGCATCCATCACCAGCGGGTTGTCCAGATCCCAGAATATGATGCCGATCAGATTGGAAGCCAGCAGTTGGGCCAGATTATGCGTGGTGGCGCGGCGCTCGTGAATATCCAGGCTGCTGCTCACCCACAGACTGGGGCGGCCGTCGGGGCCCAGGCTGGGGCGGGTGATGCTGAGCATCCAGCGGTACTCGCCATCAGCCCGGCGCAGGCGGTATTCCAGCTCGTAGGGCTCGCCGGTTTGCAGGGCGCGGGCCCAGGTGCCGGCCGCGGCCGATAGGTCGTCGGGATGAATGAGCGTGGCCCAGTGCTGAGCCAGCTCCTGCTGCGTGAGGCCCGTGTAGTCGAGCAGCTGCTGGTTGGCGTACTGAATCTGCCCGGCCGCGTCGGCCACCACGATGGTGACGGGTACGTTATCGGCCAGCAACTGGAAGCGCAGCGCCGCGGTTTTGGCCGTTGTCACGTCGGCGACGGTGCCAATGAGGCGCAGGGCCTGCGTGTGGTCGGCATCGAAGAAAGCGCGGCCGGTAGCCCGGATCCAGCGCGTGGGCTGCGCGGCCCCGGCGGTGGGCGGGGCGGTGCGGTACTCAATGTCGAACAGACCCACGCCGGCGGGGCTCAGCGCCTGCTGCACGGCCGCCTCGGTGGCGGCCCGGTCATCGGGGTGGAGGCGCTCCAGAAACCGCGGGTAGTCGATGTGAGCATCGGCGGGCAGCCCAAACAGCTCTTTGCAGCGCTCCGACCACACCAGCTCGCCGGTCGTCACGTTCAGATCCCAGGTGCCGATGCCGGCGGCGGCTACCGCGGTTTGCAGGTGGTCGTAGCTGATCGTGTCGGTGAAGGCGGGCATGGGAAAAGCTGGTTGAATGATCAGGATTGCACGAGCTGAAGCTCCATCCCGGTTTGAAAATACAGTGTGAGGGCGCTCTGCAGGCCATCGGTGGAGCGGCGCAGGCGGGTGATGAGGGCCGTGGTGGCCTCATCGGTGGTGTGCAACTCCAGGTAGGGGCGGCTCAGCCGCTCGTCGCGGTTCACGCTCCAGCTGCCATCGGCCTGACTGGTAGGGGTGTGCACCTGCAATACGCCGGGCTGCAAATGCAACTGCGTGGCCTGGGCCAGCGTAGTGGTCGGGCTGGCCTGACTCAGTACGCGCTCCGCCACCCGCCACGTACCGTTGAGGTACTGATCGGGCACTTGCTGCAGGTTCACGTCGAATAACAGGTCAGACATAGGGTAAGTAGAGCGCCTTCGGGCCAAAGCCGCAAGGGAAATTCTACCCAAAAGGCGCGAAATCAAAGGTACTCAATCAGGAGGTAGGAAGTACCCCGTCCGGGAGCTGCCGCGTGGCCTGAATGCCGGTGGCCTGGCTCGGGACCTGCAAACCAAAAAGCCGCCCCGGCCGCACCTGAAACAGGTGCGGCCGGGGCGGCTTTTTAGCACCGAAAGGGGCTGAAACTACTTCTTCAGCAGCTCCTCAGCGGCCGGCTCCGACGAAGCCGGATTCTGACCCGTAATCAGGTTGCCGGCTTTCACGACGTACGGTGCCCAATCGGCCCCTTTCGAATAGTCGCCGCCGTTTTGCTTCAGCATGTCTTCCACTAAAAATGGCACTACATCGGTCAGCTGCACGGCGGCTTCCTCGGTGTTGGTAAAGCCGGCCACCAATTTGCCTTTCACCAGCGGCTCGCCGTTGGCGGCTTTGGCGTGGCGCAGCACGCCGGGCGCGTGGCACACGGCCGCCACGGGCTTGCCGGCGGCATACATGGTTTCGATCAGCTCAATCGACTTCTTGTCTTCGGCCAGATCCCAGAGCGGACCGTGGCCGCCGGGGTAGAATACGGCATCAAAATCAGCGGCGGAAACCGAGGCGAGCGGTACGGTGCTGGCCAGGGCCTTCTGGGCGTCGGCATCGGCCTTGAAGCGCTTGGTGGCCTCGGTTTGGGCACTGGCATCGTCGCTCTTGGGGTCGAGGGGCGGCTGACCACCGGCGGGAGAAGCCAGGGTGAGCGTCGCGCCGGCATCCTTGAACACGTAGTAGGGCGCGGCGAATTCTTCCAGCCAGAAACCAGTTTTGTGACCCGTGTTGCCCAACTGATCGTGGGAGGTCAATACCATTAGAATGTTCATGAGAAGGGGGCTAGGAGAAACGGAAAAGGAAAGAATTGGAAAAGCCAAAAACGGCTACTGCGTGGGCAGCAGGCGGTAAAAAGAGGTTTTGCGCTCGGCCAGCAGCGGCACGATCCGGCCCAGCACCAGCTCCTGAAAATGCGGCGCGGCGCGGTGCGCTATCTGCGCCTCCTGATTGGCATACTGCTCATACACGAAAAAGCGTCCGGGCTCCTCCGCCGACTCGTGGGCGATGTAGAGCAGGTTGCCGGGCTCGTGCCGGCGCACGGCGGCGGCCGCTTCGATCAGCAGGCCGCGTACGGTTTCAACGTGCTCGGGCTGCACCAGCCACTCGGCGGCCACGCAGTAGATTTCGGCTTGGTTATTCATGTTGTTGAGGAGTTGTTTCACGCAGTGTCTCGGGGTGGATAATCGCAGTGTCTCGCAGTGTCGTTCAACGGTCCACTGCGAAACCCTGCGATTATCCACCCCGAAACACTGCGTGAAAATGAGGTTAGGCCACTTTCACGATGGCTTTGCCGGTATTCTCGCCGCTGAACAAACCCAGGAAAGCCGCCGGAATCTGGTCGAAGCCCTCGGTAATGGTTTCCTCGGCCTGTAGCTTGCCCTGGGCGTACCATTCGGTGAGCTGCTGCACGCCCTCAGGCCAGCGGCGGTAGTAGTCGCTCACGATAAAGCCTTGGAGCCGCGCGCTGGTTTTGAGCAGCTTGCCCTCCGGGCGCGGCCCCACGGGCGTTTCGGTGGCGTTGTAGGTCGAAATCTGGCCGCAGAGGGCAATGCGGGCGTGTTTGTTGAGCAGGTCATACACGGCATCCGTGATGGCTCCGCCCACGTTGTCGAAGTAGCAGTCGATGCCGGCGGGAGCGGCGGCGGCCAAAGCTTCAGCGATGTTGGCGGTCTTGTAATTAATGGCCTCATCGAAGCCCAGCTGCTTCAGATACGCCACTTTCTCGTCGGAGCCGGCCGTGCCGATGACGCGGCAGCCCTGAATTTTGGCCAGCTGGCCCACCACCATGCCCACGGCCCCGGCCGCGCCGGATACTACCACCGTTTCGCCGGCCTTGGGCTGACAAATGTCGAGCAGGCCGAAATAGGCCGTCAGGCCCGGCATTCCCAGCACGCCCAGAAAATAGCTCACCGGGGCCTGGTCGGTCGGAATCCGGTTCAGGCCCTGGCCGTCGGAGAGGCTGTAGCGCTGCCAGGGCAGATTGCCCACCACCGTGCTGCCCACCGGAAAGGCCGCATTCTGGCTTTCCACCACCTCGGCCACCACGCCGCCCGATATCGGCTGGCCCACCTCAAACGGCGCCACATACGACTTAGCCGCACTCATCCGGCCGCGCATATACGGGTCCACGGATACGTAGCGCGTTTTGAGCAGCACCTGGCCCGCAGCGGGCCGGGGTGTTTCGCTGGTTTCAAATCGGAACTGCTCGGCGGTAGGCACCCCCTGGGGGCGGCTAGCCAGCACAATGGTTTGGTTTTGCATAGCTCGGGGGAAAGGTGAAATAGTGACTTAGCGACTTAGTGAGTTGATGTTCGGTTTGCGCCACATGCGCGGATTGAACATCAACTCACTAAGTCGCTAAGTCACCATTTCACCTCAATTGGTTGTGGTGGTGAGGGTTACTTCAATGTTGCCGCGGGTGGCGCGGGAGTAGGGGCAGATGCCGTGGGCGGCCTGCACCAACTCTTCGGCCTGAGCCTGCTCCAGGCCGGGGATGTTGATGTGCAAGTCGGCGGAGATGCCGTAGCCGCCGTCTTCGGCCTGGCCGAAGCCGATCAGGGCTTCCACCGTCACGCCGTCGAGCTTCACTTTGGCCTGGCGGGCAGCTACGCCCAGCGCACCTTCGAAGCAGGAAGAATAGGCGGCGGCAAACAGCTGCTCGGGGTTGGTAGCGTTGGGCTTGCCGGGGCCGCCCATTTCGCGGGGCGTGCTCAGGGCCAGATCGATAACCTGGTCGTGGGACGTAACCTGGCCGTCGCGGCCACCTTTAACTTTGGCCTGGGCCGTGAAGACTTTGTTGATTTTCATCAGAAAGAAAAAGAAGAGGAGGAAGTGAGAAAAACAGCCGGCCCGGATTAGGCAAGCTGGGTAAGTAAGGTCTGGAGCTGCAGGCGCAGCGCCTCAAACTTCGCGGGGGTCATGGCCAGCTTTTCCAGCATCTGCTGAGGTATATGGCAGGCTTGCTGCTGCATGGCGCGCCCGGCCGGCAGCAGACTGATAATGACGGAACGCTCGTCGCGCGGGTCGCGGCGGCGGCTGAGCCACTGCTTCTGCTCCATGCGCTTGAGCAGCGGCGTGAGCGTGCCCGAATCGAGCAGCAACTTTTCGCCCAGCTCCTTCACCGTCAGCTCGGTATGCTCCCAGAGCAGCATGAACACCAAGTATTGCGGATAGGTAAGATCCAAAGCCTGCAGATAAGGCTGGTAGGCTTTGGTCAGCATCCTCGACACGGCGTAAATCGGGAAGCAAAGCTGGTTTTCCAACTTCTGAAACGGCGTATCGGATGGGGCGGGAGTGGACTTGCTCATGGGTTTCGGAATGGATAACGGCGTTTGGTTGCGTAATGTTTAATTGTGCACAACTAAACAGATAAGAAACAAGTCAAACTACTGATTGACAGAAATAAATATCATCGTCAATCTATCTTTCAACAAAGCCGCAGCGCGGCGGCAGGTTTGTAGTAACCCACCCGGTATATAGCACAAAGCCGCGTAGCGGTGACAGAGCCGTTCAGGCGTTTCTGTCACCGCTACGCGGCTTTTGAATTGCTTGATGCGCAATAATCTACAAACCTGTCGCCGCTATGCGGCCTTGTATTTCAGGATGGATATGGCTGAAAATTGGTTTTCGCTGTGTGGCTGCCTGGGTTCCAGAGCTTTTGGGAAAAACTGCGGTGGCCACAAAAAAACGTCGGAGCCTTGCCCGCGGGCAAGGCTCCGACGCCGGAGGAATCATAAAACCGGTCAGCGCTAAGCCTTCTGGTAGGCCTGAAAGCCGCCGAGCAGGTTGCGCACATTCTTGAAGCCGTGCTGCACCAGCAGCGCCTTGGCTGAAGCCGAGCGGCCGCCGCCCTTGCAATGCACGATGATTTCCTGGTCTTTCAGCTCCTCCAAGTCGTGTACTTTATCGGGCAGCGTGCCCAGCGGAATATTCTGGCTGCCGTCGATGCGGCCTTCCTCGTTTTCCCAGGTTTCGCGCACGTCGATGATGATGGGTTGCTGGCCCTGGGCCTGGCGCTGCTTTAGCTCGTCGGGGGTGATGTCGGTCATGGTTGGTGGTGGAGGGGTTGGAATGGGTGGCAATTGGTGCCGCAACAATAAGAATTTCCGGTAAAAGCGGCGGCCTAGCGGGCCAGCACCAGGCGCTTGGTGACGGTGAGGCCGGTGGGCAACGTGAGCTGCACCAGATACACGCCGGCGGCCAATGGGCGCAAATCCAGCTCCGGCTGGCCCAGTTGGGCGGCGGGCTGCGCCCACACGGGGCGGCCCAGCGCGTCGAGCACAGCGGCGCGGGCGTAGTGGCCCTGCACCCGCACCCGGCCCGTGCTGGGGTTGGGGTAGAGGCTGAAGGCGGCCGCCACCGTGGGGTCGGCGCTGGCGGTAGTAGTTTGGTTGTTGGTCATCACCGGGCGCATCATAATGGCGCCGGCCGGCGTTTTGCCCGCGCTGAACTGGTCGGTGGTGTAGGTTTTCCACTGGCCGGTTTCGTTGGCAAAAAAGTAGTCGGTGGGCGGCGCGTTGTTCAGGTCGAGGCCCATGGGCGCATACTGCCCGCCAATCGGCCCGCGGCCGTAGCCCACGAAGAAAGTGCCGCTCACGGGCACCGGCGCGGCAAAATTAATTTCCAAAAAGCGCTGCCCGGCCGGCAGCGTGGCCGGAATAACGAAGCTCTGGCTGGCCTTGGGTGTATCGGTAGGGCGCAGATCGGTGCCCTGGCCCTGGCTGTCCCACACGTTGGCCGTGATGGTGCGGCCGGCGGCTTCGGGCAAAATGGGGTAGATGCGCAGGCTGCGCACCTGGTCGTTGGCGTTCAGGTCGTAGCGCAGGGCGTAGAAGTGCGGCGGCCCGCTGGTGAAGGGGAAAAAGTCGATGGTGCCCTCGGGCGAGCCGTCGTCGTAGGCGTAGAAGTTGCGCAGCTCCGTGACGCGCGAAATGCTGTCGTTGGGAACCGTCAGCGGATCGACGCCGGCCAGCGGCACCAGCGCAATGGTGTGCCGGATGGTTTTTTCGGCCGGCGTCACCGGAATCGGGGCGTTGCGCACGCTGCCGCTGAGCACCACCTGCCGCGCCGAGGCATTGATGCCCTGGCTAACGGTGCGGAATGGCACCACCGGTCCGGCCGGCAGCACCTGCACCGTGCCGCGCCAGTCAATCGGAATAGGCTGGGGGCCAATATCCAGGTTGTTGATGGTGGTTTGGGTCTGGTCGTTCAGCTCGTTGGCGGGCGTGGGGTTGGCGTTGTATTGCCACACTGGCATGGCCGTGAAGCGCTTCAGCAGGCTGGTAAGCGGGGTGCTGGTGGCAATGTCGCGGTACGACGAGTCGGCGGCGGAGCGGTTGCGGTCCAGCTTCACGTAGTCCACGCTCCAACTGTCGTTGCCGTTAGCCGTACTTTGGTAGCCGGAGGTGTGAAAGCGAAACTGGAAGTTGGCGTGCAGGTAGCGGGCCTGGTCCACGGCCAGCAGCTTCTGCCGAAAGTCAGTGCGGCGGCCCTGGCTGCGCAGCACCCATACCTGCTGCCAGCGCCCGTTGTTGTCCTTAAACTGCACCTCGATAAAGACCGGCCGCGAGCTGCTGTTGGTTGAGGGCTGCGAGTAAATATTGCCCACCTGGTAGAAAAAACTCAGAAAAACCCGGTCGGTGGCCGTGAGCGTGCTCAGGTCGATGGGCTGGGAGGTGAGCGTGTCGGTGTCGCTGTAGAGCGTGCCGTAGGGCTGGCCCCGGCCGTTTAGCCCATCGAAGGAGGCAACGCCGCGCGAGGGCGGGGCCAGCGCGAAGCGGTTATTCACCAGCACCCCGCCGCCCGCCACCCAACGCGCATTGTTCGGCGGACCTTCGCGCTGCAGCGAGAAATCGTCGAAAAACGGTAGGGCCAGAGCGGCGGGGCGCGAGGCGGCGTTGGGTTGCGCGGCCAGCGCGGCGGCCCGGCCGGGGTCGGTGGGCAGGGGCTGCACCAGCTGGGCACGGCCGGCCAGCGGCAGCAGCAACGAAAAGATGAACAGCGGCTTGCGTAATGATTTCAGGCAGATCATAGACGGTAGTTTACGCAAACCCAACGAGTGGGGCAGCGGGAAAATTTCTTATTCGGCCGGAAGTGCGTCGGAAAAGTTGGCTTGACTTACCAAAGCATGTGGTACGTTATTAAAAGAACGTCATTCCGAGCGCAGCCGAGGAATATCGCGTGCTGATGTCAGATTAGTAATCCAACGTCAGCCCACGATATTCCTCAGCTGCGCTCGGAATGACGTTCTTTTAGTAAGTAAGATGCTACTCTACGGCCTTCAAAGGTGCCTGGCCCGCAATCCATAGATCCACGAGCTGGCCCATGCGAATGGTGGCGCCGGGCGCGGCCACGGGGCGCTGCTTCACCACGCTGCCATCAGTCTGGCCCTCCTCGGCGGGCTGATAGAAGATTTCGCCCACCTGCAGACCCTGGCCTACCAGCAGGGTAGTGGCCTCATCCTGGGGCATATTCACCACGTTAGGCACCGGAAACTCCTGGTTGCCCAGACCGTCGCCCACTTCCAGATCCACGCGGGTGCCTTTGGTGATGGGGGCTCCGGCCGCAATTTCCTTGCCGCCCACCAGCTGCTTCAGCACCTGGTTTTGCCGCACATCCGCCACCAGCCTGATTTCGCCCACCACCAGATCGTAGCTGCGCAAAATCATCTGGGCATTTTTCACCGAGCCATCCAGCAGCTTCGGCATCTTGATGACGGGCGGGTTTTTCATGCTCACCGACACGTAAATCTTGCGGTCTTCCTTCACCCGCTCGCCGGGGGCGGGGTCTTGGGTGAGCACCGTGCCGGGCCGGATGCTGGGGTTGTAGCTGCTGTCGTCCACGAAAAAGCGCAGGTTGCGCTCGTCGAGGTAGTCTTCCAAGGCTTCCTGCTGCATGCCGGTCACTTTAGGCACCACGATGGTTTCGCCGTGATTGGTGGTGATGGGCAAGTACACGAAGAAGAAGCCAAACAGCAGCGTCGCCCCAATGGCCGCAATAACCAGCAGGTGCTTAAGCAGGTCGGCCGGGGTGTCGGATTTGAGAAAGGACATTGAAAAAGGAGCTAGGAGCTGGGACTTAGGAGTTGGAATCGGGTGGGAAAGGTAGGAGGCAGGAACGTATTTTGGAGGTAAGGCTGGAGCTAAGCTCTCCTCCTTTTTTCAAGGAGGGGTTGAGGGTGGTTGCTAGAGCTAGCTGTCGTTCAACGACGGAACCACCCCCAACCCCTCCTTGAAAAAAGGAGGGGAGCTAGTTTTCTAACTCCTAACTCCTAGCTCCTAAAGAGAGCTTCTCGTTCCGCTCCTTGCCGAACTCCAGAATTCGGTCAATAAAATCGTAGGGCGTGTAGCCGCTGAGCGCGGTTTGGTGGAAGATGCAGGTGGCGGGCGTCATGCCGGGCAGGGAGTTTACCTCGATGATGATGACCTCCACTGCGCCGCCAAATTCAGCCTCTCCGCGCACCCGCACGAAGGCGTCGATGCGGGCGTAGCCCTGAATGTTAAGCACTTCGGCCACGCGCTTCAGTTCGGCCTTCACCTCATCCGAAATGCGCTGACGCTCAGCAGACTCTGGAGCATAGCGGGCCGGGGTGATGTTCTGGCCTTCGCCGGCCAGAAACTTCTCTTCCAGGCTCAGCACTTCGCCGGTAGCCAGGGCTTCGGAGGCTTCGAATACTTCGATGCCCAGCGTGCCATCCGCCTGCCAGTGCGTGAGCAGCCCGCCCGTGACTTCGAGAAAATGGCGGGCACCGTCGCGCGAAATCAGGGTTTCAACCAGAAAGGCATCCTTCTGCGGAAACTCCTCCTTGAAGCCCAGATTCAGCACCGTGGCCGGCTCCGGCATCAGTTCTTCCTGCCGGCGGAAAATGAGCTGGCTGAAGGCTGCCAGCTCCGCGCGGTTCTTGATTTTCTTCACCGCCGAGGAGCAGCCATCGTCGGCGGGCTTGGCGATGAAGGGGTAGGGAAACTGCGTTTCGAGGCTGCGGTAGAAGCTTTCTGCATCGGCCTGCCACTCCAGGCGGGCAGCCATGCGGTGCTCGGCCACGCGCAGGCCGGCTTCGCGCAGGCGGCGGTTGGTTTCAAACTTATTGATGGTGATGCTGCTGCTTTCCACGCCCGAGCCGTTGTAGGGCAGGCCCAGCTTTTCCAGCTCCTGTTGCAAGGCCCCATCTTCGCCGGGGCGGCCGTGCAGGGCAATAAACACCTCATCGACCTCCTGGGCCAGCTCCTCAAACGAGATTCGGCGCGGCTGAGCCGTGGGCTGGCCGGCGTAGGTGCTGGTAATGGCGCTGGCCTCGCGGCGGATGCGCTCCAGCACCGGATGCAGGCCATGGCCTGCCTCGGCGTGCTCTATTTTCTCCCGAATGTCGTCGGCGTTGTCCTTCAGCATCACGTTGATGGGCAGCACGTAGAGGCGAAACTCCTGGCTGTTGCCGGTCAGGAACACCGGCACCGGCTCGTACTTGATGCTGGAGCTGAGCTTCTCGTAAATATTGCGGCCGCTTTCCACCGAAATGTGGCGCTCCGAGGAATAGCCGCCCATAATCACGGCTACTTTGGTGCGCTCCTGCTCGTGCTGCTGGCGGGCGGCCACGGCCGCGTCCAGCTGCTGCACGAGCGTGCCCAGCTGCACCGGCTTCATGCCAGCCCGCCGCCGCGCCGCCAGCGAGGTGCGAATCAGGTAGGTGAGGAACTGCGACGGATTCAGCCCGATTTCGGCCGCCTGGTGGAAGAAAAACGACGCCGGCAGCATGCCCGAAGTCGTGTTCGGATCATTCAGAAACAGCTGATTGTCTTTCGATAGAAACCCATCCAAACGCGCGTATACCTGGAAGCCGAACGTGCGGAACATCTCCTCGCAGGCCTCGCGAATGCGCTGAATCTCGGCCTCGGGCAGGTCAATCGGGGTGATTTTGCGGGCCAGGCCGGGCAGGTATTTCGAGCGATAGTCGAACATTTCCTCGCCCTTCACAATCTCCGTCGGCGGCAGCGCCAGTGGGTTGCCGTCGGGGTCTTCCACCACGATGCACGAAAACTCGCGCCCCGCCACAAACGACTCTACCAGCACCTGCGCCTCGCCGTCCACGTTGGTCAGCAAAACCGAGCCGGTGGCCCCGAAAGCCAGGTCCAGCGCCTGCAGCAAGGCCTCCGGATGATAGATGAGGCCCGGCTCCTGCCGCATGCCAGTAGTATGATCAGCTACTAACTGCTCATCACTAATTGACAGCGTTACCGGCAGGCCGATGCCCTCGCGGATATCCGTCAGGTGCTGCACCCACACGATTTTGTCCTGCGCGCCGAGGCGGTGCCAGTCGTCGCGGGTCACGGTTTTGCGGAACAGGCTGCGCTCCACAGCCGCCGCAAACTGCGCCGGCGTGGGCTCGCGCAGGATGCTGATGCCGATGCTGGAGCCCTGGCGCGGCGCTTTAAACACCAGCGGCAGGCCCAGCTCGCGGGTCAGGTAGTTCAGCAGGGCGCCCCGGTCAGCCGTGTCCCATTCCTCGGCCGTGATGGTGCGGAAGTCGGGCGTGGGCTTGCCCAGCGCTTTCAGCAGCTTTTTCTGCGCGATTTTATCGATGCCGAATGCCGAAGCCAGAATGCCCGATCCGGAATACGGAATGCCGTACCACTCCAGCAGACCCTGAATGGCGCCGTCTTCGCCGCCGGGCCCGTGCAGGGCCAGAAAGGCGAAGTCCATCAGCTCGGGCAGCTCGTGGGGCAGCACGCGCCGGCCCACTTCCGCGATGATGGCATCCTGCTCCGCGGTGCCCAGCGCCCCCAGGCTTTCCATGTACACCTGCAGCTGGTGCTCGGAGGCCGGCAGCGCCGCCACGGGTGGGTAAAAGTCGCGGATGGTGCCCTTGTAGATGTAGTGCCAGTCGAGCAGGATGAAGTTGCCCCGGCTATCGACAAAGATGGGCACGGCCTGAAACAGGGCCTTGTCCAGGTTGTCGTACACGGTGCGGCCGCCCGCGAAAGAAATTTCCCGCTCACGCGACGGGCCGCCGAAGAAGATGCCTATTTTCATACGTGCAGCAAAGGTACGGGGTAAAACAGAATGGCGGTAGTTGCCGACAGCTGCAGAACGTCATGCCGAGCGAAGCCGAAGCATCTCCTGGGTTGATGGCTGCAATACTAACTGTCATCCTGAGCAGAGCGAAGGACCTTCCTCTTTGAGCCCTGAAATTATATTTCAACGCCCAACGCCCTTTATCAGCGCATGGTAAAGGGCTTTGCTCATTTAAAGGGACTTGTCACTTATCAGAGGAAGGTCCTTCGCTCTGCTCAGGATGACAGATAAGGGATGACAGATGCTCCGTCTTGCTTGGCAGCGCAAATCTGCCGAACTACGCGGCCCGAAGCCGTATACGCCTTTCCACCCTCATTCTTTCCCATGAAAACCCTGGACCAGTTCAACTTTGCCGGCAAGCGTGCCGTGGTGCGCGTCGATTTCAACGTGCCGCTCGATGCCGACCTGCGCATCACCGACGACACGCGCATCCGCATGGCCACGCCCACCATCAAAAAGATTCTGGCCGATGGCGGCTCCGTGGTGCTTCTCTCGCACATGGGCCGGCCCAAAGGCGGCCCCGACAAAAAGAACTCGCTGCGCAATATCCTGGTCCGGCTGGAGCAGGAATACGGCACGAAAGTGAAGTTCGCCGACGACGTAATCGGGGCCGAAGCGGCGCAGCTGGCCGCTGGCCTGCAGCCCGGCGAAATCCTGCTGCTCGACAACCTGCGCTTCCATCCCGAAGAGGAAAAAGGCGATGCCGCCTTCGCCGAAAAGCTCAGCAAGCTCGGCGACGTGTATGTGAACGATGCCTTCGGCGCGGCCCACCGCCGGCACGCCTCCACCGCCGTAATGGCCCAGTATTTCACGCCCGAAACCCGCGTGGCCGGCCTGCTCATGCAGAGCGAGCTGGAAAACGCCAAGCGCGTGCTCGAAAACGCCGAGCGGCCCTTCACCGCCATCATGGGTGGGGCCAAGATTTCGGATAAGATTGAGTTGATTGAGCAGCTGCTGGATAAGGTTGACTACCTGATTATTGGTGGCGGCATGTCCTATACTTTCTCAGTGGCCGAGGGCGGCAGCATCGGCAGCTCCCTGCTCGAAGCCGACAAGATTGATCTGGCCACCAGCCTCATTGAGAAGGCCAAGGCCAAAGGCGTGCAGCTGGTGCTGCCCGGCGACTCCATCATCGCCAACAAATTTGCCAACGATGCCGACATCGACGTGGCCGCCAACCACCACATCCCCGACGGCTGGATGGGCCTCGACATCGGCCCCGATGCCCGCGAGCAGTTCGCGGCCATCATCCGCCAGTCGAAAACCATTCTGTGGAATGGCCCGATGGGCGTGTTTGAGATGCGCAACTTCTCGGTGGGCACCGAGTTTGTGGCCCGCGCCATTGCCGAAGCCACCACCAACGGCGCGTTTAGCCTCATCGGCGGCGGCGACTCGGCCGCGGCCGTCACCCAGATGGGCTTTGCCGACCAGGTGAGCTACATCAGCACCGGCGGCGGCGCGTTGCTGGAGTATATGGAAGGCAAGGAGCTGCCCGGCGTGGCGGCGCTGGAGGGGCGGTAATTTGTGGCCCCGCGGGCCTCACCCCCGGCCCCTCTCCTAAGGGAGAGGGGAGCCTGATGGCGCGGACGGCGCGGGGGCGTCGGCTTGCGCCTCCGACCCCGCCCCAAGCGTAAACTCAGGATGTCGTTGAATGTAAAAGCCACCTGCTGCGAAGCAGGTGGCTTTTATTCGTTAGCGCCGTTCGGCTCCCCTGTCCTCGGGAGAAGGGCCGGGGGTGAGGCACTCACCCGAACGGCGAAGGCGAGAAGCAGAGCACGAAAATCACCAGCATCAGCCAGCCCAGCACTTTGCGGCCGGGGCTCAAGGGGCGCTCATCAGGGGCCTGGGGGTGGAAAATGCCCATCACGCGGCCCAGCAGCAGCCCGAATACCAGCCAGCCCGGATTGCCCTGAATGCCCGGCACCGCCTGCGACACGGCCAGTTGCGCCGCGAAGACGCCCAGCGCCAGCAGCAGCCCCCGGCGCGGCGTAGGCAGGGTTTTACGGAACACCAGAAACAGGTACAATAAGTACGGTACGCCCCAATAAAGCCAGGTATCAGCAGAGCTGTGCAGGGAAAACAGCCCCAGCCCGGCGTAGAAAATAAACCCAATGAACAGCGTGACGGACAGGCGGTTGAAGCGTCGGAAACCCAGCAGGCTGTAGAGAATGTGGCCGCCGTCGAGCTGGCCGATGGGTAGCAGGTTGAGGGCGGTGAAGAACAGCGCCAGCGCCCCGGCCAGCAGCACCGGGTAGTGCATCAGCTCGTTGGGGTGGGGCAGGCGGGCGGGGTCGGCGAAGAGGGCTTCGAGCAGGCGGTAGAGCAGGGGGCGGCCCAGCGTCATGGCCTCACCGTTTCGATAGACATATTGCGCGTAATCAGGGCCGTAGACGCGGTACTCGGGGTGAATGCGGAAGATGTACTCCAGCGGCTCGGGCAGGTGGGTGAAGCCATAAATCAGTACCGGCACGGCCACCAGAAAGCCCGCCAGCGGCCCGGCCAGCCCGATATCGAAGAACTCCTTGCGCGAGAAGATCCGGTCCTTGATGCGAATAACGGCCCCGAACGTACCGATGGTGTTGAAGAAGCCGGTGAAAAACGGAATGTAGTAGGGCAGCGTGGCCCGCACCCGGTAGTGGCGGGCCGTGAAGTAGTGCCCGAACTCGTGCACCGTGAGCACGCCCAGAAACGGCAGCGAAAACCACAGCCCCGCCCGGATTTCGGCCGCCGTAAGCCAGCCCGTGAAGCGGAATGCTGCCCCTTGGATGAAAAAGGCCTTGCCCGTTATCCACTCCGCGCCGGCCAGGGTAGTGGTGGTGAGAGTGAGCAGGAACAGCAGCAAATGCAGCGAATACGTGCGCCAGCGCGGCGGCTCGGGCTTTTCGTAGCGGGTGAAGCCCAGCTGTTCGGGCGTCAGGTCGTCGTGGTCGGCGGCTGTAGGTGCGTCGGCGTCAGGAAAGGGAAGGAGCGGGGAAGGCACGGAGGGCAGCAGGAAGGGCGTCGGTGAGGGTGAGGGGCGGGGCCAGAAACAGCGTATGCAGCCCCAGGCGGCGGGCGGTTTCGATGTGCTGAAAACTGTCCTCGATGAAAAGAGTTTCTGCCGCCTGCCAGTTCATTTCGCGTAGCGCGTGCCCGAATATTTCGGCCTCGGGCTTGCGCAGGCCCACCTCCTGCGAATAAAACACCCGGTCGAGGCAGTCAGCAATGCCGTGGCGCAGGCCGTATTGCTCCCGGAGCCGGCGGTTTATTTCCTGGATGTGGATCTGGTTGGTATTGGATAGCAGGGCCGTCTGGTAGCCTTGGTCCCGCAGGTCGGCCAGCAACGCCAGCCGCTCGGCCGGCACATCCAGCAACATGGCGTTCCAGGCGGCGTCCAGCTCCTCATCGGTGGCCGTCAGCCCGTAGTGCTGCCGGAGCCCCGCCCGAAACTCGGCGGGACTGAGGCGGCCGGTTTCCAGCTGGTCGAACAGCTCAGCCTGGGCCGCCTGGGTGAAGGCAATGGGGCTGCCGTGCCGGCGCATGGCCTCCACGGTCAGGCCGTAATCGATGTTGATGAGCACGCCCCCGAAATCGAAGAGCAGGTTGGGCAGCTGGTCTGGCATAAGCTGGAAGGGTTGGGCTGAAGCGCAAACAGAATGCTTTTCCTGCCCGGCGCAATTGCAAATTCCACCGCAAAAGTCGAAGTTTGCACAGCTGAAACCAACTACCTAGTAGCTGGTAAAGACAAGGGCCTATAGCTCAATTGGTTAGAGCAACTGACTCATAATCAGTAGGTCACTGGTTCGATTCCAGTTGGGCCCACGAGAAACCCGCTTTACGGTCTTGTAAAGCGGGTTTTTACTTTTGGATATACCTGAAAAATGCTGTCGAAATCGAAATGAAATTCGCTGGACCGGCAGCAAATCCTACTTACTCTTGAAATGCTGAATGGCCTGGCGGGTGAAATCTGACAGCACCAGCCGGCCGCTGATGGCGGCGCGCTCGGTGAGCAGGGTGTCCCAGCTTTCGGTGCCGGTCCAGATAACGCGCTTCAGGTCAGTGAGGGCCTCGGGGTTGTAGGTGGCCAGCCGGGCGGCAAAGGCATCTACGGCGGCATCAAGCTCGGCGGCCGTTTCCACTACGGTGGCGTACAGGCCTTTTTCCTGGGCCCAGGCCGCGCTGCGGAACTCGCCGGCATCCAGCGCCAGCTGCCCGTAGGCGGCCCTGCCGATTTTCAATTCGACTACCGGTCCCACCACGAAGGGCCCGATGCCGACCACCAGTTCGCTGAGCTTCACCGAGGCCTGGGCCGTGGCGAAGCAGTAGTCGGTGGCCGCGGCCACGCCCACGCCGCCGCCGATGGCCTTGCCTTGCACCCGCCCGACAATCACTTTGGGGCAGGTGCGGCAGGCGTTGATGACCTTGGCGAAGCCCGAGAAGAACTCCAGGCCCTGGGCTTCGTCGCGGATGGCCATCAGCTCGTCGAAGCTGGCTCCGGCGCAGAAGGTTTTCTCGCCCTCGCTGCGCAGGATGATGACCTTGGTGGCCACATCCTGGCCGGCGGCCGTAATGGTGTTGGCCAATTGCGTCAGCAGCGCGCCGGGCAGGGAGTTGTGGGAAGGGTGGAAAAACGAAACCGTGGTGATACCGCGGGCATCGGTGGCGGTCGTAACCTGGCCGGCGGTGAGGGTATAGGTCATATGTATTTCACGCAGTGTCTCGGGGTGTAAAACCGCAGGGGTTCGCAGTGTATTGTTGAACGACACTGCGAGACACCGCGCCATCCACTGCGAAACCCTGCGTGAAAAATTACTCCTGGTTCTTTTTCCTAACCATGGTCAGAATCGTAGCCACGGCCACGGTTTCCTGGGTCTGGTCCGTCACTTCCACGTACCAGCGCACGATGCCCTTGGCCACATCGTCGGCGTCGCGCTTCTCCTGGCCGATTTTCTCCTTCACGGTCAGCGTCACGCTGATGGTGGTGCCGGGGTATACGGGCTTGGTGAAGCGGCACTCGTCGAGGCCGTAGTTGAGCAGCACCGGGCCCTTGCGCGGGTCCACGAACATGCCGGCGGCCTTGCTCAGGATGTAGTAGCCGTGGGCCACCCGGCCGGTGAAAAGCGTGCCTTCCAGGGACGTCTCATCGACGTGGGCGTAGAAATTGTCGCCGGAAACCTGGGCGAAGGCGCTGATGTCGGCCTCCGTCACGGTGTGCTTGTGGGTGGTGTAGGTCTGCCCGATTTCCAGCTCCTCGAAGTAGTGCTGGAAGGGGTGCTTGTCCTTTTCGATCTGCTTTGCCTTGGGCTGATACACTTCCGTAATGGCCGTAATCATCGTGGGGGAGCCCTGCAACGCCACGCGCTGCATGAAGTGCTCCACGCCGCGCATGCCGCCCATTTCCTGGCCGCCGCCGGCCCGGCCGGGGCCGCCGTGGATGAGCAGGGGCAGGGGCGAGCCGTGCCCGGTGCTTTCCTTAGCCATTTCCTCATTGATAATCAGAATGCGGCCGTGGTGAGTGGCCGCGCCCAGCACGAAGTCCTGGGCCATCCGCGGGTCGTTGGTGGCCAGGGAGCAGACCAGGGAGCCTTTGCCCATATTCACGAGCCGGATGGCCTCGTCGGTGTCCTTGTAGGGCATCAGCGTGGCGACGGGGCCGAAGGCTTCCAGCTCGTGGGAGTCGAGGTGACGGAAAGGCTGGTCGTTGCGCAGCAGGATGGGGGAGAAGAAGGCGCCTTTCTCGAAGTGGGCCCCGCGGTCCTGGCCCAGCACTTCCGCGCCGCCGTCCAGGTCGCCGTACACGATGGGCGTGTTTTGGGCCAGCTGCCGCACCTGTTCGCGCAGGCGCTGCCGCTGCTCTACGCCCGCCAGGGCCCCCATGCGCACGCCCTCGGCCAGCGGGTGGCCGATGGTGGTCTGCCCCAGCAGCTTGCCCAGGGCCAGCTGCACGTCGTCGATCAGGCTTTCGGGCACCAGGATGCGGCGGATGGCGGTACACTTCTGCCCGCACTTGCCGGTCATCTCCTTACGCACTTCCTTCACGAACAAATCAAACTCCGGCGTGCCCGGCTTGGCGTCGAGGCCCAGCACGGCGGCGTTCAGCGAGTCGGCCTCCATGGTAAAGGGCACAGCCTCCTCCACGATGCGCGGGTGGGCCCGCAGCTTGCGACCGGTGGCAGCCGAGCCGGTGAACGTCACCACGTCCTGGTAGTTGACGTGGTCGAGGATGCCCTGGCCCGAGCCGACGACCAATTGCAAGGCCCCGGCGGGTAGGATGCCGGAGGCAATGATTTCGCGGACGACGGCCTCGGTGAGGTAGGCCGAGGGCACGGCGGGCTTTACCACGGCCGGCATGCCGGCCAGCAGGTTCACTGCAACTTTCTCCAGCATGCCCCAGACCGGGAAGTTGTAGGCGTTGATGTGCACGGCCACACCCTCCCGGGGCACCATCAGGTGCTGGGCCATGAAGGTGCCGCCCTTGCTCAGCCCCACCGGCTCGCCCTCCACGTAGAACGGCTTGTCCGGGAACTTGCGGCGCAGGGAGGCGTTGGCGAACAGGTTGCCGATGCCGCCTTCGATGTCCACCCAGGAGTCGGCGCGGGTGGCGCCGGTCCGTACGCTCAGGGCGTAGAACTGCTCCTTCTTTTCCATCAGGTGCAGGGCCAGCGCCTTGAGCATGCGGCCTCGCTCGTGGAAGGTCATCCGGCGCAGGGCCGGGTTGCCGACGGTGCGGGCGTAGTGGAAAATGGCTTCGTAGTCGAAGCCCTCGGTGTTGGCCAGGGCAATGACTTCGCCGGTGCTGGCGTCGAGCAACTCCTGGGGGGCGGACTCGCCGGGCGTCCAGCGGCCGAGGGTGTAGTTTTCGAGAGTAGTCATGGTCGGTGCCTCACCCCTAGCCCCTCTCCGGAGGAGAGGGGAACTAGCTTTAGTATAGACAGGAAGCTGGTTTTTGGGCGTGAGTTGAAGTTATACTTGGGTGGAAAGAAGGACGAAATCTAAAAACTACTTGCTAAAGCTAGTCCCCCCTCTCCCCCGGAGAGGGGTTAGGGGTGAGGCACGGAGAGGGGGCTAGGGGGTGAGGCGTGCTATACCCGCTCCAGAATCACCGCGTAGCCCTGCCCCACGCCAATACACATGGTAACCAGGGCGTAGCGCTTCTGCTGCTCATGCAGCTCCAGGGCGGCGGTGTTAAGCAGGCGGGCGCCCGACATGCCCAGCGGGTGGCCCAGGGCAATGGCCCCGCCGTTGGGATTGATTCGCGGGTCGTTGTCCGCAAGGCCAAAGGCGCGGATGCAGGCCAGACTCTGGGCGGCAAAGGCTTCGTTCAGCTCGATAATATCCATCTGGTCCAGGGTCAGGCCGGCCTTTTTCAAAGCTTGCTGCGAGGCCGGCACCGGGCCGATGCCCATGATGCGCGGCTCCACGCCCGTCACGCCCATGCTTACGATGCGGGCTTTGGGCGTGAGGCCGTGCTGCTTCAGGCCGTCTTCGGAGGCAAAAAGTAGAGCTGCCGCGCCGTCGTTCAGGCCCGAGGCGTTGCCGGCCGTCACGGAGCCGGTTTTGCGGAAGGCGGGGCGGAGCTTGGCCAGGCCGTCGAGCGTGGTGTCGGGCTTCATGAACTCGTCCTGGTCGAAGAGCACCGGCTCGCCCTTGCGCTGGGGAATGGGCACGCCCACGATTTCCTGGGCCAGCCGGCCGCGCTGTTGGGCGGCGGCGGCTTTCTGCTGGGAGGCCAAAGCAAACTGGTCCTGATCCTGGCGGCTGATGGCGTCGCGGTCCACCAGGTTTTCGGCGGTTTCGCCCATGGCGTCGGTGCCGTAGAGCTCCTCCATCCGCGGGTTCACAAAGCGCCAGCCGAAGCTGGAATCGAACATCTTCGCGTCAGTACCGAAGGCCTTGGTGGGCTTGGAGGTGACGTAGGGCGCGCGGGTCATGCTTTCCACGCCGCCGGCCAGCAGCAGGTCGCCGTCGCCGCACTGGATGGCGCGGGCGGCGGCCAGGCCGGCCGACAGGCCCGAGGCGCAGAGGCGGTTCACGGTTTCGCCGGGCACGGTGGGGGGCAGGCCGGCCAGCAGCAGGGCCATGCGGGCCACGTTGCGATTGTCCTCGCCGGCCTGGTTGGCGCAGCCTATGATTACGTCGGCCACGGCGGCCGGCTCGGCAGTGGGGTTGCGCTTCAGCAGCTCGCGCAGGACCAAAGCGGCCATATCGTCGGGGCGGATGGGGGAGAGGGTACCGCCGAAGTTGCCGATGGGCGTGCGGATGCCGTCAACTAGATAAGCTTGTTTCACGGGGTTGGTTCGGGGTTGGGAAGACTGAGAATGGCGGTGCCGGTGCGGTAAGCGGTGCCCTTGAACAGGGCCACAGCCACGCCATGCTGGTTGGTGACGCGCACCTGGTACACGCCGACTTTGTGCTTGAGCTGCTCCTCGCGGGCGTCCACGGTCAGCACGTCGCCGGCGCGGCCGGCTTCGAGGTGGTCGATGGTGACGGTGAGGCCCACGCTGAGGCGGCCGTGGCTGTTGCAGGCAAAAGCGAAGGCCGAGTCGGCCGCTGAAAACACCACGCCCCCGTGCAGGGCCCCGAAGCCGTTGAGCATGTCGGGGCGCACGACGAAGCGCAGGCGGCAGGTACCCGGCCCCACGGCCAGCACTTCCAGCCCCAGCCACCGGCTGAAGGCGTCGTGGTGGAGCATACGCGCCAACACGGCCTCGGCCAATTCGCCCGGACTAAACGGCGGCTGGCTCATGCGAAATGAATGACTGCTTAGCCCGCACCATGCGCCGCAGCAGCGGGCTGGCGCGGTAGCGGTCCTCGTGGTATTCGTCGTACAGCGCGTCGAGCGTCCGGAGCACGTTTTCGGGGCCCAGCTCGTCGGCCCAGGCCAGCAGGCCCTTGGGGTAGTTGACACCTTTGGTCATGGCCAGCTCCAGGTCTTCCCGCGAAGCCACGTTCAGCGCCAGCGCGTCCACGGCCTCGTTGATGAGCATGGCCAGCACCCGGTTTAGAATCAGGCGGCCCAGTTGCTCGTCGCGGTTCGGTTCGGGCTGGATGGCGTCAGGGGCGTAGCTGTAGAAGCCCCGGCCCGACTTACGGCCGTAGTAGCCGGCTTCAAACAGGCGCTTCTGGGTGAAGGAGGGCTTGAAGCGCGGGTCGTAGAAGAAAGAGGCAAACACGGACTCCGTCACCCGATAATTCACGTCGTGGCCAATGAAGTCCATCAGCGCGAACGGGCCCATGCGGAAGCCGCCCAGCTCGGTCAGCGCCCAGTCGATGGTGGCCATATCGGCAATACCTTCTTCCAGGATGCGGATGGCCTCGCCATAGAATGGCCGGGCCACACGGTTTACGATAAAGCCCGGGGTGTCCTTGGTCAGCACCGGCAGCTTGCCCCAGCTCTGCACCAAATCCCGCACTTCCTCCGCCAGCCCCGTTCGCGTCTGCACCGCCGGAATGATTTCCACCAGCTGCATAATGGGAGCCGGGTTGAAGAAGTGAATGCCGATAAACCGCTCCGGCTTCCGGCAGGCCGCCGCAATGGAGGCAATAGATAGGGACGACGTGTTAGAAGCCAGAACGCAGGTGTCGGAAACCAGCATTTCCACCTCCCGAAACAACTGCTGCTTCACCGCCAGATCTTCCACAATGGCTTCGAGCACCAGTTCACAGTCGCCGAAGTCTGCTACATCCTGGGTTAGGTGCAACCGCCCGAAAATAGCTGCCGCGGCCTCCGCCGTCAGCTTGCCCTTTTCGGCCAGCTTGGTGAGGCTGCCCTGAATGCCGGCCCCGGCCCGCTGCAGGGCCTCGGCGTTCTGGTCGAGTAAGCGCACCGTATGGCTGGCCGTGGCCACCACCTGCGCAATGCCCGCGCCCATCGCGCCGCTGCCGATTATTCCAATTGTCATATGGTGAGATAGTGAAATGGTGAGATAGTGAGTTTGATGTTTTGGCGGCGTTTAATGCGCTAACTGCGCCCCTGGCGCAACTAGAACGACAACTCACCATTTCACCATCTCACTATCTCACCTATGCGTGGCACTTGAAGTAGTCGAAGGGCTCATGGCAGGCGTCGCACTGGTAATGGGCTTTGCAGGCCGTGGAGCCGAACTGGCTGACCAGGTGGGTGTGCTCCGACTTGCACAGCGGACAGCGCACGGCCGTGTCCTGGCCAAACAGGTTGAGCACGTGGCCGGTGGCCGTGCCATCCACGGGCGGCGCGATGCCGTAGGCTTCCAGCTTCTGGCGGCCGGCCGGGCTCATCCAGTCGGTGGTCCAGGCCGGGCTGAGCTGGTTGTGGATGGTCACGTGGGTGATGCCCTCGGCCAGCAGGCGCAGGCGGATGTCGGTGGCAATGGTGTTCATGGCCGGGCAGCCCGAGTACGTGGGCGTGATACTGACCGTCACCTGCTCCCCGTCCACCGTCACGCCGCGCACAATGCCCAGGTCCAGGATGCTGAGCACCGGCACCTCGGGGTCCGACACCTCTTCCAGCAGCTGCCAGATGCGCTCCTCGGTGGGCACGGTGGCTACCATGTCAGGCCCGGGTAGGTGCGCTGCATGTACTGCAGCTCGGCCAGAATGTAGCCCAGGTGCTCGGTGTGCCGGCCTTCCTTGCCGCCAGTCATCATGAACACGCCCTGGGGCAAGGGCACGGTGGCTTCGCTGAACACGTGGGCCAGGTGGGCCTCCATCTGCGGCAGCAGCGCGGCGTAGTCGGGGATGAGGCCGGCACTCTGCAAAGCCTTTTCATTGGCCGTGGGGGTGGTCAGCTCGCCGGAGTAGCGCCAGAGGTGAGCCAGGGCTTTTTCCAGGCGCTGCCGGCTTTCCTCCGTGCCGTCGCCGAGGCGAATAACCCACTCGGAACTCCACTTGAGATGATACGCGGCTTCCTTCACGGCCTTCTCAGCAATGCCAGCCAGCCGGGTATCGGGGCTGGTCAGGAGCTGGCGCAGGCAATGGTAGTGGAAGTTATCAAACAGGAACTGCCGGGTGATGGTGGCGGCGAAGTCGCCATTGGGCTGCTCCACCAGCAGGGGGTTGCGGTACTCAGTGGCGCTGCGCAGAAAAGCTAGGTCGTCCTCAGTCTGGCCCCGGCCTTCTAGCTCGGCGGCATACTGGTAGAGGCTGCGGGTTTCGCCCAGCAGGTCCAGCCCGATGTTGGCCATGGCCAGATCCTGCTCCAGTACCGGCCCGTGCCCGCACCACTCCGAGAGGCGGTGGCCCAGAATCAGGCTCGTATCGGCCAGCTGCAGCACGTAGTGAAACAGCTGATGCCGCACCTCGGCGGAGTAAGTATCCAGGGCCGACGCATCGGAAGGGGTAATTTGCATAAGACGCAGAATTACATGTGCTTGATGGAGTCCGGCACGTCGTAGAACGTGGGATGCCGGTATACTTTGTCGTTGGCCGGGTCGAAAAACGCCTCGGCATCATCTGGGTTGGACGCGTGCACGTGCTTCGACTCGACCACCCAAATGCTGACGCCTTCCATGCGGCGCGTGTACACGTCGCGGGCGTTCTGGATGGCCATGGTGGCGTCGGCGGCGTGCAGGCTGCCCACGTGCTTATGATCGAGGCCCTGCTTGCTGCGGATAAAAACTTCCCACAGCGGCCATTCGGATTGTGTCATTGTGCTGGTGCAGACCTCACCCCTAGCCCCTCTCCTTGGGGAGAGGGGGAACTAGCTCTAGAAAATCTAGAAACTAATTTCGAGTAGGGGTAGGACTGATTTTAATAGTTAGAAAACTAAAAGCTAGTCCCCCTCTCCCCAAGGAGAGGGGTTAGGGGTGAGGTCTCTACGCCGCCGCTTTCTGCGCCCGCTTCTTAGCGTGGGCCAAAGCCGCTTCGCGTACCCAGGCCCCTTCCTCGTGGGCTTTCACGCGGGCGCCGAGGCGGTCTTGGTTGCACATGCCGTTGCCCTTCACCACGTTCCAGAATTCCTCCCAGTTCACCTCGCCGAAATCGTAGGCCTGGCGTTCCTCGTTCCACTTCACGGTAGGGTCGGGCACAGTCAGGCCCAGGAATTCGGCCTGGGGCACCATCATATCCACGAATTTCTGGCGCAGCTCGTCGTTGGTGAAGCGCTTGATGCGCCAGTTCATGCTCTGGGCCGTGTTCGGCGAGTCCGCGTCCTTGGGACCGAACATCATCAGCGTGGGCCACCACCAGCGGTTCAGGGCCTCCTGGGCCATTTCCTTCTGCACCGGCGCGCCCGCGCACAGGGTCTGCATTATTTCGAAACCCTGGCGCTGGTGGAAGCTTTCCTCTTTGCACACCCGCACCATGGCGCGGGCGTAGGGGCCGTAGGAAGTGCGGCACAGCGGCACCTGGTTCAAAATGGCAGCACCGTCTACCAGCCAGCCCACGCAGCCCATGTCGGCCCACGAGAGGGTAGGGTAGTTGAAGATGCTCGAATACTTGGCCTTGCCTGAGTGCAGGTCGGCCAGCATCTGGTCGCGCGTGGTGCCCAGGGTTTCGGCGGCCGAGTAGAGGTAGAGGCCGTGGCCGGCTTCGTCCTGCACTTTGGAGAGCAGAATGGACTTGCGCTTCAGCGAAGGGGCGCGGGTAATCCAGTTGCCTTCGGGCAGCATGCCCACCAGCTCGGAGTGCGCGTGCTGGGAAATCTGCCGGATCAGCGTTTTGCGGTACGCATCGGGCATCCAGTCTTTGGGCTCAATGCGAATGTCCGCGTCGATGCGGGCCTGAAACTGCTCTTCGAGGTTGATTTCTACGGTTTCCATGCGCGTTCAACAAAGTTTAACTAACAATCGTTAGTTAAAAGTAAGAAAAATATCGGGTTTCCAACGTGTAGCTGCTTCGCCGGTGCGGTTATAACCCAAACTTATCCTTGTGCTTATTGCTTACCTTCCATCCGGAGCCCGGGGCTTAATCCGGATGTCTGTACGGGACTTTACTCGGCTCGGCTTCCCTTTTAAAAATCCCCTTTGCTCGCTCGGCCTATGGCTATTCTGGTTTTCTTCCTGGCGCACTGGTATCTGTCGCTGTTCACGCAGTCGTTTTTTCAGCACCGCTACGCCGCCCACAAGATGTTCACGATGAGCCGCTTATGGGAGCTGATTTTCTTCAGCCTGACCTATCTATGGCAAGGTTCGTCGTTCATGTCGCCGCGGGGGTATGCGCTACTGCATCGTATGCACCATGCTTACTCTGACACGGCCCGCGACCCGCACTCGCCGCACTATTCTTCTAATGCCTTCACCATGATGTGGAAAACCCGCGGCATCTACCAGGATGTGCTCTACGGTCGCTCCACTGAGGCCGCTCGCTTCGAGGGCGACTACCCCGAGTGGCCGGCGCTGGAAACCTTTGGCAACCAGTGGTATTCGCGGGTGGGGTGGGGCCTGTTCTACGTGCTGTTCTACGTGCAGTTTGCCACCGTGTGGTGGCAGTTCCTGCTGCTGCCCATTCATTTTTCGATGGGGGCCGTGCACGGGGCCATCGTGAACTGGAGCGGCCACAAATACGGCTACCAAAACTTCGACAACCACGATAAGTCGCGCAACTCGCTGTTTTTTGACTTCCTCACCGGCGGCGAGCTGTTTCAGAACAACCACCACAAGCTGCCCCTGCGCGTGAATTTCGGGGTGAAATGGTGGGAGCTGGACCCCACGTACCCCGTCATCTGGACGCTGGACAAAGTGGGCGTCATCCGCATCCGGCGCACAAAAAACGCAGTGCCCGGCGTGGCAGCCTAGGCGGCGGATAGTAGCGGCCAACTGCTTCTGATCCGCCCGATTGCTTCGGCCACGCCGCGCCGTTTCAAACCAAATTAGCATCTGGCCGGAACTTTGCGAGTTTGTGGTTGTTCGTCAGCTTGATAAATTTGCGCTGCCGACGATTTACTTCTGAAAGTAAAAAGACCTGCTTGGTCGGTGCGCTCCCGCCGCTTCTATGTCTGAACCACTATTCGACGTTAATCTTCAGCAATTGCCCGATGAGTATCTCAACGGGGAATGGTGCATCACCAATCGGGTGCTGAACCGGAGCAATCCGGACAGTGCGTTGGCGCTGGCTACGCGCCTGTCGTTGCAGCCGGGCGCGGTGCAGGTGCATACGCCCGCCGAGCAGGACTCCGGCCAGTGGCTGGTGCAGCGCGACGAGCTGCTGAACCGGCCCTACCTGGAGCTGCAGCTGGTGCAGGAAGATGCCCGCGCCCTTATCACGCGCCTGCGCCGCTCGGCCGATGGCCTGCAAAGCCACCTTAGTCTTTACTTTCAGTCGGGGATGGAGCTGCAGCTCATTTGCCCCTGTTGACCCCCGCGTACGCTCATGAATTTATCCGCTGATACCGTTCCCAACGAGGAATCCCTGCGCCGACAGGGCGAAGAGCAGTTTCACTTCCTCGCCGATTTTATCCCCCAGCTCGTCTGGTTTACCGACCCCACCGGCTACCACACGTTTTTCAATAAGCGCTGGATCGACTTCACCGGCTACACCCTGGCCGACAGCATAGGCCCGGATATGTGGAACAACCTGCTGCACCCCGACGACCAGGCCCGCGCCCGGCAGGTGTGGGGTCACTCGTTGGCTACCGGCGAATTCTACGAGATTGAGTACCGCTTCAAAAGCAAAGACGGGTCTTACCGCTGGTTTCTGGGCCAGGCCAGTCCCCAATACGACGAGCAGGGCCACATCAAGCAGTGGTTCGGCACCTGCACCGACATTCAGGAGCAGAAGGAAACCGAGCTGGAGCTGCGCCGCCGCGAGCAGGAGCTGGAGCGCGCCTACGCCGACTTGGAGGTGAAAGTGACCTTCCGCAACCTGGCCCTGGAGCACGAAGTGCGCGAGCTGCGCCAGCGCTTGGGCGAGTAGGTAGCAGCCATATCATATGAAGAAGCCGCCCGGCCACGGGCGGCTTTTTTTATTCATCAAACGGGCTCTTGCTGGAAACGGCAATAACTTTCCGAGTTGCCGAGCGTTGTTGCAGCATACTTTTCTGCTTATGCCGCTCCCCGCCAAACTCACCAAAGGCAACCTGCCCACCAAGCTGTGCGCTACCTGCGGCCGGCCCTTCGAGTACCGCAAGAAGTGGTGCAACTGCTGGGACGAGGTGAAGTACTGTGGCGAAAAGTGTCAGCGCAACCGCCCCGCCGCCCCCGGCCGGCCGGAAAAATGACGGCGGCAGCCTATCTTACTCGCCTAAACTCCGAGTATGAACCGTAGACTTTTCCTCCGCAACGGCAGCCTGGCGGGCGTGGCCCTCACCACTCTCTCGCTCAGTGCCTGCGCCCCCAACGCTAAAGACCCCAAAACGGCCGCCGCCGGCCCCAACGAAAACGAAGCGGCCGCCGCCGCTTTCGAGCTGGACGAGGCCACCATTGCGCAGCTCCAGGAAAAGATGACAAGCGGCCAGCACACGGCCCGCAGCCTCACCGAGCTGTACCAAAAGCGCATCGCGGCCCTGGATAAAAGCGGCCCAAAGCTAAACTCCGTCATCGAGCTGAACCCCGACGCGCTGCGCCTAGCCGACGCGCTGGACCAGGAGCGCAAGGCCGGCAAGGTGCGCGGGCCCCTACACGGCATTCCGGTGCTCATCAAAGACAACATCGACACCGCCGACCAGATGCATACCACCGCCGGCTCGCTGGCGCTGGCCGGGCACCGGGCCGCGCAGGATGCCTTCATTATCAAGCGGCTGCGCGAGGCCGGAGCCGTGCTGCTGGGCAAAACCAACCTGAGCGAGTGGGCTAATTTTCGCTCTACGCGCAGCACCAGCGGCTGGAGCAGCCGCGGCGGCCAGACCAAAAACCCCTACATCCTGGACCGCACGCCCAGCGGCAGCAGTGCCGGCTCGGGCACGGCCGTGGCCGCCAACCTGTGCGCCGTGGCTATCGGCACCGAAACCGACGGCTCGGTGGTGTCGCCGTCGTCGTGCTGCGGCATTGTGGGCGTGAAGCCGACGGTGGGCCTGCTCAGCCGTAGCGGCATCATCCCCATTTCGGCCACCCAGGACACGGCCGGCCCCATGGCCCGCACCGTGCGCGACGCGGCTGTGCTGCTCGGAGCCCTCACGGGCGAAGACCCCGCCGATGCCGTGACCAAGGAAAGTGCCGGTAAAATCCAGCCCGATTACACCGTTTTCCTTAAAGCCGATGCGCTGCGCGGCAAGCGGCTGGGCGTGGAGAAAAACCATCTGCAAGGCTCGTCGGAGGCTGTGGCGCTGCTGCTGGCGGCGCTGGAAGTGCTCAAAGCCCAGGGCGCGACAATCGTGGAAGTGGATGTAGACAAGCAGGCCGATGCCTTCGGCGAGGCCGAATACGATGTGCTGCTCTACGAGTTCAAAGACGGCGTGAACAAGTACCTGGCCACGGCCAACGCCCCGGTGAAAACCCTGGCCGACGTGATGACCTTCAACACCGAAAATAAGGCCAAGGCCATGCCGTTTTTCCAACAGGAAATTCTGGAAGCCTCCAACAAGCTGGAGGGCCTGAGTAGCCCGAAATTCCAGGCCGCCCGACGCAAGTCGCACGAGGGGGCGCGGCAGCTGCTGGATGGCGTGCTGCGCAAAAATCAGCTTGCTGCCATCGTGGCCATCACCACTGGCCCCGCCCGCTGCATCGACCTGATAAACGGCGACGGGGGCGGCGGCCCGGGGTTTTCATCACCCGCCGCTATGGCCGGCTACCCGCACGTAACGGTGCCGATGGGCCAGGCGCACGGCCTGCCGGTGGGTCTGTCATTCGTGGGCGGCCCGTATGCCGAAGGGCCGCTGCTGGGGCTGGCGTATGCGTATGAGCAGGCCTCGAAAAAGCGGGTGAAGCCGGAGTTTCGGGGGCCGTTTGTAGGGTAGGAGATTGAAGTTACAGCAGGGTGTAGAGACGCATACTTGCGTCTCGTCGTTCGCGCCGTTCAACGGGTTTGTTCTATTAAGTCGTTCAACGACGAGACGCAAGTATGCGTCTCTACACCCTGCTGCCGTAAACCAACTCTCGCCAATAACCTGGGTGTCCTCTGCCCTCGGCTTAGGGAATGAATTGCTGAGTCAAACTGATAATTACGCCGTCCTTGGTTTCCACGATGAAGGGCGTGGCGCGAAGGAAATCCGGGCCTTTGGCCAGCAGCTGGGCGGGCGTGGCTACGTACTGGCTCAGCTCACCGCCCATGCGCCACAGCCGGATGACGGCCCCGCCGCTGAGCGGCAGCGTGCGCCGGCGCGGGCTGTCGTTGATGATATAGTAGTCGTTGAATACGGAGTAGACCGTGTCGCCCTTCACAACCTCGGCCAGGGCGTCGCCGCGGCGGCGGGCGGCGGTTACGGCGGCCGGGCCGTTCAAAAACTGGATGTAGTCGACGGTGGCGTAGGAGCGGCCCTGCTGCTGGCTGAGGCGGCGCAGGTAAGCGTGGCTGCGGCCGTTTTCGCCCACGGCTTCGGTAGTCGATACTTCGCCCTGCACGGCGGCCGGAATGCGCTCTGCTGCGCCGCCGTTGGCGGTTTCCTGCTCGGAGCGGCAGGCTGTTATTCCCAGAAAAAGGCCGGCGGCAAGAAGTGCGTGCTTCATGGCAGCGTGTACGGGGGCCGGCGCGGGCGGTTCCGGTGCGGCCCTCTGCGCCCACCTCCGCGTTCCTCAGTGGGAAATGACGCAGGCAATTCAAACCCCAACCTTATGGCCTCACCCGAATGCCTTACCTTTGCAACTTCATAGCAAAGCAGGATGATTTCCATCAACGACCTCGATTTCCATTTCGGCTCCCGTACGCTCTACGACAAAGCCAGCCTCCACATAAAGCCCAAAGACAAAATCGGCCTGATCGGGCTGAACGGCACGGGCAAATCGACGCTGCTGCGCGTGCTGGTGGGCGAGTACAAGCCCGACGGCGGTAGCATTTCGATGGCCAAGGAAGTGAGCCTGGGCTTTCTGAACCAGGATTTGCTCAGCTACGACACCCACGAAAGCATCCTCACCGTGGCCATGCAGGCCTTCGAGGAGGCTCTGAACCTGCAGAAGCGCATCGACGAAATCCTCGTCGAGTTTGAGAACAACTACACCGACGACCTGGTGGAGAAGCTGGCCGATGCCCAGGAGCGCTTCGAGGCGCTGGGTGGCTACACCATGCAGGCCCAGGCCGAAGAGATTCTGGAAGGCTTGGGCTTCACCACCGAGGAGCTGCAGAAGCCGCTGAAAACCTTCTCCGGCGGCTGGCGCATGCGCGTGATGCTGGCCAAGATTCTGCTGCAGAAACCCTCGCTGCTGCTGCTCGACGAACCCACCAACCACCTGGACCTGCCCAGTATCAAGTGGATTGAAAACTACCTGGCCGGCTACGAGGGCGCGGTTATCATCGTCTCGCACGACCGGGAGTTCCTGGACCGCACCACCAATACCATCGTGGAAGTGACCGGCGGCAAGCTGGTGCCCTACGCCGGCAACTACTCCTACTACCTCGAAGAAAAGGAGGAGCGCAACGCCATTCAGAAAGGCGCTTTTGAAAATCAGCAGGCCCAGATCCGGCAGGCTGAGCGCTTCATTGAGCGCTTCAAGGCCAAGGCCAGCAAGGCCAAGCAGGCCCAGAGCCGCGTGAAAGCCCTCGACAAGCTGGAGCGCATCGAGGACGTGGCCGGCGACGCGGCCAAGGTCAACATCAAGTTCACCTTCAAGATTGAGCCCGGCCGCCACATTCTGCGCATGGAGCACGTGAGCAAGAAGTACGGCGAGAAGCTCATCTTCCGCGACACGCACGTGCACATCGAGCGGGGCGACAAGATTGCCCTGATCGGGGCCAACGGCAAGGGCAAATCGACGCTGATGCGGCTGGTGGCCGGGCAGGAAGCCCCCACCGCCGGCAACCACCAGCTGGGCCACAACGTCATCATGTCGTTCTACGCCCAGCACCAGCTGGAGAGCCTGAACGTGGAAAACGAGATTCTGCAGGAGATGAGCGAGGCCGGCTCGAAGCGCAACGACATGGAGCTGCGCTCGGTACTGGGCTCGTTCCTGTTCACCGGCGACCAGGTCTACAAGAAGATCAAGGTGCTCAGCGGGGGCGAGAAAAGCCGGGTGGCGCTGGCCAAAACCCTGATTTCGGAAGCCAACTTCCTGCTGCTCGACGAACCGACCAACCACCTCGACATGGTGTCGGTAAACATCCTGATTCAGGCCCTGGAGCAGTACCAGGGCACGTTCATCGTCATCAGCCACGACCGGTTTTTCGTGGAAAACGTGGCCACCAAGATCTGGTTTATCGAGGATTACCAGCTCAAGGAATACCCCGGCACCTACGCCGAATACGAGCAGTGGCAGGAAGACCGCGAAAAGGCCGCCAAGAAAGCCGGTCTGCCCTCGCCCTCAGCTCCCAAGCCGCAGCCCAAGCCCGAGCCGGTGAAGGAAACGGCCCCCAGCAGCTCGAAGCAGAAGAAGGAGCTGGCCGAAGTGGAGGCCCGCATCGAAGCCCTGGAAAAGGAGCTGGCCCAGTACGAAGCCCAGCTCGCCGACCCCGGCATCTACAACAACGCCGCCCAGCTCAAGGACGCAACGCTAAAATTTGAGCAGGTGAAAAAGGAGCTGACTGCCCAGACGAAGCGCTGGGAGGAAATGCTGTAACTAGCCCGGTTTTTAGGAATGAAAGCGGCGCTGCTTCCGAGGGGAGGCCGCGCCGCTTTTTTGTTTGGGGCAGACATGTACTGTCGAAAGTGGGAGTTACGGTGTTTTATTTAATGAAGCGCAAAATATTCGCTGGTCTTGTAGATGCAGTTAAACATTGCTCTTTGCAATGTTATGTTGAGCTATGCTTTCTAATTCAAATGTTCTTTGAGATGAATGAAAATCATCAGTATTGGGATAGATGAATCTTGAATATATTGTTATGAATTTCGTTTCATTCGGAACAGAAGTTAAATAAGTATACACCTGTTTTGTGCCGGCGTCGATAAAAGTTGTATACCAAATGGTGGGAACCCAAGGCCTCTTAGAAATTTTTTTATCGAAAAATTTAACTTGATAGTTGATTGAGGATTCGGTTTCATCGATTTTGTCTCCTTTTTTGAATACTAATAAATCAAATGTCCATTCTTTTATATTTTGCCTAACTAATCCTTTGTTTTCAATAACTGCTATTAGCTCAATTATATGATTTTCTTCTGTTTGTCCTATATATCGGCAATCAAGATTAAACTCAATTTTCGCGAATCGTTCTCGAAATATTCCAAAACGAAAAATAGTCCAGATTGCCGCTACGAGGATTGCAGTTCCTTCTAAAAAGTTTTTTGCTATTTCAGACCAATCCTTTAGTGCGTTTTCCATATAAATGTTGTTGATAGTGGGAATTATATTTATACGAATTAGCGCAATATTTGCAGCATCTCAAACGATAGGCTTTCATCGCTACATCCGGCTGAACGCCCGCCAAGCCGTGCTGGCCTCGGTGCGAACTACCAGCTGGTACACCCCACGACCCAATTGCGCCACGGCTACTGACAACTGATTAGGGCCGGGCCGCAGGGCGGCGGGCTGGCTGAGCATCAGCGTCCCGAGGCTATTGTAGACCAGCAGCGTGGCGGTTTCCGTGCGGTCGTGGGGTAAGGCTACGGTCAGCGTGGGGCCGGTGGCGGGGTTGGGGTACACCTCCGGGCGGGCCGGGGTGGGGCGGCCGGGCGTGGCGGCCGTGGCCAGTGCGCCCAGCGTGCCTTTGCGGCCAATCACCACCGCCGATGCTTTATTGAACACCACGGACTGCCCGGCGGCATCGGGAGCTGCCAGCGTGTTTGCGGCGCTGGGGTGCTGGAAGGAGAGAAACAGAAACCGCTGATCCGGGGAGAACGTCATGCCCGTAGGCTCGCCGCCGGCGGGCGTGAGGGCGAAAACCTCCACGGCGGGGGCCGCCTGGGTGTGGCAGGCCCGCACCAGCCAGATGTGGTTGCGGCCACCGTCCTGGAGCACGTAGAGGTTGCCGTAGGCATCAAAAGTCAGGTTGTCGTTGCCCAGGCCCCAAAGCTCCGGTACGGTGCCGGAGCCGGTAGTGATGGGGTAGCTCTGGCCGGGGGTGGCGGCAGAGTTGCCCACGAACACCTCGAAGCCGCTGACGGTGCTGCCCGCGTCGGTGAAGCGGTAAACGGTGCCGGGGCCCTTGGCGGCGAAGTACACCTGCCCGGTGAGGGGGCTGATGTCGGTGTCTTCCACGCCGTTGAAGCTGGTGGCGCCCAGGGCCAGGGCTGCGGTGGCGGTGCTGTTGCACTCGGCGGGCGTAGTGTTGGGCACCGGCAGCCAGGTGCCGGTGGTGGCCGTGCCGATGGCGCCATCTAGCTTGAGCACGTAAAGGCGGCCCGCGCCGAGCTGCCCGGCGGTGGTGGCCACAAACTTATATACGAAGCTGTACGTCGCGCCCTCGTCGGCCCCCTGGTACACGGTGCGCTGGTCGGCGGCCACGGTCACGTTTTCGTGCTTGAAGCGGCCCAGGTGCCAGAGCTTGTCGGGGCGGCCGTCGCCGTCCTGGTCTTTTATCGTGCGGGTGGCGGGGTCAATTTCGGTGGCCCAGCCGAAATCGTAGTAGCCGTCGCCGTTGGAATCGGTGGGGGAGGTGGGCGTGTTTTCCTCGCACGTTACCACCGTGTTCCAGGGTGTGAGGCCGCCGGAGCAGTTGTTGAAAGCCCCCACCACCGGCGCGAAATTCACCGGATTGCGGGCCACAACGCTCCAAAGGCGGCTGCCGGCGCTGAAATTCAAATCCAGAATGCTGACTCCGGAGGCCGCCGCGGTAGTGCCTTCGTGGTTGAGCGCGATGTAGCCATTGCTGGCGCTGCCGCCCGCCGCCACGAAGCCGGTGAAGTCGAAGCTGTCGCGCAGCTGGCCGTCGGCGGGGTTGGAATAGGCATCGCCACCCTGGGCCAGCAGCTGAAACGTGTGCGTGGCGGGCAGGCGCAGCTGCTGGGTCTGGGGGCCGGGCGCTACCGAGGTGAAGCGGCTGATGTGGTCGGTGGGCAGGGTGGGGCAGGCGGTCTGGGCGCGGGCGGCGGTTGGCGCGAGCAGGGCCAGCAGGGGCAGCAGCGAGGATAATTTTGACAAAACGGGCAGGAATAGCGGCGTGAGCTGGTAAAGTTAAAGCGTATGCTACATTTACCGCCATGCCTTGGTGCTTGCGCGCCCCTGACGAAGGCTCCGGCTGCGGTTTCAGTCATTTGCCGGCAAGCTTTGCCATTTCCGCTCCCCAAAACTCCCGCCATGTTGCCCATCAACCTGCCCAGAGTCTTGCCTACTCTCACCACCGCGCGCCTCATGCTCCGGCCCCTGCGGCCTGCTGATGCGCCCGATCTGTTCGTGCTCCGCGCCGATCCGCAGGTGATGCGGTTTATTCCGCGCCCGCTGGCGCAAACGGTGGCCGATGCAGAAGAATACATTGTGCAAAGCAACGAGCGAATGGCCGAGGGCCAGTTGCTCAACTGGGGCCTGACGCTACGCTCCGATGACCGGGTGATTGGCACCATCGGCTACTTCCGACTCAAGCCCGAGCATTTCCGGGCCGAAATCGGCTACCTGCTGCACCCCGGCCACCACGGCACCGGGCTGATGCAGGAAGCCGTAGCGGCCGTGCTGGACTACGGCTTCGGAACAATGAACCTGCACTCCGTGGAGGCCGTCGTGGACCCGGAAAACGCGGCCTCCATCCGGCTGCTGGAGCGCAACCGCTTCGTGCGGGAAGGCCATTTCCGGCAAAATGAGTTCTTCGACGGCAAATTTCTGGACACCGCTTACTACTCCCTGCTGCATCCGGCGGCGCGGTAAGGCTCCGAGTAACTGGCGGAAGTCTGAAATGGAGCGTAGCGGAATACGACTTCCGCCGGTATACTTTCAGCCAAAAAGCCTTCCGGCACGCCCAAAACGGGATGCCGGAAGGCTTTTTGGCATTTAACAAAGCCAGAATGCCGGCGCTACGGATGATTCTGACGCACTACTGCCCGGTTGCTCATGCCATCCTGAATCACGCTGCTGAACTGCGAATCTGCCCCCTGGTACGTCTGCGCGTTGTTGCCAATGCCCGTCTGCCGTTGCCGCGCCACATGGTCGTCGCCGTCCTGGTCGATGTAGGCCGTGTTGTTGGCCGTGAGCCCGCCGCCCTGATACTGCCGCGCCTCGTTGTCGTCGCCGTCCTGCTCGATGGTGGCCGTGTTCTGATTAACGATAAAAAGCCCGCCTTCCTGCTGGCGCTGCACGGCCTCGTTCCGGTTGCCGTTCTGCGTGGCCGTGGCCATGTTCTGGGAGCCGTCCTGGTTCTGCAGCAGACTGTTGCCGTTGCCCATCTGCGTGCCGGTAGCCCCGTTCAGGCCCGTGCCGCCCTGCGTCTGGCGCGAGTTGTTGTTGTTGCCCGTAGTGGTAATGAGGGCACTATTGCCCAGCCCCGACTGCTTCTGGTAAGCATCATTATCGTTGCCAACCTGCGCGATGATAGCCGAATTGGCCCGGCCCACCTGCTCCTGATAGCCCGTGTTGCGCGCGCCGGTCTGGGTGGCGGTGGCGGTGTTGGTGCCGCGCTGGGCTTGGGTGATGTCGTTGTCGTTGCCGGTTTGGGTGGCCGTGGCGTTGTTGAATGGCCCCAGCTCCTGGGTTTGGCTGATGCTGTTGCGGTTGCCGGTTTGCGTAGCTACTACCTTGCTCGCGCTGGCATCCTGCAGCTGCGTAATGTCGTTGCGGTTGCCCAGCTGATCGGCCGTGGCGGTATTGTTGGCTCCCAGCTGCTGCACATCCAGCACATTTTCGTTGCCCGTCTGGGTGCCGGCCGACGTGTTGCGGGTGCCGGGCTGCAAAATCTGGGCGCGGTTGGCGTCGCCGATCTGCTGCAGTGTACTGATGTTGCTCTGCGCATACGAGTTACCGGCTCCCAGCAGCAACAGGCTGGCCCCCAGGACAATTTTGATAGGATTTTTCATAAGGTGTCTGGTAAAAGTGGAAAAATGGTGAAATTGAAATGAATAAATAAAACTATAAAAAATATTTAAATAATATAATTATATGTGGGATTATTTCCGCTTGCCTTCCCGCCGCCAACTCTAATTGTGCCGCGGTCCGGCCGCTTGCGGCCGGCCGCCACCAGCCGCCACTGCCCACGCGAAAGTTCGCGCTACCGCCTACATTCGTGCTTATGCTCTACCGTCTGGCCCCGGCCTTCCTGCTTCTGCTAACCACCGGCTGCGTTCCGCTGGGCACGCCCATCACCGACCCCAACGCCGCTCGCCGCCCCGCCGGCCAGCAGCGCGCGCCGGAGTACTACGCCGACAAAACCATCCGCTACGAGGACTATATCTACAACCCCGATGTGCGCTCGGTGCAGTGCTACGTAGCCACGGGGCAGCCTACGGAGGTGTTTCAGCCGCCGGTAGTGCCGCTTTCGCAGGGTCAGCCCGTCACGCTGGAGTTTGATGTGCTGGGCGCGGCTTCCCAGCGCCTCACCGCCAAGCTGGTGCACTGCGATGCCGGCTGGCAGCCCTCGGTGCTGACGGATATGCAGTTTCTGAGCGAGATAAATGAGTTTCTGCTCACCGACTACCGCACCGGCGTGGGCACCAAAGTGCCCTACTATCATTACAGAATGCAGATGCCGCGCGTGAAGATCAGCGGCAACTACCTGTTGCTGGTGCAAAGCGCGGGCGGCGTGCCGGTGCTCAGCCGCCGCGTGCTGGTGTATGAGAATCAGGTGGAAATAGATCTGCGTCAGGGAATTCCGGTGGCCGGTGCCGAGCGCTACACCCTGCAGCAGGTCGATTTCAGCATTGGCTACGGCGGCCTAAACCTGGTGAACCCGGTGCAGGAGGTGAAGGTGGTGCTGCGCCAGAATTTCCGCTGGGACAATGCCCGCTACAACCTGCGCCCTACCTTCGTGCGCGATGCCGACCGCCGGCTCGAATACCAGTACTTCAACTTCGAAAACGCCTTCGCAGCCAGCAACGAGTTCCGCTTCTTCGATCTGCGCTCCCTGCGCGTGATGGGCGCCGGCATGGCCCTGCTCGACCCCAACGCCTCGCCCCGCACCGTAACGCTCACGCCCGAGATAACCCGCACCGGGCAAAACTACTCGCAGTACGACGACATCAACGGGCAGCGCGTGTTTGAAAACCGCGAATTCGGCAACGGGGCCACCAACGGCGACTACGCCAGCGTCCTGTTTCAGCTGCAGGCCGAGCAGCAGGCCCCCGGCCCCGTGTATGTACTCGGGGCCCTCACCGACTGGCAGCTTAAAGACGAGTTTAAGCTGAATTACGACCCGGAAACCCGGCAGTACAGCACCCGCGTGCTGCTCAAGCAGGGCTACTACAACTATCAGTACGTGGTGGCCAAGCCCGGCGCGGCCCCGGATAACGTGTACTTTGAAGGCAGCCACCGCGAAACCGAAAACCAGTATGATCTGCTGGTGTACTACCGCCCGCCCGGCACCCGCGCCGACCTGCTCATCGGCTACCAGACCGTCACCGTCAACGGCCGCCGCCCCTGAGCCGGCAGGTTGAGCGGGTTTGGGAGCGCCAATGCACGATGTAGAGACGCATAATTGCGTCTGGTCGTGCGCACCGTTTGGTTGGTTCGAGCAGCCAGGAGGCGCTACCACGACCACTGCGAAACCCTGCGGTTTGACCCTGCGAAACCCTGCGCGAAAACCCGCCTGAAAACTACCCGAGGAAGCGCCGCAACCAAAGCCCCGGTGGAGCGTTGCAGGAAACCACTTGCCCTCCTCATTCCGACTCATGAAATCCATTCTGCCGCTGGCCGCGCTGCTTTTGGCCGCTTCCTGCTCCGTGAACCCCGTAACGGGAAAAAAAGAAGTTATGCTCGTTTCGAAAGGGCAGGAGCTGGCCATGGGCCAGCAGTCCGACCCGGCCGTGACGGCGCAGTTCGGGCTGTATGCCGACCCCAAAATCCAGAAGTTTATCAACGACAAGGGCAAGGCTATGGGGGCCGTTTCGCACCGCCCCGAGCTGAGCTACCAGTTCCGGGTCGTCGATTCGCCGGTGATAAATGCCTTTGCCATTCCCGGCGGCTACGTGTACTTTACCCGCGGCATTATGGCCCATTTCAACAATGAGGCACAGTTTGCGGGCGTACTGGGCCACGAAATCGGCCACGTCACGGCCCGGCACTCGGCCAAGCAGCAGACCAATGCCATCATCGGGCAGGTGGGGCTGATGGGGGCCATGATTGCCTCGCCGCGCCTGGCCGAGTTCGGCGAGCAGGCTTCGCAGGGCTTGCAGCTGCTGTTTCTCAAATTCGGCCGCGACGACGAAAGCCAGTCGGATGAGCTGGGCGTGCAGTATTCCTCCAAAATCGGCTACGACGCTTCGCAGATGGCCGATTTCTTCCGCACCCTGGAGCGCCAGCAGCAGCAGAGCGGCACCCCCGCCATCCCCGATTTCCTCTCCACCCATCCCAACCCCGCCGACCGCTACAACCGCGTGCACGAGCTGGCCGACCAATGGAAGCAGCAGAACGGCAACCCCAAAGACCTCAAAATCAACCGCGACCAGTACTTGCGCCTCATCGACGGCATCGTGTACGGCGAAGATCCGCGCCAGGGCTTCGTGGAAAACAACGCGTTTTACCATCCCGAGCTGAAGTTCAGCTTTCCGGTGCCGGCCGGCTGGAAGCACCAGAATACGCCCCAGCAGTTTCAGATGGCCGACCCCGCCGGCAAGGCCCTCATGATGCTGGCCCTGGCTCCCGGCGCTTCGCTGGATGAGGCCGCCCAGGCGCTGGTGAAGCAGTTCAGTCTGCAGCCCACCGACTCGCGCCGCCTCACCGTCAACGGCTTTCCGGCTGTCGCCTTCGTGGCCGACCAAGTGCAGCAGGACCCGCAAACCGGCCAGCAGGTGGCCGGCATCCGCACGCTGGTCTACCTCATTCAGGACGGCAAAACCATCTACGCGCTGCTCGGGGCCGCCGCCCCAGCCGATTTTCCCGGCTACCAGCCCACCTTCAGCAGTACTATGGAAGGCTTCGCCCGCCTCACCGACCCCGACAAGCTGGGCCGCCAGCCCGAGCATGTACGCGTCAAAACCCTGAAGCTGCGCAGCAACCTGGGTCAGGCCCTGAAAAGCCAAGGCGTGCCCGAGAAGCGGCTGGAGGAAATGGCCATTCTGAACGGAATGCAGCTCAACGAGCAAGTAAATGCGGGCTCCCTGATTAAGATAGTGGGCAAATAGAAACCAAATGCGGCGCATTGCTCTGACGCCAGATTGGCCGGTTTTTTGGACTGTTGCCCACGGCCCGGCCGGCATCCGCTACCCACGGGCTTCGGCGTAGCCAGGTGCAACCTGCCCAGGGGCCGGGCCGTTGCAAGCTCATCCTTTTCATTCTACGTGGCTTCTGCCGCCTTCCACTGCCATGAATTTTCCCCGTTTTCGTCCTTTGCAAACCGGCGCGCTAGCGCTGCTGCTCTTGCCCCTGGCCAGTGCGACGCCTCTGGCGGAAGCACCCCCTAAAAAAGCCAAAACCACTGTTGCGCTACCAGTGCAGGGTGCCCAGCCCGATCCGCAGGTCATTGCTCAGTTTGGGTTGCTCAATAGTCCCACTCTGCAGCGCTTCATCGATGAGAAAGGCATGCAGATGGGCCGCGCCTCCGACCGCCCGGCCGACGTGAAAGGCTTCACCATCGTCGATTCGCCCATTATCAATGCCTTTGCCACCCCCGACGGCCATGTGTACTTCACTCGCGGCATTATGGCGTATTTCAACAATGAGGCGCAGTTTTCCGGCGTACTGGGGCATGAAATAGGCCACATTACGGCCCGGCATGGCCAGAAGCAGCAAACCCGCTCCACCATTGCCAACGGCGCTATTCTGTTGGGCTCCATCCTTTCCAAGCGCGTGGCTTCCCTGGCTCAGCCGGCCTCGCAGGTGGTGGGGCTGGGCCTGCTCAAATATGGCCGCGACGACGAGAATGAGTCCGATCAGCTGGGCGTGAAGTATTCTTCTAAAATTGGTTACGACCCGGCCTCCATGGCCGACTTCTTCCTGACGCTGCAGCGCACCCAGCAGAGCAGCGGGGCCGCCACCATTCCCACGTTCCTGTCGTCGCACCCCAACTCCGCCGACCGCTACCAGAACGTGAAAAAGATGGCCGTGCAGGCTGAGCAGCAGGCCGGCCGTCAGCTAGCCGTGAACCGCGACCAGTACCTGCGCCTTATCGACGGCCTGGCCTACGGCGACAACCCGCGCGAGGGCTACGTGGAAGGCGGCGTGTTCTACCACCCCGACCTGAAATTCCGCTTCCCAATTCCCGCGGGCTGGAAGTCGCAGAACTCCCCGTCGCAGTTTCAGATGGCCGAGCCTAATGGCAAAGCCGTTATCGTACTGGTGCCCGCCGGCGGGGGCTCCCTCGATGCCGCCGCCGAGGCCCTGGCCAAGCAGCTGAATCTGCAGTCGCCGCAGGCCAGCCGCACCACCATCAACAGCTTCCCCGCCATCGCCATCCAGGGCGACCAAATCGGGCAGGATCAGCAGGGGCAGCAGGGCGTCACGGCCCGCACGCTCACCTACCTAATCCAGGACGGGCAGTCCATTTACGCCTTGGTGGGGCTCACTGCGCCCTCCACCTTCGATACCTACGCGCCGCAGTTCCAGCGCACCGCCCAAGGCTTCGCCCGCCTCACGGAAGCCAGCAAACTAAACCGCCAGCCCGAGCGCATCCGCATCAAAACCGCCAAAGCCGGCCAGACGCTGGCCTCGGCCTTGGCCGCCAACGGCGTGCCCAGCGCCCGCCGCGAAGAAATGGCCATTCTGAACGGAATGCAGCTTAGTGATAAGCTAACCACTGGGCAGCTGTTTAAAGTAGTAGGGCAGTAGCTACCCAAAGCTGGGTCCAGAGCCATAAACGTAAAAAGGCCACCTGCACAGGTGGCCTTTTTACGTTTGCCCCAAACCTTTGAAGTACCAAAAAAAGATGGGGACTAGGTAGCTTTACACATTAAACCGGAAGTGCATGATGTCGCCATCCTGCACCACATAGTCCTTGCCTTCCACGGCCATCTTGCCGGCTTCCTTAATCTTTACCTCGGTCTTATACTCTTGGTAATCCGGCAGCTTAATGACTTCGGCGCGGATGAAGCCCTTCTCAAAGTCGGAGTGAATGACGCCGGCGGCGGCGGGCGCCTTGTCGCCCTTATGAATGGTCCAGGCACGTACTTCCTGCACGCCGGCGGTGAAGTAGGTAATCAGGTTCAGCAGCTCGTAGCTGGCCCGGATCAGCTTGTTCAGGCCCGACTCGGTGAGGCCGTACTCGCCCAGGAACATTTCCTTTTCCTCGGGGTCTTCCATGTCGGCAATCTGCTCCTCGATGGCAGCCGAAACCAGCACCACGCCGGCTCCTTCCGCTTTCACATGCTCGCGCAGGGCCGCCACGTGGTGGTTGCCGTCGGTCTTGATGCTGGCCTCATCCACATTGGCCACATAAATCACGGGCTTGATGGTGAGCAGCTGCAAATCGGCCACGGCTTCCAGTTCCAGCTCGTCGGCCACTACGGCGCGGGCGTTCTGACCGGCTTCTAGCGCCGCCTTAAAGCGCTGCAGCACCGTCACTTCCTTCTTGGCAGCCGCGTCGCCCGCCTTCGCCGAGCGCTCCGACTTCTGCAGCTTCTTGTCAATGCTTTCCAGGTCCTTGAGCTGCAGCTCGGTGTCAATCACGTCCTTATCAAACACCGGATCGACGCCGCCGGCTACGTGCACGATGTTGGGGTCATCAAAGCAGCGCACCACGTGAATGATGGCATCCACTTCCCGGATGTTGGCCAGAAACTTGTTGCCCAGGCCTTCACCCTTCGAAGCCCCTTTCACCAAGCCGGCAATGTCGACGAACTCGATGATAGTAGGCAGCACCCGCTTGGGGTTCACCAGCGCCTCCAGAATCTGGAGCCGCTCGTCGGGCACGGTAATCACGCCCACGTTGGGCTCAATGGTGCAGAACGGATAGTTGGCCGATTCGGCCTTGGCGTTCGAAAGGGCGTTGAACAGCGTGGACTTACCCACGTTCGGCAAACCGACGATTCCGCAGCGGAGACCCATAATAGTGAAATGGTGAGTTGGTGAAATGGTGAGTTGCGACCTAGTGGCGCAATTCGAGGGGCAAAGGTACGGCCGATTTTTGGGGAAAACAGCAGTTCTGCCAAGCTTCGCGCCGGGAGAAAACGGCAGCGGCACGCCCTGGCCTGAAACCAGAGCGTGCCGCGCACAACATTGAGAAAGAGCAGAGGGAGAAAAGTAGGGGTTGTTTTCGCTAGGCGAGGCGGGTTAGTAGTTGTCGTCGCTCACGTTGCCGTTCACATGACCGTTGCCGTTATAAGGCTGGTCGTCGTAGGGCACGCGGGGGCGGTCCAACTCGGCTACTTCCTCTTCGCTCAGCAGCTCTTCGCGCACATATTCCACAGCATCCTGCAGGGCATCTACGAACTTGATGAAGTCTTCCTTGTACAGGAATATTTTGTGTTTCTCGTACGAGAAAGTGTCGTCATCACGCAGCTTACGCTTGCTTTCCGTGATGGTAAGATAGTAGTCCTGGCCGCGCGTTGCTTTCACGTCGAAAAAGTACGTGCGCTTGCCAGCTTTAATGCGTTGGGAGTAAATTTCTTCCTGATCGTGACGGTCTTCCACGGGCCTTCAAATGGTTGAGTTATTCCAAGATGATTGAATTGCCTGCTAAAGTAAACCGTTCCAATCAGATATAAAAATTTTAAGGTCTCATTTTTTTGCCCCCGGCCTGACTATATTTGTTAGACGGTGGGCTAATTATACTGGCAGCGCGCCGTCCGAAATCGGGCTGTTTTCCGGCGGCTGGTTTTGCCTGTCAATTCTATCGTTTAGCTGGCCGGTTCCGTCCCAACGGCGCGGGCTTGTATTCATTTTTTCTGGTATCTGACGCATGGCCCAACCGCTCGATCTGGCTGCCGTTCGCTCGTTTGAGAACCTGGAGTTTCTGGCCCGCCAGCTGGTCGAAGGCTTTATCACGGGCCTGCACCAGTCGCCCTACCACGGCTTTTCGGTGGAGTTTTCGGAGCATCGCCTCTACAACCCCGGCGAGAGCACCCGCCACCTCGACTGGAAGGTGTTTGCCCGCACCGATAAGCTCTTCGTGAAGCGCTACGAGGAGGAAACCAACCTGCGCTGCCACCTGCTGCTGGATGTAAGCCCCAGCATGTACTACCCCGCCCCCGGCCACGACAAGCTGCGCTTTGCCGTGCTGTGCGCGGCGGCCCTCACCACGCTGCTGCAGAAGCAGCGCGACGCGGTGGGCCTCGTCACCTTCGCCGACCAGGTGGAGCTGCAAACGCCGGTGCGCTCTACCACGGCCCACCGCCACACGCTGCTGCTCACGCTCCAGCAGCTGCTGGAGCGCCCGCCCGCGCCGCGCCGCGCCACCACCGATGTGGCCGGCGTCATCCACCAAATTGCCCAGCAAATTCCCAAACGCTCGCTGGTGGTGCTGTTTTCGGATATGCTGGGCCGTAGCCCCGAAGAGCAGACCCAAAGTCTGGCGGCCCTGCAGCACCTGCGCCACCAGCACCACGAGGTGCTGCTGTTTCACATCATGGACCGCGCCACGGAGGCGGATTTCGAGTTTGCCGAGCGGCCCTACCTGTTTGAAGACGCGGAAACCGGCGAGCAGATCAAGCTGCAGCCGGGGCAGGTGCGGGAGCAATACCGCGCGGCCATGCAGAAGTATGAGCACGAGCTGGCACTCCGCTGCGGCCAGTTCAAGATTGATTTCGTGCCCGTCGATATCCGCGAGCCGTTTGACAAAGTGCTGTATGCCTACCTAGTAAAGCGCCGCAAGGTGCGTTAGCCAGCGGCATTTGCGCAGCGGTAATTAAACTTAATTCGATTATGGAAACACTGGAAGCTTATCAAACAATGACTATCTGGCATTGCCGCGTCTGCGGCCTGGATTATGAAGAATCGCCGTGGGGCCTGGACGACCGCACGCCCGACTATACCATCTGCGAGTGCTGCGGTGCCGAGTTCGGCTACGACGACTATACGCCCGCCAGCGTGCGCCGCTACCGCCTGAACTGGCTGCAAAGCGGGGCCGCGTGGTTTTACCCCAAGCTACGCCCCGCCGACTGGCAGCCCGAGCCCCAGTTGGCCTACGTGCCGGAGCCCTACCGCTAGTTGTTATTAGTTGTCAGTTGCTGGTTGTCAGTTGTCAGTTCGTTCTTCGAAATACTATGGACTGACAACTAAATAACCAACAACTCAGCCATCCAGCGACTGCCAGAGGTATTTGCTGGCGATGGTGCGATAAGGGCGCCAAGATTCGGCTATTTCCGTCATACGGCGCAGCAGGGCGCGGCCGGTTTCTTCGAGGCCGTAGTGCCGGCGCATGGCGTTCTGAATGCCCAGGTCGCCTTCGGGAAACACGTCGGGCTGGTCCAGGCTGAACATTTGCAGCATTTGGGCCGTCCAGCGGCCGACGCCTTTTATCTGGGTAAGATGCTGGGTGAAAGCGTCTTCGGAGAGCTGGCTGAGGTGGGCGTGGTCGAGCTGGTCGCGCTGGGCAAAGCGGGCAATGTCGTGCAGGTAGCCGGCTTTCTGGCGCGAGATGCCGGCCGTGCGCAGATCATCCTCGGTAAGGGCCAGCAGGGCGGCCGGCTCAGGGTAGCCATCGGGTGGAAACAGCGCCTGCACCCGCCGCCAGATGGCTGCCGCCGCCTTGGTCGAAATCTGCTGGCTGACGATGGCGCGGAGCAGCGCCAGGTAGAGGTCTTCGTGTGCTGAGGGCTCTACCGGCCGGCCCGTGGCCATAATGGCCGCCAGCACCGGATCGGCCTGGCTCAAGTGGTGCCGGGCCGCGGTATACGGGTCAGGAAGTGGGAGAGGAGCAGGCATGGGGCCGGTTTTGGAAGAAATAGAAGCCTAGCTCCGCACGGCAGCCAGCGCCGCCTCAATGCGCCCGATCATGGCATCATCCACGTCGAGGTGCGTCACGAAGCGGATCATCTGCGGGCCGAAGGCGGAGGCTTTGATGCCCTGGGCTTCCAGCCGGGCCAGAAACTGCGCGGCTGGCATCTCGTCGCGGAGGCGGAAAATAACCAGGTTGGTATCGGCGGGCAGCACAAAATCGACGTAGGGCTGCGCGGCCAGCGTGGCGGCCAACTGCCGGGCGCGGCGGTGGTCGTCGGCGAGGCGCTCCACGTTGTGCTGCAGCGCATACAGGCCGGCGGCGGCCAGGTAGCCGGCCTGGCGCATGCCGCCGCCCATCACCTTGCGGATGCGCTTGGTTTTCTGAATGAACGCCCGGCTGCCCAGCAGCACCGAGCCCACCGGCGCCCCCAGCCCTTTCGACAGACACACCGAAATGGAGTCGAACAGCCGGCCGTATTCCGTGGATTCCTGGCCGGTGGCCACCAGCGCGTTGAAAATGCGGGCCCCATCGAGGTGCAGCGGAATCTGGTGGCGGCGGGCTACTTCGGCAATGGCTTCGATTTCGGCCAGCTCGTAGCAGCTGCCGCCGCCGCGGTTGTGGGTGTTTTCGAGCGAAATGAGGCTGGTAATGGGGTAGTGTACATTGACGGGCCGGATGGCGGCCTCCACCTGCGGGGCCGTGAGGCGGCCCCGCTCGCCGGGCAGCAGCGCCACCGAAGCCCCGGAGTGGAACGCAATACCGCCCACTTCCCAGAGGTAAATGTGCGAAGTCTGCTCGCAGACGACCTCGCTCAGCGGCTCGGTGTGGGCCTTGATGGCAATCTGGTTGGTCATGGTGCCGGAGGGGCAGAACAGGCCGGCTTCGAGCCCGAAACGAGCGGCAGCTTCCTGCTCCAGGGCCCGCACGGTGGGGTCTTCCTCATACACGTCGTCGCCGACGGGGGCGCGGAACATGGCCTCCAACATGGCCGGCGTGGGCCGGGTAACGGTATCGGAGCGTAAATCAATCAGGGGTTCTGACATAACTGGGGGCACTTAAGGGAGCGGGAAGGTAAGGAAGACGGCAGGACTATTTTGGGTTTCAAAAATAAGACTTACTTTTGCCCCTCCTTTACAAAAAGACTTAACCGACCCGGATATGAGTGTCACCCGACTGAAGCGCAAGCATCGCAAGAACATTGCGCGCGCCAACAACAAGCAGCGCATCATCAAGCAACTGCTCCTCACGCCCGTTCTGAAGAACGTGGATATTGAAGAGCTGAAGGCCAGCTTCAACGGCGGTGCTGCCCCCGCCCCATCTGAAACCAAGGCTGAGAAAGCCGCCGCCCGCTCGCAAAAGCAGGCTGACGCCAACACTGCCAAGGACAACGCCGCTGCCTTCGATGAGGCGGAGGCCGTAACCAAGCCCGTAAACGAAGACGGTCAGGAAGGCGAGCATCCCAAGCCGGAAATTGCCCTCTAAATAGCTTGCCATCCGAGTCGGTTGGCTTCAGATAGAATCAAAAAAGCGCCTCTCCCGGCTGGGAGAGGCGCTTTTTTGGTTTGTGGAGTTGTGAAAGGTGGAATTGTGAATCGTTCTGTCATCCTGAGCTTGCGAAGGACCTTCCTCGGTTAAGCGACAAGCCTTTTAAAACGAGTGAAGCCCTTTTACCATTTGCATGGTCAAGGGCTTTGTGCGTTGAAAGAGGTTTGCAGTAAATTACGAGGAAGGTCCTTCGCTTTGCTCAGGATGACAGCCGATTCACAATTTCACAACTTCACCTTTCCCCACCCCGCAGCCCCAGCTCAATGGCCTGCAGCTGCTGCACCTTGCCATTTTCTATCTCGAAGCGCAGCAGCGTGCGCACCTGGTGGAAGCCGTGGCGGCCGGCGGCACCGGGGTTGAGGTGCAGCAGGTGCAGCTTCGGGTCGGGCATCACTTTCAGAATGTGGGAGTGGCCGGTGATGAACAGACCGGGGCGCTCCTGCATCAGCAGCGGGCGGGCGGCGGGGGCGTAGTGGCCAGGGTAGCCGCCAATATGCGTGATAAGCACCCGCAGGCCCTCCAGCTCGAAGCTTTGCACCAGGGGCTGGGTCAGGCGCACGTCGCGGCCATCGATGTTGCCGTATACGCCGCGCAGAGGCGCTACCTGGGCCAACTGCTCGGCTACGGCGGCAGTGCCGAAGTCGCCGGCGTGCCAGATTTCGTCGCAGCCGCGCAGGTGGTGCAGAATCCGGTCGTCGAGGTAGCCGTGGGTATCGGAAAGCAGGCCGATTTTTTTCATATTCGGGCAAAGGTAGCGGGCCGCGCGGGCTAGGGGCCCGTTCGCTGGCTTTAAAATATATCGTTCAGCTTAAACCGGCAACGGAACCGGCTACATCCCGTATCTTGCCCGTCTTCTGCCGATTTCCGTTTGCCAATATTTATATTGTGTTTTGCGGCGTGCCCCGGCACAGGTTTCTTCCATTTGCCCCTCCTGATTACCCTGCGATGAATGTGTTCATCAACGATATACCGCTGATCATCAAGAAGACCAGCGACAAAGTGTACAAGCACCGCTACGACCTGGTGCTAAGCGCCGAGGACGAGTTTACGTCCAAAGACCTGATCGGCGATGTGCTGGTGCGCGACGTGACGGACGTATTCGTGGACCGGCTGCTGCGCCTGATGGAGGTGAAGAAGCTCAAAAAGCTGAAGTCGCTGACCATGCTGGCCCGCAAGAAGCCGCGCCTCATCCTGCACCTCAAAGATCAGTTCCGCATTGTGAAGGCCGCGGGCGGGCTGGTGGTGAAAGACGGGCTGATTCTGATGATTTACCGCCTGGGCAAGTGGGATTTGCCCAAGGGCAAGCTCAAGAAGGACGAAGATCCGGCCATTGGCTCGCTGCGCGAAGTGGAGGAGGAGTGCAACATCAAGATTGAGCTGGGCGACAAGCTGCCCAGCACCTGGCACTCCTACGCCTACAACGGCAACAAAATCCTGAAAAAAACGAACTGGTACATTATGCGCTGCCTCGACGATTCACTCATGAAGCCCCAGGCCGAAGAGTACATCGAAGAAGTGCGCTGGATGAATCCGCAGGAAGCCCTGGCCGTACTCGACGATTCGTACGCCTCCATTGCCCTGGTGGTGCGCCATTATCTGGGTGAGGCAGCCGGTAAGGAATCGGCCAAGGAGCCTGCCAAATAAACCTACTTTTTCCCCTTTCGAGTTGCTTATGCGCCCGTACCGCTACCTGCCTTTTATGTTGTTGCTGAGCGGCCTGGCCGCCTGCACCGGCACCCAGACCGCCGTTGAAAAGAGTGCGCCCAACGCCTCGCAGCCCAGCGCCATGCGGCCCGCCATGCTGGATATGCCCGCCCTAATGGGCCGCAACATCGACCAGGTGCGTCGGGCGCTGGGGCCGCCCACCGAAACCAAAACCCAGGCCATCGGCATAGAGCCCACGCCCGAGCAGATGCGCTCCACGAAGGGCGAAGACTGGATCAACACGTTCGAGAAAAACGGCTCTACGGTGGTGGTTACCTTCAATGCCCGCACCCGCAAAGTGCTAGACATGGTGCTCATCGGCGCGGAAGAGGACGAGCTGATGCGCCGCGGCAACCTCAGCCTGACGGCCCCGGACTACCTGGTGCTGCCCGTGGCCGACCCCAAAAATGCCAACAAGATTTCCGGCCTGCGCGTAGTGTCGCGCCGCTGATAGCCTGCTCCCTCCGCTATTCTCTGGCCAACGGGCAGAGCTGCACCTGCCCCTGGGCGGGCTGGCTCTGCCCGTTCGGCTTATTGGCCAGGGCCGCCTCAGCCCGCCCCGTCTCTGTTTGATACCAGCTAAAAGCTCCGATATTGGGGCTGATTATGGAAAAGCAGCCGACCCGTACCTTCACTATCCGCGAGGGCAACGACTCCATCGTTGCGCAGAAAGCCAACAAAGGCAAGTCGATTATAGTGGACGTGGACGCCCGGGGGCTGAAGTCCAAGTACGCGCCCTTTATGGATATCGACGGAGAGCTGCTGTTCAGCGTGGTGCCCGCGCTGATTATGGTGCGAGTGCTGCGCCGTTTTCTTGATTTGCCCACCCGCCTGCCGCGCGTGAGCCAGGCGCTGGGGTGGATTTGGGTGCCGATGGCGGTGCTGTTTGTGGCCGACCAGATTTTTCGGTTTCACACTAAGCTGCTCGACGATGGCTACCGCCTCTTCGCCTACACGGTAGGGGTGCTGGTGCTGGCCGCGCTGCGCCACTACCGGCCGGCCCGCACGGTGCTGCTGGCGGCGCTGCCCTATGTGCTCTACCTGGCCATTGAGCTGATGCTCACGGCCGGCGGTATTAAGCTGGGTAAGAAGTATGATGATATAGTGAACAACTCGGAGGGCTTTGCGCTGCTCTGGCTATTCACGTTTTTTCTCATTGCCCGCAGCCAGAAGAAAACGCTGGAAAAAGAGCGGCTGGAGCGCGAGGCTGAAGAGCAGGAGCGGCAGCGCATCGCGGCCCAAAACGTGGAGCTGGAGCGGCTGGTGGCCGAGCGCACCTCGGCCCTGACCCGGCAGGCGGAGGAGCTGCGCGAAACCCTCACCGAGCTGAAAACCACCCAGGCCCAGCTGGTGCAGAGCGAGAAAATGGCCTCCCTAGGCGAGCTGACGGCCGGCATCGCCCACGAGATTCAGAACCCGCTCAACTTCGTGAACAACTTCTCGGAGGTGAGCGTGGAGCTGCTGCACGAACTGCAGGAAGGCCCGCTGCAACAGCTGCCCGACGCGGAAAAAACGTACGCCAACGAGCTGCTGACTGACCTGGTGCAGAACCTGCAGAAGATAACCACCCACGGCAAGCGCGCCGACAGCATTGTGAAAGGCATGCTGGAGCACAGCCGCGCCAGCAGCGGCGAGCGGCGCCCCACCGACCTGAACGCCCTGGCCGACGAATACCTGCGCCTGAGCTACCACGGCCTGCGGGCCAAAGACAAGAGCTTCAACGCCACGCTCACCACCGACTTCGACCCTGGCCTGAGTCCGGTTTCGGTGGTATCGCAGGAAGTGGGGCGGGTGCTGCTGAATATGTTCACCAACGCTTTTTATGCCGTGCAGCAGCGCCAGAAGCTGGGGCAGCCCGGCTACGCGCCGGAAGTGCGCGTGAGTACCCACCAGCGGGCGGAGGAAGTGGAAATAAGGGTGCGCGACAACGGCACCGGCATGCCGGACAGCGTGAAGGCCAAGGTATTCCAGCCGTTTTTTACCACCAAGCCCACCGGCGAGGGCACCGGCCTGGGCCTCTCGCTCAGCCACGACATCATCGTGAAAGGCCACGGCGGCACGCTGCAGGTGGATAGCTGCCTGGGCCAATACACGGAATTTATCATTACCCTGCCCATCTAAAAGGCGCGGTTCCCTGTCGATTATAGTAGCTTTGCCATGATGAAAATACTGGTTGTTGACGACGAAAAAGACGTGCGGGTGCTATTTGAGCAGCGTTTTCGGCGCGAAATCCGCAACGGCGAAGTGGCGTTTTCATTCGCTTATTCGGGCGAGGAGGCGCTGGCCTACCTGCGCGAGCATTTCTCGGAAGTGGTCCTGATTCTGTCCGATATTAACATGCCCGGCATGAGCGGGCTGGAGCTGCTGCGCCACATCCGGCAGGACTACCCGGTGAACCCGCCGCCCCCGCCGCCCACCGTGATGATGATAACGGCCTACGGCGGCCAGCACAGCTACGAGGAAGCGCTGCGGCTCGGGGCCGACGACCTGCTCACCAAGCCCGTAGACTTTGCGGCGCTGAAAGAAAAGCTTCACTTGCTGAACAACGCATGAAAACGAAAATACTGGTCGTCGACGACGAAGCGGACCTGGAGCTGCTGATCAAGCAGAAATTCCGCCGCAAGATTCGCGAGGGCGAATATGAGTTCACCTTTGCCAGCAACGGCCAGGAGGCGCTGAAGCGCGTGGCCGAGCACGCCGATACCGACATTATCCTCACCGACATCAACATGCCCGTGATGGATGGGCTCACGCTGCTCTCGAAGGTGCACGAAAGCAATCCGACCATCAAAACCGTAATCGTATCGGCCTACGGCGATATGACGAACATCCGCACGGCCATGAACCGCGGGGCCTTCGACTTTGTGTGCAAGCCCGTGGACTTCACCGACCTGGAGGTGACGATGGAAAAAACCATTCAGCAGGTGCGCATGCTGCGCGACACGCTGCGGGCCATTCAGGAAAACAACATCCTGAAGATGTACGTGGATGAGACGGTCATCAACTTCATGGCCCGGCCCGGCTTCGAGAATACGCTGCTGGTGAGCGAAACCGTGGATGCCACGGTGGCCTTCATCGACATTTGCGGCTTCACTTCGCTGTCGGAGAAGCTGCCGCCAGCCACGGTGGTGCAGATGCTCAACTCGTACTTCGACCAGATCGTGAAGAGCGTCATTGCCCAGGGCGGGCACGTAGATAAGTTTATGGGCGATGCCGTGATGGCTGTGTTCCGGGGCGAATATCACCTCGACCGCGCCATCGACGCGGCCTTGGCCGTGCGCACCACGCTGCAGGCCAACCACGATTTGCCGCCCGGCCTGGACTACAAGCCCAACGTATCCATTGGCATCAACACCGGCGAGATGGTATCGGGCAATATCGGCTCGGCCTCGCTGCGCCGCCTCGACTACACCGTTATCGGCGACACGGTAAACATGAGCCAGCGGCTGCAGTCGGTGGCCCAGGCCGGCCAGATCGTCATCAGCGAAGCCACGTACCAGAAAGTGAAGGAGTCGTTTGCGTGCAAGCCGATCGGGGAAATAACCCTGAAAAACAAGGCCCAGCCGGTAATGACCTACGAGGTAGTATCGTAGGGCGGCAGCGCGAAAGGCACGAAGTCATCGACGTTGCCGCCGAAGCGGTGAATCTCGCGGATGATGGTGCTGCTGATGGCGGCCAGCGCGGGCGCGGTAATCAGAAACACGGTTTCCAGCGCCGGATTTACGTGGCGGTTGGCCTGGGCAATGGTGTTTTCGTACTCGAAGTCGGTGGTGTTGCGCAGGCCGCGCAATAGGAAGTTCGCGCCTACCTGCCGGGCAAAATCGGCGGTGAGGCCCTTGTAAGTCTGCACCGACACGCGCGGCTCGTCCCGGAAAACCTCTTCAATCAGACCCACCATCTGCTCCACGGGCAGGTAGCGGGTTTTGCTGGTATTGGTGCCGATGGCAATGATAATCTTATCAAACAGTCCCACCCCGCGCCGCACCACATCGAGGTGCCCATTGGTAAAAGGGTCGAAGGAGCCGGGGAAAAGCGCGGTTTTCATTGGTGAGGCGGTGAAGTGTGGAATTGTGAAGGGTGAAGTTGTGCAACGGAACTGTCATCCTGAGCTTGCGAAGGACCTGCCTCTTTTCGTCCTGAAAAATGCTTTTCAGTGCTCTACAGCGCTTTAGTGAAGGGCTTTGCTCATTTAAATGAACTTTGCACTGGCGAAGAGGAAGGTCCTTCGCAAGCTCAGGATGACAGACGACTTGTCACAACTCCACAAATCCACCTCATTCACACAAATGCAACGCGTATAGCTCGAAGTAGCGGTACTCGAATACCTCGTTCAGGCGGTAGCTGTAGGCCAGGTCGAAGGGACGGTTGCCGAAGCGGATGTGGCGGATGTACTTGCGCAGAATGGTGAACAACTCGGAGTCGTGGGTCAGGTCGCCCCACACGATAACCGGGTCCTGATCGGGGTTGAGCTGCAGCTCCTGCATTACCAGGATGGTGTAGTAAATCAGGTCTTCGGCCGAGGTGAAGGCGAAAACATTGCAGAACTCCACCCGCTTGTCGCGCACGGCCACGATGGTCAGATCCTGCTGGCTGATGCTGAGGTAAACGCGCCGGGCCGCGGCCTGCTCGCTTTGGTGCATCACGCCTTCGAGCAGAGCGCTGGTCTGGTGCACCAGCTTGCCGGCGGGGTAGAGGGCCAGAAACCAGTCAGTGAGGGCCTTTTCGGCCGCGAAAACGCTCACCGTTTCCAAAGTGGAGTGCCGGTAGTGCTGCACGGTTTCGTGGGCGCTGTCGAGGCGGTGGTGCAGGCGCAGGTAGGCGGCCTCATCGCCGGCACGGAACAGAGGGGCCGGCAGCAGCGTGAAAGCGCGGTTCTGCACGGCCAGCCGCACGCTGTTCCAGCCGGGCTGGCCCACCAGGTCGTGCTGGGCGGCCAGGGCCCGAAACTGCCCCGCCAACGACGTGGCGGGCGTGGCGGCGTAGTCTTCCAGCACCACGAATTTATTGCGGCGCACATCGGCTACGCCCACGCGCAGGCCGGCGGGGCCGGCCGTGAGGTAGAGGTTGTAGGCCGCCGGATTTTCGGGGGTCAGCGTTTCGTCGCGCAGGACTTGTTGGGCAAGGGGCGGCGCTACGGAAGAAACAACGGAGGCAGAAGCAGAGACGGACACGGCAGAAGGGGCAATAGGCACTGTTAGGGCCGCTAAAGGTACGAAAGGCAGCCCGCCGGCTCAGCGAAAGATGTTGTAGGGAATGTAGATATCGTCGGGACTGATGAGGTGGCGCAGCACCGGGTGCACCTGCGCGGGCGGCAGCAACGACAGCTCGCGGGGCGTGCGAAAGGCCATTTCGGTCAGCAGCGGGTTGGTGGGGTGCTCGGGGTCGGTGCCCAGGCGGGGCAGGGCCGCGGCATCCACGGCTTTCACCTCAAAAAACAGCTCCAGCGCCTGCAGGTCGTCGGTTTTGAACTCGTGCACGTGCAGGAAGCGGCCTACCGAAATGGCGAGGCCGGTTTCTTCGCGGTACTCGCGCATCAGGCACTCTTTCAGGGTTTCACCGAACTCCCAGCCCCCGCCCGGCGGCGACCAGAACGGCACATCGGCGGGCAGCAGGCCGCGGTGGGCCACCAGCAGCAGGCCTCCCTGCCGCACCAGCAGCCCGCACACGCGCACCCGAACCTGGCCCAGATAAGGAGCCAGCAGCTCAGCAGTAGACGAAGTAGCTTCGGACATAGAAAAAAATAATCAGGCAAAGAGAAACGACCTCACGCTTCGGGAGAGCTGGCTGGCGTGCGGGGTCGGCGCCGCGCCAGGGTCCGTACGCGGCGGCCAAGATACACCAGCAGCACCACTACCAGGCCGGCCATCACCAGCGGCAGCAGCAGGCCCAGCACCGAGCCCACGATGGCCAGCATGTTTTCCACGGTGGCCAGCACGGGATTAGCCAGACCGCCGGTGGTGGCCGTGGAGCCCGCCCGCAGCAACGCCGTGCCCGACTGCACCAGCCCCGCCGTGCCGCCGCCCACCAGAATGCCCAGCCCCCAGCGCACCATGGGGTCGAGGTTGGGCAGGGCCGAGGTCATCAGCAGCGTGCCGGCTATGAACGAAGCGGGCGTGGTGATGGTATCCAGCAGATTGTCGACCACCGGCACGTAGTAGGCCAGCATTTCGGCCACCGTGGCCGTGGCCAGCACCCCAAACGCGGCCCAGGTGCCCAGCCACGCAAAGCCCGGCGACGGGGCCATGAAGCCGGTGAGGTAAGCCAGGTTGGCGGCCAGCAGCGGCACAAACACCCGAAAGCCGCTGCACGCGGCCAGCGCCAGGCCCAGGCCGCCGGCCACCAGGTAGTTCATCGTCGTCAGGGTTGTCGTCATCGGAATCAGGGAAAAGAGGGCCGAAACACGTCCGGCGGGGAAGATACGCAATGCCGGGCAGTAGGGTAGGGGCCGGCCGCGTGCGTACCTTTGGGCCAATGACTACCGTGCCCAACCCCGCCGCCGCCCCCGAATCTTTGGAGGTCCGCATCCGCCGCAAGCTCACCCGCCAGCACTTCATGCACCTCATCGGGGCCGACCTGACCACCATCGAGCCCGGCCGCGTGGAAGCCGAGCTGACGCTGGAGCAGCGCCACCAGCAGCACCGTGGCTTTGCCCACGGCGGCCTGGTCGCCACCATGGCCGACCTGGTGGCCGGTTTTGCCGCCGTCACCCTCGTGCCCGACGGCGTGGGCGTGGTGACGGTGGAGCTGAAAACCTCCTACCTGCACCCCGGCGTGGGCGAAAAGCTGCGGGCCGTGGGCTGGGTATTGAAAGGCGGCAAGCGGCTGTTTTTCTGCGAGTCGGAGGTGTGGTGCGATGATAAGTTGATAGCCAAAGCCTCGGCCACGATGGCCGTGGTGGAGCCGCAGTAACTACAACTAGGAGTTAGGTCTAAGCTCCCCTCCTTTTTTCAAGGAGGGGTTGGGGGTGGTTCCGTCGTTGCAGTCGTTAGGATAACTAAGGCTAAAAGCGCCCTGTCGTTGCAGTCGTTGGTCTTGCGACGCAATAGTTTTACAGCTCCTGACGAAAATCACTTTCTTCGTTTGGTGCGCTTTGCGGACAAAATGGTGTTTGAATAGCCAGCATCCGGCGTTTCACTTCTGCTAGTTAGTTCTGCCGAATTGCGTCGGCCTGCTGGATATGGAATCGGATCATAGTTTCACTTCTGCTAGTTAGTTCTGCCAACTCCAACGATTGAACCACCCCCAACCCCTCCTTGAAAAAAGGAGGGGAGCTAGTTTGCTAGCTTTAGCCTTCTAAAATATCCCGCTGTGCTTTCTCTGAAAACCCCGTCCGTCCGCGACTATTTCCCTTTTGACCCCACCCAGGACCAGGCTACGCTGTTTCGTAAGCTGGATGAGTTTCTGGAAGATGACCTGCCGGGGCGCAAGGTGTTTGTGCTGCGCGGCTACGCGGGCACGGGCAAAACCACCGTGGTGAGTGCGCTGGTGCAGTGGCTGCACCGCATGCAGCGCAAATACACCCTGATGGCCCCCACCGGCCGCGCCGCCAAAGTAATGAGCGCCTACTCGGGCGTGGCGGCCAGTACCATTCACAAGAAAATCTACCGCCAGACTTCCGGCACGCCGGCCGCGGGCCTCTCGTTTCAGCGCCAGCCCAACCGCACCGCCGACATGCTCTACATCGTGGACGAGGCGTCCATGATTTCGGACGAGAAAGCCTTCGGCGAAAACGGCCTGCTTGATGACCTGATGGGCTACGTGTTCGAGAAGCCCACCAACCGCCTGCTGCTCATCGGCGACACAGCCCAGTTGCCGCCCGTGGGCCAGCTGCTCTCGCCGGCGCTTGATCCGGAGCTGCTCATGCACCGCTTCCGGGCCAAAGTGGGCGGCGTGGAGTTGCGCCAGGTGATGCGCCAGGCCGAAGAATCGGGCATTCTGATGAATGCCACGGCCCTGCGTGAGGAGCTGCGGCAGGAAGCGCCCCACATCCAGTTTTTTACCAAAGGCTACCCCGATATTTTCCGCGTGGGCGGCGATAAGCTCGAAGACGGCCTGCGCTGGGCCTACAAGAACTTCGGCCACGAAAACACGACCATCATCTGCCGCTCCAACAAAAACGCCAATCTCTACAACCAGATGATCCGGCGCACCCTGTTTGATGCCGAGGAGGAAATTGAGGCCGGCGACTACCTGATGGTGGTGCGCAACAACTATTTCTGGCTGCCCAAAGACTCGGAAATGGGCTTTCTGGCCAACGGCGACTTCGTGCAGGTAACCAAAATCGTGCGGCGGCAGGAAGAGTTTGGCTTCCGCTTCGCCGATGCCCGCGTGCGCTTCGTGGACTACCCCGACGAGGAGGAGCAGGAAGTAAAGCTGCTGCTCGACACGCTGCACACCGAAAGCCCCGCCCTGCCCGCCGACCGCAGCAACGAACTGTACCAGGCCGTAATGGCCGACTACGCCCACCTCACCACCAAGAAGGACAAAACGGCCGCCATGCGCAAAGACCCGTACCTCAATGCGTTGCAGGTGAAGTTTGCCTACGCCCTCACCTGCCACAAAGCCCAGGGCGGCCAGTGGCAGGCCGTGTTCGTGGACCACGGCTTTCTGAAGGACGAGATGGTGAACTCCGAGTTTGCGCGCTGGCTCTACACGGCCGTCACGCGGGCCTCGGAGCGGCTTTTCCTGCTCAACTTCAACCAGAAGCTGGTGGGCGATGCGCCGGTAGAGCGCGACTAGTGCGCCCCCAAACCGGCCTTTCCGCCGAAAACTGGCAGGATAGTTGGCTGCCAGCGCAAAAGCCTTAAATTTGTTTACCTCAACTTTTTTAACGAATCAGCATCATGAAAAAAGCACTCGTTCTGGCCTTGTCGCTCACGCTGGCCGGCTTTGCTGCGCAGGCGCAGTCAGCGGCCGTGAAGCCCGCCAACGCCCAGGAAAAAGTGGTTGGTCCCCAAATCCAGTTTGAGGAAATGAAGTACGACTTCGGCTCCATCAAGCAGGGCGACGTGGTAGACCATACCTTCAAATTCAAGAATGTAGGCACCCAGCCGCTCGTGATTTCCAACATTGGCGTGAGCTGCGGCTGCACCACCCCGGAGTGGACCAAAGACCCCGTGATGCCCGGCAAAACCGGCACCATCTCGGCCAAATTCAACAGCACCGGCAAAATGGGCATGCAGAACAAAGTGCTGACCGTAGAGTCGAATTCGGCCTCCGGCAACGCCATGGTATCGTTGGTAGGCGAGGTGAAAGACGCCACCGCCGCCAGCACCGCCACTCCGACCATGACGGTGGAATCGAAAACCGAAACCCCGATGGACGCCAACGGCAAGCAGAAAATGAAGCTCGGCGACAGCAAGATGAAAGCCAAGAAGAAGTCGTAATAAACGACGTTGCGGCCCTGTCATTGCGAGGAACGAAGCAATCCGTCCTCTGAAATGCAGAAAGCTCTGTTAACCTAAAAAGCCCTGACGTATCCATTACGTCAGGGCTTTCTGCTGAATCAAGGTTTAGCTCAATGTCCAGGACGGATTGCTTCGTCCTTCGTCCTCGCAATGACAGCCGGTGCCGTTACAGCTTGCGTACGGCCAGTAGCAGGCTGATCCAGCCGGCGATGAGCAGCAGGCCGCCGATAGGAGCCACGGCGCCCATTTTGGTGATGCCCGTGAAGCACAGCGTGTAGAGCGAGCCGCTGAACACGATAACGCCGCCCAACCACAGCCAGGCCGTGAGGTGCAGCGCCCGCAGCTCGGGCCGCACAGCCAGCAGCACCCCAATGCCCAGCAGCGCCAGCGTGTGATAGAACTGGTAGCGCACGGCGGTTTCAAACGTATCGAAGCGGCCGGATGCCTCCAGCATGGCCCGCAGCCCGTGCGCCCCAAAAGCGCCGATGGCCACGCCCAAACCGCCCAGCAGGGCCGCAATCTGAATAATTAAGCGCGCGTTCATTTTTGGAAATGGTGAGTTTTTAAGTGGTGAGAAGAACTGTCATGCTGAGCTTGCCGAAGCATCTCTCCCGCTTCGTTGTGATGCTACTCAGGCGAAGCGGGAGAGATGCTTCGGCAAGCTCAGCATGATAATACTGTGGCGGGAGAGGTCCTTGGCAAGCGTACGCCAGATGAAGGATGACGGCCAGTGGCTACTGGCGGGTCCCAAAAATAGCGCTGCCCACCCGAATCAGCGTGCTGCCTTCTTCGATGGCCAGCTTGTAGTCGGCGCTCATGCCCATTGAAATTTCGCGGAACTCGGGCTGGTCGGCGAAGTACTGGGCTTTGATCTGGTCGAAGTAGCCGCGCAGCTCGCGGAACTCCCGGCGCAGCTGCTCCTGGTCGGGGGTGTTGGTGGCCACGCCCATCACGCCGGTGAGCCGCACGTGGCGCAGCGCCCGGAAAGCCTCCGACTGCAGGATTTCGTGCGCCTCGGCCAGGCTCAGGCCCGATTTGGTTTCTTCATCGGCAATGTGAAACTGGAGCAGGCCGCGCACCACGCGGCCGTGCTTGGCGGCCTGCTTCTCAATTTCCAGCAGCAGCTTCAGGCTGTCGATGCTCTGAATGGTGTGCACGAACGGCGCAATGTACTTGACCTTGTTGGTCTGCAGCTGCCCGATGAGGTGCCACTCCACGTCGGGGGGCAGCAGGGGCTGCTTGGCGGTCATTTCCTGCACCCGGTTTTCGCCGAACAGCCGCGCCCCGGCATCGTAGGCTTCCCGCAGCTTTTCTACGGGGTGCGTTTTGGTCACCGTGACAAGGCGGCAGCCGGTGCCCGCCAGCTGCTGCTGGAAGAAGTGAAGGTTATCGGCAATAGCCATTTCTAATGTGAAAATGTGAGGTTAATGTGCTAATGTGGAAATGTGCTGATGTGGAAAATTTAATTGATGCATCAGCACATTTCCACATTAGCACATCAGCACATTAAGAAATCAGTCTTCCAGCGCGTTGGTCAGAAACGTATTTTTCAGCGCCAGCCACAGCAGCCACAACCCCACGGACCACAGCAGGTAGATGCGGTAGTAGTCTTTGGTGTTGCGGTAGCGCGTCTGCTTGATTTCGGACTTCTCGTACTGGTCGATGCGCTGAAACACGCGGCGCAGGCTTTCGTTGTCGGTGGCGCGGAAAAACTGGCCGTCGCCGGCCTGGGCCAGCTCGCGCATGGTGGTTTCGTCGAGGCGGGTTTCTACGTAATGGATCTGGCCGGCCGCGTCGGTGAAATGGGGCACGTAGCCATCCTGCCCCAGCCCGATGGTGTAGATTTTCAGGCCGTAGGCGTGGGCCAAGCGGGCGGCCGTCACCGGGTCGAGGCTGCCAGCTGTGTTTTCGCCGTCCGAAATCAGAATGCAGACTTTGGTGCGGCTGCGCGACTCGCGCAGGCGGTTGGTGGCCACGCCTAAGGCCGTGCCAATGGCCGTGCCGTCGTTGGCAATCATGCCCAGCTTCAGGCTTTCGATGTTTTCGCGCAGCAAATCGTAGTCCGTGGTGAGCGGGGCCAGCGAATACGCGTCGCCGGCAAATACCACCAGCCCGATCCGGTCGCCGGCACGGCCGTCGATGAAGCCGCGGGCCACGCGCTTGGCCGCTTCAAGGCGGTTGGGGCGCAGATCCTGCAGCTCCATCGAGCCCGATACATCCAGCAGCAGCAGAATATCAATGCCCTCACCCGACTGCACTACCCGCTCGTCGGTGCGCTGCGGCCGGGCCAGGGCTACCACGCCAAAGGCCAGGCTCAGAGCCAGCACCACATCGGGCACGAAGCGCAGCAGGGCCGTCCAGTCGCGGCGCACCTGCCCGGCCACGAACGCCACGCCCAGCCGCGCCCGCCGCCGCTGCGCCAGCGCCCAGCGCAGCCCAAACAGCAGCGGAATCAGCGGAATCAGCAGCAGCAGGCGCGGCTGCTCCCAGGTGTAGCTGGCCAGCGTAGCATAGCGCAAACTTTCCGCAATCGGGGCCAGCATTGGTGAAATGGTGAGATGGTGAAATGGTGAGTTTTTCGTTCTGTCATCCTTCATCTGGGGTACGCTTGCGAAGGACCTCTACTGCAACAGTATTGTCATGCTGAGCTTGTCGAAGCATCTCTACCGCTTTGATTGGCTCACTATTGCAACGAAGCGGTAGAGATGCTTCGACTTCGCTCAGCAGGACAGCACCGATTCACAGTCTACTCCACAGGCTGCTCGGCTACCAGCGCGTAGCGGCGTTCGGCAAAGTTACGCAGCAGCACGAAGGCCAGATCGGTTTCGGCTTCTTCCTCGCTGAGCTGGTTGCCATAAATCACCTTGTCGGCAATCTGCAGGGCCATACTCACGTCGGCATCGTTCTGAAAGTGGGCCACTACCTCTTTGGTAGTCAGGCTGTTGATAATGTTGTTTTCCAGCACGGAGAGGTAGTTTTTCCAGAGCGTAATGGCCCGCTCCATGTTGGCCAGCGAGCGGGAAAGCGTGAAGCGCTCCACGTGGCGGGCGTACTGGGCCAGGAAATACGCGTGGTTTTTACGCAGCTTGTAGCGCTGGTAGCGGCGGCGCAGCCGGCTGCCGAAACCCACCACCAGGGCCAGCCCCAGCAACCCCAGCAGCCCCGCGCCGGCCACCCAATACGGCCAGTTAAATTCGGGTTGCACGGGAACCAGAGCCGTATTCTGGCGCAGCGCGGGCGGCTCCGGGCCTTCCGGCGTCGGGGCCGTGCGGAGCAGGCGCACCGTGGCTTCCGGAGCGGGCAGCAGCAGCGTGTCGCGGCCCTGCAACACCGTAATGGAGAGGCGCAGCCGCTGCACCGAATCCAGCGCGAAAGTGCGCAAGTGGTACACCGTGCGGTCGAGGCTGCGGCCGTGGCGGGTGCGGGTAGGGACGTAGGTTTTGCCCACGAACTCGAAGGGCGCGAAGTCGGCCGTGGAGTCGGGGAAGATGACTTCCTGGGCCGGCGCGTGGCGGTAGCTCAGCTCGTAGTCGATGGGCTGGCCGACGCGCGTAGTGGAGCGACGGAAGCGGCTGGTCAGCTCCGTGGCCGGCACCTGGGCCTGCGCAACGCCGGTCAGCAGCAGCACGGCCAGCAGCAGCCCCCGCTTACGCACGGCCGCCCCGCTGATTACGCTGGCGGAACAGCTTCACCAGCTGAGGCACATAGTCGGCATCGGTGGCAATGGAAAGATATTCGGTGCGGTGGCGGCGGCAAATCCGGCCGATCTGCTCGCGATTCTGCTCGTAGGTGGCGCGGTAGCGCGCCCGAAACGCCTCGGCCGAAGTATTGACCCACACCGTGCGCCCCGACTCCTGATCGAGCAGCGGAATGATGCCCAGCGGCGGAAATTCCCGCTCGCGCTGGTCCAGCAGCTGAATCACGACCAGGTCGTGCTTGCGGGCCAGCATCGTCAATTCGCGCTCGTAGTTCTGGTCGATAAAGTCAGAAATCAGCAGGATAATGCTGCGCCGCTTCAGCACGCCCAGCGCCTGCTTGATGCCCGCCCCCACGGCCGTCTGCCTCGATTTGGGCTCCAATTCAAACAGCCGCTTGATGAGCGTGTAGGCGTGGCGGATGCCTTTGCCAGGGGCCAGATACAGCTCCTTCTGGTCCGAAAAGGCCATAATGCCGAGCTGCGCGTCCTGGCGGGCGGCGGCCAGGGCCAGAATACCGCAGATTTCGCGGCCCACGTCGAGCTTGCGGCGGCCGGCGGCCCCTACCTGCTGCGAGGCGCTCACATCGAGCAGCAGCAGCACCGACTGCTCACGCTCTTCCTTGTAGGTTTTTACGAAGGTGCCGTGGCCTTTGCTCGATACGGCCCAGTCGATGGCCCGCACCTCGTCGCCGTACTGATACAGGCGCACATCGTCGAATTCGAGGCCCGTACCCTTGAAAACGGAGTGAAAATCGCCCTGCAGCTGCGCATCCGCCGCCTTCAGAATGCGTATCTCCAGCTGCCGCAGCTTGCGCACGATTTGTTGGAACGGGGTAGCGGTGGGCGAATTCATTTCAGCTAAACTACGGCTTCCTCCTAACTTTGCGGCGTGAAAAAGCTCCCTGCCTTCCTGCGTGTGCCTTTGCTGCTGTTGCTGACCGGGTTGCTGACCCAGTGTCAGCGGCCGGAAGAAGCGCAGCCGCCCCAGCCGCTGCTGCCCAAAGAGAAAATGGTGCGCCTGCTGGTGGAGCTGCACCTGACCGAGTCGCGGGTGGAAGGCGCGGCCCTGCCCCCGGACTCGGCCCGTGCGCTGTATCTGCGCCTGCACAACGATATTTTGTGGCGCCACGATGTATCGGACTCGCTTTTCGTGCACAGCTACCGCTACTACGCCGCCCACGAAAAAGACCTGGACGAAATCTACGGCACCGTGATTGACAGCCTGGCCTTCCGGCAGCTGCGCCTCACCAACCCGGCAGCCGCGGCGGCCGAAAAGGAGATTCCCAAGTGGTAGGAAGCACCCCGGAGTAGTTGCCCGAAAACCGGCTACGCCAGCCGGCTGCCGTTGGGCACTGGCGCGGCCAGCGCAGCCAGCACAATGTGGCCCGCGGCATCCGGAGTGCCCGTCACCAGCACTTCCGACCGGAAAGGCCCAATCTGCTTGGGCGGAAAGTTGACCACGGCCAGCACCTGCCGGCCTACCAGGCTGGCGGGCGTGTAGTGATGCGTAATCTGGGCGCTGGAGCGCTTAGTCCCGATTTCGGGGCCGAAGTCAATCAGCAGCTGGTAGGCGGGCTTGCGGGCCTGCGGAAAGTCGCGGGCTTCCAGAATGGTGCCCACGCGCAGGTCGATGCGCTCAAAATCGGCCCAGGTAATGGGGGAAGAGGGGGGCATTTGAGGTGGTTGAAGTTGTGAAATGGGACTGTCATCCTGAGCTTGCGAAGGACCTTATGGGATGAGAATGATATTCGTACCAACGACTCATTCTCATCCCATAAGGTCCTTCGCAAGCTCAGGATGACAGGTAAACACCAGCTCCCCAACCCTACGGCACCGCGGCAAATTTATCGAGCAATGCCAGACGCTGCTGCACCTGAGTTTCCCAGAATTTCTGCTTCGCTTCGTTCAGGCCGTTATTGGTTTCGCTGTCGTAGCGTGCTTCTTCGCGCTTCCAGGCCGAAAAGGCTGCGTTCGAGAGATTTTTGAAGGCCGGCTGCAGATGCTCACAGTCCAGCTTTACGATGGTGAGCTTCTGGCGCAACATGCGGGCGTGCAGCTCCGTGATGTCGAAGTGTAGCTGCTCGTGGCGCAGCAGGCCGGGCGACGCCTTTTTGGCATCGCGCACCCACGACTCGGACGGAATGAACACGGCTTTCACCTGCGACGAAAACACGTAGTCCTGGCAGCCCACCTGCACATCGATGGTGGCGGAAGTGAGGGCGGCGAGCTGATCGGCGGGCAGGGGGCGGCCCTTGAAATCGGCCCAGGCCAGCGGCCGGTTGGCCGTCCAGGCTATTTTGTCGGCGGGAGCGGCGGCGGCGGGAGCCGTCTGGCCGGCCGGACCCTGGGCCGGCAGCCAGGCCAGCAGCGGAAGCAGAAAGGAGAAAAAGTGCATGAAGGCTACAGCGGAAACGATACGAATGGACGGTTCTGCCTCAGCAAAGGCCGCAACGCCCGGCTTGGTTCCCCAAACCGCGGGGCGCTACGCAAATGGCCCCGCTTAGCGACTAACGGCGGCTTCCGGCACCACGGTCGGCACGGCGCTATGCTGGCGAAAGCGCCACAGCAGCACGCCCGCCACCAGCGTGAGGCCCGTGAGCAGCCCCACCCACACCCCGATAGCGCCCAGATCCAGCTTGAACCCCAGCCAGTAGCCGAAAGGCAAGGCCACGGCCCAATACGCCAGCAGCGCCACCACCGAGGGTACTTTCACATCTTCCAGCCCCCGTAGCGCCCCCAGCCCCACCACCTGCAGGCCATCGGACACCTGAAACAGGGCCGCGATGAGCAGCAGCGTGGCCGCCTGCGCCACCACTTCCGGGTCGTGGTTGTAGAAGTGCGGCACCGCGTGCCGGGCCATAATCAGGATAAGGGCCATAGTGCCCATAAACACGAACGTGAGGCCATAGGCCGTGAAACCGGCCTGCCGGGCGCCCTGCGCATCGCCGGTGCCGCGGAAGTAGCCCACCCGGATGGTAGCCGCCGCCGCAATGCCGCTGGCCGCCATGTAGGTGACGGAAGCCACGTTGATGGCAATCTGGTGGGCGGCCAGCGAAGTGGCCCCGAGCCAGCCAATCATGATGGCCGAGAAGCTGAACGCGCCCATTTCAAACATCATCTGCACCCCGATGGGCGCGCCGAGGTCGAAAATGCGGCCCAGCGTGGCGCGGGCGGGCTGCAGCCACGAGCCGGCCGCCGCGCGGTAGGGCTGCAGCCGCCGGGCCCGCAGCACGTAGGCCGCCATCAGGGCGGCCATCAGCACGCGGGCGATGAGCGTGGCCCAGGCCGAGCCCATCAGCCCCAGCGCCGGCAGCCCGAAGCGCCCGAAAATGAGCACGTAGCACAGCAGCGCGTTGATGACGTTGGCCAGAATGGACAGCACCATGGCTTGCCGGGTGAGGCCCAGCCCTTCGGCAAACTGCTTGAAGCCCTGAAACACCATCAGCGGCAGCAAGGACAAAAACAGCACCCGCACCCACGGCGCGGCCAGCGCCACTACTTCGGCGGGCTGGTTGAGGTAGCCCAGCAGCGGGGCAATGAGCAGGCCGCCCGCCGCCAGCACCACGCCCGCCAGCACGCTCAACCACACGCCGTTCACCAGCAGGCTGCCCAGCGCCGGCACGTCGCGCTTGCCGTTAGCGGCGGCCACCAGCGGCGTGATGCCCATCGACATCCCCAGGCCCAGCACCAGCACCACCGTATTCACGCTCACCCCCAACGACACGGCCGCCAGCGGCACTTTGCCCAGCTGGCCCACCATCACACTGTCGCACACGTTTACCAATACGTGGCCTAACTGGCTCAGCACTACCGGATAGGCCAGCAGCAGCATGGGCTTGATATGGGGGCGAATGGCATTGAGCGGCATGACGGAAAAGCAAAATGAAGCCGCAAAGGTACGATGCTCCGGCGCGGGGCGGGGGTAAAAGTTAGCCGCCAAACGTCCTACCCGCTACTTGGGCAAATAGCAGCCATTGCAAGTGACAAACAAGCCGCAACGCGGCGGCAGGTTTGTAGCGTCCAATTGCAGAAAGAATTAAAGCCGCGTAGCGGTGACAGAGCCGTTCGGGCTATTCTGTCACCGCTACGCGCCTTTGTTCGTCATTCTTGCCAATTACTACAAACCTGTCGCCGCGTTGCGGTTAGTTAACTAACTATTTGACTTGCAGTGTCTCAATAGGCCCCAGCGCCGCCAGTCCCGCCGCTAGCCGCCGCAGGGCCTCGCGCAGCAGTGGTTCCGGCACGGCGCACGAGATGCGGGCAAAGCCCGCCGCTCCACATGTAGCGCCATCCACCAGCTCAACGCCCGCAGCCCGCAGCTGGTAGAAAAGGCGGGCGGAAGCCTGAACGGGAGGTAAAGTGGGGTCGAGGTAGGCGGTGAAGTCAGGGAAGGCGTAGTAGGTGCCTTCTGGCACGGAGCAGCGCACTTGGAGCAGGTCCGCTAGCGCCTGCAGCAGCAGGGCCCTGGCCGGGGCCAGGCGCGTGCGCAGCTCCGCCGTGATGCCGGCAGTAGCTTCGGTAGCGGCTAGCGCGGCCAGCTGGTTGGGCACGGGCACGGCCGCACTGGTCGCAAACTGCCACGCGGCGCTGGCTTCAGCCACTGCTGCCGGGGCCACTAAGTAGCCCACGCCCCAGCCAATAAGCGCCAGCGACTTGGAAAAGCCATTTACCACAATGTGCTGCCCCAACGGATCAGGCCATTCCAACAGTGAGGGCACCGGCACCGGCCCAAAGTTGATGTGGTCGTAAATCTCATCCGAAAGTACTTTCAGGCGCGGAAACTCGCCCGTCACGGCCAGCAGCTGGGCCAGCTCGGCCCGGTGGTAAACGCGGCCGGTGGGGTTGTTGGGGTTGCTGAGCAGCAGCACGCGGGTGGCGGGCGTGAGGGCGGCGCGCAGCGTTTCCGGCGTCAGGGCGTAGTTATCGGCGGGGTCGAGAGGCAAAGGGCGAAGCGTGCCGCCGGCCTTTTCTACCAAAGCCGCGAAGCCGAACCAGTTGGGCATGGGCATCAACACCTCGTCGCCGGACTCTAGCAGTGTTTTCAGCACCGCGAATAAGGCAGCTTTGGCCCCCGGCGTTACCACGATTTGCTCGGCGGCCACCGTGGCACCCTGGGCGCGGAAGCGGTGGGCCAGCGCCTCCCGCAGTTCCGGCAGGCCCTGAATCGGGCTGATGGGCAGCTGCCCCGACAGCGCCTGCGCCGCCCGCACCGAGGCTACGGCCGGCGTTGGAAAGTCGCCATAGCCCGAGGCTAGGCTGATGAGAGCGGGAAAAGCGGTGCTCATGCGGAAAAGCGAAGGTGGGCTGGCCGAATGGTGTAGAGAAGCATACTTGCGTCTCGTCGTTGAACGAACCCGTTGAATGGCGCGGACGACGAGACGCAGGTATGCGTCTCTACACCGTTCAACGAGCAGCACGGCAGTGCTTAACCTTGCGGGCTCAAAATCACGTCGGCGAAATACTGCTGCTCATCCGTGAAAAACCGCTGCGCTTCCAACCCCGCTTCCGCCGCAATACTGGTGATAAGCGACGGCGTGAATTTGTAGGAGTTTTCGGTATGAATCGCTTCCCAGGCCGCGAAATCGAAGGTTTGGCCCAAGGCTGCCACCGTCACGCTTTGCGGTTGGGTGCTCACCAGAAAAGAGCGCACGGCCCCGCTAAGCGGGTCGTAGTCGGTGTAGTGCTGCCAGCGGGCGAGGTCGAAATCGGTGCCCAGCTCCCGGTTCAGGCGGCGCAGCAGGTTCAGGTTGAAGGCGGCCGTCACGCCCTGGCTGTCGTCATAGGCGGCCCGGATCAGGCGCGGGTCCTTCTGCAGGTCGAAGCCGATGAGCAGCCGGTCGTGGGGGGTGAGGGGGCGCACCAGGGCCCGCAAAAACTCCAGACGGTCGGTGGGCAGGAAGTTGCCGATGGTAGAGCCCAAAAACAGCACCGCCTTGCGGCCGGGCCGGGCGGCCATCAGGGCCAGCGCCTGCGCGTATTCGGCCACCAGGCCCTCCACACGCAGCGCCGGCAGCTCCTGGCGCAGGCTGGCCGCCAGCCCTTCTACCGCTGCCGCCGAAATATCGACCGGTACGTAGGTGAAATTGGCCCCGCCGGCCAGCAGCTCGCGCAGCAGAATCTTGGTTTTCAGGCCGTCGCCGGCTCCCAGCTCCAGCAGGAAAAACTCTTCATCGGCTCTCTCCGGGCACAGCGCCGCGGCAATGGCCGCGCGGTGCGTGGTGAGCAGGCCAAACTCGGTGCGGGTAGGATAATACTCCGGCAGCGCCATAATCTGCTGAAAAAGCCGGCTGCCCTCGTCGTCATAAAAATACATCGACGACAAGGTTTTCTGGGGTCGGCTCAGGCCCTGGGCCACATGGCGGGCCAGGGCATCGGTAGCGTCGGCCGCCGGGGCAGCGGGCTTCGGAGGCAAAACGGAGGTATCAGCGGCAGAAGGCGAAAGAGCAGCCATAGAGCAAATGAGGGAGAGAAAAAGGGCCCGCCGAAGCAGCCCGACAGAACAACGCGGCTCCGCAGCCGCTAGCGGGCCAGCCGGATGCCGGTGAACTGCCAGCGCTTATCGGGGTGGAAGAAATTGCGGTAGGTGAGGCGGATGTGGCTGGCCGGCGTGGCGCAGGAGCCGCCGCGCAGCACCAGCTGGTTCAGCATGAACTTGCCGTTGTATTCGCCCAGCGCCCCGGCGGCCCGCTGGTAGCCGGGGTAGGGGTGGTAGGCCGAATACGTCCATTCCCAGGCTTCGCCGAGCAGCTGATGGCACTGGTCGGGAGCAGCATCCGGGGCCAAAGGCTGCGGGTCGAAGCGCTGGCTTTCCAGGAAAGTGCCAGTGGCCTCGGCTTCGAAGTGGCGGGCCGCAATTTCCCATTCCTGTTCGGTGGGCAGCCGCGCCCCGGCCCAATGGGCGTAGGCATCGGCCTCGTAAAAGCTGACGTGCGTGACGGGTGCGGCCATATTCAGCGGCTGCAGCCCGTGGTGGGTGAAGCGAAACCATGCTTCGCCCCGACGCACCCAATACAGCGGCGCTTCCCACCCGGCCTGCTGCGCCAGGTCCCAGCCCTCGCCCAGCCAGTAGCGGAAATCCTGGTAGCCGCCCGCCGCCATAAACTGCAGGTAGTCGGCATTGGTCACGAGGCGGTTTTGTAGGCTGAAATCGGCCACGTAGGTATCGTGCGGGGACTGTTCGTTGTCGAAGCAGAAGCCTTCTTCCTGGTGACCAATGCGGTGAATGCCGCCGGGCACGGGCAGCCAGGTGGCTGGGGGCAATGAGCTACGAAACTCCTGCTCCTTGCTCACTGCTGATTGCTCATTTATATAAGCCGGCGCCAGCGGGCTGGTACTCAGAATGTACTTTATATCTGTTACTAACAATTCCTGGTGCTGCTGCTCATGCTGCAGGCCCAGCTCAAACACCCCGGCAAAGGCGGCTGGCAGCTCCGTTTCGGCCTCGTGCAGCGTGTGCAGCAGCGCGGCCATGTGCTCGTCTACGTGGGCGCGGTAGGCATACACGTCGGCCAGCGGCGGGCGCGAAAGGGTGCCTCGGTCGGCGCGGTTCACGCGGCTGCCCAGCGAGTTGTAGTACGAGTTGAACAGAAAGGCGTAGTCGGGGTGAAAAACCTGGTAGCCAGGTTGGTATTCCTTCAGGATAAACGTCTCGAAAAACCAGGTGGTGTGCGCCAGATGCCACTTGGGCGGGCTCACATCAATGATGGGCTGCACCACGGTGTCTTCGGGCAGCAGCGGGCGGCACAGATCGGCGGTTTGGCGACGCACGGCCTGGTAGCGCTGCTGCAGACCGGGCAGCACAGCATTCAGCGGATAGGGTTGTGGAGCGAGCATGGGCGGAAAAGCAAGGGGCACCAAGGTAACTGGAAAAGCACTGAGCGGGTTTTCAGGTTCCGCGGATCCCAGGTAACGGGCCCGCCCGGCGGGCGGCCGCTTAAGCAAGTGCAGTGGCTGACAAAGCTCATCCGTATTTGTCGCGCAGTCTGCGTTTAACTACGTAGACTACCTCCGTAAAAGTTGGTATTTTGGCCTTTTTGGCCTGTTTTTCAGTCGATTATGCCTATCATTACTTAGCAGCGGGCTTGCTGCGACACGCTCTGCATTTTTTCCAACCTCCAACACAAAAACGCTATGATCACACACAATCAGGCCCAGAAAACCACTGCCCCCCGTTCTGCTGAAGGCAGCCGGCTAGCCAGCCAGGGCAAGGCTACGAGCGTAAATGGGAAAAGCGTTCGGGGCTTCGCCGCCATGGACCCCGCCGAGCAGCGGCGCATTGCCAGTGAAGGCGGCCGGGCCTCGCACGAAAGCGGCCGTGGGCATCGGTTCACTTCCGAAGAAGCCCGCGCCGCAGGCCGCAAAGGCGGCCAGGCCAGCCGCCGCACTGGCTCAGCCAACGCCGTTCGCTAGCCCCTGCCCGCCAATCTGATAGCTTTTACACCTATTGCCGCCAAGCCTCCATGCAACGCATGGGGGCTTGTTTTTTTAGTGGCGATTTGGCGGCAGAACTGATTAGCCTGCCCGCTAAGCCGCTTTGCGCAGCTCAACAAAGCGGCAAGCTAAAATCACTGCTCTTGGCCGGGGTCGCGGCCAAATTCAGGGTTTGCCTGTTACTTGCCAGTCCAACTGGTTTTTCTCCCTATGCTTCAGCTCACCTGGTCGCGGCGCGTGCTGCGCTTCAACTTTCCGGCCCGCACCTCGCGCGGGGCGCTGGCCGAGCACGCCGCCTACTACCTGCACCTCACCCATACCGGGCAGCCCGGCCGCCAGGGCCTGGGCGAAGCCGCGCCGCTGGCCGGCCTCAGCCCCGACTTCGGGCCCGGCTTCGAGGCCAAAGTCGCCGGGTTCTGCGCCGAGTTCAATAGTCTTAAAATCAAGGAACTGCCGGCCGACGAAGCTGCTACGCTGGTCGGCCCCGAGTGGCCCGCGCTACGCTTCGCCCTCGAAACCGCCGCCCTCGACTGGCACCACGGCGGCCGGCACTGTATCTACGACAACGACTTCAGCCGGGGCCAAGCCGGCATTCCCATCAACGGGCTGGTCTGGATGGGCGACGCGGCCTTCATGCGCGCACAAATCGAGAAAAAGCTGGCCGAAGGCTACTCCTGCCTGAAGCTCAAAATCGGCAGCCTCGATTTTGCCACTGAGTTAAAGCTGCTGGCCGAAATAAGGGCCGTGGCCGGGCCGGACCAGCTTACGCTGCGCGTAGATGCCAACGGCGCTTTCGGCCTGGCCGAAGCATTGGGCAAGCTCAACCAACTGGCCCGCTTCGACTTGCATTCCATCGAGCAGCCCATTGCGGCCGGACAAGGGCCGGCAATGGCCGCGCTCTGCCGGGCCTCGCCCATTCCGGTGGCGCTGGATGAGGAGCTGATTGGCGTAACCGAATCTGACCGGCAGACCGCGCTGCTGGCGCAGATTCAGCCCGCCTACGTTATTCTGAAACCCACGCTGGTTGGCGGCCTGGGGGCCGCGCTGCGCTGGATTGAGGCGGCGGAGGCGCGGGGCATCGGCTGGTGGCTCACGTCGGCGCTGGAGTCGAACGTAGGGCTGAATGCCATCAGCCAGTTTGCGGGCAGCTATGCCCGGCCGGGCTTTCCGCAGGGGCTGGGCACGGGGCAGCTTTATCACAATAACGTGACGGCCCCGCTGCACATCCGCCGCGGGACGCTGCACTACGAGCCGGGGGAAATCTGGGGAATAGTGGGCGAATAAGGGGCGGGGCGGTGCATCCGGTAAAATAGAATTTTGTCTATCTTACCTGCCTGCCCGCCCTCCCAATATGCTGCTCTGCCCCTCCTTGAACGTTGCTCAGCCAGCCCGGCGCTGGTACGCCCGCGGCCTCGTGTGCCTGGTGCTGGTGCTGTCGGCGCTGGCCGGGCCGGCGCAGTCGCTGCCTTTTCGGTTCACCAATGAACGCCTCCATCGGCTAAAAAGGCCCTTTGTGCTGCAGCGCAACCTTATTGTGCTCACGGCCAGCCTGAACGGCAAAGGGCCGTATAACTTTCTGCTCGATACGGGCGTGGGCATATCGCTGATCACCGACCCCAGCCTGCGCGACGAGCTGAAGCTGCGCGTGGGGCAGCGCTTCCGGGTGGCGGGGGCGGGCAGCGAGGCGGCGCTGGAAGCTTTTCACACCGACAGCGTGCGGGTAGAGCTGCCGGGCGTTGTGGGGCCCAATATTCCGTTTCTGGTACTCTCCGAAGATGTGCTGAATCTGTCGAACTACGTGGGTACGACCATTCACGGCATACTCGGGTACGATCTGTTTCGCAGCTTCGTGGTGACCGTGCGGCCGGCCGAGGCCTCCCTTATCTTCTCCGACCCTGCGCACTACCGCAAGCCCCTCAGCCAGCGCTGGGCCCATCTGCCGCTGGAGCTGGAAGGCAGCAAAACCTACATCACGACCCCGGTATCCCTGTCCGACTCGCTCACGCTGCCGCTCAAGCTGATTCTGGATACCGGCGCGGGCCATGCCCTCTCCATCGAAACCACTTCCGACCCGCGGCTGGTGTTGCCGCCCCAGCGGTTGCGCACCCAGCTCGGCCGGGGGCTGAACGGCTTCATCAATGGCTACCTGGGCCGCGTGGCGGCCATTCAGCTGGGCCGCTACCGGCTCAAAACGCTGCTCACCTCGTTTCCAGATGCCGACAACGTGGCGCTCCGGGCCGGCGTGCCCCGCAACGGCAACATCGGCTTCGAGCTGCTGAAACGGTTCGACATGGTGATTAACTACGATAAAAACTACCTGCTGCTGCGGCCCAACGCCCTTTTTCGGGAGCCCTTCGAGCATGATATGTGCGGCTTCGAGCTGCTGGCCACCGGCCCCGACTACCGGCGCTATGTTATTGTGCAGGTGCAGCCCGGCTCGCCGGCCGCCCTGGCCGGCCTGCGCTCCGACGATGAGCTGGTGTTTATCAACATGGCACCCAGCAACAGCCTCACCCTCACGCAGGTAAGCCGTGTTTTTCACTCCGCCGACGGCCGCCAGATTATGCTGGTAGTGCGCCGCGCCGATGGGGAGCTATATATAGCTAAGATCCAGCTGAAACGCCAGATTTAGCCCCAGCGCGGCCGGCAGGCCCGGGGCCGTCGGCCAAGCCCGTATTTATAGCCGGGTTTTTGGCCCAAAGTGCCCTCTATTCAATCAACCGCCTGATATTTTTCCTACATTAGGAGCCCGTCTTAGCCGAGCTTCCACCTCCCGCGCCCCTTCTCTCCGATGCCCACGGCCCCTTCGCCCGCGCTGCCCACCCCGCCGCCCGAAATCCGGGCCAATCAGCACATCTACTCCGATTATTTCGACGAAAACTTCGTCTGGAAGCTCGATGAGCACATTCTGCAGCTGCTCGACCGGGTCTGGTTTCGCTCCGAGCTGGTGGGCTTCGACGACTATCCGCAGCGCAATGACCCCGACAAGCCACTGATTTTTGCCTCCAACCACTCGGGCATGGCTTTCCCCTGGGATGCTATGGTGGCCCTCTCGCACCTGTGGCGCAAGCTGCCCGACCTGCGCGACCTGCCCCGCCCGCTTTCCGCGCCCATGCTCTCGCAGTCGGCCCTGATGAATCCGTTTCTGATCCGCGACTTCTGGAAGCGCTGCGGCTGCGTGGATGCCACCACGCTGAATTTCGAGACGATGATGTACTACAACGACCACAACCTGATGCTGTACCCCGAGGGCGTGCCCGGCATTGGCAAGGGGTTCAACCGTAAGTACCAGCTGCAGCGCCTGGCCACCAGCATCATCCGTCTCGGCATCCAGCACCGCACCGATATTGTGCCATTCTACACCATCAACGGCGAATACCTGAACCCCTACGCCTACAGCTGGGACTGGCTCAACAATCTGAGCAAGAAAATCGGCATTCCGTTCATTCCGTTCGGCCCCATCGTCATCATGGTGCTGCTGCAGCCGTGGTTTTTCTACATGGCCTATCCGGCCAAGCTCACCTTCGTGCTGGGCACCCGCATCAAGCCCTACGAGCTGACCGACAAAGCCCACGACGAGCTGACCCGCGCCGAATACGAGGCGCTTTCCAACCAGGTGCGCCAGCAGATGCAGGCCGAGATGGATGCCGCCGTGCACCGCTACGGCCGCCACCCGTACCGCTGGAAGGAAATGTGGCAGCGCATCCGCGCCAACTGGCGCTATTTCCCCTTTTTCCTGCCCTTTTCCTGGCCGGCCCTGTTCACCGAGTTTGAGCAGCAATACACCAAAAGCCCCGGCGGCCCCATCGACCTGCAGTTGGCCCGCCCCGGCGCGTGGCTGCGCATGATCTGGCGCAACCCCTTCACGCTGAGCTTTTTCATTCCGATTCTGGGCTGGATTCCGATTGCCATCCGCGGCTACAAAGGCCATCGGCTGAGCGAGAACAAACGGTAGGGCTCTTCGGAAACTATAATTTCTGCCCCAACGTCGTAACCCATACTGTTTCAGGCAGTAAAAGGAGTCGAAGCCCGTGTAGCCAGACTTCTGCTGCACGTGAGGCTCGCCGTCAAGCTGTCCTGTAGCTCCTGGTCGGCCACTTTTTCTTCCAATTTCCGCGCTCTGTTTCCCACCCCAATGCCTTCCCCCCAGCATTTACTTCTCAAACAATTTCTGACGGCCGCTACCGGTCCGCTGGCCCGCCGCCGGCCCAGCCTGAACGGCCTGCGCCTGGGGCTGGAAGTGGGCAGTCTGTTTCAGTTTCTGCCCTGGGGCGTGCACCTCGAAAGTGTGCGCATCGAGGGCATGGCCGCCGAGTGGATTCGGCCGCAGAATGCCCCGGTCGGCCGCGTGCTGCTGTATCTGCACGGCGGCGGCTACGTGCTGGGCTCGCTCAATACGCACCGCAGCTTCATTGGCGAGCTGGCCCGGCGCTGCGGTCTGCAGGCGCTGGCCATCGACTACCGCAAGGCACCCGATTTTCCGTTCCCGGCCGCCCTCGACGATGCCCGGCTGGCCTACCGCTGGCTGCTAACCCAGGGCTATCAGCCCCACGATATCATCGTGGCCGGCGACTCGGCCGGTGGCGGGCTGGCCCTGGCGCTGCTCATTGCCCTGCGCGACAACCGGGAGCCGCTGCCCGCCGCCGCCATCGGCCTCTCGCCCTGGACCGATCTGGTGCTCTCCACGGCCACCATCCGCCGCGTAGCCCACGAGGAGCTGCAGCTGCTCGAAGCCCTTACCATTCGGGGCTGGGGCGGCCACTACGCCAATGCAGTGCCGCTGGCGCACCCGCTGCTGTCGCCCGTTCAGGCCGATTTGCACGAGCTGCCGCCGCTGCTGCTCCAGGTTTCCGATGCCGAAGTGCTCTGCGACGACGTGCTCAGCTTTGCCGGCAAGGCGCAGTTGGCCGGCGTGCCCGTCACACTCCAGACGTTTGAGGGCCTCATTCATTGGTGGCATCTGTTCTGGCGATTGGTGCCCGAGGCCCGGCTGGCCCTGGATAAAGTAGCCGCCTTCACCCACGGCATCTGGGCGGCGCAGGCCGAAGCAGCCCGCATTCTTGGAAGCACCCGCCCACCAAAAGCCGCCGCCCCCCGGCTGCGGGCCCGGCTGTAGCAGCGGCCCGCAAAGCGGCGCTGGCCGGGGAGCGACAAGGATTTTTTCTATTGTTTTAAGCCATGAAACCTGCGGTGAAACGGACGAGCACGAAAATTTCTTTCCTCACCACCAACTATATAGCTATGTTTTTGTAGGTTTGTCGAAATTACTCGGCTTGCATACTACTTTAGGCCATCAGCAGCGTCTCAACCCTCATTTTCGTTTCTCTCTAACCCTTTTAATCAGTCAACGCCATGGAAGATTTGTTTAAGAAATTCATCAATGCCGGCGTCGGTTTCGCGTCGCTGACCAGTGACCGGGTGCAGAGCGCCATTGATGCGCTGGTGAAGGAGAGCAAGCTGTCGGAGCAGGAGGGGAAGAAGATTATGGACGACTTGAAAAAGAACTCCGAAACCAAGCGCAAAGAGCTGGAAAAGCAGTTCAGCGGCATCGCCTCCAAGCTCATGAAGAGCGTGGGCGTGGCCTCTAACTCCGATGTGGAAGACCTGAAGCGTAGCGTGAAAGGCGGCTCCAAGTCGGCCTCGTCATCTTCGTCTTCGTCGGCCAGCAAAGGCAGCGCTTCCAAAAGCAGCGCCAAGCCCGCTTCGAGCGCCACGGCCAAAGCCGCCGGTGCCACCAAAAAGGCGGCTGACAAGGTGAGTAGCGCCGCGGGCACGGCCCAGAAATCGGCGGCGGCCAAGGCTGGCGCGGCCAAGTCTTCGTCGTCCAAATCCTCTTCGTCGGCGGCGAAGCCCGCGGCTCCCAAGGCTTCGGACAGCGGCAGCAACGGCGGCGGCAGCGCCTCGTAAGCAGCCGGTTTCGGCCCGAAAAGCCAGTGCCCCGATTGCGCGGGCACTGGCTTTTTTGTGCGTGCGGCGGCAGATGCCGGCCGCGCCCTGAAACTGCTTATTTTGCAGCGTTTCCTCCACCGTTCCCGCTTTCGCGCCCGCTATGTTCAAGAATACGATTTCCAATCTGAACCGCATCCGGCAGGTGGCGGAAGTGCTGGCGCGCTACGGGTTTGAGGATGTGGTGACCAACACGGCTCTGCGCCGCCTCATCACGCAGAAGCGGCGGGTTTCGTGGCAGCACGCCGAAAAAACCGTGTTTGAAACCACGCGCTGGGAGCGAATCCGGATGGTGATTGAGGAGCTGGGTCCCACGTTCATCAAGCTGGCCCAGGCCCTGAGCAACCGCGCCGACCTGCTCCCGCAACCGCTCATCGACGAGTTTGAGAAGCTGCAGAGCGACGTGCCACCCTTCGACGTGGTGCTGGCCAAGCAGATCATTGAGCGGGAGCTGGGCCGGCCTATTTCCGAGGTGTTCACCGAGTTTGACGACGTGCCGCTGGGCTCGGCCAGTATCGGGCAGGTGCACAAGGCGCGGCTGCTCACCGGCGAGCTGGTGGTGGTGAAGGTGCAGCGCCCCGACGTGCAGGAAAAGGTGCGCACCGACCTGAGTTTGCTGCACGAGCTGGTGCGCCTCACGGCCGGCTTTCTGCGCAACCACGGCCTGGGCAACCCCGAAGACATTGTGGATGCCTTCGAGCGCAGCATGATGAAGGAGTTGGATTACACGTCCGAGGCCCGCAGCATGGACCAGTTTCGCAAGCTCTACGAGAACTACGAAACCTTCTACATTCCGAAGCCCTATCGGGAGCTGTCTACGGCCAAAATCCTGGTCATCGAATTCGTGAGCGGCTGCAAGATTTCCGACAAGGAAAAACTGCTGGAATGGGGCCTAAGCCCCGCCACGGTGGCCGAAACGGGCATGGACATCTACCTGACCCAGATTTTCGAGTTCGGGATATTCCACGCCGACCCGCACCCCGGTAACGTGCTGGTGCGCCCCGACGGCACGCTAGTGCTCATCGACTTCGGCATGGTGGGCAAGCTCACCAAGCAGCAGAAATATGCGTTTGCGGGCGTGTTCATTGGCATGGCCCGGCAGGATGCCCGCAGCATGGCCCTGAACTTCCGCCGCCTCGCCGTCACGGCCGACATCCCCGACATGCGCCGCTTCGAGGCCGACCTGAACGACCTCATCGAAGACTTCACGACCCTCGACGTGAAGGAAATGAGTATGGGCGACCTGGCCGACCGCCTCCAAGTGATTATCTACAACTACAAGCTGCAAGTGCCCGGCGCGGTGTTCCTGATTCTCCGGGCGCTGGTGATTCTGGAGGGCATCGGCAAGGTGCTGCACCCGCACTTCAATACGTTCGAGTTCGTGCGGCCCTACGGAGCCCGCATCATCGCCGAGCAGTATTCCACCGAGAATATCCTCAGCGAGGCCCAGTACACCGGCTCCCAGCTGCTGGCCCTGCTCACCACGCTGCCCACCGACGTGCGCCAGATTATGCGCAAAATCTCGCGCGGCGACCTGCGGCTCAAGATCGAGCACGGCGGCTATCAGGGCCTGCTGCGCAAAGCCGACCAGCTCGTGTCGCGCTCCATCATCGCGGCGCTGGCGGTGGCGTTTCTGCTGTTTTCGGGCCTGAGCCTGCTCGGGCGCTACTCCCCGGAAATGCGCTACGTGCAGGGCATTCCGGTGCTCACCTGGTGGAGCCTGGGCATCACGGGCTTTCTGCTGCTGATCCTGCTGATTCTGGGGACGCAGCGGGAGCGGAAGTAGATCATATTGCAGCGTATGGTATGGAACCACAGCCCCAGCGGGGTGAGATGTCGGTAGTCATAACCGGCACAACCCAGCCGGAGCCCCCGAGGGGCGGCACCAATCGTTGAAGAGGTGTCGCCCCGCGGGGGCTTTGGTACGACCTCCGGCCCGTTTTACTACCGATATGTCGCCCCTCCGGGGCTACTGGTCCGTATTCCGCACCTTCAGATTGAGTAAGCTTTTAGCCTGGGTATATTCCAAAGAAAAAGCCTGGCTTGCGCAAACCAGGCTTTTTCTTGAAGTACAAAACTGCCTATTTCAGCTGCATATCCTCAATAATGAGGTTGATGTAGTCGCCGAGCTTGGCGTTCACCTGGTCGAAGTCCACGGCGGACTTGAGCGGGTTGCGCACGCTGAAGTAGAACTTGATTTTGGGCTCGGTGCCCGAAGGGCGGGCCGATACCTTGCTGCCGTCGGCGAGGATGAACTGGAGCACGTTGGAGCTTTCCAGGCCGGTGGGCGTTTCCTGGCCCGTTTGCAGGTTTTTGATGAGGCCGGTTTTATAATCGCGCAGCTCCACTACCTGCTGCTGGGCAATGGTTTTGGGCGGATTGGCCCGCAGGCTGCGCATCATCTCCTGAATCTCCTCAGCGCCGCGCTGGCCCTTTTTGGTGAGCGAAATCAGGTCTTCCTTGTATAGGCCATACTCGGTGTACATCTGCACCATCGCCTCGTAGAGCGACTGGCCGCGGTCCTTGGCCACGGCCGCCATTTCGGCAATGATGGCGCAGGCCGAGATGGAGTCCTTGTCGCGCACGAAGTCGCCGATCATGTAGCCGTAGCTTTCCTCGCCGCCGCCGATGTAATTTTCTTGGCCTTCCAGGTCGCGGATGATGCCGGCAATGTACTTAAAGCCGGTCAGCGTCTGGTAGGCCTTCACGCCGTAGTGGCGGGCAATGTCGCCGAGCACGTCGCTGGTCACGATGGTGTAGACGATGTAGTCTTTCGGGGTCATCTTGCCGGCTTCCTTGCGGGCCGAGAGCAGGTACTGGGTGAGCAGGGCGGCGGTTTGGTTGCCGTTGAGCAGCACCCACTCGCCGGCCGTGTTCTTCACCCCGATGCCGATGCGGTCGGCATCCGGGTCGGTAGCCAGCACGAGGTCGGCATCCTGAGCTTTGGCCTGGTCGAGGGCCATCTGCATGGCTACTTTCTCCTCGGGATTGGGCGACAGCACGGTGGGGAAATTGCCGTCGGGGGTGGCCTGGGCCTCCACGATGCTCACGTTGGTGAAGCCGAATTTGGCCAGCGCCTTGGGCACCATCGTAATGCCGGTGCCGTGCAGGGGCGTGTACACGATTTTCAGATCGTGCTGGCGCTGGATGGCGGCGGGGTTGATGCTGAGCTTGTGGACTTCCGTGAGGTAGGCCTCGTCCATATCCGCGCCCAGGGAGTGAATCAGGGCCGGGTTGGCGGTGAACTTTACCTCGTCGGGGCTCTGGATGGCCTCGACTTCGGCAATGATGTTCTTGTCGTGGGGGGCTACTACCTGCGAGCCATCCTGCCAGTACACTTTGTAGCCGTTGTATTCCTTAGGGTTGTGGGAGGCGGTAATCACGCAGCCGCTCTGGCAGCCCAGGTGGCGGATGGCAAAGGACAGCTCCGGCGTGGGCCGCAGGGCCTCGAACAGGTAGGCCGTGATACCGTTGGCCGAGAAGATGTCAGCCGCAATCTGGGCAAACTCGCGGCTGTTGTTGCGCGAGTCGTGGGCCAGGGTCACCTTGATTTCCTGGCCGGGGAAGCACTTTAGCAGGTAGTTGCACAGGCCCTGGGTGGCCATGCCCAGCGTGTAGCGGTTCATGCGGTTGGAGCCCGCGCCCATGATGCCGCGCAGGCCGCCGGTGCCGAATTCGAGGGTGCGGTAGAAGGCGTCGCTCAAAGCTTCTTCGTGGTCGGCATCCACCAATTGCTGAATGGCGGCCTTAGTGTCGGCGTCGTAGTTGCCGGTGAGCCAGGAGGTAACGCGGGTCTGGATTTCGGGGGTCAGGGCCATGCGAAAGGGCGGGATAGGAGAGGAAAGGGGTAAAGAACGGGCGTAAAGAAAAGAGGTTTTGGCTGGACTTGCGCACCCGCCTGTCATTGCGAGGACGAAGGACGAAACAATCCGTCCTGGACAATGAGCGAAACCTTGATTAAGCAAAAAGCCTGTCGGCTGTCATTGCGAGCAGAGCGAAGCAATCCGTCCTGAACAATGAGTTGAGCCCTGATTAAACACAAAGCCCTGACGTGTGCATGCGTCAGGGCTTTGTGATAAAACAGGGCTTTTTACATTTCAGAGGACGGATTGCTTCGTCGTGCCTCCTCGCAATGACAGGGTATTACAGATTCCCGCGCAGCGCCTGCTCCCGCTCGATGCTCTCGAACAGGGCCTTGAAGTTGCCTTTGCCGAAGCTTTTAGCGCCCTTGCGCTGAATGATTTCGAAGAACACCGTAGGTCGGTCTTCCACGGGCTTGGTGAAAATCTGAAGCAGGTAGCCTTCCTCGTCGCGGTCCACGAGCAGGTTCAGGGCTTTCAATGATTCCAGATCCTCGTCGATGGCGCCGATGCGGTCCAGCAGGTCTTCGTAGTAGGTGCCGGGCACCGAGAGAAACTCCACGCCGCGGCGGCGCAGTTCGGTGACGGTGGTGCGGATGTCGTTGGTGGCAATGGCGATGTGCTGCACGCCGGGCGAGTGGTAGTAGTCGAGGTACTCCTCAATCTGCGACTTCTTCTTGCCCTCGGCCGGCTCGTTGATGGGGAACTTCACGTAGCCGTTGCCATTGCTGACCACCTTGCTCATCAGGGCCGAATACTCGGTGCTGATATCCTCGTCGTCGAAGGTGAGCAGGAGCTTGAAGCCCATCACATCTTCGTAGAACTTCACCCACTGATTCATCTCGCCCCAGCCCACGTTGCCCACGCAGTGGTCCACGTGCATCAGGCCGACGGGCTTGTCCTGCGGCACCAGGCCGCGTTTGGCCACGAAGCCCGGCATAAACGGGCCGGTGTAGTTGGTGCGCTCCACGAAGGTATGCACGCTCTCGCCGTAGGTATAAATGCCCGACAGCGTGACGCTGCCGAACTCATCCTCGATGGTGTAGGGCTCGAAAGCCGACTTCGCGCCGCGCTTGGTGGTTTCCTCCCACGACTTACGGGCGTCGTCGACCCACAGGGCCATCACCTTCACGCCGTCGCCGTGCGTGGCTACGTGGCGGGTGATGTCGGAGTCGGGCAGGAGGGAGGTGGTGAGCACGAAGCGGATTTTGCCCTGCTGCAGCACGTAGCTGGCCCGGTCGCGCAGGCCGGTTTCGGGGCCGGCGTAGGCCACCAGCTCGAAGCCGAACGCGGCTTGGTAGAAGTAGGCCGCCTGCTTGGCATTGCCGACGTAAAACTCCACGAAGTCCGTGCCTTTCAGGGGGAGGAAATCGTGGGCGGGGTGGGCCTGCACCGCGGGCGAAGTCATGGTTTGCATGGCGGAAAGAATAGGATGACGGGTGGAAATGGGAATGTGAGGGTAAAAATACGGGTTTGCACCAAATCGTTCCGCCACCCGGCGCGGCCCTTCCGATTCCGGGGCCGGGATGGGGATTTGCGGGCGGCGGTTTCGTACAATTGCAGAATCCTACGCACCTTTGCGCCTTAACCATTTGCACCCCGTGGCTATGAATAAAGAGGACCTGAACCGCGCCCTCGTCTCGCTGATTGAGAAGAAGCAGGAACTGCACAAGCTATCCTACGACGACACCCGCTACGACGACGTGGAGGAAGAGCTGCACGACCTGGAAGACAGCTTCAACGAGGAATACGGCACGTATCTGGAGGAAATGCTGGAGAAAGTCCACGAGAAGCTCTGCCCCGATACCGATGTGCTGCTGCCCACCGCCTACCTGCCCAACGACCTCGGCGGCGACACCGGCTACCTGCCCTCGCACAAGGAAGGCGTCTGGGTCGATTCGGACGAATTTCCCGGCAAGGAAGCCCGCCTAGTGCTCGTGCCCAACCCTACGCGCCTGATCCTGTCTGTGGGCAAGAGCGTGCGCAAGGAAGTGTGGAAGGCGTAGGCTGGTCCGGGCCTTCGCCTACCTGAGCTAACCAGTGCAACTGCCATGCCGCAACGCCCGTTGCGGCATGGCAGCTTTGCCAGCCGGAACCCAGCTGGTAAAAAAAGGCTTATTACTAATGCATAGCCGTGAGAATACTGCCGAAAATTATCCTGCTGCTACTGTTGCTGGGCGCTGCTACTCCAAAGGCCCAGGCGCAGAAAATAGATGCCACGCCCCTGAATGCCTATTGGCAACTAGTGGACCGCCTGAAGCAGGGTGATTCGCTGCGGGTGAAAGACTGGCAGGCGTTTTTGGCTATTGAAGCGAACAAAATCTACATCGAGAATCAGGGCTTCGATGCCCGGTACCTGGCCAACCTGCGCAAGGCGGTTGAGGTGGTGTATATGCCCCAGCACGCGGCGGAGCTGCAGGAGCGCCTGAAGGAGCCGGTGAAAAACTGGAAAACCTACAAGGTGAACCAGTACAAAGCCCACGAGGCAGAATTAAAGCAATACCAGCAGCAGCTCACCCGGCCGGAGTATCTTACTGCTCTATACAAGGCCACCTGGGAGTGGCTGCCCGGCCGGCTGCAGCAGCGGGATACCACGACCACCATCTACCTGCTCGGAATTGAAAATGACGCCATAGCCGGCGGCGACGTGATGATCTTCACGCTGTGGAGCGCTTACAACCAGGACAAGCTCAAGCCGGGCATCTTGGCCGCCCACGAAATGCACCACATCCTGCGCCGGCCCGTTACATTTCGCAACGTGGCGCAAGGCGACCAGGGCATCCTCTACACGCTGAGCTGCATTCTGAATGAAGGCAGCGCCGATATGATTGATAAAAAGTACAGCCTCATCAATAAGGATAAAATGCCGTTTGAGTTCCAGTACGAGGACTTTCTACTGAACAAGGCAGATAGCATTGTGGGTAAGATAGGGGAGAACCTTGAGCTGATGGCGGATAAAAGCCAGGCGGGCTATCAGGATGAAAAATACTACCGCAATCTGATCAGGTGGACGAGCGGCCACTGCCCGGGCTATTACATGGCCGATATTATCGTGCGCAATGGTTTTAGCCAGCAGCTGCTGAAAAGCATCCAGAACCCGTTCGAGTTCGTGTATCTCTACAATAAAGCCGCGAAGCGCGACAAGGCCCGGCCATACGTGTACTCGGAAAAAGCTATTCGCCGCGTGCAGGAGTTGGAGAAGAAATACTGGCTGCCGCCGGCCCACTCCCGAAAATCATAACGCTGCCCGAATGATTTACCGCATTGCCGAATTGGCCGACTGGACTGCCGCCCAGCAAACCGGCTTTTTCGCCAGCGCCGACCTCAAAACGGAAGGCTTCATTCATGCTTCCGAGCTGTACCAGGTGCTCGGCACCGCCAACCGCTACTATGCTGGTCGCCAAGATATTGTGCTGCTGGAGCTGGATGAGGCGGAGCTGTGGGTGGCGGCCGTGCCCGTGCAGCGCGAGTACGCCGCAGAGCACGACGACTATTTTCCGCATATCCTAGCCCCCATTCCGCTGGCCGCCGTGGTGCGGGCGCTGCCCTTCGCCTTGGCCGAAGAGGGCGGCCACGCGCTGCCGCCGGAGTTGGACGAGCTGGCCTGAGAAATACACCACGCCGGACGCAACGTGCAACCTTTTGGCCAGTATCGGCTCCTGGGTATATAGGCTAACGGGTGTGCTATGAAAATCGGCTTTTGCATGAGCCGCGCGGCTTGGCCGGCGGTAGCTTTGGGTTTGCTCCTGACGGGTTGCGCCCCTTCCTACTATCTTTCTATTCGGCCCAGTGAGGCGGCCGAAAAAGGGCCGGACGGCCCGCAGACGCTGTTCGCCGCGCTGGATAGCATCGAAATGACGGTGCGCTTTGCGCATCAGCGGGATAAGGAGCTGCTGTTTGAAGCCGAAATCCGGAATGGCTCCGGGCGGGCGGTTTTGGTCGATCCGGCGCAGTTCTACTACCAGCCCGCACTAGCGCAGGGCGTGGCTTCCACCGCCAATGCGGCCTATGGCCCCAGCCGAATAGCCGCCTTCGACCCTGAGTTAAAAGTGGAGCAGCTCGCCACCAAGCTCAGCACCGCCGACCGCAAAGCCACCGGCACCAGCGTCTGGGAATGGCTGACGATGCTGAGCGACGTGACGGCCGACGTAACCGCTACCAAGCGCAAGGAAACGCCGAAGCAGGAGTATGAGCGCAAAGTTCAGTATGACCAAAGTATGCAGAGCTTCGACGACACCCGCGCCCGCCACGCCGAAACCGCCGACCGCACGGCTCTGGAGCTGGAGCTGTGGCAACGCAAGATGCTGCGCCGCTACCTGCTCCAGCCGGGCGAGCTGATGCATGGCTACATCGTATTCCCCGCCCTCGACCAATCGGCTTTATTGCGCTTGAGCACGCCCATTGGCCCCCACAATTTTACCTTCGACTTCGAGCAGCAGCGGAAGCAGTATTGAGGCATCAGCCGGCCCCAAAGGGATAAAACAGGCAAACGAACGGTCATGCTCCATCTGGCGTCTGCTTGTCGAAGCATCTCTACCGCTTCGTTGCAGTCAATTACCCTAATCTATACAGCCGCGTAGCGGCGGCAGGTTTGTAGAATCCGAATAAGCTAAAAGACAAAGCCGCGTAGCGGTGACAGAGCCGTTCGGGCGTTTCTGTCACCGCTACGCGGCTTTGTCTTGCTACTGCGTTCAATGCTACAAACCTGCCGCCGCGCTGCGGCTACTTCGCAACCTGGATTAACCTATTGCGGCCAGCCTGTCTCCAGGCGCTGCTTACATGAAATCGGCCAGCTCCAGCCACCGCTCGCCTTTACTGTCCAGCGCGGCGTCCGTGCGCTTTAGCTCGGCGGCCCAGTCGGCCAGCTCTTGGTGGGAGCCGGTGCCGGCGTTGAGCTTTTCGATGAGTTGCAGCTTCCGGGTTTCGAGCTGCTCAATCTCCTTTTCCAGCGTTTCGTATTCCTTTTTCTCGGCGAACGTGGCTTTGCGCTTGGGGGCAGCGGACGGGGCGGCTGGGGCGGGCGCTATGGCGGCGGAGGGAGCCACGCCCGCGGCGGCCTTCGCCGTTTTGGCCTTTTCGCGGGCGTACTCCTCCGAGTTATTTTCCTTCTGCCACTCGCGGTAGTCGGTGTAGTTGCCGGGAAACTGCCGGATCTGGCCGCCGGGCTCCAGCACGAATACGTGCTCTACCAGCGCATCCATAAAGTAGCGGTCGTGCGACACGATGAGGATGCAGCCGGCGAAATTCAGCAGGAAATCCTCCAGAATATTCAGCGTGATGATGTCCAGATCGTTGGTGGGCTCGTCCAGAATCAGGAAGTTGGGGTTCTTAATCAGCACGCGCAGCAGCTGCAGGCGGCGCTTTTCGCCCCCGCTCAGCTTGCTGACCATCGTGTATTGCTGGGCCGGCGGAAACTGGAAGTGCTGCAGAAACTGCGAGGCCGTGACCACCTCGCCGTTGGCCATTTCCACCACCTCGGCCACTTCTTTCACAATGTCAATTACGCGCTGGCTCTCGTCGAATTCCAGCTCAGTCTGGGTGTAGTAGCCGAATACGGTGGTCTGGCCGGCATCCACGGTGCCCGAGTCGGGCTGGAGCTTGCCGGTGAGCATGTTCAGCAACGTCGATTTGCCCGCGCCGTTGGGCCCGATCAGGCCGATGCGGTCCTTCTTCTTGAACACATAGCTGAAATCATCGAGCACCACATGGTCGCCGAACTGCTTGTGCAGGTGCTCCACCTCAATGATTTTGCCGCCCTGACGCGTCGTTTTCACGCTCAGCTCCATCTGCGGGCCACTGATCTTGGTTTTGGCCTTCTCCTGGGTTTCGTAGAAGGCGTCGATGCGGGCTTTCTGCTTGGTGCCGCGGGCCTGGGGCTGGCGGCGCATCCAGTCCAGCTCCTTGCGCAGCAGGTTGCGGGCTTTTTCCACTTCGGCCACTTCTATCTGCTCGCGCTCGGCCTTTTTCTCCACAAAGTAGGAGTAGTTGCCCTGGTAGCGGTGCACCTTGCCCTGGTCCATCTCCACAATCTCATTGGCGACTTTATCCAGGAAATACCGGTCGTGGGTTACCATCAGCAGCGTGAGCGAGGGCGAGGCCAGCCGGCTTTCGAGCCACTCAATGGTGTCGAGGTCGAGGTGGTTGGTGGGCTCGTCCAGAATCAGCACTTCGGGCTCCTCGATGAGCACGCGGGCCAGGGCCACGCGCTTGCGCTGCCCGCCCGAGAGCATGCTCACCTTGCGCTCCAAAAGCTCGCCCAGAATGCCCAGGCGGCCCAGAATCTGCTTCACCTGCGCCTCGTAGTCCCAGGCGTTCAGGGCATCCATCTGCTCCATCACCCGCTGCAGATCGTCGGATTTGTGGTTCGCATCGTTCACCACGTGCTCGTAGTCGCGGATGGCGGCCAGCGTGTCGTTCTGGCTGGCGAAGATGGTTTCTTCCACCGTCAGGTTCTCATCGAACACCGGCTGCTGGCCCAGAAAGGCCACCCGAATGCCCTTGCGCACGCTCACCGAGCCCGTATCGGGCTGCTCCAGGCCGGCCAGAATTTTGAGCAGGGTGGTTTTGCCGGTGCCATTGATGCCGACCAGCGCCACGCGCTGCCCTAAGTTCAGACCAAAGCTCAACTCGCGGAACAGCCAGCGGTCGGCGTAATTTTTTGAGAGGTTTTCTCCGGAAAGCAGATTCATGGGGCAAAGATAGGAGCTAGGAGTCAGGAGCTGGGAGCTAGGAGTTAGAATCGTTGGTAGCGACAAATCCACTTCCAACTTCTATCTCCCAGCTCCTATCTCCTAACTCCTAACTCCTAACTCCTAACTCCTAACCTATATCACCCGTACGCGGTCCATGTTGCGGTCGTCGCGCAGGATTTCGAGGCCCCGGTAGGCCAGCGGGCGGCCGGTGTTGGTGGTTAGCTCGCCACCGGCGCTGTGCTGGTGGGCCACGTCGAGCACCAGCTGGGTGTATTTTCGCTCGCCCAGCTCGATGGCGACGGGGCGGCCCCGGCCGGAATCGAAGGACAGGAGGGCACGGTCAATTTCTTCCAGAATCTCACTCATGGGCAGGAATGGAGGATACATAGACGAGGCGTAATATAGAATTTTACAGAAATAATATAGCATAGTCCGACTTTCTTTGCCGGCCGCTCAGGTGCCGCAAAAGCCCTTACCTTCGCTTCCGTATGGCATCTTCTCCCGCAGATATTACCCGCCGTCCCATCGGCGTATTCGACAGCGGCATCGGTGGGCTCACCGTGGCCAGGGCCGTGAACCGGGTGCTGCCCCACGAGCAGCTCGTGTACTTCGGTGACACGGCCCACCTGCCCTACGGCGACAAATCCACGGCTGCTATTCAGGCCTACAGCATCAAAATCTGCGACCTGCTGCTGCGCCAGCACTGCAAAGTCATTCTCATTGCCTGCAACTCGGCCTCGGCCGCGGCCTATGAGCTGGTGCGCGAATACGTGGGCTCCAAAGCCCGCGTGCTCAACGTCATCGACCCCATCGTGGCCCACATCGGCGAGGCCTACGCTAACCGCACGGTGGGCCTGATCGGGACCAAGCAAACAGTCAATTCCAACGTCTATAAAAAGAAGATTGACGACCTGGATGCGGGCGTGGAGCTGAAATCACTGGCCACGCCGCTGCTGGCCCCGATGGTGGAAGAAGGATTCTTCAACAACACCATCAGCGACAACATCATCCGCACCTACCTTTCGAACCCCGCGTTGCATGGCATCGAGGCGCTGGTGCTGGCCTGCACGCACTACCCGCTTATTCAGCGCCAGATCAAGGATTTTTACGATGGCGGCGTGGCCGTGCTGGATGCTTCCGATGTGGTAGCCAGCCACGTAAAGCAGTATCTGGAAGCCAATGCGCTGGCCGCCAAAGCCAGCAAAACGGCCCCCACGCATCAGTTCTACGTCTCCGATTTCACCCGCTCCTTCGAGGAAAGCACCCGCATTTTCTTCGGGCAGGAGGTGCATCTGGAGCATTATCCGCTCTGGGAGTAAGGCCGGATCATGTGCTCCGGGAAAACCCTATCTTTCCCATTGGCCCACCCCAAGGGCGCGTTTGCAACATCTTACCCACCTGGTTCGTCTCTCTGCCATGAATAAGAAGTACTACATGCTGGGCGACTGGCGGCGCAATCTGCTGCTGGCCGCCGCCGCCACCAGCCTGGGCCTCGCGCTGCCCGCCTGCACCTCCGATTCGGACCGCGCCACCAACGGAACCAACGACTCCGCCGACCAGGAATGGACCAGCGGCAACGGCGAAAGCTACTCGCAGGGCGTGATTACGGAAATGACCGAAACCCAGCCCGGTCAGTGGAAAATAACGGCCGAGAAGCCCGCTGGCAAGGAAGAAGTGGCCGCCATTCTGCACCACTTCGATGGCAAAACCGACACGCTGCAGGGCGCGGCGTTGCAGCAGCAAATGCAAAACTACAGCCGCCAGCACCCCGAAAACCGCGTGGCCGGCACCGGCATGATGGACGTGCTCATGTGGAGCGGCATCGGCTACATGGCCGGCCGCTTTCTGATGCCCAACGCCGGCTACTACGCCAACCCCGGCATCATGCAGCGCACCGGGGCTTGGCGGCAGGGCGTAGATCGGGAGCGGCAGCAGGGGCGGGGCTTTTTCGGGCGGGGCTTCACGGGGCCGCGCACGTCGCCCACGGCCGGCATCCGGCCCGCTGCGGCGGTGTCGCGTGCGGCCGTGCGCAGCAGTGCGCCGCGGTTTGGCCGCAGCAGCGGCTTTGGCAGCCGTAGTGGCGGCGGTGGGCGTGGGTTTGGCGGCTAAGCGGTCCGGCAGGCTATGAATACGATTCAACTATTGCCCCTGACCGGGGATGTGGCTCCCGCCGTGCGGGCGCTGGGCTGGGAGTGGGCCGTAGAAGAGGCCTGCGAAAACTACGTGGCCCGCGAAGCCGTGCTGTTGCCGGAAGCCGAAGCCGATACCCTGCTGGCCGCCGCCGACACGCTCTACAGCCTGTTCGTTGAGTCGATTCCGGACCCCATTCCCGACGAGCTGCTCACGCTGCTGGCCATTCCGCCCAACCTGTGGGCCGCCGTGCGCCACTCCTGGAACGACGACCGGCACTGGCACCTTTACGGCCGCTTCGACCTAGCCAGCACCCCGGAAGGCCCCAAGCTGATTGAGTTTAATGCCGACACCGCCACCAGCATCCCGGAAACGGCGGTGGTGCAGTGGGCCAGCCTGGTGGCCGCCCAGCAGGCCGAAGACGAGCGGCAGGCCAACGGCTTGTTTGAAGGCCTAGAAGCTCAGCTCACCCAATGGCGGCAGCTCAACTCCGACCTCGACCCCAGCCTGCTGCTCGTGAGCCTGCCCGACAGCGCCGAGGATGCCGCCAACTGCGCCGTAATCGGTGAGGCGGCCCGGCTCAGCGGCTTTACCAGCATTCATGTTTGTCCGGTCGATGCCATGCAGGTATCGGTGGTGGGCGAGGAGCGGGGCGTGTGGGCCGAGGTGGCGGCCGGCCAGTGGCAGCGCTTCAGCTTCGTATTTAAGCTGGTGCCCTGGGAAATACTGGCCGAAGAGGAGCCGGAGCTGACCGCCGACCTGACTCAGCTGCTGCTCAGCCGCGACGTGATTATCGCTAACCCCGCGTATTCGCTGATCTTCCAAAGCAAAGGCATGCTGGCCTGGCTCTGGCAGGTTTATCCGCACCACCCGCTGCTGCTGGAAGCCGCCTTGGAAGACCTGAGCGGCCATTATGTGCGCAAGCCGCTGCTGGGGCGCGAAGGCCAGAACGTGGTAGAAATGCAGGCCGGCCAGGCGCGGGAGCAGCAGCCCGGTGGCTTCGCGCACCAGCCCCAGGTGCGGCAGCGCTGGGCCCAGCTGCCCACCGATGCGCAGCAGCGCCAGTACCAGGCCGGCGTGTTCTGGGCCGGCACCGGCTGCGCCATCAGCTTCCGCCGCGCCCAGGGCCTGATTACAAACCTATCCGAATTTGTGCCCCATATCATTCGCTAGCAGTGCGGAAATCCGTTTCGCGACGAGCAAAGCGAGTTCCTACCCGTTAGGGTGAAGCCACACCGCCGAGCCAAGGCACTGCCCGACTCACGCCTGCCCGCTCTTACATGTCAGGGCCACGAAGACTACGCCCCGGCCGGCTAAACGGCCATAATGGGCACTAACCACTCATGCTATGCTTAAACCAGTTTGCGGTAAGTAGTTGTCTGCTAAGCGTCAACGCGTGCTAGTAATCCCATTTTATATAAACATTTTGTTAAATATTTTACTTGATAGGTGTTTTATAGCTTGCATTATTCTTTTAAATAATTACTTTTATGCCATATAGTGGTGGTTCGTCTGAAAATGACAGCTTACTATAGTTTAATCGATTCTTTTCAAAAGCTAAAGCTGGCCCTGGGCTGCTCTTCTATGGCTTCTTCGACCAAAAACAATGCTGCTCGTCCGGTACGGCCTGTGCCCGCGCCGGTGCTGGTGCTGTGGTGGCGACCCTGGATGATGGGGCTGGGCTGCCTGCTGCTACTGCTACTGGCCGCCGCGCCGGGCCGGGCCCAGCAAGCAGGCCGTAAGCCGACGTCGGCCAAAGAAGCAGCCCCGAAGCCTGAAAAGGAATCGGAAGCTTCGCCGCTGCCCGCTAAAAAGCTGGAAGAGGCCCTGCAGCTGCTCATCAAAGCCACCCGCGACACCACCCAGAACGGCCAGCGTCGCCGCTTCCGCCCCACCGAGATAGAAGGGCTGGTGATGGATCAGACCATCACGAAAGTAGGCCACGATTTCTACGATGTATTCTACAGCCAGTGGGAAGCCCCGCCCGGCGTGGGCGATTTTACCATCATCATCCGCGAAAAGCCGGCCCGCGGCACCAGCACCCTTATTTCGGTAGAGGTGAATGAGAATGAGCTATTGGAGCTACCGCTGCAGCCCAAAGCCGAGATAATTGAAGAAACCGCCACCTACGCCATCGGCGTAGCCACCGATTTTCTGGCCAGCTCCCGCAACGTGGGCCAGCAGTTGGAGCGCGGCGGCAACCAGGGCGGCATCGGGTCCTTTTAGGCACTTTACGCACGGCATCTTTCACGCTTTCACTCCCTGATTTCATGAAATCAACGCTACTTCGCTGGGGCCTGCTGCTGCTCCTTCTGGCCTTCAGCGGCCCGGCCGCGTGGGCCCAGGATTTTGTATACGAGCCCAAAAACCCCTCTTTCGGTGGCGGCAATACCTTCAACTACTCCTGGCTGCTGAGCGCGGCGCAGGCGCAGAATACCATTGAGGACCCGGCTTCCAAAACCAATTCCAACCCCTTCTCGATCGATCCGCTCAAGCAGTTTGAGCAAAGCCTGAACCAGCAGATTCTGGGGCAGCTGGCCCAAAAGCTGGTCGGCAACCAGTTTGGCAGCCAGAACAAGGGCCTGCAGGAGGGGAGCTACACCGTTGGGTCGTATCAGATAAACGTGGTGCCCACCGGGGGCGGGTTTTCCGTGCAAATCACGGACACCAACACCGGCAATCAGACCACAGTGACCATTCCTTACTTTTAATCTCGCCGCCCCAGCGCTATGCCACACCTCGTCTGTCGTCGCCTGCTGCCGGTTTTCTGGCTGCTCTTGTTGGGAATAACCGGGTGCGCCCCGTATCTGCATCAGCAGTTTACTGCGCCCGACCGCGCCCGGCTGGGGGCCGAGGTGCGGGCCGGTGGCGCGTTGCGCGGCCTGCCCGTGCCCAAAGACCGGCTGGTGGTGGCCGTGTACAAATTTCGCGACCAGACCGGGCAGTACAAGCCCGCGCAAAACGGCTCCAGCTTTTCCACGGCCGTCACGCAGGGCGCTACCAGCATTCTGCTGCGGGCGCTGGAAGAGTCGCGCTGGTTTAACCCCATTGAGCGCGAAAATCTGGGCAACCTGTTGAATGAGCGCAAGATAATTCGCTCCAGCCGTGCCGAGTATCAGGAACTGACCGGCGACCGGCAGCCCGCGCTGCCTTCGCTGCTCTTCGCCGGCGTTATCCTGGAAGGCGGCATTATATCGTATGATGCCAACCTGATAACGGGCGGGGCCGGCCTGCGCTACTTCGGGGCTGGGGCCTCGGGCCAGTACCGTCAGGACCGCGTGACGGTGTATCTGCGGGCCATCAGCACCAGCACCGGCGAGATTCTGAAAACCGTGTACACCAGCAAGACCATTCTCTCCCAGCAGGTCGATGCCAGTCTGTTTCGCTTCGTCAACTTCAAGCGTCTGCTCGAAACCGAAACCGGCTTCACCTACAACGAGCCCACGGAAATGGCCGTGAAAGAAGCCATCGAAAAATCGGTGGAGGCGCTGGTGTACGAAGGTATTCAGGACCGGCTGTGGGCACCGCTGCACGATGCCGACCGCAACGGGCTGGCTGTGACGCAGTATTTGCAGGAAAAGAAGGAAAATCAGCACATCGACGTGCTGGGCCGCACCGACCGGGAGCGGCGGGGCTCGATGGGCGTGGGCCTGAGCGCGGCCTCCATCCGCTACAACGGCGACCTGAGCAGCCCGCGCCTGCGCCCCGGCGGCGAGCTGACCATTCGCTACAGCCCCAATCCCAACAACCGGTTTTCGGCCGCCCTGAACCTGGGCCGGTTCGAGCTGGGGGCCGGCGACTTTTACCGGCAAACCTTCAACTACGCCGAGCTGTGCGCCCAGTACCGGCTTTTTCCGCGCGACCGGTTTACGCCCTACGCGCTGGCCGGAGCCGGCATCACTTCCCCCGACCGCACCATCAATTCCAAGAGTGTGCAGGGGCAGCTGATGGCGGGCGTAGGCTTGGAAATGCTGGTTACCGATCAGTTGGGTCTTGGTTTGGGTGCCGATGCGCACTATTATATGACCGACCGGCTTGATAATGTGCGACTTGGTAAATATAACGATTCTTATTGGGCTTTGCGGGCCAGCGTGGTTTTCTACCTGAGCCGCCGCGAGCGGGTAGCACCTTTGCCACAGCGGTAAGACTACGCTCTTATATAGAGAAAGGTATATAAAGCAGAGCCAATGCAAAGGCTCTGCTTTTTTGCTGCGTATTTTTCTTATAATATGACTGAATAAATAATTTATTTAATAATTTTTATTGATCGTCTATTGACTTTTAACTTTTTGTATATAGATTTGTATCATTCCTCCGGAGGGAATATCGATTCATAGTATAGTGCCAGTTGATTGCCTCCCCCCAAACCCCCAAAAATCCCATGAAAAAGCTTTCATTCCTAGCCGCCGCTTTGCTGGCCGCTGGAGCCGCCTCGGCTCAGAATAATACCCAGACGCTGGCACAAACCGGTGGTAATAGCAACTCCGCTACCGTGACCCAGATGGGCAACAACAGCTCCGCCATCGGCGTGCAGACCGGCAGCAGCAACGAGCTGACCCAGAACCAAGTGAACGGTGGCTTCAATGCCATGACTTCCGTATCGCTCGGCAGCTTCAATAAGTCTAGCCAGGAGCAGGGCGACGGCAACCGAAATGTGGCCGTTGTAGAGCAGGTTGGGGCCGGCAACGAAGCCAAGCAGCTTCAGCGCCGGGCCGTCGACTATGGCGGATCCTACAATGAAGTGTCCGTTCAGCAGATTGGTGGCCTGAACAAAAGCGACCAGCAGCAGCGGGGTAGCTACAATACGGCTACTGCCAAGCAGATTGGCCTCGGCAACGAAGCCAATCAGTTTCAGGGTACGGCCGCCACGCACGCCTACGAAAGCTCCGCCAGCATCGAGCAGATTGGCGCGGGCAACGTAGCCACTCAGCGTCAGAAATACGACAACCACTCGGCCACCATCGAGCAGTCGGGTATCGGCAGCACGGCCGTGCAGGAGCAGACGGCCTTCGCCGACGGCAAGGCCGGCAACCGCGCTTACATCGACCAGGACGATGCCGGTGGGCACTACGCCCGCCAGCGTCAGACGGGCTCGGGCAACCAGGCCGACACTTATCAGGGTGCCAGCCTGAACAGCAGCGACGTGCTGCAGGTGGGCCTGAGCAACACCAGCGTGGTGAAGCAGAACCACCCATAAGGCCCGGCTTCGGGTGCTTCCTTGCAGCAAAGCACCCGAAGTTTGGTGATGACCGGGCTGCCAGACCCCGGAGATGCTGATCCTACTCACTCAGATATATATAAGGAGTAGCTCCAGCCTCCACCGCCCACTTTCCTCGCTTTCATTTCTTCCACCATTTTTTTCTTCCACTTTCAATTCTTTCTTATGAAAAAGATTTCCTTCCTCGCCGGTGCCCTGCTGATGTCGGGTGCGGCTTTCGCCCAGGGTAACATTCAGTCGCTCTCGCAGACGGGCAACAGCAACATGGGCACCGTTACGCAATCGGGCAGCTTCAGCACCGCCACCGGCATACAAAGCGGCAATAGCAACGAGTTGACCCAGACCCAGGGTAGCGCGACCGGCTACGGCAATACCCTGAATACGGCCATTACCACCCAAAACAGCTCCAGCAACAAAGCCTCGCAGACGCAGTATGGCTCCCGCAACGAGGCCCAGATTACGCAGGGCGACGGGATTTCTGGTGATGACCGCAACCAAGCCACCCAGCTGCAGATTGGCCAGCGCAACAAAGCCAAAGCCACGCAGATCGGCGGCGACAGCAAGTCGTATCAGGAGCAGCGCGATGGTAGCCGCAACGAGGCTACGGTGATGCAGCGCGGCGGCGACTTCAACGACGCTCGTCAGGTGCAGCGCGATGCTACCTCTGGCTACGGCACCAACGACAACAAAGCCTCCATCGAGCAAATCGGCAACTACAACAAGAGCAGCCAGGAGCAGCAGGGTGTAGAAAACCAGGCTTCGGCCATTCAGAACGGAGCTTTCAACGAGGCCACGCAGACCCAGGGCAGCAACTTCGACGGCAGCTTCCGCAGCATCGCTTCCATCGAGCAGCTTGGCAGCTACAACAAAGCCACCCAGACCCAGCGCGGCGACAACCAGCGCGCTACCATCGAGCAGGATGGCAACCTGAACACCGCCATTCAGACGCAGGGCAACAGCATCGGTGGTGTTGGCAACCGCGCCTACATCGATCAGGACGGCGACAACCACTATGCCCGCCAGATCCAGACGGGCGTAGGCAACCAGGCCGATACTTGGCAGGGTGCCAACAGCAACACCAGCGACGTGTCGCAGGTGGGCAACAACAACACCAGCGTGGTGAAGCAGAACCACCCCTAAACCCTGGTTTTTGTTAGCGCAAAGCATCCCGCAGGTCCTCGGATAGGCGGGATGCTTTTGGCGTTATAAAAAGTATCGAAAAAAATAACTCATTGTATTTTTTTATTAATAAATAACCTTATTTTTATACCGCTGATTCAAGTGCCAGTTCATCGGCCTTGGGTTTCTATTCTTACTTAGTCTTCTTTTAACCTTCCTTTTTCTGTCAGGATATGAAAAAAACGCTTATTCCGGGCCTCTTCGTGCTGCTGTGCTTAGGCAGCACGCTGACGCAGGCTCAGTCGAAAAAAGACAAGGAAGACCTCAGTACCGGCGAGCTGCTGGTGCAAACCACCGGCAGCGAGCTGGCCCCTGGTAGCGAGCCGGGAGCTGCGCAGAGCCTGAACCGGGCCGTGCTGGCGCAGGATGGCATCGGCAACCGCGGCACCATCGATCAGCGGCTGCTGGGGGCGGGGCGCGGCAACGCGGCCACCATTGCGCAGGATGGCAACGGCAACGCGGCGGCTATTCTGCAGAATGGCTTCGGCAACCGGACCACCATCGTGCAGCTGGGCAACAACAACACCGCCGCCAGCGAGATAAACGGCCGTAACACGGAGTCGGATATTCTGCAGAAGGGCAATAACAACCGCGTCGATCAGCGCCTGAATGTGGATGACCGCCGCTATAGCGTGGAGCAGATGGGCAACAACAACCAGCTGGTGCAGCGCGAAAATGGTAGCCACACGCCCGGCTACGGCGTGAGCATGAAAGGCGAGGGCATCCGGGTCATCGTGGAGCAGGGCAAAGTCTCGGCCATGCCCTGAAGTATTTAACCAGAAAGCTCCGGCGCGGCATCCGTCAGCCGGAGTTTTTTTTGGCCTTTTTCGCGCCGTTGCATTATTCCCGTTTCACTAAACTACTCGCTGTCAGCTGATGAAATCTCTCTTCTACATCGCGGCCTTGCCTGTGCTGGCTGCGCTGGCGCAGGCCGTGCCGCCCGCCGAGGGCCCAACGTGCCAGGCTCAGCTAGCCGCCCACCTCGAAGGCAACCAGCTCACGCTGGTGGGCCACTGCCGCAATGACTCGGAAAAGGCGCTTACCCTGCGCTACGAGCTGCTCACGGATAAGCGCGGGCCCGCCGGCACCTCGCGCAACACGCAGTCGGGCACCGTGACCGTGGCTCCCCGGCAAACGGTGGCTTTATCCCAGACCAGCATCAGTGTATCGCCCGCCGACTTCTACCAGGTGCATCTCCACCTGCTGGATGCGCACGGCACCGTCGTTGCCCGCGACTCGCTGGTGCATGCACCCGCTTCCCGTCCCTGAGTGCCGACTGCCGCTACGGCCTCATTACTCTGCTCTTTCCCTTTCCTGCCTGCCCCACCATTCCATCGTTATGCTTCTCACTCTGCGCATCCTGGCCCGCCTGTTTCTGGTTCTGCTCCTAGCTCAGGCGTTGCCGGCCTGCGAAACTACCACCATCGAGCCCGTGTACTATGGCGGCATAGAAGGACTGGTGGTAGATGCCGCCACCAATCTGCCCATCGCCAACGCCGTAATTACGACCAATCCGGCTACTTCCTCTATCACTACCGACTCGGAGGGTAAATTCTCCCTGCCCAATCTGGTGGTGGGAAAATATGCCCTAGCCGTGCGCAAAACCGACTTCAAAACCGAAACCGTGAACGTGCAGGTAGGGGAGGGGCCAGCCGTAGCGGTGAAGGTGCCACTGGAAAAGGCTTCGGGCACCAACCGCCGCCCCAATCCTCCCTCCAACCCCAGCCCCGCCGAGCGCGCCACCAACCAGGCCACGCGCCTGACGCTACGCTGGCGCGTCACCGACCCCGATAAGACGGATTCCTTGCGCTCGGAAGTGGTGCTGTATGAGAGCAACTCCACTGACCGCCGACAGCTGCTGACCAACTCCCGCGACACGACCATCACGGTCAATGACCTTAAATACAACACCATTTATTTTTGGCAGGTAACCGTGCGCGATAAGGCCGGCGAAACCGTGCGCGGCGATGTCTGGAGCTTCCAGACGGGCGTGCTGCCCGACAACCGCTACTTATTCGTGCGCGAAACCGCTGGTAATACCGACATCTATTCCTCTGACGAAGCGGGCGCGAATCTGCTGCGGCTCACCAAATCTGTCTTTGTCGAAACCGCGCCTCAGCTCAGCCCCAACCGCGACCTGATAGCCTACACCTCCAATGCCCTGGGCCAATACCAACTCTACACCATGCGGCGCGACGGTTCCGACCCGCGCCTGATTACTCCCTACGGCATTCCGGTGGAAGGCTATGGCAACGCCGGCCTGGCCTATCGGTGGTCGCCGGATGGCTCGCAGCTCATCTACGCCAGCTACGATAAGCTCTGGCGCGTGAACCGCGACGGCACCGGCCTCACGCAGCTGGCCACCGCCCCCGCCGGCCGCCACTTCCGCGAGTGCGACTGGGCCACCCAGGGCAACCGTATCGTTGTGCAGACGGTGGGAGCCAACCTGTATGATGCGGAGCTATACCTGCTGAACGCCGATGGCTCGGGCCTGACGCAGCTGATCGGCAACCTGCCCGGCCGCCTCGATTCGCCCTCCTTCAGCATTAATGGCAGCATGATTCTATACAGCCGTGACGTGGATGGCTACGAAAACGCCAATGGCCGCCAACTCAATGCCCACATTTTCATGCAGCGCCTCGATGGCACCGGCGTAGTTGACCTGTCGGCGGCCCTTGCCACGGGCACTAACACCGGCAAAATAGCCGGCACCAACGACGTATACCCGCATTTTTCACCAAACGGCGCGAAAGTCATCTTCATGAACGTGAGCAACGACAACCTCTCGGCCCCCGAAGTCTGGACGATGGATCTGGACGGCCGCAACCGCGCCCGGCTATTTCAGAATGCCAGCCTGCCGGATTGGAAGTAGCAAAATAGAATAGCAGCACACGGGTGCGGCCAGCTGGGTAGCAACACGCTACCCAGCTGGCCGCACCCGTGTGCTGCATTGGCACCTTGGCCTATAGCTAGCGCATTATATAAAGCAACGTGTGAACGTGTTTATCAGGCCCCGTGTATACTGCTCGCCTGCCTGCTAACAGCGTCGCTGCACATGGACGACTTATTAGCTGGCATAGAAAAAATACACTGGATTAAATATTCCCTTATCAACTGTGTTGCGAAAATGATGCAACTTTGCGGTTCTGAAACAAATATGTTGACAAAGGTATGTTTGTTTCAATGCTACAATTTATGAATAAAATGAAATTTATATATAGGGAAATTTTCACTGCTTCATCTTTGTGAAACCTGTAAAATACAGTAGTTGGCACGAATTATGGGCAGGATGCGCGGTTCACAGTGTTTTAACAGCCTCACATTCATCATGGAAAAATAATGTAAAACCTGTGAAATTTAATAATCAATACCCGTTGTTTTGTCGTAATGACGTTGAGTTCAAGGCTTAGGCCTTTTCCCGCTTTTTCCACCTCTTCCTCTCGTAACCCTTACTTCTTCCATACTATGAAAAACACTTACTTGAGTGCCTTGCAGTGGGCACGAAAGCCGCATCTGCGGTTTCTGATCTTACTGCTGCTGGCTTTGCCGGTCTTTGCGCAGGCACAGACACTTACTGTAACACCTTCTACAACTTCTGGAACCCCTACTGACTATGGAGCAGTAGCTGTAGGATTGACTTCGACCCCGCCATTTCAGTATACTGTTTCTAGTAGTGGCTTTAGTGGCCCTACTACTGTCAGCTTTACGAATGCACCTTCGTTCGAGGGTAGTACTAATGGGACTACTTTCAGCCAGGCAGTTTCTTTGCCCGCTGCAGGGGGAACATTATTTGTTCGATTCAAGCCTACTGCAACTGGGGTAGTTAACGAGCGGATAGATCTTTTCAACTTTAACGGTGGCTTTGCTTTCGCACAGGTATTTGTTCGTGGTACTGGTACTCCCGGTACCCCGACTATTGCGGTCAACCCAAACTCCATGAGTTTTGGCAACCAGGTAATTAACACCGCCTCGGCTTCCCAATCTACTACGGTAACCGCTACTTCGCTGACGGCCCCTATCACCGTAACGGCTCCTACTGGTTTCCAGGTGAGCAACGCCAATGTCAATGGTGGTGCTTTTGCTCAATCTATCTCCTTGCAGCAGGATGGCAATGGTGCAGTCAACACGACTGTAAATGTTCGTTTCCTGCCAACAACGGCCGGTAATTTTGTCGGTAATGTGACCTTCACCAGCACTACGGCAACCGCCAACGTGGGTGTTTCCGGCACCGGTACGTTGCCGCCTCCTATCTTGACGGCTACGCCAAGTCCACTGGCTGATTTCGGTCAGGTGCGCGTAGGTTCTTCCAGCAACACGCCGTTTCCTTTCTTCAATGTAAGTGGTCAGGATTTGCAGGGTCCGGTGACCATCACGCCGCCTACCGGCTTCCGCATTCGGACGGGTAATAATGCCTTTTCGACAACTGCCATCGTTCTGACTCCGACCAACGGCACGTTGGCCAGTACGCAGATTGACGTTCGCTTCAGCCCAACTGCCATCCAGACCTACGCCAGCGACATCACGGTAGTCTCTACCAATGCTACCACCCAGCTCGTGCGCGTAACCGGTGAGGGCATTGCCAGCACGGGAAATGCTACGCTGGTCGTTGATCCTACCACTATCGACTTCGGTACGATCACCAGCAGCGGTAGTACCCGTGTTGAGCGCTTCGAAGTGAGTGGTACTGATTTGACTGATAACATTACGCTCACCGCGAGCAGCACTAACATCCAGTTCCGTAACGCTACGGCTGGTGGCAGCTTCTCGAATGCACCTATTGTGCTCACCCGCACGGGCGGTACGGTTACTCCGCAGAGCATTGAAGTGCAACTAGTGCCCCTGGTTGCCAAGGATGGCTTCAACGAAAGCATCAGTGTGGTTAGCGGCTTGGTTTCCTCCTCGGTTACGGTGACTGCTAACAACCCCAGCGGCGGTACTTCGGACATTTCGGTAGCAAACCCGGATGGTAACACTTTCACTTTCGCTACCCGTCCGAATACTACTTCGGTTTCGCAGCGCTATCTGCTATCTGGTACGAATCTGGTGCAGGATCTGGTGGTACGGCCCATTGGCCCTAATGCCCAGTACTTCCAGGTTTCAGCCGATAACGTCGTGTTTTCCAACAGCCTTTCTTTCACGCCGGATGCGCAGAATAACGTAGTCCAGCGTCCGATATTCGTTCGCTTCATTCCGGGCAGCGCGGCCATCACTGTTACGGCTACCATTCGTAACTCCAGCGCTCCTGCTCCGAATGCCGACGTATCGGTAACGGGCATTAGCCAGCCTACTATCCGTCTGAACAATGCGCTGGGTGATTTCGGCCAGTCGGTGGTAAAACTCACGACTTCGGCTCCCAAAACCGTTCGTCTGGAAGGTTTCCTGCTGGATGGCAATGTGGGTATTCGCTTCCCCGCGGACGGCAATGCTGCCGGCACGCTCAATACGGCTGCCACTCCGCTGTTCGAGTTCTCGCTGAATAGTGCTGCCTATACTAAGGAGGCTACTATCACTCCTAATGTAGAAGGAAACTTTGTAGCCAACCTAGATGTGCGCTTCGCTCCACCACGGGTAGGAAATGCTGACCAGAATCTGGAGTTCAGCAACTTTAGCTTCTTTGGTGATAACAACTTCAATGCGCTCAGCAGCGGTTTTGGCCGGGCTACGGGCTTCTCAATTGCCGTAGAACCCACGGCTCAGTCAACTGCTCGGGTAGTGCGCAATGGTACGTCTGCTACCATTACTTTCGACCTGTCGAATCCCCCAACTGGTACAACTTATGGACAGAGTCGCTTGGTTATTGGTAGCAGTACTTATCTGACCACCCTGCCTACAAATCTGTTCCCGCGAGACAAACAGAACTTTGACCCCGGTGCGGCTATCAATGGAGCATACCAGTACGGTAGTGGCACTGCCATTGAGGCCGGGACAAATACCTTCGTCGTATTCAGTGGCAATACTAACTCCTTCACTGTTTCCAATCTGACTTCCGGTGTGAGCTACAAGTTCTACGGCTTCGAGTTCAACAACGATGGCGTGCTGAACGCGGAGAACTACCGTGTGCCAAACAACGAGCCGCAGGTTCCGCTGCCGGTTGAGCTGGTTTCGTTCTCGGCTAAGCTGCGCAACAACGCAGTTGTGCTGAACTGGGCTACGGCCAGCGAGAAGAACAACCGTGGCTTCGAGATTCAGCGCAGCCAGACGGGCAAGGAGAGTGACTTCACCACCATCCTGACTAAAGAAGGCGCTGGTTCTACCACCACGCAAACCAAGTACGAAGCCGTAGACAGCCGTCCGCTGCCGGGCCTGTCGTTCTACCGCCTGAAGCAGACGGATTTCGACGGTGCTACCACCATCACCAAAGCCATTGCCATTCGGGCTACGCTGGGCGAGGTTAGCCTCTACCCGAACCCAACGCAGGGTGAGGTGACCATCCTGGTGCCGCAGGGCTCTACCGAAAATCTGGCGGTTCGCATCACGGATCTGGTGGGCCGGGAGGTGCAGGCTGGGGTGCTGAAAGCCGATGGTAAGCTGGACACGAGCAACCTGAAGGCTGGCACGTACATCGTCGTTATCGGCGAAGGCAAGCAGGCCGTGAGCCGTAAGCTGGTGAAAAACTAACCCTGATTCGTTCGCGAAACTTGTAGTCGAAAAAGGCCTCCCGCTTGCAGGAGGCCTTTTTTATTTTCCCGCGGCGGGTTCCGTAACCTTTTGATAAAGCTCCTGCGTAAGGGAAGGCCGCTCAAGTGACCTACCTTTGAAAATGCTTCCTTTCCGCTGCGTGCGGAAGTTTCTGATTCCACCTCCAAATTCTTTTTTATGCACAAAAACATTACGCTATTTCGTCAGTATGCAAGCTCTGGCCGTGGCGGCTGGCGCTTCCTGCTGCAGCTGCTGGTCCTGTTGGGCTTGCCGCTGCTGGGCCGCGCCCAGGCGCTGACCCAGGCTGATTTCACCGGCCTGATTGTACCGCAGTATATGGCCAGCGGCACGGCTACCCGCCTGCCGGTGCTATACCGCGCCACCGTCAGCAACCTCACGCCCGGCACTACTTACCGCTACTACACCCAGGGAGCCACAAACTCGGCCACCGGCGGCGGAGCTGACATTGGCGGTACTGGCAGCGGTGCCGGCAACCCATTGTTGGTAAACGGCCTCTCTGGCTCTTACTCCACCACCAGCACGGCCAGCCTGACTGCGGCGGGCGGCTACGAAACTTTCACGACTGATGCCACCGGCTCCTACACCGGCTGGTTTGGTCTGGTGAATACGGGTAATACGCGCTTTACCGGTGGCAACGTCGTTTTCCCAACCATTGTGCTGGCCCCCAATGCTACGCCTACGGTGATTGAGAAGCGGCTGGCGCTGAACCAAGGCATCACGGTACTCACGTTTGCGGCTACTGCTACGGCTACCAGCGGCACCTTCATCAAAGGAAATTCTTTTGCGAGCCCCCGCAACTTGGTGGCCCTTTATGATAACACGACCGGCACGGGCCGCCCATTGGCCGTGACGGTGGTGGAGCCTATCAGTGTGACCATCACCGGTGTGATTCCAGGCTATACTACTTCATCGGGTGATTGGAATACCCTCATTCCGAATGCCAATGCCAGCGGCGTGCGGCGGGTAGAGGAACGCTCCGTAGCGAGCGGCAGCGTGGTGAATTGCAACACCGATGCCGATGGCCTCTGGCCGTCGGGCGCGGCTACGGCCAACCCTACGGGCGGAACCACGCCTGTGCAGCTTACCAACACCGATGCTCCGCTGAACGCTGGCTGCGGCGTGGCTGGTACGCCAACCATCACGGTTTCGACCAATGGTCCCTTGGCTTTCACCACCACGACGGGCACCAATTCGGCTGTGCAGACCTACACGGTGGCAGGCACCAATCTGACGGCTGATATCACCATAACAACTCCGGCCGGCTATCAGATTTCTTCGGATGGCTCTACCTTTAGCAGCACGCTGACGCTGGCTCAGACGGGCGGCTCGGTATCGACAAAAACCATTAGCGTGCGGCTGCTGGGCGCTACCAGTGGCACTTTCAACGGCAACATCACCAACGTAAGCGGCACTGCTTCGCAGAACGTGGCGGTATCCGGCACGGTGGGCACGACGGGGCCGGTGGCCCCAACCATCACCAGCTTCACGCCGACCAGCGGGCCAGTAGGAACGGTCATCACGCTTACCGGCACCGACTTCGCCGGGGCTACGGCCGTGACCATTAGCGGCACGAACGCGCCGACCTTTACGGTGAACAGCAACACGCAGATTGTGGTGACGGTGCCTGCCGGAGCCACTTCCGGGGCTATCAGCGTAACCACGCCGGCCGGCACGGGCTTCTCGACCACCAACTTTACCGTGACAGCGCCGAGTCCCACGCCGCCAACCATCGCCAGCTTCACGCCGGCTTCCGGTCCGGTCGGTACTTCCGTGACCATCACGGGCACCAACTTCACCGGGGTTACCGCCGTCAGCTTCAACGGTATTGCGGCTACGTTCACCATCGTCAATGCGACGACCATCACGGCGACGGTTCCGACGGGGGCTACCACCGGCACCATTGCCGTAACGAACCCGGACGGTACGGCCACTTCGGCTACCAGCTTCACCGTGACGGCTTCGGCCCCAACCATTGCCAGCTTTACGCCGGCCAGTGGGCCGGTAGGTACGTCAGTAACCATTACGGGTACCAACTTCACCGGCGCTACCGCGGTTGCCTTCAATGGCACGGCGGCTACGACGTTCAACGTAGTGAATGCTACCACCATCACGGCGACGGTTCCGGCCGGAGCCACTACCGGCACCATTGCCGTGACCACGCCGGGCGGCAGCGCTACTTCCGCTACCAGCTTCACCGTAACCATTCCAGTGCCGACCATCACGGCCCTGGCTCCGGCCATTCGGGTGGCAGGCAGCGCGGGCTTCATGCTCACCGTAACGGGTACGGGCTTCCAGACCGGTGCTACCGTAACGCTGAACGGTACGGCGCTGACGACGACTTTCGTATCGGCTACCACGCTAACGGCGGCAGTGCCGACTTCAGCGTTGACTACGCCCGGTACCTACAATGTGACTGTTGCCAACGCGGGCGGTACGTCTTCGGTAGCGGCTACCTTCACGGTATCGGCGGCTACGGCCGGCTTGTTCGAGGACTTCGAGCAGGGCGTTAAATCTGGTTATGCTACGGCTACCGTGGCGCTGCAGAGCGGCGACTGGACCCTGACGGATGCCCTTATCGGCACCAGCACTTCCGATAAGTTCAATGGTACGCGCAGCGTGCGGGTACGCGGCGGCGGTACAGTAACGATGAACTTCGACAAGCCCAACGGCGCGGGTGTCATCACCCTGAACGCGGCGCTGTATGGCTCCGACACCAATGTTTCGCTGAAACTGGAAATTTCGTCCGACGGCGGTGCTACTTACACCGACATCACCGGCACCGCGCCGGCGCTGACGGCTACGCTGGCAAGCTATTCCTTCACGGCCAACCGTGCGGGCAACATTCGTCTGCGCATCAGCAGCACCAATACGGTGGCGGCCAGCAATCCGCGCTTCAACCTCGACGACATCAGCATCAGCGACTACACGGCCCCGGCCACGCCGGTTATCACCGTGACCCCGGCTTCGCTGGCGGCGTTCAGCACAACCACGGGCACGCCTTCTGCCAGCCAGAGCTTCAGCGCCAGCGCTTCCAACCTGACCGCTGACCTGACCGTGACGGCCCCGGCCGGCTACGAAGTATCCTTGAGCCAGACCACGGGCTTTGGCGCAACGGTTACCGTAGTTCAAACCGGCGGCACCGTAACCAATGCGCTGGTGTATGTTCGTCTGACGGGCGCGGCCAGCGGTACTTTCGCCGGCAACGTGACCGTGGGCAGCACGGGCGCGGCCACTCAGAACGTGGCCGTAACCGGCACCGTGACGACTCCGGCACCGACTATTGTTTCCTTTACGCCGGCTTCCGGCCCGGTCGGTACGACGGTGACCATCACGGGCACCAACTTCACGAGCGCTACCGCCGTCACGTTCAATGGCCTGGCCGCCGTGTTCACGGTGGTGAATGCCACGACCATCACGGCGACGGTTCCGACGGGTGCCACTTCCGGCACCATTGCCGTAACGACTCCCGGCGGCACCGTTACCTCGGCTTCCAGCTTCACGGTTATTCAGCCAAATCCGGCCCCAGCCATCACCAGCTTGTCGCCTAATACGGCCGTGGCCGGCAGTGCCGCTTTCACCCTGACGGTGAACGGCACGGGCTTCATTACTGGCTCGGTGGTGAACTTCAACGGCGCGGCCCTGGTCACGACGTTCGTTTCGGCCACGCAGCTGACGGCCGCCGTACCGGCTACGGCAGTAGCTACGGCCGGCACTTACAATGTAACGGTGACCAATGCTGCCCCCGGTGGTGGTACTTCGGCCGCCGCTACGTTTACCGTAACCACGCCCGCGCCAACCATTGCCAGCTTCACGCCGGCTTCCGGCCCGGTAGGTACGACGGTGACCATCACGGGTACCAATTTCACGGGTGCTACGGCCGTTGCGTTCAATGGCACGGCCGCCACGATCTTCACCGTGGTGAATGCCACGACCATCACCGCGACGGTTCCGACGGGTGCCACTACCGGCACCATTGCCGTGACGACTCCAGGCGGTACGGCCACCTCGGCCGCCAGCTTCACAGTAGTTATTCCGAACCCCGCACCGACCATCACCAGCCTGTCGCCTACCACGATAGTGGCTGGTAGCGCGGGCTTCACGCTGACGGTGAACGGCACAGGCTTCGTTAGCGGCTCGGGGGTGAATTTCAACGGTGTGGCGCTGGCCACTACGTTTGTCTCGGCTACGCGGCTGACGGCCGCCGTGCCTGCCAGCGCTATTGCGGTGGCGGCTTCAGTGCCCGTCACGGTAACCAGCCCGGCTCCGGGCGGTGGCACTTCGGCGGCGGTTACGTTCACCGTGACCATCAACACGGCGGCTCGCAACGCCCAGAACCTGGATGGCTTCGCATTGTATCCGAACCCCACGCTGGGAATGGTGACCATCGAGCTGCCCAAAACCTGGAACAGCCTGAACCAGCCCGTACGTCTGACCGACCTGAGTGGCCGCGTAGTGCTCCAGACGCGCCTCGGCGCTGCCGGTCAGCTTGATCTGCGTGCTTTGCCCGCCGGCATCTATATGCTGACCGTGGGCGAAGGTCAGCAAACTGTAACGCGCCGCGTGCAAAAGAACTAACTGCCAGAGCGATAAGCGCTGATAAAAGTGAAAAGGCCTTTCCTATATTAGGAAAGGCCTTTTTTGTTCTATTTCGTCGGTTTAACGATTCAATAACACATAATATGGTATCTAACCCGGACTGATTTGTAGCTTTGTCATTTACGTGCTAAGTTTAGCTTTCCGGATTTCGTCCTCTCTACTCTTTCTTTTCTATATGATTGCACTCTCTACTCTGATGCCGCGCTTCACCCGATCCGGCTCCGCTTCGTGGAAATTTCTGCTGATTTTGCTGCTCTGCCCGCTGGTAGGGTGGGGGCAGACGACGATTGTTAGCCAAAGCTTTGAAGGATCTGGCACTAATTTGTGGTCATATACGGCTACTACAGGCACATTTACTTCTGTTAGTGGTAGCTCTGCTGCCGGCGACAGGCCTGCTAGCACAGCGTATGCTACTACAGGCTCAAATGCTTGGAGCACCCTTAATACTACTCAGGCATTGACATTTGCCAATCAGTCATTAACGGGTTACACTGCTGCATCTATATCCTTCCGACTTGCTGCATTTTCGGTCGGGGCAACAAACAACGGTATAGATCCGGGTGACAGCGTTAGTGTTTCTATCAGCGTGGATAATGGCGTGACGTTTAAAAGGGTGTTACGCATAAATGGTCCATCTGCGAATAACGCCTACTGGAGCTATGCTGCGGTTAATACTGCTACTGTCACTTATCCAACAGGGGGCATTTTCGCCCCGGCAGCAGGAGGTGATAGAACTGCAATTGATGGCTACAGCACGGTTAAAGTAAACCTGCCTGCTTCCGTGACGCAAGTTCAATTGCGTATCACCAACAGAACCAATGCAACTTCAGAAAGGTGGACGGTTGATGATGTGACGTTAAGTGGCACAGCGACTCCCTCAACTCCCACCATCACCGGCTTCACGCCCACTTCGGGTCCGGTGGGGCAGGTCATCACCATCACGGGCACCAACCTGGGCACCATCACCGGCGGCACCGTGAACGGCACCGCCGCCACATTCGGCTCGGCCTCGGCTACCAGCGTCACGCTCACCGTGGCTTCCGGCACCACCGGCACCGGCCAGGTCGTCCTCTCCGACGGCACGACCACCTACACGGCCCCCGGCACCTTCACCGTGGACGGCACCCCGCCAACCTTTGCCAGCGGCTCGCCTTCGGCTTCGGCCATCACCACCACCGGCTTCACGCTCTCGTCTACGATTGACGAAGTCGGCAAGACCTACTACGTGGTGCTGCCCAGCGGCGCTGCGGCACCCACGGTGGCCCAGGTAAAAGCGGGCACTGGCAATGGCACCGCCGCCCTGCAGGCCGGCACCATCACCAACGCTACCGCCAACGCCGCCGCCACGGCCGCCATTTCGGGCCTGAGCGCCGGTACGGCCTACGACGTGTACCTGGTGGCCGAAGACGCCGCCGGCAACGTGCAGAACAGTAGCTCGCCGCTGACAGTAACCACGACTGCGCTAACTCCCACCATTACCCTGACGGGCAATACCTTCCCCGCCTTCAATACTGTGGCCGGCACGCCCTCGGCGGCCCAGTCGGTGACGGTGGAAGGGGCAAACCTCATCGCCGACATCACCATCGCAGCGGTGGCCGGCTACGAGTTTTCCGTGACCAGCGCCACCACCGGCTTCGCGCCCTCCCAAGCCCTGACGCCCACCGGCGGTACCGTGGCCCCCACCACGCTCTACGTGCGCCTGACGGGCAACACGCCCACGGCCAGCCTGGGTACTCCCCTGCAGGCCACGAGCCCCGGCGCCACCACCCGCACCCGCGCCTTGTCGGGCACGGTGGTTCCCGAGCCCACCACCCAGCCCACGGTGGCTACCGGCGCAGTCGGCGGCTCGTCGGTGGTGCTGACCGTGGCCGGCGGCGACGGCACCAACCGCCTGCTGGTGGTGCGCGACGCGGCCACCGGGGCCGTAGTACCCGTGGATAAAACGACCTACACGGCCAACGCGGCCTTCGGCAACACCGGTACGGGCACGACCACCAGTGCCGGCAACTACGTGGTGCTGACCGGCACGGTCACCACTGTGACGGTAACGGGCCTGACGCCCAATACCAGCTACGTGGCCGAGGTATACGCCTACAATGCCGGCTCCGCGGCCGGCTTCGAAAATTACCTGACTACGACGCCGGGTACCGCGAGCTTTATCACCGGCAGCCCGGAGCTGGTCGTTATCAGCCAGGTGTACGGGGCCGGCGGCAACAGTAACGCAGCTTATACCAACGACTATGTAGAGCTGTTCAACCGGGGCACCAGTACGGTGGACCTGAGCAGCTACTTCATTGCCTACTACTCGAACAACAGCACCGCTACTACTCCTTCTACTACGGTACTCCTGACCGGCTCCATTGCCCCCGGCAAATACTACCTCATCAAGCTGGGCGGTGGTAGTACGGGTAGTGCCCTGCCTACTCCCGATGCAACGGGGGGAATTGATATGGGTGGTTCAGCCGGCCGGGTAGAGCTGTTCAACGGCACCCTGGTGGATCGGGTCGGCTATGGTTCGGGTACGGGCCTGTATGAGGGCACGGGCCGTGCGCCGGCTCCCTCCGCTTCCAACGCCATTTTCCGGGCCAACGGCGGCTGCACCGACACTAACGACAACGCCGCCGACTTCGCCGCCGCGGCCGCGGCCCCCCGCAACTCGGCCACCGCCGCCAACACCGGCTGCGGGGTTCCGAGCCTCACGGCTACCACGGCCCCGGCCACCTCGCCCACCAGCATCAGCGGGCTGAGCACCACGGCGGGCACGCCCTCGGCAGCCAAGACCTACACCCTGAACGGCAGCAACCTGGGCACCACGCCCGTGACCGTGACGGCCCCGGCCGGCTTCCAGGTTTCGACCACGGCCGCCTTCACCGGCATCACCGCCGACGCCAACTCGGTATCGATAACGCCGGTCGGCGGCAGCATCAACAGCCAGACCATCTACGTGCGCCTGACCGGCACTACCGCCGCCTCCTACAGCGGCACCGTGACCAACACCAACGGTGCGCTGTCGGCCCCGGTGCTGGTGTCCGGCGTCGTGAATCCGGTAGTGACGGCCAGCCTGACGGTGGGGGCGCTGAACGCGGTGACCTTCACCACCATTGCCGGGGTGCCTTCCACGCCGGCCCGTTTCTACACCCTGAGCGGCTCGGGCCTGACCAGCGACGTGACCGTGACGGCCCCGACCAACTTTGAGGTGTCGGCTACCAGTGCCACCACCGGCTTCGCCACCTCGCTCACGCTCACCCCGGCCCAGGTCAACGGGGCCGGCCTGACCCTGTACGTGCGCCTGAGCGGCACCTCGGTGGGCACGGCCAACGGCAGCAACCTGATCATGTCCAGCGGCAACATCACCCACACCAGCAGCGGGGCCGCGTCGAAAACCCTGGCCCTGGACGGCACCATCGTCATCGAGCCCACGGTCAGCTCGGGCATCGCGGCCACCAATGTGGGCTTCAACTCGGCGACCATCAACCTGAGCAACTTCGTGGCCGGCACCGGCACGTATGCCCTGGTGGTGGTGCGCAACAGCGCCACGGCCGCCGTGGCCCCCACCGACCAGACGACCTACACCGCCAACCCCGTGTTCGGCAACAATGGGACGACCACCATCACCGGCCCCGGCAACTACGTGGTGCTGAAGGACGCTGACGTCACGGTAACCGTGACCGGGCTCAGCCCCACCACGGCCTACACCGCCGACGTGTACGACTACAACTCGGACAATTCGGTCAGCGGCGTCACGTTTGAGAACTACAAACCCGTGCCCCGCTCGGTGAGCTTCACCACCACCGCCGCGCCCCTGGTCAACTATGACTTCACTGGTACCTCGGTCGCGGCTTCCTACAAGAACCCCAACGTGACGGCGGCCAACTTCGAGCGTGGCAGCGGTATTACCGCCAACAATACGGTGACGGGTGTCTTCGGCTCGACGGGCTATGCTTCCAGCGGCACGCTCAACCCCAATAACTACGTAGGCTTCAGCATGGCCCCGGCTCCCGGCTACCGGTTTACCCTGACTACCCTGGACTACACCGACAGCAAGAGCACGGCGGGCCCAACCAACATCGAGGTGCGCTACAGCCTGGACGCGGCCTTTACTAATCCCGTAACGGTCGGAACGGTTTACAACCCTTCGACTACCACCACGGCCCGCTCCATCAGCCTGGGCAGCGGCCTGACCAACGTGCAGGGCCCGGTGTACTTCCGCATCTACGGCTACGGCAACACCGGAATCTACCGCATCGACGACGTGAACGTCTTCGGCACGGTAGAGGTAGCCCCGCTGGCCCCGGAAATCAACCTGCAGACTGCCACCGGCACTGACCTGGCCTCGGGCAGTACCTACGGCTTCGGCGCGGTGCAGCCGGGCAGCACGGCTACGGCCACCTTCACCGTTCAGAACCTGGGCACCACTGATCTGGCGCTGAACGGCACGCCCGCCGTGCAGTTTGAGGCCGGCAGCTCCCCCGAGTTCACCATCACGGCCCAGCCCGGCATCACCACCATCGCCGGGGGAGGCAGCACCACGTTCACGGTCACTTATACGCCGGTGGCGGCTACCGCCCAGACCGCCACGCTCATCATTGCCAACAACGACAGCGACGAAGACCCTTACCGTCTGGTGCTGACCGGTACTCTGGCCCAGCCCTACGTGTGGAACGGCTCCGGCACCAGCTGGGCCGCTGCCACCAGCTGGACCCCGGCCCGCACCACGGCCGCCCCGGCCGACGTGCTGGTATTCGACGGCAACGTGACGGCTACGGCTGCCGCCACGGTCGACTTCACCACGGCACAGACGGTGGCTCAGCTCATCTTCCGCAACAGCGTGCAGGCGACTCTGAATACTGACGGCACCCGGACGCTAACCATTGCCAACGGCAACACCAGCGGGGCCGATCTGGTGGTGGGAGCCGGCTCGGCGCTGACGCTGACTAACCCCACGGCCAATACCACCGGCCTGACGGTGCAGCTGAGCCCCGGGGCCACCGCCAGCATCGGCGGCAGCGTGGTATTCGACAATGGCAACCAACGCCTGCAGGCTACCACGGCCGGCAGCATCGAGTTCGTGAGCGGCAGCCTGTTCCGGCAGACGGCCAACATGGCGGGCAGTCCGTTCGGGGCGACCAACGCCAACATCAACAGCGTCATCTTCCGCAACGGCTCCCGCCTGGAGCAGGCCGGCGGCTCGCAGCCCTTCGGCATCACGGGCACCAACTCCGTCATTGTGCTGGAGCCCACCAGCCAGTACGTGTTCAGCGTCGCAACTCCGACTTCCTTCCCACCGGTATCCAACCGCACCTACGGCAACTTGGAGCTTAGCGTGGTCAGCGGCAATACGGCCAGCTCCACGGCTTCGGGCGCGCTCACCATTGCCGGCAACCTGACCGTGACCAGCGGCAACGTAGCGCTGAACCTGACCAGCACCATCTCGGTGGCCGGCAACATCGTGGTCAATGGTACCAGCACGCTGACCTTCAGCCCGGCATCGGCCGGCACGCTCACGCTGAACGGCACGACCCCGCAGACCATCGGCGGTACTGCTCCGGCTTCGGCCCTCACCTTTGGCCCGAACCTGACGCTGCAGATCAACAATGGCACCGGCGTTACCCTGGCTCGGCCCCTCACGCTGAGCCGCCTGGCCCTGACGTCGGGGGTACTGACCACAGATGCTGCTAACCGGCTCACGCTGACTGCTGGTGCCAACCTAACGGGTGGCGGCAGCAGCAGCTACGTGGCCGGTCCGCTGGCCCGGGCTTCGGCCGCCGGAGCCTCTTCGCTGCTGTTCCCCATTGGTAAGGCCGGCAAGTTCCTTCCCGCCACCCTGGCCATTGCTGCCCAGGACAACCCGACTACCTACGTGGCCGAGCTGTTTAATACCTCGGCCCGTACCAGCACCCTTACGGCTCCGCTCACCCGCGTATCGGGCATCCGCTACGTTAATATCACTCCGGAAGGGGGGCAGCCCGCCGGCTTTAGCGGCACCATCACGCTCAGCTTCGACACGAATGACGAGGTAACCGATCCGGCCGACGCGATGCTGGTAATTGCCAAGCGCAGCCTCAGCACCGACCCCTGGATAAACATCGACCGCTCGGCCAGCACCGGCACCGCCAGCAACGGTGCGTTCGTGGCCGGCACTCTCACCTCGGGCACGTTCACCTCGTTCAGCGACTTCGCTCTGGCCAGTCTCGACCCGGACCTCGTGCGCAACCCGCTGCCCGTGGAGTTGACGGCTTTCAAAGCCCAGCAGCAGGCGGAAGGTGTACTGCTGAAGTGGACCACCGCCTCGGAGCACAACAGCGCCCGCTTTGAAGTGCAGCGCTCCGCCGACGGCAGGTCGTTCGGACCCATCGCCAGCGTGGAGGCCCAGGGCCAGAGCACCCAGGCCCACACCTATTCCGCCCTCGACCGCCAGCCGCTGACCGGCACGAGCTACTACCGCCTCCGCCAGATAGACCGCGACGGCAAGACTGCTCTCTCGCCGGTGGTGGCCGTAGCGGCCGCTGGCGTAGTCACCCTGTTCCCGAACCCAACCTGTGGCCCGCTATACCTGCAGCTGCCCGCCGCAGCACACTACCGCGTGCTGAACAGCACCGGCAGCGTGGTGCTGACGGGTGAAGCCGCCGAGGGAGTCGCCACGCTGAGCGTGACCCCGCTGCCGGCGGGCCTCTACCAGCTAGAGGTGGTCACGGCCGCTGGCCGCACGGTGCGCAAGTTTATCAAGGAGAACTAAGCCTGACCGACTGTCGCCCAAGCAAAGAGGGCCTTTCCCATCTTGGGAAAGGCCCTCTTTACTGCTGACGGAAGGACAAGATAGAGCGTCGATTAGCACGTTTTAAACCGCGTTATTAACTGGTTTGCTGAGGCAGAAACGCAAAGTACGGCGTCTCCGCATCGTGCGGGTCAGACACTGTTATTACTGCACGGGCTACGCGTTGTGACCTATACACGTCACGCCGCATTTTAGAATTGCCTATGGCAGCACCTGCACAGCAGGTTAAGCCCCGAACCGATGCTATATCGCCCTGCGGCGGGTTTTGCGGATAATGCACGGCAGGGGTAGGGGAGTCATCTTTGGCCGTAATCGAGTTGAAAAATAATAGTAATTATGTTTAATATCTTCGGGCATTCAAACGTGAGGATATTCCCACAAGGCCTACTAGGACAGATGGTGGTTTTCTCCTTGCTTGCTCACTTTATTCACACCAAATTGCAATATGAAAAAGAGTGTTTGTTCCTTGATTGGCCTAGTCTGCACCGGTCTGTTGCTTTGCCCGCTGGCTGGCTTTAGCCAGTACACTACCAAACAGAGCTTCGAGGTAGCCGGGGATACTTATGGGTATACACCTACTGGCGGACAGATCTTTACGGGTACTTCCGCTACAGCTTTTGGGGGGGGTAATCCTAGTCCAGCGGCCAGTGCCGTAGCTTCAAGTGGTGCCCGTGCGTATGGTGTACAGAACAATACGGGTAGTGGCACGACAGTCAGCACCCTTAATTTTCAGAACATCAACTTTACTGGCTCTACCAACAACTTCCTGACGCTGCGCCTAGCTGTGTTTGCCACCAACCAGAACGGCGGCCTGGCTTCAACCGGAAGTGTAGTCGTCAGCATCAGTACCGATGGAGGTGCTACCTTTACCCCTACCCTGACGGTGGTCGGCACGGGTTCCGGTAGAGACATTTTCTGGGATTACTCAGCTACAGCTGCTGCCACCGTCACCTTTGGCGCTCCTCAGACGTTTTCTGCGACTGGAACTGCCGCAACCAGGTATACTTTTTTGCGGATCAACCTGCCCGCGAGCGTAACGCAAGTCCAGCCCCGTATCGTGGCTACTGCCAACGACAAAACGGCCATTGTCCTGGACGAGGTTTTCCTTAGCAGCAATAGTCCCCTGCCCGTGGAACTGACGGCTTTCGAGGCCCTGCGCCAGACCAACGCCGTACTGCTGAAGTGGGCCACCGCCAGCGAAAAGAATAACGACCGTTTTGAGGTGGAGCGTAGCGCCGACGGCCAAGAGTTCCGGGCCATCGGCACCGTGGCCGGCCACGGCTCCACCACCCAGGCCCAAACCTACGCCCTGACCGACCGGCAGCCCTTATCGGGGCTGAGCTACTACCGCTTGCGCCAAGTGGATACGGAAGGTGCTTTTTCCTATTCCCCGGTTCGGGTAGTGGCCACGGGCGCGGCTGCAGCCCTGTATCCGAATCCAGCTCAGGAAGACTTGCACTTGCCCACCGGTTCGGCCGGTCAGCCGTACCAAGTGCTCAATCTGTTGGGGCAACTGCAGGCCCACGGCCTGGTGCCCAACAATGAGACCATCGGCCTTGGGCAGCTACGGCCGGGCAGCTACATGCTGCTCACTGGCACCGGCATCAGCCGAACTTCTCAGCGCTTCCAGCGGCAGTAAGAAGTAACAGGAAAAGGGGCCCTTGACACAAAAGGCCGGCCCTCCCGAAAGAGGGCCGGCCTTTTGTGTCAAGGGCCCAGGAAAGTAGTACGAGCGGCTACACCGAGAAGCTGTCGCCGCAGCCGCAGGTGCGGGAGGCGTTGGGGTTGTCGAAGTAGAAGCCTTTGCCGTTGAGGCCGTCGGAGAAGTTAAGCTCAGTGCCGGCCAGATAGAGGAAGCTTTTCATATCCACCACTACCCGCACGCCTTTGTCCTCAAACTCCTGGTCCATTGGCTTCACCTCATTGTCGAAGTCGAGCTTGTAGGAGAGGCCAGAGCAGCCGCCACCGGCTACTGAAGCCCGCAAACGATACGTCGCGTCCAGCGCCGCATCGTGCATGAGCTTCTCGACTTTCTCTTTGGCTTTATCAGAAACGGTAATCATGGCTTTGGGGGTCTTGGGGGTCTTGGGGGCTTGGGAGCTTGGGGGCTTGGTTTGTCGTTCTGGCAGCATTAACACTAATCCAAGTCAAAACAAAAAACCAAGCCCTTAAGTCCCCAAGACCCAAATTCCCAACAACTAAGAAGATGGATTCAGCACTACGCTGAAAACGGTGATGGTATTCAGGTCCCGGCCGTAGTAGAGCTTATCGAGGGCCTCGTAGGTATTGTGGGCGCGGAAGTAAGAAGTCTGCAGCTCCCGGTCGCCGCGGGCCCGCCACTGGATGGTGTAGGAGCTTTCCGTATCACGGGAATCCTTCACGTAGGTCAGCATCTTGCGGAGCGCGTCGAGCTTGTCGTGGCCTTCCTCGTAGCGAAACAGAAAGCTCTGCTGGTGGCGCGGGTTCACGGTAATCAGATCCAAGCGCACGCGGCCCGCCAGCTGCCGGAACTCGAACAGCAGATTGCCCGGACCCATGCCCAGATGATCTTCAATCTGCTTCTGAATCCGACTGCTTTCGACGTGGATATCCTCCATTCTGAATCAGTTGCCAGTTTTCAGTTGCTGATTGTCAGAGTCTGGACGTTGAATGACCTAACAACTGACAACCAGCAACCGACAACTAGTTAGTGGTGCGACTTTACTTCTTCCAGCACGGCTAGGCCGTTTTTCACGCGGTAGTCGTTGATGGCCGACTTAATGGCATCTTCAGCCAGCACCGAGCAGTGAATTTTTACCGGTGGCAGAGCCAGTTCCTCCACAATCTCCATGTTGTCGATGGCCAGTGCCTCGTCCACGGTTTTGCCCTTCAGCCACTCGGTAGCGAGCGAAGAAGAAGCAATAGCCGAGCCGCAGCCGAACGTCTTGAACTTGGCGTCGGTGATGGTGTTGGTGGCCTCGTCCACTTCAATCTGCAGGCGCATCACGTCGCCGCACTCGGGAGCACCCACCAGGCCGGTGCCCACGTTCTTCTTGCTCTTGTCCAGCGTGCCCACGTTGCGGGGGTTGCTGTAGTGGTCGATTACTTTATCGGAGTAAGCCATGGCTTTTCTTTGAAAAGAATTAAAAATTGAGAATTAAAAATTAAAAATGAATTACTCGTCTTGGCGCGAAGTGAACCGTGAGACAATTCTTCATTTTTAATTTTTAATTGATTTTAGTGTTCGGCCCACTCGATTTTGTCGAGGTCGATGCCTTCTTTGAACATCTCCCACAGCGGCGACATCTCGCGGAGCTTGGTAACAGCCTCCTTCACGTGGCCGATGGCATAGTCGATCTGCTCGTCGGTGGTGAAGCGGCTGAGGCCGAAGCGCAACGAGCTGTGGGCGAGGTCGTCGCTGAGGCCGAGAGCTTTGAGTACGTAAGAAGGCTCCAGCGAAGCCGAGGTGCAAGCTGAACCCGACGATACGGCCAGGTCTTTCACGCCCATCATCAGGCCTTCGCCTTCCACATACTTAAAGGAGATGTTGGCAACGTGCGGCAGACGATGCTCACGCGAGCCATTCACGTAGCTTTCCTCCAGCGTCAGCAGCTCTTTTTCGAGTCGGTCGCGCATTTTGCTCAGGCGCTCGGTGTCGGCAGCCATTTCGAGGCGGGCCAGCTCGCAGGCTTTGCCCAGGCCCACGATGCCGGGCACGTTCAGGGTGCCGGAGCGCATGCCGCGCTCGTGGCCACCGCCGTCCATCTGGGCGGTTACCTTTACCCGTGGGTTCTTGCGGCGAACATACAGAGCGCCTACGCCCTTGGGGCCGTACATTTTGTGGGCCGTAAAAGCCATCAGGTCAATGCCGTCGGCAATTACGTCCACTGGAATCTTGCCTACGGCCTGGGTGCCGTCGGTCATGAACAGCGCGCCGTGCCGGTGGGCAATGGCGGCAATCTCGCGAATCGGCTGAATGGTGCCGGTTTCGTTGTTGCCGTACATGATGGTCACCAGAATCGTTTCGGGCGTCATGGCCGCTTCCAGCTCGGCGAGGCTGATGAGGCCTTCCGAATTCACCGGCAGATACGTAACCCGGCCACCGAGCTTCTCGATATGCTTGCAGGTATCGAGCACGGCTTTGTGCTCGGTGGTGGTGGTGATGATGTGGTTGCCCTTCTGCGAATACATCTCAAACACACCCTTGATGCCAAGGTTGTCGGACTCGGTAGCGCCTGAGGTGAAGATGATTTCTTTGGGGTCGCAGTTGATGAGCGCAGCAATCTGCTCACGGGCGTAGTCGACGCCTTCCTCAGCGGCCCAGCCGAAAGGGTGGTTGCGGGACGCGGCGTTGCCGAATACCTCGGTCAGATACGGCATCATGGCCTCCAGCACGCGCGGATCGAGCGGCGTGGTGGCATTGTTGTCGAGGTAGATTGGGAGCTTGAGCATGGCTCGAAAAGATATAAATCAGCGGAAAACCAGAGGAGAAACCGACGAATCTAGCGGAGAATGATTCGCAGGTAGAACACGAAAACCCATGAACAGGTTTTACTTTGCCCCCACAAAAGTAGATATATTCCAAATAAGACTCACCAGCCCTTTCCCCAACTTTCATGTTCACCAACCTCGAACACCTCGGCCTTGCCGTGCACGATCTGGAAGCCGCCACGGCGCTTTATACTACCCTGCTCGGGCAGGCTCCTTATAAAAAGGAGCACGTAGCCAGCGAAGGCGTAGATACGGTTTTCTTCCAGGTGGGCGGCTCCAAAATCGAGCTGCTGGCCGGCACTACCCCCGAAAGTGCCATCACGAAGTACCTTAGCAAAAAGCCCGAAGGCATTCACCATGTCGCCTTTGAGGTGGCCGATATCCGGGCCGAGATGGCGCGGCTGCGGGCCGAGGGCTTCGTACTGCTGAACGAGGAGCCCAAGCCCGGCGCGGACAATAAGCTGGTGTGCTTTGTGCACCCCAAAAGCGCCGCCGGCGTACTGGTAGAGCTATGTCAGAGTGTGGGGTCTTAGGGCCTTGTGGTTGGAACTGTCATCCTGAGCTTGCGAAGGACCTTCCTCCGATAAGTGAGAAGCATGTGTCAATGAGCAAGGCCCTCATTGTGGGCAGGTAATGGGCTTTGTGCATTAAAGTGAGCTTCTAAGCGATAACGAAGAAGGTCCTTCGCAAGCTCAGGATGACAGTTCCAACCCCAAGGCCCCAAGACTCCGATAACCAAGCCCCCAAGCCCCCAACAACCAAGACCCCAAAAAATGAATAGCAATTTTTTTCGCCAGGAAGTCGATGCTGCCGTGGATGCGCTGCTGCTGCAGCAGGTGATTTTGTACCCCACCGATACCGTGTGGGGCCTGGGCTGCGACGCGGAAGTGCCGCCGGCCGTGGAGCGCCTGTATAAGCTCAAGAACCGGCCGGCCGATAAGACCTGCATCGTACTGGTGGCTGATGAGGTTATGTTTGCCAAATACGCGGCCGTAGTGCCGCCGAATCTGGCGGAGCTGATGGCGGGACAGGCGCGGCCCACTACCTACATCGTGCCCGGCAGCCGGCACCTGGCCGCCAACCTGCTGGCCCCCGATGGCACCATCGGCCTGCGCGTAGTGAGCACTGACGACTTCTGCCACAAAGTAGTGCGCCGTCTGGGCCACGGCCTGGTTTCGACCTCGGCCAACATTAGCGGTGAGCCGACCCCAGCCATTTACACCGAGGTGAGCCCGGCCATCGTGCGCGGAGCCGACTACGTGGTGAGCTGGCGGCAGGATGATACCAACGCCGCCACTCCCTCGCGCGTAGTGCGCGTGCTGCCCAATGGCGAGTTGGAGGTGGTGCGGGAATAAGCAGTTGTCATTGCGAGCAAAGCGAAGCAATGACAGGCGGCGGCGCAATGACACGGGCTGGGTTACCTTTGCGGCTGTTTGGCTTTCCGCATTGCTTTTATGAACACTCCGCAGCTCCCCGAAAATCCGTTGTTCCGTACCATTGCTGAGGCCGCCGGCGAGCTGGGCTACCCGGCGTACGTTATTGGCGGATTTGTGCGAGATTTGGTGCTGGCGCGGCCCAGCAAGGACGTGGACGTAGTGTGCGTGGGCGACGGCATAAAGCTGGCGCAGGCTGTGGGTCGCAAGCTGCCGGGCAAGCCCAGGGTAACGGTATTCAAGAACTTCGGCACCGCCATGCTGCCCACCGACACCGTGGAGCTGGAGTTTGTGGGGGCGCGCAAGGAGAGCTACCGCGCCGAAAGCCGCAAGCCCGAGGTGGAAGCCGGCACCCTGGAAGAAGACTTGGCCCGCCGCGACTTCACCATCAATGCGCTGGGTCTGAGCCTGAACCAGCAGGATTTTGGAACGCTGGTAGACCGCTACGACGGCATGGGCGACATCCGGCGCAAAATCATCCGCACGCCGCTCGACCCCGATATCACGTTTTCGGATGACCCGCTGCGCATGATGCGGGCCGTGCGCTTTGCCACCCAGCTCAACTTCGATATTGAGCCCGATACCTACGATGCCATTGCCCGCAACAAGGACCGCATCAAGATTGTGTCGCAGGAGCGCATTACGGACGAGCTGAACAAGATTATTATGGCCGCTAAGCCCAGCTATGGCTTCAAGCTGCTGTTTCAGAGTGGGCTATTGCAGCTCATCTTTCCGAAGATGGCCCTGCTCTACGGGGTGGAGAAAGTGGGCAAGCACGCCCACAAGGACAACTTCTACCACACCCTGCAGGTGCTCGACAACGTGGTGGAAGCCGGCGGCGACCTGTGGCTGCGCTGGGCCGCCATTCTACACGACATCGCCAAGCCCGCCACCAAGCGCTACTTTCCCAACGTGGGCTGGACCTTTCACGGCCACGAGGACAAAGGTGCCCGCTGGGTGCCCCAGATTTTTACTGACCTGAAACTACCACTGGGCGAAGAGATGCGGCAGGTCCAGAAGCTGGTCCGCCTGCATCTGCGGCCCATTGCGCTGGTGAAGGAAACCGTAACCGACTCGGCGCTGCGCCGCCTGCTCTTTGAAACCGGCGACGACATCGACCGCCTGATGCTGCTGTGCCGGGCCGATATAACCAGCAAAGACCACCAGCGCAAAGAGCGCTACCTGCGCAACTTCGGGGTGGTGGAAGAAAAGCTGAAGGAAGTAGAAGAAAAGGACCATCTGCGCAACTTCAAGCCCGTCATTACGGGGGAAGTCATCATGGAAACCTTTGGATTGAAGCCCTCTAAAGAGGTAGGTGAGCTGAAAAGCGCCGTGCTGGAGGCCATTCTGGATGGCAAGATTCGCAACGAGTTCGAGGAAGCCTTTGCCTTCCTGTTGCAGCAGGGTCAGGCAAAGGGTCTTCCTCCGGGTCACCTTTCACTCACCAGTAAGTAAACCCAATTCTCGTTTGTATAGGCAAGGATGAAGGCCGGGACCGGTAGGTTGCCCGGCCTTCATCGTATTCTCAGAAAAAGTCCTGGCCGCTCCGACGGCGGCACCGGAAGCCCGATGGCCTCAACGTGCTATTCGCTTACGTAAGTGGCTGAGGTATTGGTTGTCGTTATATAGTGCTTTTGCAGTATAAATGGTTCCCGGCTAGTCGGCAATAGGCGTGACGCGGGATGAGCCGGACAAATCTTTTTGGATGCTGGTGGGCTGGCCGGCGTATTGCAGGCGGCTAGCTCCGCTCAGCTCGGCCCGCAGCCGGTCGCTCACGCGCACTTTGGCTTTGCTGATGCCCGACAGGTCGAACTCGGCGCGCTGCACGGGCATTCCCAGGGCGTTTACCTGGCAGGCCCCGGAGCCATCCACGGCCAGCTCGGTGGCGGTGCCGCGCAGATCGGTGCGGCAGGCGCCGTTCAGGTCCAGTACCAGGCGGGTCACTTTCACGTTCAGCATAGCGTTGCTGGCCCCGCTCTGGTCTACGCGCAGGCTTGGGCCGCTGAAGCCGGCCACGTTAGCCTGGCACGCCCCGCTCAGCTCCAGACCGCGCAGTTCGGGCAGCTGCACCCGAATCAGCACGGGCTTGCGGTTGGAGGCGAAGCCGGAGAAAAAGGATTCGCGGCGGGAGCTGATAACGAGTTGGTCGCCATCGGTATCTACGCGCAGATTGCGCAGCTCCCGGTCGTTGCCGGCCGCTTCTGCCTTAAACTCGGGGCCCTGGCGCACATACACGCGGTAGGCGCCGCTGGCTTCAATCTGGCGGAAGCCGCTCAGATTGAAGTTGCGGCGCTCGGGGCCGTAGTCGGCGGGGCTAGCCGAGAAGCTGGCCTCGTCCACATCAATGCGCACGCCCACGTTGCCATCTTCGTCGTCGTCGGTGTTCACCCGCACCCGCATGTTGCCCTCGCCGGTATTGATGTTCACCACGGCATCGGTGCTGTCGGCTTCCTCGTCGTCGCCGTCGAAATCACTGCCGAAGTCGTCGCCGCGCAGCTCCTGCTCGGTGCAGTCCACGCACTCCAGCCGGTTGTTGCGGAGGCGGAAGAGGTGCTTTTCGGGGTTTTCGGGGCGCTGGTCGTTCACGAAGTTCTCACTGCTGATCCAGTAGGAAAAGTCCTCGCTGATGCGGAAATACTTGTTGCGGGGCAAGTGCACCGTCAGGCGCAGCTCCTGGTCGCGGTAGCTGGCATCGGGCAGGAAGGAGAAGTGGTCGTCGAACACCAGAGTTGAGTCGTTGGTCTGGCGCACAGTGTAGCCGATGGAAGTGGCGGCGGTGCGGGTGGCTTCGGCTTCGGTCGCGCCTTTGGACGAGAAAATCTTATCCACGCTCACTACCTGGGCGCTATCGGCTGCTACGAACTCCACATCAACATTTTGGCCGCTGCTGCGGTCCATCGAGCGGGTATCCAGAAACAGGGTAGGAGCGGCCAGGGCCGGGAAGCGCTGCACCTGGGTCTGCTCGCCCTGGTTCTGGAAGTTGTGGCTAAGAGCGGCAAAGGCCATGCTGGACCCCACCACGCTCAGCAGCCACAAGCCCAGCAGCGAAAGGCCCACGGTGCGTGTGAGTACGGTGCGGCGCAGCAGCAGCCCGATGCCCGAAAGCAACGTGGCCAGCGCCGGAATGACGGCCATGCCATAGAAGGCAAACAGCGACCAGAAAGAGAACCCGCGCAGCAGAATGTAGGCCGGCACATCGCCCAGCACAATGTTCTGCGACTCCGGAATCCAACCCAGGCCGGCAACCAGCGCAATGGTGATGCCCACAACCAGCGAGAAGCCGATGATGACGAGCATGACCCCGGCGAAGATGCGGATGGCCGAGCCGATGAAGTTCAGCAGAGGGCGCAGATTGCGAAACAGGTCTTCCAGAAACATGCCCAGGGGCCGGTTGCCGTTCCCGGCTACGGCACCGGGCTCATCGGTAAAAGCATTGCTGCGCAGCGTATTATCGATGCCTGACAGCGTGACGGCATCGCCGCGCATCCGCATCTTGTCCGACACGGTTTTGGCTTCGGGCAACAGAATCCAGAGGATGATGTAGAGCGGAATGGCGAAGCCGCCGGCGAAGATGAACACGACGAACAGCAGGCGCACCACCACCACATCGAGCTTGAAATAAGCCGCCAGGCCGGCCGAAACGCCGCCTACCTTGCCCGTGTCGGTATCCCGGTAGAGCTTACGGAAGGTCGGGTCCTCATTGGCCGGGGTCGCATCGTAGCGCTTGGGCAGCGCAATCCAGAAAATGATGTAGGCCAGAAAGGCGATGCCGCCCAGGTCGAAGCCCTCGAAGCGGAAGGCGTGGCCATCGTAGTGAAAAATATTCCCCAGCAGGGGCCGAATGAACAGTGCCATCAGGAAGACCAGTCGGATCCAGAGCGGATTGACGGCGAAGTAGCGGGCAATGCCGGCGGCTACGCCCGCAATTTTGCGGTTGGCCATGTCGCGGTAGAGGCGGCGCGGCTCCTCGGCCGTGGCGGTGCTGCCGGTGGGGGTGCCGGCCGCAGCTGCGGCGCTGGCTCCGTCGGCGTAGGAGGTGTAGGCGGCGGGGCCGCCAGCCAGGGCTTCTTCCTCGTCCTCGGCCTCATCGGCGCTCTGGAAGTCGCTCACGCGGCCCATTTTGGCCACCATCTCCTGCACGTCGGTCAGGGTTATGATCTGCTTGGTAGCCGAGGTGCGGGCGGCAAACAGCTCGGCGATGCGGCCCTCGATGTCGGCCACGATTTCCTCGTGACCCCGGTAGCCGGAAAAGTGTGCCTTCACCTCCGCCAGATAGCGGCTAAGCACGTCGTAGCCATCTTCTTCGATGTGGAAGATAAGGCCCTGGAGGTTGATGCTGATGTTCTTTTTCATCTCAGTACTGCAAATCAAGAGTGACTCAAAGGGAATGGACCGGGCCGGCTACTGGTGGGGCGGGGTATCGGTGCCATTGAGGTGAGGCTTCTGGCGGATGATGCGGATCGAGTCCGATACTTCCTCCCACGTGAGGCGCAGCTGGTGCAGAAACTCCTGCCCGACCTGCGTGAGGGTGTAGTATTTGCGCGGCGGCCCGGAGGTGGATTCCTTCCAGGTATAATCGAGCAGGCCGGCGTTTTTGAGGCGCGTGAGCAGCGGGTAGAGCGTGCCCTCCACGACAATCATGCGGGCGGCGGTCAGCTCCTCCAGCATGTCGGACGCGTAGACCTCGCCCCGGGCAATAATTTCCAGGATGCAGAACTCCAGGATGCCCTTCCGCATCTGCACTTGGGTGTTCTCTACTTTCATGGGCTTGGCAGAAATCGGTGAAGAATGAAACAAAGATAATAGAAGGTACTATGCGACGCAAGGTACTAGTGAAATATATTTTTGCTTGTGCAGAATGCCTTCGCCGCTGGCCCGCTCCGGGCATGCGCCAAGCAGATAGCAGAAAAGTGACAAGCGCCGATGTGGGTGCAATAAGAAAAAACGCCCTTGTGATGCATTCAGGCTTGATTTATGCCGTTCGGCAAAGTGCCAGCCGCGGCAAGCCACCCAGTAGCTGCACTATAAATAAGTATCTTGCGTTTGTGGTGCGGACCAACCGTACCCCGTCTTTTTTATTCTATGCCACACGTCTCCCGACTTATTTTTCTGCTTGCCGGCACCGGATTCACCCTCGGCCTCGCGCCTCGCGCCACCGCCCAAACCCGCGACCTGACGCCCAAATACAGCAACGAATTCCTCAACATCGGGGTAGGCGGGCGGGCCCTGGGCATGGCCAACGTACAGGTGGGCCTGGTGGGCGATGCCACATCCGGCTACTGGAACCCGGCCGGCCTGCTCAACCAGAAGCATAAGTATGACGCGGTGCTGATGCACTCCGAGCTGTTTTCGGGCATCGTGAAAAACGACTACGCCGCCTTTTCGATGCCCTTGGATGAGCAGAGCGCCCTCGGGGCTAGCCTCATCCGCACCGGCGTCGATAACATTGCCGACACCCGCAACCTAATTAATGAGTACGGCTACATTCAGTACGACCGGATTCAGTATTTCTCGGTGGCCGACTATGCGGTGCTGCTTTCCTACGCCCGCCGCATTGGCAGCATCGAGGGGCTGAAAGTGGGGGCCAATGGCAAGATCATCTACCGCAACTACGGCCGCTTCGCCAATGCCTGGGGCTTTGGCATCGATGCCGGGGCGCAGTACGACAAAGGCGACTGGCACCTGGGCCTAACCGCCCGCGACATCACCACCACGTTCAATGCTTGGTCGATAAACGCCGATGAGTTTAAGGACGTGGCCGCGGTAGGCGACAAGGTGCCCACCAACAGCACCGAAATCACGCTGCCGCGCTTTGTATTGGGCGTGGGGCGCAGCTTCAAGCTGCCCGGCCAGCTCACGGCCCTCGTGGCCACCGACCTGGAAATAACCACCGACGGCCAGCGCAACACGCTGGTATCGAGCAAGGCCGCCAGCATCGACCCCAAGGCCGGCGTGGAACTCGGCTTCCGGGACCTGGTGTTTCTGCGCGGCGGCATTGGCAACTTCCAGAAAATGGAGGCCGCCAAGTCCTTCGATAACAAGGGTGGCTGGCGCGGGCAGCCTACGCTGGGCGTAGGCGTGGCCCTGAGCGGCCTGCGCCTGGATATGGCCCTTTCGCGCCTGGCCCTGGATAAGCAGGGCGGCGGCAATGCCAACTCCATTATCGTGTCGTTGGGCTACGGTATTAAATAACGCAGCTGACTGGTTGTCTAGAAGCCGGTCGAAACCGGCTTCTAGACGGCCGTCTTTCTTTTCTACGCTATATGAAACACTCTTACAACCTGCCTGCTATGTTGCGTCAGGGGCTGCTGCTGGTACTATTGCTCTGTGTTGGGCAGGCCGCCCAAGCCCAATCGGGCCAATACGGCAACGAATGGATTGTGCCGGCCCAGCAGTACTACAAGATTAAAGTAACCCGCGACGGCCTGCACCGGCTCGACTACAATTACCTCACCCGGGCCGGCATCAATAGCGCCGACCCGACGCGGTTTCAGCTCTGGCGGCGGGGGCGTGAGGTAGCCATCTACGTGGGCGGCAACAGCCCTACCACGCTGGATGCGTCCACCTTTATCGAGTTCTACGGTCAGCGCAACGATGGGGCCCTGGATGTGGGAATGTATAAGAACGATTCTGACCACTACCAGAAGTTATATAGCCTGTATACCGATACGGCGGCCTATTTTCTGACCATAGCATCTCCCGCCATCAGCCCGAAGCGGATGCAGCAGGTGAACCCGACTCCGGTAGGTGGGGCCCATCCGTATTGGCGCTACCAGCGCACGGAAATTCATACTTTCAGGTATAATGATGTTGATTTACAGTCTTATGTGTTTCAGCCCTGGGGCGAGCCTGGCGAAGGCTTTTTCTCTGGACCTTTCCGGACGCTCAGCTTTAGCAGAGATTCTTTGCTGGATAATGGCTCGACGGGTCCGGTACCTCAAATAGAGTTGCAGCTGGTGGGGTCTAGCAAGTCCAGTCATCGGGTCACGCTCTATAGTTTGCCGCCTGGTGGGGCTCCTCGTCGGGCTATGGGACCGGCCGTGGATTTCAACGCTTATGAGCAGCGTAAAATGTCTTATCCATTGCTCCGCACAGATATCGACGCGAATGGAGTAGCTAATTTTTTTCTGGAGATAGATACGCAGCCAACTGGAACAGCCACAAACCTGATTCGGGTGGGCTACACCAAAATCACGCACACGCGCCCAAGTACCTGGAATGCGAGCCGCTCGATGGTGCGCTTTGCTAATGATTCCACACTGGGAAGTGCCCCGGCTTACTATTCTCTTGGCAACGTGCCCGCCACCGTGCGAGGCTTCGACGTAACAGATCCTTATAATGTACAGCGCGTGGAAGGTCGGGCTGAAAGCGCTGGCCGCCGGGGTTACGTATTTCCGAATGCCGTGCCAGGCGGCAGGTCGCGCAATCTGTGGTTGGTAGATGTTGAAAAAGCTATCCTGCCGCCACCCGCCACCCGGGTTCAGTTTTCGCCTATTGGCCCAGCTAACTACAACTTTCTAATTGTTAGTAGTACTCGTCTGATGAGGCCTGCTGGCACTATTGCCAACCCTGTGCAAGCTTACGCTAATTACCGGGCTTCAGCCGCTGGTGGCAGCCATCAGCCTCTGATTGTGACGAGTGAGCAGCTTTACGACCAATTCCACTACGGGGAAAAATCGGCGCTTGCTATTCGGAATTTTGCGCTCTATATGCTCACCAATACCCGACCGAAGTCGCTGCTGCTGCTGGGCAAAGGCCTGGCACCGGGCGAGTATGATGAAGGCGTATACCATCGCCAGTTTCCGGACGTGTATCGGGCGCCTGGTGGCCCCAACGTGCGTGATCTGGTGCCAACAAGTTTGAGAGGCCCTTCCGACATCTTTCTGACTGCCGACTGGCGCAATAGCAGCTCTGCCGCCCGTATGGCTACTGGCCGTATTTCGGCCCAGACCCCAGCCGATGTGGCCAGCTACCTGAAAAAGCTGCAGGAATACGAGGAAGTAATCAGCCGGCCGGATGCGCCAGGGCTGGAATGGCGTAAGAATGCCTTGCACATTGCGGGCGGGAAAAATGAAGCAGAATTTGAAGAATTCGGGAACAACCTGAATGAGTATAAGCGCCGCATCGAACAGCCTCTTTTCGCAGGCAGAGTGATTAAAACGTACGCCCGTACGGATGCTGGCCTGCCTCAAGGATTGAGCATCGCAAATGAACTGAATGCCGGACTTGCCCTCATAAACTATTTTGGGCATGGCGACCCTACTAGCCTGGATTTCGATTTGGGCCGGCCCGCAGATGCAAGTAGTGGCTACAATAATGCGGGTAAATACCCCGTGATGTTTGCTCTTGGATGCGGCGCAGGCAATGATTTCCGGGCCCGCAGGGCGCAGTTTCCGGAGGACTGGCTGCTGGTGCCGGACAAAGGACTTATTGGCTTCATGAGTGAGTCAAGTTTTGGTTTTGAACCGGAGCTACACGAGATTCAGGACGAAACTTTCAAGCTGCTGCTCAATGATCCTCAGTGGTACAGCAAGCCAGTGGCAGAAATTCAGAACGAAGTGGCCCGTCGCTTGGGGCCGCAGGCAAGCTATAGCCAGCAAGGCTCGCTGATGTCTACCATCTGGCACGCCGATCCAGCCCTACGCCTGTTTGCGCCGGCCCAGCCGGACTTTACGTTTGGCACGCCGGCCCTGGAAATTCAGCCCGTTGGCACGGGCCCAGTGCTGGCTACTTCCTCGCAGTTCCGGCTGCTGGTGAAGGTGCGCAACCCCGGCAAGGTGACCTACGACCGGGTAGATATTTCGGTGAAGCGCGAGTATGACCGCGGCTCGCTGCCCGTGCGGGCCGATACCGTGTATACCTTCAACGGCCTGCGGCAGGCCCTGCGCGACACGACTTACGTGCTCACGCTGAGAAATACGGGCAGCCCGTTTGGCACCAACAACTTTACCGTCACGCTCGACTACCAGAACCGCGTAGCCGAGCTGAACGAGCTGAATAACACGGCTACCACCAGCTTCGTGTTTCTGCGGCCCGGCGTCACGCTGCTGAGCCCGCCGGAATTTGCCATTGCCAACTCCGAAACCCTGCGCCTGGTAGGCCAGACCAACGTGGCCGGCCCCATCCGGCCCTTCGACCTGGAGCTGGACACCATTCCAACTTTCAATAGCCCCTTGTTGCGCCGCACTACCGTGCAGGCTCCGCTGGTGGCCGAATGGCGGCCCCGGCAACTTGCCATTGCCGGCCGTGATAGTGTGGTGTGGTACTGGCGCATGCGCTTCAAGACCAAGCTCGATGCCAGCGAAAACGACGACTGGACCACCAGCTCCTTCCGCATCATCAACGACGGCACCACCGGCTGGTCGCAGAGCCACCACGGGCAGTTCCGCCGCGACGAGCTGCAGCGCCTGAGCGTGGCCGCACCTTCGGGTAAGTGGAAGTTTGAGGATGTAACCAAATCTATTATGCTCCGGACGCAGGGCGCGGCCCCGACCGGCACCACGTTTCAGGGCACCTACGGCGTGCAACTGGGCACCGAGCAGTTGTCGGTGCTGGCTTGTGGGGTCACGCTGCCGAATATTCTGGTTTCCGTGCTCGATGGCGCTTCCTTCAAATCGTTGCGCAAGCTGGGCGGCGGCCCTTATGACTCGTGCGGAACGGCGCCGAACCGCTTCTACCACTTCGCCGCTTCCGCTACCGACAACATCAACTCGCCGGCGCGGCAGCAGCAACTGCTCACGCTGCTCAACAACGTGCCGGCCGGGGCTTATGTGGCGCTGGTATCGGCGAACCGCGTGAATTTCTCCGCCTTCCCGCCCGCCCTGAAAGCGGCGCTGACGGCATTGGGAGCCCAAAAAGTAAACCAGCTCCAGGACGGCGACCCGTATGTGCTGCTGGCTCAGAAAGGTGCGGGCAGCCAGACGCAGGAGCGCACCTACGACGCGGCCCAGCCCGGCACCCGCACCGAGCAGATCGTAAGCCTGACCGCGGCGCTCAACTCCAATAGTGCCAGTGGCTCGCTCAGCTCTACGCTCATTGGTCCGGCGCAGCAATGGACTACGCTGCACCACACCGTGCGCACCGAACCTTCCGACAGCTACTCGCTGCAGCTCATTGGGGTTGATGCCAATAAGGTTGAAACAGTATTGCAGCCCAACGTGACCAGCCGGGCCTACTCGCTGGCCGGGGTATCGGCCGCGCAGTACCCGTATTTGAAGCTGCAGCTCCGGCTACGCGATACCCTCAACCGCACGGCTCCGCAGATTGAGCAGCTATTGGTGACGTACAAGGGCTTCCCGGAGGGCGTAGCCCGGCGCGACTCGGTGCTGGCCCGCACGCCCAATGCCTACGATGCGGCCACGCTGAAAGCGCAGGCGGCCACCGGTTACCTGCGCGTGCCGGTGGTATTCCAGAATGTGACGCCCATTACCTTCGGCACGCCGCTGAAAGCCCGCATCACGGTGCGCAGCACCGGCGGCACCACGACGGCGGAGCGCGTCACGGAAATGACTTTGCCCAACGTGGGAGCCAACGGAGCGCTGCTGTTCACGGCTCCAGCCGACGTGCGCGACCTGAGCGGCGACATCAGTATGCAGGTTGATGTGAACATGGACAAGGCCGGCCTGCGCCAGCCCGAACTGTTCTACTTCAACAACGTGCTGACGCTGCCCGCCTTCCGGATGGATAACGCCAACCTGCCGCCCGTGCTGGACGTGGCTTTTGACGGCCGGCGCATTCTCAACGGCGATATTGTCAGCCCGCGGCCCGTTATCACGGTGCTGATGACCGACGACAACCGCCTGCGTCCCATCAGCCGGGCCAATGCCTTCGACGTGGTACTGATCCGGCCCGATGGCACCCAGACCCGCGTCGATCTGCTGCGCGACACCAATATTTCCTTCGTCGCCGACTCGACAAAGGGCACGGCGGAGCTGAAATACGAGCCTGGCAAAACCAGTGCCCTGCTCGATGGCACCTACCGCCTGGAGGTGCAGGGCCGTGATGCCAACAACACGCAGGCCACGGTGGGGGACAAGTATTCAATAACCTTCGAGGTAATCAGCACGTCCAGCATCACGCACCTGTACCCGTATCCGAACCCGATTACCAGCAAAGCCAAGTTCGTATTCACGCTCACGGGCTCGGAGATGCCGCGCAACTTCAAAATCCAGATTATGACACTGACCGGCAAGGTGGTGAAGCAGATTATGATGGACGACCTGGGGCCGCTCCACATCGGCAACAACATCACCGAATACGCCTGGGACGGCACCGACGACTACCAGGACCGCCTGGCCAACGGCACCTACCTCTACCGCGTGGTGATGGACGACCCCGAGAATAAATTCGAGCGCCGCAAAACGGCCGGCGACAAATCGTTTAAGAACGAGTGGGGCAAGCTGGTGCTGCTGCGCTAAGCTCTCCTGTGCAATGCTCAACTAAAAGAGGCAGCCGACTATGGCTGCCTCTTTTGGTTAAAACGATGTGGAGCAAGGGAATATCTCGCCGCTCCTAGCGTCGGCGCAAGGTCACAAAGCTAAAGGCGTAGGCGTGTTTGGCATCGGGCTCGTGCCGCTCACGGTTTTCTTCGCGCCATTCCAACGGCGAAAGCTCGGGAAAGGTGGCGTCGCCCTCGAAGTCGTGGTGGACTTCGGTGAGGTACACCACATCGGCGGCGGGCAGGGCCTGGCGGTAGATTTCGCCGCCGCCAATCACGAAGATATTCTCATCGAACGTGCGGGCCAGCTCCAGCGCGCCGGGCACCGAGTGCGCCACCTCGCAGCCCGGCTGCTGCCACTCAGCCTGCCGCGTCACGATGATGTTGGTGCGGTAGGGTAGCGGCTTGCCGATGGCCTCGAACGTGCGGCGGCCCATGATGATGGGGTGGCCGGTGGTGAGCTGCTTGAAGTGCTTCAGATCGGCGGGCAGGTGCCAGATCAGCTGGTTGTCGCGCCCGATAACGCCGTTTTGGGCGGCGGCTACTACTAATGCAATCATGCGGCAGGAGAAGTGAGTAGGGTGACGTTGAAGCCGCGCAGGAAGTCGGTGATGGGCATGCGCTTCTTGCCTTCGAGTTGCACGTCGAGCAGGTCGAGCTGGCCGTCCGGGGTTTGCAGGCGCAAGAAAGTTTTGCCGTCGGTGTGCCAGGTGCCGGCCGGGCCGGCAGCCTCTGGCAGAGCTTTGGCGCGGAATATTTTGAGCGTGCGGCCGTCGGGGAGCTGGGTGAAGGCCGTGGGGATGGGAGAGAGGCCGCGTACGCGGTTGGCCAGCGCCGTGGCGGGCTGCTGCACGTCGAGGCGGCCGGTTTCCTTCTGAATTTTGGGGGCCGCCCGTAGTTCCGCGCTCGGCACCTGCGGAATGCTGGGCGCCGTGCCGGCCGCAATGGCCTGCACGCTACGCAGGGCCAGTGCCGCGCCGGCCGCTTTCAGCTTTTCGTAGAGCGAGCCGAAGTCGTCCTCGTCGGCAATGGGCACCACGTCCTGGAAAATCAGGTTGCCGGTGTCAATTTCATGCTGCAGGAAGAAGGAAGTGACGCCGGTTTGCTTTTCGCCCTGAATGAGGGCCCAGTTGATGGGGGCCGCGCCGCGGTACTGGGGCAGCAGCGAGGCGTGCACGTTGATGGAGCCCAGGCGCGGCATATTCCATACCGCCTCGGGCAGCATTCGGAAGGCTACTACCACCTGCAAATCGGCAGCGTAGCTTTTCAGCTCGGCCTGAAATTCCGGCGACTTGAGGTTGGTGGGCTGCAGCACCGGTACGCCGTGCGCCACGGCCGCCTTTTTCACCGCCGACTCGGCCAACTGCTGGCCCCGGCCGGCGGGCTTGTCGGGGGCCGTGATGACGGCCACCACCCGGCCGCCGGGCCAGCTGAGCAGCGCTTCCAGCGTAGGCACCGCAAATTCGGGGGTGCCCATGAAAATGATTCGTAGCATAGTAGAAAGCAGGGGAGAACTCCGCATTGTCATTGCGAGCAGCGCGAAGCAATCCGTCCTGGACAACAAAGTAAGCGTTGTTAACCCACAAAGCCCTAACGCAAGGCATACGTTGGGGCTTTGTGGTAAAACAGGGCTTTCTACATTTGAGAGGACGGATTGCTTCGCGCTGCTCGCAATGACAGCGGTAAGTTACTTCTCCGGATACAGCAGATACTTCTTGCGCAGCACCTTGAACCGGCTCAGCCCCGGCTCCCACGACTGCCGGATTTCCGCCTCCGACTTGCCCGCTATGATTTGCTGCCGCAAGGAAGCCGTGCCGCTGAGCTGCTCGAAATACTTGCCGAAAAAATGCGCCTTATCGGTGCTCTGCTGGTAGAAATCGAGCAGGTAGCGCACCGTGAAGCCCGTGGGCTCATCGATGTTGGTCTTATGCAGGTCGAGGCCGTAGCAGAGCTTGCCATTCTGGGGCGGGGTGGGCGAGCCGGCGTTGGGCCGGGGCGTGAAGCGGTAGGGCCGCGTGGTGGGCTGCGTGGGGCTGCCCACTACTTCAAACGGCGAGTCGGTGCCACGGCCCACGCTTACATCGGTGCCCTCAAACATGCAGATGGTGGGGTACAGGGCCACTGAGTGGGCGTTGGGAAGGTTGGGCGAAGGCCGCACGGGCAACACGTAGCGCGTGGCGTGGGTGTAGCCCATCACGGGCACCACCGTCAGCGAACATTGCCGGCCGCCGGCCAGCCATTTTTCGCCGTTCAGCATCAGGGCCAGCTCGCCCACCGTCAGGCCGTGCACAATCGGCAATGGGTCCATGCCCACGAACGACTTGTGGGCCGGCTCCAGCACGGGGCCATCTACATACCAGCCGTTGGGATTGGGGCGGTCTAGCACCACCACGGCTTTGTTCTGTTCGGCAGCGGCTTCCAGCACGTAGTGCATGGTGCTGATGAAGGTGTAAAACCGTGCTCCCACGTCCTGAATATCGAAAACCAGCACGTCGAGGTCCTTCAGCATTTCCGGGGTGGGCTTTTTGGTGGCTCCGTAGAGCGACTTCACCGGCAGGCCGCTGCGGCCGTCGCGGCCGTCCTTGATGGTGGCCCCGTCGGCAGCTTCGCCCCGGAAGCCGTGCTCGGGGGCAAAAATCATCTTCACCTGCACGCCCTGGGCCAGCAGCGTATCCACGAGGTGCGTCTGGCCTACCAGCGAGGTTTGGTTCACTACCACGCCCACGCGCTTGCCCAGCAGCAGGGGCAGGTAGCGGTCGGCCTGCTCGGCGCCCATGCGCAGCTTCGGGGCCGGCACGGCTTGGCCGGGAGCCGGGGCAGAAACCGGGCGGGCGGCAGCCCCGTTTGAGCCTTCGGCCGCCGCGGCCACCGGCGACGCGGCCCGGGAACAATCACTTAAAGCCAGCGTCAGGCTCAGCAGGCCACAAATCAGGGTAGATGTCATGGAGAGAAATGGGAAGAAGAAAACTGGCCGCAGACGTGTAGCTTTACGCCAGTGAATATCTCGCGGTACATATCCAACAAGATCGACGGGGCCGACTCAGGTTCTTTTACCTCGTCGGTGACAAAAATAGCCATTATCAGTATTGCACTGGGCGTGGCGGTCATGATTGTGTCGTTTGCCATCCTGGAAGGCTTCCGCAACGAGATTCAGAGCAAGATCTTCTCGTTCGGCTCCCACCTGACCATCAGCAAGTACGACACCAACAACTCGCTGGAGGTGGAGCCCATCGGTGGGCCGCGGCTGGTGAAGCAGCTGCGCGGCTTCCCGCAGGTGCAGAATATTCAGCCCTTTGCCCGCAAAACGGCCATTATCAAAACCCGCGAGGAAGTGATGGGCGTGGCCCTGAAGGGCATTGACGAGGTAAACGGCATCTCGACCATGCGCCAGAATCTGGTGGCGGGCAAGTTCTTGTCGTTTCCCGATTCGGCGGCCAGCACCGATATTCTGCTCAGCCGCAAGATTGCCGACAAGCTGCGCCTGAAAGTAGGCGACGACGCGCTGTTCTACTTCATTCAGAACCCGCCGCGGGTGCGCAAGTTCACCGTGAGCGGCATCTACCAGACCGGCCTCGACGAGTTCGACGAAGCCTACGTCATCGGCGATTTGCGGCAGGTGCAGGAGCTGAATTCCTGGCCCGATTCGCTGGTGGGCGGCGTGGAAGTGATTCTGCGCGACTTCAAAACGCTCGACCCGACCTCCGACCACATCTACGAAAACCTGCGCTACGACCTCAAGCTGGACAAAATCACGGACCAGTACGCCCAGCTTTTCGACTGGCTGCAGCTGCTGAACCGCAACGTAGTTATCTTCCTGATTCTGATCATCTTCGTGGCCACGTTCAACATGGTAGCCACTATTTTCATCATGATTCTGGAGCGTACCAACATGATTGGAGTGCTCAAGGCCATCGGGGCCACCGACAACCAGATCCGGAGCATGTTCTTCTTCCGGGGCCTGAGCCTGACCATCCGGGGCATGATTTTCGGCAATCTGGCCGGGCTGGGCTTGTGCGCCATTCAGTACTATTTCCATCCCATCCCGCTCGATCCGCAGAACTACTACATGGACCGCGTGCCGATTTTCTGGGATCTGAAGATGATTGTCATCCTCAACATCGCCACCTTCCTCACGTCCCTGCTCGCCGTGCTGATTCCGACGTATCTGATTTCCCGAATCCGCCCCGTCACGGCCATTAAGTTCGACTAAAAGCAGCGCAGGCTGTAATTCGCCTGTCATCCTGAGCAAAGCGAAGGACCTTCCTCTTTTCGCACTGCAACACGCTTTCAACGTACAAAGCCCTTTACCATGCGAACGGTAAAGGGCTTTGCTCATTCTAAAATGCTTCTCGCTTAACCGAGGAAGGTCCTTCGCAGGCGTACGCCAGATGAAGGATGACAGGCGAATTATAACCAACGGCTCTGCAATATCAAGTTCGGGTCAGGGCAGAGGGCGGCCCATTTCTCCCGCTCTTCCGGTAAAGCCACACCGGGAAAGTCGCCGGTGCGGCCTTCCATATCGGCGATGATCTGAAAGTGAAGGTGGGGCGGCCAGTCGCCGTTTTCGGGCGCGGGGCCCACTTCGGATACCTGGTCGCCGGTTTCCAGGGTGAGGCCAGGGCGGAGCAGGGCGGTTTCGGCGCGGCTAAGGTGGCCGTAGAGCGTGTAGAACGTGGTGCCGTCCAGCTCGTGCTGCAGAATGACGGTGGGGCCGTAGTCGCCGAAATTATCGTTGTCCTGCACGCTGTGCACCACGGCGGGCAGCGGGGCCAGCACCGGCGTGCCGGCCCGCAGCCACACATCCACGCCCAGGTGCAGGGAGCGGGCCGGAATGGCCGGGTCGCCGAACAAACCGGGGCTGCGGCGGTAGATAACGCGGTTTTCGAGGTAGCCGCCCACGCCGATCAGCGCATGCTGCGCGGCCAGCAGGTCGGCTACCAGGGCTTCGAAGGCGGCCGTGTCGCGCAGGTCGGCGGTGGCCAGCACGGGGTTTTGGGCCGAGAAGTCGAGGCGGCAGACTTCGGGCGCGTTCAGATCAACGGGCAGCACCGGCCCGAAGTCGGCGCGGTGCTTTTGCAGGAGCTTGGTTAAAAGCATAAGGGTAAGTAAGAGGAGGCTAGTGAGCGGTGGAAACTGTCATTGCGAGCAAAGCGAAGCAATCCGTCCTCTCAAATGTACCCAACTCCTTTTCACTGGAAAGCCTTAACGCTTTCTAACATCAGGGCTTTGTGGTGAAACACGGCTTTTCACATTTCAGAGGACGGATTGCTTCGCGCTGCTCGCAATGACAGGCCGTATTCTACCAAAACGCCCCATTTGCCGTACTTTGCAGAGCCGTTGCTCAGCAAGTCACGGCTGAGGCCGATTACCTGTACCCACCCCCGACGCTTTCCAATCGATGAGTAGCCCTTACCTTACGCTTAACGTGGTGGAAATCACCCACGAAACCGCCGACGCTGCCACCATTCACCTCGAACGCCCCGACCGCCAGCCCATTGCCTGCGACCCCGGCCAGTTCCTGACCCTGATTTTGCCCTGCGGCCCCGGCGGAAAAAAAGAGCGCCGGGCCTACTCGCTCAGCAGCACGCCCCACGAGGCCCCGCGCCTGTCGGTCACGGTGAAGCGCGTGACCGGCGGCCTGGTCAGCAACTACCTGCTCGATACCGTGCGCGTGGGCCAGCAGCTGGAAGCCATGGCCCCGCTGGGCAATTTCACCCTGAAGCCCAGCCCCAAATCGGCCCGCTCTCTGGTGCTCATCGGGGCCGGCAGCGGCATCACACCGCTCATGTCTATTCTGAAGGCTGTGCTGCGCGAGGAGCCCCAGAGCCACGTGCTGCTGGTGTACGGCAACCGGACCGAGGAATCGGTGATTTTTCGCACCCAATTGCAGCAGCTGCAGACGCAGTCGGCGGGGCGCTTGCAGGTCGAGCACGTATTCAGCCAGCCCGCCAACCCGGCTGCCAGCCCCCACACCGGCCGCCTGAACCGCACCATGCTGCTGCGCATTCTGGAGCAGCGCCACCAGTTTCCGGCCGAGCAGGCCGAGTACTTCATGTGCGGCCCCGAGGGCATGATGACCGAAGCCCGCGCCGCCCTCGACCTGCTGGGCGTGCCCGCGGCCCGCATCCGCCGCGAGAGTTTCGTGGCTGCCGCCGACACGATGGAGGCCGCCGCCGCCCAGCCCAACGGCCACGGTGACGTGCTGGCTACGGATAACGACGGCAAAATCGACGGTCATGTCGTTACCATTCAGTACGAAGGCTCGGAGTACAAAGTAGCCGTGAGCCCGAAGCAGACCATTCTGGAAGCCGCCCTGGATCAGGACATCGACCTGCCCTACAGCTGCCAGGCGGGCCTCTGCACGGCCTGCCGGGGCAAATGCCTCTCGGGCAAAGTGCACCTGGATGAGCGCGAAGGTCTCTCGGACTCCGAAATGAAGCAGGGCTACGTATTGGTGTGCGTAGGCCACCCGCTCACCGACGATGTGGTGATTGAGATTGACTAACCCGATTATTTCCCCGTATCTTTTTCCCTTATGAATACTTCCGCCCCTGACACCCTGGCCGCCACGGCTACTGATACCCGGCGCCCGCCGCGCCACTACCTGCCCGAGTCGTTTGTAGTGACGGACTGGGCCGCGCTGGAACCGTATTTCCTGGAGCTGCGCGACCGGAATATCAAGTCGGCGGCGGAGTTGGAGCGCTGGCTGCTCGACCGCTCGGAGCTGGAAAGTGTGCTCAGCGAGGATCTGGCCTGGCGCTACATCCGCATGACGTGCGACACCCAGGACCAGGCGCGGTCGGAGGCGTTTCAGTACTTCGTGAGTGAGATTGAGCCCAGCGTGGCTCCTTACGACCATGCGCTGAATGAGAAGATGATCGGCTCGGAGTTTCTGGCCGGGCTCGACCCGCAGCGCTACCGTATTTTCACCCGCTCGGTGCGGCAGGCCCTGGAAATATACCGGGCCGAAAACATTCCGCTCAAAACCGAAATCAGCACCAAGCAGCAGCAGTACGCGGCCACGGTGGGCGCCATGACGGTGACGCTGGACAGCGAGGAGATGACGCTGCCCCGCGCCGCCGACCGCCTCAAAAGCCCCGACCGCGCCGTGCGTGAGGAAGCCTACCGCGCCATTCAGGCCCGCCGCCTGCAGGACAGCCAGCCGCTGGATCAACTCTTCGATGAGCTGGTGGCCCTGCGCCACCAGATGGCTCTGAACGCCGGCTTTCCCAACTTCCGCGACTATATGTTTGCCGCCCTGGGCCGCTTCGACTACACCGCCCAGGACTGCTTTGCCTTCCACCGCGCCATCCGCGAAACTGTGGTGCCCCTCCTTGACGACCTCGACCTGGAGCGCCGGCAGGACCTGAACCTGCCCGAGCTGCGCCCCTGGGACCTCGACGTGGACGTGAGCGGCAAAGCGCCCTTGCGGCCCTTTGATACCGGCGAAGAACTGCTGGAAAAGACCATCACCGTCTTCAGCCGCTTGGATTCTTACCTCGGCGACTGCCTGCGCACCATGCGCACCATGGGTCACCTCGACCTGGAGTCGCGCAAGGGCAAAGCGCCGGGCGGCTACAACTACCCGCTGGACGAAACCGGCGTGCCATTCATTTTCATGAATGCCACTTCCTCGCTGCGCGACGTCATTACGATGCTGCACGAGGGCGGCCACGCCGTGCACTCGTTCCTCACGCGCACCCTGCCGCTCTCGGCCGACAAGCACCCGCCATCTGAGGTGGCCGAGCTGGCTTCGATGAGCATGGAGCTGATTTCGATGGACCAGTGGGACCTGTTCTTCCCCGATGTCGACGAGCTGCGCCGGGCCAAGAAAACCCACCTCGAAAGCGTGCTCGAAACCTTCCCCTGGGTGGCCACCATCGACAAGTTTCAGCACTGGATTTACGAGAACCCCGAACACACCCAAGCGCAGCGCCACGCCCGCTGGGTGGAGGTATTCGACGAGTTCAACCAGCGCACCGTGAGCTGGCAGGGGCTGGAGCAGTTTAAGCCCTACCTGTGGCAGAAGCAGCTGCACCTCTACGAAGTGCCGTTCTACTACATCGAGTATGCCATGGCCCAGCTCGGGGCCATTGCCGTGTGGCGCAACTTCCGCCAGAACCCCGCCGAGGGCCTGGCCGCCTACAAGCGCGCTCTGGCCCTGGGCTACACCGCCCCCATCGGCGACATCTACGCCGCCGCCGGCATCCGCTTCGATTTCAGCACCGAATACCTGCGCACCCTCGCCGACTTTGTACGCGAGGAAATGGCCAAGCTGTAGGCGAAACCAGACAAACTAAAAGCACGAAAAAGGCCTCCGGAACAATCCGGAGGCCTTTTTCAGAACCAATCCAACCAAATGGCCAACGCACCTCGCCGGTGCTGTAGGGAAGAGGCCGCTGGCTGCCGAATGGTTGCATCGGGGGGTATGCTACTGGCCGGGGTCGGCTTTATTGCTGCAGCTCAAATAGGGGCAGGGGCTGCAGCTGGCTGTATTTGCCGCCGAGCGAGTTCAGCTCCACCTGGTGCAGCTTCAGGTAGTTGTTGAACTGCTTGGCGGCCCGATCATAGCGCAGCCGGAAGCCCACCACCTCGCTGTCGGCGGCCTGAATATCGTTGGTGAGCTGCTGCACCGGGGCGCTGGGCTGGCCGGTAGCGGGCTGGGCCAGGCCAAATACCAGGTGCAGCACCGAGTCCTGGGCGGCATCGTAGGCGTCGATGGTGGGGGAGGCGGCCATGCTTTGCTGGGTGTAGCGGCGGCGGGGCAGCCGGTCGTTGGCGCGGGCCAGCGGCTGCAGCTGGGCGCGGCTCAGGCCGGGCTGCTGCTCCAGCTGCTGCAGCAGGCGGCTGGTGGCCTGCACTTTGGCATCGTCGCTGGCCATCATCTGTTTCCAGCGGGCATCCACGGAGTCGCGCAACACGGTAAGCTGCGCCTTGGCCGCCGCCGGCGAAGTCGGGTCGAGGGGTTTGGGCGTGCGGTTGCAGGAGTCGAGGCCGGCCAGCAGCAGGAGCAGAACCAGGGGCAGAAGCTTTTTCATAGATTGTGTTAACGCCGGGAAGCGGCAAAATTGTCTGATAAGTGGAAAACTGGAAAACGCGCAATCAGGGGCGGAGGCCTGCGGGTCCGGCCGGCAAAGATAGGGCCACGAAGGCCGTAGCATCCTACCGCTACCCTTGCCGGCCAGTCGCCGCCGTTTTAGCTCGCTATTGACAATCAGGACTTTCGCGAAGGGTGAGGCGCATATTTTTTATAATTTCGTAATGCCGTGAAAGAGGCAAAAGCCGTACATTTGCCTCCGGTTTCCTCTTCTTAAATTCTTCTACGCACATGAAAAAAAGCTACTTTTTGGTTTCAGCCCTGCTGCTGACCACTGCTGTTTCCTATGGTCAGGGCACTGAGTTGTTCCTGTCGGAATATACCGAAGGGGCCCACATGGCCAACGTGAGCTACAACGGCGGGGCTTCGCTGTCTACCGGCAACGAGCGGGCACTGGAGGTTTTCAACCCAACTCTGGCCGACGTAAACCTGGATGCCTACTCCATTCGTCGGTATTCTAATGGTAGCCAAGTGGTTACGGAAGAGGAAAAGCTGAAGCGCAAGACCGGCACCAATGTGCTGAACTCGACAGCGGCTTTCGTGTATTCCAACGGTGAATCCACCATCACGGCTATCACCAGCAAGGCCGACCAGTTGGGGGCCTTCCCGGTAGCCACGCCCGGCCCGAACACGATTCTGCGCGGCGGGGTGGCTTATCATAACGGTAACGATGCTATTGGCCTGGTGCGCTGGACGAGCGGCACGGCCGGCGTGGGCAACCCGGTGCTGGTGGATATTTTTGGCGTAATCGGGCAGGATCCGGGCACATCATGGTCGGCGCAGGATGCGGCGGGGGTGCTGGTTACCTCGGCCAACCAGTCGCTGATCCGCCGGCCATCGGTTTCGATTGGTACGCGCACCAACCCGCAGCCGCAGGGCGGCACCCCTACGGTGCGCACCGGCTACAATATTGCCACGGAATGGGAGTCGTACTCTTCGGCCTTCCCGGCCGGTGGCGGCCCTGCTGACCCCGCCAGCCAGAGCTACGCCCGCCTCGGCGAGCACAACGACTACACGGGTCCATTCGGTACGTACCTGCCCCTCAAAACGCTGGACAAGTTCAACACCGGCATCAGCATCTACCCCAACCCCGCCAGCGGCTCGGCTACGGTCGAAATTAAAGGTGTGAAGGTGGGCAGCATCGTGGTACTGAACAACCTGGGCCAGACGATTTCGGCGCAGCCCCGCGGCCTCGGCTCCGAGAAGCTCACGCTGGATATTTCGGCCCTGAAGCCCGGTCTGTATTTCGTGCAGTGCCTGAGCGCCGACGGCCAGATCAAAGTATACAAAGAGCTGGTGGTGAAGTAGGCATTCTGCTTTTTGCTTTCCTGAAAAAAGCCCGGTCAGTTGATCGGGCTTCTTTTTTGTGGGAGCAGTTTGCCAAACCCAAGTTGCGGCGTAGTTCCTTCGAGCCCCAGTGGGGCGACATATCGGTAGCAAAGCACCAGGAAAGTAGGCCCAAAGCCCCGGCGGGGCGACACCAATCGTTGAACGACAGTGTCGCCCCGCTGGGGCTTTTGAAACGCTTTAGGCGCATTCCTCTACCGATATGTCGCCCCGCTGGGGCTAGTTTGTTCTACTACCCAACTTGAGTTATCAGGCCGAAACACCGGCAGCTGGCCGGGGCGCTTGGCTCTAGCCCGGTTCGGCGTACTTTTGTGCCATGAGCGACATCACCCCCCTGGAAACCATCGGCGAGTTTGGCCTGATCCGCCGCCTTCAGCAAACCGTGACGCTGCGCCAGCCCAGCACCATCCTCGGCATCGGCGACGACGCGGCCATTCTGGCCCCGCAGCCCGGCCAGGATCTGGTCATCAGCACCGATCTGCTGATTGAAGGCGTGCATTTCGACCTCACGTTTTGCCCGCTCAAGCACGTGGGCTACAAGGCCGTGGCCGTGAACGTGTCCGACATTGCCGCTATGAACGGCGTGCCAACCCAGATTGTAGTGGGGCTGGCCGTGGGGGCACGGTTTTCGGTGGAAGCCATTGAGGAGCTGTACGAAGGCATGCGCGTGGCCTGCGAAAACTACCACGTGGACCTAGTAGGTGGCGATACCACGGCCAGCCGCGGCGGGCTCACCATCAGCATCACGGTGCTGGGGCAGGTGCCGCAGGGCCAGGCCGTGCGCCGCAGCGGGGCCAGGCCCAACGACCTGCTCTGCGTGACCGGCGACTTGGGCGGGGCTTTTCTGGGCCTGCAGGTGCTGGAGCGCGAAAAAGCCGCCTGGTCAGCCGACCCCGAGATGCAGCCAGAGCTGGAGAAATACCCCTACGTGCTCCAGCGCCAACTGCGCCCCGATGCCCGCATGGACGTGATTCACGAGCTTCGCGACCTGGGGGTGGTGCCCACCAGCATGATTGATATTTCCGACGGCCTTGCTTCCGAAGTGCTGCACATCTGCCAGCAGTCGGGCACCGGGGCGCGGGTATTTTCCGAGAACCTGCCCGCCGCCAACCCCATGCTGGAAGTGGCCAACGAGTTCAACCTCGACCCCATCATGTGCATGCTCAACGGCGGCGAGGACTACGAACTGCTCTTCACCATCCCGCTCACCGACCACGACAAAATCAAAAACCACCCCGACATCACCATCATCGGCCACATCACCGAAAAAGCCGACGGCGTGAACCTGGTCACCAAAGCCGGCCAGGCCGTGCCCTTGCAGGCGCAAGGCTGGCAGCACTTTTAGGAATTAAAAATTGAGAATTAAGAATTAAAAATGGGCCGTTCAACGATTCCTCAGTGGAATGTTGAACGGCCCATTTTTAATTCTTAATTCTCAATTTTTAATTGAATCAATCTTCCGGGTAGGGCACGAACACGAAGTTGGTGAACTCTTCGTCGAGCACGAACAGGCAGCAGTACTCGTTGGGGTCCTTGTAGGTGTGCTGGAAGGCCTCAATGCCCTCGGCCCCGATAATGCCCTGCTGCACAAACAACTCCAGGAACGAGGCAAAGACGTGCCACTCCAGCCCCGCGTCGTCGGCATTCACCAGCAGGCTGCCGATAGGCACTTCCTGGCGGGCAAACACGAAAATCGGGTACTTGGAGATGTCCATCTTGCGCACCTGCGACGAGGCTTCCATGATGGTGTCGGACACGGCGGCGAAGTCCTTGGTGATGGTGCCGAGGTATTTGCCGTTCAGTTCGGGGTCGTTGGCGTAGTCCATTGATGGGAGGCGATTAGCTGATTTTACCGGTCTTTTTAAGTAATAACAGACTGACTCCAATAAGAGCCCCCATAGCAATTGCGGCGTAGCCGCCGTACTTATCGTGGTTGCCCCGGATAAAATAGGGTTGCTGGCCCTTGTCAATAAATTGAGCCAGTCGGTTTATGCTATCATCAGTTTGTGTATTGGTTTCCTCATCGTAATATATCGTTACAATGTCCCCTTTTCTAAGCATATCAAGTTGCTCAAATGCAGGCTTGAAATCTCCGGCTTCTTTGCCAATAAACAGCTCAAATGGTTTGGGGTACTCAGCAACTACCAAGTATCGCATCTTTCCTTCATGCCGGTTAGGATAACCTTCCAGTGTTTTTTCGATACCAACAATTGCACCTTGAACACTATAAAATTCCTGCTTTGACTTTTGCCCGCGTGTCAGGATACCAAATCCCAAGAACAGGATTGTAAAAACCCCCAACATTGATTTGGTGAAGATGTGTGCAGGCTCGCTTTTAGATACAGTCGACATAGACAGAAAGATATTACCTCAACTCCAGCAGCACCACATTTTCCACATGGTGCGTGTGCGGAAACATATCCACCGGCCGCACCCGCGTTACCTTATACGCCTCGTCCAGCATCTCCAGATCCCGCGCTTGCGTGGCGGGGTTGCAGCTGACGTAGACGATGCGGGGGGCGCGCATTTCGAGCAGACGGGCCACTACGTCGGGGTGCATGCCGGCGCGGGGCGGGTCGGAGATAACGACATCGGGGCGGCCGTGGCGGGCGATGAACTCGGCGTTGAGCACGTCCTTCATGTCGCCGGCGTAGAACTCGGTGTTCTTAATATCGTTGATTTCCGAGTTCAGGTAGGCATCCTTCACGGCTGACTCGACATACTCCACGCCCACAACGTGCCGGGCCTGCCGGGCCACGAAGTTGGCGATGGTGCCAGCCCCGGTGTAGAGGTCGTACACCAGCTCGGAGCCGGTGAGGCCGGCGAATTCGCGGGTCAGCTTGTACAGATTGTAGGCGCCTTCGGAGTTGGTCTGGTAGAAGGATTTCGGGCCGACGCGGAAGCGCAGGCCTTCCATTTCCTCGTGGATGTATGGCTCCCCTTTGTAGCACACCACTTCCAGGTCGTGAAAAGTCTCGTTACCCTTGTTGTTGAGCACGTAGTTCAGCGAGGTGATTTGGGGGAACTTCGCCTGCAGAAAATCCAGCAGCGGAACCAGCGCGTCGTGGGCGTAGTAGCACTGCAGAATCACCATCAGGTCGCCGGTATTGGCCGTGCGGATGATGAGGTTGCGCAGAAAGCCTTCCTGGGTGACGAGGTTGTTGAAGGGCAGCGCGTGCTCCAGTGCGTAGTTGCGCACGGCCAGCCGGATTTCATTCGAAGGCTCGGGCTGCAGCCAGCAGTGCTGCACGTCGATGATCTTGTCGAACCGGTTCGGAGTGTGGAAGCCCAGCACCCGCCGCTCAATTTCTTCGCCGGCCTGAATCTGCTCGTTGGTCAGCCAGCCGTTGTGGCTGAAGGTATATTCGAGCTTGTTGCGGTAGTAGGTGCGGGTGGGGGAGTGCTGGATGGGCTCAATCTCGGGCAGGGCCACCTTGCCAATGCGCTGCAGATTGTCCTGCACCTGCTGCTGCTTGAATTTGAGCTGGGTGTCGTAGCCCAGGTGCTGCCACTTGCAGCCCCCGCAGGTGCCGAAGTGCTGGCAGAAGGGCTCCACGCGCAGGTCGGAGTATTTATGAAATTTGGTGGGTACGGCTTCCAGGAAGCTTTTTTTGGCCTTCACCACGCGCAGGTCCACCACGTCGCCGGGCGCTACGCCCGTCACGAAGATGACCAGGTTGTCGCGGCGCACAAGGCACTTGCCTTCGGCTACCATGTCGGTAATTTCGACTTCGCGGAGCAGCTCCGCCGGGATGTTTTTTACTGATTTCCTCACAAGCGCAAAGGTAACCACGGATTGACGCGGATTTTTCGGATTACACGGATTTTGTGAACGGCGCGGTAGCCAAGCCATACTGCACCGCTTTCCGACACGCCACAAAACAAGGAAGGCCACCCAAGCGGGTGGCCTTCCTTGTTGCTGCTAATCGTCCACAAAATCCGCGAAATCCGAAAAATCCGCGTCAATCCGTGGTTTATTTCACCAGCTCAAACCAGCCTTTGTACGTCTTGCCGGTGCTCAGCTTGAGCAGGTAGTAGTACACGCCGGCGGGCTGCTCGGCTCCGCTCCAGGAGTTGTCGTAGCTGGCTTTCGAGTACACTTCCTTGCCCCAACGGTTCAGGATGGTCATGGAGCTGCCCGGATACAGCTCCACGTTCTTGATTTCGAACTTATCGTTCAACCCGTCGCTGTTCGGGGTAACGACGTTGTAGAAAACCAGCTCGTTGGTGAAGGTCACGCAGGCATCGTTGGAGGCAGCGGTGAGGTTGCCGCTGGTGCTCACGGCCACCACCCGCAGGCACTGGTCGAAGCCGGCGGTGCTGCTGGCCAGCTCCGTTCGCAGCGTGGCGGCCGGCACGGTGGCTACCAGCTGGGCGGCCCCGTTATCGGCCGAGCGGAAGATCTGGTATTCCTTCACTTCGAAACCGCGGTAGGCGTTCCAGTTCATGCTCACCTTGCCCTCGTCGCGGCCCGACTGGCCTTCGGTGGCCGTGGCCACGGTGCGAATGGTGGTGTGGTCCTGGCTTTGCAGTGCGGTGCCGCAGCTGTTCAGCAGCTCCAGGCGGTATTCGTACGCCTTGGCATCGGCATCCACATTCGTATCGGTGAAGGTGGTGGCGGTGTTAGCCACGGTGCCCACGGTGATGAAAGCCCCGGTGGCCCCGGCGTCGCGTCGCATGATTTTCACCTGCCCGCCGTTGCCCGCGTTGTTCGGCACGGACAGCCGCAGCGTGATGCTCCGGTCGCCGGAAGCCACGGAGGCCGCCTGCAGGGCCACGCTGGCGTTGTCGGGCCGCACGGTAATGATGCTGGCGCAGCCGGCGCTGTTCACGTCGCTCACCTGCACGGTGGCCGCCGTAGTGCCGGCCGGGAAATTAACTGTAACGGTGCCGGTGCCCTGGCCGCTGGCAATAGTGCCGCCGCCCGTCACCGACCACTGGTAATTGGCGTTCGGCAAAGCCGAAGCCGTAGTGCCAACGGTGTAGGTAAGGCCGGTGCGGGTTTCGGGGCAATAGTTGGCCGGACCGCTGATGGCCAGCGCCGGCACTACCGTGAACTGTCGGGAGTAGGTGGGGCCCGAGCACAGACTGGCGTTTTTCTCCTGCGCCGTCAGCGTGTAGGTGCCCGGCGCGGCTGGTATCGGCAGCGTCACGGTGCCGGTGGTGCCGCTGATGGCCGCCCCGTTCAGCGTGTAGGCATAGGTCGAGTTGGCCGCGCCCGGCAGCGTGAAGCTGATGGTGCCGCCGTTCACGCAGGCCCGGCTGGGGCCGCTGATGGCCAGTGTGGCCAGGGGTGAGGGCAGCACGTTCACATACAGCGTATCGAGCGGGGTCTGGCTGATGCAACGCCCGCCGGTGGGGTTGGTGGTTTCAAACACGGCAATCTTGCCGATGCCGGGCCGGGTCCAGTTCACCGTCACGGTATTAGCGCTGGTAGCCACCTGCGTGCCGCCAATGATGCTCCAGGCATACGACGAGCCGGTGGTCAGCACGGTCTGGTAGGTGTAGGGGCCGTTGGCCTGGCACACGTTGTTCGGGCCGGTCGGCCGGGCCGTTTGCAGCAGTTGGTTGATGCGCACGGGCAGCACAACGGCTGCCGACTGGCAGAGCGTGGTGTTGATGGCAAACGCCCGCACGCTGGCCGCGGCATTCGGGCCGCCCCAGTTTACGGTGATGCTCGGCGTGCCCTGGCCGCTGGCAATCGTGCCGCCCACTACCGTCCATTGGTAAGTGGCGCTGCGCGGATTCCGGATAGAATATACTACGCCCTGCACCGTGGGGCACACCGACTGGCTGCCCTGAATGCTGTCAGTCAGCGGGGTCGGGTTCACCGTCACGACTACCGCGTCGGTGTTTTCGCAGCCTTCCGCCGTGCGGGCCGTCACGGTGTACGTTGTCGTGATGGGGGCCAGCGTGTTGTTTACGGCCGTGAAAACCGGGCGGGCCGTGGCGGCGCTGCTCAGGTTGGCGGCCGGGCTCCAGGAGTAGGAGTAGCCCGCCAGCGCCGTGGTGCCCAGGGTGGTGGTGGCACCCGCGCACAGCGCCACGTCGGCTCCGGCATTGGCCACGGCGGCCGGGTTCACCGTCACCGTCACGGTGGAAGTAGCCGGGCAGCTGGGCGTGAAGGCCGTATTTACGGTGAGCGTGTAGGTCGTCGTGATGGGCGTGGTGCCGGTGTTGGTCAGCGTAACGGTGGGCGTGGCCGAGGTGGCGCTGCTCAGCCCGGTGGCCGGGCTCCACTGATAGATGCTGCCCGCTACCACGCTGCCCGCGTTGCCCAGCGTCGCCGATTCGCCGGAGCAGAAGGCTTTGCTGGTGCCGGCGTTGGCCACGGCGGCCGGATTCACCGTGACGCGCACGGTAGAAGTAGCCGTGCAGCCCTGGGCCGTGGTGGCCGTCACGGTGAAGGTGTAGAGCTGGGGCGTGGTGCCGGTGTTAGCCAGCGAGAACGTCGGGTTGGCGGACGTAGCGCTGCTCAGGCCAGTGGCCGGGCTCCACGAATAGGAGTAGCCCGCCAAAGCGGCCGAGCCCAGCTGCGTAGCGGTGTTCGAGCAAACGGCGCGGTCGGCGCCGGCATTGGCTACCGAAGCTGGGTTTACTGTGACGCGCACGGTAGAAGTAGCCGTGCAGCCCTGGGCCGTGGTAGCCGTCACGGTGAAGGTGTAGAGCTGGGGCGTGGTGCCGGTGTTAGCCAGCGAGAACGTCGGGTTGGCGGACGTAGCGCTGCTCAGGCCAGTGGCCGGGCTCCACGAATAGGAGTAGCCCGCCAAAGCGGCCGAGCCCAGCTGGGTGGTTTCGCCCGAGCAGATGGCGCGGTCGGTGCCGGCAATGGCTACGGCGGCTGGGTTCACCGTCACGCGCACGGTGTCGCGCTTGAGGCAGCCCAGGTTGGTGGTCACGAGCAGCACGTAATCGGTCACGATGGGCGTGGTGCCGGTATTGGTCAGCGTCACGATCGGGTTGGGCGTGTTGGCCGCGCTCAGGCCCGTGGCCGGGCTCCAGAGGTAGGTGCTGCCCGCCACGGCCGAGGCCGCATCGCCCAGCGCGGCCGAGCCGCCGGAGCAGAATACGCGGTCAGCGCCGGCCACTGCCACCGCCGCCGGATTCACGGTAATCGTAACCGATGCCGTAGCCGTGCAGCCCTGGGCCGTAGTGGCCAGCAGGTTGAAAGTGTAGGTCTGCGGCGCGGTGCCATTGTTCACCTGCGAGAAAGTAGGCTGGGCCGCCGAAGTGCTGCTCAGGCCGGTGGCCGGGCTCCACAGATAGGTATAGCCCGCCAAAGAAGCCGCACCCAGCGTCACCGTTTCGCCCGAGCACACGGCGCGGCTGGTGCCGGCATTGGCAATGGCAGCCGGGTTCACCGTCACGCGCACCGTATCCACGGCCGTGCAGCCCTGCGCGGTGGTAGCCCGCAGAATGTAGTCCGTGCTGATGGGGGCGGTGCCGGTGTTGGTCAGGGTTACCGTTGTGGCGGGCGCGGCTGGGTTGGCCAGGCCGGTGGCCGGGGTCCAGAGGTAAGTCACGCCGGCTACGCCGGAGTTCAGCACGCCAATGGCGGCCGAGCCGCCCGAGCAGAACGCCTGCGGGTTAGGGCCGGCCTGCGCTACGGCGGCCTGGTTCAGGGTCACCGTTACCTGGTCGGTAGCTACGCAGCCCTGGGCCGTGGTGGCGGTCAGGGTGTAGGTGATTTGCTGCGGGGCGCTGGTGGTGTTGGTTTGCAGGAAGGTAGGGTTGGCCACCGTGGCGCTGCTCAGGCCGGTAGCCGGGCTCCACTGGTAGGTGTAGCCTGCCAAAGAAGCCGCGCCCAGCTGCGTGGGGCTGCCTGAGCACACACTCGCGTCAGCCCCGGCGTTGGCGATGGCGCGCGGATTCACCGTCACCGTTACCTGGCGCGCGGTGGTGCACACGCCGTCCGTCGTCGTCACGGTGTAGGTGGTGGTCTGGGTGGGGGCTACGGTGATGGTGGCGCTAGTCGAGTTCTGGCCACCGCCGGTCCAGGCGTAGTTTTGGGCCCCGCTGGCGGTGAGCGTGGTACTGGTGCCTTCGCAGATGGTCGGGTTGGCCGTCACGGCCAGGCCGCTGGCCGGGCGCACGTCCACGGCCCGCGACACGGAGTCGGAGGGGCAGCCCAGGGCGGAGATGCCCTTCACCGTCACGCGCCCGGCACCCACGGTATTCCAGCGCACCTGCACCGTATTATTGGTGTTGGAACCCTGAATAGTGCCGCCCTGCGCCGACCATAGATAGCTGCTTGCCACCGGCCCCACGGCCGTATAGGTGGCTACCTGGGCCCGGTCGCAAATCACGGCCTCGCCAGTAACGCTGGTGGGCCCGGCGGCCTTGGTCACCTGAATCTGGAATACGTCGGCAATGCTTTTTGCGCCGCAGGTCACGTCCGTAGCCGTCACCACAATGTCGTAGGGCGTATTGCGGGCCGTGCCGCAGCTGGAGTTGAACACGAACTGCCCGTTCACGCTGCCGCTGGTGCCGTTGACGGTCACCGTACCGGTGGGGTTGCCGGGCTGCACTACGCCCTGACTGCCGGCAAACGTGGCATTGAACGGCCCGGAGCCGTCGAGCAGCACGCTGTTTACTTTCATATTGATGGGGTTGCCATCGGCATCGGTAGCCGCCAGGTTGAAGCTGACGGTCTGGCCTTCTTCCACCGTGTAGAGGCGCGTGGCCAGCGTGGAGGGCGTAAACTGCGGAGCCCGGTTGGGCTGGCAGGTGCGCGAAACCAGCTGAATTTCCCGGCGCGTCGAGCCAATGAGTACTTCTGCCCCGTTGATGGTGCGGTATTCCTTCACCTCTACCGCCACCACATAAGCCCCCAGCAGGGCCGTGGCGTAGGAGCTGATGCCGTTGCTGGCGTTCAGAAACGCATAGCGGCCGGGGCCGGTGCCGAAGGGCGCGGTCTGACTATAGCCGTTGGCGTACGTAACGGCCGGCGGCGGTGGGGTGAAAACAGTAGGCAGCGGTCCGCCCCCCTGCGACCCGTAGGGTCGGCTGAAGGAGTAAATCAGCCGGTCGCCGTCGGCATCCACGGCGTTGTTTACGATGATGCTCGTGTCGCCCTGGCACACTACTACCACGGCCGTATCGGAGAACGTGGGGGAGGAGTTGGGAATCAGCGGCGGGGCCATTTCCACGTAAATCAACTGGCCCCAGCTGTCCGACTGGGCCAGGTTCAGAATGCCGGCGTTGCGGGTGCCGTCGGTATACACGGCGTAGTAGCCCTCGAAGGCCAGCGGCAGGTTCACGATGGTTTCGTAGCGCACCAGCCGCACCGTGATGGGCGCGCCGCCCGGCGTGCTGCACCCGCCCGGCTGGGGCGGCGTGATGATGGGGTTAGACGTGCGCTGAATAGTAACCGTCTGCAGGCGGTTGCCGGTGGTCTTGTTGTAGAAAGCCACGTCAACCGACGGCCGGCCATCAGGCACCGAAGAAGTGCTGCCGGCATTCACATATACCAGCACCGTTACGCGGTAGCGGTAAGGCGTGGCCGCGGGGCCGTTGGCGTTTAGATAGGAGTAAGTGATTTCGCCGCCCAGCAAGTGGGAGGCTGCCGCCGGCATAGCCCGCAAGCCCATCAGCAAAAGCACCAGGAGCAGGCTACGCTGTAAAAATGGTCGCATAGAATTCAATTAGAAAAAGAAAGAGGGCCGGCGCAGTGCGGCCGGTGGGAAAGGCAAAGAAGAAGGAGCGCCCGGACTTACTGGCGCTCGATGCGGCGGATGGCCACCTGGCCATTGGTGCCCTGCAGCCGCACCACATACAGGCCGCGGGGCAGCGCCGTCAGGTCGAGGGTGGCGGGGCGGGCCGGGCCCAGCAGGAGCTGGGTGCGCTGCAGCTCAGCTCCCAGCACATTGTACACCGTCACGGCGTAGGAGCCGGCGGCGCTGGCATCGGGCAGGCGCAGGTGCAGCATTCCGTCCGGCGTGGGGTTGGGGAAGATGCTCAGGGCCGGCAGCGTGCGGGCCTCCGCGGTGGCCGTGCCCTGGCTGATTTCCACCGAATAGTCCTCCGTTTCGGCGTTCAGCTGATTCTGCAGGCAGGGGTTGGCCTGGTTGCTATTCAGCCGCGTCACGATGCGCATCCGGGTGAAGCCCACCAGGCTGGTCTGGCTGGGAATGGCAAAGCTGGAAAAGGAGCTGATGCCGGAAGCGCTGTTAGCCAGCAGCTCGTTGGTGGCAAACGTACCGTCGCGGTTGAAGTCAATCCAGACCGACGTAGTGCGCTGGAAGCCCTGGCCGGCCGTAGTGGTCAGGCTATACGTCTGGCCGATACGCAGCGTAATGGTGCGGCTCAGGTAGTTGCCGTAGCCGTTCGGGTCGGCTCCCGAAGAGTTGCTGAAATTCAGGGCCGGGCCCGTTACGCCCACGGTGGTCAGCCAGACGTTCTGGTTCTGGCCAGTGGAGGCGCAGTACTGCAGGCAGGGCACGGCCACGGTCAGGTAGCTGGTGCGGGTGCTGGTGTTGCTGCCAAAGGCGTTGGTGGCGGTCAGCGCCACGGTGTAAGTGCCCGACGTGGTGTACTGGTGCGAGGGGTTCTGCAGGGTGCTGGTAGTGCCGTCGCCGAAGTTCCAGAGCCACGAAGTCGGGGCGTTCTGGCTCTGGTCGGTGAACTGCACGGGGTTCACGCAGGCGGCGGGCACGTAGTTCGAAGTGAAGGCGGCCACCGGCGGGTTGGTGTTTGCGCGCACCGTCACGGTGTAGTCTTCGGCCTGGCCCAGCTGCGGATTGGCGCACGGCAGGCTGGCCCCGCCCACAAAGTCCGAAATCACGCGCAGGCGCAACGGCTGGTTTTTCACCGCCGACCCCGGAATGCTAATCGTGCCGGTCGGGCTCACCCGGTTCAGGGCCTGATACAGCAGCTCGGTGGTGGCATTGAGCACGCCGTCGTTGTTTAGGTCCAGCCACACCCGCGTGTCCTGCGCGTTGGCCGTGCCCGTGGTAATGCTGATGGCGTAGGAGTTGCCCTCCGTCAGCTCGACGCGGGAAGAGCAGGTAAAATCTTCGTAGCTGCCCACCGCCGAGGATTTGGTGAGCGTGCCCAGCGTGAACTGCGTGATGCCGTAGCCGCAGCACTGCGCCGCCGTGGTAGGCGCGCAGCTAGCCGCCACGGGCACCGTGCTGTTGTAGGTCACGTAGTTGGTGCGGGTGCGGGTGTTGCTGCCCGCGGCGTTGGTGGCCGTCAGCGTCACGGTGTAGGTGCCGGCGGTGGTGTAGCAGCGGCGGGGGCTCTGCAGGGTGCTGGTGGTGCCGTCGCCGAAGTTCCAGAGCCACGAGGTGGGCGAATTCTGGCTCTGGTCGGTGAACTGCACGCAACCCGAACACGTCAGGGGCTGGTCGGCAACAAATTCGGCGGTGGGGGCAGCCGTGTTGGTCACGGCCGTCAGGGCGTAGTCTTCGGTCTGCGAAAATACCGGCGTGGTGCAGGGACCCGGCACCGGCGAGCCGAAATAGTCGGCGGCCACGCGCAGCCGCAGGCGGGCGTTCAGCGTGGTGGTCAGGGGCAGGCGAATGGTGCCGGTGTGCAGGCGCTTGCTGTTTGAGGAAAACACCAACTCCGTGGTGGCATCGAAGGCCCCGTCGTTGTTGAGGTCGAGCCAGACCCGCACGTTCTCGTCGGTGTTGGCATTGGTCCGCACGCTGATGGCGTGGTCAGTGCCGACCGTGAGCGTGGCGCTGCCCGCGCACGAGTAGTCCTTATAGCCATCAGCCACGCCAATGGTGGTGCTGTTGATGGAGCCCAGCGTGACGTTGAAAATGCCCATGCCCACGCTGATGGCTCCCGGATTGGAAGCCGCGCCGGGCGTGCAGTTGGCCGCCACCGGGCATTGGGCCTGCGCAGTAGTGCCGGCCAGTAGTAGCAAGGCCGGAAGTAAAAAGCCGTAAAGTGCTGGCGCTTTGCGCCCAAAGCGTAGTAGTTGAATCATAGAAAACGCCGGAAATAGGGACGGGGAAATTTGTCCCTAAATGTAGCGACTAAATCCTATTCGCACGGTAGCCGGCCGGTCCGCGCGGGCCGGTTTTTTTCCGGCCGCGGCGGGGGCTGCCCCACGTTCGCAAAAGCCGTAGTTTTGCCTTTTCTGGCCCAGTCTGCCCGGCCAGTCTTCACGCTTGCTTTAGCTCATGAAAGGAAAAGTAGTTCTCATCACCGGGGGCACCTCCGGCATTGGCCGCGCCTGCGCGGTGGCATTTGGGCAGGTTGGTGCTCAAATAGTTGTCACGGGCCGCGACGAAGCCCGCCTGGCCGACACCGCCCAGGAACTGACCCGCCTGGGCATTGCGCACCGCACCGTGCGGGCCGATGTTGGCCGCGAAGAGGATTCGCAGCGGGCCGTAGCCGAAACCATCGCCGCTTTTGGCCGCCTCGACGTGCTGCTCAACAACGCCGGTATCTCCATGCGGGCCCGCTTCGAGGATGCCGACCTCGATGTAATCCGGCAGTTGATGCAGACCAATTTCTTCGGCACCGTGTACGCCACCAAGTTCGCGCTGCCGCACATTATAGCGGCCAAAGGCTCAATTGTGGGCATCAGCAGCATTGCCGGCTACCGAGGGCTGCCGGGGCGCACGGGCTATTCGGCCTCCAAATTTGCTATGCAGGGCTTTCTGGAAGCCTTGCGTACCGAGCTGCTGCCCCAGGGCGTACACGTGCTGGTGGCCTGCCCCGGCTTCACCACCTCCAACATCCGGCAGACCGCGCTGGCCGCCGACGGCTCCGCCCAGGGCGAATCGCCCCGCGACGAGCAGAAAATGATGAGCAGCGAGGAAGTGGCCCAGCACCTGCTGCGGGCCGTGCAGCAGCGCCGCCGCGACCTGGTGCTTACCGGCCAGGGCAAGCTCACCGTGTTGCTGAACAAGTGGTTTCCCGCCCTCACCGACCGCCTGGTGCTGAGCCACTTCCGCAAGGAGGAAGGCTCACCGGTATAAGGCAACCGGGCAGAAGCTAAGTAGTATGGCGGCGGCTTTTGGGATAAATAAGGCAGGGCAATGGCTGACCCGCGGCTTCAGCTTATTGCACCAGCAGCAGGTCGTTGCGGCGGATGTAGGCCTCGCGCCCGCGCCAGCGCACCCGATACCAAATGTCCTCCTGCCCCTGCACCACCAGCCGGTCGCCGGCGGTGGCGGTGGTGAGCCAGCTGGCCCCGGCGCTGGGACCGGCCATCAGCGCGGCGCGGGAGCGGGCCACTAGGCCCGTCTGGTCCGGCACCAACACATTCAGATACAGCGCCACCAGCCCCAGATACGTAGTGTAGGGTAGCCACCAGCGCCGCGCCGCGCCGCGTCGCAGCAGGAGCAGAATGCCACCCGCCACCGCCACGCCCAATAGCCCCTGCAACCCGCGATAGTAGTAGCGGCGAAAAGTGATGATCAATTCCTGCCGCCAGGAGGTGGTGTAGCCGGTAAGGCGGTGGTTCTGGGCTACTTCCGTGATTTTCAGCCAGGTTGTCCGGCGCGGCTGCCGGGCCTGCGCCAGACTCAGATAATAGAGTGCCGCCGGATAATGCCCCAAACCTTCCTGCACATACGCCATGCGCAGCAATGAGCGGTCAGAAGCCCGCCCATGCCGCCGCAGCTCCTGCCGATAAAGCGGATAAGCCGTTTCGTAGGCTCCCCGAGCAAACAGAGAATCGGCCTTGCGAAGAACTGGGCTAATAGTTTGACCGCTAGTAGTTTGAATAAGCAGCAAAAACAAGAAGCAAAAAAAGAGGCTGTTTTTCAGCAAAGCATTTGGCAGATTAAGCACGTTCGTCTACTTTTGCATCCGCAATCAGGGAGCACGCGTCCGGAATGCAAGTAAACGATTCTGTAGCTCAGCTGGTAGAGCAGTACACTTTTAATGTACGGGTCCTGGGTTCGAATCCCAGCGGGATCACCAAAAACCGCCATTGCAGGCTGCAATGGCGGTTTTTTTGTTACTGGGGCCGTGAGTGGGGCCGCCGCTGGCATAACATACGTCCCTGTTTCTGCCGTAGGAGGAAATTCTGGTAAACTCTTGTAAATACATGCCTAGTAGCAAGGTAAAGCGCCCTCCTTTTACTTTAGAAGCCGTTGTAAAGCGATTTGTGTATTCTCAATCGGTGACTATAGACGCCTGCGAAGCATACGCTAAGGGAGAATCTTTTACTTTACCCCAGATACCGGAGGATGAAGGAAGCCTTAAAAACCCACTGGCCTTTCCACAGCTCATTGAAGTTGATTCGGAGGGACGTCAGGTTCCGGCCTCACCTGCGCGTTGGGATGTCTTTCTTCTCCAGCGGCTACGAACTAGCGGCATTGAGCCTGTTAGTGCAGACGCTGTATTAATACCTTCTGAAGCTTACAATGTAGAGTTGCTCACTTTCCACCTGGGCCAGTTGGGATCTACACGTGCGAGAGCTGATTTTCAAGGGTATTTGCGGCGGCTATTATTGGAAGGCATTGGGGTAGCACAGCAAACCGATGAGAAGGAAGCAACACAAGTGCTGCGGAACACACTTGCTTGGCTGGAATCTTATAGTAAGCAGCTTGCTGCCGGACATCTAGCCGAGGCAAAAGGTGAAGGGCCAGGAAAGCACACTACTGTTAAGCAAAAAGTGTTGGCATATAAGCTACTGATAGCGCACGGAGAAGTAAAATTGTCTAACAACAACGATATCGACCAGCAGGTGGACTTTATTCACAGCCAGATTGGTAGCTATAAGACAACGATCCGCCGCTATCTGAACTCCAATCTCTCCGCGGTGGCGCGCGAGCGGGCAAGGGACTTTATCTATACAGAAGACAATTTCGAACAAGCGATACGATTTATTCATGGTATCCGTCCCTGTCTTGACACCGGTGCTTACCAATTAAAAGACGTTAGTAAAAAATAACCAATCCTGGAATTTCCTGGGAAGGGTGTACCTCCCACGGCTTTCCCACCGACCAAACATTTGCCTTCACTTTAATCAAAAGGAAGGTAAATGAAACTCTCCCCCACTACTCAGGAAGCGGCACTGGTGCTGTTGTCGCTTCCCCAACTGCGAGGCGTTCTTAGCGTCCTGCTCGACCAGAAAATGCAACCCTTGCTCGATGCTATGAGCAAAGGGGCACAGCACGGCATTTCAGAGTACTTCACCACGCGGGAAGCGCTGGAATTCGTCAAGCTGTCGAAGCCAACGCTGAACAAGCTGCGCCGCGAAGGCCGTATCACGGCTTACAATTCGTCGGACAAGCGCGTGCTGTACCGCCGCAGCGAATTAGTGGCCTATTTGGAAAAGGCGAAAGTAAAGGGGGGGCCGCTCGAATGCTAAGCACGGTCAAACTCATCGAGACCAAGGCCCTGCACCTGCACGTGAAAGTAGGTGAGTGGATGGCCGGGCGGGCCAAGTCGGCCGTGTCAGAACAAGCGCGTAAGCGCCATGACGAGCTGCTCCAAGATGTGGGGGAAATCTACCACCTCGCTCATTCGTTGCGGGGGCAAATGCCCGTTTCGAACGTCGAAGCTAAACTGCGGTGGCCGAAGCTCTGGGCTTTCGCCGAGGGGCAAATACTGCGCCTGAAGAAGCAGGACCCTTCCCTGAAGCAGTTCTTGCTGCAGATCGGTGCCGACGCGCCGCGGGATGCGCGTCCCCATAACCAGGGGTGGATCACCTACCCCAAGTGCATCGATAAACTCTTGTCGAAGCTGGGGATATGAAGCGCACTACGAATTCGACCGCGGCTACACCTTCGCTGGTGGCCGACGGTGACCAAAAGCTGCGGGCAGTAGAAACCTACATTTCGACAAATAATGAGCTGTACTACAACGTTGTCAAGGAAGTAGTGGAGTGGCGCCCGGCGGGCAGCGCCGCTCCTTACCAACTGCTGGACGATTACCGCCTCAACAGCCTGAGCCGCGAATTGACGCATCACGGCTGCCCCATGCGCCCGGATGGTCTGTACCGTTTGCTGGCCTCGGACTTCACCCCCCGCGTTGACCCGCTGCAGCAGTATTTCATCGGCCTGGGCGAAAGCCCAGCCGATGGAACCATCGCCCAGCTGGCGGCTACCGTGACGGTGGCAGACCCGGCGACATTTGCCCTCTACCTGAAGAAGTGGGTCGTGTCCGTTGTAGCTAACGCGCTGACATCGACGGGATGCCAGAATCATACGTGCTTGGTATTGACGGGCGGGCAGGGCCGTGGTAAAACTACGTGGTTGGAGCTGCTCTGCCCCAAACCACTGGCTCAGCAGTATCTGTTCACCGGCAAAATCCATGTCGAGAGCAAGGACACGCAGTTGTTGCTGTCGGAATACCTCTTCATCAACATCGACGATCAGCTCCGCACGCTCAATAAGCAGGACGAGAACTCGCTCAAAACGCTCATTACCCAGCCCTCCGTGAAAGTGCGGCGTCCTTACGCCCGCCTCATTACCGAACTGCCGCGCCGCGCCTCGTTCATGGGCAGCGTCAACGGCGCCGACTTCCTCACCGATCCCACCGGTTCGCGGCGGTTTTTGCCCTTCGAGGTCGAGGCTATCGACCTCGAGGCGGCCCAGCAGGTAGATATCACGGCCGTGTGGCGCGAAGCTTATCAGCTCTGGAAGGGCGGCTTTCAGTACTGGTTTGCCGATGACGAAATGCTGACGGTGCACGAGCGTAACCGGCAGTTCCAGCACGACACCCCCGAATACGACCTAGTGGCGGCGACTTTCGTGGCGGGCAACAACTTCCTGACCTTGGCCCAGATCAAGGAGCGCCTGCAGGTGGGGCTGACCACACGCAACCTGCGCGACAAAGCGGTAGGGGAGGCGCTGGCTCGGTTAGGCATCAAGCGCCAGCAGAGGCGCATTGAGGGGGACCACCGGGTGGCAGGCTACCTGGTGAGGGAATTGGTGCACGCGGCGTGGGAGGATAAGACCTCCCGCCCGATTCCCTAGTCCCATACTTCTTGCTCTTTCTTCCCGTGCCAGTCGTGACGGCAGCTCCTGGGCCTCCAGCAGCCTTTTGGTCGGGTGGCTTGCTCAGAGGCGTCACGTGACGCGATTGGGGCGCGTCACGGCTGTCACGGGAAGAACGCAGCACAATCCCCACCAAGACATTGATTCTTGGCTCTTCCACCTTTCTAGTTTTCTTCCATATGAATTTCTCCGAAAAAGAATGCAGTGTCTGCGGTGAGCCCATTTCGGGTCGCACCGATAAAACCTTTTGCAGCGTGGCCTGCCGGGTGCGCGCCCATCGTCAGCGCCAAGTCGAATCCATCGACGTGGACTTTGAAGACGTCTCTTCCACCAAACTGACCCCGGTTACTGGCTTGTTGCCGTGGCATGAGCCAGCTCCACCGGCCTCTACGCCATTGTCCGTAGTGTCCTTTCAGCCGGTCAGTTCGGCCTCCCATGCGGTAGGTGACTATATGACCCGCTACCGGGCGGAACAAGCGGCGCAGGAAGCTGAACAGAAACGTCGCCATGAGGAAGCGTTGTGCCGCGAAGTGCATGAGCACTATGTGCAGGCCATCGAGCCATTCTTGGAATACGAAGGCCAGCGCCTCCACATGAAACAATTGCAGCAGCTCCTGGATGTGGTTGTTGATGCACGGGAAGACTATAAGCAGCACCCGCACCTCGCCCAGCCGGAGAGCGTTGCCCGTCAGCGCCTGAACGATCTGTGGGACGTGGCGCAGGAACTCCGTGAAACGCAGCAGGAAGCCCAAAGCAGCTTCTTCACCGGTCAGAAAGCGCGTTACGATCTAACAAAAAAGTGGCGTAAGCAGCTAAGAGAACGGCTGCTGGAATAAGGGTTAGTGCCGTTACAGAAACGGGTATTGTAACGCATAGTTAACGGTTAGTTACGCCTCTGCAACGTTTACTTGGAAACGTTCTATGTCCCGACCAAAAAAGACACTACAAACTGTAGTGTCTTTTTTGTTACCCAATATTTTCTTGATGAAGCTGGCTACCTCCTATATGTATAAATAGCCCCATGGGTGAGGAAAAATGCCATAAGTACATCATCTCAGCCACGGCCTTTAATGTCCACAAACTCTACATTAGTTGCAGTCTTTTAGATGGCCCAGTCTATCTTGCAAGGCTATATTCTCATACTTCCTTTGATTTCTTTCTCCTCTTTGCCTTAGATGAATACCGCCGTCCACAACAAACTTGTTTCCTTCATCTGGTCCATAGCCGACGACTGCCTGCGCGACGTTTATGTCCGTGGGAAGTACCGTGATGTAATTCTGCCCATGGTGGTGCTGCGCCGCCTTGATGCGCTGCTGGAACCGACCAAAGATGCCGTCATGGAAGAGCTGACTTTCCAGCGGGATGATGCCGGCCTGACCGAGTGGGATGAGGCCGGCCTGCGCCAGGCTGCCGGGTACGTGTTCTACAACACCAGCCCCTGGACGCTGCAGCGCCTGAAAGGCACGGCCACTAACAACCAGCAGATCTTGGTTGCCAACTTTGAGGAGTACCTGAACGGCTTCAGCAGCAACGTCAAGGAGATTGTTGACAAGTTTAAGCTCAAGGCGCAGATGCGCCACATGGCCACCAAGGACGTGCTGCTGGATGTGCTGGAGAAATTCACGTCGCCATACATTAACCTCACGCCATTCGAGAGCAACGACCCGGACGGCCGCAAGCTGCCCGCGCTGAGCAATCTGGGCATGGGCTACGTGTTCGAGGAGCTTATTCGCCGCTTCAACGAGGACAATAACGAAGAGGCTGGGGAGCACTTCACGCCCCGCGAAGTCATCGACCTAATGACCCACCTCGTGTTTGAGCCGATCAAGGATACGATGCCCTCGGTTATCACCATCTACGACCCGGCCTGCGGCTCGGGGGGAATGCTAACGGAGTCGCAGAACTTCGTCAAGGACGAGGAAGGCATCATCCGCGCCTCTTCCGACGTGTACCTGTTTGGCAAAGAAATTAACGACGAGACCTACGCCATCTGCAAGAGCGACATGATGATCAAGGGCAATAACCCCGAGAACATCCGCGTCGGCTCCACGCTGGCCACAGACGAGTTTGCTGGCCGCCAGTTCAACTTCATGCTCTCCAACCCGCCGTACGGCAAGAGCTGGGCCTCCGACCTCAAGCACATCAAGGATGGCAAAGATGTCATCGACCCGCGCTTCGTCATCAAGCTGCGCAACTATTGGGGGGAGGAAGAGGCGGTGGACGCCACCCCGCGCTCTAGCGACGGCCAGCTGCTGTTTCTGATGGAGATGGTGAGCAAGATGAAGCCGCTGGACCAGAGCCCCGTAGGCTCGCGCATCGCCTCGGTGCACAATGGCTCCTCGCTCTTCACCGGCGATGCGGGCGGGGGCGAGAGCAACATCCGCCGCCACCTTATTGAAAATGACTGGCTCGAAGCCATTATCCAGCTGCCCAACAACCTGTTCTACAACACGGGCATCACCACCTACATCTGGCTACTGAGCAACTGCAAGCCGGCCCACCGCCGCGGCAAGGTGCAGCTCATCGACGCTAGCCTGCTGTACCGTAAGCTGCGCAAGAACCTGGGCAACAAGAACTGCGAGTTCTCGCCCGAGGACATCCGCGAAATCGTGCGAGTGCACCTGGAGATGGAGGCCGTGGAGAAGCAGGTGAACCCGGTAACGGGCGAGGACCAGGGCATTGGCTCCAAACTCTTCGACAACCGCGACTTTGGCTATTACAAAGTCACCGTGGAGCGGCCCAAGCGTCTGATGGCCCAATTCACGGAGGAGCGCATTGCCACACTGCGCTTCGACAAGAGCCTGCGCGAGGCGATGGAGTGGGCTTACACGCAATACGGCGAGGAAATTTACACCGAGCTAGCTCAACACGAGAAGGAGCTGCTGCACTGGTGCGAGCAGCAGGAGCTGAACCTGAGCGCCAAGCAGGCCAAGGCCCTGTGTAGCCCTGATACCTGGAACAGGGGACGGTTGCTGATGCAAACGGCCACCCGCCTGATGCAGCGAGTGGGTTCGGATGCTTGGAGCGACTTCAACAAGTTTACTAACGCCGTTAACGAGGGCCTCATGAGCCTCGGCTCCAAGCTGACGGCCTCCGACAGAAACGCCATTCTCGGTGCGGTGAGCTGGTATGATGCCGCGGCGGAGAAGGTGGTGAAGGGAACGGTCAAGCTGAACGGCAACAAGCTAGACACCTTACTGGAGCGCTTGGGCTGCACCGAGGCCCAGCTGCCGGACTTTGGCTATTACCCCACCGGCCGCAAGGGCGAGTGGCTGCAATACGAAAGTGACTCAGACCTGCGCGATACTGAGTCGGTGCCGCTGAAGGAGGATATTTATTCCTTCTTCATGCGCGAGGTGCGGCCCCACGTCGAGGAAGCCTGGCTAAACCTGGAAACTACCAAAATCGGTTACGAAATCTCCTTCAATAAATATTTCTACCGCCACAAGCCATTGCGCGATATCGAGTTGGTGACTAAGGAAATTCTTAAGCTGGAGCGTGATAGTGAAGGCCTTATCCACGATATCTTAACTCTTGTCTAATGGAATCTACTATTGCTGAAATCGAGGTTCAGAGGTACGAAGCGTACATGAATTCTGGTGTTTCTTGGGTCAAGGAAATTCCGGCGCACTGGGAGCTCAAAAAAGGGAAATGGCTTTTTCAGAAACAGGACCGCCCAGTTCGAGCAAGTGATGATATTGTCACCTGCTTTCGTGATGGCCAGGTAACTCTGCGGATAAATCGAAAGACCGAAGGGTTTACCAATGCGCTGAAAGAACATGGCTATCAGGGCATACGCAAAGGTGACTTAGTCATTCATGCCATGGATGCATTTGCTGGAGCTATCGGCGTTTCGGACTCTGATGGAAAAGCTACACCTGTTTATGCAGCATGCGTGCCCCGTATATCAGGTTCGGTCAACCCCTATTTCTTTGCTTATTTGCTCAGAAATATGGCAAAAACTGGGTTTATCGAATCCTTGGCAAAAGGAATTAGAGAGCGGTCAACTGATTTTCGATACAGTGATTTTGGAGAACTGGAGTTGACCTGTCCACCGCTAGAGGAGCAAACCACCATAGTTGATTTTCTCGACCGCAAAACTGCCCAGATTGACCAAGCCATTGCTCAAAAGAAGCGCCTGATTGAGCAGTTGCAGGAGCGGCGGCAGATCCTCATCCAGCGGGGTGTTACTCGTGGCCTCAATCCCGATGTACCGATGAAGGACAGCGGGATGGATTGGATTGGGCAGATACCAGCGCATTGGGAAGTTAAGAAGCTAAAGTACGTAGTCAAAATTCTTAAAAGGATTGCGAATGCAACCGGTATTGACGTTCTATCTATTACTCAACGCGGAGTAAAAGTTAAGGATATCAACAGCGGCGAAGGGCAAATAGCTTTAGACTACTCGAAATACCAGCTAGTATTTCGAGGGGAATTTGCCATGAACCATATGGACTTACTTACGGGGTATGTTGATATTTCTAATTTTGATGGTGTCGTTAGTCCTGACTATCGAGTATTCACCTTGACGAATTCGAAGTTTGACAAGCACTACCTGCTGCGGCTCTTTCAACTTTGCTATAAGTGCAGGGTGTTTTATGCCTACGGACAAGGGGTGTCTCAGCTCGGGCGCTGGCGATTCCCTGCTGAAAATTTTAACGATTTCATTATACCTCAACCACCACATGGTGAGCAGCAAGAAATAGCGGATGCTATTGACAAAATAGAACTGGCTTCAGACAAGTCTATTAATCAGGCTGAGCTTCAGATAAAAAAACTCCGCGAATACAAATCAATCCTCATCAACGCCGCCGTTACGGGCAAAATTAAGGTGTGCTAGATGAATGACGTGGAGGTAGTGGAAAGCCCAGCGGTAGCGGCTGCCAGGGCGAGTAAATCCGTGGCCGAAATTATTTCGGTGAAGGAGCTGCTGGCCAAACCCAACCTGCGGATTCCCCTGTATCAGCGCCCCTACAAGTGGAGCCTGAAAAACGTGGGGCAGTTGCTGGACGACGTGCTGCAGCATAAAGGCAAATCGGCCTACCGCCTGGGCACCGTGGTGCTGCACCGGGACGAGGCCGGCCTGCTCAACCTGGTGGACGGGCAGCAGCGGACGGTTACGCTGGGGCTGATTGCCCGGGCGCTGTACGAGCGGCGCAGCGGCGAGGGTGATACGCGGGCCTTCTGGCCCGACCTCAGCCAGCTTCGCTTCACTGGCCCTGTGTCGCGGGAAAACCTGCAACGCAACTACCAGGCAATTCGCCGCCGCATCGGTGCCTTCGACGAGGCAACCACCCGCTTCTTTTTCGAGCAGTGCGAGGTGGTGCTGGTCGTTATCGACGACCTCTCAGAAGCCTTCCAGTTCTTCGATTCGCAGAACGCCCGCGGCAAGGAACTGGCCCCCCACGACCTGCTCAAGGCGTTTCACCTGCGCGAAATGGGGCACTTGCCCGAGCCCGTCCGCATGGCCGCCGTGCAACCCTGGCAGGACGCCGACCAGCAGGCACTGGCCCGGCTTTTCCACGATTACCTGTTCCGCATCCGCAACTGGGCTAAAAGCCGCCCGGCCCGCGACTTTACCCGCGCCGACGTGGCCGTCTTCAAAGGCGCAAACCTACAAGGTCCGCAGACCCACCCCCACGAGCGCCTGCACCGCATGGCCGACGTATATGTAGCCGGCTACCGCCAGCACCCCGACCGGCAGATTGACGGCCAGCAGCTGGCGTACCCCTTCCAGCTCGACCAGACCGTAGTAAACGGCCAGCGGTTTTTCGAGCTGGTGACGCACTACCAAGCGCAGGTAGCAACCCTGTGCCACTTCAAACAGCTCCAGGACCAACTCCCCGAAACCAGCACTGCCCACCGAATTCTGACCGCCCTCGACCAGTACGAAGGCTGCCACCGCACCGGCGACCAATATGTGCGCACACTCTTCGAGTGCGCGTTGCTGTATTACGTGGACCGGTTTGGCCACCACGAGCTGTGCCGCGCCATTGAGGTGCTGTTCGTGTGGGCCTACCGGGTGCGTCTGGAACTGCAGTCCGTGCGCCTAGCCTCCATCGATAACCACGCCCTGCAAGGCGTGCAGATGTTCCAACTTATCCGCGAGGCGCTGGCCCCGCACGAGGTGCTGGCGGCCCCACTGCCTCTGGTTGTCAACGCCGTTGCCAGCCGGGTAGAACGCCTGAAAGAGCTATTCAAACAATTACACTATGAAGTCCGCTAGTATTCCTGAAGAATATTCTATTCGTGACTTATTTGGCTCCGGCCACTACGTCATCCCCCTCTACCAGCGCAACTACGCCTGGACGGAGCAAGAAGTGCTCCAGCTAATTCAGGACGTTGCCGATTATGCGCTCAATAAACCGAATACCCGGTATCGTATCGGGACGCTCATTGCCTATGAGCGGGAGAGCGGGCAAGGCATCGTGCGCGAAACCATCGACGGGCAGCAGCGGCTAACTACGCTCAACATTCTGTTGTGCGCATTGAAGCGCGAATACGCTGCTAAATTGTCGAAGCAGCAGTTGGCCCAGCTAACAACTCGCTTCCAGCTCAACCTGCAATACGACAGCCGGCCCTCGTCTACGGAGACGCTACGCGTACTCTTTCAAGAAGGCCCCCTGCGCTTTTCTTCGGACAAGACCTATAACACCGAAATCAGGCAAGCCTACGAAGTGGCTGTACGAAGCCTGCGCCACCTCCCAACTGAAAAGGGAATTTCGGTGAGCCAGTTCTTTGGCTACTTGCTCGACAACGTTTCCATCCTGTTCGTCACGGTGCCCCCCGACACCGATTTGAACCATTACTTCGAGATTATGAACAGCCGGGGCGAGCAGCTCGAAAAGCACGAAGTGCTTAAGGCTCAGTTGCTCAATGTGCTGCGAGAAGACCATCGGGCCAGCCACTGCTTCAATCGAATTTGGGAAGCCTGCGCCCACATGGAGCGCTATGTGCAGTATGGGTTTGTTCCTGACGTGCGGACCGCTCTTTTCGGCAACGAGTGGAGCCTGCTGCGGGCCGGAGATTTTGAGGCCGTTGCTGAAAAACTCTACTCTGGCCAAGGGCCCGGCTTACACCTTAACGAATACGACCTCGACAGCATCCTCAGTCAGGGTGCGTCCTCGTCCCAAACCAGCGCCAGCAAGTCTGACAGCGACGACGCGTCGCGTTTCACGGCCGTTATCAACTTCCCTAATTTCCTGCTGCACATCCTGCGGATACAGGTAGCCGATGAAGCGCGGCGTACAAACGAGGCTGTTGACGCACAGAGCCAAGTCAGGCTGGACGATAAGGATTTGCTGGACGCATTTAATGCCCAACTTAACAAGGCTCTGGACCAGCAGAAATTCGTTCAGGATTTTGCCTACAACCTACTCCGGGGCCGCAACCTGTTCGATACGTTCGTGCTGAAACGCGAATATGATAACACGGGGGATGGCTGGAGCTTAAAGGCGATGAAAAAGAGCTCGTCAGCATCGGCCTACTATGCCGATACATTCGGCGACGATGTAACGGGCCTGAACCGGGAGGTGCTGATGCTGCTGGCCATGTTCCATGTGTCGAACCCCACCCAGATTTATAAACACTGGTTAAGCGGGGCGCTCAACTACCTGTTTGCTCAGCAGCGGGTCACGGCCCATGAGTACCGCAATTACCTGCAGCGGCTGGCCAACGGCTTCCTGTTCAACCGCTACCTGACGGATGCCAAGCAGGAGTATTACGAAATGATTTTCACACCTCATGGATTGAACCGGCAGCCAGTCCCGAATGAGGCGCTGCTGCACCAAGGCACGGGCGTAGAGAATTTCGTTTTCAACTACCTGGATTTTCTGCTCTGGAAGCGAGACAAAGCAGCTCACAAAGACTTCGAGTTTACCTTCCGCAGCTCGGTTGAGCACTACTATCCCCAGCACCCGCTCGACGCGGAGCCACTGCCTGACAAGTATCTACACCACTTCGGCAACCTCTGCCTAATCAGTTCCTCCAAGAACTCAGCCCTACGCAATTATCTGCCGTGGGCTAAGAAAGACCATTACATCCGCGTCAGGCCCGATAGCCTCAAACAGCGCCTGATGATGGATTTGACCACCAAGGAATGTGATTGGAACGTCGAAGCGATAAAGACGCACGGCCAGGCCATGAAGGACCTGCTTTTAGCTCAGAGGCACGGAAAAGGTATTTCACTTGCCGTACTAACAACACTTTTATAATATGCCTACCCTTACCAACGAACAAGCATTAGAAGCCGCAATTCAGAAACGGCTGACCGGAACCTGCCTGGAAGAACTGGCCAATCCGGCTCTACCGTCCTTGGTAGAGGAGCAAACCGAGGCATACCGGGGGGGGGATGGCTATTACATTGGCTTCGCAGCCAATTTCGACGCCCGTTATGCCATCGATGAGCGGCGCTTCTGGCATTTTCTGGAGGCCACGCAGGGCAAAGAGCTGGACAAGATTCGCCAGCAGTCCGACTGGAAGCTCAAAATATTGGAACGGCTGGACCGGCTCATCAAGAAGTACGGACTACTGCGCGTGCTGCGCAAGGGCCTAGAAGTAGACGATGCACACTTCACCCTGTTCTACCCGCTTCCTTTGGCCTCGAGCAGCCAGCAAATCAAGGACTCCTTCGATTCCAACGAATTCAGCGCCATGCGCCAGGTGCGCTACAGCCTGGCCAACAAGGGAGAGGAAATAGATTTGGTACTCTTCGTCAATGGCTTGCCCTTCAGCACCCTGGAACTCAAGAATGCCTGGACGGGTCAGAACGCCAAAGTGAACGGGCAAAACCAGTACCGGTATGAGCGCGACGCGCAGCAACCACTGCTGCAGTTTGGCCGCTGCCTGGTGCATTTTGTCGTGGACACGGAGGAGGTATACATGACGACCCGCCTGGACGGCGCCAAAACTTTCTTCCTGCCCTTCAACAAAGGGCACAACCACGGCAAAGGCAATCCACCCCATCCCTTCGGCCACCGCACTACTTACCTGTGGGAGGAAGTCCTGAAGCGCCACAGCGTGGCCAACATCCTGCAGCATTTTGTGCGGCTGGACGGGCGTGACACCGATCAACTCAGCAAGCGTACTCTTTATTTTCCGCGGTACCACCAGTTGCAGGTAGTGCGGAAGCTGGTCGAACACGCGTCCAGCCACGGAGTCGGACAGCGTTACCTAATTCAGCATTCGGCGGGCTCCGGCAAGTCCAACTCCATTACCTGGGCTGCTTACCAGCTCATCGAAACCTACCCGCAGCACGCGCAGGTAGCCGGAAGTAGGGGAGTGGCCAATCCCCTGTTCGATTCGGTGATAGTAGTCACGGACCGCCGCTTGCTCGACAAACAGCTGCGCGATAACATCAAGGACTTCTCCGAGGTCAAAAACATTGTGGCCCCGGCGCACTCGTCCCGCGAGTTGAAGGAAGCCCTGGAACAGGGTAAGCGCATTATTATCACCACTATTCAAAAGTTTCCCTTCATCGTCGACGGCATTGCCGATCTGAGTGAGAAGCGGTTTGCCGTCATCATTGACGAAGCCCACAGTTCGCAGGGTGGCTCCACGGCCGATAAGATGAACCAGGCCATGGGCAGCTTCACCGACGAAGATTCGGATGCGTCGGATCCTCAGGATCTGATTCTGGCAGCTATGCAGGCCCGCAAGATGCGGGGCAACGCTTCCTACCTCGCTTTCACGGCTACTCCCAAGAACGCTACGCTCGAGAAATTCGGCATCAAGGGTGAGGACGGCAAGTTCCGCCCGTTCCACTTGTATTCGATGAAGCAGGCAATCGAGGAAGGCTTCATTCTAGACGTAGTGGCCAATTACACTACTTACAAGAGCTACTATGAGATTCAGAAATCAGTAGCTGAAAATCCTCTCTTCGATACGGCCAAGGCGCAGAAAAAGCTTCGGGCCTTTGTCGAGCGTCATCCGGAAACCATCGCCACCAAGGCGGAGATAATGCTCGACCACTTCCTGAGCAGCGTGGTGAACACCAAGAAGCTCAAGGGTAAGGCCAAAGGCATGGTCGTCACCCAGAACATTGAAGCGGCTATCCGGTACTATCAAGCCCTGCGCACCCTGCTCCAGCACCGTGGCCATCCATTCCGGATTGCCATTGCCTTCTCGGGAAAAAAGAAAGTGGACGGCATTGAACATACCGAAGACTCGCTCAACGACTTCCCGGAGAGCCTAGACACTGCCAAGCCCACTGACCCCGGCTACATAACGGACCGCATCGCCCGGTTTTTTGACCACGATGAGTATCGCCTGTTGGTGGTAGCCAACAAATACCTTACGGGTTTCGACCAACCCAAGCTCTCGTCCATGTACGTGGACAAAAAGCTGCTAGGCGTGTTGGCCGTTCAGGCCCTTTCCCGCCTGAACCGGTCGGCTAACAAGCTGGGCAAGAAAACGGAGGATCTGTTTGTACTTGACTTCTGGAACTCGACTGAAGACATCAAGAAGTCTTTTGACGACTTCTATACTGCCACTACTCTGAGCCAGGCGACGAACGTGAACGTCCTGCACGAGTTGAAAGGCAATCTGGACGATGTAGGAGTTTATGAATGGAGCGAGGTCGTGGAATTTGCCAATCGATACTTCTTGGGTAAAGATGCCGAGAAGGAGCTAAGCCCCATTCTGCAGCTGGCGGAGGACCGGTTTAGCCACGAACTTGACTTGGAGGAGAAGCGAAAGGTTGACTTCAAGATCAAGGCCAAGCAGTTTGTCAAAATTTACGGGCAGCTGGCTTCCATTTTGCCGTTTGACATCGTCAAGTGGGAGCAACTGTTCTGGTTCCTGAAGTTCCTGATCCCTCGCCTTAAGCTTCAAGACCCCAACCAGGACACGCTGGATGCGCTGATGGACTCGGTTGACTTAGCCACTTATGGCTTGGAGCGAGTTAAGCTTAATGCAGCCATTGGGTTGGACGATTCCGAAACAGAACTTGATCCGCAGAACCCAAACCCCCGCGGAGCCCATGATCCGGACTCTGAGAAGGATTTGCTTGATTTGATAATCAAAGCTTTCAATGAGCGTTGGTTCCAAGGCTGGGAAGCCACGCCTGAAGACCAGCGTGTCAAGTTTCTGAATATCGTCCGCGGTATGCAGGCACACCCTGACTTCAAAGCTAAATTTCAGGACAACCCAGACAATCAAACCCGAGAAATGACCTTTGACCGCATATTCGATGAGGTAATCAACAGTCAGCGTCGAACAGAACTAGACCTCTACAAGATGCTGTCTAAGGATGACTCTTTCAAGCATGCTTTTGTAGAAACGGTAAAGCGGCTTTTGTCTGCTTAGATAGCTAGTCAAGAAATAGTCAAAATACTTAAATATAGAAAGCAAGCAAAAATCACATGTATATTTCCAAGTTGCAGATTGTTGGTTTTAGAAATTTCAAGGATAGTGAAGTTGTTTTTAATGATGGAGTTAATGTAATTATTGGTCATAATAATGCTGGAAAAACTAATCTTGTTAAGGCGTTGTCATTGGTTGTAGACTATAAAGCTCAAAAGAGATTAAATATAGATGACTTTTACAAACATATTGGGCTTGATGATTTAAAGAAAGAGCCACCAAAAATTAGTATTCAGTTAACTATTTCGCAAAGTATTAGTAAGCCTGTTAATTCAGATGATTTAGTAACTGTCTCAAGTTGGCTTACTAAGCTGAGTCCTCCATATGAAGCTCTTCTGACTTATGAATTCTTTCTTCCAGAAAAGGATAAATCAACATACATTGCTGATTTATCTGCTGTGACAGATGTGTATGAAGCTTGGAGTATAATAGAGCATGATTTTTTGAGATATTATGTTTATAAAATATTTGGCGGCGATATAAAATTGCAAGTTACTGCTGATGGGGAGTCGTTGCAAAAATTTGATTTTCAGTTTTTAGATGCCATTAGAGATATTGAAAGAGATATGCTTACTGGTAAAAGCTCCTTGCTAAAAGAGGTGCTTGATTTTTTCATGGATTATGATATAAAGAGTGATACTTCAAAGGATGCCGCGACTAGGAACTTGGATGTCAGAGCTATTAAAAAGGAGTTCTCTAAAAAGTCAAGCGAGTTATATCAAGAATTGCAAAAGAGGATGGATGGTGGTAAAAATCACATTCTGTCTTATGCAAAAGAGACTGGAGCAGCCTTTGGTAAAGCAATACCTACTTTTGAAGGTAGTATATCAGATGTTGAAATGTTCTCCGCGTTAAGATTAATAGTTGAATACGAAACCGGAATCAAGATACCAGCTAGTCATAATGGTTTAGGCTATAACAATCTTATATATATATCACTTTTGCTCGCAAAGATGCAAGTCAACTCCGATGGCAATTATCTTGGCAGCAATGCCAAAGTATTTCCTTTATTAGTGATTGAAGAGCCTGAGGCGCATTTGCATCCTGCTATGCAATATAAATTTTTGAAATTCTTGAAGGATAACAAGGATGTTGATAAGAAGGTTAGGCAGGTTTTTGTAACGTCTCATTCAACTCAAATAACTTCTGCCGTTTCATTGGATGAGATTATTTGTATATCAAACGTTGAAGGACTAACACAGATAGGTTACCCTGGTAAGGTATTTCCTAATACTAAAGAGGGGCAATCCTCTAAAGCATACGTGCAACGTTTCTTAGATGCTACTAAAAGTGATATGCTATTTGCGCAAAAAATCATACTTGTAGAGGGTATAGCTGAGCAGTTATTGATGAGCACATTAGCTAAGTATTGTTGTAAGTCGTTAGAAGATAATCACGTAGCTGTAATTAATGTTGGAGGTAGATTCTTTGATCATTTCTTATACCTTTTTGATAAAAATACACCTCATACAATTCATAAAACAGTTGCTTGCCTCACAGATAGAGACCCAGTGAGAAGAAAGAAGCCTGATGGTTCATATATGAAGTGCTACCCTTATGAGATGAATGAAGATGTTGCTCTATATGACTACCAGCAAAATGCCTCTGCATCTATTGCGGCGTATGGAGCTCACCCTAATATTCGTTTTTTTAGCCAAGATGTTGTGACAGGAAAGACGTTTGAATATGATATTGTGATGTATAATCCCTCCTTGGAATTGTTGTTAACAGAGTCAGTTGCTAATAGTGCTGAAATTACGCAGTTGATGCAGTTGTATGCGAGTGGTGATACTGTTGTAAATATGCTAGCGTTACTGAGGAATAGCGGTGAGAATATTAGGATAAAAAATATTGCTGTTCTTGCAAGCTCGTGGAATGACAATGATAAAAAGATTGCAATAATAGCATCTAGGCTCCTTAACTCCGTTGGAAAAGGTCAGAATGCTTTTGAGTTATCTCAAGCGCTCGAAGAAAATTTCAATGCTCCAACTCCATTTGTGTTTAAGGTTCCTAAATACGTTAAAGAAGCAATAAACTGGGTATGTCAGTAGTTATCAACTCGGATTCTGTATTAGATATTGAGCAGCACTTTAAGGTTGCTGCAGGGCCGGGGGCTGGGAAAACCCACTGGTTGGTAAACCACATTAGGAACACACTTCATAAATCAGGTAGGTTAGGAAAAACTAGAAAAATTGCGTGCATTACATATACTAATACTGCTGTAGAGGCTATAACGAGGAGGCTGGGCCCATCAGCTATCCAAGTTGAAGTCAGTACAATTCATGCATTCCTGTACAAGCATGTTGTAAAACCATACATCATGTTTATCGATCCTGCGTACGGGCTTGATGTCAGTAGCGTTGATGGCCATGATGATAAGATTGCAAGCGGCTATCAATTCCTGGCAGACTGGAAGAATGCAACTAAACAGACCGCACTGCGAGATGATGCCGCAATATTAGAAGCTTTTAAATCTGCGAGGTGGAGGTTTGATGCAAGCGGAATTCTTGTTGTGGAACCTGACTACCCTCGTACTTCTAGTGGATATAGCATTAAAAAGCCGTCTTATAGAGTGTATAAGTCTATGGCTTGGCAAAAGGGAATTATGCACCATGATGATGTTTTATTCTTTAGCTACGATTTGATAAAAAACAATTCATCTATTGTAGATATTTTAAGGGCTAAATTTCCGTATTTTTTCATTGATGAGTTTCAAGATACAAATCCGATACAAGTTGCAATTTTAAAATTGATTGGAGAATCGGATACTATTGTAGGTATTATCGGAGACAAAGCACAATCAATATATGCTTTTCAAGGAGCTAAATACGATACTTTCGACTCGTTTAATTTGGTGAATATGGAATCGTATACAATAGAAGACAATAGACGGAGTACAGATGAGATTGTTGGTATTTTAAATCTTACACGCTCAGATATTAGTCAAAGCTCGATTAGAGGTGCTTCAGGTATTGCACCTAATGTTGTTGTTGCTGGTGATTTTATGTCAGGGTTGATCAAATGTCAAGTTGCCTGTGGTGATGAAGAGTTGCACACTCTCTCTTACGCTAATAAGGTCGCAAATTCCTTGAAAAGGAGTCTTAGTCCTGATTCTTTTGATAGTAAAGCGTTAGATGAGCTTCTTAAGAAAGATGCCCCTAGTAGTGCTAATAAATATAGAAGTAGAATAATTTATAATTTTATAGTTGCGATTGAATTGATCCGAGAACAAAAGTTTGCTGATGCATTTAAGGCTTTGAGTAAGATATATAAAAAAGGTGATGCAGATGGTAAGAAGAAATCTCTAAACGATTTGCTAGTGCTTCTGGGTCGTTATGAGTCATTCAAAAATGACTCCTTATATAACTTCTATCTTATAATAAAAGATGAGCTTTTTTATGACGTGTCTGTGCTAAGAATGGGGGGCGTTAAGACGTATTATGAGTCCAAAGTATATAGTGATATGGCAAGTTGCGTTATAGCGACTGAGGAGAATGGTTTGTGCAAAACAATTCATAAGGCGAAAGGCGACGAATTTGACAACGTGGTGGTGATTTTTGAAAAAGAAACTGAGTTAAGCTTCTTCTTAGAAAATAACATGGAGAGAGAGGAGCATAGGATAAAATATGTTGCAATAAGCAGGGCTAAGAACAGGTTGTTTATTATTACACCAAATCTAGGTGAAAAAAATAAGCAAGGCCTTATGTCTCTAGGCTTTGCAATTATTTAAACGCTGGGTATGCTTGGCTTAAGAAATTAACCCCAAGCTTTATTCATTTGACTCTTTTTCTGCTCATCTGCGACTTTGGCGTAGCGCATCACTGTTTTAAGATCCTTGTGTCCAGTAAATTTTTGAACTACTTCTACACCCATACCTCGTTCTAGGCTCTGCGTAACGAAAGTGCGTCGCCCAGTATGTGAGGAAAGTAGTGTGTACTTAGGTACGCGTTCTTCCACCCGTTTGCTCCCTTGATAGCGTACTACTAGCGTGGATTTGTCAATACCGCAGTGCTGACCTAAATCCTTTACATAATCGTTGAACTTCTGCTGCGATAGTTTAGGTAATCCGTCAGGATAGCATTCCAAGATGGCACGTGAATACTGGTTCAGATCCACACGGAGCCAATCACGAGTTTTGACTGTGCGTAATACTAGTTGATCGTTCACGATGTTATTGGGGTGGATGGTGCTGAAGTCGGAATAGCGTAGTCCGGTGGTGCAAGCCAGCACGAACAAGTCACGCACTTTCGCCAAGCGTGGCTCTGTGCTCAAATCGGCTTCAAAGAGGGTTTGCAGTTCCTGCTTAGTTAAGTAGACCACGTCCGCTTCCGTGTGTTTCAGCAGCTTGAACTTGCGGAAAGCCAAGTTGTCGGTCAGTCCTTGGTCAATGGCGTAGCCCATTACCACTTTGACGCGCTTAAGTTGGTTATTAGCTGTCCCATTAGTCATGGCTAAGTCCTGGGTCAGGAACTGTACAAAGTCGTGGTAGAAGGTGGTGTCCACTTGGGCAAGGCTTAACGGCAAGCGCTTCTTATTTGCATAGGCGTGCAGGTGGTTTAGCGTACTCTTGTAATGCTTGACCGTGCCGTGGGCTTTCATAGAGCTGGTGGCTTCGATGTAGGAAGCAAAGAGTTCAAGAAAGCTGGTATAGGTCGTCTGAGGTGACTTCTGTTCGGCTGCTTGACCCGCGGGAGTAGGAGAGAGCAATTGTTTAAGACGTTCCTCGACCAAGGCGAATGTGGGCTCTTCGCCGTGCATGATGGCGTGTCGGACAATCTGATCAATGCGGGCTCTGGCGGCCTGAATTGTCAGATTGTTTTCTGTTACTTCTGTTGTACTACCTATAATCTTCTGCCCCTTCACGTTCCACCGTTCGGGCTCCACACTGATGCTAGTGCTGAACTTTTTCTTAATGCTCTTGTGAGTGTACTGGACGTAAATGGTTGTCTTGCCGAAGTTCTTCCGGTCACTGCGGATAACCAGTTTGGTAGAAGCCATAGATAGGATAAAGAGAAGGGTGGTTGTGCCTTTCGCCGGGCCAATCAAAAGTAGGTAAAGATTTGAGTGGGGCCGCGAGTGGGGCCGTAAAATTGAAAATAAGTAAGTAATCCTTAGTAAGTCCCTTAGATAAATATCGCTTTAAACCCTGTGTGAAGGTATTTTACAGTTAAATCAACATAATTTGGTGTGATCCCAGCGGGATCACCAAAAACCCTTACTACGCTATGTAGTGAGGGTTTTTTTATTGATGCGCCCAAGGCTGGTGGCCACTTCCAACTTCCCGGCTACATACGCGGCTTATCAATAAGGCTGAATGATCAATGGCATGTGGCCTGCAATGGTGCTTGCCGCTGCCGTAAGCTGCTGCAAGACGAGCCAGGCTAGGCAAAAACGCTCAGGCGAGCGGGGCTAACAGGCATCGGAGCCGGGCGAAGGGGCCAGGGCGGTGCGCTTCAGGGCGGCGGAGGCGGCCCGCCAGTCGGGCATAAACTGGTCCATCAGGCCCCAGAAGCGGGCATTGTGCAGACGCTCGTGCAGGTGCACCAGCTCGTGCACCACCACGTATTCCAGGCTGGGCGTGGGGTGCTTTATCAGCTCCAGATTCAGCCAGATGCGCTTTGCCCGAATGTTGCAGGTGCCCCAGCGGGTCTTCATCTGCTTCACGCCCCACGCAGTTGCCCGCACGCCCACTATCGGCTCCCAGTGCGCCAGCAGGGCCGGCAGCTGCTCTTTCAGCCGCGCCCGATACCAGGCCGTGAGGGTCAGTTGGCGCTGGGTGCGAGTAGCGCCGGCGGGCACCGTCAGGCACAGCTGCCCGTCGAGCAGGGCCACGCGGGCGGGGCCGGTGGCCTGCTGCACCCGCAGCGGGTAGGGGAGGCCCTGGTAGAAGTGCGTTTCGCCCGATTCGTAGGTTAGCTCCGCCGGTTTTTCCCGCGCCTCAAACTTCTCCTGATGCCTGCGAATCCAGGCCCGGCGCGTGCTGACAAACTCGTGAATGGCGGCCTCGGGCGTGCGCAGCGGGGCCGCCACCCGAATGCGGCCATCGGGCGCGTACACCGTCAGGCGCAGGCTGCGGATATTCTTGCGCACCAGCTCAATGTGAAGGTCGGCAACTGTAAGATGGGGCATGAAGAGTGGGGCTGAAAGGCAAAGATAGGGCGGATTGCCGGTCCCGAAAACGCCCGCGCCGTACTGGGCTGTGCCGGACGGTTTTTCTTGGCAAAAGGCAACGACACCGCCATTTTTCGCATCTTCCCGGCATGAAGAAACTAGGATTATCCGTGCTATTATTGGCCGCCACGCCGGCCGCCCGCGCCCAGACCACCGCGCCCCTGCCCGATTCGGTGCAGACCTTCCTCGACAAAAGCCTGACCCTGCTGCAGACGTATTCATTGGAGCGCAACACGGTTAATTGGCCCCAGCTACGGCAGGCGGTCTACCAGAAGGCCCAGGGGGCGCGCACCGTGCGCGAACTGCTGCCGCTGTATCCGTATCTGTTCGAGCAGCTCAAAGACGACCATGGCTGGCTCACCTATCAGGACAAAACATACAAGTGGCGCAACCCCGCCCGCGTGCCCTACGCCAATGCCGTGGTGAAGGCGGAGCTGGCCAAAAAGCCGGGCATTCGGGTGCGGCTGCTGCCGCGCGGCGTGGGCTACATTCTGCTGCCCGGCAACAGCGCCGGCGGCAGCCTGGCCCAGATGCAGGCCGCCGCCCAAGTGGTGCAGGATTCGCTCTGCCGGCTGCCGGTGGCGAAGGTGCGGGCCTGGATCATTGATCTGCGCCTGAACGACGGCGGGGCTATGGCGCCCATGCTGGCCGGCCTCGCGCCGCTCATCGGCGAAGGCCACCTCGGCGGGTTTGTGGACAAAGACGGCAAGCCCGATGAGCAGTGGTATCTGCGGCGGCAGAACTTTTACCTCGACTCCTTGAAGGTGACCAATCTGACCGAGCGTTTTGCGGCCCGGCCCCACCAGCCGGTGGCGGTGCTGCTGAGCGGCCGCACAGCCAGCTCGGGCGAAATTGTGGCTATTAGCCTGCGCGGTCGGCCGCTGACGCGCTTTTTCGGGGAGCCGACCTACGGCGCCACCACCGCCAACCAGAGCTACCCCATCAGCGGCGGCGCCTACCTGACCATTGCCGGGCTGCTGGAAACGGACCGCAACGGCGTGGTGTACAAGTCCAGCCTAGTGCCCGACGAACTCATCACCGGCGGCGACGATTTCACGGAGCTGGCCAAAGATGCCAAAGTAGTGGCCGCCCAAAAGTGGCTCCGAACCAGCCCAAACCGGCGGAAGTAGCGTAGGGGCAGGAGGCGGGCCAAGGCGCAGGGCTTACATTTAAGCGCCCGCGCCCTGGCTGCGCCAACATTGTTGGGCACAAGCTGGTCTTATGGGGGCACCCAATGGCCGCCGCCGTTGTTGCCTATTGTCTTTGCCTGACCTTACCACTGCCTGCCCACCCGGTTTTTACTTTCCCCGTGACGCCTTCTCCTTCCGATTCTTCCCCGCGCCCCGATCTGCTGCGTATTGCCTACGACGACTACCGCGCCCTGCCCGCCATTGCCAACTCCGACCTCTCGCGCCTGCGCGATGCCCTAAACGGCCGCTACGAAAAGCCTGCCTCTATGGCCGGGGCGCTGGGTCTGGGTACTGCTTTCCATACGGCCCTGCTGGAGCCCGACCTGTATGAGGCCGGCCAGCCCGGCATCAACGACTCGCTGGTGTGGTGGATGGTGGAGGGCGTACGCCTGCAGCCCGAACTGGTGGCGCTGCTGGACAACGGTACGCCGGAGCCCAGCTGCATCTTCACCGAGCCCGAAACCGGCACGCTCTGCAAGCTCCGCGCCGATCTGGTGGTGCCCGCCACCGACGGCGGCTACACCATTATCGACTTCAAAACCACCGCCGCCCGCGACTACGACCACTTCCTGGCCCAGTGCAGCGGCTACGACTACGACCGCCAGGCCGCCTTCTACCTCGATGCCCTGCGGGCCGACCGCTTCCTGCTGGTGGGCGTGCAAAAAATAGAGCCCTTCAGCGTATTCACGGTAGAAGTATCGGCGCACATGCTGGCCGAGGGGCGGGCCAAATACCTGCGGCTGCTGCGGTTTCTGCAGCCCTCAGCGCAGGTGCCAGCCTACCTCTCCGAAGCCGTACGCGACATTTCGCAGGGCCTGAACGGCGTGTAGAAACGCGACACTTCGCGTCTGGTCGTCGAACGATTTCGTTTGGATAGCGCGAACGGGGAGACGCGAAGTGTCGCGTCTCTACATGCAACGGCCATTGACGCAGCTCTGATATTCGTGTCCTGAATCCAGAAATCGAAAAGATAACACGCAATTATTTTGATGTAATTATTTATTCTTTTATACTTGTACTATTCAGCTCAAAAAGCCCCGAAAATGACGCTTTTCTTCAGCAATAATCCCCTGAACAATAACTCGAATAATAATCTATTTCGAGACAGGGAGGCTATTGCTCTAAAGGAAAAACGAACGAGCAATAAATAACAGAAAGAGCCTTCCTGATATCGGGAAGGCTCTTTTTTTTGTGCCTGCCGCACCCGATTCATTCTTTGGAAGCGCGGCCCTTCGCGTAGTTTTTTAGCGCGACTCTTTCTGGTTTTCAAAAAAAGCTACCCAATCGGGGAATGGTAATTCTCTGCGCCTGCATCAAGCTTTTTTCATTTAAATAATTCACCCAAAACCTTCCTGCCATGACTGCCCAGCAGCTCCTGAAAACCGAAGAATCCATTGGATTCGTGAAAGAAACCTTCGCCCGTGAGTTGGCCCGCCAGCTGCACCTGAGCAAAGTATCGTCGCCCATTGCCGTGCTCGACGGCACCGGCATCAACGACGACCTGAACGGCACGGAGCGGCCGGTGCATTTCCCCATCAAGGCGATGGCCGAGCAGCGGGCCGTGGTGGTGCATTCGCTGGCCAAGTGGAAGCGCGTGCGCCTGCAGGAACTGGGCATCGAGCCCGGCAAGGGCCTGCTCACCGATATGCGGGCCCTGCGCCCCGACGAAGACTACAGCCCCATCCACTCTATTTATGTAGACCAATGGGACTGGGAGCAGCGCATGGCTCCCGGGCAGCGCACCAGCGCGTTTTTGCGGGCCACGGTGGAGAAAATCTACGCCGCGCTGCAGGCCACGGAAGCCCAGGTGGCCGCCGAATACCCTGAGATAACGCCGGTATTGCCCGGCAAAATCACGTTTCTGCACGCCGAGGATTTGCTGCGCCAATACCCCGGCCTCACGCCCAAGCAGCGCGAGCACGAAGCCACCCGCCAGTACGGAGCCGTGTTCCTGATGGGCATCGGCGGCAAGCTGGCCCACGGCGAGCCCCACGACGGTCGCGCCCCCGACTACGACGACTGGAGCACCCGCAACGAGGAAGGCCACCAGGGCCTGAACGGCGATATTCTGCTCTGGCACCCGGTATTGCAGACTTCCTTCGAGGTGTCCTCAATGGGCATTCGGGTGGATAAGCACGCGCTGGCCCACCAGCTGGAGCTGCGCGGCTGCCCCGAGCGCCGCACCCTGCGCTTCCACGATCTGCTGCTCACCGACCAGCTGCCGCAGAGCATCGGCGGCGGTATCGGGCAATCCAGGGTGTGCATGTTTATGCTGCGCAAGGCCCACATCGGGGAAGTGCAGGTGAGCATCTGGCCCGAGAGTGTGCGGCAGGAGCTGCTGGAGGCAGGCGTGGCGCTGCTGTAGGGGAAGGGCACCGGCAGTGCCGCGGGCCTCCCCCCCGACCCGCAAATGCTTTAAGCGCATTATCCCGAGGAGAGGGGAGCCACGGCGGCGCGAGCGGTGCGGAGTCGTCGGCTTTCGCCTCCGACCCCGCCGCCAACCAGCATGATTCAGGATTACTTCAAAACACGAAAGCCCCCTGCTGCGAAGCAGGGGGCTTTCGTCCGTTCGCGCCGTTCGGCTCTCCTCTCCTCGGGATAATGCGCTTAAAGCATTTGCGGGCCGGGGGTGAGGCCCCGGAACCCCCTAAAACTCCGGATACGACGAGAAATCGACCAGCTTGCCCTTTTCCAGCTGCTTCAGCTCCTCCTTCAGGTTTTGCTCGTTGCTGCGGGTGGTGTAGTCGGTGTCGAGCTTGGCGAGGTCGGGCTTGCCGGCATTTACCCAGGCCGTGTACCAGTAGTTGGCCGAAGCCTGCACGGCCACGCGCAGCTGGCGCTCTACCATGTGCCGCAGCGCCTGGTGGTAGCTGGTGGCGTAGGGCAGGGCATGAATCTGGCTGTTGAATACGTTCTTTTTCACCTGGCCCTGCGCATCGAGGGCGTAGATGCTGGCGGGCGGCGTGGTGGCGGCCAGCTGCCGCTCAATGCTGAGCAGCGTATCGGCGGCGGCGTGGCTCTGGGCGATGATGCGCCAGGTTTCGCTCACCGGGTCGATGACGCGCGGCGCGGCCACGCGAAAGTTGTAGGTGTGGCCAAACTGCTCCACCAGCTGCGACTCAAAAAACGCGTGGATGCCCCGCTGCCCGGTCAGCTGGCCGTCGTGGTTGGCGGAGGTGTGAAGGGGCTGCACGGCATCGCCGAGGTAGTGGCCCAGATCGGCGGCAATGAAGAGAATATCATCCTTGCGGCCGTTTTTCATGGCCTGGGTCAGCTTGCCCATCATGTCCTGAATGTGCCAGGGCAGGCGGCCGCTTTTGTCCAGAAAGGCCGGCTCGTATTTGGCGTAGGCGGCAGTTGAGGTCTGGGGCAGCTCGCTGACGGGGGCGGAGCCATAGTCCTCCAGATCAATGAAATGGCGTGGGTATTCGGCCCGGTCGTTGAGGGTGTACTTGCGCAGATCGGGCACCACCGATTCTTCCACCATGAAGTCGATGTGGTTGTAGAACAGCGTGCGCAGGCCGGGCGGCAGGGCCAGCACGGCGGCGCGGTTGATGCGCTGGTGGCCCCAGGTGCCCCAGGCAAACAGCAGCGAGGGGGCCGCGAGCAGCACAGCCGTGATGGGCAGCCAGCGCCGAACCCGGCGGGAGATATTGAGCATGATAAAAGAGAGTTGGGAGAGAAAAAGAACGGCGAAGTTGCCGCCTTTGCCCGCAAGAACAAAGCCCGGCCCCACAAATGCCCGGAAGCAGCCCGCCTCGGCCGGCGAAAGCCCCTGCGCACGCTAGCACAGCTTGGCGGCTGCGCTTTCGGCCGGCGCGGCTGGGCCCACTTTTACCAGCCCCGGTACGTCAACCTCAGCTCAGCGCCGTGCGTTGAGTAAGAAATTGAGAGAAAAGCCGGCCGCTTTCAGCCAAATCCGGGTTTTCCGCTCTAATCATCTTCAACTTCTCTACCAATGGACCCCAAACCCAAACAGCCCGCCAACGCCCCCACCGGCCCCGCCACCAAAAGCACCGTTGGCAGTCCCGCTGCTCCCGCCGCCCAGCCCCAGCCCGACGACAACCGCCCCGACGCCGCCCCCGATACGGCCCCTACAGCCGCCCCGGCTCCCGGCACCCCCACCCAGCCATCGGCGCCGTCGGCTCCGGAAGAAGCCGACGGCGAAGAGGCCCTCACCGACCCCACCAACCCCACCCAGCCCGACACCAGCGGCGACACCGACCCCGGAGCCAGCACCACCAACGACGCCCACCCGCTTTAGGTGAGATAGTGAAATGGTGAGATGGTGAGTTTGATGTTCTGGCGGCGCAAGCGGCGCATTTGGCGCAATCAGAACATCAAACTCACCATCTCACCATTTCACTATCTCACCTAAAGCGCCTCGTCGGCGGAGGGGCCGTAGATGCTGGGGACGGGGATGTCGAGCAGGCGCAGATAGACGCTGAGCTGGCCCCGGTGATGAACCATGTGGCTGATAAGGTGGCGCACGACTTCGGCGCGGGAGTGGCGCATTATCTGGTGTTGGCCGTGGCGCAGCGTCCAGGTCTGGTCGAAGTCTTCGGGCTCGGCGGCGGTGAGGGCCGTGCGGGCGCGGGAGCCGGATTCGGCCAGCATGTCGAGCAGCGCGGCCGTGGTGGCGGGTGGGGTGGGGGCTACGCCATCGAAGGCGGCCAGATCCATTTCCGTGGTGTACATAGCCGTGCCAATGCCGCCCGGCAGCTCGGCGGTGTGGGTGGCCAGCTGCGCCAGCGTCATGGATTTGGAGTGGGGCTGCCAGCCAAACTGCGCGGCGGGCACGCGCTCCAGCACGCGGCGGGTAAGCGCCAGCTCGTGGTCGAGTTCGGGCAGCAGGGTCTGGGCAAGCGGAGAAATGGTGGCGGTCAGCATGGCTGGACAGGGGTTTAGTGAATGATAAGCCAAACCTAGCGGCCACCACTGACAGCAGTATGTCAGTAGCCTGAAAAGAAAGCTGAGAAACACAGGACCAAAGCCATCGGGCAGCGAAACCGCCCAAAAGCCTCTGTCACCGCTACGCGGCTTTGGTTTTCCGTACCGCTACTTACTACAAACCTGTCACCGCTACGCGGTTTTGGGCTGCTTCAGGCGTGCTGCTCCTGCTGGCTTTGTTTTACGCTGCCCAGCGCTTGCGCGGGTTCGTCTTCCGTAGCCAGCGGCTCCTCAAAAAACGCCAGCGCCTGCTTAGCCAGCTCCCGCAGCTGCTGGCGCAGCGCCGGCGGCTCCACGATGCGCACCTGCCCGGCAAAGAGCAGCAGCCAGCGGGCCATATATTCGGGGTGGTCGGCGAGAAACGTCATTTCCGTGTCGCCGTCGGCGGTGATGTGCTCGTGCGCCCAGCCGAAGTGGTGCTTGTTTTCGGTCACATGCGGCAGGGCAGCCGGGGCGAAGCGCACCACCACCTGCTGCAGCTGCCGCCGCTGTGCCTGCTGGGCCCAATAGTCGTGCAGGGTTTCGGGGCGGGCCGCGAAGTGCTCGGGGCGCAGCTGCAGGCCGGCAATCCGGTCGAGCCGGAAGTCGCGGTATTCCTGGCGCAGCCGGCAAAAGGCCACTACATGCCAGTATTGGCCGAAATACACGCCAATGGGCTCCACGTCGCGGCTGGTGGGGGCACCCTGGTAGCCCGCCCGATACTCCAGCTCCACCACGCGCTTTTCGGCAATGCTGGCCAGCAGCTGCTGGTGCGTATTGGCCATGAGCGGCGGGGTGGCGTGGCGGCTGCGGGCGGGCAAAATGGTGATGCGCGGACTCAACTCTTCGAGATAGTCGCGGTCGGCGCGGCGTAGCACGGCCCGCAGCTTATCCATAGCCGAGCGGCTGAGCTGGGCGGTTTGGGCATCGGTGAGCTGGCTGACGAGCTTTTCGGCCGTGATGAGGGCCGTGGCTTCGTCGCGGCTGAACATGACCGGCGGCAGGCGGTAGCCCTCGGCCAGCGAATAGCCCACGCCGGCCTCGCCGCACAGCGGCACGCCGGCTTCCTCCAGCGTGCGCAGGTCGCGGTACACGGTGCGCAGACTCACGCCGTAGCGCTCGGCCAGCTCCTGGCCCTTCACCACGCGCCGGGCCTGCAGCTGAATGAGAATGGCGGTGATGCGGTCGAAACGATTCATAGCGCCGCAAAGTAGCCATTCGGCCGGCGAGTTGGCGGGCTGGCGTTTTGCCCGCAGAAACTCTATCTTGATCTGCCACCCCACCGCCAGTCAATTCATCTTACCCACCACAAAAGCCAGAAAGCCATGAGCCAGCCCGATTCTCTCCTGAGCCCGATGAAGGGCACCGAGCACCGCGAAATAGGCGGCGTGACCATAGACATGATGCGCACCGGCGATGCCCGCGTGAAGCGCGTGGTGTATCCGGTGGGCTTTCGGTGGTCAATTAATATGAAGCCGGTGGTAGGCACGGAGCTGTGCATGCACGCGCACGTCGGGTTTCTGGCCCAGGGCCAGATCAACATTCAGTATGCCGACGGCGAAACCGTGGAGTTCATTTCCCCGCAGGTAGTAGCCATCGCGCCCGGCCACGAGGGCTGGGTGGTAGGCCAAACCCCCGCCGTGCTCATCGAATTCGACTTCGAAGGCGAAACCGTACAGCGCCTGGGGCTGAAGCGGTGAGGTGGTGAGATAGTGAAATAGTGAAATGGTGAGTTAGTGAGTTTGATGTTCAATCTGCGCAAGTGGCGCAGATTGAACATCAAACTCACTAACTCACCATTTCACTATTTCACTATCTCACTATCTCACTATTTCACTATTTCACTATCTCACTATCTCACCACTTCACCGTCGTATCCAGGCGTTGGGTGAATAGGAGGCGGCGGTACTGCTGGCGTAGCTCGATTTGCTGCCGGCGCTGCTCGTCGCGCTGGAAGGGGCGCACTTTGTATTTGACGCCGGGAGCGGGGCGGCTGAGGCCCAGGTAGGTGAGGCGGCTGGCGCGGCGCACGAGCTGGTTGTTGCGGATGCGCTCTATGCGCTTGTCGTTGTTGCCAAACAGCGCCTGCATTGGGTTCAGGCCCACATACAGGTCGGCGCGGCCATCGAGGAAGTAGCGGCCGCTGACCTGCAGATTGCTCAGGTTGCTGTTCAGGTCGAGGTCGGGGATGAGCAGCTGGCCGCGGTTGAGGATGAACTCGCTGCTGACGGGCTCAAAAAACAAGTGGCCGGTGCGCTCGGCTTTCATAAACTTCAGCGCCTGGGCCAGCGCCTCCACATCCAGCAGCTCCAGGCCCCGAATATCGGTTTTGAGGTAGCCCAGCGTCTCATCAAACACGGGCAGGAAGGTGGCGTCGAGGTCGGTGCGCACGTCGGCGGCGCAGCGCAGCGTGCCGCGCACATTGTTGGCCCCCAATACATTGAGACCCATGCTGGTGGCCGCCCCAAACAGCAGCGGCAGCTGAATATCCTGCAGCTGCAGCTGCACATACAAGGGGTGATGCTGGCGGCCGGCATTCGTAATCATGCGGCCGCGCAGCGTGAGGCGGCCCTCGAAGGCATCGAGCGAGCAGTCATCGAGGCGGGCCTCGCCCTTGCTCAGGTGCGAAACCAGCCGAAACTGCCGGCCCGTGAGAGCGGCGTAGCGCACGTTATCGGCCTGCACGCGCAGCACGGCGGTCAGGATGCCGTTGGAAATAATAGTGCCATCAGGCTTGCGGGCGGGTAGGCCGTTGAGCTGGGCACGACGGGCGGCGCGGGCGGCCCGCCGTGCCGCCCGATCCAGTGGCAGCGCGGAAGCCACGGCGGTGCTGTCGGCGCGGGCGGGCGGGGCCTCGTCCTCGTCGTCTTTGGCGGTGGTGGGGTTGAAGCTGGCCAGCAGCTGCAGCAGCTTCTGCACATCGAGCGTGTGGTAGCGCAAATCGAGGCTGGCTTCGGCCGCCACCAGGCGGTTGTCGGCCACGCGGGCCGAGGCGGTGGCGAAACCGGTGCCGCCGCGGGTGGTGGCAAAGCGCAGCATGGGCAGCTGCACGGTGCTGCCCGTTTTGGTTAGCTCCAGCCGCAGATTGCGCAGGTCTTCGCCGTCGGGCAGCTGCACGGTGGTCACGTCGCAGGTCAGGTGGCCGTTGGCGGCCAGCAGCAGCTCACGCAGGGCCGGCGCGGCCGGGGCTTTGGCCGAGCGCTGGGCCGGGCGGGAAATGCGGCCCAGAAAGCGCCGGTAGTTGATGGTGTCGAAGTGCACGCCCAGCTGAAAGTTGATGGTGGCTACGCGGTTGGCCGTGTCGGTGGGCCAAGTGGCGGTGCCGCGCACCCGGCCGCCCCACAGCGCCCCGGCCAGGTGGGTGAGCTGCACGTTGCGGCCATCGTGGCGTACGCGCACGGCCAGGTCGGTGAGCGTGTCGGTGGGCAACAGCAGGCGGCGGCAGCGCAGGTGCACGTTCAGCTGCATTCCTTTTGGAATCAGGTTGCTGCCCAGGTTGGCCACGGAGGCCGGCACCGGACGGGGCCGGCGGGGGGCGTCAAGGGGCAACTTTGGCCGGGCAATGGGTCGCAGCAGCTCGCGCAGCCGGGCTACGCGCAGGTCTTCCACCGCAAAGTCGCCGCTGATGCGCGTGGTGGGGTGCTGGTCGGTGAGGTAGTCGAACAGATTGACGGTGGTAGCCGAGGCCCGGAAGCGCATCTGATCCAGCACGCCCGAGGCATTGGAAAGCCGCCACACCGAGTCGCGCAGCCCCACACGCACGTTCAGCTCCGCCATATCGGCCCCCCGATCCGGAATGACGAACGAGGCATCGCGCAGCGTAACCGTGCCGCGCACCGAAAGCTTTTTTTGGGGCCGGCGGGCCATGCGCCGGCCCGGCGCGGGCGGCAGCAGGCCGCGCAGGCGCACATCCAGCTCGGCCGTGCCCCGCCGCGCCCGCCACACCCCCGGCGACACCAGCGCGGCCAGCTGGCCCAGCTCGGTGCGCCCGCGCACCCGCGCATTCACGAAGGGCCGGGTGAAATCAAGCAGCAGCAGGGTGGCATCGAGGCGGCCGGCGGAGGAGGTGATACGACAGTGGTTGAGGGTGAGCGACGTGGTCTGGGGGCTGCGGCCGGGGCCATTGTCGTAGGTACCCAGCAAGTCCCAGTGGGTGATGCGCCGGGCCGGATCGGGCCAGATGAGGCGGGCCCCGCGCAGCCCAAACGTCAGCACATTGTGCGGGCTCACCGTAGGCCCGCTCAGCCCCCGGATGGTGTAGCGAATGTGGGCTTTGCTGGGACTTTTGGCCCCGGCCAGGTAGGGCTGCACGGCCTGGGGCAGAGCCGCGCGCAGCACTTCGGTGAGGGGCTGGGTGCCGGCAAAAGCCAGATTCAGCAGCGTGCCCGGCTGGCCCGGCCCGGCCGTGTGCGTGCCCCGGATGCGGATAGTGTCGCCGTTGAGCGTGGCGCGGGTGCGGTAGATAGTGCCCTGCCGAGCCCGGAAAGCATATTGATACCGCACCCCGGCCCACACTGGCTCCCGCTCAAACAGCGTGCCGCCGGGGTTACGCAGGTAGTCGAGGGCGCCGGCGAGCGTGCCGGTGGCCTGCAGCACGCCGCCCCGCAGCCGCACCGCCAGGCGGGCCACCCGCACGCTGGCCCCGAAGGCGCTGCGGGCGTACTCATTGCGGGAGCGGAAGCGGAAATTGCGCACGATGAGCGAGTCCAGCGTCAGATCTGGTGGGGTAGGAGCGCCCCGGCGCGGACCCCGCTTTTTGCCGTGCAGGCCCCAGCTGCGCCCGTGCGCATCTACCTGCTCCCGAAACTCCACCTCCCGGATGGTAAGGCGCGAAATCTGCACCCGGCCGCGCAGCAGCCCGGCCAGCGCCAGCCGCGCATCGGCCCGGCCCACGCTGAGCACCGGCACGCGCTGGCGGTAGGCCGTGTCGAGGAGGGAAAGGTGGTGGAGGGAGGCGGTGAGGTGGGGGAAGTCCTGCCAGAGCGAGAGGTGCACCTCAAACGGGGCCAGTACCAGCTCCGAGTCGTGGGTGAGGCGCTGACGAATCCGCTGCTCCAGGTGCCGGCGGCCGTAGTCGGAGCCCAGCAGCCACAGCGCCAGGCCCGATACCAGCAAAAGCAGCAGAAATCCGGCCAGCAGCAGCCGCCGGAGCATAGACCATTTCATACGGGAGTACTTCCGGGGGCGGGGCTCAACGCCTCAAGATAGGCAGCCGAAGCTGGGCAGCATACGGAAAACGGGGCGGGGCCGGCGGGAAAAGTCCGGTCGCCAGCATAGATAGAGCTGGTCGGCCGTAGGCCTGGGGCGCGTTACAAAGTGGTGCGTTACATTTTACTTTGTCACGCACCACTTTGTCACGCACGGCTTCGGCGCCGCCGGGCGGGCTGTCTGAGCAGGGGCGGGGAAGTATTAATCGGCTGAAAAAATGCCCGTAGCAGCCCCAGACACGGTTGTCCGCAATTTTTTTTCAGGCCCAACCAACCTTTGCGCCCTTCGCCTTCCCTTTAGGCCAAAGATTCCTGCCGTGCCCCAGCCCCACCTTTCCGCCGACGCTTCCGACGAACAGCTGCTGCTGGCGGGCTGCCTGGCGCAAAACCGGCTGGCCCAGTACCAGCTGTATGAGCGCTACAAAGCGGCCATGTACTCCAGCGCCCTGCGCATTCTGGGTAGCCCCGATCTGGCCCAGGATGCCCTGCAGGAGGCATTTGTGGAGGTGTTTCGGCAGCTGGCGGGCTTCCGGCAGGAAGCCGCGCTGGGCGGCTGGATCAAAACCATTGTGGTGCGCTGCGCCCTGCGCGTGCTGCGGCGCGAGCAGCGCATGGAAGTATATAACCCCCAGCAGCACGCCGAGCCGCTGGTGGCCTGGCACGACAGCCTGACCGGCGAGGCGCTGGAAAAAGCCATCGGGGAGCTGCCGGCCGGCTACCGCGCCGTGTTCTGCCTCGTTGAGGTGGAAGGCTATCTGCACCGCGAAGTGGCCGAACTGCTCAGCATTTCGGAAGGCACCAGCAAGTCGCAGCTCTACCACGCCAAGCGGCTGCTTCAGGTCAAACTACAGCATCTCTACTCATGAGCCCCACCCCAACTCAACCCGAAGCCGGGCGGCTTAACCTGCAGCGGGCCATCAGCCAGCTGCCCGCCCACCAGCCCGCGGCCGGCCTCTGGCCCCGCATTGCCGACGAGCTGAGCGCTGCCGAAGCCATTGACCGCGCCCTGCCCGCGCTGCCCACGCACGAGCCCCCCGCCGCGCTCTGGGCCGCCATCAGCGCCGGCCTCGATCAGCCGGAGGCTTCTCCGCTGACTATTGCGACGGAGCCGGCTCAGCCGACGCAACCGGCCCCGCCCGTGCGCCCGCTGTGGCCCGCTTTCCGGCTGGTGGCGGGGGTGGCCGCCGCCGTGCTGGTGGCGCTGCTGGGCTGGTGGCAGCGCCCGGCCGCCCGGCCCCACGAAACCATCACGTACTCTGAGGAAGTGGTGGCCGAGCCCGCCGCCCGCCCCGCGCTGGCCGCCTTCGATCCGCTCGACGAGCAGGGTTTGAGTTTCATCAATGACCACTGCACCTCGCTGCCCACGGTGTGCCAGTCGGCGGAGTTTCGGGAGCTGCGCGGGCAGCTTACGGAGCTACAGGCCGAGGAGCAGCGCCTGCGTCAGGATGCGCGCCGCTTCGGCCCCACGCCCGAGCTGGTGCGCCACCAGGTGCGCATCACCACCCTGAAAGCCACCGTGACCCGGGAGCTGATTCAACTGCTTATATCATGAGCCTGACTCTTTTTTCTTCTTCGCTGCGCCGCCGGGCCGGCGCGGGGCTGCTGGCCCTGCTGCTGGTGTGGAGCCTGGCCCTGCCCGCGGCCCGCGCCCAGCGCAAGGTGCAGGTGCTCACCCGCACCATCGAGCAGACGCTGCCCTGCCCGCCGGGCACACTGGTCCGCATCAGGGCCGAAAAAGCCACGGTGCGCGTGCAGGGCTGGGACAAGGCCAGCGTGCAGGTGGTGCTGCGCCTCAGCGCCCGCCACCCCGAGCGGGCCGTGGCCGAGCAGGAGCTGCCCGCCGTGCGGTATAAGCTGGAAAAGCACGGCAGCTCCATTGAGCTGGAAAACTACTTCGCCCGGCCGGCCGGCACGCCCGCCATTCGCAGCGATTTGCGGGCCGAATACACCGTGCTGATGCCGGCGGCGGCGGCGTTGCAGCTGGAAAATACCTACGGCCAGACCACGCTGCTGGACCTGACGGGCAAGCTGCGGCTGGCGCAGAACTTCGGCCAGATTGTGCTCCAGAACCTCAGCGGCACGCTCACGGCCACCGCCCGCTACGCCGACCTGACCGGCACCAATCTGAACCTGACCTTCGACTGCGAGGCCGATAAGTCGGCGGTGAGGCTGACGGCAGCGGCGGGGCGCTACACCATCCGCAACCGCTACGGCAGCGTGCTGCTGGAGCCCACCAGCGAGCTGCAAAGCGCCTTTATAGATGCCGAGCGCACCGAAGTGACCATCAGCGTGCCGCAGCTGGGCCTGTTCAACTACCACCTCACCACCGCCCAGGGTGCGCTGCTGGTGCCGCCCAGCCTGGCCGCCGCCAACCCCGGCAAAGGCGCCAGCCGCCACGCCCTAATTCTGACCCAGCAGCCCCGGCTGCCACTGATTCGGGTGGTCACGTCGTATGCGCCGCTCACGCTGCGGGCCCAGCCCCTGCTCATCAAGCGCTGATTTATGCTGCCTTTTTTACCCGCTTTCATGCCCGCCCTGCTTTCCCTTTCCCGCCGCTCTCTGCTGCCCATCACCTTTGGCCTACTGGCCCTTGCCCGCCCCGCCGCCGCCCAGATCCAGCCCGCCGACACGGCCCGTAGCCGCCCCGGCATCAGCTACAGCGAAGAAACCGTGCCCGACTCGACCGGCTACGCCTTCGAGGCGGGCCTGGGCCGCCGGCTGCGCCGGCTCACCCGCGTGCAGGTAGAGGAGCGTCGCCTCTGGAAGCTCGACCCGTTCAACTTTGAGCTGGCGCAGCAGGGCGGCCAGCTGCGCGAGTTCAGCTACGGCCCCCACCTGCTCTATGAGCACAAGCTGCGCACCAGCTGGTCGGTGCTGCTGGAGCTGACGCCCGCCGTGGTGCGCTACCGCGAGCGGTACAACGGCCCGACTTTCAGCGGGCTAGACGTGCAGACCCAGACGGCCGGCCGCTACTACTACAACCTGCGCAAACGCATTCGCAAGGGCAAGAGCGCCAGTAATTTCTCGGCCAACTACCTCTCGGTGGCGCTGGGCGCGGGCTACGGCCGGCACGGCTACCGCACGCCATTTTCGGAAGCGGAGCGGGGCCACGCGGTGCGGGCCTCGGTGGCGGTGCTCTATGGCCTGCAGCGCCGGCTGGGCCGCTACGGCTTCGTCGATTTCAACGCCGGGCTGCCCTTGCCGCTGCTGCCCGCGGCCGGACCGCTTTTTCCGAACAACACGCTCCACATCCGGCTCGATCTGCGCGTAGGGCTGGCGCTGGGCCGGTAGTGAGCGGCTACGGTGCCTTGAAAGTTTTTTTCTGATTGTCAATCATTTTCAAACTCATTTCTCTTTATCCCATGCTTAAAAACGTACTGATTCCGACTTTCTATTTCCGCTTTCAGCCGGCCCGGCTGCTGGCGCTGGCGCTGCTGCTGCTGCTCGGCCGGAGCGCCTCGGCCCAATGGACGCTGCAGCCTTTTACTTTCGATACGCCGGATGCTTTTGCCTACCGCTTTGGGGTGGTGAATGCCAGTGTGGTGTGGGCGCTGGGCTATGATGAGGACGCAACCAACCGCTCGGTGGCCCTCACCACCACCGGCGGCCAGAGCTGGCAGCTGCGCCCCGTGGCGGGCCTGGTGGCCGAGGAGCTCATCACCGGCTTGAGCGCTACCAGCACCACCAGCGCCTGGATCTGCACGGCCAGCAATGCGGCCCCCGGCGGCCGCGTGCTGCACACCACCGACGGCGGCCTCACCTGGGCTCCGCAGGGCGGAACGCAGTTTGCGACCAGCCGGCCCAATTTCGTGCACTTCTTCACTGCCAACGACGGCGTGGCCATGGGCGACCCGCTCAACCCGCCCGCCGACCCATTTGACATCTTCGTGACCCACAACGGCGGCACCACCTGGAGCCGGGCGGCCAGCGTGCCCGTGCCGCTGCCCAACGAAAACGGTGTGGTGCTGGCCCCCGCCGTGGTGGGCAATACCATCTGGTTTGCCACTGATGAGAGCCGCGTATTCCGCTCCACCGACCAGGGCAATACCTGGACCGCCGCCGTGGCCAATACCACGGTTTCGGAGATGTACGCCCTGGCGTTTCAGGATGAATTGCACGGCCTGACCCTGAGCGTGAACGATGCGACCAGAACCCTTTATGCCCATGCCACCGTCGATGGCGGCCTCAGCTGGCAGCGCATATTCTACGCCGGGCCGCTGCTTTCGGGCGGTATCACGGGGGTGCCCGGCACCGGCCTGCTGGTGTCGGTGGGGGCCGGCACTCTCGGGGCTGCCGACTTAGGCTCGTCTTACTCGGCCGACAATGGCTTTACCTGGACGCCCATCGAAACCACGCGGGAGCACACCAGCGTGGCGGCCTTCGGGGCCGGAGCGGTGTGGTCGGGGGCGCTGCAGGGCAGTAAGGCGCTGGGCGTATACCGGCTCAATGCTACCGTGCTGAGCCGCCGCCCGGCCGCGGCACTGCCGGCGCTGCAGGCTTACCCCAACCCCGGCTCGGGCACGTTTCGGCTGCCGCTGCCCGCCAGCGCCGCCACCGTGCGCGTGACCGATGCGCTGGGCCGCGAGGTGCTGCGCCGCGCCACGCCGGCCGGCCGCCCCGAGCTGCTGCTCGACCTGCGCGGCCAAGCTCCCGGCCTGTACCTGCTCACGCTGGAAACGACGGCCGGCACTGCCCGGCAGCAGCTGGTGGTGCAGTAGGGGCAGGGTATGAGAAGTAGCGCGAAAATCCGTTTCGCGACGAGCACAGCGAGTATCGATGTCTGCTTGCGTCTGAACGCGCTGTGCTCGTCGCGAAACGAATTTTCGCGTTCCGGTGCCCGAATGGCTTAATCCAATTGATTTTTTACGTTTCTCTTATGCTGACTTCCTTCGCTTCTTCTTTGCGTGCCCTGAAATTCCGGCTGCTCTTTGGCAGCGGCCCGCTATTGCTGCTGGCCATTGCCGCCCCGGCCCAGCGCCTGGAGGCGGTAGGGGTGGGGGCCAGCTTCAACATCAGCCAGACCTGGGTGCGGCAGCGCCAGATTCAGGTGGAGCAATACAGCATCCGGACCGACGATGACGGCTCCCGCCTTGATGACACTGGCAACCGCTTCAGCGCGTTTGCCCGCATCGGGCTGGGCACGGGCAAGCTGTTTGTGCAGCCGGAGCTGGCCTACACGTCGGTACTGGGCAATCAATCCAGCATCACCTACTTCTCGCGGCCCGATGTGAACCTGGTGTACCCGGATGTGAGCTACCTCTACCCGCGGCTGCGGCGCACGGAGCTGGCCCTGCTGGGCGGCCTGCACCTGAGCCGCCGCTTCTACGTGCTGGCCGGCCCGCTGCTGGCCCTCAACCAGCGCGAAGGAAATACCCATGATCCGGCGTTTCGGCCCGCCGAGCTTTTCAACAGCCTCCACCGCAGCGTAGAGCGGGTGCAGGTGCTCGGGCAGCTGGGCGTCGGCCTGCAGCTCGGCCGCTTCGACATCACGGCCCGCTACGAGCGCAGCCTGAGCCCCTACACCCGCGCCTTCGACTACAACGGCCGCACCTATGCCTACCGGCAGCGCACCGGGCAGGCTATCTTTGGGTTGGGTTTTCTGGTGTTTGACCGCCACCGGCCCTGGCGGCGCTGAGTGGGCCGGGCGGCGGCAATTTGTGGCTCCGAAAGCTGGTTAGCCGACCAATTATCCTTAATCTTGGGGTCGTAATCATCCATTTCGCCTTCTGCTCGTTCCGCGTATGAAATCTGCCTCCCAGGCCCTGCTGGCCGCCGCTTTGTGCATGCTGGCCACCGGCTGCAACCAAACTCCGCCCGCCGCTGAGCAGGCCGGCACCGCGCCGGCTGCCAGCACAGCCCCCGCGCCGGCCGCGCCGGATTCGGCTGCGCCCGCCGCCGCGGCTCCTGCCGCCACCCCCGCCGAAACCGCGCCCGCCGCACCCGCGGCCCAGGCGGTGAAAGTATCGTTCCGCTTCAAGCCCGGTGCGGCCGCCGAAGGCCCGGAAGGCCCCAAAACCAACGCATTCCTGGTGCTGCAGGGAGCTAAAAACCAGGATATCGACCTGGGGCAGTTCACGGGCAAGCCCGATGTGGTAAACAAGGAAAAAGCCAAGCTGGCCGGCTTCCCCAGCGCCATGCTGCTGGGCTTCCGCAGCTACGACCCCGGCTCGGGCACCAGCCAGGACCTAGCCGTGCTGAACGTGGGCGGCCGCCAGCTGCGCATCGTGCAGCGCCGCCTGGAAGAAAACGCCGAGAAAATGCCCGAGTTCCAAACCTCCCGCGAGCTGGACCTGCCCGCCAATGCCGTGGTGGAAGTGGTGCCCGCCGCCAAAAAATAGCCCAAAGCAGCTTCGGTTTTATCAGCCTGAGCACAAAAAGGGCCTTTTTCGCTTTGTTGTAAGTCTATTGCAACGAAGCGGAAAAGGTCCTTTTTGTGCTCAGGCTGTTACTTGGAAGCTGTTTGAATTAATTCCGAAAGTCATGCTGAGCTTGTCGAAGCATCTCTCCCGCTTTGACTGGGTTCTTCAACGAAGCAGTAGAGATGCTTCGACAAGCTCAGCATGACGTTCTAGAGAGTGTGGACAGTGGCGGTAGCTTTGCGGTATGTTGCGCCGCCACGAATTAACCGAACGCGAATGGAAATTGGTCGAACCTCACACGCTGGGCCGACCCGGTACGGGCGGGGGGACGGGCCGCGACAACCGGCAGTTTGTCAACGCGGTGGTCTACCGCGTGCGCACGGGCTGCAGCTGGCGCGACTTGCCCGAGCGGTTCGGCCCGTGGAACACGGTAGCGCGGCGCTTCCGTCGCTGGGCCCAGGCCGGCGTGTGGCAGGCCTTGTTCGAGGCAGTGCAGGAACCGGACTACGCCTGGGTGCTGGTCGACTCGACCACGGTGAAGGCCCACAAAGCGGCGGCCGGGCAAAAAAAAGCGACGCAGCGGCCGAAGCGCTAGGCCGCAGCCGCGGCGGCTTGTCCACCAAGGTGCACGCCGTCGTGGACGCGCTGGGCAACTGCCTGCGCCTGGTGCTCACGCCCGGCCAGCAAGCCGATTGCACGCAACTGCCCGGGCTACTGGCCGGCTTGCCCCAAGCGCCCGGCGCGGTGGTGGCCGACCGGGCCTACGACACCAACGCCGCACTGGCCGCCGTGGCCGCATGCGGGGCTACACCCGTGATTCCATCCAGAACCTTGCGCGCACGCCCGCGCCACCACGACCCCAACCTGTACGCCGACCGCAACAAAGCCGAACGCTTCTTCGGCCGCCTCAAAGAAGCGCGTGGATTCGCTACCCGCTACGAGAAAACCGCTTCCTCCTTTTTAGCTCTGGCCCACCTACTGGCTGCTCTCGATTGGATGCGCTAACTGTCCACACTCTCTAGAAGTTGCCCAAACTAACTCAAACAGCTTCTCACACGCGCAAGTCAGCCCGCGGGCTGACTTGCACTCTGCTCAGCAGGGAGGTTCTGTCGGCGGCGGCGGTAGAAAAATGCGGAAGGTGGTGCCTTCATTCACGATGCCCGTGACCTCTACGTGGCCGCCGGCCTGGCGCAGAATCCGGTTTACGAGGTAGAGTCCGATGCCGGTGCCGGGCGTGTGGTCGTGGAAGCGGCGGAACAGCTGAAACAGGTCGGGACCGTAGCGGGCCACGTCGAGGCCCAGGCCGTTGTCCTGCACCGTTAGCATAGGTGTGCCGTCGGCACTGCAGCTGCTGACGCGGATGCGGGGCGGCCGGTCGGGGTGCGCGTATTTGAGCGCATTGCTGAGCAGATTGTACAGAATGCTCTGCAGATTGAGGCGGGCAAAATGCACCGTGGGCACCGCCGCGAAATCCAGCTCAAACTCGGCCCCCAGGGCGCTGGCCTGGTGGTGTAGGCTTTGCAGCACGTTCTGCGTGAGGCTGTGCAGCTCCACGGCTTCGACGGGAATGTGTCCGCTCTGGCGCTCGGTCTGCACCACGGCCGTCAGGCCCTCAATGGTGTTGTCGATCTGGTGCAGCGCCTCCTCAAACATCCGGATCATGAGCGGGGTCTGCGGGTCGTGAAAAGTGGCCCCGCGCTTCAGCTCCTCAAAGAGGCCGGCCATGTTGTTTACGGGCTGCTTCAGGTCGTGCGAAGCGGTGTACACGAAGTTGTCGAGGTCCTGATTGGTGCGGGTAAGCTGCTGGTTGGCGGCCGTGAAGGCATCGTTGCGCACGCTCAGCTCCTGGTTGGTGGTGGCCAGCAGCTGGCGGGCCAGCACTTGCTCGCTCACCTCGAAGGCAAAGACCAGCACCCCATCGATAGCGCCCGCCTCATTTTCGCGGGGCTGATACAGGAAGTTGAAGTAGCGCTCTTCCAGCCGGCCATCTTCAGCGCGAGCCACGGCCACGCTCATCGCCTGTTCCTGATAGGCTATGCCAGTGCTGTATACCTGTTGCAGTGCCAGCCAGGCGGGCTGACCTGCCAGTTCGGGCACGGCCTCGAGCAGGGGCCGGCCCAGCAGCTCGCGGCCGGGAAACAGCTGCTGGTAGCTGGGGTTCACCAGCTCATACACCATGTCGGGTCCGTCGAGCACGCAGATGACGGCGGGGGCCTGCATGAAGAAGCGGTGCAGGCGGGCCCGCTGCCGCTCGGCTTCGGCCTGGGCCAGCCGCAGCTGCGCGGTGCGGCTGGCCACGCGGGCCTCCAGCTCCTGGTTCAGCTCCCGCAACGACTGCTCGGTGCGGTACAGCTCCTCGTTATTGGCCCTGATTTCCTCATTGGCGGCCTGCAGTTCCTCGTTGGTGGCCGCCAGCTCCTCGTTCATATTGTCGGCCTGGTGGTAGAGGCCCCGCAGCTCCCGCTCTTTTCGCTCTACCTCCTGCCGGGCCAGCACCTGGGCCGTCACATCATTGGCAAACACCAGAATGCCATCGGCGTGGCCGGCTGCGCTCAACCGGGGCTGATACACGAAGTTGTAGTAGCGCTTGTTCAGTTCTCGTGGGTGCGAGTTGTCGTAGTCGAGCTGCACCAGCATTTCGGTGGCATGAAAAGGCTGGCCGGTGCGGTACACGGTATCGAGCAGCTCGAAAAATGGCTGATCCTGCAGCTCCGGCATCGCCTCCCGGATGGGCCGGCCCAGCAGGGGCCGCTCGCCCACCATGCGCTGGTAGGTGGGGTTCACCAGCTCAAAAATGTGCTCCGGCCCATCGAAGATGCAGATTATGGCCGGGGCCTGCATAAACGTGTCGTAGAGGCGGTTGCGCTGGCGCTCGGCTTCGGCGCGGGCACCCTGTTCGCGGGCCTTGCTTTCGCGCAGGGCCTGGGCCAGCAGCTGGCGGGCTTCTTCGGTAGTATCGGTGAAATTGACCAGCAGCAGCTGGCCCACGCGGCTGGCGGCCAGGCAGAAGTAGCTGTCGAGCCCATCGGCCTGGTAGCTGACATCGAAGCGAATGGGCTCCACGGAGCGAAAGGCGCGGCAGTGAAAGTCGAAGGGGCCGGTGGTGGAGGTGCCGGGGAAGCGCTGCAGGAAGGTTTCGGTGGGCCGGGCCGGCAGCCCCACAATGCGCTGGGCGGCCGGGTTGAGCAGCACGAACCGGAAATCGATGATGTCGTCGGGGGAATCCGGGTCGAAGATGGGCTGGTATAGAGCCATGCCATTGAGCGACACATTCAGAATGCCGGCCAGGAGCTCATCGACGAGCACCAGGTCGAACACGTCGGCAGGAACAGCGGGCAACGCAGGGGCAGACATAAGGCAGATAACTGGAAAACGGCCGCCAGCCACCGGGGCCGGCATGGGCGCAGACAGGCAAGATACGTAGGCGCGCCAAAAGCGCCGCCCCAACTCCCGCTACCAAGCTCACCAACCGGCCGGCCTCTTAAACTGTTCGGAAGCGGCCGGCCCCGATGCGTAGCTTTGTGGCCAGCTTGCGTAGAAAGCCGGTCAATGCCCACTTCTTCGGGCGTGGGTGAGCTACTAAAAGCGGTTCTGCGGAGCTTGCCGCTGGTAGCTCTCCACTTAACGCAAACAGCTACCTGGCCATCAGGTCTTTTTTTATGTCCCAATCCCCGTTGCCTTTCGATCAGCTGCCTTTTCATAATTCCTTCGTGGACGAGCTGCGGGGCGAGGAAACCGTGGATCTGCAGCCCCGGCAGGTGCCGGGCTACTGCTACTCGCCGGTGCGCCCCACGCCCGTAGCCGACCCGCGCCTGCTGGCGTGGTCGGGGGCGCTGGCCGAAGTGCTGGGCGTGGCCCGGCCCCCGGAGCGCGGCCCGGCCGTGGCGGCGCTGGCCGGCAACCTCGTGACGCCCACCATGAAGCCCTTCGCGGCCCGCTACGGCGGCCACCAGTTCGGCAGCTGGGCCGGTCAGCTCGGCGATGGCCGGGCCATGTCCTTGGGCGAGCTGACGGCCCCCGACGGCCGCCGCTGGGAAGTGCAGCTGAAAGGAGCCGGCCCCACGCCCTACTCACGCCGCGCCGACGGCCGGGCCGTGCTGCGCTCCTCGCTACGCGAATTTCTGTGCTCGGAGGCCATGCACGCGCTGGGCGTGCCCACCACCCGCGCCCTGAGCCTGGTAAGCACCGGCGACACGGTGGTGCGCGACATGTTCTACAGCGGCAATCCGCTGCCCGAGCCGGGGGCCATCGTGGCGCGGGTAGCGCCCACGTTCGTGCGCTTCGGCAACTTTCAACTGCTGGCCGCCACCGGCGAAACCGATAACCTGCGGGCGCTGGCCGACTACGTTATCCGCCACCACCACCCGGAGCTGGGCGAGCCGGACGCGGCGGCGTATCTGCGCTGGTTCGAGGAAATAAGCCGCCGCACGGCCGATATGGTGGCCCACTGGATGACGGTGGGCTTCGTGCACGGCGTGATGAACACCGACAATATGTCCATCCTCGGCCTCACCATCGACTACGGCCCCTACGGCTGGCTGGAGCCCTACGACCCCACCTGGACCCCCAACACCACCGATTTCAGCCAGCACCGCTACGCTTTCGGGCAGCAGCCGCAGGTGGCGCTCTGGAACCTGGCCCAGCTGGGCCGCGCCCTGCTGCCGCTGGTGCCCGAGGGCGTGGCGGCCCTGAACCAGGTTTTGCAGGAATACCCGGCCCGCTACACCGCCACCTACCACCAGCTGCTGCGCCGCAAGCTCGGCCTGCCCACCACGCACCCCGACGACGCGGCCCTATTCGATAGCCTGCCCCCGGCCCTCACCACCTCCGAGGCCGACATGACGCTGTTCTTTCGCCGCCTCTCGCACCTGCCCCCGGCGCTGCTGGCCACTCCGGAAACCCAGGAAACATTGTTCGGGGAGCTGCTGGCGGCGGCCTGCTACGCGCCCGCGCCCGGCCCGGTGCACGAAACCCTGCTGGCCTGGCTGCGGCGCTACGCCCACCGGCTGCGGCAGGAGCCGGCCGCCGGCGAAGCCCTGCGGGCCGGAATGCTGGCCGCCAATCCCAAATACGTGCTGCGCAACTACCTCGCCCAGCAAGCCATCGAAGCCGCCGAAGCCAACGACCTGGGCCCGCTCAACCAACTCATGGAAGTGCTGCAAACGCCTTACGACGAGCACCCCGCGCACGAGCCCCTGGCCGCCCGCCGCCCCGACTGGGCCGAAAACAAACCCGGCTCCGCCACCCTGTCGTGCAGCTCTTGAGAAAGGTGAGTTAGTGATTTAGCGACTTAGTGAGTTCGATGTTCGGCTTGCGTAAAAGGCGCATATAGCGCAAGTGGCGCAGATTGAACGTCAAACTCACTAAGTCACCATTTCACCATCTCACCACTTACTGCGGGTGGAGGGTGAGGACGGGGGCGGCGGCTTGCAGGGCTACGCTTTCGGCGATGTTATTGCCGAACAGGTGCAGCAGACCGGTGTGGCCGTGGGTGAGCATCACCACCAGGTCGGCGTGGTTTTGCGCGGCGTAGCGCGGAATGCCCAGGCGCACCTGCGGGGCATTGAACACGTCGGGCTCGTAGGCGGGCAGCTGGTGGCGGTTGGCGAAGGCGTGAATGTGGTCGATGGCCTCCGCGTAGCCATTGGGCTGCGTTACTACGTCGAGCAGGTGCAGCGTGGCCTCGGGGAAAGCGGCCTGCAGCTGCCGCAGACTGGGCAGCATCTTGTCGGCCTCGGGCGAGAAATCGGAGGCGAAGACGATGGAGCGCACCGCGAAGTCGGGGGCCGGGTGTTTCACCGTGAGCACCGGGCAGGGCGCCAGCCGCACCAGGTGCTCGGCCAGCGAATCGGGCGTGAACAGGTGCAGCGTGGGGGCGTGCTCGTGGGCTCCTACCACCACCAAGTCGAAGTGCTGCTCCCGAATCACCTCCAGCACGGCTTCATTCACGGTGCCGGTGGCAATACAGTCCTGCACGGCCACCTCGGGGGCCATGCGGGCCACTTCCGCCATCAGCTCGTGCATCCGCTGCTTGGTGCGCTTGAGCAGCTCAATCATAAATACGCCCTCGCGCGCGGAGCCGCTCGCTACGCCGCCGGTGGTCACCATCGTGGAGCCGGCGGGGGCATCCACCACATGCAGCAGCGTGAGATGGCCGCCGGTGCGCCGTGCCAGTTGCAAGGCCACCTCCAGCGCATTGTGAGCCTCAGCGGAAAAATCAGTGGGAATAAGGATGTTTTGCATGGCGGAGGCGGGTAGAGCGTGAACTGCCGGGACGTGCGCGGTATTCGTTTTGATATAATAATTTATAAAAATTTTATGATAAAACCATAGACAGGTTCGCCACCGGAAGCAGGAATTCTGAAAAGTCTATTGCGGAGCTTTGGAGCTGATTTTTGCCCTAATTTGGCTCGCCACGGCAGCGCCGCTGCCGGCCGAATGAACTTAAGCGCCGCCAGACGGCTTGGCACTAGCGGCGGCCCCGCGGCAGCTGGCGGGTTCCGGCCATTTCTGCCCAGTATAGTAGTAGCTTGCCGCCTGGCCTTCCGGCCTTGCGCCCACTCACGGGTTTCCCACTCATGTCTTCCTGCTATCAGCCGTCTGCCGAGCTTCTGCACGCCTTTGGCTTCGTGCGCTACGCGGCCCCGCCCCGGCAGGCCCGCTACAGCCGCCCCAGCGCCTGCGGCCAGGAAACCATTGTGCTCTACGACGACGACGAGCTGACGCTGCTCGAAGCCGTGGAGGGCCGGCTGCTCTACAGCTTTCAGGGCCGGCTGGCCTCCGAGGCTGAGTTTCGCGTGCTGCTGCGGCAGGTAAACTGGCCCGCGGAAGTGGGGCCAGGGCAATAATTCTCTCTTAAAGAAAAAGGTGATGGATCAAGATTTACAGCTCAGTCTGGCTAATAATGCCAAGGCGTGGCAGGCCCTTTCGCTCTTTATCTCGTCGGCGGAGAAAACGGCATTCGACAAAACGCATGATGCCCTGTTCGTTACCTACGGGGCGCATTTCATGGCCCACGTCTACCGGCTGGCCTTCGAGAAAGTGCTCCAGAATATGCCCGATGCTGAGCGCAGCAAGCTGTTCACGGCCTTCCAGCAAGCCACCGAAAGCGCCATCGACCAGCATTACTCCACCCACCCCTCGGTAGCCGCGTGCCTGGCCTGCCATGCCCGCAAGCCTTGAGCGGTTAGCAAGTAGCCAACCCAAGCTGCGCCGTCGAACAAGCTAGCCCCAGCGGGGCGGCATATCGGTAGAGAAATTCGCATGAAGCGTTTCAAAAGCCCCAGCGGGGCGGCACTGTCGTTCAACGATTGGTGCCGCCCCGCTGGGGCTTTAGTGTGCTTTTGCCGGTTGATTCTACCAATATGCCGCCCCGCTGGGGCTTTGGACCTACTTTCTGGGCGCTCTACTACCGATATGCCGCCCCGCTGGGGCTAGCTTGTTCGACGGCGCAGCCTGGGTTGGCTACTTGCTGTCATCTAATATCTTTTGCTCTGATAAACTCTGATAAACGGTGTGTTATAGCAAAGGCTAACAGCTGTTGGCTAGCTGCTTAGTCCTTCATAATGCGCTGGGTCTGGTCGAAATTGCGGCCTTTGAGGCTGAGCAGGTAGATACCGGGGGCCAGATGCGCCGTGGAGCGGTTCAGCTCGGCTTGCAGCAGCGCCACCGGGCCGTGCAGGCGCAGCATGGGCGGCCCTTGCGGCAGCGAGATTTCCAGGCTGAGCGCCCCAGCCGCGGCCGGCACTCCGGCCAGACTGAACAGGCGGGCACCCTCCACCGGGTTGGGGTACACGTACAGGCGCGGAGCCGCCACGTTGGCCGGGGCCAGCCCCGCGAAGTTCACCCCAATCAGCACCGGGTCGTGGTCGGAGGAGCGGAAGGGGCTGGCGGCATCCGTGTTGGGCCCGGCCAGGCTGTACTCCAGAAAAATGGGCTCGGCGGAGTTGATGTTCCACTTGTGCACATCAATAAAGCCCACCAGATTGGACGTGACCACGCAATGGTCGAGCGAGCCGGTGAAGCCCTTGAACACGTAGGAGGCGCTGGTCGGCGGCGTGACCACCACCAGGCCGGCCGTACGCATGATGTCAATAGGGTCTTCCTCGTAGTTGGCGTTGTAGTCGCCGATGCTCACCACGCGCTTCGTGCCGGCCGGAATCACCTGCTTGTTGATAAACTCCACCAGCGCGTGGGCCTGCGTGCGGCGGCGCTCGTTGGAGCCGCCCTGCCCGTCGTTCAGGTCGGCATTCAGCCCGCTGCCGCTGCTCTTCGATTTGAAGTGGTTGATAACCAGCGCCAGCGTATCGGGGCGGGCTTTGCGCCGGGTGCTGAAAAGCTGGGCCAGCGGTGGCCGCTCAAACACGCCCGCCACGGGGGCCACCAGCGCCGCGCCAATAGGCCGCACGGCGGCGGGCTTGTAGAGAATGGCGCAGCGAATGGCATCGGTGTTGTTGGGCTGCTGGTCGGGGCCGCCATCGTCGATGAAGGTGTAGGTATTAGCGCCCATTGCCTCATTCAGCCCCCGCACCAGATCCTGCAGGGCCGAGGTGGGGCCACTGCCGTCGTTCTCGATTTCCGTCAGCCCCACGATGTCGGCATCCATGCGGGCCAGCGCCGCGATGATCTTGCTGCGCTGCCGGGCAAAATCGGCCGCCGTTTTGGCTCCGCGCGGAGTCGGAAAACCGCCGCCGGCCCCGTCGCCGTTGAAATAGTTGAGCACGTTGAAGCTCACCAGCTTCAGATCGACGCGGCCAAAAGTGGGCACGCCGGGACGGCTGACGGAGAAAACGGGGGCATCGGGGCCGGGCAGCGGCTGCACCCGCCACTTGCCGAAGCCGTAGCCCAGCACGCCGCGCAGCCGCGCCACTTTGCTGCCCACCCGCATGGTGCCCAGCGTGGGGCTCAGGTAGGGCACGGAAGCGAGCTTGGTGGCCGAGCTGCCATCGTCCAGCAAGAGGCTGCGCTCCAGGTTGGCGGCCTGATAGGCCGTGATGGCGGCCACGTTGGCGGTGCCAGTGCTGGTGGTGCCGGTAGCGGGCGCGTCGTTGGGGTCAATGAACTGCGTGGGCTGATACGTGACGCCGCCCATGGTCAGGGTCATCTCGCCGCGCTGCTGCAGGCTATACACTTCCGATACGGTGAGGGGCACGGGCAGCTGAATCCGCATGCCCTCGTAGCGCTCCAGCGCCGCCGTGGAGAATGACGTGGCGGCCAGTTGCACGAAGCTGGGCGCATCGTGGCTGCCGGAGAGCACCTGCACCTGGGGCTGAATGAGCACGGCCTGATCGAAGGAAGGCGCGGCGGCGGTTTCCTGCACCGTGCCGGTCACGCGCACCTTGTCGCCGATGCTGACGATGGGGGAGCTCTGCGCCACAAACAGCGCATCGGAAGTAGCGGGGTTGCCGTCGGAGGCGGAAGCCACTTCCTGCACGTAGAACCCGGCCGGCTCCAGATTAGGATACACGGCCGTCACGATGCCCTCAATGGTATATGTGCCCGGCCGGGCCGCCAGCCCCGTGCCCTGAATGGTGCCAATGCGCGTGATGGCCGCCGACGACTCCGCCGCCTGCGCCCAGGCAGACGAAGTAGGCAGCACCGCCGCCAGGGAGAAAAACAACAGAGTGGCGGATAATTTAGAAGTCAAAAACATGGTGCGAGAGGCAATGGGTGGGATAATCGGTATTTGTGATTTAGTGCTATTTATAAATAAAATATTTATATACAAGCAATCTTGGTTAACATTAGGTTACTATTTTTTCGGCTGATGTTTTTTTACCTCCGCACGGTGGCTGATTTGTAGCAGCCTCGCAATTCGTATTCACTCCAATTTGACACCGGAAAAAGCCCCCAGCCCAGCGCCCATGACCGCCCGCCGCTGCTAAAAAACACTTCCGGCTCTTGTCGCACCTCCGCTCCGGGTCAGGGAAAAGCGAGGCGGCGGCCCAACTGTCAGCGCCCCGACGGATCTTTGCGGCCATGACCACATCCCGCGCCCCGCTCTCCACTTCCCAGCCGACCGTGCCGCCCGCGCTGCGCCGCCTACGGCTGGGGTTTCGCCTGCTGTCGGCGGTTTCTACCCAGCTGGCTTTTCGGGCCGCGTGGCGCGTGTTCACCACCCCGCGCCGGCTGCCGCCGAAGAAATGGGAAGCAGCGGTGCTGACCGAAGCGCGGCCGTTGGCAGTGCCTTTCGGCGCCGGCACGCTGGCGGCGTATGAATGGGGTCCGGCCGCCGGGCCTGTGGTACTGCTGGTGCATGGCTGGGAGCATCGGGCCAGCTTCTGGGGCGCTTTTGCCAAAGCGCTGGCCGCGGCCGGCTACCGGGCAGTGGCCTTCGATGGGCCGGCGCACGGGGCCTCGCCGGGCCGCCGCACCACGCTGCCCGAGTTCGGGGCGGCCATTCAGGCCGTGGCCGATGCGGTGGGTCCGGTGTGGGGCGTAGTGGCGCACTCGTTTGGCGCGGCGGCCACGGCCGGGCTGCCGGTGCACTTCAATGGCGGGCAGCTGCTGCCGCGCCTGGTGCTGCTGAGCGTGCCGGGCAGCACGCCAGCCGAGTTTCAGCGCTTCGCGGAGCTGCTGCAGCTGTCGGCCAAAGTCACGGACCGGATGCTGCGCTTTGTGGAGGCCAAGGGCGGGCGGCGGGTGGAAAGCTTCAGCCTGACGCGGCCAGACCATCCGGTGCCCGCCGTCCGCGCTCTGCTTTTCCACGACCACGCCGACGAAACCATTCCCTTCGCCGAAGCCCAGGCCATTGCCCACCACTGGCCCGGCCTCGACTTTCGCCCCACCACCGGCCTGGGCCACAACCGCATCCTGCGTGACCCGGCCGTGATAGCGCAGGCGGTAGCTTTTTTGGAAGCATGAAAGACAGGTGGCCCGCTTGCATTTTGGCACCTGGAACTGACTGCCTAACTCAAGTTGCGAAGTATCACCTTTGAGCCCTGAAGGAGCGACAATTTCGTTCAATGGTGAGTGCCGCCCCGCTGGGGCTTTAGCGCCGTTTTCCCTAATCGTTGCTACCGATATGCCGCCCCGCTGGGGCTCAATACTTTACAACTTAAATCACCTAAATGCCCTCCTGGCCAGCGGCACTAAGCTGGCGCAGCACGTCGCGCAGGCCCTCGGGCTCGGGCAGCAGCGCGGCCAGGTGCCCGAGGTAGTCGGCCTCGGCGCGCAGGCCGCGCTTGATCTGGCGCAGCTCGGCTTCCTGCTTTTTGCCGGTGGCGGCAAAGGTGCTGGTGGGGCCATATTTCAGCTCGTTCAGGCGCTGCTTCAGCTCGTCCTGCTGGCGGCGCAGGGCCTGGGTGTAGCGGGCCAGCAGGTCCTCCGACTCATTATCGGTGCTGCCGGGAGCGTGCTCAGAAAGCAGCTGGAGCAGCATATACAGGTCATTGGCCTCGTAGGCCCGCGTGATTTGCTGCATCCGCGCGGTTTTTTCCTGGGCCAGGGCGGGGTCGCGCTCCAGGTCGGGGTGGTTGGCGCGGGCCAGCTGGCGGTAGAGGGTTTTGGTGTTGCCCAACAGCTGTTGCTGCTCTTGCCGGGCCGCGGCTTCCTGGGCTTGCTGCTTCTTAGTTTTGCGCTTGGCGGGCGCAGCTTCGTGCGGCTGGGCGGGGTCGGGGCCGGAGCTGGCGGCCGGCGCGGCCGCCTGGGCGGCGGGCGGGGCGTGACGCTGCAGAATGTCGGCCACGTATTCGCCGAACCGGTCGCGCAGGGAGTGGGCGTTGTGGAGAATCAGCTCCGTTATCTGACGGTGCTCGGCGCGGCTGAACCAGGGCAGGAGCAGGGCTTCTTCCAGCGGCGCAAATAGCTGGCGGCGGGCTGCCACCACCGCCTGGGCCAGCGGCCCCACCTGCTGCCAGTAGCGCCGCCGCGCATCGGCCTGCCCGCTTTCCAGCTCCCGCAGCCGCTCCCGCAGGTTTTCGACATCCAGCACGGCCTGCCGGAAAGCCTGCTGCGCCGGTGTGCCCGGTGCTTCGGCCGGCGCGTGGGTAGGCAGGGAGTTGGCGGCGGGTAGGTCGGTAGCGGGGTTGTGCAGATTCATGTGGTGAGATAGTGAGATGGTGAAATAGTGAAATGGTGAGATAGTGACTTAGTGAGTTTTTCGTTCTGTCATCCTGAGCAAAGCGAAGAACCTTATCACACCAGAACAAGTCGCAACAACGATTGTCGTTCTCATCCCATAAGGTCCTTCGCTTTGCTCAGGATGACAGACGATTAAAACGCAACACCTCACCCAAACACCTCATATGCTACCCGAAACGTGTTGCAGTGCGCGTCCACTATATCTGCAATCCGCTCGGAGTAGCCGCCGCCCATGCTGACGGCCACGGGCAGGCCATGCTGGTGGCACAGGCCAAGCACCAGCTCGTCGCGGGTGCGGCAGCCGGACTGGGTGAGGGCCAGCTTGCCGAGCTTGTCGGTCGCCAGTACATCAACTCCGGCCTGAAAAAACACGAAATCTGGCTGCACCTGGGCCAGCAGGGCGGGCAGCGTGGCCCGGAGCCGGGCCAGATACGCCGCGTCGTCGGTGCCCAATGGCAGCGCAATATCCAGGTCCGACTGCTCCTTGCGCAGCGGATAGTTGGCCCCGGCGTGCATACTGAAGGTGAACACGCGGGGCTCGTGGCGGAAAATACTGGCCGTGCCGTCGCCCTGATGCACGTCTAGGTCCACGACCAGCACCTGCCGGGCCAGGCCGTGGTGGAGCAGGTAGGCGGCAGCAATGGCAATGTCGTTGAGCACGCAGAAACCCTCGCCGCGGTCGGCAAAGGCGTGGTGAGTGCCGCCGGCCAGGTTCAGTGCCACTCCATCGCGCAGCGCGTGCCGCGCCGACTGCACCGTGCCGGCCGCGCTGCTGAGAGAGCGCAGCACCAGCCGCTCGCTCTGCGGCAGCCCCAGCCGCCGCACCTCGGCCGCCGAGAGGCGCTGGTCGCGCACTTTGGCCCAGTATTCCGGCGTGTGCACCCGCAGCACGTCTTCCTCGGCGCACAGGCCGGGGTCGTAGAAATCCTGGGGCGGCGCAATGCCCTGCCACAGCAGCTGCTCCCGAATCAACTCGTATTTGGCGATGGGGAAGCGGTGGCCGGCAGGCAGCTCCAGGGTGTAGCGGGCAGAGGTGGCAAGGCAGGGCATGGATGGCGCAAAGATAGCCCGCCGCCCGGCAGCCGTGGGCCGCGTCGCGCGTAGCCGCTTCCGCTTCCGGGTCAAATAAAGTTGTGCCCCACAATATAGATATGCGCTACTTTTAAGCCGCAAACCACTCCCGATACCTGGCTATGAGCAACATGATCCAATTCGTCGCCAACCACGACGACCTGTCTACGGACAAAGGCTTTCAGTTTAAGTTTTACTGCGATAAATGCCGCAACGGCCACATGTCGCGGTTTCAGACCAACGCCATGGGCATGGCCACTAGCTTGCTGAACGCGGCGGGCAGCCTGTTTGGGGGTATGTTTCATGAGGCCGGCAACGCCGCCTACCAGATGCAGCGGGCCGTGGGCGGCAAGGCCCACGACGAGGCCCTGGAAAAAGCCGTGCTCGAAGGCAAGCAGTTTTTCAAGCAATGCAACCGCTGCGGCCATTGGGTGTGCCCCGATGTGTGCTGGAACCACGCCGCCGGCCTCTGCGAGGACTGTGCCCCCGACGAGCACGAGGAGCTGGCCGCCCAGCAAGCCCTGGCCGCCCGCGAACAGATTTATACCAAAACCCGCGAGCAGGACTACGTGAAGGAGCTGGATTTCATCAACCGCGGCACCATCATCCAATGCCGAAGCTGCCAAACCAAGCTCGCTCCCGATCAGAAGTTTTGCCCCTCCTGCGGCACGCCCAATGCCACGGCCCAGCCCAGGGAAAAGTTCTGCACCGGCTGCGGCACGGCCATGCAGCCCGAGCAGAAGTTTTGCGCCGCCTGCGGCAAGCAGCACTGAGAAGCTGTTTGAGTGAGCGGGGGCTCGGTGTAGAGACGCTGAAATGAAAAGGCGAGCGGAAACCGCCGAATCTTTTGTGCGCCTGATTTGACCGGCTGCACTTTTTGCGGGCGGGCTCCCGCTGCCCGGTATATTTGTGCCTTCGCTCTCTGGCCCATCCCGCTTCCCGTTCGCTTTTCGCTCATGTGCAGGCCGCTCGCCTTTTTCGCTTTTGCTCTGCTGCTGTGCCCGGCGGCCCCGGCGTTGGCCCAGCAGCCCGCTCAGCCCTGGGGCAGCTGGCTGATTGGCACGGTGCAGCTGCCGGGCACCTCCGAGCGGCGCTGGGGCGGCTTCGCGGAAGCGCAGGTGCGCACCAACCGGGTGCTGCGGCAGTACTTCTACCACGAGCTGAAAGCGGGCCTGAGCTACGATCTGGACAAGAATTTCACGGTGCTGCTGGGCGGCGGCCGCTATGCCACTTCCGACTATCGGGCCCTCGATGCCGGCCCGCTCAACGTGGAGCGGCGGCTGTGGCAGCAACTGGTCTTGAGCCAGTACATGAGCCGCCTGCGGGTAGAGCACCGCTACCGCGTAGAGCAGCGCTGGTTCCGGCACCGGCCCGATAGCAGCAGTTTCCGCGGCCGCCTGCGCTACCGCCTGAACGCTTTTCTGCCCCTGAACCACCCCACCATCAGCAACAACACGGTTTTCCTGTCCGTTTACGACGAGCTGTTTATCAATCCCACCGGGCCGCTGCTGGAGCGCAACCGCCTCTACGTCGGCGTGGGGTATCAATTTAACGCCCGTCTCACGCTGCAAACCGGCTGGCTGCACCAGGCCAACTACAGCCAGCGCCCCCTGCCCGCCGCCCAGATCGGCCCCCAAAATGCGCCCCGCAAGAGCAATGTGGTGCTGAGCATGGTGTACCGGCTCAATACGCACAAAGCCACGGCCGCCCCCGAGCACCTGCCCACTCAGCAGGATTAACCCGCAGCACGGCCGCGCACTAAGCCCTACCGCGCCCGCTCCGACATGCGCCGCACCAGCGCCGTCACCATCCGGCGCGGCGTGAAGCGCACCGACTGCGCCATCAGGGTGTTCAGCACGCCATGCACCGCCACCGTCTGGCCGCGCAGCAGGGCCTGGTAGCCATATTCGGCCACTTCAGCGGCCGTGGGCAACTTTTTGCCCTTCACCAGCTTCGAGTCCTGCAGGGCCGCCGCATCTTGAAAGCCCGAGGCGGTGGGGCCGGGGCACAGCGCCGTCACGGTCACGCCGGTACCCTGCAGCTCGTTGGCAAGGGCTTCCGAAAAGCTCAGCACGTAGGCCTTGGTGGCATAATACACGGCCATCAGCGGACCGGGCTGGAAGGCGGCAGTGCTGGCCAGCTGCATGATGCGGCCCGAGCGGCGCTCCAGCATGCCGGGCAAAAACAGCTTGGTCAGGTGAGTCAGGGCCCCAATGTTCAGCTGAATCATCTGCTCTTCCTTGGTCCAGTCGGTTTCGGCAAAAAAGCCGAAGTCGCCGAAGCCGGCGTTGTTGATGAGGTAGTCTACCGGGATGTGGCGGCGCTGCAGCTCGTCGAACAGCTGCTGCGGGGCGGCGGTCTGACTCAGGTCGGCGGGCAGCACCACGGCTTCAATGACATATTGCTGCTCCAGCTCCTGACGCAGCTGCTGCAGGGCTTTTTCACTGCGCGCCACCAGCACCACCCGGCACTTTTCGCGGGCAAATACGCGGGCCAATTCCAGCCCAATGCCACTGCTGGCACCGGTAATCAGGGCAGTTTTCATACGGAGTAAGGGTTGGTAAGGAAATGCAAAAAGCGCCCCGGCTGCGGGCCAGCCTATTTTTTCAGGCCTGCCAGCAGCAGCGTGAGCGTGTAAGTCATTTTTTCCTGCACCGGCGCGTAGTCTACCTCGTAGGCGAAGCGCGTGCGGGAGCGTTGCACGGCCTCGTGCTTGATGCCATCGGCCACGGCCAGCAGCGCATCGGCGGCGCGCTCGGGCTGCAGCTTCAGAAACTCGCGGTCGGCCACGCCTTCGCGCAGCAGCTGGCCCAGAAACGTCAGCTCCTGCTCGCGCACCGCTTGGTACACGTCGTCGAACATAGGCTCCAGCCGCTGCAGGCTCTCAATGCTGAGCTGGTGCAGGTTCAATACCTGGCGGTAGTAGTCGAGGCGGCCCAGGAGGTAAGCCAGAATCTTGTCGGTGGCGCGGGTGAGAGGCTGCACCTGCTCCTGCAGCGCCGTCAGGTAGCGCTCCGCCTCGCGCAGCACCACCTGAATGAAAAGGTCTTCCTTGTTTTTGTAGTAGTAATACAGCGAAGCCTTGTTGAGCCGCGCCGCGTCGCCAATGTCCTGCAGCGTGGTTTTATCGTAGCCGAAGCGGCTGAAGCACTGCGTAGCCGCCTTCAGAATTGCCTCGCGCTTGTCGTCCCGTTTCACTGTCATGGTACGGCAAAGATAGTAGGTTTATTTGCTTTTCAAACAATGAGACAGAAAGTTTGAAAAGTCTAAACAATAAACTCTAATACCCGCACCACGTCGCCCACGCGCAGCCGGCCGCCCTGCACAATGCGGGCCGTGAGGCCGCCGTGGCCGCGCATGGCGTTGTAGCCGCCGGGTCCCAGCTCTTCTTCCATGCGGGAGCAGGGGTGGCACTCGCCGGTTATTTCCAGAATAACCTCCTCACCCAGCCGCACCTGCCGGTTCTTCAGCGCCAGCAGATTCAGCCCGCTCACCACCAGGTTGCGGCGCAGCCGACCGGGCTCCACGGCCCCCGACAAGCCCAGAAAGCCCGCCACGGCCGCCAGGTGCTCGTGCTGAATAAGCGTGATCTGGCGCTTGCCGCTGGGCTTGGGGCGGGCGTGGTCGCCGGCCAAGTGGCGGTCGGTTAGCACCTCGGCTTCGGGCAGGCTCACGAGCGGCTCGCGCCGCGCGGGCCGGATGCCGATCCACTCCACGCGGCCCTGCTGGGGCAGTGTGGTCAGCATCTGCGCAATTTTCGATTTGTCGTCGCCGAAGAAGGGGAAGGACATAAAGCAAGGATGAAGTAGGGAAGAAAGAAGCTGAAGAGCTGCAGGATCACCCGCTTATCTGGCGGGCCACGAAGAACGCGGCCCCGGCCGCCAGTGCCCCGATGCCGGCCATGCGCAGCGCCCCGAGCACAGGCGGCTGGCCGGTGAGGCGGCTTTTGAGGTAGCCAAACAGCAGCAAACACACCAGCGTAATAACGGCCGACCACAGCAGGCCCTCGGTGGGCGTGGCGGTAAAAAAGTAGGCGCTCAGCGGAATTAGACCGCCCAGGGCGTAGGAAATGCTGATGGTGGCGGCGCTTTTGGGGGCCTGCCGGGGGTCGGGCTTTTCGAGGCCCAGCTCATACTTCATCATAAAGCGCACCCACTGCTCCGGGTCGGCGGTCAGCTCATGCACGGCCAGCTCGCGGGTGGCTTCCGAGAGGCCGATTTCGGCCAGCAGGTCGCGCACTTCGGCCCGCTCCACTTCCGGCACTTCCAGCACTTCGCGGTGCTCGCGGGCCAGCTCGGCCGCGTAGTGCTCCACTTCGGTGCGGCCCGCTAAGTAGCCGCCCAGGCCCATCGCAATGGAGCCGGCCACTATTTCGGCCAGCCCCGCCGTAATCACCAGGGCTGAGGAGTTCACGGCTCCGCTCAGGCCGGCCGCCAGCGCGAAGGGCACCGTGAGGCCATCGGAAAGGCCAATGACGATATCCTGGAGCATGGCTGAGCTGGTCAGGTGGTCTTCGGGGTGCGGGTGCGAATGAGGGTGCGGGTGCATGAGCAGAAGAGGCCAGGTGAAACCGGCGCTCAAGTACGCGCATTTCGGGCGAAGGTGGGCGCGGGCTGGCCCGAGAGCGGCAAATGGGCAAACCCCGCCCGCTTTCGTGCGTAAAGCAGGCAGCAGCGCGAAACAGATGCGCGCAGCCCCGCTCTTTTCAGCAATCCAACCTTATGGCTACCAAAGACACCACCAAAAAACCCGCCGCCAAAGCTGCCGCCCCCAAGGCTGCTGCTGCCCCCAACGGCACGGCCCGCGTGAGCGTGCAGCCCCTTATGAATCAGCAAACCCACGCGCCGGCTGCCCTGCAGAAGTACGGCACCGTGTCGCAGCGCCTGCCCATCGGCCTGGCCGACAAGGTGCGGATGGAGAGCGTGACCATGCTCAATCAGTTGCTGGCCGATACTATGACCCTGCGCGACCTCTACAAAAAGCACCATTGGCAGGTGGTAGGCCCCACATTCTACCAGCTGCACCTGCTCTACGATAAGCACTATGAGGAGCAGAGCGTGCTGGTGGATACCATTGCCGAGCGCATCCAGATTCTGGGCGGCGTGGCCATTGCCATGGCCCCCGATGTGGCCGAGCTGACCACCATTCCGCGCCCGCCCAAAGACCGCGAAGAAGCCCCAATTCAGGTGTCGCGCTTGCTGGAAGCCCACCAGATTATGCTCAAAAACTGCCACGAGTTTGCCAAGCGCGCCGACGATAGCGGCGACGATGGCACCAACGACCTGGTGGTAAGCCAGGTGATGCGCACCAACGAAATGCAGGTCTGGTTCGTGTCGGAGCACGTAGTAGACACGCCACTGGCCCGCGCCAACTAAGCAGATTTCCTTTCCTCTCAAAACGCCCGGCATCGTCACGATGCCGGGCGTTTTTGCGTTTGGCGGTGGGAGTGAAAGGGTATAAAGCGGCCAGACCGGGCACTTTGGAAAAAATAAAACGCGCCCGACCCAGCCAATTCAAACAGGATGGGTTTCTGATTACCAGCCACAAAGCCCGCATTAGGCATTCCTGATGGGGCACAGTTCGTAAAAAAACCGACTCCTGGCTTGCACCGCGTGCCTCAAGTGCCTACTTTTGTCCCCACTTCGCCTCCTCAGCGAAGCCAGAAGCATCGGCTTCTGCGACAGAGTAAAGTGTTTTTGAATCAGTCGCGCACGTGGTGAAACTGGTAGACACGCCATCTTGAGGGGGTGGTGCCTTCGGGTGTGGGAGTTCGAATCTCCCCGCGCGCACTCTACACGAAACCCCGCCTTAGCTTAGCTGAGGCGGGGTTTTTGTTTTCGCAGCTAGCTGGCAAGTGGCTTCTAGAGCGTTTTTGGGAATTGTCATGCTGAGCGAAGTCGAAGCATCTCTACCGCTTCGCCTGATTGCCAAACAGCTTCTTCAGAAGGATGTTATCCCACGCGGCCAGCCGGCGTCAGAGTGCCCAAGACTGGCCCGTGTAGCCTTCCAGTCAGCTTTTTCGTAGGGAAGAGTTGCCGACCCGTGGCCGGCATTTGCTCACCCTATATGACGGAACTTCAACGCCTGCTCTGCGCCTACGATGCGCACCGCGCCGCCGGCCGCGCCTGTGCGCTGGCCTCGGTGGTGGATGTGGCCGGCTCGGCCTACCGCCGCCCCGGGGCCCGGATGCTGGTGACCGACGATGGTCAGCTGACCGGAGCAATTAGCGGAGGCTGCCTCGAAGGCGATGCCCGCCGCCGCGCCCGCCAAACCATCCGCCAGAGCCGCCCCTCGCTCGTCACCTACGACTCTACCGACCCCGACGACGACCTGCAGTTCGGGGCCGCGCTGGGCTGCCAGGGCGTGGTGCAGATTCTGCTCGAACCCCTCGATTGCTCTGACCCCGACAACCCGCTGGAGCTGCTGCGCCGCTGGACCGAGGGCGTGGCGGAGCCGGCCGTGGTGGCCACCGTGTTCAGTCTGGCCGGGTCCGCCGCCCCGGCCCAGATGGGCCAGCGGCTGCTGCTCACCGCCGATGGGCAGGTGCAAGGTAGCCTGAGCGCCAGCTCAGCGCTCCACGCTACCATTCTCGCCGATGCCCGCGCTGCCCTGCAAGCCGGGCAGCCTGCCACCTGCCATTATGCCGCTGGGGCCGGCACCGTGCGCGTGTGCCTCGAAATTCTGCGCCCGCCGGTTCGCCTCACCGTGTATGGGGCCGGCAACGACGTGCAGCCGCTGGTGCGCCTGGCCGCCGGCCTGGGCTGGCGCGTGCGGGTGCAGGATGGCCGCCCCGGCCAGGCCCAGCCCGCCCGCTTTCCCGAAGCCGAGGCCGTGCGCGTGGTGCCCCTGGCCCAGGTGCCCTACGAGCCGCACGATGGCAGCTTCACCCTGCTGATGACGCACAATTACTACTACGATCTGGCCGTGCTGCAGCACCTGCTCCACGCACCCGGATCCTACATTGGTCTGCTGGGGCCGCGCAAAAAGTATGAGCGGCTGCTGCTGGATCTGGAAAAAGCCATACCTGATGCCGCCCGGCTGCTGGCCGGCCGCCTGCACAGCCCCATCGGCCTGAACCTGGGCGCAGAAACCCCGGAGGAAATTGCGCTGTCGATAGTGGCCGAGATTCAGGCGGTGCTCACGGCGCGGCCGGCCGGCTTCCTGCGCGACTCGCCTCACCCGATTCATCCGCCGCTGCGCTCCGACGGCCCGTTGGTGGCCGAGGAGAGAACCAGCGCCGTTTGTGCTCTGAATTCGGGCGTTGAATGAGTGCTAACGCTTTTTTGCTGCTCGCCGCCGGCTCTTCCTCACGCCTCGGGCAACCCAAGCAGCTGCTGCCCTACGCCGGCCAAACGCTGCTGCGCCGCGCCGCCGAAACCGCCGTGGCCGCCGCCGGGGGCGGCCCGGTGGTGGTCGTGACGGGCGCTTTACACGAGTCCTTGCTCCCGGAGCTGGCGGGCCTGCCGCTGGCCGTGGTGCGCTGCCCGGAGTGGGAGCGGGGTATGGGGGCATCGCTGAAAGCCGGGCTGGCGGCGCTGGAAGCTGCTGGCCCGCTACTCAGCATCACGGTGCTGCTCTGCGACCAGCCCCACATCACGCCCGCGCTGCTGCGGCAGCTGCGCGATACCCACGCCGCCACCGGCCGGCCCATCGTGGCGACTGAATATGCCGGCACGCGGGGCGTGCCGGTGCTTTTTGGGGCGGTTGTGCTGCCGCTGCTGCGGGCGCTGGCCGATGAGGCCGGGGCCGCGCAGCTGCTGCGGCAGCACCCGCGGCTGGTGGCCGCGGTGCCCTTCGCCGGGGCCGCCGTGGATGTGGACACGCCGGCCCAGTACGCGGCCCTGCTGGCCACCGAGCCGGACGCTTAGCGCATCACCATGCCTTTCAGGGAGATGATGTATTCGCCGGTAGCGGCATCCTGACGAATGGTGTAGGCGGTGGGGAAGTATTTGCCCGTCACCTCGTAGGTGGCAGGCTGCTTGATGGCCTTCTCGATATTTACCCCCGGCACCAGTAAAGCCTTGGTGAACATGGGCTCAACGAAGGCGACTTTGCCGTCGTAGGAGCCGTAGATGAGGGTGTGGGTGAAGGCCGTGCCGGGCGTGAATTCGGGGCTGGTGGGGTCCGACCAATGACGGCCCATCATGGGAATGGTGCGGCCGGGCACCACATTGGGCGGCGTGATGTAGCCGGCAGGCAGTTTGGCGGAGGCCGGAAAAATGTCGCCTTTGGGGTCGTCGAGCGTAATGGCGTGCTGCACACTCATCGGTATCATGTAGAAGTGTGCATCGAAATGCGGCAGCGTGTAGATGCTGGCGGGCTCGTGGCCGTTGGGGTTCCAGTCGAAGGAAAGGTGGTCGAAGGGCATCTGGGCGGCGGCGGCGTTGGCGGCAGGCAGCGGCACGTCGTACATGGTGCCGAAGGCCGGAGTGGCGGGCAGGCTGTTCAAGGCCGCCTGATTGACGGCCACGCCGATTTCCGTCGGCTTGCCGTCGGCATCGGCTGCTACGAAGCTGCGGGCGCTGCCCGTACCGATCTGTACTGCGGGTCCGTATTCGAGGGAAGGCTGTTTGGGTGAGTCGTTGTTATCGTCGTCGTCGCAGGAGGCCAGCAGCAGCGGGCCACCAAGCGCCAGCAGCGCCAATAAATAGCGCAGAGCCACAGCAACGGAGTTTCGGGCGTTTTTCATAGCTGAAAAGGTTAGAGGTGAAACAAGTTCGGCCACTCAGCTAAGATAGTGAATTGTAGATTTTTATTTTAATAATGCATATTTGTATTGAAAAAGTATTATAAAAGAGAAATGTTTATTCCTCCTGCTGCGTATTTTTCCGCCGAACAAGGGGATGTTTGTCTAAACCATACGGTCGTTTGGCCAAGTTACCTCGCGGGCCTACTAATACCGGCAGGCTCGTTATTTTTGGGGCCGGGCGGCTTGCTGCGTCCCGGTCGCTACCTTTCGAGCTATGTCCAAGAAACCCGCCTCCCCGCCACCCGCCTACTTCCTCTCTCTCAGCCTGGAAAACGTGCGCAGCTTCGGCGAGAAGCAGACGATTTCCTTTGCGCAAGCGGATGGAAGGCCGGCACAGTGGACGATTATTTTGGGGGATAATGGGGTGGGGAAGACTACTGTTTTGAAGGCGCTGGCTGCGTTGCGGCCGATTAAAACGGGCTTCTCAGACGAAGATCATCTCATGCCAGCATATATGGAAATGAATGTTTCTAGATGGAAACCGATACGTCATTCAGGTGAGGGTACTACGATTATGAGTTGTAATACGCATATAGGGAGCAAACTATCCGAAGTACTAAATGCAGCAGTTGATATATACTCGATTAAAATTCCCGGCCCAGAAGCACAAAAAAAGGACGGATATGTGTTTAGCATCCCTGTGCTGGATTTATTAGATACCAATTTCACAGTATTAATTTGTTATGGATACGGAGCCGGCCGTACAGTTGGCAACTCAACAATCGGCGAAATTCCCGCCAATGATGATACTTGTGTCAGCCTTTTCGACGACCGAGCTGACCTACTCAATCCCGAAGAATGGTTCCTAAACATCGACTACGGCAGCAAGCTGGCCGGTGACAATGCCGAGCAGTTGAACAAGGCCCGGCATCTGGTAGAGGGAATGCTGAAGAAGGTTCTGCTGGGTGTTACAGACCTGCGCATATCTTCCACCGGCACCCCGCAGAAGCCGCAGATAAGCCTGGAGTTTTATCTACATAATACCTGGGTGCGCCTGCGCGACATGAGCCTAGGCTACCAAACTCTGGTCGTCTGGCTCACCGACTTCGCCAGCAAGCTCTTTATCCGCTACCCCGACAGCGAAAACCCGCTGGAGGAGCCCGCCATCGTGCTCATCGATGAAATAGACCTGCACCTGCACCCCAGCTGGCAGCGCAAGCTGATCGGCTTTCTGAGCGGCATCTTCAAGAACACCCAGTTCATTGCCACCGCCCACAGCCCGCTGGTAGTGCAGGCCGCCGGCGACGAGCCCAGCGGGGCCAACGTCGTCTTGCTCAAGCGCGAAGGCGACCAAACGGTAGTGTACCAGGGCGAAGACCTGCCCGATGTGCGCAGCTGGCGGCTGGATCAGATTCTGAGCATTGAGCTGTTTGACGAAGTGCCGGCCCACTCGCCCGATACCGAGAGGAAACTTCAGCGCCGCGATGCCCTGCTGGCCAAGAGCCGACTTTCGGCCAGTGAGAAGAAGGAACTGGCCGAGTTGAACGAATGGGACAACACCCAGCCGGTAGGCGACTCGCAGCCCGAGCGCAAGGCCGCCGACGTGCTGCGGGAGCTGGCCCGTAAGCTGGGCAAACAGGAGCTTATCGACTAGCGGCCCGCATGATCAGAATCCGGAAGCGGACTACCGCGCCCGCCCTACTCACCACACTGGGCACCGCCGACCGGCTGCGGCTGGAAGGCATCTTCTCCGCCAATCCGGTCGCCTGCCAGGCACCGCGCAACCAACAGCTGGCAGCCAAGCCCGCCATATACGGGGCGGCAGCCGTGAAAGCCGCACTGGCCGCCGACCAGCACGGCAAGTGCTGCTACTGCGAGTCGAAGTTTGAGGCTACTGGATTCGGCGACGTAGAGCACTTTCGGCCTAAAGCCGGGGTGCGGCAGCAGCCGAAGTCGGCGCTGGAAAAGCCGGGTTACTACTGGCTGGCCTACGAGTGGTCGAACCTGCTCTATAGCTGCGAAATCTGCAACCGCCGCCACAAGAGCAACTGGTTCCCATTGCTGAACCCCGCGCACCGCGCCCGCCAGCACGACGACCCACTGTGGCGGGAGCGGCCTTTGCTGCCCCACCCGTGCCGCACCGACCCGGCCGCCGAGCTGACATTCAACCGGCACGTGGCCGTGGAGAAAAACCAGTCTGCGTGGGGTGCCGCCTGCATTTGGGCATATGGCCTGAACCGGCCGGCGCTAAATCGGCGGCGGGAAGAGTCGCTGGAGAAACTTGAGTTGGCATTGTTTGTCGCCTCACTGGATATTGACGCTATGAGTGAGGCGCATCGTCAGACTACCCTTACCATGCTGAACATGAGCCTAGCCGAAGTACGCCGTTTCATAACCAATGCGCAGGTTGTTCGGAAGCAGGCCGCCCTTGATTCGGCCGAGTATGCCGGCATGGTGCGGGCCAACTTCCCGCACCTGCCGCGCCGCTAACCTGTAAGCCTCCGGCAACGGCTGCGCCGGATTCCCGTTATCTTGCCCGCTGCCTTCTCCCATTTTCGCCTTCCTATGCTTTCCGCCTCTGCCACTACCCCCGCCACCTCCGCGGCCGCCTCGTTCGACAACATTCCCAAAGACGATAAGCGCATCACCCGCGGCTGGACGTTCTACGACTGGGCCAACTCGGTGTATCCGCTGGTCATTACCAGCTCCATTTTCCCCATCTATTGGGGCGCGATGGTGAAGCAGGTGACGGGCACCGACAGCGGCAAAAGCCCGGTAAATTTCCTTGGGTTTCAGGTGCCGGGCTCCTCGCTGCTCACCTACGCCATTTCGGCCGCTTTCCTGTTCATTGCTATCATCAGCCCGTTTCTCACCTCGCTGGCCGACTTTTCGGGGCGCAAGAAGCTGTTCATGCAGATTTTCTGCTACCTGGGGGCGGCCTCCTGCGCGGCGCTGTTTTTCTTCACCCCCGATACACTCACGCTCAGCACGTTCGTGTTCATTTTGGCTACCATCGGCTTCTCGGGCTCCATCGTATTCTACAACTCCTACCTGCCGCTGATTTCCTCGGAAGAAAAGTACGACTCGCTTTCGGCGCGGGGCTTTTCGATGGGCTATATCGGCTCGGTGCTGCTGCTGCTGGTGTGCCTGGGGCTTATTATGGGCCACGAGGCCATTGGGCTGGAAGAGGGCTTTGCCACCCGGCTGGCGTTTCTGCTCACGGGCCTGTGGTGGGCCGGCTTCGCCCAGATTCCGTTCTTCGCGCTGCCCGCCGACCCCGGCCGCCCCGCCAGTGCCGCCGCCGACTCGGGCTGGCTGCTCAACGGCTTCCGGGAGCTGGGCAAAGTCTGGGACCAGCTCAAGCACCTGCCCAACCTGAAGCGCTTCCTGCTGGCCTACTTCACCTACAACATGGGCGTGCAAACGGTGATGTACGTGGCTACCATCTTCGGCGATGAGGAGTTGAAGCTGGAAAGCTCAGCCCTGATTCTGACCATTCTATTGCTCCAGATTGTGGGCATTCTGGGCGCTTACCTGTTCTCGAAGCTCTCGGAGCGCATCGGCAACACGCGGGCCCTGAGCTGGTCAGTGTTCATCTGGATGCTGATCTGCGTGGCGGGCTACTACGTGCAGGCCGGCTGGAGCTTCTACGCGCTGGCTTCGGTTATTGGCCTCACGATGGGGGCTGTGCAGAGCCTTTCGCGCAGCACTTATTCCAAGATCATTCCCGAGAACACGCCTAACACGGCCGCCTTCTTCAGCTTTTTTGACGTGACCGAGAAGCTTAGTATTGTGATTGGCACGGCCGTTTTCGGCCTCATTGCCCAAATCACGGGCTCCATGCGCAACAGCATTCTGTCGCTCATCGTGTTCTTTATTCTGGGCCTGATTTTCCTGCTCCGCCTGCGCGGCCGCAAGCTGCGGGACTGAATTCAATTAAAAAATGAGAAGTAAGAAGTAAAAATGGGCCGTTCAACTCCTCCCAGCCGGAGCGTTGAACGGCCCATTTTTACTTCTTACTTCTCATTTTTTGAATGAAAACACTTTCTCGCCGCCAATCCAGGTTTGCTGCACTTTGGCGGTGCGAAGCTTTTCCTTGGGGGCTTGCAGCAGGTCGGTGTCCAGCACCACGAAATCGGCCAGCATGCCGGGCTTGATCTGGCCTTTGCGCCGGTCTTCGAAGGCGGCGTGGGCGGCCCAAGTGGTCATGCCGCGCAGGGCATCGGGGCGGCTGATGGCGTTTTCCATCTGAAAGCCAGCGGCGGGGAAATTCCTGGCATCCTGCCGGGCCACGGCCGCGTGGAAGCCGAACAGCGGGTTGATATCCTCCACCGGAAAGTCGGAGCCCAGGGCCAGCTGGCCGTACTGCTTCAGCAGCTCGGCGTAGGCGTAGGCCGTTTTCACGCGGGCCGCGCCCAGCCGCTCACCGGCCCAGTACATATCGGAGGTGGCGTGGGTGGGCTGCACCGAGGGCACGATGCCGAACTGCCCGAACCGGGGCATATCGGCCGGCGTGATGACCTGGGCGTGCTCAATGCGCCAGCGCCGGTCTTTCTGGCCCCGCAGCGCCTCGCCGTAGATGCTCAGAATGATGCGGTTGGCCGAGTCGCCGATGGCGTGGGTGTTCATCTGAAATTTGCTGGCCGCAATTTCTTTGGCCAGCGCCCGGTATTCCTTTTCCGTGGAGAGCAAAAAACCGGTTTCTTTGGGCCGGTCGGCATACGGCTGCACTAGGCAGGCCCCGCGCGAGCCCAGCGCCCCGTCGGCATATACTTTAAAGGAACTGACGGTGAGCTGGTCGGTAAGGACCGGGCCGTTTTTGAAGTAGAAGTCCCGGTTGGCCTTCGTCGGGTTCAGCATCACGTAGAGGCGCAGCCGGAGCTTGCCCTGGCGCTGCAAGGCGGCCAGCTGGTCGATGTCGGGCTTGTCGAGGCCGGCATCGGCGAGGCTGGTCAGGCCCACGGCCAGGCAGTTCTGCTGGCCCTGGAGAAGCAGGCGGGCGGCTTCGTCCGGCGTAGGCTCGGCGATGTCGCGGCCCACCAGCCGGGTGGCGTTGTCGATGAGCAGACCGGTGAGCTGGCCTCGGGCGTCGCGGGTGATGGTGCCCCCACTGACGGGCGTGGCGGCCGTCACGCCGGCCAGGTCCAGAGCCTTCTGGTTGACCAGGGCGGCGTGTCCGTCGACGCGGACGAGGGCCACGGGTACGTCGGGAAACAGCTGGTCGAGCCGGGCTTTGGTGGGAAACTGCTTATCGGGCCAGTCGTTCTGGTCCCAGCCCCGGCCCAGCAGCCAAGCCGCCTGCGGGTACTGCCGGCGGTGCGTCTGCAGCCGGGCCAGCACATCGTCCCAAGACGTAGTGCCCACCAGGTTGGCGTAGCTCAGGCCCAGGGCATAGCGGTAGAAGTGGCAGTGCGCATCATAAAAGCCGGGGTAGATGAACTTCCCCCCGGCATCAACTTCCTGCCGGGCCTGAAACCGGCCGCGCAGCTCCTCGGCGGTGCCCACGCCCACGAATTTGCCGTCCTGCACGGCAAAGGCCTGGGCCTTGGAAAAGGCCGAGTCGACGGTGTACACCGTGGCGTTGTACACGAGCAGGTCGGCGGGCTGGCGGGAGGCGGTTTGGCAGCCCCAAAAGCCGAGCAAGGGCCACAGAAGCAAAGAGCGCAAAGTCGAGGTCATGCGGCGAAGGTACGCGCCGCGCCGGATTTGCAACCGGAGCGGCTATACGGCCTTGCGGCGGCGGGCACGGGCATCTTCCCGCCGGCATTGCGCCAGCCAGGCCATAGCCTCGTCTTCGGTGGTAAAGCGCTCCACTGTGTAGGGCCGGCCCGCGAAGTAAGTCAGGGCGGGCACCGCGGGGTTGGCCAGCATGCCGGCCAGCTGGTGCGAGGCCATCAGGTAGGCCACGTACACGGGCCGGCGCAGGCGCACGGGCACCTGCGGAAAAAACTCTTCCAGCAGCCAGTGCACGTCGGCCGCATCTAGGCCGGTGGCGCGGCCGCTCAGGTCGATGAGCCAGTAGCGGCAGCGGCGGGCCACGGCCTCGTCGAGCAGGGCCAGGTAGCCGCGCTGCAGCTCAAAGGGCATCACGCCGCGCCGCCAGCGGCCCGTCAGCACCCGCTCGTGAGGTTGGTACGCTATGTCGAGATAAGAAGAAGCAAAAATGCTCATTTCCAGAAAGATGCTTGAGTAGGGCGGCAGGCGGGCAGAACGAACACGGCGCGGCAGGCTAAAAAAAATCCCCCGCAGCCGGAAGCAGCGGGGGATTTTGCGAGGCCGCGGGGCGGCTGCAAGGTAAGCTATTCGGCGGAGCCGGCCGTTATTCGAAGCGCATGTGCTTCACCGATTCGCCGGAGTTCTGCAGCTCCAGCAGCGAGTCGATGCCAATCTGCAGGTGCGAGGTCACGTAGTCGGTGGTCACTTTTTTGTCGCTTTCGGAGGTTTTCACGCCTTCCGGAGTCATCGGGTTGTCGCTCACCAGCAGCAGCGCGCCGTGCGGAATCTCATTCACGAAGCCCACGGTGAAGATGGTAGCCGTTTCCATATCCACGGCCATGGCCCGAATCTGGCGCAGGTAGTCCTTGAAGTTTTCGTCGTGCTCCCACACGCGGCGGTTGGTAGTATACACCGTACCGGTCCAGTAGTCCTTTTCGTGCTTCTTAATCATGCTGCTCACGGCCCGCTGCAGGCGGAACGAGGGCAGGGCCGGAATCTCGGCCGGCAGGTAGTCGTCGGAAGTACCCTCGCCGCGGATGGCGGCGATGGGCAGAATCAGGTCGCCGAGCTTGGTTTTGTTTTTCAGACCGCCGCACTTGCCCAAAAACAGGGCCGCTTTGGGCTTCACGGCGCTCAGCAGGTCCATCACCGTGGCAGCCATCGGCGAGCCCATCCCGAAGTTGATGATGGTGATGTTGTTGGCCGTGGCCGTCTGCATGGGCTTGTCGAGGCCATGAATCTCCACTCCGAACTGCTCGGCGAACATGGTCACATAGTTGATGAAGTTGGTGAGCAGAATGTACTGCCCGAACTCCTTGAGCGGTACGCCGGTGTAGCGCGGCAGCCAGTTTTCGACGATGTCCGTTTTGGTTTTCATATGGGGGCTTGGTTGGTGGGGGCTTGATTTTTTTCGGCTGTCATCCTGAGCAAAGCGAAGGACCTTATGGCAGTTGAACGGCCATTGCAACGACGACCTGCGCTGGCGTAATAAGGTCCTTCGCTTTGCTCAGGATGACAGACGTTTGAAGCGCATACCGCAAATAAAAAAACCGTCGGACGAAGTGTACGACGGTGCCGGAGAAAAGCGGTAGCTGAGGCTCCGGGCCGTACCTTTGGAGGTGATGCAAGAGCTGAACCTGCCGCCTTTCGCCCACAAACTTACACAATCGGACTCAAATCCGCAGATCTGGGATATTCTGCGGCGCAAATATATTGTGCTCACGCCCGAGGAGTGGGTGCGCCAGCACGTGGTACACTATCTGATTGACCACCTGGGCTATCCGAAGGGCCTGCTGAGCCTGGAGCGGGGCCATGCCTACAACCAGCGCCAGAAGCGCACCGACCTCTGCGCCTTCGGCCCCGATGGCCGCACGCTGCTGCTGGTGGAGTGCAAAGCGCCCTCGGTGCCCATCACGGCGGCCACGGCCCACCAGGCGGCCACCTACAACCAAACCATCGGGGCCCCGCTGCTGCTGCTCACCAACGGCCTGCAGCACTACTGCTGGCGCGTGGATCTGGTGGCCCGCACCAACGAGCGGCTGAGCGAGATTCCGCCGTATCCGGGGCGGGCGGCCGGGTTGGGGAACGTAGCGCCCTGAGGTGCGTACAGCCTAGTGTGGAGCTAGTCGCCCCGAATTACTTTATATTCGGACGGTCTGCTTGCGGGTCCGCTGCCTCGGGGCTGGGGGCGCGGCCGGCCGGCTGCCTCACCCGGCGAGGTCCTCATAAGCTGGTCGGGCCACCAATTTCAATGCTATGCTAACCCCTGATATGCCTTTGGCAAGTGCGTTTTTCGAGCAGGACGCGGCGGCCGTTTTTGCGCTGAATCAGGACGGGGCTTTTCAGCGGGTCAATGCCCGGTTTGCGACCTTGCTGGGGCAACCGGCTGCGCCGCTGACCGGCACCGGCTTCGTGCAGTGCCTGCCGGCCACCGAGCAGACGCGGGCCCAACAGCACCTGGCGCGGGCCCTGGCCGGCGAGGCAGTGTGCTACGAGGCTGGGGCTGCCGGAGCGGCGGCCAGCGGGGTAGTATTCATGCTGGTGCCATTGGTGGCCGATGGCCGCGTCAGCGGGGTGTATGGCACGGCGCTTCCGGCCGCCATTTCGCCGGAGCACCCGGCCGATGTGATGCTCGATGCCATTGCCGACGTGGCCTTCGTGCTGGCCGTGGAAGCCAAGGGGCGCTACCGCTTCACCTTCGTGAACAAAGCCTTTGAGAAAGCCACGGGTCTGCCGGGCGCGAAGGTCGTGGGCAGCTATGTGCACGATATTATTCCCGAGCCTTCGCTCAGCCTGGTTTTGGACAAATATCAGCAGGCCGTCAACACCGCCGAGCGCGTCAGCTGGTTGGAAACGTCGGACTGTCCGGCGGGCCGGCGGGTGGGCGAGGTAAGCGTGATGCCCTTGCTGGACTCGGCTGGAAAGTGCAGCCAGCTGGTTGGGGTCGTGCATAACATGACCGAGCTGAAGGAGGGCGAAGAAGCGTTGCGCGTCAGCAATGAGCGGTACCAGTATGCCCTCAAAGCCACCACCGACGCGCTGTATGACTGGAACATTGCGGCCGATACGCTGTACTGGGGCGAGGGCTTCGCGACCCTGTTTGGTCACCAGGTGGTGCCCAACCCCGGCCGGTTCAGCACGTGGGCCAGCTACGTTCATGACAGCGAAAAGAAAAGCGTGGTAGACGGATTGCGGCACGCCGCCTTCCAGACCCAGGACGCGTTCTGGCAGCACGAATACCGTTTTCGCCGCGCCGATGGCTCCTGGGCCTGCGTATTCGACCGGGGCTACATTCTGCGCGATGCCCAGGGCCAGCCGGTGCGCATGATCGGGGCCATGCAGGACATCACCGAGCGCAAAGAAGCCGAAATAAGACAGAGCCTGATGGCGGCCAAGCTAATGGATCAGAACGCTGACCTGCAGCAGTTTGCCTACATCGTTTCGCACAACCTGCGCGCGCCGCTGGCCAATGCTCTGGGCTATGCCGACCTGCTCTCCCGCATCGACCGCCACGCCGAGGTGTTCGACAACTCGCTACAGAACCTGCACGCCAGCCTGCGGCAGCTCGACGGCATTCTCAGCGACGTAAACAACATTCTCTCGGCGCGCGACAAGCAGACCGGCTACCGCCCCGAGCCGGTGGCCGTGGCCGCCGTGTGCCGGCAGGCATTGTTTGGCCTGGAAGAGCTGCTGCACGAGTGCGGCGGCGAGCTGCACAACGAGATTCCCGAAACGCTCCGCCTGCCGGGCAGCCGGGCCTACTTCCACAGCATCTTTCACAACCTGATTTCCAATGCCATCAAGTACCGCTCCGACAGCCGCCCCCTGCTGATCCGCATTCAGGCCGTAGCCGGGCCCGGCAGCGGCACCACCATCCTGTTCAGCGATAATGGCATGGGCTTCGATGCGGAGCAGTTCGGGCAGGAAATCTTTCAGCTCTACCGGCGCTTTCATAAGCACCGGCCGGGTCGGGGCATTGGCTTGTTTCTGGTGAAAGCCCACGTCGAATCCATGGGCGGGCAAATCAGCGTCAGCAGCCGGGTAAACGAAGGCACCCGGTTCACCCTTTTCTTTAGCGCACCAAATGCGAACCTACCTGATTGACGACGATGCCCTCGGCGTTTACCTCACCGAGCAGCTGCTGCGGGCCGAAGGGTTTTCTACCGATATCAGCGCGTTTCAGTGCCCTAAAATGGCCCTGGATGTGCTGATAAAGGCCACGACTACTATGGATGACACCGTGGTTTTTCTGGATCTGAATATGCCGCTCATGAACGGCTGGCAGTTTTTGGATGCGCTGGCCCCATACAAGGATAAGCTGCTGGGACACTGTCACATCTACATTCTCACCTCGTCATTGGCGCTGGCCGATCTGGAAAAATCCCGGCAGTACGACCTGGTGGCCGGCCTCATTCACAAACCCATCGACAGCGAGGAGATTCACGCTATTCAGGACCAGCTGGCTAATAAAACCGGGGCGGAGTGACGCGGGTGGCTGTATAATGAGCCAGGCAGGCTACTTATACAGCGTATTATCGAGTAGGCCGCTGGTGAAAAGCTGGGCGGCGGCTTTCAGCTCCTGTCCATACTGTTGGGCCTTTTGCGGGTCGGGCCGGGGCAGGGGCTCGGCTGGGATAAAGTGCGTTTGGTAGGGGTAGAGGCGGATTTTGTCGTCGGTGGTCAGCTCCGTCACAAAGTCGCGGTGCACCAGAAACAGCGAGCTGCCGCTCAAAAACAGCGCCCGGCCCGCGGTGCCGGAGTCAAACACGGAAGAGCCGAAGGGCAGCAGCTGCCCGGCAGCTGGAATATTGAGCAAATCGACCACCGTGGCGGGCAGGTCGGCTTGCTGCGTGATGCGGTGTACGTCGGCGGGCGGCAGCGCCCGGCCAGGATGAAAGAGCAGCAGCGGCGTTTTGTAGTTGCCCAGCAGGTTTTGGTAGTCGGCCTTGTCGGTCTGCGAGGTGTGGTCGGCCAGTACAATGAACAGCGTATTATGGTACCAGGGCTGCCGGGCGGCGATTTTGAAGAACTGCCGCAGGGCAAAATCGGTGTAGCCGATAACGCCGTGAATAGGCAGTGTACCGGCCGGAAAGCGCCCCTGATACTTGGCCGGCACCTCGAAAGGCTCGTGGGAGGTGAGGGTGAAAACGGTGGAGAAAAACGGCTGCTTTTGCCGGCTCAGCTCTTGGGCAAAATACTGCAGGTAGGGCTCGTCGGCAATGCCCCAGTGGCCGTCGAAATCCGGGCTTTTGGCCCCGCCGGGGTACTCGCTCAGCCCATAGTACTGCTGCACGCCCGCAATGCCGCTGAACGTGTTGAACCCCATCGTGCCATTTTCGGCCCCGTGAAAAACGGACGTGGCGTAGCCCTGCCGGCCCAGCAGCTCGCCCAGGCCGTGCAGCTCGTCAGTCTGGAAGTTGGAGGTGATAAACGGACTTTCAATGAGCGCAGGCAGGCCCGCCAGCACCGCTGGCAGCGCTTCAATGGAGCGGCGGCCGTTGGCATAATGCTCCCGAAAAAACAGCCCCTTCGTGGCCAGCGAGTCGAAAAACGGCGTGTAGCCCCGGCTGCCGTTTTCGATGCCGGTGTACTCGGAGGCAAAGCTCTCAACCAGCAGAATCACCACGTTGTCGCGGGGGGCACCGGGGCGGGGCGCGGGAGGGCGCGGGGCCAGGGCCTGCCGTGCCGCAGCGGCCGTGGGGAAGTAGGCCCGCCGCTCCAGCGGCTGGTAGCCCAGGCTTTTGAGGAAAGTAAAGGTGCTGTTCAGGGCTACGTGGCCCAGCACGGGTGGCGTTTGCATAAAAGCGTGGCCCGTACGCAACGGCTTGAGCTGCAGCCCGCCCCGAATGCCCAGCACCGTGAGGCCCGCCACCAGCGCCAGTTCCAGCAGGTGCCGCCCTACCCGCCGCCACCGGTGCGGAGCCGGGACAAATGGGGCCGCTGGCAGCGGGTAGAAAAACCACAGCAGCCCCAGCAGCGCCCCAAACGGCAGCAGCAGATACCAGTATTGCCCCAGCAGCTGGCCCGACTGCCGCTCAATGTCGCGGGTGATGGTGAACAGCTCGTTGGAAGTGCGCCGCCCGATGAATTTAAAGTACTGGGTGTCAATCAGGTTCAGAGCCAGCCCCAGCGCGTTCAGCAGCAGATACAGCGCCCGCAGCAGCCGCTGCCATCCGCGTCCCGCCGCCGGCACCAGCGAAAACAGCACAAACGGTACGTTCAGCAGCAGAATGGCCGCCATATCGAACCGGAAGCCGTGCCAAAAGGCCAGCAGCACCTGCCCGAAAGTAGCCTCCCGAAACGTGCTGAAATTGGTGAGATAAAAGCCCAGCCGCAGCAGCACGTACACGCCCATCAGCAGGGCCAGACGGCGGAGCAGCAGACGCAGGGTGGGGGAGAGCATGGGCAAAAATCGGCTACGCTTTCAGCGTGAAATGCAGGCGCTGCCCGTCGGGCAAATCCTTGATCTGGGCGTAGAAATCGGCCAGATACGCTAGCCGCTCCAGCGCCGGCAGCGGCCGCAGCTGCGGCTTTTCCGTGGCCGACTGAATGCAGACCGGCGGATACACGCTCAGCAGCTGCCCCGGCTCCAGCCGGCCGCCCAGCTGCTGAAACGCGCGCAGCGGCTCCATGCCCAGCGCATCGAGCGGAAACTTCTCGATACCGAACAGGAAATGCTTGAAATCCACTTCCAGGTCGGCCAACTCGCCGGTTTCGGTGTCCAGAAAAAGCACCGCGTCGTCGCGCAGCAGAAACTGGTTGCCCACACAGTCTTGCGCAAAGGGAATATCGGTGGGGCGCACGGTGGCGTAGCGCTTCCAGAAGGCCTGCTCCCCGTTCCAGGCCGCGCCTAGATCGTGCCAGGCCGGCGCGTGGCAGCAGCCCCGGATGTGCAGGCCGCCAAAGTAAGCCACCACGCCGTTTTGGGTGCGCAGAAAATCCTGCAGATAGGCAGGCAGCAAGCCAAATGTATGCGCGTCGGCAATGGAGCGGCCGGTGAAAAGAATACCCTTCAAATTAATTGAGAATTATGAATTGTGAATTGGCGCGGGTGGAAGAGTCGTTGGGAACAATCCGGAACATCCTGCTTCATCTTGCGTCCGCTTGTCGAAGCATCTCGCCCGCTTCGTCGGACCCCTCCCCAACCCACGCCGCTTGATGCGCGGAATCCAAAAGGGAGGGGCTTAGTTTACCCTTGCAACGAAGCGGTAAAGATGCTTCGACAAGCGGACGCAAGATGAAGCATGACCCGTTCTTTCGACCTTCCAAACCGCGGCCTTTAGCCCTGGAACGCAGAGAAAAATAAAAATTGAGCGTTCAAACAGCGCGGAGGCCATCAGAACGCTCAATTCTTACTTTTTAATTCTCGATTTTTAATTGGCAACAGCCTCTTCCAGCACGGTGTTCACGTCTACCATCGGCAGGTTCCAGGCATCGGCTACGCCCTGGTACACTACCTCGCCGTGCACTACGTTCAGGCCCAAGCGCAGGGCGGGGTCCTGCTGGCAGGCTTTCTGCCAGCCCAGGTTGGCCAGCTTCACGGCGTAGGGCAGCGTGGCGTTGGTGAGGGCCAACGTGCTGGTGTAGGGCACCGCGCCTGGCATGTTGGCCACGCAATAGTGCACGATGTCGTCGATGATGAAGGTCGGGTTTTCGTGGGTGGTCGGCTTGCAGGTTTCGATGCAGCCGCCCTGGTCCACGGCCACGTCCACGAGCACGGTGCCGGGGCGCATGGTCTTGAGCATGTCGCGGGTGATGAGGTGCGGAGCCTTGGCGCCCGGAATCAGCACCGCGCCGATGATCAGGTCGGCGGTTTTGATGGCTGCGCGGATGTTATACTCATTCGAGTACTGCGTCACCACGTTCTTGGGCATGAAGTCGTCCAGCTCGCGCAAACGGTTCAGATTGATGTCCATCACCGTCACCAACGCGCCCAGACCGGCGGCAATCTTGGCGGCCTGCGTGCCCACGATGCCGGCACCCAGCACCAGTACTTCGGCGGGCTTCACGCCGGGCACGCCGCCCAGCAGAATGCCGCGGCCTTTCAGCGGCTTCTCCAGGTACTTGGCACCTTCCTGCGGAGCCATGCGGCCGGCCACTTCGCTCATCGGAATGAGCAGGGGCAGGGCGCGGGTAGGCAGCTCCACGGTTTCGTAGGCCAGGCACACGGCCTTGCGCTCAATCATGGCGTGGGTCAACTCCTCGCCCGAGGCAAAGTGGAAGTACGTGAACAGCAGCTGGTTTTCCTTGATGAGCGGATACTCCGAGGCAATCGGCTCCTTCACCTTCACAATCATCTCGGTCTTGGCGTACACTTCCTCAATGGTAGCCAGCACGGTAGCGCCGGCCTGCTCATATTCGGCGTCCGCAAAACCGCTGCCCAGACCGGCCGTGCTTTGCACGTACAGCTCGTGGCCGTGCTTGCGCAGCTCGGCAACCCCGGCAGGCGTCAGGCCCACGCGGTTTTCGTTATTTTTGATTTCTTTCGGTACGCCGATTAGCATAGTAAAGACTAAAGGAGTGAGGGTGGAATTTCAGGGGGAAAACGGCCGCAAAGATAGACAATAAGTGAGATGGTGAGATAGTGAAATAGTGAGTTTGACGTTCTGCCTGCGCTAACTGCGCCGTTTGCGCCATATGCGCGGGCAGAACGTCAAACTCACTATTTCACTATCTCACCATCTCACTTAAACGGCACCGCTACGCCGCTTTCCTTCATCATGCTCGTGCCGTTCAGGTCGCGCACCACGGTGGCTTTCAATGTGAGCTTGGCGTCGCCGGTCAGGTCGTTGGAAGAAATAGTGACCACATCCGACATCTGCCCGATCTGGCGCTGGCTGTAGAGCAGCTCGATGGTGCCGCTCTGGCCGGGCTTGATGGGCGCGGGCGTGGCCTTGTAGCCCACGCAGTTGCACGACGACGTGAGCTGGCTGAGCACCAGCTCCTGCTTGCCGGTATTCTTCACCGTGAAGCGGGCCGAAGGCTGCTGGCCGGCTTCCATCTTGCCAAAATCGTGGGTGGTGCGGTCCAGCGTGAGGCGCGGCGACTGGGCCAGTTGGGCGGGCGTGAGGGTGGCTTTCACCTGGGCCTTGTCCAGTACCGTGCCCTTGATGCTGAGCACCGTGCTGGGCGTGGCGGCGTTGCTGGTCACGGTCACGGTTTTGTTGAACACGCCGGGGCGGCCGGCGCTGCTGTACATGGCCTTCACCATCCCCGATTTGCCGGGCAGCACCGGCGTTTTGGTCCAGTCGGGAGTGGTGCAGCCGCAGCTGGCCTGCACGTTGGCAATGACGATGGGCTGGTTGCCGGTATTCTTGAACCGGAACTCGTGGGTGGCCATCGTGCCCTCGGCCACGTTGCCGAAGTCGTGGCTGTCTTTTTCAAACGTCATCACGCCCTGGGCGCGGGCACCGAGGTGGGCAAACAGCAGCCCGCAGGCCAGCAGCAGCGAAGAAATGTGTTTCATGGAAATAGAACCAGCAGGAAGTTGAAGTCAGCGCGGAACCGTACCGGGCTCCGCAACTCAAAGATAGACAAAAACCGGCCTGATTCGTACCAGGGCCGGGCGCGGCGCGTGGTTGAGTGTCGCGCCCAAATCGTACTTTTGTGAGCCTGCTTTCGGAGCCGGGCTTTTCCACTGTCCTTATTGCCCGCCAAACTCCCCGCCCATCTCTCCTATGCCCACCGCTGAACCTATCGTAGCCGCCCCCGCGGCCCTTAGCAAAGAAGACCTGCTCCGTGACTATCGCCTGGGCTGGGAAAGCCGCCACGCCTCGCTCGCGGGCCGCAAGGAAGTATTCATGGGCAAAGCCAAGTTCGGCATCTTCGGCGACGGCAAGGAGCTGCCGCAGCTGGCCATGGCCCGCGCCTTCCAGCCCGGCGACTTCCGCTCCGGCTACTACCGCGACCAGACCTTTATGGTGGCCGCCGGCGAGCTGACCTGGCAGCAGTATTTCGCCCAGCTCTACGCCCACCCCGACGCCGAAGCCGAGCCCGCCACCGCCGGCCGCGCCATGAACGGCCACTTCGCCACGCGTTTGCTGGACGAGGACGGCCAGTTCAAAAACCTGGCGACGCTAAAAAACTCCTCCGCCGACGTGTCGCCCACGGCCTCTCAGATGCCGCGCCTCGTGGGGCTGGCGTATGCATCCAAGCTTTACCGCCAGAACCCCGAACTGCACGAGCTGACGCAGTTTTCGGTGAACGGCAACGAAATTGCCTTCGGCACCATCGGCAACGCCAGTACTTCGGAAGGCATGTTTTTCGAGGCCATCAACGCCGCCGGCGTGCTCCAGATTCCGATGCTGGTGAGCGTGTGGGACGACCACTACGGCATCTCGGTGCCGGCCGAGTACCAGACCACCAAGCAAAGCATCAGCGAGATTCTGGCCGGCTTCCAGCGTAACGCGCCCGGTGAGCAGGGCTTCGAGATTTTTGTGGTGAAAGGCTGGGACTATGCCGCCCTGGTGGATACCTACCTGCGCGCCGCCGAGGTGTGTCGCCGCGAGCATGTGCCGGTATTGATTCACGTGACGGAAGTGACCCAGCCCCAGGGCCACTCCACCTCCGGCTCGCACGAGCGCTACAAATCCAAAGACCGCCTGGGCTGGGAGGAGGAGCACGACTGCCTGCGCAAGATGCGCGAGTGGCTGCTGGCCGAGGGCCACGCCACGGAAGACGAGCTGACCCAGATTGAGACGGAGGCCAAAGATGTCATCAAAAAAGCCCGCGTGGCCGCCTGGGATGCCTTCTTCAACCCCATCAAGCAGGAGCGCGACGAGGCCGTGGCGCTGTTGGAAGCCCTGGTGGCCGAAACCGGCGAGGAAAACGCGCTGCACGATATGGTGGAGCACCTACGCCACAATCCCACGCCCATCCGCGCCGACATCGTGCGCACCGTGCGCCGCGCCCTGCGCTTCGTGCGGGCCAAGCGCAGCAACGCCCGCCAGGATCTGAAAGACTACCTGGAGCAGCTGCTGGCCGAAAACGCCGACCGCTACAACTCTTACCTCTACAGCCAGAGCGAGCAGGCCGCGCTGAACATCGAAGAAGTAAAAGCCGAATTTTCCGCCGATGCTGCGCCCGTGGATGGCCGTGAGGTGCTCCAGGCCTGCTTCGAGGCCAACTTCCGCCGCGACCCGACCATCTTCGCCATCGGCGAGGACGTGGGCAAAATCGGGGATGTAAACCAGGCGTTTGCGGGCTTGCAGGAGAAATTCGGGGAGCTGCGCGTGACCGATACCGGCATCCGCGAGTGCACCATTGTGGGGCAGGGCATCGGCGCTGCGCTGCGCGGGCTGCGGCCCATCACCGAGATTCAGTACCTCGATTATCTGCTCTATGCCATCCAGATTCTGAGCGATGATGTGGCCTGCCTGCAGTACCGCACCAAGGGCGGGCAGAAAGCGCCGCTCATCGTGCGTACCCGCGGGCACCGGCTGGAGGGCGTGTGGCACTCCGGCTCGCCGATGGGCATGATTCTGAGCAGCATCCGCGGGATGCACGTGCTGGTGCCGCGCGACATGACCCAGGCGGCCGGCTTCTACAACACGCTGCTGCGCTCCGACGAGCCGGCCATCGTAATCGAGTGCCTGAACGGCTACCGCCTCAAGGAGCGTATTCCGCAGAACGTGGGCGAGTTTACGCTGCCGCTGGGCGTGCCGGAAGTGCTGCAGAAAGGCACCGACATAACGGTAGTCACCTACGGCTCGATGTGCCGCATTGTGATGGATGCCGCCCGGCAGCTGGCCGAAGTGGGCATTTCGGTGGAAGTAATCGACGTGCAGACGCTACTGCCGTTCGACGTTGACCACGTTATTGCCGACAGCCTGCGCAAAACCAGCCGGGTGCTGTTCGCCGACGAGGACGTGCCCGGCGGCGCTACTGCTTTCATGCTCCAGCACGTGCTCGACGAGCAGCAGGGCTACAAGTTCCTCGACTCGCAGCCGCGCTGCCTGGCCGCGCAGCCCCACCGCCCGCCCTACGGCTCCGACGGCGACTACTTCAGCAAGCCCAACGCCGAAGACGTGTTCGATGCCGTGTATGAGCTGCTGAACGAGGCTGAGCCCAAGCGCTTCCCGGCCATTTATTAGCCAAGGATTCTCCATAAAAAACGCCCGGCTGGAAGTTCCGGCCGGGCGTTTTTTATGGGGTGAAGATGGCTACTGCACGCGGTAAGACGGCGTTACAATCTTGTTGCTCTCGTGCAGGCCACGGTCCATGATAGACAGCTCGAACCGAATATCCTGACCCTGCTTAATGGGAGTAAAATTGCCATCTACCGGAATTTCCGTCGTATAAGTCAAGTCGCCCTTCAGCGGGGCTGCCTTTCCTCCCGCCGGGTCCAGAGGTGGATAGGTAGAGATGTAGATATTCTTGGCGTTGCCGAATTCTACGGGTGCATACTGACCGTCGCTGGTCCGGTAGTAGGGGACCAAGAAGTAATTGTTGTAGTTGCGGTTAGGAGAGCCATCGGCCAGATACTGCCGGTAAGGGCTATCGTCGGTCTTGTCCTCTTTCCTCAAACCAAGGTCGCCTTCGCCATCTTGGAAGCTGACGGTAATTGTTACCCGGTCGTAGGCTGTCAAAACGCCGTCGTCCACGCGGGTCACCGTCATGTCCTTGAACTCGATGCTGGGCGTGGTAGGGAAGTTGGGCGGGCTGATGCATGAGTTGACCGCCAAAGCAGCCAGCGCCAGCGTCGAACGCAGAGGAGTACGAAACAGGATCATAGCAAGCAGAAAAACGGGTCCGAAACAGCTACCAAAGCCAGCGGTGGAAGGTACGACTTATCAACGAAGTGCCACCGCGTTTGTTATACCAATTCGCTAACCACGCCGCTTTAGAATGAGTTTCCGCGCCGCTTACCTGTCCGATTTCTCCGCCGTTTCGGCAGCCACCTTTGAGGCGCTGGCGCTGCGGCTGTTCCGGCATCAGGCCGTGCACTGCCCGCCCTACCGGCAGTGGCTGGCCGCGCTGGGCCGCCGCCCCGAAACCGTAGCGCGCCTGGAAGACATTCCCTTTCTGCCCATCGAGTTTTTCAAAACCCACGAAGTGCGCACCGCGCCCGCCGAATGGGAGCCGCAGGAGCTGTTTCTGAGCAGCGGCACCACGCTGCAGCAGCGCAGCCGCCACCTGCTCCGCGACCCGAAGCTGTACCGCCAAAATGCCGCCCGCATCTTCGAAAGCCTCTACGGTCCGCTCACCGGCTACAAGTTTCTGGCCCTGCTGCCGTCGTATCTGGAGCAGGGCAATTCGTCTTTGGTGGCGATGGTGGATTATTTTGCGCAGGCATCCGGCCAAAAGCAGCCGGCCTTTTTTCTGCGCGACCACGCGGCGCTGCTGCAGGCTTTAGCTGAAGCCAAGCAGGATGCCAGCCGCCAGGTGCTGCTCATCGGCGTTTCGTACGCCCTGCTCGACCTGGCCGCCGAGTACGGCCCCGCCCCGGAGCTACAAAACCTGACGGTGCTCGAAACCGGCGGCATGAAAGGCCGCCGCCGCGAGATGATTCGCGAAGAGCTGCACGCCGAGTTGCAGCAGGCCTTCGGCCCCGCCGGCATTCACTCCGAATACGGTATGACGGAGCTGCTTTCGCAGGCCTACAGCCGCGGCGACGGCCGTTTCCACTGCCCCGCGCCGCTCCGCATCCTCCTGCGCGACCCCGCCGACCCATTTTCGGTTGCCCGCTACCGCCCCGACGGCGCCATTAACGTCATCGACCTGGCCAACGTGGATTCCTGCGCTTTCCTCGAAACCAAAGACCTGGCCCGCATGCACCCTGATGGTTCTTTTGAAGTGCTGGGCCGGATGGATAACTCGGACGTGAGGGGATGCAATCAGATGGCGTAAAGCCAGAGTTGTAGTACTTTGCCGTAAGCTTAATTATAAATAAGGAACGCTATGAGAACGAAAAGAACGATAAGAAATGATGAGCAAATAGAAAGAGAAATTGAAAAATCCACTTCAAAGTTTTCTCAGTATCTTATGTCCAATTCAAAGTGGGTTAGGCTCATCAATAAGCTCGTAGAAAACTCGGAGAGAGTTTTAAAAATAGAGTTCAAGAAAGTTCAGCACACTCTCATTGGAGAACTGTATTTGGACCAGGATACTGCGTTTGGATTTGATTATTGGCAAAACGGATTTGAGGGAAATAGCTCATTGGGTGGATGGCTAATGTTCAAAGAAATAGAATACCTGTTTTTTCCAAAAGTGGCTGACTTAGTCAAGCATGTTGAACAGGACTTAGAACAGATTGAGGCCTTGATAAATAGCGTTGGCAAATTCTCTTTAGAAACCGATGTCAGAGGATTAAAGGTGGTATGCTATAGAGTATAAAAGTAGGCCAACCATCAAGCGCAATCTAAAAATTGCGCTTGATGGTTGGCCTACTTTTGTCTACCGCGGTAAAATGCAGTCAGTTTTACTTCCCCGCGTAGGTCTTCGCGTCCGGCTCCGTAATCGTCTCATCGCTCATGATAATCAGCCGCTCCACCACGTTGCGCAGCTCGCGAATATTGCCGCGCCAGTCGAGGCTAGTGAGGTAGTCGAGGGCGGCGGGGTCGATGTTTTTGGGCTTGTCGCCGTAGTCGCGGGCAATGTCGTGGAGGAAGCGCTGCACGAGGTCGGGGATGTCATCGCGGCGGTCGTTGAGGGCGGGGACTTTGATCAGGATGACGGAGAGGCGGTGGTAGAGGTCCTCGCGGAAGTTGCGCTCGGCTATTTCCTGCTGCAGATCTTTGTTGGTGGCGGCGATTACGCGCACGTTCACCGTTATTTCCTTCTCGCCGCCCACGCGGGTAATCTTGCTTTCCTGCAGCGCCCGCAGCACTTTGGCCTGGGCCGAGAGGCTCATATCGCCGATTTCATCCAGAAAGAGCGTGCCGCCGTCGGCCTGCTCAAACTTGCCGATGCGCTGCTTCACGGCCGAGGTAAACGAGCCTTTTTCGTGCCCGAACAGCTCCGACTCAATCAGCTCCGAGGGGATGGCGGCGCAGTTCACTTCGATCAGCGGGCCGTTGTTGCGGTTGCTCAGCTCGTGCAGCTGGCGGGCCACCATCTCCTTGCCGGCGCCGTTGGGGCCGGTGATGAGCACGCGGGCATCGGTGGGGGCTACTTTGGCAATCTGCTTACGCACCTGCTCCAGCTGGGCCGAGGTGCCGATCATCTCGGAGCTTTTGGCAATCTTCTTTTTCAGCGTCTTGGTTTCCGTCACCAGCTTGGTGCGGTCCAGGGCGTTGCGCACCGTTACCAGCAGACGGTTCAGGTCCGGGGGCTTCTGGATGAAGTCGAACGCGCCTTTTTTGGTGGCATCCACGGCGGTTTCGATGTTGCCGTGGGCCGAAATCATGATGAAGGCCGAATCCGGGGAGGCCAGCTGGGCCCGCTCCAGCACTTCGAGGCCGTCCATCTTGGGCATCTTGATGTCGCAGAGCACCACGTCGTACTTGTTCTTAATCATCAGATCGAGGCCCGAGGGGCCGTCCTCGGCCTGATCTACGGTGTAGCTTTCGTACTCCAGAATCTCCTTCAGCGTGTTGCGGATGGCTTTTTCGTCGTCAATTATCAGAATGCGGGGCATGGGTGCGGGGAAGACAGAATGGGGATGGCGAAGTAACGAAAACGTGCCGACAAAGGATGTGGGCCGGGCTCCGGCAGCGCCTCACTGCCTTCCCGTAATTGCGGGGACGATGTGAGGCTTCCTCAGCGCCTTCCCGTAATTGTGGGAACCCTGTGCGGAGTCCTCACGGCCTTCCCGCAATCGTGGGAGCCCTGTGAGGAGTCCTCACTGCCTTCCCACGATTGTTTTTGCCCTGTGAGGCGGCCTCGCGGCCTTCCCGTAATCGTGGGAGGGCCGTGCGGAGCGGGCGCAGGCAGCCGACTAATGCGGCCCTAAACGCCAAGCAGCCGCCGCAACCCGAAAGCTGCGGCGGCTGCCGAAAGACGCATGATGAGTCTGTAAGCCGGGTTTTGTACGCCGCCCCGAGGGGAAGCGCCTCCACCATTTATCTAGGCCAGTCCTCGCGGAAAGGCTCCATCAACCTACCCACGGATGCCGGACGAGCCGCCCGGTGCCCGGAGTTGCCCCCGGACGTATCCGCTTATTTGGTCTTTCAACCCCTGAGGTTTACCCAGCCGGCCTGGTCACCCAGCCGCTGGTGCGCTCTTACCGCACCTTTTCACCCTTACCAAAGGTGATTTAGCGACTTAGTGATTTAGTGAGTGCCGGAACGACAACTCACTAAGTCGCTAAATCACTAACTCACCACCTGGCGGTTATTTTCTGTGGCACTGGCTGTCCTGGCTTGCGCCAGTCCTTCCCGTTAGGAAGCAGGGTGCTCTGCGTTGCCCGGACTTTCCTCGTCGCCGGCGTAAAGCCCCGGCGCCGCGGTGGAGCGACTCATCACGGGGGTAAAGGTAGGCAGGGATTTTACAACAATGTCGTCGGCAGCGTCCTCTAGCCCCAGAGGGGCAATATATCGGTAGAGAAACGGGAATAAGCATTTGTAAAGCCCCAGCGGGGCGACACTCTCCCCGCGCGGCTATTCCTCCTGCGGCGCTTTGAACAGGTACTGTGGGTTATAATCAACGCCGAACTGCTCCAGCAGCAAGCGGTACTCTTCCTGAAAGGAATGAATAGCGTGGTGCTCCTGCTGCCGCTCGATATAACGGATAACAGCCGGTAGCTGCGACGCTCCGTAGGAAAATGCCCCAAATCCGTCCTGCCACACAAATTTAGCGGCCAGCCAGTGCTGCTCGTTTACGAACTTGGCCGAGTTGGCTTTCACGTCCCGCATCAGGTCGGAAAGTGCCTTATCGGGCCGTAAACCGATAAGCAGGTGCAGATGGTCGGGCATTCCATTGATGGCAAGTAGTTTTTGGCCTTGCTGCGTGATAATGCCGGTGATATAGCTGTACAGCGTAGCCGCCCGAGCAACAGGAATCAGCGATGCCCGACCCCGCACAGCAAACACAATATGCAGGTGAATTTGGGTATAAGTGTTAGCCATAAAAGCAATGAATAAGCCGTGAGCCAGCCCCGGCGGGGCGACATATCGGTAGAAAAAGGTAGACAATTCACGCGAAAGCCTCAGTGGGGCGACACTAATCGTTGGACCAATTGTGTCGCCCCGCTGGGGCTTTGGGCCTTTCTTGTTCCCGGTTGTCTACCGATATGTCGCCCCGCTGGGGCTATCAAATCGGCTCTTTAAAACCACAGATCAGAAGTTGCAGACCGTCTTGGAAAGCATATTCAGCGAACCAATAGTGGCAATCATCTACCAATTGAAATCTTACTTCTGGAGAAGTAGCATAATGCCTGCTAAACTTGTTTTCCAACGTGATAAACAGCTCACAACCAGGTGGCCAGCCGGGAGCTACAATAATTTCTGTAACTGCATTTCCTACTGCTAGTTCGCTGCTGAGAATTTGCCGAAGCGGAAGAGATAGGTTCTCAATAGTAGTCATATCTACTTCCCCTCCCACACGTTATCCGCCTTATTATTATCCGGCACATACGTACTGCCCAGCACCACTTTCTTCACCGCTTTGCCGCCTTCCAACGGCACCACGACCGACGTATTTCCGGCCTGCCACACAGCTACCGAGCGGTGGATTTTCTGGGTGGTGTTATCGGCGAAGGTGACCAGCAGATCTACCGGCACGGGCTTGGTGCCTTTGGCGGCTACGGTAATGGCGGCGGGCGTCACGCTTTGCAGGGCCAGGTCGGGGTAGCTGCCGTCGAAAAACCAGCGCTGCCAGAACCAGTTTAGGTTTTGGCCCGCCCCGGCGTTCATCGAGTTGAAGAAGTCGTAGGGCATCGGGTGCCGGCCGTTCCAGTTGCGGATGTAGGTGTGCAGGGCCTTGGTGAACAGCTCGTCGCCGAGCATATCCTTCACGTAGAGGTAGCCCAGGCCGGGCTTGGGGTAGGAGTTCAGGAAAAACGCCGTGCCGGTCTGCTGGGTGCTGAGCGTAGTGATGGGCACATCGACTTCGGTAGCGGCGGCGCGGGCGTAGGGCTCCACGCCGTACTCGTCCACCATGCTGGGCTCGATCAGCGGCGAAATCAGCCACTCGCCGATGGTGGCCCAGCCCTCGTCCATCCAGCCGTACTTGGTTTCGTTGGTGCCCATGTAGAACGGGAACATGGTGTGGAATATCTCGTGGTCGGTGAGGGTGATGACGTCCTCGCGCTTGTCGAGCGGGTTGTCGTTCACCATCATCGGGTATTCCATCTGGTCGAGGCCATCGAATACGGTTTCGTGCGAGTAGGGGAAGGGCCACTTGGGGAAGGTGTAGCTCATGGCCTCCACCGTTTTGCGCCCGAACTTGGCTACTTCCTCAAAATCCTTGTGCTTGGGATTGTACACGGCATCTACGCGGGTGCGGCGCTTCGTGGCGGGGGCCACCACGAGGCTGGTGGCCTGCCAGATGTAGTGGTCGGTGGTGGCAAATACGAAGTCCGTCACGTTGCGGGCTTCGAAGCGCCAAGTGTTCTGCGCGTTCGGGGCCGTAATGTCTTTGCGGGCAATATCCTCGGGGCCGATGACGGTGGTGTAGCCGTCCTTTTGCTCCGCGTCGCGCAGGCGCTTGGCGTACTTTTTCGTCAGCACCTGCTCGGCGTTCTGCAGGTCGCCGGTGGCCCACACCACGAAGTTGCGCGGCACAGTGATGGCGGCTTTGAAGTTGCCGAAGTCGTTGTAGAACTCCTGGCTGCCGTTATAGGCAAACTTATTCCAGCCGTCAATGTCGTCGTAGACCGTGATGCGGGGGAAGAAATAGGCCACGAAGGCCGCGTTTTCCTCCACCTCGCCGGTGCGCATGTGCGAGCCTTTGTTGAGCGTGTAGGAATATGCCACCGACACCCGCGCCGCCTGCTTTGGCCCCAGCGCTTTGCGTAAGCTCAACGGCATATTAGTCCCATCAATGCGCAGCTTGGCTACGTCGGACGCTTCGCCGTTGATGCTGAGCTGCTGAATCTGCACGCCTTCGCTCACGTCCTCGGGCTTGATGGCCGCGGCCCGGGCGCCGCCCTTCTGGTAGAGGTTGGGGTAAATCTTAAACCAGATCTGGCGGAGCGAGTCGGGGCTATTATTGAGGTAGGTAATATCCACGGTGCCTTTCACCAGCCGCGTGGCCGGGTCGAAGCTGACGTTGATATCGTAGTCGGCGGTATTCTGCCAGTAGTTCGGGCCGGGCTGGCCGGTGGCGCTACGGGTGCCTTTGGCAAAGGTGGCCTGCAGGTTGAGCGGTACGGGCAGCGTTTGCTGGGCCAGGGCAGAAGTGCTGAGTATCAGCGCGGCGGCGAGAAGCTTGAGAGTCATAAGCGGCAGAGAATTTCTGCAAAGTAACGAGGGAAGCGGTGGGGCTGCATGCTGACGCGTGCGGACGATGTTGGGAAAAGAATGGAGGAAAAGAACGGGTCATGCTTGATCTGGCGTCCGCTTGTCGAAGCATCTCACCCGCTTCGTCCGGCTCCCCTCTCTTTTGGAGAGGGGCTGGGGGTGAGGTTTCAACGAAGCGGGAGAGGTGCTTTGACAAGTTCAGCATGACACGTTCCTTGTTGCATCGCTCACTTCATATCCTCCCGAACCTGCCGCAAAATCTCCTCCCAATGTTTCAGATACAGCATGTGGCCCTCGCCGGGCAGCATCTTCACGCGGGCCTGCGGAACTCTTTCCGTGAGATAATGCAGACTTTCCGGCGGCCAGATCGTATCGGCGTCGCCGTGCCAGAGGGTGGTGGGCGCCTGAATGGCGGCCAGCGAAAACGGGAGCGGCTGGCAGATGGCACGGCTGTCGAAATACACGCCCTGCCCGTCGTTGGCGAAGCCCTGCACGGCTGCATCGCGCAACAGCGCGCGGTTGTGCGGCTCGAAGCCCACCACCTGCTCGGGCGGGCCGAAGATGAGCTTCAAAAACTCGTCGATGGTCTTTTCGGGCTCCGCGTGCCATTTTTCGCTGATTTCGGCGAAGGCCAGCTTGCCCAGCGTGGGCAGGTATTCATTGGCGTAGCGCACTGCTTTCCAGCCCACGGTAAAATCCTGGTAAGCGGCTGGGTCGCCGAAGGGTAGAATTGTGCTCAGCAGCTGCAGCGAAGCCACCCGCGCCGGATACAGCGCCGCCAGCGCCAGGCCATGCAGCCCCCCCGCCGACCAGCCCGCCACGCCCAGCCGCCCCGGCACCGCCAGCGCCTCGCACGCAAACACCACATCCGCCGCAGACGAGGCCAGCGTCATATCCTCATCCACCCCGGATTGCCCCACGCCGGGCCGGTCGGGTGCCAGGATTTGCAGCTGCAACTCGGCCAGCAGCGCCGCGCACGCCGGCACCGACAGGCCGGAGGAAGCGTAGCCGTGGTGAAAGATAACGGCCGGGTGCGCCGGGCTGCCGTAGCGCGTGAGGCCCAGCCGGCGGCCATCGGGCAGCGAAATAGTGAGCGGCTGAGCGAAGGAAGTAGGCATGATAAACAGTCGTCTGTCATCCCGAGCGGCGCGAAGCAAAGCGAAGGACCTTCCTCAGTTGAGTGATAAAGACCTTTTCAACGCACAAAGCCCTTCACCGTTGCGAGGTAAAGGGCTTTGCTCATCTTACAAGGTTTTGTAGTGGCGAAGAGAAAGGTCCTTCGCTCTGCTCAGGATGACAGACGTTTTCGGCTAGCCAGCCAGAATTATTTCAGCCGCACCAGCGTGGCGCCGTAGCCGAACTTTTCCTTCTGCGCGTCCTCGAAAAACTTGATGTCTTTGTTGCGGCTGAGCAGCTTGTGCAGCTCCTTGCGCAGCGTACCATTGCCGGAGCCGTGGATGAACACGATTTCGTGCATGTTGGTGGCCAGGGCCCGGCTCAGCGTGTCCTCGAAGGTTTCCAGTTGGAGCTTCAGAATGGCCGTGTTGCTGAGCGGCTCCTCGGTGGCGGTATCGGGGCGCAGAGCTTCCAGATGCAGATCCACCTCGTGCGGTGGGGCGGTAATGGCCTTGGCAGGCTCGGGCGGCGGGGCCATAGCGGCGGGCTTGGCGGGCGCATTGCCGCTGAGCTGCTGCTGCAGGGTTTCGGCCAGCTTGTCGGGCGCAACTACGGCCGGGGCGGCGGGCTTTTCATCCAGCTGAAACAGGTAGGCCTCGCGCTGCAGCACTGGCACATTGGGCTGGCGGCTGGTGTAGAAGCTGGCCGCCCGGAACTGCACCCGCTTGGTGAGCAGCTCATAGGCCGTGGCATCGTTCATCTGATGGGGCAGCAGCTGAAATACGGCGGCAGGCCACTTGTCGAAATCCTTCAGGTGCCAGTGCCCAAGCGGGTTGCTGGCGGTTTTGGCGGGCAGCTTGTCTGCGCTCAGGGCGCGGTATTTCGCGTCGGTTTCCTCGCCGTAGGTAAACAGCACGTCGCGCTCCGTGTGGTTTATCAGGTGCAGCGCCAGCAGCTCCGGCGACTGATGAATCAGGGCCAGGTACAGGCCTTTCTGCACCGGCGCGGCTTTGGGCGCGGTGGCCTGCGGCGGCCCTTCGGCGGTTGGCTTTTGGGCTGAAACAGTCGGGGTAGTGCCGGCCGCCTTCGCGGCTTTGGCAGCGTTGGCCGCGCCGGTCGAAGCGGCTTTTTTCTCGGCGGCAATGGCGCTGGCGCTCTGGCCGAAGGCTTTCTGCTCCTCCGCCGCCACCACTACCACCTCGCGGCGCAGCACCGGAATCGTGAAATCATTATCGATGGCCACCTCCACGAGGTCGTTGTCGAGCAGGCGCGTAACGATGCCTTCCTCGCGGCCTGTAAGCAGGCGGACCCGGTCTCCTACGTTCATATCAAGAAGTGTTGGATGTTGAATTTTGAATGCTGAATGGGTTTTTCCGAAAAGCCCGGCAGCCGGCACAAGGTACGCAGAATAGCCCCGGTAGGCTGGCAACGCGCAATTTTGGCCTTGCTTCGTCCGCCGTCCGCTGAGCCGAAAATCCGCCGTTGCCTGCGTTTTTTATTCAAAATTCGACCCTCAACCTACACCCTTTCAATAATAAAGCCCGTGCAGCACTAGGCCGTTGCGCGAGTTGTACTCCAGCGCCGGGGCGGGCAGGTGGAAGATGCTGGCCACGTAGAACACGCGCTTCAGCAGCTTGCTGCGGGTAGGAATGCGCATCAGGTTCACATCGAAGGTGAGGTAGTACTGGCGGTAGGCCCGCAGGCCCAGGGCGGCATTGGCATCCGGGTCGTTGAATACCATTTGCTGGGCCCCGTAGCCCACGGCGGGCTGCAGCCACTTGGGCCAGCGGCTTTCGGGCCGGAGCCAGGCGGCCAGATCGGCGCAGAGCCAGTAGGTCTGGCCGTTGTAGTCTTTCAGGTGCTGCTCGGCCAGCGTGCGGCCCAGCACATTGGGCCGCAGCTTGGCGTAGCGGGTGGTGTGGAAGGAGTATTTGGGCATCAGCCGCACCTCATTCCAGGCCAGCTGCTGGGCGATGAGGCCGGCCGAGCCGAGGAAATTGGCGGCCAGATCGGTGGCGGAGGCGCCGTAGGCCGGGTCGTGGCCGTCGAAGTACTCGATGGGGCTTTGGAGCACGAAGCCCACCAGGCCGCCGTACCAGAGGGCGCGGCGGGCGGGCACACCGGCCCAGCGCAGCATGTCCACGGCCCCGCGGCTTTCGTGAAACGCCCCCCAGAAGTGGCCCGCCTTGTCGAGCTGCTTCCACTCGCCTAAGTCATTGAACCAGTGAAACCGGCTCCGCTCGCCGGTATACCAGCCCTGATCCAGCCCGTAGAGCAGGCCCGAATACGTGACGGCCAGCCCACCGGCTAGCACCGGCAGCCGCCGGCTCAGACCCGCCGCTGAGTCGGGGACGGGGCGGAGTGGGAGCGGAATGGGGCTTTGCGCCTGGGCGGCGGCTGTCGGCGGGGGCGTTTCGATTGCCTGGGCTTGGCTGCTGGGTGGCGCGGCCAGCACCAGCCCGGCGGCCGGCAAAAGCCACCGACCAGCGGCGGCGAAAAAACGGAAAATTGATGTCATGCGAACAGGAATGCTCCGGCGGCCGGGGCGGCAAAGCTACGAACAAAAGCAGGCCCTGGCTTGGCTGGCCGCTAGATTGTTGCGTACCTTTAAGCTGGGTTTTACCGCCGCTTGGCTGCCCTTTTTGTTGCGTAATATTTTCATGTTTTGATTTCTCCCTTTCCCACCATCTCAATGAAAACACTTCGACTAGTACTGTGCCTGCTGGCGCTGCTGACCGGGCTGCCTGCCGCCCACGCGCAGGTCGTGACGGCCCAGCCGGCTTCCTTTCGCGAAACGGACCCCGTCACGCTCACCTTCGATGCCACCCAGGGCAACGCCGAGCTGGCCAACTTCACCGGCGACGTGTACATCTGGACCGGCGTAGTGACCAACCTGAGCGCCAACAACACGCAATGGCGGCACGTGAAAAGCCCCGCCTTCAACCAGGCCGACCCCGCCGCCCTGATGACGCGCGACGCCACCAACCCCAACCTGTACCGCATCACCCTCACGCCCCGCACGTTCTACCCGGTGCCCGCCAACGAGCAGATTCTGCGCCTGGGCATGATCTTCAAGAACGCCGACGGCACCAAAGTAGGCCGCGGCCCGGCCGGCGACATCTTCATCGACGTCGCCCAGAACGTGTTCGACGTGAAGTTCACCAACCCCGTGCCCAGCGGCAGCCCGGAGCTGGTGGTGCAGAACACGCCTTTCAGCGTGACCGGCACCTCAGCCATTCCGGCCACGCTCACGCTCACGCTCAATGGCGTGCAGGTGGCCCAGCAAACCAACGCTACCTCCATCACCGCCAACGTGACCGTAACCCAGGCCGGGGCCAACACGCTGCGCCTCACGGCTTCCAACGGCACCACGTCGGCTTTCACGGAGCTGCAGCTGCAGACGCGCCCCGCCGTGACGGTGGCCGCGCTGCCGGCCGGTGCCAACAAAGACGGCATTACGTATCTGGCCGGCGGCACATCCGTTATTCTGAGCCTGACCGCGCCTAATAAGGAGTTCGTTTACGCCATTGGCGAGTTCAACAACTGGCAGCTCACCGATGCCACGTTCATGAACCGCACGCCCCAGACCGATGCCGCCAACGGCCGCTGGTGGGTGCAGATCAACGGCCTCACCCCCGGCCAGGAATACGCCTACCAGTATCTGGTGAATGGCACGCAGCGCATTGCCGACCCTTACACCGATAAAGTGCTGGACCCCAACAACGACCGGTTCATTCCGGCCGACACGTATCCGGGCCTGAAGGCGTATCCGGCGGGGCAGACGGGCATCGTTTCCGTGCTGCAAACCAACCAGACGGCCTACCAGTGGACCACCACCGGCTTCCAGAAGCCCAAGCGCACCGACCTGGTGGTGTATGAGTTGCTGGCCCGCGACTTCGTGGCCCGCCACGACTACCAGACCCTGCGCGACACGCTCAACTACCTGCAGCGCCTGGGCGTGAATGCCATTGAGCTGATGCCTTTCAACGAGTTTGAGGGCAACGACAGCTGGGGCTACAACCCCTCGTTCTACTTCGCCCCCGACAAATACTACGGCACCAAAAACGAGCTAAAGCGCTTCATCGACGAGTGCCACCGCCGCGGCATTGCCGTCATTATGGATATGGTGCTCAACCACAGCTGCGGCCAGAGCCCAATGGTGCAGATGTACTTCGACGGCGGCAACCCTTCCACTGATTCGCCCTGGTTCAACCGCACCGCCACGCACCCCTTTAACGTGTGCTACGACTTCAACCACGAAAGCGAGTACACCAAGTATTTCGTGCAGAAAGTAACCGATTACTGGATTCAGGAATACAAAATCGACGGCTACCGCTTCGATCTGAGCAAAGGCTTCACGCAGGTGAACTCCGGCAACAACGTGGGCCTGTGGGGTCAGTACGACCAGTCGCGCATCAACATCTGGAAGAACATCTACGATAAGCTGCTGCTACAGGACCCGAATGTGTATTGCATTCTGGAGCACTTCGCCGACAACTCGGAGGAGAAGGTGCTGGCCGACTACGGCATGATGCTGTGGGGCAACATGACACACAACTACAACGAGGCCACCATGGGCTACGTGAGCACCTCCAACCTGAGCGGTGCCTACCACGGCGCCCGCAACTTCACGCTGCCGCACCTGGTGACCTACATGGAAAGCCACGATGAGGAGCGCCAGATGTATAAAAACATCACCTTCGGCAACCAGGCTAACCCCGCCCACGACGTGAAGAACCTGACCACGGCTCTGGCCCGCAGCGAGGCCGCTACGGCCTTCTTCTTCGCCGTGCCCGGCCCGAAAATGGTGTGGCAGTTCGGCGAAGTCGGCTACGACGTGAACATCGACTTCAACGGCCGCACGGGCATGAAGCCCATCCGCTGGAACTACTACCAGGAGCCCGCCCGCCGCAAGCTCTACGACGTGTACCGCGCCATGATTGCCCTGAAAAAGGCCGAACCGGTGTTTGAAACCGGCACCTTCACCCAAAATGTAAGTGGCGGCACCAAGTCCATTCACCTCACCGACCCGAGCCTGAGCGTGACCGTAGTGGGCAACTTCGACGTGACGACCCAGTCCATCAACCCCGAGTTCCAGCGCACCGGCAAGTGGTACAACTACCTCACCGGCGACAGCATCATCGTCGCTAATACCACCACTCCGCTCACGCTGCAGCCCGGCCAGTACACCGTGTATACTTCGCGCCGCATTGTGCCGCCCTCCTACATTATCACGGCCAGCAAGCGCCGCCAGGATGCCGCCGCCCTGCAGCTGCTGCTGGCTCCGAACCCGGCCAACACCCAGGCCACCGTGTCGTATCAGCTCCCCGCGCCGGCCCCCGTTACCGTCACGGTAACCAACCTGCTGGGCGCTACGGTGCGCACGCTGCCCGCCGCCCGCCAGTCTGCTGGCCCGCACAGCCTGCAGGTGCCCATCGCCGACTTGGCCAACGGCGTGTACCTGCTCCGCCTGACCACCGGCGAGCAGACGCAAACCCGGCGGCTGGTGGTGCAGCACTAAGCGCTGCCGCTGCCACAGGCCCATAAAAAAAGCGACCCACATGGGTCGCTTTTTTTATGGGCCTGTGGCAGCTTTATTTCGTCAGAATGGTGTGGTAGTCCACCAGATCATCGATAGGGGAACGGATGATTTTGCCCACTTCCATGTCGTGGCTCTTGGCTACCTGCGCCAGCGCGTCGCGGAAGTTGTAGCCCACTGAGCCGATGCAGTTGAAGGTATAATCCTGGTAGCGGGGGTAATGCATCACCAGGTTCTGGAAGAACGTCTCGAAGCCATCGAGCACGATTTCGCGGCAGTAGCTCACGTTGTTGTGGTCGTAGGCAAACTTGGCGAAGCTGGCCAGAAAGCGGTTGGGCAGGGGCTGGTTGTAGAGCTTGTCCAGAATCTCGTCGCGGTTCAGGCCGTAGGTTTCGCGGAAGGATTCCTGCAGGCCGTCGGGGAGCAGGTTGCGCAGGTAGTCGCGCAGCAGGCGCTTGCCAATGAATGAGCCGCTGCCCTCATCGCCCAGAAAGTAGCCCAGGGAGTCCACGCTGTAGGTTATTTTCTGGCCGTCGTAGAGGCAGCTGTTGGTGCCGGTGCCCAGAATGGCGGCAAAGCCGCTGCCCGTGCCCAGCAGGGCCCGTGCCGCCGCCAGCAGGTCATGGTCCACTACTACTTTGGCGGCCGTGAACACCTGCCGCATGGCCGCGGCCACTATCTCCGCCTTGCGGGCCGAAGAAATGCCGGCTCCATAGTAATGCACTTCCGTGATGCGCTCCTGGGCCAGCGTATCGGGCAAGTTTTGCCGCAGCGAGGCCAGAATGGCTTCCGTGCCCACAAAGTCCGGGTTGTAGCCTTCGGTGTTGAAGTAGATGCGCGTGCCTTCATCGTCAATGAGGCACCAGTTGGTTTTGGTCGAGCCGCCGTCGGCAATAATTACCATGACAAGGAAATGTGGGGTAGAAGATGGAAGCAGGAGCAGAGCCAATAGCACGCACTCCTAAACAAAGCGCCGGGTTCCGGGTTGAAAGCATCGATAGGCCCTACGGGGTCGCAATCTAGGGCTTGAGCGGCAATAATTCGCCACGCTCTGCCACCACGCGCCGCCTGGCCGTGCGGCAGACAGCCTCCGGATTGCGGCAGCGAAATAAATTGCGCAACAAATTTATGCCCTGGGTTAGTGAAGAGTCACTTATATCGCTTTTATTTGCCTTCCTGACTGGTATCCTTGGCACACGGTTTTCGTATTAGGGGCTACCGGAATGAAATTTTCTCGCTTCCCACATTTACATTTTTCAAACCCACACCACAATGAAAAAAATCTTTACCCTCGCCGCCCTCGGCCTGCTGTCTGCCGCTTCTATGGAAGCCCAGGCGCAAATTACGCTTGATGGCAAAGTATCGGCCGCTGAAATCGGCACGGGCACCGGCAAGTACCAGCTGGCCGGCACCTACACCGGCACGCACTCGGTAGCCAACAAAGGTTTGCAGTCGGTGTATATCGCCACATCTGCTACCAAGCTCTACATCATGGTTGTTGGCTCTTCCGAGTCGACGGATTATCCTGGTTTTGTAGTATACCTGAACGTACCAGGCCGCACCGGCGTAGCCGCTGGCACGCAGCTGAAAGGTGGCGCAGCCGGCGACAGCCCGCTGAAGCACACGCCAACCATGGATATGCAGACCGACTACGGTTTCCGCGCTACCACGGCCCCAACCGGCGACAACAACGTGTACTACAGCTATGTAGACTACACCAATGGCAACACGGCTCCCGTGCCCGATACGTATCAGGGCAACAGCCAGAAAGCCGGTGTACCTATCGTGGCCTCGGCCACTACGGGTCCGGTACTGGGTGCTCGTTTCTCCTACCTAAGCTCGGCCAGCGTAACGGCCGCCGCTACGGCTGGTTCGGGCCTGGAAATGGAGCTTGACATGGCCGCTCTGGGCTTGACTACGGGTAACGCCATCAACGTAATGGCTGGCTACGTGAAAGACGGTGGTGCTTTCACCTCCGACGTGATTCCGCAGGTTGTGGGCCAAACGGCTGATCTGGGTTCATCACCCAACTTCTCGACGCTGCCCGGCAGCCAGAACGTAACCTACGTAGTGGGCACCGGCGTAACGGCTACCCGCAACGAAGTAGCACAGCAGCTCAACTTCAAGGTATATCCTAACCCTGCCACGGCTGCCACTACGGTATCGTACAAGGTGCTTTCGGCTAACCAGGAAGTGGAGCTGAGCGTTTACAACTCGCTGGGCCAGGTAGTACGCACTCTGGCTGCTGAGAAGCAGGCCGTAGGCACGCACACCTACAAGCTGCCCGCTCTGGCTGCCGGCACGTATCTGGTGAAGCTCTCCGTTGGTGCTGACGTAACCAGCAGCAAGATCGTAGTAGAGTAATAGCACAGTTCCCGGTTAGTACGCAGCAACGCCGCTGTAAGCTCCGAATAGCTGTTTTAAAAGGCCCCGTATCCATTCAGGATGCGGGGCCTTTTTTGCAGATTCTATATAAGCCCCATAGCTATTAGTAACATGGCCGTTTACACCATTCTACCAGGAAACATTTCAGGGAAGAGTAAAACCAATGCTTGGGCATTCACAAGTTTTGTGTTAAACTATAATTTCAGCTGCTGTGTCCACTAAAGCCGCGGCACAGCGCTTGAGGCCCTGCGCGGATGGTGATGAGATGAATTAATTGCTCACACCCACTACATGCCAGGCATTTGCCGCACACGAGCTCATTAGTACACCTATACCCTATTTGTACCATGCCCAGATAGTTTGCTGAAAGCTCCGCGTACTATCAACTTGGGTATGTTCAGGTGGGGAAACGGGCAAGGTACTGCTCCAGATTTACTCATAGGGCCCAAAAAAAGCTCCGACCAGATGGCCGGAGCTTTTTTGAGTTTTGATTGAATGCTTAGCGCTGCTTGGTGAGTGAATAGGTATACTTATCCGGGTCGCGCAGGTCCAGCGTAACATCATATTTGCCAGGGCCGGAGGTGGTCAGGTTGCCGCCATCCTGCACCAATCGTGTACCAGGCTTGTCTTTAAAGTCGCCCAGGTTGATGGTCCAGGCGTTGTTTGCGCGGAACTTGAACTCGCTGTTGGTGCCTAAGCCCGGCAGGGTTACACCGGTCAGCTTCCATACTTTATCCTTGGTGTCATATACCATCGGAATCGACTGATTCCAGCCGGTGCCATCACCAGTGGTCGCGGCGCCCACAATACCCCAGTCGGTAGCAACAGCCGTGAGGGTGCCCGCAGTCAGATCTACACTGACGCGGTACATTTTCGGGCCAGCCAAGGTGAAGTCGGTGGTGCTGCTCGAAGAAATAGTGTTGTTGCCGCCGGCGTTGCCAAACACAGTGCCCGAGGCGGAAGCAGTATTGGAAAGTTTGAACGCATTGGTAGCGTTAGGAACGTACACGTAGCCTTCAAACTTGGCGGGCGACTGTTCGCGGATCAATGGCGACTCCGAGCCAAGTGGGCCAATGCTGGCACCATAGAAGTACAGGTCGCGCGAGTAAGGAACAGCCGAAATTTTGGATACGCCGCTCAGCATGTCGGCCTGGTTGCCGGAGTAGCTGGCCCGCAGACGAACATCTACGGTGCCGGGGAGCGTAGGAGTGAGCCCCGCCTTGACGAGCGCCGAGTTCAGGTCCGATACCTTCACCGAATCGCGGGTGGTGTTGGTGCCAGCGGGCACGGTGCCAACGACGGCGAAGTTGGTGCCGGTTTTGGCAAACTCCAGCGTGTACGTCACGGGCACTACCGGCTTCGAGCCATCCGACAGCGTGAAAGTCACCGGAGTCCAGCTATACACGACAGCGGTCTTGGTAGCGTTGGAGCTGAGCAGCGTGCCGGCATCGGTCGCATTAGCAGTCAGCGTGGGCGCGGGGCTGGCATTGGCCGTCACCTGCACCTCATCCTTCTCACAGGCACCGAGGGCGAACAGCAAGCCGGCTGCTGCGAGAAATGAGAATCTGTTTTTCATAAAAAGCGGAAGATTAAAGTCCTTAAATGGCCGATTCTCCGTAAGGAAAATCGGCCGAAAAAAGTTTATTAGTAGCCTTGATTCTGCTTCAGATTGGGGTTGGCTACCAAGTCCGTCGTAGGAATCGGGAACAGAACGCGGGTAGGGGCCACACCCTGACCGGCAGCGGTCTTCCTATCCTGGCTGCCTTTGAAGGGCCACACATACGTACTGCTGGTGTACAGGCCGAAGCGAATCAAGTCGGTACGGCGGTGCCCTTCCCAATACAGCTCCCGGGCCCGCTCATCGAGAATATCCTGGAGTGTGAGCGAGGCCAGCGGGGTAGCCTGGGCGCGGGTACGAATCGCATTTACCAGTTGCAGCGCCTTATTCGGGTCGCCGCCGGTGCCGCCACGCAATACAGCTTCCGCGTACATCAACTGCACATCCGACAGGCGGAACATTGGGAAGTCGGTATCAACGAAGTCGCCGGAACCTTTGAAGGACTTGTCGTCGGATCCGGGAACACCGGTCGAGGTTACGTTTTTGAACTTGGTAACGGCGTAGCCCTGCGTGAAGCTGAAGATGTCGTTGATTTCCTTGGTCTGGCCCGCCTTGTAAAAGGTGTTGCGGGTATCCGACGCACTGGGGAACAGGTCCACCAGGTTTGGCTTGGCCCGGTTGCCGCCCCAGCCCCCGTTCACGCCAAAATCAGTGGCGGGCATAGAGCCGCCAATGGCTGCGTGAATGATGAAGGGCATACCGCCGAAGGTTTTGGTGAAACGGCCGTCGAACGTGACCGGGAATATAATCTCGTTGCGAGCCTGCGTCTTGTCGTTATCGGCCAAGAACAGCAAGCGGTACTCGGGAGCCAGAGTATAGCCCGCTTTGAGCACTTTATCGGCATACGTGATGGCATCGGTATAGCGGGAGGTGCCGGCTACGCCGGGCGCGCTGGTATATACTTCCGCGTTCAGATACAGCTTGGTTTGCAGCGTCCAGCAGGTGCCTTTGTCTACGCGGGCATACACGGCCCGCGAATCCATCAGGGAGCCTTCAATGTCTTTCAGCTCGCTCTCCACATACTTGAAAAGGTCGGCCCGCGACTTTTGCTTCGCCAGACTGCCGCCTACTTCCGAGGTTTCATCGGCAAACGGAACATTGCCGAACATATCCAGGGCGTGGTAGTAAGACAGTGCCCGCAGGAAGCGAGCTTCGGCCCGGTACTGCCGGATAACTCCGAGGCTGGCCTCCGGGATGCCCCGGCTGCTGAGCTTCTCGTCGCTGGTCTGGCGGATGAATTCGTTGCAGAGCGCAACCTGATAGAAAATCCGGTCATACATGGCCCGCACAAACTCGTTGTTGGCGTTCCAGGTCAGTGTGTTATAATCGGGCAGGTTGCCATCATTCCAGGCAATGATGGCTTCGTCGGTGGTCACTTCCTGCGCAAACCAGAGCTGGCGGAGGTAGTTTGAGAAGCCTTCATCGATACCGGAAATATCGGGCTGGCCGGCCGGGCCCTGCTGGCCGCTCACGGCCAGAGTGGCGTAGAGGCGGGTGAGTGCCTGCTGAATCAGAGCCGGGTCGCGGTAGATTACCTCGGCATTGGCACTATAAGAGGGAATCTGGTCGAGCTCCTTGGTGCAGGAGGTCGTGAGGGCGGGCACCAGCGCGGCCGCTAAGGCCCACATGCCCAGAGTACGTTTGAAGTTAAGCATGACGAGTGGGTTTTTGCGGGTTAGAAGCCGAAGTTGAGGCCCAGGGTGTAGGTGCGCGGACGCGGATAGATAGTGTTGTCGATGCCGGAAGAAACTTCCGGATCCAGCCCCTTATACTTGGTGATAAGGAACAGATTCTGAACCGCAAACGAGACGTTAATGTTCGCTTTTTCGCTCAGCGCGTTGCCAATATTATAGCCCAGCGTTACGTTTTCCATGCGCAGGAACGAAGCGTTTTCCAGGAAGTAGTCGGAGAGCAATACCTGCGTGGCAGTCGAGTTGAAGCCGGAGGACAGCTGCTCATCCGAGACGTTGTTCAGGAAGTTGGTGGCATTGGGCGTGAAGGCGCTCTGCGAGCGGACGTTGTTGTACACATACTGCCCGATGTTGGAGCGCATCGTGAAGGCCAGCGAGGCCTTGCCGTAGGTCGTGTTGGCCCCAAAGCCCAGTACGGCATCAGGCCGCGACGACTTGTAGCGGTAGCGGTCGGAGCCGTTGATGGTGCCATCGGCTTTCAGGTCGGCCACGGCATTCTGAATTGGCCGTCCTTCGCTGTTGTAGAGCTGCTTATAGAGGTAGAAAGAACCGGCTGCGTAGCCGACCGAGTTGATCTGGGCGTTGTTACCTACGCCGCCAGCTATACCACCGGTTTCCTGCCCGATGAAATCAGGGCTATCCACGATGGTGAGCTTGGTGATGCGGTTGCGGTTGAAGGTAGCGTTGGCGTTCAGCGTAAGGCCGAACTTCTCGCCCCGCACGGCTTCCAGATTGGTCGTGAATTCAACGCCTTTGTTGGTCAGCGAGCCTACGTTGAGGAAACCGGCGTTGGTCGTGTTCGAAAGTGCCGCTACGTTGGAGAAGAACAGCAAGTCTTTGGTGTCGCGCTGGTACACATCCACGGAACCCGTGATGCGGCTATCCAGGAAGCCGAAGTCCAGACCCGCGTTGTAGGTGGTCGTGGTTTCCCAGGTCAGGCCTGGGTTGTAGAAGCCCGGCCGCAGGGTAGGGTAGAAAAGTGGGTTGCCGGCTCCGTCGAAGCCAAACTGGTACTGCGACGTGTTGGTGCTGAGCGTAGAAACCGGCAAATAGCTGGAGTTATTTCCGATGTCCTGCTGACCCGTCTGGCCCACGCCCAGACGCAGCTTGAGGTCAGAAACTGCCGTTGAGCTTTTCAGGAAATCTTCGCCCTTCACGCGCCAGGCGAAAGCACCCGAGGGGAAATAGCCCGTGCGCTGGCCCTTGGCGAAGTTGGAAGTCTGATCGATTCGGAACGTACCGGTGAACAGGTAGCGGTCTTTGATGTTGTAGTTGGCCCGCGAGTAGTAGGAGAGCAGCACGCGCGTATCCAGCGTCTGGTCCTTGTCGTCGAAGGTGCGCGAAAACGGCGTGAATACCGAACCATCCTCGCGGCGGTCGTCGAAGCGGTACTGGCGGTTCTGGAATTTCTGGAACGAATAACCGCCCAGAATGTCGAAGCGCTGGCCCAGAACGTCACCCTGGTACTTCGCATAGGTTTCCAGAATGGTGTTGTTCAGATCCTGGCGGTAGTTGTTGTTCACGCCCTGGCGGTTGAATGCCGAGGCGGCGCTGGTCGGTACGAACGTAGTGCCAGCTCCGCGCTGCACATCGTAGCCCAGGTTCAGGTTGGCGCTGAGGCCCGTCAGGAAGGGTAGCTTGTAGTCGAGCATCACGTTGCCAATGCTGCGCTTCACCGTGCTCCGGTCGCGGCGCTGGTTGATGAGGCTGACCGGGTTGCGCGGCGAGAGGGTATTGAGGGAGCCATCGGTGCCGAAGGCCTCATAGTAGCCGCCGAAGGGAGCATACTTGGGGTCGTCGGAGCGGATGGGCTGGGTCGGATCGAACGAAACGGCGTTGCCTACCGCACCTTGGTCAGAGAAGTTGTTGTCGATCCAGGTGCCCTTCACGTTCAGATCAACGCGCAGATTGTCGTTGAGCAGCATCGGAGTGATGCCAACCGATCCGCTGTAACGCTTCAGGTCGTTATTCTTCAGCAAGCCCTGCTGGGTCAGATAGCCGGTCGAAACGCGGAAAGGAACCTTGCCGGCCGAGCCCAGCACGCTCAGGTTGTTGTCGGAGGTGAAGGCATTGCGGTAGATTTCCTTCTGCCAGTCGGTGTTGGCCGTGCCCAACAGGCCTTTCTGCTGGTCGTTGCCTGCCCGGTTTACCAGAGCCCGAAACTCGTCGGCCGTGAGCACCGGAACGTATTTGGCCACCGTAGCAATAGATTGCTGCGTTGCGAAATTCACCCGCAACTCCTCGCCCTGAACGCCCTTCTTGGTCGTTACGATAATTACGCCGTTCGAAGCCCGTACGCCGTAGATGGCAGTCGAAGAAGCGTCTTTCAGTACCGTAATGCTCTCAATATCATTAGGATTGATGAGCGTGAGCGGGTTGCCGGTGCCAGCAATGCCCGTATTGTCGACCGGTACACCGTCAATCACGATCAGCGGCTGATTGGAGGCCGACAGCGACGAGCCGCCACGGATCAGGATTTGTGAGCCGGCACCAGGGGCACCGCCATTGGTCGTAATCTGGATACCGGCTACTTTGCCCTGCACCAGCTGCTCAGGGTTGGTTACCTGGCCTTTCACAAACTGCTTGGAAGTTACCTGCTCCACGGCTCCAGTCAGGTCCTGCCGGCGCTGCGTGCCGTAGCCCACCACCACGGCCTCGCTGAGGAGCGTAGTGTTTTCGGCCAGCGAAATTTCCGCCACGGCCGTGTTCTGGCCGGCCGTCACGTTGATGTTTTGCCGCGACGTGTTGTATCCCACATAGGAGATAACCAGCGTGTGCGGACCGGCGGGCACGTTCTGTATGTTGTACGTGCCGTCGGTGTTGGTGGAGCTGCCCAGTGTGCTGCCATCAATGATGACGGTAGCACCCGGCACGCCTTCTTTTTTCTCGTCCAAGACACGGCCACTCACGGAGCCTGTTTGAGCGAAAGCGCTGGTAAAGCCCGCGCAGACGAACAGTAGCAGAAACAGTAGTTTCGCCAGGTAATGGTGTTTCATTGAAAATGGGTTAAATGTGGGAATTGGTTGCCGAGTGGGCCGGCGGTGAAAGAACCCCAAAACAGGAAGAGAAAAGACAAAATCAGCTTCCGGGTAAAACCTGATTTTTTGCTGCTTTCCTCGCTGTTTCACGATGCCTGATGCGTTAATAAACTGCGAAAGATAAAGTTTTAAAAACCACAATACCAAGATGCCTCCAATTAGCAATAAAAATAGTTTTAAGCCTATTTTTATCGGGAAAACTTCATCTTGCTGCAACCCTCATGCTTGCAGGGTTTTAGCTGGTTGAATGGCGCTGAAAAGTAGTTGCAATAGCTGGAGTTACTGTTTACGGATTTGCCGCTGGAAGTTAGTGCGTAGTCACCAACCGACTTACGATTTTGAGGGCGTTTCAGATCCACTATCTTAAAAATGTTCTATAACTATCCGGTAAATATGGGCGTTTGCCAGCCAGGAGCCGGGGCGAGTGTTTGCTGGAAACTGCGCACTATTTTTGGCTCTGGAAGCTGGCCGTACGGCCTGCCCGGCGGTAGGGTGGGGCTTCAGTCGGAAAGCTGCGGCGCGATGAGGAAGCAGAAATGCGCAGATTTTGTCGCCTCGCCAGCAGAAGTCACTACTTTGCCGGACATTTGACCAGGAAAAAAGAGAAGAAACCCCGCTAGAAAAACAACCTTCCTGCCGGGGGTGAGTACCGCCCCACTAACTCCGCAACTCCCATCAGATATCCTCATGAAAAGAACTGCCTTACTTATTCTCCTGAGCTTGCTCGGCGTACTTGGAGCCCAGGCCCAGCTGACGCTCAAACTCACCAGCATTCCGGCCAACACGCCGGCTGGCGCGGTGCTCTACGTGGCGGGCTCCTTCAATAGCTGGAACCCCGGCAGCGCGGCCCACGCCCTCACCAAAAACGCCGACGGCACCTACCAGATTACGCTGCCGCAGGCCACCGGCACCATCGAGTATAAGTTCACGCGCGGCAGCTGGGCCGCGGTGGAAACCAATGCCACCAACGGCCCGGTGCCCAACCGCAGCCACACCTACACTGCCGGCCCGGCCACGGTGACGCATACGGTGCTGAACTGGGAAGACCTGGGCGGCGGCAGCAGCTGCCAGAGCACCGCCGTGCAGCCCAACGTGCAGATATTGAGCGCCAGCTTCGTTATACCCCAGCTGGGCCGCACCCGCCGCGTGTGGCTCTACCTGCCCACCGACTACGCTACCAGCACCCGCCGCTACCCCGTGCTGTATATGCACGACGGCCAAAACGTGTTTGATGCCTGCACCAGCTTCTCGGGCGAGTGGGGCGTAGATGAAACTTTAAAGCAACTCCAGCAGCAGGGCCTCGATGCCACCGGCAGCATTGTGGTGGCCATCGACAATGGCGGCGGGGAGCGGCTGAACGAGTATTCGCCCTGGAGCAACCCCCAGTACGGCGGCGGCCAGGGCGACCAGTACGTAGATTTTCTGGTCCAGACGCTGAAGCCGTATATCGATACCAACTACCGCACCCTCACCGGCCGCGAGTACACCGGCATTGCCGGCAGCAGCATGGGCGGCCTTATCTCGACCTACGCGGCACTGAAATACCCGGCTGTGTTCGGCAAAGTGGGCGTGTTTTCGCCGGCGTTCTGGTTTGCCCAGCAGCCGCTGTTTCAGTACGTGCGGCAGCACCCGGCCAACCCCGATACGCGGTTTTACTTCGTGAGCGGCACCCAGGAAAGCCAGACGATGGTGCCGCTGATGCAGGCCATGCGCGACTCGCTGCAGCGCGGTGGGGTACCGGCCGCCAACCTGAGCTACAACCCCCGCACCGACGGCCAGCACGCCGAATGGTTCTGGAAGCGGGAGTTTGCGGCCGCCTACCAATGGCTGTATGCCCCGGCCGGCCCCACGGCCACCAAAGGCAGCCGGCCAGCCCTGGCCTTCAGCGCCTACCCCAATCCGGCCAAAAATGCGCTGACCGTGCAGCTGCCCGCCACCGTGAAGGAGGCTCGGCTCGAAGTGCTGGACTCGGCCGGCCGGGGCGTGCTGAAAAGCAAGGTGTACGCGGGCCAGACAGTCGATGTGAGCCGGCTGGCGAAAGGCACGTATTTCCTGCGCCTGACGGCTGGCAAGCAGGTGGGCACCCAGTCGCTGCTGAAGGAGTAGCGGCGGGCGCTGCCTGCTGCGGCCGGACTGGTGCTGCGAAAATGGAAGCCAAAGTCGCCGGCTGTTGCAAGCCTTGCAACGAAAAAGCACGATTTTGCTTGCACAGCCAGAAACCGAATCTATCTTTGCAGCGTTAAAGCCGCACAATACGTCGGCAACGACCTTCTCCATGACCTTTCAAAACCTGCAGCAAGCCTGGTGGTGGCCTCTCCGAAACTCCGGACGGGAAAGCCTGTGCGTGCGGTAAGGTGTTGTCATAACCTTCGCATTCAACTTACAAGCAAAGCCCGGCCGCCCGCCGGGCTTTTTTGTTTTCCGGCCGGCGCTTCCTCTCAGCCTTTTCTCAGCCATCTGCCAGCCCAGCCCCGATTTTTATGACTGCTCTGCCACCCATCCAGCTCAAAACCCGCCACATGCGCCTGCTCGCCGATACGGTGACGCCCGTGGGCCTCTACCTGCGCCTGCGCGACCGGTACGACAACTGCCTGCTGCTGGAAAGCTCCGACTACCACGGCCAGCAAAACGCCTTCAGCTACCTGGCCTTCGACCCATTGGCCCGCTTCCAGGTGAGCCGCGGTGAGCTGCAGCTGACGCTGCCCAATGGCACCGTAAACACCGAAACGCTGGCCGCGCCGCGCTTGGCGCTGCAGCGCCTGCAGGAATTCGCCGACAGCTTCCAGACCGAGAAAAGCGAGTTCGACTTCATCACCGGCGGCTTGTTCGGCTACATCGGCTACGAGGGCGTGCAGTATTTCGAAGACCTGACGCTGAACGAGCAGAAGCAGGCGGCCGGCGAAATTCCGGAGATGCTGTACGGCACCTACCGCTACGTTATTGCCATCAACCACTTCCGCAACGAGCTGTTCGTGTTTGAGCACACCCTCGCCGACGAGCCCACCGACCACGACGGCCTGCGCACGCTGGTGAATCTGATTCGCAACCCCGTGGTGCCGGAGTTTGGCTTCGGGCTGGCGGGGGAGGAGACGACCAACTTCACCGATGAGGAGTTTCTGAAGGTGCTGGCCAGCGGGCAGCAGCACTGCCGCCGGGGTGATGTGTTCCAGATTGTGCTGTCGCGGCGGTTTCAGCAGGGGTTTGTGGGCGATGAGTTCAACGTGTACCGGGCCTTGCGCTCCATCAATCCATCGCCGTACCTGTTCTATTTCGACTACGGCAACTTTAAGATCTTCGGTTCCTCGCCCGAAACCCAACTGCTGATAAAGGGCCGCGAAGCCAGCCTGTTCCCCATTGCCGGTACCTTCCGCCGCACCGGCCACGATGCCGAGGATGCTGCCCTGGCCCAGAAGCTGGCCGACGACCCCAAGGAAAACGCCGAGCACGTGATGCTGGTAGACCTGGCCCGCAACGACTTGGCCCGCCACGGCGACAACGTGCGGGTGAAAACCTTCCGCGAAATCCAGTTCTATTCCCACGTCATTCACCTCGTGAGTGAGGTAAACGCCACGCTGGCCCCCGAAGCCAACTCCCTGCAGGTGGTGGCCGATACGTTCCCGGCCGGCACGCTTTCCGGGGCCCCCAAGCACCGCGCCATGCAGCTCATCGACCAACTGGAGCCCACCGGCCGCGGCTACTACGGCGGCTGCCTGGGTCACCTGGGCTTCAACGGCGACTTCAACCACGCCATCATGATTCGCTCTTTCCTAAGCACGGCCGGCCAGCTCTACTACCAGGCCGGCGCCGGCGTAGTGGCCGCTTCCGATATCAACTCGGAGCTGAATGAGGTGCACCATAAGCTGGCCGCGCTGCGCAAGGCGCTGAAGGAAGCGGAGCGGGTGGGAGAGAAGCTGACCGCCGCGGTTTAGGAAGAACGGTCATTCCGAGCGCAGCCGAGGAATCTCGCATGCTGACTCAGGATTACTAATCAGACATCAGCATGCGAGATTCCTCGACTGCGCTCGGAATGACAAATGCCAACTTACAAACTATGAAAATCCTCGTTCTCGACAACTACGACTCCTTCACCTACAACCTCGTGCAGCTGCTGCGCGAGCTGGGGCATGGCGCTTCGACCACCGTAGTGCGCAACGATAAAATCAGCCTCGACGACATTGAGGCCTACGATGCCATTCTGCTGTCGCCCGGCCCGGGTGTGCCCTCAGAAGCGGGGCTGATGCCGGCGGTGATTCGGCGCTACGCGCCTGCCAAGCGGATGCTGGGCGTGTGTCTGGGCCACCAGGGCATTGCCGAAAGCTTCGGCGGCGTGCTGTATAATCTGCCGCAGGTGCTGCACGGGCTGGCCACCGAGGCCCGCGTAGTGGCCCCTGACAAGCTGTTCGACGGGCTGCCCGAAACCTTCAATGTGGGCCGCTACCACTCCTGGAGCGTGCGGCCCGAATCGGTGCCGGCGGCGCTGGAAGTAACGGCCGTGGATGCCGACGGCCAGGTGCTGGCCTTCCGCCACCGCGAATTTGACGTGCGCGGCGTGCAGTTTCACCCCGAATCCATTCTGACCGAGCACGGCCACCAGATGCTGCGCAACTGGCTGGAAGGGTAGGGCCACTAGAACGTCAGTTCCCCTCCTTTTTTCAAATTCCGCGCATCAAGCGGCGTGGGTGCCCGAAGGGCGGGGTGGTTCGGCGTTGTTTGGTTGAACGATGCTACCGCTTTAATGTGTCATCCTGAGCTTGCGAAGGACATTGCCACGCAAGTGCAAATCGTTCAACTGGCACAAGGTCCTTCGCTTTGCTCAGGATGACAGACGGTTTTACTGGCACCCATTAACGTTCAACCAAACAACATCAGCAACGAGTCAACCACCCCAGCCGCGCCTTTGGCGCGGCGTCCCCTCCTCATCTGAGGAGGGGAGCTTCGTTCCAGACTTCTTTCAAATCACCACTCCTTGAAACAATTCCTCGCCCCCCTTTTCGACCAGCAAACCCTGACCCAGGCGCAGGCGCACGAAGCCCTGTCGTTGCTGGGGCAGGGGGCGGCCAACCCGGCCGAAACCGCCGCGTTTCTGGCCGTGTACCGGATGCGGCCCATCACGGTCCCCGAGCTGGCCGGCTTCCGCGACGCGCTGCTCGACCTGTGCCGTGACCCCGAGCTGGGCACCCGCGACCTGCTCGACATTGTGGGCACCGGCGGCGACGGCAAAGACACGTTCAACATCTCCACGCTGGCCTGCTTCGTGGTGGCGGGGGCGGGGTATAAGGTGGCCAAGCACGGCAATATCGGCGTGTCGTCTATCTGCGGGTCTTCCAATATTCTGGCCCACTTCGGCTATGATTTTGAGGCGTCGTCGGACCAATTGCGGCGGCAGCTGGAGGCGGCCAATATCTGCTTTCTGCACGCGCCGGCCTTCCATCCGGCCATGCGCCACGCGGGGCCGGTGCGGCGGGAGCTGGGCGTGCGCACGTTTTTCAACATTCTGGGGCCGCTGGTGAATCCGGCCCGGCCTATGGCCCAGCTGGCGGGCGTGTTCAGCCTCGAATTGCTGCGCCTCTACCACTATCTGTTTCAGCAAACCGACACCCGCTACGCCGTGGTGCATGCCCTGGATGGCTACGACGAATTGTCGCTGACCGGTGCCGCCAAGGTGGTTTCGGCGGCGCGGGGCGAGCAGCTGCTGCTGCCCGCCGATATGGGTTTGCCCGCTTACCGTGCCAAAGAACTGGCCGGCGGCGACACCATTGCCGAGTCGGCGGCGTTGTTCCGCAGCGTGCTGGACGGCCGCGCCACCGCCGCCCAGCGCGACGTGGTGACGGCCAATGCGGCCCTGGGCATCCAGTGCGTGCGGCCGGCGCTGTCGTTTGCCGAAGCCCTGGCCGAGGCCCGCGAGTCGCTGGACTCGGGCCGGGCGCGGGAGGCGCTGCGCAACATGCTGGCGGCGTAGGAAGTGTGACAAAAAACAGCACTGGGCTACATCGTGTCACACGTCAGCTTGTGACAAAAATCCTGCAAAGTCAAAGCGTGTCACAAAAAGCAGTGTGACACGAAAAGGACCAAAGTCAAAAGTTGTCACATTCATTGCCTCGCCAAATCTTTTTACCCAACCACGCGGTTGGCTTCTCACCTTGCTTTTCTGCCCTCACGGCCTTGTGGCCCTTCGCTTTCCTTCTACTATGAGCACCCTGAGCACCCCCACTATTCTCGATAAAATCATTGCCCACAAGCGCCGCGAGGTGGCCGAGCGCCAGGGCCTGGTGCCGGCCAAGCTGCTGGAGCGCAGCCTGAGCTTCGGGAGCCAGCCGCTGAGTTTGCGCAAGTACTTGCAGCGCGCCGACCTGAGCGGCATCATTGCCGAGTTCAAGCGCAAATCGCCCAGCAAGGGCATTATCAATGCCCACGCGCCGGTGGAGCGCACCACGCTGGGCTACATGCAGGCCGGGGCATCGGCGCTGTCGGTGCTGACGGATACGGAATTTTTCGGCGGTAAAAACGAGGATCTGACCATCGCGCGCCGCTTCAATTTCTGCCCTATTCTGCGCAAGGATTTCGTGATTGACGAGTACCAGATTCTGGAGGCCAAAAGTATTGGGGCTGATGCCGTGCTGCTGATTGCGGCGGTGCTCTCGGGCGAGGAAGTGCTGCGGCTGGGCCGGCTGGCCAAAAGCCTGGGTCTGGAAGTGCTGCTCGAAATCCACAGCGCCGGGGAGCTGGAGAAAACCCTGCACCCCGACGCGGTGAGTCTGGTCGGCGTGAACAATCGGAACCTGCACGACTTCTCCGTCAGCCTTGATACCTCCGGCGAGCTGGCCCAACGCATCCCGAATGAGTATGTGAAGGTGACCGAAAGCGGCCTGACTACCGCCGCCGACATCAAGGCGCTGCGGGCCGTGGGCTACCAGGGCTTCCTGATCGGCGAAACCTTCATGCGCCACTCGCGCCCCGAAAAAGCCTGCGCCGCGCTGGTGCAGCAACTCTTTTAATTCTGGATTGTGAATTATGAATTGCGAAGCTGGCGGAAGTCCATTCCGCTACGCTCTATGTAAGATTTCCGCCAGCCTCCAACTCACCATTCACTACTCATTATGAAGCCAATGATGCTGAAAGTATGCGGTATGAAATACGCCGACAACATTGCGGAAGTAGCCGGCCTCGAACCGGATTTCATGGGCTTCATCTTCTATTCTCGCTCGGCGCGGTATGTGGGCGACGCGCTGGATGCCCGGCTGTTGCAAAGCCTGCCGCCGCGCATTCGCAAAGTGGGCGTGTTCGTGGATGAAACGCTGGACTACATGCGCGAGCAAATAATCCGCTACAGCCTGGATATGGCGCAGCTGCATGGCTGCGAAACCCCGGCGCAGTGCGCCGCGCTGCAGGCGGTAGGGGTGCCCGTCATCAAGGCCTTTGGCGTCGATGCCGCGTTTTCATTGGCCCAGCTGGAACCCTACGTGCCGCATTGCACTTATTTTCTCTTCGATACCAAAGGCCCGCAGCCCGGTGGCAACGGCGCCCTGTTCGACTGGAGCCTGCTGCGCGACTACCAGCTGCCGGTGCCCTACCTGCTGGCCGGCGGCCTGGGCCTGGAGCACGCCGAGCAGCTACAGCGCCTGCAGCTACGTGGTTTGCGGGGCCTGGATCTGAACAGCCGCTTTGAGGCGGCGCCGGCGGTAAAAGACGTTGCCAAGTTGCGCCAACTGTTCCGCCTGCTGCGCCAGCCGGCGGCCAGCGCGGCCAGCTGAGCTCCGTTTTTCTTTCCTCTGAAAAAAACAACTTTATGCCGACGCTAACCAGCACTTCCCCCATTTACGCCCCCAACGCCCGCGGCTACTACGGCGAGTTTGGCGGCGCTTTCATTCCCGAAATGCTCTACCCGAATGTGGAGGAGCTGCGCGATAATTACCTGAAAATCTTGGCCGACCCCGATTTTCAGCGCGAATACCAGCTGCTGCTGCGCGACTACGTGGGCCGGCCCACGCCGCTGTTTGAGGCCAAGCGCCTGTCGCAGAAATACAACACGCGCATCTACCTCAAGCGCGAAGACCTCTGCCACACCGGGGCGCACAAGGTAAACAACACCGTGGGCCAGATTCTGCTGGCCCGGCGGCTGGGCAAAACGCGCATCATTGCCGAAACCGGTGCCGGCCAGCACGGCGTGGCCACGGCCACCGTGTGCGCCCTGATGGGCATGGAGTGCATCGTGTATATGGGCTCCGTAGACATGGAGCGGCAGCGGCCCAACGTGGAGCGCATGCGCCTGCTCGGCGCCGAGGTGCGCCCCGCCACCAGCGGCAGCCAGACCCTGAAAGACGCCACCAACGAAGCCATCCGCGACTGGATCAGCAACCCGGTGGATACGCACTATATTATCGGCTCGGTGGTGGGCCCGCACCCGTACCCCGATTTGGTGGCGCGGCTGCAGTCCATTATCAGTGAGGAAATGCGGAAGCAGCTGCTGGAAAAAACCGGCTCCGAGCTGCCGAACTACGTGGTGGCCTGCGTAGGCGGCGGCTCCAACGCGGCCGGCGCGTTCTACCACTTCCTCGACGAGCCTTCGGTGCAGCTGGTGGCCGTAGAAGCCGCCGGCCACGGCATCAACTCGGGCCACTCGGCGGCCACGTCGGTGCTGGGCAAGCCCGGCATCATTCACGGCTCCCGCACGCTGCTGATGCAGGACGAGGATGGGCAGATTACGGAGCCCTACTCGCTGAGCGCGGGCCTCGACTACCCCGGCATCGGGCCGCTGCACGCGTTTCTGGGGTCCTCGGGCCGGGCGCGGTTTATCAGCATCGAAGATGAAGATGCGTTGCGGGCCGTGGCTGAGTGTAGCCGCCTGGAAGGCATCATTCCGGCCCTGGAAACGGCCCACGCCCTGGCGGCGCTGGGCCAGCTCGGAGCCGGGCCGGATGAGGTAGTTGTCATCAACCTCTCCGGCCGCGGCGACAAGGATCTGGACACTTATATGAAATACGCTGACCAGTTGAAGTAATTTTTCGCGCAGTGTCTCGCAGTGGAAAGCCGCAGTGTTTCGCGGTGGCCGTTCACTGCGAAACACTGCGCTATCCACTGCGAGACACTGCGCGAAATCACCGCATGAACCGAATCAAAAACGCCTTCGACAAAAAGCAGAAAAACCTGCTCAACATTTACTTCACCGCCGGCTACCCCGCGCTGGAGTCCACTGTGCCCATCCTCCAGGCCCTCACTGCCGCCGGCGCCGACCTGATCGAAATCGGGATGCCCTTCTCTGACCCATTGGCCGATGGCCCCGTGATTCAGCAGAGCAGCACCGCCGCGCTGGCCAACGGCATGAACCTGCGGGTGCTGTTCCGGCAGCTGCAGAATATCCGCGCCACGGTGCCCGATACCCCAATTCTGCTCATGGGCTACCTGAACCCGGTGATGCAGTTCGGGGTGGAAAACTTCTGCCGCGAAGCCGCCGCTGTGGGCGTGGATGGCATCATCCTGCCCGACCTGCCGCTCGATGATTACGTGGCCGAGTACCAGGAAATATTCCGCCGCCACAACCTGCGCCCGGTGTTCCTCATCACGCCCCAAACCGCCCCCGAGCGCATCCGCCGCATCGACGAGCTGACCGAGTCGTTCCTGTATTTAGTCTCGGGCCCCGGCACTACGGGCGGCGCCAACACCCAGGCCGAAGGCGTGCAGGATGCCTATTTCCAGCGCATCGAGAATATGCAGCTGCGGAATCCGCGCCTCATCGGCTTCGGCATCGGCGACAAAGCTTCGTTCCAACACGCCTGCCAATACGCCGAGGGTGCCATCATCGGTTCGGCTTTAATCCGCGCTTTGGATGGGGCGCAGGATGCCCCGGCCGCCGCTGCCCGCTTTGTTTCTTCTGTACTCCACTAATTCTTTCTCGCAGAGGTCCGCAGAGGTTTCGCGGAGGTTAAATGCAGGGCCTCCCTTTACCTCTGCGCATCCCTCTGCGAACCTCTGCGAGAAAACTACCCCCGAACATGATAATCCAACTCGACCCCAATATCACCGCCGCCAACAAGGCCGCCATCGAAGCCCGCATTCAGGAGCTGAAATACAAGGCTACGGAGGTAACCACCCAACGCGCCCACTACCTAGTAGCCATCGGCAAGGCCGACATCGACCTGCGCACCATCGGCCAGCTGCCCGGTATCCTCGACATCCACCGCGTCTCCGACGACTACAAGCTGGTGAGCCGCAAGTGGCGCGTGCGCCCCACCGTCCTCGACCTCGGCGACGGGGTGCGCATCGGCGAGGGCAGCCTCACGCTGGCCGCCGGTCCGTGCAGCATCGAGAGCGAAAAGCAGATGGAGCTGATTATGGACCACCTCGTGGCAAACGACGTGCGCATTATGCGCGGGGGCGTGTTCAAACCCCGCTCGTCGCCCTACGCGTTTCGCGGGCTGGGCATGGAGGGGCTGAAGGATTTTCACCGCATGGCCCGGGCCCGCGGCATCAAAATCGTGACGGAGGTGATGCAGGTGTCGCAGGTGGAGGAGATGCACGACTACGTGGACGTGTTTCAGGTGGGTGCCCGCAATACCCAGAACTTCAACCTGCTGGATGCCCTGGGCGGCGTAGATAAGCCCGTGATGATCAAGCGCGGCATTTCGGGTACTATTGAGGAATTGCTGTCGTCGGCGGAATACGTGTTTTCGGGCGGCAACGAGAAGCTGATTCTCTGTGAGCGGGGCATCCGTACCTTTGAAACTGCGTCGCGCAATACGTTGGACCTGAATGCAGTGCCTATTCTGAAGGAGAAAACCCACCTGCCCGTTATCGTGGATCCTTCGCACGGTATCGGCATCCGCGAGTACGTACCCACTATGGCCCTGGCGGGCCTCATGGCCGGCGCCGACGGCATCATCTACGAAGCCCACGAAAAGCCCGAAGAAGCCGCTTCCGATGGGGCTCAGACCCTGAACTTTGAAGAATCGGCGCGGCTGATCCGCAATCTGCGCAAGGTGTATAAGCTGCGCGAGGAGCTGGAGTAAAACCCCGTCAACCCCGACCCCTCCCCAACCCCTCCCCAAAAGGGAGGGGCTCTAGCTTTAGCTTTCTACCGTTTAGATTCTACTGCTAGAGCCCCTCCCTTTTGGGGAGGGGTTGGGGAGGGGTCAGTCGGGAGGGGTTACTACCTTACCGCCATGTTCTTCGGCTTCAACGTGTATAGTGGCCTGCTGCTGCCGTTTTTCGTGCAGGGCATGGTGGTGAGTGGGGTATTATGGGTGCGTCGGCGACGCGAAGAGGCCGCAGCCGATGGCTGGCTGGCCCTGTTGCTCCTGCTTTTCACCATGCGGCTGGCGCAGTGGATGCTGGGCTTTGGCGGCTGGTATGATGCGCACGATGCCCGCACCACCTTTATGTTCTACTGGCCCTTCAGCAACTGGCTGGCGGTGGGGCCGGCGCTGTATTTCTACTTCCGCAGCCTCACCAACCAGGAATTCCGGCTGCAACGGCGGCAATGGCTACATTTCGCGCCAGCCCTGGCCTGGGCAATCTGGTTGCTGCTGCTGTTCAGCTACGATATTGGCTGGTGGCATGGCGTGCGGGGCCTGCCGCTGCCAGAGCACTTCGGCACCAAAGGCCCGCTGGCCGCCTGGGCCGACCAGCAGCCCATCGGCTTTTGGGTCGATACGCTGGGCTACCTCTCGGTGCTGACCTACGCCGTGCGCACCCTGCGCGAGTACCGCGCCTACGCCCGCTACCTCAATGACAACTTCTCCGCCACCGACCAGATCCGGTTTCGGTGGCTGCGCAACGTGCTGGTGGCCGTGCTGGTCGGCACGGGCATCACGCTCATTTTTGGCCTCATCAATACGTTCATTAGTGCCCTGAGCTACTACGAAGCCTGGTACGACTACCTATTCACGGGCCTGCTGATCTACTACCTGAGCATCGCCGGCCTGCTCACCGGCCACCGCCTTGCCGGCCTGCGTTTCCAGCCCGCCCCCGAAATTGCGGACCGCCCGCAAGCGCAAGAGGCCCCTGCGTTTCTGGAATCTGTTGCCGCTGCTATTCCTGTGCCCGCGGTGCCGCCCACTCCCGAAACCAGCGCGCCCGAAAAAACGACCGCCTCCGTAGCCGGCGAAGCGGAAGCAGTGGAGCCGGCAGCTATTGCTGCCCCGGAAGCGTCGGCTGAGCTGGCCCGCTGGACCACGCGCCTGCTGCGCCACCTCGAAACCGAGCGCCCCTACCTGGCCCCGGAGCTGACGCTGGGCGAGCTGGCTGCCCAGTTGCGCACCAATACTTCCTGGCTTTCCAGGGTCATCAACACCGGCTGCGGGCAGAATTTCAACGACTTCATTAATGAGTACCGGGTGCGCGAAGCCGAGCAGCGCCTGCGCGACCCGCGCTTCCGGCACTACACGCTGCTGGCCGTGGCGCTGGAAGCGGGGTTCAATTCCAAATCTACCTTCAATCGAGTCTTCAAAAAGCTGCGCGGCAGCACGCCCAGCCAAGTGGCCCGCGAAGGATAAGCAAACAGCGGGTGCCAAAGTATATATCAGGACGTCTCAGGCTGTAAATCGGGGCGTTTAGGGGGCCTGGGTCCTGTTCCTTTGGGTCATTGTTCCACTTCAACCCTTCTGCCATGCGTACCTTATTTCGTTTCCGCCCCGCCACCGCGCTGCTCACCTTCGCGGCCTTGCTTATGCTTGCTACGGCGTGCTGGGCCGGTCTTACTTCACAATTGCTGATTGAGCCCGGCAAGCAGTTTGTGCTGGGCGGCGGCCAGCCTGGCGCGTTCAAAGTAGAAGCCCGCAACGTGGGCAAAGTTTCCGTCGAAATAAAGGAGCGGCCGCGGGGTGGTGGCATCTTCGGCAAAGCCACGCTGGCTCCCGGAGCCCGGGGCACGCTACGCTTCATGGCCGGCTCCACGGCCGTGCTGCTCAATCCTTCAACTGAGCAGGCTAAACTCAACCTCAAAATCACGGGCGACACCAACCTGAGCATGACCTACGAGCCCAACGGCAAGCTGTAGCAAACCCGCCGGCTTAGAGAATTGCGCAAGAAGCACTTTAAAGCCGCAGAGCGGCGGCAGATTTGTAGCGATTACACGAGGGAAAAAACCAAAGCCGCGTAGCGGTGACAGAACCGTTTGAGCATTTCTGTCACCGCTACGCGGCTTTATTCCTGGTTTCTTGTCGATTACTACAAACCTGCCGCCGCGCTGCGGCTGTTTCGGTTTGTGGGTTTCTACTATTGAGCTGATTGGCTGATTGCTGCGACTGAAATTTCAAATCAGGTTATTTTTAAGGGGTGCTATCCTTAGTGAATGCCCACAAAAGCCGAAAGTGTTCTTCGAAATGATGGGGGTATCTGATATTACATGAATGTTAAGAAAGAAACAGCCTGAAAAAAATACGCTTTGTCAGCATACAACATATCTTATCCATTTTCTATATTTGCCTTTGTCATGATGAACCAATCCGCGAAATGCTTCTGCCTAACCAATATTCGTCCCGTGCCGGACGAAGTCGGGTTGCGTTGCCATTCCGGAAAGTAAGTAGCCATGCTACCAAACTTCTGAAATCACACCGAAAGCCCGACTCCTCCCAGGAGCCGGGCTTTTTTTTATGCCCCCGGTCATGTTACAGCAAGACTACACGCGCTACACTGCGCAGGACCAGTTGGTCTGGAAGGTATTATTTGACCGCCAGACGGCGCTGCTGCACAAGCGGGCCGCCTCGGCTTTCGGGCAAGGGCTGGCCAAAATCGGCTTCCACCGCAATGCCATTCCCGATTTCCAAGAAACCAGCGCCCGGCTGCAAAAAGCTACCGGCTGGCAGCTGGAGCCCGTGTTGGGCATGCTCAACGATGCCGAATTCTTCGGCCTGCTGGCTCAGCGCAAGTTTCCCGCCACGGTCTGGATCCGGAGCATGGCCCAGTTCGACTTCATCGAGGAGCCCGACCTGTTCCACGGCGTATTCGGCCACGTGCCGCTGCTGATGGACAAGGCATTTGCCGATTTCCTGCACTTCCTGGGCCACGTAGCCGCCCAGCACCTCGACGATGCCCCGGCGCTGGCCCGCCTGGAGCGGCTCTACGGCTTCACGGTGCAGTTTGGCTTGGTACAGGAAAAGGGCGAAACCCGCCTCTACGGCGCAGGTTTGCTCTCTTCCTCGGGCGAAATCCACCACTTCCTCGCCGACGCAACCCGGCGGCAGCCCTTCGACCTGGCCACTGTGCTGCACACGCCCTACAGCGAGCAGCATCTGCAGGAGCAGTATTTCGTGCTCAACAGTTGGGAGCAGCTCACCGAAAGCGTAGCCGAGCTGGCCGCCCTGCTGTCAAGCGGCTGGGAGCAGGTGGTGGAGTTGTGAAGTGGTAAAAAAACGCCTGTCATCCTGAGCAAAGCGAAGGACCTTATCAGGTTAGAACGAGTCGTCACAAAGATGGTCGTTCTAACCTGATAAGGTCCTTCGCTTTGCTCAGGATGACAAGCAGTTTGTCTCAATCAGCAGGTCGGTAGAGCAAATTCTAGCCTGCCGAGGCTATAAATTAAGACTTCAGCTTCAGGCTTTTGCGCAGGTAGTCCAGCGCCAGGGCATGGGCCTGAGCCGAGAACTCCTTGCTGTATTTGGGGTTCGAGGGGTTGGCAAAGGCGTGGTCGGCATCAAAGCTCTTGATGGTCACCTTCTTCTTGGCCGCTGCCATGTCCTTCTGGAACTGCGCCGCTACTTCGGGGCTGATCCACTTATCCTGCGAAGCAAAAATGCCCAGCACGTCCGTGTTCAGGGTCTTGAGCTTGGCTACGCTTTTCTCCGGCATGCCATAGTACATCACGCAGCCCGCGGCCTTGGGCCCGGCCAGCAGGGCCGTCTGCAGGCTCCAGCCGCCCCCGAAGCACCAGCCGATGCTGGCTACTTTAGCATTCGGCCCGGCGTGCAGCAAGGCACCTTTGATGATGGCTTCGGCCCGCTCCGTTTTCACGGCCTGCATGTATTTGCCGGCTTCGTCGGCGGTGGTAGCTACCTGCCCATCATAGAGGTCGAGGGCAATGATGTTGACGCCCTTCAACTCCTTGGCATAAGTAGCGGCTTCCTTCTTGATGTAATCGTTCAGCCCCCACCACTCGTGGATGATGAACAGATACTTATCGGAGCGCACGTTGCTCTTAATTTCAAACGCCTTGCCGGTCTGGCCGTCGGTGGTTTTGAACTCAATCATCTGACCCTGCCCCTCGTAGGCGTAGGGCAGGGGCGCGTCGTGGCCGCCGGAGAAGTCTTCGTTGGTAGCCAGCATGGCAAAGGCTTCGGTGGCATTGGCCGTGGTGGCGGGCTTGGCGCAGCAACTGAGCTTGGTTTGGGCCGAAGCCATAGTGGCCACGCTCAATAGCGCAGCGCAGAGGGTCCAAAGTTTTTTCATGAGGCAAGAGAGAAGTTGATGTAGGAAAAGGGAGCAAGAAGCCAGTGCCAGATTGGTGCCTACAACTCCGGCCGGGCCAAATGGTTTCGCTGGTCTGACTGTTCCAGCGTGCCGGTTTGCACCACAGCGCCCAATTCGGTGAGCAGGGCGTAGAGGCCCACATAGGTGCGGTTGAGGTAAATAAAGTGCTCGGAGCCGCGAGGCTCCCGCTGCTGGCGCAGCTCGGGCTGCTGTATCAGGTCGTCGCCGAGGGCGTAGAGGGCGGCCAGGTAGGCCGGGTCGCCGAAGTCGAAAGTGGGCTGGCGGAACGGGCGGCCCACCAGTTCCAGGGAGGCCTGCATGGTGCTGATGTAGAATGCGGTACGGACCGGCGCATCGTCGGGGCGCAGGATGCCGGCCTGGGTAAGCAGAGCCGCCAAGCGGGCTTCGTCGGCCAAGGTTTCGGCCGTGAGCAGGGCCGTGAACAGCTCGTACACATCGGCCGGAATTTCCTTTACGCAGCCGAAGTCCAGCACGCCTACGGTGCCGCCGTGCTCGGCGCGGAGCAGGAAGTTGCCGGGGTGCGGATCGGCGTGCACCTGCCGCAGCGTGTGCATCTGAAAAGCGTAGAAATCCCACAGCGCCTGCCCCAGCTGGTCGCGGACTGCTTGGCTGGGCGCAGTTTGCAGAAACTCCTTCAAGTGCTGGCCGCCCAGCCAATCCATCGTCAGAATGCGGCTGGACGACAGCTCCGGGTAGTAGCTGGCAAACTCCAGGTGCGGCAAATGCGCGCATTTGGCCCCGATTTCGGTGCCGCGGCGCAGCTCCAGGGCGTAGTTAGTTTCTTCCAGCAGGCGCGTTTCCACTTCCTCCAAGTAGGGCCGCACCTGCGCCTCGTTCAGACCCATCACCCGCAGGGCAATAGGCTTCACCAGCCGGATATCAGACTTGATGCTGTCGGCCACGCCGGGGTACTGCACCTTCACGGCCAGCGGCCGGCCCTTCAGGCGAGCAAAATGCACCTGCCCAATGCTGGCCGCCTGCCGGGCATTTACGTCAAACTCGTCGAACAGCTCAAACGGCGAGCGGCCGAAAGCGTCGCGGAATACCTTGATTACCAGCGGGCCCGAGAGGGGCGGGCTTTGGTACTGGGCCTGGGCAAACTGGTCGGCGTAGGCCGTAGGGAGCATATTTTTCTCCATCGCCAGCATCTGCGCCACCTTCAGCACCGAGCCTTTCATCTCGCTCAGCGCCCCGTATAGATCGGCCGCGTTGGCCTCGTGCAGGTCCTGGGTGCTGCTTTCAGCCCCCACCGAGCGGCGGGCGTAGTGCTTCACGTAGTTGGCCCCCACTTTCAGGCCGGTTTTGGCGAAGCGGGCCGCCCGCGCCACCTTCGTGGTAGGCAGCGAATCGAGCTGGCGAGCATCCGCTGGTGCATCCGTCGGCACCGGAACTGGCGTTGCAGCGGGCTTTTCAGGCAGTTCCGGCATTAGCGGCGGCGAATCAGGAAGCGGGCGAAATCCAGGGCCGAATCCAGCGAATTACGACCCACTAGGTCGAAGCTGAGCGTGACGGCCTTTTCCACGGCGGCATCGGTGCGCTCAAAGTTCAGCGTGTCGTCTTTGGCAAAAAAGCCCAGCACGAACAGCACCTGTGCCCAGAAAAAGCGCGGATACTGCCCCTGCACCAGCGGCCGCGAGGCCACTTCCTCGGTGCGGCGACCGTCGCGCAGCAGCTCCTGCACAAATACTTCAAAATCCTGCCGGAAATCATCGAGCACGCGGGGCGTGAGGCCGGGCACCGGCGGCATGTAGGTGCGCAGCGACCAGAGCGCGTAGCTGCGGTTCTGCTTCAGAATCTCGAGCAGCGTGAAGTAGAAGGCCAGCAGCTTTTCGCGGGCCCCGTAGCCTTCCCACACGGGCTCACTGGCCGCTTTTTCCCGAGCCTCGCGCCCAAAATCAGCCCAGATTTCGCGGTCAATGGCGTCGAAGGTGGCGTAGTGTTTATAAAATTCAGCCTCGGGTATGCCCAGCTTCTGCGTCAGCTTGAATACGGACGCGGGCGGCGTGCTCTTGCGCAGTACGTAGTCGAGGTAAGCCTGTTTGATGCGCTCTTTTTCCATGCTATGATAACCGGCTGCCGGGGTGGAGGTTCCGGGTTTGGTGGGTTAAATTGGTTTGTCCCGCGCCATCTGTCATCCTGAGCAGAGCGGAGGACCTGCCTCGGTTAAGCGACAAACCTTTTAAAATGAGCAAAGCCCTTTACCGTTCGCATGGTAAAGGGCTTTGTGGGTTGAATTGCGGTAGCAGTAAACTACGAGTAACGTCCTTCGCAGGCGTACGCCAGATGAAGGATGACAGATGATAAACCACTCACTCAGCCGCCCGATACGCTGCCCGCAGCGTATCAATGGCCCGCTGGCGGGCAAATTTGTGCTCTACAATCGGCTTGGGATAAGCGGCAGTACCGAATTCCGGCACCCACTTCTTCACGTAGGTCAGCTGCGGGTCGTAGGCGTCGAGCTGATTTTGGGGGCTGTACACGCGGAACCACGGCGCGGCTACGGCGCCGGTGCCGGCCATCCATTGCCAGTTGCCTACATTCTGGCTCATATCGTAGTCGAGCAGCTTGTCGGCGAAGTACTGGTCGCCCCAGCGCCAGTCGATGAGCAGGTGCTTCACCAGGAAGCCAGCAGCGGCGATGCGGGCGCGGTTGGGCATATAGCCGGTCTGGTTCAGCTCGCGCATCCCGGCATCTACCAGCGGGTAGCCCGTGCGGCCCTCGCACCAGGCCCGGAATTCCTCCTCATTGTTGCGGTAGGGCACGCGGCGCAGGCGTGGGTCGTAGCTTTCGATAGCGGTGAAAGGATAGTGCCAGAGCAGCATCATAAAGTAGTCGCGCCAGATCAACTCGTTCAGCAGCTTCGGGTTCAGCTCGCGGGCCTGCCGCATCAGCTCCCGCACGCTGAGCGTACCGAAGCGCAGGTGCACCGAGCGGCGCGTGCTGCTGTTTACCAAACCGGGCTGGTCGCGGGTGAGGTGGTAGTTTTTGACCAGCGCGGCCTCCGGCAGCTCGGCGGCGGGCACAAATTGCTCAAACTCCTCAAAGCCCATGTCCGCCAGCGTGGGGCGAGGCGGGGCCGCCGGCAGCCGCGCCAGGTTCCCGGCCCGAAACAGCCCGGCCGACGGAAATGCCGCCAGCTGCTCATCCTGCAGTGCCGCCAGCCAGGCTTTGCTGTAGGCACCAAATACCTTCGAGGGCTTGCCCGACTTGCCCAAAAGCTCATTTTTAGCGAAAATCACCTGGTCTTTGAAGCTGTGAAACGTGGCGCCGTGGGCCTGCAGCACGGCCGCTACGACGGCATCCCGCTCGGCGGCATAGGGCTCGTAGTCTTCGTTGGTGTACACGGCCGCTCCCTCAAACTGCCGGGCCAGCTCAGCAAAAACCTCCAGCGGCCGCCCATACACGGCCAGAAACGTGCCGCCAGCCTGCTCCGTCTGCCGGGCCAGCTGCTCCACCTGCTGCTGAATGAACGTGACCCGCGCATCGCGGCGGCTGGGCAGCAAATCCAGGATTTCGCGGTCATAGATAAAGAGCGGCACTACCGGCAGGCCGCTTTGCAGGGCCGCCGCGAGGCCGGCGTTGTCGTGCTGGCGCAGGTCGCGCCGATGCCAGAATAGGGCGATTTTAGGCATAACTAAGCTTTGTTTATTTCAATCGGCCCATGCCGCCATCTACCGGCAGCACCTGACCAGTGATGTAGGAGCCGTGGTCGGAAAGCAGGAAGGAGGCCATGTAGGCTAGGTCCTGGGGCTGGCCTACGCGCTGGAGCGGGCTGCGCTTGGCGCTGGCCTCCTGCTTTTCGGGTGTGTTGAGCAGAGCGGCGGCCAGGGGCGTATCAGTTAGGGAAGGCGCAATGGCATTCACCCGAATATTACTGGCGGCATACTCGGCGGCCAGAGCGCGGGCGAGGCCTTCTACGGCGGCTTTGGCGGTGGCAATGCTGGTGTGGAAACTCATACCCGTAGTGGCCGCCACCGTACTGAACAGCACCACCGACGCGCCCTCGGCCTTTTTCAGCTTCTTCATCACTGCCTGCAATACCTGCACGGCCCCCAGCACATTCAGCTCAAAATCAGCGCGGAAATCTTCCAGCGGAATCCGCTCGAAGGGGCGCAGCTTGATGCTGCCGGGGCAATACACCACGCCGTGCAGCACCTCGGGCAGGGCCGCCAGCATCTCGGCGGGCAGGGGTTGCAGGGCATCGTAGGGCAGAAACGTGGTACCCAGTGCCGCCAGCTCCGGCGACTCGTGCCGCGATGCCGTGAACAGGTGCGCGCCCAGCTTGTGCAGCAACTCGGCCGTCGCCAGCCCGATGCCCGACGAAGCGCCGACGATGAGAATGTTCTTTTGGGAGAAGTCCATGAAAAAACGTGACAAAGTGTGGGCTCACAACCCGGCCGCGCAGCCAAGGTTTATATATTGAGTGCCAAACCTGCAATAGGAGGCTGCGTATCGCAGCGAATAAAAATCATCTAGCAAAAATTCGCTGGATAATTCGTCGGCTTGCCGACCTTTTGCCTAGCTTTCGGTCCTGAACGCCAACCACCCGCCAAAACGCCTTTTCTGAGTTATGAACATTCGCAAACTGCTGGTCGCTAACCGCGGCGAAATTGCCATCCGGGTGCTACGGGCGGCTACTGAGCTGGGCATCCCTACGGTCGCCATCTATACCTACGAAGACCGCTACTCGCTGCACCGCTACAAGGCCGACGAAGCCTACCAGATCGGCCGCGACGACGACCCGCTCAAGCCCTACCTTGATATTGAGGGCATTTTGCGGGTGGCCAAGGAAAATGGCATTGACGCCATTCACCCTGGCTACGGCTTCCTCTCCGAAAACGCTACGCTGGCCCGCCGCTGCGCCGAAGAGGGCATTACCTTCATCGGGCCGCGCCCCGAGGTGATGGAAGCCCTCGGCGACAAAGTGGCCGCCAAGCGCGTGGCCGTGCAGTGTCAGGTGCCCATCATCGAAAGCAGCCAGCAGGACCTCACCGATTTCGACATTGCCAAAGCCGAGGCCAACCGCATCGGTTACCCCGTGATGCTGAAAGCGGCCAGCGGCGGCGGCGGGCGCGGTATGCGCATCATCCGCGACGATGAGCAGCTGGAGCGCGGCTTTTTCGAAGCCAAAAACGAGGCCCTGAATGCCTTCGGCGACGACACTGTGTTTCTGGAAAAATACGTGGAGCGCCCCAAGCATATCGAGGTGCAGATAGTGGCCGACAACTACGGCAACATCGTGCACTTATATGAGCGCGACTGCTCGGTGCAGCGGCGGTTTCAGAAGGTGGTGGAAGTGGCTCCTTCGCTGGACCTAGCTGACCATCAACGACATTTGCTGTATGAGTACGCGCTGCGCATCTGCCGGGCCGTGAACTACAACAATGTGGGCACGGTGGAATTTCTGGTGAACCCCGAGCTGGACCGTATCTACTTCATTGAGGTGAATCCGCGCATTCAGGTGGAGCACACCGTGACGGAGATGATTACGGGCATCGACCTGATTAAAACCCAAATCTACATTGCCGACGGCGCCCGGCTTTCAGCCCCTGAAATCGGGCTGGAAGTGGGCGGGCGGCCCCTGAAAACCGGCTACGCCATTCAGTGCCGCATCACCACCGAAGACCCCGAAAACGACTTTAAGCCCGACTACGGCACCATTGTGGCCTATCGCTCGGCCGGTGGCTTCGGCATCCGCCTTGATCAGGGCTCAGTATATCAGGGAGCCAAGATTTCGCCGTTTTTCGACTCGCTGCTGGTGAAGGTGTCGGCGCACGCGCCTACGCTGGAAGGCGCGGCCTCCAAGATGGCCCGCACCCTGGACGAGTTCCGCATCCGCGGGGTGCGCACCAACATCCAGTTCCTGCAAAACATCATTGCCCACCCCGAATTTGTGAGCGGGCATGCTAACGTGGACTTCATCAAAGACCACCCCGAACTGTTCCGCTACAAGGCCCGGCAGGACCGCGGCACCAAGGTGCTCAACTTCGTGGGCGACCTGATCGTGAACGGTAATCCCGACGTGAAGGGCCTCATCGACCCGAAAAAGGAGCTGCGCAAGCCCAAATTGCCCCACTTCGACCCGCTGGCCGCCTACCAGCCCGGCACCAAGGACAAACTCACCGAACTGGGCCCCGAGGGCTTTGCCAAGTGGCTGCGCGAAGACCCACTCATTCACTACACCGACACCACGTTCCGCGACGCGCACCAGAGCCTGCTGGCCACCCGCATGCGCACCTTCGACATGGTGAAGGTGGCGGAGCGCTACGCCAAAATGCACCCTCAGACCTTCTCGATGGAAGTGTGGGGCGGCGCGACCTTCGACGTGGCGCTGCGCTTTCTGCACGAAGACCCGTGGGAGCGGCTGGCCAAAATCCGGACGGCGGTGCCCAATATTCTGCTCCAGATGCTGATTCGGGGGGCCAATGGCGTGGGCTACAAGGCGTATCCGGACAACCTGACGGAGCGGTTTGTGCAGCAGGCCTGGGAAACCGGCGTCGATGTGTTCCGCATTTTCGACTCATTGAACTGGATGCCGGGTATGGAGTCGTGCATCAATTTTGTGCGCAAAAAAACCAAGGGCCTCGCCGAAGCCAGCATCTGCTACACCGGCGACATTCTGGACCCCAAGCGCAACCAGAAATACTCACTCGACTACTACCTGCGCCTGGCCCGGCAGATTGAGGACGCCGGGGCGCACATTCTCTGCATCAAGGACATGGCCGGGCTGCTGAAGCCCTACGCAGCCACCGAGCTGATTGCGGGCCTGCGCGACACGGTCAAAATCCCGATTCATCTGCACACCCACGACACGTCGTCGCTGCAGCCGGCCACGTATCTGAAGGCCGTGGAAGCGGGCGTGAATGTGATTGACGTGGCGCTGGGTGCGCTGTCGGGCCTCACGTCGCAGCCCAATTTCAATTCGGTGGTGGAAATGTTCCGGGGTACGCCGCGCCACCGCGAATTCGACCAGGACAGCCTCAACGACTTCTCCAATTATTGGGAAACGGTACGCGAGTATTACTACCCGTTCGAGTCGGGCCTGAAAGCGGGCACTTCGGAGGTATTTCAGCACGAGATTCCCGGCGGGCAGTATTCCAATCTGCGCCCGCAGGCGGCGGCCCTGGGCCTCAGCGACAAGTTCGAGCAGGTCAAAAAGACCTTTGCGGAGGTGAATGAGCTGTTCGGCGACATCGTGAAGGTCACGCCGTCGTCGAAAGTGGTGGGCGATATGGCCCTGTTCTTGGTCACCAACAACCTGACCGCCGCCGACGTGCTGGAAAAGGGCCATGCCCTGAGCTTCCCCGAGTCGGTGCAGAGCCTGTTTCGCGGCGACATCGGACAGCCCGAAGGCGGCTGGCCCAAGGAAGTGCAGAAGCTGATTCTAAAGGACGAAAAGCCCTTCACCGACCGGCCCAACGAGCACCTCAAGCCCATCGACTTCAAGAAGGAAATGAAGGCGTTTGAGGCCAAATTCGGCCCCGGCGGCAAGTTTACGGACCTGCTTTCCTGGCTGCTCTATCCCAAGGTGTTCGAGCAGTACTGGGCGCACCTGCAGGAGTTCGGCGACGTATCGGTGGTGCCCACGCGGGTGTTTTTCTACGGCCTCAAGCCCGGCGAGGAAACCATTATCGACATTGCCCGCGGCAAATCCGTGATTGTGAAGCTGCGCTCGGTGGGCGAAGTGAACGACGACGGCTGCCGCACGGTGTTCTTCTCCTTCAACGGCCAGACCCGCAACCTGGAAGTGCGCGACCGGTCAGTGGAGGTCAAAACCATCCGCAACCAGAAAATCGACAGGGCCAACCCCAAGCAGGTAGGGGCGCCGCTGCAGGGCATGCTATCGAAAATGCTGGTGGCAAGCGGCCAGCAGGTGAGCCGCAACACGCCGCTTTTCGTGATTGAGGCCATGAAGATGGAAACCACCATCACCGCCCCCGCCGACACCACCGTGCAGAACCTACACCTGGGCGAAGGCACGCTGGTAAACGCCGATGACCTGGTGCTGACGCTGGGGTAAGTAGCGGCAAGCCAGACAATGAAAAAGGGAGCTGAAAACGATTTGCAGGTCGTTTTTAGCTCCCTTTTTCATCGCCTGGCTTGCCGCCAACTAGCCTGTCTGCCGGAAAATAATCAGGCCAGGTCGAGGCGAATGCGAAACATGTGTTTGCCGTTAAAGTCTGTGCTTCTGGCACTGCAAGGCGGAAAAAAACACAAAAGCCGGCCGATATGCCGCTGAAGACTTCGCAAAATGGCTAATTTGCATTATGCAAAAAGTCTCGCCCGTCATTTTATTGTTATGTTTTGTTTCGTTTGGGCTGCTCGCTCAGAAAAAACCGGCTTCCACGGCTCCGGCGGCCGGCGTGTCGGGGGCTACCGTGGAGCGGGTGGTGCGCGCGCTGGCCGCCGATGATATGCAGGGCCGCGCCAGCGCCCAGCCCGGCGGACTGAAAGCGGCCCAGCTGTTGGCCGGCGAGTTTCGCCGCCTCCAACTCACCCCGCTGCCCGGCCTCACCTCCTACGAGCAGACGTTTCCGGCCTACGAAACCCGCACGGCTGCGCTCTATGTCACCATCAACGGCACGAATATTCCCAAAGAAAAAGCCCTGCTGATTTCGGGCCAGCCCAAACTGAACTGGTCCGATGATGACGACCCTGTGGCCCGCGTGATGGTGCTCAGCGCCCAGCCGCTGCCCCCGCAGCTGATGCGGCAGATGCTGGAGCCCCAGGAAAATATGCTGGTGATTCTCGACCCGGCCCACGCGCCGGAGTTTGGGCGGCTGGCCCGGCACCTGCGCGCGGGCCGGCTGCACGCCGACAAGCCCGGCCCATTTTCCTGCGTGGTGGTGCTGATGAACACGCCCAATGCCGGTATCAAGTTTCGGGTGGCGGCCAACACGATGGTACGGACGCTGGAGCTGCGCAACGTGGTAGGCGTGCTGCCGGGCCACGACAAGGCCCGCGCCGAGGAAATGGTGGTGTTTTCGGCTCACTACGACCACCTGGGCGTGCTGCCCGCCGTGGCCGGCGACTCCATTGCCAACGGCGCCGATGATGATGCCAGCGGCACCACGGCCGTGGTAGCGCTGGCCGAATACTTCAAAAAAAAGGACGACAACGCCCGTACGCTGGTTTTTGTGGCTTTCACGGGTGAAGAAATCGGTGGTTTTGGCTCCGCGCATTTCTCCCGTCAGCTCGATCCGCAGCGCGTGGCAGCCATGTTCAACATCGAAATGATCGGCAAGCAGGCCAAGTTTGGCCCCAATACCGCCTTCATCACCGGCTACGATAAGTCGGACTTCGGCAAGCTGCTCCAGCAGAACTTGGTCGGCACGCCTTTCCGCTTCGAGCCCGACCCGTATCCCGAGCAAAACCTGTTCTACCGCTCCGATAACGCCACGCTGGCCCGGCTCGGCGTGCCCGCCCATACCATCAGCACCGACCAGCTGCCCACCGACAAGCGCTACCACAGCGTGAGCGACGACGTGGCCAGCCTGGATTTGCCTAACATGACGGCCGTTATCACCGCCATTGCTCGTAGCGCGGCCGGCATCATCGCCGGTACCCAAACCCCGGCCCGCATTGCGCCGGAAGCCGTTGGCAAACGCCCCTAATTTATAGTCTGTCAGCAAGCAAAAGCCCCGACTTCGCAAATTGAAGTCGGGGCTTTTGCTTGCGCGGCTACGGCCGGCCGGCGGGCGGAGCGGGAGGAGTGGCTTGGGCCGGCTCAGGCTGAAGCAACAGTCTGTCGGGCTTGCGCGGGACGGGTTTGGGCAGCTCCGGCGTTGGTTCGGGAGCTTGGGTCTGAAGCTGAAGCAGCACGCTGGCCTGCATGTAGCGCGGAGCGGGCGGCTCCAGGTCGTTGAGGCCCGTGAGCGAGGAGCCGTGCCGCGGAATATCCGCCGACTGCGCCCGGCCCGGCTGCGCGGCCATTACCAGAGCAGCGGCAAAAAATATCGGGCAGAGCCTATCCATGGCCGTAATATGAGCGGTGCAATAGTTTACAAAGATAAATAAGGATTCCCGAATATACAGAGTAGGCTAGGTGCGTCACAGTCTCCTGACACGCCAGCTGCCCGGCTGATTTTACCGCAGGGGTAGCCGAAAACTCAGGCCGCCACCCACCATAATATTGTTGGTAGCCAAGCTGGAACTGGAAAAAGTGCGGCCGGCCGTCAGGTCGAAGCGCAGGCCGGGGGAGGGGCGCCAGGAAACGCCCGTGGTGAAGCCCGGAGCCAGCGTTTGCTGCTGCCGCCAGGTCGTGTAGCCTTCAGCAAAGAAATTGAATTGACCACCTAGCGGGCCGTGCAGCGCCAGCGTGCCCAGGTATTGCCCCTGCTTGGTGTCGGCGGCCCGGAAGCCGCGCTGCCGGAAGCCCAAATTGGATTCGAGGCGGTAGCGCTGGCCGATGACCTGGGAGACGAGCAAGCGCCCGCCCGGCTCCAGAACTTTGGGCTGAAACGACTGGTCGCCGTTCCGGAGCGTCATTTCGGCCAGCACCACTACCTGCGAGCGGGCATTTTGGGTGGTGGATGCCAGGAATTTGGCCCCCAGCGTGAGCGGTAGGAAGCCCGAAGCCGCCCCTGGCGAGACAGGTGTTTCGGAGGCCGGGCCGCCGGAGCGGGGCAGCGGAGCCACGTAGCTCTGGGCCACGCGCAGCTCAATATCATTGAAGAAGCCGATGCGCAGCGCCCCGGTCGAAACCGGGCGGGCCAGCGCCCCGGCCGGGCCAAAGGGTTCAGGGTGGTTCAGGTCGGCATCGAGCTGAAACTGCCCCGGATAGAGCATGTTGGTGGTAATGGTCTGCCCGGAGCGGTCGGGGCGAATGTGGCGAACGAAGGGCGACTCTTTGTAGTCGATAGTCTCCGTCTGGGCCAAGGTGCGGGTGGCGGCGCTGAGTAGCACGGCCAGCCCAAGCAGAATGGTCTTGCGCATTCCCCCTGACGCAGAACCAGTGCGTTAAGTTCGGCCGGGCCGGGCAAAACCTGGACTTTACGGAGTCTCAACGCGGCGGGTTTCCAAAAAAAGCATGTTTTTTTGTCACGCTTTCAGCCTTTGGCTCCGAGCCGGGCTATTCCATGCGTTCCAGCGCCGTTCGGTCCCAGCGGGCCAGCGTGGCACCGGCCTCGTAGGTGCTTTGTAGAAAGGAAAGGAGCGTAGCATCCGGGTTAGCGGCGGTGCGTACGGCCTCATAGGGGAGCAGGAATTCGCCCAGCTCGGTGCTGTAAAAAGCTTCCTTCGGATACACTTTAAAAGTGTCGATGCCTTGCGGGGCCGGGGCAGCGTAGGCGTAGAAAGCGGCCTCCTGCTGGCCGCCGCCGGGCCAGAATCCGTGGCTGATTACCTCGTGTGAGTAAGCTTCGCGGGTGATGCTGTCGGCCCCTTCCCGCTCGGGGGCGCGGCGGCCTGAAAAGCGCGTAACGGCCAGATCGAAGCTGCCCCAGAAGAAATGCACCGGGCTGCACTTGCCCGCAAAGCGGGCCCGAAACAGCTCCAGCACGCGCCCGGCCTGCCCCAGCACCAGCCAGAAGCGGTGCGCGTGCTCGGCATCGTAGCTGGCGTGCCGCTCGTCCTGGTCGAAGGGAATCGGGTCGGGCACCTCTACCGGCACTTTCCAGATGCGCACAGGCAGCCCCAACTCGGCCAGCAGGTGCCGTACTTCGTGGTAGAAGCTGGCCACGCTACGCGGCTCCAGCTTCAGCGTGCGGCGTGCTCCGTCGCTGCACTCAATCAGCAACTGATGGTCGATGAAGTCGAAATCAATCTGAAACGAGCGGCCCTCATAGGGCATGGCCGAGGTGGTGAGGCCTCGGGCCGTGACGTAGAGCGGCACATTCCACCACTGGTTGACCAGCGGGGTGCAGGCCAGCCGGATTTTGCCCACAATCTGCGTCCACATGTGCAAGGTGGCCAGCGTATCCTGCCATTCGGCCAGCGGCAGCGGCGGCCATACCGCGGTTTTGGGAGTAGGGGAGGAAACCATGATAGCGGAGCAGAAGGGAGTAAGTAAATGCTTTTCTGAATATACTAAAAAAGCCATCCGCACGCTACAGAAGGCTTTCTCATTTCAAAGGCAGTGACGGGCCTGGCAGCTATGCTCCAGATGGCTACGCCAGCTGCTGAGCGTAAGCTTTCAGCTGGTCGCGCACCCGCCGGAATTCCGCCAGCACCACCTCTTCGGAGCCTGTGGCTTTAGCCGGATCGGGGAAGCTGTGGTGCAGGCGGCGGGCCGTGGCCGGAAACACGGGGCATACCTCATTGGCATGGTCGCAGACGGTAATGATAAGGTCGAAGGGCACAGCGGCGTATTCGTCGACATGGTTGGAGGTGTGGTGCGAGATGTCCACGCCATCTTCGGCCATCACGCGTACGGCCCTGGGGTTTAGTCCATGCGTTTCGATGCCGGCGCTGTATACGGTGGTTTGGCTGCCAAGCAGTTGCTGCAGATAGCCGTGCAGAATCTGACTACGGCAGGAGTTGCCGGTGCAGAGCACCAGGATGTTTTTCATGTCGGTAGTGGTCATAGTAGTGAAGAAAGGGAAGCTACGGTTGTGGCGCGGGAGTCGGGTCGGGGCTGCTATACCAGCGGCGGCGAAACCAGAAGGCTACGTTCACCAGGGCAATCAGCGCGGGCACCTCAATCAGGGGGCCGATAACGCCCGCAAAAGCCTGCCCCGAGTTCAGCCCAAACACACCAACGGCCACGGCAATGGCCAGCTCGAAATTGTTGCCGGTGGCGGTGAAAGCAATGGCGGTGTTCTCGGCGTAGCTTGCGCCCAGCCATTTGCCGGCTGCAAAGCTGAGCCCGAACATAATGCCGAAATAGAGGGCCAGCGGCAGTGCAATGCGCAGCACATCCAGCGGAATATGCACGATTAGCTCGCCTTTTAGGCTGAACATTAGTACAATAGTCAGCAGAAGCGCAATCAGGGTGATGGGACTAATGGCCGGAATAAACACCTGCTCGTACCAGTCGTTGCCTTTCAGCTGCCGCAGCACCACACGCGAAAGGAAGCCCGCCGCGAAGGGAATGCCCAGGTAGATGAGCACGCTTTGAGCAATATCCCCGATGCCAATAGTCACTGCGTAGCCTTTCAGGCCGAAATATGGGGGCAACACCGTGATAAACAGCCACGCCAGCACACTGTAGAACAGTATCTGAAAAATGGAGTTGAGCGCTACCAACCCGGCTGCGTATTCGCGGCTGCCATCGGCCAGATCATTCCAGACCAGCACCATAGCAATGCAGCGGGCAATACCAATTAGGATTGACCCCATCATGTACTCAGGCTTATCCGGCAACAGCCAGATGGCCAGAAAAAACATTAGCAGCGGCCCCACAATCCAGTTCAGAAAAAGGGAGAGGCCAATGATGCGCGTGTTGCGAAAAACCGTGGGCAGTTGCTCGTATCTGACTCTCGCCAGCGGCGGATACATCATCAGGATGAGGCCCACGGCCAGCGGCACATTCACGGTGCCCACCAAAAAATAGCTCACGGCACGCTCCACACCCGGCACGAAGTAGCCCAACGCCACGCCCAGCGCCATGGCCAGGAATATCCAGAGCGTGAGGCCGCGGTCGAGGCCAGAGAGCTTTTTGTGGGCTACGGCCACGGCGGGCGGTGCAGTGTTGGGAGGCATGGCGTGCAAGACAAGCAAGGGTGAAATCTGGGAGCCGAAATGTCAGGCATCGAGGCCCACTACGGCGCTGCGGCGCTCCAGCAGTAGCGTATCCTGCCAGCGCCCGCGCAGCTGCCCGATCCGCTCGCGCCGGCCCACCACCCGGAATCCATGGGCTTCGTGCAGCCGGAGGCTGGCCGCGTTTTCGGGAAAAATGCCGGCCTGCAGCGTCCACATGCCGTTCTGCTCCGATTCCGTAATCAGGGCCGCCAGCAGCTGCCGTCCCACGCCCTGCCCGCGGGCTGCGGCCGCCACGTACACACTCACCTCACCCACGCCCCCATACACGCACCGCCCCGATACCGCCGACAGGGCCGCCCAGCCCAGCACCCGGCCGCCTTCGTCGAGGGCCACCAGCCGGCAGTGCGCCAGGTGGCTTTTATCCCAATCCGGCCAAGTTGGTGCTTCAGTAGTGAAGGTGGCCTTGCCAGTAGCAATACCGGCTTCGTAGATGGCCCGCGCTTCGGGCCAGTGCGCTTCGGTGAAGGGCAAAATGGTCATGGTGAGGTAAGGAATAGAGGGCCAAAAAACATTAGCAGCACACACCGCCGGGGCTGCAGCAAGGCGCGCAGGCTGCCACCGTATCCAGCTGAAAAGCCATGGGAGCCGTAGTCAGGGCCTCTTCCGCAAGCGGGGCCAGCAGTGCCTGGGCGGCCGGCGCGATGCAGCACTGGCTGCTGCCGGCGGCCTCGGCTTGGTAGCGCGGGTCGTTGAACTCGGCATCCTCGTGGAAATAGTATACTTCCCATTCCACGCCGTCGGGGTCATTCACCCAGAATTTGTCCTGCTTGGCGTAGCAGCAGCTGGTGCCCACTTCTTCGCGCTGCACCAGACCGGCGGCGCGGGCGGCCGTCAGACGCTCGTCCAGCTCAGCCACGGTTTCTACCTGAAAGCCCAGGTGGCCGAAATGGCTCTGGACCCGGTCGGCGTTCTCCACGAAGGAGATGATGAGTGAGGGCTGATCCAGAACGTATTTCGCGTAGCCGGGCCGGATTTTGGCGGCCGGCTGGCGGAAGAAGGCATCGTAGAAGCTGACCGTAGCGGCCAGATTCGACACGTACAGCGAGACGTGCATACGGGGGAAGACAGCGGTTTGCATGGCATTTTGGGGTTGAGAGTGAAAGCAGTCGATTAGCAGGCGCAGGATGTTTCCGGCCCGCCGGCAGGCGCGGTAGCCTGCTCGAAAAAGCCGCTGAATTGCTGCTGAGCCTGTTGCAGCAGCGTTAGGTTCAGGCAGTAGCACACCGTCAGTCCGTCGATGTCGCCGCGGATGAGGCCCACGGCCTTCAGCTCCTGCAGGTGCTGCGACACGGTAGTGCGGCTCAGGGGCAGTTCGGCCGCAATGTCGCCGCTGATACAAGTAGTCTTGCTGGCCAGCAGCTGAATGATGGCCACGCGGGCCGGATGCGCCAGCGCTTTGGCCACGCGGGCCAACTGCTGCTGCTGCTCAGTGAAGTGGGCGGTTTTGGCGTGAGTCATAGAGAGGAATAACTATGACGTAAATATACGTTGTTATATGACGTATATTTACGTCATAACTGAATATTTTTTCCGCTATTTCATCCGCACGCGGCGCTTTGGTAACCTGTCCTATGCAAGGCTCTCGCGGAGGCCGCCCGCCGATACCGGAATAACTCCGCGCTCGACCCGGGAAAGGCCTTTTGAGAGTGTTTTTTTGCAAACACCCAATATCTTGCGGTCCGCTTCCGGACAATCCTTACCGAACTCGCTGCTATCCTGCGGGGTGCTTAGCTGCCTGGGATAGTGAAATAAGGCGCGAACCAGCCCGACCGTTTTGCGTTGATAGCGCGGGAAGCTTTTATCTATGAAGGAAAAATTAGAGCAGCAGCGTACGGCCCAGGCTCTTTATGGCCAGGCCAATGATCTTACTGCCAGTGCCGTAAGCCACTATCACCGGCTGGTTGTGTCGGCCACTTTGGTCGATGGCAGCGTGGAAGAAAGCCAGCTGCGCGCCGAGCTGAAAAGCCATCTGCTGGTGCTGGCCGATACGATTCTGATGCAGAGTGCCGCGCTTTTTGAAGTGCACCTCACCCACGTACGCCAGCAGCAGCCTTCCCCAGCCCGCGACCAGGAATTGGCGAGTCAGCTCGATGCGCTGAAGCAGGTACTCTCGCAGCGCCTGCCCATTATGGAGTATATTCAGGTGGCCGGCTACCTGAACGGAGCCCTGGCGCAGCTGCAGCAGCCCATAGCCGAAGCCGATGCGCCGGCCGAAGCTGCCGCGCCGGATGCGCCGCTGGCCCGCCTCATGGCCAGCTACCTTAGCTTATTGCTGGCTGGCAAGAGTGCCCAGGCCATTGAGCTGGTAGTGGAAAAAGCGCGTCGGGGCACCGATGTGGGTGATTTATACGAGCAGGTGCTGCTGCCCGCCCAGAGCGAAGTAGGGCAGCGCTGGCACCGGGGCGAGCTAAATGTGGCCCAGGAGCACTATTGCACGGCGGCGGCCGAGCAGGCCATTGCCAGTCTGCGCCAGTATCGGAAGCCGGCTCCGGCCACCGGGCACCGCTTTCTGGCTACTACCCTGGCCGGCGACCTACACGTGCTACCCGTGCGCGTGGTAGCCGAGCTGCTGGAAGCCGATGGCTGGACGCCTTTCTACCTGGGGGGCAATATGCCGCTGGCCAGCGTTTGGCAGGCCGCCGTCGACTATCAGGTCGATTTGCTGGTGCTGGGAGCTTCCATGAGCCACCATGTGGGCTCAGTGCGCGATTTGCTGGCCGCCCGGCCCTATGTGCAGGCCGCTACCCAGGTGCGCGTGTTGGTGGGCGGCCCACCCTTCAACGCCGACCCTGATCTGTGGCGGGTGGTGGGAGCCGATGCCTGCGCGCCCAACGCCCGCGCCGCCGTAGAAGCCGCCCGACAGCTCGTGGGCCAGCCATAGGGTGGCCATTACTCATCCTCATAATCCAGCCCCAGGGCTTGATTCAGAGCTTGCTGCAGCTCGCTGGCGGCGTGCAGCTGCCCGGCCTGCCGGCTCACCTGCAGCCCCCGCCGATAAACCTTTTCCGCCTCTTCCGGCTTTTGCAATTGCTCCAATAGCTTGCCGGCGTGGTAATAGGTGCCCACGTAGTCGGGGTGCTCATCGAGCAGGGTTTGGTAGTAGCTCATGGCCCGCTGGGGCTCCGTAGCGCGGTACTCCGTCGCAATGGCGTAGATGGTGAACGGGTCGTTCGGATCATCGGCGTAGAAGCTCAGGAGTTGTTCAAGACGCGTGGGCATAGTATCCATGGGGCGGGAGTTTTCTGTATCTTCGCCCGAAATTAGGGCCTTTCCCGTAGTTTATCTTCCATCACAAGCAGCCGTAGATGAAGTTTCTCGTTTGCATCAGCAACGTACCCGACACGACCACCAAAATCACCTTCACGCCCGATAACAAGGAGTTCAACAAGGCTGGCGTGCAGTTCGTGATTAATCCCTGGGATGAATATGCCCTCACCCGCGCCATCGAGCTGAAAGAAGCTCAGGGCAGCGGCACGGTCACCGTCCTCAACGTCGGCGAGGCCGACACCGAGCCCAACATCCGCAAGGCCCTGGCCATCGGCGCCGACGACGCCATTCGGGTGAATGCCGCGCCGAAAGATGCCTACTTCGTGGCCCAGCAGATTGCCGCCATTGCCAAGGAAGGTGCCTACGACGTGATTCTGATGGGCAAGGAAAGCATCGATTACAATGGTTTCCAGGTGCACGGCATGGTGGGCGAGATGCTCGGCATCCCGACCGTGGCCCCGGCCATGAAGCTCGATATGAGCGGCAGCACTGCCACGCTGGAGCGCGAAATTGAGGGCGGCAAAGAGATTGTGGAAGTGAATACGCCCTTCGTGGCCTCCTGCCAGCAACCTATGTGCGAGCCCCGCATCCCGAACATGCGCGGCATCATGACGGCCCGCACCAAGCCGCTGAAAGTGGTGGAGCCCGTGGGCGAAGGTGCCCGCACCGAGGTAGCCGAGTACGCGCTGCCGCCCAAGAAGCAGGGCGTGAAGCTCATCCCGGCCGAAAGCGCCGGCGACCTGATCAAGTTGCTCCGCAACGAAGCCAAAGTCATCTAAGAATCAATTAAAAATTAAAAATTGAGAATTAAAAAATTGGCTCAACCGGCTTTTAAGCGCTGATTGAAATATGCCTGCCAATTACTCAAACTCAATTTTTAATTTTTAATTCTCAATTTTTAATTGAAAAACATGTCCGTTCTAGTAGTTGTTGAATGTGATAACGGCGAAGTAAAAAAGTCTTCGCTGGAAGTGGCTTCCTACGGAAGCCAGGTGGCCCAGATGCTCGGCACCACGGCTACGGCCGTGGCCGTGGGTGAGGCTACCGAGGCCAACCTGGCCAAGCTCGGCGAGCAGGGCATCAGCAAGGTGCTCTATGATGCGGAGCCCCGTCTGAAGGACTTCGTGAATGGTGCCTACACCAAGCTCATCGCCGCCGCCGCCGGCAAGGAAGATTCCAAAATCATTGTGCTGGCCAACTCCAACATCGGCGCTTCGGTGGGCTCGCGCCTGTCGGTGCGGCTGCAGGCCAGCCTGGCTACCAACGTGGTAGAGCTGCCCAAAGCCAATGGCAGCAGCTTCACGGTGAAGCGCGGTGCCTTCTCGGGCAAAGCCTTTGCCGACGTGGTACTCTCCGGCGACCGGAAGATCATTGCCGTCAAGAAAAACTCCATCGAAGCACTGCACGAGGCCGGCAAAACGGCCACGGTAGAGGCTTTCTCGGCCAGCCTGAGCGATGCCGACTTCACCGACGCGCCGAAGCAAGTAGTAATGCAAGACCAGGCCGGCGGCATTCTGCTGCCCGAAGCCGACAAAGTAGTTTCCGGCGGCCGGGGCATGAAAGGTCCCGAAAACTGGGGCCTCATTGAAGACCTGGCCAAGGCGCTGGGCGCGGCTACGGCCTGCTCCAAGCCCGTTTCCGACGTCGATTGGCGCCCTCACCACGAGCACGTGGGCCAGACGGGCATCACCGTTTCGCCGAACCTATACATTGCCTGCGGCATTTCGGGCGCTATTCAGCACCTGGCCGGCGTAAACTCTAGCAAGGTGATTGTGGTCATCAACAAAGACCCCGAGGCTCCTTTCTTCAAGGCGGCCGACTACGGTATCGTAGGCGACGTATTTGAGGTGCTGCCTAAGCTTACCCAGGCCGTAAAAGAGCTGGGCTAAGCCTTTGCCCGTTGGGAACCCGCAGACTGGTCGCAGGGCCGGTTTTTCTGCGGGTTCCCAATTTTTTTACCCGTTTCGCCCGCCGATTACGGGGCCTTTACTTTCTTTGCACGTAGGAAGGCCGCACACGAAGTCCCAACGACTCCCGCCGCAGGTCAGCGGAAGCTAAGTCTCAAGACCCTTGAAAAAAATTCAGCTTGAAATTCTGGGCCTCTCGTCCAGCCAGTCGCAGTCGGGTTCTTTTGCCCTGATTTTGGGCGAGAAAACCGGCAACCGGCGTCTGCCGATTATCATTGGCATGTTCGAGGCGCAAAGCATTGCCATTCAGATCGAAAAGATCAGTCCGAACCGGCCGCTCACGCACGATCTGTTCAAGTCATTTGCCGAGCATGTGCATGTGGCAGTGCTGGAAGTGCTGATTTCGGACCTGAAGGAAGGGGTATTCTATTCCAAAATCGTGTGCACCGACGGCGCCACCACCTTCGAGCTGGATGCCCGCCCTTCCGATGCCATTGCCATCGGCCTGCGCTTCGGCGTGCCGATTTTCACGGTGGAAAGCGTGCTGAGTGAAGCCGGCATTATTCTGAGCGACCTGGACGAGAATGCCGATGAGGATGCCGACGACGACGATGAGGATGAAGATGACGACCTGACGGGCGGCACGCCCAAGCCCGAGCCCACCCCGCGCGACCCCAGCGGCCAGGTTTCTTTGGACGAGCTGACTAAAATGCTGGCTCAGGCCCTGGAAAAGGAAGACTACGAGAAAGCCGCCAAAATCCGCGACGAATTGAACAAGCGCAACGGGTAGCGCTGCGCTTCAATTAAAAATTGAGAATTAAAAAAGAGGAATTGGGTCTTTTCCCGATTCCTCTTTTTTAATCGGCCTTAACCTAATAGAGTGCCCAAGACTTTCTCACCTTTTCAATTTTTGACTTTTCATTTCTGATTCTCAAAAAGCATGGATCTGCAATATCCCATCGGGCGGGCTGAGCTGCCTACCGCGCCGCTGAGCGCTACTGAGCGCACGGCCTGCATTCAGCAAATTGCTGACTTGCCGGCCCAACTGTTGGCTGCTGCCAAAGCCGTGGGCGGCGAGGCGCTGCAACAGCCCTACCGCCCCGGCGGCTGGAGCGGCCGGCAGGTTATCCATCACCTCGCCGACTCACACCTGAACTGCTACACGCGCTTCCGCCTGGCCCTCACCGAAGACAACCCCACCATCCGGCCCTACGACGAAAAAGCCTGGGCCGAGCTGCCCGACGTGGCCGCTACGCCTATTACCGTATCACTGGCGCTGCTGGAGGCGCTGCACGCACGGTGGGTCACGCTGCTACACCACCTCGATGAGGCACAGTGGCAGCGCACGTTTTATCATCCGGGCATGGAGCGCGAATTCACCCTGGATCAGGCGCTGGTGCTGTATGCCTGGCACGGGCGGCACCATCTGGCGCACGTAGAAAGCCTGCGCGGGCGGTAGGGCCTCCGACTTGTGTTACGCAAACGGCCCGGCGCATGAGAGTGCGCCGGGCCGTTTGTGTGAGGAAGTTTGCCGCTTAGCTGTTGGGCGTTTTGGGGGCTTCCTCGGTTTCTTTCAGCGGTTCTTCTACCACGGCGGCGAGGCCGCCTTCGGTTTCCTCGTCCACTTTTTTGGCGGCCCGCACCAGGCTGCTGCTGAAGATGAACTCCTTCAGCTCGGGCACGGTGGTGTTCAGAATTTCGTCCTTGTTGCCGTCCCAGAGCTTCTGGCCTTTGTGCAGGAAGATGATATGGTCGCCGATTTCGACCACCGAGTTCATATCGTGGGTAATGACGACGGTGGTGATGCCGTACTCGTGGGTGATTTCGTGAATCAGCTCGTCGATCTTGATGCTGGTGGCGGGGTCGAGGCCGGAGTTAGGCTCATCGCAGAACAGGTAGGTGCAGTTGGGCGCGATGGCGCGGGCAATGCCGACGCGCTTCTTCATGCCGCCCGAAATCTCGGAGGGCATCTTGTTGCCCGCGTTTTCAAGGCCCACACGCTTCAGGCAGAACTCCACCCGGTCGCGGCGCTCCTCGCGGGTCATTTCCGGCGTCAGCATCTTGAGCGGGAATTCGGTGTTTTCGTACACCGTCATCGAGTCGAACAGCGCCCCGCCCTGAAACAGCATCCCGATTTTGCGCCGGATTTCCTGCTTGATGTCCACCTTGTTGTTGGTAAACACGGTGCCATCGAAGGTAATGCTGCCGATGTCGGGCTTCATTAGGCCTACAATGCACTGCAGCAGCACACTTTTGCCCGTGCCCGAGCCGCCGAGCAGCAGGTTGCACTTGCCCGTTTCGAACGTGCAGCTGATGCCCCGCAGAATGGGGTTGCCGTTAAAGGATTTCTGAATGTTATGAACCTCAATCATGAGCTTAATGTGCTGATATGCTAATGTGCCTTAATGTACTAATGATTGATGTGCTAATACGGAAATGTGCTGGTTTGCTAATGTGAGAATGTGCTGATTATTACCGTAAGGGAGAATCTATTTCGCGCATTGGCACATCAGCACTTTTTCACATTTAGCACATCAGCATATTTCCATATTAGCACATTAACCATTAGCACATTACAGAAGTACTGCCGCCAGTACGTAGTCGGCCAGCAGGATGGCGATGATGGAATTGGTGACGGCGCCGGTGCTAGCCGCGCCTACTTCCAAGGCACCGCCTTCGGTGTAATAGCCTTTAAACGAGGAAATGGCCGACACCAGAAAGGCGAAAACCACCGATTTGATTAGGGCAAAGGCAATGTTGTAGGGGACGAAATCGGTGCGGATGCCTTCTACATACTCCTGCGCCGACATAGCACCCGACAGCGTGCCGGCCAGATAGCCGCCCGTGATGGACAGCACCATGGCCAAAATAACCAGCAGCGGAAACATGAGCATGGCGGCAATGATGCGTGGCAGTACCAGATAAGAGGCTGAATTGATGCCCATTACCTCTAAGGCCGAAACCTGCTCGGTGATGCGCATGGTGCCCAGGCCGCCCGCAATGCTGGAGCCTACTTTGCCGGCCAGCACGATGCTGGTGATGGTGGGAGCCAGCTCCAGAATCGTCATTTCGCGCACCATGAAACCGATGGTGGATTTGGGAATGAGCGGATTAATCAGGTTGTAGGCAATCTGGACGCAGGTAACGGCCCCGATGAACGCGGAAACGATGGCGACGATAAAGACCGAGTCGATGCCGATAAGGATGGCTTCGTCGAGCGTGCGCTGCCAGAGCACCGCAAACCGCTCTTTCCGGACCAGCATGCTCTGCATGAAAATCAGGAACTCGCCGAATGTTTTGACCATAAAAAGCAAAAAGAGAAGGAAGAAAGCGGAAACTTGCGCCGGAAGAACGGAGGCGGGCGGCCCGCGTGGCAGGCCCGCTACCCATACGTAAAAACCTCAACCGGAAGCAAAGGAATGCAAAAATATATCGTTGTGACGGGTGGTACGAAAGGAATCGGGCGCGCCATCCTGACCCGGTTTGCCCAGGCTGGCTTCGGCCTGATTACCTGCGCCCGCTCCGCCGCCGACTTGGCGGACCTGAGCGCCAAGCTCCAAGAGCAGTTTCCCGGCACGGCAGTCCACACGCTGGCCGCCGACCTGAGCCGCGCCGACGAAACTGCGCGCTTCGCGGCTTTCGTGCAAAGTCTGGCAGTGCCTATCGAGGTGCTGGTGAACAACACCGGCGCGTTCGTGCCCGGCCGCCTGCAGGACGAGCCCGCCGACGGCTCGCAACTGCGCCAGATGATCGATGTGAACCTCTACAGCGCCTACGACCTCACCCGCGCCCTGCTGCCGGCCCTGATTGCGCGGCGCACGGGCCATATTTTCAATATGTGCTCCACGGCCAGCATCATGGCTTACCCCAACGGCGGCTCCTACTGCATTGCTAAATTTGCCCTGTACGGCATGACCAAAGTGCTGCGCGAGGAGCTAAAAGAACACAACCTGCGCGTAACGGCCATCCTGCCCGGTGCCACACTCACGGCCAGCTGGGAGGGTGTGGACCTGCCTGCCGAGCGCTTCATCCGGCCCGAAGACGTGGCCGAAGCCGTGTTCGGCGCCTGGTCCCTCTCGCCCCAGGCCGTGGTAGAGGAATTGCTCATCCGACCCCAGCTAGGCGACCTTTGAAGGGAATTCTGAATTATGAATGTTGAAGTATGAATTGGTGGTAAGTTGTCGGCTGCCGCCAATTCATACTTCAACATTCATAATTCAGAATTCCCTTCGCACCTGGCCGGTGTCGGTGATGCGGAGGTTGACTTTGGCGGGGTTGCCCTGGTAGTGCACGGTGCCGGTGCCGGCGTGGGTGCCGGCCAGGAAATCGGCGAACGTGACGTGGGCGTTGCCGTCGGAGTCGCGGGTGAGGTCAAGGTAGCACTGCTGGGTTTGCAGGCCCTGGGCGCGGAGGCTGCCGCTGCCGCCCACGGTGAGGTGGCAATCGTCGGCGCGGCCGCGCAAGGTTACGTTGCCCAGCTCGTACATGTCCTGGTTGAGGTAGTGGCTGGTGATGTCGAGGTCGTAGTCGCCGGCTCCGACGAGGTGGCAGAACAGCGTGTCGGCGCGGAAATTTCCGGCGGTGCGGATGTTGCCTTGGCCGCGCAGAAATACGTCGGTGAGGCGGGGCAGGTGTAGCGTTACCTGGCGGGGCACATCGTAGCGGCGCACCCAGTTGCAGCGGCTGGTATTGCGAATGGTGAGCCGCCCGTTGCTGCTGCTCAGCTCAATATCTTCCTGCAGATTGCGGCCGGTGCGTACTTCGGCGTAGGTTTCGTCGTCCTGCACCAGGGTCACATCCACGTTGTCGTAGGCCGTCAGGACGTGGAAGGGCTCCAGCTCCCGGCGCTCGGTGGTTACTTTGCCGGTGCTTTTCAGGCAGTCGGTTTCGTGGTCTTGACCGCAGCCAACCAGCAGCAGCGCCGCCAAGGCGGCTACGCGGCCGGTTCGTATACCCAAAAGCCGCAAGCCGGCGTTACCTTGCACCCAGATAGCCATCCGAAACATCACGCACCAATATGAATCTGAGCGGCAAGATAGTTATTCTGACAGGCGTCAGCAAAGGCATCGGGCACGCCACGGCGCGGGCGCTGCTGGCCAAAGGGGCCGTGGTGGCCGGCTGGGGCCGCACCGCCCCCGCTGATTTGCAGCACGAGCGGTTCCAATTTATCGAGTGCGACATTCGCAACGAAGTGGCCGTGCAGGAAGCCTACGTGAATACGCGCCGGGAAGTAGGCGAAGAAATTCACGTCCTCATCAACAACGCCGGCGTGGGCATCATGGGCCCCGTAGACGGCTTCGCGGCCGACGACTGGCACACGATATTCGACACCAACGTGCACGGCACGTTCTACTGCTGCCGGGCCGTGCTGCCGCAAATGAAACGGCAGGGGCAGGGCCACATCATTAACGTAGCATCGTTGGCCGGTACGATGGGCACCGAGAACATGGCCGGCTACTGCGCCACGAAGTTTGCGGTGCGCGGCTTTTCGGAGGCGCTGTTCAAGGAAGTGCGGCAAGACGGCATTAAGGTGACTTGCGTAAACCCCGGCTCGGTGGAAACCAACTTCAACGGGGCCACGCCGGGTGCCGAGCCGAACCCGCACAAGCTGCGGGCCGAGGATGTGGCCGCCACCATCATTCACGCGCTGGAATCGCCGGATGGCGTGCTGGTATCGGAGGTAGATGTGCGACCTTTGCGGCCGAAGAAATAATTAAGCTGTCATTGCGAGGACGAAGGACGAAGCAATCCGTCCTGAAAAACGAAGAAAGCTTTGTTGACCCGCAAAGCCCTGCTGGATTGCCTGCGTCAGGGCTTTGAGGTGAAAAGGAGCTTTTGACATTTCAAAGGACGGATTGCTTCGTCCTTCGTCCTCGCAATGACAAGTTCAAGCTATGGTTGAAATAATAAGCCTCACCAAAACCTTCGGCACCCAGAACGCCGTGGACGACATCAGCTTCACGGTGGGCAAGGGCGAAATCCTGGGCTTTCTGGGACCGAACGGGGCCGGCAAGTCTACCACCATGAAGATTGCCACCGGCTACGTGCCGCCCACGGCGGGCACTGTGCTGGTGGCAGGCTTCGACGTGCGCACGGCCCCCCTGGAGGTGCGCCGGCGCGTGGGCTATCTGCCCGAGCACAACCCGCTCTACCTCGATATGTACGTGCACGAGTACCTCGAATTTATCGGCTCGGTGCACGGGCTGGGCGGCTCCGGGCTGCGCCAGCGGGTGCGGCAGCTGGTGGAGCGCGTTGGGCTGGGGCGCGAGCAGAACAAGCTGATCGGGGCGCTGTCGAAGGGCTACCGGCAGCGGGTGGGCCTGGCCCAGGCCCTGATTCACGACCCCGGCGTGCTCATTCTGGATGAGCCCACCACCGGCCTCGACCCCAACCAGATCCAGGAAATTCGCCAGCTCATCCGGGAGCTGGGCCAGGACAAGACCGTCATTTTCAGCACCCACATTCTGCCCGAAGTCACGGCCCTGTGCAGCCGGGCCGTCATCATCAACCGCGGCCGGCTGGTAGCCGATTCGCCGGTTTCGGAGCTGGGCGCGGGCGCGGCCGGCGAAACCATCATCCGCGCCGAGTTCGAGCAGCCCATTGATATGGCGCCGTTGCGGGCCCTGCCCGGCATCAGCCGCGTGGAGGCGGAAGCCGGCAACGTGTACCGTATTCAAGCCAAATCCGGCACCGACCAGCGCGGCGCTATTTCGCGCCTGGCAGCGCAGCAGGGTTGGGTTCTGCTGGGCCTAAGGCAGGAAGAGCAGAGCCTGGAACAGGTGTTTCAGGAGCTAACGAAGTGAGTAGTTTGTCATTGCGAGGACGAAGGACGAAGCAATCCGTCCTCTGAAATGTAGAAAGCTCCTTTTCACCAGAAAGCCTTATCATATAGTGATATCAGGGATTTTAGTTTAACAGCGCTTTTTACATTTCACAGGACGGATTGCTTCGTCCTCGCAATGACAGTTTAGCACATCAGCACATCAAAGAATCAGCACATTAAAAAATGCTTGCCATCCTTCGCAAAGAATTCAACAGCTTCCTGAATTCCCCTGTGGCCTACGTGGTCATCGGGGTGTTTCTGGTGGCGACGGGCCTGTTCGTGTGGGTCATCCCGGATAGCAGCGTGCTCGACTACGGCTTTGCCGATTTGCAGACGCTGTTCAATATGGCCCCCTGGATTTTCCTGTTCCTGATTCCGGCCCTGACCATGCGCACCTTTGCCGAGGAGAAAAAGGCCGGCACCATCGAGCTGCTGCTCACCCGCCCGCTCACCGACGGGCAGATAATAGGAGGGAAGTACCTGGCCTGCCTGCTGCTGGCGCTGCTGGCCCTGGTGCCCACGCTGCTCTACTACTACTCGGTGTATCAGCTCGGAGCCCCGGCCGGCAACATTGATTCGGCGGCTACGGTGGGCTCGTATCTGGGGCTGGGGCTGCTGGCGGCGGTATTCGCGGCCATCGGCATCTTCGCCTCCGCCATTACGCGCGACCAGATTATTGCCTTCCTGGTGGCCGTGGTCGGCTGCTTCCTGGTGTACTCAGGCTTCGATTCGCTGGCCTCCATCTTCGATGGCGCGCCGGCCTACTACATCAGCCAGCTCGGCATCGCCGCCCACTACCGCGACATCAGCAAGGGCCTCATCGACTCCCGCGACCTGACGTATTTCCTGTCTATCATTGCCGCTATGCTACTGGCTACCAGGCTGGTGCTGCAAAGCCGCAACTGGTAGCACCCCTCCCCAACCCCTCCCCAACCCCTCCCCAAAAGGGAGGGGCTTATGTTACTACTACAAAGCCCATATCCGTCTGGCTCCCGTCTCTTTTGGGGAGGGGCTGGGGGAGGGGTCCACGAAAGCACAATGCCCGAACAACCCACGCCAACAGCTTCCAACAAACGCCGCGACTGGTTCCGCTTCGGAGCCGTTATCGGCCTGCTGCTGCTGTTCAATTTCATCGGCCAGCAGTTTTTCTTCCGGCTCGATCTGACCCAGGAGAAGCGCTACACCATGGCCCCGGCCACCCGGCAGTTGCTGGAGAATCTTAAGCAGACCGTAACGGTGACGGTGTATCTGGATGGCGACTTTCCGCCCGCCTTTCGGCGATTGCAGCAGTCGGTGCGCGAAACGCTGAACGAGATGCAGGTATACGGCGGCGCCAATCTGCACTACATCTTCGTCGATCCGTCGGCGGCCGGCACTGAGAAGGCCCGCAATGAGTACTATGCCGCGCTCTTCAAAAAAGGGCTGAAGCCGACCAACCTGGGGGCCAACGAAAACGGCAAGCGGGTCGAGAAAATCATCTTCCCCTGGGCTACGGTAGCGGCCGGCGGCAAGGAGGAGCAGGTGCTGCTGCTGCGCGGCAACCAGGCCGCGCCCGCCGATGTGCGCCTCAACCAGAGCATCGAAGGGCTCGAATATGAGTTGGCCAGCGCCATCCGCAAGCTCAGCCCCGGCACGCGCAAGCGCATCGGGGTGCTCGAAGGCCACGGCGAGCTGAGCAACGTGGAGGCCGGCGACATCATCGGCTCGCTGCAGCAGTACTACGACGTGTTTCGCGTTGATTTGAACAAGGTGCGCCCGCAGGACCTGCGCAGCCTCAGCGCTATTATCGTGGCTAAGCCCGCTACGGCCTATTCCGAGCCCGAGAAGTTCAAGCTCGACCGGTTCATCACGCAGGGCGGCAATGCGCTGTTTTTCGTGGATGCCATGCGCGTGAACCTGGACAGCGCCAACCGCGGCGGCATGCTTTCCTTCCCGCTCCAGCTCAACCTCGACGATTTGCTGTTCAAATACGGCGTACGGGTGAACCCCGATCTGCTGCTCGACCTCAACTCCGGCGTCATCCCGCTCATCACCGGCATGAGCGGCGACAAGCCCAAGGTGGAACCCATGCCGTGGCAGTTTTACCCGCTCATCAACAACTTCAGCCCGCACCCCATCACCCGCAACCTTGACGCGGTGTACACCAAGTTCGTGAGCAGCCTGGATACGGTGAAGGCCGCCAGCATTCGCAAAACGCCGCTGCTGTTTACCTCGCGCTACACCCGGGTGCTGCCCTCGCCGGTGCCCATCAACCTGAACGATGCCCGCCTGGAGCCCGAGCAGAAGCTGTACAAGCAGCAGTTTAAGCCCGTCGGTTACCTGCTCGAAGGCCAGTTCGGCTCCCTCTACGCCAACCGCGCCGAGCCTGGCACCACGCGCTACCAGCCGGCCCAGTCCCCGCAGGCCCGCCCTTCCAAAGTGCTGGTGCTCTCCGATGGCGACTTCATCCGCTCGGAGCTGGATGCCAAAACCGGCAACCCCTACCGCCTGGGCTTCGACCGCCTCGCCAATACCGAATTTGCCAACCGCGAGCTGGTGCTCAACGCCGTGGACTATATGCTTGATGAAAGCGGCCTGATTGCCGTGCGCGGCAAGCAAATCACCCTGCGCCCTTTGGATAAGCTCAAAGTAATCGAGCAGAAGCGCCGCTGGCAGCTGCTGAATCTGGCGGTGCCGCTGGTGCTGCTGGCGCTGTTCGGGGTGGTGCGGGCCTGGCGACGGAAGCAGCGGTACGCACGGTTTGAGGGGAGTTAAAAACGTACTTCTTGGAACTCTAATGCGAATTTGTTATTGACTTTCTTGGCTTGAAATAGCTTTGTGTTTTTGTATTTATGTGATAGTATTTCCTTTATTTTATCTAGTGTTGATAATTCGCAATTGACACCAAGGTATACTGATTTCAGCGAGCTTTTATTGAATGACATTTTTCGTTGCTCGTTGTTTTTTAAATTTGTTCCTAATAATCTCAATTCTTCTTCGTATGCCCATTGGCTAGACTTGGTGTATATCATGTTGGCGATGGAGTCGTCAGCGAATAGATGAAAATTGAGGGTTTGAAAATCGCTGGTATAATGTACGTCAAGAGGATGGATGCCATCGGGTATGTCTGAGATGAATTCTAAACAAAATCCTCGATGGCTGTTGGCATAATGGGACCACATCAATATTGAACTGTTATTTCTAGAAAAACAGCATACACCAATGTTGTTGATTCTCTCCCTGAATAGACGTTCTGGTTTTCTAATAGGTTTGATAGATGCGGTAGTAGTAAAGTCTATGGTTTTAGTGTCGCAATCAAACGGGTCATTAAAATAGCTAGGTAGAGAAAGAAAAAAATACCCTTCTCTTAAGCTTTCAAAATGATAATCTTGGGTGCCATAAAATTTGAACACTGATTTAGGAATTCCTTTAGCCTTTCTTATTTCAGTTAGTTTGCTAAAAGTAGTTGCTTTATTATACGAGTCTGTGAATGCCTGTGTCCTTGGCTTGTCTTGTGCGTTTAAATTGATCTGTGTCGCTGGGTTATCTGAATCTCCAAATTTGAAATTTAGAAGTTGTACCTCTTCAGCGGTAAGCTTAGTAGTTGGTTTGGATTCTATTGTATGACCAACGGAAGCTAGATATTCAACCGCCACAAGCATACCAATTTGCAGGTCTTTTGCAGCTTGCTGTAATCTTTTAGGAGAGGGGATAGCCATTTTAACTGGACGGTTCGTGTGAAATTAAATTATAGAATAATCTCAGCGCAGTCACTCTGCATAGCCGAGCGACTGCAGCACTGCGGTAATTACACATCTGTAGGCCTTTCCTCCAGCAGCTTCTCCAACACCTCCGCTTACTGCTCCAGTCCGGCAATGCGGGCTTCCAGCAGCTTCTGCGGGCCTTCCGCACACTGGCGCGAGTTTATCGCAGCGTAACTTGTGACCAGCTATGACGATGAGGTTGCACCTCATCTGCCGCAGAGCGGTAATCGGCACCCCCATCCTTCAGGTGGGTGTAGCAGAGGAGTGACATAGGAGTTCTTGGCTGCGTATGTATTTCTAATACCGAATCTCTCCCTCCGTCACGAATGAGGCCAGCAGCGCGTGTAGGGAAGTGCTGTTGTGGTCAGAATTGGTGGGGAGAGTATCGGGCTTGGCAAGGTTCAGGTAGCCGGTCAGGTGGTCGAAGTCCTGCGGATCTACGGCTTTGAAGCCCATGCTCCACTGCGAGAAATTGCGCTGCTCAATGGGTCCATCGGAGAGCTTCATGAGGCGGGCATGGCGGAAATCCCGGGCGATGCGCTTGAAGATATAGTGTACTTCTTCCTGGCTGCCTTCCAGCACCTGCATAATGTCGCCGTGGCTGTAGAGCAGCACGCCGGTCAGGTTGTGGGCCGTATTCCAGGCGCGTGACTGGATTAGTAGAGCTTCCAGTTCCTGGTCGGTGAAAGGGGTAGTAGCGGTGCTTTGGTACACCAAATGAAAAAGGGTAGGGGTTGGCATCAGATAAATGCAGGGCTAAAAACTGATAATACGGTCAAGTACGGGGTTTCCCGGAAAAGGTGCAATGGTTGAGCTAATCGGCACCGCTGCTCTGACTTCAGCCCGGCCGGTGCTGCCCGCACCGGCCGCGGCTGCCCGGCATTTGGCGTAAGCCAGCGGCGGCATTATTCTGCCCGAATGGGCGCTAGAAAACCCCGCGGCCGTTCCCTATCTTTGTCGACTTCCCCAACACGTCCGAAACCCTCCGCCCTTATGAAGTTTATCGTCTCGTCTTCCGCCCTGCTCAAGCAGCTCCAGAGCATCAACGGCGTAGTCACGAACAACCCCGTGGTGCCGATTCTGGAGAATTTCCTCTTTGAAATCGAGGACGGCAAGCTGACGATTACGGCCTCCGACCTGGAAACCAGCATGATGACGGAGCTGCCCGTGGAAGCCCGCGAAAGTGGCCGCATTGCCGCCCCCGCCCGCATCCTGCTCGATACGCTCAAAAACCTGCCCGACCAGCCCGTGACCTTCACTCTGGACGAGGAAACCTACACCATCGAAATTGCCTCTTCCAACGGTCGCTACAAGCTGGCCGGCGAGAATGCCACCGACTTCCCCCGCGTGCCGGTAGTGAAAGGCTCGGCCCCGATTGAGATGCCCTCGTCGTCGCTGTCCCGCGCCATCAATAAGACCATCTTCGCCGTGAGCACCGACGAGCTGCGCCCCGCCATGACCGGCATTCTGGTGCAGCTGGCCGACAACCAGGTGACGTTTGTGGCCACCGACGGGCATCGCCTGCTGCGCTACCGCCGCTCCGATGTGGGCGCGGGCCAGACGGCCAACCTCATCATCCCGCGCAAGGCCTTCAACCTGCTGAAAAGCGCCCTGCCTTCGGAAGCTACCACCGTGCGCGTGGAGTTCAATAACTCCAACGCCTTCTTCAGCTTCAACCAGATGCGCCTGGTGTGCCGCCTCATCGACGAGCGCTACCCCGACTACGAAAACGTGATTCCGGTGAGCAACCCCAACAAGCTCATCATCAGCCGCGCCGACTTCCTGAACTCGGTGAAGCGCATCTCGATTTACTCGAACAAGACCACCCACCAGGTGCGCCTGCGCCTGGCCGGCTCCGAGCTGACCATCTCGGCTGAAGACCTGGACTTCTCGAACGAGGCCAACGAGAAGCTGCCCTGCCAGTACGACGGCGAGGACATGGAAATCGGCTTCAACGCCCGCTTCCTGGCCGAAATGCTCTCCAACATTGACTCCGAGGAAATCACGCTGGAGCTAAGCACCCCCAACCGTGCCGGCCTGCTCATGCCGACTACGCCGGACGACAACGAAAGCATCCTGATGCTGGTGATGCCGGTGATGCTGAACAACTATGTGTAAATTGATGAGTTGATTTTTTGATGTGCTGATGTGCTGGTTTTCAAACGGCCATCAGCACATCAGCACATCGACACATCAGCAAATCAACCTCATGAAAAAATCCGAAATCCGCTTCAGCATTGCCCTCGACGACCAGAAGGTGCCCGAGGCCATCAGCTGGCAGGCCACCGATGCGGGCCCCGATATTCACTTCGCCAAAGCCATCAACATTGCCCTCTGGGACCGGGACCAGGCCGGTACGATGAAAATCGACCTCTGGACCAAAGACATGCCCGTGGATGAGATGAAGCACTTCTACGTGGATACCATCGGGGCCATGGCCGAGAGCCTCCAAACCGCTACCAGCGACGCGGTGATGGTGAAGAAAATGCGCGACCTCTGCGCTGAGCTGATGAAGCACATTGAAGAGAATTCGGAGAAGCAGCCGCTGAGCTAGGCCGCCGCCCCATACAAAAGCACAAGCAAAAGCCCCGCTGAACTCAATCAGCGGGGCTTTTGCTATATAGGCGGTCTTAGTCTTTGGACTAACGTCCCCGGACGGCGGCGGCCCGGGTAGGAGCAGGCTTCGGCGTGGCGGGCCCGATGGTGGCCCCGCGGCTGCTGGCCGGCAATGGATTCTGCACCGAGTTTACGAAAGTGGCATTGGCCGTGCGGGCCGCATAGTCCTTGTCGTACTTATAGAAGTCGGAGCGGGAGCCGTAGTAGGCGCTGTACTGATCGGTGGACAGCACGGCCCGCAGCTCCTGGTCGCGCTCCTTGCATACGGCCCCGCACTGCTCATCAATGAGCTTGGCATCACCGGCATTGCGGCGCTCGATGGCGGCCATTTTTGCCACTTTATCCTCATTGATGGCCCGCAGCTTGGAGCTTTGGTAACCATTGAGGCGCAGGTCGCGGGCCATCTGGTCGGAAAGGCGCTTGGCCCGCACCTGCACGTCGGAGGCGAGGCGGGGAGACGACTTGGTTTTATCCTGGGGCTGAACCAGCGAAGGTTGCTGCTGCGCCTGTGCGCCGAGCGCCGAGGCCAGAAGCAACACGCCGATAGCAAGTGATTTTCTCATGGAGTGGAAAAGTTAGCGTAACGAATCCGTGAAAGCCGCATGGCCGCTGCCGTAGCATCAAACCGGGGCTGTTGTCTGATAACTAACGAAAAACTGTGCCAGCGAGTTCGGGTGAGTTTCGGGCGAAAGCCTTGTCATTGCGAGGACGCAGGACATTCCGCGCATCAAGCGGCGTCAATCCGTCCTCTGAAATGTAGCAACCCTTTTTCAGCACAAAGCCCTGACGTACTATTTACGTCAGGGCTTTTCTGTTTACAAAGTTTGGCTCGTTGTCCAGGGCGGATTGCTTCGTCCTCGCAATGACAGGTTTGCCTACCACTCGTTTTTCCACATCATCGATTCCACCGGCTTGTCGGTGCGGTCGTTGTATTTGGCGTTGGCCTTGCGGTTGTAGAAGGTCTGCACATCGCCCTGCACGGCGAAGTAGATGAGCTGGCCGATGGGCATGCCGGGGTACACGCGCACGGGCTGCGTGACGGAAATTTCCAGCGTCCAGGTGTTGCAGAAGCCCACGTCGCCCTTGCCGGCGGTGGCGTGAATGTCGATGCCGAGGCGGCCCACGCTGGATTTGCCTTCCAGAAACGGCACCTGGGCGTGGCTTTCGGTGTATTCTTCCGTCACGCCGAGGTAGAGCACGCCGGGCTGGAGCACGAAGCCTTCGTCCTGGGGCATCTCAAACACGTCGATTTCATTGTGCCGGCGGGCATCCAGCACCGCGTCGCGGTAGGTGGCCAAGTAGCGGCCCAGGTGCACGTCGTAGGAGTTGGTGCCCAGGCAACTGGGGTCGTAGGGCTCAATGACGATGTTGCCGCGCTTGATTTCGGCGAGAATCTGCTGGTCGGTCAGAATCATATTGAATTATGAATTATGAATGCTGAATTATGAATTGGAATGCGGAAAACAGGAAGGGCTGTGGCAGCAGGCCGGGAGAAGAGGTCGGAGAGTGCAGGCCCAGCAATTCATAATTCAGCATTCATAATTCATAATTTACTGTTCGTCTTCGTAGCGGTCTTCGGGCAGGGCGCTGGTCGAACGTCGGGCCGGGCGGTCGAGGTCGGGGCGCTGTTCTTCCAGTTCCTCAGCCAGGCCATCGAGGCGGGCGCGCAGGTCGGGCAGCACGTTCAGCACGATGTGGGCCAGCAGCAGCGTGGCGGTGGCGGCCAGTAGCAGCGTGAGGTAGTCGAGCCAGTCGTGGGCGGCAGGGGCATCGGCGGCGCGAAGCGCGGGCGTGGTTGTGGTCGTGGTTTCCGTCACCTGGGCTTCGGGCCGGGGTGCGGGGTCTTCGATGGGCGCGGTCACAGGCGGCTCGGCACCGGCATCGGCGGGGGGCACGGCGGCGCCATCGGCGGCCACATCTTCGGGGGCGGGGTCTTCAGAGGCGTTGAACTGGGCCGTGGCCTGCTTGATGATGCGCTCCTCGGCGCGAATCAGTGCCACCCGCTCGTCGCGGGGCAGGTTATGGATGAAGAACTCAAAGTTCTTGTCGAGCAGGATGCTGCGCAGCTGCTTCTCAAACTCGGCCAGATCGGTGCGGCCCTTGCCGAAGCGGCTCTTGAAGCGTTCGGAGGCATCGTTGTAGTTCTGAAACAGCTTCTTCAGGCTGGCATTGGTCCCGAAGCCATCGAACTGCCGACGGGCTTGGTGCGTGCGCAGCGAGACGGGAAACTTGTTGCGGGTGAACGACTTATCGTACACGGTTTCCATTGTGCGGAAATTCAGCTCATCCACAGTGCGGTCGAACAGGCGTTTGTTGGCCGCGGCAGGAGCTTCCGTCTGGGCGTGCACGGGAGTGTGAAACGCGACGCACAGCAGGAAAAATACCGGAAACAGGAGACGAAATCGGGACATGGCAGCGGTACGGTTTGGCCGCAAAGGTAACCAGTTGCCGGTGCGGTTCGGGCGTGCGGCGAAAAAACTGTGTTTTTCTATACCTCCGGCAGCTTTTGCGTCTGTCACCCTGAGCCTGCGAAGGACCTTCCCCTTTCCGCACTGTAAAACGTAATTCAACGCACAAAGCCCTCTACCACGCAAACGGTAAAGGGCTTTGCTCATTTTAAAAGGCTTGGTAGTAGCGAAGAGGAAGGTCCTTCGCTCTGCTCAGGATGACAGGCGGGAACAGTCGAGAGACCATATTCCTACAGCCCGTGCGCCTCGCGCATCGACTCGCGGCAGGCGGTCAGGTAATGGTCCACCAGCTCGTCGGTCATGGCGGTGCTCACGAACAAGGCTTCGTACTGGGCCGGAGCCAGGTAGATGCCGCGGTGCAGCATGGCGCGGAAATAGCGGCCAAACGCTTCCGTATCGGAGGTTTTGGCATCTTCCAGATTATGCACGGGCTGGCTGGTGAAGAACACGCTGAACATGGAGCCCACTTGGTTCACGGTGTAATTCAGGCCCAGCTCGGCGGCAATCTGGCGGGTGCCGTCGGCAATGCGGGTGGTGATGCGGTTCAGCTCGGCGTACAGCTCGGGGTGCTCCTGCAGATAAGTGAGCTGGGCAATGCCAGCGGCGGTGGCAATGGGGTTGCCGGAGAGTGTGCCCGCCTGGTACACTTTGCCGGCCGGTGCTACGCAGTCCATGATATCCTGCCGGCCGCCGTAGGCCCCCACGGGCATACCGCCGCCGATGATTTTGCCCAGCGTCGTCATGTCGGGCTTGATGCCGTACAGCTCCTGCGCGCCGCCGCGGGCAAGGCGGAAGCCGGTCATTACTTCATCAAAAATCAAAACGATGCCGTGCTGGGTACACAGGTCGCGCAGGCCCTGCAAGTAGCCCTCGGTGGGCGCTACGAGGCCCATATTCCCCACCACGGGCTCCAGAATGAGGGCCGCTACCTGGTCCTTGTTGGCTTCGATGGCTTGGCGGGTAGCTTCCAGGTCGTTGTAGGCTACCGTGATGGTGTCGCGGGCCACGCCTTCGGTCACGCCCGGCGAATCGGGGGTGCCCAGGGTGAGAGCGCCGCTGCCGGCGGCAATCAGGAAGGAGTCGCCGTGGCCGTGGTAGCAGCCTTCAAACTTGATGATCTTGTCGCGCCCGGTGTAGCCCCGCGCTACCCGAATGGCCGACATGCAAGCTTCGGTGCCCGAATTTACCAGCCGCACTTTCTCAATGCTGGGCACCATCTGCTTGATCAGCTCGGCCATTTCCACCTCGCGGCGCGTGGGCGCTCCGAACGACAGCGAGGCCGGAATGGCCGCCTGCACGGCATTCAGCACCACCTCGGGCGCGTGGCCCAAAATCATCGGCCCCCAGGAGTTGATGAAATCGAGGTAGCGGTTGCCGTCCACGTCGGTCAGCCACGCGCCTTTGGCCGACTGCATGAAAACCGGGTGGCCGCCCACCGCCCGAAAGGCCCGTACCGGCGAGTTCACCCCGCCCGGAATGTGGTTTTTGGCGCGCGTAAACAGCGCATCAGAAGTAGACAGATTAAGCTCAGCAGCAGCAGAAGACGACATAGAAGAGAGGAATGAAGAAAGGAGTGGGGCGAAGCCGAAGCCGCGCGAAGTAGTAAGTTGAGTGTTAAGCGACGCCAGGCCGCCCCGCTGGCTGATAGCGCGAAAGTTGTGCTACCGCACGCCCACCGGGTTCAGCACTTCTATTTCCAGGCGTTCGAGCTTGGTAAGCGGCACATACTGGTTGTCGTGGGCTCCGCCGGGGTAGCCGATGCCCTGGAAGACACTCCCGGAAACCGGCCCGGACGCGGCCAGGTTTTGCTGAAAAGCCGGCCCGTGCTGATGCAGCTGACTGCCAAAGTAATACAGCAGCTCGAAACCCGTGAAAGCAAACACCGAGGGGGGCAGATTCTGGCGCTGCACATACAGCTGGCGGAAGCGCCGCACGCCGGGCGCGGTCTTATCCAGGTACTTAGGCTGCACAAAATATACGTCGCGGGCATCGAGCTGGCCGAGGCCGATGCGGGCGTTTTCCTGCCAGGAGGCGTAGGTGATGAGCGGCACGCGCGCCCCCTGGGCCTGCAGCACGCCCAGCGTGTACGGGCCAGCTTTGCGGTGGTCGGAAGCCACCACTAGGTGCCCCACGCTCTTCAGATCGAGCCCCGCGAAGCCCGCGGCCAATGACTCTTCTACGTCGGAATTGAGGCGGCGCAGCTGGATGACTTTGCCGCCCAGCGCCTCGTAGGTGGTTTTGTAGGCCAGGGCGAAGGCGGCTTCGTCCTTGGTGTCTTCGTGCAGCACCACGGCGGTGCGGGCCGTGAGCTGGCTGAAGGCAAACTGCGCCGCCGCCCGGCCCTGGGTGGCCGAGCTGGGCTCAAAGAGGTAGTGCCAGCCATTATCGAGCACCAAATCCCCATCCTGCGACAGCGGATTCACGCACACGATCTGGCGCTGCTGGGCGTAGCGGGCCAGCAGCTTGCTCCCCGACTTGTACACCGGCCCAATAATCAGGTCCATGCCGGCCAACTCGGGCAGGGCCAGCACCTGCTTGAGCTGCAGCGTGTCGGCCCCGGTATCGTAGGCAAACAGCTGCAGGGGCCGACCCTCGCGCTGCAGCGAGTCCTGGGCCAGGCGCAAGCCGGCATAGAGGTCCGTCACGAACTGGTTTTTGCGGCGCGTTTCCCAGCTAGGGTCCGCAAACTCGAAGGGCAGGAGCACGGCCACGTTGTAGCTGCTCTTTTTGGCTGGCCGGGGGCGCGGCGTGTAGCGGGCGCGGTCGAGGCCCAGCTGGCTGATGAGCTGGTCGAGTTGGGGCTTGTCGGCCTCGGTGTACCAGCCGCCGCTCACGAGCTTGTCGGCGTAGGCGCGGCCCAGCGCGGCATCCTGCGGGTAGGTTTGCAGCAGCTTCTGAAACAGTACTTTATCCCGGATGCGCGGCAAATACGCGGCCTTCATGTTTTCGCGCTCCGCACTGAGTTTATCGGCGGGCAGCTGGCTGAGAATCAGCAGGGCATTTTCGGGCTCACTCTGCTCGAAGGAAACCTGAGCCTGCAAAAAAAAGGCTTCCGGCAGGCCGGGCCAGGCGGCATACTCGGTGCGCAGCAGGTTCAGCATCTGCTCGGCCTCGGCCCATTTTTTGGCCCGCGTGGCGGCTATAGCATATAGGTAGGCCGCTTCGGGAGCCCGCTCAAACTGCGCTTTAGGCTGCGCAATGGGCTCTAGCTCCTGCATGGCCAGCTCGTAGCGCGTCTGACCGATGAGGGTTTTGCCGTTTTGGTAGCGGGTATTAGGGTCGGTGGAGCCCATGCGGGCGGGCAGGGGCGGGCCAGTGGGCCGCACGGGCGGCGCTACGGCCGGGCGGGGCGGAGCCGCCGGAGGGCTGGTAGCGGCGGGTTTGGTAACGGACGGAGCCGTTTTGACCGGAGCACCTTTGGCCGTTGGGCTGGCTGCCGGCTTGGTTGCTGGCTTGGCCGCCGGAGCCGGGCTGGCCGGCCGGCGAACCGGCGCGGCGGCCGGGTTGGCAGTTGGGGTGGGTTTGGCGGGCGTGGCTTTGGTCGGAGCCGGGCGCACCGGCTGCTGAGCCAGCGCCGGCAGTCCCAGCGCCAAACTCAGCACCGAAAGTTGCAAACAGGAGAAAATCTTCATATGAAGAAGAGGCCGAAAAAAACGGGCGAAGAACAGGCCCGCGCCCCACAGGGCCGCAAGCCCGGCAAAGGTACTCAGATAGCGTGGGGAATAGATTGCCCAAGCTTACTACCCCCGTAGCTGGTCAGCAGTGCCCCTAACAACGCAGACCCGGCCGCCCCAAACCGGGCAACCGGGTCTGCTTTTCCCTGTGCCACTCCGGCGGGTGCCGGCGGTGCGCACAGGGGCACCGTAAGCTGGCGCTACCCGACCACTGGTGGCAGGTGTCCGCGCGTGGCGGCCCGGAAGCCGGGTTCCCGCTCTCCAGTCGGTTTGATGAGAATGAGTTGGTTACGGTCGGACGCTCAAGATGGCCCGCGTTGGTCAGCCCGGGTATTCACGTCAGGCGGGTTGCAGCCGGCGCACCCGCTCGGCTTCTGCATCATTCACCTGCGTCACGGCTGTGGCGTAGATGCGGAAGTCGTTGTCGGGGAATTGCTCTTGCAGCAGCAGCTCGATGCGGCGGTAGAGCAGGGCTTTGGTCAGAAAAAGAACCCGATACAGGGGTTCGGTGCTCACAGTGCCGGCAGCTGTGAGGCAGTAGTTCTCAATGGCCTCGTCCACAAAGACATCGGTGGCCAAGCGCTCGGTCAGCACCAGGTGGGCCACGGTGCGGGCCGCGGCGGGGCTCAGTGTGAGCAGATTGAACAGAATCATGGAAAAGAAGCAAAAGCGGGAAGTGAAACAAGGCTGGTTCGGCCGCGCCGGCCGCCGGGGGCAGGCTAGCGTCCTTTGTAGGGGGCCATGCTGTGCAGAATTTCCTGCATCAGCGGCTCATGATTCATAAAGGCGTCAGGCGTAGCCAAAATGTAGATTAGCAGCACGTGGCCGCGGTGGTGGGCGGCCAGCGCGTCGTAGCGCAACGCGCGCCCATCCATACTGCCCGTGCCGGTAGTTTCCAGAAACCGGATGCCGTTGTAGGCCGTGGCATACTGCTTGTTGATGGGCACCCCAAATTTTTCGGTGAGGTGAAACAGCGCCTGTTCGGGTGTCATATTGGCTGCTGCCCCGCGTAGCTTGCCAATAAAGAGCATCATGTTCTGGTCGGGGCTCATGTGCGTGAGAGCCAGGGTGGTATCGGTGGCCTGGCGCAGCTTGTTCCAGTCGGCCGGCACACGGTACTGCAACTGGTATTGGGGGTTGCGCACCCATTCCAGTGGGGCCGCCGCCTGTGCCCGCAGGCGAAGGGGCAGCATACTCAGAAGCAACAGCAGCAGAAGTTTCATGGCGGGGAAGGGGAAAAAATGGGGGGGGGGAAGAGACCGGAAGAGTGGCTGGTTACTTGCCCTGCAGGGGGGCAATGCTTTCCAGCACATGATGCAGCAGCCGGGCCTGGGTAGCGAAGGAAGCCGTGGTGGCATACACGTACACCACCAGCACGTGGCGCTGCGAGGTGGTCACCCGCGCATCGTAGCGCACTTCTTGGCCATTGACGAAGCAGGTGCCTGTGCTTTCCAGAAAGTCGAGACCGTGCGAGGAGACGTTGTGCTCTTCGTGGCGGGTGGCCCCCAGATGGCGCAGCAGGCGCTGCAGCGCTTTGGCCGGCCGCAGGCTGGCGTGGCGGCCCCGCAGCTGTCCTACCCAGAGCACGGTATTATCGTCGGGGTTGTGGTAGCGCAGCACCTCCACCGAGTCGGTGCGCTGGTGCGTCACGCTCCAGTGGGCCGGCACCTCGTATTTGACCTGAAACTGCCGGTTCTGAACCGTGGTCATATGCTGGGCCCAAACCGGGCTTGGCAGCCCCAGCACCCCTACAAGCAGTATTAAAAACGATAAACGGGCCATGACTGAAAGCGGAAAACGGGAAGCATCTGGAGCAGAGGCAAGACGGCGCGGGCAGCTGCGTCGTGCGGCCGGCCCTCAAGCGGGCGCGGCAAGCGGGGCCGGATTAGTGCGGGTCGTCGTAGCCCAGCAGGTTCAGCTCAAACACGAGGCCCGGGCGGTTGCTGGTGCCGGGGTTGGGCAGCAAGGCTCCCAGGCATAGCTGCAGGCGTTTGGTGGCCAGGTAGTTAAATCCAACTACCGAGGCGCTGGTGTAGTTGTTGCCCGAAATAAAGTCGCCCATGAAAAGCAGCTTTTTTGTCACCGGAAACTCGGCTCCCAGCAGCAGGCCGGCCCGGTTGCCGGCGCCCAGCGTACCCCGGTCGGAGAGGTAGGGGCCGGCCACCACCTTCACGTGGGAGCGGGGGATCCAGGCCCAGGTGTTGTAGGAGAAGTGCGTCAGCTCCCGGCTCACCCCGCTAAAGCGGATGGGGTTGAGGCCCACCTGCGTGCCGATGCTGGTGCTGAGGCGGTCTGAGAGAAAGAAGAACTTCTGGCTCGTCAGCTTTACCAATGGGGCCAGCGGAATGCTGCGGTTGTCGGGGTTGGTGCCCAGCCAGTCCTTGCGGCCGCGGCGGAAGTTCATCTGCAGGTTCACCACGTTCAGGCCGGCCTCCCAGCCCTTGCCCAGGCCGTACACGAAGTGGTTTTTCGATTCGAAGTAGCCCCGGTTGTAGATGTTGGTCTGGTGCTGAAAAAACACCTTGCCCTGCGGCGTCAGGTCGCCGGCCGGAATATTGAACAGATTCTGCTGGCCTTGGGCCGAGTAGCGAATACTGAGCAGCAGCACCAGCAGTAGCCGGCCGGAGCCGGAAGCGGAAAAAAAGCGGTTTATGGTCACTGGCTCAGCGTGTTCAGTACGGGCGTAGTGCCGTTGGTGATAATGGTTTTGGAGTTCTGCGACTTCGACAGCTCCCGGAAAGCCTCAATGGACTTAAACTTGAGCACGGCCGGCGTCAGGTCGCGGTTGATGAGCTGGTTGGTAACCCGCACGGCTTCAGCCTCAATGCGCATGGCTTCCGCCTTGCCTTTGGCCTGAATGATATTGGCCTCCTGCTCGCCCTGCGCCCGCACCACGGCAATGCGTTTTTGCCCTTCGGCCTCAATCACGCGGCGTTCCGCGTCGCGGGTTTCGCGCTGCTTCTGAAACTCCATGCGCAGGGCATCCTGCTCAGCTTCCAGCCGATCCTCAATGGCTTTGGCCAGGCCCGCGGGCAGCGTGATGTTCTTCATCAGCACATTCTCAATCTCGAAGCCCTTGCTACTCAGCACCTCGTTCATGCGCGCCTGAATAGCGGTTTCAATCACGCCCCGCTCGGCGCTGTGCATGTCTTTGGCGAAGTAGCGGGCACACACGTCGGCGGCGGCCGAGCGGAACACGGGCAGAATCAGGATGTTGGCGTAGTCGCGGCCGGTGGTTTGCAGAATGTTAGGCACCTGCTCGGCCTTCACCCGGTACAGAATGGAGATGTCGGAGCCAATGGATAAGCCCTCCTTGGACGGCAGATTGGAGCGGATTTCCAGGTTCTGGGTCGTGACGGGCACCTTAATGATGGTCGTCAGGAAAGGATTGAAGGTCTTGGGGCCCGATAGGATAACCTGCTGATCGAGGCGACCCAGCGTGCGTTTCACGCCTATTTCGCCCTGCCGCACGGTGGTGCAGCCGCTCAGCACCAGGCCGGCCGCCACCAGCAGGCCAGCCAGCGGGCGCATCGTCAGCACGGAGCGGTGCAGGCTATACGAACAGAGCGTGGCCAGTATCGCGCGTACTTCCTCGCGCCCCACACTCCGATGGGCCGCAAGTGGAGTGAGCGGCAGCCGGGCGCAAAGCATGGCATACGGCCGCCTGATCAGTCGGGGACGGAAGTGGGGGAGGAAAGACATAACCGCAGAATTTAGTCTTGCTACCATTATTGGTAGTTTTACTATCATATACAATAGCGTTAATATTTTGGTTGCTTAATGCTTCATATTTTTTTGACATGAATCGGCAGAATAAAGGCAGCGCTATTTTATTTGATAGTAAAGCTATTTTTTTGAAAAGTATGTTTATGTTTGCACCGGCAAAACCACCCCGCTGTTTCCTCTTCCATCCTTAAGTCCCTTGTTTATGCAACCCAAAGCCCGTATCACAGTAGCCGCCGGCGACGGTATTGGCCCCGAAATCATGACCCAGACCCTGCGCATACTGGATGCCGCCGGAGCCGCGCTGGAGCCCGAATTCATTCATGTGGGCGAGCAGGTGTACCGCGCCGGGCACGCCTCGGGCATCGGACCGGAGGCCTGGGAATCGTTGCAGCGCACGCGGGTGCTGCTCAAGGCGCCCATCACCACGCCGCTGGGCGGGGGCTACAAAAGCCTGAATGTGACGCTGCGCAAAACCCTGGGCCTGTATGCCAACGTGCGCCCCTGCCGCTCGCTGTATCCGGCCGTGGCCACCCGCCACCCCGACCTGGATGTGGTCATCATTCGCGAAAACGAGGAGGACCTCTACGCCGGCATCGAGCACCAGCAAACCCCCGATGTGGTGCAGTGCCTGAAGCTGGTGAGCCGGCCCGGCTGCGAGAAAATCGTGCGCTACGCTTTTGAGTACGCCCGCCGCCACGGCCGCAAGCGCGTGACGTGCATGACCAAGGACAACATCATGAAGCTCACCGACGGCCTGTTTCACCGCGTGTTCATGGAAATCGGGCAGCACTACCCCGACATCGAGCAGGACCACCAGATCATCGACATCGGTACGGCCCGCCTGGCCGACACGCCCGAGCAGTACGACGTGGTGGTGACCATGAACCTGTACGGCGACATCATTTCCGATGTGGTGGCCCAGCTTACGGGCTCGGTGGGGCTGGCCGGCTCCTCCAACATCGGCGACCAGGGCGCGCTGTTCGAAGCCATTCACGGCTCGGCCCCCGACATTGCGGGCCGCGATATTGCCAACCCTTCGGGTCTGCTACAAGCCGCCGTGCTCATGCTCATTCACTTAGGGCAAAACGAGGTAGCCGCCCGCGTGCACAATGCCTGGCTCTGCGCCTTGGAAGACGGCCTGCACACGGCCGACGTGTACCGCCCCGAAACCAGCCAGGCCAAAGTCACGACCACGGGCTTTGCCGATGCCGTGATTGAGCGCCTGGGTCGGGTGCCGCAGCAGCTGCGCCCGTTTCAGGTGGGCCAGAACATGGAGCGGGCTGCGCCCTCGGTGCGCTACGAGCGGGCCCCGGTGGTGCAGCAGCTGGTGGGCGTCGATGTGTTTGTGCGCTGGGACGGCACTGACCCCGCGCAGTTGGGCCAGCAGCTGGCGACCCTCGCCGGGCCGCTGCTCCGGCTCAAAATCATTACCAACCGCGGCGTGAAAGTGTATCCCGACGGGCACCCCGAAACTTTCTGCACCGACCACTGGCGCTGCCGCTTCGTGGCGGCCAGCACTGCGCCTGATGCCTATGCGTCCGTGCAGTTTGGCCAGGTGCTGGCACTGCAGCATCGCATGGCCGAGGACAACGTGCTGATCATCAAGACCGAGAACCTGTATCTGATGGACGGGCAGCGGGTGTTTTCGCTGGGGCAGGGCGAGTAGGGCCGGGCTTTAATCGGGAATTAACCTGCATTTAATTCCTTCTTAAGACTGGGCCTGCGCCAGGGCACTACCTTTGCTCCGCGAACTGAAAGCAGGCGTATGGCCAGCTATTGCGGTGCTTTTTTTGGTTGAAGCAGTAGCTTTGGCTAATAGAAGTATTACTTGCCCGTTGGGCGAAGTCTCACCTGTTTTCCCGCTACCTTACTATGAGTACCATCCTGCGCATCGACCTGAATGAGAAGCTCTACCTGCGCGACCCGCAGGACACGGACCTGGGCCGCCGCCTGATTGGCGAAAGCGTGAAGCTGATTGATGAAATCGGCTTCGAGCAGTTCACTTTCAAGAAGCTGGCCCTGCGTATCGAGTCCACGGAGGCCTCGCTCTACCGCTATTTCGAGAACAAACACCGGCTGCTGGTGTACCTGGTATCGTGGTACTGGGCGTGGCTGGGCTATCAGATCCGGTTTCATACCCACAACGTGCCCGACCCGCGCGAGCGAATGCGCCTGATTCTGGGCATCCTCACCCGCGCCCACCACGACGACCCCGCCACCACCGAGCTGGACGAGGCCGCGCTCTACCGCATCGTCATCAACGAGGCCTCCAAATCGTACCTCACCCGCGAGGTGGATGCCGACAACCAGGTGGGCCTGTTTCGGGAGTATAAGCGCTTGGTGGCCGATATCACGCTGGTGATACAGGCGCTGAACCCAGCTTATGCCCACCCGCACGCGCTGGCCAGCACCCTGCTGGAGGCGGCCCGCAAACAGCTCTTTTTTGCCCATCACCTGCCCTCGCTCACCGATGCGCCGGATAAGAGCGAAGCCGAAAAACAAATTTATTCCTTCCTCGAAAACCTGGTTTTCGCCGCCCTGCGGTAATGAGTTTTTAGTTGTCAGTTGGTAGTTGTCGGTTGTCAGTTTGTTCAAGACTAACAACTGACAGCGAACAACTGACGACTACCAACTGACAACTGACAAAATATGGCAGATTCTCATCCGTCCGCTCTTACACCCGGTCAGCGCCTGTTTCAGCTGCTGGCCTCGGAGCGGCGCGACATTACGTACTTGTATGTATATGCGGCGCTGGCCGGGCTCATCAGCCTCACGCTGCCGCTGGGCGTGCAGTCGGTGATTGGGTTTGTGAGCAGCGGGGCCGTGAGCACGTCGTTGGTGGTGCTCATCGGCTTCATTGTGCTGGGCACGCTGCTGGTGGGGGCGTTGCAGGTGATGCAGGTATATCTGGTCGAATACATTCAGCAGCGCCTGTTTGCGCGGGTGGCGCTGGATTTTGCCGTGCGCCTGCCCCGCGTGCGTACCGAGGCCCTCGACGGCCAGTACCTGCCCGAGCTAATGAACCGCCTGCTCGACGCGCCCACGCTCCAAAAGGGTCTTTCCACGCTGCTGATTGAGTTTTCGGCCGCCGCGCTGCAGATTCTGTTCGGCCTGATTCTGCTCTCGTTCTACCATCCGGTCTTCATTGCCTTCGGCCTGCTGCTGGTCGGCCTGCTGGCCCTCATGATTCGTCTTACCGGTCCGCAGGGTCTGCGCACCAGCCTGGCCGAAAGCAAGTTTAAGTACCGCGTGGTGGCCTGGCTCGAAGACGTGGCCCGCACGGTACACACGTTCCGCCACCCGCCCCGGCAGGAGTTGGCCCTGCGCCGCACCGACGACCTGGTGGAAGGCTACCTGCTGGCCCGCCAGAGCCATTTTCGGGTGTTGGTCACGCAGTATTGGGGGTTCGTGGCGTTCCGCACGCTTATCACGGCGGCGCTGCTCACCATCGGGTGCTGGCTGCTCATTGCCAAGCAAATCAACATCGGGCAGTTTGTGGCGGCCGAAATCGTAATTATTCTGACCATTTCGGCGGTGGAAAAAGTGCTGCTGAAGCTGGATGTGGTGTATGACGCGCTGACCTCGCTCGACAAGATCGGGCACGTGCTCGACCTGCCCACCGTGGCCGCCCACGCCGGCTCCAACCTGCCGCTGCCGGCCGGCCGCACCGGCATGCGCGTCGAGCTGCACCACCTCAGCTACCAGTACCCCGGCACCAAAAAGCACCCGCTGCACGATATATCCCTCACCTTGCAGGCTGGCGAGCACCTGGGCCTGGCCGGCTTCGATGGTTCGGGCAAAACTACCCTGCTACGGGTGCTGGCCGGCCTGCTGGAAGGCTATTCGGGCGTGGTGGCCTACGATGGGCTGGCCCTGCAGGACATTGCCACCGAAGACCTGGGCCACCACATCGGCGACAATATCTCGCACCAGAGCGTGTTTGATGGCACGCTGCTCCAGAATCTGACCCTCGACCAGCCCCACCTCACGCCCGACGATGTGGCCTGGGCCCTGGAGCTGGTGGGCCTGCGCGACGACGTATATTCCCGGCCGCTGGGCCTGAGCACGCCGCTGGGCGTGGGCACCCCGCTGGCCGAAAGTGCCCGCCAGAAGCTGCTGCTGGCCCGCGCCCTGCTGCACCGCCCGCGCCTGCTGCTGCTCGACGACTTCCTGCCCGGCGTAGCGCCCACCGAGCGCCTGCGCGTGCTGGGCCGCCTGCTGGCCCCCGACCAGCCCTGGACCGTGCTGCTGGCCTCCAACGACCCGCGCGTGCTGGCCCTGTGCCCGCGCGTGGCGCAGCTCCGCAACGGCCGCCTCATCGCCGACGGCCCGTATTCGGAAATGACGGGGAACGAGCAGTAAGCAGCAGCCTCGTCATGCTTCATCCGACATACGCGCAGTGAAGAACCTTATTAGAATAGAAACGAGTCGTTGTAATGAACATCGCTCCACTACAAGGTTCTTCGCTTCGCCTACGCCGGATGAAGCATGACAGACTGCTCATTGCTCAATGTTAACTGCTAATTGATCCTAAGATGCCGTTTGCTGAAAAACCACTGGCTGCCACCGACCCGACGACGAGCCGATTCCGCTCGTTTGGCTACGTGCAGACCCCGCGCACGGGCCGCGTGCTGGCCCGCGTGCTGGCCGTGCTGGGTGGGCTGGTGCTGCTGGCCGGCTTCCTGCCCTGGACGCAGAACATCCGCTCGACCGGCACGCTCACCACCCTGCGCCCCCAGGACCGCCCCCAGACCGTGCCCAGCACCATTGCCGGCCGTATTGACCGCTGGCGCGTGCGCGAAGGCCAGGCCGTGCGCAAGGGCGACACGCTGGTGACCATCACCGAAATCAAGGAGAAGTACTTCGACCCCGAGCTGCTGGCCCGCACCCGCGAGCAGTTGGAGGCTAAAATTGCCTCGTTGCAGGAAAACCGGGCTAAGGGCGAAGCCCTCAGCGAACAGCAAAACGCCCTGCGCGCCGGTCTGCAGGTGAGCCTGGACAAAGCCCGCAACAAGGTGAGCCAGACCCGCCTGAAGGTGAACTCCGACGAGGCCGAGCTGCGCGCCGCCAACAACGACTTTGACATTGCCCGCCAGCAGTTGGCCCGCCAGGAAGAGCTGTACCGTCAGGGCCTCAAGTCCCTGACCGAGCTGGAGCAGCGCCGCCTCAAGTTCCAAGAGAGCACCGCCAAGCGGCAGGCCGTGGAAAACAAGCTGGGTGCCAGCCGTCAGGAGCTGACCAACGCCCAGCTGGAGCTGTCGTCGTTGGCCGCCGAGTACCAGGATAAGCTGGCCAAGTCCGAGTCGGAGCGGCGCTCTACCACGGGCTACCAGTTCGATACCGAGGGCCAGATTGCCAAGATGCGCAACGAGCTGGCCAACCTCAGCATCCGGGCCGGCTACTACCAGATTACGGCCCCCCAAGACGGCTATGTGGTGCGGGCCCTGAAAGAAGGCATCGGGGAGATGGTGAAGGAAGGTGAAGCCATTGTGACGGTAATGCCCAACGCGCCAGCCCTGGCCGCCGAGTTGTATGTGCAGCCCATGGATATTCCGCTGCTGCGGGTGGGCCGCCAGGTGCGGCTGCAGTTCGACGGCTGGCCCGCGCTGGTGTTCAGCGGCTGGCCCGGCACCAGCTTCGGCACCTTCGGCGGCATCGTGTCCGTTATTGATAATATCGACTCCCAGGGCCAGTACCGCATCCTGGTCACCCCCGATCCGGCTCAGGAACCCTGGCCCAAGCCTCTGCGCGTAGGTTCCGGCGTATATGGCTGGGCGCTGCTCGATGATGTGCCGATCTGGTACGAACTGTGGCGGCAGGTGAACGGCTTCCCACCTAATTTTGTGGGCAACCCCAATGCCAGCGCCAAAGACGGCAAGGCCAAGAAAGCCGATAAAGCGGCGAAAGCCGACAGTGAGGAGGAGGAAGCTAAATGAGGATGTCGTTGAAAAGGCTGCTGAAGCTGACGTTGGCCGGGTCGCTGCTGGCCGGGGGGCTGGCTGCGCCGGCGGCTGCCCAGCGGCCCGCCGCCGGGCAGGGCCTGGGCCGGCCGCTGCCGGCTCCGCTGGTTGCCGTGCCAGTGGCCGCCCCCGATTCCGGCCAGGTATTTTCCCTCGCCGACCTGCTTACCTACGTCACGCTGCGGCACCCGGTGGCCCGGCAGGCGGCGCTGCTGCCCGAACGGGCTTTGCAGGAAGTACGCTTTGCCCGCGGCCTCTTCGACCCGGCCGCTACCAGCAAATACTACGGCAAGACCTTCGGCGGCAAGGAGTATTTTCACGACTGGGACGCGAGTTTGCGCGTGCCGGTGTGGTACGGCCTCGACCTCAAGGCGGGCTTTGAGCGGGGCGTGGGCTTCAGCGTCAACCCTGAGAGCAAAACCTCGCAGCCGGGCTTGAGCTACGTGGGCCTGTCGGTGCCGCTGGGCCAGGGCTTGCTGATAGACGAGCGCCGCGCCGCCGTGCGCCAGGCCCGCGCCCTGCAGGGCCTGGCCGAAGCTGAGCGCCGCGGCGCCCTCAACAAGCTGGTGCTGCAGGCCGCCAAAGACTATTGGGACTGGAGCCTGAGCTATCAGCGGCAGGCATTGCTGCGCCAGAACGTAGAGCTGGCCGACGTACGCTTCCGGGCCGTGCGCGAGCGGGTGCGCCTCGGCGACCTGGCCGCCATCGACTCGGTGGAGGCTCTCACGGAGCTGCAGAACCGCCAGGCCACGCTGGCCCAGGCGCAGGTGCAGTGGCAAAATGCCACCCTGCTGCTCAGCAACTACCTCTGGGACGAGCAGCAGCAGCCCCGCGAGTTGCCCGCCACCGTGCGCCCCCAGGTACTGCCCGCCGCCTGGCCCGCCTTGCCCCCCGATTCGCTGGTCGCCCTCACCGAGCTGGCCCAGCAGCTGCATCCCGAGCTGCAGAAAAGCCGCGCCAAGCTCAGTCAGTTGGGTGTCGAGCGCCGCTTGCTCTCCAACAAGCTGCTGCCCAAGCTCACCCTCGACTATAACCTGCTGCAGGCCGGCCAGCCCTTCAACCCCGAAACCGGAGCCAGCTTCAACGGCTCCTATCTGCAGAATAACTACAAGCTGGGCGTGAGCTTCGCCTATCCGCTGCTGTTGCGCCAGGAGCGGGCTAAGCTCCAGCTCAACCGCCTGAAGCTGCGCGAAACCGAGTTGGATCTGCAGCAGGACACCCGCGAAATCCAGACCGGCGTGCGCACCGTGGCCAACGACTGGGCCGCCCTGCGCGAGCAGCTCACCTTGCAGGAGCAGGTGGTCCGCAACGCCGAGCGCCTACGCCAGGGCGAGCAAATCCGCTTTGAAAACGGCGAAAGCTCTATCTTCCTGCTCAACTCCCGCGAGGCCTCCCTGGTGAGTGCCCGCGTGAAGCTGGCCGAACTGCAGGCCAAATACGCCCAAACCCAGGCCATGCTGCGCTGGGCCGCCGGCGGAGTAGAGGAGTAGGGCTGAGGTAGTTGCCAGAAGAACGTCACTCCGAGCATGTGGCGCATCAAGCCAGGGACCGAGGAATCTCGCGTGCTGACGTTGCAATTGTATTGTCATGCTGAGCTTGTCGAAGCATCTCGCGGGCTGACGTTGGAGTAGTAATCAAACGTCAGCCCGCGAGGCGCTTCGGCTGCGCCCAACATGCCTCGCTCTGTTGGCTTCCAACCCCGGAATTTCCGAACTTGGCCGTATGTCTGAGTCCGCCCTTGCTCTGTCTATGCCCCGGATGCGCCAGCGTCTGCAGCTGCTGCTGCTGCTGGGGGCCTCGCTCACGCTGAGCGCGGTGCTGATTACGCTACGCGTGTTCTGGACCCACGAGCTGGTGTTCGTATTTCTGCTCTGGAATCTGTTTCTGGCCCTCATTCCGTTTGGGTTAAGCACCATGCTGGGTGTAGCGGCGGGCCGGCTGAAAGCGCGGCTGCTGGTGCCGGTAGGCCTAGCCTGGCTGCTGTTTTTCCCCAACGCGCCCTACATCCTCACCGACCTGTTTCATCTGGAGCGCCGCGCCGGCGTGCCCTACTGGTACGATCTGGCCCTGATCCTGAGCTGCGCCTGGAACGGGCTGATGCTCACCTACGCCTCCCTGCTGGATATGCAGGCCCTGGTGGCGCGCCGGCTGGGCTGGGCCGCCGGCTGGATTTTCGCCACCGTGGCCCTGCTGCTCAGCAGCTTCGGCATCTATCTGGGCCGCTTCCTGCGCTTCAACTCCTGGGATGTCATCACCAACCCGCTCAGCCTGTTCTACGATATCCTAAGCCGCCTGCTGCATCCGCTCGAGCACCCGCGGGCCTGGGGCGTCACGCTGCTCTACGGCGTGTTTCTGCTGCTGGGCTATGCCACCGTGCGCCTGCTGGGCCGCCTGGAACAACGCCCATCGTCATAGCCATAGCGGCCTCCCGGTGGCTATGTACAGTTGGAGATATAGAAAGCCGACGAACCAGCCCAAACAGTACCTACAATAAACGCAGCCCTGCTCCAAACCAGCTGTAGCGGCTAGTCAGCTTGCAGGTAAGCATTGCAGTATCTGTTGGCTTTAGCTGAAGCAGCTACAGTTGATTTTAGAATAGGTGAAATCCGCGTAACCTGAAAAAAGACAGAAATAAATTCTCTGAGTACAGCATAAAAGATAATAATTTATTAATATTGAATCGGCAAAATGCAGTCTAAACAAAGCATAGTGCTGACTACGAGGTTTTGAGTTTGTTAGCCTGGGTGATAAAGTATTGCTGCGCAGGCTGGTAGCAACTCGGGCTGATAAGTAAGACCATTCGACTATTTCTTAAGTTCTGCCGGCTAGCGTCGGATGATTCACTGTGCGCAGGCAGTACGGCCTGTTCCATGTGTACAGCCCCGCACAAATGGCAAGATTCGGCTATAAATGAGTATAATAATTACTGATAATATATAAGTGGTTTAACTGATTAGCTGCTTGAAAAAACGCTCATAAAACGAAAGAGTACGTGCCTGAATTTCCTTTTTATAAGCAGCCGGAAGCGCTTGACTGTGGTCCGGTCTGTTTGCGCATGGTGGCCAAATACCACGGCCGCTACTTTAGCCTGCAAACCCTGCGCAAAAGCAGCGAGCTAAATCACGAAGGCGCCTCTATCAATGGCATCAGCAAGGCCGCAGAGGCCATCGGGTTTCAGACGTTGGGGGTGAAGCTTAATTTTTCCCGCCTGGCCAGCGAGGCTACGCTGCCCTGCATCGTGCCTTGGAAAAACAATCAGTTCGTCGTCGTTTGGGGCTTTAAAAAGAAAAGATTTTCTTCGCGCAAAAATAATACCCACACGCTCGTACAGATTGCCGACCCGGCCCAGGGTCTGCTTACCCAAACGTACGAGGAATTTATGGCGGGCTGGCTGAGCTACCGTCAGGAAGGCGTTAGCCAGGGCAATGTATTGCTGCTGGAGCCCAAGCCGGAATTTTACCTGGATAAATCACTAGATTCCGGGAGAAAAGTAGGCTTCAGAGAGGCTTTTGCCTATCTGTTTAAATACAAAAGCCTACTGGTGCAGCTGCTTTTCGGGCTGTTGGTAGGCAGCGCATTTCAGCTGCTATTGCCTTTTCTGGCCCAATCGGTGGTCGATATTGGAATAAACACGCACAACATGCGGTTTATTTATATCATTCTGATTGCCCAGCTCACGCTTTTTGCCAGTCAGAACATCGTTGATTTTATTCGCGGCTGGATATTATTGCATATCAGCTCACGCGTCAATGTGATGATTCTGTCAAATTTCCTGTCTAAGCTGTTGCGGCTGCCTATTTCGTTCTTCGATACGAAGCTGTTTGGCGACATCATGCAGCGCATAAATGACCATGAGCGGATAGAAACATTCCTGACCAGTACGTCGCTATCGGCCATGTTTTCGCTGCTCAGTATTTTTATTTTCGGAATAGTACTGGGTATTTATGACTTTACCATATTCCTGATTTTCCTGTTTGGCACGCTGGCTTACGTGGCGTGGGCGCTGGTATTTCTGAAAAACCGCCGCGAGATTGATGGACTGCGTTTCACGGCCCAGGCCCGTAATCAAAGCGCCATTGTGCAACTCATTCAGGGCGTGCAGGATATCAAACTCTCCAACTCGGAGCGGCAGAAGCGGTGGGAGTGGGAGAAGATTCAGGCGGCGCTGTTTAAAATAAACTACCGGGGGCTGGCCACCATGCAATACCAAAAGGCCGGCGCGGTATTTATTAACGAAGGAAAAAATATTCTTATTACATTTCTGGCCGCCAAAGCCGTGGTGGACGGGCATATTACCCTGGGTACGATGCTCACTATTCAATATATTCTGGGCCAGCTGAATAAGCCGGTAGAGCAGCTGATTTTATTCACCCAAACCTGGCAGGATGCGCAAATAAGCCTGGAGCGGCTCAACGAGATTCATGCCCTAGAAGATGAGGAGCCCGGCTCGGCAGTAGGCCTGCAGACGCTACCGGCAGAAAAATCAATTCGCCTGAAAAATGTTGATTTCGCCTATCCGGGAGCGGAGGCGCGCTTGGTGCTGCATGGTATCAATCTGCATATTCCGGCCGGCAAAACTACGGCGCTGGTAGGGGCCAGCGGCAGCGGCAAAACCACGCTGCTGAAATTATTGCTGAAATTCTACCAGCCCACGCGCGGCAAAATTCAGGTCAGCCACATCAGCCTCGATCAGATAGGGCAGGAGGCCTGGCGCGACGAGTGCGGCGTAGTGACGCAGGAAGGATTTATTTTCTCCGATACCATTGCCCGCAATATTGCCGTGGGCGAAGAAAATTATGACACGGCCAGGCTATTGCACGCGGTGAAAGTAGCCAATATTCAAGAGTATCTGGAGTCGCTGCCTTCCGGATTTAATACCCGCATCGGGATGGATGGCAACGGCATGAGCCAGGGCCAGCGGCAGCGCCTGCTGATAGCTCGAGCGGTCTATAAAAATCCGTCGTTTCTGTTTCTGGACGAAGCCACTAATTCGCTGGATGCCACCAACGAAAGTGCCATTCTTAATAATCTCAAGCAGTTTCTGGATAAGCGCACCGTGATTGTGGTAGCACACCGCCTGAGCACCGTGCGCCATGCCGATAATATTGTGGTGATGCACAACGGCAGCGTAGTGGAGCAGGGCACGCACGATATTCTGGTGAGCCAGCGCGGCTATTATTACACGCTGGTGAAAAATCAGATTGAGCTGGACTCGTAGCCGCTTTGGCGCTAATTATTGACTGCGGTTTTAGGCCTGGCTCCGGCCGAAATAAAATACCTGCACCGAATAAAAAGTATGACCTCAACACTTGTAACCCACAGCGACGAGCTGGAAGAAATTATTACCTCGCGCCCGCACTGGTTTATTCGTATCGGCACGAGCCTGTTTTTCGTGCTGCTCGCAGCGTTGCTCACGCTGAGCTACCTGGTGAAGTTTCCGACTATCGTGCGCTGCACGTTTTTTATGACCTCCAGCAACGCGCCCAAATCGGTGGTGGCCAAGCTGAACGGCCGCATCGTGCAGATTTTGGTGCGCGAGAGGCAGGCGGTGGCACCGGGCCAGCCGCTGGCTTATCTGGAAAGCACGGCCAACCACGCCCAGGTGCTGAAGCTGGCGCAGTATCTGGACCAGCTGAGCCAGAACCACCCGTCTGCCCGCCTGATGCCCACTGATTTTCAATCCGTTGACTTTGCCAATCAGCTGGGGGAGCTGCAGAGCCGCTACCAGGAGTTTGCCCAGATTCGTTCGCAATACCATAGTACCGGCGCGGCGGCGTTTTTCAGCAAAAAGCAGCAGCTGCTGGAGGGCGAGTTGGCCAATCTGAAGCGGATTGAAAAAAACCTGACCCAACAATCGGAGCTGTACAGCAGCGACTCGCAGCTGGCCGGCAAGGAGCTGGCGGCGCAGCAGCAGCTGGCCACGCAGGGCGTTATCGCGCCGGCCGACGTGCGGCGCGAGGAAAGCCGGGCGCTGGCCAAGCAGTTTCCGCTAAAACAGGCCGAATCGGCGCGGCTGAACAACATCTCGGCCCAGGCCGCCAAAGAGCAGGAGCTGCTGGAGCTGAACAAGCTGGTGCGCGACCAAGCGGAGGCTTACCTGCAGAGCCTGAATACGTTGCGCAGTGCCGTGGCCGACTGGAAAAGCCGCTTCATCCTGTCGGCTCCCGGCGCCGGCAAGGTGTATTTTTCCCGGTTTCTGGAAGTGAACCAGGTGGTGCGGGCCAACGAGGAAGTGTTCTTTCTGGGCTCGACCTCTACGCACTACTACGGGCAGATGCTGGTGCCCCAGCAGAACCTGGGCAAAGTGAAAGTGGGCCAGAAAGTGCTGATTAAGCTCGACGGCTATCCATTCAAGGAATACGGGCTGCTGAACGGCAAAATTGCTACCATTGCCGAGATGCCCACCACGGACAATAACTTCCTGGCCAAGGTGGTGCTGCCCGATGGCCTGCGCACCACCTACGGCAAAAAGGTGGTGTACCGCAACCGCATCAGCGCCACGGCGGAGGTGATAACGGAAGAAACCAGCCTGTTTGACCGGATTTTCTATCAGCTGCGGGCCAGCTTCGGCACGCTCAACTAAGTAGGCAGCCATCAGCACACCCAAGTTGCGGCGTATTGAGCAACAGCCCCAGCGGGGCGAAATATCGGTAGCCATAACCAGCACAAAGTAGCATGAGCCCCAGCGGGGCGGCACCAACTGTTGAACGAGGTGCCGCCCCGCTGGGGCTTTAGTACTACTTCCGATTCGTTTTGCTACCGACATGTCGCCCCGCTGGGGCTGCCGGACGGTGAAAAATCCGCGTGAATCCGTGGTTTATTCCCACTCAATGGTAGCCGGGGGCTTGCTGGAAATGTCATACACCACGCGGTTGATGCCGCGCACCTGGTTGATGATCTTGTTCGAGATGTCGGCCAGAAATTCGTAGGGCAGGTGGGCCCAGTCGGCGGTCATGCCGTCCACGCTGGTCACGGCGCGCAGGGCCACCACCTGCTCGTAGGTGCGCTCATCGCCCATCACGCCCACGCTCTGAATGGGCAGCAGCATCACGCCGGCTTGCCACACTTGGTCGTAGAGGCCGTATTCCTTCAGGCCATTGATGAAAATAGCATCGGCCCGCTGCAGCAGGTCCACTTTCTGGGGCGTGATGTCGCCGAGGATGCGGATGCCCAGGCCGGGACCGGGGAAGGGGTGACGGTGCAGAATAGGCGCGGGCAGCCCCAGCGTGTGGCCCACCTCGCGCACCTCATCCTTAAACAAGGCCCGGAGCGGCTCCACAATGCGCAGGTTCATTTTCTCAGGCAGCCCGCCCACGTTGTGGTGGCTCTTGATGGTCACGGCCGGCCCCTTCACCGACACCGACTCAATTACATCCGGATAAATGGTGCCCTGGGCCAGCCAGCGGGCGCCTTCTACTTTCTGGGCTTCGCGGTCAAATACCTCGATGAACGTGCGCCCGATGGCCTTGCGCTTCAGCTCCGGGTCCGTCAGGCCGGCCAGCGCGGCGTAGAACTCCTGGGCGGCATCCACGCCGCGCACGTTCAGACCCAGGTCTTTATAGGAGTGCTGCACCTGCTCATACTCATTCTGGCGCAGCAGCCCGTTGTTCACGAAAATGCCGTGCAGGCGGGCCCCAATGGCTTTGTGCAGCAGCAGCGCCGCCACCGAAGAATCCACCCCGCCCGAGAGGCCCAGAATTACCTGGTCCTGCTCGCCGATCGTGCGCTGCAGCGTGGCCACCATGCTATCCACGAAGTGCTCCGGGGTCCAGCTTTGGTCCAGCCCGCAGATGTTCACCACGAAGTTCTGGAGTAGGGTTTTGCCGTCGGTGCTGTGCGTCACTTCGGGGTGAAACTGGATGCCATACGTATCTTGCCCCGCCACCTGAAACGCCGCCACGGTCACTTCCGGCGTGCTGGCAATGATATCGAAGCCCGCGGGTAGCGTCTTGATCGTGTCGCCGTGCGACATCCAGACCTGCGACTCGGTGGGCACGCCGTGCAGCAGCGGGCTGTCGTGGTGCACCCGCGCCAGGCGGGCGCGGCCGTACTCGCGGATGGTGGCGGGCAGCACCTCGCCGCCGTGCTGCTGGGCCAGCAGCTGGGCCCCGTAGCACACGCCCAGCACCGGCACCCGGCCCAGGTAGCGGCTCAGGTCGGGGTTAGGCGCTTCCGGGTCGCGCACCGAGCACGGCGAGCCTGAAAGCACCACGCCCCGGATGTCCTCAGTGAGGTCCGGGGCGTGCGTATAGGGGTGAATCTCGCAGTACACATTCAGTTCCCGGATGCGCCGGGCAATGAGCTGCGTGTACTGGGAGCCAAAATCGAGAATCAGGATTTGTTCGGGCATGCGGCAAAGGTAGGCAGGCATCCGGGTCGGGCAAAATTCATTGCCCAGGCAGCCGGGCGGGAAAGCGCCTGATTTTGTTTTAGTAGTACTCCGCAAATAAAATTTGTGATTATATATTGTTATAATAAAAGTATTTGTTTGTATAATTACATCGAAATACGGGTTCTGCTTTGTGCTATTGCCTGCGCACTCGTCATCTTTCTACTCTCTTTTTAGCCATACCGCTGCATGAAAAGCATCGTCCGTTCCTTCGCTGTGCTGTTTGGTCTGTCCCTGCCGCTGGGGGCCCTGGCCCAAACCAACCAAAGTGCCTCCACCCGCCAGCTGCCCACCGAGTCGCTGGCCGTGCTGATGCCGGCCGGTGCCGGCGGCGCGCCAGCCGCTTCGGCTGCCGAGCGCAGCCGCCTGTATGCAGGCACGGTGCTGAACGAAAAAGGCCAGCCGCTGGCCGGGGCGCTGGTTTCCATCGGCCCCGACAAAGATCAGGTGGCCGTTACGAATGCGGAAGGCACGTATATGCTGCGCTCCAAGGCCGCCGTGCCTATGCTGCACGTGAGCTACGCCGGCTACGAAGACGTGGAACTGAGCCTGGCGAGCCCACAGCCCGTCACCTTCAACCTGGCTCCCGTTCCTGACTACAAGCGGCAGCTTAAAAAGCAGACCAAAGCTGCGGTGAAAGCCTACTATAAGAAGTAGTCGTCGGCGCGGTGCGCGGCATTGTATAGTGCCCGGCGGCGGTCGGCGGGGTTGGCACCAGCGGTTGGTCCGCTATTCGGGGCGCTTCGCCGGGCAGCAGTCTGTCTTCACAGAAAATCAAAAAAACAGGCATCGGATAAGACGTAATTGCGTGGCGGCTTTGTTGGGCTGGTTGGTTAACAGGTAGCCAAAAGCTGCTCATCTTTTCAGTTTACGATTCCTATGCGTTCTTTCTCCTGCTTTTCCGGTGCGCTGCTCAGCTTGAGTCTGCTGCCGGCCCTGGCCGCTTCGGCCCAAACTACTTCGAGCACTTGGGTGGCTACCCAGCAACCCGCGGCCCAGCCGACTAAGCCGGCCGCGCCGCTTGTGCGCTACATCACCGGTCGGGTGCTTAGTGCGGCCGGCGAGCCGCTGGCGGGCGTTACCGTCACGTTCGGCCTGCTCTCGGGCCGGTCGCAGACTACTATTTCTAATTCGAACGGGGAGGTGCTGTTGGCCGCCACCGAGCCGGCCCTGACGGTGGGCGTGAGCTACGCCGGGTATCAGGAGGCGCGGCAGCAGCTTCAGGGCCCCGAGCCGTTTACTTTCCGCCTCGAGGCCATCCCCGGCTACAAGAAAGACCTCAAAAAGCGCAGCAAAGCCGCGGTAAAAGCCTTCCGCAAGCACTAGTGCCGGCGCGGCCGCAAAAATAAAGCGGCTGAGTATCTGATGGAAACATAGAAATAGCCGCAATCATTTGCCCGGCCATAGCGGTAGCGCAACAGACATCGTGTATATTTGCACCCGGCGAGTCAGAACGACCAGCTCCTGTTGAACTCCCCCAGGACCGGAAGGTAGCAAGGGTAGACGGTTGAGCGGTGCGATTTTGGCTCGCTTTTTTTTGCCCTTTTCCTAAGCCCCAACCCTGACCAGCGCCGCGTTTGCCGGCAAACGGTTAGCTTTGGGGTATTCTTTTTTCCAAGCAATTCCCGCATGAAATTCTTCATTGATACCGCCAATCTCAAAGACATTCAGGAAGCCGTAGACCTCGGCGTGCTGGATGGCGTGACCACCAACCCCTCATTGATGGCCAAAGAGGGCATCAAGGGCCTGGACAGCGTGATGGCGCACTACCGCCAGATCTGCGAGATGGTGGAAGGCGACGTATCGGCGGAGGTTATTGCGGTTGACTTCGCGGAAATGGTGCGCGAAGGCGAAATGCTGGCCGATCTGCACCCGAACATCGTGGTGAAGGTGCCCATGACGCGCGACGGCGTGAAGGCCATCCGCTACTTCTCCGAGAAAGGCATCAAGACTAACTGCACCCTGATTTTCACGGCCGGGCAGGCGCTGCTGGCCGCCAAGGCCGGCGCTACCTACGTGTCGCCATTCGTGGGCCGGCTCGATGATATCGGGCACGATGGCCTGCAGCTGGTGGAGCAGATCGTGCAGATTTTCAGCAACTACGGCTACCCCACGCAGGTGCTGGCTGCTTCCGTGCGCCACATGCCCCACCTGATTCAGTGCGCCGAAATCGGGGCCGACGTGGTGACCTGCCCGCTGAGCGTGATTACGGGCCTGCTGAAGCACCCGCTCACCGACAGCGGCTTAGCCACCTTCCTGGCCGACCATAAGAAGGTTAATTCTTAGGTCAATTTGCTGATTCTGTAATGTGCTGATGTGCTGCTTATCCCTGCTTGGGAGAGGTTATCTTACAACAGCACATTAGCACATCAAAAAATTAGCACATCAAACCGATGTACATCATCAAAGTAAAGGGCAAGGCCAAGATTCCAGACTACATTCAGTTGCGGAACGAGGAGTTTGTGCTCATCGCCTACTTCCGGGCCGACCGGCCGCTGAAGGACTTGCACCGCTACGGCTTGGAAAGCAAGGAAACTGAGCTGGCTGCCATCATTGCCGGCCTGGAATTTGGCAAGCTCCAGAAGCTGGAAATCTGATTTTGGGGGTCTTGGGGTCTTAGTTATCTGGTCTTTGTGCTGGCAAACCCAAGACCTCAAGCCTATGAGACCCCACCAACCAAGCCCCTAAGTCCCCAAGCCCCAAGACCCCAAAAAAGCATGTCCGTTATTGAATTGCACGATGTCTACGTGTCGCAGGACGTGAATACGGTGCTGCAGAAAGTGTCGTTCACGCTGGAAAAGGGTGAGTTTGCGTACCTGGTGGGGCGCACGGGCTCGGGCAAAAGCTCTTTGCTCAAAACCCTGTATGCCGATCTGCCGGTAGGGGCGGGGGCGGCCACCGTGGCCGGCTACGCCTTGCCCAAGCTGAGCAGCAGCAAAGTCCCGTTTTTGCGCCGCAAGCTGGGCATCATCTTCCAGGATTTTCAACTACTGTTCGACCGCACAGTAGCCGAAAACCTGCTGTTTGTACTCAAAGCCACCGGCTGGAGCGGCAAGGCCAAGATTCAGCAGCGCATTTCGGAAGTGCTCATGCGGGTAGGGCTGGCCGGCTCGGCCAGCAAGATGCCCCACCAGCTTTCCGGCGGCGAGCAGCAGCGCGTGGTTATTGCCCGGGCGCTGCTGAACGAGCCGCTGCTGCTGCTGGCCGACGAGCCCACCGGCAACCTCGACCCCGACGTGGCCGACAGCATTATGCGCCTGTTCGTGGAAATCAACAACTCCGGCACGGCTGTGCTCATGGCCACCCACAACTACCAGATCATCCGGCAGTATCCGAAGCGGGTGCTGAAGTGCGAAAACGGCCAGCTGATTGACTCGGCCGTTACGCCGTTTCAATTAAAAATGGAGAATTAAGAATTAAAGATTATTTAGTGGCCCATAAGCATGGATAAGCTCGGTGCCTGAGCCGGCGGCGAGGCAATGCCTACTGCGCCGTTGCCCCATTTTTAATTTTTAATTCCGCATTCTTAATTGAAAAAGGGTCTTTCCGTACTGATTCCGGTGTACAACCGCGACGTGACGGTGCTGGTCAGTACCTTGCTGGAGCAGGCCGCCGACTGGGGCGGGCCGGTGGAGATTCTGTGCCTGGATGATGGCTCAAGTCCGGAATTTCGGGAGCTGAACCGCCTGCTGGCTGTGTGGCCGCTGGTGTGCTACCAGGAGCTGCCGCACAACGTGGGCCGCGCCGCCATTCGCAACCGCCTGGCTGCCGCCGCTCATCACGAGTGGCTGCTGCTGCTCGACAACGACAGCCTGCTGCCCGACGACCAGTTCGTTGCCCGCTACGCCGCGGCCCGCCCGCTGGCCCCGGTGCTGGTGGGCGGCACCCTCTACGAGTTCAGCCCGCCCACCGACCCGCGCCTGTACCTGCGCTGGCACTACGGCCGCCACCGCGAAGCCCGCCGGGCCGCCGTGCGCCAGCCCACACCCCACGCCCAACTTACCCTCAATAACATTCTGATTCAGGCCGAAGTATTTCGCCGCTTCGGCCTCGACGAAGACCTGACGCGCTACGGCCACGAAGACACCAAATTTGGCTGGCGGCTGCGCGAGGCCGGCACCATTGTGCGCCACCTCGACAACCCCGTGCTGCACGACGGGCTGGAGCCGGCCGAAGATTTTCTGCGCAAAACCCACGAGGCCGTGCGAAACCTGGCGCTGCTGTACCGGGCCGAAGGGCTGGGCACCGAAACCCGCCTGCTGCGCACGGCTTTGCAGCTGCGCAAAAACGGCCTAGGCTGGCTGGCCCGCCCCGCCCTGGCCGCGCTGGAGCCCACGCTGCGCCGCAACCTGCTCTCGGCCACGCCCAGCCTGCGGCAGCTGGATCTGCTGAAACTCTCGTGGCTGCTGCGGGAGTTGGGACAGGGGTGAAGTCAGATTAGGAAGCTTAACAAGCAGAACGTCCTGCTGAGCTTGCCGAAGCATCTCGACCGTTTCGTTGGATTACCATTGCAACGATGCGGTAGAGATGCTTCGGTAAGCTCAGCAGGACGTTCTATTTTGTCTTTTTCGGAATTCTTAGTGAGGGATTGCAACGAAAAAAGGCCCGCTACACAATGTGGCGGGCCTTTTCTACTGAATAAATGCAACTTAGTCGTTGTCGGTGTTCTTCACCTCCGACTTCACTTCCTTGTAGGCACCTTTCACGGCATTGCCCACTTTGCTGCCTACTTTGGCGGCGCCCTGGCCCACATCTTTACCAGCTTCCTTCACGTCGGAAGCGGTGTTGCGGGCGGCCTGGCCTACTTTGCTGCGTTCGTCGGCGGTTTCTCCTTTCATTTCACGGGCCTCGCCGCTCACGGCATCGGCGCCCTGGGCAGTGCGGGCTTCGGTTTTGTCGAATGACTTGAAGGCGGCATATTTCAGCTTTTCCTTCTGAATCTCGGCCAGGTCGCGGGCCGGAATATCGCCTTTCACCTTGTCGTAGGCCTCATCGAGGGCGCGCCACTCGGTGTTGATGTAGCGCCAGTCGTCAAGGTCGTACTTGTCCTCGTTTTGCTTCACGTTATTGACGAAGTTTTCGTAGGTGGCGCGGGCGTTGGCGGCCGTTAGCTGGGCGGCGGGGTTCATGGCCTTGTAGTATTTGCCGGGCTTGCCGGTGCCGGTGGTGCTACCCGTGGCCGTGCTGCTTACCGTGTTGGGGCGGTTGCGCCAGGCCATGTCGCGCTTGTCGTAGGCGGTAGTGTAGCGGGTGCGCAGCTGCTCTATTTCCTGGCGGCGGGTATCGTCGTATTGGTCGGCGTAACGGTCTACGGCGGCTACTTTGGTATCGAAGTCGGCTTTGAGCTGGGCTGTTTCGGCGTTGTAGTCGGCTTCAGTGGCCGCGGCGGCGTTATCGGCTTTGGTTTCTACGGTGGCCACGTAGTCCTTGAAATCGTTGTAGGCCTGGTCGCTTTCCTGCGATACTTCCTTCTTTTCGGCCTGCGTGCAGTTGGTTTGGGTGAAGGTGAGGCCGCCCATCGTGAGCAGCGCGGCCAGCGTGTGGAGGGTGAGAGTTTTCTTGAGCATGGTGAGTAGCGTTGAGAGAACGGAGAATAGCAACATCTGAATGCTGCTCTGCCGGACTTAACGCAAACCTTTCGGCGGGGGTTGTGCCCGGAATGCGCCGGCCGGCCCGGAAACCGTACCGCGGATTTTGGGGAGAAATCAGCCAGCTGCCCGAATCACGACCCGCCGGCGCTATCTTTGGCTCTCACTTTCTCCGCGTCCTTTGTTCCCGATTTCTGCCCCGCCCGCGCCCATTCAGATGCTGGATCTGGCTGCCCAGCACGCCGCCATTCAGCCCGAGCTGGACGCCGCCCTGCAGCATACGCTGCAGGAGGCCGCTTTCATTCAGGGGCCGGCCGTGCAGGCATTTGCCCAGGAGCTGAGCGCCTACCTCGGCGGCCCTCACGTCATTCCGTGCGCCAACGGCACCGATGCTCTGCAGCTGGCCCTGATGAGCCTGAACCTGCCAGCCGGCACCGAAATCATTATGCCCGCCTTCACCTATGTGGCCACGCTGGAGGCCGCCGCCATTCTGGGCCTGCGCCCCGTGCCGGTAGAAGTGCGCCCCGATACGTTCAACCTCGATCCGGCGGCCGTGGAAGCGGCCATCACGCCCCGCACGGGCGCCATTATCGTGGTGCATCTGTTCGGGCAATGCGCTGATTTAGCGGCTTTAACGACAATAGCGGCGAAACACAGCCTACCCATTATTGAAGACAATGCCCAGGCCATCGGGGCCACCTACCAGCTGGCCGGCGGCCAAACCGTGGCGGCGGGCACGGCCGGCTACGCGGGCACCACCTCGTTTTTTCCCTCCAAAAACCTCGGGGCCCTCGGCGACGGCGGGGCCCTGTTTACCACCGATGCCAATCGTGCCCAGCTGCTGCGCCAGCTCGCTAACCACGGCCAGACCCGCAAATACCACCACGAGCACATCGGCCTCAACTCCCGCCTCGACACGCTGCAGGCCGCTTTGCTGCGCGTGAAGCTGCGTCACCTGCCCGCCTGGACCGCCACCCGCCAGCGCCTGGCCGCGCAATATGATGCCGCCCTGGCCGGCCTGCCTGGCCTGCACATTCCGGCCCGCGACCCGCGCAGCACTCATGTGTTTCATCAATACACCCTGGTGGTGGAAGAAGGCCCGGCCGGCGGCCCCAACCGCCGCGACCAGCTCCAGGAGTTTCTGCAGGCACGAGGCATTCCCAGCGTGGTGTACTACCCCTTGCCTAACCACCTGCAGCCCGCTTACGGCTACCTGGGCTACCGCGCCGGGCAGTTTCCGGTGGCTGAGCGGCTGTGCCGCACGGTGCTGTCGCTGCCCATTCATCCTACGTTGACGGATGAGCAGGTGGCGTATGTGGCGCAGGCGATAAAAGCGTTTGCCGAACGGAAATAGCGGTTTTTTTCGGAGCTTGCCCCGCTGCTTTCGTTATTCATAAGTCCGGTTATTTTGTCTGAATCTACCTCTCCCGTACGTTTCGCCATCTGCGGCGTGGGCCACATTGGCCGCCGCCACGCCTCGTTTGTGCAGAGTCACTCCGATGCTCGCCTGGTAGCTTTGATTGATACTGACTCAGGCCGGGAAGCCGCGCTGGTCGCCGAATTTGCGGGCGTGCCGTTTTTCGCTTCGCTGGAAGAATACCTGGCCCACGGCCCCCAGGCCGATGTTCTGACGGTGGCCACGCCCAACAATCTGCACGCGCCGCAGGCCATTTTGGGGCTGCGGCACGGGCTGCATGTAGTCATCGAAAAGCCCATTGCGCTGCGCAAGGCCGATGCCGAGGCCATTGTGCACACGGCCCTGCAAACCGGCCGGCTGGTGTTTGGGGTGATGCAGAACCGCTACTCGCCGCCGGCCGCCTGGCTCAAGCAGGTGTACGACGAAGGCCGCCTGGGCCAGATTTACCTCGTCCAGATCAACTGCTTCTGGAACCGCGACGCCCGCTACTACCAGGCCGGCGGCTGGAAGGGCCGGCAGGCGCAGGACGGCGGCACGCTCTTCACCCAGTTCAGCCATTTCGTGGATCTGCTCTACTGGGTATTCGGCGACATCACCAACATCTCAGCCCGCTTCCGCGACTTCAACCACGAAACGCTCACTGATTTCGAGGACTCCGGCCTGGTCACCTTCGATCTGCTGCGCGGCGGCAGCGGCACCTTGCAATATAGCACCGCCGTGTGGGACCGGAACCTGGAAAGCTCCCTGACGGTGGTAGCCGAGCACGGCAGCCTGCGCATCGGCGGCCAGTACATGGACAAAGTGGAGTACTGCCACCTGCGCAACTACGCCATGCCCGAGCTGGCCCCCACCAACCCCGCCAACGACTACGGCCCGTATCAGGGCTCTGCCGCCAACCACGTGCAGATGATAGAAAACGTAGTGGACACGGTGCAGAAGCGCAGCTTTGCCACGACTAATGCGCTGGAAGGAATGAAGGTGGTGGAAATTATTGAGCGGGTGTATAGCTTGAAGTGATCCGCTCCGGCTGCAAACCAATTAGCCGCTGCTTGATCGGAACCGCGTATATTGATGCACTATGGCTCACCTACGTATTCCACAGCAGCCCTTAACGCAACTCTGCCGCCGCTTCGGGGTTCAGCAGCTGCACCTGTTCGGGTCAGCACTGACGGAGGCATTCGATCCGGCTACCAGCGACGTAGATGTGCTGGTTACGCTGCTGCCCGCGCCGCCCGTGGAGCAGGGAGAAGCGCTGTTGCAACTGTGGGAGGCGCTCGAAAATCTGTTTCAGCGCAAAGTAGACCTGCTCACGCCCGACTCGCTACGCAATCCTTATCTGAAAGCCGAAATAGAGCGTACCAAACAGCTGGTTTATGACGTCGCCCGGCCGCAAATATCTGTTTGACATTCTGCGGGCCATCGAGCTGGCCGAGGATTTCGTGCGCGACATTCCTGACTTTGCCGCTTATCGGGCCGACGTCAAAACGCGCAGCGCCGTGGAACGGCAGCTGGGCATTGTGGGCGAAGCGGTGAATCAGCTGCGCCGGGTGTGGCCCCACGCCGAGCTGCCTAACACGAAGCAGATGGTTGATTTTCGTAACCGGCTGATTCACTCCTACGATAACATCGACGACGTTATCGTGTGGGCCATTCTGCACAGGCACCTGCCTGCTTTGAAAGCCGATGTGCAAAGGCATCTGGCCGAAGGAGAGTAGAAGTGTATTCTCTCGCTCAATGATTTCCGAAGACCAGTCCGCCTACGCCGCGCTGCAGCAGTGGCAGCAGCAGATGCAGCGGCCGCCGTCGCTGCTGAACCGCTTCGCTCACCACGTGCAAACCCGGCTCAATGCGCTGCTGCCCGAGAAGGTGCATCAGGCCATCACCGCTGCCATCAAGCAGATGGTGCGCGGCGTGCTGTTTGGCTCCACGTACACCACGCGCCAGCCGGTGCTGGATGCCTCGCTGGTGGCGCGGGAGGCGGCCGTGCGCAGCCACATTCGCTACTACCGCAACACGGCCGCGGCTGAGGGCGCCCTCACCGGCGCGGGCGGCTTCCTGCTCGGCCTCGCCGATTTTCCCCTGCTGCTGGGCCTCAAGCTCAAGCTGCTCTTCGACGTGGCCGCCCAGTACGGCTACGACGTGAAGGACTATTCCGAGCGGCTCTACCTGCTGCACATTTTCCAACTGGCCTTCAGCAGCCAACACACCCGCAACGCCACCTACCGCCGCCTCGCCGACTGGGAAAACTACCGCCACACCCTGCCCACCGACGTGCAGGAGTTCGACTGGCGCACCTTCCAGCAGGAATACCGCGACTACATCGACCTGGCCAAAATGGCCCAACTGGTGCCTGTGATTGGGGCGGCGGTGGGGGCAGTGGCCAACTACCGCCTCCTCGAGCAGCTCGGCAAAACGGCCATGAACTGCTACCGGATGCGGTATTTCGCGGCTCACGGGCCGGAGCAGTAGCGAGAAAAGACCGTCATTCCGAGCGCAGCCGAGGAACCTCGCGGGTGGTCGTTGCCCGAAATCGTCTGTCATCCTGAGCTTGCGAAGGACCTTATCACGCTTGAGCAAATCGTTGTTACGATGGTCGTTCAACTGGCATAAGGTCCTTCGCAAGCTCAGGATGACAAAGCCGTTACAACGAAGCACGCGAGATTCCCCGGCTACGCTCGGAATGACGTTCTTCTATTTTCCCGGCAGGCCCGAATTCAGCTCCGGCTTGCAAGTCCGCGCCGCGTGGGCGTACCTTTGCCCCATCAATTCTTTACCCCCCAAAGGATTGTTTTTATACAGAGGCGCTGAGAGACAGGCTCGATGACGCGTCGGCAACCACCCGCAGGCTGCGGAACGGTGCCAATTCCTGCTCATATAAAAACAAGTTGCCGTGGAGTGCTTCCCCAACCAGCCCGTTCGAGTCGTTTTTGCTGCCGTATCCGTTGCGCCTGCGGGCCGCGGGGTGGGGTGTTGTTGCTGTTGTTGAAGCGCCGGTAGGTTGATGCGCGCGGCCGGCTAAGCCCGAGGCCGCTTTTCCCTGTTTTCTTTTTTCTGATGCCCGCTCTCAGCGCGGCCGGCGTTGCTTTGTGCGCTTTGGTGCGCGGGCAGGCTGGTTTGTGCGGCCGGGCATCGTTTCCTAATCCGCGAAGCGCTGCTTCGCGCCATCCTGTTTTTATGCTTAAAAAATCTCTGGAGCTGCTCCGTTTGGAAGCGGCCGAAACGGGTAGCAACACCCTCAAGCGCAGCCTGGGCGGCTTCAGTCTGATTGCTATTGGCATCGGCGTTATCATCGGGGCGGGTTTGTTTTCGCTCACGGGCATTGCGGCGGCTAATAATGCCGGGCCGGCCGTCACGCTTTCCTTTCTGGTGGCGGCCGTGGGTTGCGCATTTTCGGCGCTGTGCTACGCCGAGTTTGCCTCCATGGTGCCGGTGGCGGGCTCGGCCTACACCTATTCCTACGCCACCATGGGCGAACTGTTTGCCTGGATTATCGGCTGGGATTTGATTCTGGAATACTCCGTGGGGGCCGCCACGGTGGCCATCAGCTGGTCGCAATACCTGGTGCGGGTGCTGGCCAAGTTCAACCTGCACATTCCGGCCCGGCTGGTGATGTCGCCGTTTGAAACCGCCACCCTGGCCGACGGGGCGGTAGTTTCGGGCCTCGTGAACGTGCCGGCCATGCTGATTGTGCTGGCCATTACGGCCATTATAATTCGCGGCACGTCGGGCTCTGCGTGGTTCAATGCGCTGGTGGTCACGCTGAAGGTGGCGGTGGTGCTGGTGTTCATTGCCCTGGGCTGGCAATACATCGATCCGGCCAACTACCAGCCCTACATTCCGCAGAACACCGGCACGTTCGGCGAGTTTGGCCTCAGTGGCATTCTGCGCGGGGCGGGCGTGGTGTTCTTCGTGTTCATCGGCTTCGATATTGTGGCCACTATGGCGCAGGAAACCAAGAATCCGCAGCGCAACATGCCCATCGGCATCATCGGCTCGCTGCTGGTCTGCACGGTGCTGTTCGTGCTATTCGGCCACGTGCTCACGGGCGTGGCCAACTATACCGAGTTCAAAAACAGCGCCGCGCCGGTGGCCATTGCCATCGAAAAAACGCCCTACGGCTGGCTCAGCTCGGCCATTATCGTGGCCATTCTCATCGGCTACACGTCCGTGATTCTGGTAGATCTGATGGGGCAGAGCCGGGTGTTTTTCTCCATGTCGAAAGACGGTCTGCTGCCGAAGATCTTTTCCGAAATCCACCCCATTTTCCGCACGCCGCACAAGTCGAATCTGCTGCTGGGGCTGTTTATCAGCCTGTTTGCGGGCTTCGTGCCTATTTCGGTGGTGGGCGAAATGACCAGCATCGGCACGCTGCTGGCCTTCGTGATGGTGTGCCTGGGTATTCTGATTATGCGCAAAAAAGAGCCGAATGCCCCGCGCGGCTTCCGCACCCCGTGGGTGCCCGTAGTGCCCATCCTCGGCATCCTGACCTGCCTGCTGATGATGGTGTCGCTGCCCCTGGATACCTGGCTGCGGCTGTTTGTGTGGCTGGCTATCGGGCTGGCTATTTATTATGGGTATGGCAAGAAGCACAGCAAATTGCGGCAGGCGGCGGAAGCGGAAAATCATCTGTCATCCTGAGCCGCCTGTCATTCTGAGCTTGCGAAGGACCTTCCTCTTCGCCACTACCAAGTCTTTTTAAATGAGCAAAGCCCTTTACCGTTCGCGTGGTAGAGGGCTTTGTGCGTTGAATTACGTTTTACAGTGCGGAAAGAGAAAGGTCCTTCGCAAGCTCAGGATGACAGGCGATTTTAGAGGCTTACCCAACCACCTTCCGCAACGCCCACAAACTCCACACAATCACCATCAGCCCCACGCCCACGAACATCCAGCGGGTGGGGATGCGGCCGGCCAGGCGGGCGGCCAGGGGCGCGGCGGCCACACCTCCCACAATCAGACCCAGAATAATCTGCCAGTGGGTGATGCCGATGGTGGCGAAAAAGGTGAGGGCGCTGGCGAACGTGACGAAGAACTCGGCCACGCTGACCGAGCCGATGACGTACTGCGGCGTGCGGCCCCCGGCAATGAGCGTGCTGGTAACCAGCGGCCCCCAGCCGCCACCGCCAAACGAATCCAGAAAGCCGCCGGCCGCGGCCAGCAGGCCCAGCTTCTTGTGCTTGGTGCGCGGACCGGGCCGGCGAAAAGCCTTGCTCAGAATGCGCAGCCCCAGCAGCAGCAGATACACGGCCAGCAGCGGCTTCACGTAGCCGGCGTACTGCTCGCCGAAGCGCGAAAGCAGGTAGGCCCCTGACACGGCTCCCAGCACGCCCGGAATCAGCAGCACTTTGAACAGGCGCTTGTTCACGTTGCCGAAGCGGTAATGATGGTAGCCTGAGGCCCCGCTGGCAAACATTTCGGCGGTATGAATGCTGGCACTCACGGCCGCCGGGGCAATGTTCAGGCTCATCAAACTAATGGCCGTGACTACGCCGTAGCCCATCCCCAGCAATCCGTCGATTAGCTGGGCTCCGAAGCCGATGGCCACGAACACGTAGAACAGCCGCGCCCCGGTGGCCATATCCCAGGCCTGCTGCCAGGTGAGGTAATAGGATAAGATATTGAACACCAGCATGGCCGCGAAGGCCAGCAGCGACACCGTGGCCAGCCGCCGCCACTGCGCCGCCGCCGCCGACTCATAGTCACGCCCCGCGGCGCGGGCCGTATGTCGCCGCCGCGCCGCCGGCTCGCTGCTGGTGGAAACGACAATTTTCCCGCGGCCTTGCGGCTCTGCCTCGCCTAGGTAGAAGTCGCTCTGCGCGGGCGCGTCGGCTACGTGGCAGAGCAGGTGCCGGGCGGTGGCGTGGGCCCTGATGCGCTGGTTCAGATCGGCATCGGAGGTGGCCGCCAAGATCAGGTCGTGGCCGGAGAGGTCGTGGGGGGCGTAGGCTTTTTCGCGCAGCAGTACGTGCGGGTATTCGGCCGTGAAAGCCAGGATTTCGGGCCGGAATGTTTCGCTAACCACTGTGATGGCCGTGGCGGGGCTGGTGCCAAGCAGCGCGGTGAGCAGTTCCAGTCCCGCGGTGCCACCGCCCATGAGCAGCACCCGCCGGTTGGTCAGGTTCAGCAGCACCGGAAAAAGCGCGTCGGCCGGAGCCGGCGCAGTGGCCCGCGCGGGCTCCGGCGGCGGCAGTCCCGTGGGTGAGGAAGGGAAGGGTATCATGGTTGAGGTAGCAAGGGCGCGGAACGGCCGGAGCCGGGTGGAAAAGATACTCAGAATCGGAAATAAATGGCTGGCCTAACTGACTTGAGGTAGTTGCCGGCCCTCACCTGTTCGACCAGTTTCCCCGAGCCGTTTTTTGGCGTGAGCCCGCTACCCGTTGGTGAACCTGCCCGCTAGTTGGGTTGGGCTCTGAGTTAAGTTCGGGACTACGTGCGGCCGGAAACAAGTGCTGCCGAGCCCCTTTTGGGCCCTCTCGTAGCGCCCATTTGCGCACCGTGTCGTGCTTGCCAAGGCGCGTAGGCAGAGCCGACGCACCAAGTACCGCCGGAGAGCGTCATCCAGAGCGCCGGGTACAGAAACAGGGGCGGTTATGGTCTGCCGTAGGCCTCACGGTCCCGGCTTTGCCGATCAGATGCGGGGCCGGCTTTAGCCACGCCGCTTCGCTTACTTCGGCACCAGGCAATTCCATGACGGCAACGATAAGTGGCCGTATGTACTGGGCCTGATACAAGAGTTTTACCGGAGTCGTGTTTGGGTAAACGTACAAGCGCCCTGATCCCAATTCGTTACGGACTGGGCACTGCCACCCATGTCAAACGTAGTTTGGTGGAGTAGCGTGAGGTAGGCCTCTAAACTAAACGCTCGCCCGGTTGTGCGGAGTTTCCTGAATGCCAGCAGGCTCCGACAACACAGTGGACCTACCTTGCGCTGGGCCAAGCCGGGCAACGGGACGGTTTCTATGCGCTTGCCGGGCGTGGTAGAAAAAAATACTGGGTTGGGCTCCTCAAACTCATTGAGTTTGCGCACAATGGCAATGCTGTTTTTGGCTAACTCAGCGACTTGCAAGAGCGACTGTTGATAGGCGTATTCGTTCGTGTTAATATTTTGGCCTTTACCTTCGTAGCAACAATCCAGCAGTAACAGAAAAGGCAGGTCAGCGGCTGCAAAGGCATCGTACACATCCCCGGCATAAAGAGTCTGGTCGCTGAGCTTGAGTAAGTCGGAGCCTATCTTATAGCGAAAATCACCGGGCACCAAAAACAGATTCCAGCCCAGGCCCTCTGACAAACCGTGGCCGGCAAAATAAAACACCAATAGCGGGTTCGGTTTTTTCTCCGCTTTGACTCGCCGAATAAGCTTGGCTACAGAGGCGATTACCTGTTGGCGCGAAATGAGTTGGGCCGGCTGGGAAATTAGCGTGTCGCCGTACCCGGGATTATAAGCGTGTAGCTGCCGGTGCATAACCCGCGCACTTACCGCCGCCGACGGCACGGAGGCAAACCCGGCAAAGCCGCGCTCAAAGCGAGTAAAATCCTGCAAATAATCGGCCGACCCCACGCACAGCGAGTAGACGGTGAAGGTGGACTGTGCCCGCAGCGCACAAGGTGCCGCCAAGAGCAACAGGCTAATAAGCAGCGGCTTCATACCAGGAGCGGTGTAAGGATTTTTGACATTCTTTCATCAAAGCATATCCTTTCGCTTTAAGGGCATTGAGTTCGCCTTCACGGTGTCTGGTATCTTGTACTTCGTCATGGAAGGCTTTTAGTTTCTGCTCCACGCCTCGGTCGTCGAAGAGGGGGAGCTTTCCCCAGTATACTTGTTCAAAGCGGCTGCCGAGAGAATCAAACCGCTGCGGCTGGGCAGCGGCGGTGACGAGCTGGGCCGCTAAGTTGCCGAGTTCAGTGTAGGCCTCCAGCCGCTTTTCCCAGGTTTTGCGCCTGAATTCTTGGGCATCGTTGTAGGCCTGCTGATGCTGGTACTGCCACACACTAAAAATGAGACCCGCCGCCGTGAGCAGGGGCGCGGCTATTTTCACCCACGTGTCAACTCGATTAACCGGGGGCTGCCCGGGTGGAGAAGGTATGAATTTAGCCGGCCGTTTGGCGGAGATAATAGTGGCGGGTCGGGGAAGTTGGGGTGCTGCCTCGTTCGGTAAGGCGGAGGATTTCGGTGCCATTTTGCAACATAAAGCGAATGTAGTAGGCTGGTTTGCCATTCAGCAGCAGCAGGGTTTCAACGCCAACTTTTTGCGTTGCCCATACCGCCGTAGTGGCCCGCCATTCCCCATCCACGCAGGACCGGATCTGTACTTTCCGCTCGAAGGCTTTGGCAGACCAGCGAAAAGTGAATATCCGGCCTGAATCGCAGGCCTGCCCCAGGGTTTCACGCTGCCCGACCAACGTCCATTGCCAAAAAGAAGTACCCGCGAGTTTGGGCGCGAGGTCTCCTGGGGCTGGCTTTTGAGCGACAGCCTTTAGCGCATGGGAGTGGAGAATCAATCCCGCCCATAATAAAATTGGGTGCAGCATAAGGGCAAGTGAGTTCAAAAAGACCAGATGCTAATCAGAAAAGTAGCTACGACGCGAACAGCCAACGCGCCTGCGTTAGCGTGGGTGCGGCGTGCCACCTGACGCGAGAACTTCGGCCCGGATCAGGTCGAAATCACAGCGTCGAGACGGATTGTAATGGTTTTTGCCATTAACATTGGCGGGCTTGATGCGGTATTTAGTGCTTAGTTGATGTATTAATTGCTTCAACGAAGCTATCTGGTTCCTGCTGTACCCCTGAGAGTTGTCAGGAATGTGCATAACCCCAATGCCAAGGGAATGGGCATTCACTTCGGACTTGCCCGCATGATAGGCAATCAAAGAATCTGCCACCATGCTATGCACGTGTCCATCCATATCTACGAGGTAGTGATATGAGGCCATGATAGCGGGCTGCTTCATTGCGGCGAGCAACCGAGCATAATCCGTCTCTATCCCGGTGTCGCTCACGACAATCTTATCGATAACGCGCGGCGTTTTAGGAGTTCCGAATTTGATTCGCGCCGTTGTGTCGCGCTCTGTCGGCAACTCTTCCGGCTTATTCGCGGCTCTACGAATACTACCGTCCTTGTCCTCCAAGATTTTTGTATCTACCATAAACAGCAGCGTCTTCGAAATATTTTCAGTGCCCTGGGCATCAAGTGCTTTAAGCAGCAGGCTGGACCTGAACCGATTGCGCTCTAACTCGATGCTGGTTGATTTCTGAACGACAGCGGTTATGGCACTGGCGGCGAGGCCCACCAATGCTATTAGCAGCGGAATGGAGGTAGTTATGGAAAACCGATGGGCTTTCGTTAGCTCAGTTTCCTTGGCTTTTAATTCAGCCTTTTTGATGGCCAGCTCTGTCAGCTTGATTTCATTCTCTGCTGCTTCTGTTGTCATGGCAATAAGGAATCATAATAGCGCAGCTCACAGGCGCTGCACGCCTAGCGGCAGATGGATAGTAGAAGAGTGATTGAATGCGTGGCAGGGCTGCTATCGCCCAAGCATGCTGCTAAGGAGTGCTTCTCGACCGCCCAACCCCGGCGGGCAAGTCCTGCCGTACTTGCTGCAGCCTTCCTTCACCGCTACGGAAGATAGCAAGGGCCGCGGTTTCCTGCTCCAACTCCTGCATGGCCGGGCCCGGCCCCAGAATGCGCGCAAGGGTTGCCTTCACTGTTAGCTCGTCGTCGTCAAAATCGCCGTGGTGGCGGCTGGCCGACTGCTCCGGGGTAGGGATGCGGGCATCGATGTTAGGGGCCAGCACTAGTTCGAGCTGCTTGCCTGCAATCATATCGACCACCTGCTGATCGGCAAACTTGCTGCCGGCCAGCACGAACTTGGCCATGCCCAATAGCGGCGTGCCGCGGTCGTGCAGGAAGGGCTGGCGCACAGTGGCCGTCTCAAACGCATTGGAAACCAGGTAAAGCAAGGACTTGTGGTACACGTTGGCGCAGTGGTCGTCCTGCTCCACGGCATCGTGCAAGGCAAAGACTGAGGGCCGACCAATGGTACCCGCCACAATGGCGGGGGCGTACGTTTCCATAAACAGGTGTGTGGTAATGGCCGGAGCCCAGAACGTGCAGCTGGCAACCTGCTGGCCAAAGCCCTGCTGGCCGGCCATGGGCCCCTCAGGCACTTTGCCCCGAGTGGTAAGCAGCTGGGCAAAAGGAGCCAGCACAATGGCTCCTGCGCTATGGCTGACCAAGTGCAGTTCCACTTTTTCTTGCTGCACCAAATCCATCAGGTAGTGAAGGACGAGGCGCAACCCTCCTTGTCCGCTGAGTGTGGCGAGTTGCCCGTTCTCCTTCATCTCTTCCCAGAGGGAGCGCCCACCTACGTTGCGGGCTACCGGTTCCAGAAAGTCGTCCAGCCGGTCCAAGACAAAGTCTAGGGCGCCATCCAAGAACCCTTCCGGCCGGCGGCGGCGCTGCGCGTCCTGCAGCAGGTTGGTAAGCGTGGTCCACAAGTCGCTCTTCCAAATGATGGCCAGCGGGTAGACTTCGTGCTTGAGAAGCTCAACGCGATACTCGGCCACGCGCTGCAGGGCCTCGTCTTCGCTCACAAGGCCGCCGTGGGCATAAATAAGCAGGCGTTTACGCTTCCAGTTTTTTGTAATGGCCGGAAATTCTTCTAGCAGCAGGTGGCGCACCTCCTCCTCGTCGTTGCCGAAGGTGCCCGTTGAGCGCAGCCCGCCATCATTGCCCAGACTGATGACGTGGGGGCGCAGGTCGGAAAAGCCGTAGGCGTTAGCCTTCACGGCTCCGTTCCAGCGGGCGGCGGCTACGCCCTGGGCCGTGTGCAGCTGAAGCGGCACGCCCAGGCGCACGACCCACACATCGGTGCCGTGGGCCAGCCAATCGTCGTAGGTAAGGTGCGCAAATCCCTGTTTTCCCCAGTTCGGGCCCCATGAGTTCTGGAGCCAGAAACCCTGCTCATCATAGCCGACGATAGCGAAGGCGTGGCCGCCGAGACGCTTGATGCCCATTTCGATGCGGCCCGCGGCATCCACCTTTTCCCAGCCGTCGTGCACGATGCCCGTGGCATAGAGCACGCCTACTTCGGCCAGGGCGTTATGCATACACACCAGGTCTTTATGGTTGACGCGAAAGTACGCCCCAAGCGGGCAGCGGCTGGCCGCTTGCGCCAATTCGCCCGTCAGCCGGTGCCCGTTGGGACTACCAATGCTGGGCCATTCCTGCTCGGCGCACACCCCGTGCTTGTGCCAGCCTTTGATGGCACCGCGCGCGCTTGAGCCCTCGTAGCCTTCACCCTCCCACTCGTCGTAGCGGCGGGCCATATCGTAGAGCATCCGGGCCGAGACTGGCTGGCAGGGCTGGGCGCGCTGGCCCAGCAGGAAGTTGGCCACCGTGGCCAGCGCAAAGCCGGTACAGGCCCCTTCCCGGCCCTGGTCGAGTACGGGCACCCCGTTGCGTTTAGCCAGCTTTTGGTAGTCGCTCAATGGCATAGCAGCCGGCACTTCCCGCAGAGTTGGGGTAAATAAGATGTCGCGGAAATCCAGCGTATCCGGGCGCGCGTCGAGCAGGTAATTGCTGTTCGCGGCGGTGGAGTTGTTGCCAGCCGTCTTCTTGCCCTTAGACGCTAAGGAAACGGTGATACAATCGGTGCTGCGAACCGTGTCCAGACTGGTCCCTTCGGCATCCAGGGCAAAGAGCTGATCGGTGGGGGCGGGGGCGGCAGCCCTGGCGGGGGCCTTGTGCTTCGCCGGGGTGCCCTTGGAATTGCCGTTATCGTGTGTGGCCAGGGCCAAGGTAGCCGTGGCCGGTAGCGTTGCCAGCTCTGCTTTCACCAGTTTCAGAAAGCCGCTAATTCCCCCTTTTGAATCAAGCAGCAAGTGCGGGCATCTTTTGCCCGACCAATGCTGGTGGGGTACAACGTGCGCTATAGCAAGGTCCAGGTGGCGCAGCAGGGCTGCCGTGAGCAGGGCCGCGCGCTGGTTGGCGGCGGCCTGGTCGATGCCCGCGTGTTCACAAATTTCGATGCCGATGCTACTCGCATTGCCTAGGCCGGTGCCGGCGTGCATCCCCCGCTCGTGTAGGGGCAGGTGCTGCACACAGCGCTTGTCGTCTACGGTAAAGTGCCAGGAAACGAGGCGCTGCTGGGCATCAGAGCCTTTCAGGTACTGGGCATGCATGTGCGCGTCCGCCCCGCGACTGGCATTGGCCGTGTTGTGGATAGTGAGGTACGTAGGGGTGATGGCCCGACCGGACCGGTTGGGGGCCCCGGCTTTAATCAAATCGGTCGAGAGGTTGAGCCGCTCAGGCAGAGTGGAAGAGGCCATGGGGAAAAGAAAAAGTGATTCAGCGCTAACTGAAAACAGGACACAGCAGGCCAATAGTGAGAGCAAAGGCCCGCAATGCACTGAAACTATTTCTTCGCGGCGGAATACACATCAGTGCTGGCACTGAATTCAGAAAAGGGTGACCTGCCCTCACAAACTGACCCGTGGTAAAGTAGATATGTCGGGCCCTGGCCGTAGCTTAAACCTGCTGACTTATAATACATAGTCGCTTACTACAACTGCCCGCACTCTCTTAGCGGGAAAGCAGCCGTTTTCGAAGCGTCAGCAGCAATGCGTTGGCCTCGGGCACGGCGTTGGTGAGCAGCAGCAAGCCCGCATACACCACCGTGAGCACCACCGAGCGCACCAGCATGGTGAGCAGAAACGAATGCACGAACGGCACCAGCCAGGCCGCCCCGCCGGCCCCGGCGGCAATGCCCAGGATAAGCGGAATGCGCCCATCGAAGGGCTGCAAACGGTAGCTGCGCCACACAAACCAGGTGCGGGCCGCGTTGATGCTGACCAGGGCAATGAGCGTAGCCAGGGCCGAGCCCGTGAGGCCCAGGCGCGGAATCAGCAGCCAGTTCATGAGCACCGTGAAGCCGGCCAGCGACAGGTTGAAAATCAAATCGAAGCGGTAGCGCGGGGAGGTGACGACGATGAGGCCGTTTACGCCCGTGATGCCGTCGAAGAGGCGGCCGGCCAGCAGCAGCAGCACGGCGGTGGTGCCGGTGGCGTAGAGCGGGTTTTTGATGAGGGAGTAGATAAAATCCAGATTCAGGCCGATGCCCAGGGCCAGGTAGCAGCCCAGCACGGTATTGAGGCGAGTGGTGCGGCGGTAGAAGTCGGCCATCTTGCTCATATCCTGGTCTTTCCAGTACTGGGCCAGCAGCGGAAAGGCAATCTTATTGAGCGAGCGGGCCGGAATGGTGAGGGCCGTGCTGATGTTGTAGGCAATGCCATACACGCCCGCCGCCGCCAGACTCAGCTGCGCCCCCACCATCCAGGAATCAATAAAGCCCAGGATGCTGCCCGACAGGCTCGAAAGCAGCGCGAAGCCCCCAAACCGCACGATTTCGCCCACCGGCCGCACCCGTAGCGCCGCCCGCGTGGGCCGCAGGTGCAACTCGCCGATGTAGCTGAGGTAGGCCGTGAGCAGCAACAGAATAATCCCATACAGCCCCACGTAGCCCAGCACGAACTCGCGAAAATCGAGGTAGCCCTTGCCATACAAAACCGCCAGCCCTACGATGAGTAGGCGCAGCACTATGTCCTGCAGAAAGCCCGAAAAGGCGGTGTGGTACAGCCCTTTTAGATAGGCATCCTGCAAAGAATACAGCAGCGTGAACAGCGCCAGCACGCTGCCCCACCAATAGTAAGGCCGCAGCAAAGCCGCGTCGTTGGGAGCGTATTGGGCCAGCAGCAACGGCCGGCCCAGCCCGTAGAACAGCGTGACGAGGCAAAACCCCAGCAGCGGCAGGGCCAGCAGCAGCGGCAAAAAGCCCTGGTGGCCGGTTTCGCGCTGGCGGAAATAAGGGAAAAACCGGATGCCCACGCTGGCAAACCCAAAGGCCGCAAACTGGGCATACACCGTGGCAATGGACACCAGCAGCGTCGTCAGCCCCAATTGCTCGGGGGCCAGCAGACGCGGCAGCACGAAGGCCGTATTGACGAAGCCCAGCGCCAGCCCGAGGTAGGAAATAACCGTGTTGCGCAGCCCTTGCCGCTGAACTATACCCAAGTGGTGAAGTGGTGAAGTGGTGAAATTGTGAGGTGGTGAGTTTGATGTTCGGTTGGCGCTATTGGCGCAGAACTGCGCTGATAAAACGACAACTCACCATCTCACTATTTCATTATCTCACAAATGTCTTGGCCGTTGACGAAGGCCGTTTTGCGGCTGCAAAGGTAGCGCATCAGCTCGGCGAACTGGCGCGGGCCGGTGGTCGTGTTGGCGGGGTCGAAGTGGTCGTTGTGCCAGAGCATGGTGCACACGCCCCCGAACCGCTCGATTTCCTGGAACATAGGCGTGAGGGCCGGCAGTATTTCATCGGGGGCTAGCCTCAGATAGTTGGGGTGGTGCAACGTGGCATCCATCACGTTGAGCGGGATTTCGAGGAATTTCGAGGTTTGAATGGAATTGTTAGGTCCCAGTGTGTGGAATACCGGAGCATCTGGTTTAAGTGAATAGAGCTGTATAGTCGGTGGGTTAACGGTGAAGGAATCAGCGGCAAAATTGAAGGGATAGAACGGCAAGCAGTAGGAATTGCGAAAGCCAAAGTGTTCGGCAAAGCCCAGGGTAGAATCATGCGTAAAGCCGTTCATGCTGAGAAGAGTAGGCGTGATGCGCGGCTCCCAGCTCAGGTAATGAAACCGGATGCCGCTGCACGACACAGGGATGTTGAGCCAGTCTTCTTTCAACTTTCCTCCGTGTGAAGCAGCACCCAGGCCAGCGTGCAATCCTACTTCAGCTTCCTGAATGGCTTCGGCTATTTTTGGCCAGATACGGTGAATCCGGTAGTCGGCATTCGGCGTGCCGTTGGCCGCTTTGCGGTGCTCCGGCAGGAAGAAAAACGTGCTTTTGGCCCCGTAGGCCGCTACCGTTTCCCGCACCAGCGCTAGGTTATCCCAGGCATCGGGCCGGGTGAAATGCCGCCACAGCTGCCGCCCAAAGTCGATGAAGTCGCGCCGCTGTAGCGCCGCTTTAGCGGGCTGTTTCCAAGCGCTGCGCAGGTTGTCGATATCGTGGGTAATGAAGGTGGCGAACGGCGCGCCGCCGGCCCAGCGGCGCGGCTGCAGTTGCTGGCCGGTGGCGTGTTCCACCGCCGTTTTCAGGATGTCGAAATAGTAATTAACCACCGGCACCGCCACAAAACCGTAGCGGTGCTGCACGCTGGCTGAGTAGGGGAAGCGCCCGTGCCGGTCCCGCTCGTCGGAATAAAACTCCTGCCAGCCGCTGAGCAGGTAAAAAGCCGCCGAAATCAAGTCGGCATTGATCTGGGCGCGGCCTTCCGGCATCTGCTCCAGCAACGGCCGTTCCGGCTGGTCATCAAAGAACACCGGCAGCCGCCGGCCGGCCCATTCCCGCCAGCTCGGCTCGGCCGGATAGGGGGCATCGGCCGCGAAAAACCCATGGTCCACCATCCGGATTTCCACCTGCGGCTGCGTATCAGCGTAGCCGATGCTGACATGGGGCACCGCCTCATACGCCTGCCGAAAATGCCGCAACACGTACGTCAGGCGGGCTTCAGCAGAAGTGGGAACGACAGTGGGGAGAGGTGGCGGCTGCATAGCCGCAAAGTAAGGCCTCTGGAACGACTCTGCGGACCTCCGCGAAACCTCCGCGCTCCTCTGCAGGAACCTACGCCCGTCCGGCAGCGGCATTTTCCAGCCACTCAGTCAGCAAACGCACGGCCCGCTGCTGGCTGTGGCCTTCGTCAGGGGTGCCCAGGGTGGCGTTGTAGTAGGCGGCGCGGCGGTAGTGGTCGGCGGGCTTGCGGGGCTGGTAGCGGCGCAGCAAGGCCGTCAGCTCGGGCAGGGAGTGGGCACGGTCTACCAGGCCGTGGGCGGCGTAGCCGTAGTAGTCGTCGGCAATGACGTGGGTGCCGAAGCGGTAGTAGAGGCTCACCAGGTTCAGCAGGGTGGCTTCGAGATGGGTGCTGGTGTCGGCGGCAATCAGCGCGTCCTGCTCCCGCAGGAACTCGAATACGTTCTGGCGGCGGGCGTCGGAGAAGCGCAACTGCGGGTGTTTTTGCCGCAGAAAGCCGAAGTCGCGCCGGTCGGAGGGGTGAGGGCGGAAGGTAAAGGTGAGGTCGGGGAAGTCCTGGAATAAATGGTCCACCACGGCCCCGATGGCGTCCGTAGCGTCGAGCACGTTGCAGGCCAGGCCCACGCGCCGGATGGTCGGGTTTTGGTTTTTTTCGGCCAGAAAAGCATCGGCTTTGGGCATCCCGATCAACTCCACCCGGCCGGATACGGGGCCGCACTGCCGGTATTTGTCCAGCGCGTCCTGACCTTCGAGCAAGCTCAAACCGAAACCCAGGGGCGGAAAGTTGGTGCTCACGCTGGCGTGCTGCACGTAGGCCGTGGGCACACCCTCGGCCCGGCAAGCCAGCAGCAGGGCCCGGGCGTCGTCGTTGTGGTCGTTGGCAAAAACGACGGCCCGGGGCCGGTAGTGGCGCAGGGCCCGCCGGTACACCTCGTAGTAGCCCACGGCGTTAAAAATCAAATCGAAAAACCGCCAGGCCCGCCGCCCCTCAGTACGCAGCAGCGCGAAAAGCACCAGCGGAAACTGCCAGTAGTAGAGCAGCTTGCGCCGGAGCGAAAGCCGGTTCACCGCTCCATTGTAGCGCCCGATTTCCTTGCTCTGCCCCGCCACCAGCACGCTATCCGGCCGCGCCGTGCGAATGAAGCGTAGCGCCTCGTAGTTGTTCTGACTCACCACGTACAGCCACACCGCCCCGCGCAGGTTCTCAGGGTTGCGGATGGGTTGGAATATGTTGCCCACGAGGCGCACCACCGCGTAGCCGAGGATTTTGGCGAGGCGGCGCGCTGGGTTCGGCGGCGAAATAGCGGCCAGCACCGGCTCCGGCAACGACGAAAACAGGGCCGTGAAGCGCAACTGGAGCTGGTCACGGATGCGGGCCACGAAGGCGGCTTCGGTGGCCATCGGCTACAGGGCGTCCCAGGTCAGGGGCTGGCCGGCCGATAGATTCTGGCGGGCCGGCTTGCCCAGCACCTGCTCGTAGTAGCGCGGGGGCAAACCGTCGCCGGGACGTACTACGCGTAGGTTTTCCTTCGTGAATATCTGGCCGGCGGCAATATCCTTCGCCACATACAACGAGCGTTTGTAGAGCCGGCTGTTCTGCTCGGCTCGCTGAATGCCGTACTGAATGTGCCCCAGCGACTGCCAAGCCCGCTCGGTTTCCGTCACCAGCAAGGCCACTTCCTCGGGCTCCAGCGAAAAGGCCGAGTCCACGCCCCCATCGGCGCGGCGCAGCGTAACGTGCTTTTCCACCACGCTGGCTCCCAGTGCCACGGCGGCCACGGCGGCCCCCACGCCCATCGTGTGGTCGGAGAGGCCGATGACGTGCTCGGGGAACAGCTGCGCCAGGTGCGGAATAGTGCGCAGGTTGGTGTTCTGGGGTGTGGCGGGGTAGGTGCTGGTGCACTTAAGAAGCGTCAGGTCGCGGCAGCCGGCTTCGCGCAGAATGGCCACGCCTTCGGCTACTTCAGCCAGGGTGCTGGCCCCGGTGCTCATAATCACGGGCTTGCCGGTGGCGGCCACGCGCCGCAGCAGGGGCCAGTCGGTATTCTCAAACGAGGCAATCTTGTAGACCGGCACGTCTAGGGTTTCCAGAAAGTCCACAGCCGTTTCGTCGAAGGGCGAGCTGAAAGCCAGCATCCCGTGCTGTTTAGCGCGGTCAAACAGCGGCTTATGCCACTCCCAGGGCGTATGGGCTTCCTGGTACAGCTCGTGCAGCTCGCGGCCGTACCAGAGCGAGTTCGGGTCTTCGATACGGTGCACGCCGGGCAGCGTCATCGTATCGGCGGTGTAGGTTTGCAGCTTAATGGCGTGCGCCCCGGCGGCGGCCATGGCATCCACAATGGCCAGCCCGCGGCTCAGATCCTGGTTGTGGTTGCCGCTAAGCTCGGCAATAATGAAGGGCGGCTGGTCGGGGCCAATGAGGCGGCCGCCAATAGCGTGAGTAGCCATAAGGCAAGAGGGATGTTAAGCGTATTCGGGAAAGAAAGTCGGGTTGAAGCAGGCCACCAGCAGGCGGTCTACGGGCTGGTCATCAACCAGATAGTGGCCTTTCAGGCGGCCTTCCTCCACCCAGCCGGCGCGGGTGTAGGCCTTATAGGAACTTTGGTTGGTTTCAAACATGCCCCCAAACAGCTTCCGGATGCCAAACTCCTCGAAGGCAATGGCATTGCCCAGCCGAATGGCATCCACGGCCAGCCCCTGCCCATGAAAGCGCCGGTCGCCGATGAGCACTACCAGGTCCGAAATCTTGTGGTCGTGGTTGATAGGGCCGAGCTTGATGGTGCCGATGCAGGCTTGGCTGGCCCGGTCCACGATGGCGAAAACGTAGCTGGTGCCGGCCTCAATGCCTTGGGTGATGTTGGCCAGCAGCGACTCGCGGGTGTGAGTCTGGCGGGAGTTGGTATAGAAGCGCATCAGCTCCTCATCCTGAAACCAGCTCAGAAACGACTCATCCAAGTCGGAGGGCTTGAGGCTGCGCAGCTCCAGGCGCTCGGAAGCGTAGGGCTTGCGGAGATGAATCAGGTCGGTTTGTTCCATACCCGTAAAGATAGAGGGGTTTTTGGGGTTCGCCCACCGGCGGGCCAAGCCGTTGTTCGCGGCCTTAATCAGGCCGGCAGTAGGCGGCGAAACTCGGCCCGCAGCTGCTCGGGGGCCAGGTGCGGGGCGTAGGGCTGCCGCGGCTCACGCGCCAGCCACTCCAGGCCCTGAACGAGGGCCTGCTGCAGCGCCACCTCAGACAGCGCCGTGAAGTCGCCGAGCGAATAAGCCTGTTGGTGCTCCTGCACATACGCGGCCAGGTGCCGCTGATTATCAGCGTAGTAGCCCGTCAGAGCCGCTTTGCCCAGCACCAGGCTTTCGATGAGAATGGTGCTGGCCGGGCAGACAACGGCCTGGTACTGGTGCAGCAGCGCCACTATCTCGTCGGCGGCCACATTGGCATAAAAGCGCACCGTTTTGGTTGGGGAAGCCGCCGCCAGCGTCTGCAAAGCGTCGGAGTGCGGGAACGCGCCGCCCGTAATCACGCCCACTTCCCGCAGGGCGGGCAGCGCCAGCAGCAAAGCCAGGCAGCGCTGGGTGAGCTGCTGCGGGTCGGCCCCGCCGAAGCATAGCAGCACGCTGGCGATGGGCGCGGGCGGCGCGGGCGGGCGGGCCTGGGTCAGAAAAGGGGGCCGCAGCAGCGAGTAGTCGGGGCCGAGGCAAAAGCGGGTGCCGGGCGCGGCCCGGTACTGAGTCGCCGTCACGCCCGGCGAGTGGTTGATGACCAACTCCACCGCCATCGGCCAGGCCCGCAGATCATCAATGGCCACCAGCCGGCAGCCGCTGGCGGCCAGGGTTTGCTGATAGCCGGTGTCGAACCCGTAGCCGTCGAGCACTACCACATCGGTGGGGCACAGCTGGGCAGCCAGCAGCGGAGCCTCGGCGGCCGGCTCCAGCACCGGCAATTCCCACAGCGCCACCCCGGCTTCGCGCACCAGCTGGCGCACGGCCGGCGCGGGGGCCTGCACGGCGGCCCGGCACTCGGCGAGAGGCCGCACCATATCGGCCAGCGCCAACGACCGGACTAGGTGGCCCAGGCCGATGGTAGCGTTGCCATCGGCCCGGAAAATGATACGCGCCGGGGCGCTGGCAGCGGGAGTAGTGGCCACGACTTACCGGGTGAAATCGTACTTCTGCTGCTCGATTTCGGCATTGAGGGCCACCAGTTCGGGATGGCGGTCAAGCAGCGCAATCAGCTCATCGGTCGAAAGCGTATCGGCCTGATACTGCTCGAAAAGAACCCGCAGCAGCTCAAAATCCGGAGCCGTATCCAGCGTGAGGCGGTAGCGGCTGGCATCGGGCGTGCGCACCACCTGCCGGATTTCCACCCGGCCCGAGCGGTTCTGATGCAGGTAGGGCGTCACATGCTCGCGGTCGGAGAGGCTGGTGGCATAGCGCTGGGCTTCCTCCAGGAGCTGTCGGGAAAATACCTCGAAATCAAGCCCGCGCGGGTAGGTGCGCTGCAGCCCGTTGGAGATGTAGAGCTGCGGATTGTGGGCGGCCTGATACTCGGCCACCGTGCTGCCAATGAGCGGGCCATCGAGCAAGGGGCAGTCGGAGGTGACGCGCACGATGGTATCGAGCCCGAACTTCCGGGCTGTTTCGTGGTAGCGACTCAGCACGTCGTCCACGTCGCCGCGGTGGCACGGAATGCCGTGCTGCGCGGCCCACTGCGCAATGGCCTCATCGGCGGGTTGGGTGGTAGTGGCAATAAAAATCGGCAGGCCACTGGCTTGCAGCCGTGCTACGTGGTAGTGGAGCATACTGTGGCCGCGGGCCGTGAGCAGCACTTTGCCGGGCAGCCGCGTGCTGCCCATGCGGGCCTGGGTGATGATGCCGGCCGTACTCATGCCCCCACGAATTCCACGATGCAGTCAATCACGTACTGCTGCTCCTCGTCGGTGAGGGCCGGGAACAGCGGGATGCTCAGGCAGTGGTCGTAGTAGGCCTCCGCCTGCGGAAAGTCGCCCAGCTGCCAGCCCAACTCCTGGTAATAGGGCATGGTATGCACCGGAATGTAATGCACCTGGGCAAAAATCTGCCTGGTGCGCAGGAAATCATAGAGCCCTTTGCGGTCGGCTACCTGAATCACGTAGAGGTGGTAGGCATGGCCCGGCGCGGCGGCCAGCGGGCGCACGGCGGGCACGCTGGCAAAGGTGGCATCGTAGCGGGCGGCCAGCTGCCGGCGGCGGGTCAGCCCCGCATCGGCCCGCGCCAGCTGGCTGATGCCGAGGGCCGTTAGGATGTCGGAAATGCGGTAGTTGTAGCCCAGCGTCTGCATTTCCATGTACCAGCCGCCGTCGTGGCGGTGCATTTTGGCGGGATCTTTCGTGATGCCGTGGGTGCGCAACACCAGCAGTTGCTCGTACAGGTCGGCGCGGTTGGTCGTAATCATGCCGCCCTCGCCGGTGGCAATGTGCTTGACGGGGTGAAATGAGAAAATGGCCAGGTCGGCCAGCTGCCCGTTGCCGCAGCGCTGCTCCCGGCCCGTGCTGTCCCGGAAGAAGCCGCCGGGGGCATGGCAGGCATCTTCAATAATCCAGAGCCCAAACTCATCGGCCAGTTGCCGGGCCTCCTCCAGGTTTACCGGCAGGCCGGCAAAGTCAACCGGAATCAGGCCGTGGAAATAGCCTTTTGGGTGGCTTTCGAGTAGCTTTCGCACCAGCCGCAGGTCAATCAGGGCCGTAGTCGGGTCGATGTCGGCGAAATGCACCTCGCCACCGCAGTAGCGCACGCAGTTGGCGGAGGCAGCGAAGGTGATGGGCGTGGTAATCACGCGCTGCCCGGGCTGCACGTTCAGGGCCAGCGCACACAGGTGCAGCGCCGCTGTCCCGTTGCTGACGGCCACAGCATACTTCGCGCCGATATACGCCGCGAACTTCTCCTCAAATTCGGCCACCTTCGGCCCCTGCGTCAGAAAATCAGAGCGCAGCGTAGCGGCCACAGCCTCAATATCTTCCTCAGTAATACGCTGGCGGCCGTAGGGAATGGCAGTGACGGGCTGAAAGGGCATGGAACAAACGCTATGAATGAACGCAGAGGCATAGCGGTGCAGCTATGCGGGAAGCATGCAAAGATAGGCAAGCTGTCTGCTGCAACCAGCAACAAGCAAGACGCGGCTTGGAGACTCTTGTCGGCTGCCAAGCAGCTTGTGCAGGTTGCTATTGTTCAGCAGACTGTTACCTTTATCGTCGTAATAATTAGGGTAAACTACCAGGGAAATCGAACCGGCATCAATACCTAACCTTGTTAACGCAATAGCATGAAAAAAATCCTCACTTCTCTTGCCGCCCTATTGTGCTTGGTCCAAGGACCGATCTACGCGCAACACGAAAGCCGGAACTGGTTTTTTGGCAACAACGCTGCCCTGAGCTTCGCAGGTGCCAGTCCTGTGGCTTTGGCGGGCAGTAGCATGGTCACGTATGAGGCGGCTGCTTCCGTGTCGGACCCGGCTGGTAACTTGTTGTTCTACACCAACTGCGTCAATATCTGGAACCGGAACCACCAGTTGATGACCAATGGTCAGACCATTGGCGGCCACGAGTCAGCTACCCAGGGGGCCGTTATTGTGCGCCGGCCGGGCAGCGCTTCGCAGTACTTTGTATTTGCCGTTGATGGGTGTGACAACCAATTGGTCGGCGGGCTCAAATACTCCGTGGTCGATATGACGCAGCAGGGTGGGCTCGGTAGCGTCACGTCCCGCGCTAACCAACTTTCTACCGTTTCACTGACAGAAAAGCTGACCGCCGTACGCCATGCTAACGGGCGCGACACCTGGGTGCTGGTTCACGGGTGGCAGACGGATGCCTTTCTGGCTTATCTGGTGTCCCCGGCAGGGGTCAGCACGACGCCAGTCATAACCAACATCGGCTCGATTCATACGGGTGGTGGCGGCTCTTTCGGCAATGCCAACGCCGTGGGATATATGAAAGCATCGCCGGTCGGTAACAAGCTCGCGCTGGCCCAACGGGATAGCCGGTTTGAGCTTTTTGATTTCAACAATGCCACCGGACAGCTGTCGAATTTCGTGCCCCTTACTCAGGACTACCGCAGCTATGGGGTCGAGTTTTCGCCCGACGGATCCCGACTGTACGGCACCACGCTGGATGGCAATAAAATCTACCAGTTCAACCTGCTGGCGGGCAGTGCTGCCGCTATTGCGGCCTCTGCCACTCAGGTAGGCACCACGCCTTCCTTTTCAATGTATGCCGGCGCTTTGCAGCTCGGACCGGATGGTAAAATCTACGTTGCCCTGCATAACAGCAGCTACTTGGGCATGATTGCCTCTCCTAATACGCTGGGTACGGCTTGCGCCTACAACAGCACCGGTCCATCGCTAGGGGGCCGACTAAGCCAGTTGGGGCTGCCTAATTTCCCCAATGCTTTCGGTGCTACCGTTTTGGGTACGGCTTCGGCGCCGTTGAGCGTTCAGACGGCCTTGTATCCCAACCCAACCCAGGGCAGTAACAAGCTGCTAGTGAGCCTGCCCGTGCCCTTGCGCCAGCAGACGGTCATCGTTACCCTGCTGGATGCTCTGGGAACTACTGTAGCGCACTATCGCATGACTGCGGCTCAACTGCAGGCAGATCCGCTTGCGCTGCCACTTCCGGCCCTAGCAAAGGGCGCATATACGGTGCAAATCGCTGGGCAAGCAGGAACGGTAAACAAAAAGCTGATTGTAGAATAAGGTCTGTTTCCCAGAAGTCACCAAGAGGAAGGGCAGCCCGCAGACTGCCCTTCCTCTTGGTGACTTCTGGGGAAAATAGCTAAAGAGCTGATTGTAAATAGTGTCCAACTGTGTTTACTTCCGGATAAGGCTACATTGACTACCCGACTGACGCTGTTCACCGCTTTCATATAACTGTCTCATGCCTTTATTAGCGAACCTGCCGGAATCCCATTAGCTTTGGGTGAGCCTACAGCGGGCTGCGAGTAGTTGAGCCGGAAACTGCAGATTCAGGCGTATGAGGCAATGGTTTACTTTCTGGTTTTGCCTGATTACGCTGAGCGTCTCGGCGCAACAGCCGGCGCAGAATTGGTTTTTTGGTAGCAATGCCGGAGTGAGCTTCCTCAATGGTGCACCCACGCTGCTGTCGGGAGGAGCCCGTGTAGGCTACGAGGCTGCGGCCACCGTTTCGGATGCGGCCGGTAAGCTGGAATTTTATACGAACAGCGTCGATATTTGGACCCGCAGGCATCAGCCCATGCTGAATGGTCTCAACATTGGCGGCCATGAATCGGCTGCCCAAGGCGCGGTTATCGTACGGCATCCGGGCAACAGTCGGCAGTATTTTATCTTCGTCGTGGATGGGTGCGACAACCGGCTGACCGGCGGCCTCCGCTTCGTTACTGTCGATATGACCCGCCAGAAGGGATTGGGTGAGGTCATTTCACGCGGTAACCAACTCTCTACTGTTCCCCTCACCGAAAGCGTGACAGCCATCCGTCATGCCAACGCGCAGGATTACTGGGTCGTAGTTCACGGTTGGGAAACCAACAACTTCTACGCCTATCACGTCACGGCCACGGGAATAGATGCCACGCCGGTCGTAACCAGCATCGGCCCGGTACACAAAGGCGGGAGCGGAGCGTTTGGCAATGCCAATGGGGTGGGCTTTATAAAGGCGTCCCCCGATGGTAGCAAGCTGGCTATATCCAAGCGCGACAGCAATTTTGAGCTATATGATTTCGATAACGCGACAGGGCAGCTTTCCAACCGGATTGCCCTGCCACAGTTTTATCGCAGCTACGGGGTGGAGTTCTCCGCCGATGGATCGAAGCTGTACGGCTCCACGCTGAATGGCAACCAGATTTATCAGTTCAACCTCGCCGCCGGTAACGAGGCCGCTATTGCCGCTTCGGCTGTCAGTATTGGTACTAGTGTCGGCTATGGCTACGCGGGCGCACTGCAGCGCGGCCCGGATAACAAGATATATGTAGCGCTCTTCAATAGCCATTTTTTGGGCGTAATAGATGTGCCAGATGCCTTGGCAGCAGCCTGTTCTTATCGGAACGAAGGAGTTAGTCTGGCAGACAATGTTAGTCAGCTAGGCCTACCCAACTTCCCCAACGCCTTTCCCGCCAACCGCTGGACGGGGGCCGTAAGCGCCGCTTTTAGCGAGGCGGCCAACTGGAGCAAGGGAATGGTGCCGGCTGCTACTGATGACGTCCTCATTCCGTCCGGTCCCGCCCGAATGCCGGTGCTCAGTATCAATGCCACCGTGCGCAATATTACCGTGCAGACTGGGGCCAGCTTCACCAACGATGGGCAGCTGACCCTGCTGGGCAACCTGGTCAACCAGGGCACGGTGGTAGGCACCGGCACGCTGGTCAGTGCCAGTGCTGGCAGTCATTACATCGGTGGTAGTCAGTTGAGCATCAGTAGTCTGACAGTGGGGCGCGGGGCCACTTTGCTGCTCACGGGCCCCGTGCAGGTGCGGCGCGTGCTCACGCTGCAGGGCAACCTCAACACCAACGGCCACCCGCTTACCCTGCTTGCCGACGAGCACGGCTCCGCCCTGGTGGTCAACGAAGATGGTATCGCAACGGGCCCGGTGACGGTGCAGCGCTACCTCGGCCCAACCCTGAAGGGCACATCATTAAGGCAACTCATAGCCGCGCCGGTACGTCGGCCCACGCTGGCCAGCGTAGCTACCCCGGCTCCGACCGTCAGCGCCGCCGGTTTGCCTGCCGGAGCCGAAGCCGGGCCGGCCACCCCGCTGGAGAGCGGCATGGGCTATTCGATTGAAACGGCTGCCCCGCTACTGAGCTTTACCGGCGAGCTGCACAACGGCCCTTACAGCATATCTGGCCCTGTTCGCACCGCCACCCCGCAATCGGGGTGGTGGCTGGTGGGCAATCCGTATCCGTCGCCGCTGGCCTGGGACAAAACCCTGATGGGTGCCGCGGGCCTCGATGCCGCCGTGTATGCGTGGCAGCCTTCGGGGCCGTATGCGGGGCACTACGCCAGCTTCGTGCGGGGCGTGAGTGTGAACGGCGGCTCCAACGTAATTGCGCTGGGGCAGGCCTTTTTCGTGCATACCACCCAGGTGGGCACCACGGGCCGACTCACGTTCACCAATGCCGCCCGCCTGACCGCCCCCGCCGTCGCGCCCGATGCCGCCGAAACCCGCGCGCTGCTCCGGCTGGCCCTGCAGAGCCCCGCCGAAATCACCCAGGTGGCCGTTTACTTCGAAGCCGGAGCCACGCCCGCCTTCGACCCCGCCTTCGATGCCTATGCCCCCGCCGCCCGCCCCGGCTCACAGCTGGTGGTGCCCGTGGGGGCCGCCGAGCTGGCCATTCAGGCTCTGCCGCTGCTGGGGGCGCAGGCGCGGCCGGTGCCGCTGCGGCTCAGTGTGCGGGCCGGCCGCTATACGCTTCGGGCGGCGCAGCTGCTCAACCTGCCGCCCGGCTCCGACGCCTATCTGCTCGATGCCGAAACCGGGGCCAGAATCAATCTGCGGGAGCAGCGGGCCTACTCGTTCACTGTCAGCGGCCCGGCCCGGCCCAATCGGTTTTCGCTGCTGTTTACCGCCCGCCCGGCGCTGGCCGCTGCCCGCCCGCCGGCCCCGCAGCCCTGGATTGCGCTGCCCGAGGCCATGACCCGCAAGGGCGTGGTGGTGCATCTCTACAACACGGCCGGCGAGGTAGTGCAGGAGTACCGATTGTCGCCCAGGGCTACCGATGCGCTGTCGTTGTCCTTGGCGGGGCTGCTGGAAGGCGTTTACGTAGTGCAGGTTTTGAGCCGGCTGGGCACCATGAACCGGCGGCTGCGCACGCGGCGAACGGCGTAAGTACACCGGATAATAAAAAAGCCTTTTCCAAGGCATAAAAGGCTTTTTTTAGGTTGAGTTAAGCTGATTTACTCAGGACTCAGATCTTAAACTCGGCATCTACGTGCAGGCGAATTTCTTCCCGGATCTGCTCAGCCGATAGCCAGTCGTCGTTGTTGGCCGAGTTGTAGTGGAAGCCGTCGGCGACGCGCTTGCCGTTGAAGTGGCGGATAAAATCATCCACGTTCCAGCGCGGGGTGAAGGGCAGAATCACGTAGTACTTGTCCAGCTCCACGGTGCTCAGCGCATCGGTTTCGGTTATCATTTCCTCGTGCAGCTTCTCGCCGGGCCGGATGCCCACAATTTCCTGCCGGCAGTTTGGCCCGATGGCCGCGGCCACCTCCGTGATTTTATACGACGGAATCTTGGGCACGTAAATCTCGCCGCCCCAGGCGTGTTCCAGCGCATACAGCACCAGGTCCACGCCCTCTTCGAGCGAGATGTTGAAGCGCGTCATGTCGGGGTGGGTGATGGGCAGCACGCCGGTGTGGCGGCGCTGCAGGAAAAACGGCACCACCGACCCGCGCGAGCCGATTACGTTGCCGTAGCGCACCACCGAAAAGCGCAAATCGCGCCCACCCTTCATGTTGTTGGCCGCCACAAACAGCTTGTCCGAGCACAGCTTGGTGGCGCCATACAGGTTGATGGGCGCGGCGGCTTTGTCGGTGCTCAGCGCCACCACGTCCTTCACGCCGCAGTCCAGGGCGGCGTTTATCACGTTTTCGGCCCCGAAAATGTTGGTTTTGATGCACTCCATTGGGTTGTACTCGGCGGCGGGCACCTGCTTGAGGGCGGCGGCGTGCACAATCACGTCGATGCCCTCGCAGGCCCGCTTCAGGCGCTCCGCGTCGCGCACGTCGCCGATGAAGTAGCGGATGGCGGGAAACTTGTCGTGCGGAAACGTCTGTGACATTTCGTACTGCTTCAGCTCGTCGCGGGAAAACACCACTAGGCGCTTCACGTCGGGGAATTTCTCGAAAACGGTAGCCACGAACTGCTTGCCGAAAGAGCCGGTGCCGCCGGTTACCAGAATGGATTTGTGATTTAAGTCGAGGGCCATAGAAGGAAGGAGGGCCGGGAGTGCCCGGCGGGCAAAGCGCAAAAGTAGGCATTCCGGGTCGAGCTTCCGTACTTTTGTGGCGCTGACGCTTTTTCCGGGTTTGTCATGCTGAGGAACGAAGCATCTCTACCGCATCGTTGCCGGCTTGTTTAAGTGCTATTGCGGTAGAGATGCTTCATTCCTCAGCATGACAGATGATTTTGCTTTTTCCCAACCGATCAAAGTCGTCATTTGGGACCTGGATGATACATTCTGGCGCGGTACGCTCTCGGAAGGAGCCGTAGAGGCGCTGGCCGACAACCTGGCCCTGGTGCGCGACACGGCCGCGCGGGGCATTGTGCATACCATCGTTTCCAAAAACGACTTCGCCGCCGCCGAGGCCAAATTGCAGGAGCTGGGCATCCGCGAGCTGTTCGTGTTTCCCCGGATCAGCTGGCAGCCCAAAGGGCCTATTATTAAGGAGTTGCTGGAAAGTATGCAGCTGCGGGCTCCCAACGCCCTGTTTCTCGACGATAACCCCATCAACCGCGCCGAGGCGCTGTTCTACAACCCTAAGCTGCAGGTGGCCGACCCCGCCGACCTGCCCGTGCTGTCCCCACAGCTCCGCGCCCTGGGCAAGCCCGACCCCACGCTGAGCCGCCTGGAGCAGTACAAATTGCTGGAGCGCCAGCAGCAGGCCCGCGCCGCCTACCACGACAACCTCGCCTTTCTGCGCGACTCGCAGGTGCGAGTCGAATTCCGCGAGGGCACGGCCGTAGCGCTCGATCTGGACCGCATCGAAGAGCTGATTAACCGCTCCAACCAGCTCAATTTCACCAAGCAGCGCGTCACTAAGGCGGCGCTGGTGGCCGGCCTGCAAGACGAAAACCAGCGCTGGGGCACCGTGCGCGTGCACGACCGGTTTGGCGACTACGGCCTGGTGGGCGTGTACTGCCTGAACCAGCCGGAAAACCGCCTCACCCAGCTCGTGTTTTCGTGCCGCATTCTGCACCTGGGCATCGAGCAGTTCACCTACGCCCGGCTGGGCTTTCCGGCGCTGCAGGTGCAGGGCGAAGTGGCCACCGCGCTGAATACCACCGATATTCCGGACTGGATTGCGGTGCAGACAGCCACTGATTCCACCCCGGAAACGGCCGCCGCTCCGCCGCCTGGTGCGGCAGAGAGTAAGGAAAGCCAGCCCCGGCTGCGCGTGTTGCTCAAGGGCGGCTGCGATTTGGGCCAGCTCACGCCGTTTCTGCAGGCCTTCCAGCTGGAGGTTGTCGAGGAGTTCAACTTCGTGAACGAAAACCAGATTCCGGTTCACGTCGAGCACACGGCGCTGCTGCGCCTGGGCCGCGAGTTGCCGGCCGCCGAGCAGCAGCGGCTGGCCGAAAAGCTGCCGTTTCTAGGCCGCGAAGCCTTTGATACCCGGCTCTGGAATGCCGATTTTGATGCCCTGGTTTACAGCCCACTCATGGACTACACTCAGGAGTTGTACCGCGAAAAAGCCACCGGCCTCGCCATCCCCTTCGGCGGCTACCAAGACCTGACCACCGTGGACCCGGCCGCGCAGGCCGCCGCCTACGCCCAGCGGCGTTTTCGGGGGCTGGATGAGGATTTTCTGCGCCGCTTTCAGCAGGAATTCACCTGCGAAGGCCAGATTTTACCCACCGATTTTCAGAATAACCTGCGCTGGCTCCGGGCCCAGCTTCCCGCTCAGATTCCTGTTTTTTTCCTGAATGGAGCCGAAATAGACGTGCCCGGCTCCGGCGAAACCGGCGCGGCGCGGCGGCAGGCCGCCATGAACGCGGTCCTGCAGGAATTCGTGGCCACGGCCGAAAACTGCTTTCTCATCGACGTGCGCGACTTCATCCGCACGCCCGCCGACGTGACCAACAACCTGCGCCACTACCAGCGCCCGCACTACCGCACCCTGGCGCAGCGCGTGGCCGAGGCGCTCAGCGCCTGGCACGGCCGCCAGCTCCCGCGCTCCGCCTGGGCCGATTTTCGGGCCCGCCTAGCCAGCCGCGTGCCCGGTAAGCTGCGCGGCGCGTGGCAGAAGCTGCGGTAGAATGGCCAGTGTGCTGCTCAGGGGCGCGGAATCAGCCGCACGAGGCGCTCGGTGAGGGAGCGACGGGAGTAGCGGGCGTGGTTCAGGGGCGGCAAATCCAGGTTGGGATTGATGCGCCAGGCCGCTACCTGGGTTTCCAAATATTCGAGCATGTCGCCGAAGGCCACGTAGGGGAAGGCCCGGCCCGCGCCGCACTCTTCCAGCAGCGTATCGGCATCGGAGCCCACCGGACCGATGCAAACAATGGGTTTGTTAGCGGCCAGATACTCAAATACTTTGCCCGGTAGAATGCCGAAGTTATGGTCGACATCCGGAATGGCCATGAGCAGCACCGTAGAGCGCAGCAGGTAGCCCACCGACTCATCATGCGGCACGAAGGGAATCAGCTCGGTGCGCTCCTGCAGCTCGTGGTCCCGAATTAGCTCCTGCACGCCCTGCGATACCTTGCCCACGAAGCGCAGGCGCAGGTTCACGTCGGGGTGGCGGCGGGCGCATTCGCCGCAGGCGGCCAGAAACAGCTCGATGTGGTAAATTTCCGAAATGGTGCCCGTGTGCGTAATCAGCAGCGCATCGGTGGGCGGGGCCGAGGGCTCCCGAAAGTCGCTTTCGTCGTAGCCGTTGGGCAGCACGTGGAACTTGGCATCGGTCAGCTTCGCCGATTTGCCCAGAAACAGCCGCTTGGTATCGGGGCTGGTCACCAGCACTTCATCGGCCTGCTCCAGCACCTGGCGCTCGTAGCGGGCATCGAGCCAGCGGGCGGCGGCGGTCTGGTTCAGCTCTTTGGCGTAGTAAATATTCGTCCAGGGGTCGCGCATATCGGCCAGCCAGCGCAGGCCGTAGCGTTTTTTGAGCGCCAGCCCGATGAGCTGGGTGGAGTGCGGCGGGCTGCTGGTGAGCACGGCATCGAACCGCTCGCCGGCGGCAAACAGCGCCTCGCAGGCCCGCAGCACATGCGCGTTCCAGCCCCGGCGCGGGTCCGGAATGAACACGTTGCCGCGCACGAATTTGAAAAACTGCTGCTGAAAGCTGGTTTTGCTCTCGTTGGCGAAGCCGCCGTACGGAATCTGCTTGCGGCCGGTAAGCTTCTGATAGCTGCCAAAGGGCTCGGTGGTGCCCGTGCGGATGACCCGCACGGCGGCCGGCACTTCCGCCGCCAGCGAGGCATCCAGCACCGGATACGCGCCCCGCTCGGGGTCCACGGTTATCACGGTGCAGTCTACGCCCAGGCTGGGCAGGTACTTCACGAATTTCAACGTCCGCTGCACGCCCGCGCCCCCGGAAGGCGGCCAGTAATAGGTGATAACGAGCAGGCGCATAGGTACGGCAGGGAGCAGCGTGAGGGCAGGTTGGCGGGGCGAAGGTAAGCAGGTATCGGCTTTCGCGGTTTTCTGGCTAATTTTGGGAGCGAAACGGCGGCGTTATACGCATGCCGGAGTAGAAAAGACTTTTAGCGATGCATAAGGCAGGCACTGGCCACCTCATCATCTCCAAAAAATCACGAATACGGGCTGAATCGGACTTTGCTAAAAAGCACACCTCAGCACATTACCACCTCAGCACTTTTATCAGATGTTTGATAACCTCAGTACCAAGCTCGACAAAGCCTTTAAAACCCTCAAAGGCCAGGGCAGCATCACCGAAATCAACGTAGCGGCCACCATTAAGGAAATTCGCCGCGCGCTGGTGGATGCCGACGTGAACTACAAGGTGGCCAAGGACGTCACCGACAAGATCAAGGACGAGGCCATGGGCCGCGACGTGCTGACCACCGTTTCGCCGGGGCAGCTGATGACCAAAATCGTGTACGACGAGCTGACTCAGCTGATGGGCGGCACCAAGGAAGATGTGGTGCTGAAGGGCGACCCGGCCGTGATTCTGCTCTCGGGCCTGCAGGGCTCGGGCAAAACCACCTTCGCCGGCAAGCTGGCCACGTTCATCAAAAAGCAGAACCGCACGGTGCTGCTCGTGGCCTGCGACGTGTACCGCCCCGCCGCCATCGACCAGTTGAAAGTGCTGGGCGAGCAGGTGGGCGTGGAGGTGTACTCTGAGCCGGAGAACAAGAATCCGGTCGAGATTTCGCAGAACGCCATTGCCTACGCCAAGAAAAACAACAAGAAGGTCGTCATCATCGACACCGCCGGCCGCCTGGCCGTGGATGAGCAGATGATGAAGGAGATTGAGGCCGTGAAGCGGGCCATCAATCCGTCCGAAACCCTGTTTGTGGTAGATGCCATGACCGGTCAGGACGCGGTGAACACGGCTAAAACCTTCAACGACCGCCTCAACTTCGACGGCGTGGTGCTCACCAAGCTCGACGGCGACTCGCGCGGTGGTGCAGCCCTGAGCATCCGGGCCGTGGTAGAGAAGCCCATCAAGTTCATCTCGACGGGCGAGAAGATGGAGGCCCTGGACATGTTCTATCCCGACCGGATGGCGCAGCGGATCCTGGGCATGGGCGACGTGATTTCGCTCGTGGAGCGCGCCCAGCAGCAGTTCGACGAGGACGAAGCCAAGCGCATCAACCAGAAGATCCGCAAAAACCAGTTCAACTTCGACGACTTCCTCTCCCAGCTGGAGCAGATCAAGAAGATGGGCAACCTGAAGGATCTGGTGGGCATGATTCCGGGCATGAGCAAGGCCATCAAGGACGTGGACATCGATGACGACGCCTTCAAGCCGATTGAGAGCATCATCAAGAGCATGACCAAGCAGGAGCGGGCCACCCCCGAAATCCTGAACGGCTCGCGCCGCCGCCGCCTAGCCAAGGGTTCCGGCACCGACATTCAGCAGGTAAACAACCTGATGAAGCAGTTCGAGGACATGCGCAAAGTGATGCGCACCATGAATAAGATGAGCAGCACCAAAGGCGGTATGGCCCAGATGGCCAAGATGATGGGCATGAAAGGCCGCATGTAAACCACGGATTTTGTGGCTGTTTGTTAAGCAAAGCAGGCCCGGACGCTACCAGCGTCCGGGCCTGCTTTGCTTAGCGGCGGCAGGGCCGGCTCAGGGCGCGATGAGGACTTTCTCGGTTTTGGCCAGCGGGTTGCCATCGGCATCCAGGGCTTGCAGGTAGTAGAGGCCGGGCTGCAAATAGCTGATGTTTAGCCGAATATTTAACTGAAATGCCTGCTGTAAAACGGTTTGCCCAGTCTGATTCAGCAGGCGCAGCTGCACCTGCTGCTGCGGATCGGCAAACGTAATCTGCAGGTGCTGCCGGGCCGGCACGGGCGCTACCGTTAGTCGGTGCAGCGGGGTCAGCGCGGCCACGGCCACCACGGGCGAGTAAGCCGTAGTGCCATTCGCGTCGAGCTGCTGGAGGCGGTAGTAGAGCAGCCCGGCGGGCGCGGTAAAATCGGAGTGCGAATACGTATGGCCATGCTGACTGCTGCCCGCGCCGGCTACGAAGTCGATGGTACGAAAGTCGGCCTCGGCGGCCGTGCGGCGCTGCACGGCAAAGCCCTGGTTTTGCAGCTCGGAGGCGGTTTGCCAGGTAAGCAGCACCGAGCCGGGCTGGCGGCTGGCGTTGAACTTGGTCAGCACTACCGGCAGCACACCGCCGCCGGTGGTCACCTGCAGGTCGGAGGCCTGCCCGAAGACAATGCGGAGCTGGCGGGCGGCGGCATCATAGGAAAAGCTGCTTACGCCTGTGCCCGTCACGGCTTGCGGGGTTTCGGCCAGCGCTACTACGAGCGTGGTGCCGCGGCTCACGTAGCCCGCGTAGTGCGTCGCGTCGGTCTTTTGCCAGCTGATGGTGGCGCGTTTGGAAGCTTGCAGCACCGGCACGCCCCCCGCGCTCAGCCCGGTGCCCAGTTCCACGAAAGCCTGGGCAAAGCGGCCATCTGCTTTGGTGGAGTAAAAATTCACGAGGCCATCGGCGCTGACGGTGCCGCTGTTGCTCAGGACAGTATCGGCCTGGGCGAAGGCGACATCGTGGTAATCGGGGCTGCGGGCGGTGAGGGCGGCCGTGGTGGCGGTGCTGGCGGTGGCGAGCGTGACGCGGCGGGACGTGAAAGGGTAGAGGGCGGCCAGAAACTGGGTTTGCGTTTCGCCGCTCTTGCGCACCAGCATGGTGGTGTGGTTTTCGGTGGTATTAAAGGTGGCTTCGTGAATGTTGGTGGCCTTTTCGTAAGCCGTAGCGCCGCCGGTGGCCGTTACGTGGGCTGTCAGGCTGGCCCCGTTTTTCCGCCAGGTGCCCTGCTGCTTCGTCAGCAGACTGTCGCGGAAGCTGCCGGAGGTGGCGGTGGTGTCTTCCAGTCCGTAGCCGTGCAGCTGCCAGGTGTAGGTGTGCGTGGCATTGGCTTTCACGAAGTCGGCCATCAGGAAATAAGTGTTCCGAATAAACAGGGTTTTGCGGGTGATGGCCGTGGCCTGGCCCGCGTAGGTGGTCTGCACTTCGCCGTAAGCCAGGTGCGCGGTCTGAAAGGTTTTCTGAATCGCGGCCTCGGTGTCGTTGGCCGCGCCGGGCGTGCCGATAGCCGGGCCGGTGCCATCGACCAGTAGCATGTTGTGGTTGGTGGCATTGCCGATTTCGCCCCGCCGGGAAAAACTCAGGTAGCCGGGGTCGAGGGCCAGCAGCTGCCCGTGGGCGTGCAGGATGAAGCTGGTGGCATCGGCCTGGCTGTGGCCGCCGGAGTTGGTCTGGGCCGGGCCGCTTTTGCCGTATACGTGCAGGTAGCGGGCTTTTTCATCATTTCCCGACCGGAAAATAAGGTTACCGCTCCGGGGCAAAACCGTCAGCGGGGCGTTGGTCGGGCTGGTGGGCGTGGGCAGGGCGGCCAGGTAGGCGGCCCGCATATCCACCGTCACGTCGCGCAGCTGCAGCGTGAGCGAGCCGAGCTGATTGGGGGCTAGGTTTTCCAGATGCAGCGACTTCACGTAGCGGCTCTTGCCGGTGAGGGCCAGCTCCGGCATTCCCATGTCGATGTAGGAGTCCTCCAGGGACGGAAACCGGCCGTCGGGCATCAGAATGGCCGTTATCCAGTCGTAGAGTTGCTCGTAGCGCGGGTCATGATAGGGGTGGCGGATGGCGCGCGTGGTGCTGCCGAAGGTGTAGCTCGCCGTGTTGTCAGGCAGGAAATTTCCCAGGGCCCGGAAGAAGGGCAGGCAGTTGAGAAACGCGTATTTGAAATAATACGGCCCCTCGGCGTAGCCCGCCACCGCCGCCGGGTCCGACTGCCGCCGGGCATCTTCCCACAGCACGTTGTCGAGGTTGTAGAGGCCCGTGTTGATCCAGTTTTGGGGCTGCTGCTCGGGGAGCGAGCCGCCGGCATCGTTCAGCACCACGGCGGCCATGCCCAGCGCCGCCGCCGTCATCAGCGTATGATTGTTCTTGACGGAAGTGTAGAAAGCAAACCCGAAAAAGGGCGTTACAGACTGCTTGTACAGGTTGGCCGCAAACGTCTGCAGCTTGGCCCGGCCGGCGGCCAGCGTGGCATCGGTTTCGCCCGCGCCGCGCAGCAGGTCGTAGGCTATCAGGTAGTCAATCAGCTCTTTAGACCGCCATTGCCACTCGGTGTAGCTGGAGGCATTGCTGAAAGTAGCGAAGACCTCTACGGCCGGGTTGATGGTTTCGAGCAGCGCGCGGGTCTGGTCGATAAGGGCCGTGCGCCGGGCAGCCGGCAGGGCCGAGAGCATGCCCGCATCGGCCTGCCGGTCCAGCAGGGCCACAAAGGCCGCGTTTTTGGCGAAGGTAGCGCGGCCCCGCCGGCCCCCGGCGCTGGTGTTGTCGGTGGTGGGCGTGCTCAGGGTGCTGGCGTATAGATCCGCGTACACGGCGTAGCCCTCAGGCTCCGCCAAAGAAAGCCGGACTCCCGGAGTAGCCGCCTGCTTCAGCAGGGTGCGCGGGTAAGCGGGGTCTGCGCCAGGCGGAGTCCAGCTTCCGGTTTGGGCAGTGGCCTGGCAGGCGAAAGTCAATGCGAAAAGAATGCTGCCCAGAATCTGCGTAAAATTATTCATATACAAGTTTTATATTTAACTTTTATACTTAATGATACAATTTATCTTGCTGAATAAACAAGCTCAACCATTTAAGTTTTTTCTATGGAAAAGAGTTTAAGGTAGTTGGAAAACATTCCAAAACTGGCCTAAATGCATTCGGCAGGCAGCTTGGGAACAGAGCGTCTGCTCCCAAGTTGCCTGCCGAAAAGAAGGATAAACGGTTAGCTTGCTGCTAACTATTCCTGCTAATGTTCTAATATTCAGTTTTGCCTTCCTTGGTGGTCCAGGCCTCGAAACCAGCCAGGGCTTCGTCGCGCAATAGCTGTTGCATCGGAATCTGGCGGTCGGGCAGAGGCTTGTCAAGCTCTTCGTAGATGAACTGGTCGTCGAAGCCGATGGCGGCGGCATCCTGCTTGGTGTTGCCGTAGAACACGCGGCGCGGGCGGGCCCAATAAATGGCCCCCAGGCACATCGGGCACGGCTCGCAGCTGGTATACAGGTCGCAGTCGTCGAGCTGGAAGGTGCCCAGCGCCTGGCAGGCTTTGCGGATGGCATCCACCTCGGCGTGGCAGGTGGGGTCGTTGGTGCTGGTCACCTGGTTGAAGCCGCGGGCAATGACGCGGCCGTTTTTCACGACCACCGCCCCGAACGGCCCGCCGTGGCCGGCCTGCATTTTTTCGATAGAGAGGCGAATGGCTTCGCGCATGAATTCGTCGCGGGGAGCTTCCATAGGAGGGGAGAGGAATGAGGAATACGGAAAGCCTGCAAGGTACGCCCGGCCGGTAGTTCCGGCCAAACGGTGCCGACCCGCCACTCCTGCACCGAAGCTCTGCTGTAGTTACTCAGCTCATTGAGGCAAGGCAACCAATGGGTTACTGCTCTCGAATAGCCAGTTACGTACCGTTGCAAACTGTTCTTTTTTTAATCCACTAAACCCCTGCACTCATGCGCCGACATCTTACGCTCTTGCTCACCGGCTTGCTGCTGCTGGCCACCGGATTCGTACGGGCCGACCATTTGCGGCCCCACCTGCTGCTTTCGGCCCGGCTCGATGGAGCCCAGGAAGTGCCCGCCGTGACCACGCCCGGCCAGGGCGTGGCCAGCTTCACACTCAATGCCACCCGCGACACGCTCTTCATCAACGCCACCTTTAGCGGCCTGAGCGGCCCCATCACCAACGCCCATACCCACCTGGGCCGGCGCGGCGTGTCGGGCGGAGTAGTGACGAGCCTGCTGAGTATGGTGCAGGGCAACCGGCTGCAGGGCTTCCTGACCGGCACCGACCTGGACAATCAGAAGCTGCGGCGCTACCTGCGCGGCGACTACTACATCAACATTCATACGGCCGCCAACCCCGGCGGCGAAATCCGGGGCCAGATTGAGGTCGAAACCGACTATATGTATGCCGCCGTGCTGTCGGGGGCGCAGGAAGTGCCGCCCGTGACTACGCCCGCGCTGGGCGTGGGCAGCTTCGTGCTCTCGCAGGATAAGACCAAAATGAACTTCCGGGCTGTGTTCGACCGGCTCAGCGGGCCCGCTACCAATGCCCACTTTCACACCGGAGCGCCCGGCGTGTCGGGTCCTGTTATTCTGCCGTTGTTCACTTATGTGGTGGGCAACACCATGGAGGGCGTAGTAGACATTACACCGGCTATCCTGACGGCGCTGGAAGCCGGCAATATCTACATTAACGTGCATACAGCCGCCAACCTGGGTGGCGAAATCCGGGGGCAGCTGGTGAGCCGGGCCCGCGTAGTGGCCCACGACGCCCGCTTCGACGGAACGCAGATGGTGCCGCCCATCACCACTACGGCCAAGGCCGTGGCCACGGCCGAGCTGAACCCGGCCCTGGATACGCTACGCTTCAATCTGTCGTTTGCCGGCCTGAGCGGCCCGCCGGCCAACCTGGACCTGTATGTGGCCGATGCCGGGCAAACCAACGTGGGGGCCACGCGCATAGGCCGGGTGCCGCTGGCCGGGCTTACCAACAATGCTTTTTCCGTCACGTTTCCCAACCTGAACGTGGCCACGGCCAACGCGCTGCTGTCGGGGCGGGTGAATATGGTGCTGACCACGGCCGCCAACCCCGAGGGCGAAATCCGGGGGCAGGTATACCGGGTGGCCCGCGAAGGCTACACGTTTACCCTGAGCGGCTCGCAGGAGCGGCCCACGCCGGTGGCCTCGCCGGGCACTGGCTCGGGCGTGGTTTCCATTGACCGCGACCAGAGCAACGTGCACTTCATGCTGGCCTGGACGGGGCTCACGGGGCCTGCCCAGTCCGGCCACTTCCACACCGGGCTCAGCACGCAGGCCGGGCCGGTCGTATTCGATCTGGGTCAGTACTTCGATAATACCGCCGCACCGGCCTCGGCGCAGGGCTTCTGGCAGGCCACCGGCAACCCCGCGCCCAATGCCGCGCGGCCCTTCACGCTGCGCCGCTCCATCCAGTTTCGCCGCGACAGTATGTATGTAAACCTGCATACCGCGCAGTTTCTTGGCGGCGAAATCAGGGGGCAGGTGTTCCGTGGGGCCCGCAATCTGCGCGTCGTGCTCAGCGCCCAGCCCGCCGCCCTAGCCGCCGAAACCTTCACGAGTTACCCCAACCCGTTCCGCACCGGCATCACCATCCGGTTTGAGGCCCGCACCACCGGCCCGGCTACCGTGCAGGTAGCCGATCTGCTGGGGCGCACCGTGGCCACGCAAGCCATCCAGATTCGCGCCGGAGCCAACGCGCACGAGCTGGCGCTGCCTCAGGTGAAGGCCGGCGTATACCTGGTGACGGTGGAAGCCGCCGGCTCCAAAATCGTGAGCCGCATTATGAAAGAGTAACCGACCGATAAAATAATTTTGCTTAGCCTGGTTTACTCACTCTATCTGGCACAGACATTGCTGATGCTTCGCCTGAAAGAATAGTTTTTTAGGTGTTTTGGTTGTGGAAAAGGGGACGTCGTATCGGCGTCCTTTTTTTATTGTGCCATTTAGTGGGCTATTTCAGCTATTCCCGATTACTTGCAGACTTCAAGTAAGCACAGCTAGCGGGCATAGAAACTATGGAAACCCAGAAACAGACATTATTCAAGGAGGTGGCCGGCCGGCTCCAGGCGCAGGGGTTCGGCATCGACCGGCAGGATCTGGCGCGGCCGTGGGGCGGTTTTTTCGTGCTCCGGGAAGAGCAGGCCCAGCAATTCGCGGATACGTATTTCGATGGCCTACCCGTGGAGCAGCTCCGGATAGCGGGCAAGCTTAGCCCCAAAGTGCTGGTGGTGGCCCCGCAGCAGCGCCTTTCCTGGCAATACCACCATCGGCGGGCCGAAATCTGGCAGGTGGTGCAGGGGCCCGTGGGCGTGGCTACCAGCCCCACCGATGCCGAAGGTGAAGTGAAATCGTATGCGGCCGGGGAGCGGATTGTGCTGCGCCAGGGCGAGCGGCACCGGCTGGTGGGCCTGGCAGGCTGGGGCGTGGTGGCCGAAATCTGGCAGCACACCGACGCGGCCCAGCCTTCGGATGAGGACGACATCGTGCGCGTGCAGGACGACTTCGGGCGCTAGGCTCCGCAGGCCGCATCTTTCTCTATTCGCCACCAACCCGGCGGCTGCCTCTCCAAATCAGTACTATGTCATCATCTCCTGCTACTCCGTTTAATGCGAAGAATGATAGTGCTGATGCACAGATGTATATACTCGAAAACGGCCGCGGAATGCGGGCCGCTATCAGCAGCTACGGCGGCACGCTCACCAGCCTGCTGGTGCCCGACAGGGCTGGTCGGCCGGGCGAGGTAGTGCTGGGGTTTGATGGCATAGCCGGCTACCAAAGTCCGGAGTTTCTGAAGTCAAACCCGTATTTCGGGGCCCTGATCGGGCGCTACGGCAACCGCATTGCGAGCGGGCGGTTTTCGCTGGCTGGCAAAACCTATTGCCTGGCTGCCAACAACGGGCCCAACCACCTGCACGGCGGCCTCCGCGGTTTCGACAAAGTGGTGTGGCAGGCTGAGTCCGGCGCATCGGCTGCCGGACCAATGCTGACGCTCAGCTATATAAGTGTAGATGGCGAAGAAGGCTACCCCGGCAACCTGAACGTAAAGGTGATTTATACTCTCACTACCAACGCGCTGCGCATTGCCTACACCGCCACCACCGACCAGCCCACGCCGCTGAATCTCACCAACCACGCCTATTTCAACCTCAACCACGGCCACAGCGCCGATATCCTGGGCCACGAGCTGCTGCTGGCCGCCGACCGCTACACGGTAGTCGATGCCAGCCAGATTCCGACCGGCGAGCTGCGGCCGGTGGCGGGCACGCCCTTCGATTTCACGACGCCGCACACCATCGGCGAACGGCTGGGGGCGGTGCCCGGCGGCTACGACCACAACTGGGTACTGAACCACGCGGAGGCGCAGACCGTGGCGGCCACCGTGTATGAGCCGCTTTCGGGCCGCTTAATGGAGGTGCTCACCGACCAGCCCGGCCTGCAGTTCTACACCGGCAATTATCTTGATGGCACGCTCACCGGCAAAGGCGGCGTGGTATACGGCCGGCACGCCGGGTTCTGCCTCGAAACCCAGCATTTCCCTGACTCGCCCAACCAACCAACATTTCCCAATACGATTTTGCGGCCTGGCGAAACCTACCAGACTACTACCGAATACCGCTTCGGCGTGCGCGAATAAGGCCGGCGTAGCTTAGTGCACGATGCGCAGCTCATACCCGGAGTCGGGCTGGCCGGCCGCCGCGAAAGCGCCCACGCGGCTGGGACCATAGCCCAGGTTCACTTTCACAAATTCGTCGCGCACGGGCAGCAGGGCAATAATTTCGCGGCGCAGCTCGGCCAGGTCGTCGTGCATGTTCTGGATGCGCTGCTCCACTTCGTCGGCGTGCTGATGGAAGCTGCCGGTGGCGGGGCGCTGCTCAAACTGCCGGGCCGCGGCCTCCTCGGCGGCTTCGGTGGTGGGCAGCGAGCGGGCCTCCACCGTGGCCTTGCGCAGGTCTTCTTCGGCCTCTAAGTAGGCTTTTACTTTCTCTTCGAGCGGAAGCAGCTTGGGGTCCAGATAGTCGAGGTTGCTGGCCATAATCGGGGGAAAAGTGGTATGCCCCAAACAACGCAGACCGGGGTGGGAAAGATGCGTTGGGCGTCAAAAAGCTGCCCGTAGCCTTGTTTCGGCCGGCCGTCAACTCAGAACTCCCGTATCTTCGTGCTATGTCCCGAACTCCTGCTCCCGACCCGGTCGGCCATGCGCTGATGGCCTTTTTGCGCGGCAACAAAGCGGCTTCCCTGCTGGTGCACAGCAACGTATCGGAAGACGAAGCGCTGCCGGCCAGCTACTTTTTTCGCACCCTCTGGGAAATGCCCGAGCTGGAGCGCACGGCCCTGGAAGAATGCCGCGGCCGCATTCTGGATGCCGGGGCCGGAGCCGGCTGCCACAGCCTGGAACTGCTCAGCCGGGGCTTCCAGGTGAAGGCCATCGATGCCTCGCCCGGCGCGGTGCAGGTGCTGCAGGAGCGCGGCGTGCGCCACGCTGCCTGCCACAACCTCTTCGACGCGCCCGCCGAAGGCGAGCATTTCGACACTATTCTGATGCTCATGAACGGCCTGGGCTTGGTGGGCACGCTCGACGGGCTGGAAAAATTTCTAGTTCATGCCCGCGCCCTGCTGGCTCCCGGCGGCCAGATTCTGGCCACCTCCTCTGATGTGAGCTACCTCTACGAGGACGAGGAAGGCGCGCTGATGCTGAATCTGAACGGCCCGTACTACGGCGAAGTGGAATATTCGATGACCTACGGCGACGAAACCGGCCCCGCGTTCAGCTGGCTCTTCGCCGATGCCGGCATCGTGCAGGACTACGCCGAAGCCGCCGGCTACGAAGTAGAATTTTTGGGCGAAGACGAACAGCAGCAATTCCTGGTCCGGCTTACTTTGAGGAGCTAGGAGCTAGGAGTTAGGGGGTAGGAGCGGTTGTAGCGCTGCGCTTTCATTCTTCCTACTCACGGCTACTTCAAATCTCTTCTCACCTTTCTTCAACTCCTAGCTTCTAGCTCCCAACTCCTAGCTCCTTCCAATGCAGTACGCCAAAACCTACACCGTGCGCTGGGCCGATATGGACCCAAACGGGCACATGCGCCACTCCGCCTACACCGACTATGCCGCCCAGGTGCGCCTGGAATATCTGGCCGAGCATGGCTTCACCCTGCCGCGCTTCGCGGAGCTGGCCATGGGCCCGATTCTGTTCCGCGAAGACACCCGCTTTCTGAAGGAAGTCGGTATCAGCGAGGCTATCCGGGTGACGGCGGAAGCGGCCGGCCTGAGTCCCGACGGCTCCCGCTGGCGCATCGTCCATACGCTCTACAAAGCCGATGGCCGCGTGGCCGCCACCATCACCGTCGATGGTGCCTGGCTCGACCTGCGCCGCCGCAAACTCATGGTGCCTCCCGCCGAAATAGTAGAAGCCATGCGCCAAATGCCCCAGCACGAGACGTATGCTGAAATAGTGAAATAGTGAGATAGTGAAATGGTGAGTTTGCTGTTCGACTTGCGCAAGTGGCGCAGTTGGCGCAAGTCGAACAGCAAACTCACTATTTCACCATTTCACTATCTCACCACTTTCTGGATGCGTTCCAGCTGTTTTTGGTGGTGCAGCACGTGGTCGACCATGAAGTCCAGGGTCTGGTAGATGTTGAGCATCCCGGAGCGGGGGTGCTTGAAGATCATGCGGTCGAGCAGCTTGGAGGGAAACTCGTTCAGGGTGCGCTCCAGCTGGCGGCGCGTGCGGGCCCATTCGGTTTGCAGCTCCGCGAGCGGTGGCGCGGTTTCGGGCGTCAGCGCGGCCAGATACTTGGGCGCTTTGAAGCGCAGAAACGGCAGCCGCAACGCCAGGCGCAGCAGCCGGGATTTCAGAAAAGTAAGCAGCCCGGTTTTGCCCAGCCCTTCTTCCTGCTGCACTTTCTTCTCAATGTACTGCCCGATGCCGGTTTCGGCCACCAGCAGGTGCTGCACCACCTGCGCCGCCGACCACTGGCCGGGGGCCGGAACCTGATGCGTATTGGGCCCCAGTGCCTGGGCCATGGCGAGCAAGCGGGTAGTGGCCTGTTCGAGTTGCTCGAAGCGCAGGTGCAAACGGTGGTTCATAGTGCCGAAACGGACAGGAGGAATGAAGTAGCTTTGGGCAAAAGGTACGTAAAATCTGGTCTGCCGGCCCTGGCAAAAGCTAAGCCAGCCTATCTTACTCTTGGTCGAAATCATTGCCACGCTCATCTCTTGTGATGACCCGGCGTATCTCTGTTCCCGCTATTTTGACGCCGCTATCTACTCGCTTTCGCCGCGCTGGTCATCTTGGGTCCTGGCTTCCGGTGGGGCTGGTGTTTCTGCTCTACCTGCTCTATCTGCCCTTTTCGGGCTATTCAGAGCTGGTATTTGATGCCGGAAAGTACTGGACGCTCACTGAGCGTTTCTTCCGTTATAGCCGCTTCCAGCTCCTGGCCTACGACGACAGCCTGCGCGGCTACCTGCTGGCCCTGCTGAACCTGCCGGCCAAAGCCCTGGTACACTTCACCGGCGTTGCCCCACTAGTTTTCACCAGAGTGATGGGAGCGGCCAACGCGGCGCTGCTCTTTGGCTGGGCCGGTCCGGCGCTGTGGCGGGCGCTTTTCCCGGCCGCCGCGCTTTCCAAGGCCAGCCGGGCAGCCTTCGTGGCCCTGGGCTTTCTATTCTGGCGCGACTATTTCAACTTCCCGCTCTCCGATTTTCCGGCGGTACTGGCGATGGCAACCAGCCTGTGGCTAATCGTGCGTAGGAAGGCATTCGGGCCTCTGCTGCTGGCCGGCGCGCTACTGGCGGCGGCCGTGAACATACGGCCGGTATACCTGGTAGCCGCGCCGCTGGTGATGGTGCTGACCATCACACAGGCCGCCGCCACTTGGTCGGCCCGCTGGCGTGGGGTGGCGGCGCTAGCACTGGGCTTCACCTGCCTCAGCGCTCCGCAATTGCTAATAAATGCCCGTCACTACCAGCGCCCAACCCCGCTGGTGCTGGCCCGCGACGCGCGTTTTCCGGCCGCCAATCTGTACCTGTCGCAGCTGGGCTGGGGCGTGGTGGTGCAGAAATACGAAACCACTCTGGACGCCGCCTTTCCGGCCCCGCGGATGCTCTACGTCGATCCGGCCGGGCAGCGGCTGCTGCGCCAGCAGGCCCTGCGGCACTTCCCGGATTACGCCACCTATCTGCGGGCGCTGGCCCGGCAGCCGCTAGAGTTTGCGGCGCTCTACGGCCGCCACCTGTTCAATGGGCTCGATGTGCAGTATGCCAGTCCGTATATCCGGCAGGTGGGCGGGCGGCAGGCGGGACTGGCGCTGCTGCATTATTCCGTCTGGTTTGGGGCACTGCTGGCGCTGGCGCACTGGCGGCGGCCCATCCGCTGGCCGCACTTGCTGGTGGCGGGGGCGCTGCTGGCGCCGGCGCTGGTCACGCTGCCCATGGCCATCGAATGCCGGTTTTTGCTGCCGCTGCACCTGCTGCTCTACGCTGCTTTCTGCTTCGGGGCGCTGCCTAATTATGACGCTGTCCGGGCTTGGTCGGGGTGGAAGCGGGGGCTGGTAGCGGCTGCCTACGGGTTGTTTTTGCTGATTTGCGTCACCCTTTCGGCCCAAACCCGAAACTACCTGACGGCTGATCTGAGCGTGCTACGGCCGTTGGGAAGTGCGGCGCGTTAAGCCTGCTATTCAACACAAAAATGCCCCGACCAAAGCTGGCCGGGGCATTTTTTATTTCAGCCGGGCCGAAAGCAGCGCTTACGCCTTCTGATACATCACTTCCTTCACCGCCTTCACCGTGCGCTCCACGTTCGGCAGCGAGGCTTCGATGAGCGTGGGGGCGTAGGGCAGCGGCACGTCCATGCAGGTGATGCGCAATACGGGGGCGTCGAGGTAGTCGAAGGCGCGGCGCTGCACCATGTAGGCCAGCTCCGAGCTGATGCTGGCCAGCGGCCAGGCTTCCTCTACCACCACCATGCGGTTGGTTTTCTTCACCGATTCAATCAGCGTGTCGTAGTCAATCGGGCGCACCGAGCGCAGGTCGATAACCTCGGCTTCGATGCCTTCCTTGGCCAGCTCGTCGGCGGCGGAAAGGGCTATTTTCATCATTTTGCCGAAGCTCACGATGGTCACGCTCTTACCGGGTCGCACCACGTTGGCCTTGCCAATGGGAATGAGGTATTCCTCTTCCGGCACCTCGCCCTTGTCGCCATACATCAGCTCCGACTCCATGAAAATCACCGGATCCGGGTCGCGGATGGCGCTTTTCAGCAGGCCTTTGGCATCGTAGGGCGTGCTGGGAACCACCACTTTCAGGCCGGGGCAGTTGGCGTACCAGTTCTCGAAGTTCTGCGAGTGCTGGCTGCTGAGCATGCCCGCGTTGCCGGTAGGGCCGCGAAACACGATGGGGCAGGAGTACTGCCCGCCCGACATGGAATAAATCTTGGCGGCCGAGTTAATCACCTGGTCAATAGCGACCAGCGAGAAGTTAAAGGTCATGAACTCGATGACCGGAATCAGGCCGTTGACTGCCGCGCCCACGCCGATGCCGGCAAAGCCCAGCTCGGCAATGGGCGTATCAATCACGCGCTCGGGGCCAAACTCGTCGAGCATTCCCTGGCTCACTTTGTAGGCGCCGTTGTATTCGGCTACTTCTTCGCCCATCAGAAACACGCGCGGGTCGCGGCGCATTTCTTCAGATAAGGCTTCACGCAGGGCTTCCCGGAATTGGATGGTCCGCATACTCATTATGGATTGACAGAAAGTCGAAAGGTCAAAGCAGAAAAAGCCGGTACGAAACCGGCGGGTAAAGCTACGACGAGAAGCCGGGACGGGCAAATGTGTACCCGCCTGTCATTGCGAGGACGAAGGACGAAGCAATCCGTCCTCTGAAATGTAAATAGCTCTGTTAACCCAGAAAGCCCTGACGTATCCATTACATCAAGGCTTTGTGCTGAAACAATGTTCAGCTCATTGGCCAGGACGGATTGCTTCGTCCTTCGTCCTCGCAATGACAGTTCAACGCAGCACCTCCAGAAACATCTTGCTGCCCGCATAATCCCGAAACTCCAGGTCCTCCACGGCGCGCTGGGCGAAGGCGCGGTCGAGCTGGATGGCGCGGCGCAGGTTCGGGCCGAGTTGGGCTTCGTCTTTGGCGCGGGCGGCCACTACGGCCAGGCTGTAGTAGGCCCGCGCATCGTTGGGCTTGAGGGCCAGCGCCTCCTGATAAATGCCGGCGGCCCCGTCGTAATTGCCTTTCAGCAGGTAGATCAGGGCCTTATTCATCGTGTTCTGGTAGCTTTTGCTGCTGTAGCCCAGGCTGCTCACGGCATCGTCGAGCTGGCCGATTTCGATTTCCAGCGCGGCTTTATCGGCGAAAACCTTGTCGAGCACCGGGCGGGGGCCGCCGAGTTTGATGGCGTAGTCGTAGTTCTGCAAGGCTTCGAGCTTGTCGTCGGCGCGGTGGTAGGCGGTGGCCACGCGGTAGAACATGTCGGCGGTGGGGTTGCGGTGGGCGGCCAGGGTGAAGTTGGTAGCGGCGCGGCGCAGGTAGGCGCGGCGCACTTTGTCGCTCACTTCTTTCTCGGAGCGCAGCAGCAGCACCACGGCCAGGTTGTGGTAGGCCTGCCAGCTGCCGGTGGTGGCCACCGCGGTTTCGTAGATGCGCTGCTTTTCGGCCAGCAGCGGCGTGAGCGTGGCCGAATAGCGCAGCTCCTCGGCCGTGAGGGCGTCGGCCTCGGTTTCCTTCTCCACAATCTTTTTGGAGAGCAGATAAATCTCCGAATCGTAGCGCTTGGGCGCGGTGTACTCCACGGCCACCGTGCCGAAGCGCAGCACGGGGTAGATATACTGCTCGAGGTAATCGAAGAAGGAGAGCCGGTGCAGGCTTTTTTCCTTGCGGGCAAACGAGCCCGGCGAGTCGTTAATAAGCAGAATCACGGAGTCGATCTGCGCCGGTTTCAGCGCCGACTGCTGCACCTTGTTCAGAAATAAATCCCAGCGGCGGTGGTAGGCCAGGGTCTGAAACTCGATGTCGCGCAGTGAGTTGAGGTACGAATACGTATCGACGCGCTTCCGGTAGTACTTCAGCAGGGCCTGCACGCGCTTGTCGGCTAGGCGCGGGTCACGGGTATCGAGCGAGTCGGGCGAGTGGCCGGCCACAATCATCACCTTGCGGGTGCGCTGGTTGGCATCAATGAAGTCTTCCAGCGCCGCCACGTTGGTGCCCAGGTAGTTGCGGATGGCCGCCTGCCCGGCATCGAAGAAGAAGGGCAGCACGCGGGTGCCGCTCATGTTGTTGTCCACGGTTTCGGGCAGCAGCGCGAGGGCCGTATCCTGGCGCACCACCATGCGGGCCGTGGTCACGATGCCGCGCGCCAGCCGGATTTCGGTTCCTTTCAGCCGCTTGCCGTTGGGCTTCAGCACGCGGGCATCGGGCCGGGCCAGCAGCTCGCCGGGGTTTTTGCGCGGGGTGTAGGGAAAGGAAAACTGCTTGGTAATCAACAGCTGGTCCTTGTTTTCTGGGTCGTATACATACTCGCCCGACACGAAGGTGAGGCGGCCCAGCGTGTCTTCGCGTAGGCCATTGTCGTAGCGGTAGCGCAGGTCGAGGTTGTAGGCTTTTCCTTTTTGCAGCACCTTGGCCGGCACGCGGGCTTGCACCTCAAACAGCACGTTTTCGCCGTTATTTTCCAGCACCCCGGGCTTCACCGTAATTTGCTGACCAGCTTGCGCAACCTTTAGCATCCGGGGCAGCGTACAACCGGGCAGCGCACCCGCGGCGGCCAGCAGCAAAATGGACGGAAGCAGGCGCGGCAGGTAGTTCATAAGCAACAGGTGAGGGCGGGAAAAGCTGTCCATCAAACGCAAAAACTACCGCCAAGGGTCAGAAATTGTGGCCGAAGAGAAATGTTGTGGTTGCCTTCCGCCGTTTTTCTCGTTATTTTGGACTGCGTAAGCGTTGTTAACTGATTATAAGTGAGGAGAAATGAGACGAGTAACTGACTTCATCGAAAAGCAGAGCTTCGGGGTCTGCACCGCATTGGGGAACCGCCTCGGCTTTTCCAGCAGCAGCATGCGGCTCTCCTTCGTGTACGCTTCGTTTTTCACGTTCGGCTCGCCCATCGTGCTCTACTTTGCCCTAGCCTTCTGGATGAACGTGCGCCGCGCCCTGCGCCAGCAGCGTAGTACGGTGTGGGACTTGTGAGTTGGGAGTCCTCTGGGAAAAAGGAAAGTACATCACGGTAACCACCGTTTTAGTGAACCAACTCCGGTTATTGAGTAGGACGTAGTCGCCACCAATCCCGGATGCTGCGCAATAGGGCCACAAAGCACAAGAGGTGTAGGGCGGCAAACACCCAGACGGGCAACTGCCGCTTCAGGGATGGCACGACCACCACGTCGGAATTGGAAGCGGCGTAAACCACATCCAGGGCAGTATGGGTGCGCAAACGCCGGGCTTGTTCGGGGGACAACTCGTGTCGAAACGTGAGGGTTTGGTCTGCCAGTGAGTCGTAGAACTCGTAGTCAATTGCCCAGTCGGTCACCTTAAGGATGCGGGCGGGCGTGTGGACTGGCTCTATAAACAGCCGGTAGTCGTTCTGGAACCACCAAGCCAACAGCAGCGTGCCCAGCAGCAGCACCATGATTTTTTGCAGCTCTTCCCACCGAAGCTGGCGTCGGACCGACTCATCAAAGAGGTTAATCATAGTTCAAAGAACGACTCATTGCAAACCGGTTATTAAATCGGTTGGAGTTCAAAAAACTCGTTTAGCTAACAAAGTACAGAAAACCATATTCGGGGATGATTTTCGTGGGCTGTGACACGGCCACCAAATGGTGAAATTCCTTCATAGCAGTAGTGTGGTGGAGCTTAACATACTGTACTTTCCATCTTCTGGGAGGCTCCTAATCAGTGAGTTTTTCGCTGGCGGCCGTGTTGGCTTGGTCAGCGGGAAAATCGTGGGAGCTGAGTTGGGAGAAGGCCCGGATTTCCTTTGCGAAATACGCCCATACAAGGCTACCATCATACACGCCCGGCCGCTGCCGCGTGAGCAGCTTGTGCGGGGCCGCGCGGCGGCGCTGCCGCCAGTAGCTGAGCTTGCGCAGAAAGTCGCGGTGGGCCCGGGCTATGGCTTTGGCATCGGCGGTATTGCCCTGGCTGAGAAAGCGCAGGGCCGCTACCCAGTCCAGCGCCACGCGCGTGGCCATGATGCCCCACAGCTCTTGCGAATGCACGTTTTTGTAGACCAGCGCCAGGCCGTTGCGGAAGTTGAGATAGGTTTTGCGCGGGTTCGACTTGTGCAGCGTGCCGCCGCCCACATGATACACGGTGCTGCCGCCGTGGTACCACACTTCCCGGCCCGCGTTCCAGAGCCGCCAGCAGAGGTCAATTTCTTCCATGTGGGCAAAAAACGCCGTTTCCAGTCCGCCCAGCGCGTGCCAGGCTTCGGCCCGCACTAGCATGCAGGCCCCCGTGGCCCAGGCCACCGGCCGCGCGTCGTCGTACTGGCCCAGATCTTTTTCGAGGGTGTCGAACAGGCGGCCGCGGCAGAAGGGGTAGCCCAGGCGGTCGAGGTAGCCGCCGCCGGCCCCGGCGTACTCGAACATGGTTGGGTCGGCGTGGGCGCGGATTTTGGGCTGGCAGGCAGCCACGGCGGGGCGCTCCTCCAGTAGCTGGCGCAAGGGCCGCAGCCAGCCCGGCGTCACGGCCACATCGGAGTTGAGCAGCATATAATACTTGGCCTCAAGCTGCCGCAGGGCCTGGTTGTAGCCTTCGCAGAAGCCCAGATTCTCGGTGTGCCGCAGCACTTCAACCGTGGGAAACTCCTGGGCCAGCACCTGCACCGACTCATCGGTGGAGGCATTATCGGCCACGATGATGCGGGCGCCGTCGGAGCAGGCCAGCACAGCGGGCAGAAACTGCCGCAGCAGGGCCGCGCCGTTCCAGTTCAGGATGACGACGGCTACATCCGTCAGGGGGTAATTAGCAGGCAGCAATGAGTAATTGTTCGTTTTGTGAGCAGCGGGCGCGCAGCCCTGCCAGGCAGGCAGGGGGTAGCTGAATCAGAGGCCAAAGCTGCCGAGGTCGAGGCCGGGGAGGTTGGGCAGCAGGCCGGCGGTTTTGCTTTTCAGCTCCTCTTTGGCCTTTTCGCCGGCTTCTTCCATCACTTTGTTCACGGCGGCCACCACCAGGTCGGCCAGCATGTCGCGGTCCTGGGGCGTGAGCAGCGACTCGTCGATTTCGAGCTTGAGCAGGCGGCGCTGGCCGTTAGCAGTGGCCTTCACCAGCCCGCCCCCCGACTCGGCCGTGGCCGTAATGTGCTGCAGCTCATCTTGGGCCAGCTTCATCTTCTCCTGAAGCTCCTTAACCTTACCCATCATGCCCATCATGTCAAACATAGGTTCCGAATCTTGATTTCCAGCGAGCTGGAAGGGTTTTAAAAAGAAAATCGTGCGGGGGCGGCGGCCGGATGGCCCGGCCGCCGCCCGTTGCCGGGGCAATTTACGGAAAGCGCCCGCAGAAGGCCGGCCTGCCGCTGCCGGGCTGCCTGCCGCCGCGACCAGTGCTTACCGCGGGGCCGCGGCCGGCCCCACCGGCCGGGCAGCCGGCGCGGTCCGCTCAAACACCGACAGAATCCGGACCCCGCCTGCGCGGATGGTGTGCACTTCGTGGCCCATGCTGTCGAGGTAGGACTGGGGGTGCCAACGGTAGCCGGTGATGAAGTAGCGGGCCCGGGCACTGGGCTCGTAGCGAATCCGGGCGCGCTGCTCAGGAGGCAGGATCAGGGAGTTGTTGTAGAGCGGATAGTGCCAGGGCACCTGAATGGTGAGGTGGGGGGCAGCATCGTGGGCCAGCAGCCACTCCAGGCCCTGCCGGTAGGCCAGGCCCCAGTAGTCGCGCTCGAAGAGGCGCTCGGCGGTGGCGGCGGGCAGAAAGCTGAAATAGACCTGCTGAAACGGGTGCATCCGCGCCATGCGCAGAGCCGTGACGGGCAGCTCCAGCAGCGCCGCGGCCATGGCCGCGCCCGCCACCCAACGGGCCGGGTGCGCGCCGCGTGCCACGCCCACCAGCCCGCGCAGCCCGCCCACGGCAAACAGCAGTAAGGCCGGATACACGAAATACAGGTGCCGCCAGCCATCATACACCACCGTATGCCGCACCACAATCAGCAGCAGCGGCCCCAGCAGCCATAGCGCGAACCAGGCATCGAGCCGGCCGGCCAGGGTGCGCAGCCGGCCGGCGGGCCACCCGGCCAAGGTGCGGCCCAGGCCCAGCAGCGCCAGCGCGGTGTAGGCCACGGGCGTGGTAATCAGCAGCCAGACCGGAATATAGTGCCAGGGAAGCTGCGTGGCCGGCACCAATCGGCCCCAGTAGAGCACCGTGAACGGCCACGGGTAGCTGCCCAATCGGTGCAGGGCCTGCCACAGCTCGGCCGGGGGCGTGGCCCACAGGTAGGGCCAGCCCGCCACCGTGCCGGCCAGCGTCAGAGCCACGTAGGCGGCGCTGAGCAGCAGCCGGCGCCGCCCCGGATAAGCGGGGGAGGGCAGAGCCAGCAGCGCCACCAGCGTGGGCAACACCACCAGCAGGCCCTGCACCCGGATGTCGGTGGCCAGGGCCGTGAGCAGGGCGTGCCCCGCTACCCGGCCCAGCGTGGGGCGTTGGCGCAGCCAGAGCAGCCCAGCCACCGCCAGCGTAAACAGCGCCATAAACACCACGTCTTTGCCATTGTAGAATGCTTCGGCGAAAAAACGGGGCGAATGCACCAGCAGCAGGCTGCACAGCAGGCCCCAGCGCCAGTTCTGGAAGCGTTGCCAACCGATGTAGCCCAGCGCCCCGCAGCCCAGCGCGAAGGTGAAAAAGACCAGCAGATGCCGCAGAAAATAAACCTGGCGCGAGTCGCCATCGGTGAGCAGGTAGCCAAGCAGGGCCGCAGCCATTTCGAACACCGGGCCGTGGTCGGCGTCGGGGAAGGCCCGTAAGTCGGTGATGGGGGAGTGGCTGGTGGCCAGCCGGCGGGCCAGGTCGGGGGCCAGCTGCTGGGCGGCGTAGTTGAGGCTGACCAGCCCGTTGCGGTGGTTGTTCTCCTCATCCCACGACATGCCGTAGTCGCGGTGCAGCAGCACGCCCAGGGCCAGCAGCAGCCCAAAGCCCAGCCCGGCCAGCATGGAGGGCCGGAGCAGCAGGCGGACAAAGCGGGGCGGGAGCAATCTGGACAACAGGCAGGCGAAAGACAAGCGGGCACCGGGGCCGAACAGCCGGCCTTTGGCCCCAAAGATAGAGAAGCCCACCGGCCCGGAAGCGGCGAAAGGCCCCGGCACGGGCCAGCGGGCCATTTTGCCCAAGACTAACGCCGTTTCGGACGTGTCTAACGCCGCGTCGGGAAAGGCCAACGCGCCGTTGGGTACGTCCAAAACGGTCTTCCTCTTGACCACCGGCGCGTTGGACGCATCCAACTTGATTTCGGACACGTCCAAAACCGTTTCCCTCTCGTCCAAAATCATTTCGGACGCATCCAAAATCATTTCGGACGCATCCAAAATCATTTCGGACGTATCCAAAATCATTTCGGATACGTCCAACACGATTTCGGACGCATCCAAAACCGTTTCCCTCTCGTCCAAAATCGTGTTGGTCTCGTCCGAAGCGCCGTTGGTCAAGACCAACGCCACGCTGCCCGTCACCCATGCGGAGGCAGCGGACGGGAAAGTAGCACGGGTGGCAGCCGACGGCGCTTACCGCACTATCGTGATGGTGCCGTGCTGCACGATGCGCAGGCCGGTTTCGTCGGTAGCCTCGAAGCGCCACACGTAGGCGCCGGGCACGGGCTGCTCGTTGCCGATGCGGCCGTTCCAGGTCTGGGTGCGGTCGGCGGCGCGGAACACCTCCTGGCCGTTGCGGTCGACCACCGAGAAGCGGAACGTGGTGAGGAAGCGGCCCTTCAATTCCAGCACGTCGTTCAGGCCGTCGCCGTTGGGGCTGAAGGCAGTGGGCAGAAACAGCTTGAGCTGCCGGGCCACGGTGGCCGTGTTGGAGTAGCTCACCGGCTGACCGGGGGCGCGGGCCGCCACGCGGTAGCGCAGCACCTGCCGGTCGGCGGCGGGCTGCAGATCCAGGAAGTCGAGGGCCGCGAGGGCGGCGCTCACGGCCCGCCAGGTGCCGTCGGCGAGCTGGGCCTCCACGGTGTAGCGCACGGCGGCGGCGGGGGCCGGGCTGCCCAGGGCCGTCCAGGCCAGCTGGGCGCGGGTGCCTTCCGGGTCGGCGGCTTTAGCCGTCAGAAACACCGGGCAGAAGGCCGGGCTGGCCGCCGACTGGTTGCCGCAGGCATCGGCGAAGCGCACCGTGTAGCACACCGGGCCGGTGGGCGCGGTCAGGGTCGAGTCGCGGGTGGTGCGGCGGGCGGTGGTGGCTATAGTAAGGGTGTTGTCGCGCTGGTAGATAAGCTGGCCGCCGGTGGGCAGGCCCGGCACGCTGGCGGTCAGCTCGGGCTGGTTGCGGGCATTGAAGCTGACAAACAGGGCCGGCACCGGCTGGGTGCGCAGGGCCGAGGTCAGCACCACCGCCTCGCTGGTGGCCACGCCGGCCGTGGGGCCGCTGCCCGTGGTGGCCTCCAGGCGGTAGCGGTAGCTCACCCCGCAGACAATGCCCACCGAATCGACGTAGGGCGACGTGGCACCCGGCAGCACCACGCCGTCGCGGCGCAGCACGTAGCTGGTCGCGCCGTTTGGGGGCCAGCTCAGCAGGTTGCGGCCGTTGGCCGACGTGCCGGTGAGCAGCACCGAGCACAGGGTGGCGGAAGGGACACTAAGCAGGCTGGGCGAGCAGGCATCGGTGAGCAGCAGGCGGTAGCAGCCGTTGGCGGCGGCGGGCACCGGCAGGGTCAGGGTAGTCTGGCCGGGACTCAGCCGAACGTCGGGCGCGGGGGCATCGGTCTGCTGCAGGGTGTAGGTATACTCCGGTTGCAGGGGGCCGAACTGCAGCACGAAGCTGGGGCCCTGCCGGTCGAGGCGCTGGATGGCGGGCGTGAGGGGCGCAGGCTTGGGGGTGAAGGACTGCGCGGTGGGCTCGGAGGCGCAGCTGCCGGTATAGGCCCCCGTGACGGTGACGCTGGTGACGCCGGCCGCGGCCGGATAGGAGCGGGGGGCGGCCCCGCGGGGCACGTTATCCGTGAGCGTGCCCACCTGCACCTGGTAAGTGTTGTAGCTGTCTTTGGCGTAGTCGATGCTGACCTGCACTACACCCGGCGAGCAGGCCAGCAGCGCAAACGTGGGCCGGGGCCGGGCCAGCACCTCGAAGGTGCGGCTGTAGATGATGCCGCTGGCCGGGTTGGTCAGGTTGGGCGTGTTCTGGGTGATGACCACCGGGCCGGCCGTGGCGGGCGTGTAGAAGGTGGTGGTATCGGTGCCGGCGGCGCAGGTGATGGCCGGCCCCGTGAGGTAGTAGATGCGGGACGGCGGAATGATTTGGGGCGACGTGAGCTGGTCGCTGACATCCTTGAGCCGGTAGCGGTTGCCCACGCACAGCGCTGTCACTTCCTGCCGGGTGGCCGCGTCGTACACGCGGAACTCGCGGGTGCCGTTGGCATTCACGAAGCAGCCCTGCCCGCGGCCGGGCGTGAGGGCGGCCAGCAGCAGGGCCGGGAGCAGCAGCAGTTTGGGGTTCAGCATGTTCACGAGGCTCATAACGTGCTCCGGGGGCGTTTGCGTTTTCAACCAGCTAAAAATAACCGGCCCCTACGCCCACTCATAAGTGCGCACGAAGGCGGCGGCGGCGTGCAGATCGGGGTAGAGCACCCGGTCGCGGCTCACGAACGCGACCTTCTCGCGGAAGGCCGCTACCACCTGCTCCAGGGCCGGCGAGGTGCGGGCCGGGCGGCGGAAAGCCAAGGCCTGGGCCGCGTTCAGCAGCTCGATGCCCAGAATCTGCTCCACGTTCTCCACCACGCGGCGGGCCTTGGTGGCCGCGTTGGCCCCCATGCTCACGTGGTCTTCCTGCCCGTTGCTGCTCACAATGCTGTCTACGGAGGCCGGGGTGCAGAGCTGCTTGTTCTGACTCACGATACCGGCGGCCGTGTACTGCGGAATCATCAGGCCCGAGTTCAGGCCCGGCTCGGCCACCAGAAACGGCGGCAGCCCGCGCTGCCCGCTGATGAGCTGGTAGGTGCGGCGCTCCGAGATGCTGCCCAGCTCGGCCACGGCCACGGCCAGAAAGTCGAGGGCCAGGGCCAGGGGCTGGCCGTGGAAGTTGCCGCCGCTCAGAATTAGATCATCCGCCGGGAAGATGTTGGGGTTGTCGGTCACGCTGTTGCACTCCGTTTCGAGGGTGCGGGCCACGTAGGCCAGCGCATCGCGCGAGGCGCCGTGCACCTGGGGCTGGCAGCGAAACGAGTAGGGGTCCTGCACGGCGGTTTTGGGCTGGCGCTGCAATTCGCTGTCGGCCAGCAGCCCCCGGATGCGGGCCGCCACCAGCTGCTGCCCGGCGTGGGGCCGGATGGCGTGCAAACGGGCATCAAACGGCTCGGGCCGCCCGTCGAAAGCTTCCAACGACAGCGCCCCGATGGTATCGGCGGCGTTGGCCAGGCGCTCGGCCCGCAGCTGGCAATGCACGCCGTAGGCCAGCATAAACTGGGTGCCGTTGAGCAGCGCCAAGCCTTCCTTGGCCTCCAGCGCCAGCGGCGCCCAGCTAAACAAGCTTAGCACATCAGCGGCCTGCAGGCGGTAGCCCTGGTAGTTCACCTCGCCCAGCCCCAGCAGCGGCAAACACAGGTGCGCCAGCGGGGCCAGGTCGCCGCTGGCCCCCAAAGAGCCCTGCTGGTACACCACGGGGTAAATGTCGCGGTTGTAGAAGTCGAGCAGGCGCTGCACGGTGGCCACCTGCACGCCGCTGTGGCCGTAGCTCAGGCTCTGGGCCTTCAGCAGCAGCAGCAGGCGCACCAGCTCCGGCGGCACTTCCTCGCCCGTGCCGCAGGCGTGCGACATCATCAAGTTCACCTGCAATTGCTGCCGCTCCTCGGGCGCGATGCTGCTGCCGCACAGCGCCCCGAAGCCGGTATTGATGCCATACACCGGCGCATCCGAGCGTTCGAGCCGGTCGTGCAGGTACTGGTGGCAGTCCTGAATGCGCTGCCGGGCCTCGTCGCTGAGCTTGACGGTGGCTTTGTCGGCCAGCAATTGGCGCAGGGTGGGCAGGTCGAGGTGGGTGGTGGGGCTGAGGTAGAAGGTGGAATCGGGCATGAACAGGTGGGAAGGGGCGGTGGGTGACCCGAAAGTTCCTCAATTCTTTTCAAACGGGCTATCGGCCCGGGCCCGGACCGCGCCGCCACAGTCGCTCGGCTGTGCCGAGTGACGTCTACGCCGGAGCGGCTCTGCCGCGAGCGTCCCGCGCCGGTTGGGTCGTTGAGGAGGCGCGCAGCAATTCGCAGTACAGCTGCTCAGAGCATAAGGGTCACTCGGCACAGCCGAGCGACTAGATACCTCCAGCAAGGATACTGACACGTTTCTATCCTGTTGCAAAACGTGTCAGTTCACAAGAATACTGACACGTTTTGCAACAGGATAGAAACGTGTCAGTATCCTTACGGACTAACACATTTTTGGCCGACATGAAAATGTGTTAGTATCAGCCGCTCCGACCGGTGGGCGGGCATAGGCTGCGGCGCGCAAGGGCAGTTGGGTAAGGCGTGAGCCACTCCGGCACGGTTCCAGCCCGGCCCGACCCGGCCGAACGACGGCGCGAATCCCTGCAAATACATAGCAAGCACCATCATGAACTCCGGCAGCCCCAGCGGGGCGGTATATCGGTAGCCGAAGAATCACAAAGCAACGCCAAGGCCCCAGCGGGGCGGCACCAATCGTTGAACGAGGGTGTCGCCCCGCTGGGGCTTTCCTAATCTTTAGAAGCGGACCTGTTTCTACCGATCTGTCGCCCCGCTGGGGCTGGCCGGCGGCAAGTTTGGCAGCGTGAGTAACAAACGTAACGAGGAACAAACGTGACTACCCCAGCGTCGCTACCACCTCGGGCAGCGTCAGCGTCTGTTCCTGGCCGGTGCGCAGGTCTTTGAGCTTGAACGTGTTCAGGGCCAGCTCCTCGGGCCCTTGCAGCAGCACGTAGGCAATGCCTTTGCCGTCGGCATACTTAAACTGCTTGGCCAGCTTGGCCGGCTCTGGGTAAAGCTCGCTGGCAATGCCGGCGGCCCGCAGGTCGCGCAGCACGGGCAGCATGGCGGTCATGGCGGCCGCGTCGAAGTTGGCAATCAGGCAGCGGGTGGTGGCCGCCGCGCCCTCGGGGAACAGGTTCAGCTCCTCCAGGCAGTCGTAGAGGCGGTCGACGCCGAAGGAGAAGCCCACGCCCGACACGCCGGGCAGCCCGAAGGCGCCGGTGAGGTTGTCGTAGCGCCCGCCGCCGCTCACGCTGCCCATGTTCACGTTGTTGATCTTGATTTCGAAGATGCAGCCCGTATAATAGGAGAGGCCGCGGGCCAGGGTGGGGTCAAATTCTAGGTTCTGGAACTGCTTGAAATCAAAGCCGCGCAAAATATTAAACACTTCCTGCAACTGTTTTATGCCTTTGCTACCAACTGGCTCTGCATTTGGATCAGACATAATTTCTTTGAACATGGCATTCACGTAAATCATACGCTCTTCAGAAGTCATTTTCCGATTACCATCATCTGTGCGTAATAAATAGGTAAGCCATTGGAAGCCATTATTGCTAAAGCCCCGTTCTTTCAACTCTTGTTTGACTCCTTCAGTGCCTATTTTATCAAGCTTGTCTAGCACAACAAAAAAGTCAGACTCTTTGCTACGATTCTCAGCTGCAGCGAAGAAGATGCCACGCAAAGCATCCCTGTGATTAATCTTTATAGTGTATTTGAGCTTTTGATCTTCTGATTTAGCTTCCTTATTGAGAGTATCTAATACCTCGCACATCATCAGCACAATTTCTGCCTCGCAGAGCAGCGAATCGGTGCCCACCACGTCGGCGTCGCACTGGTAAAACTCGCGGTAGCGGCCGCGCTGGGGGCGGTCGGCGCGCCACACGGGCTGAATCTGGTAGCGCTTGAAGGGAAACACCAGCGTGCCCCGGTTCATGACCACGTAGCGGGCGAAGGGCACGGTGAGGTCGTAGCGCAGGCCTTTCTCGGCTAGTTTGGGCAGCACGCGGCGGGTGGCCCGGCCGTCGTCGTTCTGCAGGTCGTCGGCCGTCACGTCCTTGAGGAAGTCGCCGGAGTTCAGGACTTTAAACAATAGCTGGTCGCCTTCGTCGCCGTACTTGCCGGTGAGCACCGAGAGGTTTTCCAGGGTCGGGGTTTCGAGCGGAGCGTAGCCGAACTTCTCGAACGTGCGGCGGATGATGCCGAAAATATAGTTGCGGCGGGCCACTACGGCCGGACCAAAGTCGCGGGTGCCTTTCGGGATGCTGGGCTTCTGAATGCTCATCGGGAAGTATGCGGAATGATGCCGCGAAGGTACAACCAGCGGCCTTACTTCATTCCGCGCCCCCGGCGGGCCGGCCCCGCGCCCCGCTCAGCCGGGCAGCGAAATCGTGAATTCGGTGAACTCGCCCTCCCGCGACTCCACCGCGAAGGTGCCGCCGTGGCTCTGCACCACTATGTCGAAGCTCAAAGACAGGCCCAGCCCCGTGCCCTCGCCCGGCGGCTTGGTAGTGAAAAAGGGCTGAAACACCTTGGCCTGCACCTTTTCGGGCATGCCGGTGCCGTTGTCGCGCACCCGGATTTCTACGGTCTGGGAGGTGGGCCGGCGCGTGCGCACGGTCACGGTGGGGCGGTAGGGGGGGTGGGGCCGGTGGCCGGGAGTGGCGGCGTGCTGCTGGCGCTGGCGCACGGCATAAAAGGCGTTGGCAAACAGGTTCAGCAGCACGCGGCCCACATCCTGCCGCACCACCGTCACCAGGCCCAGGTTGGGGTCCAGGTCCTGGTGCAGGGTGGCCGAAAATGCCTTGTCGGTGGTGCAGAAGCTTTGGTAAGCCAGCGTTAATGATTCCTCCACCAGCGCGTTCAGGTCGGTGGGGGTGCGGCGGCCCGAGCCGGCCCGCGAGTGCTCCAGCATATCCTTGATGATGCTGGAGGCCCGCTGCCCGTGCTGACTGATTTTCTGCAGATTCTGCCGCAGTCCGGCCAGCGTGTCCGGCTCCACGGCCACGCCTATTTCGGACCCGTGGTGCTCTTCCAGCAGTTCCTCCAGCAGCTCGGTGCTCACCTCGGCGAAGTTCTTGACGAAGTTGAGCGGGTTCTGCAGCTCATGGGCAATGCCAGCCGTGAGCTCGCCCAGCAGCGCCATCCGCTCGCGCTGCACCAGCTGCTCCTGCACGGTTTTCAGCTGGGCCAGCGCGTTGCTCAGCTCGTCGCGCTGGGCGGCTATCTGCTGGTTGCGCAGGCTGAGCTGGCGGTTGGCGCGCTGCTTGAGCCGGATATTGCGCCACAGCAGCAGCACTACCGGCAGCACGCTCAGCAGGGCCACCACCAACCATTGTCGGCGCTGCGCCTCCACGGCCAGCTCCATATCATCGGCCAGCTCCTGCTGGCGCAGCCGCTCACTCACGTCCAGGGCCTGCAGCTGGGCTATCTTGGTGAGGCTGAACAGGCTGTCGCGGGTGGCGCTGGCCAGCGTGAGGTAGCGAAACGCGGTGGCGCTGTCGGGGCGGGCGGCCCAGGCGGCGGCCAGAAACTGGCTGGCCTCCAGCACGCCCTTGGGGTAATGGCCCTGCTGCCCGGCCCGCAGCGCCTGCTCGGCATAATACAAGGCCGAATCGGCCCCGGCGCGACCCTGACGCTGAAACAGCCGCGCCTGCCCCAGATAGGCCCGGCACAGCGCAAACGTGATGCGCTGGGGCCGGGCCCGCCGGATGCTGCGGCGGTAGTAGCTCTGGGCCAACGCTGGCTGGCCCAGCGCGGCATACACGTTGCCCAGCATGGCCGCGTCGCCCACTTCGCTGGTCAGGTCGGGCAGACTCAGGTCCAGCGCGTAGCCCTGGCGCAGGTAGAGCAGGGCCGAGTCGAGGCGGTTGAGCTGCTGGTAGGCATTGCCGATGTTGCCCATCACGCGGGTGAGCAGCTTGCGGTTGTTGCTCTTTTCGGCCACGGCTTTGGCCCGCAGAAAATACGCCAGCGCCGGGCGGCTGTTGCCCTGTTCCCAATACTGATAGCCCAGCGCATTATAGGCTCTGCCAATCAGCTCCGGGTCGCGCAGCGCCTCGGCCTCGCGCAGGCCCTGCAGGCCTACTTGGAGAGCAGCCGGATAGTTGCCGGCCTCGCGGAAGCCGGAGCCCAGCCGCACCAGCGCCCAGCAGCCGCCCCGCCGAAACCCCAGCTGCCGGGCCAGCTGCAGGGCCTGCTTGCCGTACGTGATGGTAGCCAGCGGGTCGGTTTGGGTGTGCTCGTAGGCCAGCTGGGCCAGCAGCAGCACGCGGGTCGTATCGGGCGGGGCGGTGGCCAGCTGGTGGCGCAGGCTGTCGATCCGGCGGTCGGCCTGGGTGATGACGGCTTCCGGCATGAGCCACCACAGCAAAAAGATGCTCAGTATTTTCATCGCTGCCGCCCTCCGCACTATGCTGCTATACTGCTGCCCCGCCTCGCTCCCCGAACAGCCCGCACTCCTTTCGCCGGCCCGCTCTTCCCCCCAGCCGATTTCCTGCTCCGGCCAAGCCCTTACTGACCACTGAATTTACGCATATTACCGCGAACCTGAACCATGACCACCTTTCTCTTCCCGGTGGCGCGGGCGAGTCTCGCCGCCGCCCCGCCCGGTTCTGGCCGAAAACCATCGGATACCAAAAAACCGGGATTCCGCCGGGTGAGTGGCGAAAATCCCGGTTCATTCATACAAGGGCACAGCAGGCTGGGGCGAAAAAGCAGAAGAAAAGCCTGATACGACTTATTACCCCCCAAACCCGCCGCCACCGCCCTGGGGCGCGCTTTCAATCTTCTTCGGCGGCTTGTTCAGGCCGAAATACCAGGTGAAGCCCAGGTAAGCCACCCGCGTTTCATACTTATTCAGATAAGTAGCCTCCAGGCCCGGCCCGAAAGCCGTGATGCGCTGGCGCTGGGTGTCGAAAATGTCGCTTACGCGCAGCGTAAGGGCTCCGCGCTCCTGAAACAGGCGCTGGCGCAGGGCCACATCGAGGCCGCCCTGCGGGGCCAGTCGGCCCTGCGGCGTGATGACGGCCGCGCGGTAGGTGCCGGTCAGTTGCACATCAAGCTTGGGCGTAGGGTTGAAGGTATTCTGCAGCCGCGCCGTGCCCGTCAGGTTGCGGCGGCTGGCCTCGGTGCCCGTGGCGGCCGTGATGCGGTTGCGAAACAGCGAGCCGCTGGCCGCCACGCGCCACCACTTGGCCACCGGTTGGTTCACCGAAAGCTCGGCCCCATAGCTGGTGCTCTGGCCCAGATTCACGCTTTTTTCTACCGTCACCACGCCGCCGGCCCCATTCTGCCGCGTGGCTTCCTCATCCACTTCCCGGATGCGCTGGATGGCATTGGTGGTTTGGCGGTAGAACAGGGTGCTGCTCACGCTGGCCCGGCCCACCGAAACCTGGTGGCCCAGCTCGAAGGCGTTGATGTATTCGGGCCGCAGGGCGGGGTTGCCGAGGCGGTAGTAGCGCGGGTCCTGGTAGAGCGGGAAGGCCAGCAGCTGCATGAAACCGGGGCGGTTGAGGCGACGGGCGTAGCTGAGCTGCACTTTCTGATCGTGGGGCAGGGTGCGGGCCACGGTGGCCGAGGGAAACAGGTTGAGGTAGCGCAGATCGAAGCGGCCCTGGCGGCCTAGCACTTCGCCGTAGGTGTGCGTGTATTCGGCCCGCAGGCCGCCCTGGTAGCTCCACGGGCCCAGCTGGCGTTGGTAAGTGGCGTAGCCGGCCTGCAGGTATTCGGTGAAATCGTAGGCAAAGGAGCGGTCAGAAAGGCGAGTGGGCTGCTCGGGGTTTTGCAGCAGCAGGAAGTCGTCGGTGCCATTGTTTTGCTGCCACTGGCCCTTCAAGCCCACATCCAGGCGGCTGAGCGAGTCGAAGGGGTGGGTGTAGTCGAGCTGGCCGTAAGGCGCGTGCAGGCGCACCCGGAACACCTGCTGCCACTCGGGCTGCACGGCGGTTTCGGTAGTCAATTGCTGGCCCACCACTACATCGGCCCACAGCCGCGTGTAGCCCGCGTTGGCGGTCAGCTCGCGGCCCTTGTGGGCGGCCCAGGTGCGCCGGTAGTCGGCCGAAACGTCCACGTTTTGCACGTCCTCGCTCACCCGCAGGCGGTTTTGCTGCTGCTCGGTGCCCGTTTCGGCGCGCAGCGTGGCCTGCTGGTTGGCTAGGTTCAGGCCGCGGCTGCTATTGGGTTCCGCCGTGAGGGTCAGGCTTTGCTCGGGCGAAAACGTATAGTCGAAGCCCAGCCGGCCGCCGTGATTGGTGTTGTGGCGCAGCGCCCGCCCATCCTGACCAATGAAAAGCGGCTTGCCAGCCAGCACGGTGTTCTGGCGCACGTCGTTGGTGCTGCGGTAGCGGTCGTCGCGCATATCATACGAGCCGAACACGTTCAGCTTGCCGGTGCGGCGGTTCAGGCTCAACGAGGTGTTGTACTTGTCGCGGCTGCCCAGGTTGGCCGTGGCCTGGCCGTTCCAGCCGTCTTTGCGCTGCTTTTTCAGAATGATGTTGATAACGCCGCCCGCGCCGGCTGCATCGTAGCGGGCCGAGGGGTTGGTCACCACCTCCACCTTCTCAATGGCGCTGGCCGGAATCTGGTCCAACCGGGTGCCGGTGCCGCCATTGGCCGCGCCCGAAGGCTTGCCGTCCACCAGCACCGTGATGTTGGTGCTGCCGCGCATGCTCACCGTCCCATTCTGGTCCACGCTCACCGAAGGCACATTCTGGAGCACGTTCACGGCCGTGCCGCCCACACTGCTCAGGTCTTTTTCCACGTTTATCACCTTCTTATCCAGGCTTTCGACCACCGCAGCCCGCTCGCCCTGCACCGTCACGCCGGCCAGCTGCGTGGCTGTTGCCGCCAGCCGCAGTGGCCCCAGCTGCGCATTGGGCGCCGCCGCCGTGAGCGAAATGGCCTTGCGCAGCGGCTGATAGCCTAGCACCGAGGCCCGCAGCAGGTAAGAGCCCAGGGTGGCTTTAGAAAAGGCGAACGTGCCGTTTTCCGCCGTCTGGGTGCCCTGCACGAAGCTTGAATCTTGGGCCCGCAGCAGCACTACCGTGGCAAATGGCAACGGCTGGCCGCTGCTTTTATCCAGCAAGGCGCCCGTAACCGACCCAGTCTGCTGGGCCCGTAGCGTGAACGGCAGCAGCACCAACAGCAACCCGAGGCACCGCAATGCCTGGCAAAAGCGTGAAACGTGTTTCATGGGAAGAAGAAAGTGAGTGGAAGTGGCCTGCAGGCTTGGATCTACCAGACGGCCGCGGTTCCGCTGGTTCTCCGGTTAATTCCTAGCTGCCCGATGGTTTCGGGGCCGGCGCGGAATGTTAGACTTGATAGTTGGGTGCTGTCCGGAAGCCTGATTAACAGGTTTTTATAGCAGTACGCCCCCGGGCGAAGCAACAGAGAAAGCGTGGAGCGCGAACAAATTGACCGCCAACAGAACAAAGTTAAAAAAAGGTACTATGTTATGCAAGGTAGTTTTATAAAATAATAATACAGCTTAGCATCCCCCAAGGCCCATAAGGCTACTAATACCCTAATATTAGTCGCGGGCCCGGTTCTTGGGCTGCTACGCCGGCCCCATAGCTGGGCAGCGAATTCCGTTGCCCGGACATAAGGCCGGCGTAGCAGTTCAGCCTTACATTGCCGCGTAGGTACGCTGGGCGCGGCGGAATAAACCTAGGCCATTGGCCACCAATGAGTTATTTCTGGCTTGCTGCACCCGCACCACACCGTCGCTCAGCATCCGGGCTGTGCGCCGGCAGGCAGCAGTACCTTTGCTCAGATCAAGGCAGAGGCCTTCGAGGCGTTCCTCGTAGATTTTTTCGTGCTGCGCCGTGTAGAAGCGCACCACGCTGTAGTCGCGCTGGAGCTGGTTGGTTTCCACGGACCAGTAGCCAATGCCCGGCTGCTTGGCATCTTCCGTGTAGACAGACACTTGGGCACTGGCCAGGGTGGTAGAGCAGCTCAGCACAACGGCCAGCAGGCCCAGACGGAAAAGCAAGGAGGTTTTCATGATTCAGAAGAAAAAAGAGTTGGGGAAAATGGGAGGCAGGATCAGCCGCAGCGCTTTTAGCAGTATCTGCAGACTGCGGGCAATTATTTGGTATTGAGTGAATTGCGGGAAATTTAGTCGCCTTATTGCAGGACGCTCAGCAGCAGCCGGGGCGTTTTGAGCACCGAAGCCAGCTGGCTGCCCAGAGGGAGCAGTGCCACATTGCCCAGGGCCACCGTGGTTTGTCTGGCATCAAAGCGAACCCGGGGTTGGTTGGGATGATAACCCAGCACGGTGGTGCGGAACGAATACTGCCCGAAAGGAACCCGGGCCATCCGGAAGGAACCATCGGCGCGGGTAGTGGCACTGCTGATCAATGAGTTATCAGAAGTTCGCAGCAATACCACGTGGGCATTGGGAATGGGCTCCTGGGTGTCGGCATCCAGCAGTTTGCCGGTTAGCGTGCCGTGGGCGGGGCTCTGCGCTACCAGAGAAGGTGAAGCCGCCAGCAGCAAAAGCAACGAGAAAAAAGCAAGCGCACGGACAAAGAATGACGTTTTCATGGCAATGGGGAAAGGAAAGTGAGGGAAAAGGTCAGCCGATGCGCGTCCGGAAAGCCGCGGTTCTGTCCCGTTGCACGGGGCTGAGCAAGAAAAAAAGAGAAGGTAACCGAGCCCGCTGTCACAGGCTTTTAGGGAAGAGGCAGCGAAGCTAAATCCCGGCTCATTTAGCCAGGAAGGCTCTGGAAACAGTGAGGTGATGCCTTACAGGAGGGCAGACCGTGCGCTAGGCAGAGGGAAGGAACGCAACAAAGATAAATTAAGGTACTATGCAACGCAAGGTACTTCTTAAATTTATTTTCATTCGGGCTGAAAAAGTAGGAAAGAGCGGAGATGCGGCTCGGTTGAAACGAGCCCGGCTTTAAGGCCGCAGTTGTCAGGGTAGATGGCAGCCAGGGGAGAAGGGTTGCCCGGAGCGGTAAAAAATAGCGGAAACATCTTTTTGCCCATGAGCGCAACGGACTTGCGAAGCTGAAGCCGAAAAGAATGACTGTCCATAGCGCAATGATGTGAGGTGGCGCGTGGTGAGCACTAGGCACTAGGAAGCGGGAAAGTGAGGCGGCCGGTTGGCGGCCCGCCCAGCAGCCGGGCGGCTCCCGGCGGACTAAAAGCGCGCTGCTGTATCGGCATGATCTGCTAGCTGCCTATCTGACTACGAAACGATTCGTAGGTTGCATTCATTGCATTAGCAGAAGAAAATATTTGCGATAATTTTTTCTGCGCTTTCTAAAATCGGCGTTTCCGGGCCGTAGCGCCCGTTTTGGGTACGCTAGCTGCCGGCCAAGTTGCTGCCTGCCACCCGTAGCTCCCAAGCGCAACCTATAGACCAGCACCTCGCCGGGCAGTTGCACAGTGGCAGGCAAACCGCAGAAAACATAAAACCGCCGCCATAAGCTATGGCGGCGGTTTTATGGGTAGGAGCAGGTTCAACAGCTGGGCGCTACTTGCCCGCTTTCACTTCCTGACCGTTGCGGAAGGTTTTTCTTTGCGCTACAGTCTTGCCATCGGGGCCGTAGTACAGCCAGGGGCCGGTTTCGCGGTTGTTGCGGAAGGCGCCGGTTATTTCGGGCGTCCCGTCTTCGCGCAGCTGCCGGAAGGGGCCGGCTTTCAGGCCTTTCACGTAGGTGGTTTCTGCTTTGAGCTTGCCCGAAGGGTGAAATTCCTGGCTCAGGCCGGCGGGCTTGCCGTTTTCGTAGAGCAACTTGCTTTGCAGCGTGCCGGTGGGGTAGTAGGTCAGCTTTTCGCCCGCCAGGCGGCCGTTCACGTAGCTTTCCTGCTGGTGCAGCTGCTTGCCACCGGCATAAAATGTGCGCCACAGTCCGCTGGGCTGGCCGTTTTTAAACTGCTGATCGGCCTGCACGCTGCCATCCTCGAAGTAGGAGGTGATGCGCCGGTCGCGGGCCTGGTTGCTGTAGTCGGTTTTCTGCTGGGGCTTGCCCGACTCGTAAAAATCTTCCTGGGTGCCGGTCAGCACACCGTTGCGGTAGGTCAGCTTGCTTTTCAGGGCCCCGCTTTCGTAGTAGGCTTTGGCGGGCCCGTCGAGGTTGGAGGTGCCGCCGGCCAGGCTCTTGGCCTGCTTGGTCAGGTCGTCCGACAGCGGATTCTTGATGGCGCGGCCCGTGAAGGTGCCCGCCACGTAGGTGCCTTCGGTGCGCAGCTTGCCCGAGCGGTAGTAGCTGCGGTAGCTGCCCCGGCCTGATTTGTCGGTCAGCACCTCGGTTTCCACCTGACCATTGTCGTAATACGTTTTGTAGGGGCCGGCCAGCAGGCCGTGGCTGTAGGTGCCTTCGCTCTGGAGCTGGCCGTTGGGAAAATAGGTTTTGGCCGGCCCGTTGGCCTGCCCGTTCAGGTAGGTTATTTCAGCTTTGGGCTTGCCCGAGGGGTACAGCGCGCGCACCGCGCCGGCCGGCTGGCCGTTGGCGAGGGTGGTTTCCAGCTTCACTTCGCCGCTGGGGTGGTAGTAGCGCAGCGTACCGGTGGGCTGGTCGTTGTCGTAGGTGCCTTCCTGGGCTATTTTGCCGGTTTCGTAGTAGGTTTTGAACGGGCCTTGCCGCACGCCCTGCCGATACGTGACCTCCAGCCGCCGCTGTCCGCCGGGATGAAACTCCACGTAGGCCGAGTCGCGCTTGCCGCCGGCGTAGCGGGTCTGGGCTTCCAGCCTGCCGGAGCGATAAAAGCGCTTGTACGGCCCTTCCATCACCGTATCGCCCGCCACGAGGGCCGAGTATACCTCGCGCCGGCGGGTATTGGTCGAGTCGTAATAGGTGGTGAAGCGCCGCAGCTTCTGGGCCTGGACGGCCGTGGCAAGCAGGAGCAGCAGGAGTGAAAGCGAAAAGGAAAGTCTAGTCATAGCTGCAAGAACGGGGGAAATGGGAAAGTATTTTTCGCGCCCTGAATCAGCCCGAAAACAAAAGCCCTGCCGCAAAAATGCAGCAGGGCTTTAGCAAGTCAGTCCCGAAATCAGTGAAATCGGAAAAATCCGAGCGAATCCGTGGTTTAGATCTTCTCAATCACGAGGCTGCTCGCGCCGCCGCCGCCGTTGCAGATGCCGGTCACGCCGATTTTGCCGCCTTCTTGGCGCAGCACGCTCAGCAAAGTCGTCACGATACGGGCACCCGAGGCCCCCAGCGGGTGGCCCAGGCTCACAGCGCCGCCGTACACGTTCACCTTCGAGCCTTCCAGGTTCAGCAGCTTGTTGTTGGCCAACGATACCACCGAGAAAGCCTCGTTAATTTCGTAGAAATCCACTTCCGAAGCATCCACGCCGGCATTTTTCAACGCCTTCGGAATTGCCAATGAAGGGGTGGTCGTGAACCACTCGGGAGCCTGCTCGGCATCGGCGAAGCCGCGGATGATGGCCAGCGGGGTTACGCCCAGCGCTTCGGCTTTCTCGCGGCTCATCAGCAGCACGGCCGCCGCGCCGTCGTTCAGGGTCGAGGCATTGGCCGCTGTCACGGTGCCGCCATCCTTCACGAAGGCCGGCTTCAGGCCGGGCACTTTCGTGAAATCCACTTTCAGATATTCCTCATCGTCCTCTACCACCGTGGTTTTGCCGCGGTTCTCAATGGTCACGGGCACAATTTCGTCCTTTTTCTTGCCGGCTTTGGCCGCGTTGGCGCTGCGGGTGTAGCTCTCCATGGCAAAGGCATCCTGCTGCTCGCGGGTGAAGCCCATTTCCTTGGCCGTGTTCTCGGCCGCGTTGCCCATAGCATAGTCGTGGTACGGGTCCCAGAGGCCGTCGCGCACCAGGCCGTCAATCATCTGGCCGTGGCCGTACTTAGCGCCAAAACGGGCTTTATCGAGGTAATACGGCACATTCGACATGCTTTCCATGCCGCCGGCCAGCACCACATCAGCCTGACCCAGCATGATGGCCTGGGCGGCATACATAATGGCCTTGGTGCCCGAAGCGCACACTTTATTCACCGTCGTGCATTCCACCGTATCGGGCAGGCCGGCTTTCTTGGCGGCCTGCCGGGCCGGAGCCTGGCCCAGGTTGGCCGAAATGACGTTGCCCATAATCACCTGCTGCACTTCCTTCGGATCAACCCCGGCTTTTTCCAGGGCTCCTTTCAGCGCAATGGCTCCCAGCTCAGTGGCCGACAACGACGACAGGCTGCCGCCGAACGAGCCAATGGGAGTGCGCACAGCGGCTACGATTACAACTTCTTTGGTTTGCATAAGCTAAGAGGAGGGGTGGGGAATTAGGTTGGATTGGGCAGTAAAGGTAAGCATTGGCCGATAGCTGCCGCCTGCTGCCGTCGGCGCGGCCTGCAAATCTTTCCCGCGCCGCCGCTACCAGGCCGGCTTGCCCGAATCCGGCTTGCGGGCCGATTTGTGCGGCAGCTGCTGCAGATACTGCTGCTCGGCCGCGTTCAGCGCCTCCAGCAGCTGCCGGGCCTGCCCCGAGCTGAGGTTCATCTGCTGCAGCCGCTCGCGCTGGGTCTGGAGTTGAGTTTCATTGAGCGCCGCCTGCTCCGCGCTGGCCGTTCGGGGGGCTCCGGTCGGCGGCCGGACTTCGCCAGCGTCATTGCTCAGCCCCCGCACCTGGCCGGCCTGCGTGCCCTGCGCCACCGCCTGCCGGTTGCCCTGCCCCAATTGGAAACCGCCTTTCGCCCCAGTGCCGGCACTGTTTTTCGGCCGGGCCGGGTCGCGCTGGCCCCGCTGGTCGGGGCGGGGCCGGGGGGCGCTGCGCGGGTCGGTGGGCTGAGTGGGGTCGTCGAGCAGGCCGGGCTGGTCGGGGCCGGGCTGCGGGCGGGGGCGGCTGGCCGGGCTCTGCGGGTCGGGAGCCGCGTCGTCGGCCGCCGAAGCGGGCGGCGGCAGCTGCGGTTCCTGCCGGCGGCGGTCCAGATACGCTTTTAGCGCCTCGTAGTTATACCGCGCCCCGGCATTGGTCGGGTCGGCGAGCAGGGCCTTGCGCAACAACGCCACGGCCTGGGCATAGTCGCCCTTTTGGGCCGCCAGCACCGCCAGCTGCTGCCGCGCTATGCTGCGCGTGTGCGGCTGCCGGCTCGTGAGCAGGCGGCCGTAGAAGCCGCGGGCTTCGGCCGGCTGCCCGGCCAGCACGCACGCATGGGCCAGATTCAGTACCACCGCCTCATCTCTGGCTCCCAACTGCTCCACGGCTTTGCGGTAGGCCAGCGCCGCCAACCTGAAATCCCCTTTCGCGTAAGCCGCCTCCGCCTGCCGGATGGCCGCGTTCCGGTCCCGGATGTGGGTCAGGCTGCCCCAGCTTCCCAGCACCAGTAGCGTAGTCAGCACGATGGTCTTCATGGCCGGATTACTTTCACGGTGATGAGCACATCGAGCAGCAGCAGTGCCAAGGCGAGCACCAGCGGGTAGCGGTAGCGGTTGTCGGCCACCGATACGGTACGCACCTGCTCCGCTTGGCCCTCCACGCGGTTCAGGGCATTAAGGAGCAGCGGAAACTCGTTGCGCCGGTCCGTCAGCTCAAAATACTGCCCGTTGGTTTGCTCCGCCAGCCGGCGTAGCGGGAGCGGGGCCAGCCGGCTTACGGCATCGCGCCCCTGGGCATCGCGCACGTAGCGGCCCGCGGCGCGGGGCAGGCGCGCCCCATCCAGCGTACCCACGCCCATGGCAAAAAGCCGCGCCCCCGAGCGGGTCAGCTCGCGCAACGTCGGCTCCAGGCTTTCGCCAAAGTCCTCGCCATCACTCACCAGCACCAGCGCCGTGGCCCTGGGCGGACTGCCCGCCAGCGTCGGCGTAGCGCTGATGCGGGCCAACGCCAGCGCCAGCGGAGCCGCCAGATCGGTAGGCCCCACCGGCACCAGATCCGTTTGCAGCGTACTAATAAAGAGCTGCAGCGCCCCCTGGTCGTAGGTAAGCGGGCACTGCACGAAGGCATCGGCCGCAAACACGATCAGGCCGATGCGGTCGGCCTGAAAGCGGCTGACGAGGGCCGTCAGCTCGGCTTTGGCTTTCTGCAGGCGGGTGGGCACCACATCGGGCGCATCCATCGAGCGCGACAGGTCTACCAGCAGCCATACGTCTTTGCCGGCCGTGCGCACTGGCTGCTGGGTCACGCCATAGGCCGGGCCGAGCAGCGCCACCAGCAGCAGGGCGAAATAGGCCAGCCGCAGCCCCAGCTTCCAGCCCAGCCGCCAGGCTTTCTGGCGCAGCGGCGCGGCCAGCCGGCGGGTGCGCAGAGCATAGCCCAGGTATAGCCCAAAAAAAAGAAGGGCCGCCGAGAGCTCCAGCCACGAGAGCGGAAAGGCCCACTTCATGAGCGCGGCGCGTAAGCCAAGTGGTTAAAATTCATTTGAAAGCGTGCGAAAGCAAGGCCAGTCGGCGGGGCAAAGATAGGCTTTCGCGGCACTGGCGGCGGGTTCGGCAAAAGAAGTTATTTTTTTTCGGAGGGTTTGTTTTTCGGTACTAGTCGTATATTTGCGCACTCTTCGGACGGAAGAGCAGCCTTTCTGGAGAGATGGGTGAGTGGCTGAAACCAGTAGTTTGCTAAACTGCCGTAGCTCTAAAGGTTACCGGGGGTTCGAATCCCCCTCTCTCCACTTTTGGTAATGTTGGATTTTGAGTGTTGAGTTTTGAATTGATTAATTCATTCAACCTTCAACATTCAAAATCCAACATTTCCTTTTCGGGGTGTAGCGTAGCCCGGTATCGCGCCTGCTTTGGGAGCAGGAGGCCGCAGGTTCGAATCCTGCCACCCCGACTCAGTATAGCCGTCAGCCCGCCTTTGGGGCAGGCGGCTATTTGTTTTTGACCCCGTAGCTCAGCTGGATAGAGCAGCTGCCTTCTAAGCAGCCGGTCATGTGTTCGAATCACATCGGGGCCACGTCTCTGCCAAAAAAAGCCCTGATTGCCTATCGGCAGTCAGGGCTTTTTTTGGGCTTATTTTTCCCTGCTGATGGACTTTTTTTGAGGAAAGCCTTATCTTGGCCATGCAAGAATTGGGCTTTGCGGGGATAAAAGCCCTTAATTGCACTTGTTTTCAACTCAGTCACACACCCTTACCACTCACTTCTTTTCCCATGAAGAAAACATTACTTTCCCTGGCTCTGCTGTGCAGCATGAGCTTCGCCGCCCAGGCGCAATGGACGTTGCTGAACACCAGCGCCGGCCTGCCACCAGACTACATTTCGGCCCAGACCCACACGGTGAGCGACCAGATTGCCTGGAGCCTGATCCGCGAGAATGCTGCTGGCTCGACGATTAACCTGTTTACCCGCACCATCGATGGTGGCGCAAACTTCACTTTCAGCTCCATCAACGGTGCTGCTGGTTACCAGGGTGCCAGCATTCATGCCCTGGATGCCAACACGGCCTTCGTGGCGCAGTTTGGTGGCAATGGCGGTGGCGAAGTGGTAAAGACGGTGAATGGCGGTAACAGCTGGACCAAATCCACGGCCCTTTCGCAGTTTGCGGCCCCAGCTGGCTTTGCCAACTGGGTTTACTTCTTCGACGCCAACAACGGCGTGAGCCTGGGCGACCCGAACGGTGGCTACTTCGAGATTTATACTACCAGCAACGGCGGTACATCCTGGACCCGCGTACCGAGAACTCCGGTGCTGAACGAGCTTTCGGGCGGCGAGTTTGGCCTGGTGGGCTCCTACTTCGCGCTGGGCAACACCATCTGGTCGGGCACCATTCACCTGCAGAACCCGGCTGACCAGACGACGGGCATTCCGGCCCGTATCCTCAAATCTACGGACCGCGGCCTGACCTGGACTTCTTCCGCCATCACTCCCATTTCGGGCAGCATCAGCAAGATTGCCTTCACCGACCAGAACAACGGCATCGCCTACAACACCAACGCTGCCGGCGTGACGACGCTGATTGCCACCACCGATGGCGGCGCTACCTGGCAGACCAAAAACTACACGGGCAAATTCAACCACTTCGACATTGATGCCGTGCCTGGCACCAACATCCTGGTGAGCGTGGGTTCTTCTGAGCCTACGGTAGCTACGGCGGCCGACTACGGCTCCTCCTACTCCACCAACAACGGGCAGAGCTGGACGAACATTGACCGCGGCCGCTACTACTCCACGGTTGACTTCATCAGCCGCACGGTGGGCTATGTAGGTGCCCGTACGGATGCCAACGGTGCCGGTGGTGTGTACAAAGCCACCGCTACGGCGCTGGCCAGCCGCAACGCTGAGCTGCAGAAAGACCTGTCGGTATATCCGAACCCCAGCGCTTCGGGCGTGTTCAGCCTGCAGCTAACTTCCGGCATCAAAGCCGGCACCACGGTGCGTGTGTTCGATGCCCTGGGCCGCCAGGTGCTGACCCAGACGCTGAACGGCACCACGGTAGCCGCGCAACGCTCTACCATCGACCTGAGCAAGGAGAAAGCCGGCCTCTACACGCTGGAGCTGCGCACCGAAAATGGCGTGGCTCAGCAGAAGCTGGTGGTGGAATAAACTACCAAGGCTTACGCTTTTCGGAAAAGCTCCTTCCTTCGTGGAAGGAGCTTTTTTTTGGCCTTTTGCTACGGAAGAGGATGGTGGAGGATCAGCAGGTTTAAAACAGCGGCAGGTTGGCCAGAAAGACGTTTTTTGAGCTATTTGCATAGGGCCTAAAACGGCTGTAAGCTGGCAAAAACCGGATAAAATCGGTATCTTTGCGCGTACGCAAACACGCTGCAATTAAGAGCCACACATGAGCGAATCGAAAGAAAACAACGTTGACGATCAGTACTCGGCCGATAGTATTCAGGTATTGGAAGGCCTGGAGGCCGTGCGCAAGCGACCCTCGATGTACATTGGCGATACGGGCGCGAAGGGGCTGCACCACTTGGTGTGGGAAGTGGTCGATAACTCCATCGACGAGGCCCTGGCCGGGCAGTGCGACCACATCGAAGTGGTCATTCACCCCGGCAACGCCATTTCGGTGCAGGACAATGGCCGCGGTATTCCCGTCGGCATCAACCAGAAATTTGGCAAGTCAGCCCTCGAAATAGCCCTCACCGTGCTGCACGCCGGGGGCAAGTTTGATAAGAACAGCTACAAAACCTCCGGCGGCCTGCACGGCGTGGGCGTATCGTGCGTGAATGCCCTGAGCACCCACACCCACGTGACGGTGCAGCGCGATGGCCACGTGTACGAGCAGGAGTACCATATCGGCGTGCCCCTCTACGACGTGCGCGAAATTGGCGACACGGATGCCCGCGGCACCAAGGTCTGGTTTCAGCCCGACCCGACTATCTTCGACGAAACCCTGGTCTATTCCTACGAACGAATCGCGACCCGTCTGCGCGAGCTGGCTTACCTGAACCGCGGCATTCGCATCGTGCTGACTGACCTGCGCACCCCGGCCGACGGCGGCGAGGAGCAGCGCGACGAATTCTATTCCCAGGGCGGCGTAGCCGAGTACGTGCAGTACCTCGACAACAGCCGCACCGTGCTCATGACCAAGCCCGTGTACGTGGCTACCGAGCGCGGCATTCCGGTGGAAGTGGCGTTTCAGTACAACGACTCCTACCAGGAGCACATCTTCTCCTACGTCAACAATATCAACACCCACGAGGGCGGCACGCACGTGGCGGGCTTCCGCTCGGCTATTACGCGGGTGCTGAAAGCCTACGCCGAGAAATCGGGCGAGGTGGCGAAGGCTAAGATTGAGATTCAGGGCGACGACTTCCGCGAGGGCCTCACGGCCGTTATTTCGGTGAAGGTGGCCGAGCCCAAGTTTGAGGGCCAGACCAAAGGCAAACTCGGCAACTCCGAAGTGAGCGGGGCTGTGAACCAGGTGGTGGGCGAAATCCTGAACCAGTATCTGGAGGAAAACCCTAAGGAAGCCCGCGTCATTGTGGAGAAGGTGATTCTGGCCGCCAAGGCCCGCGTGGCCGCCAAGAAGGCCCGCGAGATGGTGCAGCGCAAGTCGGTGCTGGGCTCCAACTCGCTGCCCGGCAAGCTGGCCGACTGCTCCGAGTCGGACCCCGAGCTGTGCGAGCTGTATTTGGTGGAAGGCGACTCGGCCGGCGGCACGGCCAAGCAGGGCCGCAACCGCGCCTTCCAGGCCATTCTGCCGCTGCGCGGTAAGATTCTGAACGTGGAAAAGGCGCAGGAGCACCGCATCTACGAAAACGAGGAAATCCGGAACATGATTACGGCCCTCGGCGTGAGCTTCGAGAAGAAGACCGATGAAGACGACGGCAGCACCACCCGCTCGCTGAATCTGGAAAAGCTGCGCTACCACAAGATCATCATCATGACCGATGCTGACATCGACGGCTCGCACATCCGCACGCTCATCCTCACGTTCTTCTTCCGCTACATGCGCGAACTGATCGACAAGGGCTACATCTACATTGCCCTGCCGCCGCTCTATCTGGTGAAGCGCGGCAAGGAAGAGCGCTACTGCTGGACCGAAACCGAGCGCATGGCCGCCCAAGAAGAAATGGGCCGCGGCAAGCCCGAAACGGTGCACGTGCAGCGCTACAAAGGGTTGGGCGAGATGAACGCCGAGCAGCTCTGGACCACCACCATGCAGCCCGACACCCGCTCGCTGAAGCGCGTGGACGTGGACTCGGGCGTGGAAGCCGACCACCTGTTCTCCATGCTGATGGGCGACGAAGTACCGCCCCGCCGCGACTTCATCGAGAAGAACGCCAAGTACGCTAAGCTGGATGTATAGCCTGCGGATCCCCGCGAGTCTTCGGATTCCCCGGATTTTGTGGCCGGTTTTTTCTTTCCTGCGAACACCAGAAACGCCGCCTTCATCGGGCGGCGTTTTTGTTTAAAGGGCTGTTTCCTCGCTTTCTTTTGCCGCGCAGGCCCAATCGATCCGCGCCAAGCCATTATCTTGCCCACAAGCTGCTACCTGCCGCCCAAATCAGCGTAATCAGCCTACTCCAAAGTTATCCGCGCTTCATGAAACTCTTCAAATCCGCCGACCTTATCCGCAAGAGCAAATACATCAGCCGCGACCTGAGCTGGCTGCGGTTCAACTACCGCGTGCTCGATCAGGTGAAGGATACGGCGCGGCCCTTGTTCGACCGGCTGCGGTTTCTGGCCATCACCTCGTCGAATCTGGATGAGTTCTTCATGATTCGGGTGGGGTCGTTGTATAACTATCTCGACTATGGCAAGGAGCGGGTTGATTATTCGGGGCTGCGGGAGCTGCCGTTTCGTCGCAAGCTGCTCGATTTCGCCCACCGCTTCGTCAACGATCAGTCGTTGACTTACTTGAATGAGCTGAAGCCACAGTTTGAGAAGAACGGCTTCAACATTCTGCGTATGGATGAGCTGACGGAGCTGGAGCTGAAAAAGGCCGAGGGCTACTTCAAAAACACGGTTTTCCCGCTGCTCACGCCCATGGTCTACGACTCGTACCACGGCTTCCCGCTGATGATGAACCAGATGCTCATCTTCGGCGTGGCCACCAACATCGGCTCCGAGGCGCGGGGCACCGGCGAGGGCGAGGAAACAAAGGGCCAGGAGCGGCTCACCTTCGTGCAGATTCCGCAGAACCTGTCGCGCTTCTTTGAGCTGACGCGCAAGGACAAGGTGATTTTTGTGCCCATCGAGGAAATCGTGCGGGCCAACCTGCCCAAGCTGTTTCGCAACGTCGAAATCGTGTCGGCCAACCTGTTCCGCATCACGCGCAACGGCGACTTCACCCTGGAAGAGTCCGACGACATTGACTCCGACTTCATCAAGGAAATTCAGGTGGGCCTCAAAACCCGCAAAAAAGGCCGCGTGGTGCGTTTGGAGGTTGAAAAAGACGCCTCGCCGGTGATGATGACCGTACTCAAGGAACGCTGGCAGATTGATAACGGCAACGTGTTCGTTATCAACTCGCTGATGGATATGAAGGGCCTGCTGCAGATATTGAAGCACCCCAACTTCCGGGGCAAATCGACGCGGCCGCCGGCGACGGTGCCGCCCCTGAGCCTGCCGGAAGGAGCGGAGGAAAACCTGTTTGAGTACCTCAAGCACCAGGATGTGCTGCTGCACCATCCCTACAACAGCATCGAGCCGGTGGTGCGGCTGCTGGAGCAGGCCGCCGAGGATCCGCACGTGCTGGGCATCAAGCAGACCATTTACCGACTCGCCGACGACTCGCGGGTGACGGCGGCGCTGCTGAAGGCGGCCGAAAACGGCAAGCACGTTTCGGTGCTGTTCGAGATTAAGGCCCGCTTCGATGAGGAGCGCAACATCCGGGAAGGCGCCAAGCTGGAAAAGGCCGGCTGCTTCGTGATTTACGGCGTGAGCAAGTACAAGACGCACACTAAGCTGCTGATGATCATCCGCAAGGAGGGCGAAAAGGTGACGCGCTACGTGCACATCGGTACCGGCAACTACAACGAGCAGACCAGCAAAATCTACACCGACGTGAGCCTGCTCACCACCAACGACGTGTACGGCCACGACGTGTCGGAATTCTTCAACGTCATCACCGGCCACTCCCAGCCCGACGACTACGAGTACCTCATCACGGCGCCCAAAGACATGCGTCAGCAGCTTATTCAGCTGATTCGGGAGGAAGTGCGCAATGCCAAAAAGGGCCTGCCCAGTGGTATTGTGATGAAGATGAACTCGCTGGAAGACAAGGAGATAATCGATGAGTTTTACAAAGCCTCGAAGGCCGGCGTGCCGGTGCGCTTCATTGTGCGCGGCATCTGCTGCCTGCGGCCGGGGCGGCCGGGGTTGAGCGAGAACATTGAGGTGCGCAGCATCGTGGGCGATTTTCTGGAGCACGCGCGGCTGTTCTACTTCCACCAGGCCGGCGACCCGAAGCTCTACGCCGGCTCGGCGGACGTCATGGTGCGCTCCTTTGATCGGCGCATTGAGGCGCTGTTCCTCATCGTTAATCCGCAAATTAAGCGCGAGGCCATCAGCATTCTGATGCTGAACCTGCTCGACAACCAGAACTCGTACCAGATGCGCGAAGACGGGGCCTACGTGCGCTGCCGCCCCGGCCCCGAGGAGCCCGTGGTGAGCGTGCACCGCGACTTCTACCGCCGCGACGACGAGCGCCTGGCCGCCGCCACGCCCGTTGGTTTGCTGCACCTCATGTTTCAGCAAACGCGCCACCAGCTGGCCGCCGATGCGCTGAAAGCTGAGGAAGCCGCCGCGCTGGAAGCGTGCCCGGAGCCGGCCGATGAGGACGAGGAAGCCGAAGAAACCGCCGCCGACGCGGCCAAGGATGTGGCGCTGGTGGAAGGCGAGGCGAATGCGGAAGAAGGCTTTGCCAACGCCTAAGACCTGTCTGTCATCCTGAGCAAAGCGAAGGACCTTGTGCCAGTTAAACTACTGTCGTAACCACGACTTGTTCAACTGGCACAAGGTCCTTCGCTTTGCTCAGGATGACAGGCGTTGGACTTCCAGCTACTCCATTTCGCCGGAGCGAATGGAGACGGAGGCCACCGGCGTGACGCTGGAATGGTCGGTGCTGGGGCGGATTTCGTCGAAGTGCGTTTCGAAAAGCGTTTGCAGCATCCCGTCTTTCAGGCCGATGTCGGGCACGATCATCTGGCTGATGTTGGCCCATTCCATGGCGGAGAGGTAGATGTGGCCGGCAGGGATGATGACGTCGGCGCGGTCTGGGTTGAGCATGGCCACATTCACCCGCTCATCCATCGTCATGCGGGTCAGGTTTTCGAGCACGGTGGCCATGCGTCGGCGCGTTACGGGTTTGTCGAGCGTGGCTTGCGACTGGGCCAGGCTATAGAGCTTGTTGATGTTGCCGCCGGTGCCGATGGCCCGCGTGACGTGGTATTTGCGGCCGTTTTCCTTCACCCAGGCTTCCATACGCTGCCAGATGCCGTTGGTGTGGTCGGGGTTGAGGCCGGCCTCTTCCTGCTGCATCCGCCGGATAGAGCCCACCTCAAACGACTGCGAGGCCACTTTGCGGCGGTCGTGGTAGATGTTGAACTCGGTGCTGCCGCCGCCCACGTCGATGTGCAGGTAGTGCTTGTTGTCTTCGAGCAGATGCTCGATTACGCGGTTGATGTAGGCGGCCTCGGCCTGGCCGTCAATGACATTAACCGTCATGCCCAGCTCCCGCTGAATGCGGTTGGCTACTTCGGTGCCGTTGGCGGCGGTGCGCATGGCCGAGGTGGCGCAGATCAGGTAGTGGTTCGGGGCCACGTCGTGCACCTCCATCAGCAGCCGCAGCGCGTGCAGAAACTTGATGAACTTCTCCTGCTTTTTCTCCGAGATGGTGCCGGTGGCAAATACGTCTTCGCCCAGCCGCAACGGGTAGCGTACGTATTCCACGCGCTTCAGCCGGTATCGGTCGCCATAGTGCAGCACCGCCGAAATCTGGCAGCGCACCGCATTAGATCCAATATCGATGGCGGCCAGTTTCAGTAGCGGATAATCCATAGGGGTCGGAAAGGGGTTCGGAGCGGAAGGCCAAAGATAGGACTTTGCCAAAAGCCGGTACGCCTCCTGTTTCCTAATAGTTGAACTATCGGCGGCAGCCGTGCCGCTGGGCGTGGGTCGAAAATAGCCCTTGCCACCCCGGCCGCCGGTGCTACCTTGGCTCAACCAACCAGTTTTGTCCCGATGACCCCGGATTTACGCTACCTCACTACGCCGGCCGCGGGCTGGATCAATGCCCTGTTTATTGCTACCACGCTGCTCACGGCCGGCATGCTGTTGCGCCTGCTCCGGCCGGTCACTTTGCCCCGCACCTCGTGGCTGGTAGGCATTGGCGGCTGGCTGGCGGTGCAGGCCGGGCTGGCCCGCACGGGCTTCTATCAGCAGCAATTGCAGCACTTGCCGCCGCACCTGGTGCTGTTCGGCATTCTGCCCACCGTGGCCGCATTGGCCTGGCTGCTGCTCAGCCGCCGCGGCCACGCCCTCACCGACCGCCTGAGCCTGCCAGCCCTCACGGCGCTGAGCATGGTGCGCGTGCCGGTCGAAATCGTACTCTACGCGCTGGCCGGGCAGCACCTGGTGCCCGAGTTGATGACCTTCGCGGGCCGCAACTTCGACATCGTGGCCGGGCTAACGGCGCCCGTGGCGGCCTACGCCTATGCGCGGGGCGGGCTGGGGCGGCGGGGCCTGCTGGCGTGGCATTTGGCGGCGCTGGCCCTGCTCACCACCATCGTGGGGCTGGCGCTGCTCTCGGCCCCAACCCCGCTGCAACGGCTGGCTTTCGCGCAGCCCAACGTGGCCATCCTGCAATTCCCATTCGTGTGGCTGCCGGTTTTTGTGGTGCCGGTGGTAGCGTTCACGCATCTGGTGGCGTTGCGGCGGCTGGTGCGGGGATGAGGTGGTTTGGGAAGAACTAGGTATTTACCGCATTGTCACTTCGTTGCTTACAGTGGCTTCCTGAACGGTGTAGAGACGCGTATTCGCGTCTCATCGTTGAACGACATTCGTTGTTACGGCTCCCACAATTGAGACGCAACTATGCCTCTCTACACCACTCAGGAAGCCGCTATAACTACATCCACCAAAAAAGCCCCGCTTCCGGCGGGGCTTTTTCATGACAGCAAATTCAAACCTTACTGGTCAATCCGGAAGCCCAGCCCAAACTGAATCAGCCCGTTCTCCGGCGACTTCTGATAGGACACCGACAGGGCAAACTGGTCGGAGACGGGGGAGATGAAAAAGCCCGCGCCGTAGCCGTCGTGCCAGCCGCCGGGGGAGTTGCCTTTGAAGTACACGCGGCCCCGGTCGAAAAAGCCGAACACGCCGTAGGAGAAGGGCAGGAAGGAGGTTTGCACGCGGCCCAGACCGATGCGCAGCTCCGTGTTTAGGTAGAGGCTGGCGTCGCCATTGAAGCGGTTGCGGTAGTAGCCGCGCAGGTTTTCGCGCAGGCCCAGGCTGGCGAATTTGTAGAACGGAATTTCGTCGTCGTTGCCGTAGTTGCGGGCCCCGCCACCTTTCACCACCAGCGTCATGGGCAGCAGCAGGCGGGCGGTGCCGTAGTATTCGGCAAAGCCCTGAGTGAGGCCAAAATTGCCTTTCGCGCGGTTCAGCTGGTGGTAAGTATCGTGCTGAGCTAGAATGCGGATGCCCCGGCGGGCGAAGCGCTGACGGTCGCGTAGGTCGAGGTCGAACAGGGCATTGAAGCCGATAAGGCGCTGGAAGTTAGCGTTAGGCTTCTCCTCCGCGGGCCGCGGACTGGTCAGCAGCTGGCCCAGGTAGCTGGTAGGGCTGAAGTTGCTGGTGTACTGCTCGTAGGTGGGCCCGATGCGGAACAGGCTACGGTTGAAGAAAACGTGCTCGGTGAAGGCGTTCAGCGTGTAGCCTTTGTAGCGAGCGGTGTAGAAGCCATTGTCGAACTGGGTTTCGTCCTTGGTGGTGTTGTTGCCCAGCCCGAAGAAGTTGTAAAACGGGAAGAAGTTGCCGTATTCGGTGCGCGCCCCGATGTCCCACTTGCCGATGGCGTGGCGGTGGCGCGTATTCAGGGCTACCTGGAAGTTGCCGTTGGAGGAGCCGCGCACGTCGAAGCCATACAGGTTTTTGTAGCCCGGCTTGCGGAAACCCTGCCGCACGATATCCACGCCCGCGCCCGCGCCGAAGCCGTCGTTGCGGTTGTAGATGATGGTGGCGCGGGGGTTGTAGCCGTCATATTCGAAGGCTTCGCGGTCGTAGCGGTTTACTTCCAGCTTGTCGGAGGTGTGGTTGTCGCTTTCGCGGCTCAGCTTCATTTCCGTGTCGGCCAGGTCATACACCTTGGTTTTGGTGCGCAGCCCCCGCACGCTCGACTCGTCCGTAATCCGGTCCTTGCCGTCGCCGCCGATGATGCGCACCAGCACGCTGCGCGGGGCCGTGCCCGTCACGGTGAAAATATCCTTGCCATCGAGGCCGTACAGGGCTACTTCGCTGGTTTCGTTGTGCTTAAAGGTGCGGTCGAACAGCGGCTCGCCGTTGGGCGCGTCGCCGTCTTTGGCCTTGTCGAACATGCGCACCCGCACGTTGCCGTCGGGCTGGCGGTCTACCTGAAACACCTCGGCCTTGTTGGAGCCCACCACATCCACGCGCTTGGCCAGCATCAGGTAGTATTCATCCAGCACCTTCGGCAGCTCCTGAATCCGGGCTTTGAGCTTGCGGTTCAGGTCATTGCCCGAAATGGGCTGAATTTCTTTGGGCAGCGCCGCCGTGGCCTGGTCAATGGCGGCCGGCGTGATTTTCTGCTGCATATAGCGCCCCACTTCCTGCCATTGCTCCCGCGTGAGCGACTGTAGCAAAAACCGGTCTAGGTGACGGGCGGGCCAGTTCAGGCTCTCCAAGTCATGAAACTTGGCCTGGAAATCCTCGATGCTGGGCACGGCCCACTCGCGGTTGGCGGTGTAGGTCAGCAGGCCGTTCCAGAGGGTGAAGCTCTGGTCCCGGTCGCGGGGAATGGGGCGGTAAATAGTCTTTTTGCCCTGCTTGTAGCCGGCCCATTTCCAGTTGTCCTCGTGCTTGCCGAAATCGGCCACCAGCATATCGAAGGCGCGGGCCTTGCCCAGCGCCACGGCGTCGATCTGGTTGTCGTGGTCTTTGTAGAGCTGGCGGAAAAAGCTGAACGAGCGGCGCACGTCGTCGGCTCCACCGAAGCCGGGCAGGTTGGGCTTGGGGTCTACGGGCCGGTCTTCGAGCGTGCCGAACAGGCCCGCGTACTTCTCGCGGTAGGGCCCGAGCGAGTTGTTGTCGGGCAGCACGAACAGGCGGGGCCGGGCGTGCAGAATGTCGGTCTGATCAAGCAAGGAGCCCGTGACGAGGGCCGAGTAGGGGTGGGCCGTGGGCGTGATGTCGCGCAGCACGTCGGCGGCCACGGAGTTGCGCAACTCGGGTGGCAGAATCTTAGTCACGTCCTTGTCCACGGAGCGGAATACGTATTCGGAGCTGTCGGCGGCAATGAGCTTGACGGAGGTCGTCTGCCGGCCGCCGCCCTTGCCAAAAATCCGTAGGCCGCCTTTTTCAGTGGCCAGGTCCAGGGTTTTCACCTCGACCGGCTGGGTCCAGGAAGTGCGATAGCCGGGTCCGAGGAAAAACCGCTTGCCCGGCCCGGCCTTATACTGCGGCCCGGCCGCCACCGTCACCGTCGGCGCCACCGGCGCATCAGGCTTCGAAACGGCCACGCCTTTCGGGGCCGTAGGGCACTCCGGAATATACACGTTCACCGGCACGTTCGGCAGGCGCGGCTCCGTGCAGGCCGACTGAAACAGCGTGGCGCTGAAGGCTTCCCGCACCGGGCTGCCAGTCTTATCGAAGGCGTAGAAAAACGACTTCACGGTGCCGTCGGCGTAGTAATCGAGCCGCGAATAGCCTTCTTCGGCTTTGTTGTAGAGGGCATTGCCGTTGGCCCCCACGTGCTCTTTCTCAGCGAAGCTGCCCGCCACCAGGTGGTAGCTTTCTTTGGAATAGGTGAGCTGCAGGCTGTAGTCGTGGGCGGCGGCGTACACCGCGCCGGGATTCTCCTTGAGCGTATTCAGCATCTCGCGGCGCAGCTCCTGGTAGCCTGGGTTGGCCAGGTCGCGGGGCGAGCCTACGTTCTGCCGGTAGGCTGCATACAGGGACCCGAAAATGGGTAGCGGCACCCCGTTTTCCAACGGAAACAGGTGGCGGCTCAGCGGCATTCGGCCGCCATACACGCCATTACTCACCACCGGCTGGTGACCTACCAACAAGATGTTTTTGCCCTTCGTATCGTCCAGCACGTCCTGCAGCTGCTCCCGAAACTCCTCCTTGGTCATGGTTTTGCACTCCGTGTCCGGGGCTTCGGGCCGGTCGTATGGGTGGGTCCACCAGGGCGTGTTCAGGGCCACGAGGCGCACGTTGGGGGCCACATCCACTATTTCGGGGCCGGGGCAGCCGCCGGTCGGGATGAAGGCGTTCTGGTTGGGCAGGCGCTGCTCAATGTATTCTTCCAGCCGCCGCACGCGCTTCAGGCCATCGGGGCCGGAGTTGTCCCAGTCTTTGTCGCCGGGCAGGAAGTAGATTCGGCCATTGGGCAGGCCCTGGACCAACGCAATCAGCTGATCGATTCGAGCGGTAGTGGCGGCGTCGGGCTCCTTTTTCAGGCCGGAGTTGGCCGCAATATCGCCCAGATGCACGACTGTAAACGAGCCCTGCTGTTGCTCCAACTGCTGGCGCAAGGCCCGCAAATGATCTTCCGGCAGGTTTTTGCCCGCCGTATTGCCCAGCAGGAAAACCGAGTGAGCCGGGGCCGAGGATTGCCCATAAATTGAAGGCGACACGGCGGCCAGCAGCGCCGCCAGCAGCGGACGGTATATTTTTCGCATATTTTGAGAAGCGAGGCGTAGGAATGAACTTCCCCTTACGCAAGAAACCGCCCGCAGGTATAGCTCCTTAGCGTGCCAGCGCCAATTCCCGCGGAAAAATATTCCCGCGCCAGCTTCCTCGCCCTGATGCTTATCCCGCCTGCCGGCGCAGCTCCGCCGCCACCAGCGGCACGCCTACCGAAGCCGGCTCCGTAACGAAGTGCAGGTTACGCCGGGCCGTCAGCGGTGGCTGGTTGGGGTCGATGACGTAGACGGGGCAGCCGGTGGGGGCATAATGCACCAGTCCCGCCGCCGGATACACCTGCAGCGAGGTGCCCACTACCAGAAATATATCGGCTGTGGCAGCTTCGTCCATCGCCAGCTCCATCAGCGGCACCTGCTCGCCAAACCAAACGATGTTGGGCCGCAGCTGCGCGCCTTTTTCGCACAGATCACCCAGATAAATCGTGTCGCCGGTCATCGGGTACACCAACTCCTCGTGGCGGGTGCTGCGCGCCTCAAACAGCTTGCCGTGCAGGTGCATCACGCGGCCGGAGCCGGCCCGCTCGTGCAGATCATCCACGTTCTGGGTGATAATGACGACCTCAAAATCCTGCTCCAGCGCGGCCAGCGCGCGGTGCCCGGCGTTGGGCTGCGCGACCCGGGCGGCAGCGCGGCGCTGGTTGTAGAAGTCGAGCACCAGGGCCGGGTTGCGGGCCCAGCCCTCGGGCGAGGCTACGTCTTCCACGCGGTGTCCTTCCCACAGCCCATCGGAGCCACGGAAAGTAGCCAAGCCGCTTTCGGCGCTGATGCCGGCGCCGGTCAGCGCCACGATTTTCTTTTTCATGCGTGCTTATTTTAACGATGACGGTTCGTGTTTAACAACGACGGTTCCCGCAGAGGTACGCAGAGGAAGGCGCAGAGGTCGCAGAGCGCAGGTGGCGCGGCGGAGTTTCAGAAGCGCTGCAATTCGTTGCGGCTGAAAGTCCACTCTGGGGTATCAAACTCTGATAGTTGCGGATCCACGGCAAACCACGCACCCAGGGCCGGCATCATCGTGTTGCGTAGCACATGAATCTGCTGAGCCGGCATGTAGCTCTGCGCCAGCAGCACATACTTGCGCCCGCTGGTGGGGTATTCCGCCAGATCCAGTACGATAACGGCATGACCAGGGGCTCCGCCATGCACCAGCACGTCGCCGGGCTGCACTTGCGGCAGGGGCACGGGCACAGTTTCGCGGGCCAGTGATTTGGTGCCGGCGTAGGTAAAAATCTGGTCGAGGTAGCGCCGGAAGGCCGCGTGGGTGGGCTCCTCCACCGGCCGGGCTGCCGGTTGCACGGTTCCGCCTTCCACCCGAAAGCCCCGGCCGCCGATCCAGTCGGCAAAGCGGATATCGTCGCCGCTGGTCAGCTGGAAATGAACCTGACTCGGCTGCTGGCTGAATTGATACTCGGCCCGCAGGCGAATAACGGCATCGGCGCATTGCTGCAAATCCCGGCGGCCCACGTCAATATTGAGCACGGCGGCGTGCACGGTCTGCGGGGTTTTCAGCGTGCCATCATATAGATGAACGGCCGTGCCCGCTGGCAGCAGGGGCAGGCCCCGAAGCCACTCTCCGAAAGAACCTTGCCCGACGGCTACGCGCCGGCAACCAGCTGGTGGCGCAAAGCGTGCCACGAGGCTGCGCCGGACATCGTAAAAACCAGCTGGCAGCCAGGCGTAGCGCGGCCCAGCTTGCAAGATTGGCGCGGCAATTTTGCTCCGAATCGGGGCAGACGGCGCAACTTGCTCCAAGCCAGCAGAGCTGCCAAGCAGCAGGAGAGCGGTAGCGAAGGAGTAAAGAGGAAGCGTGCTGAGCAAGGACATGCGCTATTAACGTGGCCCGAAGCGGTATATTTTCCGGGCAGCTTCCGGCCTCCGCCGAAGCAACAAAAAAAGGCTCCGATTCTCGAATCGGAGCCTTTTCTATCATCAGGCAGGAGGATAGCGCTACTTAGCCTTCGCCGTGGCCTTTTTCGCCGTGGTGCCGGCCGCCTTCTTAGCCGCCGGCTTTTTTGCCGCGGGCTTCTTGGCAGCTGGCTTTTTCTTGGCGGGCTTATCAGCGGCATCCTCAGCGGCCGGAGCAGCTTTCTTGGCGAAGCGGCCGCCTTTGGCGGGCTTGTCCGGGGTGGCGTCGGCCAGCTCAATGCAACGCTCCAGCGTGAGGTCGGCGGGCTCTTGGCCCTTCGGAATCTTCACGTTCTTCTTGCCGGCCACGATATAGGGGCCGAACCGTCCGTTCAGCACCTGGATGTCCTCACGCTCGGGGAAGCTTTTAATCAGGCGCTCCGCGTCGGTTTTGCGCTTGGTTTCAATCAGCGCTACCGCCTCATCGGCCGTGATGGTGTGCGGGTCCTGCTCCTTGGTGAGGGAGTAAAACTTGCTGTCGTGGCGGATATAAGGTCCGAACCGGCCCAGTGCGGCCGTCATCGACTTGTCCTCGAACTCGCCCACAATGCGCGGCAGCTTAAACAGATCCAGCGCCTCTTCCAGCGTGATGTTCTCAATAAACTGGCCTTTGCGCAGGCTGGCGTACACAGCCTTTTCGTCTTCCGGCGCGCCTTCTTTGGGCTCAATCTGCACGTAAGGGCCGTAGCGGCCCAGCCGGGCCGTCAGCTTCTGGCCGGTTTCGGGGTGCAGCCCGATTTCGCGGGTACTGCCCAGCGTGCTGCGCTCAATGTCCTGGCCCCGCTCAATGGTTTCGTGAAACGCGCCGTAAAAGTCGCCCAGCATCTTGCCCCACTGCTCCTGGCCGTTGGCAATCAGGTCAAACTCGCCTTCTACCTTGGCCGTGAACTGATAATCAATGATGATGGGGAAGTGCTCCACCAGGAAGTCGTTCACCACCATGGCCGTATCAGTGGGAAAAAGCTTGGCTTTGTCGGCCCCATAGGTTTCGGTTTTGGCCTCCGTTTTCACCTCGCTGCCTTCCAGCGTGAGCACATGAAACTTGCGCTCCTTGCCTTCGCGGGTGTCTTTTTCCACGTAGCCGCGCTTCTGAATGGTGCTGATGGTCGGCGCGTAGGTCGAAGGCCGGCCGATGCCCATTTCCTCCAGCTTCTTCACCAATGAAGCTTCCGTGTAGCGGGCCGCCGGCGAGGCGTAGCGCTCCGTAGCTTTCAGGCTCTGCAGCGGTAGCTCCTGCTGCACGCTCAACGGCGGCAGCCCCCGCGAAAACGACGACTCCGTGCTGGCATCCTCATCCAGCGTTTCCTCGTCCTTCGACTCGCTGTAGGCTTTCAGAAAGCCCTCAAACGTAATGACTTCGCCCGAAGCCGTGAGCGGCGTGCCAGGCTGGGTACTGATGCCGATGGTAGCTACCGTGCGCTCCACCGTCGCGTCGGCCATCTGCGAGGCCATGGCCCGCTTCCGGATCAGGTCGTAGAGGCGCTGCTCCTGCGAATCGGAGCCGGCTTTGAGCAGGGCAAAATCCGTGGGCCGGATGGCTTCGTGCGCCTCCTGGGCCGAGGCCGATTTGGTTTTGAAGTGCCGTGTATGCGCGTATTCGGGGCCGTAGGCGCTGCTGATTTCGGCCTTGGCCGCCGCCAGCGCATCCTGGCTCAAGTTCACCGAGTCCGTCCGCATGTAGCTGATCTTACCGGCTTCATACAGCTTCTGGGCCACGCTCATGGTCTGGGCCACCGAGAAGCCCAGCTTGCGCGAGGCCTCCTGCTGCAGCGTAGACGTAGTGAAGGGCGGCGCGGGGCTGCGCTTGCCCGGCTTTTTTTCCAAGCTCTCAATCTTATAGGAAGCCCCCACGCAACGCTCCAGAAACTCGCGGGCCTCAGCCTGAGTCTTAAAGCGCGTGGGCAGCTCGGCCTCCAGCGTCGCGCCGCGGCCGGCATCGAAGCGGGCCGTAATGCGGTAAGCGGAAGACGATTTGTGCTGGTTGATTTCCCGCTCCCGCTCCACTACAAAGCGCACCGCCACGCTCTGCACACGGCCGGCGCTCAGGCCGGTTTTCACTTTTTTCCACAGCACCGGGCTCAGCTCGAAGCCTACCAGCCGGTCGAGCACGCGACGGGCCTGCTGGGCATTTACCAGGTTCAGGTCAATTTCACGCGGATTGTCGATGGCATTGAGAATGGCATTCTTGGTGATTTCGCGGAACACGATGCGCCGGGTTTTGGCGCTGTTCAGGTTCAGCGTTTCGGCCAGGTGCCACGAAATGGCCTCGCCCTCGCGGTCATCGTCACTCGCCAGCCAGACTACCTCGGCTTCCTTTGCCAGCTTTTTGAGCTGCGCAATAACCTCGCGCTTGTCCGGCGACACCACGTAGGTGGGCTTAAAGCCATTGGCAATGTCGATGGCATTATTGTCCTTCGGCAAATCACGAACGTGGCCGAAGCTGGACTTCACGATGAAGTCCTTGCCCAAATACCCCTCGATGGTTTTGGCTTTGGCCGGAGACTCGACGATGACTAGATTTTTGACCATATTAAGGTATTGGAGAGCGGGAAGCTGGGTGGGTTAGGGGTAGAAACGCCCGAAGCAAAGCAAAAGTTGAATTTTGCCGCAAAGATGCTGCAATAATCCGGCGCAACCGCGCCGCCATTCACAATTAGCCCGGCCGCAGCGCCCCCGGTAGCGCTACTAGGTGCGGATTGGCTAACGCCGGAACTTCCGCAAGTGGTTCAGCAAATGACACTTTAGAAAGTATTTTTCAATTTGAAAACTCATGCGTGGGAAAAGGCCGTATTTGCTACCTTTGTAAGTCTGGCAACCGCTTGGTGGCGGTTTCTGGTTTACAGCATTGCCTTCCTTTCCCAGGCTTCGCAACCCATCCCTTTGTATGGCTTCAGGTAAGATTACCAAGAATATTACCCCTCCGGATACCGACGCTCCCGAGAAAACGACCCCGCTTATGTCGGCCCCTGCCCCCGACAAAGGCACGATGCTCCGGCCCACCGGAGCCCGCACCAGCTCCGACATCACCCGGAAGCGGGGGAGTGGCCGCGGCTCGGAAGACAGCCAAGAAGCCGACTACATCAACGACCAGCTCAACCGGGTGCTCTACGCCCTCGACGCCTTCAAGAAGGGCGACGTGAGTGTGCGCCTGACCAAGCAGAACGACGACATTTTCGCCGAAATCGCCGAAGCCTACAACTCGATGGTAGAGATGATCGGCGGCGTGGGCGGCGAGGTGTCGCGCATTTCGAAGGTGGCCGGGGTAGAAGGGAACCTGAAAGCGCGGGCCTCGGCCGAAAACGCCTCGGGCTTCTGGCGCGACATGATTAACAATATCAACGGCCTGGTAGACAGCATCGCCGTGCCGGTATTGGAAGTAGGCAAAGTACTGAAGAACATCTCGAAAGGAAACCTGGACGAAACCTTCCAGATTCCGGTATCGGGCGACTTCAAGGTGATGGCCGAAACCATCAACAAGACGATTGACAACCTGAACCTGTTTGCGGGCGAAGTAACGCGCGTGGCGCAGGAAGTAGGCACTGAGGGTAAGCTCGGCGGCCAGGCCAGCGTACCAAACGTGGGCGGCGTGTGGAAGCAGCTCACCGACAACGTGAACACCATGGCTCTGAACCTGACCTCGCAGGTACGGGACATTGCCAACGTAGCTACCGCCGTAGCCAAAGGCGACCTGAGCCAGAAAGTAACCGTTGACGTGAAAGGGGAGCTGCTGCAACTCAAGCAGAACCTGAACCAGATGGTGGACTCGCTGAACCTGTTCGCGGGCGAGGTAACGCGCGTGGCGCAGGAAGTAGGCACCGAGGGCAAGCTCGGCGGCCAGGCCAGCGTGCCGAACGTGGCCGGCGTATGGAAAGAGTTGACCGACAACGTAAACTACATGGCCTCGAACCTGACCTCGCAGGTACGGGATATTGCCAACGTAGCCACGGCGGTTGCTAAAGGCGACCTGTCGCAGAAGATTACCGTCGATGTGAAGGGCGAACTGCTTCTGCTGAAGCAGAATCTAAACCAGATGGTGGACTCGCTGAACCTGTTCGCGGGGGAAGTAACGCGGGTGGCCCAGGAAGTAGGCACCGAAGGCCGCCTCGGCGGCCAGGCCAGCGTACCGAACGTGGCCGGCGTGTGGAAAGAGCTGACCGACAACGTAAACTACATGGCCTCGAACCTGACACTTCAGGTGCGGGATATTGCCAACGTGGCTACCGCCGTAGCCCGCGGCGACTTGAGCCAGAAAATCACCGTTGATGTAAAAGGGGAGCTGCTGCAACTCAAGCAGAACCTGAACCAGATGGTGGACTCGCTGAACCTGTTCGCGGGCGAGGTAACGCGCGTGGCGCAGGAAGTAGGCACCGAGGGCAAGCTCGGCGGCCAGGCCAGCGTGCCGAACGTGGCCGGCGTATGGAAAGAGCTGACCGACAACGTAAACTACATGGCCTCGAACCTGACCTCTCAGGTACGGGACATTGCCAACGTGGCTACCGCCGTTGCCCGCGGCGACCTGAGCCAGAAGATGACGGTGAACGTGAAGGGTGAGATTCTGGAGCTGAAGAACATCCTGAATCAGATGGTGGACTCCCTCAACATCTTCGGTGATGAGGTAACCCGCGTGGCCCGCGAAGTAGGTACGGAAGGTAAACTCGGCGGGCAGGCCAACGTGCCGCGCGTTGGCGGAACCTGGAAGGAGCTGACGGACAACGTTAACACGATGGCTTCGAACCTGACGCTTCAGGTGCGCGACATTGCCAACGTAGCTACCGCGGTAGCAAAAGGTGACCTGACCCAGAAGATGACGGTGAGTGTGAACGGCGAGATTCTCGACCTGAAGAACATCCTGAATCAGATGGTGGACTCGCTCAATATCTTCGCCGGCGAAGTAACCCGCGTGGCCCGCGAAGTGGGCACCGAGGGTATCCTGGGCGGCCAGGCCAACGTGCCGAGCGTATCAGGAACGTGGAAGGACCTGACCGACAACGTAAATACGATGGCCTCGAACCTGACCTCGCAGGTACGAGACATTGCCAATGTGGCAACGGCCGTAGCAAGAGGTGACCTGAGCCAGAAGGTAACGGTGAACGTGCGCGGGGAGCTGCTCCAGCTCAAGGAAAACCTGAACCAGATGGTGGACTCGCTGAACACGTTCGGCGACGAAGTTACCCGGGTAGCCCGCGAAGTGGGCACCGAAGGGAAGCTCGGCGGTCAGGCCGTGGTGCCCAATGTGCGCGGCACCTGGAAAGACCTCACCGACAACGTAAACTTCATGGCTGCCTCGCTCACCTCGCAGGTGCGGGACATTGCCAACGTAACCACCGCCGTAGCCCGCGGCGACCTAAGCCAGAAGGTTTCGGTAGATGTAAAAGGCGAGCTGCTCGACCTGAAGGACAACATCAACCGGATGGTGGACTCGCTGAACATCTTCGCCGGCGAGGTAACGCGCGTGGCGCAGGAAGTAGGAACTGAAGGTCGCCTCGGCGGCCAGGCCAACGTGCCCAACGTATCGGGCGTGTGGAAAGACCTGACCGACAACGTAAACACGATGGCCGCCAACCTCACCACGCAGGTACGGGGCATTGTGAAAGTAGTAACCGGCGTATCGAAAGGTGACCTGACCCAGAAGCTCAAGCTGGAAGCCAAAGGCGAAGTAGCCGAGCTGGCCGACACCATCAACCGCATGGTGGATGACCTGAACCGCCTCGCCCTGGAAGTAAGCCGGGTAGCGAAGGTGGCTGGGGTAGAGGGCAAGCTGACCGAGCGCGCCACAGTAGGCGGAGTATCGGGCTCGTGGAAGGAAATTGTGGATACGCTCAACGACCTGATCGAATCCATTGCCTCGCCGGTACTCGAAGTATCGCGCGTGGTACGTGCTATTGCGGAAGGCGACCTGACGCAGAAAGTGGAAATCCAGACCGCCGGCGACATTCTGGCCATGTCCAACGCCCTGAACATCGCCGTGGACAACCTCAACGAGCTGCTCGGCGAAATCAACGAGTCGTCGCAGATTGTAGGGGAGTCGTCGGAGGAAATGGCCGCGAAGGGCCAGGAAATGAGCCGGGTGACGGTCGACGTGGCCCTGGCTATGCAGCAGATGGCTGAAGGCGCTCAGAACCAGGCTTTGAAGACGGACCAGGCCTTCAAGCTGATCGAGGAAATCATGCAGGCCACCAAGGAAACGGCCGGCAAGGCCGACGTGGTGAACAAAGCGGCTATCCTGGGTGAGCAAACCTCGCAGCTCGGTCTGAAAACGGTGGCGGAAGTGGTGAAAAACATGGAGGAAATCTCCAACGCGGCCACCCAGACCTCGCGCACCATCGAAGTACTGAGCACCCGCTCGCAGGAAATCAGCAAGTCGCTGGGCGTGATTACCGACATTGCCTCCCAGACCAACCTGCTGGCCCTGAATGCCGCCATCGAAGCAGCCCGCGCCGGGGAAGCCGGCCGTGGCTTCGCCGTAGTAGCCGAAGAAATTCGCAAGCTGGCCGAAGGCTCCCGCAAGTCGGCCTCCGAAATTGCCACGCTGGTAGAGGATGTTAAGAAAGATACCACCTCGGCTGCTACCGCTATTTCGACCATGGAAGGCCGGGTACTGAAAGGCAAGAACGCCACGTTCGAAGCCTCCAGCGCCTTTAAAAACATTTCGACCAGTACCGGTGAAACCCTGCGCACCTCCCGCGACATTCTCACGGCTACCGAGGTACAGAAAACCTCGATTGGCGACGTAGTAAAGTACGTGGAAGAAGTGGTAGCCATTGCCGAGCAAACGGCCAGCGGCACCCAGCAAGTGGCCAGCACTGCCAAGCAGCTTTCTACCTCCATGCAGGAGCTGACCACTTCCAGCCAGAACCTGACCGACATTGCCGATGACCTGCAGGTGGGGCTGTCGGCCTTCCAGCTGGTGGAAGACATGATGCCGGAGCCCGAGCCCGAGCCGGAGCGTCGGGGCAGCCTGCGCCGAATGGCGAGCCCACGCGCGGCCGCTCCGGCCGCTGAGCGCAGCCCCCGGCGGGCCGGCTTAGCCACGGCCGCCCCGGCCTCAACTAACCGTGGCAGCGCCAGCAAGCGCCCGACAACTGCTAAGGCTCCGGTGAAGGCTGCCAGCCGGCGCACGGCGACGGCTTCGGCGACTACCGAGGCAGCTGCCCCGGCTCAGCCTGGCAGCGCCAACCTGGTGGCCAAGGAGCGGCAGACCACTCGTCGGCGGGCCGAACTGAAGTCGGCTGAGACGCCGGCAAGCGCTAATGGCAAGGAGGCGCCCAAGAGCCGGGCCAAAAGCAAAGCCAAGTAATTCATCCGATAACTCTTTGTGAGCAGGTTCGGGGCCTCGGGCCGCGAGCCTGCTTTCACAACAACTTTGGGCATGGCGGAAACAGAATCGACCGGCGAAAAAAAGGTAGTCAAGCAGGATAAGCTGATTCAGCTGATCGTGTTTCGGCTTGGCGATGAGGAATATGGTATCCGCATCGAGCAGGTGAAGGAAGTGACCGTGACCCCGGAAATTGCCCGGATGCCTAAAACGCCGGCGTTCGTGAAAGGCATTGCCAATCTGCGCGGCGACATCATTGCCATCATCGACCTGGAGGAGCGCTTCAAGCTGCGCTCGGCCAGCCAGCCGCTCGTGGGCCTTACTTACACGCTGGCCGTGGAGGCCAAAGACTATACCATTGGCATTGTGGTGCGCGAGGTGCCGCAGCCGCTGTCCATTCCGATGTCTATCATTGAAAAAGCGCCGGAATTCATTCAGGACATCAATATTCACGACAAATACATCGAGGGCATTGCCAAAGTAGATGAGCGTATCATCATCGTGCTGGATATGCTCAAACTGCTCACCCCGGAGGAAATCATGCAGCTGCAGCCGAAATCAGAATCTTCGTCTGCCAGAGCCCGTACATAGGCCCGACTTTGCGCTGCCAACCTCTTTTCCTCTTTTCTTCCTTCTGATCCAACCCCTATGAAAAACCGCATTCTCATCGTCGACGACTCGTTTTACATGCGCACGATGCTTAAGAATATGCTGACCGATGCTGGCTACGAAGTAGTAGGTGAGGCCGCTAACGGCCAGCAGGCGCTGGAAATGGCGGCCGCTACCAAGCCCGATCTTATTACGCTGGACGTAATTCTGCCCGATAATACCGGCCTAGATGTGCTTAAAGGCATCCGGCAGGAGCAGCCCGATGTGAAAGTAGTGATGTGCAGCGCCGTCGGACAGGAAATCATCGTGAACGAGGCGCTGGAAAGCGGGGCCACGGCCTACATCGTAAAGCCGTTTTCGGAAGAGAAAGTCCTCGAAATCGTGGGCAGTGCCCTGCAGGTTGCCGATTCCGGCTCCACCGAAGACTAACCGATTGCCTGTGTAGCTCCGGCCGGGCCTGCGGGTTCCGCGCCGGGCAGCCACTCTGATTTCAGTGCGTTTTCCCCATTCAGTGTACGATTTTTCTGCCCCATTCACCCTACTGCTCGGCGACTTGCCCACTCTGGTGCGCATGCAGCTGACTAAGCTGCTGCACGCCGAGCCCGATCTGCGGGTGGTGGGCTCGGCCGCTGGTCCCGACGAGTTGGTAGCCCAAGCCCGTCGCTTGCGGCCCGGGCTGGTGATAGCCGCTGAAAACCAGTTGTTGGGCCTGGAGCGGCTGGCCCGGCAGCAGCCGGTGCCCGTACTGCTCTACAGCAGCGCCGCGCCCCTGGCCGGTATGCTGCGCGAAGCTGCCCGCTGGGGTGTTTTCGACTACATCCGGCCCTTGCTGAGCCACGAGCACCCTGGGTTCAATCAGTACCGGAATGAGCTGCTGCGCAAAATTCGCTCAGTGCGCTTGCCCGTAGTGGCTCCTACGGTGGCCCGCACGCCTACGCTCCCTATGCCGCCCAGCCGTGTAGTGGTGCTCGGTGGCTCTACGGGCGGCACTACGGCCGTCGAAAGCCTGTTGCGCTCGTGGCGGCCCAGCCCGAATACGACCATTATTGTGGCGGTGCACCTGCCGGCGCACTTCACCAATTCGTTTGTGGAGCGGCTGCGGAAGGTGTCCGGGCTGCCCGTGGTGGCCGGCTGGCCCGGCACTACGCTGGAGGCCGGAACGATTATCGTGGCTCCGGGCGGGCAAAACACGGTTATTCGACCCGTAACCCGCGGGGCGTGGCTTACCTGGCAGACCGATGTGGCGCTTGAGGCCAGCCCCACGCCCGATGAGCCTTCCATCGACCTGCTGATGCGCTCGGCGGTGCGGGCATTCGGCCGGGCCACTACGGGAGTTATCCTGACCGGTTTGGGCACCGATGGCACGCTGGGAGCCCAGAGCATCTGGCAGGCCGGCGGCGTGGTAGTGGCGCAGGATGAGGCCTCAGCGGCGGTATTCAGTATGCCCAAATCCGTTATCCAGGCGGGCTATGCTACCACCGTTTTGCCGTTGGCGGCTATGCCGGAATACCTCAGCCGCGTTGTGCTGCCCGGTCGCCCTGCCTGGGTTGGCCCCGTTACCGCTTCTCCTAAATTCGTCGCACGATGAAGTCACGGGAGCAGGAGTACCGCGAGATTTTCATGGCGGAGGCGTTGGAATACTACGACGCCATGAGCCGGCACATCAGTGAGCTGGAGAAAGACCCCACTGATGAGCAGGCCCTGAACGAGCTGTTTCGGGTGATGCACAACCTGAAGGCCAACGGCCGGGCTATGGGCTACGCCGATATTGGCGAAGTGGCGCACGGCATGGAAACCATCTTCGGCCTGATCCGCAGCAAGGAGCGCACCTTTTCGGGCTCGTTGGTGCCAGTGATGTTCAGCGGTATCGATACGCTGGGCCGCATGATCCGGGCCGTGGGCGACGGCGAAGAAACGGCCGATGCGTCCGTTTTGCTGGCCAATCTGGAGCGGCTGGTGCAGGGCGAAGAGCCAATTCTGGAAGATGATGAGCAGTCGGCCACCGATGAGGATGCCACGCGGAAGCTGGAACTGTCGGATCTGGTTTACATTCAGATAAAAAAGCTCGACCACCTGCTCAACCTGGTGGGCGAGCTTATCATCGACCGGGACCGGATTCTCACCCTGAGCCAGGAAATTGGCAACCCGGCGCTGCAAAGCACCGCCGCGCACCTGTTCCGCATCACCGACGACCTGCAGTACAGCGTGATGGATGCCCGCTTGGTGAACGTAGGCTCGCTGTTTAACAAGTTTCCGCGCGTGGTGCGCGATGTGGCCGTGGCCGAGCGGAAGGATGTGGAGCTGGTCATCGTCGGGCAGGACATTCAGATTGACCGCAACATTCTCCAGATCATTACTGATGCGCTGCTGCACCTGGTGCGCAATGCCATCGGCCACGGCCTCGAAACCCCCGACGTGCGGCGGCAGGCCGGCAAGCCGGCCCAGGGCCATCTTACCCTCTCGGCCCAAACCGAGCGCGACGACGTGCTGATTCAGGTGACCGACGATGGGCGGGGCATTGACGTGGAAAGCGTGCGCAAAAAAGCCGTGGAGCGCGGCCTAGTGACAGCCGAAGCCGCCCGCAACCTCGATGCCGGGGCAGTGCGGGCCTTTCTGTTTGAGCCCGGCTTTTCAATGGCTAAGGAAGTGACCGATATTTCCGGGCGCGGCGTTGGTCTCGACGTGGTGAAGCTGGCTATCGATTCGCTGGGCGGACAGCTGCGGGTAGAGTCGGTGCTGGGCCAGGGCACCACGTTCTCGCTGGTACTGCCCACCTCCATTGCCGTGAAAGGGGCGCTGCTCTTTGAGCTTGCCAGCCGCAGCTACGCCATTCCGCTCATGCACACCGATTCGGTGGTGTCGCTGTGGCCGGATGAGATGCATGTGGTCGGGGGCGTGCTGATGGCGCGCATTCTGAACGAAAACATTCCGGTGATAAACCTGCACGACCTGCTGCACAGCGCGGAGGACGGCCTGTTGGCAGCCGCCAGCAAGAGCGACCTGATGGGCCGGCAGGATATCATCATCGTAAATTACAACAACCGGAAGCTGGGGCTTATTGTCGACCGTTTTCTGCGGCAGCAGGACATCGTCATCAAGCCCATGAGTAAGCCGCTGGATCAGATCGACTTGTTTGGTGGCGTCACGCTGCTGGGCAGCGGCCAGGTTTGCCTGGTGCTCGATGTGCCGGCCCTGACCCGCCTGTTTCTAGCCAAGAGACCATAACCCAACGTATTGAAGACTTTGGGCCAGCTCATATTAGATGGCCCCACCCAACTGACTGACTCCTATGGATTTGTACATGACGGAACTGGAGCGGGACATTATCCGCGAAATTCTGAACATAGGCTTGGCCCGGGCAGCGGATTCTTTCGCGACCATTGCTCAGGAAAAAGTATTGCTCGAAGTTCCGAATCTGGATATTATGCCTGGTCATAATATGCTGGATAAAGTGAATGAATATTCCGGTACGCACGCCGTCATTCAGTCAGACATCCGCGGCGACTTCAACGGCACGACCCTGATGTTCTTCTCCGGCCAGCATGTGCAGCGCCTCTCGCGGGTGTGCTTGCGCATGTCGGTTGATGAATCGACGCAGATTGATGAGATGCAGGAGTCGCTGCTGCTGGAAATCAGCAATATTATCACCGGCGCTCTGGTCACGCAGTTGGCTAATATCTTGAAAGCCAAGATCTACGGGGCGCCCCCAACAGCTCCGCGTGGCAACCTGACGGCCTCGCTCGAAAGCCTGATGACGCACAAAGCCCTGGTTCAGCCGCTGGTGTTCTCCGTCATTACGCAGTTTTCCGATAAGGAAAACTCGGTCGAATTGCCCCTGATGCTGTTTTTCGACCGCATCACATTTGAGAAAATTCTGGAAATCATCCGCACCTACGATTTTCTGGGCGGCCAGCAAACTGCCTGATCCGGTAGGCGGCCCTTTCCGATACTGAGCTGTCCTGTTGGGTGCGGCGCAACCCTGGTGCACGTCAGGTCAGCGGCCACCCCACGGGACAGTTTTCTATTTTTGCCCGTTCCTTCTTCGCTTTCTTTCCTCCAGATTTGCTCCTATGGCTTCCAGCTTAGAGAAAAAATTAGCCAGTTTTGACCCCAATGCCCTCGGCGACACTTCCGGGGGCGTGTATGGCCTGCCCTTCACCGTGGCCGAAGCGCAGGTAATCATCGTGCCCGTGCCGTGGGAAGTGACTGTATCGTACCGCACGGGCACGGCTGCGGGGCCGGAAGCCATCCGCGACGCTTCGCTGCAGGTGGACCTGTATGACCCCGACCTGCCCGATGCCTGGCGTATGGGCCTGGCCATGGAAGAATCGGACGAGAAAATTGCGGCGGAAAGCCAGGAGTTACGCCTCTTGGCGGCCGACTACATCGCCTGGCTTGAAGCGGGGCAGCCAGCGGAGCAGGCCGCCAAATTTGCCGGGGCTACCGGCAAAATCGGGCTGCGCTGTCAGGCGCTGCTGGAGTGGCTGAAGCGCAAAACCGGCGCTTACCTCGATGCCGGTAAAGGCGTGGTGGTGCTGGGCGGCGACCATAGCACCCCGCTGGGCTATATGCACGCATTGGCCGAGCGTCACGAGGAGTTCGGCATTTTGCAGGTAGATGCGCACTGCGACCTGCGCCCGGCCTACGAAGGCTTTGAGTTTTCGCACGCTTCCATCATGTACAACGCGCTAAAGCTGCCGCAAGTCAAGAAGCTGGTGCAGGTCGGCATCCGCGACCTGTGCCAGCAAGAGGCCGAGCTGGTAGCGCAGTCGGGCGGGCGCGTGGTGATGTTCCACAATCGGTTTCTGTCGAATGAGCGGTTTGCCAAGAAATCGTGGAAGAAGGTGTGCGGCAAAATTATTGCCCAGCTACCGCCCAAAGTCTACCTGAGCTTCGATATTGATGGGTTGGACCCCAAGCTCTGCCCCGGCACCGGCACGCCCGTGCCCGGCGGCCTGGAGTTCGAGGAAGCGCTTTACCTGATTCGGACCATCGTGGAGTCGGGCCGCACCATCATCGGCTGCGACCTGAACGAGGTAGCCCCCGGCGACACTGAGTGGAATGCCATTGTGGGGGCGCGGCTCCTGTTTCAGATGGCGCACTGGATGGGCGTATCGCAGGGCCGCCTCAAAGCTACTGTGGCCGAATAACGGCTGCCGCCAACACGCACCGGAATTTTGCGTATCGTTGTCCGACCCGCCACCCGGTGGGTCGGACTTCTTTTTTATTCTCTCCCAACCCGCCCCACAAACCTCTCTCCACATGGGATTCATTCTCAAACTACTGCTCACCGCCGTTCTGACCTTTGTGCTGGCCAAGTTCCTGCCGGGCGCTCATCTGGCGGGCTTCTCCGATGCCATTCTGCTGGTCATCGTGCTGGCTATTCTCAACGCGGTGCTGAAGCCGATTCTCAAGATCCTGGGCTTTCCCATCACGGTGCTCACGCTGGGCCTGTTCCTGCTGGTTATCAATGCCGTTATCGTGCTGCTAGCCGATTATTTCCTGACCGGCTTCAAGGTAGACGGCTTCCTCTCGGCGCTGATTTTCAGTGTGGCCCTGTCGCTGGTGACCTCCGTGGTAGATATGGTCATTGACTGAGCAAATAAATGCCTGTCATTGCGAGGCGTAAGCCGAAGCAATCCGTCCTTTGAAATGTAGAAAGCTCTGTTAACCCAAAAAGCCCTGACGTATCCAATACGTCAGGGCTTTTCTGTTAACAAAGTTTGGCTCATTGTCCGGGACGGATTGACACCGCTTGATGCGCGGAATGTTCTTTGTCCGCGCCATGACCGGCTCAACGACCCTACAGCCGGCGGATTTTCGCCCCCAGCGCGTTCAGGCGCTGGTCAATAAACTGGTAGCCGCGGTCAATCTGCTCCACGTTCTCAATCACGCTGCGGCCATCGGCCGAAAGGGCGGCGATGAGCAGGGCCACGCCGGCGCGGATATCGGGGGAACTCATGGTGATGCCGCGCAGCTTCTGGCGCTGGTCGAGGCCGATGACGGTGGCGCGGTGCGGGTCGCAGAGAATTACCTGCGCACCCATATCAATGAGCTTATCGACAAAAAACAGGCGCGACTCGAACATCTTCTGATGAATGAGTACCGTGCCCTTGGCCTGCGTGGCCACTACCAGCACGATGCTGAGCAGATCGGGCGTGAAGCCGGGCCAGGTGTGGTCCGATACGGTCAGGATGCTGCCGTCGAGGTAGGTCGCAATTTCGTAGTGGTCCTGGGCCGGAATGTGAATGTCATCGCCGCGGAATTCGAGCTTGATGCCCAGCTTGCGGAACGTATCCGGGATGATGCCCAGTTCTGGAATCTGGCAGTCCTTGATGGTGATTTCGGAGCCCGTCATGGCCGCCAGGCCGATGAAGGAACCGATTTCAATCATATCCGGCAACATGCGGTGCTCGGTGCCGCCCAGCTGGCGCACACCTTCGATGGTGAGCAGGTTGGAGCCGATGCCATTGATTTTGGCCCCCATCCGCACCAGCATCTTGCAGAGCTGCTGCAGATACGGCTCGCAGGCGGCGTTGTAGATGGTGGTAGTGCCCTGCGCCAGCGCGGCCGCCATCAGGATGTTGGCCGTGCCGGTCACGGAGGCCTCATCCAGCATCATGTATGTGCCGGTCAGGCCGTTCTCGGCCTTGATGCGGTAGAAATCGGTGCCTTCGAGGGTGAGCTTGCCGCCGAGCTTTTCCAGGCCCAGAAAGTGCGTGTCCATCGGCCGGCGGCCGATTTTGTCGCCGCCGGGCTTGGGCAGCTGGCAGCGGCCGAAGCGGCCCAGCATCGGCCCCAGAATCATGACGGAGCCCCGCAACGCGCCTGCCTGCGCCACAAACTCAGGCGTATCCAGGTAGTCGAGGTTGACGCTGTCGGCCTGAAATACATAAGTATCGGAGGCCAGCTTGCCCACCTTCACGCCCATGTCGCGTAGCAGCTCAATGAGCTTGTTCACGTCGCGGATGTCGGGGATATTGCTGATGGTGACGGGCTCGGCAGTCAGCAGCACGGCGCAGAGAATCTGCAGTGCTTCGTTTTTAGCGCCTTGCGGCACAATTTCGCCTTTCAGCGGAGCGCCGCCAATTACTTCAAATGAGGCCATGAGTAGGAGGAACGGTAAAGCTAGAAAACTAGCTCCTCTCCTCTTTTAAGGAGGGGTGGGGGTGGTTTGCTAGTATTAGAAAGCTAAAATTAGTGGTCGTTCAACAAAACAACGATTGAACCACCCCCACTCCCTCCTTAAAAAAGGAGGGGAGCTAGTTCTAATTTCTAACCTCTGATTTCTAAAAATTACTGGGGTGGTTGCTGGGGCTCCTGGCGGCTCTTTTTGCCCCCGCGGCGCTGCTTGTCGCGCCGATTGTTGTTGCCGCCGCGGCGCATTTCCCGGTCGCCCCGGTCACGGTCGCCCCGCTCGGCGCGGTCGGCCCGCGGCTGCGGCACCACGAAGGCGGCACGGCCGCCACTGGGGGCCGCGGGAGCCGGAGCGGTGCTGAACTCAAACAGTCCTTCAGCATCCACTTTGGCCGGATCCAGCTCCAGCTTGCCGCCGGAAAGCTCCTTCAGGTGCTTGAGAATGGTGATGTCCTTGGCGTTTTCCTTGCTGTAGGAGCGGTACAGGAACTTCATGGTGCGCCCGATGGCAATGGTAGCCTGTTCGCACTCCGTGGGGTCTTCCAGCGTGAGAGCCTTGGCAATCATCGTGTCCACGCTGGCACCGTAGGGCTTCAGCTTGGGGGCTTTGGTCGGGTAGGCTACGCGCTGGGGCTCTTTGGCCAGAATATCCAGCTTGTGCAACTCGAAAGGCGCATCTACGTCCAGCTCGCCGTCAGTCATCTCGAAGATGTGGTTCCAGACTTTCTGCTGAGAGTCGGGCTGGTCGCGTAGGCTGGCATTCAGGCGAAAGATGAGCTGCACGATCTGCTGGGCCCGCTTGGTGCGCTCCTCGCGGTCGTCGATGGTGCGCAGTTGCTGAATCAGCTCGTAGGTGCTCTGGCCGTATTCGCGCAGCAGCAGCTCGTGTTTGAAAGGGGAGGGTAAAGCCATTAGAAAAAGGCGAAGCCGTGCTATAGAACGGCTGTGGAAAGCAAGAAAAGGCGACGCACAGGCATCAGCCGCCAGGAAGGAGGCGCAAAACAAAGGGTACGGGTGCCTCCAAAAAAACAGGTTGCCGGACAAGCCAGCAGCCTTGGCGAAGTTCAAGTTACCAAGTTAGGTTTAACTCAGCACCCGCAATTTCGCAAAACTCAGCAACAACGTCTTCTCGCCGACTTCCTCAAACTGAATGATGGCCTTCACCGAGCCGTCCTGCTTTTCGAGCTTGCTCACCGCGCCGAAGCCGAACTTAGGGTGCTCCACACGCTGGCCCACCTGTAAGTTGCTCGTGTCACTGGGCTTGAAGTCGGCCGGGGCCACGTACTTGGTGGCAACGGTCTTACGCGGCGGGGTGGGCACCAGGTTGCTGCGGCGCTCCACTACGTGGCCGAAGGGCGAGTCGCCGGAGCCGGGGCCGGCGGAGAACTTGAAGTCGACGTACTGCGGGTCAATTTCGTCCAGAAAGCGGCTTTTCTCGCAGCTGCGCAGGTTGCCCCACTGGTAGCGGGAGGTGGCGTAGCTGAGCGTGAGCTTCTTTTCGGCCCGGGTGATAGCCACGTAGAACAGGCGGCGCTCCTCCTCCAGGTCGGCCCGCGACGTAATCATCATCTGGCTCGGAAACAGGTTTTCCTCCATGCCCACGATGTACACGTTGCGAAACTCCAGGCCCTTGGCCGAGTGAATCGTCATCAGCGTCACCGATTCGCCCTCGTCCTTGGCATCCTTCAGGTCGGTGTCTGTGACCAGGGCAATGTCCTGCAGGAAAGCCGCCAGGCTTTTGTCTTCGCGCTCGGGGTCTTCGGTGAAGGCCTTCACCCCGTTGAGCAATTCCTGAATGTTTTCGTAGCGCGAAAGGCCCTCGATGCTTTTATCGGTGAATAGCTCCTCGATCATGCCCGAGTTCTTGGCAATGAACTTGGCCGTCTCGAAAGCGTCTTCCTTGCCGGCCAGCACCGCGTAGCTCTTGATCTGCTCGGCAAACGTCTCAATCGGATTGGCAATGCGCGTCGTCAGGAAGGAATTAGCATTGCTCACCACCTCCCAAAGCGTGTGATTCGATTCCTCCGCCGTGTTAATCAGCTTGCTGATGGTGGTGTCGCCGATGCCGCGCTTGGGGTAGTTTATCACCCGGCGCAGAGCCTGCTCGTCGTTATGGTTGACGGTCAGGCGCAGGTAGGCCACCAGATCCTTGATTTCCTTGCGCTGGTAAAAGCTCAGGCCGCCAATGATCTTGTACTTGATATTAAGCTTGCGCAGGGCCTCTTCCATGGCCCGGCTCTGGGCGTTGGTGCGGTACAGGATGGCGAAGTTCTCGTAGGACAGATGGTGGTTCATCTTGTCCTCGAAGATGCTGTTGGCCACCAGCTTGCCTTCCTCATTGTCGGAAGCGGCTTTCAAAACTTCAATCAGCGTGCCTTCCTCATTCTCGGAGAAAACGTCCTTGCGCAGCTGGGCCTTGTTGTTCTTAATCACCGAGTTGGCCGCCTTCACGATGTTCTTGGTGGAGCGGTAGTTCTGCTCCAGCTTGAACACCTGCAGCTCGGGGTAGTCCTTCTCGAAGTTGAGAATGTTGGTGATGTCGGCCCCACGGAAGGCATAGATACTCTGCGCGTCGTCGCCCACCACGCAGATGTTGCGCTCCTTGGCGGCCAGCTTGCGCGTAATTAGGTACTGCGAGTAGTTGGTGTCCTGGTACTCGTCCACCATCACATACTTGAAGATGTTCTGGTACTTGTTCAGCACATCCACGTGGTCCTTGAACAGCACGTTGGTGTTGAAGAGCAGATCATCAAAGTCCATTGCGCCGGCCTTGAAGCAGCGCTGCTGGTACTGCTGATAGATGGCCCCAATCTTGGGCCGCAGCGCCGCCTCGTCGTCCTGCCGGATGACGGGGTCCTGCAGATACTGCTGCACCGAAATCAGCTTGTTCTTGGCCGCCGAAATGCGTCCTAGCACCATGTTGGGCTTGTAGAGCTTGTCGTCGAGGTCCATCTCCTTCACGATCTGGCCCAGCAGGGTTTTGGAGTCCTGGGTGTCGTAGATGGTGAAGTGGCGGGGGAAGCCGATTTTGTCGGCCTCCGAGCGCAAAATGCGGGCGAAGATGCTGTGGAAAGTGCCCATCCACACGTTCTTGGCCTCGGGACCCACTACTTTCTCAATGCGGGCGCGCATCTCTTTGGCGGCCTTGTTGGTAAAGGTCAGGGCCAAGATGTTGAACGGGTCGATGCCCTGCTCCAGCAGGTTGGCAATGCGGTAGGTGAGCACGCGCGTCTTGCCCGAGCCGGCCCCGGCAATGATCATGCACGGCCCCTCGATCTGCATCACGGCCGCGGCCTGGGAGGGGTTCAGAAGTTTCTGGTAATCTAATGCCATTCGTCAGGTAAATCAGCGCCTCGGCTATGCGGGCAAAGGTACTACTTTCAGGGCCGTAGCGGAAACCGCGGGAGCGGTACTGCTAAAATCTTTGGTTGCGGTGAGCTGCGTTAGCAACCATCAAAGCGCCCCGGATGGTTTCCCGAGCCTTCAGCGGCCGTAGGCGGTCCATAGCCCGGAAAAAGCTGAGCTGATCATCGGCTGCCCAAAACTGGGGACTAGGTATCACTCAATACACAGTGTTTGTACAAGTATTTTCAAAAAGCAGAAGGTACTTGTACACTCTCGCTGGAATGGTTGTACAAGTATTTTCTGTTTTTTGAAAATACTTGTACAAGATATTAGCCCGCCAACACTAGCCGGCCCGCGCTACGGATAAGCCCTGAAAGAGCGGTATCTTTGCGGTTCGCTTCTTCGCTTTGCCATGATTATCATCCAGAACACCGTCATTTCCGACGACATCCGCGACAATTTCTTCGTCTGCAACCTCGAAGCCTGCAAAGGTGCCTGCTGCGTGGAAGGCGACCTGGGCGCGCCCCTCGAAGAAGCCGAGCTGCAGATTCTGGAGCAGGAATACGCCAACATCAAACCCTTCCTCACCGAAGCCGGTCAACAAGCCATCGAGGCGCAGGGTCTCTACATCAAGGACTGGGAAGGTGACTACAGCACTACCACCATCAACGACCGGGAGTGCGCCTACGCCCTCTATGACGAGCGCGGCATTCTGAAGTGCGGCATCGAGCAGGCGTATCTGGCCGGGGCCACCACGTTCAAAAAGCCCATCAGCTGCCACCTGTACCCCATCCGCATCAGCAAGTACGACGGCTTCGAGGCCCTCAACTACGACCGCTGGAACATCTGCAACCCGGCCTGCTCGTTTGGGGCCAACCTGGGGGTGCGCATCTACCAGTTTCTCAAGGAGCCACTGATCCGCAAGTATGGCGAAGAATGGTATGGGGAATTGGTGACGGAAATTGAGCAGACGAAGTGAGCAATAAACTTCTGGTTATAAAGCCTTGCTATGGTTTTTGATTCTGCAACATAAAATTGTAAGTTGCCTTAAATTCGTTAGCGATACATACTACGCCTACTTCAACCTCGACCGCCAACACTCCGCGCTGGACTACCCACCCCCTGCTTTGACAAGGGAACGGCTGATGAGGTAGGGCGTTCAAGAAGATTTTTTTTCAATTCCATCACGCTCCATATAAAGTAGGGATGATATTTAGTACTCTGCTTCTCGATCCAAACTATGCGGGCATTTACAATATAATTACTACTGTGCCTTGTATTTTTTTGCTGCGGTAGAGCTGTCATTTACGGCTCTTTATCTTAGAAAAGATAAAATAATATTTTTTATATTATTCTTAATAACAGCAATAATGACTATATTATACGCAAGTACTCTGGTGGAAACTAGAGAATCATATGATGTAACATTGAGCATTTTATCTATTGTTGTCATGTTGATATTTCTTGTAATGAATGTCATAAATATTTTTAAAAGATAAAACCGTAGATAAAATCGATACTGCTAGTCATTTGTTATTTGCTTTGCCTTTCAAAATGAAAATAGGAATAATAGTTACAGTCTTACTTTAAACGAATGTTATTTCGCCGTAAATAATTACTTGTGCGTTGTCAATAGGATCAGCAATTACAATAGACTCATAGTCAGCGAAAGCATTGTGCCAGCCAAAGAATAGCAGAAAGAGTAGAATGCGCCATTTCATAATCTGAGTCATTTGTCAATCAAGTGAAACAACGATGCCCCACCGGAATTGGTGAGGCATTGTTGCTCTAATTATAGGCGTGTTTTTACAAACTTGAAAAGTCGAACGTCTCCAGGAAAGCCGTGGTAAACACGCCTTCCTTGAACTTCTCGTCGTCCATGAGCTTGAGGTGGAAGGGAATCGTGGTTCTCACGCCTTCTACCACGAACTCGCTCAAAGCCCGCTTCATCTTCACGATGCACTCCTCACGGGTCTGGGCCGTGGTGATGAGCTTGGCAATCATCGAATCGTAGTTCGGCGGAATGGCGTAGCCGGCATATACGTGCGTATCTACGCGCACCCCGTGACCGCCGGGAATGTGCAGCACCGTGATTTTGCCGGGCGAAGGGCGGAAGCCGTTGCGCGGGTCCTCGGCGTTGATGCGGCACTCCATGGCGTGCATCTTGGGGTAGTAGTTGTTGCCCGAAATCGGAATGCCTGCTGCTACCTTAATCTGCTCCTTAATCAGGTCGTAGTTGATGATTTCCTCCGTCACGGGGTGCTCCACCTGAATGCGGGTGTTCATCTCCATGAAGTAGAAATCCCGGTTTTTATCCACCAGGAATTCGATGGTGCCCACGCCCTCGTAGTTGATGGCGCTGGCGCCGGCCACGGCAGCCTTGCCCATCTTGTCACGCAACTCATCGGTCATGAATGGCGACGGAGCCTCTTCCACCAGCTTCTGGTGGCGGCGCTGAATTGAGCAGTCGCGCTCCGAGAGGTGGCAGGCGCGGCCGTACTGGTCGCCCACAATCTGGATTTCGATGTGGCGTGGCTCCTCCACGAATTTCTCCAGGTAGAGGCCGTCGTTGCCAAAGGCGGCTTTAGCTTCGGTGCGGGCATCGTTCCAGCCTTTTTCCAGTTCCTCGTCGGTGCGGGCTACGCGCATACCGCGCCCGCCGCCGCCGGCCGTGGCCTTCAGAATAACCGGATATTTTACTTTATGCGCGATTTTGAGTGCCTGCTGGAAGTCGTCGAGCAGGCCCACGGAGCCGGGAATGCAGGGCACGCCGGCGGCAATCATGGTGGCTTTGGCCGAGGCCTTGTCGCCCATCTTGTTGATCATCTCGGCCGTGGCCCCGATGAACTTGATGCCGTTTTCCTGGCACACGCGCGAGAATTCCGCGTTTTCGCTCAGAAAGCCGTAGCCCGGATGGATGGCGTCGGCGTTGGTGATTTCGGCCGCCGCAATCAGCGACGGGATATTCAGGTACGACTGCGCGCTCGGCGGCGGCCCGATGCACACGGCCTCATCGGCGAAGCGGACGTGCAGGCTTTCCTTGTCGGCCGTCGAGTACACAGCTACCGTTTTGATGCCCATTTCCTTGCAGGTACGAATAATGCGCAGCGCAATTTCGCCCCGGTTGGCAATCAGTATTTTCTTGAACATGAGTGGGATCTTGGGGTCTTAGGGTCTTGGGGTCTTGGCGAAAAAAGGAAAGGGCCTCGCGGACTTAAGCGTTGGCAAAAAACCAAGACCCTAAGTCCCCAAGACCCCAAGACCCCAAAAAATTACATCGGCTCAATCAGGAACAGCGGCTGGTCGTACTCCACGGGCGTGGCGTTTTCCACCATCACCTTCACCACGCGGCCCGATGACTCGGCTTCAATCTCGTTGAAGAGCTTCATGGCTTCGATGATGCAGATAACTTGGCCTTTCTCCACCATATCACCTACGTTTACAAATAGGGGCGAATCCGGGCTGCTGGAGCGGTAAAACGTGCCAATCATCGGGGCTTTCAGCGCAATGTGGCTGGCGCTGGCGGCCGGAGCCGGGGCCGCCGCTGGGGCCGGAGCCGGAGCTGCTGCGGCAGGGGCGGCGGCCGGAGCCGGAGCAGCCGCGGCGGGCTGCGCAGCGGCTGGCGCGGCCGAGTAGCTGGTGCTCACCACTTTCGTGTTGGGCTCGCGCTGCACCGAGATTTTAAATTCCTCGGTTTCGATGTTGACTTTGTTCAACCCCGACTTGGCAATGAAGTCGATCAGGTCCTGTAGTTCTTTGGCTTTCATAGAGGCGCTGGAGGTGGGCTTTTGCGGCTGCTTATTTGACTCTTTCGACATAGGAGTAGTCGCTTGTCTTGACGCGAATTTTGGTGTCAGTATCAATGAACAGCGGCACTTGAATCCGGGCACCGGTTTCCACCGTGGCCGGCTTGAGCGTGTTGGTCGCCGTGTCGCCTTTCAGGCCGGGCTCGGTGTAGGTCACCATCAGCTCCACGGTAGTCGGCAGCTCGGCCGTGAGGGGCTGCTCGGTTTCGGCGTGAAACAGAATGGTGGCTTCCTGGCCTTCCTTCATCAAATCGGCGAAGGGCACCATGGCTTCGGGCAAGGAAACCTGCTCGAAAGTGGCATTGTCCATGAAGGTGTAACCGTAGTCGTCCTTGTACAGGAACTGGTGCGGGCGCTGCTCTACGCGGGCCGTGGTCACTTTCACGCCGGCGTTGAACGTGTTGTCGAGCACCTTGCCGGTTTTGATGTTGCGGAGCTTGGTGCGGACGAAGGCCGGACCCTTGCCCGGCTTTACGTGCTGGAATTCGGTAATGACGTACAGGTCATTGTTGTACTCAAGTACCAGTCCGTTGCGAAAGTCTGCGGTAGTGGCCATTGTGGTGGGAGGGAGGAATTAAAAATTGGGAATTAAAAATTAAAAATCTTGACTGGTGCGCCCGAATGCCGGAGCTTAGTAGGGCACCAATTCTTAATTCTTCATTTTTAATTTTTAATTCAAAGAAAAGAGCCGTCCCGGAAGGTGGCGGGGCGGCTCGTCGGGAATGCAAGTATAGGAGTTTTCCGCGTTTGGCCCGTTCATTATACGGTTTGCGGATCAGGTTTCGGGTCGTAGGCCCACTTAAGGAAGATGGAACCCCAGGTGAAACCGCCGCCAAAGGCCGCCAGAATCAAATTATCGCCCTTGCGCAGCTGCTGCTCGTAGTCGGCCAGGCACAGCGGAATGGTGCCGTTGGTAGTGTTGCCGTAGCGCTGAATGTTGAGCATCACCTTCTCCGGCCCCACGCCCATGCGGTTGGCGGTAGCATCGATGATGCGCTTGTTGGCTTGGTGGGGTACTAGGAACGCCACATCGTCATTGGTGAGGTGGTTGCGTTCCATCACTTGGGCGGCCACATTAGCCATGTTGGTCACGGCAAATTTGAACACCGTGGCGCCTTCCTGGTATAAGAAGTGCTCCCGATTTGCTACCGTTTCCGCTGATGGCGGCCGGCGGCTACCTCCAGCTTTTTGGTAGAGATATTGTTCGCCGGTACCATCAGTACGCAGCACTTGGTCAAGAAGGCCTAAGCCGTCGGTGCTGGGCTCCAGCAAGACACAACCGGCGCCGTCGCCGAAAATGATGCAATTGGCGCGGTCCGTATAGTCCACGATGGACGACATCTTATCCGCCCCCACTACGATTACCTTTCGATACATACCGCTCTGGATATACTGGGCCCCGGTAGCCAAGGCAAACAGAAACCCCGAGCAAGCGGCCTGCATGTCAAAGCTGAAGGCGTTAGCAGCTCCCACGCCAGCTGAGATAATGTTGGCCGTTGCTGGAAATACCATGTCAGGCGTTGTAGTAGCGCAAATCAGCAGGTCGATATCAGTGGCGTTGGTGCCGGTTTTGTCCAGCAGCAACTGCACAGCCTTGATACCCATGACGGAGGTGCCTTGGTTTTCGCCCTTCAAAATGCGCCGTTCCTTGATGCCGGTGCGGGTAGTAATCCACTCGTCGGTGGTGTCTACCATCTTTTCCAGTTCAGCATTGGTCAGCACGTAGTCGGGCACGTAGGAGCCCACTCCGGTAACGGCGGCAGTGATTTTCATGGGAACACGCAGAAACGAAAGTCAGCCCGCGGCGGGCGCAGGCTGACCTAAGACTAAGACTTGAAAGTAGATTTTATCTGATCCGCGATGCCGGATTCGGCCATTTGGTAACCCTGCAATAGCATGTTGCAGATGGCCAGCGGCGTGCTCACGCCGTGGCCGATGATGGCGTTGTCGTTGATGCCCAGAATGGGGCTGCCACCAATGGCCTCGTAGTTGAACTTGTCGAAAAACGGGTCGTGCATCTGCTTGGCATCGAGAATCTCGTAGATCGACTCGGCCATTTTCAGCAGCACATTGCCCGTGTAGCCGTCGCAGATCACCACGTCGGCCTTGTCGTTGAACAGGTCGCGGCCTTCGATATTGCCAATAAAGTGAATATGGGGGTTCACTTTCAGCAGCTGGTGCGCGGCCTGCGTGACGGTGGTGCCTTTGCCTTCCTCTTCGCCCAGGCTCATCAGGCCCACTTTCGGGCGGGCAATGCCCAGCACGTATTGGGCGTAGAGGGAGCCCAGCTCGCCGAACTGCTCCAGCATTTCGGGCTTGCATTCGGCATTGGCTCCCACATCCAGCAGGATGCCGTAGCCACCGGCCAGCTTCGGGGTGAAGTTGGCAATGGCTGGGCGCAGCACGCCCGAAACGGGCTTCACGCTGAACATGGCCCCCACGAGCATCGCGCCCGTGTTGCCGGCCGAGCAGAAGGCTTCTACTTCGCCGGCGTGCAGCATCCGGTAGCCCACGGCAATGCTCGAGTCCTGCTTTTGCTGGTAAGCTTTGGCCGGATGCTCGCCCATCTCAATGATCTGGGTGGCGTGCACCAGCTCCAGGCTGGCCGCCGCGGCCCCGTGCTGCTGGAGCAGGGGCCGGACGGCCTCTTCCTGGCCGATGAGCACAATCTGAGCTTTGCCGGCGAGCTTTGCCGCTGCCAGCACCGCGCCATCGACGGCAGCTTGGGGAGCGAAATCACCCCCCATTGCGTCCAGGGCTATCTTCATGTACGAGGTATCAAGGAGTACGGAGTCGGGAAGAAGGGCCGGGGCTGCCGGCCAGACGAAGCTTATTCTTCGTCGGAAGCGGCTGGAGCGGCGGCAGCTACGGGAGCATAGTCCTTAATGGCTACTTTACCGTGCAGGTACAGGTCGCCGTCCACTACGTAGGCCTTGTGACGCAGGTGCAGCTCGCCCGTGTTGGCGCACATCGTTACGGCCTTCGGGGTCAGCTGGTGGTGGGTGCGACGTTTGTCGCGGCGGGTTTTGGATGTCCGGCGTTTAGGATGTGCCATGAGTCAGGAAATTATGAATGTTGAATGTTAAATGTTGAATTGAAAAACCGGCAAGCGCTTAATTCAGGTTGCGCAGCGCGTCCCAGCGCGGGTCGCCGGCATCGTCATCCTCGTCGCTGTCGCCGGGCTGGCGGGTGGTGAAGATGAGCTTGCTGTCGGATTCGGGGTTTTCGTCGGGCTCGTTCTGGAAGCGTGGGTGCAGCTTCTTCATGGGCAGCGCCAGCCCGATGTAGTCGAACAGATGCTGGGCGATGGGCAGCGTCTGGGTTTCGGGCGTGATTTGCAGCACGTTGTCGTCCAGCTCCAGCTCCCGGTCGCCGTAGCGTACCAGCAGCTGCTCCGTAATGTCGAGGGGCTGGTCGAACTCGTCCAGGCTCCGGTCGCAGATCAGGCGCACGGTGCCCGTAATGTGAAAATCCAGCGTGATGAGGCGGTCGGTTTTGGTCAGCGCCACGTCGGCGTGGAGGTTGCCATCCTGCACCAGGTTTTGCTCGAACTGGACAAAAAAGGCACGATCCAGCTCAAACGCAAAGTGGTGCGTTTTGAAAGCCAGCTTGGCAATGGCCAGATCGTATTGTGAGTCCTTCTTCACGGCGGAGTGGGTAATAGGGGGCAAAAGTAGTACGATTTCCCCGTTTTTGAAAAGTGGCGGCTGCTGCGGGCCGTAGGCTAGGCGTTTTTTAGAATGAAATCGGAAGGTATGCCCAGCCGCTCATACAGGCGCTTGGCCAAGTCGAGCGTGACGCGGCGCTTGCCGCTCAGAATCTGGGAGAGGCGGCTGGCGGGCACTTCCAGCAGCTCGGCCAGATCCTTCTGCTTGAGGCGCATCTGCTGCCGCTTCAGCTCAATCATTTCGGCCAGCGAGGTCGGCAGATTGGGAATGGGCAGCAGTCCGAGCTTGCTTTCATACACATCCAGGGCCATGATCAGCTCCCGAAACTCGGTTTCCAGGGCGGCGTTGCCGTCTACGCCCGCGGCTACCAGCGCATCGAGGCGGCGCAGGGCAGTACGGTAGTCGGCGGGAGTCTGGAGCATGGAAACGAGGAAAGCAGCAAAAGCAAAGCCGATGGGCTACACCGGCTTTGGGACTGCAAACCTACGGCATAGTTTTGAAAGCGCCAACAAAATTTCATTTTTGGAAAGAATGTATCCTGAAACGAAATCCCTGGGGCGGCTCAGTCCTGCCGCTCCCGGCGCGGCTGGGCACCGGGAATGAGGGGCTTGAGGCCGGCGTAGCGGTTACGCTGCTGCACCAGGTCGCAGGCCATATACACGGCTTCGCGGAACGACGTTTCATCGGCCTTGAACTGCCCAGCGAGGCTGTAGGCCGTGCCGTGGTCGGGGGAGGTGCGGATGACGGGCAGGCCGGCCGTGAAGTTGACCCCGCGCTCGAAAGCCAGCGTTTTGAACGGAATCAGGCCCTGGTCGTGGTAGAGTGCCAGCGTAGCGTCGAACTTGCGGAACTGGGCGGTGCCGAAGTAGCCATCGGCCGGAAACGTGCCGTACACGAGGTGGCCTTCCTGCTGAAACTGCTGGATGACGGGATTCACCAGCGTAGCTTCCTCCGTGCCCAGCAGGCCATTTTCGCCGGCGTGGGGGTTCAGACCGAGCACCGCCACGCGGGGCTTATCAATGCCAAAATCCAGCTTTAACGACTTGAGCAGGATGCGCAATTTGGCTACCAGCAACTCCTTGGTGAGCCGGGCCGGCACGTCTTTCAGCGGAATGTGGCCGGTGGCGGTGGCCACGCGCAGCTCCTCGCTGGCCAGCAGCATCAGGCTCTCAGGAGCCCCGAAAAAGCTGGTCAGAAACTCGGTGTGGCCGGGGTAGCGGAAGTCGTCGGCCTGGGTGTTTTCCTTGCTGATGGGGGCGGTGACGAGAGCATCGAGCAGGCCCTCTTTCAGGTCGCGGGCGGCGGCCAGCAGCGACTGGCGGGCGGCGCGGCCGGAGGCCTCGGAGGGCTGGCCGGGCGTGAGGGCGAAATCGTCTTCCCAGCAGGTCACGGCGTTCAGCTTGCCGGCAGCAATATCCGCGGCTTCGCGCACTTGGCGGAACGTAAGCTGCTCGGCCTGCGGCTCGACGGGAAAATCATCGAACAGCACTGTGGCCGTGCCATACACCACAGGCGTGCAGTATTTGAGCAGGCGGCTGTCGAGCAGAGTTTTATAGATGATTTCCGGCCCAATGCCGGCCAGGTCGCCGACTGAAATACCGAGGCGGGGAAGAGTGGTCATGTGGTGGATGGTGCTTATATAAGAACGTCATGCTGAGCTTGTCGAAGCATCTCTCCCGCTTCACCTGAGTTGCTCAACGAAGCGGTAGAGATGCTTCGACAAGCTCAGCATGACAACGATTACTCCTGGTTTTTCAAAAAATCATACAGCAGGCGCACGCTGGTGCCGGTGCCGCCTTTGCCGCGGTAGGAGTCGGGGGCGGTGAGGTAGGCGGGGCCGGCAATGTCGAGGTGAATCCAGGGCGTGCCTTCGGTGAAGCGCTCCAGGAACTTGCCGGCCGAAATGGCCCCGGCTTCGGCCTTGCCCAGGTTGTTGATGTCGGCAATGTCGGACTTGATGTGCTCGGCGTACTCGTCCCAGAGCGGGAACTCAACCACCCGCTCGTGCACCCGGTTGCCGGCCTGCTTGAGGGCCAAGAGCTGCACCTCGTCGGCGGTGCCCATACCCACGATACCTTCCTTGCCGATGGCGCGGGCCGCTGAGCCGGTGAGCGTGGCAATATCAACCACCAGGGCAGGCTCGTACTTTTTGGCGAAGGCCAGCGCGTCGGCCAGAATCAGGCGTCCTTCGGCGTCGGTGTTGAGCACTTCCACGGTCAGGCCGCTGTACATGGTCAGCACGTCGCCGGGCACGTAGGCCATGCCGCCGGGGCGGTTGTCGGTGGCCGGCACCAGGCCGATGACGTGGATGGGCACCTTGTTCTTCGCCAGCGCATACAGCACGCCGGTCACGGCCGCGCCGCCCGACATGTCACACTTCATCATGTCCATCGAGCCGGGCGTGGGCTTCAGGCTCAGGCCGCCGGTATCGAACACCACGCCCTTGCCTACCAGCACGTAAGGCTGGCTGTTGCGGGCGTTTTCGGGCTTCCACTCCATAATGGTGAAGGTAGGCGGCTCGGGGCTGCCCAGGTTCACGGCCAGCAGGCCGCCCATGCGCAGGGCTTCGATGCGGGGCAGGTCGAAGATTTCGGTCTGGTAGCCGGCCGCGTCGCCGGCTTCGGCCATGCGCTCGGCGAATTGCGTGGCATTGAGCTTGTTGAGCGGGGCGTTGATCAGGTCGCGGGCCAGGCACACGCCCTGCAGCAGGTAGTCCAACTCCTGAATGGCTTCGGCCGAGGCCGCGCCCGTGAGCAGCACCCGCGTCAGTGCGGCCGGCTTCTTCGATTTCTCGTCGGTTTTGTAGCCCTCAAACTCGTAGGCCGAGAGGTAAATGCCTTCGGCCAAAGCCAGGGCCAACGCTCCATCTGCGCTTTCCGAGAGGTCCTCCACGTACAGCTCGGTTACTTTATCGGCCTTGAGCAGCGCGTGCAACTGGTGGCCGCTTTTGCGCATGGCTTCGGCAATCAGGTGCGCCGACCCTTTGGCGCTGGCCACCACGAAGTAGTGCCGGTGCGAATAGTGGTTGACCGTAATGAGCTTACTGTCAGCGGCCAGCTGCTCGGTAACGTACTTCCGGGAGGCCTCGTGCAGGTCGGCCAGCTGGGCGGGGAGCTGGGTGGTGCCGGCCGGCAGCAGAAACACGGAATCGGCGTGGGCGGGCAGCGTGGCGGCGTGGGCTAGTTGAATCGGCATATACGGACGTATCTTTGGGGCCATTTAGGCCGCGCAAGGTAGGCGTTTTTTTAAAGGAGCTAGGAGCTGGGAGCTAGAAGTCAGGAGGTCAGCTACGGTTGGGCTTTGGGGCACTGATCCTGGTTTTTTATTCCCGAATTTACTGACCTCGCCCATGCCGGCACCTGCCACTGCCAGCAGTTTTCTCCTGGCTTCCAGCTCCTAACTCCCAGCTTCTCCCCAATGGACCACGTCAGCCCGAAAAAACACCTCGGTCAGCACTTTCTGGCTGAACCCGAAATTGCCCGCCGCATCGTGGAAGCCCTGCGCCTGCCCGACGGCGTGCGGGAAGTGCTGGAAATCGGGCCCGGCATGGGCGTGCTCACCGGCGACCTGCTCCAGCACCCCGAGTACCAGACCACGGTCATTGAAATTGACCGCGAGTCGGTGGCGTACCTGGAGCGCAACTTTCCGGCCCTGCACGGCCGCATCATCTCGGCCGACTTTCTGAAGCAGGACCTGGGGCAACTATTTAATAATCAGCCGCTGAGCATCATCGGCAACTTCCCCTACAACATATCCACCCAGATTTTCTTCAAGGTGCTCGACCACCGCCAGCAGGTGCGCGAGGTGGTGGGCATGCTGCAAAAAGAGGTAGCCGAGCGCATGGCCGAAGGGCCGGGCAGCAAGGTGTATGGTATTTTGAGCGTGCTTTTGCAGGCTTTCTACACCGTGGAGCTGCTGTTTCTGGTGCCGCCGCACGTGTTTATTCCGCCGCCCAAGGTGCAGTCGGCGGTGCTGCGGCTGCGGCGCAACGACACCGAGAAGCTGGATTGCGACGAGAAACTGTTCTTCAAGGTGGTGAAGCAGGCCTTCGCCACTCGCCGCAAAACCCTGCGCAACGCCGTGAAACCCTTCGGCATGAGCGCCGAAGACACGCTGGACCCGATTTTCACCAAGCGCGCCGAGCAGCTCAGCGTGGCCGATTTCGTGTGGCTGACCAATTACGTGGAAAAGCACCGGGTCAATTAGCGCAATTCCCATGTGAAGTACCTGGCGCGACCTCGGGGGACCTCACCCCCGGCCCCTCTCCTTGGGGAGAAGGGAGCCGAACGACCGGTATATTTGAAGAACTCAGTAAAAATTATCCATTGGCATAAGCGGTGAGGAAAGGGCTATTTGACGCGCAGGGCCCACATCTTTTAATTTTTAATTCTCAATTTTTAATTGAAAACGCTCTGCCTTGTTATCGATGAAGTGCACCCGTCGCTGCCCGAGCTGCTCGCGCCGCTCGGCGTGCAGGTACATTACCGGCCCGACCTGACGGCCGCCGAAGTGCCCGCAGCGCTGGCCGCTCAGCCCTACGCTGGCCTGATGGTGCGCTCCAAGCTGCGCATCACGGCGGCGCTGCTCGCCCACGGCCCGCACCTGCGCTACGTGGCCCGCGCCGGGGCTGGCGTCGATAACATTGACGAAGTGGCTCTGGCCGCGGCCGGCGTTACGCTGCTCAATGCGCCCGAGGGCAACCGCGACGCGGTGGGCGAACATACGCTGGGCCTGCTGCTGGCGCTGTTCCGCAACATTGCCCGCGCCGACCACGAGGTACGACACGGCAGCTGGCGGCGCGAGGCCAACCGGGGCGAGGAAATCGGGGGCAAAACCATCGGGCTGCTGGGCTACGGGCACATGGGCCGCGCCTTTGCCCGGCGGCTCAGCGGCTTCGGCTGCACGGTATTGGCCCACGATAATGACCCTGACTGCGCCCCCGACCACCACGCCACGCTGGTGCCGCTGGCCGAGCTGCAGGCGCGGGCCGAGGTGCTGAGCCTGCATATTCCGTATTCGGCTGCCAATCATGGCTTCGTAAACGACGACTTTCTGACCGGCTTCGCCAACCCCATCTGGGTGCTGAACACGGCCCGCGGCGAGGTGCTCGACCACGCGGCGCTGGTACGCGGGCTGCAGAGCGGCCGCCTGCGCGGCGCGGCGCTGGATGTGCTGGAAAATGAAAAGCTCGCCCAACTCACGGCGGCGCAGCAGGCCCGGCTCGATTTTCTGCAAAGTGCGCCCAATGTGGTGCTTTCGCCGCATATCGGGGGCTGGACGCACCAGTCGTATGCCCGCATCAATGAGGTGCTGGCGCAGAAGATTGGGGCTTTTCTGCGGCGCGGGCCGGTGCCGGGGTAGCAGAAGTTGTTGGGTCTTCGTATATTTGTCACAGAACTTTTTTCGGAGAACGGTTGGCTTTGCCGACCGTTCTCCTTGTTTTTTAGCTAATCATCCCACCGACATGTCTTCCGTCAACTACTACAGTCCCGAAGGCCTGCAAAAGCTCAAGGATGAGCTGCAGGACCTGAAAATCCGCGGCCGGGCCAAAGCCGCCGAAGACCTGCGCGAAGCCCGCGACAAAGGCGACCTGAGCGAAAATGCCGAGTACGATGCCGCCAAGGATGCCCAGGGCCTGCTCGAACTGAAAATATCCAAGCTGGAAGAGATTGTGGGCAACGCCCGCGTGCTCGATGAAACGAATCTGGACCTGACCAAGGTCCTGATTATGAGCAAAGTGAAGCTCAAGAATCTGAAAAATAACATGGTGCTCGACTACCTGCTGGTAGCTGAGGAAGAAGCCAACCTGGCCGCCGGCAAGATTTCGGTGAAGTCGCCGATTGGCAAGGGGCTGCTGGGCAAGAAAGCCGGCGACACGGCCGAAATCATCGTGCCGGCCGGCAAGCTGCAGTTCGAGATTCTGGAAATTTCCCGGTAGCGGTGAGTTGATGAAATGGTGACTTAGTGAGTTTTCATTTCTATTAGAACTTGAAAAGGGCGAAACCGGCGGTTTCGCCCTTTTGCGTTTTGCCCCGTACTTTGGCACACACCGAACGTCAAACTCACTAACTCACCATTTCACCATCTCACTACCTCACCGCATGGCTTCCATTTTCTCTCGTATCGTTTCGGGCGAGCTGCCCGCCTATAAAGTAGCCGAGGACGACGACCACCTGGCTTTTCTGGACATCACGCCGCTGGTGGAAGGCCACACGCTGGTAATTCCGAAAAAAGAAGTCGATTATATTTTCGATTTGCCGCCGGCTGAGATGGCGGCCCTGCACCAGTTTGCGCAGCGGGTGGCCAAAGGCGTGCTGGCGGCCGTGCCCTGCAAGCGCATCGGCGTGGCCGTGATTGGGCTGGAAGTGCCGCACGCTCACATTCACCTGATTCCGATGAACAAGGTATCGGATATGAACTTTGCCAACCCCAAAATAAAGGTGGCCGAAGCCCGGATGCAGGAACTGGCCGCCGCCATTGCGGCTAAGGTGCCCGGTGCCGATGGTAAAGTGGATAAAGGAGCCAAGTCGTTGGAAACTAAAGTCGACCGCGAAACCAAGGAAGCCAACGAGGCCAAAACTTCCGCCGCCGATGCCACCACCACACAACTCCAGCGCCTGACGAAAGACCTGCTTTTCATCAGCGAATCGGAAGCGCCACTGACGCCGGTTTCATACGCCGCGCCGGCCGGCGAGCTAACTGATGCCGCGCTGCTGAAGCTGACCGGCGAAGCAGCCGGCAGCAACGTGGAGCCGGTGGAGTTGACCTACTTCCTGCGCAACCACACCGCCGACGATGGCGTGCTCGGCGACCCGGCCCTAGCCAACCGCTACAAGGCCCTGCAAATGTTTATGAAGCTGGAGCTGCAGGATACGCAGGTGTACCGCATCGGCAGTGGCCCGCAGGTGGCGGTCTACGCCCTGGGCAAAACCGCCGAAGGCCAGCTGGCTGGCTTCAAAACGGTGCTGACGGAAACTTGATTGGCGGGTGAATTTATAAAGGCAGTCTACTTCTGTTCAGATCTCTGCGTCACACCGTGAAGTAGCCGCAGCGCGGCGGCAGGTTTGTAGTAAGCGCATGAGGAGAAGAATCAAGCCGCGTAGCGGTGACAGAGTCGTTCGGGCGGTTCTGTCACCGCTACGCGGCTTGTTCGTTGGTTCTGCCTCGGTGCTACAAACCTGTCGCCGCGCTGCGGCTTTTAAGAAACCTGAGTTATTTAGGGTCTTTAATTCGTTCTTAAAGCCGTTTGATCAGCTTTCTTCTTCTAATGAGTTACTTCCGCAAGCGTCCGGCTATCGGCTTTGGGTTGGCTCTCTGTGCCCTGGCGCAATGCGCTTCTGCCCAGGCCCCGCTGCCCAAATTCTTGAATAAAGCTTTGGCAAAATTCAGCGCGGCCGACTTTAAAGCTCACGTAGCCTACCTGGCCGATGACCGCCTGCAGGGCCGGCAGCCGGGCACCGCCGGCTACCAGCTGGCCGTGGACTACGTGAGCGGCCAGCTGAGAAAGCTAGATGTGCAGCCGGCCGGCGAAAACGGCACCTTCAGGCAAAAGGTGCGGCTGCGGCGGGCTTTCAGCGAGCCGGGCGGCACGCTCAGCAGCCCCGGCGCGTCCTACCAATCCGGCCAGGATTTCGTGTTTTACCCCAACCCCGGCCAGCCGACCGCCACGCTCACGGCCCCGGTGGTGTTTGCCGGGTTCGGCATCAGCGCCCCCGAACTGGGCTATGACGACTACGCCGGGCTGGATGCCTGGGGCAAGATAGTAGTGCTCACGCGCCTGGAGCCGCCGCACTTGGCCGGCAACGAAAAGCTCTACGCCACCGACCTGCTGACCGTATTGCAAACGGCCGCGCAGCACGGGGCCGTGGGCGTGCTGCTGGCCGCCACCAAAGCCGCTACGCCGCTGCCCAACCTGAGCAAGGGCCTAGTGAGCGTGCTGGCGCCTGATAGCCACGTAGCGGTTTCGCGCAGCTATGTTTCCCCCCAGATTCAGGTGGTGGGGGCCGTGAGTGCCGGAATGCTGCAGCGCCTGTTTGTGGGCGCGGCTACTGATACGGCCCGCACGTTTGCCGCGCTCCGGGCCGGCAAGGCGGCTTCGCAGCCGCTGGCGGGCACGCTCACGGCTACCGCCCGCAGCCGCTATCAGGAGGTGGAAAGCTACAATGTAGTGGGCAAAATAGCTGGCTCCGACCCCGTGCTGCGCGACGAATACGTGGTGCACAGCGCCCACCTCGACCACCTTGGCATCGGGGCCGCCGTGCAGGGCGACTCGCTCTACAACGGTGCTCACGACAACGCCACCGGCGTGGCCAGCGTGCTGGAAATTGCCCGGGCCTATGCCCGCCTGAAGCAAAAGCCCCGCCGCTCGGTGCTGCTGGTGCTTACCACAGGGGAGGAGTTGGGCTTGCTCGGTTCGGCCTACTTTGCCCGGTTTCCCACCGTGCCGAAGTCGCAGATCGTAGCCGATATCAACACCGATATGCCCACTATCATTGCCCCGCTGCTGTCGGTGGTGGCGCTGGGGGCCGAAAACTCCTCGCTGGAAGCCGAAGTGGTTAACGCCGCCACTCAATTGGGCCTCACGGTGGAAGCCGACCCCGAGCCGGCCCAAAACCGCTTCATCCGCTCCGACCAGTACAGCTTCGTGACTCAGGGCATTCCGGCCGTACATCTCAAATACGGCAACCGTACTGCCGACGGCAAGAACAACCTCAGCGAGCAGGTGCAGAAATGGCGGGCTCTGTATTACCACAAACCCCAGGACGATATGCGCGGCGTCTTTGATTTTGAAGCCGGCCGCAAATACGCTCAGCTCAATTTTTTGCTAGGCTACCAGGTGGCCCAGAACCCGCAGCGCCCGACGTGGAAGCCGGGCAATTTCTTCGGGCGGCGGTTTGGGAATGGGGAGTGAGGGGCCGCAGTAATGGCAGGCAATATTTGCCGTAGCTTACGAGTGCTTTATCAGCCCCGCAATTATGGCCGCCACCAACGATATTTTGCTTTACCAACTGCCCAACGGGCAAACCCAGCTTCAGGTGCAGCTGCAGGACGAAACCGTGTGGCTTACGCAGGCCCAGATGGCGGAGCTGTTCGATACCACGAAGCAGAACGTCAGCTTGCACGCCCGAAATGCTTTCCGGGAAGGGGAGTTAGTAGAGGCGGCAGTTGTCAAGGATTCCTTGACAACTGCCGCCGACGGCAAAAAATACCGCGTTAAGCACTACAATCTGGACGTGATTATCTCGGTCGGATACCGGGTGAAGTCACTGCGGGGTACGCATTTCCGGCAATGGGCCACCAGCATTTTGCGCCAGTATTTAGTGCAAGGCTACGCATTAAATGAGCGCCGCTTGCGCGAAAGCGCCCGCCAGCTGTCCGACCTCAAGCGGCTGGTACAGCTGCAAAGCGAAGTAGCTACCAATCAGGAATTGACTTCCGACCAGTCTACGGCGCTGCTACGGGTGCTGGGCGACTATGCCCGCGCCCTCGATGTACTCGACCAATATGACCATCAGCGGCTGCGTGTGCGCGGCACGGCTAGAGAAGCGCCTTTTGAGTTGACCTACGAAGCCGGCCTAGAGGCCGTGGATAGCCTGCGGACGCAGTTTGGTGGCAGCGCCCTGTTCGGGCGTGAAAAGGATGCGTCGTTTCAAAGCTCGGTGCGCAGCATCTACCAGAGTTTCGGGGGCGAAGACCTGTACCCCAGCGTGGAAGAAAAGGCCGCCAACTTGCTCTACTTCGTGGTGAAAAACCACTCCTTTTCAGATGGCAACAAGCGGATTGCGGCCTTTCTGTTCGTGTGGTTCCTGGATCGTAACCACTGCCTCTACAAACCCGACGGCTCCCGTCGCCTTGCCGACAATGCCCTGGTGGCCCTGACCCTGCTCATTGCCGAAAGCAAGCCGGAAGACAAGGATACAATGGTGAAACTGGTAGTGAACCTGATTAACCAGGAGAACTGACTTTGCGCATTCTGCACGAATGCCGCCTACCGCGTCGGCTCCTTATCCACCGCCGCTTCCAGCCGGGCCTGCACTTCCACGGGCAGCTTGCTGAGCAGATCCAGGCCGGTGGCGGCTTCAATGGCATCTACCGATACGCGGTAGCGGCTCCAGTCGGGGCTGATGCTTTGGTCGTTGGGCGTATCCACGGCCACGAGGCGGGCCTGGGTGGGGATGCGCTGCAGATCATCGGAGCCTTCAGGCAGCAGGACCAGCACTTTCCAGATGCGGGCCGGCACGGTCACGCGGCCGTTGTCGAGGGTGGTTTTCGGGCCCGCGGTGCCGGTGCCGCCCTGGCCGTAGCTGCCCATGATGACGTAGATTTCCTGGCCCCGGCTCACCTGGGAGCGGCCCCATTCTTCGAGGCCGCTCCAGGTGCGCTGGTTGTTGTTGCCGGCCTGCGGAATCATATTGGTCATCAGGAAGGTGGCCGAGTTGTCGTCCAGGTCGGTGGTGCGGTCAGCCGAGGGGCAGTTGTGGCCGCGGTCGAAGCCGGAGCCGGCGTAGCTGCGCGGCGTGACCTGATAAAACTGCCGGGGCAGGGCAGGGTCGGGGCGGAAGTCGTCCTGGCGCGGGGCCGTGCCCATCCAGGCGCGGTTCAGGTGCCAGCTCACCCAGGTGGGCGTGCCGCGCCCGGCGTGGTAGCTCAGCGCGTACTGCGGCTTCACCAGCAGGTAATTATTGGCGTTGTCGGGGCTGGCGGTAGCGCCGCTGGGGTTGCCCAGGGCCATGTTGTCGTCGCGGCTGCTCACTACGGCCGTAGCCTGGCGGGTGGTGGCCGGCGGCAGCGAGGTGCCGGCCGGAGCGCCGCCAACAGCCGGAGCCGTGCTGCCGGAGCCCGCTGCCACCGCCGCCCCCGTGGCGGTTTCTAGGGTCACATCATCAATGTTGAGCCGGCCGCTGCCGCTGGTTTTGCGGATTTCGAGGCGCAAAGCGGCGGCGGCTCCCCCGTCGAAGGTAGTGGCCACGAGGCGCGGACCCTGCGTGCGCACCGGCTGCCCGATGCGGCGGTAGCTGCGGCCCCCGTCGAGGCTGCCCCACAGCTCCCAGGTGCTGGCGGGGTCGTCGCCGTAGGCGGCGGCGCTGATGCGGATGCGGGCCACGCCGGGCGCGGCATCGAAATTCATGCGCAGGCGGCCCAAGTTGCGCAGACGGGCCGCCTGGCGGCCGTTTTTGTGATCCTGCTCCGTCGAGCCGAGCAGGGCATCCTCGAAATGCCAGGAGCCCGAGCCCAGCGTTTCATCGGCGGTAGAGTACGCGCCCTTACCGCCGGCCTCGAAGGTTTCGGGGAAGCGGCCGGCCGCCTGGGCCGGGCTCCCGGACTGCACCGAAATGGCCGCCGGGCCATCGGGGCCGGTGTAGCGCGTGGTTTCGGGCTGCGGCTGGGAGCAGGCCAGCAGCGTGAGGGGCAGAAGAAACAGGAAGCGGGCCATGCGGCGAAGGTAAGAGATATCGGCAGGCGGCGCATGCTGACTTTGGGGCGCTTTGCCAGGCCGAAAAGCCGCAAAGACCCGAAATCTGCGTTGCCACCGGCAGCCGGATGCCGCATTTCGGGTCTTTGCGGCCTACCTTGCCTGTCCTTATCGTCTTTCGCGCTTCTTCATGACCCCCACCGCTACTCCCAAACTGCTCCTACTGGCTGCCGGCTGCGCGGCCTCCTTGTGGCTCGGCAGCTGCGGCGACTCCGGCCAGCACGCCGGCACTGCCGCAGCTACCACGCCCGACGCCGACTTCGACCAGTTCAAAACCCGCTTCATTGACTCGCTCTGGTACTACAACCCCGAGTGGGCCGCCGACCAGGGCTACCACCGCTACGACTCGCTGCTGGTGATACCCACGGCCGCGCGCCGCCAGACCGAAGCCGCCGCCCTGGCCCGCCGCCGGAAGGATCTGGCCGCGTTTCAGGCCGAACAGCTCTCGGTGAACAACCAGACCGACTTTTACCTGATCCAGAACTACCTGGACCGCAGCCGCTGGCAGACCGACACGCTGCGCGGCTGGCAATGGAACCCGGCCGGCTACAACATCGGCGGCATGGTATCGGAGCTGCTCAGCGGGCGTTACCACCCGCTCGACCGGCGGCTGCGCAACATCTCGGAGAAGATTTCGCGCTCGGCGGAGTACTACGAGGCCGCGCGGCAGAACATCAGTCGGCCCACCAAAGAGCACACCGCCTTAGCCATTCTGCAAAACAAGGGCGGTATACAGGTTTTCGGGCCGGCCTTGCTGGATTCCATCCGGCGCTCGGGCCTCTCGGCCCGCGAGAAAAAGGACTTCCGCGACCGGATAGCCACCACCCGGCTGGTGATGGAAAACTACATCAGCTTCCTGGAAAAAGAAGTGCTGCCCCAGGGCCAGTTTCGCTCATTCCGCATCGGCAAGGCGCTGTTCGACCGCAAGTTCGTCTACGACATCCAATCCGCGTATTCCGCCGACCAGCTCTACGCCAAAGCCCAGCAGCACCGGCAGGAGCTGCTGCACGACATGGGCCGGCGGGCTGCCCGGCTCTGGCCCAAATACTTCCCCAATCAGCCCCAGCCCGCCGACTCGTTTCAGCTGATTAAGCGGGTAATCGGCAAGCTCTCCGAAAAGCACGCCCGCCCCGCCGATTTCGCGGCGGCCGTGAAGCAGCAGATTCCGACGCTGATAAAGTTCGTGAACGACAAAAAGCTGCTCACCCAGGACCCCACCAAGCCGCTGGTGGTGCGCGACACGCCGCCCTACATGCGCGGCGGCGCGGGCGCCAGCATTTCGGCCCCCGGCCCCTACGACAAGGCCGCCAACACTTACTACAATGTGGAGCCCGTGCCCGCCGACTGGACCCCGGCCCAAGCCGAAAGCTACCTGCGCGAATACAACGACTACACGCTCCAGATTCTCAATATTCACGAAGCCATTCCGGGCCACTACACCCAGCTCGTGTACGCCAACCGCAGCCCCTCGCTCATCAAATCCATCTTCGGCAACGGGGCTATGGTGGAGGGCTGGGCCGTGTATACCGAGCGCATGATGCTGGAAAGCGGCTACGGCGGCGGCACCGACGAAATGTGGCTGATGTGGGATAAATGGAACATGCGCGTGACCCTGAACGCCATTCTCGACCACGACGTGCACGTGAAAAACGCTTCGGAAAACGACGTGGTGACCATGCTCATGCGCGACGGTTTTCAGGAGGAAGCCGAGGCCCGCGGCAAGTGGAAGCGCGCCACCCAGAGCCAAGTGCAACTCAGCAGCTACTTCACCGGCTACACCGAAATCTACGCGCTGCGCGAGGAGCTGAAAAAGCAGCAGGGAGCGAAGTTCGACCTGAAAGCCTTCAATGAGCAGTTTCTGAGCTACGGCAGCGCGCCGGTAAAATACATCCGGACCATGATGCTGAAGAAATCGTAAGCCGCTCAATCATTAGCAGTTGCTGATATAGCCGCCCCGAATGGAATTTTCGGGGCGGCTTTTTTGTCTGCGCACCGAGCCACGAGGCAGATTTTTGCCTTGTTCGTTTTGCTACTATGCTGCCTGAAATAAAAGAAGCTGACCGCCAGCGGGTGCTGGATACTGATGATGCGGGCCTGCGGCGCTACACGCACGAGCACCTGAAAGTATTCGCCAAGTTCACCTCCGACAACTGCGCCACCTGCGAGCTGCTGGCCCCGCCCTTCGCCAAATTTTCTGATGATGAGCTGTTTCGGTCGATCCTGTTTCTGCGCTTGGCTTCGGAGGAAAACCCGGTGGCCCTCAAGCTGATGCAGGACAAAGTAGCCCCGTTTTTCGTGAGCTACTGCCAGGGCCAGCTGCTGGAGTGCGACTCGCTCACCACCGAGGCTGAAGTATATGATATGCTCCAGCGCCTGCGCCATTTCCGGCCCCTCACGAATTAGACTGGGCGGGCTGTAGCGCGAAAATCCGTTTCGCGACGAGTGAAGCGAGTAGCCGGAGCCGCGCAGGACCGCCCACTCGCTTTGCTCGTCGCGAAACGGATTTTCGCGCTACAGCCCGCCTGGATTTCTGCCCGCCCGGCTTTTTCCCGCTAGCTTCGCGGCCGTGTTTTTCCTGCTTTCCAAACTCCTGCTCTACGCCCTCATTCCGCTCGGAATCTGGGTGCTGGTGCGCCTGAGCCGCCGCCTGCGCTGGCGCCGCTGGCTGGTGCCGGCCGGCCTGGCGCTGTTCGTCATTGGCACTAACAACGCGCTGAGCAACGAAGCCCTGCTGGCCTGGGAGCTGCCGCCGACCCCGCTACGCGGCCTCGGCCCCCACGATGCGGCAGTGCTGCTCACCGGCATCACCGAAATCCGCAAGTCGCCGCACGACCGGGTGTACCTGGGGCCGGGGGCCGACCGCCTCACCAACGCGCTGTGGCTCTACCGCGCCGGGCGCGTGCGCCGCATTATCATCAGCGGCGGCTCGGGTGCGGTAGGCGCGGTGGCCCACACCGAGGCCCGCGACCTGTACACGCTGCTGCGGCTGGCCGGCGTGCCCAAAGCGCACATTTTACTGGAAGAGCGCAGCCGCAACACCCGCGAAAACGCCCTGTTCACGAAGCAGCTGCTGGCCCGCCACCCCGAAATACAGTCGCTGGTGCTCATCACATCGGCCTTTCACCAGCGCCGCGCCCTGGGCTGCTTCCGCCGTGTGGGCCTCGCGCCCACGCCCTGGCCCGCCGATTTCCGCACCACCGACCGCCAAGCCGACCCCGCCTACTGGCTGCTCCCCAGCGCCGGTGCTACCGTGCGCTGGTCTTTGCTGCTGCATGAGATGGTGGGGTACGTTACGTATAAAGTGCTGGGCTACTGTTAGAAAAAAGCCTGTCATTGCGAGCAAAGCGAAGCAATCCGTCCTGGACAATGAGTTGAGCTTTGATTAAACAGAAAGCCCTGACGCAAGGCATACGTTAGGGCTTTCTGCTAAAAAGCAGTTTCGCACATTTCAGAGGACGGATTGCTTCGTCCTTCGTCCTCGCAATGACAGGGTGCTTATTCCACTTTCTTCCTGCCTGCCGGCGCTACCTCGCCCCCAATCCAGATGCTTTTCTGATTGACGAACTCCCGAATGCCCAGGTGCGACAGCTCGCGCCCGTAGCCGGACTTCTTCACGCCCCCAAACGGCATTTCCGGCGATGATTTTACCATCGAATTTACGAACACCGCCCCGGCCTCCAGGCGACGGGCTAGGGCTTCGCCGCGCTTCGCGTCCTGGGTCCAGATAGCGGCGCCCAGGCCGAAGCGCGAGTCGTTGGCCAGGCGAATGGCATCGTCGTCGTCGCGGGCTTCCAGGATGATGGCCACGGGGCCGAACAGCTCCTCGGCGTAGGCCCGCTGGCCGGGCTTGACGTTGGAAATAATCATGGGCCGGAACAGGGCGGTGCCGGGCTGGCTCTGGCCGCCGTACAGCTCCACTTTCGCCCCGGCCCGCACCGAGTCTTCTACCTGCTGGGTCAGCTCGTCGGCCAGGTCGGGGCGGGCGAGGGGGCCGTATTGGGTGGCCTCGTCGAGCGGGTCGCCGGTGCGCAGGGCCAGCAGGTGGATTTTGAGCTGGCTGATGAAGGGCTTGATAATGGAGCGGTGCACGATGAAGCGCTTGGCGGCAATGCAGCTCTGCCCGGCGTTGATCATGCGGGCCTGCGCGGCGGTCTGGGCGGCCAGCGCCAGGTCGGCATCGGCCAGCACGATAAACGGGTCGGAGCCGCCCAGCTCCAGCACGGTTTTCTTGATGGCGGCCCCGGCGGCGGCGGCCACTTTCGAGCCCGCCAGCTCGCTGCCGGTCAGCGTCACGGCCATCACCCGGTCATCCTGAATCAGCTTTTCCACCACGTCGGAGCCGATGAGCAGCGTGCGGAACGTGGCGGGCGGAAAGCCGGCATCGTGAAAAATGGCTTCCAGCGCCAGCGCACACTGTGGCACGTTGGAGGCGTGCTTGAGCAGGCCCACGTTGCCGGCCATCAGGGCCGGGGCGGCGAAGCGCACCACCTGCCAGAAGGGAAAATTCCAGGGCATCACGGCCAGCACCACGCCCAGCGGCTCGTGGGCAATGAAGCTGCGACGGGCCGCGGTCTGGATGATTTCATCGCGCAGAAAATCCTCGGCGTGGTCGGCGTAGTAGTTGCAGGTGAGGGCGCATTTCTCGATTTCGGCGCGGCCGTCGGTCACGGGCTTGCCCATTTCCAGCGCCATCAGGCGGGCCAGCGCATCCTGCCGCTCGCGCAGCAGCGCGGCGGCGCGGTGCATCAGGCGGGCGCGCTCGGCAAACGGCGTTTGGGGCCAGGTGCGGGCCGCTTTGGCCGCCTGGGCCAGAATTCGCTCGGTTTTGGCCCCGGAAAAAGCCGGGAAGCGCCGCAGCACGCGGCCGGTATAGGGGTTGAAAGACTCGATGGCCATGAGCAGAGAAGTAGGGGAGAAGGCAAACGAACAGCCGCGCCGGCTATGCCAACGAAGCGCGGGGCGGTCCGGTTTAGGCGGGCGGCGAGCTAAGCGGCCGATGCGCCAAAATACGCTGCCCAGCACCATCATCGCGCAAACCATATCGTGGGAATACGCTTTATCAGTACATTCGCCTCACTGTTGGCTGGCCTGGCTCTCCCCAGGCCGCCTTTCATCCCAGCTGCTCCCGTGACACCAACCCCCCCCGAAACCTCGACTCCAGACTTTGAGGCGCATCTCGTGCAGCGCCTGCGCGCCCGGGACGAGTCGGCCATGACCTTGTTCTACGACAAGTATTCGGCCGCTCTGTACGGGGTCATTCTGCGCATTGTGAAAACGGAGGAAGTGGCCGAGGACGTGCTGCAGGAGGGTTTGGTGAAGATCTGGCACTCTTTCCCTTCGTATGACGCCACCAAAGGCCGCCTGTTTACGTGGGTGCTGAACGTGTGCCGCAATTTGGCCATCGATAAAATCCGCTCCCGGCAGTACCGCGTAAGTAGCCGCACGCAACCTTTAGAGGGCAGTGCCGCGTTGCGCCAGGCCGCCGTACCTACGTTTCGGCCCGAGCACATTGGTTTGCAGGACATGACGGCCAAGCTCAACCCCGAGCAAAAGCAAATCATTGACCTGCTCTATTTTGGCGGATTTACGCAAAGCGAAGTGGCGGAAGAACTCAACCTGCCCCTGGGAACGGTGAAAACCCGGGCCCGGGCGGCCATCAAAGTATTGTCAAAACTGATTCGATAACCGTGAACACCCAGGACTACATCGAATCAGGCATTCTCGAAGAATACGCCCTCGGCCTGCTCAGCGAGGTCGAGCGGGCCGAAGTGGAGCGCCGCGCCGCCGAAAGCCCCGAAATCCGGCAGGAGCTGGCCACCATCGCGGCGGCGCTGGAAAGCTATGCCCAAGCCCACACCCACACCCCGCCCGCCGGAATGCGCGAGCGGGTGCTGGCCGGCTGGCAGGCCGCCATTCACCAGGAAGCGCCGTCCTCGGCGGCTCCTGCAGGTCCGGCGACGGAGCCCGTGGTGCGCCAGCTGGTGCCCGAAGCGGAAGCCCCGGCTGCGCGCTTCAGCTGGCTGATGGCGGCTTCGGTGGCTTTGCTGCTGTTCAGCGCGGCGGCTAATCTGGTGCTTTATAACCGCTGGAAAGATGCCGAAACCAGCCTGGTTATTGCGCAGAGCGAGCAGGCCCGCGTGGCCACCACCATGCAGGCCGTAAACAAGTCATTGGCCAGCCGCACGGCCGAGCTGAGCGTGCTGCGCAGCGACGAGTTCAAATCTATTGAGCTGGCCGGCATGCCGGCCGCGCCCACGGCCAAAGCCCGCGTGCTCTACAACGCGGCCACCAAAGCCGTGTTTGTGGATGTGCGCAACCTGCCCGCGCCGCCCGCCGGCAAGCAGTACCAGCTCTGGGCTCTCGACCAGGGTAAGCCCGTGGATGCCGGCATGCTGGCCGCCACCACCACCGCCGGCGACAGCCTGCAGCAGATGAAGGACATCGGCAGCGCCCAGGCTTTCGCCATGACGGTGGAACCCGAAGGCGGCAGCCAGAACCCGACGATGGAAACCCTGACGGTGCTGGGCAAATTTTAGCCGAGCCTGATTTGGGCGCTTGCCTCAACCCACCCTTTCATCTTTTTGCGCTTTGCTTCCCATGGAAAAAAACACCTACTACAACCCCGCTGACCTGGCCAAATTCGGCAACATCACGGAGTGGCAGCCCGAAATGGGCCGCAAGTTCTTCGATTACTACGGCGAGGTTTTCAAGGAAGGAGCCCTCACGGAGCGCGAAAAATCCCTGATTGCCCTGGCCGTGGCCCACGCCGTGCAGTGCCCCTACTGCATTGATGCCTACACCACCGACTCGCTCCAGAAGGGTGCCGACGAGGCCCAGATGATGGAAGCCGTGCACGTAGCCGCCGCCATCAAGGCCGGCTCGGCCCTGGTGCACGGCGTGCAGATGATGAACAAGGCCAAGGAAGTTTCGATGTAAACCCATAAGCGGCGGTTGCACCAGTTCGGCGGCTTTTTCGGCTGTCGGGCCGGGGCAACTGCCGCCAATGGTGTTGAAGTGCCGGAAGCAGTACCGATGAATAAGCTCACTCTTCCGCCGCCTGTGAGAAGCACGTGGGGCGTGCTGGCGGGTCTTTTGTGCTTGCTGGCGCTGCCCGCGTGCAGCCAGGAAAAGGTGGCGGCCGCTGGCCCTAGTCCGGCCTATGCCCAGCTGCTGCGTACGCTCTACCGCGAAACGGTGCCCACCATCCGGCCCGCCGAGCTGGCCGCATTGTGCCAACAACCTGATGCAGTTGTGCTGCTTGATACCCGGACCACGGCCGAATACCGCGTCAGCCACCTACGCGGGGCGCGCTTCGTGAATTTTGAGCAGTATGAGCAAGCCACTTTCCCGGACCTGCCCCGCAACCGGCCGGTGGTGGTGTACTGCTCCGTGGGCTACCGCAGCGAGCGGGTGGGGGAGCGGCTCAAAGCCCTGGGCTTTAGTAATGTGCGCAACCTCTACGGCGGTATTTTTGAGTGGGTAAACGAGGGCCACGCGGTGTATAATGCCCAGGGCCGCACCACCGATATTCACCCCTATTCGGCCCTGTGGAGCCTCTGGCTGACGCGCGGCAACAAAGTGTATGAGTAGCCCGGCCGAGTAGTAATGGTTGTAAGTCCGGGCTGAGCAGCTTTCCGGCCTCGGTTTATGATAAGGACCGGAGCGTCCCCGGCGGGCCGGAACATGGCGGGCATTTGCGCGTACTTTAGCGCCATTGTTCCGCTTTTCCACCGTGCGTATGCGTCAGGTCCGTTGCTCGTTTTTACTGCTGCTTCTCTGGGGTTGCTTTTCGGCCTGCTCGGAGCAGGGCGCGAAGAAAAATGTGCCCCCGCCCAAACCAACCGTCGATGCCGCCCTTACGCGCCTGCTGCCGCATTTCAACCAGCAGTGGGCCATGCACAAGCTCTGGGAAGATGGGCTGGCGGAAGTTGCCACGTATGATGCGGAGCGGGAGATTTACAAGAAAACACGCCGTTTCGCCTACACCCTGATTACGGTGAAGGAGGAATTCAACCAGGAATTCGACGTGAAGACCGACGACTACCAGCGGCCCGATGTGTTCCCGGTAATGAAGGTGAACCAGTTCTGCCGCATTCCCACCGAGCAGTACCCGTACCATTTCCTCACGTCGCTGTTCTTTCGGCGCGACCAGCCCGTAGCGCTGCACAAAATGACTACTTCCTCGCAGGAATGGTGCGGCACCACCTTCAAAGCCCTCACCGACGACGGCACGAAATACGCGCAGACCTACAATTCGTACTGGGACGGCCAGGGCACCGGCCAGCGCCGCCTGCGCCACGATGTGCTGTTTGAAGACGCGCTGCCCTACACGCTCCGCGCCCTGAATTTCGAGGCCAAACCCACGTTTGAAGCCACCATCTGCGACCTGCAGCAGACCAGCAAAGTACTGCCGGCCGTGTATTATCAGGCCCGGCTAAGCGTGGCGGAAGCCGCCCCGGCCGACGCACCCGAGCCCGCCTGGCAGGTGCGGGTGCAGCTCGACGCGCAGAAACAAAACACGTATTGGTTCGCCAAAAAGTACCCCAACGTGTTGTTGCGCCAAACCACCTGGGACGGCCGCACCCTGACGCTCAAATCGGTGCGGCGCTACGTCTACTGGACGCACTAAGCCAGCCGCGCCAAGCTGCTATAAAGCGGCTGATGCGCGCTTCCTGTGCCAGATTTCCCAGCCCAGCACGGTCAGTACCACTGCGTATTCCAGCGCCACCAGCGCCAGGTTTTCGGCATACACCGCGCTGCGGTAGGCTCCATACGACAGCACCGCCGCCCCCGACCACACCACTGCGAACCGCCAGCGCGTGAGCACGCTCAGCGCCACCAGCGGCGTGAGATACCACGGATGCACGGTAGTAGCCAGCAGATAGTAGCCCGTCAGTGCCGCCAGCGCCGCAGCAGGCAACGTGCGGAGGGTGGGCTGCTTCTCCAGCCTGATAACGGCGGCCAGCCAGACCACCGCCAGCACCCCCAGCCCTGTGCCGATGTGGGCAATTTCATTGTAGCCGCTAAGCTGGTAGCCGATGGCCCGCGCCAGATAATACAGGCTGGCGTTGAACTCGAATTTGTGAAAATACAGGTCGAGGCTGCGGCCCACATTCTGTACCAGTTCCGTGGTCAGGAACGGAATAAACAACAGCAGCAGTCCGCCCGCTACTAGGGCCGCGTACTTCAAAAAAGCCTGCCAGCCCAGCCGGCGCAGCAGCAGCGGCAATAGCAGCAGCGGCAGCAGCTTCGCCCCAATGCTCAAAGCCAGTGCCGCCGCCGACAGCCCCCGCCGGCCCCGCGCCAGCGCCCACAGCGCCGCCAGCAGCCCACAGATCAGCAGCGCCTCGAAGTGCAGATTGCCGGTCAGCTCCACGATGACCAGCGGGTTAAGCAAGTACAGAAACCCCTTTTCGGCCGCCAGCCCGAAGTGGCGCAGCAGCGCCAGCAGCAGCAGCGCCGTGCCAGCCTCCGCCGCCAGCAGCACGAGGCGCAGCATCAGCACGAACCCCCGCTCATTGCTCGGAAACAGCCAGCTGGCCGCCCCGAAAATGGCCTGGCACACGGGCGGATACACCGAGTAGTAGTGCGGCGAGTTCATCCGGGGGTACAGCGCGGCCAGCGGCGAACTGGGCGCGGCGGCCCGCGCCGCCGCGGGGCCGGCTAGCTCATCAGGGCGGGCGCGGTAGGGGTTTTGGCCCGCGGCCACGAGGGCACCATCCCAGCGGAAGCGGTGGTAATCGTCGGAGAGGGCGGGCAGGGCCGGGAGCCAGAGCAGGCGCAGCAGCAGCGCCGCTAGCAGACCGGAGCGCACCGGCAGCGGCCGGTGCAGCAGCCACGCATAGCCCCCGAACGCGGCGGCAAACAGCAGCAGCAGCTGCCCGAACGCCGGGCGCGGCGTGGCGTAGGCCAGCAGCCCGTAGGCGGCGGCGCTGCCCAGTAGCGCCACTATCTGGCTGGCAATGAGGGGCCGCCGGCTCATGCCGCCAATCGATTATGCCGCACCGAATAATAGAACACCAGCCCAAACCCCACCGTGAGCAGCAGGTGCAGCGGCAGCAGGCCCAAATTGCCGAAGTGGATTCCGGCCCCCAGCCCGAACAGGAAATACAGCGTGAGCACGCCTTCCAGCACGGTACGAACATCGAGGCCCTGGGTGCGGTAGCGGCGCTGCCAGCGGCCGGCCGGCCGCACCAGCCCCATTTTGGGTGTGCGGATGAAGGCCGATTTGCGCCCCGCCAGTCCCGCCGCCACGGCCAGCGCATTGTGCAGCGAAAGCCCCATCGACATGGCCAGAAACAGCAGGAATTTCGGCACGAAAGCCGGCCAGGGCCGGGCGGGCTCGGCCAGCCGCCACGCCGTGAAATAGTAATAGATAAGTGGGGCCAGCGCCAGCAAAAACACCGAGGCCAGCTGAAAAACCAGCTTGAACCCAGGCAGCCGCTCGCGCACAAATACCAGCGGCACGCTCAGCACGGCCATCAGCAGAATGGCAATGAACACGGTGCTGTTTAGCAGATGAAACGTGGCGTGCACTTTCGTACTCAGCGCCAGGCCCGAGCGCAGCACGCGGCCCAGGTGCTTGCGGGCGGTTTCGGCCCCGCCCTTGTTCCAGCGAAACTGCTGCGAGCGGAGCGCGTCCATGGCGGCGGGCAGCTCGGCGGGCGCGGCCACCAGCGGCAGGTACACGAAGCGCCAGCCCCGCAGCTGCGCCCGGTAGCTCAGGTCGAGGTCTTCGGTGAGCGTATCGGCATGCCAGCCGCCGGCCTGCTCGATGCAGGTGCGCCGCCACACGCCGCCCGTGCCGTTGAAGTTGATGAAGTGCCCGCCCGCGGTGCGGCCCACCTGCTCCACCAAAAAGTGCGCGTTCAGCCCAAATGCCTGCAGCTCGGTAAGCAACGAATCGGGCTGGTTGAGGTGCGTCCAGCGAGTTTGGACCACGCCCACGTCGGGGGCGGAGAAGTGGGGGATGGTGCGGCGCAGGAAGTCGGGCGCGGGCACGAAGTCGGCGTCGAAAATGGCAATAAACTCGCCATTGGTGTGTAGCAGGCCGTGGGCCAGGGCACCGGCTTTGTAGCCCTCGCGGGAGGGGCGGCGCACATGGTCGAGGCGCAGGCCGCGCTGGCGGTGGTGCGCGATACGGGCGGCGGCCAGGGCCACGGTTTCGTCGGTGGAGTCGTCGAGGACCTGGATGTGGAGGCGGTCGGTGGGGTAGTCGAGGGCGGCCATGGCATCGATGACGCGCTCCACCACGTAGCGCTCATTATAGATGGGCAATTGCACCGTGACGAGCGGCCAATGCGCGGGTGCGGCAGGCGCGGGTGCGGGCGGGCGGCGGTAGGCGCGGCGGGCCAGCCGCGTGAGGTGGAATTGCGACAAGCTGAAGCCCAGAATAAAGACCAGGCACAGCCCGTAGAGGACTAAAAGCGCAATTTCCATTTTAACTGCCTGGGGCGTGGGTTTTGGAGGGTGGTGGGGTAGTTAGCAATGCGCCAATGTACTGTCATGCTGAGCTTGTCGAAGCATCTCTCCCGCTTCATTGCCATGGTAACCCAACGAAGCGGGAGAGATGCTTCGACAAGCTCAGCATGACACGTGGTGTGGTGGCAACTGCAACAGTCACCCCTCACAAGTACTTGAAAATCGTCCAGAGAATCTTGTAGCCGGCCCCCAGCGTGCCGCGCACCGTGCCCGAAACCTTGGAGATGCCGATGCGGCGGCGGTAGCGCACGGGCACTTCCTGGCTGCGCAGCTTCAGCTTGGCGGCTTTCAGCTGCATTTCCACCGTCCAGCCGTAGGTTTTGTCTTCCATTCCAATCTGCTTCAGTGCCTCGGTGCGGATGGCGCGGAAGGGGCCCAGGTCGGTGAAGCGGGCCCCGTAGAAGGCCCGCATGAGCGAGGTGGCCAGCCAGTTGCCGAAAATCTGCTGGGGCAGCATAGACCCGCTTTCCCGCTCGCCCAGCGCCCGCGAGCCAATGACCATGTCGGCCTCGCCGCGCAGCAGCGGGGCCAGCAGCCGGGGCATTTCCTCGGGGTAGTCGGAGTAGTCGCCGTCCAGAAATACGATGATTTCGGGCTGCTCGGCCGCGGGGCGGGCGAAGCAGTGGGCCATGCCGGCCAGGCAGGCGTGGCCGTAGCCGGGGCGGGGCTCGCGCAGCACGGTGGCCCCGGCGGCTTGGGCCACGGCCCCGGTCTGGTCGCGGGAGTTGTTATCGACCACCAGCACTTCGCGCACCAGCCCGGCCGGAATCTCGGCCAGCACGCGCCCAATGGATTGCTCTTCGTTGTAGGCGGGAATGATGACGTCGATGAGCGGGGCGGGGGGCGAAAAGGGCATTGGCAACAAACGAGAGGACGGCGGATACGGATTGCGCCGCGAAGCGGGCCGGCCGGCGGAAACCTCCGGCAGCGCCGCAAAGATGCGGCGCAGAAGTGGCAGAATCATCAGGCGCGCCGAAACCTTCGGCGGCGCAAATTGCTTTCACGCTATATTATCTCTCCTTCTCAACTCCCGCTTCATGCTTCAGGTAGGCGACCAGGCTCCCGATTTCACCCTCAAAACCACCACCGGCGACACTTTCCGGCTGGCCGACCAGCGCGGCCAGCGCAGTGTGGTGCTGTATTTCTACCCCAAAGACGACACGCCCGGCTGCACGGCGCAGGCCTGCTCGTTCCGCGACCAGTACGAGGATTTTCAGGACTTGGGGGCCGAGGTAGTGGGCATCAGCTCCGACGATGAGCAGTCGCACCAGAAATTCACTGAGAAGCACCGGCTGCCGTTCCCACTGCTGGCCGATGCCGGCGGCCAGGTGCGCAAACGCTACGAAGTGCCCCGCGCCCTGCTGGGCCTGCTGCCCGGCCGCGTCACGTTCGTGATTGACAAAAACGGCGTCATCCAGTACATCTTCAACTCGATGAGCGGCGCCACCGACCATGTGCGCAACGCCAAGCAGGTTTTGGAAAAGCTGGCTCAGACGGCGTAAGCCCGGCCCGCCGGAATAGCGTACTTTTGATAATTCCGGCGGTTGGGAAGGCCCCTGCTTCTGTTTTCTTGCTCTTCTTCTCCCTCGCTATGAACATGCTGCCCGAGTCCCTGATTCCTACCAATGATGCGGGCCGTGTGCGCAGCCTGCACCACTACCAGATTCTGAACACCACGCCCGAGCCGATTTTCGACGAGTACGTGGCGCTGGCGGCCCAAATGTTCAACCTGCCCATCTCGCTGATTTCGCTGGTCGATGAGCACGAAGTGTTTTTCAAAGCCAACGAGGGCCTGCCGGGCCTGGAGCCCGTGCCCCGGCCCGACAGCCTGTGCTCGGCGGCTATTCTGCAAAGCAAGGTGCTCACCTTCACCGACCTGAACACGGAGGCGTGCAGCCTGGTGAACCCCTACGTGGCGCAGTCGGCGGGGCTGCGCTTCTATGCCGGCGCCGCCCTGCACATGCCCGATGGCTCCAATATCGGCTCGCTCTGCGTGATTGGCCGCGAGCCGCGCCCCATCGAGCCCCAGGAAGAAGAAATGCTCTCGATGCTGGCCGAGCTGGTCAGCCTCACCATTGAGCTGCGCTACGCCTACCTGAGTCGCGACCGAGCCTACGAGTGGCAGGCCGCGCAGCGCGAGCTAGAAGAAATTCTGCACGACCACACCGCCCTGGCCCGCTACCTCACCACCCGCGCCATCACGCCCGCCGCCACCGCCCGCGACCTGAACACCGTGGCCCGGCGGCTGGCCGAACTGCGCGAAATCATAACCGGCCACCTGGCCGAGCTGGCCGAAACGCCCGCTCAGTAGCGCACTACGCAAATGGCTAGCGGCGGCGGAAAATTCGGTCCGATGTCCTCAAGTAGCTGTTTGGCGTAGTAGGAGGCCACCTTCGCTCTGCGCTTATGCTTCTCCGTTTCCAGGCTGCTTTGTTGCTGGGGTTGCTGCTGCGGCTGCCGGCTCTGGCCCAAACTCTTCCGTCCACCTCGCTCAATGCGACCCTCGACGGTTATGAATACCCGTTTCCGGTGCAGATCCTGTCGCTAAAGCTGGAAGGGCAGGCGCTGCGCATGGCCTATATGGAGGTGCCCACCACTGCCCCCGCCAACGGCCATACCGTAGTGCTGCTGCACGGCAAAAACTTCTTTGGGGCGTATTGGCGCGAAACCATCAGGGTGCTGACGGCCGCCGGATTCCGCGTAGTGGTGCCCGATCAGATCGGCTTTGGCAAGTCTGATAAAGCCGATCTGCATTACTCCTTTCATCAGCTGGCCCGCAACACCAAGCGGCTGCTCGATACGCTGGGCGTGTCGAAGGCCATTATCGTGGGGCATAGCATGGGCGGGATGCTGGCTACGCGCTTCGCGCTGCTCTACCCGGAAGCTACCGAAAAGCTGGTGCTGGAAAACCCCATCGGCCTCGAAGACTACCGCGTGGGCGTGCCGTTTCAGAGCGTAGATCAGGCCGAAGCCGCCGAGCGCCAAACCACCGAAGCCAGCCTGCGCAAGTACCACGCAACCTACTACCCCGGCGGCTACCCCGCCGCCCACGACCAGTGGCTGCTGCCCTTGGCCGCCCAGACCCGCAGCCCCGACTTTGGGAAAGTAGCCCGCGCCAATGCCCTCACCTTCGACATGATTTACCAGCAGCCGGTGAGCTACGAATTCGGCCGCCTCGCGGTGCCAACGCTGCTCATCATCGGCCAGCAGGACCGCACCGTGGTGGGCAAAGGGCTGATAAAAGACCCGAAAACGCTAGCTCAGCTGGGCCTGTATCCGGCCCTAGGCCGCCGCACCGCCGCCCAGATAAAAGGCGCGAAACTGGTGGAGTTGGAGAAAGTAGGCCACATTCCGCATCTGGAAGTGCCGGCTGAGTTTCACAAGGCGCTGCTGGGGTTTTTGCGGTAGCCGAAGCGGGCATAGGACCGAACTTCGTGGTGTAAGTTGTGTTTTTTGCGTATTGAAAACGCTCATTTACAGCTTGTAAAATATCTTGCGTCTGTACCTAGACCACCGTTTGATTGGACGCCTTGGCAACGACCTCGGCTTTGCTCGACGGCCCAGGCCGGGTATTTAGCATCGGGCGGAAGGAGTATCTTCGAGGTGGCAGGTGCTGCCTGCTGGGGTGTCGGGCCTCAGTTCCAAATAACATCCGGGGTGCTTTGCGTGAGTTCCTGGGCGTTGGCCAGCCGCAGGCGAATCTGGAACTGCTGGCGGGCGTTATCGGCGGGCTTGGGGCTGATGCGCAACACAATGGAGCTGTTTAGCCGGTATAACTGCCAAGTTTTGGTTTTAAGCGAATCCGGGAGTTGAGACAATGGGAATTCCGCGCGGCTATTCTCAACGGAGCAGCTCACGAAGGAATTCAGCGACTGGCCCGCGGCCCTGCCGTTAAAGAGTCCGGTACTGGTCAGGACCACCTCGGTCACTTCCGACTTTAATCCCTTTGTTCCTTCGTCAGCGCACTGCAACGCCTGGGCAGGGCCGATGAAAGGCGAGCCGGCTGAGCCTTGGGCTACAAAGTCGAGTTGGAACCGCAGTGTGGCCCGCAACTCCGCTGCCGAGGTGCGAGCGCCGCTGGTGAGCGGCTTGCCGGCATCGTCGGCCAACCCCAGGTCCATGGCCTTCAGGTATACGTAGTCACGCGTTGCCTGTCGGCAGCAGGACACGGGGAGCAACCCCAAAAACACGAGTACCAAGAACGAGCGGAGTAGGACAGTTTTCATGGCGGGTAATTACAGTCGGCTACCGCGTGGGTGGGATAGCCAACACCGGCGAAAATTAAAGGTAGGCTTTTCTCCTTCCAGTAAACGACAGGAATCAACCTGGTAGTTAGTGGCCAGCAGGCCGCTGTAACACTGAGCGAGTTTAAGAAACTGGTTTACCATCATTCGCTCTCAAAATACCCCGCAGGAATGAGTAGCGTAAATACCCCAGCTGAATTCCTACCCCGCCAAAGTACCACGCCGGTAGCCCGCCGCTTAAGGAGGCGAAAGTCACACTTGCTCTTGGAGGGAGGTCATAGCTACGATTATATCCAAGGAGCAGAGCCTAGATAGATTCGTCACCTACCACAATTAGTACTATCCCTGAGCAGCTTATTACGCACTCCTCCACATTAATCAGCTCAAAATCTGCAGGCTATCCGAATGAATCAGCGGCGAAGCCTGATACCGCCCCTCGCGGGGGCCATTCTCCAGGTTGAGCACGCCGCGGGGGCAGGCCGTGCTGCACATGCCGCAGCCCACGCACGAGGCCCGGATGATGGGCTCGCCGCGCTGGGCGTACTGCTTCACATCAATGCCCATCTCGCACACGTTGGAGCAGTTGCCGCACGAAATGCACTGCGCCCCGTTGGTACTGATGCGGAAGCGGGAAAAGTGCTTTTGGAGCAGACCAAGATATGCGGCCATCGGGCAGCCGAAGCGGCACCACACCCGCGCCCCCATAATGGGGTAGAAGCCCACGCCCACCACACCCGAGAATACGGCCCCAATCACGAAGCCGTAGGTTTTGCTCAGTCCTTCGGCAATGGGCTGCAGCACTGGCACCGCCCCCGAAGCCGCCGCCCACAGCAGCGCCGTAACCAGCACGATAAAGACCAGCACCGAGTAGATGATGCGTACTTCCCAGCGCCAGGCGGCCCGGCTTTTGTCGGCGAGCTGGCGGTAAGGGTCGCCGGCGGTTTCGGCCAGGCCGCCGCAGCCGCACACCCACGAGCAGTACCAGCGCTTGCCGTAGAAATAGGTGAGCACCGGCGTAGCCAAGAACGACATTACCGCGCCCCAGAACACCATGAATACGCCCAGCGCCTGCCCGTCGCGCAGGAGGTAGCTCACGGTGCCGGGAAACAGATAATCGTATTTCAGGGGCCAGAAATAGGAGAAATAGAACTCCGGCTTCTGAAACAGCAGCAGCAGGCCGGGCAGAAGGAAGCTGAACCCAAGCTGGAAAAACATGACCGAGCCCGTGCGAATGAGCTGGTAGCGCGAGTGGCGGTATTTCCACAGCGCCCGCCCGCCCATCAGCAGCACCGCCAGCGTGTAGAAGGTGCCGTAGAGAAACCACTGATCCGAGGGCTTGCCGCGCAGCGCTTGGCTGAATGGGTCGAGGGTGCGGATCAGGTTTTCGAGGTACGCCGGGAACCAGTAGAGCAGCACGTAAAAGCCCGTGAGCACCAGGCCCAGCACCCAGGCACCCGCGCCGCGGCTGGTGCTGGCCCGCAGCCAGAGGTTGTCCTGTTGCACCCCGGCCGGCTTCGGCCCGAATTTCAGCGCCGCCCAGGCCAGCGTGCCGCCGCTGAGCAGCGCCAGCGCCAGATACATGCTCAGGCGGGCGCGGTCGGCATCGGCCGTGCAGGCGGCTGCCAGCAGCGCCAGCAGCCCCAGCGCCACGGCCGCCAGCGTCAGCTTTTCGGGGGCCGGCGTGGCCGGCAGCGGCGGGTGGGCCAGCGCCAGCGAGGTTTCGGCGGGAGAGGTAGGCATGGGAGAGGGGTGGAGGGTGGGGGCTGAGTAGTCTCGCGGATTCGTTGCTATCCGTCTGTCATCCTGAGCCTGCGAAGGACCTTATCACGGAAGAACGACAGTTGTAACAACGACTCGCGCTGGTGTGATAAGGTCCTTCGCAGGCTCAGGATGACAGGTGGCGGGCTTATGGCTCAATGGTGATGATGATGCCCTTCACCCGGCTTGCCGAACAAATTCATTAGTGAAGCCACCACATACAGCGCCGTCCAGCACACATACAGCCAATTGAAGCCCTCGGGCTGGCGGTGCACGAAGAAATGCAGAATCAGGTGCGCCCCGGCGCTCATCAGCAGGCCGGTGAGGGCAATGGACTGGTAGCTGTTGAGGGCGCTGGGCTTATAGAGCTTGGAGAAATCCACTAGGTGAAAAGTTGAAAGGTGAAGGTTGAATGCTCAATGATAAAGGCAGTATGAACGACAAAATGCATTCAACCTTCAACCCTTAAAACTCAACATTCCAAAAAGTCCTTTACGGCGCTGCAGCGCCACCGGCTGCTGCGGAAATTGGCCGTTGAAGTGCCGTACGATGGCCGGCTCGTGCTGGCGGAAAAATTCGGGGTCGAAGTTGGCCGCGCCTAGCTGCGCCAGCACGGTGGGCAGCGGGGTGCGGGCCGCAATCCAGGCGGCGCACACCTCGTGGCGCAGGCGCAGGCCGAGGGCGTTGACACCCAGTACCGCCCGGTCGCCGGCCGCCTCAAATGTGATGCGCAGAGCGTGGCGGCCGCTGGGGTGCTCCCAATAGAAGCTGTCGAGGCCCGCCACGGGCTGGGCGGGCACCTGGCCGTAGGTCTGGTATTCGAGGTGGAAGAACTTGGCCGAGTTGAACCAGGTGCCGCGCCGGTAGGGCGTGGGCTGGCCGCAAATAGTGTGGGCCACGGTTTCGCCCTGCATCCGGCCCGTGTACCAGAGCTGCTCTATGGGCACCTCGCCCGCGCCGGGCCGGCGATGCTGGGCGCAGTCGCCGGCGGCGAAGATGTGGGGTACGTTGGTTTGCAGCAGCTCATCGACCAGGATGCCCCGGTCGGTTTCCACCACCGAGTTTTGGGCCAGGCTCAGGTTCGGCGTCACGCCGATGGCCAGGCCCACCCACTGGCAGGCAATTTCCTCGCCCGCCGTGGTCACCACGGCCCGCACGCGGCCTTCGGCATCGCCCAGAATCTCGCGCAGCTCGGTGCGGTAACGCACCTCTACGTGGTTTTCGTCGAGCTGCTGCTGCACCAGGTTAGCTTCTTCGGGCGGCAAAACGGAGGCCCAGTAGTGCGCCTCGCGCACCAGCATGGTGACCGGAATACCGCGCGAGTGCAGCATTTCGGCCAGCTCTATGCCAATCAGGCCGCCGCCCACTACCACGCCGCGCCCGATGTTGTGGGTGTCGCGGGTCATTTTCTCCAGATCGGGGAGGCTGTAGAGGCCCTGCACGCCGCGCAGGTGCTGGCCGGGCCAGCCGGCCGAGCGGCTCACGGAGCCGGTGGCCAGCAGCAGCTTATCATAAGGCAGCTGCTGGCCGGTGCTGAGCCGGACGGTTTGCGCCACTGCATCGAGGCCGGTGGCGGTGGCGTGGAGCAAGTCGAGGCGGTTTTCGCGCCAGAACCAGTCCTCGTAGGGCTTGATATCGGGGTAGCGCAGGTGGCCCATGTACACATACATGAGGGCCGTGCGCGAGAAGTGGTGCGTCGTCTCGTCCGAGACGAGCGTGATTTCGGCCGTGGGCTGCAGCTGCCGCACCGTGCGGGCCGCCGTGACGCCGGTGATGCCATTGCCGATGATAACGAGGCGCATAAAAGTGCGATTGGGGGCGGAAGGGGCAAAAAGGCCGAAAAGCCGGCCCCAGGCTTCAAATGTAGCCCGCCCGCCGCACAAATCCGGTGGGCCGGTGCGGGCGCGGCCGGCGGCTGCTACACCTACTGGTTCGGGCGCTGCTCGGTTTTGGCGGGCGCACCAACTATGCCCGGCAGGGTGCGTAAAAGCCTCATCTAACTTCCACCCAAAACACTCGTTGCTATGGCCATCGACCCCGAAAACGACTCCGCGAAAAACGATATTCCCAAGAACGAGCGCCTCGAAAACGAGAAGGACTTCAAGCAGGGCGAAAGCAACGGCAAAGCCCAGGACGATGCCTCGGCCCACCGCAACGTGGGGGCCCACGGCTACACCCAGCGCTCCGACCAGAAAGACCAGCTCGAAAATCTGCACATCGGCGGCAGTGAAACCAGCCCCCAGGGCGGCAACGACCACCACACCGCCGGCGAGCAGGCCCAGGGCCCCGGCTTCGGGGTAGAAGGCAGCTACGACCTGGCCAATGGTGTGCGCAGCCAGGACCAGGAATTTGGCGAAGACGCTCCCAGCGGCCCCGCCAAGCCCGCCCACGATTAGCCCCCGGCCACTTCAGCTTCAGCGAACAGCTCCCCGCCACTTAGCGGGGAGCTGTTTGCGTTATTGGCCCGCGTTGGCGGCGGCAACCAAGGCTTTTGGGCCCTCGGCGGCCCGGCCGCTACGGAAGAGTTTGCGGCAAGGTTATGCCATTATTATGTTTGTGCGCTACTTATTCTATATCTTTAGAAACCAATAATAAGCCCCCGCCCGCCAGGGGCTTTGTTTGAAGTTTCTGACCTTCTTTTTCAGCTTTCAACCTGCTCTTTCTCTCAAATTAACTTCACCCCTATGCCAACCGAAAATTATACTCCCGACCCGGAAAACAACGATATTCCTCTGGAAGACGAGGAGCAGGCCTTGTCCTCGGGCAATGGCAAGCTGGCAATGATTGTGGGGGGTGTGGTGCTGCTGGCGGGCTTGGGCTACGCCTTCGTGCCCGACAAAACCGGCAAATCGGCCATATCCAGCGTCATGCCGTCCATCACGCTCGGCGATGCCACCGTGACTGGCAGCCGCCCCGCTGACGAGGAAGCCGCCGCCACTACCGAAGAAGCCAAGCCGGACGAGGAGAAAGCGCAGCCCGCTACGGCTACCGTGGCGGCCCGCCCGGTGACGCGGCCCGTAGCGGGCACGGCGACTACCACTACCGCTTCAGCGGCGCAGCCGGCTGCCGCGCCGGTCGTGGAGGAAGCCGCCCCGGCTCCCGCGCCCGCCGCTGCCGCCGAGCCCGCCAACGTGACCCTCTCGGGCCGTATTCTGGACGAGGAAGGGCAGCCGATGGCCGGCGCTACCGTGATGCTGAAAGGCTCGCGCAAAGTGACCAGCACCGATGCCAACGGCAACTACAGCCTGGAAGTGCCCGCCGGCGACAACACGCTCAGCTACGGCTACGGCGGCTACCAGGACCAGGAAATGCGCGCCCGCGGCTCGCAGCCCATCAACGTGACACTGCTGCCCAAGGAGACCGGCAAGCGCCGCCGCAAGTAGCCGATTCGGAGGCTCTGTTAAAACGAAAAAGCCCTTCCGCATCAGCGGAAGGGCTTTTTCATGGCATAAAATTCAGTCTATTCCACCGGCTGCTTCCGAGCGAAGCGGTTGCCGAACAGGAAGTATACCGGCACGCCTACGGCCACCAGCAGTAGGCCGCGGCGGGAGAATTCGGCCGTATCCGGGGCGATGAGCAGGATAACGCAGAACGTGGAGGCCAGCAGCACGTAGAGCAGCGGCACCACGGGGTAGCCCCAGGCACGGTAGGGCCGGGGCGCGTCGGGCCGGGTGCGGCGCAGCACGAAAATGCCGATGATGGTGACGACGTAGAACAGGATTACGGAGAACATCACGTAGTTCAGCAGCTGCCCATACGAGCCGCTCAGGCACAGCAGGCAGGCCCACAGGCACTGCACCCACAGCGCCCGGCCCGGCACGCCGGCCCCGTTTAACTGGGCTAAGCCAGGGAAAAACAGCCCGTCTTTGGCCATGGCAAAATACGCCCGCGCCCCGCTGAGTATGATGCCGTTATTCGCCCCGAAGGTGCTCAGCATAATCAGCACGGCCAGCACGTAGGCCCCCGCCGGCCCCAGCACCGACTCGGCCACGGCGGTAGCCACCCGGTCGTCGGTGGCATACATAATGCCGCGCCCGGCAATGGTGGCGGCATCGGGCGAGCCGGCCAGCGGCAGCACCAACAGGTACACGATGTTGATGAGAATATACAGCGCCGTAACGATGGCCGTGCCGATGGCCATGCTGCGCACCAGCGTGCGCTCGGGGTTCTGGATTTCCTCGCCCGCGAAGCCGATGTTGTTCCAGGAATCGGAGGAGAACAGGGAGCCCGTCATGGCCATGCCGATGGCGATGAGCAGGGCCGAGCCGCTGATGGGCACCGTGGCCGCCGAAACGCCGGGGGCCGCATGGCGCGTGGCCGTCCAGAGGTCGGCGAAGTTGGCCTGAATGGCTTCGGAATTGATACCAAAGAACACGCCCAGCAGAATGAGTAGGCCCAGCGCAATAAGCTTGGTGCTGCCCAGCACGTTCTGAATCAGCTTGCCGGCCTGCACGCCGCGGGCATTGATGGCCGTGATGGCCACAATGAGAATGATGGCCAGCAGCTGCACGCTGCTAAAGTCGAACGGGCCGATTTTGAACAGCAGATTCTTCACGCTGAACCACGGAATGAGCACGCCGGTAAACTTGGCGAAGGCCACGGCCACGGCGGCAATCACGCCGGTCTGGATGACGAGAAACAGCGTCCAGCCGTAAAGAAAGGCCGTGAGGCGGCCAAAAGCCTCTCGCAGATACACGTACTGGCCGCCTACTTTTGGGAACATGGAGGCCAGCTCGCCGTAGCTGATGGCCCCGGCCATCGTGATGAAACCCGTGACGAGCCACACCACCAGCAGCCATCCCGCGCTGCCCACCTGCCGCGCAATATCGGCCGACACGATGAAGATACCGGAGCCGATCATGCTGCCGGTGACCAGCATAATGGCATCGAAAAGGGTAATGGCGCGCTTAAAATGGCCTTGCTGCTCGGACATTGGAGAGGGAAACGGGGTTTAGGGGCCGGAAGATAGGATGTTGGGAAGGATTATGGATAATATTCTATACTGCTCGTGGCGGCGTGGGTGCTGGTTCCCGCAGAGGAGCGCGGAGGAGACGCAGAGGTATGCAGAGCGCTGACGGCCCCGAAATCCGGGCAATCCGATTAATCCGAAAAATCCGTGGTTTAGAATTCGCTGCGGTCGTACCAGCTGCGCATGCGCCAGGGGGCGTCTTTGTTTTTGCGCACCAGCACCAGGCGGGCCGAGCCGGCGCCGGTGAAATTCTGGTCGTCGCGCTGCTCGATGCTGAGCTGGAAGGCGCGCTCCACGTAGACCAGCGTATCGGAAAAGGCCGTATCGGAGGTGGGCAGGTACTGCGTCCACTGCAGGTTGGCGCTGCGCGAAGCCCGGAACAGCTTGTAGGTGGTGCTGATTTCCACGTCGCGGTTCCAGGAGCGGTCCACGTTGTTGGCGAAGTCGCGGTAAGTAAAGATAAAGCGGCGGTCGAGCAGCTGACCGTAGAGCGTGGAGTCGCGCAACTGGTAGCTGGCCCGGAACCGGTCGAAGAAGCCGCGCACCGTCACGGGGTTGCCCAGCAGCTGGTTAGGGTCGCTCACGGCGTCGTCGAGGGCGGGAGCGAAAGGGTTGCAGGCCGCCAGCCCCAGCAGCACCAGGGCCGGGGGCAAAAAACAGAGCGACGGCGGCAGCGGCAGTTTCATGCTGACAACTAAATAACTGAAAATCAATGGCTGATAAAATATTTCTTCAGATCCGTCCAGCTGGCCTGGGTGCCGGCGGTGCGCTGGTCGCGCCAGCCGGCAATCTTCCACTCATTGTTGCGCCGCCGCACCACCAGCCGGATATTGCCCTCCAGCAAAGCCGGCCGGAAAGCCGTGTCCTGCTGCGCGATGCGCAACTGGTAGAGCGCGGAAATCTCGGCCGAATCGGTGGTGAAAAACTGGTCGCGGCGGTTGGTAAATGTCAGCTGATTGGTGGCAGTGGCGGCGGAGTGGCGGCGCAGGCTGTTGAAATAGTCGCGCTCCTCGCTCACGCTCCAGTTGGCAAACAGGGCCGCGGTGGTGCCGGCCGCCGTGGGGTCGGGGATGAAGCGGTAAGCGGGGCCGCTGAAGCACCGCTCGTAGTTGGCCGGGTTCAGGCGCTGCACGGCGGTGGTAAAGTTGGCGAGTAGAATATCAATCTGAGTAGGCTGCAGCCACTCGCTCACTGCGTCGGCGGGCTCCGGCTCGCGCAGCTGGAAGCAGCCGGGCAGCAACAGCATCGGGAGTAGCAGGAGCAGCAGGAGGGAAGCCGGGCGACGCATGAGCGGGGAAGTTGAACCTCAATATACGGGCTGCCAAACTATTGTCATGCTAAGTGAAGTCGAAGCATGACGGGCGCAATTGCCTTCACTCAAAAGTAACTTTCCGCTGCCAGCCCTCGAATAGCTATTTTTGCCGCCCGCATCTCCCGGCCCATTTCCTGCATGTCGCAAAAGCTTCTGGTATTTCTGATAGGCCTGCTGCTGGTTTCGGCCCTCGGCTCCTACGTGTATTACCGCCGCAGCGTGGCCCGCGTACCCGTCGATGCCTGGGCCTTGGTGCCCGACGATGCCGTGTTTGTGATGGCCACGCGCGACCATCCCACGCTGATGCGCCACCTGAAGGAAACCCAGCTCTGGGACAACCTGACGGCCGTGCGCTATTTTCAGCAGGTAGAGGACAACCTCACGCTGGCCGACAGCGTGGCGGGCGCGCGCAACGTGGTGCTGCGCTTTCTGGGCCGCAAAAAGGTGCTCACGTCCGTCCACGTCACCGGCCCGGCCAGCTTCGACGTGCTGTTTCAGGTGCCCATCGGGAGCGTGCGCGAGTACCGGCAGGTGCGCACCCTGGTGGATGGGCTGCGGCGCGATGCCCGCTACCGCGTGAGCAGCCGCGACTACCACGGCCAGGAACTGACCGACGTGCGCGAGAAGGGAACCGGCCACGGCCTCACGTATTTCAACTACCGCAACCATCTTATTATGAGCGCCAACGGCGCGCTGGTCGAAGCCGTCGTGCAGCGCCTCGACCATCCGGGCCTGCCCTCCGTGGCCGCCGATTTTCAGAACACCGATTTCTTTCAGCTCAAGGACGTTGATGCCACGCTGCTGATCAACTACCGGCGCATGCCGCAGTTTCTGGGCCTGTTTTTTCGCTCCGAGATTGGGGCGGGGCTGGCGGGCGTCACCAGCCTAGCCCGCAATGGGCAGTTTGAAATGAAGCTGGCCGGCAACAAAGTCGTGTTCAATGGCTTTGCCAACCCCGAAACGGCCCGCGGCAGCCTGCACCAGCGCCTGCGCGGCCAGCTCGCCCGGCGCCTGCGCATGGCCGACGTGCTTTCGGTGCGCACGGCTGTGCTGGTGCACTTGGGGCAGGGGCCGGTGGCCGGGCTGCGCGAAGTCCGCCGGCCCCTGCCCGCCGCCGATTCGCTGACTGCCGGCACCGGCCCGCTCGTGGACAGCCTCGCGGCCGGCTTGGCCCAGGAAGCGGCGCTGTGCTACCTGGCATCGCCTTCAGCCCGCAGCCGGCCGGCCAAGCTGGCGCTGGCGTATTGCCTCAATCCGCTCCAAACGGCTACCTGGCTGGGCCAGCTGCGGCGGCAGACCGGGGCCAGTCCTGGCTTCGAGCGGGTAGGTCCTTACCAGATTTACCAGGCGGGCCTCCCCGAACTGCCCGCCCGCCTGCTGGGGCCGCTGTTCCGGGGCTTTGCCGCGCCGGCGGTGGCAATGGTAGGCAGCTACCTGGTGGTGGGCGACGAGGCGGCCGACCTGCGCCAGTACCTCACCGATGTAGTGGCCGGGGAGGTGTGGAGCCGCTCGCCCACGCAGGTGGCTTTTCTGCAGGAAACCCAGCCCCTGGCCCGCCTGAGCATCTTTCTGGACACGCGCAACAGCTGGAACGTGCTGCTGCGGGCACTGGTGGAAGAGCGCCGGGCCGGGCTGCTGCGCAATGAAACCCTGTTCAAGCGCTTCCCGCAGGTGGCCCTGCAGTTTGTGCCCGCCGCCAACGAAACCGACTCCGACGCGCAGTACTACACCCAGCTGGTACTGCGGCATCCGGCGCTGGGCCCGGCCGTGGCCCGCCCCCAAACCCCGAATGGCACCGGCGGCACGCTGACTTTCAAAACCCGCCTCATCAGCTCGCCCGCGCTGGTGGCGGTGGCGGGCGCGGCCCGGCCGGGCACGCTGGTGCAGGATGGCAGCAACGTGCTCCACTACGTGACCCCAGACAACGTGGTGAGCTGGTCGGACTCCTTGCCGGGGCCGCTGGTGGAGCCGGTGCAGCGCCTGGCCGCCCCGGCTGGCCATCTTTTTGCCACTGCCAACCGCCTGCACCTGCTCGATGAGCAGGGCCGCGAAGCCGCGAATTTCCCCCTCAACCTGCCCGATACGGTGCAGGTCAGCTCGCTCACGGTGTCGCCGGCGGGGGCGCGTGGGGCGGCGCGGCTGCTGGTGGCGGGCGGCGGGGGCAATCTGTTTTTGTATGATGCGGCCGGCAATGCGTATCCGGGCTGGCAGCCCAAGCGCATGGAGTTTGCGCTGGCCGCGCCGCCGCACTACCTCGTGGTGGGCGGGCGCGACGTGGTGGTGGTGCCGCTGGAAAACGGCTACATCTACGCCTTCGACCAACAGGGCAGCGTGTATCCGGGCTTCCCCATCAGCGTGGGGGCGCGGCTGCATACGGGGGCGTTTGTGGAAAGCAGCGCCACGCTGAGCCGCAGCCGACTCACGGTAGTCACGCAGCACGGCGAGCGGGTCACGTTCAATCTGAGCGGCGATATTGTGAGCCGCAGCCGGGTGGCTACCTGGAGCCGCGGCTCCGTGTTCCGCCTCATCCCCGACCAACGCCAGCGCACCTACGTCGTCACGCGCGAAGAGGGCGGCCGCCTGAGCCTGTTTGAGCCCAGCGGCCGGCTGCTGCTCACCCAGACCTTTGTTACCTCCGGCCCGAAAATTACCCAGTTTTTCAACTTAGGCCCCGGCCGCCGCGCTTTCGTCATCACCGAGCCCGGCCCACACAAAGCCTACCTCTTCGACGACCAGGGCCGCCTGGCCGGCGGCCAGCCCTTCGACAGCAGCGCCCCGCAGGTGGGGCTGCTGTATGATGCGGCCACCAGCTCGTATGAGCTGCACCGGGTGGTGGGAAATGAGCTGCGCCGCACGCTGTTGAAGTTTAACTGATTGGCTCATTAGTTTGGCCGTCATGCTGAGCTTGTCGAAGCATCTCTACCGCTTCGTTGCGATGCTACTCCAAGGAAGCGGTAGAGATGCTTCGACAAGCTCAGCATGACACGTTCTCACAGCTCACCGGTTGCTCAGCCAGCCCTTCCGGTAGAAGTAGATCAGCTGAAAGGCGACGATGACGACCAGAATGCTCAGCAGTACCGGGTAGCCCCAGGGCTGGTACAGCTCGGGCATATTGAGGCGGTTGATGGTGCCGTCGGGGGCTTCGCGCTGAAAATTCATGCCGTAAAGGCCCACCACGAAGCTCAGCGGGATGAAAATGCTGCTAATGATGGTCAGCACTTTCATCACCTCGTTCATGCGGTTGCTCTGGTCGGAGAGGTACAGATCTACGAGACTGCTGACGGATTCGCGGTAGCTTTCGGCCAGGTCCATGGCCTGAATGGCGTGGTCGTAGCAGTCTTTGAAATAGAGTTTCATCTCCTCCGGAATCACGTCGTCGGGCATGCGCAGGATTTCGGCAATCTTCTCGCGCTCGGGGTACACCAGCCGGCGAAAGCGCACGATGTCCTTCTTGATGTGCAGAATGCGGTTGAGCACCCGGCGGTCGGCGCGGCCCTTAAAAATGCGCTCCTCCAGCGTTTCAATGTAGTCGCCGATGGCGGCCATGGTAGGGTAGTAGTGGTCGAGCACCACGTCGGTGAGGGCGTAGGCCAGGTAGAGCACGGGCTTCTGCTTGATCTTGCTGAAGCCCGAGCGGATGCGGATGCGCACCGTGTCGAGGCAGTCGTCGTAGTCGTCCTGAAAGCTGATGATGTAGTTGGGGCCGGTGAAGATGGAAAGCTGGTCGTCGTCTATTTCGAGCAGGGTGGTAAACTCCGTCATGCGCGACACCATAAACAGGCGGTTGTCGTCGAACTGCTCCACTTTGGCCCGCTGGTAGTCGCCCAGCACGTCTTCCATCTGCAGCGGATGCAGGTCAAAATCCTGCATCAGGCGCTCCATCAGGGGCAGGTCGCCGTAGCCGCGCACGTCAATCCAGTGGCGCTGCTGGGGGTGGGCGTGGAAAAACGCCAGCATCTCATCGTAGCTGGTGTATTCCTTTTCCTCGAAAAACTGCTCGTCGTAGGAAATCAGAAACAGGCGGGGGGCCAGCGAGTCTTCGCGCACGGTGAGCGTGCCGGGACGCTCCCCCACGCTCAGCTCCCGGGCCTGCCGGGTCGCCGCCCGGTCCGATATTCCGCCCATGGGCTGGTCGGCCGCCATAGAGTCGGGGGCGGTAGTTTCGGTGGTAATCAGGCTGTCGTCCAGAAAGTTATCGGTGTCAGACATGGGGCTAGGTGTGGTGGGGCGCAGAACGGGAGGTGTACGTAGGCTACGGGGCCAAGCGTTGCCGGGGGCCAAAGCTGCGCAAAACCCACCACCTGCTGCCGCCTATCAACTATCCGACGCGGCTATTTCCTCGTACTTTCGCCCTTCGTGCCCCGCCCGTTGCTATTCCCGCTGAGTGTGTCTGCTGCTTTCGTCGAACCCCTGCCTTTGCCCAATGACCAGTACGCGGTGCGCGTGCAGGCCGGCCCGCAGCACGAGGCCCCCGCGCTGCCGTTGGCATTCGAGTCGTTTCTGTATCTGCGCCCCGCGCACCTGAACCTGCAGCGCCACGCGGGCGAGCGGCTCACCTTTTATCTGGAAGACCAGGCTGCCGGCCGCACCGTGGCGCAGCTCCCTGTTTTCAGCGGCACCGCTACGGCTTATAGTCCCTGGCAGGCCCCGTTCGGCTCGGTGCAGCTGGCCGCCGGCCTGAGCGCGGCGGTGGTGCGGGCGTTTCTGGCGGCGGTGGAAGCGGAGCTTAGTGCGCGGGGCCTGCCGCACGCCCACATTCGCAGCTACCCCTTCGCCTACGACCCGGCCGGCAGCGCCTTGCTCACCCAGGCCTGGCAGCAGCTGGGCTACCGCGTAGCCCAGGCCGAGTTGAACAACCACCTGCCGCTGAATACCGATTTTGAGGCCCGCCTGCATCCTTCGGAGCGGCGGCGGCTGCACAAGTGCCGCCGCCACGGGTTCCGTTTCGAGCAGGAGCCGCCGTATCTGCTGCCGCTGGCCTACGAGTTTCTGGCCCGCTGCCGCCAGGAAAAGGGCCAGCAGCTGTCGTTGGAGCTGGCGCGGCTGCAGGAGCTGTTCCGGCTGTTTCCGCGCGAGCATTTCCTGTTTTCGGTGCGCGACGCGGCCGGCGACTGGGCCGCCCTCACGGTGGCCATTCAGGTAAATAGCGAAGTGCTGTATAACTTTTATCCGGCCAGCCCCTTGGCCTACAATGCCTTCAGCCCCGTGGTGCTGCTCAATGCCGGCCTGCACCACTTCGGCCAAGCCAACGGAATGCGCCTGCTGGACCTGGGCACGTCCACCTTGCCCACGGGCCTGAATCAATCTCTGCTGCAGTTTAAGCGCCACTTGGGCGGCGTGCCCAGCCTGCGGCTCATCTTCGAAAAGTAGCGCGGAAATCCGTTCCGCGACGAGCAGCGCGCGTTCCTGCGCGCGTGCGCCAGCTGGTGCGGTAGCAGCTACCCGCTTCGCCCCTCGCGGAACGGATTTCCGCGCTACTTTTGACCCATGCCGCCCGCCGAACCGCTTGCCTTGCCCGAAACCCGCGCTGCCGTGCTGGGGCGGTTTCTGCGCGGGTCGGCGGGCTCGGGCATTGCCATCGGGGCCCGCACGGCGGGGGCGCTGCTGCTCAATAAGCTGCTGGCCGTGTATGGTGGCCCCGGCGGCCTCACGCTGCTGGCGCATTTCCAGAACCTGATGGCCCTGTTCACCACGCTGCCCAACGAGGGCGTGCACGTGGGGCTGATCAAGTATCTGGCGCCGCTGCGGGCCGGCTCGGGGCGCTACCGGGCGTGGCTGGGCGCGGGCGCGGCGCTCAATGGTGCGGCGCTACTGCTGGGCACGGCGGTGCTGCTGGCGGGCCGCGGCCCGCTGGCGGGCATTTTCCGGCCGTCGGTGGGCTGGCTGCTGCTGTTTGCGCTGGGTATCGGGCTGCTCACGGCGCACGTTTTTCTCACCTCAGTGCTGCTGGCGGCCGGGCGGCTGCGGGCTTATGTGGCCCTCACGGTGCTGCTGAGCGGGCTGGGAGTGGGGGCGGTGGCGGTGGTGCTGCGGGCCGGCTGGCCGGTAGAGCAGGCCCTGCTTGCCTACCTGCTGGCCCAAAGCTTCACGCTGATACCCACAGTATTCGTGTGCCTGCGCCATGGCCTGCTGCCCCGGCCGCGCGGCCCGCTCAGCCGGCCCGCCCTGCGCGGCCTGGGCCGGTTTCTGCTGATGGCCGTGAGCGTGCTGCTGTTCAGCAAAGCCGTGGATTTCGTGCTGCGCGACGTGCTGATTCTGCGCTTCAGCCTAGCCCAAACCGACAACTGGCAGGCCGTAGCCAAGCTTTCGGATAACTATACCATGGTGTTTTCGGCTTTGATGGGCAGCGTGTACTACCCGCGGCTGGCCCGGCTGGCCGGGCAGCCCGCCGCGCTGCGCCGCTACGTGCGCACGGTGCTGCTGCTGCTGGCTCCGGGGCTGGCGCTGGGGCTGCTGGCCCTCTACCTGCTGCGCGACTGGCTGCTGCCGCTGCTGTTTGATGCCCATTTTGCCGCCGCCCGCACCCTGCTGGCCCCCCAGTTTATCGGCGACTGGGCCAAATTCCTGACCTGGACGCTGCTTTTTCTATTGATGGCCCAGGCCAAAGTGGGCCGCTACGTGGCCGTACAGGCGGTTTCGGCGGGGCTGTATGCGGGGCTGCTGGCCGTGCTGCTGCCGCGCTACGGGCTGCTGGGGGCTCCGCTGGCCCACGCGGCGCGGTTTGGCGTATTGCTGCTGGGCTGCGGCGTTTATTTCCGGAATTATCTGCGGCGCTGATTATCGGATGAATACTACCGCCAACCACTTCGAGGCCTTGCCGCTCGTCACCATCGTGGCGCTGTGCTACAACCACGCCCGCTTCGTGCGCGAGGCGCTGGATTCAATCTTGGCCCAGACCTACCCGAACCTGGAAGTGTGGCTGGTAGATGATGCCAGCACGGACGAGAGCGTGGCCATTCTGCGCGAATACGCGGCGGCCAACCCCGGCTGGAAAACCATTTTTCTGCCCGAAAACATCGGCAACTGCGCTGCCTTCAACCGGGCGTTTCGCCAGTCCCACGGCGAATTTATAATCGACTTCGCCACCGACGACGTGCTGCTGCCCACCCGCGTAGCCGAGCAGGTAGCCGCCTTCCAGCGCCTCGATGCCAGCTACGGCGTGGTGTATTCGGATGCTGAGCTGATCGATGAGGACTCCCGCCCCGTGCGCTACCACTACCGCCGTGATGCGCAGGGCCAGCCGCACCCGCGCCCGGCCTCGGGCCATGTTTTTGCCGAAGTGCTGCGCCGCTACTTTATCAGCACGCCCACCATGCTGATGCGCCGCGCCACGCTGGCTCACCTGGACGGCTACGACGAGACGCTGGCCTACGAGGACTTCGACTTCTGGGTGCGGGCCGCCCGCGACTTTCAGTTCTACTTTCTCGACGCCGTAACCACCCGGAAGCGGCTGCACCCGGCCTCCATGTCCAGGCGCGGCTACCGGCCCCACGACCCGTTTCTGGCCTCCACCATCCGGGTGTGCCGCAAGGCCCTGCTGCTCTGCCGCACCCCTGACGAGCGGGCCGCGCTGGCCGTGCGCCTGCGCTGGGAATTACGCCAGGCCGTGCGCTGGGGCAATTTCCGGAAAGGCGCGGAGCTGTATGGCCTGCTGCTTGAAACCCAGTCCCCTCAGCTTCTCGACCGGGTGCTGGGCGCATACGCCCGGCTGCGGAAAGGGCAGTGAAACGATGTAGAGACGCATAGTTGCGTCTTGTCGTTCGCGCCAGCACAACGATTGTCGTTCAATGACGAGACGCAACTATGCGTCTCTACACCGTTCAAAAGTCTGCATTGGATTGATAACTCTTCACAGCGACCTACCGCACCCGGTACAGCTCTACCCGGCCATCCTGCGCCACTAGTTGCCGGCGCGGGAAGCGAGCCAGCACGTCGGGGGCGGAATAGCGGATCAGCTTGCGCGTCAACTCGTCGTTAGTGAGCGTGGCGTGGTTGAGCAGCAGCCAGGCTGGCTCACCAGGCACCAGTTGCACCGAGTCGGCAGCGGCGTAGCGGCGGAAGCGCAGACCGGCGGGCACCCGGAAGCCATAGGAAAAGTCGTAGTTGCCCAGCAAAAACTCATCAACGAACACCACGCCGCGCACCGGCCCCGCCAGGTGCTGCCGCAATATTCGCTGCTGCGCAAAGTGCGCCGACACGCGGGGCTTCTGCATAAAATACACGGGCCGCACGGCCAGCATGGCTGCCAATGCCACCACCGCCAATGCCGCGAAAGCGCCCGTGCCCGGCCGGCACCAAGCCGCGCCTACCGCAGTCGGGTGCAGCAGCGCGAAGCCCGCCAGCCCCGCCGCCGCCCCGAAATACAGCGCCAGCCCGCCGTACAGAATCGAAAGGCTGTTGTGCAGCCAGCCCGCGCACAGCAGCAGGCCCAGGGCCAGCCAGCCGCCGCCGCGCCCGGTGCGCACAAAGTCGCGCAGGCCGAAGCCGGCGGCCAGGCACAGCGGCGGCAGCAGCGGCGTGGTCATGCGCGGCAGCAGCGTGATGGGGTTGTATTGGCTGAGTGAGGTGCTGCCCAGCCAGTAGAATGCCAGCGTGGAGGCCGCCAGGGCCAGCCAGAAGCCCGCGTCGGAAGGTGGGTGTTGGCGGCGACCCAGCGCGGCGGCCACTGCCAGCAGCAGCGCCACGCCCAGCCCGGTGCCTACCAGAAACGCCAGCGGCTGGTACGTGACGCGGGCCAGCAGCGCGGCCCGGTTGCCGAGTAGAAAATTGCCTTCCTTCAGAAACTCGTTGGTGTGTTCGATGAGGTGAATGCGGTAGAGCGCATCGTGGGTGAAAACCTGATAGAAGGCCAGGTAGCCCGCCACCAGCACCGTGCCACCGAGCAGCGCCGCGCTCCAGAACCGGCCGTTTTGCCCCCGCCAAACATCCCGCCCCAGCACGCCTACATAGAAAGGCAGGTAGTACACGATGGTTTCTTTGCTGAGCAGCGCCGCGAAGTTGAGCAGGGCAAACCCCACGCCCCAGGCCAGCGGCCGGCGCGGCATCTGCCGCCCGTGCAGCAGCACCATGGCGCAGCACAGGCACCAGAACATCAGAATGTTGTCAGGGTACAGATAATTGGTTAGATTAAGTGTGAAGTAGTGCAGCCCCAGCAGCAGCATGGCCGCGGCCGCCACCACCGGCTCGCGCCGCCGATACCGCCGCCAGATAACCACGGCGCAGCCCACGGTAGCCAGCAGCGGCCATAGCGTGCTGCTGATGATGTTCACGCCAAACAGCCTGTACAGCCCCGCCACCGGCCCGAAAATCAGCCACCGCTCCTTCAATGGATCGTGCAGTAGCCCCTGCGGATCGGGCACGACGCGGAAGGTACCGCTGGCCAGCTGCTGGGCGTAGCGGGCGTAGAAGTAGTCGTCGAGGTCGTAGAGGCCTTCGTGGGTGAGCAGGTAATAGGCCACCGTGAAGAGCACTACAAATAGCAGCGTCAGGTCGGGCAAACGGGAGGAGAGAGGCTTCACGCTGCAAAGCAACCGAATATTGCCCGGAACTGGCCGCTGGGCAGCCGGCGGCGACCAACACACTAGCAGCGGTCACCTCAATTCCCTGCTTATCCGGCGAGGGTTTTCAGTACAAGGGAGTTGGGTACATTTGAGCACCAGATGACGCGGGCGGACATTCCGCGCCGTCCGTCACCCCCCAAAACCGCCAGTTGACCAGCCCCAAACTCCTGCGCGTTGTTCTGCTGCCGGCGCTGCTGCTGGGGCTGGCGGGCTTTGCGCTGGGCTGCTACTATGAAACCAACGACGACGCGGCCATCACCCTGCTGCTGCGCGGCGTGACGGCGGCGGCCCCCGTGACGGACCTGCACCTCTACTTTCATGGGCTGGCCGCGCTGCTGGCTCTGCTCTACGCGCACGTTCCGGCAGTGCCCTGGTACGCGGTGCTGCTCTACGCGCTGCTCTACGCCGCCGCGGTGCTGGTTTTTGCGGTGCTCGACCGGCTACTGCGCCCGCACCTGGCTCCGGGGGCGCTGGTCGGGGCGCTGGTGCTGTTTTTCGGGGTGGCGTGGCTGGAGCACGCGCTCTGGTTTAACTACGTGCGCGTGCCGATTCTGCTGGCGGGCGGCGGACTGCTGTTTGCGGCCCAGCGTGCCGAGCGGCGGGCAGCGCTGCTGCTGGGGCTGCTGGCCATCAGCCTGGCCTTTCTCATTCGGCCGAGTGCGGCGCTGCTGGGGCTGCTGGCGGCCGCGCCGGGGGCGCTGTGGCTGGCGCGGCGGCGGGCGCTGGTGCTGCTGGCCGTGGTGGTACTGGTGCTGGGTGCGGCCCAGCTTACGCTCACCTTCACGCGCACTCCGGCCCAAACCACCTACCGCGCCCTCGACGTGCTCAAGTCGAACCTGAACGATTTTCACCTCTACCAAACCCGCCCCCGCACCGCCCCCGACAGCCTCGGCATCCGGGCCGTGCAACTCTGGGCGCTGGGCGATTCGGCCTTGGTGAACGAGGGCCTGTTTCAGCGCACGGCCTACTTCAGCGGCGGCACTTTCGTGCGCGAGCAGGTGCCCGCCAAGCTCGCGGCCCTGTTCAGCCAGCTGGCCCGCGACTATTTTCCGCTACTGCTGCTAAACTTGGCGCTGTACCTGGAAGTGCTGCGCAATCCGCGCCGCTATGAGGGGCGCCGCCGGTTCTGGCTGGCGCAGGCCGGCTACTTGCTGCTGATTTTTGGGCTGGGCCTCGGGCTGAAGTTCCCGCCGCGCCTGGGCCTGCCGGTGGTGGGGCTGTGGGTGCTCAGCACCCTGAGCTACGTGCTGTCGGTGCCGCGCCGGCCGGTGCGCCTCACGCCGCTGAGCACCCTGGCGCTGCTGCTGATTGGGGCGCTGTATGGGTTCAAAACCGGGCACCGCGTGCAGGTGCTGCGCCGGGAACAAGGGCAAAATGTGGCCCGGCTGCACCAATTGCAGCGTGCCGCCGTTGAGCCAGTATGGGTAGTGGCCGGGCTCGAAACGCTTTTCAAGTCCTGGTCGCCGTTTCAGGAACCCAGCTTTGCGCCCCGTTCCGTGCTCAGCCTCACCGGCTGGATCACGCTCGACCCCTCACAGCCGGCGCTGCGGCAGCACCTCACGGGCACCCGCTCGCTGCCCGCCGCCCTGCGCCGCCTCGCCGACCGCCCCCATGTCGATTGGCTGCTCACGCTGGAAGCGGCTTCTTGGTTACGTACTTATCTGAGGGTCAGTAGCCCGGCCGGACAGCCGGCCATCACAATCCGCGCTGCCGGCTCGCTTCCAGAGCCGGATGCCGCTTTACCTCAACGCTACCGGGTGCGGACAGAATTAGCGGAATAATGGCAAAAGCCAAAATTTTGTAACGCGTAGTTGGTCCCTGCCTGTCGTATCAGTGCTGGGTGAATGCCTACATTTGACTCCCTATTCATTTTCGAATCTCCTCTGCCATGATTGCAACTGTAGCCTCCCGCGCGGAGGTGCTTCAGCATCTCGAACCCTTTCTGAAAGCTAACCTCGATGGTTTCCTGAAAAAGGTTGATGAAAGCTGGCAGCCTTCCGACTACATTCCCGACTCGCGTTCCGAAACGTTTTTCGACGAAGTGAAATCCCTGCGCGAAGCTGCTCAGGGCCTCAGCTACGACCTGCTGGCCGTGCTCATCGGCGACACGATTACGGAAGAAGCGCTGCCCAACTACGAGGCCTGGTTCCATCAGCTCGATGATATGAATAAGGACCCCGACAACGGCTGGGCGCAGTGGATTCGGGGCTGGACGGCCGAGGAAAACCGCCACGGCGACCTGCTCAACCGCTATCTGTACCTCTCGGGGCGCGTGAATATGCGCGAGTTTGAAGTGAGCACCCAGTACCTGATTTCCGACGGCTTCGACCTGGGCACGGCCCACGACCCCTACCGCGCCTTCGTTTATACCAGCTACCAGGAGGCGGCCACCAACCTCTCGCACCGCCGCGTGGGCACGCTGGCCCGCAAAGCCGGCGACGCGCAGCTGTCCAAGATCTGCGGTATGATTGCTGGCGACGAAGCCCGCCACGCCCGCGTGTACCAGACCTTCGTGGAGAAGATTTTCGAGGTAGACCCCTCGGAAATGATGCTGGCCTTCGAGGACATGATGCGCAAGAAAATCGTGATGCCGGCGCACTACATGCGCGAGATGGGCGTAGAAATGGGCAAAACCTTCGGCCACTTCACCGACGCTGCCCAGCGCCTGGGCGTGTATACCAGCCAGGACTACACCGATATTCTGGAAAGCCTCATCACCACCTGGAAGCTCGACCAGGTAACGGACCTGAACGACGCCGCCGAAAAAGCCCGCGACTACATCATGGCCCTGCCTAACCGCCTGCGCCGCGTCGCCGACCGCATGCCGGTGCCCAAGCTCGAATACAAGTTCAAGTGGATTGAGTAAGTCAGTCTTTATTACAATGAGCAGGGCCAGTTTCCAAGCGGAAGCTGGCCCTGCTCATTGCTATACAGTATTCAAAAACCGGCTTTTTATAGTCTGAACAGCGCACCTAGAAGGGCCTTTCTCCTCTGAACAGCCGCATAGCGGCGACAGATTTGTGGAATCCGAATAGGCAAAAACGCAAAAGCCGCGTAGCGGTGACAGAACCGCCCGAACGACTCTGTCACCGCTACGCGGCTTTGAATTACTTTAGACACAATTCTCTACAAACCTGCCGCCGCGCTGCGGCTATTCCTTGGTCCAGAAGATTTGCTACTGCGCTACCGGAGCCTCGTTCACCACGCTTGCTTGCCGGAAGGCGAGGCTGCTTTCGGGCAGCACGTAGCGAATGATACGGGTGCCGCCGCTGGGGCAGCAGTTGGCGTCGGTGGGAAGATAGATAGGGAAGGTGCGCACCAGCTCGCGGCCCTGCACTCGAAATTTGTCCTGGCCCTGGTAGCCGCGGGCGGCGGGGCCGGCGAGCTTAGGCAGGGGCTCCATCCGTTCCCAGTCTTGGCCGCCGAACCAGTAGCCGCGCACCTCGCCGTAGGAGCCGCTGCCGATGCCTTCCACGAATACCAGCAGCTCGTCGCCGGGGCCGGTGGTGAGCCTGGCCAGCTGGGCATCCTGCACTTCGCCCGCAATGGTATCCTGGGCAGTAGTCAGCTCTTGGCCGGCCTGCTCGGCCCGCACGGCCAGCTGCCGCTGCCCCACGGGGCCGCTGGTGCTGATGGTATAGGTGTAGGAGCCGCTGGTCAGGGTTTTGCGGAAGCCGGGGCGCTCGGGCGCGGCGGCAGCTGGGGTGCGGGAGGCCGTGGGGTTGGGCTGGCCGGAGGTGGTTTCGCGGGTGCTGTCGCAGGCCGAAATAGCGGCCAGGGCGGCGAGGCTGAGCAGGGAAAAAGAAAAGCGCATTGCGGGAAATAACGACCGGAACGTACCGGCCACCCGCGAAAGTAGGCCGGCAGCGCCGATTTTGCTGCTTATTCTACCACTTTTACGCCTTTCCAGAATGCCACGCGGCCTTTTATCTGCTGGGCAGCCTCTTTAGGCTCGGGATAGTACCAGGCGGCATCTTTGTTCAGCTCCCCATTCACCCGCACCGAATAGTAGCTGGCGCGGCCTTTCCAGGGGCAGGACGTGTGGGCAATGCTGTCCTCGAACAACTCTTTGTTGATAGATTCGGCGGGGAAGTAGTGGTTGTTTTCGACTACCACGGTGTCGTTGCTTTCCGCGAGTACGGTGTCGTTCCAGATGGCTTTCATGGTTGTTGGGGGGCTTGGGTGGTGGGGGCTTGGACAATCACCTGTCATCCTGAGCTTGCGAAGGACCTGCCTCCGTTAAGTAAAAAGCTCCTCTAAATGAGCAAAGCCTTCACCGTTCGCAGGCAAGGGGGCTTTAGACATTGAAGCACGAGTTGCAGTGCTACAAGAGGAAGGTCCTTCGCTCTGCTCAGGATGACAGGTGTTTTTGTTCCTGCGCACCCCAAACGAACATTGCGGACCGGCCGGTTGTTCTGAGTTCCTAAATTCCTTTCCTATGGCCGCTGGTTTCCGTTTCCGTGATTTTGTGCCCGACGACTCGCCCGAAAAAGGGTTTGAGTCGCTCTTTAAGATATTCATGCAGCTGGTCACCATCACGTCGGGCGACGTGGGGGAGGCACTTTCGTGGCTTAATGAGCTGGACAAGCAGTACAACCTCACCGACGGGGAGTACGGCATCGGCAACTTCATCGACGACCTGAAAAAGAAGGGCTACATCGATGAGAATGAGCAGGAGCGGGGGGCTTTCAAGATTACGCCCAAAACCGAGCAGGGTATCCGCAAAAGTGCCTTGGAGGAGATTTTCGGCAAGCTCAAAAAGGGCAACACCGGCAACCACCGCACCCCGCAGGTAGGCCAGGGCGACGAACTGAGCACCGACCTGCGCGAGTTCCGCTTCGGCGACGCGGTGGACCAGATTTCGATGACCGAAAGCATCCGCAACGCCCAGCTCAACCACGGCCTGACGGATGATTTTATGCTGGCTGAGGGCGACCTGGAAGTGCGCGAAACCGAGCACAAAACCCAGACCAGCACCGTGCTGATGATTGACATCTCGCACTCGATGATTCTCTACGGCGAGGACCGCATCACGCCCGCCAAAAAAGTAGCTATGGCCCTGGCCGAGCTGGTGAAGCAGAAATACCCCAAGGATTTCCTCGACATCATCGTGTTCGGCAACGACGCCTGGCCCATAACGGTCAAGGATTTGCCCTACCTCGAAGTGGGCCCCTACCACACCAACACGGTGGCCGGCCTGGAATTGGCCCTGGATCTGCTGCGCAAGCGCAAAACGCCCAACAAGCAGATTTTCATGATTACGGACGGCAAGCCCACCTGCCTGAAGGAAGGGAACGGCTACTATAAAAACAGCTTTGGGCTGGACCGCAAAGTGGTGAACAAAACCCTGAACCTGGCCGCCGCCGCCCGCCGCCTCAAAGTGCCCATAACCACCTTCATGATTGCCACCGACCCGTATCTGCAGCAGTTCGTGGAGGAGTTTACGCAGGTAAACCAGGGCAAGGCTTACTTCAGTGGCCTGAAAGGTCTGGGCCACCTGGTGTTCGAAGACTACAAAAAGAACCGTCGCAAGACGCTTTAACTCGGGCGTTGCGCAGAAAAAAGGAGAAGGTCTACGGATTTTCTCCTTTTTTTGTGACCATGCTAGTGGGCCGGGGCAAATAGCTGCCGGGCCTTTCTATCCTCTTGAATAAGCGTGCTCAGAATACCCCGCTATGTCGAAACACCGGCGCAAGACGGCCGTCTGCCCCAACTGTGGTACTTCGCTGGCTTCGGCCGCCAACTTTTGCCCCACCTGTGGCCAGGAAAACCACGATTTGAAAGTGCCGCTGGGCCATCTGCTGTATGAGCTGATTGAGGGAATCTTCCATTTCGACGCCAAGTTCTGGACCACGGCCCGCACCCTATTTACGCGCCCCGGCCAGATTACCCACGACTTCGTGGCGGGCCGCCGGGCCCGCTACGTGCCGCCCGTGCGGCTGTACATCTTCGTCAGCCTGATCTTTTTCTTTCTGGTCACGAAGCTCTCCGATACCAAGCTCACCGTAGACGAAGCCAACCTGACCCAGCAGCAGCAGAGCGAAGCCCGGTTTCAGCGGCAGCTGGTCGCGCAGGGCGTACCGCCGGCCGTGGCCGCGCAGCCGCGCTTTACGCAGTTTTACAAAGAATTTGAGCAGCAGCTGCTGGATAGTTTGCGGGCAGCACGGCGGCGGCCGGGCTCTACTGCGGCCGCTGGCGCGGCCGAGTTGGAGCGGCAGTACGCCCGCCTGCTGGTGCTCCAGACGCGGGCCGACAGCCTTTTACTCGCCCAAAGCAACCGGCAGCTCCTGGCAGTAGGGCTGAACTATACGGGTACTCCCACGGCCGAAAAGCGTCCGTTCACGCTGGTTTTGCCCCGCGGAGCCTTCGTGGCCATGCGCTACGCCAACCCCGCCCGCCTCGATTCGACCCTACGCGCCCACGGGCAGGCCACTAGCTGGTACAACCGCACGCTGCTGCGCCAGACGGCCCGGATCATGAGTCCGCTAACGCGGCGGGAAGGGATGCGGGAAGGCGTGCTGGAACAGAGCCGCGAGCTGCTGCACCGCGTGGTGAAGAATGCCTCCCTGATGATGTTTCTGCTGATGCCGGTGGTGGCCGGGCTGCTGCTGCTGCTCTACTGGCGGCACAGCAAATTCTACTATGAGCACCTGATTTTCTCCGTCCATCTGCACACCATCATCTTCCTGGTTCTCTCGCTGGTGTGCGCCCTGTGGCTGATTACGGGCCTCGGGGTGGCGGCTCTGCTGGGCGCGTTGGTTCTGCTGGGCGTTTACTTCTGGCTGGCGCTGAAAACCATGTACGGGCAGAACATCTGGCGAACCACGTTCAAGTTTGGGGTTTTCACGCTCTGCTACGCCCTCAGCTTCGCGCTGCTGTCGTTCCTGACGGGGGTGTGGAGCTTCCTTACGTTTTAAGAGTGGCCGGCCCAATCAGCCCAACATCTCCCGCATCTGCTCAGGGCGCTACCGGGCCGCCACCGCGCCATCTCCCGGCGTCGCGTTTTTGATAGTCGGCACCGTGCGCAGGTACGCGAAAATAGCTTTGGCCTCGCCTTCGTCCATCAGCGTGAATTTGGGCATCGGCATTTGCAGCGGGCCGTGGGGCGACTGCCCGTAGCGCACGGCCTGCACGAACTGCGTTTCGGTCCAGTTGCCGAGGCCGGTTTCGGGGTCGGAAGTGAGGTTGGGGGCAATGATTTCCTGGCCCGTTGGGGTCAGCAGCTTGGTGCCGCCGGCCAGGTAGCCCTCCGATTTTTCGGGTTCCAGGGAGTTGTTGGTTTTGAAGTCGTGGCTGTGGCAGTCGTAGCACTTGTAGCGGCCCACTACCAGGTAGCGGCCGTAGGCCACGGCATCGGTGGGGCTGGGGGCCACTACCGGCCGGGTGGGCAGCGGCGTGGGTTTCATCACGGTATTCACCAGCGCTTTGCTCAGAAAAGAAGGCTCCTGCGGGTGCGAGGGGGTGGCGTTGGGTTGCACCGGTGCCGCCGAAGAGCGCAGGTAGGCAATGACGCTGTGCACGTCTTCATCCGACATGTGCACGAAGCTGGGCATCACAATGCGGAAGCGGCCGTCGCGGCCGATGCCGGTGCGCAGCAGCCCCACCAGCTCCGCATCGGTCCAGCGACCGATGCCGTGGGTGGGGTCCTGGGTGATATTGGCCGCGTAAAGCGTCCCGAATTCCGGCGGCAAGTCATCGAGCCGCCGGCCCGACAGCATCCGGGTTTTCCGGTCCAGGTGGCAGTCGGCGCACATCGAATTCACGAGTTTTTCGCCCTGCGTCACCCGCGCCGGGGTGTAGGCAATGGCGGCCATCGTGGGTTTGGGCATGGCGTATTTCGGAATGCCGCGCACGCTCACGAACGTAGCCGCGCAAGCCGCCAGAAAAATCAGGCCGGCCAGGGTGAAGCCCAGCACGCGGAAAAGCTTTTTCATAGGAGTAAGTGACGGGTTTAATATTAAACTTTATAAATATATAATATCAATATTCTTTTTTCAAAGCCAGCGCAAGCTAAAAGTTTGACCGGCCGGCGCGGGTTGTGAGCTGGCGGCCCAAGCCTGTTGTACGCGCACTGCGAAGGTGGTCAGCACTCCGGCCTTCTCTAGTGCAGCCTACTTGCCCAGCGCCGCGCGCCACGCCAAGGCCCTGACCGCCAGCGCCCCGACTGGGGGGCTCGAACCAATGGCCGGGTCAGGCAGTTATAGCACTACTTTTCCGCGCCCCGGCCACTGGCTGCGGTGGGCGCTGCACTTTCCCCTCTCTATGAATCGAATCGACATTCGCACCCTCGGCGACCTGAAGAAGTCTGGCTACCAGCCCCGCTCCGTGAAGCAGGAGCTTCGCGACAACCTCATTGCCCGCCTCCAGGCCAAGGAAGAAGTGTTTCCCGGCATCTTCGGCTACGAGGAAACCGTTATTCCGGACCTGCAGCGCGCTATTCTAAGCATGCACCACATCAACCTGCTGGGGTTGCGGGGCCAAGCCAAAACGCGCATTGCCCGCCTGCTGGTCGAGCTGCTCGATGAGTATGTGCCGGTAGTGGAAGGCTCCGAGCTGAACGACGACCCGCTGCAGCCGCTGAGCATCTACGCCAAAAACCTGATTGCCGAAAAAGGCGACGACACGCCCGTGGCCTGGCTGCACCGCTCCGACCGCTATACCGAGAAGCTGGCCACCCCCGACGTGTCGGTGGCCGACCTTATCGGCGACGCCGACCCCATCAAGGCCGCCACCCTGAAGCTGCCCTACTCCGATGAGCGGGTGATTCACTTCGGCCTGATTCCCCGCTCGCACCGCGGCATTTTCGTGATAAACGAGCTGCCCGACCTGCAGGCCCGCATTCAGGTGTCGCTGTTCAACATTCTGCAGGAAGGCGACATCCAGATCCGGGGCTTCAAGGTGCGGCTGCCGCTGGATATCCAGTTCGTATTCACGGCCAACCCCGAGGACTACACCAACCGCGGCTCCATCGTGACCCCGCTCAAGGACCGCATCGACTCCCAGATCATCACGCACTACCCGAAATCCATCGAAATCGGCAAGCGCATCACCCGGCAGGAGGCCCGCATCAAGGAAGCCCAGGCTGGCATGGTAACCACTAACGAAATCATCCGCGACCTGGTGGAGCAGGTGGCCGTGGAGGCCCGGGCCTCGGAGTTCGTGGATGCCAAGAGCGGCGTATCGGCCCGCCTGACCATCGCGGCCTACGAAAGCCTGATTAGCGCGGCCGAGCGGCGGGCTTTGATCAACGGCGAGAAGAAAACCTACGTCCGCATAGCCGATTTCCTGGCCGCCGTGCCCGCCCTTACCGGCAAGGTGGAGCTGGTATACGAAGGCGAGCAGGAGGGGGCCGGCCTGGTGGCCGAGAAGCTGATGGGCAAGGCCATCCGCACGCTGTTCCTGACCTACTTCCCCGACCCCGACAAGCAGAAGAAAAAGAAGACCATCCCGAACCCCTACAAGGAGGTGCAGGACTGGTTCAGCGCCGGCAACACCGTGGACGTGCTCAGCGACGCCGCCGACAAAGACTACCACGCCGCCCTGGAGCAGGTGCCCGGCCTGCGCAGCATCGTGACCTTTTTGCACCCCAACGAGGACGCCGAAACCACCTTCTTCCTGATGGAGTTCTGCCTGCACGGCCTGGCCGAGCACAGCCTGATTTCGCGCAACCGCGTGCAGTCGGGTACGCAGTTCAAGGATCTGCTGTCGTCGATGTTCACCATGCCGAGTTTTGGCGGGGATGAGGACGAGGACGACGAGGAGGAGCAGAAGCCGCGCCGACGGGGGTAGAGACGCATACTTGCGTCTCGGCGTCCGCGCCAGTTTAACCAGTACCGTTCAACGATTGAGACGCAAGTATGCGTCTCTACAACCGTTCAGATAGAAAACACCCCGCATACTGGCTGGTATGCGGGGTGTTTTTTTGGTGCGCATTGACCTCCAGCTCGCCCCGCCCCAAAACCGCTTCACCGAGAAAAATACCCTGTTCGCACAGGGCCGGCTGCTGCTCGGCGAAACGGCGAAAAACTGCCGGTTTGGTGGTGTTGCTTTGTATCATTCCAACGGCCAGAACGGCTGCCGGAATTACCGCGACTACTTTCCCACACACTTTCAACTTCTCTGGTCATGCACGCTGCTCTCCTCGCCCGCCTCACCTTGCTGCTCCTCGTTCTGGCTTTGCTCGTGCCCTCCGCACCAGCCGCTGCTGCCGACCGCGCACCCTACGTGCGGGCCGTGAGCAAAGGCCGCGTGGCGCTGCACCGGCCCAACTACAAAAGCTACAAAGCCAACCAGAACCGTTGGTTCTTCCAGCGCTGGTAGGCCCGAATAGTCGATAAGAAAATATAACCTGGTTTTTCACCCACCGCGCAACGCGAAAGAAGCCGCCTGCTAACCAGCAGACGGCTTCTTTTTGGTTCAAACAGCTATCAGAGGCAAACTACGCCTGCTCGCTCACCACGATTTTCTGGATTTCGTCGTTGGGCTTGATCTGGTCAATCACGTCAACGCCTTCCACCACTTTGCCGAACACCGTGTGCACGCCGTCGAGGTGGGCCGTGTTGTCGCGGCTGTGCACGATGAAGAACTGTGAGCCGCCGGTGTTTTTGCCGGCGTGGGCCATGCTCAGCGCGCCACGCTCGTGGTACTGGTGGCCGCCTTTGGTTTCGCAGTCGATTTTGTAGCCGGGGCCGCCGGTGCCGGGCGTGCCCTTGGCGCCGGCGCGGGAGTTGGGGCAGCCGCCCTGAATCACGAAGTTCGGGATGACGCGGTGAAACTTGAGGCCGTCGTAGAAGCCTTTTTTAGCCAGGTCGGTGAAGTTCTGGACGGTTTTGGGCGCGTCCTGCTCGTAGAACTCCACTTTCATAACGCCTTTGCTGGTGTGAATTTCGGCAGTTTTCATGCGGAAGAAAGAAAAGTAGATGGATGGGGGAAAACCGGCTATACGCGGCCGGAGGCCGCGGGACCGGCCGCAAAGGTAGCCAATTCGGCCACCGGCCAAACATCCGGCGAATTGGCGGGTTTCGAGGGCGGTAATAGCATCCCGGAAACCGAATATGCTGATATTCGCCCCGAACTTCCCCAACCTTCCTTCTTAACCCCGTTCCGCGTTCCATGAAAAAGACCTTCCGCACCGCCGCCTTCGCCCTAAGTGCCGCCACTCTGCTGGCCCTCAGCAGCTGCGGCGACACCACCAAGACCGAAACCACCACCACCGCCGCCGCCGATGCCGCCACCGACACGGCCATGGTGTCTACCGATTCGGCCCGCATGGGCAAGCCCGAAGGCGTGATGGTAGACGGCGTGGCCATGACCCCGGACAAAAGCATTATTCAGAACGCTGTGCAGGCGGCCAGCGTGAGTACGCTCATCAAGGCTATTTCGGCCGCCGACCTGGGCGGTACGCTCAGCGGCCCCGGCCCTTTCACGGTATTCGCCCCCACCAACTCAGCCTTTATTTCGCTGCCCAAAGGCGCGCTGGATGGCCTGATGAAGCCCGAAAGCAAGGAAAAGCTCAAGGGCGTGCTCACCTACCACGTCATTGCCGGCCGCCTGCTGGCCGCCGACCTGAAAGACGGCCAGGAGCTGACCACCGTGAACGGTGAGAAAGTGAAAGTGGCCGTGAAAGACGGCAAGGTGATGATCAACAACGCCACCGTGCAGATTGCCGACGTAGTTTCCAGCAACGGCATCACCCACGTCATCGACCAGGTGCTGCTGCCGTCGGCTCCGGCCCAGTAAGCAGTATTCCGAAGCAATTCGGCCCCGACCAAAGCCACCCGCCCTGTGCGGGTGGCTTTTGTTTTTGGCAGGTGCCGACGCGGCGTCTGAAGCTCTACACTAGCGGTAGCCGGCCGATATAAAATTTCTTAGCCGGATAAGCTGTACCTTACATGGGTATCAGCCTGCTAGGAAAGCAGGCGCGGCCAGCTGGTTGCACTACGCGAAGAAATGGCAGGCGTTTTAGCGTGCCGCGGCTTCTTTTTAGCTTCCAACAACCCCACCCGGTTGCTTACCCCGGCCCCGGCCACCCATTCACCCCACTGAAAACTCGCCTTGAAGGGCAGCAGCACTACCCATGAAGGAAAGCGAGAACCGGTATCGGCGGCTCATTGAAGCCAGTCAGGATTTAGTAGTCACCGTTGACCCGCGCGGTATCATTCTGGATACCAACGAGGCGGCGGTAAAAATTACGGGCGTGGAGCGTGAGGCCCTGCTCGGCTCCGATTTCTTCGCCTACTTCACGGAGGAGAAGCAGGTGCGCAAAACCTACCGCGAGGTGCTGGCCACGGGCGCGGTTACCAACGTGCCCTGCACCCTGCGCCACACCAATTGCACGCTCACGAAGGTGCTGTTTGATGGCACCGTGAACAAGGACGACCACGGCAACGTGCTGGGCGCGGTGATTGTAGCGCGGGAAATTGCGGAGAAAAACTGGGCCACCGAGCTGGGCATCGCCAACAAGGAGCTGGCCTTTCAGCACAACGAAAAGGAAAAGCGCGCCGACGAGCTCAGCATTGCCAATGAGGAGCTGGCTTTTCAGAATGACGAGAAGGAAAAGCGGGCTGCTGAGCTGGGCATTGCCAATGAGGAATTGGCGTTCCAAAACGACGAGAAAGAGAAGCGCGCTCAGGAGCTGAGCATCGCCAACAAAGAGCTGGCTTTCCAGAACAATGAGAAGGAAAAGCGCGCCCAGGAGCTGAGCGTGGCGAATACCGAGCTGGCTTTCCAAAATGACGAGAAAGAAAAGCGCGCCGCCGAGCTGAGCATTGCCAACAAAGAGCTGGCGTTTCAGAACGATGAGAAGGAGAAGAGGGCCCAGGAATTGAGCATTGCCAATACGGAGCTGGCTTTTCAAAATGACGAGAAGGAAAAACGGGCGGCCGAGCTGAGCATCGCCAACACCGAGCTGGCCTTTCAGAACAACGAAAAGGAGAAGCGGGCGCAGGAGCTGAGCATTGCCAACGAGGAGCTGGCTTTTCAGAATGATGAGAAGGAAAAGCGGGCTGCCGAGTTGGGCATTGCTAACGAGGAGTTGGCTTTCCAGAACGATGAGAAGGAAAAGCGCGCTCAGGAGCTGAGCATCGCCAACACCGAGCTGGCTTTTCAGAATGACGAGAAGGAGAAAAGAGCCGCTGAGCTGAGCGTGGCCAACACGGAGCTGGCCTTTCAAAATGACGAGAAGGAAAAGCGGGCGGCTGAACTGAGTATTGCCAACATTGAGCTGGCTTTTCAGAACGACGAGAAGGAAAAGCGGGCCGCCGAGCTGGTGATTGCCAACAAGGAGCTGGCGTTTCAGAACGACGAGAAAATCAAGCGGGCGGCCGAGCTGCGCATTGCCAACTACGCCCGCGGCCTGATTGAGGCCAGCCGCGACCCGCTGGTAACCATCAGCCCCGAGGGCAAGATTACGGACATGAACATGGCCACGGTGTACATCACCGGCATCGAGCGGGAGCAGCTGATCGGGTCCGACTTCTTCGCCTATTTCACCGAGCCGCAGATGGCCCGCGAGGTGTACCAGGAGGTGTTTGCCAAGGGCACCGTAGCCGATTCGCCCCTCACGCTGCGCCACAAGGACGGCAAGCTGACCGACGTGCTGTTCAACGGCTCGGTGTACAAAAACGACGAGGGCCACGTGCTGGGCGTGGTGATTGTGGCCCGCGACGTGACGGACCAGAAGCGCATTGCCACCGAGCTGAACGAGGCCAAGATAGCGGCCGAGCTGGCCACCGTGCGGGCCGAGGAAGCCCAGGCCAAAGCCGAAACCGCCACCGGCATTGCCGAAGACGCGGTGAAGGCCAAGCAGCAGTTTCTGAGCAATATGAGCCACGAAATCCGCACGCCCATGAACGCCATCATCGGCTTCACAAAGGTGGTGCTGAAAACGGACCTGACGGAAAAGCAGCAGGAATACCTGACCGCCATCAAGCTCAGCGGCGATACGCTGATTGTGCTGATAAACGACATTCTGGACCTGGCCAAAGTAGACGCGGGCAAGATGACGTTTGAGCAGATTCCGTTCAAGCTCTCGGCCTCGGTTTCGGCCATGGTGCACCTGTTCGAAACCAAGATTCAGGAGCGGAACCTGGAGCTGGTGATGGAGTACGACGACCGGATTCCGGAGGTGCTGGTGGGCGACCCGGTGCGCCTGCACCAGATCATTCTGAACCTGGTCAGCAACGCGGTTAAGTTTACCAGCGAAGGCAGCATCACGGTGGGCGTGCGCCTGCTGGTGCAGGATAAGGAGAAGGTGATTCTGGAGTTTGCCATCACCGATACCGGCATCGGCATCGAGGAGGCCAAGCTGGGCACTGTGTTCGACAATTTTCAGCAGGCTACCAGCGGCACCTCGCGGCTGTATGGCGGCACGGGCCTGGGGCTGGCCATCGTGAAAAACCTGGTGGAGCCCCAGGGCGGCACCATCACGGTGAAAAGCAAGGTAGGCGTGGGCTCCACGTTCAGCTTCATTCTGAGCTTTGCCAAAACCCTGGAAAAGGCCAGCGCGGATGATAACCTCAACATTGAGCTGGAAACCGGCTTCAAAGACGTGAAGATTCTGGTGGTGGAAGACATTGCCCTGAATCAGCTGCTGATGAAGACGCTGCTCGAAGACTTCGGCTTCGAGATGGAAGTGGCCGGCAATGGCCGCATTGCCGTGGAAAAGCTGCGCACCACCCGCTACGATATTGTGCTGATGGACCTGCAGATGCCCGAGATGAACGGCTTCGAGGCCACCGAATACATCCGCACCCAGCTCCGGCTCACGGTGCCCATCATTGCCCTCACCGCCGACGTGACCACCGTGGATGTGGAGAAGTGCAAAGCCGTGGGCATGAACGACTACATATCCAAGCCCATCGACGATAAGCTGCTCTACAGCAAGATCATCAAGTACCTGAAAAGCGCCGATTACGAAAAGGAAGCCGCGCCGGATTTGGTGGAAAGCTTGCCCGAAGAGCCGCTTACCTGCGTCAACTTCGACTACCTGCGCCGCATCACCAAGAGCGATGCCCGCATGGCCGAAATGATTTATCTGTATTTGCAGGAGATTCCGCAGCTGGTGCAGACCATGAAAAAAGCTATTGCGGAAAATGAGTGGAGCGCTCTGAAAGCGGCCACGCACTCCATCATTCCCACGTTTGCCACCATGGGCATCAACCTGCGGTTTGAGGACATTGCCAAAGACCTGCAGGCGCTGGCCGTCATCCTCATTGCCAACGACGAAACCGAGGCCGCCGGCGAGGAAACCCGCGCCCAAGTGCTGGCCGCCTTCGCCAAGATAGAAGCCGTGTGCGCCCTGGCCGCCCGCGAGCTGGAAGAAAAGCTGCAGCGCCTCTCCCAAACCCTGCCAGCCACGCGGGATAAATACCGGCAAACGCTATAGGGGCGAAGCCCAAACGGCTGCAGCGTGCTGATGTGGCCAACCTATTCCAATCGGCAGGGCCTCCGCGCGGCGGCAGGTTTGTAGTAATCCGAAAAGGCAAAAGGAAAAAGCCGCGTAGCGGTGACAGAATCGTTCGAACGGTTCTGTCACCGCTACGCGGCTTTGTTCTTCATTCCTGCTTATTGCTACAAACCTGCCGCCGCGCTGCGGCTATTCGAGTTTGCCTCTCACTACTCACTACTCACCACTCACTGCTTAGTGCCGGTTGTCCTGGCCGGCCAGCATACTCAGGTAGCTGTCGTAGCGGGGTAGAGCTATTTTGCCTTTGTCCACGGCTTCGCGCACGGCGCAGTCGGGCTCGTGGATGTGCTGGCAGTTGTGGTAGCGGCACTGATTCAGCAAGGCCCGCATTTCGGGGAAATAGTGGGCCAGCTCGGCCGCCGGAATGTCTACGAGCCCCAGCTCCTTGATGCCGGGCGTATCAATAATATAGGTGCCGGGGCGCACTTCCAGCATCTCGGCGAAGGTGGTAGTATGCACGCCTTTGTCGGAAAACTGGCTGATTTCGGCGGTTTTGATGTCCAGATCGGGCACCAGGGCGTTGATGAGGGTGCTTTTGCCCACCCCCGAATGCCCCGAAAGCAGCGTAACCTTGCCCTCCAGCAGCGCATCGATTTCGGCCAGCCCCTCGCCGGTGTGCGCCGAGCAGCGCAGACCCTCGTAGCCGGTGCGGCGGTACATCTTCAGAATTTGCTCCTGGTAGCCGGCCAGTTCCTCGTCATACAGGTCCACCTTGTTGAAGATGAGGCGCACCGGAATCTGGTAGGCCTCGGCCGTGACCAGGAACCGGTCGATGAACCCGAACGACGTGGCCGGCGACACCAGCGTGACCACCAGCAGCGCCAGATCCAGGTTGGCCGCCACGATGTGGGCGTGCTCACTCTTGTGCACCGAGCGGCGGATGATGTAGTTGCGGCGCGGCTCGATGTGGTGAATCACGCCCGCGCCCTCAGTCTGCTCCTCCACCGTGAAATCCACTTGGTCGCCCACGGCCAGCGGGTTGCTCACCTTTAGCCCCTGATGCTTGAACTTGCCCCGCAGCCGGCAGCGGTGCAGCACCCCCGTAGCCGTTTCCCGCACGAGATACCACGAGCCAGTAGATTTAACAACGATGCCGGTCATGAATGTGAACTGGTGAAATAGTGAGATGGTGACCTGTCATTGCGAGGAGGCACGACGAAGCAATCCGTCCTCTCAAATGTACAAAGCCCTGTTCACCCAGAAAGCCCCTGGCTGGCGCACATCAGGGCTTTGTGGGTCAGAAGGGCTTTCTTTATTGCTCAGGACGGATTGCTTCGCGCTGCTCGCAATGACAACTCACCGTCAAGCCAACGCATGATCTTGGCCGTAGCCCCGGCCTGGGTCAGCACGTAGCGGCGGTTTTTTTCCACGATGGGCTGGCGCTGCTCGGGGTTGTACACCAGGAATTTCAGCGCGGTTTCCAGCTCCTCCGCATCCTTCACTGCGTCGGCCCCGCCGAGCTGGATCAGGTCTTTGGCTTCCTGAAATTTATGATAATTCGGCCCAAACAGCAGCGGCAGGCCAAATACGGCGGCTTCCAGCGTATTGTGCAGGCCCTTGCCAAACGCGCCGCCCACGTAGCCCAGCGTGCCGTAGCGGTACAACTCGCGCAGCAGTCCGATGGAGTCAATCAGCAGAATGCGGGCCGTGGCGGCGGTTTCGGGCGTAGCCTGAGAGTAGCGCAGCACCTGGCCCGGCAATAGCGCCTCCACCTGCCGCAGCCCGGTTTCGTGCAGCTCGTGCGGAGCCACCAGCACCCGTAGCGCCGCGGGGGCCAGCGCCTGCAGGGCGGGCGTGAGCATCGTAATGTCTTCGGGCCAGCTGCTGCCCACCACCAGCACCGGCGTGCCGTCGGCGCCGAAAGCGGTGAGAATCGGCAGCGCCTTCGGGGGCGCGGCGGCCGTGGCCACCACCGTATCGAAGCGCGTATCGCCGGCGGTGCTGACCTGCCGGATGCCAAGCTGCCGCAGCAGCGCCGTTGAGGCCTCGTTCTGGGTGAAAATGTGGGTGAAGCAACCCAGCATCCGGCGAAAAAGGCCCCCCCAGGGCTTAAAAAAGACCTGATCGGGCCGGAAAATGGCCGACACGCAGATAGTGGGCACTTGGCGGCGGTGCAGCCCGGTGAGGAAGTAATACCAGAACTCGTACTTCACAAACACGGCCAGCCGGGGCTGCACCGCGTCCAGAAAAGCCCCGGTATTGGCGGCCGTATCCAATGGCAGGTAAAAGATATAGTCGGCCCCCGGCCAGTCTTTGCGGATTTCGTAGCCCGAAGGCGAGAAAAAGGTCAGCACGATTTTGTGCTGCGGATACTGCTGCCGATACACTTCCAGCAGCGGCCGGCCCTGCTCAAACTCGCCCAGCGAGGCGCAGTGAAACCACACCCGCGGCGCGGTTTCGGCCTGCAGCGCCTGCTGGATATGCGCCAGCAGCCCGCGCCGGCCATTGGTCCACTGGGCCGCTTTGGGCACGAAGGGTGCCGCCAGCCGCAGCAGCAGCGCGTAGAGCCAAAGACCGATGGTATAAAGGAAGAGCAACGCTTGAGTAGTTGGTAGTCGCCGGGCTCAGAGTAGACCCCGCTGAGCGGGCAAAAATAGGGGTTTGCCAGCCGGCAAACGAAAAGCGCCCCGGCCAACTGGCCGGGGCGCTTTTAGATGATGCCTTGTAAAGCCTGATTGTCAGGCTATACAGCCTGCTTAGTGAGCAGCCTGATTGCCGAGGTAAGCCGCCACGCCTTCGCGGGTAGCCTGCATGGCCTCTTTGCCTTCCTCCCAGTTGGCGGGGCACACCTCGCCTTTGGCCTCGAAGTACTGCAGGGCGTCCACCATGCGCATGGCCTCATCGATGCTGCGACCTAGCGGGCCGTCGTTTACCACCTGGTGGCGTACGATGCCGTCTTTGTCGATCAGAAACAGGCCACGGTAGGCGAGGGGCGAGCCCACGAAGGTCATTTCACCGGCTTCGTTGTAGTCGTAGTGGCCGCCGAGTACGTCGTAGTTGGAAGCAATGGTTTTGGTCGCATCGGCCACCAGCGGGTACGTCACGCCCTGAATGCCGCCGTTGTCGCGGGGCGTCTGCAGCCAGGCAAAGTGGGAGAAATGCGTATCGGTAGAGCACCCCACAATTGCCACGCCTTTGGCCTCAAAATCAGCCAGACGCTCCTGAAAAGCAATGATTTCGGTGGGGCAAACGAAGGTGAAGTCGGCGGGGTAGAAGTAAAAGATAACGTGCTTCTTGCCCAGGTAGCGGTCGAGGGAGAAATCCTCTTCGAATTCGCTATCGATTACGGCCGTAGCCTTGAAAGAAGGAGCACGCTTGCCAACGAGAACTGCCATGTTGAAAAAGTAAAAAGTGAAAAAGGGTGATATAAAAAGCGGAAAGTCAGGAATCGGGCGGCGCAGCCAAAACCGGCGGCCTCAGGATTCCCGGGTTTTGGTGCCGGTAATGTGGAGCGAAAAGGTTTCGGGACGAAATCCGGGCAGGCCCCGCGCCGCAAAAAACTCCTGAATCAGCGCATCGAGCCGCGGGTCGCAGTAGTCGATGATTTCCTGGGTATCGGTGCAGTGCAGGTGGTGGTGGGCCGAGCAGTCGGCATCGAAGCGGCGGGAGTGGCCCTCGGCGGCGGCCACGCGCCGCACCAGGCCAGTGGCTACAAAGCTGTCCAGCGCCTTATACACCGTGCCGAGCGAAATAGTAGGGTAGTCGGGCCGCACGCGGCGGTGCACCTGCTCCGCCGTGGGGTGGCCCGGCAGCAGCAGCAGGCTCTCCAGAATCGCGAGGCGCTGCCGGGTGGCCCGCAAGCCTTTCCGGGCCAGCCGCTCACGCAGCGCGTCGGGGCTCACATCGGCCGCCTGGGGTTGAAAGGAAGACTCGAAAACTGGCTGCACAGGTAAGAATGATTCTCCACAAAGGTAACGCTAGAAGGAAACCCAGCCCAAAAAGGTTTTCAGCGGCCGGGTAAATTCTTGCGTTTTTCCCGATTTACAGCCCCTATCTTGTGTGATTGTTTACCTGTATTATCGATTGATGATACATACTTTAAAACCCAGAATATAAGCAAGTTAAATTGTGATTTGCTAAAGCCGATAGTGCGTCAGGCAGCTTGCCTGAATACCGGACTCATTAGCGAATGAACTCGCTGCCGCCCCGGCATACCACCTGCAGCGTCTGGCGGGTGCGCTGCTCCAGTAGCACCTCCCGGCCCGCCGTCAGCCGCCCGATGCTGGCTGCGTCGTAGTTCTTAATAGTGTACAGCTCCAGGCCCGTATTGTAGTGAATGGTGAACTGGTCGCGGAGCTGATCGAGCAGCTTATCTAGCCGGTACGCCCCAAAATCGGTGCAGACGGAAAAGGAAATGGCCGAGTTCTGCATCATGTTGATCTTGAGCCGGGCCTGGGCCAGCGCCCCGAAAATCACCTCCAGGTTCTCCTCCGAAATAAACGTGAGGTCCTTCGACTCGAAGGAAATCAGGCACTGCCCGTTTTTGCGGATAAACGCCGGGGCCAGCAGTCCGTGCCGGCAGTCGCCGATGCGCGTGCCCTCGGCCGCCGGGTCCAGAAACGACTTCACGAACAGCGGAATGCGCCGCACGGCCAGCGGCTTAATGGTTTTGGGGTGAATGACCGACGCGCCGTAGTACGCCATTTCAATGGTTTCCTGGTAGCTGATTTCGGGGTAGCGTACCGGGTCGGCAAAGAACTTGGGGTCGGCATTGAGCAGCCCCGCCACGTCTTTCCAGATCGTAACCGACTCAGCCTGCAGGCAATAAGCAAAAATGGCGGCCGTATAGTCGGAGCCCTCGCGGCCGAGCGTGGTGGTCACGCCATCGGCGGTGCCGCCTACAAAGCCCTGCGTTACTACGGGACCGCGCAGCAGGAGCGGGGGCACGGTGGCAAGCACCTGCTGCTCGGTGAGGGGCCAGTCGAGGCGACCTTCGCGCCAGGTGGCATCGGTGCGCAGCAGCGGGCGGCAGTCGAGCCACTGGGCCTGCAGCGCCCACGCCACCACAGCCGTGGCCAGCAGCTCCCCGAAGCTCACAATCTGGTCATACTGCCGGTCGTAGTCGTCGTGGGGCACCACGCGGGCCAGCTGGCCGTGCAGCTGCGCAAAAAGGTGGTCGAGCGTGGGCGTGGCCGGGGCGCTGGCTACGGCGGCAGGCGGAGTTTCATCAGCGAAAAGCTCCTGGGCTACCTGTTCGTGAAACGCCTGCAGCACGGCCAGGGGCTCGGCATAGGCGGTGCCGGCGTGCGCCCGCTGGAAGATGTCTTCCAGCGCGTTGGTGGTTTTGCCCATCGCCGAAACCACGATGAGCAGCTGACTATCGGCGGCGTGCCCGCGCACGATTTCGACCAGATTGCGGATGGCGGCGGCATCCTTCACCGAGGCCCCGCCAAACTTATAAACCTTCAGAGCGTGCTGTTGCTGCATGGGCCAAAAGTAGGCAGCCAGCGGCAGATGTGGCGAAAAAGCTTAGTTTTGTAGGCCAGACTCACTGCTCATTTTCCCACCCCTTATGGATCATAACAAACTGGCCCTGCCCGTCGGTACCACCCTCGACCGCTTCATTATGCGGAAGCAGGAAGACTTCCCCTACGCCACCGGCGAGCTTTCCCAATTGCTGCGCGACATTGCCCTGGCAACTAAGATCGTGAACCGCGAAATCAACCGCTCCGGCCTCATCGACATTGCCGGAGCCTATGGCAACCGCAACGTGCAGGGCGAGGAGCAGCAGAAGCTGGACGTCATTGCCAACATTCGCTTCATCCGAGCCCTGCGCAACGGCGGCGAGGTATGCACCATCATTTCCGAAGAAGACGAGGAGATGATTCAGACCGGCAACGTGCAGGGTAAGTACGTGGTGGCCATCGACCCGCTCGACGGCTCTTCCAACATCGATGTGAACGTCAGCATCGGCACCATTTTCAGCATCTACCGGCGCGTTTCGCCCACCGGCAACGAAGGCAACGAGCAGGATTGCCTGCAAACCGGCACTCATCAGGTGGCCGCCGGCTACGTAATATATGGTTCCAGCACCATGATGGTGTACACCACCGGCAACGGGGTGAATGGCTTCACCTACGAGCCTTCGCTGGGCGAGTTTTTCCTCTCGCACCCCCAGATCACCACGCCCAAAACCGGCGCTATCTACTCCCTCAACGAAGGGAACTCCAACGAATTCTCCGAGGCCATGACGGCCTACGTAGACCATTGCAAGCAGCAGGGCTACTCGGCCCGCTACATCGGTTCCCTGGTCGCCGATTTTCACCGTAACCTGCTCAAAGGCGGCATATATATCTACCCGGCCACCAAGAAGGCTCCCAACGGCAAGCTGCGCCTGATGTACGAGTGCAACGCGCTGGCTTTCATCGTGGAGCAGGCCGGCGGCAAGTCCAGCGACGGCCGCACCCGCACCATGGAGCTAGAACCCAAAGGGATGCACGAGCGCTGCCCGCTTTTCATCGGCTCCACGGAGCTGGTAGAGAAGGCCGAAGAATTTATGGCCCGCGAGTATGAGGCGGCCACCGCTGCGGCCCTGAAATAGCAACGCTGAGTTACACACAGAAAAGGCCACCCGCTTAGCAGGTGGCCTTTTTTGTGTGTAGTATCCGACGAATTACTCCGACTTCTTCTTGCCCTTCTTCGCGGGCTTCTCCTCCGTAATTTCCGGATTGATTGGCTTGGTTGACTCCTGCTTGGCCGGAATAATGCCAGCCGTGCTCAAGGCTTCATCAGCCGCCGGGGCATCGTCCGTCTTGGCCGTTTTCTTCTTGGCCTTGGGCTTGGCTTCCTCGGTAGCCGGGGCCTCGGTGGCCGGAGCAGCGGTTTCCTCCGCCATGGGGGCGGTGTACTCCAGGCGGCTGCTCACGGCTTTGTACCACGAAACCAGTTTCTTGATATCCGACATGTACACCCGGCTCCGGTCGTAATCCGGGATGATGTCGCCCATGAAAGCGGCCAAGTCCCGGTCATCCGACTTGTTGGTCACGGCCAGCTCGGTGCCGAATTTCTGGTGAATCCGGTCAAACACCTCCGTCAGGGGCACCGTCTGATCGTAGTCCTGGGTATAGATGGAAATTTCGTGCAGCAGCGACACCTTATTGCGGGCCGAAGCCACGGAACGCTTGCCGTTCTCGGTGAGCGATTCGACAATGACGCCGGCCCGCGTAGGGCTCACAAGGCGGTAGAGACCAGGCATTCCGCTGATGGCAGCAATTTCCTTCAGGTCGTAGGGCATAGAAAAAGCAGTTGGGTAAAAAATGCGACGTTATTCGGCGGCAGCCGCCTGGCCCGGAGCCGGCAGCTTGAAGGAGATGGGCAGGCTGGTGAGAATGGCGTAATCGGGCTTGCGGAACTTGAGCAGCCGCACAATGCGCAATGCTTCTTCGCCGCAGCCGCCGCCCACGTTTTTCACCAGCTTAATGCCCGACATTGTCCCGTCTGTATTCAGCGTGAAGCTCACGATGCAAGTGCCCTGGATCCGGTTGCGGCGGGCCATGATGGGGTATTTCAGCTCCTTCTCGATGAACTCATACATGGCCTCCTGGCCGCCCTCGTAATATTCTGCCACCGGCACTACTTTGCCCGCGTGGCCGGGCGCGGCCGGGGCCGTCTGCGTGGGCGCTTCGGAAGCCTCGGGGGCTTCCAGAGTAGGCGCGGGCGCATCGCCCTTGATTTTCACTTTAGTCTTTTGCGCGAAAGCCGGAGCAGATCCGGCCAGCAGGGCCAGGGCCAGCGCAAACGTGATTTTCTTCATGGAAAAACCGGAAAGGAAAGAGGAGGGAAAAATGGAAAGAAAGTTGCCGTTGCGGGCTTGGCAATTACGGGGCCAATCTACGCATTATCCGCCGTTTGAGCCAGTTGGCGGTTCACCTCTTCTATAAAGGCAAGCACTTCGTCGCGGCCGGTTTTTTCCTCGGCCGAGGTAATAAAGTGCCGGGGAAGCTCGTCCCAGCTTTCGCTCATCTTCTGCAGATACGAGACGATATTCTGCTGGGCCCGCGAGCCGGAAAGCTTATCAGTTTTGGTGAAAACCAGCACAAACGGCACGCCTTCCGTCCCCAGCATTTCCATAAAATCCAGATCCGGCTTCTGCGGCTCGTGCCGCGAGTCAATCAACACGAATACGCAGGCCAGATTTTCGCGCCGACGCATATAGTAGTTAATCATCTTGAGCCAGGCGGCCCGCGAGTCCTTACTTACTTTGGCGTAGCCGTAGCCGGGCAAATCGACCAGATACCACGCGTCGTTAATTAAGAAATGGTTAATAAGCTGCGTTTTGCCGGGCAGCGAGGAAGTTTTGGCCAGCCCTTTCTGTCCCGTCAGCATATTGATGAGCGACGACTTGCCCACGTTCGAACGGCCAATGAAGGCGTATTCGGGCAGCGTCGGCGGCGGACATTGGTCCACCCGCGAGTTGCTCATCAGAAATTTTGCTTCGCGGATAATCATAGGGGAAAAGCCAGGTACGGGCGCAAAGGTAGCGGAATACGCCGGGGCACCCGAATCATAAATTTTCTTATAAAACCCTTGTAGTTTATAAAGCACGATTATATTTGCGCGGTTTGCAACCTGCTGAGAAACGGAATTGCAAGTCCGGAATCAGTGTAAAAGCAGATTAAATAAAGTTTTTTTCCAATTGGATGTGGCAAAGGTCGTATTATAAAATTTCTATCTTTGCCCGCAACTTACCTTGTTCCCCAACGCATAGGGTTCCGCTTAGTCACCTGTCGAACTTGCTTTTTGAGCGCTTATGCTCGGAAAAAAAAGCTGGCTGGCTTAACCCTGGAACAGGTTTTCAGTATAAGAGGCAACTCTTAAAAAAATAGCAGCCGCAACGGGTGGCCGCTGTTTCTGCGAAACCTCCCTGCAACTCCTTATTCCCAAACCCCTCCTACAATGGACAACTTAGTCAGAAGGTTATTGAAAGCCTCTTGCGCCTTCGCTCTCGCCGCGGCCGTGGCTCAGCCTGCCCTGGCCCAGAGCAGCCGCAAGCAGCTTAAGACTGCAAACAAGTACTTTGAGCAAGAGAACTATCGGGCCGCAATTCCTTTCTATGAGCAGGTACTGGCTAAAGAGCCCAACAATGCACTGGCATTGTTCCGCGCCGGCATTGCCTACATGTCCTTTGATAAGGAGAAAGCCAGCGACTACATTTATAAGGCACAGCGCCTGAAGCCGAAAGTGGCCAAGGACGTGGAGTATTGGCTGGGCCGGGTAGACCACCTGAACTACAACTTCGACGAGGCCATCTCGCACTTCCAGGCGTACAATGCCACGCTGAAGAAGAAGGACACCCGCAAAGGTGCGCTGGCACAGTTGATTCAGCACAGCAAGAACGCTAAGGTGCAGTTCAACAGCCCCAAGGATATCTTCGTGAAGAACCTGGGCCCGACCATCAACACCAGCTTCTCGGAGCACAGCCCGGTTATCTCGGCTGATGATAAGCTGCTGCTGTTCACCTCGCGCGGTGAAAACGTGACCGGGGCCGGCAACACCAACAGCACCGACAAAGGCAACATCGCTTCCGATGGTGAGTACTTTGAGGATGTGTTCGAAGCCAAGCGTATCGACGACGAGAACTGGGAAAAGCCCCGCTCACTGAGCGGCGTGCTCAACGGCAAAGGCCACGATGCTTCGATTCAGGTGTTCGACAACGACCAGAAGATGCTGATGTATCGTCAGGACGAGAACGGCGACATCTTCTACTCGGAGAAAGCCGGCGGCGACTGGACGGCTCCCAAGAAGCTGAACAACAACATCAACTCGAAAGGCTTCGAGTCGGATGCCTTCATCACGCCCGATGGCCTGACGATCTACTTCTCGACGAGCAAGTTTTCGGAAGACAACACGCTGGATATCTACTACGCCACCCGCCAGGCCGGCGGCGACTGGGGCGAGCCTAAGTCGGTGGGTACTACCATCAACACCAAATTCGACGACGACAGCCCGTACCTGAGCAAAGACGGCAAGACGATGTACTTCAGCTCGCGGGGCCACAACACGATGGGCGGCTACGACATCTTCAAGTCGGAGTATGATGAGATTGGCCGCAAGTGGGGCACGCCCGAGAACATGGGCTACCCCATCAACACGCCCGATGATGACACCTACTACCGTTTGAGCCCGGATGGCAGCTACGCTTACCTGTCGAGCTACCGCATTGGCGGCTACGGTGAGAAGGACATCTACACCATCAACTACATCAAGAACGCCATTATCCGCGGCAAGGTGTTCACCAAGCGCGACAGCACCGTTATTCCGGGTGTGGAGTTGGTGTTCAACGGCACGCAGGCCGACAAGACGGCGCTGAGCTACCGCGACGTGACCAAGCCCGTAACGGGCGACTATCAGGTGAGTGTGCTTTCGGGCCGTACGTACCAGGTGGCCGTGTCGAAAGACAGCAAGAACATCACGACCGAAGAGTTTGCCGTGCCGATTTCGACCAATGACTCGACCGTCATTGAGAAGAACTTCTACGTGGATTACATTGATACCACGAGCCAAGGCATGACGGCCTTCAAGAAGATCTACTTCGATACGGACAAGTACAAGCTGCGGCCGGAGTCGATTCGGGAGCTGAACAACATCAGCGGTATTCTGAAGGCGAATCCAGGGCTGAACATCTCGATTGAGGGCCATTGCGACAGCCGCAACACGGACGAGTACAACATGGTGCTGGGTCAGAACCGTGCGGATGCTGCTTACAACTACCTCAAGAAGAACGGCGTTGCCGAAACCCGGATGGTAACGGTGAGCTACGGTGAGCGTCGTCCGGATGCCACGAACGATTCGCCGGAGAACATGCAGCTCAACCGCCGCGTGGAGTTCCGCCCGATCTTGAAGGAAGGCGACACTATGCCGGTGATGAAGCCAGCAGCTTCTGCCCCAGCAGCTCCCGCTACGGCCGCACCATTGCAGCCAGGCAAGAGCAAAGTGAAGCTGGCCGACGGCACGAAGGTGAAAACCAAAGTGGACGAAGACAGCGACAAAGTGAAGGTGAAAGCCAAAGGCCCGACGGGCGAAGAGTCGAAGACGAAAACCAAAGAGGGGACCATCGACTCGAAGACCAAGGATGCCAACGGCGAGAAGACCAAAGTGAAGACCGACAACGACTAACCCGTTGGTTGGATAGTGCAAAACGGGTCGGGCAATGTGCCCGGCCCGTTTTTTTTTAACATAATGCACCAGCAGGCGTTATGTTTGGGCAATTCTGCTCTCGTTTTTCCGTTCTTCGCCTCAGAAGTATGTCCGTAGTTCCCTATAAAGATGATGCCGCCGGCAAGAAGTCGCAGGTTGCCCAGATGTTCAACAGCATCGCGGGCAAGTATGACTTCCTGAACCACTTTCTGAGTGCCGGCACCGATATTTACTGGCGGCGCAAAGCCGTGAGTGAGCTGACAGCGCTGCGGCCGGCCCGCATTCTGGACATTGCCACCGGCACCGCCGACTTCGCCATCGAGAGCCTGCGGCTCTCGCCCGAAACGAAGGTTACGGGCGTGGATATTTCGGAAGGGATGCTGGAGGTGGGACGGCGCAAGTTGGCCAGCAAGGGCCTCACGCACCGGATTCAGCTGGAGCTGGGCGACTCGGAAAACCTGCCGTTTCCTGATGACCACTTCGATGCGGTGACGGCCTCGTTTGGCGTGCGCAATTTCGAGAACCTGCAGAAGGGCCTCAAGGAAATGCACCGCGTGCTGCGGCCGGGCGGCAAAGTCGTGATTCTGGAATTTTCCAAACCCACGGCTTTTCCGATGAAACAGGCGTACAACTTCTATTTTAAGCGAATTTTGCCGGTATTCGGGAAGATGATTTCCAAGGACCGCGCCGCTTACACGTACCTGCCCGAGTCGGTGCAGGCCTTTCCGGATGGGCCGGATTTTCTGGCCATTCTCCAACACGTCGGCTTCAAAAATCCTGCATGGCAACCCCTCACATTTGGCATAAGCTCCATCTACACGGCGCAAAAATAGGCCGCGTCGCCCTGCTGACGCTGGTAACCTGCGGGCTGTCCTTCGGGGCGCAGGCACAGAAAAAAAGCCGCGCCAGCAAGGGCAGCAAAGGTCAGGTGAAGTCCATTACGGTGGACAACCTGCCAGGCTACGATGACAAGTGGTTTCATCCGGGCATGTACATCGCGCCCAGCTTTTCGCGCTACAAGCTTGAGCAATCCTCAACCTACACGCAGGCCCGGAACGTCTCGGCCAACTCCATCATTAGTCCGGGCTTGTCGGTGGGCTTCATTGCCGACGTGCGGCTGGCCGATAACTTCAACCTGCGCTTCACGCCGGGGGCCAGCTTCGTGACGCGGCGCGTGGAGTTCAAGCCGTTCGGCTACTCGCCCGCCGACTCCATTCTGACTCAGGAAATAGGCGGAACGCAGATTGACTTTCCGCTGCTGCTCAAGTTCAAATCGGACCGCCGCCGCAACTCCCGGATGTACGTGATTGGGGGCATCAAATCGAGCGTGGGCGTGGGCAATCGGCGCAAAGACCCGGCCCGCAACCTGCTGCGGGCTTCCTCCGGCGACTTTGCCATTGAGTATGGCGTGGGCATGGACTTGTTCTATCCTTTGTTCAAGTTCGGCCCCGAGTTGCGCTTTTCGCATGGCCTTAGCAACCAGCTGCAACCCGGCAAAGACGTGTATAGCCGCAGTCTGCAAAGCCTGAAAAGCAACACCGTGACGCTGTATCTGAATATTGAATAGCGCCGGCCGCTTGGCTGGTTTCGCACCGTATATGACTCGTACCGCTTTTGTTTCCGGAGCTTCTTCCGGCATTGGCCGCGCCACGGCCGTGGCTCTGGCCGCTTCCGGCTTTCAGCTGGTTATCACGGGGCGGCGGCGCGAGCGGCTGGAGGCGCTGGCCCAACAGCTGGCCCCCACGCCCGTCCACATCCTCACCTTCGATGTGCGTGACCGGGCCGCCGTGGAAGCCGCCGTGAACAGCCTGCCCGCCGGGTTTCAGTCCATTGACGTGCTGGTGAATAATGCGGGTGGGGCGCACGGTCTGGCCCCAATTCAGGATGGCGACCCAAACGACTGGGACCTGATGCTGGACAGCAATGTGAAAGGCCTGCTGAACGTGAGCCATGCGCTGCTGCCGGGCATGAAGGAGCGCCAAAAGGGCCATATCATCAACATTGGCTCCATTGCGGGGCACGAAGTGTATGCCAACGGCAACGTGTACTGCGCCTCGAAAGCGGCCGTAGCGGCGCTGACAAAGGCCATGCGTATCGATTTGCTGCCGCTGCACATCCGGGTGGCGGAGGTGAACCCTGGAGCGGTGGAAACGGAATTCTCGCAGGTGCGCTTCAAGGGCGACGCGGCGCGGGCGGCGAAGGTCTATGAAGGCTTCGACCCGCTGAAGCCGGAGGATATTGCCGAGGTAATTCAATTTATGGTGACGCGCCCGGCCAACGTGCATATCGCTGAAATTACCGTTTTGGCCGGGGCCCAGGGGGCCGCTACGCTGATTCGGCGGGAGTAACTCTGTCATTGCGAGAACGCAGGACGAAGCAATCCGTTCTGGACAATGAGCCAAGCTTTGTAAACCGAAAAGCCCTGACGTATGTGCTACGTTAGGGCTTTCTGCTAAAAAGGAGTTGAGCACATTTTAGAGGACGGATTGCTTCGTCCTCCGTCCTCGCAATGACAGTCTTCACCCTGATAAGCGAACTTAACGCTTTGGCAGGTCGTCGGCGTTGAACTGGAAAGGGAGCAAATCGGCGAGGGAGCGGAAGCGGTAGATGGTGCCGTTGGGGCCGGGCAGCAGCAGCGGAATGGCGCGGCCCTGGCGGTTTTCGTATTCCGTCATCACCTGGCGGCAGGCCCCGCAAGGCATAGCCGGGCCAAACGGGCCGGTAGCCGGGCGGGCCGCCACGGCCATGCCCAGGATGTGGCGCTCAGGCTGATTGACGGCCAGGCCAAACAGGGCGGTGCGCTCGGCGCAGAGGCCGGAGGGGTACGCAGCGTTTTCCTGGTTGGTGCCCCGGAATACGCTGCCATCATCGAGCAGCAGCGCGGCTCCGACGTGAAAGTGGGAGTAAGGCGCGTAGGAGTGGTCGGTGGCGGCGCGGGCCTGTTGCCAGACGGTTGCTTCGGCGGGAGTGAGTTCGGCTTCGGAATCCAGCACCTCTACGGTGATGGTCAGATGGAGCGGATGGGCCATCGGGGAATGAAAGGAACAAATGCCGGAGCCGAATGGCGGCCCCGTGGGAAGAAGGGGCGGTGAATGTACTACAATTATCAATCAACAAAGAACAAGCCGCCGCACTTCTCGCCGCCGAAATGCCGCGGGGCCGGTGGGAGTAGGTTTTTTTGCCGATTATTGACGGAAATTCCTCTTCCTCCTTCCCACCCCGATTATCAAGAGCATCTGGTTGCTCATTGATAACTGCTCCTTGCTCATTCCAAACATGTCCCGCATTCTGCTCCTCGGTGCCGGCCGCTCGGCTTCTTCCCTGATTACCTACCTGTTGCAGCACGCGCCCACCGAGGGCTGGCAACTCACGGTGGCCGATGTGAACCCGGCCCACCTGCTGCCGATGCTGGCCGCCCACAGCGCCTACGCCCGCGCCGTGCCATTCGACATTCAGCAGCCCGAACGGCTGGATGAGTTGGTGCTCGCGGCTGACATTGTTATTTCGATGCTGCCGGCGCTGTTTCATGGGCCGGTGGCGCGGGCCTGCGTGCGCCACGGCCGCCACCTCGTTACGGCCAGCTACGTGAGCGACGAAATCCGGGGGCTGGATGCCGAGGCGCGGGCGGCGGGTGTGCTCATTCTGATGGAATGCGGCCTGGACCCCGGCCTCGACCATATGTCGGCGATGCAGGCGCTGGGCCACATCCGGGCGCGGGGCGGGCGGCTGACCTCGTTCAAATCGTATTGCGGCGGGCTGATGGCGCCGGATTCGGAGGGCGATAATCCGTGGCGGTATAAGTTTACCTGGAACCCGCGCAACGTAGTATTGGCGGGCCAGAGCACGGCCAAATACCTGGAAAACGGCCACCCGCGCTTCATTCCCTATCAGCAGCTCTTTGGTCGCCTCGCCACGCTGGAGGTGCCCGGCTACGGGCAGTTTGAGGGCTATGCCAACCGCGACTCGCTCAGCTACCGCGCCCCCTACGGCCTCGATAACATCCCGACCATTTTGCGCGGCACCCTGCGCCGCCCCGGCTACTGCGCCGCCTGGCAGGCCCTAGTGCGCCTGGGCCTTACCGACGACTCGGTGCAGCTCGGCAATGCCGCCGACATGACCTGGGCGCAGCTGATTGAAGCTTATTTGCCGGTAGCAGATGCTGAAACCAGCCTGCCTCTGCGTTTCGCGGCCTACTTGGGCCTTGCGGCCGACGGGCCCGAAATGCAGCGGCTGCACTGGCTGGGCCTATTTACGGATACGCCCGTGGGCCAGCCCGATGCCACGCCCGCGCAGCTGCTGGAGCACCTGCTAACCGAAAAATGGGCCCTGCAGTCTGGCGACCACGACATGATTGTGATGCAGCATCTGTTTGATTTCGAGCTGGATGGCCAATGGCGGCAGCGCACTTCCTCGCTGGTAGTGCTCGGCGATGATGCTACGCACACCGCTATGGCTAAAACCGTGGGCCTGCCGGTGGCTATGGCCGTGCGGCGGCTGGCGCGGGGCCAGGTCGCCCAGCGCGGTGTCGTCATTCCGACGCAGGCGGACTTGTACGAGCCGATTCTGGCCGAGCTGGCGGCGGACTACAGAATCGTGTTTGTGGAGCAGGAACAGCCGCTACAGTAGGCTGAGGGCACCCCGAAGCGCGGAAATCCGTTCCCCGCTTCGGGCTACAGTGCCTGGCGGGCTTCAGAAGGCCAGGTAAAAATCCTGTAGCAGCGCCCGGAACTCAGCCGAATAGGCCTCGGAAGCCGCTTCGTGGATGGCCAGCTCCTGAACCTGCCTGGGCTGCGGCTGGTGCCCGAAGCTGCTGATGTGGCGCAGTATTTTGCTGCCCGGCCGGTGCCGCACCACAAGCTGGGAGTGGAGAAACAGGCCCGCTAAGGCGGCTTTGCGCTCAAAATGCAGCATTTCGGGAGGCGGCAGGAGCACCGTGAGCTGGCCGCTGGGCGCAAGGAAGCGGGCGGCAAAGTCGGCCAACTCAGCGAAGCTCAGCGTATCGGGGCTGGTGTGGCGGGCGGTGGTGCGGGCCGCATCGGGCGAAAGGAGGGAGTGGCGGAAAAAAGGCGGGTTGCAGAGAATGTGGTCGAAGGGCGCGGGATGGGTGGCGGCGTAGTGGGCCAGGCTTTGGGCCTGAATGCGGATGCGGTCGGCCCAAGGGCTGGCGGCGGCATTGGCGGCAGCCTGGGCGGCGGCGGCCGGGTCCAACTCTACGGCTTCGATGATGGCGGCGGGGTTGCGTTGGGCGGCCATCAGGGCCAGTAGGCCGGTGCCCGTGCCGATATCCAGCAGGCGGGCCGTGCCGGTCAGGTCGGCGGCGGCACCCAGCACGCAGGCATCGGTGCATACTTTCATGGCGCAGCTGCCCTGCTCGATGCGGAAGTGCTTGAACTGAAAGTAGGAATTGGCCATCGGGTAGGAAAGCGCTACGCGGTGCGCCGGGACTCAATCAGCTCGTAGCCTTCGTCGATGAGCAGGGGGCCGCGCAGGGCGCTGCCGACGGCCAGTTGGTCGCACCGCTCATTTTCGGGGTGGCCGTTGTGGCCGCGCACCCACTGGAAGCGCACTTTGCGCTGCTCATATATTTTCAGGAAGCGCCGCCACAGGTCTTCGTTGGCTTTCTTGCCGAAGTCGGGCTTTTTCACCCAGCCAAACACCCACTTTTTCTCCACCGAATCGACCACGTACTTCGAGTCGGTGACGACGGTAATCGGTATTTCGGGGCGCGTCACGGCCTCCAGGCCCACGATGATAGCCAGCAACTCCATACGGTTGTTGGTGGTGAGGCGGAAGCCCTGGGTAATTTCCTTTTCGTGGGGGCCGTAGCGCAGAATGGTGCCGTAGCCGCCCGGGCCGGGGTTGCCGCGCGAGGAGCCGTCGGTGTATAAATGGATCATGGGAGTTAATGTGCAGATGTGTTAATGTGCTGATGTGCTAATGAGACGTTTGACAAAGCATTAGCACATCAGCACATTAAGCCACATTAGCACATTTATTCAGAAATTGCTCTTAAACAGCTTAATAGCAATGGCCAGCAGAATCACGCCGAACACGCGGCGCAGGATGTCTTCGCCGGCTTTGCCCAGCTTGCGCTCAATCCAGGCCGAGCTTTTGAGCACGAGGAACACGAAGACCAGGTTCAGGCCGATGCCTACCAGCACGTTGGGCAGCGAGTAGGCGGCTCGCAGGGAAAGCAGCGTGGTCATGGTGCCGGCCCCCACGATGAGCGGGAAAGCCAGCGGCACGATGGAGCCCGACGCCGCCACGGGGTTGTGCTTAAACAGCTCCACGCCCAGGATCATTTCCATGCCAATGAGGAAGATAATAACGGCCCCCGCCAGCGCAAACGACTGATAATCGACCCCAAACAAACTCAGAATGCTCTGCCCCAGAAACAGAAATACCACCATCAGCACTCCGGCCACCAGCGTGGCCTTCTCGGAATGAATCTTGCCCTCCCGCTGCCGGATCTGGATGATAATCGGGATGGAGCCCAGAATATCAATCACGGCAAACAGCGTGAGCGTGACGGAGAATATTTCCTTGAGGCTGAACATATAGTGAGATGGTGAAATGGTGAGATGGTGAGTTTTAGGTTCTGGTGGCGCGTTTTGCGCAAGTGGCGCAGATTAAACATCAAACTCACCATCTCACCATTTCACTATCTCACCGCTTCGCTCAGGCGAACTCGCGGGCGAAGAACTGGACCAGTTGCTCGTAGGCGGCGTCGGGGATGGCGGGGAAGTTGGCGATGCGCAGCGTGTTGGCTTTCCAGGTGCCATAGCCGTTGCCCAGATGCAGGCCCTGGGCCAGGGCGCGGCGCTTGATTTCGTCGATCAGCGGGGGCGGGCCCTGGAGGGCAATGACGGTGGTGGAGCGGGTTTCGGGGTTCGTTACCAGCGGCGTGAGCTGGGTGGCCTGGTCGAAATACTCGTAGAGCTTGGCGGCGCGGTCCTGCAGATGCTGGTGCACCGTTTTGATGGGCTCCCGATCCTGCAGCACGCGGCTGAGCAGGTAGATGCCGAGCACGTTGGGCGTGTGCGTGGTCTGGAAGTTGAGCATCTTCTCGTACTGGGCCGTGAGCGAATTGTAGTGGCTGCGCTCATTGATGCTCCGAAACCGCGCCACTGCCCGCGGCGACAACACCATGATACCCAGGCCGGCCGGCAGCCCGAAGCATTTCTGCACCGAGCCAAACCAGATATCAGCCTTGATGTATTTGAGCTGAATACCGGCCAGCGACGAGGTGGCATCCACGGCCAGCAGGGCGTTGCCGAGGCGGTTATATAAGTTCAGAATGAAGCCGTCGCGCAGCTGGGTGGCGTTGGAAGTCTCGTTCTGGGTGATGCAGACCAGGTCCGTGTCGCCGTCGGCGTCGGGCAGGGGCAGGGTGTAGATTTCGGGCACCTCATCGACGCCGAATTGCTGGCCGGTGGAGGCAGGGCGCAGGGCTTTGGCGTATTCAAACCACTTTTCGCCGAAAGCCCCGCTGTAGAGGTGGAAGCTTTTGGTGGGCGTCAGGCTCTGGGCCAGCACTTCCCAGCACTCGGTGGCCGAGCTGAGGAAGTAGATGCTGTAGTCCTGCGGAATGTTGAGCTTGGCCTTCATGTCGGCCACGGTCTGGCGCAGCAGGCCCGTGAACCGCTCGCCGCGGTGCGGAGCCGAGAGCCAGCCCTCATCGAAGGCATCCTGCAGGTAGCCGCGCACGGCCGGGTACACTGCCGATGGGCCAGGGTTGAATGTATACATAGGTGCGGAAAGTCAGATTAGGAGCCGCAAAGGTAGGGAAGGTGAGTTGGTGAAATAGTGAGATGGTGAGTTTGATATTCTGATTGTGCCACCTGCGCCATTTGTGCGGATTGAACATCAAACTCACCATCTCTCTATTTCACCATCTCACCACTTACACCTTAAACCCCACCCGCTTTGGCTTTAGCCCTTCAAAATACTGCAATGCCAAGCGGTAGCTATCCAGCTTGAAGCCGCTGATGCTGCCCACGCAGTTTTTGCCGAGCAGGCTTTTCTGGCGGAATTCCTCGCGGGCGTGCAGGTTGCTCAGGTGCACTTCCACCACGGGCGTATGAATGGCAGCTACGGCATCGGCCAGGGCTACGCTGGTATGGGTGTAGCCGCCGGCATTGAGCACGATGCCGTGGTAGCTGAAGCCGACTTCGTGGAGCTTGTCGATGAGCTGGCCTTCGTGGTTGCTCTGGAAATAGTCGAGGGTGAAATCGGGAAAAGCGGCGCGCAGGTCGGGCAGGTAGTCGTCGAAGCTGCGGGTGCCGTAGATGCCCGGCTCGCGCTGCCCGAGCAGGTTGAGGTTGGGGCCGTTCAGGATCAGAATTTTCATGTGGGAGCTTGGTTGGAGGGACTAGAGGGGCATAAAGGTACACGTCTGGCTTCCTGAGCAGAGCGAAGGACCTTATGCCAGTTGAACGTTTAGCATAACAACGATTTGCTCAGGCGTGATAAGGTCCTTCGCAAGCTCAGGATGACAGACGTGTACCTTTACGGCCCCAAGCCCCCATGTCCTCCAAGCCCCAAGCCCCATGTCCACCTGGAATACCAGCATCCGCCAGTTTGAAGGCTACCTGCAGCTCGAAAAATCCCTGTCGGCCAACTCCGTGGAGGCCTACTCGCGCGACATATCCAAGCTGCGCCAGTACCTGGAACTCTCGAAGCTGCCCGCCAGTCCGGCCCAGGTGACCACCCGCATCCTGCGCGATTTTCTGGCCTGGCTGGGCGAATTGGGCCTGAGCGCCACCTCACAGGCCCGCACGCTGTCGGGCATCAAGGCCTTCTATAGCTTCATGATTATGGAAGACCTGCTCACGCTGGACCCCACCGACACGCTCGAAGCCCCCAAAACCGGCCGCAAGCTGCCCGATACACTCAGCTACGACGAAATAACGCAGCTGCTGGAAGCCATTGATATGAGCACCAACGAGGGCACCCGCAACCGCGCCATGCTCGAAACGCTCTATTCCTCGGGGCTGCGCGTGAGTGAGTTGATTACGCTGAAGCTGTCGAACCTCTACGCTGACCAGGGCTTCGTGCGCGTGACCGGCAAGGGCAATAAGGAGCGCCTGGTGCCCATAGGCCGCGACGCGCTGAAGCACATCGGCTTCTACATCAGCGGTGTGCGCTGCCACCTGGATATTCAGCGCGGCGCCGAGGATACCGTGTTTCTGAACCGGCGCGGCACCGGGCTTTCGCGGGTGATGGTTTTCACCATCATCAAAGCATTGGCCGCGCAGGCCGGTATCCGCAAAACCATCAGCCCGCACACCTTCCGCCACAGCTTTGCCACCCACCTCATCGAGGGTGGGGCCGACCTGCGGGCGGTGCAGGAGATGCTGGGCCACGAAAGCATCACGACCACCGAAATCTACACTCACCTCGACCGGGACTACCTCAAGCAGATCATTACCGACTTCCATCCGCGTAGCTAACGAGTGTAGCCAAAGTTACTGTCATCCTGAGCAACGCGAAGGACCTTGACTGCTTCGTTGCAATGCTATTAGGGCGAAGTGGTAGAGGTCCTTCGCGTTGCTCAGGATGACAGTTGCCACTCCGCCGGCAGCCCGCGAGATTCCTCGGCTTCGCTCGGAATGACGGCCGTGTGGTAGTAGCGCTGCTACCACCGCAAAGCCGGAACCCGTACTTTTGCCCGCTCCCGATTCTGCTTTCCCATGCCTGTTGTTTCCCGCCTGCGCACGCCCTTAGCCGGGGCGCTGCTGGGCCTGCTGCTGTTTCTGCTGCCCTTCCTGCTATTGCAGGAGCGCAGCTACGTCCAGATTGATGATAATCTGGACGTGGAGCTGACCATCCCGTACCTGCTCACCCGCCACCACGTGGCGCTGGACTACCGGCCCACGGCGGTGGTGGCCCCGATTATGAACGGGCTACCGCGCAATGCCCTGCGGCCCGGCCTGAGCGCCACGGTGCTCGTGTTCGGGCTGCTGGAGCCGCTGCCAGCCTACCTCATGCATCAGGCGCTGGTGCGGCTGCTGGGCCTGCTGGGCCTGTATGTGCTGCTGCGCCGCCACTTTCTGCCCGAGGCAAGCCAGCGCCGGCTGGCCGCGGCGCTGGCCCTGGCCTGGGCCGTGCTGCCCGCCTACACCATCTATGGCCTCAGTATACTGGGTCAGCCCTGGCTGCTGCTGGCCTTCCTGAACCTGCGCCGCGGCCCGGCCCGCTGGACGGACTGGGCCATCATGGCCGCGTTTCCGCTGTGGTCGATGTTCGTGTTCGTGGGGCCCTTTGCCCTAGCGGCCGGGGCGGCGCTGCTGCTGCTGGACTGGGGGCAGGGGAGGGGCGTAGCCTGGCGGGCCGTGGGCGGACTGGCGTTGCTCACGCTCATGTATCTGGTGGTTGAATATCCGCTGTTTTTCTCGCTGCTGGTGGCGAAGCAGTTTACGTCGCACCGTCTCGAATTTGACCTGTCTCAGCTGACTATGCCCGGTTTCGGGGCAGGGCTGAAAAGCACGGCGCAGTACTTTTTCATGGGGCAGTACCACGCCAGCCGGTTTTTTCGGGCGGCGGTGCTGCTGGCGGTGGTGGCCGTCTGGGGCTTGCGGGCCGGGTCGCCGGCTGCGCGTCGGCAATTGGGCGCTTTGCTGGGCGTGCTGGTGGTGCTGGCCATATTTTGCGGCTTCTATCCGCAGTTCATTGAGTTGGTGCAGGATAATCTGCCGCTGCTGCGCACGTTCAATCTGAGCCGGTTTCACTTTCTCACGCCGTTGTTATGGTTTATCGTGCTGGCCCTGAGTCTGCGGCTGCTGCCGGCGGGCCGGCTGCGCATGGCGCTGGTGGCAGCGCATCTGCTCACTGGCCTGAGCATGAATACCGAATGGCTGAACAACCTGCGCGAGCTGGCCGGCCGGCCCAAGCCCACCGAGCCCAACTACACGGCCTACGTGGCCCCCGCGCTGTTTGGGCATGTGCAGCAGCGCATCCGGCAGCAAACAGGCCAGGAGCCAGCTGCTTACCGCGTGGCCTGCCTGGGCTTCCCGCCCGGTATTGCCCAACTCAACGATTTCTACACCCTCGACAGCTACCAGAATAATTACCCCATCGAATACAAGCACCGGTTTCGCCCCATCATTGCCGGCGAGATGGCCAAAAGCCCGCTGCTGCGGCCGTATTTCGATGCCTGGGGCAACCGCTGCTACCTGTTTTCGAGTGAGCTGGGCAAGGATTTCCGCGTGGGGGCGTTTCAGAACCGCGTAGTGCAGGATTTCGCGTTCGATGCTGCGGCTTTTCAGCGGCTGGGCGGGCGTTACGTGTTGTCGGCGGCGCGGCTGGCAGCGCCGACGCGGAGCGGGCTGGTGGTGCGGGGCGAGTTTTCGGCTAGGAACGTGTACTGGCACCTGTATCTTTACGAAGTGCGGCCCCCGGTTTCGGGTGCGCCGGCCGGCGTTGGCGAAGCCGCAAAAACCGCTGAAAATCCCTAGATTTGGCCTTTTAGTGCTGGGTAATGGCAAAAAATACATACAGACAACCTACTTCTCCCGCGCCCAGCCGCGCCAATGAGCCGCGGCCGGCGCGCAACCAGCCCCGGCCGGCGGCTGAGCCCGCCCGCGAGCCGCGCCGCGCAGAGGCCAAGGCTGCGCCCAAAGCTCCGCGCAAGCCACTCAAGCTGCCTTCCGTTTCGCTGGGCAACGCCTTCGGCTTCCTGCGCGACCGGCGCTTTCAACTGTTTCTGGGCTTCTTTTTCCTGCTCACGTCCATCTACCTCACCATTGCCTTCGTCTCGTTCCTGTTCACGGGGCATGCCGACCAGAGCGTGGTGGAGAGCCTGGGCAGCACGCCCACCAAGGAAGCCGGGCAGGAGTCGGGCAATTGGCTGGGGCTGCTGGGGGCCATGCTGGCGCAGCTGCTGATTCACAAGGGCTTCGGGGTGGCCGCGTTTGCCGTTATCCCCATCGTGTTTTTCCTGGGCTACAAAATCGTGTTCCGGCGGGCCGAGCTGTCCTTGAGCTATGTGCTGGCGTTGTGCCTGTTCACCATGGGCTGGCTGAGTCTGCTGCTGGGCTACGTGGTGCTCACCATAGAAGCCCCCGATGCCGACCCCGCTCTGGCCCACAGCCTCGACTTTCTCAGCGGCGGCATTGGCTACGAAGCGGCCCTCTGGCTCGATAGCCTCATTGGCTGGGGCACAGTGCTGCTGCTGGCTTTCATGCTGATTTCCTTCGTGGTCTATTTCTTCAACGTGACCACGCTGAACCTTGGCCGCGGCAAATTGGGCGACGAGGATCTGATTTTTGCTTTGGAAGCCCAAAGCCAAAACGCAGAAGCCGCCATCCAGAACTTTAATGCGGTAGTGGCTGCTGAAGAAGATGAAGAGGAAGAAGCCGACCCCGCACCCCAGATGACCCTACGCCGTGTGGGGCCGGTGGCCACGCCCGCGCCGCAGCCCGTAGCGGCCGCCGCCGAACCGGAGCCGGAGGAAGACGAAGCAGAAGTGCCCGCCATTTCGTCCGGCTCCATCAACTCGCCCGCGCCGGCGTTCGGTGCGGCTGCCGCGGCGGTGCCGCTGGCCGTAGCTTCCACGGCCTCTTCCGCGCTGGCCAGCGCCTCCGGCACAATGGCGGCGGCAGGCGCGGCGGCCACTTCTGCCGCCGCCGGCCCCAGCTTCTCCTTCGAAACGCCCACCGACCCCGAGCCCGTAGCGGCCTTGCCGGCCCGCGTGCCCACGCCGCTTTCCATGGCCGATCTGGCCGACGACGACGCGCTGCTGCCGGCCCCCGCGCCCCGCGAGCCGGAAGCTACGAGCCACACGCCAGCCCTGCAGATCGATACCAAGCCCGGCGAGCTGGACCCCGCCGCCGGGGCCGACATGGCCCGCATTGCCGACGATGACGAGGACATGGAAACCATGCCCGCCGTCAACTACGACCCCACGCTGGACCTCTCGCGCTATCAATACCCCACGCTGGAGTTGCTCAACGACTACGGCGTGGCCAAAGCCCAGGTGAGCAAGGAGGAGCTGGAAGCCAACAAAGACCGCATCGTGGAGACGCTGGGGCACTACGGCATCAACATCGCCAGCATCAAGGCCACCATCGGCCCCACCGTCACGCTCTACGAAATCGTGCCCGATGCCGGGGTGCGCATCTCCAAAATCAAGAGCTTGGAAGATGATATTGCCCTGAGCCTGGCCGCGTTGGGCATCCGCATCATTGCCCCGATTCCAGGCAAGGGCACCATCGGCATCGAGGTGCCGAATACGAAGAAGGAAATGGTGAGCATCCGGTCGGTATTTGCCACCGAGAAGTTCGCCAACACCGAAATGGATCTGCCGATTGCCTTCGGCCGCACCATTACCAACGAGGTGTTCGTAGTCGATCTGGCCAAGATGCCTCACCTGCTGATGGCCGGGGCCACGGGTCAAGGCAAGTCGGTGGGCCTGAACGTGATTCTGGCCTCGCTGCTCTACAAGCGCCACCCGGCCACGCTCAAGTTCGTACTCGTGGATCCCAAGAAGGTGGAATTGAGCATCTTCAACAAGATTGAGCGCCACTTCCTGGCCAAGCTGCCCGACACGGAGGAAGCCATCATCACCGACACGAAGAAGGTGGTGAATACGCTCAACTCGCTGTGCATGGAGATGGACAAGCGCTACGACCTGCTCAAAGATGCTGGCTGCCGCAACCTGAAGGAGTACAACCGCAAGTTCATTGAGCGGCGGCTGAACCCGAAGAAAGGCCACCGCTTCATGCCCTTCATCGTGCTGGTGATTGACGAGCTGGCCGATCTGATGATGACGGCCGGCAAAGAGGTCGAAACGCCCATTGCCCGCCTCGCCCAGCTCGCTCGCGCCATCGGCATTCACCTGATTGTAGCCACCCAGCGGCCCTCGGTAAACGTGATTACCGGTATTATCAAGGCCAACTTTCCGTGCCGGATTTCCTTTAAGGTGACCAGCAAAATCGACTCCCGCACCATTCTGGATGCCGGCGGCGCCGACCAGCTCGTGGGGCAGGGTGATATGCTGATTTCGCAGGGCTCCGACATCATCCGGGTGCAGTGCGCCTTCATCGATACGCCCGAAGTAGACCGCCTCTGCGACTACATCGGCGAGCAGCAGGGCTACCCCGATGCCTACCTGCTGCCCGAAGTGGTGGGCGAAAGCGGCGGCGGCAGCGGCGATGCAGAAGACTTCGACCCCTCGTCGCGCGACAGTATGTTTGAGGAAGCGGCCCGCGTTATCGTCACGCACCAGCAGGGCAGCACCTCGCTGCTGCAGCGCCGCCTCAAGCTGGGCTACAACCGCGCCGGCCGCCTCATCGACCAGCTCGAGCATTTCGGCATCGTGGGGCCGTTTGAGGGCAGCAAGGCCCGCGAGGTCTTAATTCCGGACGAAGGCAGTTTGGAACAGTTGTTGAACAGCCTGCCGAAATAGCAGTCCGTGCCGGCAAATGCCCCGACCAAAGCGACTTTTTTGTCCTCTTTTGGGTTTGGCATTAAACAAAGTGCCGCTTCGCACGTCTTCTGCAGTAATCTCTCTGAATCACCTTTGATTGCAATGAAAAAAATACTCTCGGTGCTCACGCTTTCCGTGTCGCTTTTGTCTGCGGCCACGGCGCAGCAGGACCCCAAGGCCGGCAAGATTCTCGACCAGATGAGCGCCAAATATCAGGGCCTGAAGGGCTTCAAGGCCAACTTTACCCAGACATTGGAAAACGATGCTGCCAAGCTGAAGGAAAATATCACCGGTGACATAACCGTGAGCGGCCAGAAATTCCGGGTGAAGCTCAACGGTCAGGAAATCATCAACAACGGCCAGACCATGTGGACCTACATGAAGGCCGAGAATGAGGTGAACATCTCCGATTTCGACCCCGACGAGCAGGAAGTTTCGCCCGCCCAGATCTACACGCTCTACAAGAAGGGCTACAAATACACCTACGTGCAGGAAACCAAGGAAGCCGGCGTGGCCTACGACGTTATCGACCTATCGCCGGAGAACAAGGACAACCCGGTTTTCAAGGTGCGCGTGACGGTGAGCAAGGTGGATAAGTCGGTGAAAAGCTGGAAGATGTTCAAGAAGAACGGCAACCGCTACACCTACACCATCCGTAAGTTTCAGCCCAACCCGCCGCTGGATGCCACCACGTTCAATTTCGACAAGACTAAATACAAAGGCGTGAAGGTGATTGACTTGCGTTAATCGTGCTTCCCGATGCCGGACTGCCGGCCCGCTTCCGCTCTGCGCGGCGGCGGGCCGGTTTTGTTTTGGGCCCGCCCGGATTTCTCTATCTTCCCCGCCGGGCAGTTATTCTGACTTATCCGCTATGAAAGAAGATTTCCTCCACTACGTCTGGCAGCACCAGTATTTCGATAAAACAACCCTGCAAACCGCGGCCGGCGAGCCTATAACCGTGCTACGGCCCGGCTACCGCAACGCCGACGCCGGGCCCGACTTCCTGAACGCCCGCCTGCAGCTGGGGGAGGTGGAGTGGAACGGGGCCGTCGAAATTCATCTGCGGGCTTCCGACTGGCACCGCCACCAGCACCAGACCGATGCCAAATACGACCAGGTGGTGCTGCACGTAGTATACACCGCCGACCAGGACGTGCGCCGCACCAACGGCTCCCTGATTCCGGTGCTGCCCCTGGCCCCGCGCATCGCCCCGGATATGCTCACTACCTACCAGCGGCTGATGGACCAGCCCGCGCCGGTGGCGCTGCCCTGCGCCCCGCTACTGCCCCTGGTGCCCGAAATAACCCGCCTGATGATGGTGGAAAGAACCCTGCTGGAGCGCGTGGAGCAGAAAGCCGCCGTGCTGGAGGCCCTGCACCACACGCTGGGCGGCGACTGGGAAGCCACCGCCTACCACGCGCTGGCGGCCGGATTCGGCTTCCAGAAAAATACCGAGCCGCTGGCCCGCCTGGCCAAAGCCTTGCCCCAGAGCACCGTGCGCCGCCACCGTCACGACCTGCGTCAGCTGGAGGCGCTGGTGTTCGGGCAGGCCGGCTTCCTGACTGAAAACGCCGAAACGCCCGATGACGCATACATCGGCGGGCTGCGCGAAGAATATGCGTTTCTGCGCCACAAATACACCTTACCAGGCGCGCTGCCCGTGCACGAGTGGAACTTTCTGCGGCTGCGGCCCGCCAACTTTCCGCCGGTGCGGCTGGCCCAGCTGGCGGCGCTGCTGCACGCCCGCCCCGCGCTGTTTGATGCCCTGCTGAGCGCCAGCAGCGTGGCGGTGCTGGAAGAGTTTTTCCAGGCTCCCGTATCCGACTATTGGCGGCAGCACTACCGGCCCGGCAAGCCGGGCAAAGTGCCAGCGCTGGGCCGCAGCAGCGTGCACTTGCTGGTAACTAATGTGGTAGTGCCGCTGCGCGTGGCCTACGCCCGCCACGTGGGCCAGCCCGAGCTGGTGGAGGCCGCCGTGGCGCTGCTCGAGCAGCTGCCTGCCGAGCACAACCACCTCACCGCGCCCTACGAGCTGCTGGGCTTCCGCCACCGCTCCGCCGCCGATTCGCAGGGCCTGCTGGCGTTGAGCCGGGGCTACTGCCAGCCGCGCCGCTGCCTGCATTGTGCCATCGGAAGCCGTATTTTGCAGCCGAACGGTGCGCGTTTATGAGAATACTACTGGCCATTGGGCTCAATATCGGCCTGCTGGTGGCGCTGGTGGCTTGGGTCCGCCACCAGCGCCGCACGCCGGAGCTGGGCCGTTGGCTGCTGCCCTTGCTGGGGCTGAAGCTGCTGGTCAGCCTGCGCGACGTGCTGTTACTTAGCGAAGACGCCCGGCTTTTCCAGTCGTGGGCGGCGGTGATGACCCGCCAGCTCTGGACCGCGCCGGGCAGCTGGCTCCGCACGCTTTTTACCGACGAGCTGCATTTCGAGGGGCAGAAACTGATTTTCCATGGCTACTCCAACACATTTTTCATCATTAAGCTGCTTTCCGGCCTGAACCTGGCTTCGCTGGGCGCGGCAGGGCTGAACAGCGTGTATCTGTCCCTTTTTTGCTTCGTGGGTTGCTGGCAGCTGGTGCGGGTGCTGGCCCGCCTGTTTCCGGACGCGCCGCGCGGCGCGGCGGTGGTAGCGTTTCTGGGCTGGCCTACGGTGCTCTATTGGACGGCCGGCCTGAACAAGGAAACCCTGCTGCTGGGCAGCGCGGCCTGGGTGCTGGCCCTGGTGCTGCCCTGGCTCTATGGCGGCGAGAGGCCCCGGCCGACCACCGTGCTCGGGGCCGTGCTGCTGGCGGTACTGCACTTCAAAATGCGTTTTTTCTTCGCTATAATGCTTTTTGCGGCGCTCGGAGCATTGGCTGCGGTGCGGCTGGTGCAGCGGCTGGGTGGTGCCCGGCGGCGCTGGGTACAGGTGCTGCTGGTGGCCGCGCTGGTGGCGGCGGGCGGCGCGGCCATTGGTGAAGTCAGCCCCGTCTTCCGCCTCAATAAGTTTACCAGTCAGCTTGTGCGGTCCTACTCGGAGCTGCTGGAAGACTCGCGCCAGCAGCCGCACATCGAGTATGCCAATCTGGCGCCTACGCTGCCCAGTGTTCTGCGCAACGCGCCCGTCGCCGTGCTGCACGTGATGACTCGGCCCTGGCCGTGGGAAGAGCCGAACGGCCTGTATCTGGTGGCCGGGCTCGAAAACGTGGCCCTGCTGCTGGTGCTGGCCGGGGCGCTGGTAGCCGTGGGGCGGGGGCGGGCGGGCGGGCTGCCGTTTGCTCTGGTGCTGGTGCTGCTGACCTACAGCATCGTGCTGGCTGCCCTGATTGGGTTAAGCACGCCCAACCTGGGCACGCTGAACCGCTACCGCGCCGTGGTGCTGCCTTTTGTGCTGCTGCTGGCCCTGCAAAACGACTACGCGGCCCGCGCCCTACGCCGTCTGGGCCTGTAGCGCTCCGAGTGGCACTTTCGGCTTCGGCCGCTGGTTCGGAGCTTGGCACCCCGCGCCGGGAGGTGTATCTTTGTGGTTTCGCCAAAATCCGCCGCTTGCCGGCGCTCTGCTGTTCCTATGGAAAATCCGGTTATCATTCTGGGCGCTCAAAGCCTGGGTATCAACGCCCTCGATGCCTTCACCAGCAACGACGTAGTGGTTTATTGCCTGCTCGACGACGATGCCAAGCTGCAGAACACCGAGCTGAACGACGTACCCGTGATGGGCAACACCGAGGATAAGCAGCTGCTCCAGCTCCTGGGCAAAAAGTGCGAGGTATTCGTGGCCACCGAAGACACGGCGAGCCGCCGCAGCCTCACCACCATGCTGCACGACGAGTACCAGGCCGTGCCCGTGAATGCCATTCACGCCAAAGCCAGCGTATCGGAGCACGCGTGGCTGGGCCACGGCAACCTGGTGAGTGCCGGCGCGGTGGTAGCCAGCAACAGCAAGGTGGGCAATGGCTGCCTCATCGGCCCCAATGCCGTCATCGATGTGAAGGCTGAGCTGGCCGACTACGTGCAGGTGGGCGCGGGGGCCATCATCAACGCCGGGGCCACGGTGGCCGAGCAGGCCTTCATCGGCCCCGGCGCGATTATCGTGGCCGGCGTAAAAATCGGGACCAAAGCCCGCGTGGGAGCCGGCTCCGTAGTAGTGGCCGACGTGCCCGCCAACCAGACCGTTTTCGGCAACCCCGCCCAGAAGGTTTAAGAAGTGTTAAATTTTGAATGTTGAATGCTGAATGAGCTAAAGCGGTTTCATTCAACATTCAACATTCAACATTCAAAATTCTCATGTTCCGCGTTCTGCTTTACTACTGTTACTCGCCCATTGAAGACCCGGAGGCTTTTCGGGAGGAGCACCACCGGCTGTGCCTGCGGCTGAACCTGCTGGGCCGCATCATCGTGGCCCACGAGGGGCTGAATGGCACCGTATCGGGGCTCACTGCCGACTGTGAGGAGTATATGCGCCTGGTGAAGGCCGATCCGCGCTTCGCGGCCTTGGAGTTCAAGGTGGACGAGGTGCCAGAGCACACGTTTCAGAAGCTGCATGTGCGCGTGAAGCCCGAAATCGTGCACAGCAGCCTGCACCACACCAAGCCGTATGAGAAAACCGGCCAGCATCTTTCGCCCCAGGAATTCAAGGACCTGAAGGACCGCGACGACGTGGTGGTGGTAGACGTGCGCTCCGACTACGAGTACAACGTGGGCCGCTTCAAGAATGCCGTGACGCTCGACATGGAGAACTTCCGCGACTTCCCCGAGCGGCTCGAAAAGCTCAAGGAGTTCAAGGATAAGAAGATTCTGACTTACTGCACCGGCGGCGTGAAATGCGAAAAAGCCAGCGCCTATTTGCTGGAACAGGGGTTTGAAAACGTCTACCAGCTTCACGGCGGCATCATCAAGTACGGCATCGAGGCCGGCGGCGAGGATTTCGACGGCAAGTGCTACGTGTTCGACAGCCGCGTGACCGTGGACGTGAACCGCGTGAATCCCACCGTCATTTCGCACTGCCACCACTGCGCCACGCCCTCCGACCGCATGGTGAACTGCGCCAATCCGCACTGCAACGCCCACATTCCGCTCTGCGAAACCTGCAGCCAGCAGCTCGAAGGGGCCTGCTCTACCATCTGCCAGCAGCACCCCGACAAGCGCCCCTACGACGGCACCGGCACCTACCCCAAGCTCAGTAACAACTACAACCCCGAGCAGGGCCTGCTGTCCTACCGCGCCCCTTCGGGAATTAAAAATTGAGAAGTAAGAATTAAAAAAAGAAGGCCCGAAAACCTGCAAAATTCGTCAGCAGGATTACAGTTTCTCCTTATTTAATTCCTCACTTTTTAATTCATAATTCAGCATTCATAATTCAAAATTCCCTCCCATGCCCATTCCCGACTCCGAGCTGATTCTAAACAAAGACGGCAGCATTTATCACCTCAACCTGCTGCCCGACCATATCTCCGACACCATCATCACCGTCGGCGACCCAGAGCGGGTTCCGCTGATCAGCCAGCACTTCGATTCCATCGAAACCCAGATCCACAAGCGCGAATTTGTGACGCACGTGGGCTACTACAAGGGCAAGCGGCTGACGGTGATTTCGACCGGCATGGGCACCGATAACATTGATATTCTGCTCAATGAGCTGGATGCGCTGGTCAACATTGACTTTGTGACGCGGGAGCCGCGGCCACTGGAGGAGCGCATCGCGCTGCGCATCGTTCGCGTGGGCACCAGCGGGGCGTTGCAGGCCGATATTCCGGTGGGCTCGCACTTGGTAACGGAGCACGCCGTGGGCCTCGATTCGCTGATGCAGTTTTACCCGCTGGTCGAAACCGGCCTGGAAATAGAAGTAGCCACCGGCATCCAGCAGGCCCTCGATTTGCCCTACCGCCCGTACTGCGTGCGCGGCGCCGATTTGCTGCGCGAGCAGCTGGGCGCGGGCATGGTGGTGGGCAATACGCTCACCTGCCCCGGCTTCTACGGCCCCCAGGGCCGCGTGCTGCGCATCGACCTGCGCCAGCCCGACCTGATCAGCCGCTTCCAGAATTTCCGTCACCAGAGCGCCGAAGGCGAGTTCCGCCTCACCAACTTCGAGATGGAAACCGCCGGCTACTACGCCCTGGGCCGCCTGCTGGGCCACGAAATCGTGTCCTTGAACGCCATTGTAGCCAACCGCGCCACCGGCGAATTCGCCACCAACGCCGAAGCTGCAGTAAACGATTTGATTGCCAAAACCCTGGACCGGATTTAACCTGTCATTGCGAGGACGCAGGACATTCCGCGCATCAAGCGGCGTCAATCCGTCCTCTGAAATGTAACAAGCTCCTTTTACAGCAAAAAGCCCTGACGTGATGTGCGCGTCAGGGCTTTCTGTTTAGTCAAGGCTCAACTCATTGTCCGGGACGGATTGATGTCGCTTGATGCGCGGAATGTCCTGCGTCCTCGCAATGACAGACAGAACTCAGAACTCGAACCGCAGCACGGCCCGCAGGGGCAGCGAGCCGCCGGATTTCAGGCTGAGGTGCTCATCATCAGCGGCCCATACGGTGGTGTACACGCGCTTGGTTGCGCCATCGGCCGTCTGGAAATAGATGTTGACTTTGCTGTGGTGGGCATTGCCCAGGGTGAGGGCCCGCTCGGCATCGTGGTGGCGCTGGCGGCGGTCTTTGGGGTCGGTCAGCACATCCGCGGGCGAATAGTGCAGGTCGGAAAGGCTTTCTTTCTCGACTGTTTCGATGGGTTGCAGATCAGGTTGCATGGGGCAGGAGCAGGGGTGAAGGGTGGCCGGGCAGAAAGATGAGCCTGGGATAATGAAGAACCCATGAGCCGCCGGCCCGCGCTGCTCTGAATCTACGATAATTCCGCCAAAAAGGCCATCGTATCCACGCCGTCGGCATAGTCGCTCACGGTAGGGCTTTGGGCCTGCCCGAAGGCGAAGCTGCCCGCGTACTGGTGCCCGTCGGATACGATGCACTGGATCTGCTCGGCCGCGTCGGTCAGTTGGTCCACTAGGTCCACCTCGCTGGTGTAGGTGCCGTAGTGCAGCACCGAAATGGGCGAAACCAGCGCCGTGGCCTCGGTGAGCAACAGAAAACCGTTGTCGTAGTGCGGCACGGAGTTCACCAGCAGAATGCTCTTGTTGTAGTCGTAGTTGTTCTGGTAGCGGTTGTGGTGCAGCACCGTGTGCCAGGGCTCCAGCGCATCGAGCAGGGCATCGAATCGGTAGCCCTCGGGCACGTAGAGCTTGCTCACGTTGCGGCAGCCCAGGCCGTAGTACTGAAAAATATCCCGGCCCAGCGCCGCCAGGGCTTCGGCCGACTCCTGGCCCGTGAGAATGGCCAGACTGGTGCGGTTGCGGCGAATGAGATGGGGTCTCTTACCAAAATAATACTCGAAGTAACGGGCCGTGTTGTTGGAGCCGGTAGCAATGAAGGCATCGGCCTCGTTGAGCCGCTCTACAAAAGCTAGGCGCTCGGCGAAGCGCGGCTCAATTTTGATCAGCTCATTGGCCACCCAGGTCATCAATAGCTTGTCTTCGGAACTGGGCTTGGCCAGCAGCTGATGGCCGCTGATGAGCACGCAGAGCAAATCGTGGAAGCCCACCAGCGGGATATTACCGGCCATTACCACGCCCACGCGGCGGCTGATTTCGGGCTCGGCGCGGTAACGGCTGGCCCACGGGCGCAGGCTTTGCTCATCGAGCAGCGCGGCTACGCCCAATAGGGCGGCCCGCACGTTGGGCTCGTCGAACCAGTTGTTCTGGTTGCGGGCGCGGGCGGCCAGCTCGATTATTTCGTCGTCGGAAAGGCGGTTCAGGCGGTGGCCCAGGGCCACGAAAGCCGTGAGGCGGTCGGAATGATTCATTGCGGAGGAAGGAGAGGGGCAGGCAAAGCGGCAACAGCCGCGCTGCAAAAGTGGCAGGAAACCAGCAAAGACCCGATTAAGTAAAAAACTCGCAAGAGTAGTCGTTAGTTTCTACTTTTGCCGGGCTGGAGTGGTTTCCTTTGCCCGGTTTTTTCGTAAGCAAATCCGTATCAGCACCGCCTCACTTAACCCAGACGACTACGGCTATGGCCATCATGATAACCGACGAGTGCATCAACTGTGGTGCCTGCGAACCAGAATGCCCCAACAATGCCATCTACGAAGGCGGGGCCCAATGGCGCTGGGCCGACGGCACGGCACTCAAGCAAGTAGAAGTGGACGGCGGCACGGTAGTGGCCGGCACCGCCCCCCAAACCCCGATTTCGGACGAGTACTACTACATCGTCTCCGACAAGTGTACCGAGTGCGTCGGCTTCCACGAAGAGCCCCAGTGCGCCGCCGTGTGCCCCGTAGACTGCTGCGTAGATGACCCCGATTACCGCGAAACCCAGGATGCGCTGCTCAAAAAGAAAGAATGGCTGCACGCGGAAGCATAAAAAATGTCATTGCGAGGACGCAGGACATTCCGCGCATCAAGCGGCGTCAATCCGTCCTCTGAAATGTAGCAAACCCTTTTTCAGCAAAAAGCCCTGACGTGATGTGCGCGTCAGGGCTTTCTATTTAATCAAGGCTCAGCTCATTGACCAGGACGGATTGCTTCGTCGTGCCTCCTCGCAATGACGAGCTATGTGCCGCAGTTGAAATACTTGTCGTAGGCCGATTCGGGTAGCAGGTTCAGGCGGCTGAATACTTTGATGGGCCACCGCAGCAGCAGAATGAGGTGGTAGTTGTTGGGGTAGTTGCGGAAGGTGCGGGGCGGGGCGGCTACAATCCGGTCGAATTCCTCCCGCGTGAGACCCAGGCGCTTGATACATAGGCTGATAACCCGCTCGTCCTCAATGGAATTTATCTTGCTTACCCGCTCCAGCGCCGCATCGCGCGTCAACTGCCCGGAGCGAATGAGGGCCGAGTAGTTGAACAGGCGGCGGTCGATGTTGAACTTGACGCGGTTGAGGTAGTAGATAACGCTCTGGTAAAGGTCGTCGAAGTAGTGGGCGCCAGGATTTTGCCAATTCAGTTCGCGCGCCAGCAGCGCGTCGGCTTCCGTGCGCACGTAGTCGACGTGGTAGAGCAGCGTGACGGTTTTGATGCGGCGCACGAAGGTATAATAGAACATTTCCTTCAGGTCCAGATTGAAGCCGGGGTCATTCGGCGACCAGGGCCGCAGCGGCACCGTGCCGAACTGCTTGTGCACGGACTTCAAATACTTACCATCCAGGAAATTCCAGGAGAGTGGTGCAATGCCCTCCGTACGGAACGACTGCCCGATGATGATGCGCTGCACGCCTTCCTTCGCCGCCACGCCATACAGGGCCGTGGCAATGCCCAGGTCGGTGCCCTGCTCCATATCGGGAGTTGAAGCCTTCAGAAATGCAATTTTCAGGTCCTTGGATTCGCGCCAGTCGGAGGTGATGGTGCGCAGCTCCACGCCCAGCTTACGGCAGGCCGTCACCATGTTTTCGCCCGCCACGGGGTTGCCGAAGCCATCGTTGAAATGCACCGCCAGCGGGCGCAAACCCAGCTGCGTGACGCAGTACCAGAGCGTGAAGGAGCTGTCGCGCCCGCCGCTCACACCCAGAATGCAGTCGTATTTCAGGCCCCGGCCCAGGCGTTTGATGTCGGCCGCGAGTTCCTGAACTTTTTGCCGGCCGGCCTCGCCCAGCGGGAAAGCCCGGTCCAGCTTATCATGCAGCGTGCAAAAATTACACTCGCCCCGTTCGTCGAAACGAATGCCGGGAACGGTAGTATCCATGATACAGCGCGTGCAGCGGTGGTAGGTGTGCGGTATGGGTAGCGGTGAAGGCAAGCGGTAAAGTTAAAGAGGAAAGGTGGTAAGTAAGGGCGCAAGATGGGCCGCTAGGCTTGCGGCAGCTCGTCGAAGCGGTAGCCTTTGCGCCGGAGCATGTCGCCGATGGCGGTGCCCTGCTCGGACCGGACCGGCCGGGGCAAATCGGCCACGATCAGCTCGCCGGCAAACTCATTGAAGGTGCCCTGGGCCCGCACGCCGCCGGCATCGACGGCCAGCGAGCAGCCCACGCTTTTCTTGCCCTCGTAGGGGCCGCCCACCACGTAGCCCACGGAAGTCGTGCTTACTACGGCCACGTTGTAGAGCTGCGCCAGAATGGAAAACGGCTTCACCCACTTCTCCTGGTACGGGTCCGACTCCTCAGTGATGGAGTAATCGACGGTCCAGGAGGCGGGGGCCAGAATGAATTCGGCCCCCATGCGGGCCAGCGTATGCCCGATGGAAAGACCATCGAGGTAGTTGTCGGCGCAGATATTGACCCCGATTTTGCCCAGCGGCGTATCCACCACGTTCAGCGTCTGGCCCACGGCGTAGAAGGGCAATTCGACGCCTAATAGGTTTATCTTGTGGTATTTGACAATGATTTCACCCTGCGGGTTAATCAGAATGGCCGTGTTGTAGTTGCGGCCGTTCAGCCGCTCGGTGAGGCCGGCGCAGACGTAGATATTGTGGCGCAGGGCTTCCTGGCAGAGCCGGTCGCTGAACGCGCCGGGAATGGGCTGGGCTTCGGTGAGGGCGCTGGGGTGCGTCCAGGCAAAATCGAGGGTTTCGGGCAGCAGCACTAGGTCGCAGCTTTGCTGGGCGGCCTCGCCGATCATGCGGGCGGCGCGGTTCAGGTTTCGTTCCGGCTCGCCGCCTTCCACCAGCAACTGGCCCATGCCGATGCGCACGGTAGCAGTTGAGGGAGAAGGAGTTGAAGCCGGAGAAGGTGCCGATTGCGGTTTCCTGGTCTTCAGAAAAGAGAAAAGACTGACCATAAAGGCAAAGGGAACAGTGGAGAAAATTTTGCAGAAGTTATCAAAAACTGATTAAACCCCGGCCGGAAATCTTAGTCGCGCCCAAAGGTAGCTTGATTTACAGGCATCCGGCGGGAAATAGTTGGCGCAGACTCACAATATTCAGGCCGGCCCGCGTGGGGGCGGTTGCGCATTTCCCGCCCCGGCCTGAATTGCCTACTTTTGCCGCTATTCCCCACCGATTTTCCCCTTGACGATGTCCATCGCCAAAACCTATACGCCCGCCGACGTTGAAGCCAAGTGGTATCAGCGCTGGCAGGAGCAGGGCTTTTTCAAAGCTAAAGCCAACCCCCGTAAGCAGCCCTATTCCGTGGTAATTCCGCCGCCCAACGTGACGGGCGTGCTGCACATGGGCCACATGCTCAACAACACGATTCAGGATGTGCTGGTGCGCCGGGCCCGCATGCAGGGCAAGGAAGCCTGCTGGGTGCCCGGCACCGACCACGCCTCCATTGCCACGGAGGCTAAGGTGGTTGCGCTGCTCAAGGAAAAGGGAATCGACAAGAAAGACCTCACCCGCGAGCAGTTTCTGGCGCACGCCTGGGAGTGGAAGGAGAAGTACGGCGGCATCATCCTAGAGCAGCTCAAAAAGCTCGGGGCCAGCTGCGACTGGGACCGCACGCGCTTCACCATGGAGCCCGAGCTGACCGATGCCGTGCTGCGCGTGTTTGTGGATCTGCACCAGAAGGGCCTGATTTACCGCGGTATCCGCATGGTGAACTGGGACCCGCAGGGCGGCACTGCGCTGAGTGACGAGGAAGTGATTCCGAAGGACACGATGGCCAAGATGTACCACCTGCGGTATGAGGTGGTCAGTGATTCGTTGCCAGTTGTTAGTGAGCAGAATAATACTGACAACCAGCAACTGACAACTAACAACTACCTCACCGTAGCTACTTCGCGCCCGGAAACCATCATGGCCGACGTGGCCGTGGCTGTGAACCCGAACGACCCGCGCTACACGCATCTGCATGGGGCGAAAGTGCGCATTCCGCTGCTGGGCCGCGAAATTCCGGTGATTCTGGATGAGTACGTGAGCATCGACTTCGGCACCGGGGCGCTGAAAGTGACGCCCGCGCACGACTTGAACGACTACGAGTTGGGCCTGAAGCACAACCTGCCCGTCATTGATATTCTCAACAACGACGGCACGCTCAACGAAAAAGCCGTGCTCTACGTGGGCCAGGACCGATTTGCGGCCCGCCGCACCATCGTGAAAGACCTGGAAGCGGCCGGCCACCTGGATAAGGTGGAGGAATACGCCAGCATCGTGCAGACCTCGGAGCGCACCGGCGCCGTGATTGAGCCGCGCCTGAGCCTGCAGTGGTTCCTGAAGATGGAGCACCTGGCCAAGCCCGCGCTGGCAGCCGTGGAAAGCGACGAAATCCGGCTGCACCCGCCCAAGTTCAAGAACATGTACCGGGTGTGGATGGAGAACGTGCGCGACTGGTGCATCTCGCGCCAGCTGTGGTGGGGCCAGCGCATTCCGGCCTACTACCTGCCCGACGGCACGTTTGTGGTGGCTCTGAGTGCCGACGAGGCCCTGCTGCTGGCCCGCGAGCAAAGCGGCAACGCCGAGCTGCAGCTCACCGATCTGCGCCAGGATGAGGACGTGCTCGATACGTGGTTTTCGTCGTGGCTGTGGCCCATTTCGGTGTTCGACGGCTTCAAGGACCCCGACAATGCCGACGTAAACTATTTCTACCCCACCAACGACCTCGTAACGGCCCCCGAAATCCTGTTTTTCTGGGTGGCCCGCATGATTATGGCCGGGCTGGAATACCGCAAGCAGGTGCCGTTCCGCAACGTGTACCTCACCGGCATTGTGCGCGATGCGCAGGGCCGCAAGATGAGCAAGAGCCTGGGCAACTCGCCCGATCCGCTCGACCTCATTGCGCAGTACGGGGCCGATGGCGTGCGGGCCGGCATGCTATTCTCCTCGCCGGCCGGCAATGATTTGATGTTCGACATCAAGCTGGTAGAGCAGGGCCGCAACTTCACCAACAAGCTCTGGAACGCCTTCCGCCTCACCCAAGGCTGGGAAGTGGATGCCACGCTGCCCTTCGCCAACGAAAAGGCCGTGGCGTGGTTTGCAGCCAAGCTGCAGGCTGCCCAGCAGGAGCTGGACGAGCACTTCGACAAGTTCCGGATGAGCGACGCGCTGATGACGGTGTATAAGCTGGTGTGGGACGATTTCTGCTCCTTCTACCTCGAAATGGTGAAGCCCGCCTACCAGGCCCCCATCGATGCCGAGACGCTGCGCCACACCACTGGCTTCCTGGAAACGCTGCTCAAGCTGCTGCACCCGTTCATGCCCTTCATCACGGAGGAAATCTGGCACGAGCTGACCCAGCGCGGGCCGAAGGAGTACGTGTGCGTGGCCGCCTGGCCCAAAGCTCAGCCTGCTGCCGGAGCCGCTGACCTGATTGCCCGCATGGCCAAAGCCCTCGACATCGTGGCCGGCGTGCGCAACGTGCGCAACCAGAAAGGCCTCGGCCCCAACAAGCCGCTGACCTTGGCCGCCAAAACCGACGACGCGGCGTTGCTCCAGGACTACGACGGCGTAATCCGCAAGCTGGCCGCCCTCACCGAAATAACGGTGGTGGACGCGGCGCCGGCGGCTTCCGTGGGCTTCGTGTCGGGCGGGGCAGAGTTCTTCGTGCCGCTGGAAGGCCAGATTGACCTCGGGGCCGAGAAGGAGCGCCTCGAAAAGGAGGTGGGCTACGCCCGCGGCTTCCGCGACTCGGTGCTGAAAAAGCTCTCGAACGAGAAGTTCGTGGCCAACGCCAAGCCCGACGTGCTGGAGCGCGAGCGGCAGAAGCTGGCCGACGCCGAAGCCAAAATAACAGCGCTGGAGCAGGGCCTGGCCGCCCTGTAGCGTTCAGATAAGTCTGTGTCCGAAGGCCGTCCTGGATAAGGGCGGCCTTCGGTATGTCTGGATAATCCTGCTTCCCGGAATGGGACATTGCGGCCATTCCTTTTACCTTGGGGCATCCCTCTACTCATGCCCTGCTTATGAACCGATTGTACCCCTGGCTGACCGGCCTCTGCACGCTGGCGCTGAGCGCGGCCCAGGCCCAGACCTCCCCATCCTCTGCAACCACTCCCGCCATGACCAAGCCCCCCGTGGCCGCCAGCAAGCCCAAGCAGCTGGCCTCGCCCTTCGGCACCCGCACCGACAACTACTACTGGCTCAACGAGCGCGAAAACCCCGAGGTGCTCAGCTACCTGAACGCGGAAAACGCCTACTTCGAGCAGCAGATGGCCCCCGTGAAGGCGCTGCAGGAAACGCTGTTCCAGGAAATAAAGGGCCGCATCAAGGAGCAGGATGAGTCGGTGCCCTACCGCGACAACGGCTACTACTACTACACCCGCTACGAGCAGGGCGGCGAATACCCGATTTACTGCCGCAAGAAGGGCAGCCTGACCGCCCCCGAGGAAGTGCTGCTCAACGGCAACGAGATGGGCAAGGGCAAGGCCTACTTCCAGATCGGGGGCTTCGCCGTGAGCGACGACAACCAGACCCTGGCCTACGCCGCCGACACGGTGAGCCGCCGCCTCTACACCCTGCGCTTCCGCAACTTGGCGACCGGCAAGCGCTACCCCGAAAAGATTATCAACGCCAGCGGCGACGCCGTGTGGGCCGCCGACCATAAAACGGTGTTCTACACCCAAAAAGACCCCGCCACGCTGCTGCCTTACCGGGTGTACCGCCACACCCTGGGCACCGACCCCAAGCAGGACGTGCTGGTATATGAGGAAAAGGACAACACCTACTACACCGGCGTGAGCCGCTCCAAGTCGCATAAGTACATCTTCCTGCACATGGGCAGCACCATGTCGTCGGAAACCCGGTTTTTGGAGGCTGCCAAGCCCACCGAAGCGTTTAAGACGTTTCTGCCCCGCGAAGCCGACCACCTCTACGAAGTGGAGCATTTCGGCAACGACTTCTACGTGCGCTCCAATGCCGGGGCTCCCAACTTTCGGCTGCTTAAAACGCCCGTGACCAACACGGCCAAAAAGGCCTGGCAGGAAGTGATTCCGCACCGCAAGGACGTGTTCCTGAAAAACATGGAGCTGTTCAAGGACTACCTGGTGCTGGGCGAGCGGAAAGAAGGACTGCTGCAGCTGCGCGTCATCCGCTGGAAGGACAAGCAGGAGCACTACCTCAACTTCGGCGAGCCCACCTACACCGCCATCGTCAGCGTGAACCCCGAGTTCGATACGCCCGTGTTGCGCTACGGCTACTCCTCGCTCACCACACCCACCTCGACTTTCGACTACGACATGACGGCCCGCACCCGGAAGCTGATGAAGGAGCAGGCCGTGCTGGGTGGGTTCCGGAAGGAAGACTACGTGACCGAGCGCGCCTACGCCACGGCCACCGACGGCACCCGCATTCCGCTGTCCATCGTCTACAAGAAGGGCTTCAAAAAGGATGGCACCGCTCCGCTGCTGCAATACGCCTACGGCTCCTACGGCTCCTCCACCGATGCCACCTTCAGCGCCGCCCGCCTGAGTCTGCTCGACCGGGGCTTTGCCTACGTCATCTGCCACATCCGGGGCGGGCAGGAAATGGGCCGGCAGTGGTACGAGGACGGCAAGAAGCTCAAGAAGATGAACACCTTCACCGACTTCACCGACTGCTCGAAGTTCCTCATCGACCAGAAGTTTACCTCCGCGTCAAAGCTGTTCGCCCTAGGCGGCTCGGCCGGCGGCCTGCTGATGGGGGCCGTGGTAAACATGCACCCCGAGTATTACAAGGGCGTAATAGCCGCCGTGCCCTTCGTGGATGTGGTGACGACCATGATGGACTCCAGCATCCCGCTCACCACGGGCGAGTACGACGAGTGGGGCAACCCCAACCAGAAGGAGTACTACAACTACATGCTCTCGTACTCACCCTACGACCAGGTGAAGGCCCACGCCTACCCCAATATGCTCGTGACCACCGGCCTACACGACTCGCAGGTGCAGTACTTCGAGCCCGCCAAGTGGGTGGCCAAGCTGCGCACCCTCAAGACCGACAACAACCTGCTGCTGCTTCACACCGATATGGCCGCCGGTCACGGCGGGGCCTCGGGCCGCTTCAAGTCCATCAACGACGTAGCCCGGCAGTTTGCCTTCATGCTCCTGCTGCTGGACCGCAAGAGCTAGCCGCCCCTTGAGCAATGAAAACAGCAAGGCCCGCCATGTTCGCATGGCGGGCCTTGCTGCTAAGGAAATATGGGTCCGGCCGGGCTAGCGGGCCCGGCTGGTATCGGCCGGCATGTTGCCGCGCGGGGCGTTGCCGTTGGCTTTCATCTGGAGCTGGAACGTGACCTGCTCGCAGTCGGCGAAGCGCTGCTCGGATGCTTGCAGGGCCTTTTCCAGGCGCGTTACCTGTTGGTAGAGGTAGAGAATAAGGCCCAGCGAGAGGACGAGAGCGGCAACGGTAAGCGCGTTTTTCATGAGAGAATCAACTGAAACAAAAAAGAACGTCATGCCGAGCGTAGCCGAGGCATCTCGCGTGCTGAGGTCTGAGTACTGTTCAAACGTCAGCATGCGAGATGCCTCGGCTACGCTCGGCATGACGTTCCGGGTGTTTGACGAAACCTAAATAGCCGTGTTCGGGTCGAACTGCTCCAGGTAGTCGGCTACCTTGCGCACGAACATGCCGCCCAGCGAGCCATCCACCACGCGGTGGTCGTAGGAGTGGGAGAGGAACATGAAGTGACGCACGCCAATCAGGTCACCCTGAGGGGTTTCTATAACGGCCGGCTTCTTCTTGATAGCGCCCACAGCCATGATGGCCACCTGCGGCTGCATGATGATGGGTGTGCCCATCACGTTGCCAAAAGAGCCCACGTTGCTGAGCGTGTAGGTGCCGCCTTCCAGGTCCTCGGGCTTGAGCTTATTGGCGCGGGCGCGGTTGGCCAGGTCATTCACCTTCTTGCTCAAGCCGTTCAGGTTGAGCTGGTCGGCATTGTGAATCACGGGCACAATGAGGTTGCCGCTGGGCAGGGCCACGGCCACGCCGATGTTGATGTCGCGCTTCTTGATGATGTAGTCGCCGTCGATGGAGACGTTAATCAGCGGGAAGTCCTGGATGGCGCGGGCCACGGCCTGAATGAAGATGGGCGTGAAGGTCAGGTTCTCGCCCTCGCGCTTCTTGTAGGCATCCTTGTGCTTGTTGCGCCAGTTCACCAGCTCGGTCACATCGGCTTCTACGAAGCTGGTCACGTGGGGCGAGATGCGCTTCGAGTCCACCATGCGCTGGGCAATCATCTTGCGCATCCGGTCCATCTCAATCAGCTCCTGCCCGCCGCTGACGGATGGCATCGGTTTGGAGCCGTTGGCGGCCGGGGCGCTGGCCGCTTTGGGAGCTGGGGCAGCAGCCGGAGCCGGGGTTGTCGTAGGCGCAGCCGCAGCAGTGCTGGCCGCTTGCGGCTTGGTGCTTGCGGCTTCCCCCAACGGCTGCTTGCCGCCGGCTACGTAGTCCAGAATGTCCTTCTTGGTCACGCGGCCTTCGCTGCCGGTGCCGGGCAGGTATTCCAGGTCGGCCATCGAAATTCCTTCTTCGCGGGCAATGCTGAGCACCAGCGGCGAATAGAAGCGGCCGGGCTGGGCCACGCTCAGGCGCTTATCGGCCTGCGGGTCGTTCTGCTCAGCCAGGTAAGGCACGGCGGCGGCAGTAGCGGCCCCGTTGATGGCGGGAGCCGCCTGGGGCGCAGCCGGGGCGGCAGCAGGCGCCGAAGCACCCGCGGCGGCCACGTCGGTTTCGACGATGGCAATGGGGGCCCCCACGGCTACCACTTCGCCTTCCTGCACCAGAATCTCCTGCAATACGCCGGCGTAGATGGCGGGAACTTCGGTATCAACCTTATCGGTCGCCACTTCCAGCACCGACTCGTCCTGCTCAATGGCGTCGCCGACCTGCTTGAGCCATTTCAGGACGGTGCCTTCCATAATGCTTTCGCCCATCTTGGGCATCACCATTTCCACTCGTGCCATGCGCTTATTTCTTGGGTTGGGATTGTTGGGTGGGGAGTTTAGTGGCTCAAAGGTAACAGAAAGCGGCAAGCGTACCGTCTTTTCAACCGGACCATTGGCTACGGCTGCAAACCGGCCGGCGCCCGGGGCTCCAAACCCGGCGGCCAGGGCTGCGGGCACCGTCCCCCTGCCCGCGTCGCCCGCCCCCCAAACGACAGAAGCCGCCGACCCCACGGGGCCGACGGCTTCAAGAGTAGCGAGGCTACCGCCAATGGTGGTCTATTCCACCACCAGGCGCACGGCCTGCGTGCCGGCCCGCACTACGTACACGCCCGCGGGCCGCCCGGCCGGCAGCGTGAGCGTGGCCGTGCCCGTGGCGTCCGCCGTGGTGGTCAGCACCGGGCGGCCCAGCGCGTCGAGCACCTGCACCCGCGTGCCGGGCAGCGCGCCGCCCAGCGTGGCCGCGTGGCGGGTGGGGTTGGGGTAGAGCGTCAGGCCCACGGCCGGGGTGCGGCGCACCACCCGCACGGGCGAGAGGCTAACCGTGCCGTCGTGGTCTACTTGGCGCAGGCGGTAGTAGAGCGCGGCCGGGCCGGCGGGTAGCTGCGCGTCGCGCAGGGTGTAGGTGCGGCGGGTGCTGCTGGTGCCGGCGGCGGCTACCGTGCCGATTCGCGCAAACGTGGCTCCGTCCGGGCTGCGCTCCACCTCGAAGCGGGCGCTGTTCTTCTCCGTGGTCGTCGTCCAGTTCAGGCGCACGGCGGCGGGGCCTTCGGCCGTGGCCGTGAAGGCCGTCAGCTCCACGGGCAGCGGGTTGGCCGAGCTGCCCAGCGTCCAGATCGAGAAGTGGTCTACGCCGGTGGCCGTGACGGTGTTGGCCGCTGCGTCGCGGGTGCTGGCCTTCACATTCTGCCAGGGGCCGCTGGTGCCGGTGCTGGAGCGGAACAGCTCCAGCTGGGCTTCACTCAGGCCATTCAGCTCCGCGTCGCGGTAGCCGAACTCCAGCGTCGCGTTCAAGCCCGCGTTGGTGGCGGGCACGATGTCGTAGTAGCGCTTGATGCTGACGCTGGTGCCCTGGCCGGTGAGGGCCGTACCCGTCACGCGGCGCACGGTGGTCACGCCCGGCAGGGCCCCGGTGGCACCCGGCGTGAGGACCAGGCCCAGGCCGCCGAAGGCGTAGCGCGTGCCGCGGCCGTTCATGTTGGCCGCCGTCACCAGCCGGCCCAGCACGTAGGCCGTGGAAGTTTCGCTGAGCGTGGCCCCGGTGATGGTCAGCTCGTGGGCGCCGGTGGCCAGCAGGCCGCGGCTGAGCGTGAGGCTGCCCGTGACGCTGGCCGCGCGCTGCAGGGTGAGCGTGCCGGCAGGCTTGTCTACCGTCAGGCTGGTGAAGGTGGCCGCGCCCAGCCCGCCCAGGGCTTGGTCGGTGCTGCCCTGGAAGGCCACCGGGCCGGCCAGCGTGGCCGTGCCGTCCACGGTCCAGTCGCCGTACACGGCCAGGGTGGCGCCGGCGCTGGTGGTCAGGCTGGCGCCCAGCTCCACGGTGAGGGCGCGGGCCGTGAGCGTGCCCGCGGTCAGGCTGGGGTAGCGGCTCAGGCCGGCGGGCACCACCACGTCGGTGGTGGCGTCGGGCACTTTGCCGAAGCTCCAGTTGGCGCAGTCGGTCCAGGCGGTGCCGGCGGTGCCGGTCCAGGTGGTGGTGGGCGTGGCGGGCATGCTCACCGTCACGGTGGCCGTAGTAGTGGCCGTGTTGCCGCCGGCGTCGGTCACGGTCAGCGTCACGGTATTGGCCCCCAGGTTGGCGCAGGTAAAGGTGCTCGGGCTCACGCTCAGCGTGCCGGCCGCAGCCAGGCCGCAGTCGGCGGTGCTGCCGTTGTTTACGGCCGTAGCCGTCACGGTAGCCTGGCCGCTGGCGTCCAGCGTCACGCTTACGTTCTGGGCCGTGGCCACGGGGGCCGCGCACACCGTGAATACGCTGGCCGATGTGGCCGTGCCGCCCGGTGTGGTCACGCTGATGGTGCCCGTGGTACTGCCCGCGGCCACGGTGGCCGTGAGCTGGGTGCTGGAGTTCACCACGAAGCTGGCCGCCGCCGTGCTGTTGAAGGCCACGGCCGTGGCCCCGGTAAAGTTGGTGCCCAGGATGGTTACCACCTGACCGGCCGGCCCGCTGGTGGGTGAGAAGCTGCTGATGACCGGCGCGGGCGGCACGTCGCGCAGCTCTCCCAGGAAGTTGATTTGCCCGCTTACGCTGTTGCCGAACGTGCTGCTGCCAAAGGTGGCCGGTGGGGTTACTTGCCCCCCAGCGTACACGCTGGTGCCGCTCACGGCGATGCCGTTGCCCTGATCGGCACTGGTGCCGCCGCCGCTGGTGGCCCAGCCGTTGGCAAAGGAGCTGGTGGCCGGCGTGCTGCCCGTGCTCGTGTCCGTGTACTTGGCCACGAACACGTCATCACTGCCCGCCCCGGCCAGCGCCTGCCCGGCAAAGCTGGCGCTGGTGGCGCTGGTGAAGGAGCCCGTCACGTACACGCTGGTGCCGCTCACGGCAAGGCCGAAGCCGTAGTCGGTGCTGGTCCCGCCGCCGCTGGTGGCCCAGCCGTTGGCAAACGAGCTGGTGGCCGGCGTGCTGCCCGTGCTCGTGTCCGTATACTTGGCCACGAACATGTCCGTGCCCCCCGCCCCGGCCAGCGCCTGCCCGGCAAAGCTGGCGCTGGTGGCGCTAAAAAAGTAGCCCGTCACGTACACGCTCGTGCCGCTCACGGCAAGGCCGTTGCCGAAGTCGGAGCCGGTGCCGCCGCCGCGGGTGGCCCAGCCGTTGGCAAAGGAGCTGGTGGCCGGCGTGCTGCCCGTGCTCGTGTCCGTGTACTTGGCCACAAACATGTCAATGCCCCCCGCCCCGCTCAGCGGCTGCCCGGCAAAGCTGGTGCTGGTGGCACTGGCAAAGTAGCCCGTCACGTACACGCTGGTGCCGCTCACGGCAAGGCCGTTGCCGATGTCGTCGCTGGTGCCGCCGCCGCTGGTAGCCCAGCCGTTGGCAAACGAGCTGGTGGCCGGCGTGCTGCCCGTGCTCGTGTCCGTGTACTTGGCCACAAACACGTCAGTGCCCCCCGCCCCGGTCAGCGGCTGCCCGGCAAAGCTGGCACTGGTGGCGCTGGTGAAGGAGCCCGTCACGTACACGCTGGTGCCGCTCACGGCGATGCCGTTGCCGATGTCGGCACTGGTGCCGCCGCCGCGGGTAGCCCAGCCGTTGGCAAAGGAGCTGGTGGCCGGCGTGCTGCCCGTGCTTGTATCCGTGTACTTGGCCACGAACACGTCCGTATTTCCCGCCCCGGCCAGCGGCTGCCCGGCAAAGCTGGCGCTGGTGGCGCTGGTGAAGGAGCCCGTCACGTACACGCTGGTGCCGCTCACGGCAAGGCCGTAGCCGACATCGTTGCCGGTGCCGCCGCCGCTGGTGGCCCAGGTGAAGGCCTGGGCCGTGGCATCCCACTTGGCCACAAACACGTCATTGCTGCCCGCGCTGGTCAGGCGCGTGCCGCCAAAGCTCACCGAGCCCGAGAAGCTGCCCGTGATGAACACGTTGCCCCGGCTGTCGGTGGCCGTGGCGCGGGTGGCGGAGGTGCCGCCCTGCAAGGGCCCCTCAGCCCGCTGCCAGGTGCCGGTAGCCGGGTCGAGCCCGCCCAGCACTCCCGAGCCGGCAGGAGCCAGCACCCGGCCCACCGCCGGCCCAAAGGTGGCTACCCCAATGCCCACCTGCCCCCCGGCGTACACGCTGGTGCCGCTCACGGCGATGCCGTAGCCGATGTCGTTGCTGGTGCCGCCGCCGCTGGCGGCCCAGCCGTTGGCAAAGGAGCTGGTGGCCGGCGTGCTGCCTGTGCTCGTGTCCGTGTACTTGGCCACGAACACGTCATTAAACCCCGCCCCGGCCAGCGGCTGCCCGGCAATGCTGGCGTTGGTGGCACTAATAAAGGAGCCCGTCACGTACACGCTGGTGCCGCTCACGGCGATGCCGTAGCCGATGTCGCCGTTAGTGCCGCCGCCGCTGGTGGCCCAGCCGTTGGCAAAGGAGCTGGTGGCCGGCGTGCTGCC
>NZ_FQYN01000002.1 GCF_900141805.1 Hymenobacter daecheongensis DSM 21074 | reverse complement strand
GGCCTGGCCACGCCGGTCGGCACGGCCGACGATGACGTGTGGTACAAGTTTGTGGCCACCTCCACGGCCCACACCGTCACGCTCACCGGCACGGGCGACTACGTGCAGGAGCTGCTCTCCGGCACCTGCGCCGGCCTCACGTCGGTGGCCTATTCGGACCCGAACGTGAAAACCTACTTCGGCCTGACGGCGGGCACCACGTACTACGTGCGGGTGTACTCGTATTCGGCCACGATTCCTTCCACGGCGGCGGCGGCCTTCACCATCTGCGTGACCACGCCCACCCCACCGCCGGCCAACGACGACCCTTGCGGAGCCGTTGTGATTCCGGTAGCAGCCGGCTGCACTTCGCCCACGCAGGGCTCTAACGTGAGTGCCACCACTACCACGCCGAGCGGCTACACCAACCCTGGCTGCGGCATTGCCACTGCTCCCATTGATGTCTGGTTCAAGTTTACCACCGCCGCCAGCGGTCCTGGCAGCACGGGTGTCTCCATCATCACCACGGGTACTGCGGCCGGACAGCTGCGCGTGTTCTCGGCGGCTTCCTGCACCGGGCCTTTCACGCAGGTAGCCTGCAAAGCCGGCACCGCGGTGAATACCAACGCCGGCAACCTTGATGTCTCGGGGCTGACTGCGAATACGACTTACTACGTGTTCGTATCGGGCTACAGCTCCAGCGACGCGACGGGCGCATTCACCCTCTGCGTAACGCCCCCTCCGACCTGCGCCACCCCTGGCAGTCTGGCCGTGACGAACGTGACGGGCACCAGCGTTACGCTGGGCTGGTCGGTAAGCTCCGGCACGGGGCCTTTCACGGTCAACTACGGTCCGGTCGGCTTCACGCCCGGCACGCAGGGCACTACCACTACTGTCACGGGTACTTCGCTGAACGTAACCGGCCTGACCCCCGGCACGCAGTATCAGTTCTACGTGACGCAGAACTGCGGCGGCGCGGCCGGCAACAGCGTACGGGTAGGCCCGGTTTCGTTCTCCACCGCCGCCCTGCCTCCCACCAACGATGAGTGCGCCACGGCCACCACCCTGCCCGTGCAGTCGGGCCTGACGTGCCAGAATCAGCTGACCGGCACGAACGTCGGCGCTACCGGCTCGACGGGTATTCCGGCACCCGGCTGCTCCAGCTATAGCGGCGGCGATGTCTGGTATGTGGTAACGGTGCCCGCCGGGGGCACGCTCACGCTGGAAACCGACCAGGATAGCGGAAGCAATCTGGATGACACCGGACTGGCCGTGTACTCGGGCACCTGCGGGGCCCTGACGGTGGTCGACTGCAACGACGATGGCGGCAACGGGTTCTTCTCTTTGCTGACGCTGACGGGCCGCACGCCGGGCGAACGGCTCTACGTGCGCGTGTTTGAGTACGGCAACAATGAGTTCGGCACCTTCAAAATCTGCGCCCGCGCCCCGAGCAACTGCCCGGCCCCGTCGGCCCTGACGGCTACGAACATCACCACGACCACTGCCACGCTCTCGTGGGGTACTTCGGCCCCTACGCCCAGCGGCACGTTCGATATTGAGTATGGCCGGCAAGGCTTCATCCTGGGTCAGGGCACGGTAGTAACCGGCCTCACCGCCACTACCTACACGCTCACCGGCCTGAGCCTGGATACGGACTACTGCTTCTACGTGCGCCAGAACTGCGGCACCACCAGCGGCAGCAGCGCCTACACCGGGCCGGAGTGCTTCCGCACCCTGCTGCCACCGGCCACCAACGATGATCCGTGCACGGCACTGACGCTGCCTGCCAACGGCACTGCGGTGACAAGCACCACGCTGGGCGCTACCACCACCGCGCCCAATGGCTACGTGAACCCCGGCTGCTCCACCTCCAACAACCCCAAGGATGTGTGGTTCCGGATGACTACGCCAAACGGCACGGGCGCTACTACGGGCACCTTCACGCTCACGGGCAGCGCGGCCGGTCAGGTGCGCGTGTTCACGGCCGCGGCTTGCGCGGGTCCGTTTACGCAGGTGGCCTGCCGGGCCAGCACGGGTTCCAACCTGCCGGTGGGCTCCTTCACGGTGCCCGGTATGCTGCCAAACACGACCTACTACCTGATGGTGGCCGGCTACGGCTCCAATGATGCCCGCGGCACGTTCACCATCGCTTCTTCCTTCGTCACGGCTACGCGCAATGAGCTGCCGGGTGGGGAAGTGAGCGTGTATCCGAACCCGAGCAACACGGGCCAGGTGACGCTGCAACTGCGCGGCGCGGCGGGCGTATCCACGGCCACGGCGGTGCTGCTCAACAGCCTGGGCCAGTCGGTGCGCCGGCAGGTGCTGCCCGTAGTGGGCGGCGCGGCCGAAGTGCCGCTGGCGGTGCAGGGCCTCGCCCACGGCGTGTACACGCTCCGCCTGCAAGTCGGCGACTACACCGTGACCCGCAAAATCGTGCTGGAATAGTCGCTCAGGCTTTTTCGATACGGTCCTGAAAAAGGGGCAGCGCATCAGCGCTGCCCCTTTTTTGTGTCATTCAGAACGGCAATTTGATTCAGTTGATAAGCAGGCGCTGCGTGTAGGCGCGGGGGCCGTCTTGGGTGCGCACCACGTACCAGCCTGCCTTCAGGCCGGCCACGTTCAGCACCAAATCGGTCTGGCCGGGGGCAAAGCGCGTGGTGGCGGCCAGCCGGCCCAGCGCGTCGTGTACTTCAACCGGGGCGGGACCGGCGGCCGCCTGCGGCAGCTGGAGCAGCACGGTAGCGCGGGCGGGGTTGGGCCAGATGCGCAACGGGGCGGCCGTTTTGGCGGCCCCCGTAGCGGTGGGCTGATAGGCGCGGTTTTCCAGCACCAGAATCTGGTCGTTGCTCTGGTTGCTGGTGCCAATGTAGATGCGCCCCTGCGGCGACACGCACACCGCGCGCAGCCGCCCGAAGGTGGTGAGAAACTCGGCCGGGGGACTAACGGCATCGCCGGCGGCATTCAGTCGGAGCTGCACCAGCCGGGAGGCCTTCAGCGTAGCCAGCAGCAGGCTATTGCGCCACTCCGGAATGGCCGGTGAATCGTAGTATTTCAGCCCGGCCACAGCCAGCGTGGGAGTCCAGGCGAAGAGGGGCTCGCGCACATTGTTGGCGGTGCAGAAGGTTTGCTCATTCGGCAGGTTGCAGAAGCCTTCCACGTTGGGCCAGCCGTAGTTGCGGCCGGCCTCAATCAGATTCACCTCGTCGTCGTTGGCGGGGCCGTGCTCCGAGCTGTAGAGGCGGCCATTGGGAGCCAGCACCAACCCCTGCGGATTGCGGTGGCCCAGCGTATACACCCGGCTGCCGGGCGTGGGGTTGTTGGCCGGAATAGAGCCATCCAGGTTCAGGCGCAGAATCTTGCCGTTGAGCGAGGCGGGGTTTTGGGCTTCGGAGGCCAGCTGCGCGTCGCCGGTGGTCATCAGCAGCGTGCGGTCGGGCAGAATGAGCAGGCGCGAGCCGCTGTGGGTGGTAGTGGCCGTGATGTTGCCCAGCAGCGTGAACGGTGCCGTGAGCGTGCCGCTGCCGTAGGTGTAGCGCACCAGCTTCTCTTTCAAAACGCCACCGTCCAGATAGTTATACACGATGTACACGTAGGGTGAGGTGGCAAACTCCGGGTGTAATACCATGCCCAGCAGGCCGCTTTCGCCGGTTTCGGTGGCATCGGGCACGGCCAGCAGCAGCTGCACCTGGCCGTTGGTGGGGTTCACGCGGCTGATGCGCCCGTTGCGCTCCGTCATCCAGATAAAGTTGTCGGGGCCCCACACCAGCTCCCACGGCACGCTCAGGTTGGTGGCCAGCGGCGTGACCGATACGGTGGTGGCTCCCACCTGGAAAGTGGTGGTCTGGGCGCAGGCCGGGCCGGCCAGGCTCAGGGCGGCCAGTAGGAGGGAAGCGGTAACGTGTTTCATAAACAGCGGGTTGAGACGTGAAACGACATGCTACCAGGCTAACGGCAGAAAGGCTGGTCCGGATTCTTTACCTCGAAATAATCGGCCGGTTTGGTTGCCTGCGACGAACCGTTGGCTGGTTTCATTGGCGGAGCAAAGTATTTCTGCCAGCTTTGGCAAACCAACCTGTTTTCCTTCGCCGCTCATGGCCTACACCTCCCAGCATCCGCAGGGCTTTACCCTCAGCACCGATCCGGCGCGGCTCGACGTGGCCGCCATTCATGCCTACCTCGCCCAGGAGTCGTACTGGGCCAAGGGCATTCCGCGCGAAACCGTGGAGCGGGCCATTGCCCATTCGCTCAACTTCGGCCTGTACGCCCCCGATGGCCGCCTGGCCGGCTTTGCCCGCGTAGTGACGGATACGGCCACCTTTGCCTGGCTCTGCGACGTGTTTGTGCTACCCGAGTTCCGGGGCCGGAGCCTGTCGAAGTGGCTGATGGCGCAGGTGTGGGCGCACCCTGAGCTGCAGGGCCTGCGCCGCCGCCTGCTGGCCACCCTCGATGCCCACGGCCTCTACACGCAGTTCGGCTTTGCCCCGCTGGCCGCCCCGGATCGGTTTCTAGAAATTCGCCAGCCCAACCCGTACGGGGCCGAAACGGCCAATTGATGCCCGGCGGGCCCTCGGCGCGGCTGCAACGCCCGCTTGCTTCGCTTTGTCCTTGCCCCGGCCGTGGTGGCTGTGGTAACTTATACTCTTCTCTATTCTTCTGCTGATGCGCGTTTGCTTTTTCGTCCGGCTGCTGCCGTGCCTGCTGCCCCTGGCCGGGGCCATGGCCCAGGTAAATCCCACGCCGCCCGCCGCCCTGGGGCCGCTGACGGTGGAAAAAATAATGCGCGACCCGGCCCAGTGGCTCGGCACCGCGCCCGCCAACATTGCCTGGAGCGAAGACGGCCGGCAGATTTACTTCAATTGGAACCCCGAAAAAGCCCGCCGCGACTCGCTCTACGTGACCACGCCCGCCGGTCGCGCCCCGCGCAAAGTGAGCGTGGCCGCGCAGCGCGCCCTGCCCGCCGCCACCGGCGAATACGACCAGCGCTACACCCGCAAGGTGTACGAAAAGAACGGCGACATCTTCCTGCTCGACCTCAAAACCAGCCGCATCCGGCGCGTGACCAACACCGCGGAGCGCGAAACAGACCCCGCGTTTGCCCTGCGCGGCACACTCATCAGCTACACCCGGGCAGGCAACCTCTACACCTGGGACCCCGCCACCGGCGAAACCACCCAGCGCACCGACTTCCGCCGCGGCAACCGTCCCGCTGGCACCCAGCCCACCGATCCGGCCGAGAAATTCCTGCGCGCCCAGCAGCTGGCCCTATTTCAGGTGATTCGGCAGAAAGACCAGGATGCCAGTGCCCGCGCCAAAGCCCAGAAAGCGGTAGCCCGGCTGAGTCCGAAGGCCATCTATCTGGGGCAGAGGACCGTGGAAAGCATTCAGCTCAGCCCCGATGGCCGCTTCGTGACCTACCGGCTGGCCCAGGATCCGGCCACCGAGAAAACGGCCATCGTGCCCAACTTCGTCACCGCTTCGGGCTTTACCGAGGATATTTCGACCCGCACGAAAGTTGGCGCGCCGCAGAAAGCCTACGAGATGGGCCTCTACGACATCGGGCGCGACACGACTTATGCGCTGGGCTATCAGGATTTGAAGGGTTTGGATGAGCAGCCCGCCTACCGCAAGGAATACCAGCTGAAGGCCAAAGCCCCCGCCCCAGCCGACTCGGCTAAAGTCGCCAAAGCCAAAGACAAGCCAGCTTCCGCGCTGCGCCGCGTGGTGCCCTACGGCCCGTTCTGGTCCGACGACGGCCGGCGGGCCTTCCTGGTTATCCGCTCCGCCGACAACAAGGACCGCTGGATCGTAAGCCTGGACCCGGCTACCCGCAAAATCGCGCTGCTCGACCGCCAGCACGACGACGCCTGGATCAACGGCCCCGGCATCGGCTACGACGAAGGCAACGTGGGCTGGCTGCCCGATTCGCGCCGCGTCTGGTTTCAGAGCGAAGAAACCGGCTACTCCCACCTTTACACCCTGGACGTGACTACCGGGCAGAAAAAAGCCCTGACCAGCGGCAAGTTTGAAATCCAGAAGGCTCGGCTCAGCCGCGACAAAAAGACGTGGTACATCACCGCCAACGCCACGCACCCCGGCGAGCAGCAGTTCTACCGCCTGCCGCTGGAGGGCGGCCAGTTGGTCCAGATTACCACGCTGCCCGGCGCCAGCGAAGTCACTCTTTCGCCCGACGAGAAGACGCTGGCCGTGCGCTACAGCCGCGCCAACCGGCCCTGGGAGCTGTATGTGATGCCCAACCGGCCCGGCGCTCAGGCCCGCCAGCTCACCCACAGCACCACCCCCGAGTTTGAGAGCTACGCCTGGCGCGAGCCCGAAATCATCACCATCAAAGCCCGCGACGGGGCCGACGTGTATGCCCGCCTCTACCGCCCCGCCACGGCCGAGGCGCAGGGGCCGGCCGTGGTTTTCGTGCACGGCGCGGGCTACCTGCAGAACGCGCACAAGTGGTGGAGCCAGTATTTCCGGGAATACATGTTCCACAACCTGCTGGTCGAGAAAGGCTACACGGTGCTGGACATCGACTACCGCGGCTCCAGCGGCTACGGCCGCGACGTGCGCACCGGCATCTACCGCGCCATGGGCGGCAAAGACCTGCTCGACCACGTCGATGGCGCGAAGCTGCTGGTGGATAAATACGGCGTCAGCCCGCAGCGCATCGGCATCTATGGCGGTTCCTACGGCGGCTTTATTACGCTCATGGCCATGTTCACCCAGCCCGAGGTGTTCCGCGCCGGGGCCGCCCTGCGTTCCGTCACGGACTGGGCGCACTACAACCACGGCTACACCGACAACATCCTCAACGAGCCCTACCTCGACTCGGTGGCTTACGTGCGCTCCTCGCCCATCTACTACGCCGAGGGCCTGAAAGGTGCCCTACTCATGTGCCACGGCATGGTCGATGTGAACGTGCATTTTCAGGACATTGTGCGCCTCTCGCAGCGCCTGATTGAGCTGCACAAGGAAAACTGGGAGCTGGCCGTGTACCCCGTCGAAGATCACGGCTTCGTGGAGCCCTCGTCCTGGACCGATGAGTACAAGCGCATTCTGAAGCTGTTTGAAACGAATCTGAAGCCGGCTGAAGCTGCCCGTACCGGCGGCACGCAGTGAGGAGCACCGATGGAGATTTTAACCGCATAACGCTGGTCGGCTTGCCGCTTATGCGCAATCGTCAAATTCTCCCTCCTCCACAAATTGGCTATGTAGACAGCTGCCCCGTGCCACACCGCTGCCCCGCCCCGAAGGCCGCCCCGCAACAACTTCCTTCACCTTTTTCAGTTAGCTTTGCGGCCCTGCTCCGACGGTTGTCCGGACAGGGCAGGGGCTGCCGGCCTCTTGCCAACCCCATTTTTTCTGCTGATGCCCTACCTGTTCACCTCAGAATCCGTTTCGGAAGGCCACCCCGATAAAGTAGCCGACCAGATTTCCGATGCCATCCTCGACGAATATCTGCGGCAGGACCCCGCCTCGAAGGTAGCCTGCGAAACCCTCGTTACCACCGATTTTGCGCTGGTTGCCGGCGAAATCAAATCGAAGGCCCACGTTGACGCCGAGCCCATTATCCGCCGCGTTATCAGCCAGATTGGCTACAACAGGCCCGAATACCTGTTCAACGCCGACACCTGCGAGGTGATGAACCGCCTGCACGAGCAGTCGCCCGACATCAACCAGGGCGTGGAGCGGGCCAGCGACGAAGAGCAGGGTGCCGGCGACCAAGGCATGATGTTCGGCTACGCCACCCGCGAAACCGCCAACTACATGCCCCTGGCCCTCGACCTCTCGCACCGCCTGCTGGAAGAGCTGGCCAAAATCCGCAAGGCCGGCCACGAAATGACCTACCTGCGCCCCGATGCCAAAAGCCAGGTAACCATCCGCTACGCCGACGACAACACGCCCGAAGGCATTGATACCATCGTGGTCAGCACCCAGCACGACGAGTTCGACGAGTCGGAGGAGAAAATGCTGGCCCGCATTTCCGACGACATCCGCCACATTCTGGTGCCCCGCGTGAAAGCCGGCCTCGATGCGGAAACGCAGAAGCTCTTCACCGACCAGATCGTTTACCACATCAATCCCACCGGCAAGTTCGTTATCGGCGGCCCCCACGGCGACTCCGGCCTCACCGGCCGCAAAATCATTGTGGATACCTACGGCGGCAAGGGTGCCCACGGCGGCGGCGCCTTCTCCGGCAAGGATTCATCGAAGGTTGACCGCTCGGCGGCTTATGCCACCCGCCACATTGCCAAAAACCTGGTAGCCGCCGGCGTAGCCGATCAGGTGCTGGTGCAGGTGGCCTACGCCATCGGCGTGGCCCAGCCCGTGGGCCTCTACGTGACCACCTACGGCACCACCAAAGCCAAAGGCCCAAACGGCCAGCTGCTCACCGACGGCGAAATTGCCGAGAAAGTGAATAAGCTGTTCGATATGCGCCCCTACGCCATTGTGCAGCGCTTCGGCCTGCGCAATCCTATTTTCGCCGAATCGGCCGCTTACGGGCACATGGGCCGGCAGCCGGGCACCAAGCAGGTAACGATGGGCAACGGCGAAACCCGCACGTTCGAAACCTTCACCTGGGAAAAGCTCGACTACGTAAACCGCATCAAAGCCGAGTTCGGACTGTAAAACCGGTCTGCTTATAAAATGAAAAAGCGCTCTTCCGTGGTGGAAGGGCGCTTTTTCTATGATATCCTAGCTAGAGACTCAATGGCTCAGCGCTTTTTCTTTGTGCTTCGTAATCTGGCGGCGCAGGTTCTCCGTGGCGGCATCGGTGGCGGCTTCAAACGAAGCCGCATCTTCCTGGCTAAACAGCGTGGTACCGGGAATGAAGAGCTTGATTTCGACCGTCTTATTCTCGATTCCGTCCTTGTTGTTCAGCTTCAGAATCACTTCCCCGTTGATTACCCGGTCGTAAAATGTTTCGAGCTTATCGAGGCGCTTCTGGATGAAGTCAAGTAGTTTTTGGTCGGCGTCAAAGTGTACCGAATGCGTCTGTACTTTCATCGGTCGGAGGGGTTTGGGGTAAAAGAAAAAGGAAAACACTACAACGAATCAGGCCTTCGGATGGGCCTTTTCAAATACGGCTTTCAGCTTGTCGATAGACAAGTGGGTGTACACCTGCGTGGCGGCCAGATTGGCGTGCCCCAGCAGCTCCTTGATGGCGTTCAGATCCGCGCCCTTATTGAGCAGGTGCGTCGCGAAGGAGTGGCGCAATACGTGCGGGTGCTGCTGCGACGTAGCCGTCGTTATCTGCCCCAGATAGTGCTTCACGGTGCGATACACGAACTTTTCGTAGAGCGGTTCGAGCTTATCTGTAACGAGCAGCGTTGCGCAGGCGTTGTCGGCGCTGCCGAATTCTGCCTGCTTGCGCGCTATATAGTGTTCCAGCACTACAAGCAGTGAGGGGTTCAGCGGCACCAGGCGCTGCTTGTTGCCTTTGCCGGTCACGCGCACCGTGCGCGCGCTCAGGCTCAGGTCGTCGTGGCGAATGCCAATCAGCTCCGACAAGCGGATGCCGGTGCCGTAGAGCAACTCCAGAATCAGCTGGTCGCGCCGGCCGGCCAGCGTGTCGGGGAACTCGAAGGAGTTGAGCAGGCCGTTGAGCGACTCCTCGGGCACGAAGTCGGGCAGCTTCTTGGCCACCTTCGGCGAGGTGATGCGCAGCATCGGGTTGCGGCCGATGACGTTGGTGCGCAGTAAAAACTTGAAGTAGGAGCGCAGGCAGGCAATCTTGCGGTTCACCGTGCGCGGGTCCATCTGCTGCTGCATCAGCGCCACCACCCACGAGCGAATCAGCGTATGGTCGGCCTGCGCGGGATTGTCCAGCTCGTAAGCAGTTTTGAGGTAGTCGGAAAACTGCCTTAAATCGGTCTGGTACGAAAGCACGGTATGCGGGCTGTAGCGCCGCTCAAACCGCAGATAGTCAAAAAACAATTCCATACGCCGGGGGTGCCGGCAACTGGGGCCGGATAGCCAATGTATGGAAATTAATCGAAATATAAATACGCGAAAAAACCGGCTGATTCGCTTAAAAAAGCAATTCAGCCGGTTGGCAATCTTCGCTGGGAACTACGGGTTAGTAGTTCTCCGTAGCGTACATCGTCTGCTTATAAACAGCTTTGATCTTCTGCTTACGCTTGGTGATGGAAGGCTTCTGGAAGAAGGTGCGACGACGCAGCTCTTTCAGAACGCCGGTGCGCTCAAATTTCTTCTTGAAACGCTTCAGGGCACGGTCAACGGACTCGTTATCCTTAATCTGGACGATGATCATATGCTCAGTGAAATTGAAAAGTCTTCTTCTAGGGGTTGCAAAGGTAATCACTGATTACACAGATTAAAAACGGATTACGCAGATTTTTGTCGGGCCTGCCGGCTCGCTACCGGCATTAAGAGCATTTAAATCAGCGGAATCGGCGAAAAATCAGCGGAATCGGCGATTCTATTTCAGCAGCGTGCGGGCAATAACGAGCTTCTGAATTTCCGAAGTTCCTTCGCCAATAGTGCACAGCTTGGCGTCGCGGTAGTATTTCTCGGCCGGATAATCTTTCGTGTAGCCGTAGCCGCCGAAGATCTGCACGCCCTCGTTGGCGCAGCGCACGCTCACTTCCGAGGCATACAGCTTAGCCATCGCCGATTCCTGGTTCACGTTCAGGCCGCGGTCCTTCATGTCGGCGGCGCGGTAGGTGAGCAGCGAAGCGGCCTCAATCTCGGTAGCCATGTCGGCCAGCTTGAAGCTGATGCCCTGGAAGCTCGAAATCGGCTTGTTGAACTGGTGGCGCTCCTGCGAATAAGCCAAAGCCGCCTCAAATGCGCCCTGCGCGATGCCCAACGACAGTGCCGCAATGGAAATGCGGCCACCATCGAGCACCTTCATCGACTGAATGAAGCCGTCGCCAACTTTGCCCAGAATATTTTCTTTCGGCACGCGGCAGTCCGTGAAAATCAACTCCGTGGTTTCGGAAGCGCGCATCCCGAGCTTGTCTTCCTTGCGGCCGGCGGCAAAGCCTTCCGTGGGTTTTTCAATCACGAAAGCTGTCATGCCATGCGAGTCGCCGACTTCACCGGTGCGGGCAATAACCACGGCGATGTTGCTGCTCTTACCGTGGGTAATGAAGTTTTTGGCCCCGTTCAGCACGTAATGGTCGCCGTCCTCTACGGCCACGGTGCGCATGTTGCCGGCATCGGAGCCGGTGTTGGGCTCCGTGAGGCCCCAGGCCCCGATCCACTCGGCCGAAGCCAGCTTGGGCAGCCACTTGCGCTTCTGCTCCTCTGAGCCGAACTGCAGGATGTGACCGGTACACAGAGAGTTATGTGCGGCCATGCTCAGGCCAATGCTGCCATCAATCTTGGAAAGCTCGGCAATGGCCGTCACGTATTCCACGTAGCCAAAGCCCGCGCCGCCGTACTCCTGCGGTACTAACACGCCCATCAGGCCCAGCTCGCCCAGCTTCTTGAAAACATGAATGGGAAACTCCTGGCTTTCATCCCACTTCATCATATCGGGCTTGATGTGGACGGCGCCGAAGTCGCGCACCATCTGGGCAATCATGGTTTGATTCTCGGTGGCTACTAATTCCATGGGGGATACTATGAGGGGAGGGTGGGAGGAAAGATTGAGCAGACGTGAAGAGCGGCCGGGGCCGGATTTGGGTCTGCGAAAGTACGGCTTTGCCACCACAGAAGCCAGCGCTGGCCCGCCCAACGTGGCCCCAATTTTGAAAGGGCGTGCTAATTCGGTTACTTTGAAGGTTTTTTAGAGGGAAATGGCCGGTTTCATACCGGCTTTTCCTATAGCTTCCGAATTTGAACGTGGCTTTTCCAGCCTGCATGCTACAACCTGCTTTTCTTCGCCTTTTGCGCCTTTGGCTGCTGTGCGTGCCGTTCGCGGTGCTCTTTTCCTCCTGCGCCTCTTCGCGCTACTACCGCCAGAGCCTCATGTTTCAAACGCCTACCGGACAGGGCGTGGATACCATGAAGCTGCGCGCCGCCGTGAACCGCACCGCCCGCAACTACCTCATCCAGCCCAATGATTTCCTGCAGGTGCAGGTATACACCAACAAAGGGGAGCGGATTCTGGACCCGAATGGGGAATTGCGGTTTGGCGCTCCGGGCGGGAGTGCCGCCGGTGGGGGAGGAGGCGCAAGCCGGGTAAGCCAGTCATCTCAGGGTGGCCAAGGTGGACAGCAGGGCGGTCAGCAAGGCAGCCAGCAGGGTATGGGGGCCAATGAATTTCTAGTGCAGAGCAACGGCCGTGTGAAGTTACCGATGGTAGATATGGTAAGCGTATCTGGCCTGTCGTTGCTTCAGGCCGATAGCGTGCTACAGATTCGCTACAGTCAATTCTATAAAGACGTATTCGTGTCGACCCGTATCACCAACAACCGGGTTTTCGTGTTGGGTGCGCCAGGCGGACGCATTGTTCCGTTGATGAACGACAATATGAATCTGTTGGAAGTGCTGGCCTCAGTGGGCGGGCTGAGTGGTGGGGGTAGTGGCGTTGGCGGAAGCACCGTCTCCGGTGGACGTGCGTATAACATTCGCCTGATTCGGGGGGACCTAAAGAATCCACAGGTTCAGGTGATTGATCTTTCCACTATTGAGGGAATGCGCCGGGCCAATCTGCAGATCGAGCCAAATGATATTGTGTATGTCGAGCCTATAAACCGGCCCTTCTTCCAAGCTCTAACGGATGCGGGAGCAGTTTTTGGCCTGATTGGTGGACTGGCAGGCTTAGTGACAACAGTTTATCTGTTGAAGAACCTTTAATATTTGCTTAAGATTAGGCTCAGGAGTTGATAGCTATACAATCTAAACTCCGTAACTAACAGGCTAACAACCGCATGGCAATAAACGAAAACGCTGAATTGGAAGAACTGATTCGCAACGCGGGTGGTGGCGATACGGAGGCCGAAGGCGAAGAGGGTAGCGGATTAGATATTGCTACGCTGCTACTGGTAGCTCGTCGCAGCTTGATCTGGATAGTATTACTTATTGCGCTGGGTCTGACGGCATCTTGGCTGTTTTTGCGCTACACCAAGCCAATTTATAAGTCGACCTCGTTACTAAAAATAGACGAGAAGACGGAAGCCGGCGCTCTGGGTTTGAGTGGTACGATGGGTAAGGGTATTGAGGAGCGCCAAAGTATTAACAAGCTTTCCGGTGAGGTCGAGCTTATCAAGTCCAACATAATATATCGTAGACTGAAGGATTCACTGGATTTGGACGTAAACTACTATGTGGAAGGGACTGTGTTGGAGAATGAACTATATGGTACTTCCCCTTTCGAAGTAGAGTATAGAATAAAGGATGCTAGCCTATATAACACAAAATTCAACCTCGTCTTCACGGGCTCCCAACGCATTAGGCTGAGCTATTTGTATGCAGGGCAGGAGCGAAGTGGCGAGTACTCGCTAGGACAACCTATTGTGTTACCCGGGATGGAACTGCTATTTATCGGTACTTCCTTCCTGAATGCGGAAGCGCTCGACAAAAAGTATCACTTTGTAATTAACGATGAAGGCACTCTGAATGCTTATCTAAGTAGCAACCTGAGTGTCGATATCATCAACGCTGACGCTAATACGATTCAAATTGCTTTCACTGACTTTAACCCGGCCAAGGCACAGGATATTGTCAACAAAATTGACACGGTATATCTACAGGAAAAGTTGACTCAGAAGCAACAAGCTACAGCACAAACCCTGCAGTTTTTAGAAAAGACGCTGTCGGAAAACCGCAAGCAGCTGCAACTGGCCGAGGAAAATCTGCAGTCGTTTGTACGCGACAACAAAACCTATGATGTGAAGGCCGACGTGGCCGCCATTACGGAGAAGCTGGCCGCACAGGCAGAGGAACAACAGAAGCTGGCAGAAAAGGCTCGACTGCTGAGCAACGTGGCTCGACTGGTAGAGCAGGACCGCCTCATAGCCAGCGACGAAGCAACTCTGGAGGAAGGCATTCCGGGTATTGCACTGCTCGACGACTCACCGCTGACGCAGCAGCTCAGTGAGTTGAACGATTTGCAGCGCAATCTGCGGCGTATTCTGCGCTCCTACACGCCCGCCACTGAAGCCGTGCAGCAGCAGCAGTCGACCATTGCCTTTTTGAAGGGTAGTATCCGGCGCCAGCTGCAACAAAACCGGCAACTGCTACAAAACCAACTTGGGCAGATGAGCCAGCTGCAGGCTCAATTTAATTCTGAGTTGCAAGCGCTGCCACAGAAAGAAACGGAGCTGGCCCGCCTGAAGCGTCCCTTTGAACTGTACGAGAAAACGTACCTCATGCTGATGGACAAGATCGTGGAATTCAACATGGCGAAGGCCGGCACCACGGCCGACTTCCAGATTCTGTCGCCGGCCAGCCGGCCGGGTGCTCCAATTTCGCCGGTGCGGGTAATGGTGTATGCTGTTGGCCTGGCAGCTGGCATCATTTTGGGCCTATTGCTGGTGGCAGTGCGCTTTTTCATGCACAATACCGTGACCAGCGTCCGCGAGCTGGAGCAGTCTACGGCCGCGTCGGTACTGGGCGTGATTCCGACCTACGACAAGGAGAAGATGTCCGTCTCGAAGCTGGTAGTGGACAAGAATCCCAAGTCTGCTATTTCCGAGTCCATCCGCTCCATCCGGACCAACCTGGACTTCATTAGCTCGTCCAAGAAGAAGCGGCTTATATCGGTCACATCGACCATTTCGGGGGAAGGCAAGACCTTCGTGACGGTGAATCTGGGGGGTATCATTGCCCTGTCGGGGCAGCGGGTGGTGATTCTGGACCTGGATATGCGCAAGCCGAAGGTGAATCTGGCTTTCGGCACCGAAAACGTGAAAGGAGTCAGCACCATTCTCATCGAGAAGCATACGGTGCTCGAATGCCTGCAACACACCAGCATTCCCACGCTGGACTTTATCTCAGCTGGCCCCACACCCCCGAACCCGTCGGAGTTGATTCTGAATCCGAAGTTTGATGAGATGCTCGAAGAGCTGTATCAGCACTACGATGTCATTCTGATTGATACCCCGCCGGTGGGCTTGGTTACGGATGGCATTCTGATCATGCGTAAGGCTGACATTCCACTTTATATTGTGCGGGCTAACTACTCGAAAAAGACGTTCCTGAAGAATATCAACAAGATTATGCGGGCCAACAATTTTACCCGTCTGTGCGCCATTCTCAACGATGCCAATGCCAGCGGCGTATCTGGCTACGGCTATGGATATGGCTACGGGTATGGCTACGGCTACGGCCAGGGCTACTATGAGGAGACCAAGCCCGCCGACGGAACCTTTGCCCGCCTGCGCAAGCGGTTTACCTGATTTTTCGTCCTTTCACTCTCCGCGTGGCATCGTTCTTTCAGAAGCTTTTTGGCCACTCGGCCGCCGCGCCGCCGGATACGGCGGCGCTGGCCGTGCTGGGAGCCGATATGCACTCCCACCTGCTGCCCGGCCTCGATGACGGGGCCGAAACCGTGGAGCAGTCGTTGGAGCTGCTGCGAGCCATGCAGAATATGGGCTACCGTAAGCTTATCATGACGCCCCACATTATGGGCGACTTTTACAAAAACACGCCCACGGGCATCCGGGCGGCACTGACCCAATTGCGCGAGGCCGCCGCCGCCGCCGGCATCACAAACATCGAATTGGAGTGCGCCGCCGAATATTACCTCGATGAGTGGTTCCAGCAGAAGCTGGACAGCGCGGAGCCGCTGCTCAGCTTTGGCGGCGACAAGAAATATGTGCTGTTTGAAACCTCCTACATCAACGAGCCTTTCAATTTCAGCGAGACGGTTTTCAACCTTAAATCGGCGGGCTACCAGCCGGTGCTGGCCCACCCGGAGCGCTACACGTACTTCTACGGCCGCTTCCAGGATGTGGAAAAAGTGCGGCAGGATGGCGTGCTGCTGCAAATCAATCTGAACTCGCTCTGCGGCTACTACTCGCCGGGGGCTCGCAAAATGGCCGAGCGGCTGATAGATGCCGGGCTGGTGGATATGGTCGGCTCCGATGCCCACAACCTGAAACACACCGAAACCCTGCGTCAGAAAGTGCTGCCCACCGAGTATCTGCGCAAAGTGCTGGCGCTGCCCTTGCTGAACAGCAGTCTGTAGGTTGGGGTCTTGGGGGCTTAGATGTCATTCAAACACCCCCCCAAGCCCTCCACAACCAAGCCCCCAATAACCAAGTCCCCATACATGATTTTCGTTACCGGCGGCAGCGGCCTTATCGGCAGTTTTCTGATTCCGGCGCTGGTGGCGCGGGGGCACGCCGTGCGGGCGCTCTACCGAAAGCAGGTGCCAGCCCTGGCGGCTGCCGCCGGGGTAGAATGGGTGGAAGGCGACGTGCGCGACACGCTGGGGCTACAATCAGCCATGGACGGCGTCACGCACGTTTTTCATTGCGCCGGGCTGGTGTCCTACTCGCCCCAGGACGAAGACGCGCTGCTGCAAACCAATGTGGAGGGCACCGCCGCCGTGGTAGATGCCTGCCTGGCGCGGCCGGGCGTACGGCTGTGCTACGTGTCGTCGGTGGCGGCGCTGGGCAGTGCGGCGGCTGAAGCGGGCGGAGCTGCTGCGGGGCAGACGGTGGATGAGGAGGCCAAGTGGGACCTGGGCGCGGAACACGCGGCGTATGCCACCTCCAAGTACCTAGCCGAGCTGGAGGTGTGGCGCGGCATCACCGAAGGCCTGTCGGCGGTGATGGTGAACCCCTCGGTGGTGCTGGGGCCGGCCAACTGGGCGCGGAGCAGCACCCGGCTGTTTCACTATGCCTACCAGGAACACGCTTTTTACACGCCCGGAAGCCTTAACTTTGTGGACGTGCGCGACGTGGTGCAGACCATGCTGCAGCTGACGTTGGACACGGCCATTTCCGGGGAGCGGTTTGTGCTGAGCGCCGGGGCCGTGCCGCTGCATGAGTTTCTGGCCCAGGCGGCCCATTGCTTCGGCAAAAAGCCGCCCACGGTGGCCGTGCCCGACTGGGCGGCGGAAATAATCTGGCGGCTGGAGCATGGCCGCTCGGTGCTGACCGGAGCCCGGCCGCTCATCACTAAAGACACGGCCCGGGCTGGTCGGCGGCGGGTAATATACAGTGCCGAAAAAGTGCGGAAGGCGCTGGGAATGAGCTTCCGGCCGCTGGCCGAAACGGTGCAGTGGTGCTGCGCCGGCCTGCGGCCGAACTAGCCGGCCTCCGGTGCGGTTGTTGTATTATAGTGCCCGAACCGCTTTGGGCGGTTTCCTTTGACCTAATACCCGCGGAGCCTGCCGTTTTGGCGGCCCCGCGTCTGTTGTAGCAGCATGAGAATGAACGAGAATTTTGAGGACCAGAACGAAGTGATGGACACGGTGCGCCGCTTTGAGCGGATGCTGGCCACGAACGAATCCGTATTTTTTGATCTGGCCGACTTTGAGAATATCATTGACCATTATACCACGAATACCCAGTACGAGCAGGCCCTGCAGGCCTGCGAAGCCGCCATTGCCCAATATCCTTTCTCTACGGAGCTGCTGATTGACCGCTCGCAGGTGCTGGCCATGAAGGGCGAATATGTGGCCGCCGCCCAGCAGATTGAGCATGTAGCGCACCTCGACCCCGACAACCCGGACGTGGCCGTCACGCGCGGCATCATTTCCACCCAGAAAGGCGAGTTCTCGGAAGCCGTGGCTTACTTTCAGCAGGCCGCCGAGCGGGCTCCCGACCGCGACGATATTTATTTCAACCTGGGCCTGGCCTACCAGAGCTGGCAGAAATTCAAGAGCGCGGCCAAGTTTTATAAGCAGAGCCTGCGCCTGAACCCTGACAACGAAGTGGCCGTGCAGGAGCTGCTCTACTGTCTGGAAGTGAGCGAGCGGCTGGAGAAAAACCTGGAATTTTTCCGCCGCTTTACGGATGAAGACCCCTATTCCGTTATTGCCTGGTACAACCTGGGGCAGGCCTACTACCGGGCCAATAAGTACGCCGAAGCCGAGGCGGCCTTCGAGTACGCCATCATTATCGACGCTAAGTTCTACGACGCGCACACGTTCCTGGCCAGCACCTATGTGAGTCAGGAAAAGTACCGCGAAGCCATTGCCGAGTTTCATTTGGGCTATGAGGAAGGTACACCCACGGCGGAGGCGCTGTGCAACATCGGGGAGTGCTACGAGAAGCTGGCCGAGTGGGACAATGCCCGTAAGCACTACCAAAAGTCCATCGACCTCGACCAGACGATGGATGAGGCGTGGTTTGGTATTGGGGTGGTGCTCAATGCGCAGGACCGCTGGTTTGAGGCCATTCACTTCTTCCGCAAGGCCACCGAGCTGTATGACGAAAGCCCCGAGTATTGGCTGGCACTGGCCGCGGCCGAGTACCAGCTGGGCAATGTGGTGTCGGCCATTGAGGCCTACGACAAAGCCACCCAGGTAGCCCCCGACAACAAAGACGCGTGGCTGAACTGGAGCATCATTCTCTACGAGCAGGGCAACTTCGACGGGGCTATTGATCTGATGACCAACGCCGTGGAGATTCAGCCGGCCGAGGCCGAGCTGCACTACCGCCTGTGCGCTTACCAGCTGGCCGCCGGCCGTTACCGCGAGGCCTACCAGAACCTGGAAAACGCGCTGGTGCTCGATTTCGACAAGCACCGCCTGCTGTTTGAGTACTTCCCCGAGCTGGAGTCGCAGCGCGCCCTGGCCCGGCTGATTGACCAGTATCGGAAATAGGTTTTTTTGGGTCTTGGGGGCTTGGGTTCTTAGGAACTTGGCTGTCGTTCTACATTCTTGGTCAGAACGACAGCCAAGTTCCTAAGAACCCAAGCCCCCAAGACCCTTTTTAGTACTTACAGAATTCGGGCGTACTTTTGCCGATATATCGGAAGTGGACAAACTTGACGGCTTATGCCAACGGGAACTGAAACCAAGCTCCTAAGCCCCCAAGTCCCTAAGACCCCCAAGCCCCCAAGCATGAATTACACCCTCAACAACCTCCCCGAGCGCACTGCCAAACCCCGCGAGCAAGGCTACACGATGGTCATGGATAAAGGCCTGAGCATCCGCGAGGTAGAAGACTTTCTGGAAGTAGGCGCGCCGTATACCGACATTGTGAAGCTGGGCTGGGCCACGTCTTTCGTAACGCCCAACCTGAAGCGCAAGCTGGCGGTGTACAAGGAGGCCGGCATTCCGGTGTATTTCGGCGGCACGCTGTTCGAGGCCTTTATCATTCGCAACCAGTTCGACGACTACCGCCGCCTGCTGGAGGAGTTTGGAATGGAATACGCCGAGGTTTCTGACGGCTCCATCGACCTGGTGCACGACCGCAAGCTGGACTACATCCGCACGCTGGCGCAGCAGGTGAACGTGCTGAGCGAGGTGGGCTCGAAGGATGCGGAGAAGATCATTCCGCCCTACAAGTGGATTTCGCAGATGAAAACGGAGCTGGAAGCCGGGGCCGTGAAGGTGATTGGCGAAGCCCGCGAAGCCGGCAACGTGGGCCTGTTCCGCAGCACCGGCGAGGTGCGCTCGGGCCTGGTGGAAGAGATTCTGACCCAGATTCCGGTGGAGAAAATCCTGTGGGAAGCCCCGCAGAAGTCGCAACAGGTGTGGTTCATCAAGATGATGGGGGCCAACGTGAACCTGGGCAACATCGCGCCGAACGAAATTGTGAGCCTCGAAACCATCCGCCTGGGCCTGCGCGGCGACACGTTCACTCACTTCTTGGACATGGACACCGTGGACGAGATGTTTCGGCCCGAAGTGAAGACCGGCAAGCCGGGGACTTCCATGCCACGCGGCTAATGCAATAAGCGCATTCAACGGCTGAGAGGCCCGATCTGGCAGCAGATCGGGCCTTTTGCTTGTCGGCTGGTGCGGAGGGAGAGCCGCTGATAATTCGGTTCGTGGACTATCTTGCCGCCATGATTCGTTCGCTGTTGTTGCTGTTTTTTCTGGTGGAGTTGGCGCTGGATGCGGCCGGGCAGTCTGCCGGCGCGGCTGCCCGCGTGGAGCATCTGCCCGCTTTCCCGTCCAGATTCGTGAAGGCCCGGCAGATAGATGTGTGGCTGCCCGAGGGCTATGAGCAGGGCAAAACGTATCCGGTGCTGTATATGCAGGATGGCCAGAACGTGTTTGACCCCAAAACTTCCAGCTACGGCGTGGCCTGGGAGGCCGACAGCATTCTGGCCCGCCTGAGCCAGGCCGGCCAGACCCGCCCCTGCATCGTGGTGGGCATCTGGAACACCGATCTGCGCTTCCGCGAATATGCGCCGGCCCAGCCTTACTACGCGCTGCCGGCCGCGTTTCGGGATGCGCTGGCCCAGGAGCGGCCCGGCACGCCGCTTTCTGACGAATTCCTGCGCTTTGTGGTGCAGGAGCTGAAGCCCTACATCGACCGGCACTACCGCACCCGGCCCGGCCGCGCCGATACGTTTGTGGCCGGATCCAGCATGGGCGGCCTGATTTCCTTGTATGCCGTGCTCGAATATCCGCGCGTGTTTGGCGGGGCGGCCTGCCTTTCCACGCACTGGCCGCTGAGCCTACAGCAAAACCGCCCCGATTTTACCAACGCCATGCTGACCTATATGGACCGGAAGCTGCCGCGCCGCCACCGGCCCCGGCTCTATTTCGACTACGGCACCACTACGCTCGATGCCCGCTACGAACCCCACCAGCTGCGCGTGGATAGCCTGATGCGGGCCCACGGCTACGATGCCACCCACTGGCTGACGCGCAAATACGAAGGTGCCGCCCACAACGAAGCCGCCTGGAAGCGCCGCTTCGCCGTGCCCGCCACGTTTCTGCTGGCCCCCAAACCAGCCCGCCGAAAACCGGGGCAGTAACCCGCAGCGCGAAAGGCAGTAGAAAGGAGCACTCCATCTTTCTGCCGATATGAGAAATACGAATCTTGGCGCAGCCGCGCTATTGGGCCTGCTGGCCGCCTGCGGTGGCCCCACAGCCCAGGAAAAACGCCAGGCCCAGGCCGATACGCCCGCCGATACCGTGGGCAGCGCTGCGCAGATCGTGGCGCTGCCCGCGCCCTACGCCACGGAGTCGGCTACCAAGCGTAGCGTGGTCATTGATTGGCCCGCGGGCAAAATGCCGGTGGCCCCGGCCGGCTTCACGGTGCGCGAATACGCCGGCGGCTTCAATAGTCCGCGCTGGCTCTATGTGCTGCCCAACGGCGACGTGCTGGTGGCCGAGTCGAACACGGTGCCCAAAAGCGCCAAGCTGAAAGTGGCCGCCGCCTTGGACCTGGATAAGTCCCGCTCCCTGAAATCGACCAGCGCCAACCGCATCACGCTGCTGCGCGACACCGACAAAGACGGCCGGCCCGACGTGCGCACCACTTTTCTGAGTGGCCTAAAGCAGCCGCTGGGAATGGTGCTCATCGGCAACAATTTCTACGTGGCCAACACCGATGCCGTGCTGCGCTTCGCCTACGCGCCGGACGCAACCAGCCTCAGCGGCCCCGGCCAGAAGATTCTGGACTTGCCCGAAGGCGGCTACAACAACCACTGGACGCGCAACCTGCTGGCCAGTGCCGACGGCTCCAAGATCTACGTGAGTGTGGGCTCGGCCTCGAATGTGATGGAGCACGGCGCGGAAAATGAAATCCGGCGGGCCAATATTCTGGAAATAAACCCCGATGGCTCGGGCGAGAAAATATACGCCAGCGGCCTGCGCAACCCCGTGGGCATGGCCTGGGCCCCCGGCACCACCACGCTCTGGACCGCCGTGAACGAGCGCGACGAGCTGGGCGACGACCTCGTGCCCGACTACCTGACCAGCGTGCGCCCCGGCGGCTTCTACGGCTGGCCGTATTCGTATTTCGGGCAGCACGAAGACCCGCGCCGCAAGGGCGAAAAGCCGGAGCTGGTGCGCAAGGCGCTGGTGCCCGAAGTGGCGCTGGGGCCGCACACGGCCTCGCTGGGGCTGGCCTTCTATAGCCAAACGGCTTTTCCGGCCAAGTATCGCGGCGGCGCTTTCATCGGGCAGCACGGCTCCTGGAACCGCTCGCAGTTTACGGGCTATAAAGTGGTGTTCGTGCCCTTCCGCGACGGCCGCCCCAGCGGCCCACCCGAAGATTTCCTGACCGGCTTCCGGGTAGATGAGGCCAGCAACAAAGTGTACGGTCGCCCCGTGGGCGTATTCGCCGCCCCCGACGGCAGCCTGCTGGTAGCCGATGATGCGGGCAATAAAGTGTGGCGGGTGAGTGCGGCGGCGCAGTAGTAACACTATTCTGTCATCCTGAGCTTGCGAAGGACCTTATCACGAGTGAACGACAAGCGTACCAACGACAGTCGTTCGCTCATGATAAGGTCCTTCGCAAGCTCAGGATGACAGACAGTGGCCACCTGAAAACCGGAAACATTCGGGCCGCAGGCTGCCACTTTGCCGGCAGCCTGTTTTCTTTGTAGCATAATTGATTGACGGCGGCCGTCCTTTTCCTTACCCAATCTTGCAATGGAGATTATCAAGCACTTTTTTGACCTCGTTCTACACCTCGACAAAACCCTGATCGACGTGGTGCATCAGTACGGCACGCTCACGTATCTGATTCTGTTCCTGATTATTTTCACCGAAACCGGGGTCATCGTATTTCCCTTTCTGCCCGGCGATTCGCTGCTGTTCGTGGCCGGCACGCTGGCGGCCCAAACGGCCAACCCCGGCTCGCCCGAAACGCTGCTCAACATCTGGCATCTGATTCCGCTGCTGTTCGCGGCCGCTTTCCTCGGCGATAATCTGAACTACTTCGTGGGCGACTATCTGGGGCCGCGTGTGTTCCGCGAGGATTTCCGCTTTCTGAAGCGCAAGTACCTAGAGCAGACCCAAGCCTTCTATGCCAAGCACGGCGGCAAAACCATCATTATGGCGCGCTTCGTGCCCATCGTGCGCACGTTTGCGCCGTTTGTGGCGGGCGTGGGCACCATGAAGTACAGCTACTTTATCAGCTACAGCATTGCCGGAGCGCTGTTCTGGGTGATTTCGCTCACGGCGGCCGGTTACCTGTTCGGCAACATTCCGGTGGTGAAAAACAATTTCACACTGGTGATTTACGCCATCATCCTGGTGTCGATACTGCCGCCGATGTTCCAGTTTCTGAAGTCGAAGCTCAGTGGCAAGCCGGCGCAGGCATAAGCTTGGCTTTGGATTATTTTTTTAGAAAACCGCCTCACTCCTACGGAAGTGGGGCGGTTTTTTTGTTTTTTCGGGTCCTCATCAGCTACGCCAGCCCATGCGCGAATTCGGCCTTATCGGGCAGTCGCTCGGACATTCCTTTTCCCAGACCTACTTCAATCAGAAATTCCATAATCTGGATATTGACGATTGCCGCTACGATCTGTTTGAGCTGCCCACCATTGCGCACCTGCCCGCGCTGCTGGCCCAGCGGCCGGGCCTGGCCGGGCTGAACGTGACCATTCCCTATAAAGAGCAGATCTGGCCCTACCTCGACGAAGTGGCCCCCTCGGCGGCCCGCGTGGGAGCCGTGAACGTGGTAGAGTTTGCCGCCGACGGCCGCCGCATCGGCCACAACACCGATGTGACCGGGTTTCGGGAGTCGGTGCGCGGCTTCTATCCGGAGCGGGGCGAGGCTGCTGGGGCGCTGGTGCTGGGCACCGGCGGGGCTTCCAAAGCCGTGGAGGCGGCGCTGGCCGAGCTGGGCATCCGGCGCTGGGTGGTGTCGCGCAACGAGCTGGGCCGCGGCCTTACCTACGCCGACCTGACCCCCGCCATTCTGGAAGCGCACCCGCTCATCATCAACTGCACGCCGCTAGGCACCGCGCCCAACGTGCACGAGTGCCCGCCCATTCCCTACGCTGCCCTCACGCCCCAGCACTACCTCTTCGACCTGATCTACAACCCCAGCGAAACCCTGTTTCTGCAAAAAGGCCGCGAAGCCGGCGCCCAAACCAAAAACGGCTTCGAAATGCTCTGCATCCAGGCCGAAGCCGCCTGGGATATCTGGAATAAGTGAAATGGTGAGATAGTGAAATGGTGAGTTTGCTGTTCAATCTGCGCTAAATGCGCCGCTTGCGCCAGATGCGCAGATTGAACAGCAAACTCACCATTTCACTATCTCACCATTTCACTACTGCTGTCCCTGGTTGCTTTCGCCTTGTTTCACGTCGTCGTTCTGGATGCCACGGCGGCGCTTTTGGGGCTGGGCCGATACCTTGCCGAAGCGGTAGTTGAAGGCCAGGCGCACGCCGCGCATGTAGATATAGTTGTTGCTTTCCTGACGAAACTGGTCAGTGTCGAGCGTGGCGCTCAGGTTGCGGGTGGCTTGCAGAAAGTTGTCGGCGTTCAGGGTCAGGTCGGCTTTGTCCTTGAGCAGGCTTTTGCGCAGGCCCACCGAGTAGAACGTCCAGGCGGCTTGGCGGCCCTGCAGCTGCACGCGGGGCGAGTTCAGGCCGCCGTTGAACTGCAGGCTCAATCCCTTGTCGAATTTGTAGCCGGAGTTGATATTCAGGCTGGCTATCATCCCGGAGTTGCTGAGGCCCAGCGAAGGGCTTTTCAACGACACGTAGTACACGTTCAGCGTACCGCTCACGTCCCATTTCGGCACCGGCTTCACCGAGCCAAACACGCTCATGCCGTAGGTGGCGTTGCGCCCTATGTTGCGGAACGTCTGATTCTGCACCAGGCGGTCGGGGCGGCCGGCTACGCGCACGGTATCCACGAAGCGGAAGGGCTCGATGGCGCTGCCGGTGCGGCGGGCGTAGGTTGAAATGGTCAGCACCGAGCCCTTGATGAAGGTGGTGTAGCTCAGCTCCACGTTGTGCGTCCGCTCCGGCTCCAGCTGCGGGTTGCCGTAGGTGATGTTGAGCGAATCGGTGGCGTTGACGAACGGATTCAGGTAGAAAATCTGGGGGCGCTGAATACGCTGCGAGTAGGCCGCGCGCAGACTCTGGCCGGGCATTTTGGGGTTGCCGGGCTGGTAGCTCAGGCTCAGGTTGGGCAGCAGCGTGGTGTAGTCCTGCTGCACGCCCTGGTCGGAGCCCTGCTTAAAGCTGCCATCAATGCGGGTCTGCTCGACGCGGGCGCCGGCTTTGCCGCTCACCTTTTTGTTCAGGCTGAAGCCGTAGGATCCGTAGGCCGCCAGCACATCCTGGTCGTAGCTAAAGTTGTTGGAGCGGGGCTTATTGGTCTGCAGGCTGCTCTGGCCGGTGGGGTCGGTCTGCACGGTGTAGTCGCTGCTCACGCGGCGCATAATGGCTTTAGCTCCGGTTTCGAGCGTCGTGGTTTCCGAAAGCGGATGCACGTAGTCGGTCTGCAGCGTGGTTTCCAGGTTGCGCGAGAGGTTCAGGCTCTGTTCGCGGTAGTTGGGGTTCGCCGCCACGCCCTCACCGGGGTATTGGTCGAGGCTGAAATCCTGGTTGTTGCGGTTGCGGGTGTGCTGGCCCAGCACGTTCCACTCGCGGCGCTTCTGCGCAAAAGTGCGGGTGTAGCTGCCGCTCACGTCGTAGCTCTGGGTATGGAAGCTGCGCTCGGAGTCGCGGGTGAACCGGTTGCTGAACGCGGGCGTGGGCGTGCTTTCGTTGAAGAGTTGATTGTCGCCGCTGTTGCGGAACATGCTGCCCTGCACGGCCAGCGTGAGGCTGTGGTACTGGGCGGGGTCGTAGTCGAGGCCGAGGCGGCCGAAGCCACCGCCGCCCAGCGAGTTGCCCTCGCCGCGCTGTAGCAGGGTCAGGCGCTCGGTGCCGTCGGCGTTTTTCAGATAGCGCTCCAAATCATTGCGGTTGGGACTGTAGTAGGCAAAGCCGCTGGCCGAGCTGGTCAGCCCAACTTTGCCCTGGCGGTAGTTCAGGGCCGCGTTGGCGTTGGAGCTGCGCGTGCCGCCAGCCAGCCCCAGGCTGCCGTTGGTGCCCTGCAGGTTGTTTTTCTTGAGCGTGATGTTGATAATGCCGCCGCTGCCCTCCGCATCATACTTGGCCGAGGGCGAGGTAATAACTTCCACCGTCTTGATCTGGTCGGCCGGAATCTGCTTCATGGCATCGGCCACCGAGCCCGCCACAATGCCCGAGGGCTTGTTGTTGATGAGTACCAGCACGTTGCTGGTGCCGCGTAGCTGCACGTTGCCCTCGGGGTCCACGCTCAGCAGTGGTACTTTGCGCAGCACGTCGGCCGCGGTGCCGCCGGCGTTGGTGAGGTCCTTTTCAGCGTTGTAGACGATGCGGTCAGGCTTGGTTTCCACCACGTCCCGCTCACCGGTCACGGTCACCTCGCCCAGCTTCTGGACCGCCGAGGTCAGGGCCACAGTGCCCAGATCGGTGCTGCCTTCGCCCACGGTCACGGTCTCGGTGCGGCCGGTGTAGCCCACAAAGCTGAGCTGCACGCGGTAGGTGCCGGGGGCCAGCCCTTTCAGCACGAAGCGGCCTTTTTCGTCGCACACGGTGCCGTCGAGCGGGGTGGTGCCGGTGGCGGGCAGCAGGGCCACGGTGGCAAACTCCACGGGCTTTTTGGTGGCCGCATCTAGCACCGTGCCCGTCAGGCGGCCCGTCCCGCGCGGGACGGTGGACAGGGCCAGCGGCTTAGGAGCCGTGGGGGCCGGCGCGCCGGCTGGTAGGGTAGGGCGGGCAGTTGGTGGGGCTCCGGCGGGCGGGATAGTCTGGGCGAGGGCGGGGGCGGCCAGCAGGCCACCGAGCAGTACGGGTAGATAAGCGTGCTTCATCAGATATAGAAACTCAAGTGGGTAGGAACCGGAAGGCGGGACAAAGAGAAGGCAATGCCCGCCCACCGACAACTAAAAAAGGTTAAGTGGTTACAATTCGGCCCTGAAATGCAGCAGCCGGGAGATGAATGGGAGAAGATCAGGTCTGCCAAGGGTCACACCGGTGGCGGCGGGGTTGCACGAGGCCGGCCGGAATCCGGCATTATTCGCTTTGTCGGAAGCGCAGCAGCGCGTAACCCAGCAGCACCGCGCCTCCAAACCAGGCCAGGCTATACCATTCGGCCAACGACACGGCCGGGTCCACCGTCAAGACTGCTTTGCCGCTCAGCGCGTGCAGCACCCGCGCCGGCGCCGCGTACGGAATCACATCGACATGCTCCCAGCGCAGCAGCGTGAGGCCCGTGACGATGCCGCCGATACCCAGGGCCAGCGGCACCACGAAGCTGCGCCACCACAGCGCCGCCACGTACTGAATGCCCAGCAGGCCCAGCGTAGCCAGGAAGGTATGCCCCAGCATCAGCCCCACCGGCCCCAGCGCGATGCTGCCAGCCCGAAACCCCAGCTCCGGCCGCAGCCAGCCCAGCACCCCGCCCGCCGCCAGCAGCAGCCCCGCATACAGCATCTGGGCCAGCAGCGTGAGCTGGAGCAGAATCAGCAGCTTACTGACGTAGACGGCTCCCCGGCCCACCGGCAGGGCATGCACATGTTTCCAGCCCACGGCCTGGTGCTCAATGGCGGCCAGCAGGCCCGTGAGCAGCACCACAAACAAGGGCAGCAAAAAGGCCGAAGCCGTCTGCCAGCTCATCGTCACGTAGTGCGGCCATGGGTTCTGGCCCGGCTTCACCAGGTATTCGCCTTTGAAGTAGAAGATACAGAAGTTGAGCAGCACCGGCAAAGCGCCGCCGGCCAGCGCCAGCCACAGGGCCGGCGTGCGGTACAGCTTGCCATAGTCGGCGGCGAGGCAGCGCCGCAGTTGCGTGAGGGCACCGGGGGCGGCGGGCAGCGTAGCCCAGTGCGGCGGGGGAGGGGTGGTCAGGGTTTTCATAGGGCCGTGCTGGTTTCGGTGAGCTGGAGAAATGTGTCTTCGAGGCTGGGCTGCTCCTGGCGCAGGCCGTAGATGGGCTGGCCGGCCGCCACCAGGGCCTGGGCCAGCGTGGCCACCTGGTCGGGAGTGGAAAAGGGCAGCCGGAGCGTGCCGGGGCCGGTTAGCAGGGCGCCGCTCAGCAGCTGGGGCAGCAGGTTGCGGCAGGTGTCGGCGCTGGCGGTATCGAGCACCAGCCAAGTCTGGTCGGCCTGCCGGTGCTGCAGCGCCGCCAGGCTGCCCTGAAAAACCAGCCGGCCCTGCTGAATGACCCCCACATGCGTGGCTACTTTCTCAATCTCGCTGATCAGGTGGCTCGACAGCAGAATGGTTTTGCCGTGCTCCTGGCGCAGCCGCAGCAGCAGGCCGCGCATCTCCATGATGCCGTTGGGGTCCAGGCCGTTGGTGGGCTCATCGAGCAGCAATAGGTCGGGGTCGGGGAGCAGGGCCAGGGCCAGCCCCAGGCGCTGGCGCATCCCCAGCGAGTATTCCTTCACCAGCCGGCCGCCCGAGTTGCTCAGGCCCACTAGCGCCAGCACTTCGGTCGTGCGGTGGGCGGGCAGGCCCCGCAGGCGACGGGTGGCCTCTACGTTTTCGCGGCCCGTGAGGTGGCCGTAGAGCGAAGGGTTTTCGATGAGCGCGCCCACCCGGCTCAGCAGGGCCACCTGGTGCCGGGCTAAGTCGTGCCCGAACAGCTGGACCGTGCCGGCCGCCGGCCGCAGCAGCCCCAGCAGCAGGCGCATAGTCGTGCTTTTGCCGGCCCCGTTCGGCCCCAGAAAGCCGTAGATGCTGCCCGGCGGCACCTGCAGGCCGATGTCGTGCAGAATGGGGCGCTTGCCAAAGCAGAAATGCAGCCCCTGGGTTTCCAGCAGCAGATCAGAAACAGCCATCGTATCGGGTAGTGAGGTGGAACATGGTGGCAAACCTAGCCGCCCGTCGGCAGTGCCGGCCGACTATTCTACCAACCAGCCCGCGGGTGTCGGCAATGGTGGTTTTGGGGTGGCCAACGCCGGCTGAGGCCCCCGGCGCGCTGGGCTCCGGCGTTGGCGGCTGCTGGCGGGCCGTTGGGCTGGCCGGGGGCGGTGTTGGTTGAAAACTATAGCCGCAATCCGTGGATGCTGGTATCTTCCGGCGTGGAAATCGTACTGCCCGCTGCTTTGCCCCCTGCTGTTTCACCCGCCTCCGGCCGATGGAGCCGTGTGCGGGCCTTTTCCCGCCTGCACTGGTGGCCCCACGCCGATGGCGCGGCCGTTCCGCTGTGGGTTCATCTGCTCTTCTGGGGCATTCTGCTGCTGTTTGATGGGATGATGCTGGCCTATGAGCCGACCAAATTCGGCAGCCGCCTGGGGCTACGCGGGTTTCTGCTCCGGGCCGGGCTCACCGACCTGCTGGCGGCGGCCATGTTCTATACCAACTGGATGCTGCTGATTCCGCGCACCCTGAGCCGGGGCCGGCTCATTCCCTACATCATCGGGGTGCTGTTGCTGCTGCTGCTCTACGTGCCCGCCCGTTTTGGCGCTTCCGTGCTCATCGGCGGAGCCGCCGAGCAGGCCCGCACTCAGCCGCAGACGCTGGCCATGATTGTGCCCTATACCCTGATGGGGCTGATGGCCATTTTCTTCAGCTCGGCGCTGCGCATCACCGGCGACTACCTGCGCGGCCTGCGCAACCGCCGCGAGCTGGAGCACCAGCAGTTGCTCACGGAGCTGGCCATGCTCAAAACCCAGATCAACCCGCACTTCCTCTTCAACACCCTCAACAACATCTATTCCCTCACCAGCCGCAAATCCGACCGCGCCCCGGAGGCGGTGCTGCGGCTGGCTGAAATCATGCGCTACCTGCTCTACGAAAGCAGCACCGACACCGTGCCGCTGAGCCGGGAGCTGGTGCATCTGCGCGCCTTCCTCGATTTGCAGCGCCTGCGCCTGCCCGCTTCTGCCCCCGAGGCCATCTGCTTTCAGGTCGAAGGCATCGCGCCCGATTCCGCCCATCCCATTGCCCCGCTGCTGCTGCTGCCGCTGGTCGAAAATGCCTTTAAGCACGGTGATCTGACCGTGCGCCCCGTCGCGGTCCACATCAGCCTGACCCTGCTGCCCGACGATGGCCGGCTGCGCTTCACCGTGCTCAACCACCTGCCGCCCGCCGATGAAGGCCGCCACCTGCCCGAACAGCCCGGCGGCGTGGGCCTCGCTAACCTGCGGCGGCGCCTCACGCTGCTCTACCCCGGCCGCCATGTGCTGGATGTGCAAACGCCCCCCGGCCAGCACCTAGTCACGCTCACGCTGTGGCCTGATAGCCGCCCGGCCTCTCCTTCAACCCCCGCTCCATGACCTGCGCTATTCTCGACGACGAACCTCTGGCCCTCGATCTGCTGGCCGATTATTGTGCCCAGATGCCCGGCCTGGAGCTGAAGGGGCAGTTTGATGATGTTCTGGCCGGGCTGGCCTTTCTGCAGGACAATCCCGTGGATGTCGTGTTTCTGGATATTCACATGCCCCGGCTCACGGGGTTGCAACTGGCCCAGCTGCTGCCCCAGCCGGGGCCGCGCATCGTCTTCACCACCGCCTACGACCAATATGCCGTGCGCAGCTACGAGCTGAACGCCACCGATTATCTGCTCAAGCCTATTGCCTTCGAGCGGTTTGTGCAGGCCGTGCAGAAAGTGCGGCACCAGCTGGCCCCCAGTGCCCCCAATGCCCTGCTGCCCGCCGATGCCAGCCCGCCGCCGGCGGCGCTTGGCAGCCCGAAGGCAATGTTCGTAAAGAATGAGAACCGCCTGCAGCGCGTAGATTTCGATGATATTCTCTACATCGAGGGCATGAAGGAATACCTGATGATTTATACCACGGCGGGCAAAGTCCTCACCCTGCAGTCGTTTCGGCGGGTGGAAGAGGTGCTGCCCCCGGAGCGATTTGCCCGCATCCACAAGTCCTATCTGGTGGCCCTGGGCTGCATCGAGCACGTGGAGCGGGGCAAGGTGCAGGTGGCCGGCCGCCTGCTCCCCATCGGCGACACCTACCGCGAGGCCTTTGCCAGCCTGATCAAAGCCTACAATCAGCTTTGAACCAGGGCAGACGGATGGCTGCCAAGCCCCGATAAAACAACAGCAGCCAACCGAGAACGGCTGGCTGCTGCAGGATGCAATAGAAGTGCGAAGAAGCGGTAAGTACCGCATTTAATCCGAAAAAAGCGAGGGTTATTTTGCCGCCAGCTTGCGGGCAATTTCGGCCGTGTGCCGGCCCTGGAAACGCGCGCCTTCCAGCTCGTTGGCGCTGGGCTGCCGCTCACCTTTGCCGCCCGCTATGGTGCTGGCGCCGTAGGGCGAGCCGCCGGTTATCTCCTCAATATTCGTCTGCCCCTGCCAGGAGTAGGGCAGCCCCACGATAACGAAGCCGTGGTGCAGCAGCTCGGTGTGGAAGCTACGGATGGTAGTTTCCTGCCCCCCGTGCTGGGTGGCCGTGCTCACAAACACGCCGCCGACTTTGCCCACCAGCGCCCCCTTGGCCCACAGGCCGCCGGTGCCATCCAGAAACGACTGCATCTGGCCGCACAGGTTGCCGTAGCGCGTGGGCGTGCCGAACAGAATGGCGTCGTATTGGGGCAATTCCTCCACGGTAGCCACGGGCAGATGCGCGAAGGCCTGCTGGGCCTGCGTGGCCCCAATCTGGTCGAGCAGCGCCGTGGTCAGCGTTTCGGGCACGCGCTTTATCACTACTTCATTGCCGGCCACCTCGCGGGCACCCTCGGCAATGGCTTCCGCCATCTTGTAGATATGGCCATACGTGGAGTAAAACAGAACCAGGGTTTTCATGGGGCTTGGGCGGAAAAAGTGAAAGAATAGCTGGGCAAATCTGCAGCGGCCGGGGCAAAAAAGGCCCAGACCGCCCCGCAAGCTGCCCTAGCCGCCGTGGGCAGCTAGGTGTGTACATACATGTATTTGGCAAGCCGGGTTGTAATGACTTATTTTTTGCCAGCAACATCTTCATTGTAAATGCTTTCCTTAGGGCATTGCAGATTTTTACGGTCCTTGTGCAACCTTCTGACGGGCGACCTTATCTTCCTTTTGCCGTCCGGGATTTTAGGCCGCCGGGCGCATCGATTTTAGCGCATTCTACCCGTCGCATATGCCACACGCTATTCTCACTTGCTCGCTGCTCCCGGAGCCAGCCGCTATTTCTGCTAGTCCCCGTATGGTTGCACGCGCTAACGACGGCCAGCTGGGCCGCTCCTGGTAATGGGCGCGCTATCTGCCGCGCTGGGCACTGCAAATGGGCTGCGCAGCCTGCTGCCGGATGGCCTGTCGGCTTCCCGTCCTGCTTCCTCCCCGTCCTCGTCGTCTGCTGCTGTGCGCCACCTCACTCCGCCCTCCCAGCTCAGCGAGGCCGAGCTGATTGATGGCTGCCTGGCCGGCAGCCGCCTGATGCAGAAACACCTCTACGACCGGTTTTCGGGCAAGATGATGGCCGTGTGCCTGCGCTACGCCCAAACCACCTTCGAGGCCGAAGACGTGCTCCAGGAGGGCTTTATCACCGTGTTCAACAACCTGCGCGGCTTCCGCCGCGAGTGCCCGCTGGAGTTCTGGATCCGGCGCATCATGGTGAATGCCGCCCTGCGCCAGCACCGCCGCAACGCGCCGCTGGTGGCCGTGAGCGAGGGCGAATACCCGCAGGATCTGGCCGGCGAGGAATTTACGCTCTCCAACTACGCTTTCGAGGAAATGCTGGCCATGGTGCAGGAGCTGGCTCCGCGCTACCGCATGGTGTTCAACCTGTTTGCCATCGAAGGCTACGGCCACAAGGAAATCGGGGAAATGATGGGCATTTCCGAAGGCACCAGCAAGTCCCAGTATTCGCGCGCCCGCGCCATTCTCAAGTCCAAACTGGAGCGTCTCGACGCCCACCGTCCTAATGCTACCTTCCGAAACTAATCATACGCCGCCTTCCGGCCCGCCCACCGGCGACCTGGAGCACCTGTTCCGCCAGAAATTCGCGGAAGCCGAGGTGCCGCCCCGCGCCAGCCTCTGGGAGCAGATCGACCACAACCTGGTGGTGGGCCAGAACGAAACTTACCGCCGCCGGCTGCTGCTCTACCGCTGGGTAGCGGCCGCCAGCGTGGCGCTGCTCGTGAGCTTTGGCAGCTGGTTTGGCCTGCGCTACGGCGGCCTGTCGGGCGGAAAGCCTGAGCTGGCGGCCCGTACTGCGGCTTCGGCGCAGCCCGGCCGGGCCAGTGCTGTCGGTACTGACGCTGCTTCATCGGCCGCCGAGCGGCTGGCGCTGGGGCAGTCGGCAGCGGAAGCTGCTACGGCTGCTGCATCCAGCACCATGAGCAGCAGCGGCATGGCTGCGAACAATGGCGCGTTGGCCGCAGGTTCGGCTTCGCCGCAGGCCGCAGGAGCGGTGCTGGCTGATGCGGCCGTCGCAGCCAGCCAGCGGGCCGCGGGCTTCGCGGCCCGGCTGGGTGCCCTGGCCGGCGCGGAAGCCCCGCGGGCCGGGCGCACTGGTACTGGCTCCGGCTCCGCTGACTTCCGTTCGGGCGTGGCCCGCTCGGCCGGTGCGGCTGGTGGCCCGGCGCAGCTGGCCCTGGCTTCGGGCCCGATGCTGGCGGCGGCTTCCCAATCGTCGCAATCTGCCGGATATTCGGCTGCGCTGGCCGAATTGGATGCCCGGCTGGCAGCGCTGCAAAGCGGCCTGAGCTACGGCCGGCCCGCGCTGCTGCCTCAGCAGCCGCTGGTGGCCAGCCTGACTTCGGCCCCCGGCCAGCCCGCCGACGCAGAGCAGAAGGAAACGGCCGGCCGGCCCCGCCGGTGGCGGCTGCTGGGCTCCTATGCCGCCTCAGCGTATTCGCCCAACGCCGACTTCTCCCGTCCCGGTGCCAGCGCCACCTACTCCAGCCGAAACGCGCCAGTTGGCAGTCCGGACTCGTATGGGGTGGCCGCCGCCGAATACCGGCAGCACCTGCGGGCCGGCCTCGGCCAGCGCGCGGCTCTCACGGCCAGCTACACCATGAACAAGCACTGGACGCTGCTCACGGGCCTGGAGGCCGCCGAACAGCGGGCCTCGTCGCGCACCTCCTACGGCTTTCTGGACAGCCACCACGCCGCCGTAGAGGCCGGCGCGGCCAACATGGACCCCGATATCATTCAATACCGGGCGCCGGTGTCGCATGCCACGTATTACCGCTACCGCACGGCCGGCTTGCCGGTGGGTGTGCGCTACGGCACGGCCAAGCCCGGCGTATCGGTGTATGCCAAAGTAGGGGCAGTGGTGAACGTGCTGCTGAACAGCCGCGCCGAGCTGGAAGGCGCACCCGAAGCCACCAAAGTCTACAATCTGGCCTCGGCCAGCTCGCCCTACCGGCGGGTGCAGCTGGCCGCCCGCGCCGGGGCCGGAGCCCGCTACCAGCCCGCCAACGCCCGCTGGAGCGTATCGGTAGGCCCTACGGCCGAGGCCGGCCTGAACACGCTCAATGCCGACCCCAACCAGTCGGTGCTGCGCCGCTCGCGGCCGTACTCGGTGGGCCTGGAAGCCAGTGTGGAATTCGGTGGCAAGTCGAATTCGCTGCTAACTCCTTAAATTGCGCAACGCAACGGTTTTTTTATCTTACCCTAACGCTTATTCATGATGAAAACAGTACTCTTACTTTTAGCGGTTTGGGTGTGTTTGGGACTGGTGCGGTTCGGCGAAGCGCCGGCCCGGCCGGCGGCTCTCGGACCAGCCAAAGCGGAAAAGCTACTGCCCCAGGCTGCGTCGTCAGGCGCTGAGGCCACCGGGTCGCCCACGGCTTTCCCGCTGAGCAGCATCACCCGCTTCTGACAGCGACCCCGCAATGCGCGAAAAAAAACCCGTCGGGCCACCCGGACGGGTTTTTTCGTTTCCAAAGAAACCTACCTTGCCGCAATGGAGTTATCCGGGGCTGCCTTAGTCGCCAAAATTTTCCTTCTGCATGGAGTATAAACTGACCTCTGAATTCAAACCTACCGGCGACCAGCCCAGGGCCATTGCCCAGCTCGTGGCGGGCGTGGAAAGCGGCGAGCCGGCCCAGGTGCTGCTGGGTGCCACCGGCACCGGCAAAACCTTCACCGTAGCCAACGTGGTGGCCCAGACCGGCCGCCCCACGCTGGTGCTCTGCCACAACAAAACCCTGGCCGCCCAGCTCTACAGCGAGTTCAAGTCGTTTTTCCCGAACAACGCCGTCGAGTACTACATCAGCTACTACGACTACTACCAGCCCGAGGCCTACATTGCCAGCACCGACGTCTTTATCGAGAAGGATCTGGCCATCAACGAGGAGATTGAGAAGCTGCGGCTGCACTGCACCGCCACGCTGCTCTCGGGCCGCCGCGACATCATCGTGGTGGCCTCGGTGTCGTGCATCTACGGCATCGGCAACCCCGAGGAGTTCAGCAAAAACGTCATTTACCTGGCCCCGGGGCTGAAATACTCGCGCAACAACCTGCTCTACCAGTTCGTGCAGATTCTGTACTCGCGCACCGAGGTGGAGTTCACGCGCGGCACGTTCCGGGTGAAGGGCGACACGGTAGACCTGTATCCGGCCTACGCCGACTTTGCCTACCGCATCTTCTTTTTCGGCGATGAAATAGAGGCCATTCACAAGATTGACCCGCAGAGCGGTAAGAAGCTCAGCGATGAGGACAGCGTGACGCTCTACCCGGCCAACCTGTTCGTGACCGGCAAGGACACGCTGAACCAGGGCATCAAGGAAATCCAGTTCGACCTGGTGCAGCAGCACGCCTACTTCGAGAAGGAAGGCCGCGACTCGGAGGCCAAGCGCATTATGGAGCGCACGGAGTTCGACCTGGAGATGATCCGGGAGCTGGGCTACTGCTCGGGCATTGAGAACTACTCGCGCTACTTCGACGGCCGCCAGCCCGGCGGCCGGCCCTTCTGCCTGCTCGACTACTTTCCCGACGACTACCTGATGGTGATTGACGAGAGCCACGCCACCATTCCGCAGGTGCGGGCCATGTGGGGCGGCGACCGGAGCCGCAAAACCGCACTGGTCGAGTACGGCTTCCGCCTGCCGAGTGCGATGGACAACCGTCCGCTCACGTTCAACGAGTTCGAGAGTATGTACCGGCAGGCCATCTACGTGTCGGCCACGCCTTCCGATTATGAGCTGGCGCAGTCCGGCGGCGTTATCATTGAGCAGATCATTCGCCCCACGGGCCTGCTCGACCCCGAAATCGATGTGCGGCCCAGCGTAAACCAGATCGACGACCTGCTGGATGAGGTGGACAACCGCGTGAAGATGGGCGACCGGGTGCTGGTGACCACGCTTACCAAGCGCATGGCCGAGGAGCTGCAGAAGTATATGGAGCGCCTCGGCATCAAGTCGCAATACGTGCACTCCGACGTGAAAAGCCTCGACCGGGTCGAAATCCTGCGGCAGCTGCGTTTGGGTGTTATCGATGTGCTCATCGGCGTAAACCTGCTCCGCGAAGGCCTCGATTTGCCCGAGGTGAGCCTGGTCGCCATTCTGGATGCTGACAAGGAAGGCTTCCTGCGCGACCAGCGCAGCCTGATTCAGACGATGGGCCGCGCCGCCCGAAATGAGAAGGGCAAAGTCATTATGTACGCCGACCGCATGACCGGCTCTATGCAGCGCGCCATTGATGAAACCAACCGCCGCCGCGCCGTGCAGCTGGCCTACAACGAGGAGCATGGCATCACGCCCCGCACCGTCCGCAAGTCGCACGACGAAATCAACGCTTCCACGTCTTTGTCGGATAAGCGCCGCATCGAGCCGGATGCCTACGCCGGGCCGGACACGGATACCATGCTGCTGGCCGCCGAGCCCGTCATTGCCATGATGACCAAAACGGACCTCGAAAAGCTCATCAAGCAAACTGAAAAGCTGATGGAAGGGGCCGCCAAAGACCTCGACTTTCTGCAGGCCGCCAAGTACCGCGACGAACTGGCGCAATTGAAGCAGATGGTGAAGACGAAGCGGGAATAGGTTGTTTTAGACAAAAGGAACGTCCTGCTGAGCTTGTCGAAGCATCTCTACTGCTTCATCTGATTAGTAACTCAACGAAGCGGTAGTGATGCTTCGACAAGCTCAGCAGGACGTTCCTTTTGGCCGATAGTTATTAAAAAAAGCGCCCTGGCCATACTGGCCGGGGCGCTTTTTTTAATACACCAAGCGGTAAGAAACGCCGCCGCTTACTGAATCACCAGCTTCTGCTGGGCGGCACCGCCTTCGGTTTTCACCTGTAGCGTGTAGATGCCCGCGGCCTGCTGGCCCAAGTCCAGCGTGAGGGCCGGCGTGGCGGCTTTGGCCGCGCGGCTGAATACTGGCCGGCCCAGCGCATCGAACACGGTCAGTTGGGCGTCGGTGCTGAGGCTGGCCAGCTTCACCGTGAAGCGGCCGTCGGCGCTTGGGTTCGGAAACACGCTCAGACCGCGCTGCAGCGCCACATCTTGGCGGCTGCCGAGCACGGTGCTGGTCAGCTTGTAAGCTCCCAGGCCGGTGCCGGTAGCCGGAGCAAAAGCGCCGGACCAGGCCACCGTGGGCGAGGCTACATCCAGCGCTACGTGGCTGCGGGTATTTTCAATATTAACCCAGGTCTGGCCGTTGTCGCGGCTGTAGGAGGAGCCCGCGTCGTTGTTGCCACCCAAACTGCTCAGGTCCGCGCCGACGGAAAGAAACTGGCTGGTGCCGGGTACGTTGTCGAGGGCCATAGGGTGCAGTGGGCCGGTATAGGGGAGCATTTGCCAGGTGGTGCCGCCGTCGGTGCTGCGGGCCAGCTGGTGGTTGGCTCCGCCGGTATCGTCGAGGCCGATGGCCAGGCCGTTGTTGGCATCACGGAAAGCGACGCTCTGCCCGCTAAGCCCGAGGCCCGCGTCGCTGATTGTCCAGGTGAGCCCTTTATTGGCCGACTTGAGGACCCGGCCCTCGCTGGTCAGGCACCACACGGAGTTGCCAACCACCGAAGGCGTAATCTGGTTATTCAGCACCCCATTATAAGCAGGGAATTCGTCGGCCAGGGGCACGGGTAGGGTCGCGTCCGGGATGCGGGTCCAGGTAGTACCTGCATTGGCGGTGGCATAGATTTCGAAGCTGTTGTCGCCGGGGAGTTTATCGCCTACGCATACGCCTTCGGTAGGACTGAAGAAGGCAATCATATCCGGGAAGCTGAACTGGCCGCCAAACTGGGTGGCGGTAGTCTGCACCGTCCAGGTCGTGCCGCCATCGATGGTGCGCAGGATACTGCCCCCGCCTTGGTCATTATGCACGCAAATCAGCGCAACGGTGGCGCTTAACCCCACAAGGCCCGTCACGGATTGGCCATCTAATAGTGTGGGGATGGTCGTTACCGTCCAGGTAGCGCCGCCGTTGATGGTGCGGGCTACTTGCCGGTCGCCGATGGAGGAAGGGTAGTCAAAATCGGCGGCCCAGGCTACGTTCGCATCCACCGCATCAATGTAGGCAGGCGTAGCATCGTAGCGGAAGCCGATGGGCTGCAGCGCCCACTGGGCCTGCGCCGCCGCGCCGCTCAGCAGCAAACCGGCCAGAAATAGTACTGTTTTTTTCATACGGGTAATCGGTGATAGATGAGGAAAAATGAGGTTTGGAACCAAAGATAGAGAACTGCAGAGTGTGGGCGGAGTAGTTGCGGCGAATTGAAGAGAATCAAACAATAGAGCGCTCCGGCGGGCGGCTGTCCGGTCGCGCCGCAAGCCGGCACGCAGGCCAGCCCCGTCATAACCGTGCCCCGGCCCGCACCGTTAGACCGCGTATGCCAAACCACCCTTCCCAGCCCACTCTCAATGATTTCACCGGCTTCGTGCAAGTGCGCGGGGCCCGCGAGCACAACCTCAAAAACGTCAGTCTCGATATTCCACGCGATGCGTTGGTGGTGTTCACGGGCGTGTCGGGCTCGGGCAAATCGTCGCTGGCCTTCGGGACGCTGTATGCTGAAGCCCAGCGGCGCTACCTGGAATCGGTTTCGCCCTACGCGCGGCGGCTGTTTCACCAGATGGCCGTGCCGGAAGTAGATACCATTGAGGGCTTGCCGCCGGCCGTGGCGTTGCAGCAGCAGCGCGGCACGCCTACCACGCGCTCCTCGGTAGGCTCGGTCACCACGCTTTCCAACCTGGTGCGGATGCTGTATTCGCGGGCCGGGCAGTATCCGGCGGGGCAAAGCATCGTGTATGCCGAAGCCTTTTCGCCCAACACGCCCGAAGGCGCGTGCCCCACCTGCCACGGCCTGGGCCGCATCTACGAAGTGACGGAGCAAAGCATGGTGCCCGATCCTTCGCTCACCATCCGCGAGCGGGCCATTGCGGCCTGGCCCCAGGCCTGGGGCGGCCAGAACCAGCGCGACATCCTCGTCGCGCTCGGCTACGACGTGGATACGCCCTGGCGCGACCTGCCTCAGCAGGACCGCGACTGGATTCTGTTCACTGATGAGCAGCCCGTGGTGCCGGTATACCCCGGCTACTCACCCGAGGAAACGAAGCGCGCCCTGAAGCGCAAGGAGCCGCCGAACTATATGGGCACTTTCACCGGCGTGAAGCGCCATGTGCTGCACACCTTCGCCACCACTCACAGCCCGCTGATGAAGAAGCGGGCGTTGCAGTATATGCTCAGCAGCGAGTGTCCGCTGTGCCACGGCAAGCGGCTGCGGCCCGAGTCGTTGGCTGTAAAGTTCGCGGGCGTCGATATTGCCGACCTCTCGCGGCTGCCGCTGCAGCGGGTGGCGGCGCTGCTGCGCCCGTATGCCGCGGGCCACAGTACCGGCAACAAAAAGCAGGACATTGCTCACCCCGAGCAGGCCGTAGTGGCCCAGCGCATCGCCGCCGACCTCTGCGCCCGCCTGCAGGTGCTCCTCGACTTAGGCTTGGGCTACCTGGCGCTGGAGCGCAGCACGCCCACGTTGTCGCCGGGCGAGCTGCAGCGGCTGCGGCTGGCCACGCAGCTGTATTCCAATCTGTTTGGGGTGGTGTATGTGCTCGATGAGCCTTCCGCCGGCCTGCACCCGGCCGATACCGAGGCCCTGCTGGCGGCGTTGGCCGAGCTGAAGCGCGCCGGCAACTCGCTGTTTGTGGTAGAGCACGATCTGGACGTTATCCGGCAGGCCGACTGGCTGGTAGACGTAGGTCCCGCCGCCGGCGAGAAGGGCGGCGAAGTGCTCTATAGCGGCCCGCCCGCCGGCCTGGCCCACATCGCCGCCTCCCAAACCCGCCGCCACCTCTTCGACCTCGCGGCCCTGCCGCCCCGCCAGCCGCGCACCCCCACCGGCTGGCTAAAGCTAGCCGGCGTAACGCGCAACAACCTGCACAATCTCAGCGTGGAGTTTCCACTGGGCGTTTTCACGACGGTCACGGGCGTGTCGGGCTCCGGCAAATCGAGTCTGGTAAGCCAGGTGCTGGTAGATTTGGTCGCCGCCCAGCTCGGCCACGAGCTACCGACGGAAGAAGAGGAGCTGGATCCGCTGGAACGCGCCGCGCCCCCGGAATCCGGGGGGCGCATCGTGGGCGGCATGGAGCACCTCAAGCGGCTGGTGCGCGTCGACCAAAAGCCCATCGGGCGCACGCCGCGCTCCAACATGGCCACCTACACTGGCCTGTTCGACCACGTCCGGAAGCTGTTTGCTGCCACCCCCGAGGCCCGCAAGCGCCGCTACGATGCCGGCCGCTTTTCCTTCAACGTAGCCAAGGGCCGCTGCGAAACCTGCCAGGGCGAAGGCTTTGTGATGGTGGAGCTGCTGTTTTTGCCCAGCGTGTATTCGCCCTGCCCCACCTGCCACGGGGCCCGCTACAACGCCAAAACCCTCGAAATACAGTATCAGGAGAAGAATATCGCCGAAGTGCTAGCTCTGAACGTGGACGATGCCTGGGACTTCTTTGCCCAGGAACCCACGGTGCAGCGGGCCCTCACGGTGCTGCGCGAAGTGGGCCTGGGCTACCTGCGTCTCGGTCAGCCCGCCACCGAGCTATCGGGCGGCGAGGCCCAGCGCATCAAGCTGGCCACCGAGCTGCAGCGCGCCCAGCGCGGCAACTCCCTTTACGTCCTCGACGAGCCCACCACCGGCCTGCACCCCGCCGACGTAGAAAAGCTTCTAGTGCAGCTCGACGGCCTGGTAGAAGCGGGCAACACAGTGATAGTAGTGGAGCACGACATGCGCGTAGTAGCTGGCTCCGACTGGGTGCTGGACATTGGCCCCGGTGCCGGCGAAGAAGGCGGCCACGTAGTAGCCGCCGGCCCGCCCGCCACCGTAGCCAAAGCCACCAAAAGTCGCACCGCGCCGTATCTGGCGCGTTTCCTGGCGGGCGGGGCATAGGGCAGGCCTGGGTCTGCAATAGCCGCCGCGGCGAAAATAAAACAGCCACCCAAACTTGCGTTTAGGTGGCTGACTCTAACTGAGCGAGAAACGAGGTTCGAACTCGCGACCCTCAGCTTGGGAAGCTGATGCTCTACCAACTGAGCTACTCTCGCTGAAAAACTTTGGTAGGCCAAAAGTACGCACGTAAAACCAATTTGCAACCCCGCCCGGCCGGCTGGGCTACCGGGCAACGGCAGCCAGTGCGAATTTCCTACTAAGTTTGCCTTTCAACCCCCGTTTCTATGGCCACTCCCCACCCCGACCGCACCCGGAGCATGATATACCTGCTGGCGGGCGCTCTGCTCCTCATTGTGCAGGCCATGCGCTTCCCGCAGTTCTACACCGACTGGGCGGCCAATAGCCTGGACAATACCCGGCTGGTCATCAGCCTGATTGGCATTGTGGTGGCGCTGTTTATGATGCGCACGGGCTGGCGGCTGCGCCGCAACAGCCGCAACGACGTTATCGACTAACCGCCACCCGTTGGCCCCGCCGTGTCCGTATGCCGCGCAAGCTCCATCCCGTTTCCCAGAAGATAGTCGGCTGGCTGTTCCTGACGGCCGGCGTGCTGCTGCTGCTGGGCCTGGCGCTGCAGGTGGTGGTGGCGTACTACCGCTGGCAGCAGACGGGCCAGACCGGCCTCGGCGGCCAGCAGCTGGTGCTGGGACTGGCTATGTTGGCCGCCGCCGGTATCATGGTACGCATGGGGTGGCGCATGCGCACCGACCAGGACAGGTAGCTTAACTCTCTCGCCTTCATGACTTCTCCGCTTCGCATCACCCTGGCCAAACGCACCGCGTCCGTAGCCGCGCAGCTCGCCGTGCTGGGCCGCCAGACGTTTCACGATACCTTCGCCGCCGTCAACACGCCCGAGGACATGGCCGCTTTCCTGGCCTCAACCTTCAGCCCTGAGAAGCAGCTGGCCGAGCTGGAAGACCCTGAAAGCATATTTCTATTGGCCCAGATGGTGCAGGAAGTGGTGGGCTACGCCAAGCTGCGCCTCGGCTCGGCGCTGGGGTTGGAGCCCGGCCAGCCCACCGCCGGCCGCCTGGAAATAGAGCGGCTCTACGTGCGCGAAGACTGGATTGGCACCGGCCTGGGCGCGTCGTTGATGCGCAAGGCCCTTGACCAGGCCCGCGCCCACGGCTGCCGCACCGTGGTGCTGGGTGTGTGGGAACACAACCCGCGGGCCCTGGCCTTCTATCAGCGCTTCGGCTTCAAGCAAATCGGCACCCACGAGTTCCGCCTCGGGCAGGATATTCAAACTGATTTGATTTTGCGCAAAGGTCTTTAAAGGTGAAGTTGTGAAAAAGGCTCTGTCATCCTTCATCTGGCGTATGCTTGCTAAGGACCTTATGGAATGAGAACGGCAGACGTAACAACGACTCGTTCAACTGACATAAGGTCCTTCGCAAGTTCAGGATGACAGAGCCTTTTCCACAACTTCACAATTTCACCCTCCACAACTTCATAACTCCGCAACTTCGTGAGCAACGGCAGGTCGGTCTTCTCTTTGGGTAAAGCGGGCCACACCGTGGCGGCCGGGCTGCTGGGCGCGGCCCTGCTCGCCGCCTGCTCCCCGGATAGCGGCCCGAAGGCCCTGCCGCCGCCCACGGGCCATTTTGAGGGCCGCGTCACGTATCAGGGGGCCGACCTGCGCACGACCCTCGACCTGCGCGAAACCCGACCCGGCCAGCTCCAGGCCGACCTGCGCTTTCCCGATTTGCAGGGGCTGGGCTTTCCGGCCGAAAACCTCACGTTCAAGTCGCCGCAGCTGCGCTTTGAGCGCCAGCCGGGGGCAAAAGCGGGTAACCTGGTCGTGGAGGCTATCCGGGAAGGCGACTTCCTGCGCGGCCTGCTCACCACCGACAGCGTGAAGGCCGACTTGCTGCTGGTGCGCCGCGGCAAGCCCGATCCGCGCCCCTACCGCGAAACGCCGGTCCGCTTCCGTAGCGGCCCGCTCACGCTGGCCGGCACCCTGCTCATCCCCACCGCCGATACACTGCGCCGCCACCCGGCCGTGGTGCTATTGCATAGCAGCGCCTCCCCGCACCAGCGGGCCCTCCGCGCCTACGCCGACCTACTGGCCCGGCATGGCTTCGCCGCCCTCCTCTACGACCGCCGCGATGCCGCCCGCCCGCCCGCCATTCCCAGCCCTCCGGAGCTGGCCGAAGATGCCCTGGCCGCCGTGCAGGCCCTGAAGCGCAACGCGGCCGTCGATTCGGTGCACATAGGCTTGTGGGGCATTGGGCAGGGCGGGCACGTGGCGGCGCTGGCGGCCGGCGGGCCGGGCAAAAAGGTGGCCTTTGTGGTGGCCGTATCGGGGCCGGGCGTGCCGCTGGCTACGGCCACTCGCTTTCAGGCTATGGCTGCTTTGCGCCAACGTGGAGCCGCGCCGGCCGAGGTGCGGCAGGCCACGCAGGCTTTTGAGCAGCTGGAGCGCTACGTGCGCCGCAATGGCCAAGGCGACACCACGCAGCTGCACCAGACGCTGCAAACCCTCTGGCAGCAACCCTGGGCCGCTTTCACCACGCTGCCCCGCCGTATTCCGACCACCACTGAGCTGCAAACCCAGCCGCGCTGGCGCGACCTGCTGCTGGACCCGCGCGCCGCCTGGCAGCAGGTGCGCGTGCCGGCCCTGCTGCTCTACGGCGCAGCCGACGACCAGCAGGATGCCCGCGAAAGTGCCCGCCGCCTGCGCGGCGTGGTGGGCTACCGCCGCGGCTCAGTAGTGCGCGTATACGCCAATGCCAATCACGAAATCATGCTCCCCGCCGGCGTACGCCCCGATACCGACGGCAAATGGGACTGGCCCCGCCCCGCCCCCGGCTACATCGACGATATGATGACCTGGATGAAGCAGGCAGCGAAATAAAACAGCCCCAGCAGGGTAGCATATCGGTAGAAAGTATAGGCGCACACATAACAGAAGCCCCAGCGAGGCGGCACCAATCGTTGAACAAAGGTGCCGCCCCGCTGGGGCTTTAATCGTTTGGGTACGTCGGTTTTCTACCAAGATGCCGCCCCGCCGGGGCTTGGATGCTGCTTCCGTTTGGCGCTATGCTGCTGTTCAGCGCCACTACAGGACGCTAAAAGTGAAGGTGCCTTAAAACAATAGCAACCCCTTTTCGCGGAGCAAAAGCCAGGCAGGCGACTGCAGAAACGCCTCGGACGACGTGCCGGCATCCGGCGGGAAAGTAGCGGCGGCATCTTTCAGCAGCACTTTGGTGCTGTAGTCGGTGCTTAGCCTGGTAAGCAGATCGTGCAGCCACTGGCCTAGCGCGGGGGTAGTTTTTAGCTCGAAATCTTCGGCCTGCTCGTAGAAGGTGAGCGTGGCGCGGGCACCGGGGCGCGGGTCGAGAGGCGGCAGCTCGGGGGCGTTGCCCAGCCAGAACAGGCGAAGGTTCTGCTTCGCAAAATCCGGCTTTGGCGCTTCCTGAAGGGCTTTCTGGATGAGCTGGCGCGGCACGGTGGGGCGCGGAATGCGCAGGCCATCGAACCAGAACTGGAGGGGCTCGTGCAGGGCCACACCGTGCATGTAGTTGTAGAGGGCTTTGGCCAGACCGGGGCCGAACTGCTCGTGGTCGGTGCCGGTGGGGTCGTCGTGCCAGAGGTCGTTCCAGGCGAAGTCGCCGGGCTCGGGGCCGATGGCAGCCACTTGGTACTTCGCGGGGTTTTTGCCTACGGGCGAGTGCGCCGTCATGGAGAAGCGGTGCCAGTAGCCGCTCTGCACGATGCCCGCTTGGAACAGCTGGCGCACTACTTCCAAAGAGTCCACGGTTTCCTGGGCGGTTTCGGTGGGGAAGCCATACATCAGGTAGGCGTGCACCATGATGCCGGCCTGGGTGAAGCCATCCGTGACGCGGGCCACCTGGGCAATGGTAACGCCCTTTTCCATGAGGGCCAGCAGGCGGTCGGAAGCCACTTCCAGGCCACCGCTCACGGCAATACAGCCGCTGGCGGCCAGCAGGCGGCACAGGTCGGGGGTGAAGGTTTTCTCGAAGCGGATGTTGCCCCACCACGTAATGCTGACCTGCCGGCGTAGCAGCTCTACGGCCAGGTCGCGCAGGGCCAGGGGCGGAGCGGCCTCATCCACGAAGTGAAAGCCAGTCTGGCCGGTTTGCCGCACAATCTGCTCGATGCGGTCCACGAGCAGGGTGGCGGGCGCGGTTTCGTAGCGGCCGATGTAGTCCAGGGTCACGTCGCAGAAGGAGCAGCGCTTCCAATAGCAGCCGTGGGCAATGGTGAGCTTGTTCCAGCGCCCGTCGCTCCAGAGCCGGTGCATCGGGTTCAGCACCTCAATCACCGACAGATATTCCGTGAGCGGCAAATCGGAATAGTCGGGCGTGCCCACCTCGGGGTGCGGAATATCAGGGTAGGGGTGGTTGATGTACTCGACCTCACCGACCGCATTGCGCAGGAAGGTGCGTTGGAGGTTAGTTGTTAGTTGTTGGTTGTTGGTTGTTGGTTTCTCGCCTGAAGAATCAGGCACTTCACTAACAACTGACAACTGACAACCAACAACTAAATCCAATATCCGCAGCCACGGCCCTTCGCCATCGTCCAGGGTCAGATAATCGACATAATCGAAGAAGCGCGGCTCCCGGATCTGGCGCAGCTCAGTGTTGGGGTAGCCGCCGCCCATCAGAATTTTCACCGTCGGCCGCAGCTGTTTGATGCGCCCGGCCAGCCGGAGCGCCCCGTACAGATTGCCCGGAAACGGCACCGTGAAGCCCACCACATCCGGCTGCACGCGGGCTACCAGCGCGTCGGCCAGCTCCAGCAGCATCCGGTCTACGAGGTTGGGCGGGGTGTGCAGGGCTTCGTGCAGGGCATCAAAGCTCGTGGCCGACATGGCCAGCTTTTCGGCGTAGCGCGAGAAGCCAAACTGCGGCCCCACGGTTTCCTTGATCAGGTCGGCCAAGTCTTCGAGGTAGAGCGTGGCCAGGTGGCGGGCCTGGTCGGTGAGGCCCATCGTGCCAAAGGCCGATTCCAGGTCGGCCACGTTGTCGAAGCGGCCGGCTTCGGGCAGAAAGCGGCTGTGGCAGATGCGTGGGGCCAACGTATTGTCCTTGTTCTGCAGAAAGCGAATGACGGGCCCGATGGTGCTCAGGTAGCTGCGCTGCAGGCGCACCATGCGGCGGGCGTTGTCGGAAAGCTCGAAACCCCCGGCTTCGATTTCGGCGAAAACCCTAGCCAGCCCTTCTTCCGAAAACAGCTTCAATACCAGCTCCAGGCCCAAATCGGCCTGGGTGCAGGCGTAGCCGCGGCTGCCCAAAAAGCCCTTCAGGTAGGCCGTAGCCGGGTAGGGCGTGTTCAGCTGGGTGAGCGGCGGGGTAAGAAGCAGAATACGGGGGGAAGCGGACACAGCAGCGGAGCAACGGGCGAGCCGCAAAGATACGGCAAGCCACAACGAGACGCGGTGGCGCTTCCGTTCCCATATTCTCCTCGCGCGGGGCTCGGCCTTATGACAATGCAGAATGCTCAAAATAAGGACAGAAAGAAACTGCCGAGCATTAAAGAGAAATTATTCCTTCAATGCCCGGCAGTATTCTTTGTCCGGATGTGTGCCAGTAGGCCTACGATCTACGCCAACTCGTCCAGCGAAAGGCGCTTGGGCATCAGGTCGCGGCGGAACTCGCTGACGGAGCGTCCCGTGACCTGGCGGAACTGGTTGCTCAGGTGCTGACCGCTGCTGTAGCGCATCTGGTCGGCAATTTCGCCCAGCGTCATTTCGCCGTAGCTCAGCATTTCCTTCACCCGCTCTATTTTCAGTCGAATCAGGTATTTCTCGATGGTGAGGTTGGCGGTGCGCGAAAATACTTTGCTCAGGTGCGAGTAGGTGGCGGCAAACCGGTCGGTGAGGAAGGCGGACGTGGTGAGCGGCATGCGGGCGGTGCGCAGGTGCTCCAGATATTCGCCCAGCGCACCTTTTATCTGTTCGGTCAGCTGCTCGGCGCGGCCCAGCAGCACATCGAAACCGGCTTCCTGTAGCAGCGGGGCCACGCTGGCAGGGTCGATGGGGGTAGTCTGGTCGAGTTGGGCTTGGCCCAGGGTAACTTCCGTGGGCCGATACCCGGCTTGCTCAAGAAGACCGCGCACGGCTTCGATGCAGCGAGGGCAAACCATGTTTTTGATGTGCAGGAGCGTAGTTTTCACGGGCGTTTCGAGAATGAGTCTGGCCGGGCAGCGGGCCGCCCGACTTTCCGGATAGGAGAAGAGACAGGGGCAGAACGGGGAATGCGTCGCGCGGGTTCCGGCGGCATTTCAGCCCATGCTTTCCCAAACCAATTGGCGGCCGCCCAGTTCACAAAGGGCACCACGCCCAGAAACGTAACGGCTAACAGCCAGAATATTACGAAAAAAGCACCACTTAGCCGCCCGAAGAAATGATTGGAGAAGCCAAACACGTAGCCAGTCAGCATCAGGGCCAATACCAAGCTTGTGGCGGCCAGCCAGCCGGTTCGGCGCACCCAGGGCAAATGTGCAAAGTGATAGACGCGGGAAACTTTCATAAGCAAAGAACTGAGCAACAAATATATTGAGTTGCGCGACTTTCGTCAGCCCGGCCGTGGCCCGTTGGCAGCACCTGCCTGCCCAACCCGCCCGGAAACGCAATTTTTTCCGAGCTGGGCGGCTGGCGCGCCAACCCGGAAAAACCACCGCGCCGCGCCGCCGTACGTATCCTGTACACATCAGTAGCTCGCTCTTTCCCGTTTCAGCCCCTCAACCATGAAAACTGTTCTGTTCCGACCTCTGGCCCTGGCCCTGCTGCTGGGCTGCGCTTCCCTCTCCGCCTGCAATACCGGCACCGGCTCCGGCGATACCAACGTGGAGCGCGGAGCCGACAAGACCAAAGACCCCGACCCCGGCCAGCGCGCCAGCTCCAACACCAGCGGCCTGCCCACTGACACCACCCGCACTACCACCGGCAAAGACCTCTACGACAATGCCGCCACCGCCAAAGACCGCAACAACGACGGTCTGGCCGACTAGCAAGCGGAATTCTTGATTAGTCTTTGAACAAGAAAAAAGCCCTTCTGCCAGCTGGCAGAAGGGCTTTTTGGTGTGGCACTGGCTCCGAAAGCCTAGTAAAACACGAAGCCGTTCGGGCCGATGTTCACGTCGAACGAGTCGATGGCCGCGCCGGTTTCCTGGTAGCGAATGAACTTGCCGGTGGTGGAAAAGGGTGCGACGGAGCCGTAGATGGTGTTGTCTTTGGGGTCAATGTCCATCCCGTAGAAGCTGCGCCGGATGAGCGGCGTGGCGGGCAGGCTGGTGGCCGTGGTGGCCATGCGGTATACGCCGCCCGCGTGACGGTAGTAGAGCTGGTCGGCGGCGGCATTCAGGCGCAGTCCGCGGGGGTGGCCGGCGAAGGGCAGCACCGTCTGGGCGGTAGGCGTGGCGGGCGCGAATTTCACGAGGTTGCCGGGCGTGTCAGAAAGGATGGCGTATGGCGCTTTGGTGTCGTACTTCGTGATGCCCTGGCACAGCACCCAAATAGCGCCGACCTTATCGAGTACCAGGCTGCCGGGCGCGTCCTTCAGCTTGATTTTGGCTTCCACCGCGTCGGTAGCGGGGTTGATGACGCGCAAGGTGTCGTCGCCGGTATTGCCCACGTACACGCGGCCGTTGGCCACCAGCAGCTGCTCGGGCTGCATGCCCACCGCAATGGTTTTCTTCACGGTGTTGGTGGCCAAGTCGATAACGGCAACGCGGCCCTTCTTATCGAAGTTGATCCACTCGCTCACGTAGGCCTTACCGCCCACGGCCACCATATAGCGCGGCTGCTCCAGGCCTTTGATGGTGGCCACCGTCTGGAACGTCTGCATGTTCACCACTTCCACTTTCTGGCTGTTGTTGGCCACAATGTAGCCCTGCCCATTCAGCACGGCCATCGACTGCACCACGTCGCCCAGCTCGCGCTGGTTCACCGTCTGGAAAACGCTTTTATCAACCAGCTGTTTCTTGGTTTTGCTGAAGTAGGATACGGCCCCGTTGGGCGTGCCGTATTTGCCCTCGTTCAGCACAAACACGTTGCTGCCATCGGCGCTGAAGTTGTAAATGGGGCCGTCCACCTTATCGTCGGTGCAGCCGAGCAGGGCCAGCGCCCCGCCGCCCGTGAGCAGGAGTTGTTTAAAGAGGGAGGAAAATCTTGACATGGAAAACATAAAAAAGAAGGAAAAGGGAAAAGGAGAAAAAGCGAATCAGTGCCACGCCACGCGCAGGCTCACGTTGGCCGAGCGCAGCGGCATGGCGCGGTACTCGTAGCTATGATACACGCGGTTGGTCAGGTTGAAGCCCTGGGCCAGCAGCGTGAGCGAGTAGTGGGCCGCCACGCGCACGGTGCGGCCGGCGCTGGCATTGAGCAGCAGGTAGCCGGGCAAAAAGCTGGTGGCCGAGGCATCCGTGAAGCGCGGCCCGGTGTAGCTGAGCTGGTAGCTCAGCAGCCACTGGCGCCATGTATGGTCGGTGCTGAAGGCAGCCGCGTGCTGCGGCACGTAGGGCAGTTGCCGGCCGGCCGGGTCGGGGTCGGCGGCGTGGCCGCGCAGCTTGGTGGCCTGCGTGAAGGCGTAGGAGGCCCGCGTCTGCGCGGCATAGCGGCCGTGGTGCCAGCCAAGCTGCGTGCTCAGCTCCAGGCCCTGCGTGCGCACCAGCCGCAGGTTGCGCGGCGAGTACTGGCCCTGGCTGTTCGGAATCCACTGCACCCAGTCGTCGATACGCTGGCGGTAGGCCGTCAGCTCAGTTTGCAGCGCGAAGGCGGCCGGTTTCCATTCGTGCCGCAGCCCGGCCTCGTAGCCAAACCCTGATTCCGGCGCAATATTCGGGTTGCCCGTACGCCAGTACCGCTCGTTCAGGGTGGGGGCGCGGTAGCTGCGCGAGGCGCTGGCTTTCAGCGTGAGCTGTTGGGTAGCGGCCTGTCGTAGCTGCCACTCTGCGCCCAGCGTGGGAGCCAGCGGAGCGCGGCGGCTGGGCAACACGGCTTGGCGCAGGTTGGCCGTGAGGCGCAGGGTAGGGGCGGGGCTGAAGGACAGCAGCGCAAAGCCGGTAAAGCGGTTTTCCCGCACAGTATAGATATCTACCTGCCCGGCAAAATGCTGCGCTTCGGCTCCCACGCGCAGGCTGGTAGTAGGCCCAAAATTGAGCGTGTGCTCTGCCTGGGCCTGGGTGGTGCGTACGCCCGAGCGGCTTTCCACGTCATCGGAGCGGTAGTTCAGAATATCCTCAAACCACGCCACCCGCACCGCCGACTCGTGCCGGGCCGTGGTGCGGCGGTAGCCGGCTAGCAGGCGGCGGCTCTGGTCGCGCTCCTGGGCGTGGTTGTTGGCCGAGCCGGTGGAAGGCTGAATCTGGCGGTCGGCATCGGTGAGCCAGGCGGCGGCCGTCCACTCGGCACTCTGGCCGGTGCGCAGCGTCAGGTCCTGGGCGAGGCTCCATTGGCGCAGGGCGGCATTTTCCTGCCGCCGCCGCACCGGCCCGCCGGCTTCGCGCACGGTGTAGGCAAAATCGTTGCGGGCCGAGCGCTGCGAAAGGGCCGTACGCACGGCTATGCGCGCGTTGCTGAAGCTGCCTTCCAGGCTATTGGCCCGAAACCCGAAGCTGCCCCGCTCGCTTTGCGCCGTGCCCCGCGCCCCCGCTTCCCACCGCACCGGCGACGACAGCAGCACCGCCCCGCCCATAGCCGCCGTGCCGTAGGTGCCCCCGGCCGGACCATGCTGCACCACCACCTGCGTATTGCCGGAGGCCGGCAGCAGCGCAAAATCGGCCTCGCCCAGCGAAGGCAGGTTGATGTTGAAGCCGTTCCAGAGCACGGCCGTATGCCGCGCCGAAGTACCGCGCAGCGAAATGGAGGCAAGCTGGCCGGGGCCATAGTTTTTCAGGTAGAGCGGCGTACGGCTGGCCAGCACATCGGCCAGGGTGCCACTGCGGCTAAGCGCCAGCGCCAGCGAGTCGAGCTGGGTGACGCGGCTGCCCACGGCGAAGCGGCCGGGGGCCACGCCCTGCACCCGCACAGCCGGCAGCTGCGCCGCCATGCGCCGCGCTGAGTCGGGCGCGGCGGCTTGCTGCGCCCACGCGCCGGCTGATGTGCTGAGGATACTCAGCAGGCAAATGCTGCCAGAAAGCGAACCGGGAAGCCGAAGCCGCGCAACTTGATAGGTACTCATGATCCGAACTAAATTTCCGGTACCGGAAAATTCAGTTCAGAACTCCACGCTGGCTTCCCCGAAGGAAAAGCTGCCGCGAAGCCGAGGCCGAAAACAGAGATATCAGCCACCCGAAGGTGGCCACTGCCATCATTCTCCGCCTTTCCTCCGAAGGCGCTGAACACTAAAAAGCGTATAGGCAGGTCTCCTGGCTTGCTTCGGGTGGGCCGCCTTCCCATTTCTCCGGCTCCCTGGCTTGGCAGAAAGCTTTCACAGAAACAGTGGCTGGGGGATGGGCCCACCGGGTAACGGAAGCGTACAGTTGCGGGGACAGCTCCGGAGTTGAACCGGATTCCCTTTTCAGCCTCGCCCCCCAATCGGGGTCCGGCCACCTATAACGAGGGCAAAGATAGGGTTGATTTGCTGATTTTATGATGTGCTGATGTGTTGATAGCTATCTGAGCACCTGCAGAAGTCATCGGCATTGTATGCGTACGAGCTATATCGCACGAGCACAAAGTGGCTTTTGCCGGTCAGTACGGCCGATCCATCGTAAAAGCAGTACATCAAAGAATCAGCACATTAGCACATCATAAAATCAGTACATTAAAAAAATGAAGCTTCCCGCCGCCTTTTACCAGCGTTCCGATGTAGTGCAGATTGCCCGCGAGCTGCTGGGAAAGTATCTGTTTACCAACATAAATGGCGTGCTTACCGGCGGCCGCATCGTGGAAACGGAGGCGTATGCGCATATTAATGACCTGGCGTGTCACTCGCACCTGGGGCGCTATACCAGCCGCACGAAGGTGATGTATGAGGCCGGCGGGGTGGCCTATTGCTACCTTATATACGGCCGCTACACGCTTTTCAACATCATCACCAACGTAGCCGGCAAAGCCGATGCCGTCCTGATTCGGGGCCTGGAGCCCACTGAGGGCATCCCGGAAATGCTGCTCCGCCGTGGTCTGACCGCGCCGGCCCGCAACCTCAGCGCCGGCCCCGGCCTGCTCACGCAAGCGCTGGGCATCACAACCAAGCATTACGGCACCGACCTTAGCGGCAATCTAATCTGGATAGAAGACCACCAAAAACCTGTTCCCGACGACCTTATCCTGACTTCTCCCCGCGTCGGCATCGACTACGCCGGCCCCGATGCCGCCCTGCCCTGGCGCTTCCGCCTGCAAGGCAGCCCCTGGACAAGCCCGGCGAAGTAGTGAGATAGTGAAATGGTGAGATAGTGAGTTTGATGTTCTGGCTGCGCAATACGCGCATTTGGCGCATTTGGAGCAAGCAAAACATCAAACTCACTATCTCACCATTTCACTATCTCACTACTTTTTCACACACCAGCACTACCATGCGGTTGCGTAGGTCGGTAGTGGCGAAGAGGTAAAGGTCGCCGCCTTCGCGGATGCCGGTGTGCTGGCGGAATTCGGCCACGGTATCGGGAAAGTTGCGGGTGGTGACGTGGGCGCGGGCCTCGGGGCCGAGGTGGGCGCGCAGGGCTTTGCGGTCATACTTCTCGGCGGCTATGATGCGAAAAATGCGGCCCGGAAAGTCCGCCCGCAGTGTGTCCGACATGTAGAGGTGACTGTGCTGGTGCAGCTTCAGCAGCTCAAACGCCGTACCCACGCTGCGGAAGCCGCCGGCTTTGAGCACGGCCACGTTAGGCTCATACAGGTAGCCCTGCGGCAGCGGCTCGGCGTAGCGGGCCACGGCGCGGGTTTCACGGGCTTTATTCAGCCGAAATTCCTGCTGCTGGCCGTTGCGAAGCAGGTTTATGGTGTAGCGCTCCGGGTCCACGGCGGGCTCGGGGCCCAGCTCATACAGCACCTCCTTGCACTCATTATCGACGGCCAGCACCCACAGCCGCCGGACCTGCTTCAGCTCCAGCAACGCCTGCTCGATGTCGAGCATGGGCGAGGTTTTGAGCAGCACGCGGTTGGCTTTGTGCAGCAGCAGCGGCAGCAGGCGTAGCACGTCGGGCTCGCAGTCCTGCAGCCGGTAGATCTTGCGGTCGGCGGTGTCACGGCGGGCGGGGTCGAGGTAAATCCAGTCGAAAGTATCGGGCGTGCTTTTCAGGAATTGCAGCGCATCGGCGGCGTGACACTGCACGTTGCCGATGCCCAACTGGGCCAGATTATAGCGTACCACCGCCACCAGAGCCGGGTCGCGCTCCACGTAGTGCACCTCCGGAATGCGGCTAGCGAAGCAGGACGCGTCGACGCCAAAGCCGCCTGTCAGGTCGGCCAGGCGCTGCCCGTTCACCAGACTGGCCTTAAAAGCGGCCGTGCGGGCCGAGGAGGCCTGCTCGACCGACAAAGCCGGCGGAAAAATAAGGTCGGGGTTGTCGGCCCAGGCGGGCAGCTTGGTGCGGGCTTTCTGGCGGGCCTGAATCTGGCGCACCAGGTCGGGCACGGGCAGGCCCGGATAGCGGCGGGCCTGCAGAGCCAGCTGAGCGGGGTCGTCGTGCAGATGCTCGGCAACGTATTGCCGGGCCGCTGCCGGCAGCGGATATTCCATGAAAGAAGCGTACGAAAAAAAACGCCGGCCGGCTTACCGCAGGCTCCAGCGCAGGGCCAGCAAGGGCTGACCGCCGGCCGCAGCCGTCAGGCCGATAGCGGAAGGAGCCAGCCGCCGCAGCCCACCTACATGGGCCGACGACAGCCCGGCATTGTACTCACCCACGGCCCGCTGAAAATGGTCGTTGGTGTGGCGCGAGATAAAGGCGTTGGACAGCAGGCTGAACGCCGCTACCCCAATGGCAATCTTCTGGGTGTTGTTGAAATACTGCTGCTCGCCGGAGCCAGCCAGCACCTGCTGACTGTATACGCCCACGGTGCTCACGAAAAGCACTCGTTCGGTCAGAAATAGCCATTTCTGCCGCCGGTAGCGGTTCAGGCTGGCAATGGCCTCCGTATTACCGGCCAAATAAGGCCGCAGGCGCTGCCCGAAGAACCCGGCATTTTCATACTTGGCATTGGGTGCTGGCCGCGTGGTGAAGTAGAAATTCTTCTGCGGGCCGCTCTCCCGCCGGTCTTCGTCCTCGGGGCTGAGCTGAATAAGCGGTTTTGCGGGAGCCTGTTGGGAATGGGCCGCACCAAAAGCAAGCAGCAAAGGCAATAAGAAAACGAAACAACGGCGCATAAGGCAGGAAACGAAGAAAATGGAGCGGCAGCGAACAGCCAAAGATACGGGAGTATATAGCACCATAGCAATGCGTTGATCGAAGGAAAAGTGCAATTGGTCGGGAAAAACTTCTGCCCGGCCATCCAACAAAACCCGCTGGGCTTACGTTCTGAGCCCAGTTCACTTTGTCTTTACCCCCATTTCTGACGTATGAAAACTCTCGCAACTGCTCTACGCCGCACCCTAGTGCTAACTGCTTTGCCCGCTGTGCTAGCCTTCGCCGGGTGTGGTAAAGACGATGATCCGGTGGTGACACCAGCGCCCGAACAAGGCCGCGTCAGTGCCTTCCATATGGCGGCCAGTGCCAATGTCGGCGTGAAAGTGCTGGTTGATGATGTGGACAAGGCCACGCTCACGTATGGCCAGAACTCGGGCTATCAGGGTATCAACACCGGCGCTCATACCCTGAAAGTAAATGTGGCCTCCTCGGGTGCCAATGCCCTGACGCAGGCCCTGACCGTGGAAAAGGACAAGAGCTATTCGTATTTCGCCTACGCCAATGCCCCTACCACGGTAGCTGGGCTGCTGATTCCGGACGATTTGACGGCCCCCTCGGCCGGTAAAGCCAAAATTCGTTTCGTGCATCTGGGCCAAGGCTCCCTGACGCCGCTCAAGCTTTCTACCACCGTTGCATCGGTAGCCGATATTGCCAACACGGAGACGCAGTTCGCTAACGCCTCTTCTTTCGTAGAGATTCTGCCCGGCTCCTACAACATAGCTGTTACCAGCGGCCCGGCTTCGGTAGTAGTTACCAACGTGGGTGACGGCAGCGGCTCGGGTACAGTAGCCAACAAGACGTACGAATCTGGTAAGATCTATACCGTAGTGCTGCGCGGTATCACGGGCGCACTCGTAGATCCTGCGCTGCAGCCCAAAGCAGTCTTGATTCAAAACAACTAGTATTCTTCGCGCCGCACCAAAATCAGCGAAAGCCTGAACCTACTCGGTTCGGGCTTTTTTGCGCCCCGCCCGCAGCGAACAAAACCTGTATCTTTGCAGTTGATTCGCAAACATCCTCTGTATCATGGTTGAGACCAAGACCACGGCTTACGTTCCGTACAAAGTAAAAGACATGTCGCTGGCCGAGTGGGGCCGCAAGGAAATCCGGCTGGCTGAGGCGGAAATGCCCGGCCTGATGGCCCTGCGCGACGAGTTCGGCGCTTCGCAGCCGCTGAAGGGTGCCCGCATTGCCGGCTGCCTGCACATGACCATCCAGACGGCCGTCCTCATCGAAACGCTCATCGCGCTGGGTGCTGACGTAACGTGGTCGTCGTGCAACATCTTCTCGACTCAGGACCACGCCGCCGCCGCCATTGCGGCCGCCGGCATTCCGGTATATGCCTGGAAAGGCATGAACGAGAAGGAATTCAACTGGTGCATCGAGCAGACGCTGTTTTTCGGCGAAGACCGGCAGCCACTGAACATGATTCTGGACGACGGCGGCGACCTGACCAACATGGTGCTGGATCAGTTCCCGGAGCTGGCCGCGGGCATCAAAGGCATTTCGGAGGAAACCACGACCGGCGTACTGCGCCTGCTGGACCGCGTGAAAAACGGGTCCCTCCTCATGCCGGCCTTCAACATCAACGACTCGGTTACCAAGTCGAAGTTCGATAACAAGTACGGCTGCAAAGAGTCGGCCGTGGATGCTATCCGCCGGGCTACCGACGTGATGATGGCCGGCAAGATTGCCGTAGTGGCTGGCTACGGCGACGTAGGAAAAGGCACCGCTGCCTCACTGCGTGGGGCTGGTGCCCGCGTCATCGTCACGGAAATTGACCCGATCTGCGCCCTGCAGGCCGCTATGGACGGCTACGCGGTGAAGAAAATGGCTACTGCCATCAAGGAGGCCGACATCGTGGTAACCGCCACCGGCAACTGCGACATCATCACCGAAGAGCATTTCCGCGCCCTCAAGGACAAAGCCATTGTCTGCAACATCGGCCACTTCGACGATGAAATCGATATGGCGTGGCTGAACGGCAACTACGGCCACACCAAAGACACGGTGAAGCCCCAGGTGGACCTCTACAACATCGACGGCAAGGAAGTCATCATTCTGGCCGAAGGTCGCCTCGTGAACCTGGGCTGCGCTACCGGCCACCCATCATTCGTAATGTCGAACTCCTTCACCAACCAGACGCTCGCGCAGCTGGAGTTGTGGGCGAATTCGGCCAACTACGAGAACAAAGTGTACACGCTGCCCAAGCACCTCGACGAGAAAGTGGCGTACCTGCACCTCGCCAAAATCGGCGTGGAGCTGGACGAGCTGAAGCCTAAGCAGGCCAGCTACATCGGCGTAAAGGTACAAGGTCCGTTTAAGTCGGATGCTTACCGGTACTAGGTCACAGACGTGTGTTTAGCTAATAAAATCCTCTTCTGATTCGTCGGAAGGGGATTTTATTTCTCGGCAACTACCAGAAACTGCTTTCCCATTATCCGCCAAGCCAGCGAAATGTTCAGGTAGGTTTTCACCGTGAGGGAGGTGACAGGCAGATAGCCACCGCTACGAAAGGAAAGAGGAAGAAATTTGTCGATGATTTTGATAATCTTGAACCCTGCGCCATACAAGTGTTCAGCGACGCCCATCTCAGTCAGGATGACAGTATGGTCTGCGAAGTCGAAATATTCCTTATAAGTGTGTCGAAAGTTAGGACCCATAACGACGATGCGCCCGCCTTTCTTCATGCTAGCATACATCCGGCCTAGCAAAGCGGCTACTTGCACCTGAGTGTTTAGATGCTCTAAGAAGTTGGAAATAAATACTGCGTCGAAGTGATTTTGTGGAATATCGACCTCTAGGTTATTGCCTACTTGTATGTTTACATTGGGTGCGGCATGCTTGCGAATGAAGTCTGCTTCTAGATCTATAGTCCATTTTTCGGCGGCTGGTATGGCATTAATAAACTCGCACAAGCCACCAGCTGGGTCCAACACACTTTGTGGACGGTTGAGGTAGCCATTGTAGAGCCATGTAGCTAACTCAGTCCAGACGACTTGCTTTTTGGCTGCATTAGTATTCTGAAATCTATACTGATATATACGATTGTAATTCATTAGTGCTAAGGTGCGAATTGTATGGAAACCAGATTCGGATTACCGTTATTATGAAAAGTGTTACACAAGGTGCAAGTTATGACCACTAATTAGGCCTTTTAGCCGCTGAAGCATCTACAAGAAATTAGTGAACAATGCCCGATCAATACTGCCAAGACCTAAAACTGCATCAAAGTAGGGATATATTTTTGAGTACTCTCCTAATCGTTTTAAATGAAGCAGGAAACGCAAAAGACCTTATGATGAAAAAGCCTTTTCTACTGATATGGAATAGAGATGGTGAGGAGCCTGCGAATGTCGATATTTGCACCCTCTATGCCCGTTCCTCTCTCCGTCGTCATCATCACCTTCAACGAAGAAGCCAACATTGCCCGCTGCCTCGCCGCAGCGCAGGGTGTGGCCGACGAGGTACTGGTAGTGGACAGCTTCTCCACCGACCGCACCGTGGAAATCTGCCGCCAGTTCGGAGTCCGCGTCGTTCAGCACGCCTTTGAGGGTTATGTAGAGCAAAAGAACTATGCTACCGCTGCCGCTCAATATGACCATGTGCTGCAGCTCGATGCTGACGAAGTGCTGACCGAAGAGCTGCGCCAGAGCATCCGGGCCGCCAAAGCCGACTGGCAGCACGCCGGCTACACGCTGGCCCGCCTCACCAATTACTGCGGCACCTGGGTGCGGCACGGCGGCTGGTATCCCGACCGCAAGCTGCGCCTCTACGACCGCCGCCAGGGCCAGTGGCAGGGCCTGCTACTGCACGAGCGCTACGAAGTGGCCGCCGGTCAGAGCGTTGGGAGCCTTGCCGGCGACCTACTCCACTATTCTTACTATTCCGTCGAGCAGCACGTCAGCCAGCTCAACCGCTTTACCAGTATTGCGGCCGCCGAGCTGGCATTGCGCGGCAAGCGGCGCGTCACGCTGTTTCACCTGCTGCTCAAGCCGCTCTGGAAATTCGTGCACGGCTACTTTTTTCGGCTGGGCTTGCTCGATGGTTTCGCGGGGCTGTGCATTGCCGGTATTTCGGCCTGGGGCGTGTTTCTGAAATTCGCCAAGCTGCGCACGCTGCCGGCTATTCCAACTGCTGCCGAATGAGAACATTTCTGGTCAGCCGTACCGATGCCATCGGCGACGTGGTACTCACGCTGCCCGTCTGCGGCCAGCTCAAGCGTATGTTTCCCGGTTGTCGCGTGGTACTGCTGGGGCGCACCTACACCCAGGCCGTAGCCGAAGCATGCCCCTGGATAGACGCTTTTCTGAACTTCGACGACCTGCTGAAGCTGCCTGAAGCGGAGCAGGTAACCATGCTTCGTCAGCAGCAGGCCGAGGCTATTGTCCATGTGTTTCCCAACAAGCAGGTGGCGCGGCTGGCTCAAAAGGCGGGCATTCCAAGCCGTATTGGCACCCGCAACCGCTGGTTTCACTGGCTCACCTGCAACCGGCTGGTGGCGCTCAGCCGGCGCGAATCGCCGCTACACGAGGCGCAGCTGAACCTGGCGCTGCTTCGCCCCTTGGGCCTGACTGTTACGCTGCCCCTGCCGGAAATAGTGCCGCTGGTACGCCTGCAGCCGGCCGCCGTCCTTCCTCCGGACCTAGCTCAGCTGCTGCGGGCCCGGCAACCCGGCCAGCTCAACGTCATTCTGCACCCGCGCAGCCGCGGTAGTGCCCGGGAGTGGGGCCTGGCTCATTTCGGCACTTTGGTGCGGCTGCTGCACCAGGCCGGGCACCGCGTCTTCATCACCGGCACGGCGGCGGAAGGGGAGGAGCTGCGCCCCTGGCTGACGGAGCACGCCGCCGCGCTGGCCGCCAACCTCACCGGCCGGCTTTCGCTGCCGCAGCTGCTTGCCTTCATTGCCGCCGCCGATGGGCTGGTGGCCAATAGCACCGGTCCGCTGCATTTGGCCGCCGCGCTGGGCCGTCATGTCCTGGGCCTGTATCCGCCCATGCGGCCCACGCATCCCGGCCGCTGGGCTCCGCTGGGCCCGCACGCCGAGTACCTGGTTTTCAACCGGCCCGACTGTTCCGATTGCCGCCAGCAGCCGGCTTCCTGCAGCTGTATTAAGGCCATTGAGCCAGCCCAGGTGCTCAGCCGCATTGCGCTCTGGCAGCCCTTGCCGCCGGTAGCATCCTGATTTTTTCTGCTTTATCATTGCTGTAGTATGATGTCAAATTCGCCGGCCAGTGTCTTTCGGCAAGCCTACGCCGATGGCCGCCTGTCGCAATACCTGCTACTGCTGGCCTGTGTGGCGGGCGTAGTGGGCCTGCTGGCGGCCCGGGCCTTGGTGGCCATTAGTCCGCTGGTGGGCGTGGCGGCAGCGCTGGCCAACCCGCAGCTGCGCCAAGCCGTGCCGGGCTGGCTGCGCAGCAGCAGCGTCTGGTTGCTGGCTTTGCTGTATGGCTTATTGCTGCTGAGCGGCTTCTACACTACGGCCTGGGACGTGTGGCGGCACGAGCTGTACCGCCAATTGCCGCTTATCGGGGTGCCGCTGGCCTTCGCTTTGGCCGTCCCGCTGAGTGGCCGGCAGCGGTTTGGGGTCGGCGTGCTGTTCGTAGTGGGGCTGGCCCTTGTTGGCGCGGCCACGCTCGGGCGTTACCTGCTGGATCCGGCCGGGTTCATCAGCCTGATCAACGTGGGCCAGAATCTGCCTTCCATCACCCGCATCTTCCACATTCACTTCAGCATTATGCTGGCCCTGGCCTTCTATTTTGGCCTGCTTTTGAGCCGCAGCCAATGGGCTACGCCAATATGGCGTGGGCTTTTGCTGGCCTCGGCGGCTACGGCGGCCATCGTGCTGCATGTGCTGGCCTATCGCACTGGCTTGCTGGTTTTCTATGTGATGCTGCTGGCTGATGCGGTTTATTTTCTGCTGGTGCGCCGGCAGCTACTCATCAGTCTGGCCCTGCTACTGCTGTTGGCCGGTGGCCCGCTGCTGGCTTACCGGGCATTGCCATCGGTGCGCGAGCGGGTCACAAACACGCTCTACGACATCGAGCAATTCCAGCAAGGCCGCGACCTGAACAACTACTCCGTGGCCAGGCGGCTGGCCGCCTGGGAAACGGCCCGCACCATTGCCACCAACAACCCCTGGCTGGGCGTAGGGGCCGCCGATGCCTACGATGCCATGATGCGGCAGTACGAATATCAGGATTTCGGCATCCGCCCCGAAAATAGGGTGATGATTCATAACCAGTATCTGCACTACCTGATTAGCGGTGGAATCACGGGGGTATTTCTGTGGCTGCTGGTCTTGCTGGGGCCGCTGGCGCAACCCAGCCAGCGCCGCAATCCGTACGTAGGACATTTCCTGCTGATACTGGGCACGGCTATGCTGGTCGATTCGCTGCTGGAGCTGCAGATCGGGTTCAACCTGTTCGTGTTTCTCTACGGCTTCCTGATTGTGGCTACCGAGCGGAGCAGCCAGCCCACGCCGCCAACCCCAGCGCGGGCTGCGTAGTATAATCTGTACATTTGTTTACACGGCTGTCTATATTCGTCCAACGATAGCCGCAATTTCCAGCGTCCATGAGCGACTCCCCCGAACGGGTTCCTAAGTTGAGCAAAGAGGAGAAAGACCGCCGGTTTCAGGCGGAATTAATGCCTGTTCTCGACTCTCTGTACAACTTTGCCTTCCGTCTTACCCTCGATGAAGACGATGCCAACGACCTCGTCCAGGAGACGTACCTGAAGGCCTACCGCTTTTTTGAGTACTTCGAGCAGGGAACCAACGCCAAAGCATGGCTGTTCCGCATCCTGAAAAACTCGTTTATCAACGACTTTCGGAAGAAAAGCAAGCAGCCCGCTAAAGTAGACTACAGCGAAATAGAGGGCTACTACAATACGGAAGACGTGGAGGCCGACGGCGACGCGGGTAGCACTTCGTCGGATATGCGCCAACAGTCCGTGCGCGACCTTATCGGTGATGAGGTGGCCAGCGCTCTGAACTCGCTGCCCGTGGATTTTCGCACCGTCATTATCCTCTGCGACCTGGAAGGGTTCACTTACGAGGAGATGGCCAAAGTGCTGGATATTCCCATCGGAACCGTGCGCTCCCGTCTGCACCGGGCCCGCAACTTCCTGAAGGATAAGCTAGAAAAATACGCAAAATCGATGGGCTATGGTAACGATACCGATGGCACCGATGTTGAGGACGACAACGAATAAAAATCACTGCTTGTAAACCGGCCCGGCTATGGAACACACTACTACTACATCAACCAACCAGAACGCTTCTTCTGCCGAAGGACCTGACTGTGAACGCGTGAACACAATTCTCGACCAGATCATCGTAGGCCAGGAGCCTAGTGCGGATGATGAAACTTACTTCCTGGACCACGCTAAAGACTGCTCGCCGTGCTTCGACAGCATCGATAAGCAGCGCGTCTTCGTGGATTTCTTGGCTGCCAAAGTGGGCCGCAAAGGTGCCCCTGCTACCTTGCCTCAAACTATTTTAGCGCGGCTTCAAGCAGAAATGGCCTAATTTTACCCCATGCAGGGTAAAATCATCGCTTTTTCGGCTCCTTCTGGGGCCGGCAAGACCACCATCGTCCATCGGCTGCTGGATCGTATTCCGGAGCTAAGCTTCTCTATTTCAGCCTGTACGCGCGACAAGCGCGGCCGGACCGAAGCCAACGGGAAGGACTACTACTTCATTTCGGTGCAGGAGTTCCAGGAGAAAATCCGGCACGATGCCTTCGTGGAGTGGGAAGAAGTGTACGAAGGGGCCTTTTACGGCACGCTTAAAGAAGAAATAGAGCGCATCTGGGAAAGCGGCAAGCACGCCGTGCTTGATGTTGACGTGAAGGGCGGCCTCAGCATCAAGGAATTCTACAAGGACCGCGCGCTGGCGGTGTTCGTGAAGCCGCCGTCCCTCGAAATTCTGGAGGAGCGCCTGCGTACCCGCGCCACCGATTCGGCGGCCAGCATCTCGGCCCGGCTCTACAAAGCCAATTTTGAGCTAACCTTTGAAGACCGCTTCGACGTGACCGTCATCAACGATGACCTCGACCACGCCACTGCCCAGGCCGAAAAGCTGGTGCGCGACTTCATTACTGCCGAATCGGCCATTCTGTGAGCCACGAGTCCCGCGCCACGAAGGTGGGCCTGCTATTTGGCTCCTTCAACCCCATTCATACCGGTCACCTTATCCTGGCGCACTTTATGGCCACGCACACCGATCTGGACGCGGTGTGGCTGGTAGTGTCGCCCCAAAGCCCGTTTAAGGTAGGGCAGGAGATGCTGGCCGAGCAGAAACGCTACGAGCTGGTGCAGCTGGCCATTGTCGGCAATGAGCGACTCCGCGCCCTGAACATCGAGTTCGACATGCCCAAGCCCAGCTACACCATCGACACGCTCGATGAGCTGGCCCGCCGCCACCCCGACCATCGTTTTGTGCTGCTCATGGGCGAAGACAACCTGCCCGGCCTGCCGCGCTGGAAACAGGCCGACCGCATCCTGGCCGAGCATGAAGTGTACGTGTACCCGCGGCCCGGCGTAGATGCCACCGACGTAAACGCCCACCCCGGTGTGCGCGTGGTAGATGCCCCGCTGCTCGACATCTCCGCCACCTTTATCCGCGACTGTGTGCGGGCCGGCAAGTCCATCCGCTACCTGGTGCCCGAGCCCGTAGAAGCCCGCATCCTGCGTGATGCCTACTGGCGCGAGTAAACCCACCTGTCATTGCGAGGACGAAGGACGAAGCAATCCGTCCTGGACAATAAGATGAACCTTGATTAAACAGGAAGCCCTGATGTATCGCTACGTCAGGGCTTTCTGTTTGATCAAGGCTTTTTATATTTCAGAGGACGGATTGCTTCGTTCCTCGCAATGACAGCCGAAATCAGATGGTCATGATTTCCACTTCCTTCTTGCTCATCAGGTCGTCTACTTTGCTGATGTAGCTGTCGGTGGTCTTCTGCACTTTGGCTTCGGCATCCTTGATGGCATCTTCGGCGGCGCCGTCTTTGAGCAGCTTGCGGAGCGAATCGTTCACATCCTTGCGAATGCCGCGGATGCGTACTTTGCCCAGCTCGGTTTCGTTTTTCACCTGCTTCACCAGCTCCTTGCGGCGCTCCTGCGTCATGGGCGGAATGTTCAGGCGCACTCCTTCGGCATCCGACTGCGGGTTGAGGCCCAGGTCACTGTTCTTGATGGCTTTCACCACCTCGGCAATGATGTTTTTCTCCCAGGGCTTAATCATCAGCGTGCGGGCATCGGGCGTAGTGATGTTGGCTACCTGCGCAATGGGCGTGGGCGTGCCGTAATAATCCACCCGCAGGCTGTCGAGCATGGCCGGCGAGGCCTTGCCTGCCCGGATGCGGCTCAACTCCGAACCGGTATGTTGCAGCGACTTGCTCATTGACTCTTCAGCCTCGCTCAGGTAAAACTGGATTTCCTCGTCCACTTTGAAAATGTTAAGTGTTGAAAGTTGAGTTTTGAATGTGAAATGATGCTGCGTCTTGAACGTCAAACTCAAGACGTAGCACCTAAAATTTCTACGCTTGCTCCGCTGGCGTATCGAGGGCGGGCTGCAGGCTGCTGTGCTTGGGGTCGAGCAGCGGGGCTGCGGAACTAGCATTCATGGTCACGAGCGTGCCCACTTTCTCGCCATCGATCAGGCGCTGCAGGTTGCCGGGCTTGTTCATATCGAACACGATGATGGGCAGGTTATTCTCCTTGCACAGCGTGAAAGCCGTCATGTCCATCACACTCAGATTCTTCTCCATCACCTCATCGAAGGTGATTTCGGGGTAGCGCACGGCAGTGGGGTCCTTCTCGGGGTCGGCGGTATAGATGCCGTCTACGCGGGTTCCTTTCAGCACCACGTCGGCATCCATCTCAATGGCCCGCAGCGAAGCGGCCGAGTCGGTCGTGAAATACGGGGAGCCGATGCCGGCGCCGAAAATCACCACGCGGCCCTTTTCCAGGTGGCGCAGCGCCCGCCGCCGGATGTACGGCTCGCAGACGCGCTGAATGGTGACACCCGACAGCAGGCGCGTGCTCACGTTGATTTTTTCCAGCGCACTCTGCAGCGCCATCGAATTGATAACGGTGGCCAGCATACCCATATAGTCGCCCTGCACCCGATCGAGGCCGAAGGCTTCGGCCTGCACGCCCCGGAAGATGTTGCCGCCGCCAATCACCACGGCAACCTGCGTGCCGGTGGCCGCGGCCGTCTTGATTTCCTCGGCGTACTGCATCAGGCGCTCGGCATCGATGCCGTATTGTTGCTGGCCCATCAGAGCCTCGCCGCTCAGCTTCAGCAGAATTCGTTTGTACTTCAAGGGGGTGGGGATTAAGCGTGAATCAGAAAGCCAGCTGGCGGACCAGAGTGCGGAAAAGGGCCGGAAAACTGCCTCGTTCCACTCCTGCGCTCTGGCTGAAGATTAATTGAACTGGACGAGAACCTGCCCTTTGGTTACGTTGTCGCGCAGGTTTACCTTAATGGCACCCACGACACCATCGGTCGGTGCTTTTAGGATGTTTTCCATTTTCATGGCCTCCAGCACCAGCAGCGGGTCGCCTTTCAGCACGGCCTGGCCTGGCTCTACCCGAATGGCCACGATAAGGCCCGGCATCGGAGCTTTCAGCTCGTTCACCTTATTGGCGGCCACGTTGCTCATGCCCAGCTTATCAAGCAGCAGATCGAAGCGGTCTTTGGCCTGCAGCTCTACCAGTTGGCCGTTTATCTTCACCTGAAATGCCTTGGCGGCATAGTCGGCGCTGACAACCTCGGCCGAATAGGAGCGGCCCTCCAGCAGAATGTGGTAGCGGCCCTGACCCAGCGCCGCAATGTCCCACGCGAATGGCTCGCCGTCAACCTGGCTGGGGCCCTTGGGCTGATACTCGATATCCCAGTGCTGGTCGGGGGTGGTACGTACCTGTAGCATACTGAATAGGGTCAGGGTGGGCGGAAAAGGGCTTAAAGATAGGCCAAATCTGAAATAATTTCGGAACTTGAGCCTTCAATCCCCTATTGCAGCAATACATGAAATATTCGGTCCTCGGCGTTCTTGGCCTGGTCCTCACCTGCCATTTAACGGCTCCTGCTCAGACAGTTAAAACCAGCAAGCCCACCTCGCAGAAGGCGGCTGCTCACAAGAAAAATACGCCCGTTGCCGAAGCTGCGCCGGCTCAATCTTCCGCCGCTACCATCATCGTTCCGTCGTGGCTGCCGCCTACCAACCCCGTGCAGCCCACCGCCACCATCGTCACCGATGTGCTGGATACCAAGCTGGATGTGAAGTTCGACTGGGCCAAGCAATGGCTGCTCGGCAATGCCCTGCTCACGCTGCGCCCCCACTTCTACCCCCAAAACCAGGTGGTGCTCGATGCCAAGGGCTTCGACGTAAAAAGCGTGCGGGCCGTGATTGGGGGCAAGGAGAAAAACCTCAACTACACCTACGACAAGCGCAAGCTGACCATCAGCCTCGACCGGATGTATGCCCGCAACGAGCAGTATCAGGTGCGCATCAGCTACGTGGCTAAGCCCAACGAGCTGGAGGCTGGCGGCAGCGCGGCTATTACCAGCAGCAAAGGGCTCTACTTTATCAATCCGCTGGGCACCGACAAGAACAAGCCCCGCCAGATCTGGACGCAGGGCGAGACGGAAGCCAATTCCTGCTGGTTTCCGACCATCGACAAGCCCAATCAGCGCATGACCCAGGAAATCACCATGACGGTAGATGGGCGCTACAAAACCCTGTCCAATGGCCTGCTGATTTCCTCCAAGAAGAACGCCGACGGCACCCGCACCGACATCTGGAAGCAGACCCTGCCCGCCGCACCCTACCTGACCATGATGACCGTGGGCGAATTTGCCGTCATCAACGATACCTGGCGCGGCAAAGCCGTCGATTATTACGTGGAGCCCGGCTTTCAGGGCACGGCTAAGGCCGTTTTTGGCAATACCCCGGAAATGCTGGATTTCTTCTCCCGCAAGCTTGGGGTCGATTTTCCGTGGGAAAAGTACGCGCAGGTAGCCGTGCGCGACTTCGTATCGGGGGCTATGGAAAACACCACCGCCACCACCATCCGGCAGGAGTGGGTGCAACTGACCAAGCGCGAATTGCCTGACCAAAGCTACCAGGCCGAAGGAACCATTGCCCACGAAGTCTTTCACCAGTGGTTTGGCGACTACGTGACCAGCGAGTCGTGGTCGAATTTGCCCCTGAACGAATCCTTCGCCGATTATTCGGAGCTGCTCTGGGCCGAGCATAAATACGGCGCCGATGCCGCCGCGCTGGTGCAGCAGCAGAAACTCACCAACTACCTCACCGAAGCCGAGAGCAAGCGCGAGCCTCTTATTCGCTACCACTATGCCACCCGCGAAGACATGTTCGACCGCCACTCCTACGACAAGGGCGGGCGGGTGCTGCACATGCTGCGCAAATACGTCGGCGACGAAGCTTTTTTCGCGTCCCTGAACCGCTACCTGACTCAGAACAAGTTTTCGTCTTCGGAAATAGCCAAGCTGCGACTGGCCTTCGAGGAAACCACCGGCGAAGACCTCATGTGGTTCTTCGATCAGTGGTTTATGCAGCGCGGCCACCCGGAGCTTTACATTTCGCACACCTACACCAACGGCCAGGTGAATCTGCGCGTGGAGCAACGCCAGGATTCTACCTTCACCCCGATATATCGCCTGCCAGTTACCGTATCAGTCTGGACCGGCAACCAGAGCCAGCCGACTGACTACAAGATTGTCGTCACTAAGGCGAATCAGATGTTCACGTTACCCGCTTCGCAGCGCCCTAACCTCGTCAAGTTTGATGCGGAAGGGCAGTTGCTGGCCAAAGTTCAGGAGCAGCGCACCCAGGACGAGCTGCTGTTTCAGTACTACCACGCCCGCAACTACCTGCAGAAGTACGAAGCCATCGACCAGCTGCGCGGTAAGCTCGGCGACCTGGCCGTGAGTGGAATGCTGCGCAATGCCATGAATGACCCGTTTTGGGCCGTGCGCCTGGCCGCCGTCGAGGGTTTCCGCCGCTACAAGGGGCCCGAAGGCAACGCCGTGCGCAAAGAGCTGCGCCGGGCCGCTACTACCGACAAGAAAAGCCAGGTGCGGGCCATGGCCGTCACCACGCTGGGCGCTTTTCTCAACGAGGATTTCAGCGATGTCTATGCTACCGCCCTCAACGACAGCTCCTACTTGGTGGTAGGAGCAGCCATCAACGCGCTGGCCCGCAACCCAAGCATTGGTACCCGCGATGCTCTCAATGCGCTGCAGGATACTCACAGTCCCGTGCTGCTCAACGCATTGTCAAATTACTACTCCCTCAATGGTACTGCCGACCAGTACCAATGGTTTCTGCGCCGCATGAACGACGTATCGGAGGACGAACTGTATACCTACCTGCAGAATTTCGGCCTGCTGATGCAGCGAATGCCCCCCGTAGAGCGCGACAAGGGTATTCAGCGGCTGGAAGCCTACGCCCGTACCCACCCCAACATCACCGTCAAGCTGGGCGCTTACCGCGGGCTCAGCTCGCTCGTGCCCAGCACCGCCACCATGAAGGCTACGCTGCAGGATATTCGGGCCAAAGAGAAGAATGACCAGCTAAAAGCGGCCTACAGCCTGATTCAGTAAAAATTATTTTTGCTGGCACCAGGCAATTCTGCTGAGAGCAACGGCCTCCGTTGTTGCTCCTGAATCAGGCGGTTAGCTACCAAAACCCTTCTGACAAGATGCCGCTGCCGGAAAAATAATTGCAACCTTTTTGACCGTACGCTTGACTTGCATGAGAAACCCTCTAATTTTGCAACTCCTTTAGCAACCCACCCACTTTGGCAGGGCAAGCGAAAAGGAAAATGTTCTGCGCAAAAGGCGGAGAAAAACAAGCTGGGGGTATCGCATAGCGGCAATTGCGGGTGACTGTAACTCACCTCCTTCGGGTTCATAGGTTCGAGTCCTGTTACCCCCACAGCTGAATTGAGAATTGTAGATTAAGGATTAAGAATCGGCTTGGCTGGGTTTTAATCCTTAATCCCCAATTTTCAATTCCGACTACGCGGGAGTAGCTCAGTTGGTAGAGCGGCAGCCTTCCAAGCTGCAGGTCGCGGGTTCGAGCCTCGTCTCCCGCTCTTTTTAACGGCTTTTAGCGGTTGGCTCTTCGCTGTTAGAATTAACAAGTATCTTTGCAGGCCCTGGCAATTTTCTCGCGAATAATGCTTGTGTCAAAAATCAGCCGTTTTAGCTCAGTGGTAGAGCACTTCCTTGGTAAGGAAGAGGTCATGGGTTCAAATCCCATAAATGGCTCACAATTACAGATTACAACGGAGCAGCGCGACTTCCCCGTTCAGATCTGTCACAGGTAAAGCGACGTGCAGTTGACCCCACTAAGCGGCGCTGCGTTTCGCTTTCTTGCGGTATAGTTAAGTCGCGTTTTCTCCTCCTTCCTTAAAATTCCTCTTAATCTCTTTACAATGGCCAAAGAAAATTTTGATCGTTCCAAGCCGCACGTGAACATCGGTACGATCGGGCACGTCGACCACGGCAAAACCACCCTGACCGCTGCTATCACGATGGTACTGGCGAACAAAGGTTTGGCCGCCAAGCGTGACTTCTCGTCGATTGACAACGCTCCCGAAGAAAAAGAGCGCGGTATCACGATCAACACGTCGCACGTAGAGTATTCTACCGAAAATCGTCACTACGCTCACGTTGACTGCCCCGGTCACGCTGACTATGTGAAGAACATGGTAACGGGTGCTGCCCAGATGGACGGCGCTATCCTCGTGGTAGCTGCTACCGACGGCCCAATGCCCCAGACGCGTGAGCACATCCTGCTGGCTCGCCAAGTAGGTGTTCCTCAGCTCGTAGTGTTCATGAACAAAGTGGACATGGTGGATGACCCCGAACTGCTCGAGCTTGTGGAAATGGAAATCCGCGAACTGCTCTCGTTCTACGACTTCGACGGCGACAACATTCCAGTTATTCAGGGCTCGGCTCTGGGTGGCCTGAACGGCGATGCTGCTTGGGTTCCAAAGATCGAGGAACTGATGGCCGCTGTTGACAGCTTCATTCCAATTCCAGCTCGTCTGACCGACCTGCCCTTCCTGATGCCAGTAGAGGACGTATTCTCTATCACGGGTCGTGGTACGGTAGCTACCGGCCGTATCGAGCGTGGTGTTATCAACTCGGGTGAGCAGGTTGACATCCTCGGTATGGGTGCCGCTGCTGGTCTGAAGTCGACGGTGACGGGTGTGGAAATGTTCCGCAAGATCCTCGACCGTGGCGAAGCTGGTGACAACGTAGGTCTGCTGCTCCGTGGCATTGAAAAAGAAGCCATCCGTCGTGGTATGGTTATCTGCAAGCCCGGTTCCGTAACGCCTCACCAGAAGTTCAAGGCTGAAGTTTACGTTCTCTCGAAAGAGGAAGGTGGTCGTCACACGCCGTTCTTCAACAACTACCGTCCGCAGTTCTACCTGCGTACCACCGATGTTACCGGTATCATCACCCTCCCAGAAGGTGTTGAAATGGTAATGCCCGGCGACAACATCACCATCCAGGTTGAGCTGATCAGCAAGGTGGCAATGGAGAAAGGCCTGCGTTTCGCTATCCGCGAAGGTGGCCGTACGGTAGGTGCCGGTCAGGTAACCGAAATCCTCGACTAGTTTCGTTTAGAAACCGGTAAATCAATACAATCCGCCTCTGATATTTTCAGGGGCGGATTTGTTTTGTATAAAGAGTTCAGTACATTTGCAGTCCCAATCCGGCTTTCATGCTTTGCGGGACGCATACACGGGCGTAGTTCAAGGGTAGAATAGAGGTCTCCAAAACCTTTGATGGGAGTTCGAATCTCTCCGCCCGTGCAGGATAAGCTGTTTCAACAGCTACAATAGGTACAGCCAAACCAGGCGTGAACATGAGCAAGCTGACGAATTATTTCCGCGACACCACCGAGGAGATGCGCTACAAAGTAACGTGGCCTTCTTTCGATGAACTGCAGAAGAGCGCCGGCTTGGTGCTCATTGGCTCGCTGATCTTTGCCATCGTTGTCGGCATCATGGACATCGTGTTCAAAACCGGCCTGGAGGCATTTTACAATTCATTCCGTTAATCGGCTGATCTAATGGGAGAGTTGAAATGGTACGTAGTCCGCTCGGTTAGTGGACAAGAGAAGAAAGCCAAGCAGTACTTGGAAACCGAGATTGGCCGTCATGGCCTTTCTGAGTTGGTGCCCCAAGTGTTGATTCCAGCTGAGAAGGTGTATGAGATGCGCAACGGCAAGAAGCGGGTGCGCGAGCGTAACTTCTTTCCCGGCTACATCCTCATTCACGCCGACCTGTCGCACGGCGAAGTTGACCACATTATTACCAGCACGCCGGGCGTAATTGGTTTCCTAAGCGACAAAGAAGGCAAAACGGCTAACACCAAGCCTGTGCCCCTGCGTATGGCCGAAGTGAACCGCATCCTGGGCATCGTGGACGAGGCCGAGGAAGAAACCGCCAGCTTGGATACCCCCTTCGTGGTGGGTGAGCTGGTGAAAGTAGTGGATGGTGCCTTCAGCGGCTTCTCCGGCAATGTGTCCGAGATATTTGATGAGCGCAAGAAGCTGAACGTGATTGTGAAGATTTTCGGCCGTAGCACTCCCATGGAGCTTAGCTACACGCAGGTCGAGAAAGAATCTTAAGCACATATAGATAGTACGTCGTTGGTTCGTCTGCTCCGGCCAATGGTGGCTTCCACTTTTTAGGAGCAATAGTTAAACTGAGGAGAGTTGGTGTTACGACTATACTCTCCGAAGCCTTTCAATCCCAATGGCCAAAGAAATTAGAGGTTATCTGAAGCTTCAGATAAAGGGAGGCGCTGCGAATCCTTCGCCGCCGGTTGGACCTGCACTTGGTAGCAAAGGCCTTAACATCATGGAGTTCTGCAAGCAGTTCAACGCGCGCACCCAGGATAAGGCCGGCCAAGTATGTCCCGTACTGATTACCATGTACACCGACAAGTCGTTTGACTTCGTCGTGAAAACCCCTCCGGTACCAGTTCTCCTGATGGAAGCTGCCAAAATCCAGAGCGGTTCGAAAGAGCCTAACCGGAACAAGGTTGGCTCCGTGTCGTGGGACCAGGTTCGCACCATTGCCGAAACGAAGATGCCCGACTTGAACTCGTTCAAGATTGAGTCGGCCATGAAACTCGTTGCCGGTACGGCCCGCAGCATGGGTATCACCGTCTCGGGAGCTTCTCCTTTCGCTGCATAATCAAACGGAGAAGAACTCATGACGAAGATTAGCAAAAAACGCAAGGACGCCCTTGCCAAGCACGACCTGACGACAGCTCGCAACTTGGTAGAAGCAGCCAAAGTGGTAAAGGATATTACCTATACCAAATTTGACGCTTCTGTCGACATCGATGTACGTCTGGGCGTAGACCCCCGCAAAGCTGACCAGATGGTACGTGGCGTCGCCACGCTGCCCCACGGCACCGGCAAAACCGTTCGTGTACTGGCTCTCGTGACCCCTGACAAGGAAGCCGAAGCTACTGCCGCCGGCGCCGATTTCGTTGGTCTGGACGACTACATCGCCAAGATCGAAAAAGGCTGGACTGACATCGACGTAATTATCACGATGCCGTCGGTAATGGCCAAAGTAGGTCGCCTGGGCCGCGTGCTCGGTCCCCGTGGTCTGATGCCAAACCCGAAGTCGGGTACGGTAACGACCGACGTGGCCAAGGCGGTGCAGGAAGTGAAAGCTGGTAAAATCGACTTCAAGGTTGACAAGACCGGCATCATTCACTGCAGCGTAGGCAAAGTATCTTTTGATGACCAGAAGCTGGCGGAAAACGCCATCGAAGTAATCCAGACCCTCATCCGTCTGAAGCCTTCGTCCGCTAAGGGTACTTACATCAAGAGCATCACGCTGAGCAGCACGATGAGCCCGGCCGTTCCGGTTGAGACTACGGTAACTTCCGCTTAATTCACAATCAACGAGATATGACAAGGGAAGAAAAACAAATCCTCGTCGACGAGTTGAGCGAAAAGTTTCAATCGCACAACGCGTTCTACATTACCGATGCTTCGGGAATGTCGGTGGCGAAAATCAACGAATTCCGCCGGTTGTGCTTCAACCGTGGCCTGGAGTTCAAAGTGTACAAGAACACGCTGATCCGCAAAGCCCTCGACACGCTGGGCGGTGACACGTCGGAGATGGATGCGGCGCTGAAAAGCCAGTCGGGCGTGCTGTTCTCGAAAGAGGCCGGTAATGCTCCCGGTAAGCTGCTGAAGGATTTTTACAAAGCTCAAGCCTACGGCCGCGGCGTAACTCCGAAGCCAGCGCTGAAAGGTGCTTACATCGACTCCAGCGTTTATATCGGCGCTGACCAGCTTGAAACACTGAGCACACTGAAAGGCAAAAACGAGTTGATCGGTGAAGTTATCGGTCTGCTCCAGTCGCCTGCCAAGAATGTTATCAGCGCTCTGTCGAGCGGTGGCAACAAGCTGGCCGGTATCCTCAAGACGCTTTCCGAAAAAGAAGAGGTTGCTGCTTAATTGCGAGCCGTCTTTTTCCCCCTCAATTAAATTCAACAACCCCCTTTTTTTTAACAATCTACAGAAATGGCAGATTTGAAAGCATTCGCTGAGCAGCTCGTTAACCTGACGGTGAAAGAAGTAAACGAGTTGGCTACCATCCTGAAGGATGAGTATGGCATCGAGCCAGCTGCTGCTGCTCCGGTAATGATGGCTGGTGGTGGCGCTGGCGCTGCTGCTGACGCTCCTGAGGAGAAAACGTCGTTCGACGTGATCCTGAAGTCTGCTGGTGCTAGCAAGCTGGCCGTAGTTAAGTTGGTGAAAGACCTGACCGGTCTGGGCCTGAAAGAAGCCAAAGAACTGGTTGACGGCGCTCCTAAGCCTTTGAAAGAAGGTGTAACCAAGGACGAGGCTGAAGGCCTGAAGAAGCAACTGGAAGAAGCCGGCGCTGAAGTAGAGGTTAAGTAAGCTGCCCCGCGCTTTTTCTCTTACGAACATGGATAGGCCTGGCAACTAAGCCAGGTCTTTTCCTGTTTGTAGCCTACAAACCTAAGAGGATTGCCTTTCCGCGCCGCATTGCGGCTTTTTGTGCCTACGGGTACGCAGAAAGCACCAATTAGTTTAGTGATTACCGTACGCTTCAGTGTCCATTTCTTAACACCCAACCGCATTGGCTACACCGAAAGCAAAGGCTTTGATGCAGAAAGCCATCGAGCGAATCAACTTCGCCAAGATTAAGAAAGTTATCGAGTATCCGGATTTCCTGGACGTGCAGCTGCAATCGTTCCAGGATTTCTTTCAGTTGGAAACGGCCGCCGAAAGCCGCACCGACGAGGGTCTGTTCAAGGTATTTGCCGAGAACTTCCCGATTTCGGACTCGCGCGAAAACTTCGTCCTGACCTTCCTCGACTATCACGTGGATCCGCCGAAGTACTCGGTGGACGAGTGCATCGATCGGGGCCTGACGTACTCCGTGCCGCTGAAGGCCAAGCTGCGCCTGGTCTGCAACGACAAGGACAACGAAGACTTCGAGACGATTGAGCAGGAAGTGTTCTTGGGCAACATCCCGTACATGACCGAAAAGGGCTCGTTCGTCATCAACGGCGCTGAGCGCGTTATTGTATCGCAGCTGCACCGCTCGCCAGGCGTGTTCTTCGCCCAGAGCAAGCACACCAACGGCACCAAGCTGTATTCGGCCCGTATCATCCCGTTCAAGGGCTCGTGGATTGAGTTTGCCACGGACGTGAACAACGTGATGTACGCCTACATCGACCGGAAGAAGAAATTCCCGGTAACCACCCTGCTGCGCGCCATCGGCTACGGCACCGACAAAGATATTCTGGACCTGTTCGGTTTGTCGGAGGAAGTGAAGGCTGATAAGAAGGCTTTGAAGAAAGCCGTCGGCCGCAAGCTGGCCGCTCGGGTGCTGCGCACCTGGACGGAGGACTTCGTGGACGAGGACACCGGTGAGGTAGTTTCCATCGACCGCAACGAAGTGCTGCTGGAGCGGGACTCGACCATTCAGGAAGAGGACATCGACACCATCCTCGAAGCCGCCCCCAAGTCCATTATCCTGCACAAGGAGAATGTGAACATCGCGGACTTCGCCATCATCTATAACACGCTGCAGAAGGACAACTCCAACTCGGAGAAGGAAGCTGTGGAGCAGATCTATCGTCAGCTCCGGAACACGGAGGCTCCCGACGAAGAAACTGCTCGTGACATCATCCAGAAGCTGTTCTTCTCGGATAAGCGCTACGACCTCGGCGACGTGGGCCGCTACCGCATCAACAAGAAGCTCGGCCTCGACAAGAACTGGGAAGCCCGGGTACTGACCAACGAGGACATCGTCCTGATCGTGAAGTACCTGATCGGCCTGATCAACTCGAAAGCCGTGGTCGATGACATTGACCACTTGAGCAACCGTCGGGTGCGCACCGTGGGTGAGCAGCTCTACGCCCAGTTCGGCGTGGGCCTGGCCCGCATGGCGCGGACCATTAAAGAGCGCATGAACGTGCGCGACAACGAGGACTTCAAGCCGGTTGACCTAATCAACGCCCGTACGCTCTCGTCGGTTATCAACTCCTTCTTCGGCACCAACCAGTTGTCGCAGTTCATGGACCAGACCAACCCCCTGGCTGAGGTGACGCACAAGCGTCGCGTATCGGCGCTGGGGCCGGGAGGTCTGAGCCGCGAGCGTGCCGGCTTCGAAGTACGGGACGTTCACTACACCCACTATGGCCGCCTCTGCACCATCGAAACGCCGGAAGGACCCAACATTGGTCTGATTTCGTCGCTGTGCGTGCACGCTCGGGTAAACGGCATGGGCTTCATTGAAACGCCTTATCGCGCCGTGAAAGAGGGTAAGGTGGACGTGAGCCACACCGTGAAATACCTGACGGCTGAGGAAGAAGACACCCACCACATTGCCCAGGCCAACGCCCGCATCGACGACAAGGGTAACTTCATCAATGACCTCGTAAAAGGCCGTTTCGAAGGCGACTTCCCCGTAGTGGCTCCCCAGGAGTACACCTACATGGACGTGGCCCCCAACCAGATTGTATCGGTGGCTGCGTCGCTGATTCCGTTCCTGGAGCACGATGACGCCAACCGGGCTCTGATGGGCTCGAACATGCAGCGTCAGGCAGTGCCGCTGCTCCGTCCAGAAGCCCCGATTGTGGGCACGGGCCTGGAGCGCCGCACGGCCATTGACTCGCGGGCTTTGGTAGTTGCTGAAGGCGATGGTGTGATTGACTATGTAGATGCTAATAAAATCGTAGTGAAATACGATTTGACGGCTGACGATATCATGATCAGCTTCGACGCGGAGAAGATTTCCTATGATCTGATCAAGTTCCGCCGCACCAACCAGGATACCTGCATCAACCTGACGCCGCTGGTGAAGAAAGGCCAGCGCGTAACCAAGGGTGAGCCGCTCTGCGAAGGCTACGGCACCAACAAAGGTGAGCTAGCCCTGGGCCGCAACATGCAGGTGGCATTCATGCCGTGGCAGGGCTACAACTTCGAAGATGCCATCGTCATCTCGGAGCGAGTAGTTCGCGACGATATTTTCACCTCGATTCACATTGAGGAGTTCGAGCTCGAAGTGCGGGAAACCAAGCGCGGCGAGGAAGAGCTTACTTCGGAAATCCCGAACGTGAGCGAAGAAGCTGTGCGCAACCTCGACGACAACGGTATCATCCGTTTGGGCGCTGAGGTGAAGGAAGGCGACATTCTGATCGGTAAGATTACGCCGAAGGGCGAGACTGACCCGACTCCAGAAGAGAAGCTGCTCCGCGCCATCTTCGGCGACAAGGCCGGCGATGTGAAAGATGCCTCCCTCAAGGCGCCGCCGTCCCTGCAAGGGGTGGTTATCGGCACCAAGCTGTTCTCGCGGCCTAAGAAAGACAAAAACCTGCGGGCCAAGTCGAAGAAGGAAGTAGAAGAGTTGAAGGAGGCCTATTCCAAGGATCTGCGCGCCGTGCGCACCATCATGGTTGAGAAGCTGGTGCAGCTGTTGGAAGGCAAAACCTCCCAGGGCGTGAAGCACAAGTTTGGCGACGAGGTCATCAGCAAGGGCGTGAAGTTCGGAAAGAAGAACATCAACGAAGGGCTGTTCCCCGAGAAGAACCTCTATAAGGACGAGAGCAACTACGCCGTTCCGGAAGAGGTGAATATCTTCAAGGACCTGATTCTGGACAACTGGACGGCCGACGAGCGGATCAACGGCATGGTGCTGCAATTGGTGAAAAACTACGCCAAGCGCCGCAACACCATCACGGCCCGCTTCAAGCGCGAGCGGTTCACGCTGGAAGTTGGCGATGAATTGCCAGCCGGCATCGTGCAACTGGCCAAAGTATACATCGCTAAGAAGCGCAAGCTGAAGGTGGGGGATAAAATGGCTGGTCGTCACGGTAACAAAGGCGTGGTAGCCCGCATCGTGCGCGATGAGGACATGCCGTTCCTAGCCGATGGCACGCCGATGGACATCGTGCTGAACCCGCTGGGCGTACCAAGCCGGATGAACATCGGGCAGATTTACGAAACCGTACTGGGCTGGGCTGGCCTCAAGCTGGGCCGCACCTACGCTACCCCGATTTTCGACGGTGCTACCGAAGAGGAAGTATCGAAGGAGCTCACGGAAGCCGGGTTGCCCAAGTTCGGCCGTTCGTACCTGCACGATGGTCTGACCGGTCAGCAGTTCGACCAGCCGATTACGGTGGGTGTTATCTACATGCTGAAGCTGGGTCACCTGGTGGACGACAAGATGCACGCCCGCTCCATCGGGCCGTACTCGCTCATCACGCAGCAGCCGCTGGGTGGTAAGGCGCAGTTCGGTGGTCAGCGCTTCGGTGAAATGGAAGTGTGGGCCCTGGAAGCCTTCGGCGCGTCGAACGTGCTGCAGGAAATCCTGACGGTGAAGTCGGATGATGTGGTAGGTCGGGCCAAGGCCTACGAAGCCATCGTTAAAGGCGACGTACTGCCCAAGCCGAATATCCCCGAGTCGTTCAACGTACTCATCCACGAGCTACGCGGACTGGCCCTGGAAATCACGCTTGACTAAGGTCTGAATACGGAGTTGCCGGTGCTGGTGCATCGGCAGCTCCCGTTTCAGTGCCTTTTGAACATACGCGGATCGGGCAACCGATACATACTGCCGCCGGCGTCGTTCCGAGATAAGGTCAGAACGAGACTACTTCCCGGCTTAAGTTGACCGCAGCCGCCCGGACTTGCCCAAGTTCAGGCGTATCTATCCTGACCTAGCAAAATCTACTGCGCGGCGTACCTATCCGAACCGCAGAGCACTTTTCGCAGAGTCGAACTGTTCCGTTCTTTCCGACCAGCCTTAAGGCCGGCGCATCTAACGGACAGCATACAAAGCCAACAGCTAACAGCTTTCTACATGGCGTTTGCAAAAAACAAAAAACTGGTGCAGGACTTCTCGAAAGTCACTATCTCGCTGGCCTCGCCCGAATCCATCTTGGAGCGGTCGAACGGCGAGGTTGTGAAGCCCGAGACGATCAACTACCGGACGTACAAGCCCGAAATGGGCGGCCTGTTCTGCGAGCGGATTTTCGGTCCGGTGAAGGACTGGGAATGCCACTGCGGCAAATACAAGCGGATTCGCTACAAAGGCATCATCTGCGACCGTTGCGGCGTGGAGGTGACCGAGAAGAAAGTACGCCGTGAGCGGATGGGCCACATCGAGCTGGTGGTGCCCGTTGCCCACATCTGGTACTTCAAGTCCCTGCCCAATAAAATCGGCTACCTGCTGGGCCTGCCCACCAAGAAGCTCGACCAGATTATCTACTACGAGCGGTACGTAGTTGTCCAGCCGGGCGCCCTCGCCGAAGAAGGCGTGCAGCAACTCGACTTCCTGACCGAAGACGAATACCTCGACATCATCGATAAGCTCCCCCGGGAGAACCAGATGCTGCCGAACGAGGACCCCAACAAGTTCATCGCCCGCATGGGTGCCGATGCCTTGTACATGCTGCTGGAGCGCATCAACCTCGATGAGCTTTCCTACAGCCTGCGCGACTCGGCTGCCCACGAAACCTCGCAACAGCGGAAGGCAGAGGCGCTAAAGCGCCTGCGCGTGGTGGAAGCTTTCCGCGACGCCGCCACCCGCGTGGAAAACAAGCCCGAGTGGATGGTCATCCGCATGGTGCCCGTGATTCCGCCGGAGCTGCGCCCCCTCGTTCCGCTCGACGGTGGCCGTTTCGCCACGTCCGACCTGAACGACCTGTACCGCCGCGTGATTATCCGCAACAACCGTCTCAAGCGCCTGATCGAAATCAAGGCGCCGGAAGTGATTCTGCGGAACGAAAAGCGCATGCTGCAGGAAGCCGTGGATTCGCTGTTCGACAACTCGCGCAAGGTGAATGCCGTGCGCGCCGAAGGCAACCGCGCCCTGAAGTCGCTGTCCGATATGCTGAAAGGCAAGCAGGGCCGCTTCCGTCAGAACCTGCTCGGTAAGCGCGTCGACTACTCCGGTCGTTCGGTTATCGTGGTAGGCCCCGAACTGAAGCTGCACGAGTGCGGTTTGCCCAAGAACATGGCGGCCGAGCTGTTCAAGCCGTTCATCATCCGCAAGCTTATTGAGCGCGGTATCGTGAAGACGGTAAAGTCGGCCAAGAAGATTGTGGACCGCAAGGACGCCGTGGTATGGGACATCCTGGAGAACGTGCTGAAAGGCCACCCAGTATTGCTCAACCGGGCTCCAACTCTGCACCGCTTGGGTATCCAGGCGTTCCAGCCGCGCCTCATCGAGGGTAAGGCTATCCAGCTGCACCCGCTGGTTTGTACGGCCTTCAACGCTGACTTTGACGGTGACCAGATGGCTGTGCACGTGCCCCTGGGCCCGGCCGCTATTCTGGAAGCCTCCATGCTGATGCTGGCCTCGCACAACATCCTGAACCCGGCCAACGGCGCGCCCATCGCGGTACCGTCGCAGGACATGGTTCTGGGTCTGTACTACGTGACCAAAGGCAAGCGCAGCACGCCCGAGGAGAAAATCGACGGCGAGGACATGATGTTCTACTCCGACGAGGAGGTGGTTATTGCCATCAACGAAGGAGTTCTGTCGAAGCACGCCTACATCAAGGTGCGCACGATGGTGCGCGATGAGCAGGATGAGTTGGTGCCGAAAATCATCGAAACCGTGGCCGGCCGCGTGCTCTTCAATCAGCTCGTGCCCACCGAAGTCGGTTTCGTGGATGAGCTGCTGACCAAGAAAAAGCTCCAGCAGATCATTTCGATGGTGTTCAAGCGCACGGGTATGGCCCGCACCGCGCAGTTCCTCGACGACATCAAGACGCTGGGCTTCCAGTCGGCTTACAAAGGTGGTCTGAGCATGGGTCTGGGCGACATCCAGATTCCGAAGGAGAAGGATGCCCTGGTACTGCAGGCGCAGAACGACGTGAAAGCGGTAACCCAGAACTACCAGATGGGTCTGATTACCGACAACGAGCGTTACAACCAGGTTATCGACATCTGGACGCGTATCAACAACCAAATCACTGAAACCCTCATGGGTCGCCTCGAAAAGGAGAACCAGGGCTTCAACTCGATTTACATGATGATGCACTCCGGCGCCCGCGGTTCGCGCGAGCAGATTCGTCAGCTCGGCGGTATGCGGGGTCTGATGGCTAAGCCGCAGAAGTCTCTCCAGGGTTCGGTAGGTGAGATTATCGAAAACCCGATCCTGTCCAACTTCAAAGAAGGCCTAGACGTTATCGAGTACTTCATCTCGACCCACGGTGCCCGGAAAGGTCTGGCCGATACGGCTCTGAAAACGGCCGACGCCGGCTACCTGACCCGTCGTCTGGTGGACGTGTCGCAGGACGTAATCGTAAACGAAAACGACTGCGGTACACTACGCGGCATCGAAACCTTCGCCCTGAAGGATAACGAGGACGTGGTAGAGCCCCTGTCGGAGCGAATCCTGGGCCGGGTTACGGTGCACGATATTGTGGACCCGCTGACCGACGAGGTTATCCTGGCTTCGGGCGAGGAAATCAAGGAGGACACCACCCGCCGTATCGACGCTACCAGCATCGAGTCGGTGGAAATTCGCTCGGTACTGACCTGCGAAAGCAAGCGTGGTATCTGCGCCAAGTGCTACGGCCGTAACCTCGCCTCGGGCCGCATGGTCCAGAAGGGGGAAGCCGTGGGCGTTATTGCCGCCCAGTCGATTGGCGAGCCTGGCACCCAGCTCACGCTGCGTACCTTCCACGTGGGTGGTACGGCCTCCAACATTGCGGTGGAAGCCAACATCAAGGCCAAGTTTGCCGGCGTGGTTGAGTTCGAAGACATCCGCACCGTGGATTCCGTCAACGCCGAAGGTGAGAAGACCAAAGTGGTGATGGGTCGCTCGGGCGAAATCCGCATTGTGGAGAAGGGCACCGGTAAGGTGTTCATCTCGAACCACGTTCCTTATGGCTCGTTCCTGCTCGTTGACGAAGGTCAGGAAGTGGAGAAGGGCCAGGAGCTGAACAACTGGGATCCGTACAACGCTGTTATTCTGGCCGAGTTCGATGGTACGGTTGTTTACGATGCCATTACGGAAGGCGTGACCTACCGTGAGGAGTCGGATGAGCAGACGGGTCACCGCGAGAAGGTAATTATCGAATCGCGCGACAAAGCCCAGAACCCGTCCATCATCGTGAAGGCCGGCAAGAAGGATATCGAAGAAGGCCAGCGTGCTTACAGCATTCCGGTGGGTTCGCACATCAATGTCGACAACAACGAGAAGATCAAAGCCGGACACATCCTGGCCAAGATTCCTCGGGCTGTTGGCAAGACGCGCGATATTACCGGTGGTCTGCCCCGCGTTACGGAACTGTTCGAAGCCCGCAACCCGTCGAACCCGGCCGTCGTGTCGGAAATCGATGGCGTGGTGACCTACGGCACCGTGAAGCGTGGTAACCGTGAAATCTTCGTCGAGTCGAAAGATGGCGTCAAGAAGAAGTACATGGTGCCGCTGTCCAAGCACATTCTGGTGCAGGACAACGACTTCATCCGCGCTGGTATGCCGCTCTCGGATGGTGCCATCACGCCTTCGGATATCCTGAGCATTCAGGGTCCGGGTGCCGTGCAGGAGTACCTCGTGAACGAGATTCAGGAAGTGTACCGCTTGCAGGGGGTAAAAATCAACGACAAGCACATCGAGGTGGTAGTTCGCCAGATGATGCAGAAGGTGGTTATCCTCGACGCCGGCGACACCACGTTCCTGGAGCATCAGGTAATCGACAAGATTATCTTCATGGAGGAAAACGATACCATCATCGACATGAAGGTGGTAACGGATGCCGGTGATTCCACGATCCTGAAGCCCGGTCAGATCCTGAGCGCCCGCAAGCTGCGCGACGAGAACAGCAGCCTGAAACGCCGTGACCTCCGCTTGGTGGAAGTGCGCGATGCTCAGCCTTCGGTTTCCCGTCCGACGCTGCAGGGCATCACGCAGGCCTCTTTGGGCACGCAGTCGTTCATCTCGGCGGCTTCGTTCCAGGAGACTACCAAGGTTCTGTCGGAAGCTGCCATCCGTGGCAAGGCCGATGAGCTGTTGGGCCTGAAGGAGAACGTAATCGTCGGGCACCTGATTCCGGCCGGTACCGGTCTGCGCGAGTATACTCGTCAGATTGTCGGCTCGAAAGAGGAACTCGAAGCCCAGCAAGCGGCCAAAGCGGAAGCCCCGGAAACGGGAACGAAACGGGCGTCGCGGGTTGGCAAGCGTGAAACCTCCGTTTCGGAGTAGTCTGCGCTGAAATAAGTAGTAGAAAAGCCGACCGGAGCAATCCGGCCGGCTTTTCTCTTTTTAGTAGCTTTGGTCATTCTGAAAAAGCCCGCCTCTTTCACACCCATGTTTCTGATATGAACCAGCCCCAAGACCCCAACGCCCCGCAGGCGGACCCGAACGCCATCAACATTGAGCTGTCGGAGGAAATTGCCGAGGGCGAGTACGCCAACCTGGCCATGATTGCGCACAGCAGCAGCGAGTTCGTCATCGACTTCATTCGCCTGATGCCCGGCCTGCCCAAGGCCAAGGTGAAGGCTCGCATCGTCGTCACGCCCGAGCACGCCAAGCGCCTGCTCTCGGCCCTGGCCGACAACATCGAGCGGTTCGAGCAAACCTTCGGCCCCATCAAGCAGCAACCCGACTCGCCCAGCTTCCCAATGAACTTCGGCGGCACGATGGGGGAGGCGTAGGCTTCCTGATGTTATAGCATCCTGGAAAAGGCCTTCGACTTCGAGTTGAAGGCCTTTTCGCGTTAAAATGAATAGCAGCAGAGTAGGAGCACTGCCGGTTTACTAGCAGTCAGAGTTTCCTAAAACAAACTATTTCAACCCGTTTGCTATTTCGCCCCGACTTCTATACCTTTGCAAGCCTAATTTTTTGGGAGAGAACCCTCCTTGACAAACCATTCCGTAAATGCCTACCATTAACCAATTAGTACGAAAAGGCCGCGAGAAGCTGACGACCAAGTCGAAGTCGCCCGCCCTTGACTCGTGCCCGCAGCGCCGTGGCGTATGCACCCGTGTGTACACCACCACGCCCAAAAAGCCGAACTCGGCTATGCGCAAAGTGGCCCGTGTGCGTCTCACCAACGGCAAAGAGGTTAACGCCTACATTCCGGGTGAAGGTCACAACCTGCAGGAGCACAGCATCGTGCTGATCCGTGGTGGTCGTGTGAAAGACCTTCCGGGCGTACGTTACCACATCATCCGTGGTGCCCTCGATACAGCCGGTGTAAACGGCCGTACGCAACGTCGCTCGAAGTATGGTGCCAAGCGTCCGAAGCCAGGTCAGCCAGTGGCGACCGGCAAAGGTGGCAAGCCAGCCCCCGGCAAGAAAAAGTAATTGATACGAGTGGAGTCGGGCCCCGCGTTGGATAGAAAATGGTTCTTATCCCGCGGCTCCCGCCATCCGGCTCACATCTGAACCCATGAGAAAGTCAAAACCAAAGAAGCGCATCCTCCTGCCCGACCCCAAGTTCAAGGAGACGCTGGTAACCCGTTTCGTCAATTACATGATGTATGACGGAAAGAAAAACCTTGCCTACGGCATTTTCTACGACGCCTGCGAAATTGTAGAGCAGCGCACGAAGGAAAATGGCCTGGAAATGTGGCGCAAGGCACTGAACAACGTGATGCCGACCGTAGAAGTGAAGAGCCGCCGCGTAGGTGGTGCTACCTTCCAGGTGCCAATCGAAGTTCGCCCCGACCGTCGTATCTCGGTAGGTGCCAAATGGATGATTCAGTACGCCCGTCGTCGTGGTGAGAAAACCATGAAGGACAAGCTGGCCGGCGAAATCATTGCTGCCGCCAAAGGGGAAGGTGCTTCCGTGAAAAAGAAGGACGACACCCACCGTATGGCCGAGGCTAACAAGGCCTTCTCGCACTTCCGCTTCTAACATAGATGAGTGCTTCAGTGAATGCGTAGCCCCGGGGTTTGGTTAAGGCCACACTCCGCCGGCTGCTCAGGCACTAATCACACATTCACTCATTCAAATAGACATGGCTGTTAATAAAGATCTGCAATACCTCCGGAATATCGGGATTATGGCGCACATCGATGCTGGTAAAACCACCACGTCGGAGCGCATTCTCTACTATACCGGTAAGACCCACAAGATCGGGGAAGTGCACGAAGGTGCCGCCACGATGGACTGGATGGAGCAGGAGCAGGAGCGTGGTATCACCATCACGTCGGCTGCTACTACTACGTTCTGGAACTACCCGACCGATGCTAACGGTGACCCAACCCCGGACACCAAGCAGTACAAGATCAACCTCATCGATACTCCCGGCCACGTTGACTTCACGGTAGAAGTGGAACGCTCGCTGCGCGTACTCGATGGTGCCGTTGCTCTGTTCTGCGCCGTATCGGGCGTGGAGCCGCAGTCGGAAACCGTATGGCGTCAGGCTGACAAGTACAAGGTGCCCCGCATCTGCTTCGTCAACAAGATGGACCGTGCCGGTGCTGACTTCTTCAAGGCCGTATCCGAAATCAAGGAAAAGCTGGGTGCCAACCCCGTACCGCTGCAAATTCCAATCGGCGCCGAGGATACCTTCAAGGGTGTCGTTGACCTGCTGACTGGTAAGGCCATCGTATGGGATGATGCTACCCAGGGCAAGTCGTACCACGAAATCCCGGTTCCCGCGGATTTGGTGGACACGGTAGCCGAGTGGCGTCAGAAGCTGGTAGAAAGCGTTGCCGAGTACGACGACGCGCTGCTGGAGAAGTTCTTCGAGAACCCTGATTCCATCACGAAAGAGGAAATGATGGTCGTTATCCGCCAGGCGGTTATCGACATGAAGTTCTCGCCCGTAATGTGCGGTTCGGCCTTTAAAAACAAAGGCGTACAGTCGATGCTGGACGGCGTAATGGCCTACCTGCCTTCGCCGCTGGATATGCCTCCCATCATTGGCACAAACCCCGACACGGGCGAGGAAATCGAGCGTCACCCCGACAACTCGGAGCCCTTCACCGCTTTGGCGTTTAAGATTGCCACTGACCCCTTCGTGGGCCGTCTGTGCTTCTTCCGCTGCTACAGTGGCGTGCTGGATGCCGGCTCGTACGTGCACAACAACCGCACGAACAAGAAGGAGCGTATCTCGCGTCTGATGCAGATGCACTCCAACAAGCAGAACCCGATCGACAAGATCCAGGCCGGCGACATTGCTGCCGGCGTTGGCTTCAAGGACATCAAGACCGGCGACACGCTGACCGACGAGAAGACGCGCATCGTCCTCGAGTCGATGAGCTTCCCGGAGCCGGTAATCGGCTACGCCATCGAGCCTAAGACCCAGGCGGACATGGACAAGATGGGTATGGCCATTGCTAAGCTCGTGGAAGAAGATCCTACCCTGGTAGTACAGACCGACCCCGAGACGGGCCAGACGGTACTGAAAGGTATGGGTGAGCTTCACCTTGAAATCATTATCGACCGTATGCGTCGTGAATTCAAGGTTGAAATCAACCAGGGCGCCCCAATGGTAGCCTATAAGGAGATTCTGACCAAGAAGGTGGAGCACCGCGAAACCTACAAGAAACAAACTGGTGGTCGGGGTAAATTCGGTGATATCCAGTTCGAGCTGGGCCCGAAAGAAACCGATCCGGAGAAGCCAGGTCTGGAGTTCGTAAACGGCATCACCGGTGGTGTTATCCCGCGCGAATTCATTGCCCCGGTTCAGAAAGGCTTCGAAGAGGCTATGAAGAACGGCCCGCTGGCCGGCTTCCCAATCGAAGGCATGCGCGTGCGCCTGTTCTACGGTTCGTATCACGACGTTGACTCGGACGCCCTGTCTTTCGAACTCGCCGCCCGTGGTGGTTTCCGCGAAGCTGGTCGTCTGGCCGGTCCGAAGCTGCTTGAGCCCATCATGGCGGTAGAAGTAGTTTCGCCCGACGAGTACACGGGTTCCGTAACCGGTGACCTGAACCGTCGTCGCGGTATCATGAAAGGTTTGGACACCAAAGGTGGTCTGAACGTGGTAAAGGCCGACGTTCCGCTGTCGGAGCTGTTCGGCTACGTAACCACGCTCCGTACGATTTCGTCGGGTCGCGCTTCGGCGTCGCTCACGTTCTCGCACTACGACCAGGTGCCGCAAAACCTTGCCGAAGGCATCATTGCCAAGCAGAAGGGTAACTCCATTCGCTAACCCGCTTTCACTCAACATCACATGAATCAGAAAATTCGCATCAAACTCAAATCCTACGACCACAACTTGGTGGACAAATCGTCGGAGAAGATTGTGAAGGCGGTGAAGGCTACGGGCGCTATCGTGAGCGGTCCTATTCCCTTGCCGACCGTCAAGGAAAAATTCACCGTGCTTCGTTCGCCCCACGTGAACAAGAAGGCCCGGGAGCAATTCCAGCTCTGCACCTACAAGCGTCTGGTGGATATCTACTCGACTTCGTCGAAGACGGTAGATGCCTTGATGAAGCTGGAGTTGCCCAGCGGCGTTGACGTTGAAATCAAAGTCTGAGGACCGGTTTCACCCGTTGAATAAGTTAAACACCCCATCGGTTTTCGGACCGGTGGGGTGTTTTTTTGACTATCCTTCCCAACTTAGCGCTTCTCTTAACCCACCTAAATGGCGTCAACTCTGGCTTCTACCGTCACTATTCTCCGCCTGCACTTTGCAGCTACGCTGTTCTGCGCATTCGTTATTGTGGGGCTATTTGTGGCTAACTATTTCCGCATTCTGCCCAGTATCGGTATTGCCGGCCTCGGGCTGACGGCCATTAGTTACGCCCTAGTATATAAGCGCGTGGCTAATCGGCAGCAATGGCCGCTGTTCGGCTCCTTCATCGTTATCTATGGCATCCACCTGCTGAGTGGCCTCAACACGGAAGCAGCAAACATGGGCGAGTATTACCGGGACGTAGTGCTGCAGCTACCCTTCGTGGTGCTGCCGCTGGCGTTTTGGGTGCTACCAGCTTTGCCGGCCCAGAAGCTGGAGAATCTGTGGCGGCTTTTCATCGGCTGCGTGGTCGTTTCCGCGCTGATAAGTACCGGCTACTATCTGCTGCACGCAGCGGCCATCAATGAAATCTATTTGCACTCGAAGATTATGCCCACCGAGCCCGACCACATTCGGTTTAGTCTGATGGTGACGCTGGCAGTGGCGGTGGGGGTAGTGCTGTTGAACTGGGGCCGCAATACGACGGCCTGGCGCGTGGCGCTATTAATGGCTGTCATATACCTAGCGCTGTTTCAGCATTTATTGGCCGTGAGAAGCGGCTTGGTTACACTGTATGCGGTAGGAGGGATGTACTTCCTCTGGCTGGTATTGCGAGCAAAGCACTACCGCCGCGCCGCCTATCTGACCGGCTGCCTGCTGCTGCTGCCTGCTGTTAGCTATTTGTGCTTTCCGACTTTTCGCAACAAGTTCATCAACACCCAGGAGGACTTGGGCAAGGTGAGTGATACGCAGGCGGCCAATAATTATTCGCTGGTGGCGCGGGTGTATTCCTACAAAGCGGCCTGGGCCATTATGAAGCAGAACCCGGTAACCGGAGTCGGTAAGGCCGATATGCAGGACGAAATGGCCAGGCAGTTTCGGCAGCACTACCCGGAAATTGCTGAAAGCTCCTACTTGCTGCCGCATAACCAATTCATTTACGACCTAGTCGCCTTTGGTCTGCTGGGCACGCTGCTGTTTGCGGTGTGTTTCTACTACCCGGCATTTTGGGCGTGGCCTCAGTTTGCCCCGCTGCTGGTGGCTCAGTATACGCTGGTCACGCTTTCCTTTCTGGTCGAGTACACACTCGAAACCCAGATTGGTCTGACCTTCTCCCTGTTTTTCCTGCTGCTCAGCCTGAACGGGTTGCTTCCCGCGCCTGATGAATCCCAGCAATGGCGGCCGGCCTGAAAATGGTAGCCGCGAGGCAGGATTGCACTTTTCACTACTCCCCGGCAACAGCAGTAGTGTTCTTTCAGGCAGTGCGAACATAGAACATATTCATTTGCGGCAGATACTTCAAAATGGAACGGCTTGAAGGCCAGCAAATAGCCGCTTAGCTGAGTCAACTACGTGACCCTGAAAATATTTCGGAGCGGGGTTAGATTTCTGTCCTACTTTTTCCTAGCTTTGCACTCCCATTGCGAAAACGTCATTTGGGCGTTTTCTTTTTGCGTCTTTTCATAAACACATAACAGAATGCCTGGCATCATCGGTAAGAAAATCGGTATGACAAGCCTCTTCACTCCGGACGGGAAGAACATTCCCTGCACGCTCATCGAGGCGGGTCCGTGCGTAGTGACGCAGGTTAAGACAGCTGCGAATGACGGTTACACCGCCATTCAGATCGGCTACGGCGAGAAAAAAGCGAAGAATACGACCAAGGCTTTGGCCGGTCACTTCGCGAAAGCCGGTACCACCCCCAAGAAAAAGCTCGTTGAATTCCGCCTCGACGCGGAGTCTACGTACGCTGCAGGCGCCACCATCGACGCGACTCTCTTCGAAGAAGGGGAGTTCGTTGACGTTGTGGGTACCTCCAAAGGTAAAGGTTTCCAGGGCGTAGTGAAGCGTTACAACTTCGCTGGTGTTGGCGGGCAGACCCACGGTCAGCATAACCGTCTGCGTCACCCCGGTTCCATCGGTGCCTGCTCCTGGCCTTCGCGCGTATTCAAAGGAATGCGTATGGGTGGCCGCATGGGCAACGACCGGGTAAAAGTGCAGAACCTGAAGGTGATGCGCGTGGTAGCCGATAAGAACCTCATCTTGGTGAGCGGTTCGATTCCCGGTGCCAAGAACTCTTACGTGGTACTCGAGAAATAGACGATTACGATGGAACTCGCAGTATTTAACATCAAAGGTGAGGACACCGGCCGTAAGGTGACGCTGTCTGACGCCATCTTCGGCCTCGAGCCGAACGAGCACGTGATGTACCTCGACGTGAAGCAGTACCTGGCCAACCAGCGCCAGGGCACGCACAAGTCGAAGCAGCGCAACGAGGTGCACGGCACCACGAAGAAGCTCAAGAAGCAAAAAGGTACGGGCGGCGCCCGCGCCGGCAGCATGAAGTCGCCGGTATTCATTGGTGGTGGCCGTGTATTCGGTCCTGAGCCCCGTGACTACGGCTTCAAGCTCAACAAAAAAACCAAGCGCCTGGCTCGTCTGTCGGCTCTGTCGACGCTGGCCCAGGATGGCAAAATCGCCCTGGTTGAGAACATCAGCCTGAGCGCTCCTAAAACGAAAGATTTCCTCTCGATCCTGTCGGGTCTGAAGCTGAACAACGGCAAGAAAACCCTGCTCGTGACCGGCGAAATCGACAAGAACGTGGTGCTGTCGGCCCGCAACATTCAGCGCGTGAGCGTAGCTACGCCCGTAGCGCTGAACACGCACGACCTGCTCAACACGGACACGCTGCTGCTGTCGGAAGACGGGTTGAAATCGTTGGAACAACTTTATTCGACCGCTGAGTAATGAGCACGCTGAAGAAACCCATCGTGACCGAAAAGGCCACCGCCCTGAACGAAAAAGGTCAGTACTCCTTCCAGGTGGAGCGTACGGCCAACAAGGTTCAGATCAAAAAGGAAATCGAGGCGCTGTATGGCGTGACGGTAACGGGCATTAGCACGATCCGCACCAACGGCAAGATGAAGACCAAATCCACGAAGGCCGGCCAGGTAACGGGCCGTCGCCCGCACGGGAAAAAGGCAATTGTAACTGTGAAGGAAGGCGACGTAATCGACTTCTACAACGGTATCTAGGGTCGGGCAACCGACGAAACGCGCATTTTAAACTAAAATGGCACTCAAAAAACTAAGACCAACATCACCGGGTCAGCGCTTCCGCATCGCCCCGGCCTTCGACGAAATTACGACGTCGAAGCCGGAGAAGTCGCTGTTGGCACCCATGGAAAAATCCGGTGGCCGCAACAACGCGGGTAAAATGACCAACCGCTACATCGGCGGTGGTCACAAGCAGAAGTATCGTGTTATCGACTTCAAGCGTGACAAAGCCGGCGTACCGGCCACGGTGAAGACGATTGAATACGATCCTAACCGCACGGCGCGTATCGCTCTGCTGCACTACGCCGACGGCGAAAAGCGCTATATCATTGCGCCCGCTGGCCTGGCTGTAGACACAGTAGTGGTATCGGGCCCTGGTGTTGCGCCCGAAGTTGGCAACGCGCTGACGCTGCGTGAAATCCCGCTGGGTACCATCCTGCACAACATCGAGCTGATGCCCGGTAATGGTGCAGCCATGGCTCGCTCGGCTGGCACGTACGCCCAGCTCGTGGCCCGCGAAGACAAATACGCTACGCTGAAACTGCCTTCCGGTGAGATGCGCATGGTCCTGGTGACCTGCATGGCTACCGTCGGTACCGTTTCGAATGGTGACCACATGAACGTTCGGATGGGCAAAGCCGGTCGGAATCGTTGGATGGGTCGTCGTCCGCGTGTTCGTGGTGTGGCTATGAACCCCGTCGATCACCCAATGGGTGGTGGCGAAGGCAAATCGTCCGGTGGTCACCCACGCAGCCGTAACGGTATCTTCTCGAAAGGTCAGAAGACCCGTAACAAGAACAAGTACTCCGAACAGCTCATCGTTAACCGTAAAGGCAAGAGATAATCAATGGCACGTTCACTAAAAAAAGGGCCGTACATTGACTTTCGGCTCGAGAAGAAAGTAGTAGCGATGGAAGGTTCCGGCAAAAAGTCGGTTATCAAGACCTGGTCACGCCGCTCCATGATTTCCCCGGATTTCGTGACGCATACTTTCGCGGTTCACAACGGTAATAAGTTCATCCCGGTTTTCGTCACGGAAAACATGGTAGGTCACAAGCTCGGTGAGTTTGCTCCTACCCGCAACTTCCGCGGCCACGTAGCCAAGAAAGATAAAGGCAAGCGCTAAGATGGAAGCAAGAGCTAAACTCAATAACGTGCCTACCTCGCCGCGCAAGATGCGGCTGGTAGCCAACATGGTTCGCGGTCAGAAAGTGACCCGCGCCCTGGGCTTGCTGAAATTCGAAGCCAACTCGGGTGCTGAGCGGATCGAAAAACTGCTCCTGTCGGCTCTGGCCAACTGGCAGCAGAAAAACGAAGACGAGCGAATCGAGGATGCTAATCTCTACATCAAGGAGATTTTCGTAGACGAAGGCCGTCAGCTGAAGCGTTTGCGCCCCGCCCCTCAGGGTCGTGGTCACCGCATCCGCAAGCGTTCCAACCACGTGACGCTGGTAATTGACTCGAAAGTAGAGCCCCTGGGTAGCAAAGCTGCTGCTCAACAGGCTGCTGAGACGAAAGGCACCGAAGCCAACGCTGAAGGCAAAGCGAAGACCACGCGTCGTAGCTCGGCTAAGAAATCAACTGAAACGAAGGCAGAAGCCACCGCATAGCACTATGGGACAGAAAGTAAATCCGGTTGGCTTCCGTCTGGGCGTCATCAAAGGATGGGACTCGAACTGGTACGGCGGCAAGGACTTTGCCGACAAGCTGGTTGAGGACGAAAAAATCCGCAAATACATCATGGCTCGGATTCCGAAAGGTGGCATTAGCCGCATCGTAATCGAGCGTACGCTGAAGCGCATCACCATCACCATCAACACCGCTCGTCCGGGCGTGGTTATTGGCAAGGGCGGCGCCGAAGTGGATAAGATCAAAGACGAGCTGAAGCAGATCACCAGCAAGGACGTTCAGATCAACATCTTCGAAATTAAGCGTCCAGAACTCGACGCGAAACTGGTTGGTGAGAGCATTGCTCAGCAGCTCCAGGCTCGTATCTCCTTCCGTCGCGCCATGAAGATGTCGATTCAGGCCGCTATGCGCGTGGGTGCTGAAGGCATCAAGATTCAGTGTGGTGGTCGTCTGGGTGGGGCTGAAATTGCCCGCTCGGAGCAGTACAAAGAGGGTCGCACTCCGTTGCACACCCTGCGTGCTGACATCGACTACGCTCTGTCGGAGGCCCAGACGGTCTATGGCAAAATCGGCATTAAGGTGTGGGTAATGCGGGGCGAGGTGTTCGGCAAGCCCGACCTGTCGCCTAACCAAGTTCCCGCTAACCAAGGCAACGACACCCGCGGCGGCAACGACCGTGGCCCACGCGGTGAGCGTGGCGACCGTGGCGGTGACCGTGGCCCACGTCGGAATGACCGGGGCGGCAACGACCGGGGTGGCGCAGGTGCTGGCGACCGTGGCCGTGGCCCCGGTGCTGGTGGTCCGAACCGCGGTGGTGGTGCAGGTGCACCCCGTCGCTAACTTTTCTCTCTTCTCGAATCCTTTTTTTCGATAACTCATGTTACAGCCGAAAAGAACCAAGTATCGGAAGATGCAGAAGGGTCGCGTGACTGGCCTGGCCTACAAGGGCTCCACCATCGACTTCGGTTCGTTCGCCATCAAGTCGCTGGAGGTTGCCTGGATTACGGCCCGCCAGATTGAAGCTGCCCGTATCGCCATGACCCGCGCTATGAAGCGTGAAGGTCAGGTATGGATCCGCATTTTCCCCGATAAACCAATCACCAAGAAGCCAGCCGAAGTTCGGATGGGTAAGGGTAAGGGTTCCCCAGAGTATTGGGTAGCCTGCGTGAAGCCCGGCACCATCATGTTCGAGTCGGACGGCGTTTCGTTGGAAGTAGCTCAGGAGTCGCTGCGTCTTGCTGCTCAGAAGCTGCCCGTGAAGACCAAGTTTGTTGTTCGTCGCGATTACGAAGAGAGCAAGTAAGATGAAGCAATCCGAAATCAAAGGTCTTTCGCTCGAGGAGCTGAAAGCCCAAGTTAAGACCGAACAGACCAGCGGTCAGGCCCTGCGCTTCGCGCACGCCATTTCCCCGCTGGAGAATCCGATTCGCCTGAAGCACAGCCGCAAGAACGTTGCTCGTCTCAAGACCGAGTTGACCCGTCGCGAAAACGAGCAGGCTAACCAAACTGCTAACTAACGATGGCAACCAACGAAGCAACCCAAGCAACGGCCGCCTCGGAAGAGCGGAACCTGCGCAAAGAAATCGTCGGCCGGGTGACTAGCTCCAAAATGGACAAGTCTATCACGGTGATGGTGGAAAGCAAAATGAAACACCCGATCTACGGCAAGTTCGTTACCAAGTCGACCAAATTCATGGCCCACGACGAGAACAACGAATGCGGCGAAGGCGATACGGTTCGCATCATGTCGACCCGTCCGCTGAGCAAGAGCAAGCGCTGGAGACTGGTAGAAATCGTAGAACGCGCCAAGTAAGATGATACAGCAAGAATCCCGTCTGACCGTCGCTGATAACAGCGGCGCCAAAGAAGTTCTCTGCATCCGTGTCCTCGGTGGCACGGGCAAGAAATACGCCAGCGTAGGCGACAAGATCGTGGTTTCGATCAAGTCGGCTATTCCTTCGGGCAACGCCAAGAAAGGTACTGTATCGAAGGCGGTAGTAGTTCGCACGAAGAAGGAAGTACGCCGCAAAGACGGTTCGTACATCCGCTTCGACGACAACGCTGCTGTTCTGCTCAACAATAACGACGAGCCCCGCGGTACCCGCATCTTCGGCCCGGTTGCCCGCGAACTGCGCGAGCGTCAGTTCATGAAGATCGTTTCGTTGGCTCCTGAAGTTCTCTAAGCAATGGCAACGAAAACGAAAGCACAGAAGCCCGTAAAACTGCACGTCAAGACCGGCGACACCGTGAAGGTGATTGCCGGCGACGAGCGCGGCAAGACCGGTGTCATCAAGTCGGTGAACCGTACGACTCAGCGCGTCATCGTGGACGGCCTGAACCTGGTGACCAAGCACAACAAACCCAGTGCTAAGAACCCGCAAGGGGGAATCACCAAGATTGAGGCTGGTATCCACGTCAGCAACGTGAAGGCCGTTGATTCGAAAAACGCCTAATCTGTTACGACAATGGCTCGACTCAAAGAGATTTATAAGAAAGACGTAGTACCCGCGCTCCAGGAGAAATTCCAGTTCAAGAGCATCATGCAGGTACCGCGCATCACCAAAATCTGCATCAACCGCGGTATTGGTGCGGCTGTAGCCGACAAAAAGCTGGTTGACAATGGCGTGGACGAACTGACGACCATCACTGGTCAGCGCGCCGTTGCCACCATCGCCAAGCGTTCGGTATCGAACTTTAAGCTGCGCGAAGGCATGCCAATCGGCGCCCGCGTAACGCTGCGTGGTGACCAGATGTACGAATTCATGGACCGTCTCTTAACGGTGGCGCTGCCCCGCGTACGTGACTTCAAAGGCATCAACGATAAAGGCTTCGATGGCCGCGGTAACTATACCCTGGGCATCAAAGAGCAAATCATCTTCCCCGAAATTTCGATCGATAAGATCAAGTCGATTTCGGGTATGGATATTACCTTCGTAACGACGGCCGAAAACGACGAGCAGAGCTACGAGCTCCTCAAAGCTTTCGGAATGCCGTTCGCTAACGCCAAGAAAGAAAACAATGGCTAAGGAATCCGCAAAAGCAAGAGCGCGCAAGCGCATCGCTACGGTTGCTCGTTATGCTGAGAAGCGTAAAGCTTTGAAGGCTGCCGGCGACTACGAAGGTCTGGACAAGCTCCCCAAGGATGCTTCGCCCGTACGCCTCCACAACCGGGACATGATCGACGGTCGTCCTCGTGGTTACATGCGTAAGTTCGGCATCAGCCGGGTGCGTTTCCGCGAAATGGCACTGGCCGGTAAAATCCCCGGTGTCACGAAGTCGAGCTGGTAAAACAGCTTCAGTTATCAAAGTAGCTTAGCCACGAGATAACGCCACTTGGCAGGTTGCCGAGAGAAACCATTGGCCGAGCCTCAATAAGTCGAGCCAAGAAGTCTTAACCGAAAATTTCGCTGCCGCTTTTTCGCGGGGGCGAAATTTTCTTATCTTTGCGCTCCGTTAAAACGAGTGCTCTTCTAAACCGAATGAATACAGATCCAATTGCCGACTACCTGACCCGGGTACGCAATGCCATCAAGGCAAACCACCGGGTAGTAGAAATTCCGGCCAGCAACATCAAAAAGGAAATCACGAAAGTGCTTTACCATAAGGGCTACATCCAGTCCTACCGTTTTGATGACTCATCGGTACAAGGCACGATCAAAATCGCGCTGAAGTACAATCCTACGACCAAGGTTCCGGCCATCACCAAGCTCGAGCGTATCAGCTCGCCTGGTCTGCGCACGTATGCCCACGTAGAAAACATGCCCCGCGTACTGAGCGGCTTGGGTATCGCAATCCTGTCTACGTCGAAAGGCGTGATGACAGAGAAAGAGGCCAAAGCCCAGAACGTTGGTGGCGAAGTATTGTGCTACGTTTACTAATCGAGAAAGAACCAGACTATGTCACGCATTGGTAAACTCCCGATCAGCCTGCCTACGGGCGTCCAGGTTGAAGTAAGCAACGACAACACGGTAACGGTAAAAGGCCCGAAAGGCACTTTGTCGACTCCCGTAGACCGCGACATCATCCTCACCAACGCCGATGGCCAGTTGGTAGTAGAGCGTCCGACCGAGCAGAAGCGCCACAAGGCGATGCACGGTCTGTACCGCTCGCTGCTCAACAACATGGTTGTTGGCGTAAGTAACGGCTATGAGCACAAGCTGGAGCTGGTAGGTGTAGGATACAAGGCTGCAATGGCCGGTACTACGCTGGAATTGTCGTTGGGTTACTCGCACAACATCTTCCTGGCTCTGCCCAAGGAAGTAACGGCTACCGCTCTCACCGAGAAAGGTAAAAACCCGATTGTTACGCTGAACAGCATTGATAAGCAACTGCTGGGTCAGGTAGCCGCTAAGATTCGTTCCCTGCGCAAAGTCGAGCCATACAAAGGCAAAGGCGTACGCTTTGTGGGCGAGGTCATCCGTCGTAAGGCTGGTAAAACAGCTTCGAAATAATTTCGCATCATGGCTTTCGATAAAGCAACTAGAAGAAAACGGATCCAGCGCATCATCCGCACTAAGGTGGCTGGCACGTCCGAGCGCCCTCGTCTGTCGGTGTTTCGCAGCAATACGGGCATTTACGCCCAGATTATTGACGACACTACCGGCAACACGCTGGCGTCTGCTTCCTCGAAGCACGTTTCGGTGGAAGGGGGCAACGGAGTCGCCCTCGCTGCCGCAGTCGGCAAAGAACTTGCTGCCCGTGCTACAGGAAAAGGAATTTCGAAAGTGGTATTTGACCGTTCCGGTTACCTCTACCACGGCCGCGTAAAATCATTGGCAGAAGGAGCCCGCGAAGGCGGCCTCAATTTCTAAGGCATCATGGCAGAAATGAATAACAATCCCCGTGGTGGTGGCAATGAGCGCGGCGGCAACGACCGTCGCGGCGCTGGCAACGACCGTCGTGGTAACACCAACGAGCAGTCTCGCACTGGCGATTCTGATCTGAAAGAAAAAGTGGTTGCCATCAACCGCGTAGCCAAAGTAGTAAAGGGCGGTCGTCGCTTCAGCTTCTCGGCCATCGTGGTAGTAGGTGACGGAAACGGCACAGTAGGCTACGGCCTGGGCAAAGCCAACGAAGTAACCGACGCCATTGCCAAAGGCATTGACGATGCTAAAAAGAACCTAGTGAAAGTGCCGCTGTACAAGCACACCGTTCCCCACGTGATGGAAGGCAAATACTCGGGTGGCTTCGTCCTCGTGCAGCCCGCAGCAGCAGGTACCGGCGTAATTGCTGGTGGTGCTATGCGCGCCGTATTCGAAAGCGCCGGCATCAAGGACGTTCTGGCCAAATCGAAAGGCTCGTCGAACCCCCACAACGTGGTAAAGGCTACGTTCGATGCTCTCCTCAAAATGCGCGACCCAATGCAGATTGCACAGGCTCGTGGCATCACCCTCGCCCAAGTTTTTAACGGCTAAGTAGAGATGGCGCAGATCCACATCAAACTCGTAAAAAGCGTAATTGACCGCCCTGAGCGTCAAAAACGTACCGTCAAGGCTTTGGGCCTGGGCAAAATGGGCAGCACTTCCGAAAAAGAACTCAACCCGCAGATTGCTGGGATGGTTGCGGCAGTACAGCACCTGGTAGAAGTAACTGAACTCTAGGAGCATCTTCGATATGAATCTCAGCAATCTCTCACCCGCCACTGGCTCGACGCGCAACAACAAGCGCCTTGGCCGTGGTACGGGTTCCGGCCGCGGCGGCACATCGACGCGTGGTCACAAAGGTCAAAAGTCGCGTTCGGGCTACTCCAAGAAGTCAGGCTTTGAAGGTGGCCAGATGCCCCTGCAGCGTCGGGTTCCAAAGTTCGGCTTCAAGAACATCAACCGCATTGAGTACAAAGGGGTTAACCTGGACGTATTGCAGGGCCTGAACGAGCAGCATGGTGCTACCACCATGGACGCTGCTTTTTTCGTAGCCAGCGGTTTGGCTTCTAAAAACGCCAAAATCAAAGTTCTGGGTCGCGGTGAAATCACCCAGGCGCTAGAAGTACATGCCCACGCCTTCTCGAAATCGGCGGTTGAAGCCATCGAGAAAGCTGGTGGTAAAGCTGTGACGCTTTAAGCCTATCTGGCAATGAACAAGTTTATCACCACGATAAAGAACATTTTTGCGATTGAAGATCTGCGTACGCGGATCTTCAATACGCTTTTTTTCATTGCCATCTATCGGCTGGGGTCCTTCGTTGTGTTACCCGGAGTCGACTCAACCCGGTTGAAGCAAGGCTCTGAGGGCGTATTCGGGATTCTGGATACGCTGCTCGGCGGTGCTTTCAGCAATGCTTCGATTTTTGCCCTGGGCATTATGCCGTACATCTCGGCATCTATCGTCCTGCAGTTGCTGACCATTGCGGTTCCTTATTTCCAGAAGCTGCAGAAGGAAGGTGAGTCAGGGCGCAAGAAAATCAACCAATACACCCGCATTCTGACCATCCCCATCGTGTTGGCGCAGTCAGTTGGCTTTATTGCCACCATTAATGCGGATGCTATCATCAACCCCAGCACGTTCTTCACCATCTCCACGATGATGATTATTACGGCTGGGACGCTTTTTTGCATGTGGCTGGGGGAAAAGATCACCGATAAAGGTATCGGCAACGGTATTTCGATGATCATCATGATTGGCATTGTGTCCCGTCTCCCTGGTGCCATCGTTGGTGAAGCTCTGGCTAAGGGCATGCGTGGCTCGCTGATCTTTCTGATCGAAGCGGTTGTATTGTTCTTGGTAGTAATGGGCGTTATCATTCTGACGCAGGCTGTTCGCCGTATCCCGGTGCAGTATGCCAAGCAGGTAGGTGGTACTACGCAACTGAATGCGCAGCGTCAGTTTATCCCGCTGAAGGTAAATGCTGCTGGTGTTATGCCTATCATTTTCGCCCAGTCGCTGATGTTCGTGCCCGCCATTTTGGCCTCGGTCTGGCAGGCGGATAGCGAAACAGCCAGCTACATCGGGCAGAAGTTTTCGGACTACACTTCCTGGCAGTATAACTTGGTTTTCGCCACGCTCATCATTGTCTTCACTTACTTCTACACGGCTATCAGCGTCAATCCTAACCAGATTGCGGATGATCTGAAGCGTAGTGGTGGTTTCGTGCCCGGTGTAAAGCCTGGCCGCGACACCTCAGAGCATATGGACGAGGTGCTGACCCGCATTACCTTGCCCGGAGCAATTGCCCTAGCGTTGATTGCCATCTTCCCAGCTTTTGCGCTGCTGGCTGGCGTGACGCGCCCGTTCTCTGCCTTCTACGGCGGTACATCCCTCATCATTATGGTGGGTGTAGTATTGGATACGCTCAATCAGGTAGAAAGCTACTTGCTGATGCGTCATTACGACGGCATGATGAAAACCGGTAAGCTCCGCGGCCGCTCTACTCAGGACGTGGCCATGGCATCTTAATTCGGTCATGATTGTTTATAAGACTGAAGAAGAAATAGAACTCATCCGGGCCAGCGCGAAAGTGCTGGCTCAAGCCCACGGAGAGGTGGCAGGCATGATCAAGGAGGGAGTCACCACGCGGCAGCTCGACCGTCGCGCGGAAGAATTCATCCGGGATAATGGGGGCCAACCTTCCTTCAAAGGGTATAATGGTTTTGAATACAGCCTTTGCATCTCACCCAACTCGGTTGTGGTGCACGGTTTTCCAAACGACGAGCCGCTGAAGAGTGGGGATATTGTTTCGGTAGACTGCGGCGTGTTACTCAACGGCTATCATTCGGATAGCGCTTACACCTACCCAATCGGGGAGGTGGCTCCGGAAGTACTCCAGTTGCTGACTGACACCAAGCAGTCTTTGTACCTGGGTATTGAGGCTGCTTTTGCTGGTAACCGCATCGGTGATATCGGATATGCTATCCAGAACTTCGTAGAGAAGAAAGGGTATGGCGTAGTTCGGGAACTGGTCGGGCACGGACTAGGCAAGAATCTTCATGAAGGGCCGGAAGTGCCAAACTATGGCAAGCGCGGCGCAGGAGTAAAGCTGCAGGAGGGATTGGTCATTGCCATTGAGCCAATGATTAATCTGGGCACGAAGAACGTGGTGCAGGAGAAAGATGGCTGGACCATCCGAACCAAAGACCGCAAGCCTTCGGCGCACTTTGAGCACACGGTAGTAATACGCAAAGACAAGGCGGAAATTCTGACCTCCTTCGAATACATAGAAAAAGCCTTACAGTAGCCTTATGGCCAAACAATCCTCCATTGAGCAGGACGGAGTAATTCTCGAAGCACTTTCCAACGCAATGTTTCGCGTGGAACTGGAAAACGGTCACACCCTCGTGGCGCACATTTCCGGCAAAATGCGGATGCACTACATCAAGATCCTGCCGGGAGATAAGGTGAAGCTGGAGATGTCGCCCTACGACTTGTCGAAGGGCCGCATCGTCTACCGTTACAAATAAGGGTCTTAGGGACCTGGGGTCTTCGGGTCTTGGTTGACGTTTAGATAACCAGCCCTCATCCGACTTCGGTTTCCTAGCACAGACCTCAAGTTCCTAAGTCTCTCAGATTCCATTTCCATGAAAGTTAAAACCTCGGTCAAAAAGCGCAGCGTTGACTGTAAGCTGGTTCGCCGCAACGGCAAACTGTACGTCATCAACAAAAAGAACCCACGCTTCAAACAGCGTCAGGGTTAAGCACCAGACTTTTTAAAAAAGCACATGGCTCGTATTGCAGGGGTAGACATCCCAGACAACAAGCGCGGCGAAATCGCGCTGACGTACATTTTCGGCATCGGCCGTCCATCCGCACAACGCATCCTGACAAAGGCCGGCATCGACCTGAGTAAGAAAGTGAAGGACTGGACGGAAGCAGAGGCCGGCGAAATTCGTAGTATCATTGCTGCCGAAATCAAGACGGAAGGTGTTCTGCGCTCAGAAGTGCAGCTGAACATCAAGCGTCTGATGGACATCGGCTGCTACCGCGGCTTGCGTCACCGGAAGGGTCTACCAGTTCGTGGGCAGCGCACCAAGAACAACTCCCGTACCCGTAAGGGCAAGCGGAAGACCGTTGCGAACAAGAAAAAAGCTACTAAATAAATTGTAGCGGGAATCGAAGCCTGTTCGGGTGAGTAACTCACCCGAACAGGCTTCAACACCTTCCGCAGTTTTTTGCGATAACCAAATGGCACAAAAAAGAAAAGACAAGGCTAAAAAGCGCATTGTCGTTGTTGAGGCAGTAGGTCAGATTCACATCAAGGCTTCGTTCAACAACATCATCATTTCCATCACCAACAACAATGGCCAGGTTATCTCCTGGGCCTCGGCTGGTAAGATGGGATTCAAAGGCTCCAAAAAGAACACTCCTTACGCGGCCCAGATGGCGGCCACGGATTGCGCCAAAGTTGCCCACGACCTGGGTATGCGCAAGGCTGAAGTGTTCGTGAAGGGTCCGGGTGCTGGCCGCGAGTCGGCCATCCGTACGCTCCAGAATGTGGGCATTGAGGTAACTACCATCCGCGACGTGACCCCGCTGCCGCACAACGGCTGCCGTCCACCTAAGCGTCGTCGCGTCTGATATACTGAACTGGTTCGCCGCAAGGCGGGCCGCCCGTGTCGGGTTTCTGATGCGCTTACGCTGAGTAAGCTGCGTCTGAGAAGCCCGACACGCGTGGTTCAACCCCTCCAAAACTCAACATCCCCGAAATGGCACGTTATACCGGTCCCAAATCCAAGATTGCTCGTCGCTTCGCAGAGCCGATCTTCGGTCCGAGCAAAGCGCTCAACAAAAAGAACTATCCTCCAGGTCAGCACGGTCGTGGCCGTCGTAAGAAGCAGAGCGAATACGCTGTGCAGTTGATGGAGAAGCAGAAGGTGAAGTACATGTACGGCATCCTGGAAAAGCAATTTGAAAACCTTTTCCACAAAGCCGCAGCGCTGCCCGGCATCACGGGTGAAAACCTGTTGGCCCTGCTCGAGTCGCGCCTCGATAACACGGTGTACCGTCTGGGCATCGCCCCAACGCGCCGTGCTGCTCGTCAGCTCGTGCTGCACCGTCACATCACGGTGAACGGTGATGTGGTGAATATCTCGTCGTACAAACTCCGCGCCGGCGACGTTGTTGCCGTACGTGAGAAGTCGAAGTCGCTGGAAGCCATTACGACCAGCCTTTCCTCGCGCAATGCCCGCGCTTTCTCGTGGCTGGAGTGGGACGGCAAAGAGCTGGTGGGTAAGTTCCTGAACGCCCCTGCCCGTGACCTCATCCCCGAGAAAATCACGGAGCAGCTCATCGTCGAGCTTTACTCGAAGTAATGCTGGCGGTCCGGCTGCGGCCGGGCGCTGCTACTTCGTTTATTTAATAGATTTTAGTAGTGAGTAGTGAGTATTTAGACTAAGAAGTCTTGTTGCTCACTACTCATTCCTTAATACTTCAAAAGCCCCACTTATGTCAATCTTAGCTTTTCAAATGCCGGAGAAAGTTGTGATGGAGAAATCCGACGACTTTTACGGAACGTTTGAATTTAAACCGCTGGAGAAAGGCTACGGCGTCACGATCGGCAACGCACTGCGCCGCATCCTGCTGTCGTCGCTGGAGGGCTACGCCATTACGTCGGTTCGGACGGCCAGCGTGCTGCACGAATTCATGACCATTGAAGGTGTGATTGAGGATATGTCCGAAATCATCCTGAATCTGAAGCAGGTTCGCTTCAAGAAGGTCAGCGACGCAATTGAGGATAAAATCACGGTCCGCATCAAGGGCCAGGATGCTTTCTCGGCGGGCGACATCAATAAGTTCACCAACGGTTTCGAGGTCCTGAACACGGATCTGGTTATCTGCCACATCGACCCGAGCGTAGAGCTGGAGTTCGAGTTTACGGTGCAGAAAGGCCGCGGCTACGTACCCGCCGAGGAAAACCGCCCTACGGATCAGGTGTTCGGGCAAATCGCCATCGATGCCATCTTCACGCCGATCAAGAACGTGAAGTACAGCATTGAGAACACCCGCGTAGAGCAAAAGACCGACTACGAGAAGCTGCTCATCGAGATTCAGACGGACGGTTCGATCCACCCCGAAGAAGCTCTGAAAGGTGCTGCCAACATCCTGATTCAACACTTCATGCTGTTCTCGGACAACACGATGACCTTCGAGACGGCCAAAGCCGAGGAAGAGGAAACCGTGGACGAGGAGACGCTGCACATGCGTAAAGTTCTGAAGACGCCTCTGGCGGATATGGACCTGAGCGTACGTGCTTACAACTGCCTCAAGGCCGCCGACATCAAGTCGCTCGGCGACTTGGTGCAGCTGGACATGAGCGACATGATGAAGTTCCGCAACTTCGGTAAGAAGTCGCTGACGGAGTTGGAAAACCTTGTAGAGGAAAAAGGTCTGACCTTCGGGATGGACCTGGGCAAATATAAGCTCGACGAAGAATAGAGATTAAATGTGGAAATGTGCTGAATGTGGGTAATGTGCTCGTCACATATCCACTTCAGCACATTTTTTATGTCTGGTCATTCCGTACCTTTGCACTCCATTTTCACACTTTCCTAACCAGTGAGCCCGAAGGGGCGACGGTTCTAATGAGAAAGGTGCCGCAAGGCAGCTTTTCCGCCGTGGTCGTCGTCCGCAAGCTCACACATTTTCACTTTTATGCGTCACGGTAAAAAAATCAACCACCTGGGCCGGACGGCCTCGCACCGCAATGCCATGCTTTCGAACATGGCTTCGTCTTTGATCATGCACAAGCGGATTGAGACGACCGTTGCGAAAGCCAAAGCACTGCGTAAGTTCGTAGAGCCGCTGCTGACCAAAGCTAAGAGCGACACCACGCACTCGCGGCGGACGGTATTCTCGACGCTGCAGAACAAAGAGTCTATCAAGGAGTTGTTTGACTCGGTAGCTGGTAAAATTGCGAATCGTCCCGGTGGATATACTCGCATCATCAAGCTGAGCGACTCGCGTCTGGGCGACAACGCCGAGATGTGCATCATTGAGCTGGTAGACTACAACGATGCCATGCTGGAAGCCAAGGCTGCCGGCGAAGCTAAAACGACTACCCGTCGTTCGCGCAGCAAGAAAAAGGCTACCGACGCGGCTGCTCCCGCTGCTACCACGGCTGCTCCGGCGGCTGTAGTAAGCGAGGAAGCTGCTGCTGCCACCGATGCTCCGACCGAGACGCTGAAAGAAGGCGAAACCCGCGACGAGAAAAGCGGAGAAGCTGCTTCGTAGTAACGAAAGCAACTGAGTTTTGGAAGGGGACGTGCCGTGAGGTGCGTCCCCTTTTTTGTTTCGCGCACAGGCCGGTAAGTAGCCTCCATCCTCTTGTCAAATAGTGCGCAACGCGGCACATCAGATCCGTAGAGATACATGTGCTGCTAGGTGTGGGCCTGAATTTCGGCCCTGGCCGGAAGGGTAGGGGATGTGCGGCCTAAAAAGTAGGATGGGCTGTTTTCTGAAATCCTTACCTTTCCGCTCCCAAGCGGTGCGGCCCCAAGGCGGGCTATAGCCGCGGGGCTGCCACCCAACACTCATTTTCAACCTTTCCTTCTTTCAACATGAGCATTATCTCGGCCATCCATGCCCGCCAGATTTTTGATTCGCGCGGTAACCCAACTGTCGAAGTAGACGTGACCACCGAAAGCGGGGCCGTGGGCCGCGCCGCCGTGCCCTCGGGCGCCAGCACCGGCAAACACGAAGCCGTGGAGCTGCGCGACGACGACAAGAGCAAGTACATGGGCAAGGGCGTGCTGAAGGCCGTGGAAAACGTGAACAGCCGCATTGCCGAGGAGCTGATGGGCTTTTCGGTATTTGAGCAGGGCCTGCTCGATAAGATCATGCTCGAAATCGATGGGACGCCCAACAAGGCCAGCCTAGGAGCCAACGCCATCCTGGGCGTGTCGTTAGCCGTGGCCCGCGCTGCGGCCCAGGAAGCCGGGATGCCGCTGTACCGCTACGTGGGCGGCGTGGGCGCTACCACCCTGCCCGTGCCGATGATGAACATCCTGAACGGCGGCTCGCATGCCGACAACAGCATCGACTTTCAGGAGTTCATGATTATGCCCGTGGGCGCTCCTTCGTTTTCGGAGGCGTTGCGCTGGGGCACCGAAATCTTCCACCACCTGAAGGACGTGCTCAAGAAGCAGGGCTTCAGCACCAACGTGGGCGACGAAGGCGGCTTCGCGCCGAATATCAAGAGCAACGAAGACGCTATCAAAATCGTCATTCAGGCCATCGAAAAGGCCGGCTACAAGCCCGGCGATGATGTAATGATTGCCATGGATGCCGCCGCCTCGGAATTCTACGCCGACGGGCACTACCACTTCAAGAAGAGCACCGGCGACAAGCTGACCTCGGCAGAAATGGTGAATTACTGGACCGACTGGACCAAGAAGTACCCCATCATCAGCATTGAGGATGGCATGGATGAGGACGACTGGACCGGCTGGAAAAGCCTCACAGACAGCATTGGCAGCACTACCCAGCTGGTGGGCGACGACCTGTTTGTGACCAACGTGAACCGCCTGCAGCGCGGCATTGATGAGAAGATTGCCAACGCCATTCTCATCAAGGTGAACCAGATCGGGACGCTCACCGAGACGATTGACGCCGTGAATCTGGGCCGCCGCAACGGCTACAAGAGCATCATGAGCCACCGCTCGGGCGAGACGGAGGACAATACCATTGCTGACCTGGCCGTGGCCCTGAACACCGGCCAGATCAAGACCGGCTCGGCCTCGCGCTCCGACCGCATGGCGAAGTACAACCAACTGCTGCGCATTGAGGAAGAGCTGGGCGAAACGGCCTATTTCCCCGGCCGCAAGATGTAGGGGTAGGACAATTCCACGCCAACCAGTGAAAATTATAGGGCCCGGTCTGCACGCAGACCGGGCCTTTTGCTTTATCTTTGAGAGCTATGCAGTTACTACAGTTATTCGAGCGGGTGCCGCGCTTTCTACGCAGCTTTTACTTTCTCACCACCCTGGGTTTTTTGGTCTGGATGTTCGTTTTCGACTCCAATGACCTGTTTAAGCAATACGACATGTATGCCAAGTGGCGGGAGCTGCAGGGCGAGAAAGAATACTACCTGAAAAATATTGACCTGGTGAAAAAAGACCGCGCCGAGCTGCTGAGCAGCCCTGAGCTGCTGGAAAAGTTTGCCCGCGAAAAATACATCATGAAGCGCCCCGGCGAAGACGTGTTTATGCTGGTGCCCCAGGCCGCGCAGTAAGCCCGTCCGTGCGCCGCCACTGGCGGTGGGCATCCTCTACCGAATTTTCATTTTGCTGCCGTCGGGCTTATTGCCAGGCAGGGCTCCTTTTTACTTTATTCATTTTCAACCCCCTGTATGAAAGAAAATTACACGAACAATGGGCGGTGCCTGCCGTTGCGGCACACCTGGCTTGGCCTGGTGGCCGTGCTGCTGCTGCTGCTCACGGGCCGGGCTGCGGCGCAGTCGTACAACATGCCCGCTACGGGCACCACGACCATTACCACCTGCAGCGGTACGCTGTATGACAACGGCGGCCCCACGGGCTCGTACCCCGCCAACAGCACCGGCACCATCACCATTATGCCTGCTACGGCCGGCAACAAGGTGAAGCTGCAGTTTAGCACATATTCGGTGGGCTACTACGACCGGCTTTCGATTTATGACGGCTCCTCGACTTCGGCCCCGCTGATCGGGACTTATTCTGACTACCAGAGCCCCGGAACGGTGTATGCTACCACCAGCACCGGCACGCTCACTTTGCGCTTTGCCACAGACTACTACACCAGCGGTTATAACGGTTTCGCCGCCGATATTTCCTGCGTAACCACCGTGCCTCAGGCCGACCTGACCATTCAGGGCGCTTCCGTAACGCCGATTTCGGCCGTGCCGGGCACCAGCCTGTCGCTGTACAGCTCTATCTACAACCTGTCGGGCACTACGGCCACCAGCAGCACTATCGGCTATTATCTGTCAACGGATGCGACGCTGGATGCCACGGACGTACTGCTGGGCAGCTCGGTAGGCAGCAGCCTGCAGGTAGGCTCTTATTCGAGCCGGAATAGCTACGTAACGCTGCCAGCCACCACTACCTCGGGCGCCTACTACGTGCTGTTTGCGGCCGACTATCAGAATGCGGTGAGTGAAAGCAATGAAACCAACAACGTGTCGAGCGTCTACCTGAACGTGGTGCCGCCGACCGTGGACCTCATCATTCAGCAGCCGGCCGTGAGCCCGTCGAACACGGCTCCGGGCAACGTGCTAAACCTTTCCTGCGGTATTCTGAACCAGGGCAACGCTACGGCCAGCAACAGCAGCGTGGGTTTCTACCTTTCTACCAACACCACCCTGGATGCCAGCGACCAGTTGCTGACCTCGGCTTACGGCAGCGCCCTGACCCCAGGCTACCCTGCCTACCGCGGCGTGACCACCAACGTGCCGCCGGGCACTGCGCCGGGCACCTACTACATCCTGTTTGCCGCCGATTACCAGGATCTGGTGACGGAAAGCAATGAAACCAACAACGTAGCGAGCGTAGCGCTGACGGTAGCAGCTCCCAACGTGGACCTGATTGTGTCGCAGGCGGGGCTGAGCACCTACACGGTGTCGGCGGGTACGTCGGTGATGGCTAATGCGTACCTCTACAACCAGGGCAACACCACGGCCCCGACCAGTACGACCGGCTACTACTTCTCCTCGGATGCCACGCTCAGCGCCAACGACGTGCTGCTGAACAGCACCACCAGCGGCACGCTGGCGGCGGGCCAGGGCACTTACCCCAGCGCCCCGGTTACCATTCCGGCCACGGCTACGCCCGGCACCTACTACATTCTGTTTGTGGCCGACCACCTGAACACGGTGACGGAAAGCAACGAAACCAACAACGTGCGCAGCCTGAGCCTTTCGGTAGTTGCCCCCAGCATCGACCTGGTTATTCAGTCGCCCTACCTGGGCACTTCGACTTCCGTAGCCGGCGCTACGCTGAACGCGAGCTTCTACATCTACAATCAGGGCAACACTACGTCGCCCAGCTCCAACTCGGGCTGCTATCTTTCGACCGACAATACGTTCAGTGCGAATGATGTGCTGCTGGCTTCCAATACCGGCGGTGCCCTCGCGCCTGGCAACTACGGCTCTCGCTATTCCTCGCTGACCATCCCGGCCAGCACGGCGGCTGGCAACTATTACGTGCTTTTCGTGGCCGACGACCAGAGCCAGGTAGCCGAAACCAACGAGCAGAACAACGTCAGCTCCCTGATGCTCACGCTGGTAGCACCTGGTATCGACCTGCTTATCGCCCAGCAGGGTATTTCCCGCACCTCGGCAGCCGCCGGCTCGGGTCTGAGCGCAGGTGCCTACATTTACAACCAGGGCACTACCAGCGCTTCGTCCAGCACCGTTGGTTACTACCTTTCGACGGATAATGCGCTCAGTGCCAACGACGTGCTGCTGGGTGCCTCCACCGGCTCCATTCTGTATGCGGGCGGCTCTGACTACCGCAACGCCACGCTGACCATTCCGACCGCTACCACGGCCGGCAACTACTACGTGCTCTTCGTGGCCGACCATCTGGGCCAGGTAACTGAAACCAACGAGCAGAACAACGTAGCCTCAGCTGCGCTGACCGTCACGGCTCCTTTCAACGGTACTATCGTGCCTTACAGCGGCAGCGCTACCATCACTACGTGCAGCACTACCATTGCTGACAACGGCGGGGCCGACGACTACGCCAACAGCTCAAACGGAACGCTGGTTATCAACCCCTCCACGGCCGGCAACAAGATTCGTCTCACCTTCACGTCGTTGGTAGTAGAAACCTGCTGCGATGCGGTATCCGTGTACGATGGCCCGACCACCAGTGCAACGCTGCTGGGTACGTTCACCAGCTTGCCCACCGGCCCAATCACAGCTTCGGCGCAGAATACCAGCGGTGCGCTCACTGTGGTGTTCACCAGCGACCCCATCGTAGCAGCTCCTGGCTTCCTGGCTACGGTATCATGCATCACCCTGGGCCCACCCGATCTGATTGTGCAGACGCCCACGGCTTCGCTGTCGACGGTGGCCAGCGGGGGCATCATCAACCTGGGCGCTACGGTGCGCAACCAGGGCAGCGGCGATGCCGGCTCCAGCCAGCTGGGCTACTACCTCTCGACCAACACGACGCTCGACGCGAGCGACGTTTCGCTGGGAACTACCAGCGGTGGCCTGCTCGGGGCCGGCCTGAGCGCCCAGCGCGGTGGCAACTTCACCATTCCGGCCGCTACCACGGCTGGTAGCTACTACGTGCTCTATGTAGTCGATCCGCAGAACAGCGTGACGGAAAGCAACGAAACGAATAACACCGCTTCGCTGGCTCTCACAGTCACGATTTCGGCTCCTGATCTGGTGCTGACCCAGCCTACGCTGACCCCGGCTAGTGTGGCCGCGGGCAATTCGGTATCGGCCACGTGCCTGCTCAGCAACCAGGGCAGCGCCAGCGCGGCCGCTAGCCTGGTGGGCTTCTACCTCTCTACGGACAATGTGCTGAGCGCTAACGACGTGCTGCTGGGCACCACGGCGGCCCCGGCCATGGGCGTGTTCGGTGCCCTCACGCGCTCGGCGGCCGTAACTATTCCGGCCACCACCACGCCGGGCAGCTACTTTATGCTTTACGTGGCCGATCAGCAGGGCACCATCACGGAAACCGACGAAACCAACAACGTCATCAGCCGCGCCCTCACCGTTACGACGGGCACCGCCACGCAGGATCAGCTCAACGGCCTCACGCTGAGTGTGTATCCTAACCCGGCCACGCGCGGGCAGTTTGAAGTACGTCTCGATGGCTCGGCTACCGGCAAAGCCGCCAGCCTATTGCTCTACAACAGCTTGGGCCAACTGGTTACCCAGCAAGTGCTGCCACTGACGGCCGGACACGGCCCGGCGCGTTTCGCCACCAAGGAGCTGCCAGCGGGCGTATACCTGCTGCGCATTGCGGGGGATAACCTCAGTGCCACGCGCCGCGTCGTTATTGAGTAGCGAGTAGGCGGCCTGCGGGTCTGAAAAGTACAGTCGGCGGCATTCGAATCGGAACCTGATTCCGGGCGGGTGCCGCCGATTTGCGTAGCTGGGTTTGGTTTGAACGTGGCCCCGTATTTGACCAGCGCCCCGGTATGAAAATGAATTTTGGATGGCTACGTGCGGGCTGGCCGCGGCTGGCCGCGTGGGGGCTGGTGCTGCTGCTGGCAGCGGTGCCGCCGCTGGCGGCCGCGCCGGCCCGCCCCTCGCAGGTACAGGTGGCCCGGCAGTTTCTGCTCGCCATTCTGCGTGCCGACTATGCCCACGCTTACCAGTTGCTCGCGCCCGAAGTCAGCGCCGCCGTCACGCCGGCCCGCTTTCGGGCGGCGGCCCAGCCGCTGTATGAAAAAGGCCAGCAGTTCGGCCCCAGCATCGATTTATATAAGCTGGGCCTGCGCATCGGCGAGGGCAACGACGTGCGCAACTTCTACAGCTTCCTGTTCAAGAGCGACACGCTGGCTCCCCGGCCCCAGGTGCAGCTCGATGTCACATTCCGCGACTCCACGGCCACGCGCATCCTGAGCTTCGGCCTGATTCCGGCCCCGCAAACCAGCAGCAAAAAACCGGTTAGGTGAGCGAAAGTGCCGGCCCAGCATCTGGCAAAAACCAGCGCATAAAAGACCGCCTTCCCACCGAACATCTGGTTCGATTGGGAAGGCGGTCTTTTTTGTGTAGAGAGGGTACTTATTCCTTGGCCGGAGCGCGGGGAACGAGCTTATCCATGATGGAAGGTGAGCCAACGATGGAAGGCTTGTCGGCCGCTTTTTCCACTTTGTCGGTGAGTTTTTTGTAGAGCGTGAGGGCCTGTGCCACTACCTGGTCCATGTTGTAGTACTTATAGGTAGCCAGGCGGCCTACGAAGTGTACGTTCGGAGTTTCGTCGGCCAGCTTCTTGTACTTGTTGTACAGGTCGGCGTTTTCGAGGCGCGGAATAGGGTAGTACGGGTCGCCCTCGGCTTTGGGGTACTCATACACCACGCTGGTTTTGGGGTGCTGCTGGCCGGTGAGGGCCTTAAACTCCGTGATGCGGGTGTAGAGGTGCTCGTTGGGATAGTTCACCACCGGCGCGTCGAGGAATTTCTCCACGTTCAGGGTTTCGTGCTTAAACTCCAGCGAGCGGTAGGGGAGCTTGCCGAACTTGAAATCGAAATACTCATCGACCGGACCCGTGAAGATGATTTCCTTAAATGGAATGAAATCGATGATTTCGTGGTAGTCCGTGTTCAGCATCACCTTGATGTTGGGGTGGTCCAGCATCCGCTCGAACATGCGGGTGTAGCCGTGTAGCGGCATGGCCTGGTAGGTGTCGGTGAAGTAGCGGTCGTCGCGGTTGGTGCGGGTCGGCACGCGGCTCGTCACCGATTTGTCCAGCTCCGAGGGGTCCATACCCCACTGCTTGCGGGTATAGTTCCGGAAAAACTTCTCGTACAATTCGCGGCCCACCTTGCTCACCACCACATCTTCCGATGTTTTGATAACCGGAATTTCTTCGGCCAGCGAGGCCAGAAACTGCTCTACCTCGAAGCTGTTCAGGCTTAGGCCATAGAGCTTATTGATGGTGTCGAGGTTGATGGGCATGGGCACTAGCTGCCCATCCACGGAAGCCAGCACGCGGTGCTCGTAGGGCCGCCAGTCGGTGAAGTTGGAAAGGTATTCGAATACGTCGCGGGAGTTGGTGTGGAAAATGTGCGGACCGTATTTATGCACCAGCACGCCGTCCTCATTGTAGTGGTCGTAGGCGTTGCCGGCAATATGATTGCGCTTATCGATAATAAGCACTTTTTTGTTGGAGCGGGTGGCCAGGCGCTCGGCCAGCACGCTGCCGGCGAAACCGGCCCCCACAATGAGATAATCGAACATAGCTAAGCGGGTCTTGGTGGAAAGAAAGGCGGAGAAAAACGATAAGACGGGTACGCGGTTGGGGCCGGATTCAGCTCAGGCAAGCGGCTTGCGGCTGAGCTTCTGCTGCATCAGCGCCAGCATCTGCTGCCAGGTCAGGTCCCAAGAAATAGTGTTCAGATACGCATCGGTGCGGGTTTGCCAGTCGGTATCGTGCTTTTGGAGCAGCGCTTTGGCAATGGCCTGCCCAAACTCGTCGGCGGTGGCAGCAATCTGCACCAGATTCAGCTCGCCGTAGGGCCGCACCACGTCGCGAATGGGAGTACTCACCACAGGTTTGCCGGCCGCGAGATATTCGGGCGTTTTGGTGGGTGAGATAAACTTCGTGCTTTCGTTGTCGGCGAACAGCAGCGTGGCTACATCCCAACCACATAAATATGCCGGGAGTTCCTTGTATTCTTTGCCGCCCAAATAGTGGATGTTGGCCGAGTACGGCAGGTCGGCCGGGTCAATCTTGACCACTGGCCCGATGATGACAAACTGCCACTCCGGATGCGCGTGCGCCAGCTCGCCCAGCAGCCCGATATCGAGGCGCTCATCAACCACCCCAAAAAAGCCTACCCGCGGGTGCGGAATAGCAGCCTGATCGGCGGGCTCGGGCAGCGCGGTGCGGGCCTGCCCAAAGTGCTCCTTGTCGATGCTGCTCGGGAAGGCGTGGGCATCGTCGTGTTGGAGGCTTTTGGCTTCGTAGAGGCTCTGACCGCCGGTAAAAACCAAATCGGCCTTGCGGAACAGCTCCTGCTCCAGCTGCCGCAGCTTGGGCGGCGCAAACTTAAAGGCCGCCAACTCATCCATGCAGTCATACACAGTGAGCACCGGCGTGAAGTGGCGCGACTTGCTCAGCGCCATGGGGGTATAATACCAGAAAACGTATTTCGTTATGGAATTCTCGGCGAAAAAGCCCGTCAATAATCTAGCCTGAAGCTCATCGGCCGCCTCTTCGGTGAGACCGGCGGGCAGATGCGCCACCAACACCTTCAGGCCGTGCTGCCGCTCCTTCACCTCCATGTGGGCGAAGCTTTCGGCGGTCTGGTCGTGGTGAATAAACGGCTCTTCAACGTAGAAAACCCGGCCATACTGGGCAAAGCGCGACAGCAGATGCTGGGGCCGCTGCCAAACAAAATCCCAGTGCAGATGCGCGAAACAAACGAAATCGGGCAGCGAATACGTGAAATTGGGACGAGACGGAGTAGCGGTGGCGGCGGTAGCGAAGTAGTTGGAAGTGGTCACGGAAGCGCGTGTGGTAGCCTCCGCCGAAGTAGAGGGCGACATAGTGGAAAAGCTAGGAATGCAGTGGAGGCCGGCAGCGAGCGGGGCAGCCCGCTTGTTCCCACCCTGTTCCCTATACGCGGCTATCTCCGAAAAGGATACCGGCGCGGCCGGCCGCGCCAACCACGCTATTTGCCAAGCTCGACGCTACTAGTCAAGTGCTTAGGCTACTATCAGGTAAGTGATTCTGCCTCAATTACCTTGTAGTCCCAGCAGGCATTGCAGCTCTACGGCATCCTGCCACGAATCCGGCGTGCGCAGCCACTCGCGGCGCACGCCCACCCGCCGAAATCCGGCGGCCCGAAACAGGCGCAGGCTGGCGGTGTTGGCGGCGGCCACGGTACAGAACAGTTGGTGCAGGCGCAGGGTATGGCGAGCATAGGGCAGCAGCAGTGCCAGCGCGGCCCGCGCAAAGCCCTGGCGACGCTCGGGGGCGAGCAGCGTGATGCCCACGCCCGCCCGCTGGTGCAGCGGCTCGAAGCCGAACAGGTCGAGGGTGCCCACGGCCCGGCCATCAGGAGCGGCGCAAATGACCAGCCGCAGCTGGCGCACCTCATGAAAATCGGCGCTGGCGTGCTCCAGATACTGTTTCAGGCTGTAGCGCGAAACGGGGGCCAGCGTATCGGAAACGCCCCAGATGGCGGGGTCATTTTCCAGCGCATACAGAAACTCCAGGTCGGACGCTTCGAGAGCACGCAAAAAAACCGGACCGGACTGGAGCACGAGCAGAGGATGAAAAAGGAAGTGATTGGGGGCCGCGAGGCGGGCTACACGTCGATTTGGCCACCGAAAACCCGGATGGCCGGACCGCTGAGGTAAATCTGGGTGAAGGAGCCGTCGGGGCGGCTTTCGAAGGCCACCTGCAGGTCGCCGCCGGGAGTGCGCAGCTGCACGGGGCTGGTAGCGCCGCGCCGCGAGGCGGCCAGGGCTACGGCCGTCACGCCGGTGCCGCAGCTCAGGGTTTCGTCTTCCACGCCCCGCTCGTAGGTGCGCACCTGCCAGGGCTGCCCGGCCACGGCGGGGCTTTCCACGAAGTTGACGTTGGTGCCTTTTTCGCGGAATTTCTCATTGTTGCGAATCGCGCGGCCTTCGGCAAACACGTTCAGCTCGGCCAGCGTGCTGGGGGGCAAAAACTGCACGAGGTGCGGCGAGCCGGTATCGACAAATATGCCCATTTCGTCTATTTCCTGCTGGCCCAGCACATCCTGCATCCGCAGATGCACGGTGCCGTCGGCGTCGAGGTGGGCTTCGTGAACGCCGTCGGCGGCCAGAAAGCGGGCGGCAGCCTGAATCAGACCCAGGTGGTGGGCGAAGGCGACAATGCAGCGGCTGCCGTTGCCGCACATCGAGCCCAGGTGGCCGTCGGCGTTGAAGTACACCATCTCGAAGTCGTAGCCGGCGCGGTGGCGCAGCAAAATCAGGCCGTCGGCCCCGATGCCGCGCCGCCGGTCGCAGAGGTGGCGCACGAGGCGGTGGTTGGTTTCGTCGAACTGGTGCTGGCGGTCATCGAGCAGCACGAAATCGTTGCCGGTGCCCTGGTATTTGTGGAAGGTGAGCGTCGTGGTCATCATAAGAAGACAAAGATGGCAGGAAACGACCAGGTTTGGGCTAGCAAGGTTGCTACTACTGCACTACGGCCTGCCCACAAGCCAGGATACAGCAGCCAGGCGGCCGCATTCCGCGGGCGCGGGGCAAAAGCGCATTCGGGCCGGATGCCCTACCTTTGGCGGCCCGCCTGGCGGCGGCTTAGCTTCCTTCTATGTATTCGTTTCTCACCACTGGTCCCTGGCCTGATTACGAGCTGATCGACTCGGGCAATTTTGAAAAGCTGGAGCGGTTTGGGCAGCACGTGCTGGCCCGGCCCGAGCCCCAGGCCATCTGGGACCCGCACCTTTCGGCCGCCGAATGGCAGCGCGCCAACGCCACGTTTACCCGCGAAAAAGGCAGCCAGGAGCGCGGCCAGTGGAAAATAAAGCCCGGTACGCCCGAGCAGTGGCTGATCAATTACGACCAGGGCGGGCTGAAGCTGCGGTTTCGGCTGGGCATGTCGTCGTTCAAGCATGTGGGGCTGTTTCCCGAGCAGGACCCCAACTGGCAGTTTATCTACCAGCAAACCAAGCTGCGCCGGGCCGCCACGCCGCGGGTGCTCAATATGTTTGCCTACACCGGGGCCGCCACGCTGGCCGCCCGCGCCGCCGGGGCCGACGTGACCCACCTCGACTCGGTGAAGCAGGTGAATTTCTGGGCCCGCGACAACATGGAAGCCAGTGGCCTCGACGGCGTGCGGTGGCTGGTGGAAGATGCCATGAAATACGTGAAGCGCGAAGTGAAGCGCGGCAGCAAGTACCAGGGCCTCATTCTGGATCCGCCCGCCTACGGCCGCGGCCCCAACGGCGAGAAGTGGCAGCTGGAAGACGAGCTGAACGAGCTGCTGAAGCTCTGCCAGCAGCTGCTCGATCCGCAGGATCATTTCTTCCTTATTAACCTGTACTCGCTGGGCTTTTCGGCCCTGATTCTGGATAACCTGGTGACGGAAATATTCCCCAAAACCCACACCACCCGCGAAATCGGCGAGATTTATCTGCACGACCGGGGCCAGCGCAAGCTGCCGCTGGGCACGTTCTGCCGGTTTGCCACCTGAGTCTCGTTGTTGGTTGTCAGTTGCTGGTTGTTCGTTGTTAGGTCGTTCAAGAACTGGCAACGAATAACTGGCAACCAACAACTGACAACGAGCAACTGACAACCATTAACCAAAAACCAATGCCTCGTCACCGCCGTCTGGCCCTTATCGATATGGGCACCAATACGTTTCACCTGCTCATCGTGGAACTGCCCGAGGCCCGCCACGCCGAGCCGGTGGTGCTGCTGCGCACCAAAGTAGGAGTGAAGCTGGGCGAAGGCGGCATCAGTAAGGGCGAAATCGCGCCGGAGGCGTATGCCCGCGCCCTGCATACGCTGGCGGCGTTTCAGGAGGAAATTGAGCTGCACCAGGCCACCGAGGTGCGGGCCACGGCCACCAGCGCCGTGCGCAACGCCACCAACGGCCCCGAGTTGGTGAAGGATATCTTCGAGCAGAATGGCATTCGGGTCGAAATCATTGCCGGGGCCCGCGAGGCCGAGTTGATTGCCAAGGGCGTGCGCCAGGCCGTGAACCTGGGCACCGAGCCGCACCTGCTGATGGATATCGGAGGCGGCAGCGTGGAGTTTATCGTGGCCGACCAGGAAACCATTTTCTGGAAGCAAAGCTTCGAAATCGGGGCGCAGCGGCTGCTGGATCAATTTTTCCGCCACGACCCGCTCACGGCCGACGACGTGCGGGCCGAGCAGGAGTATCTGGCCGAGGTGCTGGCCCCGCTCACGGCCGCCATTCAGCACTACCGCCCCCAGGCCCTGGTGGGTGCGTCGGGCACCTTCGATACCCTCGGCGACCTGCAAGCCGCTCGCGAGGGTGAGTCGCGCGGCCCCCAGTTGCCCCCCGAAACGCCTATTTCCCTGCCTAGCTTCTACCAGAGCTACGACCAGCTGCTCACCACCACCCACGCCCAGCGCCTGCTCATGCCCGGCATGACCCCGCTCCGCGCCGACATGATTGTGGTGGCCTGCGTGCTGATTGATTTCGTGCTGAAAACCTACGAGTTCACGCACATCCGCGCCTCGGCCTACGCTCTGAAAGAAGGCTTGCTGGCGGAGATGCTGGCTGCCGGCTGACGTTGCAATACTACTGTCATCCTGAGCTTGCGAAGGACCTTATGGGATGAGAACGACCATTGTAACAGCGACACGTTCTACCCTGACAAGGTCCTTCGCAAGCTCAGGATGACACTAGCATTGCAACGTCAGCACGCGAGATGCTTCGACTTCGCTCAGCATGACGGCTCATTTTATATCCTGATTGCCCAAACCTCTCCATGACCACCACTCTCTCCTATAACCACCTTTTCGCCTTCACCGAGTCCGTTTTTCTTGGCATGGGCTGCCCCGAGGCCGATGCCACGCTGGCTACCGAAGTGTTGCTGTCGGCGGACCTGCGCGGCATCGATTCGCACGGGGTGGCGCGGCTGGTAGGCTACGTGCGCCTGTGGGAAGCTGGCCGCATCAACGCTACGCCCCGCGTGGGCATTGTACACGAAACCCCCAGCACGGCCGTGGTAGATGGCGACGGCGGGCTGGGGCTGGTAGTAGCCCCGAAAGCTATGGCCATTGCTCTGGAAAAAGCCCGGCTGGTGGGCACGGGCTGGGTTTCGGTCAAAAACTCCAACCACTTCGGCATTGCCGGCTACCACGCCATGAAAGCCCTGGCCCACGATATGATTGGCATGGCCATGACCAACGCCAGCCCGCTCGTAGCGCCGACCCATTCCCTCGACCGGCTGCTGGGCACCAATCCCATTGCCGTGGCCATTCCGGCCGGCGACCAGCCCGATTTCGTGGCCGACTTTGCCACCACCACCGCCGCCAACGGCAAGCTCGAAATAGCCCAGCGCAAGCAGCTGCCCGTGCCCGAGGGCTGGGTGCAAAACGCCGACGGCTCCGGCTCGACCGATGCCAATGCCGTGAAAAACGGCGGGGCCCTACTGCCGCTCGGCGGCGAAACCGGCTCCCACAAGGGCTACTGTCTGGGCAGCATTGTCGATATTTTCTCGGCTGTGCTTTCCGGGGCCAACTACGGGCCGTGGGTACCGCCGTTCGTGGCCTTTCTGCAGCCGCCCGCCGATCCGGTGGGGCAGGGGCTGGGCCACTTTTTCGGTGCCATGCGCATCGACGCTTTCCGCCCCGCCGCCGAGTTCAAAGCCCACATGGATAACTGGATCAGCACGTTCCGCAATGCTCAGGCAGTGGAGGGGAAAAAAGTGCTCATCCCCGGCGACCCGGAGCGCGAAATGGCCGCCGTGCGTCTGCTGGACGGGATTCCGCTGCTGGCTCCGGTAATACAAGATCTGGAGGCCGTGGGCAAGAAGTTTGGGTTGAAGCTGTAAGCTGGGTTAAATGATAACAAAAAAGGCCGTCTGCACTGCGCAGACGGCCTTTTTTGTTATCATTTAACTTCTCAGCTGTTATTGGAAAGCAGCGTATTCATCGCCACCTGCTGGTCCAGATACTTTGAAGAATACGACGTGTCGTTGCCATTCAGGAACAAGCAGGTGCCGTTGCCCACTGCCTCGATGATCTGGGCGTGCTGGTCCATGGGCAGGGCGGGGCAACCGAGGCTGCGGCCCAGGCGGCCGTATTGCCGAATGAAGTCTTCGCTCACGTAGTCGGCCCCGTGCATCACCACGGAACGCATGAGAGCATTGGTGTTATAGCCTTCATCTACGCCCTGCAGCTTGAGGGAGCGGCCGTGCTTGCCGATGTACTCGCCCTGCGTGACGTAGAAACCCAGGCTGCTCATGTTCGACTCATTTTCGTTGGAGAAATTGGTCGCCATGTTCTCGCCGGAATTATGGCCGTGCGCTACCAGCGTGTGGAACACTACCTGCTTGCTAGCCAGATCGAGCACCCAGAGGCGCTTTTCAGTAGAAGGCAGGTCGAAATCGATGACGGTGAGCAGCTTCTTGTCGCCCAGCTTGCCTTCTTTTTCCAGGTTGAGGTAGCCGGTCATGGCCTTCTCAAACACCTCGTAGCGCAAGCCCTGTTGCTCTACGCTCAGGTCGCGGTACATATCGTGCAGCTGCTGATCGAAGAAAGCGGCCCGCATGGCATCCGGCGAAGGCATCCGGGTGGGCGCGTCCGAAGCGTGGGCCATCGATTTGCTGACCGGCGAGGCCATGGGAGTAGCGAGGAACAACGCGGCCACAAACGGTAGTACACGGCGCGTCAGCATCCGACGGGCCCGAATCTTGAGACGCTTGCGCTGAGTTACACTTGGCTTTTCCATTTGCTCGGGTATTTCGGTTATCAAAAAGGCCTCCCTGCTACCGGAAGCCCTACAAAGGCTTATACGCAAAACAGAACGCTTATGGTAAGATTCTGCCCGGCGCAGTCCATTAAACATCACTGATATTCGATTAATTCCCAGGGTGCTTCGCAAGTGTCGGGCAGAGAGAGGAGGAGAGGAAGATTTTGGCATTGTATTATAATTGTCATATTCCTCAATATCTTTCAAACGAAAAGAATTACGCAAGTAATTTTTCTTCGCTGCTCTCTTTCTCAACCAAATTCCCACGTGCGAATGCAAATTTCTACCAAACGCCGCAGCCCCTGGCTGCTGGCCGCCCTCTCCCTATGCCTGCTGCTGACCGGCAGCCCGGCCCGCGCCCAAAAAATAGTGCTCCAGGGCTTCTGGTGGGACTATTGGAACACCAACTACCCCAACGGCTGGGCCAACTACATTGCCGACCTGGCCCCGCGACTCAAGACGATGGGCGTAGATGCCGTGTGGCTGCCGCCATCCGTCAAAAATGCCAACCAGGGCAATGGCTACTCGCCGTTTGACAACTACGACCTCGGCGACAAGTACCAGAAAGGCTTCGTGGGCACGCGCCTGGGCACGAAAGATGAGCTGCTGCGGGCCGTGGCCATCCTGCACGCCAACGGCATCGAGGTGGTGCAGGACATCGTGCTGAACCACAACGACGGGGCCGGCTCGGCAACCGGCGTGGGCGGGCAGGACCCCGCCGCCTGGGAAGACTATACCACCAGCAAGTACAAAAACTTCCGCTACGTGAGCTACGCCACGCCGGCCACCGATGAGTCGGCGGCCAACTACCTGGCCCGCAGCGGACGCTTCTCCAAAAACTGGACAAACTTCAATCCGAACCAGGGCAACAACTCCACCACCGGCGACTGGAACTCCGTGCTCTTCGGGCCCGATATCAGCTACTACCCCGGCTCGTATGGGCAAAGCTCCAACGCCACTTTCAACCCCGTGCAGGGCAGCGACTACATGCGCAACAACGGCCGCAACTGGCTGGTGTGGTACAAAAAGCAGGAAGGATTTGACGGCGTGCGGCTCGATGCGGTAAAGCATTTTCCGGATTTCGCCATGGAAGACTTTCTCTACAACCTGCAAAGCAACGCCGGCTGGGCTAACGGCAGCGCCACCATGTTTGCCGTGGGCGAATGGGTGGGCTCGGCGGGGCAAATGGACTCGTGGGTAGGCAACGTGCAGAACCGGGCCGGCACGTTCGACTTTTCGCTGCGCAACGGGCTCTACAGCATCGTGAGCGGGGGCGGCAACTTCGACCTGGGCAGCCTGCCGGGCTACCAGCAAGGCACCCGCGTGGTGCTCATCAACGGGCAGTATGTGCACCGCACGGTGCCGTTTGTGAACAACCACGACACCTTCCGGCCCCAGGTAAGCGCCACCGGCGACTACACCGGTTGGAACGGCGGCTCGGAGCTGGCCCCGCACATCGACCCGTTTGACCCGCGCCTGTCGGCCACGTATGCCGCGGCGCTGGCGCTGGATGGCTCGCCCCAGATTTTCTTCGAGGACCTATTCAACGTGGGCAACACGGGCAAGCGCTACTCGCACAGCCCCAAAAGCAGCGTGGACCTGCCCACCCGCAGCGACCTGGAAAACCTGATCTGGTGCCACCAGAACCTGCGCTTTAAGGACGGCGCGTACAAAGTGCGCTGGCAGGCCGCCGACCACCTCGTGATTGAGCGCAGCACGAAGGCCATCATCGGCATCAACGACAACTTCTCGGTGTGGCAGAACAACACGGTGAGCACTGATTTCGCGCCGGGCACCGTGCTGAAGGACTATTCCGGGGCCAACGGCACGGCCACCGTTACGGTGAGCGGCGCGGGCACGGTAGCCATCAACACGCCGCCCTGCAACGGCACGGCCACCGGCGGGCGGCGCGGCTACTCGGTGTGGGCCCCCACGGGCATCGGCACCAACTACACCCGCCCCACGCTGAGCACCACCCAGGAATGGGAGCTGGCCGACGACCTGGGCGACAAAGATACCCGCTCATTGCAGCAGGGCGGGCAGCTGCCCGCCGGCTCCACGGCGCTGCGCACGGCCGGCCGCATCTACGCCGATGCCAACAAAACCATTGCCTACACGCTGTTTCCGACCGATGCCACGCGCAGCCTTACGGTGGCGCTCTACAACAACGCCGGCACGCTGGTGAGCAGCAAAACCGGCACCGGCACGCTCACGGGCACCTACACGCCCACCACGGCCGGCTGGATTTCGCTGAAAGCCAAAAATGCCTCCACCGCCAACCCCGCCCAACGCGCCTTTCTGAAAGCCACATACACCGCCCCTACGGTAGTAGCCGGCTCCATGACGGCCCGCGAAACCGTGACCCCCACGCCCACAGCCGCCGCGGCGGTAGTGCCCGAAAAAGCCGGCTTGGCCATTTATCCTAACCCCACCACGTCGGAGCGCATCGAGCTGACGCTGCAAACGAGCGTGGAGCAGCGCGTGTCGCTGCGCCTGTTCGATCTGACGGGCCGGTTGGTGCACGAGGAGCAGGCCCGCATGTATCCGGGCTCCAACCAGCTGCGGCTGGCCGTGGGCAAGATATTGCCGGCCGGCGTGTACCAGCTGGCGGTGCCGGAGCTGGGCATTAGTCAGAAGCTGGCTCTGCGGTAGCGCCGGGCACAGCTATGGCAGTAGTGAAAAGCCTCTCCGGATAGCGGAGAGGCTTTTTTTGTTGGAGCAGGCAGTAGCTGAACGTCATTCCGAGCGCAGCCGAGGAATCTCGCGTGCTGATGTCAGATTACTAATCCAAAGTCAGCACGCGAGATTCCTCAGCTGCGCTCAGAATGACGTTCGGTTGAAATCATGTGCCTGGTGGCGCTACGCCGACTCGGGCGCGGCCAGTGGGAGCGTGAACATAAACGTGCTGCCGGCCCCCAGCTCGCTTTCGACCCACAGCAGCCCGCCCTGGCTGCCGATAAACTCGCGGGCGATGCTCAGGCCCAGGCCGGAGCCGCCTTTGTAGCCGTTCTTGTCGGGAATCTGGACGAAGCGCTGGAAGATTTTTTCCTGGTATTGGGGCGCGATGCCGGGGCCGTGGTCCTGAATGCTGACCTGCACCTGCTGGCGGTCGGCGGAGAGGCTGGCCCGGATATGAATCTGCTCCTGCTCGGGCGAATAGCGGATGGCATTGGCCAGCAGATTGAGCAGCACCCAGGTGGTCTTTTCGATGTCGGCCCGCACGGGCGGCAGCGTGGCGGGCACCTGCACATCCAGCGTGAGCTGCTTGGGCTGCAGCTGCAGCTGAATGGTATCGGCGGCAAATTGCACGATGTCGAGGATGCCGGAGGGCTGGAAGTTGAGTTGAATATTGCCCGACTCCAGCCGCGACACGTCGATCAGCTCGCCTACCATCTTGAGCAGGCGCTGGTTTTCCTGCTTCAGGGTGAGCACAATGTTCTGCTGCTCGGCATTGAGCGGGCCGACCTTGCCATTCTGCAACAGCTTCAGGCTGAAATTGATGCTGGAAAGCGGCGTTTTCAGCTCGTGCGACACCGTGGCCAAGAAGTTGGACTTGGCCTGATCCAGCTTCTTGTATTCCGACACGTTGCGCAGCGTGAGCACCGAGCCCACAAACTCCATCTTATCAATGGCCTCGTTGAAGCTGATGACATCGTTGACGGTGAGGCGAAAGTAGGCTTCTTCGCCGCTCTGCGCGATGGTGAGCAGCGGCGTGTCTTTGTCGCGCTGGGCGGCGGGCACGTCGAGGTAGCGCAGCATCTCGCGAAACAGGTCATTTTCGCGGGCCAGCTCGTCGGCGGGGCGGCCCACCAGCTTGGCGGCGGGCACATCGAGCAAGCTGCTGATGATGGGGTTGGCCACGATGATGCGGCGGTTTTCATCAATCAGCAGTAAGCCTTCGTCGAGGTTGTTCACGAGGCTGGTCACGCGGTTGCGCTCGGCCATGAGCTGGGCCAGCGTGGAGGTGCGGTAGTCCTGCAGCTGCACCAGCATTCGGTTGAAGGCCCGCGCCACGGCCCCGAACTCGTCGTGGCTTTCTACCGGAATGGAAGACGTGAAGTTGTGGTTGGCGGCATGGTCGATGCTGGCCTGCAGCTTGCGCAGCGGCATCACGGCCGATTCGGGCACGCTCAGCACGAAAAACAGCATAATCAGCCCGCTGAACACCAGCATGGCCAGCGTGTAGCGCGTGACCTGGGTGGCGGCGCGGTTGGCCTGCTCGTTTTTGCGGGTGAGGGCCTGCATGTTCAGTTGCACCATGCGCCCGGTTTGGGTGCGCAGCAGCTGGTGCTGGGGCAGAATGCGGGCCAGGTAGAACGCGGCCGTGCGCGGCTCCGTCGATTGCGGGTCGAGCAACAGCTGGTAGGCATCGAAGGCGTGGGTGAGCGAATCAACCACTTCCCGCTCGCCGGGCTCGGTGATGTTGCCGGCCTCGCGGGTGAGGCTCTGCTGAAACCGGCGCAGCCCCTGGCGCACCGTGGCCTCGTAGCCGGCCGGCGCGGTGCCGCCCAGGTAGCGCTGCTGGTGGGCCAGCGTCAGCTCGTCGAGGGCCGCGTAGAGCTGCTGGCCCAGCTGTACCGAGTAGAAGTTCTCTTTCAGCACGTTAGTGGCCGTGCGGTCGAGTCGTCGCAGCGAATAAAGCGTGTAGGACCCAATGCCGGCCAGCAGCAGCAGCACCGCCAGAAAGCCGAGCGTTATCTTGGTTTTGAGGTTCATGTGTTGGGGGACTTAGGGGCTTGGGGTCTTGGGGGCTTGGTTGGTGGGGTTCTGGGTGATGTTGGGGTGCAACTTGTCAGAATACAACCCAAGACCCCACCAACCAAGCCCCCAGGCCCCCACCTAATACGTCACGAGAAAAATATCCAGGTCCTGGTCGTGGCGGGCTACGCGGCGGATCAGGTCGGTGGTGATGCCGCGGCGGGTGAGACGGGCCCACCAGCCTTTCTCGCTCGTGACCCCGCAGATGAGCAGCGACACGTTCTTTTCGGCGGCCACGCGCATTATTTCCGGCACCACGTTGTCAGCCTTCACCCGAAGAATCTGGCCGCCCAGCTCGGTAGCCAGCTGCAGGTTGTTGATGAGGTGACGCTGGGCCGCCAGCCCCACCCGGTCCGACGACTCGCGCGGCGTCTGGATGTAGAGTACGTACCAGCGGGCCCCGCCGAGGCGGTCGGCGAGGCGGGAAGTTTTGCGGATGATTTCCTTGGCGGCCGGGGCGTTGGCGTTGATGCAGGCCAGCAGGCGGTCGGTGTTGCGACGCTGCGGGGCCACGGCGGGCGCGCCGCCGGCGTCGCTCTCAATCTGGCGGCCCAGCAGGTTGGCCACTTCGCGCAGGGCCAGCTCGCGCAGCTGGAGCAGGTTTTCGGCCTGAAAGAAGTTCTGCAGCGCCGTAGGCACCTTCTGCGAGTCGTAAATTTTGCCTTCTTCGAGGCGGCCGCGCAGCTCGCCCACCGTGAGGTCCACGTTCACCACCTCGTCGGCCAGCTTGAGCAGCTGGTCGGGCACGCGCTCCGTCACGTCGGTGCCCGTAATGCGCAGCACCTGGTCGTGCAGGCTTTCCAGGTGCTGCACGTTCACAGCCGTAATCACGCTGATGCCGGCCTTTACGAGCTGCTCCACGTCCTGCCAGCGCTTCTCGTTGAGCGAGCCGGGCACGTTGGTGTGGGCCAGCTCGTCCACAATTACCACCGAGGGCCGCCGCTGCAGGATGGCCTGCACGTCCATCTCCTCCAGCATGCGGCCCTTATAGAAAATCTGCTTGCGGGGCAGCACCGGCAGCCCTTGCAGCTGGGCCTCGGTGCCGGCCCGGCCGTGCGTCACCACGAAGCCCAGCACCACATCTACGTGGTGCTGCAGCAGGTCGTGGGCTTCCTGCAGCATGCGGTAGGTTTTGCCCACCCCGGCCGCCAACCCGATATACACCTTGAGCCGGCCGCGGCGGCGGTCCTGCACCAGGCGCAGAAACCGCTCAGCCGACTGGTCGCGCAGGTTGTCTTCGGTGGAGGTTTCCATGCGGGTGGCTGGGTGGTAGTTGGCTGCAAAGCCGGCCGACTTATGCCCTACAGAACGTCCCGGCCAGACAGCGGCAGCCGCCTGACTGGTTATTGGGGTTTTTTAAAACGTGAGGCCCAGCAGGCCCGTGAGGGCGGCGTTTGTCGCGCGCAGTTCCTTGCGCTGGGTGAATACTGCATCAGCGGCCCGGAACTGCTTGCCTTCGAGGCGCAGAATCACGCGGGGCACGGGGTTGTAGTCGAAGCCCAGGGAGTAGCCGCCAGTGTGCAGGCCGCCCACGGCGGTGCTGGCTACCACGGCGGCGGGGTCGTGGAAGTACTCGGCGCGGCCTACTAGGCCGGTTTTCTTGCCCAGGCGGCGGCGCACGATGAGGGAGCCGGCGTGCCAGTGGTCGTAGCCGGCGCGGCCGTCGGCTTTTTCCTGCCAACCGGCGTCCACGGCGGCTGCCAGCCGCCACTTTTCGCTGGGGTTGAAGGTGAGGTAGAAGTCGTGGTAGTAGCGGGTGCGCTGGTCTACGGAGTCGGGCACGTTGCGGCCCTCGCCCAAGTAGGTGCTGGAGTTGAGCAGCCACTTGCTGTTGGGCCGGAACTGCACCTGCGTGCCCACGGCCATGTTCTGGTTGTTGTCGCGAATGACCTGCCAGCCGTTGAGCACCAGGGCCGAAAAGAGCCACTTCTGGCCGTTGTCGTAGGTGAGCTTGGCGCCGGCCTCGTAGTAGGGTGAGTTGTCGGCCATGATGGAGCGGGTCAGCGTGAGGTCGTCGCGGGAAATGGGGCCTTCCAGGCCGATGTGCGAAAGGAAAATGCCGGCATCCAGCCACAGGTTTTTAGCCAGCTTCACGCCGCCCCAGGCCTCGTAGATATTCTTGAAAATCTGAGGCTCAGCGGCGTAGTTGGCATCGGGGTAGGTGCCGGTCTGGATGGCGAAGGTGCCCCGCACCCGCTCGCTCTGGTAGCGCGCGCCCAGCAGTGCAATGTTGATGGCAATCTGGTTGTGCAGGTTTTCGGAGTAGATGAAGCCCGGCCGGCGCAGGTCGGCGGGGTTATTGAAGTCGTAGCCGTAGTACACGCCCACGTAGCCGAAAAACTCGGGCTTGGGGTCGGTTTCAGCGGTTGGGGTAGCGGTGCGGGTGGTGTCGGTGGTGGCGGGTTGCTGCGCCAGTGCCGGGGTGCTGCGCAGCAACCCCGCGAGGGCCAGCGCCAGGAATAAACGTGTTTTCATAGCGGAATACTACGGCAAAGGGGCCAGAAAAGGCTGCACAGTCCCGCAGACCCCACCCCAACCCCTCCCCAAAAGGGAGGGGCTTAGGTTACTTTGGCAAAGTCATTTAGTCGTTGTGATGGTAACCTAAGCCCCTCCCTTTTGGGGAGGGGTTGGGGTGGGGTTTACAAACGGAAATTCACCGAGCCGACGATGCGGTTTTCGGTTTTGCGCAGGTCGGGCTGCCAGTTGGCGGGGATGGGCTGGTCGGCGTAACCGGAGGGCGAGGTGGTGCCGCCGCGGCCAGCGAAGTAGGGCACGTTGGCCGAGCGGTGCAGGTACTCGATGCGGAAGGTCACGAAGTCGGAGGGCATCAGGTCGAAGGTGCCGGTAATTTCCTTGGCCGTGAGCTTGCTGGCGGGCGTGTCGAGGAAGGCGTTGGAGCCGTTGCCGCCCACCACGGCCGGCGTGAAGCTCAGGTAGCGCGAAGGGTTTTTTACGAAGCCGGCCCGTAGCGTGAAGGCGGCCTTGTTCTTGGCAAACCACAGACGGTTGGCAAACGAGGTGCCGGTCATGTAGTTGTTCTTGGCCTTGAGCCCGTCGCCGCTCTGGAAGCCGTAGTGCGTGTTCAGGCTGAAAGCAGCCTGCGTGATGCCGCGCAGCTGGTTTTTGGGCTTGTGGTAGTAGCGGGCCACGATGCTGTTATCGTGGTGAAAGCGGTTGATGTTGGGGTAGCTGCCGATGCCCACCGCCGTAGAGTCGAGGCCAGGGCGCGAGTCGTTGCCGTAGTAGAAGTTGGCCACCAACTGAAGGTTCTCGTTGGGACGCCAGTAGTTGGAGTTGCCAAAGGCCGGGCGACGGTTGAACGTGTTGTAGGTCTGCCAGCCGTTCATCACCCACAGCTCAGTTTTGAAGTTTTTGGTGGGGAAAAACTGCACCCGCGCCCCCTGGAAGTAGAACGGCGTGAAGTCGCAGACCAGGCTGCGCTGGTAGCTCCAGTTTTCCTGCATCACGTAGCTTTCCAACCCGATGTAGCTCATGAAAATGCCTAGCTCCACGTTCAGGCCGTAGGCCTTGTTGAAGTGGTAGCCGGCGGCGGCTTCGCGGATAAACTTCAGGTTGCCGGTGCCCGTGTTGCGGCCGCGCAACACCGAGCCGTCGGTTTCCTGCACTACATGGGCCATGGACCCGGTTTGCAGCCACAGTCGCCCGATGATGTTTTTGTAGTTGGACTCCAGCCCCACCGACGCCAGCGCCAGCGAGAATTCATTGGCCCGCCCCGACACCGCCGAAATGGTCTGGGTGTGGTCGATGGGCCGGGCGAAGTTGTAGTTGTAGTGGCCGTCGAGCAAGGCCACGCCGGTCAGCACGGTTTCGCCGTTGGCGTCCTTCACCTGCAGCGGAAACGTCGATTGGCGGTTCTGGCCGTTGATCCAGGTCAGGTCGTAGCCGTCGAAGGGCACTTTGGCCGGAATGGCCGTGGTGGTGTCGGCGGCGGGGCGCTGGGTACCGGGGCGGGTTTCGGTGGTTTGGGCCAGCAGCGGCGTAGTACCTCCTACGGCCAGGAGCAGGGTGGAAAGTTGTTTTTTGAGGGCCGTGGAGCGGGAAAAGTAGTTCATCGGTAACAGGAAAGAGAAAGAAGAATCGGAAGAAAAATGACCGGCACCTTAACGGCGGGCAGCCAGCTCGTCCAGCGCCACGTTCAGGCGCAGCACGTTCACCCGGTCGGGCCCCAAAACGCTGTGTTCGGTGTGCTGGGCCACTAAAGCCTGCACTTTGGCAGTGTCCAGGTTGCGGGCCTTGGCTACGCGGGCTACCTGCACGGCGGCGGCGGCGGGCGAAAGGTGCGGGTCGAGGCCCGAGCCGCTGGCGGTGAGCAGTTCGGCCGGCACCTGAGCTTTGGTTACGCCGGGGTTCTGCACCAGAAACGTATCGAGGCGGGCCTGCACGGCGGCCAGGTACTCGGGGTTGCTGGGGCCTTTGTTGGAGCCGGCCGAGCCGGCGGCGTTGTAGTCCACGGCCGAGGGGCGGCCCTGGAAGTAGTCGGGCCGGGTGAAGTTCTGGCCCAAGTTGTCGTAGCCTACCACGCGGCCCTTGTGGCTGATGGTTTCGCCCTGCCCGCCGGCCGGGGCCAGTTGAGCGCCGGCCCACACCAGGGCGGGGTAAATCAGGCAGCACACCAGCAGCAGCACAAGGGTCAGGCGGAATGCGGGAAGCAGGTTCTGTTTCATGATGGTTTCAAAGTCATTGGTAAATTGGGCGCATGCTTGATGTCCCGATTCCAGATAATCAAATGGTTACCGTGATGGTAGCTCAAACTACTTTTGCGGTTCTTACAATGCCCGGAAAGTCATTCCGGATTGACTATGTAGAGAAGAAGGAAGCGCGCTTAAAGCCGGGAATGCGTGGCGAATTTCTTAGTTGCACAGAGCATCCTTTACTTCTGGCATACAACAGTTCACTGGTTGGAGTATATGTCAACTCCCGCCTGCCAGAACCAGACGACTTATTGGCCGATATCCAGCAGCGAATAGAAGGAGTGTTTCAAGGCTGGCGCGACTGGCAGTGGTTTTTAAACGGTGGAGCCAACCAGCTGAGGAAAAACATAGTTGACGGCTCTGGCCTACTTATGGCGGGTGCGCCGGTTTCTATTGCCCAAGCTATGGTTGAAGCTTGCGAGAAGTATGGCGTGTCAACCTATGTTCACGGAAAAATGGAGGCTCAGCTAGTGAAACCATTGCATCATCTGCTGCTCATTGGTCAAGGCTACATCATTGCGCAGGACTTCCGCTTTACCGAGGTTCTCACAAAAATGCCCCCACAATCAAGTCAATGACCTTGATGCCGATGAAGGGCACCAGCACGCCGCCCAAACCATACACCAGCAGGTTGCGGCGCAGCAGCGCCGAGGCCCCGATGGGCTTGTAAGCCACGCCGCGCAAGGCCAGCGGCACCAGCGCCGGGATGATGACGGCGTTGAAAATCACGGCCGAGAGGATGGCCGACTGCGGCGACTTCAAGCCCATGATGTTGAGCGCGCCCAGGGCCGGAATGGCCACCATGAACAGCGCCGGCACAATGGCAAAGTACTTGGCCACGTCGTTGGCAATGGAAAACGTGGTGAGCGTGCCGCGCGTCATGAGCAGCTGCTTCCCGATTTCGACCACCTCAATGAGCTTGGTGGGGTCGTTGTCGAGGTCCACCATGTTGCCGGCTTCCTTGGCGGCTTGGGTGCCCGAGTTCATGGCCACGCCCACGTCGGCCTGGGCCAGGGCGGGGGCGTCGTTGGTGCCGTCGCCCATCATGGCTACCAGCTTGCCCTGCTGCTGCTCGTTGCGGATGTAGGTCATTTTGTCCTCGGGCTTGGCCTCGGCAATGAAGTCGTCGACGCCGGCTTTCTCGGCAATAAACTTGGCCGTGAGCGGGTTGTCGCCGGTCACCATCACCGTTTTGATGCCCATGTTGCGCAGGCGCTCAAACCGCTCCTGAATGCCGGGCTTGATGATGTCTTGTAGCTCCACCACGCCCAGCACCCGGTCGTTTTCGCTCAGCACCAGCGGCGTGCCGCCATTGCTGGCAATGGCCTCCACGCGCTGCGTGGTTTCCTGCGGAAAGGCCTGGCCGGCTTTCACGGCCAGCTGCCGGATGGCGTCGGAAGCGCCCTTGCGGATACGGGTGCCGTCGGGCAGCGTCACGCCGGAGCTGCGGGTTTCGGCCGTGAACTTGATCAGCTCGGCGCCCTGCAGGCGGGGCAGCAGCTGCTCGGGGCTCACCTGCTGCTCGCGGGCCAACTCCACAATGCTCTTGCCTTCGGGCGTCTCATCGGTCAGCGACGAGAGCGTAGCCAGCTCCACAAACTGCCGGGCCTCGATGCCGGGTGCGGGCCAGAAGTGCGTGGCTTTGCGGTTGCCGATGGTAATGGTGCCGGTTTTGTCGAGCAGCAGCACATCGATGTCGCCGGCCGTTTCCACGGCTTTGCCGCTTTTGGTGATGACGTTGGCCCGCAGCGCGCGGTCCATGCCCGCAATGCCGATGGCCGAGAGCAGCCCGCCAATGGTGGTCGGAATCAAGCACACAAACAGCGCAATGAAGGCCGAAATGGCAATGGGCGTTTTGGCGAAATTGGCAAACGGCGCCAGCGTCACGCACACCAGCACAAACACCAGCGTGAATCCCGCCAGCAAGATGGTGAGGGCAATTTCGTTGGGCGTTTTCTGCCGCGAGGCGCCTTCCACCAGCGCAATCATCTTGTCCAGAAAACTCTCGCCGGGCGCCGTCGTGACGACTACTTTGATGCGGTCCGACAGCACCTTGGTGCCGCCTGTGACAGAAGATTTGTCGCCGCCGGCCTCCCGTATCACCGGCGCCGACTCGCCCGTAATGGCCGATTCATCAATGGTAGCCAGCCCCTCGATAATCTCGCCATCAGTAGGAATGATTTCGCCGGCTTCCACCAGAAACATCTGGCCTTTCTGCAGCTGCGACGACGACACCGACGACACGTTGCCGTTGGCGTCGATGACGCGGGCGGGCGTTTCCTCGCGGGTTTTGCGCAGGCTTTCGGCCTGGGCCTTGCCGCGGGCTTCGGCAATGGCCTCGGCGAAATTGGCGAACAGCAAGGTCAGAAACAGCACCAGAAACACGGTGAAGTTGTAGCCGAATGAGCCCTGCGCGGCGTCGGGCTTCACCAGCAGCCCCAGCGTCACGAGCAGCATCACCACCGTGCCCACTTCCACAGTGAACATCACCGGGTTGCGGAACATGATGCGCGGATCGAGCTTCACAAAGGCCTGTTTCACGGCCTCGCTGATCAGGGCGGGTTGGAAGAGAGATTGGGATTTGGTAGACATGATGTTCTGTTGAGCGCCTCACGTTCGCCTCACCCCCTAGCCCCCTCTCCGAAAAGGAGAGGGGGAACTAGCTACTAGTTTCTAGAGCTAGTTGGGAAGGTTTGGAATAAGAAGGCTAAGACTAAAAGACTAGAGTCTAGTCCCCCCTCTCCTTTTCGGAGAGGGGGCTAGGGGGTGAGGCGAACGTGAGGCGACTAGCGCTAATACAGCGAGAAGTGCTCGGCCAGCGGGCCCAGGGCCAGGGCCGGGAAGAAGGCCAGGGCGGCGATGATCCAGATGACGAAAAACACCATCACGCCGAAGGTGGCCGTGTCGGCGGGCAGGGTGCCGGCGCTTTCGGGCACGTACTTCTTGCGAGCCAGCAGACCGGCTATAGCTACCGGGCCGATGATGGGCAGGAAGCGGGCCAGCAGCAGCACTACACCGGTGCTGATGTTCCACCAGGGCGTGTTGTCGCCGAGGCCCTCGAAGCCGGAGCCGTTGTTGGCCGAGGCCGAGGTAAACTCATACAGCATCTCGGAGAAGCCGTGGTAGCCGGGGTTGGCCAGCCAGCCGGCGTACTCGGTGGGGTTGTCGGCGTAGAGGTGGGCCGTGAGGGCCGTGCCCGCCAGAATCAGCAGCGGGTGCAGCAACGTCACGATGACGGCAATCTTCATCTCGCGGGCCTCGATTTTCTTGCCCAGCAGCTCGGGCGTGCGGCCCACCATCAGGCCGGCAATGAACACGGCAATAATCAGGTAGGCGAAGAAGTTGAGCAGGCCCACGCCGCAGCCGCCGTAGAAGGCGTTAGTCATCATGCCCAGCATCTGCGCCAGGCCCGAAATCGGCATGAACGAGTCGTGCATGGAGTTCACAGAGCCGCAGCTGATGATGGTATTGGTGATGCTCCAGTAGGCCGAGGCCGCCGCGCCGAAGCGGATTTCCTTGCCCTCCATGGCGCCCATCGCCTGGCTGACGCCCATCCGGTCGATGGCGGGGTTGCCGTGCAGCTCGTAGTACACGGTGGGAGCCAGCAGCACCACGAAGCCCAGCGTCATCACCCCGAAAATCATGTAGGCTAGCTTGCGACGCTTCAGGTAGAAGCCCAGCGCAAACACCATGGCCACCGGAATGACGGTCAGGGCAATGTTTTCGACGGCGTTGGTGAGGAAGTTGGGGTTTTCGAGCGGGTGGGCCGAGTTGGCGCCGTAGAAGCCGCCGCCGTTGGTGCCCAGCTCCTTGATGGCCACCATGGCCGCCACCGGCCCGCGGCTCACCGCCACCGAATCACCCTGCAGCGTGATGAGCTGCTGCTTGCCCTGCAGCGTCATGGGCGTACCGTTGAAGGCCAGGATGAGGGCCACCAGCAGGGAGCCGGGCAGCAGCAGGCGCGTGAGGCTCTTGACGAAGTAGTCGTAGAAGTTTCCCAGCTTATCAGTGGCGCGGGTTTGCAGGGCGTTGAACACCACCACAGCCGCCGCAATACCGGTAGCGGCACTTACAAACTGCAGGAAGGTTATCACCACAATCTGCGAGAGGTAGGACAGGCCCGACTCGCCGGAGTAGTGCTGCAGGTTGCAGTTCACCAGAAAGGAAATGGCCGTGTTGAAGGCCAGGTCGGGCGACATGCTGGGGTTGCCGTCGGGGTTGAGCGGCAAGCTGCCCTGGGTGCAGAGCACCAGCATAGCCAGCAGAAACCACACGAGGTTGATGGTCAGCAGCGCCACCAGGTGCTGCTGCCAGCTCATTTCGCGGCGGGCATCAATGCCCGAAAGCCGGTAGATGCCGTTTTCCACGGGCCGCATGAAATCCAGCAGGTTCTTTTCGCCCCGAAATACCCGGGCCAGGTAGGCGCCCAGCGGCAGGGCCAGCACCAGCGTCATCAGGTAGATTCCGCCGATGCTGAGTAGTTCGTTGGTCATTGTTGTAGGGTCTTGGGGAGCGTCTGTCATGCTGAGCTTGCCGAAGCATCTCTACCGCTTCGCCTGAATAGCGCTACAGCGAAGCGGTAGAGATGCTTCGACAGGCTCAGCATGACCGGCTGGGAAAACTAAAATTTCTCCGGGCGCAGTAGCACGTAGCAGAGGTAGCCGAACGTGGCGAGGGAGAGGAAAAACAGGGCGACCATCATGGCGGGGCGGGGTTAGATCTGGTCGAAGAAATCGACGGACTTGTAGAAGAGCCAGAAGCCCGCCAGGCCAGCGGCCGTGAGCACCGGAATCATCAGGAAAGAATTCATCAGCAGTTGCGCGGTTGGATTGCTCGTGGCCTCTTGCCAATCCAGATCCGGTTTCCGCTGCTGCTTTGCATAGCCTGTTTATATAATTGATTATCAGATAGTATATTTTTCTTCAACTGCCTTACGACCTTGACGGCCACAAAAAAACCGGGTCATTCTGACCCGGTGTAGCAGTCAGAATAACCCGGTTTGACGAGGTGCGTGCGTCCCAGGGTTGAAGCCCTGGGCTAGTCAGCGAGAATCGTTGGGCGCTACGTAGCCCAGGAATTCAACCCTGGGGGCGGGGGGAATCAGGTGCGGCGGTTGTTACGACAATCGTTCAACGACGAGACGCGAAGTGTCGCGTCTCTACAGCCCGTACTCCTGAATTTTGCGGTAGAGGGTTTTGGTGCCGATGCCGAGCTGGCGGGCGGCTTCCATCTTGTTGCCGCCGGTGTCCAGCAGCACCTGCCGGATCTGGCGCTTTTCCAGGGTGCGCAGGCTTTTGTCGGAGGCTTCGTCGGCGGCAGGCGCGGCCGCGAAGTAGTGGAAGTCGGCGGGTAGGTCGTCGGTGGTGAGCGTGTCGCCGTCGGCGAGGATGGCGGCGCGCTCCAGCACGTTTTTCAGCTCCCGCACGTTGCCGCGCCAGTCGTGGCGGCGCAGCTGCTCCAGCACCTCGGGCTCGAGGCCGCGCAGGCGGCGGCGCAGCTTGCCGGCAAAGAACTGCAGGAAGTACTCGGCCAGCAGCGGCACGTCCTCGCGCCGCTCGTTCAGGCCGGGCACCGGCACCGTAAATACGGCCAGGCGGTAGTAGAGGTCGGGCCGAAAATGGCCCTGCTCGGCTTCCTGCCGCAGGTTGCGGTTGGTGGCGGCAATGATGCGCACATTCACGCTGGTGGGCTTGGTGTCGCCGAGCTTGGTGAACTGCTGGGTTTCGAGCACCCGCAGAAACTTGGCCTGCACGTTCAACTCCAGCTCCCCAATTTCGTCTAGGAACAGCGTGCCGCCGTTAGCTTCTTCCAGCAAGCCCTTCTTATCCGTCAGAGCCCCCGTAAACGCGCCCTTCCGGTACCCAAACAGCTCCGACTCCAGCAAGTCCTTCGGGAAGGCCGAGCAGTTAACGGCCACGAATGGCTTGCTGCGGCGCGGACTGGCCTGGTGGATGGCTTGGGCAAACAGCTCCTTGCCGGCGCCGGTGGGACCTTCCAGCAGCACAGTGCTGTCGGTGGGCGCCGCGCGCTCGGCCAGCTTTTTGGCCTGCAGCAGCGCCCCGGAGCGGCCAATCATGCTGGCGAAGCTGTACTGGGCGCCTACTTTTTTCTCGAGGTCGGCTACGCGGCGCTGCAGGCGGGCTTTTTCGGCGGCGCGCTCCACTACTACCAGCAGCTGGTCGTCGGAGTCGCCTTTGGTCAGGTAGTCGAAGGCGCCTTCCTTCATGGCCCGCACGCCGTCGGGAATGGTGCCGTAGGCGGTCATCAGAATCACCTCGGCCAGCGGCGCCGCCTGCTTGTAGCGCGGCAGCAGGTCGAGGCCGTGGCCATCGGGCAGCTTCACATCACTCAGCACCACCAGCACCTCGTCGGCGTGCTGGCGCAGCAGTTCCAGGCCGCGGCGGGCGTCGGGGGCCTGCAGCACGGTGTAGTCTTCCAGCTCCAGCACCCGGGCCAGCATCTGGCGCAGGCTGGTTTCGTCGTCGATGAGCAGCAGCGTTCCTTTGGGCATCGGGTGAGGTAGAGGAGTGTAGGGCAGCAGCCAGCGCAAACCGGCATTGAGGGCGCAAGGCTACGCAAAAACGGCGGTTCCGGCGCGGCCTGCCAACCTAGTTCCAGCCCCGCGCCGCGAAGGCCCGGCCCGCCGCGGCCCCATCGAGCCAGCGCGACTGCAGGGCCGCGCCGCTCAGCAGCAGGCACGCGCCCTCACCCACGGCCCCAATCACGGCGCGGTACTGCTCGGGCGGCAGGGCCGGGCAGCCCCGGCTGTAGCCCAGCTGCCCGTGCCGCGCCAGGTGGGCGCGGCCGGCATAGTCGGCGGCGTGCAGCACAATGTAGCGGTCCTCGGCATTGCTGTTCTGCCCCGCATCCAGCCCCCGCAGCCGGCGCGACAGGCCGTGCGAGCCGCCATAGGTATCGGCCGTACGGTAGAAGCCCAGCGCCGTACACGCCGACTTGATGCGGTTGGAAAAGCGCCGCGCCAGCAGCCGGCCCGAGCCGCGCCCGTGGGCCACGTAGCTGCGCTGCACCACTTTGCCGGCCCGCAGATCAATCACCCATAGCCGCTGGCTGGACGAGGGCAGCTCCATATCGGCCACGGCCAGCAGGCCCGACCGGCGCACTTTGCCCTGCTGCCGCAGCACCAGATAGCCCACGCAGGCCCGTTCCCACACGGCCGGCCGCAGTTCGGCGGCCTCCGTGCCCAGCGCCGCGTGCAGCTGGCCAATGCGCCGCCGCAGCTCGGCCGGCACCGCGGCCAGCGGCGGCAGCGGCGGGGGCTGCAGCGTGTCGGCGGGGGCAGTGGCGCGGGCGGGAGCCGTCCGCGTCGTGGCGGGGCGCGGCTTTTCCTGCTGCTGCTGCTCGGCGGTTTGGCAGCCGCTCAGCAGCAGAAGCAGCAGCCAGAACGAGGTTTTGCCGCTGAATAAGGGAGTTCGGAAATTCATCAACTGTTCTTCGCTGGCGGAAGTACCAAAGATAGCGCCGCCAGGTCAGGTATGATTAGGGTGGAAATCAGGTGGTGTATCGTTCAACGGTCGTCGTGCAACGGTCGTCAGTCTGGAGACTGACCGCGGGCGGGCGGCTGGAAGTCACGCCTGCGGCTTCAGACTTCCGCCAGCGGCGTTGCGCCAGCATAGGCATTCCCAGCTCAGAAAAACACGCTGGCATTCAGCTTCAGGAAGAACGGCGTGCCGGGCGTGAAATGCAGTTCATCTACGGGCTGGGCCTCGTTGGGCAGGCGGGTTTCGGTGGCAAACTGGGCCTGATTCCACGTTGCGTTGAGCAGGTTTTCGGCCGTAGCGCCCACCTGAAAACGCGCTTTGGTGTAGCTCAACACGGCATCGAGCAGAAAGTAGCCCTTGGCCCGGATGCTGCCGTCGTCGTTGGCGGGGCGGTCGTTGAGATGGCGGTAGCGCAGGCTGGCGCTCAGGCCGCCGGGCTGCTTCAGCGTGAGCCCGCCGATGCTGGTGAAGCTGGGGGCCAGCGGAATGTAGCGGGCCTCGGCGGGGGCCTGCACCTGCCGGCCGTGGTTGTAGTTCAGGTCGAGGTCGGCAAACAGGACCCGCGTGAGCTGGTAGCGGGCGGCCACATCCAGCCCGAAGCGGCGGGTGGGGCCGCTGCTTTCCACCTCGGCCGCGTCGCCCACATACACCAGTTCATCCTGCAGATGCAGCGCCCACAGGGCCGTATTCACCACCAGGCTCGGCCCGACCTTGAAAGTGCTGCCCACCTCATAGCCCAGGGCGCGGGGCAGCACGTTGTCGGCGCCCGTGCCCCGAATCACGCCCCGCGCATCGTTGGAGTGAAAGCCGAAGCCGGAGCGGGCAAACAGCTGCACGGCCGGCGTGAGCTGGTAGTACAGGTTCAGCTTGGGCGACACCCGCGCCCGGCTCGTGCGGCCCCGCAGCGGGCGCAGGGCCAGGGCCGTAGTGTCATAGAGCAGGCCGCGGAAGTCGAACGTGAATACGTCGGCGCGTACGGCGGCATTCACGGTCAGGCGCTCGGTCAGGCGCAGGGTTTCGTCGAGGTAGGCGTACACGTTGCGCTCATACAGCCGGCCGGTCGTGAGGGTGTCCAGCACGCTGCGCCGCACGGTGTGGCGCAGGCCCAGGTCCGAAAAGTCGTTGCGGGTGCCCACGCCCAGCGCCGAGTGCAGGTCGCGCCGGCCCAGCTGGGTATCTCGCTCATACGTAGCCGTGTAGCCCAGCAGGTGGCGGTCGTCGGTCTGGTTGATACCGTCGCCGTTCACCGGGTCCTGCAGGAAAAAGGTGAAGTTGGAGTACAGGCTGAAATCGTACTTCGAATAGTAGGCCTGCTGGCGCAGCGTGGCGTCGTGCGGCAGCGCCGTAGTCAGCACCGCCGTGGCGTTGGTGCGACTGGTGCGCCCGCCCTCGGTAGGATCGATGCTGCCGAAGCGCGAAATCAGGCCCTCGCGCACGCCGCGCTCCGGCACCTGGCCGCTGGCATCCCAGCGCGAGGCAAAGTGGGAGCCCAGCAGCATCAGCGACGTATTGTCCGAGAGCTGACCGGTGTATTTGGCCAGCCCGTTGAAGCGGTTGAAGTGCTGCTTGGCGTCGAAGTAGGAGTTGGTGAAGCTGTATTCGGCCGCCACGTAGGCGCTTTCGGGCTTTTTGCTGAGCAGCTGCCGGCCAGCGAGGCCATCAGCCCCCAGCAGATTGAGCAGCACCACGGCCCGGCGCGTGTCAAACTGGCCCAGCTCCAGCTTCACCTGGCTGCGCTCCAGGCTGGTTTTGGTGGTGAAGTCGCCGGCTCCGGCGGTAGCAAAATCGCCAAATCGGGCCGTGTAGGGGCCTTTGTACACCCGCAGCTGGTCCACTGTTTCGGGTATCACAAAGTGGAAGTCGGCGTAGCCCTGGCCGTGGGCGTGGCTCACCATGTTCACCGGCAGTCCATCGATACTCACGGCGAAATCGGTGCCGTGGTCCACATCGAAGCCGCGCAGAAAAATCTGCTCGGCCTTGCCGCCGCCCGCGTGCTGGGCAATGAACAGCCCCGGCACCAGCTGCAGCAGATCCTGCGCCGAGTTCAGGGGCCGCAGTGCCTGGTCGATATGCGAAATAGCCGCCAGCGACTGGTTCACGTCCCGGGGCTGCGACACGGTTACTTCGCGCAAACTCAAGGCCACTGCCGGCAGCGCCAGCGCTATGGTGCGGGTTTCGCCAGCCTGCAGCAGCACCACCCGCGGGCGGGCAGCATAGCCCAGGGCCGTGACCTGCACGGCGTAGGTGCCGGCCGCCAAGCCCCCGAAACGGAAGTTGCCCAGCGCATCGGTGGCCGTGCCGCCGGGCTGGCCCAGCAGCTGCACGCCCACGCCCGGCAGGCGCTGCCCGGAGGCCGAATCGGCAACGAAGCCGCGCAGGAAAGCAGGGTTTTGAGCAGCCAGGGGCAAGGCCAGCAAGCCGCACAGCAGCCCGGCCACGAGCCGCCGCCAGGCTGCTCGTGGCCGCTGGAAAGTCGTAGCGCGTAAGCGCTGTAGCAGCACGTTGAGTCCGGCCACTGAGGCGGCTAATCGATGATTTGGGTAAGAATTCTTCATGCTTACCAACGCTTAGCAGACGAACGGATGGCGTTGCGGCGCTGGTTCAGCACCTGCGCACGATGCGCGTGGAGGCTGGCGATATTGCGGACCTTGTGGGCCTGCTCCTGCGGCAGATGGGCGGGCGAGGCCACGGGTTGAGCAAGGGCTTGAAGTGGCAGTCTGATGCCAGCTGACCGCACAGCGGGGTTGGCCGGAGCGACCGAAAAAGTTGTAACGGAAGGTTGCATACCATCGGGAAATGGCGACCGGGCATGGCAAAGCATCTGCCAGCGGCCGCAGGGTAAAAAAGACAAGACGAGCAGCCGCAGTCTGGTGCGCGCGGTGCTTAGCCGGCCCGTTCTAGGCCAGCCCTCGACTTATCCCCGACGGGGTGGTGCGTATAATTTCCCTTCAAAGCCCGTCTGCACCCGCAGAATAATACCCGGTCCAAAATTTCGGGCGCGCCGAAATACGGCGTTGGGAAGTACTACAGAAGCTGTGAGACAGTGCAGATCGATGCCTTTGCTGAGCGTGAGCAGCTGGTGCGGCGTGAGGGGCTTGATGTTTTTGGTCAGCGTGGGCTGGTCGCCGTTGCAGGTGCTGAAGCAGTCGAGACGCAGGTAGTTCTGCTGCTGGCACGTTTTGCTATGCACGTAAGGATGCGCGGCCGTGTAGCGCGGCGGCTCCGGCCGGTTCACCAGGCCCGCGCACACTACCAGCAGGTAGGGGCAGAGCAGCAGCAAAACGAGGACGGAGCGCAGCATTTTAGAAATTAGTAATGAGGAATTTATAATGAGCAACTGAAAGCATTTCAGGCGAAGAAAACCCGCTCTACCGTCCAGTACGCTGCTACCAGGCCGATGATAACCGAAGCCGGCACCACCACGCGCTGCTTGTACCAGGGCTTGTGAGCAAACCAGTGACCGATGAGCAGCCAGGCCAGCAGAATTACCGAAACCTGCCCCAATTCCACGCCCACGTTGAAGGAAATCAGCGACTCAAAAAACATGGAGCGCGGCAGCCCTAGCGAGGTAAGGGCGCTGGCGAAACCCATGCCGTGAATCAGCCCGAACCCGAACACAATGGCCACGCGCCACGGATTCAGCCGCTCGGCAAAGATGTTTTCGATGGCCACAAACAGGATGGACAGCGCAATGACCGGCTCAATAATACCGGCCGGCGGGTTGATGAAGCCATAAATAGCCAGCCCCAGCGTGATGGAGTGGGCCACCGTGAAGGCCGTGGCCTGCCACAAAACCGGCTTCAGCCGCGGCTCCAGGAAGAAAATACTGAGCACGAACAGAATATGATCCAGGCCCAGCGGCAGAATGTGCGTGTAGCCCAGCTTGATATAAGTCCAGGCAATGTCGGTGCGCGACAGCTTGCTCAAGTCCACATCCAGCACGTGCGCCGCGGCCAGCTGCGGCAGCGCCATGAGCAGCAGCACCAGGGCAGAGCCGACCGCCAAGCGGCCGGAAGCTTTTGTCAGGGCCGGAGCAAAATGCCCCTTAGTTAGCGGCCAGCAGCTTTTTGCCTTCATCAGCCAGGTCCATGCTCAAATACGGATTCGTGCTCAGCGCCTTGCGAATCAGGGCCTGGCCCTCGGCGGCGTTACCGTTTTTGGTGGCAATCAGGCCGGCGCGGCACAGCAGCGTTGGGTTCTGCGACCTGGTGCGCCGGGCTTTAGCCATGTAGGTCTGTGCGTCCTTATATTCGCCGCGCTTGTAGTGCACCCAGGCCCGGGTTTCGTTCACATCGATGTTGTCGGGGCGGCGGTCGTATTCCAGCTTGGCGTGCGCCAGGGCTTTGTCCAGCTCGTTGGTTTTGAGGTAGGCGTAGGCCAGTTCCCGGTCGGCGTAGTGGCCCATTTCCTCGTTTTCGTCGGCCTCCTTGGCATCTTCGGCCAGCATCGAAATGGCTTCCTTGGCCATTTGCGTGGCTTTGGCCGGCTCGTGGTTCAGGCGGTACAGATCCGTCAACTCGTCGGCGAAGGCGTAGTCCTTCACCGTAGCGCGGGCCTTGCGGAAGTACTCGATGGCCGCCGGATAATTCTGACGGGCTTTTTCCACCCGGCCCAGGCCGGCCAGCGCGTAGGCATAAAAAGGTCGCTCCTGCAAGGTCTGCCGGTACTGGTTTTCAGCCTTAATCAAGTCGCCGGTATTCTCATACAGGTGTCCCAAGGTAGTGCGGGCCCACCCGGTCTGCTCCAAGCCCGGATAGCCTGCTTTAGCGGCCATATCCATAGCTTCTATAGCCCCCGGATAGTCGCCATAAATCTCGCGCAGATACGACACACGGGAATAAGAGCGCAGATCAGGCCGCACCTGGTTCATCTTGTCGGCCATCTTCACGGCTTCGTCATAGCGGCCCAGTTCTACATTAGCGTCGCAGAGCAAGCCATATACGAAGGCATTGTGCGGATTTATTTCCACTGCCTGCTGCGCCACGGCCAGTCCTTCGGAGAAGTGGTGCTGGGTGAGGCACAACGAAGCTTTGCAGCACAGTGCCTCAAAGTTTTTGGGTTCTTTTTTCAGAATGCCGTTCAGCAGCTGCATGGCGGCCATATCGTAGTACGGGTGGTCGCCGGTCACGCGCGCCTCCTGCATATACGCCTGGGCCAGCAGCAGCTTGGGCTTGTTATCGTCGGGCTTGGCCCGGATTTCCGCCATCAGACCACCGATGGCATTTTTGGTATTCAGCCATTCCCCGCCCAGGGTAAGGTCGCCGTGGCGCTCTTTCAGCTTTGGAATGAGTTCGGGCTTACGGAAGAAAAAGAGGGCCGCGATAGCCGCTCCAAAGCAAAGCACCAGAATTGGGTAGAGATACTTACGCAAAGCTTTTATTTAAGAAGTGGGTAAAAGAGGCCAGCGTAGCGCTGGCCTCTGATAGTTCCAAAAAGATAGCCGGGCTCATCCGGGCCCGGCTATCAATTTACCACAATATCGACACGGCTGCAAATAGACTGGCTTGGCAACTGTGCCGATATGCTATGGCTAGTTGGTATGAACGAGCTTGATGGATTGCAGCACCGTTGCGCCCGATTTTACGGTAGCAATATAGGTGCCGGCAGCCAGCGTAGGCACTTTCCAAACGAAGTCGTAGGTGCCGGCTTTATGCTCTTTGTTATTGAAGACCGTAGCTACTTTGCGACCCATCATATCCGTCACAGTCAGCGTCAGTGGCCCGGCTTTAGCTACTTCGTAGTGGAAAGTAGTCCGCTCGTTGAACGGGTTAGGATAGTTTTGACCGATTGCCACCGGCGATGACTGCAGGCCCAAAGCAGAGCTTCCACGCTGCGAAGTCACGGTTGGCTGCGCTTTGGTGCCGCTCCATGGAAGCTGCATGTAAGGGAACGCCGCCCGGAGCGTAGTATCGTTGCGCTCTATGCCCGTGGTGAAGGTCAGTACGTTGTTCAGCTGAGGTGTAACCGGATTGGTAGCCGCAGGACCGAAATCGTCATACCACAGACCCAGCGAAGCCAATACAACACCGCCAACTGCTTGCAGCTCAATACGTACCACGTCATCTTCCAAACGACGGCCGTTCGGGAAACCATCCATGTTTGGAATGGCCTGCAGAGTAGTAGTCGTGTTGAACCGTGCGTCCGTCAGACCCAATACCGCAGCGGCCAGCAGCCCTTCCGAGCTGAAGTCAGCCGAGTTACGGGGCGTGGTGGGCACAGCCATATTCAGGCGCAGCATATCACCCAGTGTAGGCAGGAAGTTGTTGATGAAGGGCTTGCCGGCAGCCAATGGGTTGCCGTTTTTGCCGGTAGCCAACTGATACGGAGCTAAGTTTGGAACACCCGTCTGGAAGATTGGCAACAAGTCTACCGAGCGGGGCTTACCAGCCTGAAGCAGGATAGGACCGTAGGTAGGGTCGGCAAATACAGTTCCGGCGCGTTGCGCCGTCGTCAGCACCGACAGGCCATTGGCCCCGTTGCGGAAGTCAAATCCATTAGCGGGTAGCCCCGTTCTGCCAGCCAACGATTTCGACTGGATGCGCAACTTGTTAAAGCCTGGAACCGCTTCACCATAATACGTTTGTCCCGGAGGCTTAGGAGCCGCCCCATTGACCGGGTTGTCATCAGCCATGTACAGGCTCAACTCAGGGTTCACGAAGTTGGTATCAAATGCCCGGTTCTCATTATAAGGTGTGCGAGCATTGTACTCGTCCTTATTACCAATCGGGTTTACTACTTCGTTGGTCAGCGGCATACCCAGGCGAGATACCTGCACGTAAGCACCCGAGGTAGTCTGAGTACCATCTGTGTTCAATGTACGGATAGCGGGCCGGCTGGCCGAAGCCCATACCCCGATTACGTAGTCCGGGTCGAGAATATTAGCTGCCTGCGCGCCGGTTTTGCCAGTTTTCTGCAACGCCGAAATCGGAATCTGCAGGGCAATGGCATTGGCGTTTTTGTGGTACAAGCCGTCGCGGGCGCTGGCCGAGCGGATGCCGCCCAGATCCTCAATGCCGCCAATATCTACGAAGAAAGGATCATCAACCGGTCCGCAAAACACCCGACCCCCGCCAGAGGGCAGGTTCTGAATGCCACCATTGAAGAGCGCCTCATAGCTGGCCGCGCCCAAACCGGCAGCACCGGTAATAGCGCGTGGGCCTACGTTGTAGGGCGGCACAATACCATTGGTTACCAACGTCGTGAAAGCCGCACCTTTTATGCTCTGCTCAAGCGTATACGTCGTTTTCAGGTTTTCCTTGCCCAACCGGATATTGAAGTGGGTAGTAGGATCCTGGTTTGTGCGCGTAAACGTGAAGCGGTAGGTGATATCATCGCCGACAGTCGTCGCGTCATTCTTGACGTGAATCTCGTAGCGGATATTTTCCCCGAAATGATAATAGTTCGGACCACCCTGAGGCAGCTGGAACGGAATGAAGTTGGCGATGATATTAATCATCTCCGAATTGGTAGGGTCACGGAAGGCGTAAACGTCCGTGTTGTCAGCCAACAGGTCATCGGCGATGAGCGGGGCTTCGCGGTGGCTGGAAGCCTCCAGACGGGTGTTTTGGCCGCTCCAGGCCAGCGCGCCTACCACGGCCGTGGCCGCCAGCGAGAGGTGGAGAATCGGACGCGTAAAGGTCTTTTTCATGATCAGAAAAGGGAAAAGTGGATAAAAAAGGCATGCACCAGCCAGCCTGAAATCTCAGGTGGCAAAAGAGAACGGCGGCAATAGGGAAGGAGCGGGGGTAAGCAGGATAGAAACGCTGACGACCGGCAGGCGGCGGGTAGCGAAGCAGATAAGCCATCCGAAACGGAGGCACAGTAGAAAGGAGTAGTAGGGCTTACAGCCACTTACAAAATCACATACGGGGGCCAACCCGATTCCGGTTTGCGTGGTGTAGAACTTTTCGGTAAAAAATTTGGGCATTGTCTTTCCCCTGCCCACTAGCAGCGGCCCCCCGAAAACCAGCCCGGCATTTCTTCGCTACTTTTGACCCCCCAAAGTGGCCCCGGCTGTCTATAGCGCATCCGCCACTTTCTCACCCCCGCGCCTCGGCGCGCCGCCCTCTACTCGCATGGCTAAAGTCGCAATCAACCTTTCCACCGGCACTATTCAGCAGGAAGAAATCATCGTCGGTATCGACCTGGGCACTACCAACAGCCTGGTAGCCTACATCCACCCCGACGGCCGGCAGCCCGTGGCCATCAACGACCTGGACCGCGGCACCATCGTGCCTTCGGTGGTGCACTTTCCGGCCGGCGGGCAGGAGCCTATCGTGGGCACCGAGGCCAAGGAATACCTGCTCACCGATCCGCAGAACACGATTTACTCGGTGAAGCGCCTGCTGGGCAAAAGCTACCAGGACCTGGGCGGCCACGCCGCCGACCTGGGCTACAAAGTCATCGACGACAACTCCGAGGGCCTGGTGAAAATCCGCGTCGGCGACCGGTTCTACTCGCCCATCGAGCTGAGCGCGGAGATTCTGAAGGAGCTGCGCACCCGCGCCGAGCACGCCCTGAAAACGCCCGTAAACCGCGCCGTAATCACCGTGCCGGCCTACTTCAACGACTCCCAGCGCCAGGCCACCCGCGACGCCGGCCGACTCGCCGGGCTGGAAGTGCTGCGCATCGTGAACGAGCCCACCGCCGCCGCGCTGGCCTACGGCATTGGCTTGAGCCCTGATGAGGAAAAAACCGTGGCCGTGTACGACCTCGGCGGCGGCACCTTCGACGTGAGCATTCTGCGTATTCAGCAGGGCATCTTTGAAGTGCTCAGCACCAACGGCGACACGTATCTGGGCGGCGACGACCTGGACCGCGCCATCATCAACCACTGGACGGCCCAGCACAACCTGAGCGCCGCCGTGGCTGCCAGCGGCCCGCTGCAGCAGGAGCTGCGCCTGCTGGCCGAATCGGCCAAAAAGTACTTGAGCCAGCACGACGACTTCGGGGCCAACTTCAACGACTTGGTGCTGCGCCTCACCAAAGCCGAGTTCAACGACCTGATCCGGCCGCTGGTGGCCCGCACCATCGACTCGTGCCGGCAGGCGCTGGCCGATGCCCGGCTTACCCCAAAAGACCTCGACGCGGTGCTGCTGGTGGGCGGCTCCACGCGCGTGCCGCTGGTATACGATTCGGTGTCGGAGTTCTTTCAGCAGCCCGCCAACAACTCGCTCAACCCCGACGAGGTGGTGGCGCTGGGCGCGGCCATTCAGGCCGATATTCTGGCCGGCAACCGCCGCGATGTGCTCCTGCTCGACGTAACGCCGCTCACGCTGGGCATCGAAACCCTGGGCGGGCTGATGGACCCGATTATTCCGCGCAACTCCAAGATTCCGACCAAAGCCGGCCGCCAGTACACCACCTCCGTGGACGGGCAGGTGAACCTGAAAATATCCGTGTATCAGGGCGAGCGGGACTTGGTGAAGGAAAACCGCAAGCTGGCCGAGTTCGACCTGCGCGGCATTCCGGCCATGCCCGCCGGCTTGCCCAAAGTGGACGTGAACTTCCTGCTCAACGCCGATGGCATCCTGCAGGTGGAGGCCATTGAGCTGCGCTCCAACACCCGGCAGGCGGTGGAGATAAAGCCCCAGTACGGGCTCACCGACGAGCAGGTGGAGCAGATGCTGATGGACTCGCTCACCCACGCCCGCGAAGACGTGTCGGCCCGCATGCTGATTGAGGCCCGCACCGTGGCCGAGCAGATGATTTACCAAGTGGAGCGCTTCGTGGACAAGAATTCGCAGTACCTCACCGAGGACGAAATCACCCAGACCGCCGCCCAGACCCAGAACCTGCGCGAGGCCCTCGAAACCGGCGACAAAGACACCATTCTGGCCGCCGTGGATATGCTGGAAGCCCTGACCAGCCCATTTGCCGAGCGGGTAATGAACATTTCTATCCGGCAGGCTATGGCCGGCAAAAAGATAGAGTAGCCCGGCCGCCCAGCCGGTCATTTCCGGCTTGCGCCGCCTGACAACAATGCACACCCAGCAAACCCCGCACACTCTTTGAGGTGCGGGGTTTTGTCGTTTCGGAGGTCGGGGCGGTGAATAGCAGGTGATTTGGCCGGGAGATTCCCGAAAATCGCCTTAAATTTGAGGTACGCCCCGGCGTTTCAGCTTAACAAGACCAGTATGTTAGATTTCTTTGGGAAGACCGTCGCCAAGCTTTTCGGGACCAAATCGGACCGTGACTTGAAGGAGATTATCCCGTATGTAGCGCTTATCAACGCCGAATATGCCAAACTGGCACAGCTCTCCGACGACCAGCTCCGCGAGCAGACCCAGCAGGTGCGCAACCGCATCGACGCCCACCTGAAGGGCCTCGACGACCAAATCAGCGCCCTGCACGAGCGCATCAGCGCCGACCCGAATCTGGACATTACGCAGAAGGAGAAGGTCTTCGACCAGATTGATGAGCTGGAAAAGCAGCGCAACAAAGAGTTGGAAGCCGTGCTGCTGCAGGTGTTGCCGCCGGCCTTCGCCATTGTGAAGGAAACGGCTCGCCGCTACAAGGAAAACGGCCAGCTGGTGGTAACGGCCACTGACTTCGACCGCGAAATTGCCTCCCGCAAGAGCAACGTCACCATCAGCGGCAACCAGGCTACCTGGAGCAACAAGTGGACCGCCGCCGGCGCCGAAATCACCTGGGACATGGTGCACTACGACGTGCAGCTGCTCGGGGGCGTGGTGCTGCACCAGGGCAAGATTGCCGAAATGGCCACCGGTGAGGGTAAAACCCTCGTTTCGACCTTGCCTTCTTTCCTCAATGCCCTAGCCAAGCGCGGCGTGCACCTGGTAACCGTCAACGACTACCTGGCCAAGCGTGACTCCGAATGGAACGCGCCGCTGTTCGAGTTTCACGGCATCACCGTGGACTGCATCGACAAGCACCAGCCCAACACCGACGCCCGCCGCCGCGCCTACGCCGCCGACATCACCTACGGCACCAACAACGAGTTCGGCTTCGACTACCTGCGCGACAACATGGCCCGCGAAACCGAGGAGCTGGTGCAGCGCAAGCACCACTACGCCATGGTCGACGAAGTGGACTCGGTGCTGATTGACGACGCCCGGACCCCGCTCATCATCTCCGGCCCCGTGCCCCGCGGCGACGTACACGAGTTCTACCAGCTCAAGCCCCGCATTCAGCTGCTGGTGGATGCGCAGAAGAAAATTGTGCAGAACTACCTGGTGCAGGCCCGCAAGCTTATTGCCGAAGGTAAGGACGGCCCCAAGGAAGGCGACGGCGGCCTGATGCTATTCCGCGCATACCGCGGCCTGCCCAAGAGCAAGCCGCTGATTAAGTATCTGTCGGAAACCGGTATCCGGGCCGTATTGCAGAAGGTGGAGAACCACTACCTGGCCGACAACCAGCGCCAGATGCCCGAGGCCGATATGCCGCTGTTCTTCACCATTGATGAGAAGAACAACCAGATTGAACTGACCGAAAAAGGCATCGACCTGATTACGGCCCAGGGCGAAGACCCGCACATGTTCATCATGCCCGACATCGGGATGGAAATTGCGGCCATCGAGAACAATAAGGCCGTGAGCACCGAGGACAAGCTGCACCGCAAGGAGCAGCTGATGGCCGACTACAACGAGAAATCGGAGCGGGTCCACACCGTGAACCAGCTGTTGAAGGCCTACACGCTGTTTGAGAAGGACGACCAGTACATCCTGACCGACGACGGTAAGGTGAAAATCGTGGACGAGCAGACCGGCCGCGTGATGGAAGGCCGCCGCTACTCCGACGGCCTGCACCAGGCCATTGAGGCCAAGGAAAACGTGCGCGTGGAAGACGCGACGCAAACCTATGCCACCGTGACCCTGCAGAACTACTTCCGCATGTACCACAAGCTGGGCGGCATGACCGGTACGGCCGAAACCGAAGCCGGCGAGTTCTGGGAAATCTACAAGCTGGACGTGGTGGTGATTCCGACCAACCGCGGCATTTCGCGCAAGGACGAGCACGACAAGGTGTACAAGACCGTGCGTGAGAAGTACAACGCCGTGGCCGACGAAATCCAGACCCTGGTGCAGGCCGGCCGGCCCGTGCTGGTGGGTACCACCTCGGTGGAGATTTCGGAGCTGGTGAGCCGGATGCTCAAGTTCAAAGGCATCAACCACCAGGTGCTGAACGCCAAGCAGAACCAGCGCGAGGCCGAGATTGTGGCCGCCGCCGGCTACCCCGGCACCGTCACCATTGCCACCAACATGGCCGGCCGCGGCACCGACATCAAGCTGCGCGAAACCTCCAAGGAATCGGGCGGACTGGCCATCATCGGCACCGAGCGCCATGAAAGCCGCCGCGTAGACCGGCAGCTGCGGGGCCGCGCCGGCCGCCAGGGCGACCCGGGTTCCTCCCAGTTCTTCGTGAGTTTGGAGGACAACCTGATGCGTTTATTCGGCTCCGACCGCATTGCCAAGCTCATGGACCGCATGGGCCTGGAGGAAGGCGAAGTGATTCAGCACTCCATGATTACCAGCTCCATTGAGCGGGCCCAGAAGAAGGTAGAGGAAAACAACTTCGGCACCCGCAAGCGCCTGCTCGAGTACGACGACGTGATGAATGCCCAGCGCGAGGTGGTGTACAAGCGCCGCCGCAACGCCTTGTTCGGCGAGCGGCTGGAGCTGGACATCTGGAACATGATTTATGACGTCTGCGACGATCTGGTGGCCATCCACAAAGGCACCAACGACTTCGAGAGCTTCCAGCTGGCCATCATCCGCGTGTTCGGCTACGACACGCACATCACCCCGCAGCAGTTCAGCGCCCTGCCCGCGCCGCAACTCAGCCAGAAGCTCTACGACGAGGCCCTGGGCTACTACTACAGCAAGAACGACCACATTGCCGGCAACACCCTGCCATTGGTAAACGACTTGCTGGCCAACAATGCGCCCTACGAAAACATCGCCATTCCCTTCACCGATGGCCGCAAGCAGGTAACGGCCGTGGCCAATCTGCGCAAGGCCCAGGCCAATGGCGGCCACGAGGCCATCCGCGGTATGGAAAAAGTAGTGGTGCTTTCGACCATCGACACGGCCTGGACCCAGCACCTGCGCCAGATGGACGACCTGAAGCAGGTGGTGCAGAACGCGGTGTACGAGCAGAAAGACCCGCTTTTGGTGTACAAGTTCGAGTCGTTTGAGCTGTTCAAGCTGATGATCGGCAAGGTGAACGAGGAAACGGTTTCGTTCCTCTTTAAGGCCGACGTGCCCATGAACCAGCAGCCCGGCCACGCCGAGGAGGTGGAGTACTACATCGAAGACGAGCTGCCCAAGCCCGCCCCGGCCCCCAAGCTGAAGGCCGAGAAGGAAGTGTCGTCCGTCTCGCTCGGGGCCGGCCCGGAGGATATGGGCCCCGAGGATCTGCCGGTAGAAAAGCAAGTGCCCGTGCGCAGCCAGAAAGTGGCCAACCGCAATGAGAAAGTAAGCGTGCAGTATATGGACGGCCGCGTGGTGCGCGACGTGAAGTACAAGAGCGTGGAAGACGACCTGGCCCACAACCGCTGCGTGCTGGTGGACTAAGGAGTTGAACTCGGCTTTGCCGGAAAATTGAGTACTATTAAGTGGCAGGTGCGTTCCGGTGGAACGGCCTGCCACTACTCGTTTATATCACCTTATCATGAGCAAGAAGTTCACCGACCTCGCCGCCCGCATCGACCACACGCTGCTGCGCCCCGATACCACCCAAGCCCAGATTGCCCAGCTCTGCGCCGAGGCGGCGGCGGCCGGCTTTGCCTCCGTATGCGTGCCGCCGTGCTACGTGCGCTTTGCCGCCGAGCGGCTCCAGGGCTCCGGCGTGCCCGTTTGCACGGTTATCGGCTTTCCGCTGGGGTATCAGATTACCAAGGTGAAGTTCTTCGAGGCGCACCAAGCGCTGGCCGATGGCGCTACGGAGCTGGATATGGTGATGAACGTGGCCGCGTTCAAATCGGGGCGGCTGGAGGAAGTGGAGGATGAAATCGGGCAGTTGGCCGAGCTGTGCCACTTCCGGCAGGCCCTGCTGAAGGTGATTATTGAAACGGCTTTGCTCACGGAAGCGGAAATCCTGGCGGCCTGCCAGCTGTGCGTGGCCGCCGGGGCCGACTTCGTGAAAACCTCCACCGGCTTCGCCAGCCGGGGCGCATCGGTGGCCGATATTGAGCTGATGCGCAAGGCGTTGCCGGGGGATATGCGCATCAAGGCATCCGGCGGTATCCGCACCCGGGCGGCGGCCCTCACGCTGGTAGCCGCCGGGGCCGACCGCATCGGGTCGTCCAATAGCTTAGCTTTGCTGGCAGAAAATGAAAACCCTGCTTCCTAACGTGCTGCTATTTCCTGCCCTGCTGGCGCTGGGTGCCTGCGCCGCCTCCGGGCCCGCCGCCACCAGCGCCGCCCAGGCCCCCGATACCGCCCGCCGCGCCCCGGCCGCCGTGGTGCCCGAAGACCTGAGCCGCTACCGGCCCGTATTTGCGGCCCCCAAACCGGCGGCCGCGCCCGCCGCCGGGGCCAAAACCTTCGTCGCGCCCACCAACCACGTAAATGCTCAGGTGGAGCAGCGTCTGCGCGACCAGGCCTACACCAACCAGAACGTGAAGTACGCCCAGGGCTTCCGCATCTTGGCCTACGTGGGCCTGGAGCGCGACCAGGCCATGGCCATTCGCCGGGCCGTCATCAGCCGCTACCCCGAGGAAACCGACTACCTCACCTACAAGCAACCTATCTACCGCCTCTGGGTGGGCGACTACCTCACCCGCCTGGAAGCCGAGCAGGCCATGCTCCGCATCCGGCCCCTGGTGCCCAAAGCCGAGCTACAGTCCACGCAGGTAGTGCTGAATAAAACCACGTTTTAGAACACCGGAACTGTCATGCTGAGCTTGTCGAAGGATCTTTACTGCAATGCTAATTAATTACCGTTGCGGTAGAGATGCTTCGACAAGCTCAGCATGACAACGACAAACGTCTGTCGCTTTTCGCTTGCTCCTTCCCATGCTCCACCTGCTTCCCCGCATCAAAACCCTGGCTGCCGAAGCTGCCGCCGATACCGTGGCGCTGCGCCAGCATCTGCACGCTCATCCGGAATTGTCGTTTCAGGAATTCAATACGGCGGCTTTCGTGAAAGAGCAGCTGGAAAAACTGGGCCTGCATCCGCAGCCGATGGCCACTACGGGTCTGGTCGTGCTCATTGAGGGCCAAAACCCCGGCCGGCGTGTGGTGGCGCTACGCGCCGACATGGACGCGCTGCCCATTCAGGAGCAGAACGAGGTGCCATACCGCTCCCGGAACCCGGGCGTGATGCACGCCTGCGGCCACGACGTGCATACGTCGTCGTTGCTGGGCACGGCCCGCATTCTGAGCCAGCTGCGCACCGAGTTTGAGGGCACCGTGAAGCTGATTTTTCAGCCCGGCGAGGAGCTGCTGCCTGGTGGAGCTTCGCTGATGATTCAGGAAGGCGTGCTGAAAAACCCCGCGCCGGCCAGTATTCTGGGGCAGCACGTATTTCCGTTGCTGCCGGCCGGCAAAATCGGGCTGCGGGCCGGCCGCTACATGGCCAGCACCGACGAGCTGTACCTGACCGTGCGCGGCAAGGGCGGCCACGGGGCCATGCCCGAGCAGAATATCGACCCGGTCCTGGTGGCGGCCCACATCATTGTGGCGGCCCAGCAGATTGTGAGCCGGCGCGCCAACCCCAAGCTGCCCTCGGTGCTGTCGTTCGGCAAAGTCATTGCCAACGGCGCGACCAACGTCATTCCCAACGAAGTGAAGCTGGAAGGCACGTTCCGGACCCTGAACGAGGAGTGGCGCGAGGAGGCGCATGGCCACCTGCGCCGGCTGGTGGAAGGGCTGGCCGAATCGATGGGGGCCACCTGCGAGCTGGAAATCCGGCGCGGCTACCCGTATCTGGAAAACGAGCCGCAACTTACAGCCCGCACCCGCGCCGCCGCCGAAGAATACCTGGGGGCCGAAAATGTAGTGGAGCTGGATCAGTGGATGGCCGCCGAAGACTTCGCCTACTACTCGCAGGCCGCCCCCGCGTGCTTCTACCGCCTGGGCACCCGTGCCGCCGATGGCCGCTTCGCCGCCTCCGTGCATACGCCCACCTTCGATATCGACACCAAAGCCCTGGAAACCGGTCCCGGCCTGATGGCCTGGCTCACGCTGCGCGAGCTGGCGGCCGAAGACTAAACGCTGCCCACTCGCCGGATTCGGCTTTTCTCAACGCCATATACTTACCCAATGTTCAGGTTGCTACGCTTATCTGCTCTGATACTACTGCTGGCTGTTCACCCCGCGCTGGCTCAGCGACGCACGGTGAATGGGCTTGGCTTGCGGCCCAATCTGCAGGCCGAATATGCCCTGCACGGCGACGACTACGTGCTGGTTGGCATCAGCACCCCCCTGAGCACGGGCGGCTACCAGGGCCTGAACCTCGACCGGCTGGGACTGAATGCCGGCTACGAGCACTTCTGGAACGCCCGCTGGAGTGCCGGGGCCACCCTGGGCGCGGACGCGTACACGGCCACCCGCAACGGCGGCGATGTGCTCTATCTGTTCCTGGATGCGCGTCCGGAGCTGTTTGGGCGGCACTGGAACACGATTGGGAGCTTCAACTTCCGCCAACGGTTGGGAGTGGAATATCAGGTGCTGGGCGGCCCGGGCAGCCAAAACCGCGCCCTCACCAGCCTGCGCCTCGATCTGGACCGGCTGATTCCGCTGGGCCGCTTGGCGCTACGGCCCCGGCTGGCCTATGAAGCCCGCGCCTACCTGCGTCTGCAGCGCGACGAAACCCAGGAAAAAGAGCGGGTTATCGACTTCGGGACGCTACGGGCGGAGCTGGGGGTGCGCGTGTCGCCCCGCTTCGACTTCACGCCCTGGGTGGCCTCCCAAACCACTTACCTTAATACCATACCTCAGTTCGACGCGAATAATAACCAGATTTCGGGCGGCCGTACCAATGTCGTGACCCCGGTAGTAGGCTTGGATCTGCGCCTGACGCTGTTCCGGGGCGGCACCGTGTTCGAGCGCCGCCAACTGCCGACTCAGCACTAATTGTTGGTGTGGGTGACATAATGGCGGGATAATAAAAAGTACAAAATCGTTGTTTAGAAATGATGGGCGTTGCTCTTAGGACAAAGTGTGAATAATTGACAAGATCGAATAAATGAAATCAGGACTTTTTGTCTTGAAATAATATCTTAGGCTGGTTGGTACAGAATTTATTGGTAGGAGGCGTACCGCAACCGGTGCTTAACCTTCAAACCTTAACATTCTGCATATCATGGCAACTCTCGTTTATAACAACCGCCCTTCCGTTCGTCCTTCCCGCGCCGCGTTCAGTTCTGTGCTGAATGAGCTGCTGCGCGACCAGCAGGTAGCCGCCACCACGCCCGGCAACTCCTTTGTGCCTCAGGCTGACGTGCTGGAGTCGGCGGCCGGCTTTGAGCTGCTGCTCCCGCTGCCCGGCGTAGCCAAAGACACCGTGGCTATTGACTTTCAGGAGGGCAACCTCGTAATTAGCGGGGAGCGCAAAGCCCCGGCTACCGAGGGTGAAGAGGCCCCGAAGTTCCGCCGCGTCGAAACCGCCTACGGCACCTTCACCCGCACTTTCCGCCTGCCCGACACCGTGGATGCTACCGCCATCGGGGCCGAAATGACCGACGGCGTACTGCGCGTTACGCTGCCCTTCGATACCAAAAAAGTGACCAAGCACCACATTGAAGTGCGTTAATTTCGCATCAGCCCACCCAAGGCCGGCAGAAAAGACACCCCGGCGGTGTCTTTTTTGTTGGCTTCGGTGTTAGTAGATTCGGGTGCGGAATGCAACGCTATACCACGCGGCGCGACTCTAGCGTTAGCAGGCCGGCGGCGCAGCCCGAATTTGGTTTTCGGCCGTAACTTCCCACTACCTCTTTTTTTCAACCCAATCCTCATTTCAACACCCATGCAAGCAAAACAGATGATGCTCGGCCTGCTCGGTTCCGCGGTTCTTGGCGGCGGCGTGGCCGTGGGTGGGTACAAGCTACTGGAGCCCGAGCGCACCAATGCGCCCGCCGTAGTGGCTGCCGACCCCAACGTGCGCTACACCAGCGAATTGAAGAGCACCAATTATGTAGTGCCCGAAGGCCTGAACTTCGTGGCCGCCGCCTCTTCCGTGACGCCGGCCGTGGTGCACGTGATGACCGAGTACGGCCCGAAGCAGAGCGACCAGAACGCGGCCATGCGCATGGACCCCTTCCTGCGTCAGTTTTTCGGCGATGATGCCGAGCAGTTTCATGGCCGCCAGGGGCCGCAGATGGGCTCCGGCTCCGGCGTTATCATTGCCGCCAACGGCTACATCGTGACCAACAACCACGTCATCGACAAGGCCGACAAGATTGAGGTGGTGATGGACGATAAGCGCAAGTTCGAGGCTGAGCTGGTGGGCACCGACCCCAACACCGATCTGGCCCTGCTCAAGGTGAAGGCCGATAATCTGCCCTTCGTACGCTACGGCAACTCCGACAACGTGAAGATCGGGGAGTGGGTATTGGCCGTGGGCAACCCCTTCAACCTGAACTCGACCGTGACGGCCGGTATCATCTCAGCCAAGGGCCGCAACATCAACATTCTGCGCGACCGGCAGGGCATGGGCATCGAGTCCTTCCTGCAGACCGACGCCGTGGTGAACCCCGGCAACTCGGGCGGCGCTTTGGTAAACCTGAACGGCGACCTGATCGGTATCAACTCGGCTATTGCCTCACGCTCGGGCGCTTTCGAGGGCTACTCGTTTGCCGTGCCCAGCTCCATTGTGAGCAAGGTGATTGACGACCTGCTGAAGTACAAAGTAGTGCAGCGTGCCCTGCTGGGCGTGAACATGCGCGAAGTAGATGCCACCCTGGCCTCCGAAAAGAAGCTCAGCACCCTGAACGGCGTGTACGTGGTGGGCCTCACGGCCAACAGCGCCGCCGCCGAGGCCGGCCTGAAGGAAGGCGACATCATCACGGAAATCAACGGGGCCAAAGTAAACACCTCCTCGCAGCTGCAGGAGCAGGTGGCCCGCTTCCGCCCCGGCGACAAGATCAAGGTTGGCTTCCTGCGCGGCTCCGAGGCCCGCATCACCAGCGCCACGCTGCGCAATGCCACCGGCACCACCGAAGTGGTGCGCGAAAGCACCGGCCTCAAGTACGAAGGCGCCACCATATCGCCGGTGAGCCGGCAGGAGCTGAATAAGCTGGGCCTGGATGGCGGGGCCAAAATCACGGGCATCAAGGGCTCCAACTTCAAGGAAACCGGCATTTCCGACGGCTTCATCATCACCCGCATCGACAAGAACCGCGTCAGCAATCCGCAGGACGTGCAGCGCTACCTAGAAGATGCCAAGAACGGCGACGGCACGCTGGTAGAAGGCGTGTACCCCGATGGGCGCAAGGCGTATTACCCCATTGGCCAGTCGAACTAACAGCTTGGTGCGATAACCGAAAGTCCCCGTCAGCTACTGGCGGGGACTTTTTTTGCCTTCGGTGGTCAGGACCGCCCGTTGGGGGGCGCAGGCGAGGGTGGGTTGGCAGACGTTGGTGCCGCCCGGCCCGCGCCTATTTGCTAGCTTTACGCTCCGGTAGTCTCTCCCGCCAACCCAATCCCATCCACCCCACTCTACTTCCCATGAAACAAGCCTTCGAAGAAGCCGTTGCCACCGGCGACGCGCCGGCCCACGCCGATCCGCACGGCATCCAGCACGTATTGCGCGAGCTGGGCGTGCAGCCCCAGAATGCCGCCTACAGCACCGGCCGGGCCTGGGGCGGCAGCACCACCGACCTGAAAACCGTCTATTCGCCCGCCGATGGCCGCAAGATTGCCGCCGTGCACATGGCGTCGGAGGAAGACTACGAGCAGGTGGTGCGCACGGCCCAGGAAGCTTTCAAAACCTGGCGGCTGATGCCGGCCCCGAAGCGCGGCGAAATCGTGCGCCAGATCGGCAATAAGCTCCGCGAGTTCAAGGAGCCGCTGGGCAAGCTGGTGAGCTACGAGATGGGCAAAATCATGCAGGAAGGCCTGGGCGAAGTGCAGGAAATGATTGACATCTGCGACTTCGCCGTGGGCCTGAGCCGGCAGCTGCACGGCTTCACCATGCACTCCGAGCGCCCCGCCCACCGCATGTACGACCAGTATCAGCCGCTGGGCATTGTGGGCATCATCTCGGCCTTCAACTTCCCGGTGGCCGTGTGGAGCTGGAATGCCATGCTGGCCGCCGTGTGCGGCGACGTAAGCATCTGGAAGCCCTCGGAGAAAACCCCGCTGGTGGCCGTGGCCGTGCAGCACATCATCAAAGACGTGCTGGCCGAAAACGACGTGCCGGAAGGCGTGTTCAGCGTTATCATCGGCGGGGCCGAAATTGGGGCCGCTATGGCCGCTGATGGGCGGGTGCCGCTGGTATCGGCCACGGGCAGCACGCGTATGGGCAAGAAAGTGGGCGAAGTAGTGGGCGGCCGCCTGGGCCGCGCCCTGCTGGAGCTGGGCGGCAACAATGCCATCATTCTGACGCCTCACGCCGACCTGGATATGGCTATGCGGGCCGTGGTGTTCGGAGCCGTGGGCACCGCCGGGCAGCGCTGCACCACCACGCGCCGTCTCATCATCCACGAGTCCATTTTCGAGGATGTGAAGCAGCGCCTGCTCGCCATTTACCCTAAGCTGCCCATCGGCAATCCGCTGAAAGAAGGCACGCTCGTAGGTCCGCTGATTGATACGCAGGCCGTGGAAATGTTCACCAAAGCTCTGGCGGCCGTGCAGGCCGAAGGCGGCAAGCTGCTCACCGGCGGCCAGGTGCTGGAAGGCGCCGACTACCCGACTGGCACCTACGTGCAGCCGGCGCTGGTTGAGGCTAAAAACGAGTACCACACGGTGCAGGAAGAAACCTTCGCGCCCATTCTGTACCTCATCAAATACTCGGGCGGGGTGGATGATGCCATTACGCTGCAGAATGGCGTGAAGCAGGGCCTGTCGTCCAGCATCTTCACCCTGAACATGCGCGAGGCTGAAGCCTTCCTCTCCGCCACCGGCTCCGACTGCGGCATTGCCAACGTGAACATCGGCACCTCGGGCGCCGAAATCGGCGGGGCGTTCGGCGGCGAGAAGGAAACCGGCGGCGGCCGCGAGTCGGGCTCCGACGCCTGGAAAGTATACATGCGCCGCCAGACCAACACCATCAACTACTCCGACCAGCTCCCGCTGGCCCAGGGCATCAAGTTCGACGTGTAAGCTCCGCTCTGGCGTCGCAAAAAAGCCTGTTCCGGAAGCGGAGCAGGTTTTTTACGTTTTATGAGAAAATGAATAAACTAACCCCGGTGCAACCACTGTTTCACTGCCGGAAAGAGGAAATAGGTAGTGAGAGAGTGAATGGGCGAATGCGGGCCCGCCATGCAACCCCCGCGGCCGCCCGCTTGTCTTTTCCGCACTTACCCATCAGCACTAGCAGCTAAGCCCGGAAAGGTGGATATTTACATTCCCTCAGATTCCACTTCAACGCCAACCCAGGATCGTATGGAGGCCTTTGCATACACCGACATCAACGCTCCACTCGTGGAGCGCTGCCGCCTGGGCGACCGGCGCGCCCAAGCCGAGATTTACAAGCGCTACGCCAAGGCCATGTTCAACGCTGCCGTGCGCATCACCGGCGACTACGCCGAGGCGGAGGATGTGCTGCAAGAGTCGTTTCTGAGCGCTTTTCGCGAGCTGCACAGCTACAAGGGCGACTCGTCGTTCGGCTCTTGGCTCAAGCGCATCGTCATCAACAAAAGCATCAACTGCCTGCGCAGCCGCCGCCTGCAGCTGGTGCCCCTGGCCGAGCAGCACGACGCGCCGGCGGCCGAGGAAGCCGACGGCGGCCTCGACCCCGAGGAAGTGTCGTGGCGGGCCGATGTGGTGCGCCGCTGCGTGCAGGAGCTGCCCGACGGCTACCGCGTGGTGCTGAGCCTGTACCTGCTTGAAGGCTACGACCACGCCGAAATAGCCGGCATTATGGGCATCACCGAATCGACGTCCAAGTCGCAATACAGCCGGGCCCGCAAGAAGCTACTGGAGCTGGCCCGCCAGCATGGATTGTAATTTTTGCCATTTGTAAGGCCGGTGGCCCGCCTGCTGCAGGCGGAGTAAAAGAAGGCTGCGGCCGAAAGAATTGTGCGTATAACTACTGACATGAAAGAGAATAAAACCGGACTTGAGGACTTCGTCGGGCACCACCGTGCCGACTTCGACACGTTCGAGCCCCGCCCGGATTTGTGGGATGCCATTGCCCGGGAGCTGGATACTGAGCCGGCCGCCGCCGTGCCAACGGAGTCTCCGTTGCGCATCGTGCCGCTGCACCCGGTCGCTACGCCGGCCCGCCGCCCGCGCTACGCCTACGGCATAGCGGCCACGCTGGCCCTGTTGCTGCTGGCTGGCCTGGGCGTGCTCTGGACGAAGACGGCGAGCCACTCGGCTTGGCTGCCCACCGGCGCAGCTACCGTAGCCGTCAGCCCACCCACCAAACCCGCGCTACGGCCCGAAAACCCCTTTGGGCTGGGTGCGGAGCCGGTAGCAACGGCCGCCGCCGAAGCGCCCGCCCGGCGCGTGGCTTCGGCCGTGCAGCGCATGGAAAGCTACTACGCTATTCAGCTGCGTGAGCGGCAGGCGGAGCTTAACCAGCTGGATGCCCAGCTGCAACAGGCGGCCCCCGCCGACTACCAGCGCGAGCTGACGGCCCTCGACTCGACCTACCAGCAGCTGAAAATAGAGCTGGCGCGCAACCCGGAGCCTGATGTAGTGCTGGATGCCATGAACCGCAACCTGCAGATTCGGCTCGACATTCTGAACCAGCAGCTGCGCACCCGTGCTCAGGTGCAGGAGTACTCGGAAGCCCAGCCCAAGCCATGAAAAAGCGCCCCGCACTGGTCAGATGCGGCTTGCTGGCGCTGAGCCTGCTGGCGGCGGGCAGCCACGCCACTGCCGCCGGCCCGCAGAACGGCAGCAAGCCTCCGGAGCCTACCCAAACCGCGCCCAGTGCCCGCGAAGAGGCCCAGCCGACGCTGTCCAGCGAAAAAAACCGCCGGCTGAGCCGCATCTACCCGGCCGTGGCCGGCCGCTCCTACGCCATTAATACCCGCTACGGCCGCGTGCAGATCAACACTTGGAGCCGTAATGAGATTCGGACCGACGTGGAGATGATAAGCCGCGCCGATACCGACGAAAAGGCCCAGCAGCTGCTCGATATGATGCAGGTGAGCAGCACGGACCAGGATGCCGAAACCGGCGGCGTGGCGTTTCGCTCGCACTTCGGGGCCATGCCCAGGGCCTGTTGGAGCCGCACCAAGCTCTACGAAGTGAACTACACGGTGTGGCTGCCTAAAAACACGCCGCTGCGCGTGCATACGGCCTTCGGCGAAATCAGCATTGCCGACGACCTGACCGGCAGCACCGACCTGGCCGTGGAATACGGCACGCTGCGCACCGGCCGTCTGGAGGGCCCCCAGAATCTGCTGCGCGTGGGCAACGGCCAGGCTACCGTCAGCTTTGCCCGCAAAGCCAGCATCGAAGCCTCTTATTCCAAGCTGCGCCTTGATGAAGGCCAGGCCGTGACGCTGCGCAACAACTACTCCGACATCGACATTGGCACGGTGCAGGACCTGAACGTGCAGAGCAAGTACGGCGAAGTAGCCCTGGGCACCGTGCGCACCCTGCGCGGCACCTCCGGCTACTCCCGCTTCAGCATCGACCGCATCGAGGAGCGCCTGGATATGGCGGTGCAGTACTGCCCCTCGTTTGAGGTGCGCACCACGGGCCGAAACTTCCGCGCCATCAACGTGGATGGCGGCTACAGCACCATTCTGCTCAACTTCCCCGACGGCACGGGCTTCAACTTCGACGTGAACACCCAGCACGGCAAGCTGCTGGTAGATAAGCGCCTGGTGAAAGTAGATGCCGAGGAAAACAGCGTATCGTCGAGCGATATGCAGGGCCGGTTTGGGGTGGTGCCGGTGCGCAACGCGGCGTTGGTGAACGTGAAAGTGCGCTACGGCGACGTGCGGTTCAACCGCTAGAAGCTAGCGTTTAACAATGCAAAAGCCGGCCCGTGCCGGCTTTTTGCGTTCAGGCCTCACGCGCAGTCATTCGGCACAGCCGAGCGACTGGGTGGGGCGTTCCGGTCCGAAGAATGGCGCGTACCTTTGGGCCTAACTCTGCGTTGTATGCGTCTTTTGTATCTCTTACTGCTGCTGTGTCTGAGTGCCCCGGCGGCGCTGGGCCAGCGGCAACCGCCCGTTTCTATGGCTGCTCCGGCTTCTCCTGCTGCCCTTTCTTCGCCCATGCGCACGTATGCGTTGCGTCTTGGCCCCGGTCAGGATCTGCGCCAGCAGCTGCTGGCCTTCACCGAGCAGCACCAGATTCGGGCCGGGGCGGTGGTGACGTGCGTGGGCAGCCTGACTACGGCCACGTTGCGGCTGGCCAACCAGGATGGCCCCACCGTGTACAAGGGCCACTTCGAAATCGTGTCTTTGGTCGGCACGCTTTCTACCAACGGTAGCCACCTGCACCTAGCCATGGCCGACTCCACGGGCCGCACCCTGGGCGGGCATCTGCTCGATGGCAATATCATCTATACCACCGCCGAGCTGGTTATTGGCGTGCTGGAGGAGCTGGATTTTCGCCGCGAAACCGACCCGGTTTCAACCTATAAGGAGCTGACGATTTATCCGGCCCCCAAGCCGGCTCCATTGCCCCGCCGCGCATCGCCCAAAAAGCCTTAACTTGACTGGTGCCCGCTCCGGGGCGCTTTTTTGCTCTTGCCCATGACCTCGCCCACTCCCGCGGCCGCCCTGCCCGCGCCCGCCGATACGCCCCAGGCTGCCGCATTCCGGCGCACCATTTCCAACCCCCTGAAGCTGCGCCTGTTCATGCTGCGCAGCCTGCCGATGGCGTATCTGGCGGGGCTGCGCCTGCGCGAAATCACGCCGGAGCGGGCCACCGTGACGGTGCCGTTTAAGTACCTGACCAAAAATCCGTTTCGCAGCATCTACTTTGCCTGCCTGAGCATGGCCGCCGAAATGGCCAGCGGCGTGCTCTCCATGATGCACACCGAAGGCGGCCGGGTATCGATGCTGGTGGTGGGCCTGGAGGCCGAATTCACCAAGAAAGCCGTAGGCCTGATTGCCTTCACCAGCCCCGACGGCCCGCGCATTGCCCAGGCCATTGCCGAAAGCCGCGCCACCGGCGAAGGCCGCACCGTGGTGTGCACCAGCACCGGCACCGATGAGGCCGGCGACGTGGTGGCTGTGTTCCGCATCACATGGTCGTATCGGGCGAGGCGGTAGCCGAAGAACGAAGCGGCGTAGCGGTGGTAGGTTTGTAGCCGGAAGAAGGCTATGCAAACGAGGGGAAGGGCAGTCTTCGGCTGAGATAGGGCTTCCAAACAATGGGGAGGGCATCTTTCAGCAGAATCATGGCTCCCAGACGTTTGGAAAGCCAGATTTCATCTGAATTCTGGCCTCCAGCCGACGGGAAGGTCATCTTTCGTTTGACTACTGCCCTCCCAAACGATGGGCAGGCGTACTTCCGACTGAAATCTGCCTTCCAAAGCGTTGGGAAGGGCATCTTTCGGCTGAAAACCGGCTTAGCAGTTCTGGCGGCGCGTTGCCTGCCCGGCCAAGGCCATTACTCTTCCCGGATACTGTCTTTGGTAATGACATCGACCAGCCCGTCCTCGCTCACGACTATAGCCATGCAGGGATAAGGGCTGCTTTCTACGTAGCGGATGGCGGAATTGTAGCGGGCGCCGCGGGTGCTGGTGCCGTGGCCGCTGGCCTTGCCGTCCAGAATCACGCCGATGGAATAGCAGTACGATTCGGGGTCGAGCAGCACGGCCCCGTCGATGGCGGTGATGAGGCGGGTAATGAGCGGCGTAAGCGGCACGGGCTCGATGAGCGTGCATTGCAGCTTGAGCCGGTCGGCTTCGGCCAGGGCCTCGGTGGTGATGACCAGCAGCGTGCCGTGCTTCTGGCGGCTGGCTTCGAGCACCACGTCCCAAAGGCGCTCCACTTTGGCCGGGTCGCTCAGCCCGAAAGTTTGTTTGAGGTCTTTGCGGAACCTGGTGCGATTCAGGCGGGTGCGGGGTAGGCTGGGCAGGCCGTAGTGGCTGCGCATCAGCTCCCGCCCATCGTGCTGAAACTCCCAGGCGTAGTGCGTCACGAAGTTGATGAGGAACAGATCTTCGCGGGTGGCATCGTAGGTGCCGATCTGGCGGCCCAGGGCATACACATTTTCGCCGTCGGCGAGCAGGCTCACATCGGCGGTGGTCATTTCGAGCAGCTTGCGCACGGCCCGGTAGTCGGTGAGCGGGGTGGGGCAGGTGAGGGCAAACACTTCCTCCAGATTGGGGTGGCGGCGGCGGGCCAGCAGCAGCTTGCCCACGCCCTCAGCCCCTTCGTAGCGCAGCGAGGAAATGGTATTGCAGGTGGTAAAGAGCTTGGCCGCCGCGGGGCTCATGCCCAGGGCCTGGGCCGGCGTATCCATCAGCAGCTTGCCGGCGGCGCGCAGCAGCTCCTCGGTTTCGCGGGGGCGCACCAGCAGCCCCGAGCCCGGCTCCGGCTCCGTGAGCGACTTGATACACTCCTCATGAAAGCGGAACATGGCCGCCATGATGAGCGAAGGAGCCAGCGGCCGGCCATCGGTGTAGAAGCGGTCGGGGCGCAATGACGGGTGCAGGCGCAACGCTTTGCGGTTCAGCCGCAGCACCGTCAGCACGTAGAAATCGCCGATCTGGATGGGCCAGCCGGCGAAGTACTGCTGCTTGCCGGTGGGCGAGTCCAGCGCATCGAGCACTTCCTGCATGGCGCGTCGCAGACCCAGCGCGTGGTGGCGACGCTCGGCAATTTCGGCGGTCATGTGCTCCCGCTCGGGCATGGGCCAGGGCTCGGTGCGCTGAAAATACTGGCCCCGGGCCGATACGTCGCGGAAGTGGCTCAGGTCAAGGCCGCAGTCGGCGGGTTCCAGGCAGGCGGCTTCGGCGGTCGTGTGGGCCAGCGGAATGCCCACGAGCAGCACATCGGGGTCCAGCTCCTCATCCAGCGCATCAAAAATGCCCACTGCCACGGCCTGGGCCGCCTGCCGGAAGCGGGCCTGGTAGGGCCAGATGGTCAGCGCATCCGCAGGTGGCGAAGGCTGCATGGGGGCCACGGGCGGGGCTGAAAGGAGGGGCAGGGGAGCAAGCATACGGTAATGGGAGGGAGGAATACGATGGGCAGGACGAGCGGCACGGCGGAATATTGTAAGTGTCTGCTCCGGTACGGCGGCTTTTTCCGCCGTCGGCCGGTCGCCGCGAGAACAACTGATGACAACGACGACCGGTCCGACGGCGGAAAAGCCGCCGGACCGGAGCATCGACCAGGCCGCCGTCGTAAAGATGCTTTAGCCGCCAGAGGCGTTGCAGGCAAGCCAGCGCTACAACTGAAAGATAACCGGAAGCACCATCTTTTGCTTCACCGGCTTGCCCTGAAACCGGGCCGGCTCCCATTTGGGCGCGGCTTTTATCAGGCGCAGGGCTTCCTCATCGAGGCCCGAGCCCAGGCGCTTGCCGGCCAGCTTCACGTCGGTCAGCGAGCCGTCGGGCTGAATCATGAACTCTACCGGCACGCGGCCTTCGATTTTGCGCTGGCGGGCCAGGTCGGGGTAGCGCTGGTTTTTCTGAATCCATTCGAAAAAGGCCTCGGTGCCGCCCACGGGCCGGGCGGGCTGCTCGGCTTTCACCACGGTGGGGCCGCCGGGGCTGGTCGGGACGGTCTGCTCCTCGGCGGTGGCCGGGGCGGGGCCGCCGGCACCCAGCGGCAGGAGAAAGGAAATAGGCACCGTGACGCGCTGCCGCACCCGGCCGCCGCGGTGCTCGGCCGGGGTCCATTTCGGCCCGCCTTTAATGAGGCGAATGGCTTCCGCATCCAGGGCCGGACTGAGGGGCTGCAGTACGGCTACGTTGGAAATCACGCCCGACTTTTCCACCACAAACGTCACGTTCACGGTGCCTTCCAGGCCGCTTTGCAGGGCTTTGGTGGGGTATTGCTGATTTTTGGCGAGGTAGCCGGCGTAGGCCTGCAGGCCGCCCACAGGCACAGCAGGCTTCTGCACGGCATCGTAGATCTGGTCGGGCTGGGGCTTCGGATATTTGAGCTTTTTCTGGGCCTGGGCCGCGGAGAGCGAAACGGCGCTGAGCGCCCCGAGCAGCACGAGCCGGCGGAGGAAAGGAAGCATAGCAGCAGGAATTAGAAGGGAAACAACGCCCGGTGGCCCGGCAACAACCGCACCACCCCACAAACGCGCCTTTGGGCGTACGGATTGCGCCGGAATTCGGTAGTTTTGACTCTATGGCACCTGACGAAACCTCCACCGCCCACAACTCCAGCCGCGCCCCCGAGCCGGTGGGCCTCTATCCGCACGCCCGCCGGGCCGGCAATCTGCTGTTTCTTTCCGGCGTAGGCCCGCGGCAGCGCGGCCAGAAAACCGTGCCCGGCGTGGAGCTGGATGAAGACGGCAACATTCTCAGCTACGACTTCGAAAGCCAGTGCCACGCCGTGTTTCAGAACGTGCGCTACATTCTGGAAGAGGCCGGGGCCCGCTGGGAAGACCTGGTGGACGTGACGGTGTTTCTGACCAACATGAAGGACGATTTTCACGTCTACAACCGCCTCTACGCCGAGTATTTCGCCAGCAGCCAGCCCTGCCGCACCACGGTCGAAATCAACTGCCTGCCCACGCCCATTGCCATCGAGCTGAAGTGCGTGGCAGTGGTGAAAGGCTGAGGGCCGTAGCGCGAACATCTGTTTCGCGTCGAGCGCAGCGAGTTATACAGTAAGCTGGCGCTGATACTCGCCCTGCTCGTCGCGAAACAGGTTTTCGCGCTAAGGCCGCGTGGCTCAATACAAATTCCGGATTACTAAAAGCTATTACTACGCATGAAACAGCTGCTACCCGCGCTGCTGGGTGTCTTCATCTGCCCAGCTGCCTGGGCCCAACGGGCAATGCCCGATTCGAGCCGGATTATCGGGCTGAATGAAGTTGTTATTTCGGCCAACCGCGTGCAGGAGCGCAAGGCTGATATTCCGCAGCAGATTGACGTGCTGACGGCCCGCGCCATCCGGCTGCAAAACCTGGCCACCACGGCCGACGCCCTGCAGCAGTCGGGCTGGGTGTTTGTGCAGAAGTCGCAGCTGGGCGGAGGCTCGCCGGTGCTGCGCGGCTTCGAGGCCAACAAGGTGCTGCTGGTGGTGGATGGCGTGCGCCTGAACAACGCCATCTACCGCGCCGGCCATTTGCAGAACATCCTCAGCGTGGATGCCAACTCCCTGGAGCGGGTCGAAATTCTGAACGGCGCGGGTGCCGTGCCCTACGGCTCCGACGCGCTGGGCGGCGTCATCAGCCTCTACACCAAAACCCCGGCGCTGGCCGATAGCACCGGCTTCACGGCGCATACCAGCAACCTGCTGCGCTACGCCAGCGCCGCCCACGAAAAAACTGCCCACACCGACTTCTCGCTGGGCTGGCGGCGCTGGGCCTCCTTCACCAGCCTCAACGCCACCGATTTCGACGACCTGCGCAAGGGCCGCCGCGGGCTGAAAGACTACCCCGGCTTTGGCGAAGTGCGGCAGTATGCAGCGCGGCAGGATGGCAAGGATGTAGTGCTGACCAACGACGAGCCCCACCGCCAGAAGTTCAGCGGCTACCGCCAGCTCGACTTGGTGCAGAAAGTGCTGTTTCAGCCCCAGGCCGGCCAGCGCCACCTGCTCAACCTGCAGCTCTCCACCACTTCCGAGGTGCCCCGCTTTGACCGCCTGCAGACTTACCGCAACGGGGCGCTGCGCTACGCCGAGTGGCGCTACGGCCCCCAGCAGCGCCTGCTGGGCAGCTACCAGCTGGAGCTGACCCGCACGAGCGGCCTCTACGACCGCCTGCGCCTGACGCCCGCCGTGCAGGCCGTGCAGGAAAGCCGCCTGGTGCGCGACTTCGGCAAGGACGTGCGCCAGGAAAACACTGAAAACGTGCGCGTGCTGAGCACCAACCTGGATCTGTTCAAGAACATTGGCCGCCACGAGCTGCGCTACGGCGCCGAGCTGACGCACAACAAAGTACGCAGCCGGGGCGAGGGCGTGAGCGTGACCACGGGCCTGCGCACGCCCATTGCCACCCGCTACCCCAACGGCGCGACTTACGCCACGGCCGGCCTGTATGCGGCCCACCGCTGGGAAATAACCGACCGCCTGATCCTGTCCGACGGCTTGCGCTACAGCCACGTGCGCACCGAGGCCGCCTTCGATCAGCGGTTTTTTGACACGCAGTACCGGAGCGTGAAGCAGCGCGCCTCGTCGGTGGATGGCAACGTGGGGCTGGTGGCGATGCTGCCGGCCGGGCTGCGCCTGAGCGGCGTGGTGGCCACCGGCTTCCGCAACCCGAACGTGGACGACCTGAACAAAACCTTCGAGCAAACCAACGGTACACTCATCATTCCGAACCCTGGGCTGCGCCCGGAGCGGGTGGTGAACTATGAAGCGGAAGTGTCGGAAACGGTGCCCGACCGGCTGCTGGTGGCCGTCACGGGCTTCTATACCAACCTGCGCGACGCGCTGGTGGTGCGCCCCTTCGCCACCCCCGACGGGAAAACGACGACTATTTTCAACGGGCAGCCCTACGCCACCGTGGCCACCGTGAATACCGGCCGGGCCCGCGTGCGGGGCCTCTCGGTGCGCACCCAGCTGGCCCTGCCCGCTCACCTGCGCCTCGACGGCACCCTGACCTACACCCACGGCCGCGACCTGACCGCCGACGTACCGCTCGACCATATCGCGCCGCTATTTGGCCGCGCCGCCCTCACCTACCAGCACCGCCGTCTCACGGCCGAAGGCTCCATGCTCTTCAACGGCCGCAAGCGCACCGAAGACTATAGCCCCACCGGCGAAGACAACCTACCCCAGGCCACGCCCGCCGGCGCGCTGGGCTGGTACACGCTCAATGTGCGCAGCAACTACCAGCTCACCCCCCGCTGGGCCGTGCAGGCCGGCCTGGAGAACATACTGGACACCAACTACCGTGTTTTCGCCTCGGGCATCAGCGCGCCGGGGCGGAATGTGGTGGTGGCGGTGCGGTTTGAGCGGTAGCGGGACTTCAGCCGGTCGCTCGGCTGAGCCGAGTGACTGCGCGTCAGGCCTTACTGTAAACTCCCGGCCAGCAACCGGAGCAGCAAGGTAGCCAGGCTAAGCGCCGTACCTTCGCAGTTCGCCCACTTGTGCCCCTATGCCCGTTTCCGCCGCTATTCGTCCCCTTACCATTGCTCCGGCTGATATTTTCACCGAAAACCTGACCACTCACACCGAGCGCGAAAAGCACTTTGCCGGGCGGCACCAGCTGGGCGGCTGGCTGCGGGTGCTGCTGTTTGCGGGCGGCGCGGGGGGGGCGTGGTGGCTGTTTTCGCATGCGTATGTGGGGCCGGGACTGGCTTTTCTGTCGGCGCTCTGGCTGGCATTCTGGGCCCTGGTGCGCTGGCACGGGCAGATGCGCTACCAGCGCGACCACCACCACCTGCTGGCCCGCCTCAACCAGGACGAGCTGGACCGCCTCGCCGGCCGCCTCAGCGCCTTCGATACCGGCCTGCGCTACCTCGATGCTCAGCACGCCTACGCCGCTGACCTCGACGTGTTCGGCTCCCACTCGCTGTTTCAGCTGCTGAACCGCGCCACCACCCGCCTCGGCAACGACTGGCTGGCCGGCTGGCTGCTGGCCCCGGCGGCGGCCCCGGAGGTGGTGGCCCGCCAGCAGGCCGCCGCCGAGCTGGCTCCCGAAACCGCATGGCGGCAGCAGTGGCAGGCCCGCGCCCGCCATTTCCCCCACCAACAAGCCGACCCCCGCGCGTTCAGTACCTGGCTCGCCCGCCCCGATTATTTCCTGGGCAAGCCCTGGCTGAAGCCCATACTGATTCTGCTGCCGCTGGTGCTGCTGGCTGCCATTGTGGCGGGGGTGTTGGGCTTTGGCTACAAGGCGGTGGCAGCCGTGGTGCTCGTCATCACGGTGTTCGGTGGCCGTTTCGGGGCCGTGCGGGCCGAATATGCGGAGCACGCCCTGGCCATGCGCGACGCGCTGCGCGCCACGCAGGCCCAGCTTTCCTTATTTGAAGATGATGCCGAGCACGCCTGGCAGGCTCCGCGCCTTCGGGAACTGCGCGAGCGGCTGCGGGCGGCCAGCCACGGCACGGCGGCCACGGTGCGGCTGGGCCGGCTGGCCACGGTAGCCGGCATGTTTGCGGTGCGCGAGCACCCGTTGGCCCTGCTGCTCACCAATAGCCTGCTGCTCTGGGATCTACACGCCATGTGGCAGCTGGAGCGCTGGAAGCGCCACCTCGGCCCCGAGCTGACTACGGTGCTGGAAGTGCAGGCCGAGCTGGAGGCGCTGGTGAGTCTGGCGGGCTTTCAATTTGCCAACCCCACCTACGCCGTGCCCACGCTCAGCCCAGAGCCGCTCGAAGTGACGGCCGAAGGGCTGGGCCACCCGCTCATCTTCAGCGCCGCGCGCACCACCAACGACTTCCAGACCAGCGGCTACGGCCGCACGGCCATCATCACGGGTTCCAATATGTCGGGCAAAAGCACGTTTCTGCGTACCGTGGGGCTGAATGTGGTGCTGGCCCTGGCCGGCGGCGTGGTGTGCGCCCGGCGGCTGCGACTGAGCCCGGCCCAGGTATATTCGGCCATGCGCACCCAGGATAATCTGGCCGAAAGCACGTCCTCGTTCTACGCCGAGCTCAAGCGCCTGCGCCTGCTGCTGACCATGACAATGAGCAATGAGCCAGGCCGACCCGACGATGAGCCCACTGCCGAGCCAGAAACCAATAGCCCACAACCAACAACCACTCCTCAATTCCCGGTTTTCTACCTCCTCGATGAGATTCTGAAGGGCACCAACTCCCGCGACCGGCACCGCGGGGCGCGCGCCCTCATCCGGCAGCTGCACCAGCGCCCCGCCAGTGGCCTCATCAGCACCCACGACCTGGAGCTGGCCGCCATGGCCGACGAGCTGCCGCAGGCCGTGACCAACTACAGCTTCAACAGCGTGATTGAGGGCGACCAGATCCTGTTCGACTACCACCTCACGCCCGGCGTGTGCGGCAGCTTCAACGCCAGCAAGCTCATGCAACTCATGGGCATCGCCCTCGACGACACGGAGGAAGGGTAGGGGCCGCGCTGCCTGTGGGGCCAACTTATCGGAGGCGCTGCCGTTAGTTTGGCGAGCTGGAAGCCGGCCCGCGGCGGCCGGCTTTTCATCAGTTTTCCTCCCGCATGTACCTTCGCAACAATCTTCGCTGGCAGCTTATTTTCGAACACTCCTGGCGCAGCCTGCTCATTTTTGCGGCATGGTCGGCGCTGGTTTGCCTCACGTATGGGCCGCTGGGGCTGCACTCGGTATCCATTCCCTGGCAGCCGGTGGGCACGCTCGGCATTGCGGTTTCCTTCTATATCGGCTTCAAAAACAACGGTTCCTACGACCGGTTTCTGGATGCCCGCCAGATTTGGGGCGGCATCGTGAACAACAGCCGCACCTGGGCCATGCAGGTGCTGGAGCTGATTACCTCGCAGGTCAGCTCGCCCGATGTGGACGGGCCGGCCGCCACGGCCGCCGAGCTGAGCCAGCGCCACCGCAGCCTCATCTACCGGCAGATTGCGTGGTGCAATGCCCTGCGCCTGCGCCTGCGCCGCCAGCCCGAGCTGTGGGACGCGGAAGTGGCCCCGTTTCTGACCGCGGCCGAAGCGGCGTTGATGCGGACCCGCCAGAACCCGCCCACGCACCTGCTGCGCGAGCAGGCCGCCGAGCTGCGCCGCCTGCGCGAGGAGCGCGGCCTGCTCAACGACTTTCAGCACGTGAGCATGATGCGCACCCTGGAACAGCTCTACGAGCTGCAGGGCGGCTGCGAGCGAATCAAAAACACGCCGTTTCCGCGCCAGTACGCCTTTTTCAGCTACGTGTTCGTGTGGCTGTTCATTGCGCTGCTGCCGCTGGGCCTCATCGGCGAGTTTGCCGACATGGGCCCCGACCACATCTGGCTGACGGTGCCGTTTTCCATGCTCGTCTCGTGGGTGTTCAACACCATTGAGGTGGTGGGCCACACCAGCGAGAATCCGTTTGAAAACCAGATGAACGACGTAGCGATGACGGCCCTGTGCCGCACCATCGAAATAGATCTGCGCGAGATGCTGGGCGAAACCGACCTGCCCCCCGCCCTGAAGCCCGTCAACGATATTCTGTATTAAGCCGGCGAAAAGGCTGCGAATCAGCGGCTTGGTGTGGTTGGACTTTAGGGGGGAATTTAGTGGGTTTTACTCGCTTGCCGGTACTGCAACAACGCCCCGATCAATACTGCTTCTACGCTTTCTGAAGCGCGGTGAAGCTCGTTGCCGGCTCGCGGGAAAGTGCATTCGAGTAGCGGAATAATGTTTTATACTATTCCTGCAATCCATTGACTTGTGAAACTATTGGGGGCTTATTGTAGTCTGACATTTGTACGCACATAGCAAACAATCAGTATTTTACCTGCCCGCATTAGTCTGCTTAGAGAAGATGGAGTATCGGCTGCCCCGGCGGCGTTAGCTCACCTGTTGCAGCATTGGAAGCAGAAGCGAAAAGCCCCCGGCTGATGGCTTCGCTTTATTGCCCTACGGGCCGCTTTATGCTGGCCCGGCTTTACCTACTAAGTGCCCGCTCCCTGCCCCACCACCGGATCAACTACCTCTTTTCCTTACTTTAATGGAAGTCTATCGCGAAATTTTACCTGAGAGCTACCTGCTGATTTTGGTGGACGATGTAGCCCCCGCTACCGACGCCGACCAGGCCTTGCTCCACGCCCTGAGCCGCGCCTCGCGCAGCGGCAAAGTCAGCATCTGGGTCGATTGCAGCTACCTGCAGCACGTGCCCGGCCACGCGGCCGAGCTGCTGGCCCGCTTCGGCCGCAAGATGAACCGCAAGGGCATCAGCCTGGTTTTGTGCCACCTGAGCGAGGCGGTGCGCCGCGAGCTGGTGGCCCAGGACCCCGCGCTGGCCCCGCTCATCGTACCCACGCTGCTCGATGCCCAGCAGTATTGCCGGCAACGCATCAACAGCTTGCCCCAGGATCGGAAAATGGCCGGCTGAACTCGTCGGCAACGATTTTCGCGCCGACGGCTGCGGTCCTGCCTCCTAATCCGTATGTTGCCCGTGTAGGAGCCGGCCCGAGGCCGGCCGCACGCCGCAATGACCGACCGCTACCGCCAGATCCAGTACTTCTTTTCCAGCCAGGATTTCTCCGACGGCGTGCGCATCACGCTGTCTATTCTGCTGCCGTCGCTGCTGTTTGGCTGGCTCGGGCACCTCGAAACCGGCATTACGCTCTCGACGGGGGCCGTGTGCGTGAGCGTGGTGGATGTGCCGGGGCCGGTGGAGCACAAGCGCAACGGGATGCTCTACGCCAACCTATCGGTGTTTCTGGTGGCGCTGCTCACGGGCTTCATTCGGGGCAATGTGCTGCTGATGGGGCTGGAAGTGGTGGCGCTCAGCTTCGCCTTCACCATGCTGCTAGTGTATGGCCTGCGGGCCTCGCTGGTGGGCACGGCCTCGCTGCTCATCATGATTCTGATGATGGACCAGAACCTGCCCCCGGCCCAGGTGCTGCCCTACAGCGCGCTGGTGCTGGCGGGCGGGCTCTGGTATGCGGCCGTGGCGGGGCTGGCCTACCAGGTGCGGCCCTACCGGCCGGCCCAGCAGGCGCTGGGGCAGTGCGTGCACGCCATTGCGCAGTTTCTGGAGATAAAAGCCGCCTTCTACCGCACCGAAACCGATCTGGCCACCGACTACCGCCGCCTGGTGGCCCAGCAGGTGGTAGTGAGCGAAAAGCAGGATGCTGTGCGCGAGGTGCTGTTCCGGACCCGCCAGATCGTGAACGAATCGACCAGCGTGGGGCGGCGCATGGTACTTACCTTCGTGGATGTGGTGGATTTGTACGAGCACATCACGGCCACGTATTACGACTACGCCGACCTGCGCGCGCGCTACGCGGCTACGGGTGTGCTCACCGAAGTGGCAGCGTTTATCCATTATCTGGCCGTGGAGCTGGATGGCATCGGGCTGGCCATTCAGGCCAACCGGCCCTACCGCAGCCACGCCGATCTGCCCGGCCGGCTGGAGCGCCTCAAGCAGCTCATTGATGCGCAAGCCGCCCGCCACCCCGAGGTCAGCAGCCTGGTGCTGAAGAAGATCCTGGTGAACCTGCGCAACCTCACCCAGCGCGTGCGCGACATCCTCATCTACTTCGACAGCCAGGCCGCCGCCCCGGCCCGCGGCGGCGCCACCGAGTACCACCAGTTCGTGTCGCACCAGATCATCGACCTGAAGGCCCTGCGCGACAACCTCACGTTTAGCTCGTCGGTGTTCCGGCACTCCGTGCGCATGACGCTGGCCTGCCTGACGGGGTATATCGTGTCGAAGTTTTTCCTGCACGGCCCCCACGGCTACTGGATTCTGATGACGATTACCTACATGCTCAAGCCCGCCTTCAGCCTCACCAAGCAGCGTAACTACCAGCGCGTGCTGGGCACGGTGGTGGGAGCTGCTATTGGGGTGGGCGTGCTGCTCTTTTTGCCCGATACCAGGGCCCAGCTCGCGCTGCTGGTGGTGCTGATGGTGGTGGCCTACAGCTTCCAGCGCATCAACTACATCGTCACCGTCATTGCCCTCACGCCCTACCTGCTCATCGTGTTCAGCTTTCTGGGTATGGGGTATCTGGATGTGGTGGGTGAGCGGGTGCTCGATACGCTCATCGGCTGCGTCATTGCCTTCGCGGCCGGCTACCTGCTGTTTCCGCGCTGGGAAAAGGACCAGCTGCGCGACTTTATGCGGGCCGTGCTGGCCGCCAACGGCAGCTACCTGCAGAAGCTGGCCGACAGCCTGGCCGGCACGCCCATTCAGCCCACCGACTACCGCCTCACGCGCAAGGCCGTGTATGTGAGTGCGGCCAACCTGGCGGCGGCCTTCCAAAGGATGCTCTCGGAGCCCAAAAGCAAGCAGCGCAACAGCGCCCAGGTGCATCAGTTCGTGGTATTGAACCACATTCTCTCTTCCAACATTGCCACCATCACCTCCGCCATTCTGGCCAATAGCCGCCCCACCTACCCCGCCGAGGGCCTGCGGGCCGTGCGCCAGGCCCTGGCATCCCTTAGCCGCAGCCAGCGCCGGCTGGAAGCCCCCACTCCCGCCGGCTCGCCCGCCCCCGAAACCGCCGCCCCCGAGCCCGTGCTGCTCAAAAAAGCCAACCTCACCCCCGACGACCGCCTGCTGCTGGAGCAGCTGGAGTTCATTCAGAAGGTGAGCAGCGACATTGGCAAAGTGACCGAAGCGGCCGTGGCGTAGCCGGGGCTGGCAGCGTAAGCTAGCTGGCAAGCGGTGCGGCAGGGAGAAGCGGAGCGGTAGAGCAGGATAGAAACCACCTCTGCCAATGCAACCCAAATGGATACTTTTATATCTCAGTTATAGCTCCGGCTAAAACCGGCACCCCAGCCACGCCGGAAGCCAGGGCGGCCACGATTCTTGCCGGATGCTTCTGGTTGGGCGATATTTCTTCCCCGCAATCAGGCTGTCGTGCTGCGAATTTTGGCCCGCGGCAGTATGTTTGACCGCCGTTTATAGTCGCGGGGCTGGGGCGCTTGCCGGCTGCCGGGGTGCCGCCGGGCGCTGCCGTTACCGGGGGCTCTTTCGAATTGTCTTCTCTCACTTTTTCTACCCTTTATGCATCACAATCCTACTGATTCCGGCCGGCCGCTTGTCGGCCCCAACCCCGGCCGCCTTCTCCGGCTGCTGCTGGCTTTCCTGCTGATTTTTGGGCTGCAAACCCCGGCCGCCGTGGCGCAGTCCAGCGCCTGGACGCGCGGGGCGGCCCCCGGCTCCGGGCAGGCGGGCGGCTGGTCGGCGCTGCTGTCGCCGGTGCGTTTGTCGCCGCCGGCTGGTGGGCGCGCCTGGCCGGCCGCGCAACCGGCCCCAGCCGGCCCCGGCCGCTCGGCTTCGCCGCTGGCGGTGCCGGCCATCAGCAGCTTTTCGCCCACCAGCGGCCCGGCGGGCACGGTAGTCACGGTGCTGGGCAGCGGCTTTGTGGGAGCCACGTCGCTCACGCTCAATGGGCTGGCTTTGCCCAGCTTCACCGTGGTCAATGACGGGCAAATCGTGTTTGTGGTGCCCGTGGGGGCCACCAGCGGCCGCATTGGGGTGATAAACCCCAGCGGTACGGCGCAGAGTACGGGCGTGTACACGGTACAGGGCGCCGGCTCCAACCCGGTGCCAACGATTACGGGGTTGTCGCCGGCCTCGGTGCCGCCTGGCTCGGGCGCTTTCACGCTGGTGGTCACGGGCACAGGCTTCGTGCCGGGCTCTTTTGTGCAGTCCACGGCCCCGGTGAGCAACACCACGTATCTGTCGGCCACGCAGCTGTCGGTGAGCCTGCCGCCGGGGGCCGTCACGGGCACGTATCCGGTTACGGTGACGAACCCCGCGCCGGGCGGTGGCACGTCGGCCCCATTCAACTTCTACGTGACCTCCACCACCGGGCCGGCTCCTACTATCAGCAGCTTCGCGCCGGCCAGCGCCGTGGCCGGCACGCTGGTCACCGTGACGGGCACCAACTTCACTGGGGCCAGCAGCGTGACGCTGAACGGAGCCTCGGTGGGCAGCTTCAACGTGGTAAGCGCCACGCAGCTTACGTTCGTGGTATCTACCAGTTCCTCTACGGGCCGCATCACCATTACTACACCGGGCGGCATCGCCACCAGCCCCACCGAGCTGGTAGTGACTGGCAACCCCGCAAATCCGGTGCCCACCATCAGCAGCCTGTCGCCGCCGTCGGTGCCGGCCGGGTCGGGGGCTTTCACGCTCGTTATCACGGGCACGGGCTTCCTGCCCAGCTCGACCGTCACGTTCAACAATTTCCCGCTCAGCATCACCTACATCTCGCCCACCCAGATCAGCGTGAATCTGCCGCCGGGAGCTGTGCCGGGCTTCTATCCGGTGGTCGTGACGAACCCTGCGCCGGGTGGCGGCTCCTCGGCCCCGTTCGATTTCATCGTGCCGGCCGCGCCGATTCCCACCATCACGAGCTTCACTCCGGCCAGCGCCGTAGCCGGCACGCTGGTCACCGTGACGGGCACCAATTTCATCAACGTGTTCGATGTGCTGCTGAACGGTCAGCCGGTGGGGGCGTTCAACGTCATCAGCCCCACGCAGCTCACCTTTGTGGTCTCCACCAGCTCTTCCACGGGCCGCATTGAAGTCGACACGCCGGGCGGCACGGCCATCAGCGCCACCAACCTGATTGTAACCGGCAACCCGAATAACCCGGTGCCAACGATTACGGGCCTTTCGCCGGCCTCGGTGCCGCCTGGCTCGGGCGCTTTCACGCTGGTGGTCACGGGCACGGGCTTCGTGCCAGGCTCTATCGTGCGCTCCACGGCCCCGGTGAGCAATACCACCTATCTGTCGGCCACGCAGCTGTCGGTGAGCTTGCCGCCGGGGGCCGTTACGGGCACGTATCCGGTTACAGTGACGAACCCCGCGCCGGGCGGCGGCACGTCGGCCCCGTTCAACTTTATCGTAACGGGCGCGGCTGCTCCGGTCATCAATAGCTTCGCTCCCGCTACGGGGCCGGTGGGCACGCTCGTCACCATCAGCGGCACCGACCTGCAGAACACGGTAGCGGTGCTGTTCAATGGAGTTTCGACCAACACGTTTACCGTTCTCAACCCCACGCAGCTCACGGCCCGGGTGCCGGTGGGCGCTACCACGGGCCGGATAACGATTTTCACCACTACTAACTCCGCCATCAGCAATCAGCAGTTTGTGGTGAACACGGGCACCGCCACCCGCAATGATCAGGACCTCGCCGGCTTTGCCCTGTACCCCAACCCCGCCCATGACCTGCTGACCATCACGCTGCCGGCCGGCACCGCACCCAAGCCCGCCGTACACGTCCGCGACCTGACGGGCCGCGTGCTGCTCCGCGCCCACCTGACCGCCGATGGTCAGCTAAGCCTGCGCGGCCTGCCGCCCGGCCTGTATCTGCTGACGGTGGGCGAAGGCCCGCAGGCCATCACCCGCAAGCTGCTGAAGAACTAGCGGCCCGGTTTACAGTTTCAGGCAAACAAAAAGGCACCCGCGCAACGGGTGCCTTTTTGTTTGTGGGGCTGAGCAACTATGGCGCAATCCTGCTCACCAGGGCAGCAGCACCAAAATAATAGTGCCCTGCTCGGAGGTGTTGATATCGACCTGGCCGCGCAGGTAGGCGGCGCGGGCCTTCACGCCGCGCAGCCCGATGCCGGAGCCCGGCGCGGGCGTGCCGAAGCCCCGGCCATCGTCCTGCACCTTAATTTCCAGATGGCGGGCAGCGCGCTGCAGCTGCACCTGCACCAGGCTGGCCTGGGCGTGGCGCATGGCGTTGTTGAGCAGCTCGGCGGCGATGCGGTAGGCCGTGAGCTGGAGTGCCACGGGCAGGCTGTTCAGGGTGGGGTCGCAGTGCATCTGCACCGTGGGCGAGCCATTGAGGTTAAACAGGTCGCTCAGGGCCTGGAGCGAGTCGGCCAGGGTGGCCTGGCCGGGCTGGGCCGGCAGCAGCGCGTGGCTCAGGGAGCGGACGCTGTCGTAGAGATGGCGCACCAGCAGGGCGCTCTGGCGGCCTACGGCGGCGGCCTCGGGCGAGGTGGCCAGCGCTTGCTGCAGCGCCTGGCCCTGCCAGGCCATATTTAGGGCTACCAGATTGGGGCCCAGCGCGTCGTGCAGCTCGCGGGCCAGCTGCTCGCGCTCCTCTTCCTGGGCCGCAATGAGGCGGGTGCTGAGCTTGTTGCGCTGGCGCAGCTGCCGGATGCGCAGCTTCTCGTTTTGGCGTAGCGTGTGCCGGAAGCGGCCCGTGAGCAGGGCACTGAGCACCAGCAGCTCACAAAACAGCCCCCACGCCAGCGCATTCGGATACACGGGGTTGAAGCTGGTGAGGCCCATGTGATTGAGCCAGAAAATGGCAAAGCCGCTGAGGAAGAAGACGTAGGTGAGCAGATACAGGCCCGCCAGGTGCCGCCGCCGCTTGCTGAGCAGCAGCGTGAGCAGCACCACCCAGCCGTAGCCGAACACTGCCAGCAGCACCACTTCCCGCACGGTGTTCAGCCCCTGCACCAGCGGCAGGCTATGGTACACGGCCCACGGATACAGCCCCGCATAAATGGCCACAAACGCCACGGCCAGTCCGGCCAGCCAGGTGCCGGCCCGCTGCAGGCGGGGCCAGCCCTGGCGCAGGCGCAAAAACAGCTGCATCACGCGGATGCCCGCCGCCGCCGCTAGCAGCATGAAATTATACTGCCCCACCATCCAGAGCAGGCGGTAGGGGCCGGTGGGCAGCAGCAGGGCATCCAGCCCGTCCTCCATCATCAGAAACAGCGAGATGCAGGCCACGTAGGCCAGATACCACAGGTGAATCCGGTCGCGCAGGAAGGCAAACAGCACCAGGTTGAACAGGGCGCTGCTCAGGTAGAAGCCCAGCAGCCAGACCCAGTGCCGCTCAAAGGGAAAGGTCATCTCCCAGGCCAGAAAGTGCTCGGTATTCTCAATGTAGGTGGGCAGGTAGATGCCGCCCGTATGCACCTCCACGCGCAGGTAGAGCACGGCCGTGGCCCCGGCATCGAGCACGAAGGGGAAGCTGAGTGAGCGGGCCGGAAAGGGGCGGTCGGCGGCCGGCACCCAGGAGCTGGCCGCGCCCAGGCGGGTAAATTTCGCCTCGCCGGGGCGGCGACAATACAGCGCGGCGCTATCGGCGAAGTTGAAGATGCTCCACAGAAAGCGCAGCCGCTCGGGCTCGGTGTTGCGCACCACCAGCCGCAGCCACACCCGCTCGTGGCGCAGCCCCAGGTTGAAGGTTTTGTGCCAGCGGCCGGTGCGGAATTTGCCGGCCCGCCACTGGGCTTCGGCCTGCTCGGGGTCGGGGGCAATGCCGAACGGCTCGGTGTAGTAGCGGTAGGCCTCCGATACGTGGGGACTGTCGGGCAGCTTCAGCAGCAGCGTATCGCGCACCACATTGGGCGGGGCGGCGCAAGCCAACGCGCTGCAGCTCAGCACCGTTAGTAGCAGTAGGAAAAATCGCATAGAAGTAGCTAAAAACAACAAACGGAGATACGGCAATCGAATATATATATAGTTATGTGATTTGAAGATGGAAGGATAGAATAAAGAATTAATTGACCTCCAAAAGCACCAAACCCCGCCCGGCGTGCGCCAGGCGGGGTTTGATAGATTACGGGAGTGAATTGCCTACAGCTTCACGCCCACCGACGCAAACCAGGTGCGGCCATCGGCGGGCAAAATGCCGGGGCCGGGGTAGCCGCCCGAGCGGCGGGTGAAGTAGCGCTTGTCGAACACGTTATTAAGACCGCCGCGCACCGTGAAGCGCTTGGCGAAGCGGTAAGTGGCCGACAGGTCGGTGACGGAGTAGCCCGGCACGCGGCCGGTGGTGGCGGCGGCGTTGGGCAGCACGGTGTTGTTGGCATCGGTGAATACCTCCGCCACGCGGGTGAGCTGGGCGGTGGCCGAAAATCCCTTATGGGCAAACGTGCCGCCGAAGCGGTGAGTGTATTTGGGCGCGTATTCGACTCGGTTCTTCTTCAGGTCGCCCTCCTGCAGGCTGCTGCCGCTGAGCGTGGTGGTGCGCAGCTGGGTGTAGCGGGCATCGACGAAGGAAGTAGAGGCAAACACGTCGAAGTGGGGCAGGTCGAAGTTGCGGGTGAGGGCGTGAATCAGGTCCAGCTCCACGTAGGCTTCCACGCCCTTGTTTACGCTGGTGCCGATGTTGGTGCGCAACTGCTGGGTGGCGGTGGTGCTGCCCGGCACGAAGCGGCGGATGATTCCGATCCGGTCGTCGTAGTGCAGCCAGAAGCCGTCTACGTCGAAGGTCAGCACGTTGCCCCAGCTGCCGCGGTAGCCTACTTCGGCGTTGTAGCCGCGGGCATCTTTCAGGTTGGGGTCAATCACGTCGGAGGTGGCCGGCGGGGTCAGGTCGCCAAAGGTGACGGGGCGGAAGGCGCGGGAATAGTTGGCGTAGAAGCTGGTCTGGGCGGTGGCCCGCAGCTCGGCCCCGGCTCCGTACAGGAACACCCGGCGCTGGGAGCTTTGCTCGACGCGGTTCTCGTTGCCGTCGGCATTCAGGCTCAGGTAGCCGCGGCCGTCGTTGTCAATCAGCTCCAGGCGTACGCCCGGCGTGAGGGTCAGGCGGGAGCCCACGCGGAAGATGTTCTCCACGAAGGCGGCGTAGTTGCGGGTGCGGAAGCTCAGGTCGCGGCCGTAGCGCGGGGCCTGCAGGTCGAGGTTGAAGTCGGCACCGGTGTCGCCGGTGCCCTGCTGGCGGCGGCCCAGGTTGGCGGCGGCCACCCGCACGCCGGCGGCCAGCGTGTGCTGCTGGCCCAGCACGCCGTAGTCCGTCAGCAGGCGCAGCTCCGAGCCCAGGTTGCGGTACCGGTCCCGGTCGAGCTGGCGGTTGGCGGGCTGGCCGGTGGCAGGGTTCACGGCATCGGGCTTGTCGATGCTCACGCTGCTGGCCAGGCCGATGGAGTTCCGCTCGCCGATCAGGCCGAAAGTTTTCAGGCTCAGGCGGGTGCGCTCCGAAAACTGGTAGTCGGCGGTGAAGGCCGGAATGGTCCAGGGCGTGCTGAACCAGTTGCGGCCCCGGCTGCTGCTGCGCACGTCGCCGTTGTAGAACTGCGCGTCGGTCAGGCCACCGGGCTGCTGAATCTCGTAGCCCAGGTGGCTGATCTCAGCGCCCAGGCGCAGCTTGCTGGTAGCCTGAAACTGCACGTTGCCGTGGAAGTTGCGGATGTTGAACTCGGAGTTGTCGCGCCAGCCGCCGCCCAGCCGCTGCTGGTAGTAGCCGAAGTAGCTAATTTTGCCCACGGTGCCGCCCAGCGAGTTGTAGGTGCCCACCAGACCGTTGTTGCCCACGCTGTTGCTGGTTTCAAACTCGATTTTCTTGTCCTTGGGCCCGTGCTTCAGCTCGTAGTTCAGCATGCCGCCAAACTGCGGCCCATACTGCAAAGAGCCGCCGCCGCGGATGATCTGAATGCGCTCCACGGCTTCCAGCGGCGGGTTGTAGTAGGCCTCGGGGTAGCCCATCGGGTCGGAGCTGATGTCCATGCCGTTCTGGCGGGTGTTGAACTCCCACGAGCGGTTGGGCGAGAGGCCGCGGGCAGCCACGTTGATCTGCTGGCCCGAGCCGTCGCTTTCCCACACCGTGAGGCCGGGCACCTTGGCAAACACTTGGCGGGCGCTGTTCACTACCAGGTTGGCATCAAGCTTATCCAGCTCTATCACCTCGTTTTTCTTGCCCGCCGTGATGATGTTGCCATCTACCTCGGGAGAAAAGCGCAGGCTTTTGGCCGCCACCGTCACGCCGGCCAGCTCCTGCACGGCTTCCTCAATGGTAAGCTGGATTGTTTGCACCTGCCCGCCCTGTAGCGTCACCGTCTGGCTGACGGGCCGGATGCTCAGGCCGCTTACGGTTACGGTAGCCTCGCCCGTGGGCAGGCCATAGAGGCGGAACACACCCTGCGGGTCCGTCACGACGGTGCGGGGGCCTACCGTTATCAGTACGCCTTCCACTGGCTTGCCGGTGCGGTCGAGCACGGTGCCGGTGAGGGTAGCACCCTTGCCGGGTTCGTCACTTAGCAAAGTTGAAAAAGCCGGGCTGCCCGCCGCAGTCGGACTTGTCACGGTCAGCGGGCTGGTGGCCAGCACGGAAAGAAGGAGGGAGGAAATGAGCATAATAAAGCGGGCAGTGCCCGGAGGTAGGTCTTGGATTCGGGCACAAAGCTACGGCTGTTTAGATTAATTTTAAATAGCTAATTAGATAATATCTAAATAAGAATAAGCCTACTGTTAGAAACCGAAGAAAAGGCCCGCCGGAATGTCCTGCTTGCCTTTACCCAAATCAGATCTTGCGAGAAGTGAGGAGGGCACGAAACTCATCACAAATCTGAGTTTCATGAACCTCTTGGTCGGCGCATCTGACGACCAAGAGGAATTTGCCGGGGGCACCGGCTAGGAAGAGCCTCGTTTTGTTTTGCTGATTATTCCGGATTGGGTAGCAAGCTGCTAACCCTTATGAAGGTAGGCTGGTAGCAGTCGGCCTGCACCGCACCAAAAAGCAACTACCTTCGCCCTGCTTACTTTTCTGTCCAAATTTTTCTTTTCATGAAGCAATTGTACCTCGCAAAATCTGCAACCCTTACCATCGCTCTGCTGGGGCTCTGGACGGGCATGGCTCAGGCCCAAAACACCAAGCTTAAAACCAAGTCCGGGGCGGGCAAAGTGAAAACGACCGTTCCGATGGGCAGTCCATCGGGGGCAGGCATCTCCGTGGCCAACCTCGACCCGTCGGTGAAACCCTGCGACGATTTCTACCGGTACGCTTCCGGCACGTGGCTGAAGAACAACCCGATTCCGGACGCTGAGTCGAGCTGGGGCGCGGGCAGCGAACTGGCCAGAAACAACCGGGCTATTTCGCTGCGCATCCTCAACCAGGCGGCTGCCGACCGCACCGCCAAGCCGGGCTCGAATGCCCAAAAGGTAGGTGACTTCTACGCTTCGGCGATGGACTCGGCCGCCATCGAGCGGGCCGGGCTGAAGTACCTGCAGCCGCACCTCGACAAGATTGAGGCCGTGAAAGATCTGGCCGGCGTGCAGCGCCTGCTCGCCAACCCCAAATCCCACGTGGGCAACTCGTTTTATGGGTTCAGGGTCATACAGGACCTCAAGCAGAACGACGTGTACATGGCCTTTTTCAGCCAGGGGGGCCTCACGCTGCCCGACCGCGACTACTACCTGAAAGACGACGCGCGCTCGAAGACTATCCGGGCAGCGTACCAGACGTACTTGGTGAATACGTTTAAAATGCTGGGCGACAGCCCCGCCACCGCCGAAAAGAACGCGGCTACCGTGCAGCGCCTCGAAACCCGCTTGGCGCAGGCCAGCCGCACCCGCGTGGCCATGCGCGATATACAGGCCATGTACAACAAGCGCACCGTGGCCCAGCTCACCCAGGACTACCCCAACCTAAACTTCCCGGAACTGCTGAAGCTGAATGGCTTGGGTTCGGTGCAGGATTTGGTCATCGCGCAGCCTGAGTTTGCCAAGGAGCTGAACACCATGATGAGCAGCGAGCCCCTGGCCGACCAAAAAACCTACATGCGCTGGCATTTGGTCACCTCGGCCACACCGGCCCTGCCCAAAGCGTATGTAGACGAAGCCTTCAACTTCAACAAGGTGCTGAGCGGAGCCAAACAGCAGCTGCCCCGCACGCGGCGGGCCCTGGCCGCTACCGATGGCGCCCTGGGCGAAGCCTTCGGCCAGCTGTACGTGGACGAGGCCTTCCCGCCGGCCGCCAAAGCCCGCGCCAAGGCGTTGGTGGAAAACCTGCGCGCCGCCTACGCCGAGCGCATCCAGGCGACGGAGTGGATGAGTGCATCCACCAAAGCAGCAGCCCTGAAAAAACTCAATGCCTTTGTGGTGAAGATTGGCTACCCCGACAAGTGGAAAGACTACTCGACCCTGAACGTGAGCCGCGAAAGCTACCTGAATAACATGTTTGCAGCCGCTGAATTTGCCTACCAGGAGAATCTGAAAAAGTACGGCAAACCGGTAGACCGCACGGAATGGACCATGACGCCCCCGACGGTAAATGCCTACTACAATCCGGTGCTGAATGAGATTGTGTTTCCGGCCGGTATTCTGCAGCCGCCGTTCTTCGATGCCAAGGCCGACGACGCGGTGAACTACGGCGGCATTGGCTCTGTGATTGGCCACGAAATGACCCACGGCTTCGACGACCAGGGCCGGCAGTTTGATGCCCAAGGCAACCTGAAAGACTGGTGGACCAAGGAGGACGCCGACAAATTCATGGCCAAGGCCGCCGTGGTGGGTCAGCAGTTCGACGCTTATTCCCCGCTTGACTCGGTGCACGTGAACGGCAAGCTCACGATGGGCGAAAACCTGGCCGACCTCGGCGGCCTCACCATTGCCTACGCGGCGTTCATGAAAACCCCGCAGGCCAAAGCCGGCCAGAGCATCGACAGCTTCACGCCTCAGCAGCGTTTCTTCCTGGCCTACGGCCAAATCTGGCGCCGCAACCAGCGCCCCGAATCCGTGCGCCAGCAAATCCAGACCGACCCGCACTCACCCAGTCAATACCGCACCATCGGTCCGTTGCAGAACATGCCCGAGTTCCACACGGCCTTCGATTGCAAGGAAGGCGACAAGATGGTACGCCCGGCTGCTACCCGCGCCAAAATTTGGTAAGCGTCAACGCCTGCGGAGGGGAGCCGTCACGTATTGCCCCTGCCGCGGGTTAGTTATTGAGACAAATGAAACGAGCGGGCCAAGCGGTTCGCTCGTTTTTATTTGCCTAGTCGCCGATGTGCCTTCTGCGTTAGGCTGGTGCTTTTTGCGCTTTAACCGTTCACAAAAGCGGCGGTTTACAGTTAACACAAGCGGTATCTTTCGCTCAACCTTCTATGGTTCCTGTTTTCTGAGAAGCCACCAGCAATACTAAAAAAGCGTTCCGGCCATAAGCCGGAACGCTTTAGAAAATTTGGGTAAAGTTCGCCGCAATGCCCTGATAGGCTTTTCGACACCAAGCGGAATGGTCTATTTGGCGGTAGGTGCCGCGCCTTCCGTCTTGAGCGTGCGGCCCAGCCACTCGAAGAACACGCGCTGCCAGAGTACGGCGTTCTGGGGCTTCTGAATCCAGTGGCCCTCGTTGGGGAAGTACAGGAAGCGGCTGGGGATGCCGCGCAGCTGGGCCGAGCCAAAGGCTTCCATGCCCTGGCCCTCGGGCACCCGGAAGTCCTTGCCGCCGTGAATAACCAGAATCGGGGTGTCCCACCGGCCCACAAACTGCTGGGGGTTGAACTCGGTGTAGCTCTTGTGCTGGGGCATTTCCCAGGGCGCGGCCCCGATGTCGTGTTTGGCGAAGAACATTTCCTCGGTGCTGGGGTACCAGCTGGTCAGGTCGAACAGGCCGGCGTGGGCAATGAAGGTTTTGAAGCGGCCCTCGTGGTGGCCGGCCAGGTAATACACGGAGTAGCCGCCGTAGCTGGCCCCCACGCAGCCGCGCCGGTCCTTGTCCACGAAGGGTTCCTGGCTCACGGCGTCGATGGCGGCGAGGTAGTCGCGGATGGGCTGGCCGCCCCAGTCGCCGCTGATGCTGTTGTTCCACTCGGTGCCGAAGCCGGGCAGGCCGCGCCGGTTGGGGGCCACCACGATGTAGCCGTTGGCGGCCATGAGCTGGAAGTTCCAGCGGTACGAGAAGCTCTGCGTAATCGGGCTCTGGGGGCCGCCCTGGCAGTAGAGCAGGGTCGGGTATTTTTTGGCTGGGTCGAAATCGGGCGGGTAGATGACGTACACCTGCATCTGCTTGCCGTCGGTGGTGGTCACGCGGCGGTCCTCCACGCGGCCCATCTTCACGCCGGCCAGCTCATCTTTGTTGATGGTGGTGAGCGGGGTTTCGCGGCCTGTTTTCAGGTCGAGGCGCACCAGGTCGGCGGGGCTGCCGATGGTGGTTTTGCTGGCAATGGCCGTGCTGGGGCCGGCCAGCTCGAAGCTGTTGTAGTTCTGGGCGCCGGTGGTCAGCTGCCGGATTTTGCCGCCCTTGCTGCTAATGCTGAACAGCTGATCGGTGCCCTGCGTCACGCCGTTGAAATAGATGGTTTTACCATCCGGGCTCCAGCGAATATTGCCCGCGGCCTGCTCCGAGCCCTGGGTAATATCCTGGCGCTTCTTGGTCTTGAAATCATACACCACAATGCCGTTGCGGTCCGACTCGAAGCCGGGGGTGCCCATGCTCAGCCAGGCTATTTTGGTGCCGTCGGGCGAGAAGGCAGGCTCGGTGTCGTAGCCTTCCAGGCCCAGGCTCAGGTTCTCGGTTTTGCCCTCCCGGATGTCGTAGAGGTAAATATCAGAGTTGGTGCTTTCGGCCTCGGCCTTACCCGTGAGCTTACGCGAGGTGTAGGCCACCGAATAGCCATCGGGCGAAAAGGCCAGCTGCTCGGAACCGGCCACCGGCTGCAGCGGGGCGTCGAACTTCTCACCCGCCATGGCATCCTTGCCGTAGCCGGTGGGCTTGCCGTCGGCCCCGATGGGCTGGAAAAAGACGTGCGTGGCCTTAAAATCATCCCAGCTGCTCCAGTGCCGGTAGTTCAAGTCGTCGATGAGGCGGGCGTCGGCCTTGGGTAAGTCAGGATACCAGTCCTTGATTTCCTTGCCGGTTTTCACGTCCTGGGTGTAGAGAATGAAATTGCCCTTGGGCGCGTATTTCAGGTTCGCAAGCCCTTCATCCGGGAAAGCGCTGAGCTGCTCTTTGCCGCTGCCGTCGGCGCTCATGGCGTAGAGCTGGTCGGTGCCGCCCTCACCCGAGATGAACGTGAGCTTGCCGTCGGGCCGCCAGTTCAAGGTGTTTTCTGAGCCGGGCGTGGCGGTGAGCTGCCGCACCGGGCCGCTGGCCACGGGCACGGTGTAGATGTCGGCGTTGCCCTTGTTGTCGGTTAGTGAATAGCGCGTCACGGTGAAAGCCACGGTCTTTTTATCCGGCGATACCTGCATTTCGCCCAGGCGGCCGAGCTGCCAGAGCTTTTCGGGGGTCAGGCCGCTTTGCTGGGCGGCGGCGGCCAGCGGCAGGGCCAGCAGCGCGGTGAAAAAGGGTTTTTTCATGGGGAAGACGGGAAGGAATTGAGGCCGGCAAGGTAAGCGCGGTTTTGGGAACTGTCATGCTAAGCTTGTCGAAGCATCTCTACCGCAGCAGTAATCAGAATTCCTTTGGCAGTCGAGATGCTTCCACAAGCGGACGCCAGATCAAGCATGAGGTTCTTTCAATCATCATAAACCAACCTATCTTGCCCTCATGCCCGATTTCCGTCTGCGCGTCTTTCAATCGGTGGCCCGGCACCTCAGCTTCACCAAGGCAGCCCAGGAGCTATATGTCACCCAGCCCGCCATCACCAAGCACATTCGGGAGCTGGAGCGGCAGTATGGGCAGCGCCTGTTTGAGCGGCGGGCGGGCCGCGTGAGCCTCACCGAAGCCGGCCGCCTGCTGCTGCTGCACGCCGATCAGGTAGAAGCCTTGCACCAGCAGCTCACTGACCAGCTGCACGGCCTGCACGACGAAACCGCCGGCCGCCTGCGCCTCGGAGCCAGCACCACGCTGGCCCAATACGTCATTCCGGCCATTCTGCCCGCGTTTCAGCAGCGCTATCCTCACGTTGGGCTCACGCTGCTCAACGCCAACTCCGAGCAGATTGCCGAAGCCCTGCTCCACGGCCACATCGATCTGGGCTTCGTGGAGGGCCAGGTGAAAACCCGCGACCTGCACTACGAGCTGCTGCTGCACGACGAGCTGCTGGCCGTGCGCAAAGCCCGCCCCGTCGGTTCGCCCGCCCCGCCGCTTTCCTTGGCCGAAGTGCTCCGGCATCCGCTGGTGCTGCGCGAGCGGGGCTCGGGCACGCTGGAAGTACTGGAATTTGCCTTACGGGCGCACAAAATCAAGCTCTCAGAGCTGCCGGTGGCCTTTTACCTCGACAACACGGAAGCCATTAAAGCCTACCTGGAAGCGGCCCCCGACTGCGTGGGCTTCGTTTCGCGCCGCGCCATTGCCAGGGAAGTGGCGGCCGGCGAGCTGGAAATAGTGCCCGTGCCGGAGCTGCACCTGCCGCGCCGCTTCGAGGCCGTATGGGTGCAGGGCCAGCCGCTTTCCGCCCAGGCCCAGCGCTTCCTCGCCCACGCCCACCGGAGCCTGGAGGTGGTGATTTAGCGACTTAGTGATTTAGTGAGTTTTACGTTCTGGCTGCGCAAGTGGCGCAGTTGGCGCAAAAAGAACAACAAACTCACTAAATCACCAATTACCTAAAGTAATTGCCTATAAGTATTTTTGATTATCGATAGGGGTGGGGCAGGCGTACTTTTGGGGTCTTATTTGCTGCTGCCGCCCCCATGAAAACCGCCCGCCCACCGCACCCCACTACCGACTCCGCTGAGGCTGGAGAAACTGCTTTTTCGGTGTTTCGGCGGCGGTCTTTTCTGGTTTTTGGCTATGCCCTCACGCCGCCGATGCTGGTATTCGGGTTGGCGCTGGGGCTGTGCCTCACGCCCTGGGGCTCGCCGCCGCTGGCGCTGGCGCTGGGGCTGGTGGTGGCTCTGGTCTTCGGCAACCCGTGGCCGGTGCAGAGCCGCAAGTATACCAGCAAGCTGCTGCAGTGGTCGGTGGTGGGGCTGGGGTTCGGCATGAACGCGCATCAGGCCCTGCAGGCCGGGCGCACGGGCCTGCTGTTCACGGTGGCCTCTATCGTCGGCACGCTGGGGCTGGGCTTTCTGGTGGGCCGCTGGCTGAAGATTGACCGCAAAACCTCCCACCTTATTTCCTGCGGCACGGCCATCTGCGGGGGTAGTGCCATTGCGGCCGTGGGGCCGGTGCTGCGGGCTGAGGAGTCGCAGATGTCGGTGGCGCTGGGAACGGTGTTCATTCTCAACTCCGTGGCGCTGTTCCTGTTTCCGGCCCTGGGCCACGGGCTGCACCTCTCGCAAAGCCAGTTTGGCCTCTGGTGCGCCATTGCCATTCACGATACCAGCTCAGTAGTAGGAGCCGCCAGCCACTACGGCCCCGAGGCCCTGCAGATTGCCACCACCGTGAAGCTGGCCCGCGCCCTCTGGATTATTCCCGTCAGCCTGGGCACGGCCTTCTTCTTCAAAATGCCCGGCGCAAAAGTGAAGCTGCCGTACTTCATTCTGGGCTTCGTGGCGGCCATGCTGCTGAATACGTACGTGCCTGCTCTGCACGCGCTGGCTCCGCTGGCCGTGTATCTGGCCAAAATCGGCCTCACGCTCACGCTGTTTCTGATTGGCGCGGGGCTGTCGGCGCAGGTGCTGCGCTCGGTGGGCGTGCGGCCCTTCGTGCAGGGCATTCTGCTGTGGTTGATTATTTCCACGGTGTCGCTCTGGGTAATTTTGCACACGGTAGCGTAAGCTCGCAACTGGCGGAAGTCTGAGCCAGCGCAGCTGGCGAGATTTCCAGCCGCCTCACGAATTCAGTCTCCAGACTGACCACCAGCGCCGCCTTGCGCCATCGGCTGGTTGCGGCCGCCTGCCTATCTTCGCCCGTTCAATTCTCCTACCACCGCCACCATGCGCCAGCTCGCCGATATTCCGCACCCGGATGTCAAAATCACGCTCTTCTCCTGGAACGGCAAATACCTCATCAAGCTCGAAAAAGGCCAGCTGGAGCAAACCTACAAGGTGAGCGAAATGGACGTGACCAGCGAAGCCGACGTACGCCAGCTGCTCGATGCCGAGTTCGTGGCCGCCGCCGTGCAGCGCTTCGCCCAAATGCGCCAGGACCTGCAAGCCGCCTTCGACCGCCATGAGCTGTGAGTTAGTGACTTAGCGAATTAGTGAGTTTTGTTCGGCCAGCGCAGATCAGCGCAGATAAAACATCAAACTCACTAATTCGCTAAGTCACTAATTCACCATTTCACTATCTCACCACTCCCTGCTCTTATGAAGTTCTTTGTTGTTTTTCTGCTTGTTGCCAGCGCCCTGTTTGGGTCGGCTGCCAAAGTTCAGGCCCAGCTTTATGATGTGCGTACCAGCACCACCAACTTCGAGCGCAAGGAGCGCGACGCGGTGAAGGTGCAGGTGGAAGGCACCGCCGCCTGGACGCGCGACTTCTGGCAGTCGTGGCTTAAAGACACCTACAACATTCGGGTGAAGGGCGGCGGCGTGCTGGGCCTGGGCAAAAGCGACCTGCTGGTGGCCAAGCAAACCCCGGCTTCCAGCGTGTCGGGCAAGCTCATCGACCTGTACTCCACCGTCACTTCGCCCTCCGACAGCACCTCGGAGCTGTCGGTGTGGGCCGCTTTCGGCCCCGATACGTTTTTGAGCCCCGACAAAAACGCCACCGAGTTTGCCGCCCTGCGCACCATCACCCAGAGCTTCGCCAGCGCTGCCCGCCTCAAAGCCTACCGCGAGCAGATTGCCGAGGCCGAAAAGCAGCTCAAGGAAGCCGAGAAGGAAAAGGAAAAGCTCGAAAAAGAGCGTACCAGCCTGCAGGCCAGCACTACCAGCAACCTGGCCCGCATCGAGGCGCTCAAGCAGCAAAACATCAGCAACACGCTCAAGGCCCGCGAAGACTCTGTGAAGCTCGTCAGCAACGCCCAACAGCTGGATCTGCGCAAGCTGCGCCTGCAGCGCAAGCGTGACCGAATGACGGGTTTGGAGCGTAAATAAGCCATTTGTCAGCCGCCATCATCGTTTTTTCGCGCTGCTCTTTACGGACATGGATATGGACAAAGACCCTTCGCCCCTCGATACCCTGCGTCAGCTCAAGGAATGGCTCGATGCGGGCACCATCACGCCCGCCGAGTTCGAAACCCTGAAGCGCAAGCTGCTTTTCAGCGAGTCGGGGGAAGGCGCGGCAGAAGCGCCGGCTGCCGCGCCGCCGCCTTCGGCTACCAGCGCCCCGCTTGAGGAGCCGCTGCTGCCGCCCATAATGCCGCCACCGGCCGCCGTGCCGCCCGTAGCACCGCCCAACGCCCCCGCCCCGCCTGCCGAAACCTTCAGCCGCCCCATCGAATCGGGCCGGCCGGGAGCTTCGCCCAGCGCCGAAGACGAGTACGATACCGAAGTGCCGGCCGTGGATATGCCGTATGTGGCCCCGGCCCGCAATCCGCTGGCTACCATTCTCATCGTGGGCGGCATCGTCGCGCTGCTGGCCTTGGTGGCGTATCTGATGCTGGGCAACCGCGAATCGGAGCGGCTCAGCAGCATCAGCCGCACCGAGGCCGACGGCCAGCCGGTGACTCCCGAAACCGGCCCCCAGGTCGAGCAGATTGACCCGCCGCCCGCCGCCGCACCCGAAACCGTGCGCGTGACGCCCGCCGCACCACCTGTTGTCGCGCCAGCTCCCGATTCCGGCCGCACTACCGCGCCGCCCGCGCCCGCCGAGGTGCCGCCCACCGAAGCGCCCGCCCCCGACGACAGCGCCGTACGCAGCCGCATTGAAGGTGTGCTGGCGGCCTACTACGAAGACCTGAAAGCAGCTCCCTTCGATGCCACGCAGTATTTCGCGCCGAGTGTAGAGCGTTTCTATACGCTGCAGAACACCACGCCGGCCGCCATTGGGGTCGAGCTGGCCCGAAGCCATTTTCCGGAGTTTCTGGAGGCCGAAACCCAGATCGAGCCCGGCAGTATGCAAATCAGCGAGCCGGTAAACGACGGCTCGCGGGTGGTTACGTTTCTGGAGAAAAGCCGCGCCCTGCGCCAGTCGTTGCAGAAGCACCAGCAGGTACGCGCCCAGGTCCGCATCCGCTTCGACCGCAACTTCAAAATCAAGTACCTGCGCCAGGAGCGCCTGCTTGAGAATACCTTCACCGATTAGCCGCCAAAGCCGGCCGCCGCTACCCGGTCCGCCGCCCGCAAGCGCCTTATACCGATGCTTTTATTCCCGTTAGCCCGCCTTGCGCGGCCGATGCTGGGGCTGCTGCTCACCGGCATCAGCGCCTGCACCCAGATAATCAAGCCCGGCCGCCAGTTCACGGCCTACCAGCCCGCACCCGGCCCCGATTACGCGCTGCCCGCCAGCTGGGCCGCTCTGCCCAGCCGCCTCGACTCCGCCGACGCGGTTCCCCGCCACACCACCCTGCGCGACCAGCAGCAAACCGCCCCGGCAGATGTATTCTACGTGCACCCGACCACCTTTTTCCGGCGCGAATCCTGGAACGCCAACCTGGCCGACGAGCGCCTGAACCGCTTCACCGATGCCAGCGTCATCCGCAAGCAGGCCAGCGCCTTCAACTCCGCCGGCCGCATCTTCGCCCCGCGCTACCGCCAGGCCACGCTCTATTCCTTCTTCGATGATGCGCAGAGTACCAACGGCCGCCAAGCGCTGGAGCTGGCCTACGGCGATGTGAAAGCAGCTTTTCAGTACTATCTGACGCACTACAACCAGGGCCGCCCCCTCATCATCGCCAGCCACAGCCAAGGGACCTTCCACGCCACGCGCCTGCTCCATGAGTTTTTCGACAACGACCCCAAGCTGCGCCGGCAGCTGGTAGCGGCCTACCTCATTGGCTTCAAAGTCAAGACCGACGAATACCAGACTTTGCGTCCCTGCGCCGACTCAACCCAAACGGGCTGCTACGTAGTCTGGAACTCGGTGGAGTGGGGCAACGAGTATCCGCCCTTCGCCGGCGGCGTAGCCACCAATCCGCTTAGCTGGACGCTCGACACCGTAGCTGCTCCCGCTTCCCTGAACCGCGGCGGTGTGCCCTACGGCTTCGACCGCCTCGACACTGCCGTAGTCGATGCCAAAGTGCACGACGGCCTCGTCTGGATTCATCCGCCCAAGCCGCTGGGCTATCCGCGCTTCCTGCTGCCCGGCCAGCCCCAGCTCCGCCACTCTTTCCACATCGCCGATTATGGGTTGTTTTACCTGAACCTGCGCCAGAACGCCGAGGCACGCGTGCGGACGTGGCAGCGGCAGAATCAGTAGAAAGGGTATATTTAGCCGGTTGCTTATTAGCTGGTTATACCCTCTCGATATGAAAACCTTGGTTGTTTTTCTGGCGGCGCTGGCCTTTGGTGCGCCGGCTATGGCGCAAACAGTGCCCGTGCAGTTTCCCCGGCTCAGCCGCATGCTCGATAGCCTGGCTGACGCCGACCAGCGACCCATGCAGGAGCTAATGCGCAGCAAGCTTCCCGACAGCACCAGCAAGCGCCTGATAGCGGAGCAGCACGTCATCTTTGCCCGGCACCAGCCCGTGCTGGAAGCCATCCTGAAAAAGTACGGCTACCCAGGCTTCAAGCAGGTAGGCGAAAAAAGCGCCGGCAATTTCTTCCTGCTCGTGCAGCACGCCGATGCTCATCCGGAGTTTCAGCGGCAGGTATTGCAGCGGATGCGAAAGGAAGTGAAAGCCAAAAATGCCAGTCCGCGCAGCTACGCCTACCTCACCGATCGGGTGGCCGAAGCCACCAATCAGCCTCAGGAATACGGCACCCAGGTCATCTACACTGGACCCGGCATCGGCAAGGCCGCTCCCAGGTCATTGCGAGACCCCAAAAACGTGAATAAGCGCCGCGCTGCCCTCGGCATGGAAACGCTGGAAGAATACCTGCGCAAGAACGACCAGATTCACGAGCAGATGAACACGCCGAAACCGGCGGGCCTGTAGCTGCCACTCCACAAAAAAGCCCCGCCGGCACACTGCCAGCGGGGCTTTCTACTTGTCTAAACCAAAAGCTTAGGCACCGATAGCTACGCGCTTGAAGTCGGTGACCGTCATGCCTTTCGACGTTTTGTCGAGCAGCTGCGCAATGGTCATCGAGTTGTCTTTCACGAACTCCTGGTTCAGCAGGGTGTTTTCCTTGTAGAACTTGTTCAGCTTGCCCTGAGCAATTTTCTCCAGCATCGCCTCGGGCTTGCCTTCAGCACGCGCCTGCTCTTTGCCGATTTCAATTTCGCGTTCCGCAATAGCCGAATCTACACCGTCTTTATCAACGGCAACGGGCTTCATGGCTACAATCTGCATGGCTACGTCGCGACCAACGGTGGCGGTGTCGGCACCACCCACGTTCTTCAGGCCCACGAGTACGCCTTTCTTGTTGTCGGAGTGGATGTAGGAAGCTACTTTTTCCGCGGTCAGCGTAGCGTAGGTTACGTCCAGCTTCTCGCCGATTTTGCCCATCAGGTCCGTGATGTGCTCCTGAATGGTCAGGCCGTCATCTTCTTTGGCAGCCAGTACTTCTTCCTTGGTGGTAGCGTTGGTACGCACGGCGGCATCCAGGATGCGCTGTACCAGCTCGCGGAAGTTAGCCACTTTGGCTACCGACTCGGTTTCGCAGGCCAGGGCAATCAGCTTGCCGTTGGTGCCGTCTTCGCTCACGCTTACGGCTACAAAGCCTTCCGACGTTTCGTTTTCGGCGCGCTTGTCGGCGATTTTCTGACCCTGCTTGCGCAACAGGTCACGGGCAGACTCGAAGTCGCCATCGGCTTCGGTCAAGGCTTTTTTGCAATCCATCATGCCCGCGCCAGTCATGGTGCGGAGCTTGTTCACGTCTGCGGCAGTAATTGCGGCCATTTTTCTTAGGAGTTAGTAGCTGGAAGCTAGGAGTTAGAATGAAATGAGAGAGGAAGCCCAGAAAGAAGCTAGGAGCCAGGAACCGGAATCGAATGGGCTTCTTGCCGTCATCACAACTCCTAGCTCCTGACTCCTAGCTTCTAGCTTCTCAAAAAAGACTATTCGTCAGCAGCTTGTTTTTCCTTGATGCCTTCGTCTTCCGACTGCTTCTTGTCGGCTTCGTCCTTGTCGACTTTGCGCTCCGACAGGCCATCTTCGATAGCCTTGCTGATAACGCCAACAATCAGTTGGATCGACTTCGAGGCGTCGTCGTTAGCCGGAATCGGGAAGTCAACCAGCTCGGGGTTCGAGTTGGTATCAACCATAGCGAATACCGGAATGCCCAATTTCTGAGCTTCTTTCACGGCAATGTGCTCGCGCTTCACGTCGACTACGAACAGGGCGGCGGGCAGACGGCTCAGGTCGGCAATGCCACCGAGCACGCGCTCCAGCTTCTCCCGCTCACGCGACATCATCAGTCGCTCACGCTTGGCAAGTGCTGCGTAGGCCGTGTTTTCCTTCACCATCTTGTCGATGGTGCTCATTTTCTTCAGCGACTTGCGAACCGTGGCGAAGTTGGTGAGCATGCCACCCAGCCACCGGTCGGTGACGAAAGGCATTTTCAACCGCTTGGCCTCTTCCGTCACAATCTCCTGCGCCTGCTTCTTGGTAGCGACAAACAGGATTTTCCGACCGCTCTTGGCGATGTTGCGGATAGCCTGCGACGCCTGCTCGAGCGAAACGAGGGTTTTGTTCAGGTCAATGATATGGATGCCGTTCTTCTCCATGAAGATGTACGGCGCCATTTTCGGATCCCACTTGCGCGTAAGGTGACCAAAATGGGACCCCGCGTCGAGCAGATCTTTATAGGTGGTGGACTGAGCCATGATATATTTCCTCTGGGATTAGCGTTTCGAGAACTGGAACGAGCGACGGGCCTTGCGCTTGCCGAACTTCTTGCGTTCAACCATGCGGGGGTCGCGCGTCATGAAGCCTTCTTTCTTCAGGGCGGGGCGCGTTTCGGCGTCCTGCTCTACCAAAGCTTTCGAAATAGCCAGACGGATAGCTTCGGCCTGCGCCGAGATACCGCCACCGCTCACGTTCACTTTGATGTCGTACTGCCCGAGTTTCTCGAGCGTAGCGAAGGGCTGGTTCACGATGTTTTCCAGGAGCTCATTGCCGAAATAGGCTTTCATGTCCCGGTTGTTGATAGTGATATTCCCTTGCCCGGCCTGCATGTAAATGCGGGCCACCGAGGTTTTTCTTCTACCAGAGGTGTTGAGGATGTCCATTTAATGAAACGAATTGAGGAAAAAAGAGAAGCCGGCTTCGGCTTACAGGTTCGTCAGGTCAACAGCTTTCGGCTGCTGGGCGGCGTGTGGATGCTCGGCACCTTCGTACACGAACAGGCTGCGGAACTGCTCGCGGCCCAGACGGTTGTGAGGCAACATGCCACGTACGGCGTGCTCGATAACGCGGGTCGAGGATTTCTCCATCACTTCGCGCATCGATTTACGCTTCTGGCCACCTGGGTAGCCCGAGTGCGATACGTAGATTTTTTCGGTCATCTTTTTACCCGTTACGCGCAGTTTGTCGGCGTTGATAATGATAACCGAATCGCCGCAATCCGAGTTGGGCGTGAACGAGGGCTTGTGCTTGCCGCGGAGGATATTGGCAACCTGGCTGGACACGCGGCCCAGAGTGTTGTCGCCAGCATCAATCACGACCCAGCCCTTGTTGGCGTTGGCTTTGTTGACGGATACCGTCTTGAAGCTCAGATGATCCATTGGGGAGTTGAGTAAGCGTTTGAAAATGAGACAGAACCCGGCAAGGGTTCGGGAAAAACGGACACAAAGTTACCTTCTTTTGCTTACGAAGCAAAGGGATAGGCAGAATTATCCGCTTAAAGCTCTTGCTCTTACCCGTGCGGGCCGGGGCCGCGGCGTTGCGGGGCGCGGTAGTATCTTTCGGCCTTCCAGCCCCTGCTATGCCTGCTTCTCCTGTGTTATCTGCCCCCGAACCCGCCGCGGCGGGGCGGCGTCCGGCGCTTCTGCTGCTCGCAGCCCTCTTCGGCTTATCCGTGCTTTTCGCCGTGGGCACCACCACTACCTACGATACCGGCGACAGCATAAACCACTATCTGTACAGCCGCTACGCGTTCCGGCATCCGGCAAACTTCCTGGAGTCCTGGGCCAAGCCGCTGTTTGTGCTGCTCACGGCCGGGCCGGCGCAGTTGGGGTTTGTCGGCATTAAGCTATTCAACTGCGCGGTGGTGGCCGCGGCGGCCTGGCTGGCCTACCGCGTGGCGGCCCGGCTGCGGCTGCCCTGGCCCTGGCTGGCCGTGCTCTTCACCTACGCCGCCCCCGACTATTTCCGGATTCAGTTTTCGGGCCTCACCGAGCCGCTGTTCAGCCTGATTCTGGTGGCGGGCGTGTGGCTGGCGTTCAGTAACCGGACCGGCTGGTCGGCGGCGGTAATGTCGTTTTTGCCGTTTGTGCGCTCCGAGGGCTTTCTGCTGCTGGGCGTGTGGGCCGTGTATCTGGCGCTGAGCCGGCAATGGCGGCCGCTACCGCTGCTGGTGCTGGGCTACTTAGTGTATAGTGTGGCCGGGCTGCTGGTGTACGGCGACTTTCTGTGGGTTTTTACGCACAACGCCTACCCGTATCGGGCCACGCAGTACGGCCACGGCGACATCACGCACTACCTCACACACTTGCCCGGAGTCATTGGGCTGGTGCTGTTTGTCTTGTTCTGGATGGGAGGAATCCGGGTCCTCAGCCAGTGGCTGCGCCCGCGGTTTCGGCCGCAGCCCGACCTGTTTCGGGCCGAGCTGCTATTGATTTATGGCAGCGTAGTGGTGTACTGCGGAGCCCACACGCTGTTCTGGTGGCAGGGCATTTTTGCTTCGTTTGGGATGGTGCGCGTGCTCAATGCCATGGTGCCGCTCATGGCCATCATTGCCCTGAATGGGGTGCAGGCGCTGGCGCTACTGGCCAAAAGCGCGCGGGGGCAGCAACGGGTGCGCCTGGGCCTCACGGCGGCGGTGGTGCTGTTTCTGTTCACCGGGGCCCGCACGGCTTTCCGCTGGCAGCGCGACTTCACCAAAGCCGCCGACGTGCGGCTGGCCGACAAAGCCGGGGCCTGGTTTGCCGCCGCGTATCCGGGCCCTAAGCCTATGGTAGTCACCGAGCACCCTTACCTGGCCGAAGCGCTGCAGATTGATCCGTTCGACAAAACGCAGCGGCGCAACATCAGCTTTCTACGCGCCCGCCAGCCGGAAGGCCCGGTGCCGCCGGCCGGCTCCCTTATTTTCTGGGATGACTGGTTTTCGGTCATAGAAGGTGGCGTGCCGCTGAGCCGGCTCCGGCACAACCCGCAGTACCGGCTGCGCTGGCAGGGAGCCAAAGCCAGCAACCTGACCCACCCGGATGCCGATTCGTGCCATCTGGCGGTGTTCGAGCGGCTGTAATGCCTAACGCTAGCTGTACTGCCGCAACGTGTCTACCAGCACCCGGAAATCCTTCGGGTACGGGGCTTCCACGGTGATTTCCTCGCCGTTGAGGCGGCTGAAAACCAGCTTGGCGGCGTGCAGGGCGAAGCGCTTGATAAAGGGCTGCTCTTCCTCGCCTTCCTTCACGTTGAACTTCTTCTTCAACGACGACAGGTAAAAATCCTCGCCGCCGTACATCACGTCGCCCACGATGGGGGCCTGCAGATACATCAGGTGCAGCCGGATCTGGTGCATACGGCCGGTGATGGGCACGCACTGCACCAGCGTGTGGCGGGCAAACTGCTCGAGAGTGGTAAAGTAGGTTTCGGCAGCCTTGCCCTTGTAGGCCAGGCGGGCCTTGCCCTTGGTAGTGGTTTCGATGCTACGGTCCACCAGCTGGTTGTCGAAGCGGTGAGTGCCCCAGGCTACGGCGTGGTAAAGCTTTTTCACCTCGCGGTTTTCAAACTGCATGGAGAGGTGACGGTAAGCTTCGGGGTTTTTGGCCAGGGCCAAAGCTCCGGAGGTTTCCTTGTCGAGGCGGTGGCAGGCCTGCGCGTCGTCGGCGTACTGGCGGGCCATGCGCAGGATGTTGGGCGCGTTGCCGAACCGCTCGTCGAGCGTGGCCAGGAAGGGTGGTTTGTTGATGACGATAAAATCGTCGTCTTCAAACAGAATAAGGTCTTGGAAATCGGGGAGCTTCATAGAGGCCGCAAAGGTACGGCGAAGACTTGGGAAGCCTACGCCCCGGCTTCGGGCGCGGCGGGCGCGGCCTGCGGCAGGCGCGGCTTGGGCAGCTTAAACTCCAAGGTAGTGCCCAGCCCCGGCTCGCTGTGCACCCGAATGGTGGACTTGTGGGCCTCCACGATGTGCTTGCTGATGGCCAGCCCCAGCCCCGAGCCGCCCGAGTCGCGCGAGCGGCTTTTATCAATGCGGTAAAACCGCTCAAAGATGCGGTTCTGGTGCTGCTTCGGAATGCCGGCTCCGTCGTCGCGCACCGAGACTTTAACGCTTTTGCTGCTCTCAATCAGGCTCACGGTCACGTGGCCGCCTTCCTTGCCATACTTCACCGCATTGTCGATCAGGTTGATGAGGACCTGCCGGATGCGGTTGCGGTCGGCCAGCACGCGCACTGCCTCGGTGGCCAGCGAGGGCGGAAACAGCTCCAGCGTGACCTGGCGCTGCCCGGCTTTCTGCTCCAACTGCTCAAATAGCTCGCGCACCAGCGCGGCCAGATCGAAGGCCTGCCGCCGCATCCGCACCACGCCTTTTTCGAGCTGCGAAATGGTGACCAAGTCCTGCACCAGCGCATCCAGCGCGTCGAGGCTGGTGGCGGCTTTGGTGAGGAACTTCTGGCGCAGAAACTCGTCGTCCACGTCGCCGTCGAGCACGGTGTGCAGGAAACCTTGGGCGGCGAAAATCGGGGTTTTCAGCTCGTGCGACACGTCGGCCAGAAACTCGCGGCGCAGGGCCTGCAGGCGCTTCAGCTCGTCTATTTCCTGCTGCTTGCGCTCGGCCATCTGCACTATCTCGTCGCGCATGCGCTTCAGCGGCTCGGGCCGAAACAGAAACTTGTTCGACAGCTTGCGAAACTCCTTGCGCTTCACGTTTTCGAGCCCGGCGTAGATGTTGTTGATTTCGCGGAAAATAAGCGCCTCAAACGCCAGATACACTAGCAGAAAGCACGCCGCCAAGGTGATGCCCGCTGCCAGCGCCCCGTTTTCCAGCGTCATAGAAGGAACCAGCCAGGCCAGCGTGGTCAGCACACCCGCTACCAGGAAAGCAATGATGATGGCAATGGTGCGAGAGGCGAGGTTCAAGCGAAGCACGACGAGAGTGAGCTATAAAAATACGTTATCCTGAGCTTGGGAGAAACCCTGCATCCGTGGAGCAAATTGCTTTTCGGCGTGGCAAAGTCCTTCGCAAGCTCAGGATGACAGGTAGCGGCGGCAGGCAGCTAATCGATATTGAACTTGTAGCCGACGCCCTTGATGGTCTGGATGTGGTGGTCGCCGACTTTCTCGCGCACTTTACGCACGTGCACGTCCACGGTGCGGGCCAGCACAAATACGTCGTTGCCCCAGATGTTCTGCAGCAGCTCGTCGCGGCCAAATACTTTGTGGGGCGAGGCGGCCAGGAAGGCCAGCAGCTCAAATTCCTTCTTGGGCAAGGAAATCTTTCGGCCCTCCTGGTACACGGCAAAGCCCGTGCGGTCAATGGTCAGGCCGTTTATTTCGATGGTGTCGGACACGGCCTGCGGGTCTTTGTCGCGGCGCACGAAGGCGGCCAGGCGGCTGAGCAGGGCGCGGGGCTTAATGGGCTTAGCAATGAAATCATCGGCCCCGGCCTCGAAGGCGGCCACTTCCGAAAACTCCTCGGCGCGGGCCGTGAGGAAAATAATGTACGTGTCTTTGAATTTGGGCAGCGTGCGCAGCTGCCGGCAGGTGTCGATGCCGTCGAGGTGGGGCATCATCACATCGAGCAGCACGATATCGGGGGCAAAGCCGGGGGCTATTTCCAGGGCTTTGCGGCCGTCGGGGGCGCTGGCCACTTCGTAGCCCTCCTTGCGCAGATTGTACTCCAGCAGCTCCACGATGTCCGGATCATCATCCACAACCAGAATCTTGTACGGGTGAGTAGCGGCGTTTGGGTGCACGGGACGAGGGGTTTGGGGATAAAAGAAAATGCGCGAGGACAAAAATACCGCTTGCCGGACGGCCGGCCGTGTTACCTTTTTGTGAACAACTCCGCCGGCCAATGAAGTGCTTACTGCTGAGCTTGCTGGCCGGGTCAGGCAATTTCGGGATTTTGCAGCAGCTGCCACAGAAAGGGATTCGGGCATTGGAAAGGCATAAAAAAAGCGACTCCGGGGAGTCGCTTTTTCGTGAAAATCAGTTGTGGGCCACCAGATTCAACCGGTTTTTGAGCCCCTGGTATTTATACATATCCACCTTCACGGCCCCCACAAACAGCTCGGCCTGAATGAGCACCGGAATCTTGTTGCGGTCGTCGGAGAGAAAGACGGATATGGCATTCTCGCCGCGGAAAAGCTTGTTGCTCGGCATCTTCGGCACCAGCTTAATGGCGCGAATGTCGCCGGCCTTGGTTTCGACGGTTTCGCGGCCTTTGTAAATCACGTCCATGGTAAAGACCTGATTGTCAAAGAATCCCTGCACCCGAATCACGTCGCCCACCCGGCGGTTGTCGTAGTTGAGCGTGCGCAGGAAGTAGAAGCCGCTGACCATATCCTGCACGTTGTCAGGCACTTTGAAGGTTTCGTGGCGCACCTCGTCCTTGTTCTTCTTGCGGGTTTCTACCTGCACCACGTCCTTGAAATGGTCGAAGTCGATGGTTTCCTTTTTGCGGTAGCTGTTTTCCTCAATGTTGCGGAAAAACTTCTGCGGTAGAATGCTGGTCGTGTCGATGTAGGTGCGCCACGTATCGCGCACGCGCATGAAAAAGTCGAACGAGCCGGTAGTTTTGCCCGTCACGGTGGCTTTGTAGCAAGGCCGCTCATTCACGCGGTGCAGGTCGTTGGCCACCTCAATGGTAGCCTCGGCGGCGTTGATGAGGCCATAGTGCACCTTGTACTGGAGCACTTCGCCCCGGTTGAAGCTGGTATTGGGCACGGTCCGCACCGCGTCGGTGGGGCCGAAGGCAAACAGGGCTGCCAATGGCAGTAGCGTGAGAGAAGAAAGGAGCCAGCGGCGCTTCATGATAACGGGCAAAAAAAGGTCGGGCCGACGCTCATTCAAATGCGGTGCCAGCAAAGATATCGGGTAGCCCGCACACTAGCATCGTAGCCTAGTAAAAGGAACGCAAAAGCCGCGGCAGAGTTCAGCTTCGCTGTTTTCGGGCGCGCTACTACCCAACAAAAAAAGCCTCCCTGGTTTCCCAGAAAGGCTTTTTAAGGTTAAATGCCGGGGGCTATTCGTCGTCTTCTTCCGCAATCGACTCGTCGGTCGGAATGGCGGCCAGCGCTAGTTCCGGCTCGCCTTTCACCATGTCGCGGATCTGCTTTTCGATCTTGTCGGCCAGCTCCGGGTTGTCGAGCAGGATGGTTTTCACACCTTCGCGGCCCTGGCCCAGCCGGTTGCCGTCGTAAGAGAACCACGAGCCGGATTTGGCGATAATGCCCATATCTACGCCCAGGTCCAGAATTTCGCCCACTTTGCTGATGCCTTCACCGTAGATGATGTCGAACTCGACTACTTTGAAGGGCGGCGCAAGCTTGTTTTTCACCACCTTCACCTTGGTGCGGTTGCCGGTAATGTTGTCCTTATCCTCCTTGATCTGGCCGATACGGCGGATATCGAGGCGCACGGAAGCGTAGAATTTCAGGGCGTTACCGCCGGTGGTGGTTTCGGGGTTGCCGAACATCACGCCGATTTTCTCGCGCAGCTGGTTGATGAAAATGCAGCAGCAGCCGGTCTTGTTGATGGTGCCGGTGAGCTTGCGCAGGGCCTGGCTCATCAGGCGGGCCTGCAGACCCATCTTGGAGTCGCCCATGTCGCCTTCCAGCTCGCCTTTCGGCACCAGCGCGGCCACGGAGTCAATTACGATAATGTCGATGGCACCCGAGGAAATCAGGTGGTCGGCGATTTCGAGAGCCTGCTCGCCATTGTCGGGCTGGGCAATGAGCAGGTTGGTGGTGTCGATGCCCAGCTTCTCGGCGTAGGCGCGGTCGAAGGCGTGCTCGGCGTCGATGAAGGCCGCGATGCCGCCTTTTTTCTGGGCTTCGGCAATGCAGTGCAGCGTGAGAGTGGTTTTACCGCTCGATTCGGGACCGTAGATTTCGACCACCCGGCCGCGGGGCACGCCGCCAATGCCGAGGGCAATATCCAGGCCCAGCGAGCCGGTGCTGATGGCCGGAATATCGACCACCTTGTTGTCGCTCAGCTTCATGACGGTGCCTTTGCCATAAGCCTTGTCGAGCTTATCCATCGTGAGCTGAAGCGCTTTCAGCTTCTCGGCCTGGGGGTTTGCGGGAGTTTTCTCGGCTTTGTCTGTGGTAGCAGCCATTAGAAGAGGGTTGGGGATAAAATGCTTAGGTTTGGTGAATGTAGGCCTTTTTGGTCGCCTTACCAACCGTTGAGAGGCCTTTTACGCGGGGCGGGCGGGGCTGTTTCCGGTTGGCAATGGGTAACGCGGCCAGCCTATATTTTGTGCCCGCAATGCTAAAAAAATTTGCTGAATTTCGGGGTCTAGGATTATGCTAAAATTTTTGTCAATGCGCGGCCGGCGGTACTGCCTGATTCTGGCGCTTTTAGCCCTCGGCAGTGGACTGACCCCGGCCTTTGCCCAACTCGATAATTCGGCTTTTTTGCACCCGCTGCCCGTGGGGCCGGCTCACGAGCGGCAGCTGCGCCTCGATGTGCAGGCGTTTCTGTTCAACAAGGACAATGAGTATTTCAACAAGCTGGAAGACGGCCGCACGTATTTCGGCGCCCACCTGCTGCCCCGGCTGGTGTACTTTCCCAGCGCCAACTTACGGGTAGAAGCCGGCGTGTTTTTGTGGAAGGACTACGGCACGCCGCGTCTGCGCCAAGTGCGCCCGCTATTGACGCTGAAGTACCAGAATGGCCCGCACAGCATCCTGTTCGGCAATATTGAGGGCCACCTGCACCACGGCTACATCGAGCCGATGTTCGATTTTGAGCGGGTAATGACCAACCGGCTGGAAGAAGGCGTGCAGTATAAGCTGCAGAAAAAACGCCTGAGCCTGGATGCCTGGGTCGACTGGCAGCGGCAGCAGTACCGCTTCAGCAACTTCCAAGAGGAAGTGGCAGGTGGCTTGGCGGCCGAGGCCACTGTGGTGGGCGACTCGGCCGGCTGGTGGCTGCGGGTGCCGTTTCAATTTACGGGCACGCACCGCGGCGGCCAGATCGACACGGTGGCCGCGCCGCTGCAAACGCTGTTCAACGTGGCCAGCGGGCTGCGGCTGCGCAAGCCGCTAGCGTCGCAGTTTTTCCACGCCGTGCATGCCGATGCCTACGCCACGCTGTTCGACGACTACTCCTTTACTGATGTGCTGGCTTTTCGGCGCGGTACCGGGCTGTATCTGAACGCGGGCGTGGACACGCGGCTCTCGAACGTGCAGGTGGCTTACTGGCGCGGCAACGGCTACATTTCGCCGTTGGGCGGGCGGCTCTACCGCTCCATCTCCAACTCCGTCAGCGACCCGCAGTACACGGAAAAAGACCGCCAGTTACTCATTGCGCGCTTTCTGAAAGACTACCGCCTGCCCGGCAACCTGATTCTGACCACCCGCTTCGAGCCGCTCTACGACCTGAACAACGGCCTGTTCGATTTCTCCTTCGCGCTCTATTTCAACTTCAACCAGAGCTTCCTGCTCACCACCATCCGGCGCGGCGTGGAGTGAGCCGGCACACTATGCGGCATCAGGCTGGCCGGTCGAGGCCGTAGTGAATGATATCGGCCGCGCCGCGCCCGGCCCACCGGGAGCGGACGGGCAGGCGCCGAAAGCCAACGTGCTCGGCCACGGCCATGCTGCGCGGATTATCGGGGCGGCAGCGGATGCTGAGCCGCACCGCCCGCACCGGCGCGGCAAAGCCAAAGTCCACGGCTGCTACCAAGGCCTCGCGGGCATAGCCGCGGCCCTCGGCTTCCGCGGCCAGATAATACCCGATTTCGGCCGTGACGGCGGCTGTCCAGGTGGGTTTCAGACTGATGTCGCCAAGATAGGCGGCGGTTTCGCGGTGCCAGATGCCGAGCACGTAGAGGCGGCCCGTTTGCCAGTCCTGCCGAAACGTGGCCAGCACGCGCCGGGCATCGGCCGGGGTCTGCACGGCGGCCACGCGGGCCGGGAAAGCAGGGCTCAGGCGCGGCCGGTTCGCGTCAATCAGCCCGAAGAAAGCCGGCTCATCGGCCAACCCATAGGGCCGCAACACGAGACGGGCCGTGTGAATGGGCACCAGGGGCGGAGCAAACAGCGGAGCAGCAGTCATTCGGGGCTCTTTGGGCTGAATACGTAAATCTACGGCCCACCAGCAATAGACAGAGGGTAGTCGCAAGGCACATGAGCCACCCCAGCACTGGAGGCCGCCGAACGGTAGCCGCGCCCGAAATTCCGTATTGCTGGTGTCACAACGCTACCCGTTAAACCCTTTTCTGAAGCGCTTGCGTTGCCCCAGCCTATAGCGGTGCTGAGCCAATAACGGGTAGTCGAACGATAAAAGTAGTTTCCTGGCCCGCTTCGCTCTCAACGGTAAGTGTACCGCCGTGACCTTGAGTGATAATAGTGTAGGAAAGAGACAGACCTAATCCAATGTTTTCTCCCACCGACTTCGTAGTGAAAAAAGGCTGGAATATTTTGGTTTGCAGCTCTGCCGGAATGCCCACGCCGTTGTCGCTGACCCGAATTTCCACTTGCCCTTCTAGCTGACGAGTGCATACGCGCACCAGGGGTTGGTAAGTGGGCTCATTGCCCTGCTGCTGGCGCAGGCTAACAGCGTGGAAGGCATTGGTCAGCAAATTGACCAAGACCCGTCCCAAGTCTGCTTCGACTCCCCAGACGGCGGGCAAGTCGGGCGCAAAATCTGTGTGCAGCGTGGCCGCAAAGGCTTTGTTCTTTGCCTGCCACCCCCGATAAGCCAGGTGCAGATACTCGTTGCTGAGCTGGTTGATAGCCACTGCTGTCCGCTCGCCGGTGGTCTGGCGGCTGTGCTCCAGCATGCCGCGCACAATACCGGCCGCCCGCTGGCCATGCTGATTGATTTTGTGAAGATTCTGTTTGAGGTCGTCTAGCAGCTCCTCTTCCAAGTCAGGGTCACGGTCCGGACGGTGCTGAGCCTGGTCGAGTTCATCAAGCAGCTCGGTGGATACCTCGGAGAAATTATTAACGAAGTTGAGCGGGTTCTGAATCTCGTGGGCAACACCAGCCGTCAGCTCGCCTAGGCTGGCCATCTTCTCGCGCTGAATCAGTTGGGCTTGGGTCCGTTGCAGCTCAGTTAAGGAGTGGTCCAGTTGGTCGCGCTGAGTTTGCAGGTCCAGCTTCTGCCGGATAACGACGCGCTTAAGGCGTTGAGAGCGCCGGAAAGCGGCGTAGAGCGCCGCAGCTAACCCCAGCAACAGAACCAATCCACTCAGCACAATTGCCAGCACCGTCTGCTGGCGGTGGGCCCGTGCCGCATCTTGCTGCTGCCGCTCACGCAGGGTGGCAATGCGGGCCGTTTGGGCGCGGGTAGCTTCCTCAATCTCATACTGAGCCACATGCAGTCGGCCCTCGGCCACCCTGAGCGTATCGGCCAGGCCTAGGGCCGCTACTGCATAGGCCGCTGTACGCCCAGGCTGGCGGCGCTGCTGGTAAAAGCGGGTCAACTCATGCAGGTAGCTCAGCTGCAAGGGTTTAATGTTGCTTTGTCGGGCCCGCTGGTAGGCCGCCAGCCAATGTGCTTCAGCCTGGGCATCGTTGCCGCGTAGGCGGTAGTACCGGGCCCAGGTTGCGTCCAGCTCAAAGTTGCCCGCCTGGTCGTAAATACCCAAGCGGAGCGAGTCGGCGAGGTGCTGAGCTACTTGCAGCAGGGGCCGGGCCTGGTTTGGGTGACCCTGCGCCAGCAGAATGGCACTTTTCAGCAAGGTCGCGTGGGCTTTTCCCATAGCCGGCCCCATGCCTCCCCATTCCCTCGCCGCCAGGCACCGGGTAATGGCGTGCAGTGCCGCCGCATAGTGATGCAGGCGCAACTCGATCCGGGCCAGATGCAGATAGGGAAAAGCGTTGATCCGGGGCCCCAGCAGGGCAACAGCCTGCCGCAGGTAGTGCAGCCCTCGCTCCGGATTGCCCCATTCGGCATAGACGCTTCCTGCTGCCGCCAACAAGCTATAAGACTGATACCGCATGACGGTGCGGTAAAGGGCGGAGGCTTGCAGGTAAAACCCGGTGGCCCGGTTATAGTCGCCCTTGTTCATGTAGTAGCCAGCCAAGCCGTGGCAGCAGGCAGCCATATTTTCCTGAGCGCCCCGGCGGCGGTACTCAGCCAGCTTGGTATGATAATAAACGCCCTTGGCTTCCTGGTAGCCCAAGCGGTTGAAAAGCAGGCGCAGGTCGCCCAGCAGCCAGGGTATCGGGCGGCCAAGCAGGTCGAACGCGGCGATGGCGGCCTGCAGGCTATCGAGCGCGGGAATAAGGGCGTTGCGTTGGAGCAGCTGGTTGCCGACCGCCAGCAGACGGTAAGCCCGCCGCTCGGGGCGGTGCAGCCGGGCACTAAGCCCCGCCAATTCGCTGATTTCATCTACCAGAAGGCTGTTTGTCCGCAAAAGCGGCTCGACATCGGCCAGGTGCATAAGCGTGCGCAAACGAGCTGTGTCGGCACGCTGCCCAGCCAGCACCCGGCGCAGGGAATCTGATCGGGCCTCCCAGTAGCGGGTACGGGCAGAAATATTTTGCGCAGCCACTGGCCCAGCGGTCAGTATTACCAGCGCAAAAACAAAGTTCCCCACCAAGCGGCCCCACGCTGAAATATGCCTGAGGCCACCAGAATATGCTAGAGCAAATCGCTGACAATCAGTCTTGCAGCGCTTCCGGATGCATACACTGTCGGAGACGTGGTTCACGAAGCTGCAGAACCCCCAACGGCTGCTGGCAGATACCAGCGGGAGCCGGAAAACAGCGGCCTTTACTGCTCCGCTCCAATACTTAGCAGTAAGTAACCCGCTGGACACAGGTAGAGGGGAGAGGTTCATCATATAATCACAGCCTCGTTGCCGATAGAAATCAGCAGTAAAGCAGTGATTATAGGAAAAAGTCCAAATATATTATAATTTGATTCAATAATAAGCCGAGCGGTGCGAGTGCAAAGCAGGGCTCCGGTCGCTGCTCAAGGTCACTCTCGTTGCGTCCGCAGACTACACCGTAGCCTCCCAGTTCCCGTCTCCAAGCAGAATACGCCTACTTATTTACTACCAAGCCCTTGATGTGCGGGTGCTGGTATTGCATGGGGCTGCCCAGCGCTTGTTGGGTACGCATCACGTTTACCTGCCGGGCGGTTTCGTTGAAGAATTCCAGCCGGCGGATCAGCATTTCCTTGGTCAGCACGCGGCCCTCCGGAGTGCGCATGGTGGCCCGCTTGTCTTCCAGAATCCGGCGCATGATGGCCTCGATTTCCGCCGCGTGCTCCCGGTACTGCTGCTCAAACTCGGCCAGCCGCGCCAGACCTTCGGTGGTGAGCTGAAAACGGGCGCCGCCCTGATTCAGCACTTCACACAGCACATATACTTCCAGCGGCAACGAGGTTTCGAGGGCCGTGGTCCGCAGGTCCAGACCGGCGCGCAGGGCATCGAGAATCATTTCGATGTTGCGCTCAAACTGCTGATAATACGACGGGACTTCCACCTTAGAGAATGTTGAGGGTTGAGTTTTGAGGGGTGAATGAACCTTTGAACGGTTGCGGGGCTGATAAGCACTCACCGTTTACCATTAAAAATTCAACACTACTACAGAAGTTCTTTGATGATTTGCTCCACGCTGATGCCTTCGGCTTCGGCTTTGAAGTTGCGCACCAGCCGGTGGCGCAGAATGGGTACGGCCACGGCCTTCACATCCTCAATGTCGGGCGAGTATTTGCCGTTGAGCAGGGCGTTGCATTTGGCTCCCACAATGAGATGCTGCGAGGCCCGCGGACCGGCGCCCCATTCCAGTAGCTGGGTGGCGCGGCCGGCGGCGCGGTCGGTGTTGGGGCGGGTTTTGTGTACCAGGCCCACGGCGTATTCCACTACGTTGTCGGCCACGGGCACGCGGCGCACCAGGTGCTGGTAGGCCAGAATGTCGTCGGAATGCAGGACTTTGCTGACGGTGGGCCGGTGGTCGGAAGTCGTGTTTTTTACGATCTGCAGCTCGGCTTCGTAGCTCGGGTAACCCAGCTCGATGTTGAACATGAAGCGGTCCAGCTGGGCCTCGGGCAGCGGGTAGGTGCCTTCCTGCTCAATGGGGTTCTGGGTGGCCAGCACGAAAAACGGCCGCTCCAGCGGATACCGCTGCCCCGCTACCGTCACGGAGTATTCCTGCATACTTTCCAGCAGGGCCGCCTGCGTTTTGGGCGGCGTGCGGTTTATTTCGTCGGCCAGCACGATGTTGGCAAACACGGGGCCCTTCACGAACTGAAAGTCGCGCTGCTGGGTCAGCGTTTCCGAGCCCACAATGTCGGAGGGCATCAGGTCCGGGGTGAACTGGATGCGGTTGAACGACAGGTCCAGCGAGTCGGCAATGGTCTGAATGAGCAGGGTTTTGGCCAGCCCCGGCACACCCACCAGCAGGCAGTGGCCCTGCGAAAACACGGCCGTGAGCACCAGGCGCACCACCTCATCCTGCCCGATAATAATTTTGCCAATTTCCTTGCGCAGAGTCTGGTAGGAGGCCGCCAGCGCGTCGGCGGCTTCTTTATCGGAAGAAAATGTGCGCATTCGGGGAGGAGCTAGGAGATAGAAGCTAGGAGGGAGGAGCTAGAAGCTAGGAGTTGGGAGCTAGGAGGCAGTCAACGACATTTCAACCTCTTGCCTCCTAGCTCCCAACTCCTAGCTCCTCAAAAATTAATTTACCGCGTTCAGCAGCTTGCAATCGGTATAGCGCGGGTCGACTTCGATATAGACGCTGCCCCGGTTCTGCAGAAACCACTCGTCCAGGGCCTTGTTTTTCTTTTCGTTGAGGGCGGCCTGGGCTATTTTCTGGTAGTCGTCCTTCAGGTTGGCCTGGTGGGGCGGCGTGTTCGATTTCAGCCAGATGATGCGCATCGCGTCCTTGCCGTCGTCGGTGCGGTAGGGCAGGGGCGGGGTGATGCGGCCCACTTTCATGGTGTCGATGGTGAAGAAGATGGCCGGGTCCAGCTTATCCAGGGGCAGATACGTGCTGTTGTCCTGGCGGTTGGCAATCAGGCCGCCGGTGCCGCTGGTCAGCTTGTCGTCCGACTGGTCTTTGGCGGCCTTGGCGAAGGTGATGCTGTCGGCCAGAATGCGGGTGCGCAGCTTGCTGAGCTGCGTGGCGGCTTCGCTCACGTCGGTGTTGCCGGTGGCGGCCTTCAACAGAATGTGGCGGGTGCTGTAGGAGTCGCCCTTGCGCTCGATAAGCTGAATGAGGTGAAAGCCGAACTGCGACTCCACCACCGGCGACATCTGGCCGGGCTCCAGACGCAGGGCGGCAGCCTCGTACTGCGGCACCAGTTCCTTGCGCTTAAAAAAGCCCAGGTAGCCGCCTTCCACCGCCGAGCCGGGGTCCTCGGAATATTTCTTGGCCAGCGTAGCGAAATCCTCGCCGGCCAGAATGCGGGCCCGGATGTCGTTGAGCTTGGTAATGGTTTCCTGCTTGGCCTTGGGGTTCACCTGCGCCAGCTTCACAATCTGGCCCACTTCCACCTCCGTCGAGTAGTAGGGCAGGCTGTCTTTGGGGATGCGGTTGAAGTACTGCCGCACCTCGCGCGGCGTCACAGTGACTTTGCCGGCAATGGTTTCCTGCATTTTCTGCTGCACCAGCTGCTCCTTGATCTGGGGCCGCAGGTCGTCTTTGAGCTGCTTGATGGACTTGTTATAATACTCCTCCAGCTTTTTCTCCGAGCCGATCTGCTGCACGAAATAGGCCATGCGGCGGTCCAGCTCGTTTTTCACCTGGCCATCTTCCACTACTACCGAGTCGGTTTCGGCCTTGGCCAGCATCAGCTTGTTCAGCACGATGCTCTGCAGAATGCGGCAGCGCAGATCGGGCGGCAGCGGCTTGCCTTCGGCCTGGGCCAGCTGCTGGGCATAAATGGCTTCCAGGTCGGAGCTGAGCACAATCTGGTTGTCTACTTTCACAATGATGGCATCTACCATTGTGCGGCCCACCGGGCGGCCAATGCCCAGCTGGGCCACGCCGGAACTTACGGTGCCGGCCAGCAGCACCACTACCAGCAGCGCCACGCGGGCAGACAAACGAACGAATTGAATCATGGAATCGAAAAGGGTAATGCCCGAAGCCAGCAGGAGGCTGCCTAGGCTGGTCGGCTACTGAAACGCAGAAAGCCGCCCGTAAATTTCAACATAAATCCTTTCTCCGGCAAAAACCGCGGCGCATTGCCCCGGCGCGCCGGCCTGCCCCATAGAGCCGCGCCGCCGCCCGAGCGTTGCATGAAGGCTGATTTTAAGCTGCAAGCCATGAGCTTCAAGCGTAGAGCTTGCGGCTTACAGCTTGCAGCTTAAAAAGGGTAGGCCTATAAAGCAACAAGCCGCAAGCAGGTCGTCCTGCTTGCGGCTTGCAGCTTGAAGCCTAAAGCTTGTGCTACTTCGTCACCAGCTTATCAACCTCGGCCTGGTTCAGCTTCACCGGATATTTGTCGCGCAGCTGCGCAATCCACTGCTTTTCCAGGTAGTTCTGGTAGTCGGAAGTGGCTTGGCCGCGGGCTTCGGCCAGCGTTTTGGGGCCGGCGGGCAGCACTTTGTCGATGGTCACGGCGTAGTAGCGGCCGTCTTTCTGCATCTCGTAGGAGCCGGGGCCACGGCTCATCAACTCGTCTACCACCTTGTTGTCGCCCTTCTGGAAGCTGCGTTGCGTGATTTGCACGGCCAGCGGGTTCTGCGCGTTCAGGGTTTCCTCCAGGGCCGTCGGGTTGGTGCCCGTCATGGCCAGCAGGGCCGAGCCGTCGGCGGCGGTCTGGGTTTTGGCGGCGGTGCTCAGGCGGCGGGCCGGCACGCCTTTGCTGGTCAGGTAGAGTACCACGTTGCTGGCCCGCTTGCGGATCAGGGTCGCGCTTTCACCTTTCTTACCGCGCCCGGTCACTACCAGGCTCAAGGTGGTGTCGGCCTGCATCTGGCTGGCCAGGCGGTCGAGGCTGCTCCAGTTGGCTTTCAGCAGGTCGGCGGTGCCGGGGCGGAACGTGACGGAAGCCGGCACCCCGTTTTTCACGGCGTAACGGCCGGCTTTCAGCTGCTGCCGGGCCTGGGCCAGCAATTGGGGGGTGGCAGCGCTGATAACGGTGCCCTGCACCCGCGCATCCCACTGGTATTTGCTCTGGTTGTCGGCGAAGAATTTCTGCAGGCCGGTGGTGTCCTCAATGGCTTTCGACCACACCTTCTCGTCCATCAGTTGAAACAGCAGAATCCCGTCGCGGTACTCATTCACCAGCATCCGGTAGTCCTCGTACTTGGTTTCCAGGTTGGCTTTCTCGAAATCGGTCAGCTGCTGATCCACGTACTGGTCGTAGAGCTGCTGCATGGTGTAACGCGGCTCCGAGCCGGGGCGGGCTTTCTGGTTTTGCTGCACGTAGGCCAGGAAATCCTTCGCCAGATACGGCTTGCCCTTGATGGTGAACAGCGTGGAGTTGTCGGTGGTGGCTTTTCCGGCTTTGGCGGGCGCGGCCGGGGCCGTGTACTTAAAGCGCCCATTCACCAGTGATGTATCGGCCTTGGCCAGCACGAAATCCTTGGTGGCCGGGGTTTCGGTGAAGCTGTTTTCGGTGCGGATGCGCTTCAGGAACGCCGCCCGGTTCAGCTCCGAGCGCGAATCCTTGGAAACCTTGCTTTTCAACGACGGCTCCAGGTCCTCGAATTTAGCTACGGGCTGCTTTTCAATCAGCTTGATGATGTGCCAGCCGTAGGGCGTTTGCACGGGCCCCGCAATGTCGCCGGGCTTCTGCATTTTGAAGGCCACTTCCTCGAAGCTCGGAATCATGCGGCCCGTGCCGAAGGGGGGCAGCTCGCCGCCGTTGGCCGCCGAGCCGGCATCTTCCGAAAACTGCGCCACCAGCTTTTCCCAGTTTTCCTGGCGCTTCAGGCGGGCATACAGTTCGTCAATCTTCTTCTTGGCCGTCACCGAGTCGGCTTTGGGCATGCCCGGCGTGGCCCGGATCATGAGGTGGGCCACCTTGATTTCGCCCTGCGCCCGCCGCACGTCATTCACCTTAATAATATGGTAGCCAAAGCGCGTGCGCACCGGCTGCGACACCTCGCCCACCTTGGTTTTGTAGGCCGCCGTTTCGAACGGATACACCATCTGCATAGCCGTGAAGTAGCCCAGCTTGCCGCCGTTTTCGCGGGCCGACGGGTCTTCGGAAGCCTCGCGGGCCACTTGGCCGAAGTCCTCGCCGCTCGTCACGCGCTGGCGCAGGGCCATTATTTTCTGGTAGGCTGCCAAGGTGTCCTTGGGGTCGGCATCGGGAGTGATGCGGATGAGCACGTGGGAGGCACTCACTTCCTGGCCCATGCGGTCGTAGGCTTCGCGCACCAGCTGGTCGGTCACGCTTTTCTCCGTCAGGTAGGGCTGGGCGAGCTGCTGCTTGTAGCCTTCCAGCTCCTGGCGGAAGGCGCGGGTGGTATCGAGGCCGCGCTGCTCGGCTTCCAGCACCTTCAGCTTGAAGTTGGTGTACAGGTCCAGGTATTCGCTCACGCTGGCTTTGGTCCCAAATTCCGGGGCCGTGCTGTTGTTTTTGCGGTACACGTAGGCAAACTCCGAGGCGGGCACCTCGTGCGTGCCCAGCGTCTCAACCACGGGCTGCTTGGCGGCGGTAAGCGGTTTGGAGGTCTGGCACCCGGCCAGCAATGCAACGGCAATCGGGCCGGCGTACAGAATGCGTTTGTGCATACAGGGATTAAGAAACTACTAAAGCGAACTGTCAGCGCCGATGGCTTCAACCCGAAGCGGCGGCCTGACGCAATTTTACGGATTTTTTTTGGCTGCCAACCGCTTTGCCTGGCGCAGCCTGCCACGAAAAAAGCACTTCGGTCAGGAAGTGCTTTCTCTGGCTGAGGCTCAACGAGCTCAGGCTATCTTTTTGTATAACCGGCACACGTTGTGCGCCCCGGTAGTCGAAAACTCCACCCGGTCCATAATGCGGTTGACCAGGGCCATGCCTACGCCGCCCTTCTTGCCGGTGCGGATGTGCTCATGCAGGTCCGGCTCGCGGTAGGAGGACGGGGTGTAAGAGGATTTGCTATCGTCTTCGATTTCGATGCCGAAAACCTGGTTGTCCACGTTCAGGCGCAGGTCCAGGTGCTGGGTGTCGTCTTCGCTGTTGGCATGAATAATCAGGTTGGCTACCACTTCATCCACGGCCAGCACAATCTGATTCAGGTGCAGATCGGAGAGGCTGTAGGCCGCCAGGTACGTGCTGACAAAGTCGCGCACTACCTTCAGATTACTGCGGTTACAACTGATCCGGATTGCGTTTTTCATCCCCACGGTTAGCCTGCGGCGGCTTAAATAGCGGTGGCTTCAGCCTCCGACGGCACGATAGTCATCAGCGCATCCAGCCCCAGAATCTCAAACACATTGTGCACTTTCTCCTGCATGTTAAAGAATATCAGCTTCACGTCGGCATCCTGAAACTGCTGCAGGTGCGAGATAAAAACCCCCAGACCGGCCGAAGAAATATAGTTCAGGCGCTGGCAGTTGATGAGAACTTTCTGGTAGTTAAGTACTTCGGGTTTAGTTAGTTCCGTGTCGAGCAAAACGGATGAGCTGGCATCCAGCTCCCCGTCGAGGCTGAGAATCAGGGTATTTTCGGTAGACTGTTGCGTTATTTTCATGCCTCCTCTGTACGTTAACTTAGGATTTCGGGTTGGGCTGTTTTGAATTTGATGACCAGCAGCGTCTGGTCGTCATGCATGGGCTGCCCGGCACTGAACTCGTTGAGGTCGTGCAGAATCTGCTGCTTGATTTCGTTGGCCTCCAGGTAGTAGTTGCGCTCCAGCATCTGCTTGAGCCGGTCTTCCCCGTATTCTTCCTGGTCTGCCCCGCGCGCTTCCACAATGCCATCGGTGTAGATAACCATCACATCACCAGGGTTGTAGTCGTAGAACTGGTTTTTGATGTGCTTCTCGTAGGAGTCGTTGCGGATGATGCCCAGCCCCAGCCCGGCGGTGTGGAAGTAGGAAACTTCCTCCTTGATGGAGTGATAGTAGAGCGTGTGGCAATGCCCGGCGCGGGCAAAAACGAAGCCTCCGTGCTCATAATCAATGATGTAGAGCGCGGCGGTGATGAACGAGGACTTTTCCAGGCAGTGCGTCAGGGCGCGGTTGGCCATCGACATGAACTTGCTGGGCACCGGAAACTTCTCCCGGTCGTCCTTCGCCAAGGGGTTTTCCTGCATCAGAGCGTGAAAAATCCCCTTCATCTGGGCCATGTGGAACGCGGCCGTGATGCCCTTGCCCGATACGTCGCCGATGAGAATGGCGAGGCGCTTGCCGGGCAGGTGCAGGAAGTCGTAGAAGTCGCCGCCCACTTCTTTAGCCGCCGCCGCGTGCGAGCCAATTTCGAACCAGTCATCAATGGGCAGGTTCTTCGGAATCAGGCTGTCCTGCACCGACGAGGCGATTTTCAGCTCTTCCTGCACCCGCTCATTCTGCAGCGAGCTGGCCATCAGGTGCAGGTTTTCAATGCTGAGAACCGTCTGGGTGGTGAAGGTTTGCAGAATGCCCAGATTCTCGCGGTCGAAGCCCTGGGTCTGCTCCTTGAGCATATATAAGGAGCCATATTGCCGCTTGGCCGAGCGCAGCGGCATCACAATGAGCGAGCCCAGCCGCAGATCGAGGTCACGAAAGCCGCTGCTGTTGGGCAGGTCGTTGTTCAGGTACTCAATGTGGCCCAGGTTGTAGTCGGCCAGCAGGCTCCGGATGGCGCTGATATCTTCTGTGCGCAGGTTGAGGCTCTTGCTCAGCACCGGCTCCCGGCCTTCGCCGTCTACGTCGAGCCAGGCCGCGTCGGCCTCTACGGTTTCCACCGCGGCATCGAAGAGCATATCGTATACTTCCTGCTCATCCTGGCCTTTCTGAATAAGCTGGCTCAGGCGCTGCAAACTCAGAATCTCCTCGCGCTTCTGCTCGAATATGCCCGCCGTGGGCAGATTGAACAGCGTGACCAGCAGGGCCATCAGCGCATAAAAGGCCGCCAGCCCGGCCATCAGCAGCAGAAAAGCGGCCTGGGGCTTCGGGGCCACGAGCAATGGGTCCTGGGCAATGCGCAGAAAGTACGTTGCGCCGACGGTGAGGCACAGCAGCAGCGAAAGCTGCAGGAAGCCGGCTTCCCACTTTTGCCGTCGGTTCAGGTAGGCCACCCATTTCTGATTGCTGCTCAGGTAGATGCCAAACACCGCCAGCGCCCCCACCATACCGTAAGCCAGCGGGGCCGGCAGCGGCCAATTCAGCAAACGCAGCAACAAGGTGCCGCCCAGCAGCAGCTCAAACCACAGCCAGTTGCTCCGGATGGTAGGCGAGGCCCGAAAAAACACCAACGAGCGCCACGTGTAGGTGGTATAGGCAACAAAAACGACAAACAGACCTACGTTGATGGTGTAGGCCACCGCGAAAAAAGCGGGGTTAGAAGCAGCCGTTGCGGGCTGCAGCAGGCGCTCCAACAGATGTAGCCCCAGACCGGCCGCCGCCAGCAGCCCCGGCCCGAGCAACAGCCGCCGCAGCAACCCCACGAAATCGGTGCCGCGCAACGGGTGCGGCCGCTCCCGCTGATACATGAACACGCCCACTGCAAACGTGGCCTGCGCTGCCAGCGTCACCCAATCGGGCAGCACGCCGAAGCGGGTCGCCATGGCGGCATCGGTGTGGAGCAGCGTACTGATCAGCAGTGCCAGCCAGCTCAACACGGTGAGGGCAAGGATAGCAGGCTTCAGTTTCTGGAGAAAGGGCATGAAGGAACGGTGGTACGGCTGTCAGCGCAGCCCGGAAAAACCAGGGCAGAATCGGTCGGCTAAGATAGTGTCTGAATCCTAAAGAACGACTCCAGCGCGAAGAACAGCGGAAAATAGTGGAACGGTGAGTTAGTGAAATGGTGAAGTTGTGAAATGGTGAGTTTGATGTTCTGACTGCGCCAACTGAACGTCAAACTCACCATTTCACAACTTCACCATTTACTACCCACGGCTGCTGTAGTTGGGCGACTCGCTGGTGATTTGTACGTCGTGCGGGTGGCTTTCGCGTAGGCCGGCGTTGGTGATGCGCACCATGCGCGCCTGCTGCAGCACCTCGATGGTAGCCGCGCCGCAGTAGCCCATGCCCGCCCGCAGGCCGCCGGCCAGCTGATACAGCACTTCGCCCGCACCGCCTTTGAAGGGCACGCGGCCCACAATGCCCTCGGGCACCAGCTTTTTCACGTCGTCCTCGGCATCCTGGAAATAGCGGTCTTTGGAGCCTTCCTCCATCGCCTCCACTGAGCCCATACCGCGGTACGACTTGAACTTGCGGCCCTCATAGATAATGATGTCGCCGGGGGCTTCTTCGGTGCCGGCCAGCAGCGAGCCGATCATGATGCTGGAAGCGCCGGCGGCCAGGGCCTTCACCGCGTCGCCGCTGAACTTCACGCCGCCGTCGGCAATGAGCGGCACGCCAGTGCCGGCCAGCCCGCGGGCCGCTTCCAGCACCGCCGAAAGCTGGGGCACCCCAATGCCGGCAATGATGCGGGTGGTGCAGATGGAGCCCGGTCCCACGCCCACTTTCACGGCATCGGCCCCGGCATCGGCCAGGGCGCGGGCCCCTTCGGCGGTGGCCACGTTGCCGGCAATTACCTCGAGGGTCGGAAACTGCTGCTTGATGCTGCGTACGGCATCGAGTACGCCTTTGGAGTGGCCGTGGGCCGTGTCCACGCTCACTACGTCCACGCCGGCTTCGACCAGGGCGGCCACGCGCTCCAGCAAATCGGCCGTGACGCCCACGGCGGCCCCTACGCGCAGGCGGCCAAACTCATCCTTGGAAGCGTTGGGCGTGCGGCGGCGCTTGCGAATGTCTTTGTAGGTAATCAGGCCGGTGAGGCGGCCGTCCTGGTCAATGACGGGCAGCTTTTCCACTTTGAACTCCTGCAGAATGTCCTCGGCGCGGGCTAGGTCGGTGCCGGTGGCAGTGGTTACCAGCTTGCCTTTCGTCATCACCTCCGCCACCGAGCGGGTCATGTCTTTCTCGAAGCGCAGGTCGCGGTTGGTCAGAATGCCTTTGAGCTTGCGCTGGCCGTCGATGATGGGAATGCCGCCGATTTTGTGCTTGCGCATCAGCTGCTTGGCATCGCCGAGAGTGGCGGTTTCCTCCAGGGTGAAGGGGTCCAGAATCATCCCGCTTTCTGAGCGCTTCACGCGGCGCACCTGCTCGGCCTGCGCCCGGATGCTCATGTTTTTGTGAATGATACCGAGGCCGCCTTCCTGGGCCATTGTAATGGCCAGCTCGGCCTCGGTCACGGTATCCATGGCGGCCGAAACGAAAGGCAGATTCAGGCGGATGTTGCGGGTGAGCTGGGTGCTGGTGTCCGCGTCGCGGGGCAAAACCTCGGAATAGGCTGGCAGCAGCAGCACATCGTCGTAGGTGAGGGCCTCGAAGGCAATTTTGGGGAGGGCGTCGGCAGCCATGGCAACAAGATGATTACGTTTCACTTATTGCGGGACGAAGTTAAGGCGAATAATCGGGCTGGTTGGCAGCGGGGCCACATCATTTATAGTGTTCAAGCTATTTATGGCAATAAAGCTGTTCAGAAAGTCAACAGCACGTCATTCAGAGCGCAGCCGAGGAATCTCGCTTCCTGATGTCTGAGTACTAATCCCTTGTCAGCATGCGAGATTCCTCGGCTGCGCTCGGAATGACGTTCTGAATTTGAGCTACCAGCAGGCTTTCAGCTGTTTACCGGCTTGGAAAGCCAGATTCGACGAGAAAATTCAAACCCGCATCCCGCTTCCGGAGTTGAATACCTCCGCGCAAGCAGGCCTGCTGCCCCGCTATGGCGCGGTACAACTCTTTCTCTCAACCGCGCGGCGGACCAAGCCCGCCGCGCCGACTCATTCGTATGACAACTACCGCCAAAAACTGGTTTATCACCGGCGTAAGCACCGGGTTCGGGGCCGCGCTGGCCAAACTGCTTCTCGCCAAGGGCGACAAAGTAGCCGCCACCTTCCGCAAGCCGGAGCAGGCCGAGGAATTCACGAAAAAAGCCGGGGCCAATGGCCGGGGCCTTATCTGCGAGGTGACCGACGAGGCGCAGGTGAAAAAAGCTATTGCCGACGCCATTGAGGCCCTGGGCCACATCGACGTGGTGGTGAACAATGCGGGCTACGGCTCGCTGGGCAGCATCGAGGAAATAGATGCCGCCGAAGTGCAGCGCCAGTTCGACGTGAACGTATTCGGGCCGCTGCACGTGCTGCGGGCCGTGCTGCCCCATCTGCGGGCGCGCAAAAGCGGCCACGTGCTGAACATCACCAGCATCGGTGGGCTCAAAACCTTCCCCGGCGTGGGCATCTACAACGCCTCCAAATTTGCCCTCGAAGCCATTGGCGAAAGCCTGGCCCAGCAGGTCGCGCCGCTCGGTATTAAGGTGACCAACATTGAGCCCAGCGGCTTCCGCACCGAGTGGGCCGGCAGCTCAGCCACGTTTGTAGATACCAAAATCGAGGATTACCGCGGCACCGTGGGCGAAAACCTGAAAGGCATTCAGAGCTACAGCGGCCGCCAGCCCGGCGACCCGGTCCGGGCCGCGCAGGCCATGTACGACGTGGTGCGCCAGGAAAACCCGCCGCTGCACCTGCCCCTGGGCAAAGCCGCCGTGAAGGGAGCCCGTGAGAAGTTCACCGGCCTGCTGCAGGAGCTTGAAGCCGTAGCCGAAACCGGCAACGCGGCCGACTTCCCCGAGTAGCTGGGCACAATACCACGCAAAGAGGGCCGTCCGGTTAGCTGGGCGGCCCTCTTTGCGTTTCAACTGGCGGCTCTAGCGTTGCGCTGCTCCGTCGGCGGTGGCTGGCCGCAGATCAGGGTTGAAGCTGAGGCTGACCTGGGCAATGTGGCGCTGCTGCATCGTGTCGCCCACCGGAAACAGCTGGTTCAGATAGCCCATTTCTACCGCCGTGGCTTTGGTAAATTGATAGCCCAGGGCCAGCGAAGCCCGGTTCTGGTCGAAAATCCCGCCTACTACGTTGCGCCCAAAGTTGAAAAGCAGCTCATCAGCAATGGTTGCGTAGGGCGTGCCGGGCTTCACCTCCGTGCCCCGCAGCGGCATCGTCAGTCGCAGCTGATACCGCATGCGGTTCAGGTAAACCGGGTCCGATTCGCCGGGGCGCACCAGGCGGCGCTGCTCCAGCCGGTAGCGGTGCTGCACGCGCACCAGGCCTTCATTATCCTGCAGTACCAGCTGCTCATAAACGCGGTGTTCGGGGGCATGAATGGCCGTGGGGGCATCGTCGGCACTATAAAGGGCCAGGTAAGAATAGCCGGCCGCGAGCGTAGCCTGCGGGGCCAGGTAATAATTGACCCCAACCCGCACCTGATTCTGCCGCAGAAAGCTCACGTTGCGGGTGCGCCGAATCTGGCCGTCGAGGTGTAGGCCCCATTTGTCCGTCAGCTGCGCATCGGTGCCGTAGAGCAGCCACACATTCTCCACCGGCAATTGTGTGGTGCGCTCCAGCCGCTGCTGGGCGTGGGCCCAGGGCATACTTGCCAGGCAAGCAAGGGAGCTGAGAATGAGACGGGTAGCAGATTGCATACCCAATATTACGAAATCGTTACCCAGGTTACCGAATTGTTACCTGATTTATTTTGGCCCTGTTTTTAATGGGTTGAGAGTGGAAAATCAGCTACTTGCGGGGCTTTATGCCGCGCGTGGGCACGGCCTCCAGCGGGTTATCGGGCCAGAAGTGCTTGGGGTAGCGCCCGCGCAGGTCTTTGCGCACTTCGAAGTAGCCGGTGGTCCAAAAGCTGCGCAGGTCGCGCGTGACCTGCACCGGGCGGCGGGCCGGCGAAAGCAGATGCACCGTGAGCGGCACGCGGCCGCCGCCCACGCGGGGCGTATCGAGCAGCCCGAAAACTTCCTGCAGGCGCACGGCCAGCACGGGCGCGGCGGGGTCGGTGTAGTCGAGGGTGATGCGCGAGCCGCTGGGTACTTCCAGGTGGGCCGGGGCTAGGCGGTCCAGCTCCTGGCGCTGGGCCCAGCCGCCGGGCAGCCAGCTAAGCAGGGCTTCGCCCAAATCCAGCCGGTTCACCTCGACCAGGCTGCGCAGCCCTGCCAGATACGGCCCCAGCCAATCGGGCAGCTGCGCCAACAGTGCCTCATCCGCCACATCGGGCCAGGCGGCCGGCTCCAATCGGTGCAGAAATGCCAGCCGCTCGCGCAGCTGCTGCGCCTCGGTGCTCCAAGCCAGCCGGCTGATGCCCGTGGCCCGCAAACCATCCAACAAGGCTGCCGCCAAAGCCTCCGGGGCCGGATTGTTCAGGGCGGTTTCGGCCAGGGTCAGGGCATTCAGGCGGCGCAGGCGGCGGGCTGCGATGCGGCCCGTAGCAGCATCCCAGCGCACTTCTTCCCGGGTTTCGATGAGGTCGGCGAAGAATTTCTCCAGCTCGGCCTGCTCCACGGGGGCGGCCAGTGCGGCCCGCGGATTGGCCGGTGGCCCATCGAGGTGCGCCACGGCAAAAAACACGTCATCCTTGCTGAAATACTCCGCCGGCAACCCCGCCCGCTGCCCCGTAACGAGCCGCACCCGCTCGGGCGTTTCGCGCTGGGCGAGGCGGTCGGGGTAAGCCAGGGCGGCCAGCAGGCCGGCCGCGTCAGCTTCCACAGGCGTGTCGCGGATGCCGGCGCGGCTGCGCAGCACGGCGGCGGCCTCGCGCACCCGGCGTACGGCCGCCGCATCGGGCACCAGGCCGGGCAGCGGGGCGCGGCCGGTGCTCAGGGCTTCCAGCCGCAGCCGCAGATCGGGTGGGGCGGGCGTGCCGTCGGCGGCGCGCAGGATGTCGCGCTCGGTGAGCAGGGCGGCCAGGGCGCAGGCCGTGGCCCCATGGCCGGCTTCTTTGCCTTTCAATACCAAATGGCCCAGGCGCGGCACCAGGCCCAGGCCGGCCAGGGCGCGGCCGTGGGGCGTGGGCTGGCCGGCGGGCGTGAGGGCCCCGAGGCGCACCAGCAAGTCGCGGGCCTGGGCGAGGGCGGCGGCGGGCGGGGCATCGAGCCAGCGGAGCGCGGCCGGGTCGAGGGTGCCCCACAGGGCCAGCTCCAGGGCCAAGCCGGTCAGGTCGGCGGTCAGGATTTCGGGGGGCAGATGGGCGGGGCGCAACGTGTGCTCGGCTTCGGTCCAGAGGCGGTAGCAGGTGCCGGGACCGAGGCGGCCGGCGCGGCCCCGGCGCTGGTCGGCGGCGGCCTGGCTCACGGGCACGGTGCCCAGCGTGGTGAGGCCGGTGCGCGGCTCAAACTGCGGCACGCGGGCAAAGCCGCCATCTATCACAATCGTGACGCCTTCGATGGTGAGGCTGGTTTCAGCGATGCTGGTGGCCAAAACGACTTTGCGGCGGCCGGCCGGGGCGGGGCGCAGGGCCGCGTCCTGCTGCTCGGCCGGCAGCTCGCCATGCAATACGTGTATATCAACCGTGCCAGGCAGGGCTCCAGCCAGCTTTTCGGCGGTGCGGCGCTGGTCGGCGAGGCCGGGCAGAAATACCAGCAGGTCGCCGGTGGCGTGGGTGCTCAGGCTCTCGCGAATGAGGGCGGGCGTGAGCGTAGCCAGCCGCTCGTGGGGGCGGCTGCCGGCGGCGGCCACGCGGGCTGGCGAGAGGTAGTGCGTGGCCACGGCGTGCTGCAGGCCCGCGCTGCGCACCACGGGCGCGCCGAGCCAGGCACCCAGCCGCTCGGCTTCCAGGGTGGCACTCATGATAAGAATGCGCAGATCGGGGCGGAGCACGGCCTGGGCATCGAGAGCCAGCGCTAAGCCCAAATCGGCCTGCAGGCTGCGCTCGTGAAACTCATCGAACAACACCGCCGCCACGCCTTCCAGCGCCGGATCGTCCTGCAGCATGCGGGTCAGGATGACTTCGGTGGCTACTTCGATGCGGGTCTGGGCCGAGACGCGGCTTTCCAGGCGCACCCGGTAGCCCACGGTCTGGCCCACCGGCTCGCCCAGTAGGCTGGCCATGCGGCTGGCCGCCGCCCGCGCCGCCAGCCGCCGCGGCTCCAGCACAATGATGCGGCCGGCGGGCGGCATCCAGGTGGCTTCCAGCAGTGCCAGCGGCACTACCGTGGTTTTGCCCGCGCCCGGCGGCGCCTGAAGCACCGCGCAAGTCGTGGTTTCGAGCGTGCGAAGCAGCTCGGGTAGCGCGGCGCGGATGGGAAGGTCGGGGAGGCGCAAGGGGAGAGGTGAAGTTGTGGATTTGTGAGGTTGTGAAAATCATCTGTCCTCCTGAGCTTGCGAAGGACCTTATTACAGTCGAACAAGTCGTTGTTATGACAGACATTCTAGCGTGATAAGGTCCTTCACAAGCTCAGGAGGACAGCCGGTTTTGGTGCTGGCGGAAGTCACATTCCGCCAGAAGCTGGCCATCAGCCACAAATTCACCTTTCACAATTTCACCTTATCAATACACGGCCACCGTTGGGTCCACGCGCACGGACCAGGCGTGGATGCCGCCGCGCAGATTGAGCAGATTGGTGAGGCCGTGGCGGTGCTGCAGATAGGCCAGCGCCTGGCCCGAGCGCACGCCGTGGTGGCAGATGAGCACCACGGGCCGGTCGGTGGGCAGCTCGTCGGCGCGGCCGGGAATATCGCCCAGCGAGATTAGCTGGCTGCCTTCGATGCGGCAGTATTCGTATTCCTCGGGTTCGCGCACGTCAATGAGCTGCAGGGTTTCGCCGCGCTGCAGGCGGGCGTGCAGGTCTTCGGGCGTGAGGTCGGGGAGCATAGGCGGCGGAAGGAAATTGCGGGTACGGGCGCAAAATTAGCCACTGACTGGTTAGCTTTGACTCGCAGCGCCCTCCACCGCCGGATTCGGGTGACTGCCCTGCTTTCGCGCCTTGCTACATTCCCTCTACGAGTTCTGGACTTCGGCCGCCGGCGGCACGCCGCTGGAGTGGGTGGCCGTCATCACCGGGTTTGCCTGCGTGTGGCTGGCCGCCCGCGAGTCGCTCTGGAACTTCCCCACGGCCATCGTCAGCTGCGGGCTGTATGTGGTGGTGTATAACGGGGCCAAGCTGTATGCCGACCGGAATCTGCAGGTGGTTTTTATTGCCATGAGCCTGTATGGCTGGTACGAATGGCTGTATGGCGGCAGCCGCCACGCGGCGCTGGTGGTCACGCGCACCCGGCCCTGGGAGTGGGTGAGCATCGGGCTGGGCGTGCTGCTTTTCACGGGCGGATTCGGCTACTATCTGCGGCAAAATACGGATGCGGCCCTGCCTTTCTGGGACAGCTTCACCACGGCCGGCAGCCTGGCGGCCCAGTATTTGCTAACGCGCAAGCGTCTGGAAAACTGGCTTTTGTGGATTATGGTTGATATTATTTACGTTCCCATCTTGTGGTATAAGCAGCTCTACCCCACCAGTGGGCTGTATGCCGTGTACCTGGCACTGGCCGTGTACGGGTATGTTGAGTGGCGACGCACTGCCCGCGCTACTGCGGCCACTCCTGTTCCGGCTGCCTGATGCTGCGCGTTGCTCTCACCGGCCCCGAATCGACGGGCAAAACCACCCTGAGCCGCCTGCTGGCCGCGCACTACCACACGGCCTGGGCGCCCGAATTTGCCCGCACCTACCTGGAGACCCGCGGCCCGCGCTATACCCTGGCCGACCTCGAAGCCATTGCCCACGGCCAACTAGCGGCCGAGGAGGCCGCCGCCGCCCACGCCCACCGCGTGGTGTTCTGCGATACGGACCTGCTGGTCATCAAAATCTGGTCAGAGCACGCCTTCGGGCACTGCCCGGAATGGATTCTGCGGCGTATTGCCCAACAGCAATACGACTTGGTGCTGCTGCTCGATGTGGACCTGCCCTGGGAGCCCGACCCATTGCGCGAGCACCCCACGCACCGGCAGCATTTCTACGATTTGTATCATAAAGAGCTGAGCAGCCAGGTATCCAACTTCGCCGAGATAAGCGGCCCGCCGGCCCGCCGGCTGGAGCAGGCCTGCTATCTGGTAGATGAGCTGCTGGCCGACGAAAGCCGCGCTGTGCCAGCCGCCGTAGGCCGCCCGTTGGCCTGAAAACCATATATTCTTCGCTCCCTAGCTATGACCTATTCGCTCGAAAACGACCAGGCCCGCGTGGCCATCAACTCCCACGGGGCCGAGCTGAGCAGCTTTATCCGCAAAGACCTGCCGGAGCTGGGCGAGCTGGAATACATCTGGCCGGCCGAAGCGGCGGTGTGGGGCCGCCACGCGCCGGTGCTGTTCCCGATAGTGGGCCGCCTGGCCAATGACACCTACCGCCACCAGGGCCACGACTACCACCTGCCCCAGCACGGCTTTGCCCGCGACCGGGAATTCACGTTGGTGCGCCAGAGCCCTACGGAGCTGGTTTTTGAGCTGCGCGATGATGCGGCCAGCCGCGCCAGCTATCCGTTCGGGTTTGTGCTCAGCATTAGCTACCGCCTGCGCGGTGCGGAGCTGACGGTGGACTGGCAGGTGCAAAACCCGGCCGCCGATACGGAGCTGCTGTTCAGCATCGGGGCGCATCCGGCTTTCCGCTGCCCGCTGCTGCCCGAGGAAAAATTGGAGGACTACTATTTTCAATTCGACCACCCCGTAACCGCGCCCCGCCACCTGCTGCAGGGCGGCCTGCTCACGGGCGAAACCGCCCCGCTGCTGACAGGTCATACCGAGCTGCCGCTCACCTACGACCTTTTCGCCCAGGATGCGCTGGTGCTCAAGCACTTCGACTTTACCCGCCTCAACCTGCGCAGCTGCCGCTCGGCCCGCGCCGTGCGCGTGCGCTTCGACGGTTTCCCCTACCTCGGCCTCTGGACCAAAGGCCCCGGCGCGCCGTTTGTGTGCATCGAGCCGTGGCAGGGCATTGCGGGCTCGGTGGGCGGCCCCCAGGAGCTGGCCGACAAAGAAGGCATTCTGACGCTGGCCCCCGGCGGCCGCTACGCGGCCAGCTACACCATTGCGGTAGAGTAGCAGGCCATAAAAAAGCGGTTCATTCGCCCCGGATGCCCTTTTCCAAAAGCTAAGAATAGGGGGAAGCCGGGGTGAATGGACCATTTGGCAGCAAGCCACGGCCCTACGACAACAGAGGCGCGGTGGGGCGCACGGGCACTTTGGGCCGGTTGTAGTCGGGCTCCCAATCGTTGATGGGGCGCGTGATGCCGGGGGGCAGATCCAGGTCCGGTAGGCCGTCGTCGAGGGGTTCGCCGCCTTCGTCATCGTTGTCGGGGTAAGGCGGGCGCTGGTAGCGGCGGCGCGGCATCACCATGAAGTAGGCGAGAATGGCGAAAACCACGAGGGCATAAACGAGGCTGATCATGGCAGAGGCGGTGAAAGGCGACGGAAATAGCGGGAGCCGGCAGACAGAAGCAGAACAGGAGCGCCAACGGACTGGTTTTGAGGGCGGAAATTCGCTTGGCAGCTCCCCGGACTTCTTCCCTAAGATAGGTGATTATCAACCGAAAGTAAAGGACTAAAGCAAGGCTGATTTGGAACTGCGACCCTGGCGGGGTAGTTTTGCCGCATAGTTTAGGGGTGCCCCACCATCGGCCACGATGCCGTGGGGCTGAGATCATACCCATTGAACCTGATCCGGGTAATGCCGGCGAAGGGAACAAACGATCCGCGAACGTGAAAACCTTGTGCGCCGACCCCTGGCGTAGGGCCCGTTCCACTTTTTCTTTTTTTACCCTTGAAAAATTTACTGGTTCTGGGGGCTGCGCTGCTGGCGCTGCCTTGCACGTCGGCGTGGGCGCAAGGCCCCGTGTCCGGCACCCTCACCGATGCCCAGACGGGCACGGCCCTGCCCGGCGCCACCGTCCTGCTCGACGGCCTGGCCAGCGCCGCCACCGACGCGGCCGGCACGTTCTCCATCCCGGCCGTGGCGGCTGGCGCGCACGAGCTGCGCATCACGTTTGTGGGCTACGAGCCGCTGGTGCAGCGCCTACAGGGCCAGCCCACCCAGCAGCAGCTCCAGGCCCGGCTGCAGCCCGGCGGCGTGCTCACCGGTGAGGCCCTCGTGACGGCCAGCCGCGCCAATGAGCGCACCGCCACCGCTTACACCAACCTCGGCAAGGAAGACCTGCAGAAGCGCAACTTCGGCCAGGATTTGCCCTACCTGCTCGACCAGACGCCCTCGGTGGTGGTGACCTCAGACGCCGGTGCGGGCGTGGGCTACACCGATTTGCGCATCCGGGGCACCGGCACCACGGGCATCAACATGACCATCAACGGCGTGCCGCTGAACGATGCCGAGTCGCACGGCGCGTTTCTGGTGAATCTGTCGGACCTGGCTTCGTCAGTGAGCAGCCTGCAGGTGCAGCGCGGCGTGGGCACTAGCCAAAACGGCGGCGCGGCCTTCGGGGCTAGCGTCAACATCAGCACCCTCAACAACCGCCGCGAGGCCTACGGCGAAACGCAGAACAGCGTCGGCTCCTTTGGCACGGTGAAAAACACCGTGCAGTTCGGCAGCGGGCTGGTGGGGCAGCATTTCACCTTCGATGGCCGCCTTTCGCGCATCAAGTCTGATGGCTACATGAACCGCGCCGCGTCGGATCTGAAGTCGTACTATTTCGCGGCGGGGTATCAGCAGAAGAATACGTTGCTGAAGTTCATCACCTTCTCGGGCCGCGAGAAAACATACCAGGCTTGGAACGGCGTGCCCGAGCCCGCCCTCACTGGCAACCGCCAGTTGTTGCAAAACTTCGTTGACAACGGCGAGCTAACCGAATCCGATGCCGCCCGCGCCGTGCAGGAAGGTCGCCGCTACAGCGCCTACACCTACGACAACCAGACCGACAATTACCAGCAAAACCACTACCAGCTGCACCTCTCGCAGGGCCTGGGCGACGACTGGAACCTGGGCGCCGCGCTGCATCTCACCCGCGGCTTCGGCTACTACGAGAGCTTCCGCGCCCGCCGCAAATTCGTGAACTACGGCCTCGCCAACGTGGTGCTCGGCGGCGATACGCTCACGCGCACCGACCTGATTGACCGCAAGTGGCTGGACAACTACTTCTACGGCGGCACCTTCGCCCTCAACTACCAGCCCAAAGCCGACGACCGGCTACAAGCCACGCTGGGCGGTGCCTGGAACCGCTACGATGGCGACCATTACGGCGAAATCATCTGGGCCCAATATGCCTCCAACGGCAGTATCCGCCAGCGCTACTACGCCAGCAACGCCCTCAAAACCGACTACAACGGCTATGCCCGCGCCACTTGGCAGGTGCTGCCCCAGTTGAGCCTGTACGGCGACTTGCAGCTGCGCCACATCAAGTACACTATCAAAGGCAACCAGCACAAGCCCGACGCCGCCAACGCCGTGAAGGGCGTGGTGGACGTGAGCACGCGGGCCCGCTACACGTTTTTCAACCCCAAAGCCGGCGCCACGCTCACCCTCGCTGAAGGTCAGCAGCTCTACGCCAGCTTCGCCGTGGGCCAGCGCGAGCCAGTGCGCTCCGACTTCACCGACCGCCCCGCCACTGAGCCGGCCGCCCGCGCCGAGCGCCTCAACGACTTCGAAGGCGGCTACCGCCTCACGCTGCCCCAGACGCGCCTGCTGGGCGTGCCCACGGCCGTGCGCTTCGAGGCCAACGGCTTCTACATGCGCTACCGCAACCAACTGGTGGCCACCGGTCAGCTCAATGACGTGGGCACGCCGCTGCGTACCAACGTGGCCCGCAGCTACCGCCGCGGCGTGGAGTTGACCGGCCTCATCTCAGCCGACGATAAAATCAGTCTTAGCAGCACGCTCACGCTAAGCCAGAACCGCATCCTGGGCTACCAGGACGTGACCTACGACGCCGAGTATAAACCCATGGTAGGGGAGGCCCGCACCAGCACTATTTCTTATTCGCCCGGCGCGGTGTCGGCGCACACGCTGGAGGGGCAGCCGCTGAAAGGGCTGCGCCTGGCGCTGCTCTACAAAACCGTCAGCCGCCAATACCTCGACAACTCCGAGAACAGCCGCCGCAGCCTGCAGGCCTACCAGGTGCTCGATGCGCGGGTGCGCTACACCATCCGGCCCACTTTCGTGAAGGAAATCGAGCTGGGTTTGCTCGTCAGCAACATACTCAACCGCGAGTACGCCGCCAACGGCTACACCTACAACTACCTCGGCGCCAGCGGCGGCCTCGATACCTTTAACTGGTACTACCCGCAGGCTACCCGCAATTTCCTGGCTTCGGTGGGGGTGAAGTTTTAAAGGCAATGGCTGGCTCCGGCCCCGAACCATCGGCCCCGCTGGCCTGTTCTGCATCCGGAAACTCCTATCTTTGAGCCTGATTCCCCACCCAAAAATTTCCCTATGTCATCCCAAGCTGACGTACTCTCGCCCCAGGCCAAAGCCGCTAAAGCGCACGGCTCTACCAATGCCGCCGGCTTCACCGATTACTTCGACCTCGACGGCCTGCTCACCGAGGAGCACAAGCTCATCCGCCAGAGCATCCGCGACTTCGTGAAGAAGGAAATCAGCCCCAGCATCGAAAAATGGGCCCAGGACGCGCACTTTCCGTCCGAAATCGTGCGCAAGTTCGGCGATGTGGGCGCGTTTGGCCCCACCATCCCGACCGAGTACGGCGGCGGCGGCCTCGACTACATCAGCTACGGCCTGATTATGCAGGAGATTGAGCGCGGCGACTCCGGTATGCGTTCCACGGCCTCGGTGCAGGGCTCTTTAGTGATGTACCCCATCTACGCCTACGGTTCCGAGGAGCAGCGCCGCAAATACCTGCCCAAGCTGGCCTCCGGCGAGTGGCTGGGCTGCTTCGGCCTCACCGAGCCCGACCACGGCTCGAACCCCGGCGGCATGACCACCACCATCAAGGATATGGGGGATTATTACTTGCTGAACGGCGCCAAGCTCTGGATTTCGAACTCCCCCGAAAGCCACGTAGCCGTGGTGTGGGCCAAGGATGACAACGGCCGCATCCGGGGCGTGATTGTGGAGCGCGGCATGGAAGGCTTCACCACTCCCGAGATTCACAACAAGTGGAGCCTACGCGCCAGCATCACCGGCGAGCTGGTTTTCCAGGATGTGAAAATCCCGAAAGAGAACATCCTGCCCAACATCGACGGCCTCAAAGGCCCGCTCGGCTGCCTTGATTCGGCCCGTTTCGGTATCGCCTGGGGCGCCATCGGCGCAGCTATTGACTGCTACGAGTCGGCTTTGCAGTACTCGCTGGAGCGGGAGCAGTTCGGCAAGCCCATCGGCGGCTTCCAGCTGCAGCAGAAGAAGCTGGCCGAAATGCTGACCGAAATCACCAAGGCCCAGTTGATGGCTTGGCGTTTGGGCGTGCTCAAAAACGAGGGCAAAGCCACTTCAGCCCAGATTTCGATGGCCAAGCGCAACAGCGTGGATATGGCCCTGCGCATTGCCCGCGAAGCCCGCCAGATTCACGGCGGCATGGGCATCACCGGCGAATACCCCATCATGCGCCACATGATGAACCTGGAATCAGTGATTACCTATGAAGGCACCCACGACATCCACCTGCTGATTACGGGGGCGGATATTACGGGCATTCAGGCGTTCAAGTAAAGCACAGTTACGGCTTGGTAAAAAGAGCGGCTCCGGTAGCAGCCGCTCTTTTCATTATATTTCATAATGAACAGGTTATTCACGCCCCCGATTGTAGTATTCCTTTGGCTCGTCTATTGTGTGGGTTCGCTGATGTGGTTCTTGAGCCTTCCCAAAAGTGGGGGGTGCGACGGCGGCTTGTGTCTGCTTGGACCCTTTATTCTGGTGTGCTCTTGGGGTGCTGTTGGCGTTGGACTGTTGGTGGTATATGGCTTGATAACTAGCGCAACCTTTCGGCGGAGATTTCCTGTTTTTCTGCTATTGTTATTGATTTACTGGCTACTTAGTGGCGTTTTTAATCCATGACTAAGTCAGAATCGATTATGCCTCCACTGTCTATCAGCTAGAACCCGCTTGTATGTCCCCTTCAAACTCTCTGCACTATCCCACCGATGCCGCTGGTAAGCCTGAAGCCCTAGTGCTGCCCATCGCCGACTGGCTGGAGCTGAAAGACTACTACCGCCAGCTGCAAGGCCGAGAACTGGTGCTGCGTGGCATGCGCGAAGCTCTGCGCGAAGTGCCCGAAATTCTAGCCGGTCGCCAGCCCGAAATCACCCTGACCGATTTCCTGGCCGCTTCATGAACCCAGCGGCTGTCATCGTCACTACGGCCAACCTCCGCCGGGAGGCAAAGCCCCTGCTGAAGCGTGGTGGATGCGGCCAACCAAACGGTCAAGCTGTTCCTGCTTTCCATTTATGACAAGTCCGAAACTGCCTCTATCAGTAAAGAGGAAATAGCCCGGCTGCGGCAGGAGATACCGGAGGAGTAACCAAGCGTTCAAACAAGCCGCCGTTTCGCTCTGACTATTTGCCAAAAGAAAGGGCCGCCCCGGCATGGGGCGGCCCTTTTTGGGTTGAGCACACAGCTTACTTCTCCAGCACGTAGATGTTCTGGCTGAAGATGGTGGTACCGGTTTGCGAAATTGCCGTGGGGGCGCTGCTCACCACGTGCCAGCCGGCGCGGGTGTATTCGTTCACGGTGCTCAGGGCGGCTTTGTGCACCACGGTCGTGTTGGCGGCCATGCGCTTGGCGCTGCCCCGGCTGAAGTCGATTTCCTTTTCCTTCTGGGTGCCGTCGGGAGCAATGATGATGATGGAGGCCTGCGCGTCGAGGCCAAACGACATGTTGCTGATGACCATCATGGTGCCGGCGGGGTCGGCGGGCTTTGGGTAGAAGGCCCACGAGCCAACGGCGGCTAACGAAAGGGCAGCGAGGGGGAGTAGTTTTTTCATGGTGTAAGAAAGCGAAAACTCCTCAACCCAGCCCCTGAAAAGAATACTGCGCATCGCTCCAAAACGCATCCAGCGCCATCAGGCGCGGCTTGAAGAACGAAATCAGCGCCGGCCAGTCGTCGCGGCTGAACATATTCACCGGCGTCAGCTCCTGAAAGATGCGGCTCAGCGGCTGGCCGTGCGCATCTTCGGCCGCGGCCTCCCAGCGCCAGGGCTGGCCGGTGGCTTCGTGCAGCAAAGTCTTAAGGGCCTCAAACTGCTCGAAATATACGGCCCGCACGGCCGCGTCCGGGTGGGTCAGCTCGATGCCGATGGTGGCGTGGCGCGTGTCGGCGTGCAGGCGAAACTGGACGTGCTTCACGCCGGTTTTGTAGTTGATCCAGTTCGTGGGCACGCCCTCGGCAGAGGGCACGGGGGCCATATACTGGCCAAAGGTGGTCCAGAAGGCCTGGCGGAGCTGGGCGGCTTCGGCTTTGCTATACATGAGGGGCAAAAGGAAAATAATGGCGGGAGAAGCGAGGAAAACGGCCCACAACGGCGGCGCGGGTGCTTAGCGCGTCACGGTCAGCAGCCAGTCTTCGCCGTCGCGGGTCAGGAAATAGTCCTGTCGGCGGCCCACGCGCTGGCTGGCCAGCAGGCCGTTGGCAATCAGCTCGGGCAGGGCGCGGTAGAGGGTGAGGCGGGCCGTGGCAGTGGCCGCGGACAGGGCATTGGCGTGCAGGCGCGGCGCGGCCATCAAGGCGTAGCACACGCGGGCAAACGTGCGGGCGCGGCGCGGATCGAGGTAGCGGAAGCGCGCAGGCAGCGCGGCGGCAATGCAGGCTTCCAGCGACTCCTGGTCGTAGCCGTGGGGCGGCGGGGAAGGGGGCAGGTCGCGGGCCGCCACGCGCTGGGCAAACTGCGCCACAAACGCCGCCTCCCGGCCCGCGGCAACTACCTCATCAGAAGGGTTCGACATAGGAAAACGAATAAGGAATAACAGCTACGAAAAATGCCCGAAGTGCGAGGAACGCCGGCCCGCTGCCGCCCCCGCCGCCCGCAAAGTACTCATCCGAGCCTCACGCGGTCATCTTCTTCCCAATATAACCTGATGGGTATCGGAAAGGTACCGTTATGTATCCGAATTGGGCTAACGTGGATCGGTGAATTCCTGCCGCGGATCGGAATCGGGCTAACGTGGATCGAAATCGAGGTGACGTGGATCGGAATCGGGCCAACGTGGATCGAATTAGTACTAATATGGATCGAAATCGAGGCAACGTGGATCGAATTGGTTCCAATGTGGATCGAAGTGGCTTTTATAGGTATCGGAGTTCGACTGAAGCGTATCTTTTTTCGGCTTGGTCGCCTGAAGTCCGGCGGTGCATTCCTGCGCCAAGGGTAATTCCGGCCCAAAACTGCCGCCACTCCTGTACATTGGCACCATGAAACCTGCTCCCGCCTCATCCGCTCCCGATCTGGTCCTGCTCGAATGCCTCGTGGCCGGCACCACCCACCGCGAAAACCTCAAACAGCACGAACCCAACCTGTACCTGGGTCAGAAGCTGCGCTTGGTGCGCGAGGCCGACAGCAAGTACGACGACTGGGCCGTGAAAGTGCTGACCACTGAGGCCGAGGGCGGCGTCTGGCTGGGTTACCTGCCCGAAGTGCGCAACGAAACCAGCGCCCGCCTGCTCGATGCCGGCTATCCGCTCACCGCCCGCCTCACCCACAAAGCCTGGGAAGACGACTGGCTCCAGCTCGAAGTAGAAGTAGTGCTGCCCGCTGGCGGAGGCAACTAAAGCAAAACGTCATACCGAGCGAAGCCGAGGTATCTCGCGTGCTGACGGCGGATTAGTAACCTAACGGAGCACGCGAGATACCTCGGCTTCGCTCGGTATGACGTGCTGCTTACGGTCCGTTACAGCGCGTCGGCCAGGGCCAGCACCTGTGCCCGCGCGGCGGCTATTTCCGGGGCGTCGGGGAAGGTTTGCTGCACCCAGTGCGTGAAGCTGCTCACCATTTCGCCCACCGCCTGCCGGCTGCTGGCCGGGGCCGCGGGCGGGGCGGCGGAGCCTTCGGCCGCGGGTTGGGGCAGGGCTTCTTCCAAGCCCAGCGTGCCCAGCACGTCGCTCACGAACACCATTCCGCACACCTGCATGGCCTGGTAAAGCTGCACTAGCTCGGGCAGGGTGAGGAGCAGGGCCTCGGCGGGCTGCAGCTGGCCCAGCCGCGCAATCATCGGTTCCAGCGCCGCCGGCCGCAAGGGCTCGATGGCGGCCACGGCCCGCATGAATGGCTGCTCGCCGGCCTCCGGCAACGAGTGCACCAGCAGCAGCGCCAGCCGCATCATCTGCAGTTGCGGGTCGGTGAAGCGGATGGTGGCGGCCGTGGGCGGGGGCGGCGGGTTGGCGGCCACGTACCGCGCAAACACTTCTTCTACCCGCAGCCGGTGCAGCCCCGTGAGCAGTGCGGCCGGCAGGTGCTGCTCCAAGGCCCCCAGAAACGTGCCGCTCAACTCCAGGCAATACTGTTTGAGTTTGGCCAGCTGAGCATTGTCAATGCGCATCTGCTGGCGCACGTAGGCCAGCACCGGCACCGCCAGCGAGGTATCCAGCACCAGCCCGCCTACCAGCAGCAGGTCGTATAGCTGGCGCGGGTTTTCTTCCAGCGCCTGTACCAGCTGCGCGTGGCTGCCGATGGTATTGAGCCGGGCCACCTGGGCCGCATCGAGGCCGGTGAGGGTGGTTATCTGGCGGGGCAGCTCGTCAATTGGTCGGCTTAGCAGCTCAGCGGCGGCCATGCCATGCAGGGAAAGCGCGTGGGCTAGCTGGTCGTAGAAGTCATCGGGCAAGGAGTGCAGCCAGGTGGCAAGGGGAGCAGAATCGGGCATAAAAGGGAAGCGGTTGGGGCCGCAAATTACGCAAGCATTAGCCGGCGAAAAGTCTTTGGGAAACAGGAAGACGCGGGGTTTTGCTAATATGGTTAGATAAAAGAGCATTGCCGGCCACTTGTCCGGCTTTTTTTGCTAAAAATGGGAGGAATCGGGGCTGGGTTGTGTTACCTTTCCGCTACCAAATCTCACGCTTTTCATCATGCGCGAAACCTATCTGACCGGCGACAGCAGCCACCTGGACGCTTCCGAAAAAGACATCGACAAGGCCCTGCGGCCCCTTTCCTTCTCCGATTTCGCGGGGCAGGATAAGGTGGTCGATAACCTGCGCGTGTTCGTGGCCGCCGCCCGCCAGCGCGGCGAGGCCCTCGACCACGTATTGCTGCACGGCCCCCCCGGCCTGGGCAAAACCACCCTCTCCCACATCATCGCCAACGAGCTGGAATCGGGCATCAAGATGACCAGCGGCCCGGTGCTCGACAAGCCATCGGACCTGGCCGGCCTGCTCACCAACCTGGAGGCCAACGATGTGCTCTTCATCGACGAAATCCACCGCCTCAACCCTGTGGTGGAAGAGTACCTGTACTCGGCGATGGAGGACTACCGCATCGACATCATGCTCGATTCGGGCCCCAACGCCCGCTCGGTGCAGATTTCGCTGTCGCCGTTCACGCTCATCGGGGCCACCACCCGCTCGGGTATGCTCACGGCCCCGCTGCGGGCCCGCTTCGGCATTTCGGCCCGCTTGGAGTACTACGATTCTACGTTGCTGACCAGCATCGTGAAGCGCTCGGCCGAAATTCTGGGCACGCCGATTCATGAGGATGCCGCTTTTGAAATTGCCCGCCGCTCGCGCGGTACGCCCCGCATTGCCAACAACCTGCTGCGCCGCACCCGCGACTTCGCCCAGATCAAAGGCACCGGCACCATCACCGTCGAAATTGCCCAGTTTGCCCTCAACGCCCTCGACGTAGATTCGCAGGGCCTTGACGATATGGACAAGCGCATCCTGAACACCATCATCGACAAGTTCAAGGGCGGCCCGGTCGGCATCAGCACCATTGCCACGGCCTGCGGCGAGGAAGCCGAAACCATCGAAGAAGTCTACGAGCCCTTCCTGATTCAGGAAGGCTATCTGAAGCGCACCAGCCGGGGCCGCGAAGCCACCGAAGCCGCCTACAAGCACCTCGGCAAGCTCATGCCCCAACACCTGCGCGGCAACACGACGGACCTTTTTGGGGCGGAAGGGTAACCAACTGTCATCCTGAACGCAGCGAAGCGGAGTGAAGGACCTTCCTCCGTTGAGCGACAAACTTTATAAAATGAGCAAAGCCCTTACCGTTCGCGTGGTAAAGGGCTTTGTGCGTTGAAAGGAGCTTTGTATAGATGAAGAGGAAGGTCCTTCACTCCGCTTCGCTGCATTCAGGATGACATAAGGGTTTGAATACCGTAATTTTGTAGTCAGCCATTCCTCAAAGCCATGCTTCCCACCGCCGCATACACTGCTTTCATCAAACGCCGGGCGGCGGAGCTGGGCTTTATGTACTGTGGCATCTCGAAGGCCGACTTTCTGGAAGAGGAAGCCCCGCGTCTTGAAAACTGGCTCAACCGCAACATGCACGGCCAGATGGCCTACATGGCCAACCACTTCGATAAGCGCCTCGACCCGCGCCTGCTCGTGGACGGGGCCAAATCCGTGATTTCGCTGCTGCTCAACTACTATCCCGCCGAGGAAGACCAGCAGCGCGACGACACGCTCAAAATCAGCAAATACGCCTACGGCCGCGACTATCACTTCGTCATCAAAGACAAGCTCAAGACGCTGCTGCAGGATATCCAGCAGGAAATAGGCGAAGTGGGCGGCCGCTGCTTCGTCGATTCGGCCCCGGTGCTCGACAAGGCCTGGGCCAAAAAGAGCGGCCTGGGCTGGGTGGGCAAAAACGCGAACCTCATCACGCCCGGCACCGGCTCGTTCTACTTCATTGCCGAGCTGATCGTGGACCTGGAGCTGGACTACGATGGGCCCATCAAGGACTACTGCGGCACCTGCACCAAATGCCTCGATGCCTGCCCGACCGGGGCCATCACTGAGCCCTACGTGGTGGATGGCAGCAAGTGCATCAGCTACTTCACCATCGAGCTGAAGGACCAGATTCCGACGGAAGTAGCCGGCAAGTTCGGCAACTGGGTGTTCGGCTGCGACATCTGCCAGGATGTGTGCCCCTGGAACCGCTTCGCCAAGCCGCACACGGAGTCGCAGTTCAAGCCCAATCCGCAGCTGCCGCACCTAAGCACCACCGACTGGCAGGAAATAACCCACGAGCTGTTCTCGGAGCTGTTCCGGCAGTCGGCGGTGAAGCGCACGGGCTACGCGGGGCTGACGCGCAATATCAGGTTTGTGACGGGGGAAGACGCCGGCAAGTAAATCAGCCTGGGCGGGCGAAATTCAGCGCCTAAGCGGCCTGCGCGAAAACGCGGTTCAGGATGCGGTGATATACTCTGGAAAACTGCTGGTAGCACCAGATTTTCAGGTCCTTCAATTCGGCCGGCACCAGCATTCGGAACGCTTTGCGCAGCTCTTTTTCAAAAAGAATTTTGTCGAAACTAACTTTGAGCAGAATGGTCTTCACGTATTCCAGCATCGGTCAAAGGAGTTTTAGGTGGGATGGGGTAGGAGCAGTAGTGGTAGCAGACGAAGAGCGTATACGAAAACCTTAAAAAAGGCTCCACGCTACGGTTGTGAATTTTGACGTTTGTTGAAAGATACAAAAATTAAATCCCAAAGTGCAAGCTGAGCTGGCTAAATGGCTCGGTTTGCCCATAAAAAAGCGACAGCAAAGAAACACCGTTGGTGTTTCCTTGCTGTCGCAAAGCTGTTATGGTTGGGTTAATAAATGAACAGCCCCGCAAGGTTGGCCGCCACGGTAGCCGTGATGGGTTCATCGAAGGCCTCGCCCAACCGAACCAGCGGCTTCGGACCCGGAGCAACGGGCGTGGTATCCGCAGGGAAGAATTTGACGGGAGTGCCGGGTAGCATCTGCCGGGTCGCGTCTTCGCCGCCGTACACGGCATCGGTGCTGCCTGCCGTCGTGATGATATCATCTTCCGAGCTTACCCAGTCGCGCACGGTGGCTCCTAGGGCACGGCGCATTCCGCGGATGTGGGCCGCGTGGCGGGCCTCCACGGCATGAATCTGCAGCACGGCTTCCAGCACGTCGTTATCGGCCACCAGCACCTCTACCTGGCCTTTATAGGCCCGCACGCCCGTGTCTTCCAGCAGCTGGGCCACTTTCAGGAAGGTGGCAAAGCTGGTGAATACATCCGGAAACAGAGCGGGTTTCGTGCCGTTTTTGCTGCCCGTGAAATCAAAGTTGGGCTTGGCAGGCACCGCAGCCCCAGAGCGCTGCAGCTGGCGCTGAAAGAACGTGACGTGCGACTGCTCGTGTCCCTGAATCTGCTGAATGACGGCCTGCGTGCCGGCCGGAAACACCAACGTGCCCTGCCGCCCGCGCTCCAGCGCCGTAGCATAGAACTCCTGCTCCAGCTGCTCCAGCGTGAGAGCCAGCGTGAAAGTGTCAAGAATCGTTTGGGTGCCGGCGTGCGCCTGCTGCGGCAACGCCCCCAGGCCCAGCGGCACGGCCGTAGCGGCCACTTTGCGGCCCACCTGGCCCAGGCGGCTCAGCATACCACGGCGGGCGCTCTGACGCTGATAGGCTTCCGGATCGACCTCGGCCAGCGTGGCGAGTAGTTTGAAAATATTCATAGGAAAAGAGAGAGCCGGCAACCAGCCTTAGGTAGTGGGAAGCTGCGAAACGTCGACGGTGAAGTTCAGAAACGGCGCGGCGGCGGCCATTGCCTGCGCGGGTGTGAGGGCCACGTTTAGGCCGGCGTAGTCGCCGGTAGTGGCAATGATGCCGGCATCGGGCGTGCCGAAGGAGTTGGGCTGCAGTGCGTCGCGCACGTAGGCCGCGTGTCGGGCCTCTACGGAGGCTATTTTGGCCAGCAGCGCCAGATAGCTACCCGAAAGCAGCTTGCCTACGCCCGCATAAGCGGCCACGCCCAGATCTTCCAGCTTCTTGGCCGCCGTGAACACGCCTTCGCGCGTGGTAAACGTGACGGAGCTGAAGTTGAACTCGATGGTGCCAATAGCCTTATCGGCCAGCGCAAACTTGAGGAACTCCCGGTGAATGACCTCATGGTCGCGCAGCTCCGTGAGAGCCTCCTTTTCGCCGGCCCGCAGGTCGGCGGGCGGCGCATCCACCACTTTCTGATAGAAGGCGGCCTCCAGCTGCTCCAGAATGTAGGCGTAGTTGAGCAGGCCCACCTCGCCGGCGGCCAGCGTCAGCACGTTGGCACCGGCGGCCGGGGTGGTAGGCGTGGGGTCGTCTGTGCCGCAGCCGGCCAGCACCAGCGTGGAAGCGGCCACCGTAGCGCCGGCTACGCGAAAAAACGACCGGCGCTGCATGGCACGGGCCAGAAAGGAAACAGGAGCAACAGACTCAGACATCAGCAGAAAAACACCAACGGGTAAAACTCCGCCGCCCCGCCGGGACGACCTGAACAAAGGTACTCCGATAAACCGGGATGCACCAAGTAGGGGAGCAACGACAGCCGGCAAAGGTTGCGTGCCGCCGAAGCCAAAAAAAGGCCGGTCTGGGAAGACCGGCCTTTGGCAATGGGTAGCGGCGTAGCTGACTAAGGCTGCACCAGGCCACCGGCGCGCGACGCATCGAGCACCTCGGCCATCGTCAGGATTTCATCAAACGAAGCGGCGGCATCGTTGGCCGTGTAGCCAGCGCCGAGCTTGGTGATGTCTACGTTCGACTGCGTGGTGTTGCTCTCCGGAATGGCACCAGTATACACTGGACCCAGCGGCGCGGCCAGGGCCGAATCAGCGGCCGGAATCCAGGGGGTCTGCATCCGCATGGTGCGGATATGCGCCGCGTGGCGAGCTTCTACCGAGTGAATCTGCAGGGCTACCTGAAGCAGGCTGGTAGTGCCAGCCATGGCACCCATCAGGTTGCCGGCCTGGCCTTTGTAGGCCCGCACGCCCGTATCTTCCAGGGCCTGCGCTACTACCAGCTGCGTGGTATAGTCGGCTGGGAAAGCGGAGGTCTTGAACTTGACCCCAGTGACCGGAGTGCCGCCCAAAGCTCTGATAGTGGTATCGAGCAGTTTTACGTGCGCCGTCTCGTGCTTCAGGATCAGGTCGATGGCACCTTTGGGGGCACCGGCAGGCACCTGGCCGGCCGCTACCATCTTCTTGTAGAAGTCTTCTTCCAGCAGCTCAAGCGTCTGCGCGTAGTTCAGTACTTCGATGACGGTAGGCTTGGTGCCCTGGCCGTAAGCCTTCTGAAACAAAGAGGCCAAGAAAACCGGAGCGGATGCCAGCGCGCCCCGCTTAGCGGTGGTGCCCAGCGTTTTGAAAACAGCCCGACGGGAATCAAAGCGGCCCAAAACGTCGGCATCTACCTCCGACAATTGCTCGATGATGCGAAATATGTTCATGATAAGGAGTCGTTAAACGGAGGGAGAAATTACTTGCCAACGCTGGTAGCGTCCAGCTTTTCTTTGATGAAGCCCTGGGCGGCGGCAATTACATCCACTGGCTCCAGCGCCTTATCGAGGCCGGTAACGGGGTCGATGATGGAGTCGTCGGCGAAGCTGCCGTTGGAAATCAGGTCGCGGACGTAGGCCGCGTGGCGCGCTTCTACCGAAACGATCTGGCCGGCAATGACGAGGTAAGCTGCCGTCTTGAGGTATTTGCCCGCGCCGTTGTAGGCCTGCACGCCCAGATCCTCGAAAGTTCTGGCGGCGCTGAGGACCGTGGCCCGCTTCGTGAAGTCGATGCTGTCGAAGTTTGGGGTCAGGTCCTGAATGATTTTGCCGGGGGCATCACGGTTGATGGCCGCCTTGAAAAAGTCGCGGTGAATGGCTTCGTGAGCAGCTACCTGCGAGAAATAGTCTTTCTCGGCAGCAGAGAAGTCGCTGGCCGGGCTGGCTTTGACTTTCGCGTAGAACGCGGCTTCCAACTGTTCCAAGGCGTAGGCGAAGTTCAGCACACCTACATCGCCGGAGCCCAGGCTCACGGTGCCGGCCGGGGTTACCGGATCTACGTTATCATCGTCGCAGCCCGAGAGCAGCAGGGCGGTGGCTCCGGCGGTAGCGCCGGCATACATGAAGAACGAGCGACGCTTGATCGGCACGTAGAGCGGCTTAGCGAATTCCGCTTCGTCCCCGCCGGAGTTGAGGATTTTGGACATGGGTTAGGAACAGTTAGGGTGAGAAGAAAAGGTAAAATGCTTCTACAGCGGCCTGAAAAGGTCGTTTTCTTGAATAAAGCCCGGAAGCAGAAGGAGATTTGAAAGGCATTTACGGGCGAGCCGAAAAAACGGATTGACAAGCTCCCGAATTTTTTGTATGCAATTGCGGCTATATAAGAATGCCGGCCAGCCATAAGCGGGCATTGTCGGGCTCAGCAGGCTTTTTGCGTAGCTTTGAGGCCGTCGGGAAATGTTTGCTATGGCTGTACCAGTGCGTTTTGTTTGCTTCCTGCTTCTGCTCTGGCTCGGGGCGGCAGGCGCGCCACGGGCTCAGACCGTGCCCCCCGCGGCTCCCGCGCAGCCGGCCCCCGCCCCGCCCGCCCCGACCAGCGCCGCCGAGGCCGATATTGTGCTGGGCCGCCCGCAGCTTTCTATTAATGAGTACTACACCATCAGCTTTCGACTGCGTGGGGCCGCGCTGGAGAAGTATTCGGCCTTTCCGGATTTGGAGGGGTTCAAGAAAAGCGGCAAGTCCAGCACGACCACCACGCGCATCGTGAATGGCAAAACGTCCGTCGAGCTGACCATTACGCAGCGCTACGCGGCCTACGGCGAGGGCGACTACGTGCTCAAGCCGTTCACGATGACCATCAACGGCCTCACCGTACGCTCGGGCGGCGGCGCGGTGCGCGTGGTGAGCCAGCCGGCCGCGGCGGCTCCGGCACCCGGCCCGGTGCAGGGCCTAGGCCTGCTCGATCAGCTTTTCGGCAAGCCCAAGCCCCAGGAGTACGTGGAGCTGCAGGACCAGGCGTTTCTGGCCCTGGTGCCCGACAAAATGAGCGTATTTGTGGGCGAGGGCGTGCACATCGGGCTGTATTTCTACCTCACGCCCGCCGATCAGGGCCTGCTCAACTTCTACGACCTGACGCGGCAGCTGCCGGCCATCCTGCGGCAGCTGCGCCAGCGCACGGTGTGGGAAGAGTCGTTCAACGAGCAGGAAATAGAGCCCGAAACCGTGACGGCCGGCGGCAAGCAGTATCTGCGCTACCGCCTCTACGAGGCTATGCTCTACCCGCTGAACGCCCAGCCGCTCACGTTTCCGGCCGTGCCGCTGCAGATGATAAAGTACCGCGTGGCCAAAAAGCCCGCCGAGGGCCTCGACAATCGCCTGGCCGGCTATAAAACGTACCTCTCGCAGCCGCGCACCATTGAGGTGAAACCGCTGCCGCCACACCCGCTGCGCGACCAGGTGCCGGTGGGCGAGTTCCGGCTGCTCGAAACCATCGACCGCACGGCGTTCCGCACGGGCGAGGCGTTTCGCTACGGATTTGTGGTAGAAGGCGAGGGCAACCTAGCGGCACTGTCGGCCCCAACGGTGGCGACCGGGCCCACGCTGGAAGTATACGGCCCCGAAGTGGAGCAAAACCTGACCCGCCAGGCCGGGCGTGTGGGAGGCAGCAAGCAGTTCAGCTACCGCCTGGTGGCCCGCCAGCCCGGCCCGCTGCCCCTGGATACATTGTTTGCGCTGGTCGTTTTCAACCCCGCCACTGCTCGCTACGACACGCTGCACTCCGGGCTGCACCCCCGCATCGGCGGAGCCGCCCAGCGCCTTGCTACCTTCGACTCATTGCCTGCCGATCCCTTTTACAAGGAGGTGCTGAACACGGCCGACAACACGCTGCGCCCGCTGAATGAGTACCGCCAAGTGCGCCTGTACGCCAACATCATTCTGGCCGTGCTACTAGCCGTAGCCATCTTCAGCCGGTGGCGCAGCCGGTGAGATGGTGAGATGGTGAAATAGTGAAATGGTGAAATGGTGAGTTTGATGTTCAGTTCGTGCAAGTGGCGCATCAAGCGCAAACCGGACATCAAACTCACCATTTCACCATCTCACCATCTCACTATTTCACCATCTCACTATTTCACCATCTCACTATTTCACTATTTCACCATTTCACCATTTCACAACTCCACCACCTCATGAGTAATTCTTTCGGCTCCGTTTTTCGCATTACCACGTTTGGCGAGTCGCACGGGGTGGGCATTGGGGTGATTATTGACGGGTGCCCGGCCGGGGTAGCTATCGAAACCGAGGAGATTCAGCGGGCGCTGGACCGCCGCCGGCCGGGCCAGAGCGACCTGACCACGCCGCGTAAGGAAGCCGACCAGGTAGAGGTGCTTTCGGGGCTGTTTGGGGGCCTCACTACCGGCACGCCCATTGGCTTGCTCATTCGCAACCAGGACCAGGCCAGCCACGATTATTCCCACATCGAGCACGCCTACCGCCCCTCGCATGCCGACTATACCTACGACCAGAAATACGGCCGCCGCGACTACCGCGGCGGGGGCCGCAGCTCGGCTCGCGAAACCGCCGCCCGCGTGGCCGCCGGGGCCGTAGCGGCGGCTTTTCTGCGCACGGTCGGCATCACAGCCCAGAGCTACGTGTCGCAGGTGGGAGCGGTGGCGGTGCCGGTGGGCTACGAGCAGCTCGACCTCGGCCTGACCGACACCAACCCCGTGCGCTGCCCCCACCCCGAAACCGCCGAGCGCATGGCCGCCCTCATCCGCCAGACCCGCGACCGGCACGATACGGTGGGCGGCATCGTGACGGGCGTGGCGCTGGGCGTGCCCGCCGGGCTGGGCGAGCCGGTGTTCGATAAGCTGCACGCCGAGTTGGGCAAGGCCATGCTGAGCATCAATGCCGTGAAGGGCTTCGAATATGGCTCCGGCTTCGCGGGCACGCTGCTGTTCGGCTCCGAGCACAACGACGCTTTTTATACCGACGAGGCTGGAGCCGTGCGCACCCGCACCAACCACTCGGGCGGCATTCAGGGCGGCATCAGCAACGGGCAGGATATTTATTTCCGGGTCGCATTCAAGCCCGTGGCTACCATCCTGCAGCCCCAGGCTACCATCAACGACCAGGGCGAGGAAATAACCTTGGCCGGCAAAGGCCGCCACGACCCCTGCGTGCTGCCCCGCGCCGTGCCCATCGTGGATGCCATGACCAACCTGGTGCTGGCCGATATGGTGCTGCGGGCGCGGGCCAGCCGGGTGTAGGCGCGGGCCCCGTGCTGATTCCTTGCGTACCTTTGCAACATCCAGCGCCCGGCATGGTTTCACTGCCGCGCGTGTTAGCGTTTTTGTCGGCGTGCCGCGCCGTTTTCCCTTCGTCTCCAAGTCCTTCAAACATGGCTGATACCTTCACTGCTCCCGCCGCTCCGGTTTCCATTTATGCCGAAGCCAGCCCCAACCCCGAATCCATGAAGTTCGTGCTCAACTCGCTGCTGCTCAGCGACGGGGTGAGCGTGGACTACCCAAACCTGGAAGCCGCCGCCAATTCGCCGCTGGCCCAGGAGCTGTTCAATTTCGACTACGTAGGCCGCGTTTTCATTGCCGCCAACTTCGTCACCATCACCAAGAACTCTGACCTCACCTGGACACACCTCATCCCCGAGCTGCGCACTTTCCTGAAGTCGTACATTGAGGCCAACGGCCCGATTTTCACCGTAGACCCCGCCGCCGAGCAGCAGGCCGCCCAGCACGCCGCCGCCACCGGCGACGCCTCGGAGCAGGATCAGCAGATCAGCCAGAAAGTCATCGACCTGCTCGAAAACTACGTGCGCCCCGCCGTGGAGCAGGACGGCGGCAACATCACCTTCCGCTCCTACAAAGCCGGCGTGGTGACGGTGAACCTGCAGGGCTCGTGCTCGGGCTGCCCGTCGGCTACCGTCACGCTCAAATCGGGCATCGAAAACCTGCTCAAGCGCATGGTGCCGGAAGTAACGGAAGTAGTGGCCGAAGGCATCACGGTATAATCCCGAAACCTCACCCCAGCCCTTCTCCATAGGAGAGGAGAACCAGACGGTTAGAATGAACAAAAGCCCCTTGCTGCGCAGCAGGGGGCTTTTGTGTTTTGAAATAGCACCGAATTCATCTATCTGGAGCGAAGCCGACGACTCCGCTGTATCCGCGCCGTTCGGCTCCCCTCTCCCCAAGGAGAGGGGCCGGGGGTGAGGTCCCGGAGCCGGGACTGAGGCCCTACCGCCGGTCCTTCACCGTGAAGGCCCGCACCACGTTGAATCCGAAGAAGATGTCGCCATTGGACACCCGGCCGCGGGTTTCGGGGATGAAGAATTTCTCGATCATGCCCTGCGAGTTGGTGAAGTGCAGCTGAAACACGTGGCCGCCGGTTTCGATGTCGAAGCCTAGGCCGATGGGGTTGCGGAACTCGTCGGCGGTGGCTCCGGGCAGCAGGTAGAAATAGTCGGCGGTGAGGGCCACGCGCTTGGTGAGCTTCTGGCGAAACGCCCCGCCGAGGGCATACACGTCGTTCTGGGCGCGGCGCGTGTCCACGAAGTTGCGGTGAATGACCGTGGGCATGAGCTGCACCGACAGCGCCGGGCTGATTTTGCGGGCCACCAGCGCCTGATAAGTGTAGGCGAGGCGGCTGGCAAAGCTGCGCTCCGCGGCCGGAAACCGCAACGACGTGAGGGCCGAACTGGCCAGCAGCGTAACCGACACCGGCATGGCGCGGGCACCGTCGCTTTGGCGTAGGGCGCGGTATTTCAGGAAGCCGTCGAAGGTTTTTTCCATCGAGCCCCGGCCCACGCCCACTGTCAGCCGGTCAGTCAGGCCGTATTCGAAGCTGAGCCGCAGCACGGCCTGATCGAGCCCGAAAAACTCGTAAGCCCCGCTGTTGAGCGCTCCAAACCGGTGCTGAATCAGAAACAGGAGCGTGCCCTGACCCGGCGTTTCCACCGACTGGGAGTTGATAATGTGCGTGCCCTTGAAGGTGGCCAGCGTGATGTCGCGGGCGGGCGGCAGGCTGTCGGGACGCTGAGTTTCCAGCTCCTTTAGCAGGTCGGTTTGGGCGGCGGCGGGCGCGGCGTGGCCGAGCAGGGCGGCCAGCAGCAGAGCGGCAAAAAGGCGGATTGCGGGTTGCATAGGCGTTATTTTGACTTTACGGCCTGCAGCGGCCCGACCGGCCCGCAGGTCAGGGCCACGGTCACGGCTACGCTTTTGGCAATGTTCTCGCGCACCAGGGCTGGAATTCGGATGTTGTAGTCGGCGGGGGCCACCACGAATTTTGACTGCACCAGCAGCTGGTTGTTTTTCACTTCCAGCGTGCCGGTGGTCGTTATGCGGCGCTTCACGCCGTGAATGGTCAGGTCGCCTTCCACCTGCACGGCTTGGGGGCCTGCCGGCTGCCCCAGGCCCGGCTGAAAATTCAGCACCCGGCCCGTAAACGTAGCCTGCGGGTACTTATCCGACTCCACATAGTTCTCGTTGAAGTGCTCCTGCATCAGACTGCGCCGAAACTGAAACGCCTTCATGGGCACCGTGAAGGCCATTTGCCCGGTGCTCAAGTCCAGCACGGCGGCCACCTGCGTGTTGCGGGCCTCGATGTCTTCGAGCGGGGCGCTGGAAAAGAAGGTAATCAGGCCGGCGCGGGTCGAGTACTTGCTCTGCGCCCGGCCGGGGGGCAGCAGCAGCAGGCTCAGGGCAAAAATCAGCATGTATTTCATGGCGGGCAGAACTCAGGAAAGAAATCAGGCAGCAGCGGGCATTAGTTGTCGGGCGCGCCGGCGGCCACCCATTTCCGGATGCGGCTCAGGTCGCAGTCGGAGAGCTTGGCCGCGTTCTTGGGCATGGGCTCGAAGCCCAGCGCGTGGCTCGTAACGCCCACCAGCAGGCCGTTGTCGGCGTAGCGTTTCGCGGCCTGGTGGCCATCCAAGTCAATGTTGCCCTGGCGGTCCTGGCGGTTGTGACAGCTGCGGCAGTGCTGGTCCAGCAGCGGGGAAATGATGCCGCTGTAGGTCACGGCCACATCCTCGCACACCGGCGGCGGGTTGCGTTCGAGCAGCTCCTCGGCATTGTCATACGCGCAGCTGCCCGCGCTCAGCAGCAGCAACAGCAGGAAAAAACGACGACTCAGCATATTGACAGCAAATGAAGAAAATGAAAGCGTAGTAGTGAGCAAAGACAGCGCCCGCGGCTGGTTGCGGCCCCGCTACCGGGCCGTCGGCAACGCATACTTCAGGGAGAAAAACGCGCCGGCGCTGCTCAGCTTCACCTTGCCGAAGCCTACCCCGCCCAGCGGAATTTTCACAAATGGCTCGGCTTGCGCCGCCCAGCGCCCGCCCAGCCGCCGCTCATAGCCCGCCGACAGGTTCAGCACGCTCAGCCAATGATTTGAGCCCCGGCGCAGGCTCCATTTGCGCACCACCGGCTGGTTTTGCAGCTCATAGTAGTAGCGGTAGTCCTCGTTGCGCATCAGCAGCGAGGAGAGGCCCACGGCGGCAAACAGGGCCGTTTGGGGCCGCTGCAGCACATCGTAGCGCAGGTTGAGCGGTAAGTCGATGATGCGGCAGGTGGCTTCTATTTCATCAATGGTGTAGCGGTGTGTCCAGTAGCCGGCCGGCGGATGATAGTCGGAGCCGCGGGCGGCGTAGCGCTTCACCGAGCGCAAGGCCCCGGCGCTCAGCCGCCACCTGGGCGCGAGACGGTATTCTAGCATGGCCCCCACGTTGCTGCCCGGCGTGGTGTAGTGCGCCCAGCGCACCGTGCTCAGCTCCGGCGCATACAGCACGGCCAGGCTGAGGCGCGGAACCGCCAGCGGCGCCTGCCGGCGCGGCTTTTCCACCACCGAATCGGGAGCCGGCACGGGCGTGGCGGCCTGATTTGCGGCCAAGTCGGGCGCGGCCGGGAGCACCGCGGCGCTGCCGCTGGCTACCTCAGTATTCGTGGCCTGTGGGGCCTCCGCGGCTTCCGTCACGGTAGTTGCCGCTTCTGCCGTCGTAGTCGCCTTTACTTCCGTCGTAGTTGGCACTTCCGCCGTTTTAGTCGCCGTTGCTTCCGTTGTAGTAGCTGTTGCTTCCGTCGTAGTAGCTGGTACTTCCGTCAAAGCAGCTACTCCTTTTGTCATGGTTGGCATTTCTCCCGTCGTAGTTGTTGCTCCTGCCAGCACAGTGGCGGTAGCCGCTTCCTTCGTCGTAGTTGCCACCGTCGTCGTCGGGGAAGTGCCGGGCTGCCGCGTACGCTGAGCCGATACGCGGCTGATTTCCGGCCCCAGCGGCGCTACGCCGAAGGACCACGCGGCCCGGTGCCGGGCCACTGCGCCGGGCGCATCCACGGGAGCTTCGGGTTCTGCGCTGGTGGCTCTGCGGCGGGCAGATGGCTCCGCGCCCGGCCCCACCAGCCACCCGCGGCGGCGCATGGGAGTGCGTAGCAGATCGGCTGAAGCCACCGCGAGGCGCGTGGGTTGGTTTGCCAACGGGCGGTCCGCAGGCGTCGTCAGTGCCGAATTTGGGCCCGAATGCCGGCCGGCCTGCTCGGCTCCGCGCAGGCCAGGGCGCGTGGTGGCGCGGTGCGGCGCGGGGGGTGTTGCCGTTTCCGCTGTCAGCGCGGAGTTTGCAGGGTTGGCTTCCGCTTCGGCCCTGACTGGTGCTACGTTTGAGTAGCGAGAATAGCCCAGCCAGCCCAGCAGCGCAAGCAGAAGTATGGCGGTTTCCAGGGCAAAAATCCGGAGCACTTTGCCGCGTACCTGCGCGCGCACGGCGGCGGCATCGAGCTTGCGCTCCATCTCCAGCCATGCGCTCAGGTTGTGTTCGTCGGGATACTGCCCGGCCCCTTGCCGAAACAGCGCGTCGAGCTCCTCATCCGACATATCCGGCGTATGCATGGTGCTTTATTTTTTTAAGGAGTTCCTTCAGGTGGGCCCGCGCTTTCGACAGGTTCGATTTGGAAGTGCCCACCGAAATACCCAGCTGCTGGCTGATTTCTTCGTGGGTGAAGCCGTCGATAACGTAGAGGTTGAAGGCGGTGCGGTAGGCCGGCGAGAGTTGGCGGATCAGGGCCAGCAGCTCGTCGTAGGCCAGCGTGTCAAGGGCGGTGTGGCCGCCGTCGAGCCGGGCGTAGGCCGTGTCGTTCAGCTCTTCCTGGTGCTGGTGTTTTTGCTGGCTGCGGTAGTGGTCGATAGCCGTATGAATCATAATTTTCTTAAGCCAGCCCCGAAACGAGCCGGCCAGCTCATGCCGCGTCATATCGAAGCGCGTCAGGCTGCTGAAAACCTTCAGAAAGCCGTCGTTCACGGCTTCCATGGCCTCGTCGCGGGTGTGGGTATAGCGCAGACAAATGCCCATGGCAAAGCTGTAGTACAGCAGGTAGAGCCGCCGCTGGCAGCCGCGCTCCGCCTGCCGGCACCCGGCCAGCAGCGCTGTCAGCATCTCAGGGTCGTGGTCGGATCGGGTCACGGCAGCGGGGTTTCGGAGGGGCACTCGCAAGGCAGCCGCCCAAAGGTTGCCTTGCCACCTACAAAAGATAGTAAAACCGCCATGAACCCCTGGCCCGGACCAAAAAAAGAGCCCGGCCATGGTGGCCGGGCTCTTTTTAAAGCAGGAAAAAAGAAACCTTAATGCACCGTCGTCGACAGCTTGGGCGCGTCGGTGCCGGTGAGGTCGGTGGTAGCCGTGGTGCCCCGCTCGCGGGCTTCCTTGCGGCCGTAGGTGTCCAGAATGATCGGCGTAGCGATGAACAGCGACGAGTACGTGCCGAAAATCACGCCCACAATCATGGCGAAGGAGAACGAGCGCAGCGTTTCGCCACCGAAGATGTAGAGCACCAGCACGACCAGGAACACGGTGGTGAACGTAATCATGGTGCGCGAGAAGGTGCTGTTCAGGGCCGGATTCACCACCTGCGCAAACGTCAGGTGAGGATTCTCCCGCAGGTATTCCCGAATCCGGTCATAAATCACCACGGTGTCGTTCATCGAGAAGCCGATGATGGTGAGCACGGCAGCCACGAAAATCTGGTCCATCTCGTAGTTCAGGCCAAACAGGCGGGCAATCGGATAAGCCGCAATTACCAGCAGCGCATCGTGGAAGAGGGCAATAACGGCGGCCATCGAATACTGCCACTTCTCGAAGCGGAACAGTACGTACACGAAGATACCCAGCAGGGTGAGCGCCAGGCTCAGCACCGAGGTTTTCTTGATGTCGTCGGCAATAGTAGCGCCCACTTTCGAGGTGCTCTGAATCTTCGGATTGTCGGCACCGTACTTCTTTAGGCCGTTGAGCAGGGCTTCCTGCACTTTCGTGTCGGCGGCGGTGCTTTCGTCGTTGGCCAGGTAGCTGGTGGTGATGCGCAGGCGGTTTTCCGCGCCGAAGGTTTTCACCTCCGTGCCCGCGCCCTGGAAGTCCTTGGCCAGGGCCTCTTTCACGTCAGAAGCCACTTCGGGCTTGCTGAAATCGACCACGTAGCTGCGGCCGCCGCGGAAGTCAACGCCCAGGTTCGGGCCGCCCTGCACGGCCATCAGCACAAAGCCGGTGACGATGATGATGGTTGAAACGGCGTAGGCAATCTTGCGCTTGCCCACGATGTCGAAGTTCACGTTCTGGAACAGGTTGCGCGAGAGCGGGGTGCTGAACGAGATGCTCGTGGTGTCTTTGCCGCGGGTGAGCCACTCGATGATGATGCGCGACACATACACGGCCGACAGGAACGAGGTGAGCACGCCGATACCGAGGGTGATGGCGAAGTTCTGCACCGGACCCGTGCCGAAGAAGCCCAGAATCACGGCAATTAGCATGGTGGTCACGTTCGAGTCGAAGATGGCCGAGAAAGCGCGGGCGTAGCCTTTGTTGATGGCATCCTTCACGGCCAGGCCGTGGTTCAATTCTTCCCGGATGCGCTCAAAAATCAGCACGTTGGCATCGACGGCCATGCCGAAGATGAGCACCAGACCGGCAATGCCGGGCAGCGTGAGGGCCGTGCCGAACTGTGCCAGCACGCCCAGAATCAGGAAGCCGTTGAACAGCAGGGCCAGATCGGCCACCAGACCAGCTTTACCATAGTAGATGGCCATAAACACCATAATAATCAGCAAGCCAGCCAAGGACGAATACAAGCCCTGGTTGATGGCTTCCTGACCCAGCGACGGACCTACCACCGCTTCTTCCACGATGCGGGTAGGAGCGGGGAGCTTACCGGCTTTCAGCACGTTGCTCAAATCCTGAGCTTCCTCAATGGTGAAATTACCCGAGATGCTGGAGTTGCCCCCGGCAATTTCGGCCTGCACCACGGGGGCCGAGTACACGTAGTCATCAAGCACAATGGCTACCTGCCGGCCGATGTTGGCGGCGGTCAGCTTCTGCCACTTGCTGCCCCCACTGGGATTCATCTGCATGCTCACCTCGGGGCGGCCGCCCTGGTCGTAGTCCTGACGGGCATCAGCCACCACTTCGCCGCCCAGCGGGGCCACGGCCTCGCGGGTTTTGCGAATGGCGTAGAGCTGCAGATACTCCTGGCCCTCAATCAGGTCGGGCTTCACGCCCCACAGGAAGGTCAGGTTCGGCGGCAATACGGCCCGCACTTCGGGGCTCTTCATCAGGTTGTTCACGCGGGCCGTGTCGCGCACGTTCGAGCCCAAAGCGCCGGGCATGGTGAAGAGCTTGGCCAACAGGCTGCTCTGCTGCGCGGGGTTAGCCGAATCGGCTTTGGCGGTCGTCTTGGCGTTTTTCTTAGCCAGCTGGCTGGCCAGCGAGGTCGAGTCGCCGGGGGTGGCAGCGGCGGCCGTGGCGGTGGTGTCGGTGGTAGCAGCGGCGGGCTTGGCGGCGGTGCCGTTCAGCTTTTCGGCGGCTTCCTTAGCGGTCAACACTTCGTTCAGTTGGTTGAAATACGGGCCGAACTCATCCTGGCGCCATACTTCCCAGAACTCCAGCTTAGCCTGGCCCTGCAGCAATTTGCGAATCCGCTCGGGGTTGTCTACACCGGGCAATTCGATCTGAATGCGGCCGGTGCCCTTCACGCGCTGGATGTTGGGCTGGTTCACGCCAAACTTATCCACGCGGGTGCGCAGGATGTTGAAGGAGCGCTCAATGGCTTCTTCCTCTTCCTTATCAATGGCGGCAATCACCTTCTCGTTGGTCGAGTTGATGTCGATGCCGCGGCTCTTATTGGTAGTGTTAGCAAAAATGCGGGCCAGCTTGTCGTTGGGCGCAATGTCGCGGTAGGCCTGGGCAAACAGGGCCGTGAACGGGGTCGAAGCGTTGGTTTTCTGCAGCTCCTGGGCCTGAGTCAGGGCTTTGTTGAAGTTCACGTCCTTGGAGTTGCCGGACATGGCCCGCACGATTTCCACCGGCGAAACTTCTAGCGTCACATGCATGCCGCCCTTCAAATCGAGGCCAAGGCCCAGCTCGCTCTGGCGCACATCTTTATAAGTGTAATCCACGCCCAGCACGTTAATAACCGGGGCGCGCCACACCGAGTCCAGGTAGTGCTGGCGCTTGGGCTGGTCGGTTTGGCCGTTGCGGGTGGCATAGTCCACCGCCTGCTTCTGTACCCGCCGCGACACCATAGTGAACGACAGGAAGTAAATGCACAACACCGTCACAATGAGGGTGAGGGCGATAATAAGTCCTTTATTACGCATTGAAAAAAAGAAAAGTGTATTCGGGAAAATTGCAAGCCACACCTGGCCACCCGGCCGCCCGTGCTGCGCTGCTAGTGCGGCGCACGGCGGACTTAGCGGATGGCACCGCCAACGAAACGCTTAGGGAGCCTGCGGCGAGAGGGCCGCGAGCAGCAAGCGGGCACGAAATAAATCGGGAACCGCGCTGGGCCGGGGGCGCAGCACGGAGGGTTGCAGTTTCTGACCCAGCCATGTGGGCAGCGCCGGGGCGGGCAGCCACGCCTGCAGGGCCGGAGCCAGCCAGCCGGCCAGCGCCGTGGTAGCTTCAAACGTCACTTTCTGCTTCACCACGGCCCCTTTCGGGCCGTTGCCCACGTGCGTAGCCTTACCCACCGGCAGCCGGAAGGTAGCCACGGCCTGGTGGTTCAACGACAGCACAAACAGCAGCGTGGCTGTGAGCAGCGTGAAGCGCAGGCGAGGGAAAAATGAGGTGATGAAAGCGGACATCGGGGGCGGCAATGGTGACAAATATAGCCAAAGCAGCCGGCCGCCGCAACGCCCGCCAGGTATTCGGCCCACCAACGGCCGACTGCCGGGCCTTTTTGTTCGCTGAGCTGTAGCGCGAAACAGATTTTCGCGCTACGCTGTACGCTGGCCATTTCCAACCAGAGCGGCGGGCCGGAAACGAAAATTGCCCCGGCATTCTCCGCAAAGCGGAGCGCACCAGGGCAATTGAAAAGGGGGAAGCCGGGCTATTTGCGGGCGGGAGCTATTTTGCCTTGCAGGAAGCCTACCAACACTTCCAGACCCTTATCAAAATGCCGGTTGTTGGGGATGATAATGTCCGCGTCCTGTTTGAAGGGCTGAATGTATTTTTCGTAGGTCGGGGCCACGTGGTTAGTGTAGCGGTAGAGCACGTCTTCCAGGTCGTAGCCCCGCTCGTCCCGGTCGCGCACGATGCGGCGCTGCAGTTTCACATGTTCCTGGGCATCGATGTACACCTTCAGGTCGAGCAGCTTGGCCACTTCCTCGAAGTAAAACACGAAAATACCTTCCACTACCACAATCGGGGCGGGCCGGAACACCAGCTCCTTGGGCACCACGTTCGGGTTGTTGAACGTGTACTCGGGGCGGCGCACCTCGCGGCCCTGGCTGATCTGCAGCACATCAGCCGCGTAGGAGGCCGAGTCGATCGACGAGGGCAGGTCGAAGTTGGTGACGCCGTTCAGGTCGATAAACTGATTTTCGCGCGGGTGGTAATAGTTGTCCTGCGAAATCAGACAGATGTCTTCTTCGGGAAACGAGGCCAGCAGGCGGCGCAAAAACGTGGTTTTGCCCGAAGCGCTGCCGCCCGTAATACCGACGATGAAAGGGTGTTGCATGGGGTGGGGAAGTGGCCCGTACCGGCGGGGCCAACCGTGCAAAAGTAAGCAAATGCCCGCTGCGTAAAGTGCTCCAGGGTAATATTGCCGTAATATTCCCCGCAAAGCGGCGCTTACTTCTCCGTTTCCTGCAAAAACGTCACCAGCTGCTCCACCGCCCGCGCCCGGTGGCTCATCGTGTTTTTCCGGCTCAGGGGCATCTGGGCAAATGTTTCGGCGTGGCCGGCGGGCTCAAATATGGGGTCGTAGCCAAAGCCGTCGGCGCCGCGCGGCTCCTCCGTGATGCGGCCCTCCACTGCGCCATCGAACTCGTGCCACGCGCCGGAGGGGAGCACCAGCGCCACCACGGTGCGGAACTGGGCGCTGCGGTCGGAGGCCCCGCGTAGCTCGCGCAGGAGCTTCTGCACGTTGTCGGCGGCCGAGCGCTGGGGGCCGGCATACCGCGCCGAATACACGCCCGGCTCGCCGTGCAGGGCCGTCACTTCCAAGCCGGTATCGTCGGCAAAACAGGCCGTGTGGTAGTGCTCCCACACGTATTCGGCCTTCTGCCGGGCGTTGCCGGCCAGCGTGTCCCGGGTTTCGGGCAGCTCTTCGTAGCAGCCAATGTCGCGCAGGCTCACCAGTTCAATGGAAGCCGGCAGCAGCGCCCGCACTTCGGTCAGCTTGTGCTCATTATTAGTAGCAAAACAGAGGCGCATATGGTGAAATAGTGAGATGGTGAAATGGTGAGTTTTTGTTCTGGTGGCGTTAGTGGCGCAAGTTGAACATCAAACTCACTATTTCACCATCTCACTATTTCACCACCTAGCGAAACATCGACTTAATGCTGCCCCAGGAGCGCTGTACGGCGCTAGGCGTGGGGTTCAGTACGGTGGTGTAGTTCTGGTCGCCGGTGGTGGTGCGCACGGTGAGGCGGTAGGTGAACGGGCCGCCGCTGGTGGTGCCCGCCACTCCGCGGTACACGTTGGTATCCAGGAACTGGTAGCGGCGCTGGGCGGTGGGGGCCACGGTGGTGAGGCGGCCGAAGGAAGGCTCGTTGTTGGCCTTGCGCCAGATTTCGTAGCTGTCGACGCCGGCCTCGTTGGTCACTTCCCAATCTACGCGCACGTTGGTGCCGTCGAAGCTGGCCTGGAAGAGCGTGATGGTAGCGCCCAGGGCCAGGGAAACCCCCAGCAACAGTAGCAATACGGCGGCAAGCGAAGTCTTCCGGACCATCAGTGGGGAGGATAAAAACGAATAACTAATTAGTAAAAAACAAGAACCAAAACTAAACAATTTTCCCTGGCCGTACTAGCAGCGCGCATAAATCTGGAAAAGACGCGCTCAGGTTTTTGAAATCCGCAGCTAACGTGTACTTTTGCAGTCCCTTCCGCAAAATCGGCAGGGCCCGCAGGTTTTAACTCCCCGATCATGAAAAAAGACATCCACCCCGAGTACCGCGAAGTTGTGTTCCAGGATTCGTCCAGCGACTTCAAATTCATCACTCGCTCCACGATGACCTCCAGCGAAACCATCACCATGGAGGACGGCAAGACCTATCCTGTCATCAAGGTGGAAGTTAGCAGCAAGTCGCACCCCTTCTACACAGGCAAAAACGTGTTGCTCGACACCGCCGGCCGCGTGGAGAAGTTCCGCACCCGCTACCAGAAAAAATAGTTGTAAGCCACTGGCTTTCAGCTTTCCAATTCAGGCAAAGCTCCTTTCCGCCCCGGAAGGAGCTTTTGCTTTTTAAGTGGATTCAGTCGGCCGCAATAATTTTTTTCGGCCGCCAAGGCCTGCCAAGGTAACTTCGCGGCCGCAGGTATACTGGCTACCCCAGCCCGCCTGTTTTCTCCAACGCCAACGGCACTCGCGCCCAGCCTTCCTTATGACCGTTCTGCTCTTCGACGACCCGGCCATCCGGCCCAATCTGCTGCCCTTTACCTTCACGCGGCCCGTGGCGGCGCTACGGTGCGGCATTCTCACTATTGCTGAAAAGTGGCAGCATCGCCTCGGCGCAGACGTGCATTACCTCACGGAGCAGTATCTGCAGGCCAAATATCCGGCGGGCAACGTAGCGGGGCCGGCCCTGGTCATCAACGGAGCCGTGTGCCCCGATGAGGTGCTAACCCGGCAGGTACAGGCCCTGCGGCCCGGCGAGGCGCTGCTGGATGGCGAACTGCTGGTAGCGGCCCACCTGGCCGACGCCGCCAACGTGGCCGAGCTGATTCAGGATGGCCTCGCCGACACCCGGCAAGTGGCCGAGCCGGTCACGGTCATCAGCGAGCTGTGGCACCTGTTTCTGCGCAACGGCGCCGAAATCCGCCGCGACTTCGACTTGCTCACCCGCGGTCGGCAGTCGGCGCCCATCGGCGATGCCCACACCATCGTGTATGCCACGGAAAACATCTTCATCGAGCCCGGCGTGAAGATTCGGGCGGCTATTCTCAACGCCGAGGACGGCCCGATTTATCTGGGTAAAAACTCGCAGGTGCACGAGGGAGCCATCATTAAAGGCCCGTTGGCGCTGTGCGAAGGCTCGCACATCAATGCCGGGGCCAAAATGCGCGGCGACAACACCGTGGGGCCGTTCAGCAAAGTGGGCGGCGAAGTGGGCAACAGCATCTTTCTGGGCTACGCCAACAAGGGCCACGACGGCTACTTGGGCAACTCCGTCATTGGGGAGTGGTGCAACCTGGGAGCCGACACGAACACCTCGAACCTGAAGAACAACTACGCGCCGGTCAAAATCTGGAGCCACGCCAAAGGCCGCTTCGTGAGCACCGGCCAGCAGTTCTGCGGCCTGATGCTGGGCGACCACAGCAAGTGCGGCATCAACACCATGTTCAATACCGGCACGGTGGTGGGCGTGGGGGCCAATATCTTCGGGGCCGGTTTTCCGCGCACGTTCATCCCGTCGTTCAGCTGGGGCGGCGCGGCCGGCTTCGAAACCTTCAAGCTGCCGAAAGTGACCGAAGTAGCGGAGCGCGTAATGGCCCGCCGCCAGCTGGCCTACGATGCCACGGAGCAGGCCATCATGCAGCACGTGTTCGACGCTACGGCCAAGGATAGAGTTTGGGAAAAATCAATTAGTAATGAGCAATGATGAATGAGCAGTTTGCAGAGCAGTCGGTCAGCTGCTCATTCGTCATTGCTCCTCATTAATTATTCAGCGGATGCGTTTCTCCGAAATTCCCAACCAAGCCGCCGTCAAGCAGCTGCTGCGGCAGTCGGTGCGGCGGCAGCACGTGGCGCACGCGCAGCTGTTTCGTGGGGCCGAGGGCTCGGCGGCGCTGGCGCTGGCGCTGGCCTACGCTACGTTTCTGAACTGCGAAAACCGCCAGCCCGAGGCCGAGGACTCGTGCGGGAAGTGCGCCAGCTGTCAGAAAACCGACAAGCTGATTCATCCCGACCTGAACTTCATCGTGCCCGTGACGACGACCAAGGCCGTGGCCAAGGAAGCCGTCAGCAGTAAGTTCATGGCCGAGTGGCGCGGCTTCGTGCTCGAAAACCCTTACCAGGGCCTCAACGACTGGATGCAGCACATCGGAGCCGAAAATAAGCAGGGCAGCATCTCGAAGGAAGAAAGCCTGCAACTGCTCAAGCTGGTGTCGCTGAAGGCGTTTGAGGCGCGGTTCAAAATTGTGATTGTCTGGCTGCCCGAGCTGATGCACCCGGCCGCCGCCAACGCCGTGCTCAAGCTGCTGGAAGAGCCACCGGCCGACACCATATTTCTGCTGGTGAGCTTCGCGCCCGAGCAGCTGCTGCCCACCATTATCAGCCGCGTGCAGCCGGTGGTGGTGCGCCCGTATTCCGAAAATGACCTCACCGCCTACCTGCGCGACCAGCATCAGGTGCCCGAAGTGAAAGCCCGGCAGCTGGCTCAGCTGGCCGAAGGCAACCTGGGCTTCGCGCTGGCTGCCCGCACTGCCGCCGGCTCCTCCGACAACGACTATTTCGCCTTCTTCGTGGAGTGGATGCGCCAGTGCTACGGCTACAAAGTAGACAAGCTACTCAGCCAGAGCGACGAGTTTCAGAAGCTGGGCCGCGAAAACCAAAAGGAGTTTCTGCACTACGCGCTGGGCGTGCTGCGCAAAGTGCTGCTGTTCGGCATTGATGCGCAGTTTGTGCCGCACCTGCCCGCGGCCGAGCAGCCGTTCGTGCAGGGGTTCAGCCGCTTCGTGCACCGCCGCAACGCCGACTCGCTCACCACCGAAATCAACGACGCGCACTACCACATCGAGCGCAACGCCAACCCGCGCATGGTGTTCGTGGATATCTCGCTACGCATCGCTGAGCTGCTGCAAATACCCGCCTGAGCGCTGGAAACGTAGAAAATACAGTTTGCTAAACAGCTATAGCTTCTGCTAAAAAGCCTATAGCCGCGCCCGCCGGGTCGGGTATTTGTACCTTTGCCGGGAGCAAACAAAAGCCAATTGCGGCCAATTCGCAAACGCTCCGCCGCTCCGGCTGCTGGCCCGGCCATCTTTTTCTTCACCCTAATCGTCCTGCTACTTCCTTGAAAACTATCCGCATCGGTACTCGTGGCAGCAAGCTGGCGCTGTGGCAAGCCAACCATGTAGCGGCGTGCCTGGCGCACGCCGGCCTGCCCACCGAAATCGTCATCATCACCACCACCGGCGACCTGGTGCTCGACCGTTCGCTGGATAAGATTGGGGCCAAGGGCGTGTTCACCGAGGAGCTGGAGCAGAGCCTGCGTTCGGGCCACATCGATATTGCCGTGCACAGCGCCAAAGACGTGCAAAGTACCATCCCCGATGATCTGGAGCTGCTGGCCTTTATGAAGCGCGAGCGGGTGAACGATGTGATAGTAAGCTACGCGCCCACCCTCGACCTGCACCGCCCCGACCTCGTGCTGGGCACCAGCAGCACCCGCCGCAAGGCCATGCTGAAGCGCTACTACCCCAATGCCACCACTGCCGAGGCCCGCGGCAACCTGCAGACGCGCCTGCGCAAGCTGGAAGAAGGGCAATACCACGGCCTGGTGCTGGCCTACGCCGGCGTACACCGCATGAACTACGATTCGCTGATCCGCTACATTCTGCCCGAAACGCAGTTTGTGCCCGCCACCGGGCAGGGCAGCGTGGCCATTGAGTGCGCCCGCAGCCTCGAGCCGGAGCTGAAATTCGATCTGCGCCGTACCCTCGACCACCCAGCTACGCACCTGTGCCTGCTGGCCGAGCGCGCCTTTTTGCGCACCATGGAAGGCGGGTGCAGCATTCCGTCGTTTGCCCTGGCCAAGCTGCATCCCGATGGCTTTCTGCAACTCCACGGCGGCCTCATCAGCCTTGATGGCCAGCAGTACATCGAGGAAAAGATAATTACTTCCGACTCCCGGCAGGCCGAAGCCATTGGGGTGAAGGTGGCCGAAAACGTGCTCAGTCGCGGCGGAACCGAGATTCTGGCGGCCATCCGCAGCCACCGCGACGAGGAATAGCACTGCGGAGCAACCCCGAATAGCGTGCCCGGCCCGGCTGCTGCGTTGCAGGGCCGGGCTTTTCATGCCGCCGCCCTACTGCTTGGCCTTTGATTTTCTGGCCCCGACCAAAGAAACCGCGTAATTTCGCCCGGCTTCAGTCCTAACTTTATTTTCGCCGATGAAAACTGTTTCCCGCGTTTCGCTGCTGATCTGGGTGTTTTTGCTGCTGACGGTAGCGCAGCTGCACGCCGCCAAAGCGCCCAAAAAGAGCAAGAAAGATGAGGTCGTCACCATCAGCACCTCGCTGGGCGACATCCGCCTGATTCTGTTCGACCAAACCCCGCTGCACAAGGCCAACTTTCTGAAGCTGGCCAAAAGCGGCTTCTATACCGGCACCACGTTTCACCGCATCATCCAGAACTTTATGGTGCAGGGCGGCGATGCCAACTCCAAAGACACCGACCCCACCAACGACGGTCAGGGCCAGCCCAACGAAGCCACCATTCCGGCCGAAATTCGGCCCGAGTTGCAGCACAAGTTCGGGGCCGTGGCCGCCGCCCGCCAGGGCGACTTCGTGAACCCGACCCGCGCCAGCAGCGCCACGCAGTTCTACATCGTGCAAAATCACAACGGCACGCCCCATCTCAATGCGGCCTACACCGTTTTCGGGCAGGTAATCAGTGGTCTTGAGGTGGTGGATAAAATTGCCGCGCAGCCCAAAAACGACAGCGACCGGCCCACTACCGACATCAAGATGACGGTGAAAGTAGAGAAGCTGAAGAAGAAGAAGATAACCGCGCTCTACGGCTACAAGTACGAGTAGCGCATGGCCTGCCGCCTCCTCATCACGGGTTCCAATGGCCTGCTGGGCCAGAAACTGGTAGCCCTGCTGCACCAGCACTCCGCCGTGACGCTGATAGCCACCTCCCGCGGCCCCAACAAGTTGGCCGCGCTCTACCCGCACGTGCGCTTCGTGCCGCTCGACGTGACCAGCGCAGAGCAGGTAAACCAGGTGCTGGACCAGGAGCGCCCCACCCACCTGATTCATACCGCCGCCATGACCCAGGTGGACGAGTGTGAGCTGAACCGCGAAGCGTGCTGGCTGCAAAATGTGACGGCCACGCAGCACCTGGTAGCAGCCTGCGCCCGGCTGGCCGTGCACCTCACCCACGTCAGCACCGACTTTATTTTTAGCGGCGAAGAAGGCCCGCTGGCTGAGGAAGCCGTGCCCGCGCCCGTCAATTTCTACGGCGAAAGTAAGCTGGCCGCCGAGCTGCTTGTGCGGGCCAGCCGCGGCCCCTGGGCCATCGTGCGCACGGTGCTGGTCTACGGTACTGCCCACAACTACGGCCGCACCAACATCGTGCAGTGGGTGCGCGACTCGCTGCGGGCTGGCCAGCACATTGAGGTGGTTGATGACCAGTTTCGCACGCCCACGCTGGCCGAAGACTTGGCCCAGGGCTGCTGGCTGGTGGCCCAGCAAAACGCTACTGGCATCTACCACATCAGCAGCAGCGAGCTGCTCACGCCCTACCAGATGGCCCGGCAGGTAGCCGACTATTTCGGGCTGGATCAGACGCTTATCGAGCGGGTAGATGCCAGCACCTTCACGCAGCCGGCGCGGCGGCCGGCCCGCACGGGCTTCATCATCAGCAAGGCGCAGCGCGAACTGGGCTATCAGCCGCATTCCTTTGCCGAAGGCATTGCGCTGCTGGCCCGCCAGACGGAGTCTGCCTGAGTGTTCCGCCGGGAATGGGAGAAACGCAAAAAAACCGCCGGCAGGACCAGCGGTTTTTCACACACCTATTGCAACAACCTTGTGTGGCTTGCTGCCGCGAGCAACTGCGGCCGCGCAAACCCAATTCTCTTTTATTGACTACTGCTTATTACATACCGTTTTCCGGGGCCACCACGCCTACGAGCAGGCCGCCTATTAACACGGCACTGCCGCTGTGCAGGGCCGCTTGCCCCGCCGCGTGTGATACCCACTCGCCATCGATCATCTGAAACCCCAGCGTACTGGCAGCTACTGCCTGATAAGCCGCCATTTCAAGCACTAAGTACTGTAGAGCGTATCCCTGACGACGTTTGACGGAAAGCGGATTCATACTGGTAGCTGCGGAGCAGCTTTTGTAAAGCGACTACGCCTTGTGGAGAGCCGTTTCTTATGACAATATTAGGCGCTAAAAGCAGTGTTGTAAAGGACAGTATTGCTGTAATTGTGACATAGTGAAAAAGCTGCCTAAAACCTGCCTGGTTGCGGCCTAGCGGTGATAAAGAAGCGATTTAAGCTTTTGAAATCGGTTTTTATCGTTTGGGTCAGCTGGAGCTTGCCCAGAAATTCGATCTGCAAGCAAAAAACGTAGCGCTATAGTGCTTTAAGGGCACGCTTTTGTGACGGAGGAATACGGTTAGTGGGCCGGCTCACGGACAGCCAACTGGCGCAACGCGACGGTGGTGCCGATGATGGCCGCGGCGGGCCCTAGCACAAGCCACCAGGCCGTGGGGGCCAGTCGCGCGGCGGCCAGCAGGCGGCCCCAGCTGGCTGTTTCAGGAGGGAGGCCAACCCCCAGGAAAGAAAGTGTGGTTTCCAGTCCGATGAGGGTAGCTACGCTCAGGGGAAAAGTCGCGCTGAGCGTGTGCCAGCAGTTGGGCAAGGCGTGCCGCCACAGAATACGCACCGCCGGCAGCCCCAGCGCCCACCCAGACTCGATGTAGGGCAACGCGCGGATCCGCAGAATTTCGGCGCGCACCAGACGGGCCGGACCGGGCCAGTAGGTGAGCACCAGCACCGCCAGCAGGCCCGGCCAAGAGGGCGGATACAGCGCCGCCAGGGCCAGCACCAGCACCAGTAAGGGAATGGAAGCCAGCAACGCCATAAGCGCCAGCGCCAGCGCATCGAACGGGACGGCTACGGTGCGGCGGTAGCCCCGCCGCCCCAGCAGGGCCACCCCACCCGCCAAACCGGCTGCCACGGCGCTGGCTCCGGCCCAAACTATTGTCGGCGAACCGTGAAAGCCGAGCAGGAAGAGGCCGGTGCCCGCGGCCGCGGCGGCGTAGCTCAGCGGCAGGCGCAGGCCGGTATTGCCCCAAAAACCCGCTATGCCGCCAATCAGCCCGCCCAGTAGCGTGGCCAGCGCGGCGGCCGGCAGGCTGACAAGCAAAGCGGTGCGGGCCCCGAATAGCAGCCCGGCCAGCAGGTCGCGGCCCAGCGGATCGGTGCCCAACCAGTGTGAGCCGGTGAGCGGGGCCTCGGCAATGGCGGTCAGGTCGGTGGTATCGGGAGCGTAGGGCAGGGGCAGCACCGGGGCCAGCAGCGCGGCGAACAGCAGCGCCAGCAGCCAGCCCAGGGCCAGCCACCAGCGCCTGGGGCGGGAGCGAAACGGCCGGCTCATACGGGCAGCCGAATGCGTGGATCGGCCAGGGTATAGAGCCAGTCGGCCAGCAGCTGGCCCAGCAGCCGCACCAGCGCAATGAGCAGCACGCCCCCCAGCAGCACCGGATAATCGTGGGCGGCGGCGGCTTCGGCCAGCAGCCGGCCCATACCGGGCAACGAGTACACCAGCTCCACCACGACCGAACCCGCCACCAGCCCCGGCAGCAGCTCCGTGAGCAGCGTGAGGGCCGGCAGCAGGGCGTTGCGGAGCGCGTGGTGCCGAATCACGAGGGAGTCGGGCAGACCCTTGGCCCGCGCGGTCAGCACGTAGTCGGCCCGCAGTTCGTGGCGCAGGGCCGCATCCAGCGGCACGGCCAGCGCGGGCAAGCTAGCCAGCGTCAGCGTCAGCAAGGGCAAAGCCAGATGGTAGGCCAGCGCCTGGAGCCGAACCGGCCACGGAGCCGCCGCATCTTCGGGGCCCAGCCCATACGCCGGAAACCAGGCCAGCGCATCCGGATTGGCCAGCAGCAGGAGTAGCAGCAGCGCCACCACGAACAGCGGCACCGCATCTACCACGAAAAACAGCCCCAGCAAAAAGCGCCGCCGCCAGCTGGGGCGGCCCAGGTGCGGAGCCACCAGCCAGACCAGACCAATGGAGCACACGGCCGCGCCCACCGTGAGCGGCAGCGTGTAGCGCAACGACTGGCCCAACAGCAGCGTCACCGGCTGCCCGTCCCGAAAGGATACGCCCAGATTGGCATGTACCAGCCGGCGCAGCCATTGATGGTACTGATTTGCCCGCCCGTTCCAGTGCCAGCGCCAGCCCAGGCCGGCGGCGGGAGCCGGGGCCGCCGAAACGTAGAAAAGCGGCCCGGTGAGCCCCAGCCGCCGCTGCTGCAGCTGCCCGGCCTGCCGGCGCTGCACCGGCGAGGCAGTGGTAGCCGACAGGCTGCCCTCAGCTAACCGGCTGGCCGGCGGCCGCTCCTGCGCCCCCGCCCGGCTCAGCAAAAAGATGACGGATATAATGGCCCAGGCTGCCAGCAGCGCCCGTAGCAGCCGATGCAGCAGAAAACGCCCCATGCGCTACGGCCGCACAGCCCCGGCCGGCTGACTTTTGATGGCGGCGGCCTCGTAGCCCGGCCGGATCCCCGTGACGTGCAGATTGGTGAGGCGGCGGGCGGCGGCCAGCCGGTAGCGCAGGAAATAAAGCACCACCAGCGGGCAGTCCTGGCGCAGCACGCGCTGAAACTTGCGGAGCAGCTGCGCCTGCCGGGCTGGGTCTTCCTCCGCGGCAATGGCCTCGATCAGCTGGTCGGTGGTGGCGGTGCCGAACCCGGTGAAATTGCCCCAGCCGGTGCTCTGCGAGTGCAGAATGGGGGCGAAGTTGTACACGAAAGGGTTGCCGCTCAACGATTGCAGATAGATTTCCAGGCGGCCGGCCCGCAGCTGCTGGCTGAACAAAGAGGCTTCCATGGGCCGCGGCTGCACCTGAATACCGATTTTGGCGGCCGCCGCCCGAAATTGCAGGGCTACGGCCTCGTAGGCCGGTTCGCCGGCCCGATAGCTGAACGTGGGTTCGAGGCGTTGCGGGGCGGCCCCGGCCGGGTGGCGCGTCCAGCCCTGGGAGTTGCGGGTCCAGCCGGCCTGAGTTAGTAAGGCCTGGGCTTTTTGCGGGTCGAAGGTGAGCAGCGGCAGGCTGTCGTTGTAGAGCGGGCCGGCCGTGGGGCTCACCAGGCTCACGCTCGGGTAAGCCAGACCTTGCTGGCTGGCCTGAATCAGTCCTGGAATATCGAATAAGTGGCTGAACGCCTGGCGGGTAAGCGCGTCGCGCAGGGCGGGCTGGCGCATATTAAAGCCCGCGGCCAGCATCTCGTACGAGTCGGCGGTGTAGAACGCCAGGTCGCCGGCTTTCTGATTCTGGCGCAGCCGCACAAACTCCTTGGCCGGCATCATGGGGTAAACATCAATATCACCGCGACGCAGGGCCAGTAGGGCCGTTGCATCGTCGGTGATTATCTGATAGTCAAGGGTTTTGGGGTGAGCCCGGAGTTGCGGCGGAGCCGCGGGCACCCGGTCGCCCCACCATTGCTTCTTGCGCTGCAGCAGCACATGGCGGCCGGCCCGCCATTCTTTAAGGACGTAAGGACCGCTGCCCGGCAGGTTTTCCGGATGCCGGCCCAGGTTTTTCTGCGCGTAGCCCCTGGCAAACGCCGTTACAGAAGCGCTGCGGCGGGGGGTTGCCTGGACCGTATCGGCCCGCAGTGCCGCGAGCGAAATGTGCCGCAATTGCCCCCGTGGATCCAGCTGATGCTCGGCCAGAATGGGATAATCGCCGGAAGCCTGCACCAGGTCCGGCGACTTGCCCCGGAAAGCAAGCGTAAACCGCCGCCGGTCCAGCGAATCGAGCTGAATAGACTCAATGAAGGCGAATTGCGCCCGCGCCGCCTCGTTGGGCAGGCCGGGGCAGCTCATCACTTTCAGCGTAAACGCCACGTCGCTGGCCAGTATCGGCTGCCCGTTGTCCCAGGCGGCTTCCGGCCGCAGCCGGTAGGTCACCAGCGTCAGCGAGTCGGTGCGGCGCACGGTGGGCATGGTCTCGGCCAGCCACGGCACAAACTTCTTTTGCGCGTAGTCAACCGTGAGCAGGCTGCAGTGCAGCAGGTTGGTTGTCTCAACGGCCTGGGCGTTGGGGAGCACCAGCGGATCCAGGTTTTCGGGGTCGCGCGCCCACCGAATCCGGACTGTATCAGCGTGGTTGGGGGTAGGCGATGAGCAAACGCTCAAGCCCAGGAGGCAGCCTAAGCCCAGTAAATATCGCTTCATGGAAAGGAAACCGTACAGAAGTAGGGCCCGGGCAAGTTAGCCAAGTTTCTGCAGGATGCCGGAATCTTGCCGGAAGCGCGGCCGCTTTAGATGATGCCGCCGCCCCAGCCGCCGTGGCCCGAGCCGTCGGTGTTGTTGGTAGTGGTGGTGGTAGTAGTAGCAGCAGGCGCAAGCGAGGCGGCGCTGGCAGGAGCAGTGGCGGAAGTATTGAGGCTGGCGATTTGCAGCAGGGCGATGGTGATAAGCTCTAGCATGACGAGGGTTGTTTGTGGTTCAGGTGATTGACTGATACAAAGGTGGGCGGGTGCGGCCCTCGTCGAAAGGCAAGAGTTGTTGTAAACGTGACTTGAATATTTCTAATATTTTTTGTAAAATTCCGTGCTAAAATGTGGCCGTGCGCTCTCTGGTTTCAGTATCGGAGCCGCGAAAATCAATCGAACGCCGACGTAAGCCAGGTATTTGTGACAAATGGCTTGCAAAAAAGATGAAATTTACCCATTGCAAAGGTGGGGGCAAAGCGGGTCAAGAATAAAGGCCACATCCTGTTTTTTTGTGACAGGCTTTTATTCGCTTTATTTAGGCGCCGGATAGCTCAGAATAAGAGCCAGCGTACTTTTTATATGGAGAAACTTAGTAATCTGGCTAAAATTGTGACGGACCGCAGGCTGAAAGAGGCACCATTATTCGACTTTTCTGCCCGCGCCGCCAAACATAAAGACTACCAGCTCATTCAGCTGCTGGAAGCTGACCCGGATAGCACGCAGCTCCAGCTTACCAAGGGCCTGTATGGCAAAGCCAGCCCGGCCAGCCTGATTACCTTCCGCAAGCTTAAGTCGCGGGTGCAGCAGAAGCTGCTCAACCATCTCTACTTCCTGGATCAGGCCGATCCGCGCCACCTGGTTTCGCGGCGCTACGAGCTGCAGTGCCTGAGCCTGTATCATCAGGTGACGGTGCTGTATGGCGAAGGCGAGTATGCGCTGGCCGAACAGCTGCTGCGCAAATGCCTCCGGCAGGCGCTGGACGGCGAATTTACGCAGTATGCCGTGCTGGCCGCCCGCCTGCTCTGCACGCTTTATGCCGATTTGCGCCAGCCCGCCCGCTACAAGGCCATGAGCACCCAGCTGCTCAAGTACCAGCAGCTGCTGCTGCTGGAAGACGAAGCCGGCCAGATATACGGCAGCAGCAAGCTGGCTTTGGCCCACACCGTGCGCACGCGGCGCACGCTGCTGAATGAGATTCCGGCCTACCAGGAAAAGCTGCAGCGCCTCCACGACAAGGCGAAGAGCTTTACCACTTTCAACTACCTGTACCTGATCCGGCTCACCCAGCAGGAGCTGACGGGCAACTACGCCGAGATTATCCGGCTCACCTCGGCCACGGCCCGGCAGGCGGCCCAGGGCAAGCTGAACCGCAAGCGCTTCGACAAGCGCTTCAACAACTACATGAATGCCTATGCGCACCTGCGCAGCAAGCAGGCCGAAAAGGGGTTGGCGCTAGCCGAGGAGTACTTCAAGGACTTTCACCCCTCGTCGGGCAACTGGTTTTTCTTTCTGGAAAACTACGTGCTGCTGGCCCTGCACGCGGGGCAATACGGCAAGGCGCTGCAGCTGCTGGAGCTGGCGCTCAAAAACCCGTATTTCCGCAAGCAGCGGGTGGCGGCGCGGCAGCGCTGGGACCTGTTCCGGGCCTACATTCACTTCGTGCAGCCCGAAGTGTCGCCGTTGCGGCTGCGGCACTTCAACCAGTTCGTGCAGACCCTGCCCGACTACAGCCGCGACAAGCAGGGCTACAACGTGGCCATCCTGATTCTGCAATTCCTGCATTATCTGCGGCAGCAGGATGTAGACGGGCTGCTGTCGCGCCTGGAGGGCTTGCGCAAATATGAGCGCCGGCACCTGCGCGACGCGGCTACGCTCCGCAGTCAGCTGTTTTTCCGGCTGCTGGTGCTCACCGTGAAGGAGCACTTCAATCCTCAGGCCTGCGAGAAAAAGGCGCAGCCCCTGCTAAAGCGCCTGCGCGAAGCGCCCCAGCCCGGCGAGGCCTTTGCCGAGATAGAAATCATCCCGTATGAGGCGCTCTGGCAACTGGCACTGGATATTCTGGCCGCCAACGCGGCGCGGGAGCAAGCCCGGGAAGTGGCCGCCCGCCAGCGAGTTGGCTAAGGAGCGGTTTTGATCTGGCGAAAGAGCCGCCGGAACGCGGATGAGGCGCATATTTGCGCCTCATCCCTGAGCGAAACTTACTTTGCGGCGCGGCCGACAAGACCGTCGCTATGCATCTCGTCTATCCCTCTTTGGTAAGCCAAAAAATCAACTCAAAACAGCTCCCAAGCGCTCTACTTGCGCGAGGCCGAGGGCGTGGCGGCAGTGCCGGGCGTAGGAGCCGTGGCCGCGCTCAGCGCCATGTAGCGCTGAAACTGGGCCGGCGACAGCACCGCCTGAAGCTTGGTGGCGTATTCTTCGCCCACTACCCGCAGCTTGTTCTGGCGCATGGCGGCATCGACGGCATACTGGCGGCTCACCTCATTTTCCTGGGTCAGGCGCTCATACGTGAGCCGGCGCACCTGCACGCTACGGGCATCGTCGAGGGAAATCTGCTGGGCCAGCTTGCGGGTGGCTTCCGCGGCCTGCGCCCGCAGGTCGGGGGCTTGCTGGGCGTGGGCGGCGGTGGTCAGGCTGAAGGCGAGCAGCAGCAGAATAGAAGCTTTATTCATGACAAAAAGGGCAGGAAGGAATACTAATTGGCTAACCTGCGTGCAAATAAAGCAACTTTTTAAACGATAAGTACTGTGTCAAATCGTTTTTCTAGTAATATACTAAGTAAAAATAGGCTGCCTAGCCTTTGATAGATACTACTGGCTCTGCTCAAGGCTGCACCACCAGCACCCGACTCACGCAGTGACTGTCGGGGCAGGGGTCGGGGCCGTTGGCCCGCAGGCTCATGCGCACGGCATAGCGGCCAGGTCGGCGGAAGGTGTGCTGCACGCGGCGGCCATTGGTCACGTAGCCGTCGCGAAAATCCCAGAGCACCACCATATTTTCGCAGGTCGGCAGCTGCGAGTCGACGGCATCGAAGGCCACGGGCTGGCCCACGCGCACGGTATCAGGCATGAGAAAGTTGACTACCGTTTCCTGGGTGAAATCGACGGGAATGACCTTTTGATCGGGGCGCACTTCGCCGGTTTCGTCCTCCACCACGTCGAGGCGTACGAGGTAGCGCTGGCGGGTGGCGTAGCAGTGCGCCACGGTGAGGCCAGTGAGCGTGGTGCCATCGCCCATATCCCAGCGGTAGGTGAGCGGGCCGCTGCCGGAGTCTACGGAGCGGATGGCATCCAGCTCGACGCACAGCTCAACCACGCGCGGCGGCGGGCAGGCCACGCTGAGCGTATCGCCGGCCCGCTGGGCGTGGCCCGGCAGCTGGGCCAGCAGCAGCACGCAGAGCAGCACCAAGCCCGCCCCGCAGCGCCCGAAAAAGGTAGAAAATCCGGATGGTTGCACTTAAAACTTGTTCAGCCGCTGCAGCACGTCGCGCAGGTAGGTCTGCCCGATGGGAATGTGCTTGTTTTCGATGATGATGGTATTGTCTTCGATGGCCTGCACGCGCTTAATGTTCACAATGAAGGAGCGGTGAACGCGGGCGAACAGCGCGGTCGGAAATTTCTCCTCCACGGCCTTCATGGTGCTATACACGATGAGCTTGCTCTGCCCCGTCACGATGTGTACGTAGTCGCCGAGGGCTTCCACGTAGCGCACCTCATCAAAGAGCACCTTCACCAGCCGGGTGTCCACTTTCACGAAGGTGAAATCGGCATCGGCCTCAGTCGGCGCGGTGGCGGGCGTGAGGCGGCTTTCGGCTAGCTCCAGCGCTTTTTGGGCGGCCTGCAGAAACCGCGCATAGCTGACGGGCTTTACCAGATAATCAACCACCGACTGCTCGAAGGCCTGTACCGCGTAGCTCTGGCTGCTGGTGATGAGCACCACCAGCGGCGGATGCTGGAGCGTGCGCAGCAAATCGATGCCGGACATGAGCGGCATTTCCACATCCAGAAACAGCAAATCGACGGGCTGCACGCGCAGCACCTCAGCGGCGGCAATGGCGCTGTCGCAGGTGCCGGTAGAAACTAGAAAAGGCGTGTTGGCAATGCAATTTTCCACAATCTGGATCGAAAGTGGGTCATCGTCAACTACCAGGCAGCGCAACGGAACGGTTGAATTTGGCATAGCGGCAAAGGTATAGGAAGCCTTGGTAAAAGCCAGTAAAGTGACTGGGTGAATATTGCCTGGGAGCAGGGGCGAAATGCCGACCGCCTCAGCCGGTAAATTGCGCAGCCCGTCAGGGTGTGAGGCGTGCCTGGAGCACGGCGCACAGCTGCCGGAGCAGACTGCCGGTGGTGGCTATCTGCTCCGGAAGGTCAGGAGGAAGAGGTTTTTTTTCGCGGAACTGTTCGAGCTGGCCGAGGTGCGCGTGTAGCTGCGGCACACCAAAGTAGGCCACCTGCCCTTTCAGCTTGTGGGCCGTCTGGGCTAGGGCAGTGGTATCAGCGGCGTGGGCGGCAGCTTGCAGCGCCTCGTGCAGCGCGTGAGCCTGGTCCAGAAACGTTGTGATTATCTGCGTGATAAACGCCTCGTTGCCGCCGGCCAACTCTTCCAGCACGGTCCAATCGGGTCGGAAAGGAGCTTCGACGACGGGCTGGGGCGGCACGGCCGCGGACTGCGGCGCAGGCTGCGTCAGGGCGGTGCGGCCGGTGTAGTGGGCCAGGCGGGCGTAGAGCACGGCCGGGTCGAAGGGCTTGGCCAGCGTGTCGTTCATGCCGGCTTCCAGCGCCAGGGCGCGGTCTTCGGGCAGGGCCGAGGCCGTGAGGCCGATGATAGGCAGCCGGCGTGGGTCGGGGAAGTGGGTACGCAGCTGGCGGGTGGCCTCGTAGCCGTCCATTTCCGGCATCTGCACGTCCATCAGCACCGCGTCGAAGGGTTGCTGCCGGGCGGCTTCCACGGCCAGGCGGCCGTTGGCGGCCACGGTCACGGTCACATTCCAGGCCTCCAGGGTTTTGCGGGCCACCAGCTGGTTCAGGTCGTTGTCTTCGGCCACCAGCACGCGCAGGGCCGGCTCGAAGCGGGTGAGCGGGCCGGTGGTTTCGGGGCGCATCAGGGCCGCGTCGGCGGCGTGGTAGGGGATTTCGAAGATGAACTCGGAGCCCCGGCCCAGCTCACTTTCCACCCACAGGCGGCCCTGGTGCAGCGCCACCAGGCTGCGGGCAATGCTCAGACCCAGACCGGTGCCGCCAAACTCGCGGGTGGTGCTGGTATTGGCCTGAGAGAAATCCTCGAAGATGGCTTCCAGCTTATCGGCGGCAATGCCGATGCCGGTATCGACCACGGCAAAGCGCACCAGCGTGGCCCCATCCGGCCCGCCTTCGGCCGCTGATACGCGCACCGTGACCCCGCCGCGGGCCGTGAACTTCAGCGCGTTGCCCACCAGGTTCACCAACACCTGATTCAGCCGCACGGAGTCGCCAAGCACGGCCTCGGGCACGGTGGGGGCTATATCCAAGTGAAAGTACAGGCCCTTGGACTCGGTGGTAAACTGGAACATGCGCTGCACCCGGCGCAGCAGCTCGGGCAGATGAAACGGGGCCTGCTCCAGGGTGAGGCGGCCGGCTTCCATCTTGGAGCTGTCCAGAATATCGTTGATGATGACCAGCAGATTCTGCGACGACGACTGCACGGCCTGCAAGTATTCGAGCTGCTCGGGCGTGGTGCGCGTCTGGCGCAGCAGGTGCGTGAGGCCGATAACGGCGTTCATCGGGGTCCGGATTTCGTGGCTCATGTTGGCCAGAAACTGCGCCTTGGCCTTGCGCGAGGCCTCGGCCGCATCGCGCGCCACCACCAGCTCCGCGTTCATGTGCTCGATGTCGGCGTTGCGCTGGCGCAGCTCGGCAGTTCGCTCGCGCACGGTGGTTTCGAGCTGGCGCTGCTGCCGGCGCAGCGTGGCTTCGCGGGCCCGCATGAGCAGATACCCGGCCGCCCCGGCCATCAGCAGCGCCAGCGCCCCAAACCACCCGGTGCGCCAGAAAGGCGTGGCAATGCCAAACGCCGCCCGCGCCGGCCCCGACCACGCGCCCCGCTCGCCCAGCCGCGCCCGCGCCTCAAATACGTAGGAGCCCGCATCGAGCCGCGGAAACTGAGCCTCGGCCACGGCGCTGGGCGTGCTCCAGGCCTCCTGGTAGCCGCGCAGCCGATACTGGTACTGCACCGCCCCGGCCCGCGCCAGACTGATGCCGCGAAACCGGAACGCCAGCCGGTGCCGCGTGGCCGCAAGCTGCCCCAGCTGCGCCACCGGGCGGCGCGCATCGTCTACATCCGCGCCCGTCAGCACGGCGGTGGGCACGGCGGGCGCGGCCGGCCACTGGCGCGGGTCCACGCGCAGCACGCCGGTGCGGGTGCGCACCCACAGCAGCCCCCGCGCCGAATCCGGGGCCAGCTGGGGCAGGCAGCCCCGCACCAGCGGGTTGTCGGGGGCGGACAGCGCGGCCACGCGGCCGGTGGCCGGCTGCAGGGCACTCAGCTGATTCTGGTGCACGATGAGCAGGTAGTCAGCTGCTGGCCGGGCGGCCGGGCGGGTGGGCACCCGGAACGGAGCCAGTGCGTAGCAGTAGTTGGAAGGCAGGCCCTGGGCGGTGGTATACTGACGGAAGCGGCCATTAGCATAGCCGTAGAGCCCCGCCCCCTCGGTCCCGATCCAGACGCGGCCGGCGGGGTCGGTGGCCAGGGCGGTGGCATTCAGGCCGCCGCGCCCGAGGCGGAAGTGCCGGAAGCGACCCTGCTCCCACACTGCCAGCCCGGTGCCGTGCGTGGCCACCCACACGCGCCCGGCCGCATCGGCCAGCAGGGCATAAATGGCGTTGTGCAGCAGCCCGTTGGCAGTGGTGAAGTGCTGCGCGGGGCCGGCCGCGGCGGCGGGCTGCCGGTACACGCCATCGGTGGCAGTGCCCACCCACAGCGCCGCCGGGGTGCGGATGGCGGCCGTGACGGGGGCCGGCAGGCGCAGCGCGGCGGCGGCCCGCCGCAGGGCGTTAGGGCCGGCATTTACCGTGGCCCACAGGCGGCCGTCCGCGTCGGGGAAAAAGGTAATATGCTGGTCAGAAACGCGCCACAGGCCCTGGCCGGCGGTGCCCAGCCAGAGGTTGCCCTCGCGGTCAGCCAGGAAGCAGCTTAGCTCGGTGTGGGCCGGCAATTGGGCCTGGTAGCGCTGGCGTAGGCGGCGCAGGGCGGCCGTATCGGGAGCAGCGGCGGGGCCGGCGGGGAGCGGGGCGGGACCGAAGCGCTGCCCCTGCCACCCCGACCGGCGGCCCTGCGGATGGTCGGCCCAGAGGCGACCGGCGGCATCTTCGCCGAGGCGCGTCACGAAGTTATCGGCCAGGCCCTGGCGGGTGGTGAAGAGCACGAAAGCGGTGCCGTCGTAGCGCACCAGGCCCTCGGCGGTGCCTAGCCAAAGGTAACCGGCGCGGTCCTGGTGCAGGGCGTAGATGAAGGTTTGGGGCAGACCTTCGGCTGCCCCAAACGGCTTCAGAAACTGCCGCCCCGGTCCCGATTGGGCCGCACCCGGCCGGGGCAGCATAAGCAGCAGGGCCAGCAGGCCGCGAATGAGCAGGGTGGAAGGAAGGGGCAGCACAAAAATGCCAAAAGGTGAAGGCCGCGAAAAGCCCAGGCCCGGCAAGATAGCCCGCGGGCACTGGTTCAGCGCGGTTTGCACCGGCAACCCCGCCAAATCCTCGGTGAACCGGGCCGAATGCCGGATTACCGCTAACCTCAACTATGGCCGTGGATAAGCGTACCTTTCCTGAGTTCCGGCCCGTGCCGGGGCCGTTGGCCGCCCGGTCCGCGCCTTCTGCTCCTGCTTCTTCGCGCCTCCGCCATGCCCGCCCCCGCTGCCCCGTTTCCACCCGATGCCGTGCCCGATGAGCTGCTGCGCACGCTGCTGGACGTTCTGCCGACGGCAGTGCAGCTCTGGCGGCCGCTGTATGCACTGGCCGGTGGCGAGTTAGTGGATTTCAGCCTGGAATACCTCAACCCCGCCGGCCAGCAGCAGCGCCGGCTGCCGGGCCGCACGCTGCTCAGCTTCTTTGCGCCGCTGCAGGCCCCGGTCATTCTAGCGCGATGCCGGCAGGCCTTCGAAACCAACACCGCCGCCCACCACGACTTCGCCGACCCGGCCGCCGGGGCTGATAGGCGGTGCCAGCTCGTGGCCCGGCGCAGCGGCCCGCTGCTGGTGGTCAGCCTCACCTCTCACGCGGCCCGCCCCGACCCGCGCGGGGAGCTGGCCGGCAGTGCCGTGGCCGAGGTGGAGCTGGGTGAGCTGCGGCGGGCGTTCGAGCAGGCCCCGGTGGGGTTTGCCGTGCTGCGGGGCCCGCGCTACGTCATTGAGCTGGCCAACCCGACCGTGTGCACCATGTGGGGCCGCTCCCAGGCCCAGGCGCTGCACACGCCCTTATTTGAGCTGCTGCCCGAGGTGGCCGGACAGGGCTTCGAGGAGCTGATGGATGGGGTGCTGGCCACGGGTGTGCCCTTTGTAGCCCACGAGCTGCCTTCGTTCATCGACCGGCAGGGCCGCCGCCAGACCGTATACTGGAGCTTCGTGTATCATCCGTTGCGCGAGGCCGATGGGCGCATCACGGGGATAATTATGGTGGCTACCGACGTGAGCGAGCCGGTGGAAGCCCGCCGGCAGGTGCAGCACCTGAACGATGCCCTGGCCGCTACCAACGAGGAGCTGCGCGTGGCCAACGAGGAGGGCCTGGCCAACTACGCCGAGCTGCGAGAGTCGCAGCAGCAGCTGCTGATACTGGCCCAGGAGCTGGAGGCCCGCGTGCAGGACCGCACCGCCCAGCTGCTGGCGGCCCGCACCGGGGCCGAGCAGCAGCGCACCCGCCTAGAGCGCCTGTTTATGGCCGCGCCGGCCGCCATCTGCATTCTCAGTGGCCCCGAGCTGGTGTATGAGCTGGTGAACCCTGGCTATCAGGAGCTGTTTGCCGGCCGCGAGCTGCTGGGCCGCCGCCTGGCCGAGGCGTTTCCGGAACTCGCGGGCCACGACGTGCTCCATACGTTCCGGCGGGTGTATGAAACCGGCCGCACCAACCGGGAAGAAAACCTGCTGATTCCGTTTCTGAACCCCACCAGCGGCCAGCTGCAAGACCGCTACTTCAACTTCATTCAGCAGGCCCGCTTCGATGAGCACGGCTGCATCGACGGCGTGGTGGTGTTTGGCTACGAGGTGACCGAGCAGGTGGAAGCCCGCCAGGAAATAGAGCAGCAGCGCCAGGTGCTGCACTCGCTGTTTATGGAGGCCCCTATTCCCATCGTGATTCTGGCCGGCCCTGAGATGGTGTACCAGCTGGTCAATCCGGCATATCAGCAGCTGTTTCCAGGCCGCGAGCTGCTGGGCAAAGCCCTAATGGATGCCCTGCCCGAGCTGGCCGACAGCCCCATTCCGGCCCTGCTGCGCCAAGTGTACGGCACCGGCACCACCGCCACCGCCCAGGAGCTGCCCGTGCGGCTGGCCCGTCACCACGGCGGCCCCCTGGAAAACATCTACTGGACCTTCACCTGCCAGGCCCGCCGCGACGCGCACGGGGCAGTGGATGGCGTGCTGATCTTCGCCCACGACATGACCGACCAGGTGCGGGCCCGGCAGGGGGTGCTGGAAAGCGAGGAAAAAGCCCGCCGCCCTGGCCACCGCCAACAGCGAGCTGGGCCTGGCCAACACCCAGCTAACGCGCACCAACGTGGACCTGGATACCTTCGTCTACACCGCCTCACACGACCTGAAAGCGCCCATCACCAACATCGAAGGGCTGCTTAGCGAGCTGCTGCAAGAGCTGCCCCCGCCCACTCGGGTGGGCGAGGTGAGCCACATTCTGGCCCTGATGCAGGACTCCGTGGACCGCTTCAAGCTCACCATCGGGCACCTCACCAGCAGCGGGGCCAGGTCCAGGCGCACGTCGCGGACGATGGCGGCCAGCGCGGTGGCGCTGGCCGCCATCGTCCGCGACGTGCGCCTGGACCTGGCCCCGCTGCTGGCCCGCACGGCCGGGCAGCTCACGGTAGAGGTGCAGGACTGCGCCACGCTCACGTTTTCCGAGAAAAACCTGCGCTCGGTGGTCTATAACCTGCTCAGCAACGCCCTGAAGTACCACCATCCGGCGCGGGTGCCGCGGGTCAGCATCCGGTGCCGGGCCCAGGAGCAGTACTGGGCCCTGGAAGTGCAGGACAACGGTCTGGGCGTGCCCCTGAGCCCCGAGCGGCCGCTGTTTGCCCTGTTTCAGCGCTTCCATACCCACGTCGAGGGCTCGGGCGTGGGGCTGTATATGGTGAAGAAGATGCTGGAAAACGCCGGCGGCCGCATCGAGGTGCAGAGCCAGCTCGGGGTGGGCTCCACGTTCACGGCCTATTTCCGGCGCTGAGAAGTGGTCTGACGCGGCCCGCTTTTACTTGCCCGTCACCTTGAATTCGGTGCGGCGGTTGAGCTGGCGGCCGCCTTTGGTAGTGTTCGGGGCCACGGGCTGGTTGTCGCCGTAGCCGGCGAAGGTGAGGCGGGCTTTGTCGGTGCCTTTGGCTACGAGGTAATCCACCACGGCTTTGGCGCGGCGCTGGCTGAGGTCTTTGTTGTAGGCGGCGTTGCCCACGTTGTCGGTGTGGCCGGATATTTCCAGGCGCAGGGCCGGGGTTTCGACCAGCAGCTTCTGCAGGCGCTCCAGCTCGGCGGTGCTTTCCTTGCGCAGCGTAGCCTTGTCGAAGTCGAAGAAAATGTTGTTGAGCACCACCTTCACGCCCACGTCGAGCTTCTTGAGGGCAATGTCCTTGATGACTTCCGAATAGGCCGCGCCGGCCGGCACGTCGAAGTTCTCGGAGTGAAACAGGTAGCCTTCCTGCCGCACCACAATGCCGTAGTTCACGCCCGAGGGCAGCGAAACCAGGTAGCGGCCCGACTGCGCATTGGAGCGGAAGGAGGCAATCAGCTCGTTGCGGGAATTGTCGACTACGTCGATGGTGGCTTCCAGGGGCTGCTTCGAGGCTTCATCGGTCACCACACCCTTCAGAATGGTAACCTGGGCGGTGGCAATGGCCACGGGCGGCGCGAGCTGGGTTTCCTTCACCGGCTGAATGCGCGAGGCCAGCAGCTGGTCTTCCTGGCTGAGCATGGGCTGCTTTTCGGCTCCCAGAAACGTAATCTGGTAGATGTCCTTCGAGCCCAGCCCATCATCCCGGAACGAGGAATAATAGCCGTGGCGGCCCGAGGCCGAAATCACGAAAAACACGTCGTCGTCGGGGGTGTTGATGGGCCAGCCCAGATTTTCGGGCGTGCTCCACTTGCCGTTCTCAAACACCGATTTGAAGATGTCGTAGCCGCCCATCGAGTTGTGGCCTTCCGAGCTGAAATACATCGTCTTGCCATCGGGGTGCAGGAAAACGCCCTCCTCGCCGTAGGGCGTGTTAATGACGGAGCCCAGATTCACGGCCGGGCCGCGGCCCTCAATTTCCACCTTGTAGATGTCGCGGCTGCCGAGGCCGCCGGGCTTGTCGCTCACGAAGTAGAGCGTGCGCCCATCGGGCGTGTAGGCCGCCGACGACTCGTGGCTTTTGCCGGTGTTGATGCGGCCGCCCATCTTCTGGGGCTTGCGCCAGGCCACCCCGCGCAGGTCCGACTCGTCCAGGTCGCCGCCGTTGTCTTCCGAATACACCAGCATCCGCTGGCCGTCGGGGGCCAGGCCCACGGTGGCATCGTGGCCGTCGGTGTTCACCGGGGCCCCCAGGTTGCGCGCCGCCGACCACTGGCCGTTGCTGCCGCGGGTGCTCTGATAAATGTCCTCGAAAAAGCCGCCGGTTTCGGGGTCGCGCTGCTTGCCGGTGGAGTTGTCGCGGCGCGAGGTGAACAGCATCACCGACTCATCGGCCGAAATCACCGGCCCGTAGTCGGCGTAGGCCGAGTTCACGGCCGGCCCGGCGTTGTCGATGAAGGCGCGCACGGGGCGGGCCATCAGCTCGCGGCCGTTTTCGCACTCCTTTATCTTGCGCTGAATGGCGGCCACCTGGGCGGCGGCGTTTTTGCCGCTGGTGGCCGGCGTGGCAGCCTTGTATTCGGCAATGGCCTCGGTCCACTTGGCGTTCAGCTGCAGGCCCCGGCCCAGGTAATAATGGATGTTGGGGTCCACGTCGGCATTGAGCTGGTAGGCTTTCTGCAGATAAGTGAGGGCGCGGGGCTTGAAGCCGGAGTGCAGGTAGGAGTTGCCGATGCGCAGGTTGAGGCGGGCGTTGTTGGGGTTAAACTTCTGGGCCGCCAGATAGTGGGGCAGGGCCTGCTCGTAGCGCGGCGGGTCGAGGTCGTACCACTCGTCGCCGAGCTTTATTTCGCGCTGAGCTTCTTTCAGGCCGTCCTTGTCGGAGCCAAACTGGTCCTTGCTGAACTCCACGTTTTGCCCATTGGCCAGAATGGCCCACAGCAGCGTGCCCAGCAGAAAAAGGATGCGTAAGAGAGTTTGCATCGGGAGAGAGGCGTAGATAAAAGTTTAAGTAAGAACGTCATGCCGAGCGAAGCCGAGGTATCTCGCGTGCTGACGTCTGATTGCTAATTCAGCGAAGCGGTAGAGGTCCTTCGCTGGGCTCAGGATGACAGTTGGTTTGGCAACGTCAGCACGCGAGATGCCTCGGCTTCGCTCGGCATGACGTTCTTTTTCGCCTGACGGTCTGATGACACGGTCTTACTCGCTGCCGCAGCCGGAGGCGGCGGCGTAGCTGGAGCCGGCTTCCAGGCCCAGCTCGGCGGCTTTGCGCCAATCCTGGCAGGCCTGGTCGTCGCGAAGCATTTCGCGGGCGTGGCCGCGGTTCAGGTAGGCTTCGGCGTACTGCGGGTTCAGGGCAATGGCTTTGGAGGCATCGGCGGCGGCTTTTGGGTAGTCTTCCAGCTTGAGGTAGGCAGCGGCGCGGTTGTTCCAGGCATAGGCGTACTGGTCGTTCAGCTCAATGGCTTTGCTAAAATCTTCCACCGCGCCCTTGTAGTCGGCGGCCTCGTAGCGGGCCGCGCCGCGGTTGGTGTAGGCGGTGGGGTTGTCGGTTTTTTTGGCCAGGTAGTCGTTGTAGTCGGCCAGGGCACCTTTAGGGTCGTTGGCGCGGCGGCGGGCGGCAGCGCGGTTCAGCAGGGCCGGCAGCAGGTCGGGCTGCAGGCTCAGGGCCTTGGTGTAGTCCTGCACGGCGGCCGGGAAGTCGCCGAGCTGTCGCTCGGCGCTGGCGCGGTCGTGGTAGGCGTAGGCGTAGTTGGGGTCGGCTTTCACGGCCGCGTCAAAATCGGCTTTAGCGGCCTTGTAATCGGCTTTTTCGAAGCGCAGCGCCCCGCGGTAGTACCAGGCCGGGGCGTAGTCGGGCTTGGCCTCCGTTACGTGGCCGTAGTCCTGCTCGGCTTCCGGCTTCTGGCCCAATGCCTCTTTGGCTTGCCCGCGCCCGAAGTAGGCCGTATAGCCGTTGGGGTCGAGCTTGATGGCCTGATCGTAGTCCTGCACGGCGGGCTGGTAGTCCTTCAGCTCGTAGCGGGTGGTGGCGCGGTTGTAGTAGGCTTTGGCAAAATCGGGCCGCAGGGCCAGGGCCTTGTCGAAATCCTGGAGGGCGGCGCGGTAGTTTTTGCCGTTGTACTTGGTCACGCCGCTGTTATAGAGCTTTTCGGCCTGCTGGGCGGGGGGCAGCGTGCTGGCCCGCACGGTATCTACCTGGGCCTGGGCAGCGGCCGCCGTCAGGCACAGCGCCCCCGCGAGAGTAAAAATTTTCAGCATAGCGGGTAGGGGTTGGACTTCGATGAGCTAAATGTAATTTTATTTGCGGAAAGGCCGCTGCAATGCCGGAAATTTATACCGTATTGGTATTTTAGCAATGAGCGGAAAAGCTGCATACTCGGCCGGGTAGTAGCCCGTCCGGCCCGTGGCTAGCCAGCCGGCCCACCGGGCCGGCTTCCCCGCAAATACAAAGCCACTCCGCCGCAAACCAGAACGCCGCGTTTGGGGTTAGGCAGAGGCAAGCGCCGGAGTTTGCGTATTTTTGCGTCGCCCGCGGGCTCCATTCCTGATTTTTCTCTTTCTCAGTCATTTTACGACCCTTTCGCCAATGGCCTCTTACCCAGAATACATGGTAGCGCCGATCCGGCAAGACCTCACGGATGCCGGCTTCGAGCAGCTCATGACCCCCGAAGAAGTTGACTCCGTGCTCAATGCCCAGAGCGGCACGGTGCTGCTGGCCGTCAACTCGGTGTGCGGCTGCGCCGCCGCCAAGGCTCGCCCGGCCCTGAAGCTGGCCGTTTCCAGCTCCGATAAGAAGCCCGCCAAGCTGGTAACCGTATTCGCCGGCATGGAAACCGACGCCGTAGCCCAGGCCCGCCAGCACATGCTGCCTTATCCGCCCTCCTCGCCCAGCATCGCCCTGTTTAAAGACGGTGAGCTGGTCCACGTCATCGAGCGTCACCACATCGAAGGCAACGACATGATGCGCATTGTGGACAACCTGCAGGGTGCGTTTGAGGAGTACTGCTAGGTTTTAGTTGTCAGTTGCTAGTTGTCAGTTGTTAGTTTCTTTAGCGCACTGATAAGTACAGCTACAAACAAAAAGGCCCGAAGCTGATGCTTCGGGCCTTTTTGTTTGTAGCTGCCAGAACAACCTGACAACTGGCAACTAACAACTGACAACTAAATCAAAGCCCCAACGACTTGAAGAAAGCGTCCTGGTTGGGCTCGCGGCCGAGGAAGTTTTTCACCAGCTGGTACTCGTCGTCGGTGCCGCCTTTGGCTAAGATCAGGTCGCGGTAGCGCAGGCCGGTTTTTTGGTCCATCACGCCGTTTTTCTCGAATACTGAGAACATATCTTCGGCGTACACCTTCGACCACATGTAGCCGTAGTAGCCGGCGGCGTAGCCGGTGAGGTGGCCGAAAGAGGCCTGCATGTTCGTGCCGTCAAGGTAGGCGAAAGGCGTCAGCTGGTTCTGCAGCTTCTTAAGCACGTCGGTGGTGGTTTCCGCGCCGTTCGGGTCGAACTTGTCGTGCAGCGTCATATCCAGCGTGCCATACAGGATCTGGTTTGAAGCGGCCAGGCCGGAGCCCACGTTGCGGGCGGCCTGCATCTTATCGTAGAGCGGCTTGGGCAGCACTTCGCCGGTCTGGTAGTGCTTGGCGAAAGTCTTCAGCGCGTCGTAGTTCCAGGCCCAGTTCTCCAGAATCTGCGACGGCGCCTCCACGAAGTCGCGCTTCACGCTGGTGCCCGACTGGCTGCTCAGCTCGGCCGTCGTCACCAGGTTGTGCATCACGTGGCCGAACTCGTGGAAGAACGTCACCGCCTGCGAGTGGCTCATCAAAGCCGGCTTGCCGGGCGTGGGGGCGTTGAAGTTGCACAGCAGCACGGCCGTGGGCAGCTGGTAGCCCTTGCTGGTCTGCTTGCCCGATTGCACGCCGAAGCAGGCCGCGTGGGTGTACTTATTCTCGCGCGGAAACAGGTCGAGGTAGAAGCGCCCGATCAGCTTGCCGTCGCGCTGCACCTCAAACATGCGGGCATCCTTGTGCCACACCGAGGCGTCTTTCACCTCGTTGAATTTCAGCCCGAACAGCTGCTGCGTGGTGTTGAAAAGGCCTTCCACCACGTGGTTCACCTCAAAATACTCCTTCACCTTTTCCGCGTCGAGCTGGTACTTATCCTTCATCAGGATATTGCTGTAAAAGCTGGTTTCCCAGGGCGACAGCGCCTTTACGCTTGGGTCTTTCAGGTAGGCGCGCTTCACTACCAGCAATTCCTCCAGATCCTGCTGGCTTTTCTGCTTCACGCGGTCTACCAGCTTGGTTTCGAAGGCCCACACCGTTTCCGGGTTTTTGGCCATGCGCGAGCTGGTCTGGTAGGCGGCGTAGGTTTTGTAGCCCAGCAGTTGGGCCTTTTTTTGCCGCTCAATCAGGATTTGCTTCAGCACGTCGAGGTTGGTGTCGGCGGCGCGGTTGTTATACAGCACATACAGCTGCTTGCGCAGCGGCTCCGACTCGGCGTACTTCATAAAGGTGCCGTAGCTGGGCCCATCCACGCCAATGCGGTAAGCATCCCCGACCTTGGTGCGGCTCTTCACGAAGTCGTCGGGCAGGCCCTTCATATCGGCCGCGCTTACCATCATAAAGCTCTGGTCCTTGGCAATGTTGGCCCCGAAGGCCAGGCTCAGGTCCCCGATTTTGTCGTTCAGCTTCTGCAGCTCCTTGCGCTTTTCGGGCGTGAGGGCAAAGCCGTTGCGCTCGTAGTCCTCAATGGTTTCGGTGAGGAATTTCTTGTGCGCTCCGGTCAGAGCCTGGGCTTCCTTGGTTTTGGAATAGTCCTTCACGGCCCGGTAGAGCTTCTCATCCAGCGCCAACTCGTTGCCATACTTGCTGATCTGGGCCAGGGCCTTCTGGGCCTGGTTGCGGATGGTGGAGTCGGGGCTGGCATTGAACAGAATGCTGATGGGCCCCGCCACCCGGTCCACCCCGTCGCTAAGGTTGTCGAAGGCTACCATCGTGTTGGCGAAGGTGCGCTTGCCGGCCGGCACGTTGTAGACGGCATTCAGCGCGGCTTTGGTGTTGGTCACCATCGTGGCCGTGGCCTGCTGCACGTCGGCTTTGGTGGCTTTGCCGAAGGCAATGGGCTGGTTGAAAGCCGGCAGCAGCGGATTGTCGGCCGCCGCCGCGCTCAGCATCGCCGACAGGCCGACCAGCAGCGTAAGACCCGCCCGTGTGGGGGTAAAAGAAGTCTGAAAGGACATAAAAAGGGATTAGGTGAAGTCGCTCCGAAGATAGGCTTTCCGGCGAAAACGTTTTGATTATCCCGGCTGAGGCGGCAAAAGCAGCCCGCCCGCAAACGCCACGAGGCGGCCCCGAAAGGGCCGCCTCGCGGTCGAAAATCAGTGAAATCAGCGCCTGATCAGCGGAATTCGTGGTCTAGTTGGCGTACTCGCTCAGGAACTTGATGCGCATCAGGCGCAGGTCCTCTTCCGTGTAGTCCTCGTCGCCCAGCTCTTTCAGGGCCACGGCAATGTTGTCGGTGCTGGCCTGCAGGAAGTACTCGGTAATTTCCGCCTGCCGGTCGTGGTCGAGCACGCCGTTGATGTAGTAGTCGAGGTTGAGCTTGGTGCCGGAGTAGCAGATGTGCTCAATTTCTTCCATCAGCTCGCGCATGTCGATGCCCTTGGAAGAAGCAATTTCCTCCAAGTCCATCTTCTTGTCGATCTGCTGAATGATGTAGATCTTGATTTTGGACTTGTTTACCGCCGACTTCACCACCACGTCGGCCGCCGTGATGATGTCGTTGTCCTCCACATACTTCTGAATCAGGGCCAGAAACGGCTGCCCGAACTTCTGCGCCTTGCCCGAGCCCACGCCCCCGATGTGGGCCAGGTCGTCCATCTTGGTTGGGAAGGTGGTGGCCATCTCCTTCAGGCTCGGGTCCTGAAATAGCACGTAGGGCGGCAGGTTCTTGTCCTTCGCAATCTTCTTGCGCAGCCCCTTCAGCATCTCAAACAGGGCCTCGTCGTGGCCGGCCGCCTGCTGCACTTCCTCCTGTTCCTGTTCTTCTTTCACCTCTTCCTCGTAGTTGTGGTCTTTGGTGAGCTTAATAGAGTGAGGATTGTCGATAAAGTCAAGCCCCTTGCGCGTGATTTTTACTACCCCGAAGTTTTCGATGTCTTTTTCCAGCATGCCGCTCAGCAGCACCTGCCGCAGCACCGAGTGCCAGAACTGCGCGTCGTGGGCCTTGCCCAGGCCATACACGGGCAGCGCGTTGTGGCCGTAGCTTTCCACGTGGGCATTGTTCATGCCCATCAGCACCGTGCCGATGTGGTCGAGGCCGAAGCGCTCCTCGGTCTGCACCACGGCTTTCAGGGCCATGTGCACCTCGTCTTTGCCCTCGAAGCGCTCTTTGGGGTGCTTGCAGTTGTCGCAAAAGCCGCAGTCTTTCTCGAAATGCTCGCCGAAGTAGTGCAGCAGCTGCTTGCGCCGGCACACGGCCGAGTCGGCGTAGTTGGCCATTTCCTGCAAGAGCAGCTTGCCGTTGTCGCGCTCGGTTACGGGCTTGTCCTTGTTGAATTTCTCCAGCTTCACGATGTCGTCGTAGCTGTAGAACATCAGGCAGTTGCCCTCCAGGCCATCACGGCCGCCGCGGCCGGTTTCCTGGTAGTAGCCTTCTATGCTCTTGGGCGTGTCGTAGTGAATTACGAAGCGCACGTCGGGCTTGTCGATGCCCATGCCGAAGGCGATGGTGGCCACTATCACGTCGCAGTCCTCGTTTAGAAACGCGTCCTGGTTGGCCATGCGCACCTGCGGGTCGAGGCCGGCGTGGTAGGGCAGGGCGCGCACGTCGTTCACGCGCAGCAGCTCAGCAATTTCCTCCACCTTCTTGCGGCTCAGGCAGTACACGATGCCCGCCTTGCCCTTGTGCTGCTTCACGTACTGAATCAGCTGCTTCTTGGTGTTGTGCTTGGGCCGGACTTCGTAATACAGGTTGGTGCGGTTGAACGACGTCTTGAACACCGACGCGTCGTCCATCTGCAGGTTTTTCTGGATGTCGAGCTGCACCTTGGGCGTGGCCGTGGCCGTGAGGGCAATAACGGGCAGCTGCCCGATATTGTCGATGATGCCGCGGATGCGCCGGTACTCAGGCCGGAAATCGTGGCCCCATTCTGAGATGCAGTGGGCCTCGTCGATGGCCACGAAGCTGATGGTGGCTTTCTGCAGAAAGTCGATGGTATCGTCCTTGGTCAGGCTCTCGGGGGCCACGTAGAGCAGCTTCACCTCGCCGCTGATTACGTCGCGCTTCACCCGGTTTATCTCCGCCTTGGTCAAGGTCGAGTTCAGAAACTGGGCATTCACGCCGAAAGCATTCAGCTGATCGACCTGATTTTTCATCAGGGCAATCAGGGGGGAAATAACGATGGCGGTGCCGGGCAGGATGAGGGCCGGGAGCTGGTAGCACAACGACTTACCCGCGCCCGTGGGCATTATCACGAAGGTGTTGTGGCCTTCGATGACGTTCTGAATGATGGCCTCCTGGGTGCCCCGGAACTGACCGTACCCAAAAACTTCCTTTAACTTGCCCTTCAGATCAGCCTCTTGCAGGATGGCTTGGTTTTCGGCTGGCATCGACATTCTCACTTGCTCTATTGGGTTGCAGACTTGAGCATCAGCCCCGCCGGGGATGACTACTCAATCTATACAAATTTAGATTGAAACCGCAGAACGACATCATCTCGATTGCAAAAAAAGTGCTTCTCGAAGAAGCAGAAGCCGTTCGGGGCGTGGCTACGGCCATTGCTCAAACTCCGGATTTTGCACAATGCGTAGCTGTCATACTCTCATTACGGGGTCGGGTGGTGGTCACCGGCATCGGCAAGAGCGCCCACATTGCGGGCAAGATGGTGGCTACCCTCAACTCAACGGGTACGCCAGCGCTGTTTATGCACGCCGCCGATGCCATTCATGGCGACCTGGGCATGATTCAACCGGAAGATTTTGTCATTGCCATCAGCAAGAGCGGCGACACCCCGGAAATAAAAGTGCTGGTACCACTGCTCAAGCGCAAGGGCGTGCCACTGGCGGCGCTGGTCAGCAACGCCGACTCGTACCTGGGCGTGCAGGCCGACTATGTGCTGCACGCCCCCGTGACGCGTGAGGCCTGCCCCCACAACCTGGCCCCCACCACCAGCACCACCGCCGCCCTGGCCCTGGGCGATGCGCTGGCCGTATGCCTGCTCGAATCGCGCGAGTTCACCTCCGCCGACTTTGCCCGCCTGCACCCCGGCGGCACGCTGGGCAAGAAGCTCTACCTGAAAGTGGGCGATTTGAGCCGCCAGAACCAGGCTCCGCAGGTACTGGAAGACGCGCCACTGAAAGACATCATCCTCGAAATATCGGGCAAGCGCCTCGGAGCAACGGCCGTGCTCAGCCTGGCCGATGGCGGGCTGCTGGGCATCATCACCGATGGCGACCTGCGCCGGATGCTCACCAACTTCACCCGCCTGGAAGCCGTGCAGGCCCGCGACATTCTCACGCCCGGCCCCGTCACCATCGATGTAGATGACTTCGCCGCCGAAGCCCTCGTGCGGATGCAGGACCGCAACATCACCCAACTCATCGTGACTGAAAACGGCCGCTTCAGTGGCTTCATTCACCTGCACGACCTGCTGCGCGAAGGACTGGTGTAAGGGCAGCGTTAAAATGGGGAAAGGCACTGTCATCCTGAGCTTGCGAAGAACCTCTACTGCAATGGTAATCCCTGGGGCAACGAAGCGGGAGAGGTCCTTCGCAGGCTCAGGATGACAGCCAGTAAAAAAAACTCGCACCAGTACCACCGGCACTTCGCCGACAAAAATTACATATTAGCAGAATCGAATCTTGGCAACTCTTCCTCACGCCGCTCCGGCCCTACAAACTATGGAACAAAATACGTACCTCGTCGTGATGGCGGGCGGCATCGGGAGCCGCTTCTGGCCTTTCAGCCGCACCACGCTGCCCAAGCAGTTCCATGATGTGATGGGCGTGGGCCGCTCCATGCTGCAGCTCACGGTCGAGCGGTTTCAGGGCATCTGCCCGCCCGAAAACGTGTTTGTGGTAACCAACCGCGACTATACCGATCTGGTGCAGCAGCACCTGCCCACGCTGCCCGTCGATCAGATTCTGGGCGAGCCCATCGGCCGCAATACCGCGCCCTGCATTGCTTACGCCAGCTACCGCATCGCGCAGCGCGACCCCAAAGCCGTCATCATCGTAACGCCCGCTGACCACGCGGTGCTGCGCGAGGTGGAGTTTCAGCGCATTATCATGCAGGCCGTGGCGGCGGCCCGCGACCATGAGATTCTCATCACGCTCGGCATTCAGCCCTCACGCCCCGATACCGGCTACGGCTACATTCAGTATATCGACGCGGAGAAGAAAGGGATGCTGCCCGACGGCCTGAAGAAGGTAAAAACCTTCACTGAGAAGCCGAATCTGGAGCTGGCCGAAATGTTTCTGGACAGCGGCGACTTCCTCTGGAACTCGGGTCTGTTTGTGTGGCGGGCCGATGCCATTATTCACGCCTTCCATCAGTACCTGGGCGATATTGCCGAAGTATTTGACGAAGGCACCGCTCAGCTGGGCACGCCCGCCGAGGCCGAGTTTATCACCCAGGCCTACACCCGCTGCCGCAACATCAGCATCGACTACGGCGTGATGGAAAAGGCCGATAACGTGTACGTGCTGCCTGCCGACTTCGGCTGGAGCGACCTGGGCACCTGGGACTCGCTGCACCGCATGGGCCACCACGACGCGGACAACAACGTGGTGGACGGCGACGCGCTACTCTACGACACCCGCGAGTGCGTCATCAAAACCCCCGCCGACCGCCTCGTGGTGGTGCAGGGCCTCGAAGGCTACATCATTGCCGAATACGACAACGTGCTGCTCATCTGCAAGCGCACGGAGGAGCAGCGCGTGAAGGAATTCGTGGCCGATGTAAAGTCGAAGAAGGGCCACGGATATAATTAAGCCCGCCGACGACTCAAAACACCTAAAAGGGCCGCTGCGCACTGCGCAGCGGCCCTTTTTTGGCAATGATCATGTCGTCAGCAGGGAGTTAAAACGCGTAAATAGCGTTGAGCCGGACACTGAGGTTGCGAAGGTAAGTGGGCGTGCGGAGGCTGTTTGGGTAAGGCTCTCCGGTGCGGCGGTCAGCATACGTTTCCGTATTAGTGCCGCGACCAACTTCGTGATACACCTCCGGATTCAGGTAGAAGTGATTAAGCATTCTGACTTTGGCCCCGAGCCCGGGCGCGATGCCAAACCCGTTGGATTTCACGCGCACATCGGTGTCCAGGCAGCCGCACAAGCCGCCGGTGAGGTTACCTTCCGAGGCGTAGCGGCGGTAGTAGACATCAGAGAAAACGTAGAGCCACGGGGCACGGGCGAAAGGCGCGTACTGCCCGCCAACTTTGAGCTTCGCCTCCTGGCCTTTCGATTCCCCTACCAAGCAGTCGGCGCAGTTCTCGGAGTCGACTGCCTGGGTATTGGTGGTGTAGTTGATGCTGGTGCGCAGGGCAAACCGGTTCAGATTGTAGCGGAACAAGACTCCAGAAAGCCACTGGGTTTTATCGTTGCTGTAGGTGTTGTAAAAGGAGTTTTGGGACGAAACGAAGGGAGAGTGGTTCACAACATCTAGGCCCACTTCAAATAGGTGAGGCGTATCCTGAGCGTGCGCGGCGCTGCCCAGCAGAACGAGCAAGATGACTGGAAGCGTAGTGTTTTTCATAAGCCGAATTCTGAAAGATAGTGTGGGGATAATATAAGGAGCCGCATCTTCCTGGGCGTAGTTGCAAGCTGCCCAAAATTTAGCTTAAGAACGACGGGGCCTGCGAGAAAATAGGCGCAAAAAAGCCCGCGGGAACCAGTTCCTGCGGGCTCTTCCAAAAAATTACTGCAGTTAAGCGCCGGCCCGCAGCCGCTGGCGCAGCACTTCAAACAGCATGATGCCGCTGGCCACCGACACGTTCAGCGAGCCGATCTGGCCGGCCATTGGGATGCGGAGCTTGTGGTCGGCGAGCTTGAGGTATTCGGGCGAGATGCCGTCTTCCTCGCTGCCCATGAGCACGGCCACGGGGCCGGTCAGGTCCACGGAGCCGGCTTCGAGGCTGGCATCGGCCTTCTCGGTGCAGGCCACCACCGTCACGCCCGACTGCTGCAGAAACGTGATGGTTTCCTTCAGATTCGGCTCGCGGCACACCGGAATGATGTTCAGAGCGCCGGCCGAGGTTTTCAGCGCGTCGCCGTTGATCTGGGCGGCGCCGCGGCTGGGCACCACAATGGCGTGCACGCCCATACACTCGGCGTTGCGGGCAATGGAGCCGAAGTTGCGCACGTCGGTGATGCGGTCGAGCAGGAGCAGGAGCGGGGTTTTTCCCTCCTCATACAGGCCGGCCAGAATGTTGTCGAGCGGCTGGTAGTCAATCGGCGACACGAAAGCCACCGCGCCCTGGTGGTTTTTGCGCGTCAGGTCGTTCAGCTTCTCAATGGGCACCAGCGACACGGGCACGTTGGCGGCCTTGGCCAGCTCCGTGATTTCCTGGGTCATGCTGTTCTTGGTGCCGCGCAGCAGATAGATTTTCTCCAGCGTGCGGGCCGCGTTCAGCGCCTCCTGAATGGGGCGCAGGCCGAAAAGCATGTCAATGCTGCGGTCGGCGGCGGGGCGATGGGGGTAGCGCGGCTTGCCGCTGTCGGGGCCGACAGGGCGGCCTTCCCGGCCTTCGCCGCGGGGCGCGGCAGGGCGCTCGTCCCGGTCGCGGTGCTGGGGCACGGGGCGGTTTTCAGAATCGAAATACGTGCGGCGCTCTTTCAGCGGGCGGTCGGGGCGGTCAGTGCTTTTCTCCATTGCTCCACGGCGGCATACCAAAGCAGCTCGTGCTCGGGGCGGCGCACCAATTCATAGTGTTCGGGGGCAAAGGTACTCGGTTTGGGCCGGAACGTGTACGTGGCCGTGCCGCGCTCAGTGCCCCGGTACACCCAGCGCTCCTCCGTGGCCGTGCGGTACACCGCTTCCGGCGGCCCCAGCACCACATACAGCAGCCCCCGGTCCGTCATCCAGCCGGCTTTGTGGGCCGAAAACAGCCGGTTGGCATCGGCCACGCGGCCATAGTAGGTGCGAATCAGTTGGCGGGCCACGGGCTGATTGTCGCGGGCGATGCTGAGCCAGAAATCATCCACGGCGTGCTTGGGATTGGGCGCGTTGTAGAGCTTCTGGCGCTCCGCGGAAGTAGTCAGGTAGATGAGCGGGCGAATCAGGTCGTCGGCCGTTTTCAGCGCCGGAAACTCGTTTTCCTCCACCAGCAGCGCCAGCGGACGGGGCGCATCGCCCACCCGCAGCGCATACAGCCCCGGCCGGCGCAGCCGCAGCTCCTGCCCGGCCCGAAAAAACAGCGAATCGAGCAGCCCAAGGGTGCGGGGGGCGGGCGGCTGCGTGGCGGGGTCGGCCATGGGCGGCAGGGCGGCGGCAAAGCCGGCCGTGGAATACAGCTTGGCCGTCACCGGCTGCTCCGACCCGTAGCTGTCCACCCGCACGGCCTCGCCGCTATGGATAAACGGGCGCAGCAGCGGGTCGCCCACCGAATCGGTGAGGATGAACGCGCGGCCCAGGCGCTCAGGCGTGAGCAGCAGCCACGCGCCATCGGGGCCGGCTGCAGCTTCGTCGGCGGGGCCGCAGTGCAGGCTCAGTACCTGGCCGGGCCGCAGCCGGGCGGCGGGCAGCGAGAATTCGACCCAGCTGGCCGCCCCCGCCGGCCGGATGCGGCGGCCAAGGCGGGGCACGGTATCCTGCCAGAGCGGGCGCTTGGCCTCGTAGCCGGCCCAGGCGGCCAGGCGCAACGGGTGGCCGCGCCGCAGCACGCTGCCATCGGCGAAGCGCACGTAGAAATGCAGGCTGTCGGCCTCACGGCGGGTATCGAGCTGCAGGCGGCGCTGGGCCGCGTAGAGCCCGGCAAAGTCGCGGCGCTGGGCAGCGGCCGGGCGGGGCGCCCATAGGAGCAGCAATAGCAAGAAGAGCAGGGGAGTTTTCACGAGGGCAGCGCACGTTAGGCAATGTTGGGCGCTGGTATTGAACGTAGGAGCCGCCCGTTTCGGGTGTCTGCCCCGCTGGTTGACCGCCAACACCGCCCCGGATTTTGGCCGCCGCCGGGCGCGTGCCGGTTGCTGCCCGGCCACGTCCCTGCCCCGCTCCGCCGGGGGCCTCCAAAACCTCGCCGGGTGCTCTCCGAATGACGGCCCGAGCCTCCGAAATGCCGCCGGGCCCTTCCCACTCCCCGGCGCGCCCTTCCGAAGCCCCGGCGCGAGCCTCCGGAACGTCAGCGCGAGCAATTGGCGGGGTGGCGGAATGGCTTTTTGAGGCTCTGAAAGCGGTTTTTGAGGTTGAGGCACGCCGCGCCGGGCCAGGCAGCCGGGGAGGCAGCAAAACAGCCGCCCCCAAGCGGGAGCGGCTGTCGGCAATCTAAAACGCAACTCGGCCGTTACTGGCGCGGGTAGTACTGATTGAGTAGGTCATAGGCTTTTTTGGCGCGGGCCTGGTCGCCTACCTGCTCGGCGGCGCGGTACACGCTCTGCAAAGCCGCCAGGTTGGCCTGCACTTCCATATCGAACAGAGCGCTGTTATGGGTGCTGTAGTAGGCCAGGGCCTGCTGGGCGCGGTTGGTCATGGTGTCCATCACCTCGTTGGCGCGGGCTTTTTCGCCCACCTGCACCAGCGGCACCACAAACTGCGGGCTCGAATAGTCGTAGGGAATGGACTTGTCGGGCATCACCGCAAAGGCCTTGTCCATGATCTGCTTGGCTTTGGCCTTGTTGCCCTCGGCCAGATAGGTATCGGTGAGGCGCGAGAACTGGCGGCGGTAGTTGCTGGGGAAGCGCAGGTTGTTTTCGTCGTAGAAAATGTCGGCGCGGTCCAGATTGCGGTACACGAACTTGTTCATCATATTTTCAAACATGATGTCCTGGGCCACGTAGCCATCGTCCTGGCTGCGCGGGTCGTAGTTCGGGTCGCGGGCGGGCAAGATGCGGTACGCCAGGCCTTCGAGCTGGAAGTACGGCTGCAGGTTCATGTAGTCGTCGGAGTTGACGGTGGTGGAGAAGTACACCGGGCGCTTCCAGTTGTTGGTGGCCAGCATGTCCAGAATCACCAGGTTTTTTTTCTCGATGGCGCCCTTGCCCATATCCCACTCCATGCGCGAGACGAGCTGCTTGCGGCGGTCTTTCGGGATGATGCCAAGCTTTTCCACGGCCGCCGTATCAACCGGCAGGAAAAACTTGCGCGTGGGGAACGAGAGCATCGAGCGGCCGCTCTGGGTTTGCACCTGCAACAGCGGGCTGTCCTGATCCACAAGCTGCACGAACTCCTTCAGGTTCACCTCCTGCACCGCCGGATTCTCCACGTAGGGCAGGTAATCGTTGGTGCCCTGGGCGTAGTCGTCGGAACTCATCGAAATCGGCAGCGGGGCCGACTTATAGGAGTCGCGCTTCATCTGGTTGATGTACCAGTCGGTGTTCAGGTAGCTGAGCACGGCCACGCGCACGTCGGTGCGAATGCCTTCCACTTCCTGAGCGTACCAGAGCGGGAAGGTGTCGTTGTCGCCGTTGGTGAATAGAATGGCGTTCGGGGCGCAGCTGTTGAGCAGGTTTTTGGCCGAATCGACGGAGTTGTAGCGGTCGGAGCGGTTGTGGTCGTCCCAGCCCTGAGTCAGCATCAGGCCGGGAGCCAGCAGGGCCAGCGCCGTGGCCGCCCCGGCGCGGGCCGAGTCTGCTTTCAAAATTGCCTTTAGCAAATCGGCCAGCCCCAGCACACCCAGGCCAATCCAGATGGCAAAGGCGAACGTGCCGCCCGTGAAGGTGTAGTCCCGCTCGCGGGGCTCGATGGGCGGCTGGTTCAGGTAGATAACAATGGCCAGCCCCGTGAACAGGAACAGCAGCCCCACCACAAAGGCATTGCGGCCGTCGCGCCGGGCTTGGTAAAACAGGCCCAGCAAGCCCAGAATCAGCGGAATGGCGAAGAAATTGTTGCGGGCGGGGCTGTCGGCGATGCGCTCGGGCAGGCCGGCTTTGCCGCCGTCCCAGGGCCATACCACGCCGGCCTGCTGAATGTCGCTTTCGCGGCCCACGTAATTCCACAGGAAGTAGCGCCAGTACATGTGCCCGATCTGGTACTTAAACAGAAAGCTCAGGTTCTGGCCCATTGTGGGCTTCACGCCTTCCTGAATATCCACCCACTTCTTGTAGTTGTAGAGGTGGCTCGGGTCGGGGCTATAGATGCGCGGGAGCAGCATTTTGTCCTCGTCACGGTAGATGGTTTCCAGCTTGCGCTCGGCCACCACGTACTTGTCGCCCTTGCGCACGTAGCGCGGCGCGCCCTCCTTCTGGTCGATGGGCTCGGCGTTGAACTGCGGCCCATACAGCAGGGGCCGGTCGCCGTACTGCTCACGCTTGAGGTAGCTCACGAAGGAAAGCACATCCTCGGGGTTGTTTTCGTTGATGGTGGGGTGGTAGCTGCTCCGGATCGGCACGATGAGGTACGACGAGTAGCCGATCAGAATGAACACCAGGCACAACATGGCCGTGTTCACGAGGCGGTTCTGGTTGCGGAACGAGTAGCGGAAGCCAAACCAGATCAGGCTGATGAACAGCACCAGGAAAATGACCAGGCCGAAATTGAACGGTAGCCCCACACTGTTCACGAAAAACACCTCAAACCCGCCTGCCAATGACGGTAGCCCCGGAATGATGCCGGCCAGAATCAGGCCCACAATCAGGCTGCTGATGGCCAGCGTGAACACGCCGCCCCACAGCGTCGGGTTGGGGTGGCGACGGTAGTAATAAATAAAGCCCAGGGCCGGAATGGCCAGCAAGTTCAGCAAGTGAACCCCGATGCTGAGGCCCAGCACCAGGGCAATCAAAATCAGCCATTTGTCGGAATCCGGCTCGTCGGCGCGGTTTTCCCACTTCATCATAATCCAGACCACGGCCGCCGTGCACAGCGCCGACATGGCGTATACCTCGGCCTCCACGGCATTGAACCAGAACGAATCAGAGAAGGCGAAAGACAGGGCCCCCACGGCCCCAGCGCCCAGAATCAGCAGCGTCTGGCCCATAGTCGGTTCGGCCAGGCGGTCGTCCTGCAGGCCGGGCTGGTTCAGCACCAGCTTCTTGGCCAGCATCGTGATGGTCCAGAACAGAAACAGCACCGTGAACGAGCTGCTCAGGGCCGAGAGCATGTTAATCAGCACCGAAACCTTGGTGACATCGCCGAAGGAAAACAGCGAAAACAGGCGGCCCAGCAGCAGAAAAGTAGGGGCCCCCGGCGGATGCGGCACCAGCAGCTTATAGGAGCAGGCAATGAACTCGCCACAGTCCCAGAAGCTGGCCGTGGGCTCCAGCGTAAGCAGATAAGTGAGGGTGGCGACGGCAAAAACCAGCCAGCCCACCAGGTTATTCAGGCTTTTGTAACTACGCATACTTTGCTTGGGAGTAGGAGCAGGCGCAAGGCCCACCCGCCGATGCACGAGGGGTTAGTCAGAAAATGAAATCAGTGAAGGGCCAAAAGTAGGCAATAAATCCGGCCGTGCCGCACCCATTCAAACGGAGAAATGGCCCGTTCTCAGGCATAGGACACGAAAAAAGCAGCCGGGGTGCACGGCTGCTTTTTCGGGCAAAGTAAAATAGAGTCTGGGGTCAGTTCTGCAGCACCAGGCGCTTGGTGGTCACCAGCTTGTCGTTGGCCAGCAGACTGTAGAAGTAGATGCCGGCCGGCAGATCCGCCAGGTTTACCGCCACGGCTGCGCCGTTCGTCTCCGGCTTCAGCACCACCGTGCGCACCTCGCGCCCGATCAGGTTGCTCAGGCGCAGCTTATACGTCTGCCCGGCCTTCTGGCCCAGCGAGACCATCACCACGCCCTTGCTTGGGTTCGGATACAGGCTGAAAAGAGCCGCAGGCTTGGCCTCGTCGGCCGCCGTGGCCGTGGCTATGATAAACGACCCTACCATACCCTCCCAGGCGTTGGTGGAGGTGTTGAAAAAAGCGTGGGCTGTGCAGTGGTATTTCACCGTTGCCGGCTGCGCGTTGGCCGGAATGGTTATGGAATTAAGCGTGCTGGCCGAATTCATGGCAAAAGGTGCAAACTCGTTGTTGTCGGCCACGGTAGGGTGGTTGCCGGCCTGCCACTGCCAGCGCACGATGTCGCCGGGCCGCACCGTCGGAATCTGGGGCGACGACGAATAGAAGTTGTTGCCCACCGTGATGGTGACCGTAGCCGCCAGCGCCGAAAACTGAATGAGCATCAGGGCCCATACCAACAAAATACGAGTAGAGATTTTCATGACATTCAGTCGTTGAAGCAACCACCAGAACGGCAGTTTGAGTTAGCGAAACAAGCAGCGCAAGCCGCAACCGGCTGATGCGGCTGAAACTGGAGCGGCAGCCCTGACCCAGACAAGCACCGTGCCCGAATCCGGCCGCCTGGTTAGAAGCACAGATGCGGTTTCAGACCCGAAAGTTGCGCGAGGGTTTAAGGGCTGCCCGCTCTACGCCGTCACATTCGGCCGCCAGCCGGGAATGGTTGCCGCCGCCGAACAAATATTTTTCTTAATGAATATAGCGAATTTCCTGCAAACCAAACGTGCGCAGCTGACCCTCAATTTCCACGGCCAGCCGGCCGGTTTCATCTACACCCACAATCTGGCCCGCGGTGCGCACGCCTTCTATCTCGTAGTAGTGGCGCTGCTGATAGCGGTACAGGGCCTGCAAATAGTCGTAGCGGAGCTGCGAGACGCGGCCGGACCGCAGCTGCAGGTAGCGACGCTCCAGGCATTCGAGCAGGCGTACGGCCTGCGTGGGCAGCGCGTAGGGGCGGCCCGTGAGCCACGCCAGCGAGGTGGCCGTGGGCATTCCAAACTCCCGCTGATTCACGTTCAGCCCAATTCCGACCACGCTATATTGAATCTTCGGGCCGCTCAGCGTGTTTTCGATTAGGATTCCTCCCAGCTTCTGGCTGCCGTAAAAAATATCATTGGGCCACTTCACCCGCAGGGCCGCATCGGGACCCAGCAGGCCCGTGGCCCAGTCGAGCACGCCCAGCGCCACGGCCTGACTGAGCTGGAACTGATCGGCGGCGGCCAGGAATGTGGGCCTCCAGATCACCGACAGCGTGAGGTTTTCGCCGGGCACGGCTTCCCAACGGTTGCCGCGCTGCCCGCGCCCGGCCGTCTGTTTGTCGGTAATGATGGTGCAGCCGTCGGTGGCGCTGTTTTTGACAATAAGGGCCTGCGCCTCGGCATTGGTCGAGGCACATTCGGGCAACCAAATGATTTGCTGGCCCGTGAAGAGCGTTTGGGGGGATAGTGCCTCCACGTGTTTTTCTTACTTTGTGACTTCAAACCTAACAATACCCTATGAAAAGTACCCTGGTTCGGCAGGATTCAGACAGATTGGCAGACATCGTAGTACGAGGGATGCAGGAAAAAAAAGCTGTTGACATCGTTGTACTCAATTTAAAGGAACTCAAAAACGCGGTAGCCGATTATTTCGTCATCTGCTCCGCGTCTTCCGATACCCAGATCGATGCCATTGCCCGCTCGGTCGAAGAAGAAGTGGAAAAGCTGACGGGCCAGAGCCCCTGGCAGACGGAAGGCCGCATGCACCGCGAATGGGTGCTGCTGGACTACGTGGACGTAGTGGTGCATATTTTTCTGCGCGACCGGCGGCAGTTTTATGCCTTGGAAGAGTTGTGGGGCGATGCCGAAATCAATTATATCACGGAAGAAACGGCCGTTGTATAAAGTAAAGCGGGCCTGAGTTCGTTTTAACAATTACGTGGGCGGCGTGTTCCGCCTTTGTTTTTCGTTCACTAACTCCTTTTCATGCCAGATACAACGCCCAAGAAGAAGAAACCCATTCTGCCTACGCCCGCCCCGCGGCCCAGTATGCAGATGTGGGTGCTGGCCGGGCTGGTGGTGTTCATCTTCGGGATGCTCTTCATCAACCGCAGCAGCTCCAGCATTGAAATCAATCAGCAGCGCTTCAAGCAGATGCTGCTCGCCGGCGACGTGCGCGACGTGACGCTCATCAACGACCGGCTGGTAGAGGTAATGCTCAAGCCGGAAGCCGCTAAAAACGAGAAGTATAGCTCCGAGCTGACCCGCCGCGGTCCGCTCTCCATCGATGCCGGCCCGCAGTACAGCTTCCGGGTAGTCGATGGTAAAACCTTCAAGGAAGACCTCGACAAGATGCAGGCCACGCTGCCGGAAACGCAGCAGGTCGGCCTCAACATCGACTCACGCCAGGGCTACGGCGACCTCATCGGCACCTGGGGCTTCATGATCCTGGTGATGGTGGGCTTCTGGTTCCTATTGCGCCGCATGAGTGGCGGCGCGGGTGGCCCCGGCGGCCAGATTTTCAACATCGGCAAGAGCCGCGCGGCGCTTTTTGAGGGCGGCGACAAGGTTAAAATCACGTTTAAGGACGTGGCCGGGCTGGAAGAAGCCAAAGAGGAAGTAGAGGAAATCGTAGAATTTCTGAAAAACCCCTCTAAGTTCACCGTGCTTGGCGGCAAGATTCCGAAGGGCGCTTTGCTCGTTGGGCCTCCCGGTACGGGCAAAACCCTGATGGCGAAGGCTGTAGCCGGCGAAGCCGACGTGCCGTTCTTCTCGCTGTCGGGCTCCGACTTCGTGGAAATGTTCGTGGGTGTGGGTGCGGCGCGGGTGCGCGACTTGTTCAAGCAGGCCAAAGCCAAAGCGCCTTGTATCATCTTCATCGATGAAATTGATGCCATTGGCCGTAGCCGCTCTCGGGGCAATATGCCCGGGGGCAATGATGAGCGCGAAAACACGCTCAACTCACTGCTGGTGGAAATGGACGGCTTCGGCACCGATTCCGGCGTTATCATTCTGGCCGCCACCAACCGGCCCGATACCCTCGACTCGGCCTTGCTGCGGCCCGGCCGCTTCGACCGCCAGATCAGCATCGACAAGCCTGACATCAACGGCCGCACCCAAATTTTCGACGTACACCTGAAGCCCCTCACGCTGGGGCCTGATGTGGATGCCCGCAAGCTGGCCGCCCAGACGCCCGGCTTCGCCGGCGCCGAAATTGCCAACGTCTGCAACGAAGCCGCCCTCATTGCCGCCCGCCGCGACAAGAAGATGGTGACGATGCAAGACTTCACCGACGCCGTAGACCGTGTTATCGGGGGCCTGGAGAAAAAAAACAAGATCATTTCGCCCGGCGAAAAGCGTATTGTGGCCTACCACGAGGCCGGCCACGCCATTGCGGGCTGGTTCCTGGAGCACGCCGATCCGTTGGTGAAGGTGAGCATCGTGCCCCGCGGGGTAGCGGCCTTGGGCTACGCACAGTATCTGCCTCGCGAGCAGTTCCTGTACAACACCGAGCAATTGACCGACGAAATGTGCATGGCCCTCGGCGGTCGTGCCGCCGAGGAGCTGGTGTTCGGCAAAATTTCCACCGGGGCCTTGTCAGATCTGGAGCGCATCACCAAGATGGCCTACAGCATCGTGACGATGTATGGCATGAACGACAAGCTGGGTAATATCTCGTTCTATGACTCGAAAGGGCAGAATGAGTATGGTTTCTCAAAGCCGTATTCGGAAGCCACGTCGCAGATGATTGACGAGGAAGTGCGCACCATTGTGGCCAACGCCTACACCCGCACCAAGGAGCTGCTCACCGAGCGCCGCCATGAGCTGGAAGTGGTAGCCAAGGAATTGTTGGAAAAGGAAGTACTGCTGCAGGAAGACCTGACCCGTCTGGTGGGCAAGCGTCCGCACGACACGCAGACCAGCTATCAGGCCCACATGGCCGGCACCGACCGTAGCGAAACCCTGAGCGAGTTGAAGCAGGAACACCCAGTGCCCCTCAGCAACGATCTGCCGGAAAATAACTTACCCGGCATGAGCGACGGCGGCACTGACTCCAACCGCTCGGATGTGCCTTACGGCAACGCGGCGGCCCCGATTGGCTAAGCTTATTGCTTGAAATATAAAAAAGGCCAGCCAGTGTGGCTGGCTTTTTTTTGGTGTGATATGTAATGGAAAATCGTTGTCCGATAACCCATTGAGTTACGGCCAGTAGTAGGTGCCTGTCATTGCCTTATATTTGCCCATTATGGCCGAATCTTCCCGCGACCTTGTTCTCCGCCGCATCCGTGAGGCCCTGCGGCAGCCAGCGCCCCAGCCGGCAGCCCCCGATTTCGCGGGCCCGGTGTTTGCGCCTGCCACCGACGAGCTAGCCGTGGCGTTTGCCGAAAGCTTCGTGCGCAGCGGCGGCGTATTCTACTACTGCACTTCCGAGGAGCATTTCTACGACCAGCTTTTTACCTACAAAAAGGAGAAAAGCCTCGACAGCCTCTACGTGTGGGAGCCGGAGCTGAAAAAGCTGCTCCACGCCGGCGGTATCGGCTTTGTGAGCGATGAAACCGGCTGGCTTGACCACGCCGACGCGGGCCTGACTACCTGCGAGGCCCTGGTGGCCCGCACCGGCAGCGTGCTGGTGAGTGCGGCCAGCGCCAGCGGCCGCCGCCTCAGCATATACCCCGATCAGCACCTGGTGCTGGCCCGCACCTCCCAGATTGTGGCCGACATCGGCGACGGGCTGCGCACGGTGCAGCAGCGCTACGGCGACAAGCTGCCCTCCATGATTTCCTTGACCACCGGCCCGAGCCGCACGGCCGACATTGAGAAAACGCTGGTGCTCGGTGCCCACGGCCCGCGCAGCATCGTGTTGTTTTTACTGGATGACGAAGACGCGCTTGAAGCAACTGCCTGACCTCGCGCTGCCGCCCGGCCGCCGGGTGTATTTCGCGTCCGATTTCCATCTGGGGGCTCCCGACGCGGCCAGCTCGGCGGAGCGGGAGCGCAAAATCGTGCGGTGGCTGGACCAGATTGCGCCCGATGCGGCGGCCGTGTACCTGGTGGGCGATATTTTCGACTTCTGGTTTGAGTACAAGCACGCCATTCCGCGGGGCTTCGTGCGGCTGCAGGGCAAGCTGGCCGAGCTGACGGACGCGGGCATTCCGGTCAGCTTTTTCACCGGCAACCACGATATGTGGATGTTCGACTACTTCACCAAAGAACTGAACATTCCGATTCTGCGCGAGCCGGTAAGCCAGCGCATCGGGCCGCAGCTGTTCCATATCGGGCACGGCGACGGGCTGGGGCCGAAGGATCATACCTACAAGGTACTGAAGCAGATTTTCGCTTCGCCGGTGGCGCAGTGGTTGTTTGCGCGGCTGCACCCCAACTTCGGTATCGGGCTGGCCAATGCCTGGAGCCGCCGCAGCCGCATCCAGAATGCCGTGGCCGATGAGCAGTATTTCGGCGATGATGAGTGGCTGCTGGTGTACTGCCGCGAGTTGGAGCAGCGCCACCACCACGACTACTACGTGTTCGGCCACCGCCACCTGCCGCTCGATGTGCCCGTGGGGCCTGGCAGCCGCTACCTGAACCTGGGCGAGTGGGTCAATTATTGCTCCTACGCCGTATACGATGGACATGACCTGGCTTTGCGGCACTTTGAGCAGCGGTAGAATTCTGAATTCTGAATTAAGAATGATGAATTGGGGGCGGAAGCTTTTGCTGCTGACGTTGCTAACCAACTTCTACTCACTACTCACCGTGGCCCAGACGACGGTGCCGGCGGCGGGCTCCGTGGCTCCGGCTTCCAAAGTCGCGCCGGTTGCTTCCACACCGCTGGATGCCAAAAATCCTGGTGCGGCCGTGGTGCCTGATGCCAACGGCTGGACGCTGGTGCGCACTATTGCGCTACGCCAGCCCGGCGCGGCTTCGCTTGACCGGCGCGGCAATCTGTATGTGGCCGATGAGCAGGACAACATTCATCAGTACGGGGCCGATGGGCAGCAGCTGAACGTGTACTCGCCGCCCCAGCCCGGCCACACGGCTCAGATTGAGGCCTGGAACACGTCCAAAATCCTGGTTTTCTACGACGACCGCCAGCAGGTACTGCTGCTCGACCGGTTCATGGCCCCCATCACCCAGGTGCGCCTCACCGACTTTATGGACGGCCAGATCCGGACCGCTACGCTGGCCCCCGACGACCGGCTCTGGCTGTTCAACGAAAGCGACCTGACGCTGCGCCAATTCGACCCCACGCCCCAGCGCCTCACCCTCAGCACCCCGCTCGACCTGATTATTGGCCGCTCCAAACCCGATTTTAGCTTCCTGCGCCAGTACCAGAACAACCTCTACCTGCTCGACCGCACCAGCGGCGTGTTTGTGTTTGATAATCTGGGCAACTACCGCAAAAAGCTGCCCTTCACCGGCCTGAGCACCATCGGCTTCCGCGGCGACGAGCTGTATTACTTAACGGAGGGCAAAGTCAGTTTCTTCCACCTCTACACCCTCGCTGAGCGCACGCTGCCGCTTGCTGTGGCCGGGGTGCGGCAGGTGCTGCTGGGCGAACAGTACGCCTACCTGCTCACGACTGCCGGGATTCTGGTGTATAAGATGTGAGGCCTGAGCGGACCGAGTACACTTTCTTTTATCTTTAGCAGATCAGGAAAAGCCCTGCGCTTTGCCGTTTCTTCTAATGTTCGGGTACATGCTGCGTCTTCGCCGGTTGGGTTCTTTTGCGCACTTTGTGGCCGCGCTTGCCATCAGCTTTGCGGGGTTGCCGGGCAGCCAAAGTCTGGCCCAGACACTAGAAAAAGCCCTGCCCGCCGACAAAGTGGCTCCTGTCCTGCGCCGGATGGCCACTACTGATGCCCGCCCGCAAACAGTGCGGGTGCTGGTGCCAAACCGGGGAGCGTTTGAAACCTGGGCCCGGCAAAACCTCCCGGCGCTGACCATTTCGCCCAACCCCGCAGCCGCCGATATTCTCACGCTCACGGGCCTCACGGCTGCGCAGCTGCCAGTGCTGGCGGCCTGCCCGTGGGTGCAGTATATAGATGGGCCCAACCGCCCTGCCCACGACGAGCGCCAGCTCAACCAGGCCGACCTCGCGGTGAACAGCGTGGCGCCGCTGCACCGTCGCTACCCCGCGCTGGCCGGGCAGGGCCTGACGGTATCGGTGAAGGAAAACCCGCTCGACATCACGGATATTGACTTTCGGGGCCGGCTGGTAGCGGCTGACCCCGCCGCCATTGTCCTCTCGACGCACGCTACTACTATGGCCACGCTTATTGCGGGCGGCGGCAACTCGGCCCCGGCGGGCCGCGGCGTGGCCTGGCAGGCCCGCATCGCCAGTGCCAGCTACGCCAACCTGCTGCCCGACGACGGAGCGCAGCTGCAGCAGCGCGGCGTGAGCGTGCAGAACCATTCCTACGGCACCAGCATCGAAAACTACTACGGCCTCGAAACCCGGGCCTACGACGCGCAAACCCGCCAATATCCCGCGTTGCTGCATGTGTTTTCGTCGGGCAATTCCGGTACTCAGGCCAGCCCCACGGGCCTATACCAGGGGCTGCCGGCCGTGGCCAACCTGACCGGGCAGTTTAAGCAGTCGAAAAATACGCTGAGCGTAGGTGCCACCAATGCGCTGGGGGAGGTGGCCGCCGGCAGCTCACGCGGACCCGCCTACGACGGCCGCGTGAAGCCCGAGCTGGTAGCCTTCGGCGACGACGGCTCCTCCGACGCGGCGGCGCTGGTATCGGGCATCAGCCTGCTGGTGCAGCAGGCCTACCGCGAGCAGAATGGCGGCCTGCTGCCACCATCGGCACTGGTGAAGGCTGCCCTGCTCACCAGCGCCGACGACACCGGCCGCCCCGAAGTGGATTTCGTGGCCGGCTTCGGGCAGGCCGACGCGCTGGGGGCCGTGCGCACGGTGCTCGACCGCCGCTACTTTCAGGGTACAGTAAGGCAGGGGCAAACCGTGCCGTTTACGCTGGTAGTGCCGCCCGGCACCCAGCAGCTCCGGCTGACGCTAACCTGGACCGACCCGGAAGCCGCTGCTAATGCTGCCACAGCCCTGGTCAACGACCTGGATGTGATGCTGGCCGGCAGCGGCGGCCCCTGGCTGCCCTGGACGCTAAGCTCTTACCCGCACCCCGACTCACTGGCCCTGCCCGCCCGCCGCCGCCCCGACCACCTCAACAACGCCGAGCAGATTACGCTGATGGCCCCCGCGCCCGGCACGTATCAGATTCTGGTGCGCGGCTATGCCGTGACGGCCGGCCCGCAGGCATTCAGCATCGCCTATGAATTGAACAGCGGCTTTGAGTGGCTCACGCCAAACCGGCTGGGCAACGTGCGCCCCGGCCAACTCAACCGGCTGCGCTGGCAGTGGGCGGGGCCGGCCGCTACCGGGCAGCTTCAGTACCGGCCCCAGGGCAGCGCCGCGTGGCGGCCCGTGGCAGCCGTGCCGCTGGTTGCCCGCACCTTTGCCTGGCTAGCCCCCGACACTACCACGCTGGCCCAGCTGCGCATGGTGACTCCCACCGGCACGTTCGTGTCCGATACGGTTGCGCTGGCCCGGCCGCTGCCGCTCAGCATCGGCTATAATTGCCCCGACGAAACCCTGCTCTACTGGCCGCGGGTGCCCGGAGCCACCCAGTACCAGCTCTACCGCCTGGGTGCCACGCAGCTGGAGCCCCTGCTGCTCACCTCCGATACCCTGCAGCTTTTAGCCGGCAGCGCCCGCGCCGCGCCTTATTATTATGCCGTAGCGCCCGTATTCCGCGGCCAGCTGGCCGAGCGCGGCTCCACCATCACGCTGGATCCGGCAGGGGCCGACTGCTACGTGCGCAGCTTCCTGCCCCGGCAGCCCGTGGCCGACACCGTGCAGCTGCTGGTGGAGCTGGGCAGCACGTTCCGGCTCCAACAGCTCCGGTTGCAGCGCCTGAGCCAAGGCACCTGGCGCACCGTGCTCACCCAGCGCCCGGTAGCACAGCTTCAGTTCACGCTCACCGATTCGGAGGCGGAGCCGGGCTACAACCAGTACCGACTGGAGCTACAGGACAGCGGGGGCCGCCTGTTTTACAGTAAGGTGGAGTCCGTGTTTCGGGTGCGTCGTGAGGGAATTCTGGTGTTTCCGGTGCCGGTGGCCGCCGGTGCGCCGCTTAGTGTGGTCGGCCCGGTGGGCACCACGCTCGAGCTGAACCTCTACGATAATCTGGGCCGGTGGCTGCGGCAGGGCACTTTCGCGGGCTTCATCAACCAGCTTCCCACGCAGGGGCTGCGGCCGGGCACGTATCTGCTGCACTGCCAGCTGGCCGGCGGCCCGCGGATAGTGCGCCGCATTATGATCCTGTAATGGATGATTCAGTAATGATACTAACAAGGCTTGCTGCGCACGCGCAGTCGCTCGGCTGTGCTGAGCGACGACTACGCTTTGAGCAGCTGTGCTGCGAATTGCTCCGCGCCGCCTGAACGAGCAATACCGAACCCAAACGGCGCGGGACGCTCGCGGCATAGCCGCTCCGGTGTAGTTGTCACTCGGCCCTGCCGAGCGACTGCGCGTAAGCCCTATAGTGCAATAAGACCTACCCGTCGGGCAGATTTGGCGGCCTATAGCTTTAAAGTCGCCGAACAAGCATCGATACGCCCCAACCGCTTTACAACCCCCCACCCACGAAAAACCCCTGGCTCCAACAGGAACCAGGGGTTTTGTTTGTTTGGCTTAGGAAAGCCCGACAGCCTTAGTACACGTAGTTGAGGGCCGTTTGGTCGTTGGCCGTGAACGGACGGTCGCCGGTCGAGCCGATGCAGGCCAGCATCCAGGAGTTCGGGTCGGCGCCGGAAGGCGTGCCGGGGATGAGGATGGCTCCTACGCTGCTGGCACCTTCGTTGGAGTAAGCACCACCGCAGCTATACGCCCGGTTGAAATAGTCGGTGTGGCGGAAGCCGATGCAGTGGCCCATCTCGTGCGCCATGATAGTGGCCACGTTGTTGATGCTGCGGCTGCCAATTACGCTCGGAGCCAGCTTGAAGCCAGGGGCCGGGTTGCCATTGGAAGGGAAGCCCCCCGACTGACCGAGCACGCCCGGACCCAGGTTGGCCGAATACGTGATGGGCAGATCAGCGGTGCCCGAAGTGATGCGACGCATCGTGATGCGCAGGCCCAGTGCGTTGTAGCGACGAATGGCTTCGTCGGCAGCCTGCACGTAGCCGCTCGGAAACTGGCTCGATACACTCACGGTCAGCACCCGCGGCAGACCGCCTACCAGGTTGGTGGTGCGGTACTGCTCATCCTGGCCCACGCGTACCAGCGAGTGGTCGGGCTTGCTGCTCAGCATCTCGTTGGTAAGCAAAATATCACCTTCCACCACTACACCCCCGTCTACTTTACGGGCATCCGAGGTGCCGAAGCCCAGCTGGCGAATCTGGCTCAGCGTGTCTTCCGACAGCTGCTCCGTAGTCTTGATTTCTTCTTTCTTCTGGCACGAAGAAAGCATTGATACCGAACAGGCGCAGATGGCCACCGCAGACAGGAGTTTATTTATTTTCATGGGTTTTGTTGGGTTGGAAAGAGGTTGGTTGGTGAGAGAGTGATGAATTATGTGCAAAAGGTAGGCGCTTATATTGTGAATGTCAATGACCATCTCGAATTAAATTATCAAAATGACAAAATTATAGTCAATACGTTGCCTTTAAAGTGGAATTGGCTTCAATTGGGTATAAATATGAAATTATATATTTTCAATTCTTATTCCTTGATGTGGTAGGTGCGGCCTAGCCAGCGGCCCGCTTTGCCATCGGCTCGTTCTGGTGCCACCGTATTACTATCCGCCCTGCGCTACAATCAACTGTAGCATTTCGCGGGTTAATGTGTGGTAGACCCAGTAAGTAGAAACTCGCGCGACTCGTGGCGCAACGGATTCCTGCGCTACTTCCGTCGATACCCCAACCTGGAAACAGCGCTAACCTGCGGCCCGCTCCGGCTGCCCGACGGGTGAGGATCGGTGCCGGACCTTAAATTCCTATCTTTGTTCATAACCGATTCCGTGCGGATTTTTCCGCTTCACTATATATCCTCCCCAAGCCGTGGCTTGCACTTCCTGTTCCTCCGGTGGGGGCTGTTCTACTACTGCCAAGGGCTGCGGCTCGAAAGGCAGCTGTAGCAGCGGCTGCACCCGCCTCAATGTATTCGACTGGCTCCAGGATGTGGAGCTGCCCAGCGACTTCCAGGGCTTCGACATGGTTGAAATCCGCTTCAAAGGCGGCCGCAAAGACTTCTATCGCAACAGCAGCCGCCTGCCGCTCGTCACCGGCGATGCGGTGGTGGTGGATGCCGGCAGCAACGGCTGGCACCTCGGCCACGTCTCGCTGAAGGGCGAGCTGGTGCGTCTGCAGATGAAAAAGAAGAAGGTTCCCACCGACTCCAAAGACATCCGCAACATTCTGCGCGTGGCCACCCCGCAGGATACTGAGCGCTGGGAAGCCGTGCGCGACCTGGAAACCGGCACCATGTTCCGGGCCCGCTCGGTGGTGGAAGAACTGCGCCTGAAAATGAAGCTCTCCGACGTGGAGTACCAGGCCGACCGCACCCGCGCCACGTTCTTCTACTCGGCCGAAGACCGGGTGGACTTTCGTGACCTGATCAAGCGCCTCGCCGACGAGTTTCGGGTGCGGGTGGAGATGCGCCAGATTTCGTTGCGCCACGAGGCCGGCCGCCTGGGCGGCATCGGCTCCTGCGGGCGCGAGCTGTGCTGCTCCACCTGGCTCACCGATTTTAAAAGCGTGAGCACTACCGCCGCCCGCTACCAGAACCTGAGCCTGAACCCGGCCAAGCTCTCGGGCCAGTGCGGCCGCCTCAAGTGCTGCCTCAACTACGAGCTGGATACCTACCTCGATGCCCTGAAAGACATCCCGCAGGTGCAGCGCCCCCTCATTACGGAGAAGGGCGATGCCTTTCTGCAGAAAACTGACATCTTCAAGAAGCGCATGTGGTTTGCCCTCAAGGGCGACAACAACTGGGTGATGCTGAGCACGGAGCGCGTGCGGGAAGTGCAGGAGCTAAACAAAAAAGGCGAGAAGCCCGAAAGTCTGCTGGCCCCAGTGAAGGAAGAGGAGCGCGAGCCCGAGGTTTCGGCCCACGTAGAAGGCAACCTCGACCGCCTCGACGACAAGATAAAAGCCGGCAAGCGCGTGAAGCGCAAGAAAAAGCCCGGCACCCGCGAAGGCCGCGCCGACGACGCCACCGGCGTGGCTCCGCTGGCCGGGTCCGCCACCGAGCGTCCCGAGCGCCCCGCCCGGTCGGGCCGCCCAACCGGCAATGCTCCGAAAGCGCCCGCCGCTCCGGCCGAAGCCGGCGCACCGGATGCCGGCGCTGCCGCCGAGGAAGCCCGCCGCCCCCGCGGGGCCGCCGCCCGCCCCATGAATCGCCGCAACAACCGCGGCGGCCGGAGCGAAGGAGGCCGCACCGAAGGGCGCGGTGAAGGCCGCCGCGCCGATGCGCCCCGTCCCGAAGGCACCCCGGAAGCCCGGCCGCCGCGTGGCGAAGGCCGGCCGCCCCGCGCGGCCAACCCCCCGGCGGGTGGCGAGAATCCGGCCCGCTCGGGCGGCGAAGGCAGCTCGGAGCGCGGCAGCCGCGGCGGCCGCTCATCGTCGTCGCGGCGCGGCGGCTGGCCCCGGCCCGAAGGCGGCGCAGCTCCTTCGGCCCCATCAGCTCCTTCAGCTTCGTAAGGTATGCGCCCGCTGTTTCGTTTGTTGCCGGCGTTGAGCCTGCTGCTCGCCCTGGCCGCCTGCGACCCCGCGCAGGTATATGAGAAGAATACCGACCTCGATGAAAACGTGTGGGCCGTGCAGGTGAAGCCCGCCTTCGAGTTCACCATCACGGATACCACGCAGCGCTACGATGTGTATTTCAACATCCGCAACGCCTCGATGTACGGCTACTACAATCTGTATGTGAAGCACACGCTGACCGGTCCCGACGGCAAGCCGCTTTCGAAGCTGCTGCACCAGATGCTGCTGATGGACCCGCAGACCGGCGAGCCCAGCGGCAGCGGCACCGGCGATATTTACGACCACCAGTTTCTGGCCCTGCCACGCCAGCAGTTTCGCCAGCCGGGCACCTACAAGATTATGCTGGAGCAGTACATGCGCCAGGATCAGCTGCCCGGCATCATGGCCGTGGGCGTGCGGGTGGCGAAGGCCGCTCCATAGAATTCGCGCAAGCACAAAAAAACCTCCCCGGCCGTAGTCGGGGAGGTTTTTTTGTGCCCGGCCGACTCGTACAGAGTCGGGGACGAGGGAATGCGAAAGCTAGTTTACCAGACGCACGCTAACGGCATTGAGGCCTTTTTTGCCTTCCTGCACTTCGAATTCAACTTTGTCGGCATCGCGCACGGGCTGCATGAGGCCGGTAGCGTGCACGAAAATGTCCTCACCGCCGCCGTCGGGGGTGATGAAGCCAAAGCCTTTGGTTTCATTGAAAAATTTGATGGTACCGGTGCTCATACAACTGCTTGATGGGAGTGAAAGGATGGAGTAAAGGTATATTTATTTTCCACTTGCCAAGGCCGGGAAATCGAAAATTGCCAGCGCACGACTTCTGCTGGTGGGGTAGCACGCCTTGATTTGCCGAATCGGCTCTGCTAAAGCTCCGTGCCGGATGAGCCTGGCGGTCTACTTGGCCCGGCCGAAAAACAACAAAGCCCCGGCCGGAGCCAGGGCTTTGGGCAATGAGTAAGCGGCGGCAGCCAACTGCGCTTAAATGCGCTCCACCTTCACGGCGTTGAGGCCTTTCTTGCCTTCGATAACTTCAAACGATACCCGGTCATTCTCCCGGATTTCGTGAATCAGCCCGGTCTGGTGTACGAAGATATCCTGGTTGTCGTCGTCCTGAACGATGAAGCCGAAGCCCTTGGACTCATTAAAGAATTTTACTTTGCCCGTTTTCATAGCGTGCTTTTGCGGTCGTAATTCTGACCTATTAGGGTGAAAGAATGCAGTAAAACTACTACCGTTTTTCTAACTGCGCGCAACCCGCGCCGGAATTTAAAGCGGGTGCCGCTTCGGGGCGCTACGGGCGGAGAGCCGCAAAAAAGCCGCCGCGCCGGACCGGCAAAACCGGCGCGCAAACCGGACTGGCTGGCCCGGAAAGGCATTGTACAGGATTCTGGCAGAAAAAAACAATGCTTACTCGGGCGCGTATAATTTGGGCACTTGAGCATTTGTTTTTCACCATTCCTCACCATCCCACCATCACTCCTATGAAAAACGAAGAGAGAAATTCCGCGAATCAGGATCAGGGCCATGGCACTGCCAAATCGAATGGCAGCGCGGGCTCCGCTATGCCCATGAGCAGCAGCGCATCGGAATCAGGAATGGGCAGCTCGGCCCGGCCTGGGGTTTCGAGCGAAACGCTGGCAGCCTCGGAAGCAAGTATGGGCCAGGGGGCCGTGGGTGGTGGGAACGCCGGGACCGAAAACCGCCCCGCCAACCCAGGCGAGTTGAAAGCCGGGACTTCGGCCAGCAGCAAAGCTAGCAGCGCGGGGGCTTCTAAAACCAGCAGTAGCAGCAGCAAAAAGAGCACTTCGGCACCGGCCGGAACTAAAGCCACGGGCAGCAAAACCAGCGGCTCGGCCCGCAAAGGCAACAACCCCGTAGCCAGCAGCGACGACCGCAACTCTTACGGCGGCAACTTCGGCAACAGCACCCAAGGCAGCTACCAGGACCACGACCGCCAGGAAAACCAGCGGAGCGGTGCGGCCCGCGGCGAGTTTGGCAGCCAGGGCTACGGCAATACGCAGGGCGGCTACGGCAACCAATACCGCGAAACCCCTGGCCGCGGCGACGGCCACTACGGCCACGACCAGCAGTATGGCGGCGAGCAGTATGGCGGTGGCAGCTACGGCCAGCACAACTCTTACCGCAACTACGACGGCCGCCCAGAACACTACCAAGGCGGCCAAAACCAGCAGGACTACGGCCGCGGCCAGGGCAGCTGGACCAGTCAGGGGCCCTATAACCAGCCCGGCCAGCGCCCCGACTACGGCCACTCGCCGGGCAGCTATGGCCCACCGCAGGGCGGCGGCTACCAGAACCGCAGCGACTTTGGCTCGGGCAACCAGCAGTACAACGCGGGCCGGCCGGACGACTACCGCAGCCAGGGTTATGGCAACCAGGGCGGCTACGGCAACGACCAGAACGCCTATGGCGGCCGGCAGCCATACAATCAGAATCAGGACCGCTACAGCGGTAGCAGCTACCAGAACGACAACGGCTCGCGCCAGGGCCGCGGCAGTGGCTACAGCAACGACTACGGCAACTCGTCGGGCGGCTCGCACTACGGCAACAGCCGCGGCTATGAAGCTGACCGCAGCGGCTTCGGCGGCAGCCACCGCAACCAGGACGACGACTACCGCCCTTCGCAGGGCCAGGGTGGCTACAGCGGCCAGAATGCCGGCCGCGGCAACGACTACGGCCAGCGCGGCGGCCTGAATGACTACGCGCAGCGCGGCGCTAACCCCGAGGACGACCGCCGCTACCGCGCCGGCTCTTCCAGCCGCGAGGAGGACCGCAACTACGGCGGCCGGCAGGAAGGGCGCGGCACCAGCGGCTCCGGCAATGGTTGGGGCGACTACGGCGGCAGCTCACGGGAAGGCTTCGGCTCGCGCGGCGGCTCCTACAACGACGAGTACGATTCCTCCGACCGCAACGCCCGCGGCGGCTCCGCTTCGCGCGGCGACTACAACAGCCAGGACCGCAGCCAGAACTACGGCTCCGACCGCCGCAATCAATATCGACCTAACGACGACGACAGCGACTACGGCTCCTCGCCCCGCCGCAACCGCGGCCGCGACGATGACGACCGTCGCTAGGATGTACGGTTTGCCATTTTGAAGTGAAAAAAGGCTTCCCGATCAACGGGAAGCCTTTTTTGTTTCAGTAGAAAGCCCTGGCAGGCTAGGTGGCCGGCGCGGCCTGAAACTGCTGGCGGTAGTCTTTGGCAAACTGCTCGATGCTGCGGGCCGGGCAGCCCGTGAGCTGCTCTACCACGGGCGAAAGGCCAGCGGCGTGGCCGTTTTTGCTGATGTGGTTCAGCTCCAGCAAACTGTCGCGGAGCCAGGCGGGGGCCTGGGCCATAGCCTGTGCGGCGGCCTGCTCGGGCACATCTACATAGCTGACGGAGCGGCCGGTGGCCTGGCTGAGCGCGGCAGCAACATCAGTACCGCCCACAGCGGCCGGGCCGGAGAGGAAATACGCTTTGCCCTGATGCTCGGCCACCGGGCTGCTCAGAATGGCAGCGGCGGTGGCGGCAATGTCGCGGGCATCGATGTAGTTGACTTTAGCCTCGCCGAGCGGCAGATATAGCTTGCCTTCGGTCCGGATGGCCTCGCCATTATACGTCAGGAAGTTCTGCATAAAGCTGCCGGGGCGCAGCAGCGTGTAGGGCAGTCCGCTTTGCTCCAGATACTGCTCCATCTCGCGGTGCCAGCGGCCCAGCTGAATGCCGGGCTCTGCCTCGGCCCCGGCGGCCGAAAGCTTCACCACCTGCTGCACGCCGGCCTGCTTGGCCGCATCAATGATGCGCTTGCCGATGGCCACCTGATCTTCGCTGAACGGCGTAATCATAAACACGCGGTCGGTGCCGGTTAGGGCTACGTGCAGGCTCTCGGGCCGGGCGTACTCTATCTCGACCAGCTGCACCTCGGGGTTGAGCTGCTTGAGCCGCTCGCCCTTGATGAGCGAATGCACGCCGGCCCGCACCACAAGGCCGCGGTTGGCCAGGGCCTTCACCAGCTCGGAGCCCACGGTGCCCGTAGCTCCGGTTACCAGAATCGTTTGCGCCATTGGAAAGAAGATTTAGGGAAGATGAGTTATGTATTGAGAAGCGTAAGAGAGACTTAGCCAAGACCCTCCATCTACTTGCGGCCGGCCTTGTAGAGCTTGCCTTTTTCGTTGCTGAAAACAAAGTCGTGATTATTCACAAAAACGACAGCTTCGGCCTGGCCGCTGGAAGGAATGGGCAGGCAACTTTTAGCACCGTCGAACAGCTTGCGGCCCGGCAGCCGCTCAATCAGGTACACGTGGCCGTAGCCGAGCAGGGCCACGCGCTGCCCATCGGGGCTGATGTCGGCGGCCGTTATCCAGGTGTTGATACGGATGCTGTCGGCGAGGCGGGCCGTGTAGCTGCCGGGGCGGGCGGGCAGCACGTATTGCTTCACCCAGTGGCCCTCGCCCCGGTTTTTGGTGAACAAATACAGGCTGTCCTGCCAGAAGTAGAAGGCCTCGCAGTCGAAGTTGCGGCGGGGCTTTTTGGGCGGAAATGCGTGCTGATCGGGGTAGCGAAACCGAATGGTATCCACCTGCTTGAAATCGGGGCTGGCGAGGCGGTAGATGCTCAGGTTGCGGCGCTTGTTCTGGTTGTTGCCGAAGTCGCCGATGTAGAGGTTTCCGGCCGGGTCGCGGGCCAGGTCTTCCCAGTCCATGTTGGTGAGCGGGGCCAGGTTCACGGTCCGGAGCAGGTCGCCCTGCTGGGTGATGTGGTAGAGCATGGCCGTGTTGCCGCCGTCGCCGTGGGTCCAGAGGTCGTCTTCGGTGCCGGTCAACTCAAGGCCTGAGCTTTCCACCACTTTTTCCTTGTCGAGGCGGCCAATGAGCTTGATGTCGTAGGCCTGGCTCACCTTGTCGAAGTTGCCGCGGCCGTCGTCGGCGGCGCAGCCGCACAGCACCGACTGCAGAAACACCAGCACCGGAAAAAGCTTGTCGCGCAACAGAAACAGCATATGAAAGTGACTTAAAGAGGCATTTGACCCGGCAACCCGTAGTTTGGGCCGCCGCCTGGCTCTTGGCCGTGCATACGCAACCCGTCGCGGCGGGGCTAAAAAAAACGGCTGCCGCCGGTCTGATCCGGCTTGCGCTGAAGTGGATAAATCCTAAATTGCTGGACTTAACCTGCTTCTAATCAGTCTGCTTTATGATGTTTCGCTACGTTTTGGGGTTGCTGCTGACCCTGGCCAGCAGCTTTCAGGTCCGGGCCCAGGTGCCGGCAACGGCGGTCCAGTCCGATTCTATCCAGCGCGTAGCGCCGATTCTGGCAGCCAAGCCCACCGGAGCAACTCCGTTGGTGAGGCGGACAATAGCTCCCGTGGTGCTGCGCGTGGGCATTCCGCTCACGCTGATTGGAGTGAGCTACTGGGGGCGCGAGCAGAAGCTGATCCGGATGGCCCGGCTGGAAATCCGGGAGGAGGCACTGCAGACGTTTCCCACCTTTCGCACCCGCCTCGACGACTACACGCGCCGCGTGCCCATGGTGGCGGCCTACGCCCTGCATCTGGCCGGCGTGAAGCCGGCCCGCGGCGCGGTGCCTTTCTCGCTTATCTATCTGGCCGCCCACCAGCTCAATGCCGGCGTGACCAGCAACCTCAAGCGCATCTGCCGCGAGCCGCGCCCCGACAACCCCACCGATTTCAGCTCCTTTCCCTCGTCGCATACCAGCGAGGCTTTTATGGCCGCCACGCTGCTGCACGAGCAGTTCGGCAAAACCAACCCCTGGATCAGCGTGGGCGGCTACGCGGTGGCTACTGCCACCGGGGCCATGCGCATTCTGCACAACAAGCACTGGATTACGGACGTGGTGGCCGGCGCCGGCATTGGGTTCTTGTCGGCCGAGGCTGTGTGGCGGGCCTACCCATATGCGGCCCGGCTGCTGCCCGCCAAGGTAGCCGAAAAGCTGCTGCTGATGCCCACTTATGCGCCCGGCGGTGCCGCAGGCATGGTGATGGCCGTGAAGCTGTAGCGCGGGCGCAAGGCCTCAGCCTCAAAACCGCAGATACGGTCGGAGCTTTTCCAGCGTGGCGGCATCCAGAATCCGGATCTGGCGCAGGTCGTCGGGCTGGCGGAAGGGGCCGTGCTGCTGGCGGAAAGCCACTACCACGCGGGCCAACCGCTTGCCCATATACGGGTGCGTCTGTAGGGCTTCAAACGGCGCATTGTTCACATCCAGCCCCGCCGGGGTAAAGCCGGGCGTCACAAACGTGTACTTGCGCAGGCTGTCCACCAGGTCCGGCGCGTCGCGCAGGCTATAGATTTCGCTTAGCTGCCCAGGGCCCAGAAAGCCGCCCAGCCGCTGCCGATATTCCACCACCCGCGCCGAAAGCCCGCGCCCGATGCCGCGAATCTGCATCAATTGCGTCGTGTCGGCCGTGTTCAGGTTGAAGGCGGCCAGGTGCGTGGGCTTGCGCGGAAATTTGCCGGGCGGCTTCGGGCCGAATTCTTTACCCGCATAGCGGCTGCCGGCATAAGCGGCGTAGTCGCGCGGTGGGCGGGCGGCGCGGGGCGGCAGCTGGTCGGGCAGCTGCATATAAGGCGCCAGGCGGGCGTATACTGAGTCGGGCAGCCCGTAGGTGCGCTTTATCTGGGCTTTGGCTTTGAAACCGCCGATAACGTCGCGGAAATGCACGAGGCGCTTGGCCACGTAGGCCGGCAGGCCGCGGGCCTCCCAGTCGGGGGCCGAAAGGGCATTGGGGTCGAAGGGAGCCAGCGCCACCTGCGGCACGGCCGGGCGGCGGGCATACGGCCGGCGCGGGTAGCGCGAAACGTATACGCGCGGCTGCCGCTGGGCCGCCAGCGCCGTAGCCAGCTGGTCGAGCTGCCGTTGGTCGGGCGCGGGGTCGTAGGCCGGCAGCGCGGGGCGCAGCAGCCACGGGGCTGCCAGCCAGAACAGCAGTAGCAGAAAAAGGAAAACGAAGCCGGAGGTTTCGCGGCGCGAGAAGCCAAAATGCCGGCGCAGGTAGCGCCGCCAGCCGGACGGCCTTTTGTTAACGGGGATATTCTGCACGATAATTCTAATTAGCTCTGCTAGATAGAGAAGCCGTGCAGTAATTCAAAGTGCTACCATCTATTTGCGCCTGCTGTTATATAATCGACTGTCATCCTGAGCAGAGCGAAGGACCTTCCTCCGTTAAGTGAAGAGGCTTTTGAAATGAGCAAAGCCCATTACCGTTGCAGCGGTAAAGGGCTTTGGGCGTTGAAAGGAGTTTTGCAGTGCAGAAAGAGGAAGGTCCTTCGCGGGGCTCAGGATGACAGGCGGCGCAGAGGACAAACTACACGCAGCCCTTCCACCCGGCCCTTACCGCCGGATTTTCACATCCACATCGTACTGATATTTCGGCGGGCCGCCGAGCGGAATGGCGAAGAAGGGCAGGGCCACGTCGTATTGGTCGGTGACGTAGAAAACCAGGTCGTTGGCGGCTTTGGAAATGGAGGTGAGCTGCAGATCCAGCGACAGGCCCTGCTCCTTGGCCGTGATAGGGTGTACGCTCTGCGCCCACACGTTATCGGCGCTGACGGTAGCCTTGTGGCCGTTTTTGGCGACGCTGAAAATCTTCAGCGTCGCGTCGCCGTCGAGGTCGAAGTTGCTTTGCCGGATGCTGACCACCCGGTCATTCACGAACGGGTAGAGGTGGGTGCGGGCCTGGCGCTGGGGCGAGAGGCGGAAGGCGTATTCGTAGGTGAAGGCGTTGCCGCCTTCCACCGCAATGTTCTGGGTGGGACTGGTGCTCAGGAAGTAGCGGTACAGGTTGCCGTCGTCGCCGGTTTTGCCCTGGGCAATGAGCTTGAACACGTGGCCCTGAAACTCGGGCACCAGCTCGCCCTCCAGCGGATTGAGCGGCCCGAAGGTGAACCACTTGCCATCGTAGGTGGCCTCGCTGCCGAACGTCTGCTGCTTGAGCAGCGTGCCCGAGCGGTACTTGCCGGTGGGCTGATTGGTGCGGGCATCGGGGCCGCTGTGCGCGCCGGGGCCGCCATACAGGCTGAAATCGGTGGTGGTGTTCCAGCCAAATTTGGCTTCGTCGAGCTGGCCGCCGCAGTCGGGGTCATACACGCGGATGTACACGGCCTGGCGGTTGCCGCTCGGAATCAGGAAAAAGAAGGTTTGGGTGTGGTCGTCATCACCCCAGCTTTGGTCGCCCTGCGCGCCGAAGGTAACCAGGGAAGCAATGTTTTCGCCGGGGTTGGGCACGGCCTGGGCATGGGCTCCGAAAAACGGATAAAAGGCGGCCAGCAGCAGCGCTACCAGCCAGAATCGGGGATAAAGCATGGCGGCAAGATACCGGGAATCCGGGGGAAAATGATTGCCAAATCGGCACGTAATTGCCAAGAAACCAGCCAGAGCGCGTAATATTACGGCTGGTTGCCCGCCCTATCTTCCGCGCCGCCATCGTTATGAGCCAAACCGCCCCCCGCACCACCGAATTTCTGGACCAGCTTGCCGCCGAGCTGCGGGCCTTGCGCGAGCTGACCGCGCAGCGCTTCCGCCCCCTTTCCGACGACCAGCTCAACCGCCGCCCGGCCCCCGGCAAGTGGAGCATCGGGCAGTGCCTGGAGCATCTGAATATCATCGGCGGCCACGTGCTGCCCGTGATGGCGCGCAAGCTCAAGCAGGCGCAGGAAAGCGGCAGCAAACCCGCCGAAACCGTGAAAACGGGCTTCATTGGCCGCAAGCTGATTGTGGCCATGCAAACGCCGGCCAGCGAAAAACCCCTGCAGTCGCCGCAGCAGTACGCGCCCAGCGGCAGCCGCCTGCCGCGCACCGTGGTGGAGGTATTCAGCCGCCAGCTCGACGAGCTGGCCAACCTGGTGGAGCAGGCGCGCACCGTGAATGCCAACGGCATCCGCATTCCCAACCCCGTCATTCCTCTGCTCTACCTGCGCCTCACCGACCAGCTGGAGTTGCTGGTGGTGCACCTGAAGCGCCACGTGCAGCAAGCCGAGCGCGTGCTCGATGGCGTGGGCATGGTGATTGACTAGCGCCGGCTGAGGCTGCACAAGCATAAGAAACCGTTGTCCTCCTCCGTTGGTAAAGCACCAATAGAGGAGGACAACGGCGTTTAGAGGCAGCGGCAGAATCCGTCCGCATTTTGCTGCCGCCCCGGCCGCGCTGTGGAATTCTGCCCGCCAGGGCATCTGAATTTTGCCTTCCTTGCCACCCCACCCGAATCTGCCGTATGCGTCCCTTCCTGCTGAGCTTACTCGCCCTGCTGATGCTGTTTTCCACTGGTTCTTCGCAGTCCTCACCGCCCAACCCCGGCGGGCCCGACCCCCGGAAGTGGAAGCAGATTGATGCCCTGCTGAAGAAAAACCAGACTGCCTCGGCCGGCAAGCTGGTAGAGGAAATCTACCTGGCCGCCCGCCAGCAGCAGGATGCGCCGGAGTACCTCCGGGCGGTGCTGTATAAGCTGCGCCTGCTGCAGGCCAAGGAAGAAGAAGCCGACGAAAAGGCCATTGGCCTGCTCGAAACCGACCTGAAGACGGCCCGCTTCCCGGCCCGCCCCATTCTGCATAGCCTGCTGGGCCAGCTCTACGCCCGCTACTACCAGCAGCACCGCTACCAGCTCTACGACCGCACCCGCGCCGCCGCCCCCGACTCCGCCGATGCCAGCGCCAACGACCTGCGCACCTGGGACGCGGCCCGCCTCGGCAGCGCCGTGGTGCGGCACTATCGGGCCTCGCTGCAGGATGAGCCCAAGCGCCAGCAGCAGCTCCGGCTGGCCGCGCTGGGCTACTCCGTGGCGGGCGGCGATGTCGAAGGCCGCCAGCTGCGCCCCACGCTCTACGACCTGCTGGCTCACCGCGCCATCGACGACCTGCAGAATGAAGAATTTTATATCACCCGGCCCGGCGCGCAGTTTCAGCTCACCGCGCCGGCCCTGTTCGGCTCGGCCCGCGAGTTTGCCGCGCTGCCGCTAAGCGCCCCCGCCGCCGACTCGCTCAACAGCCGCTTCCATGCTTTGCAGGCGCTGCAGCAGCTTACCCAATTCCGACTACTGGATGCGAAAAACCGCCCCGCCCTGGCCGCCGTGGACCTGAAGCGCGTCGATTTTCTGCGGCAGCAGGGCGCTTCTACAGCCCGGCTGAATTATATAACCACGCTGGAGCGCCTGGCCGCCGACTATGCCGACTTGCCCATCGGCACCGAATTTGGGGCCCGGCTGGCCGAAGAATATAAAGGCAACGACCCCAGCAAGGCTGTAGAGCTGGCCAAAGACGCCGAAAGCCGCTTTCCCAACTCGCGCGGAGCGAAAATGGCCCGCCGGGTGCGTGAGGAAATCGAGCAGGCTAATGTGGGCTTCGGGGCCGATGCGGTGGTGCTGCCCAACCGGGCGTGGCGACTGGAGGCCACGGCCCGTAACGTGAAAACGCTGCACCTGTGGGCCTACCGGCTCACGCTGGCCGAGTGGCAGCGCTACTCCGATTCGCAGGAGCGGCAGCAGGTGCCCTTTGAGCGGCGCTACGCCCGCGCCCTGGCTGCCACCCCGGCTGCCACCTGGAGCCTGCCGGTGCCGCCGCCCGCCGCGCCCTACCGGCCGCAGCAGGTGGTAGGGGCAGGGCCTGCTCTGCCTGTGGGGCACTACCTGCTGCTGCTGAGCAACCGAGCCGATAACCCGACCAAAAACCAGCCCGGCAGCGCCACCAGCTACGGCGTGCTGGCCGTGAGCGAGCTGAGCGCCCTGACCCATTTCGACGAGCGCGCCCGCCTGAACAATGTGCTGCTGCTGCACCGCCAGAGCGGCGCGCTGCTCACCGACGCACAGGTGCTGCCCACCTATGCGCGCTACGACCCAGTGACGCGCAAAATCAGCCACCGTGCCGGCCCCGCCCAGCAGCCCGATGCCCAGGGCGAGCTGCACTTCCCGGCCCCCGCGCCCGAAAACGCGGACATCAGCGCGGGCCGCGAATACCTCGACTGGATTCGCATCGTGCGCGGCCCCGATACCATGCAGCTTGGCGGCTTCGGTCGCTACCATTCGGCCTACTACGAGCCCCGGGAGCAGGCCCAGACGCGCACGTTTCTGTTTACCGACCGCGCCATCTACCGTCCCGGCCAAACGCTGTATTTCAAGGGCATTTTGACCGAAAGCCTGCGGGGCAAAGCCCACGTGCTGGCCCGCCAGTCCGGCAGCGTGCGGCTGGTGGACGTGAACGGGCAAACCGTGCAGACGCTGCCCTACACCAGCTCCGGTTTCGGCAGCTTTCACGGCTCGTTTGTGTTGCCCACCAGTCTGCTGAACGGCGAAATGAGCCTGCAAACCGACCACGGCAGCATCAGCTTCGCGGTGGAAGACTACAAGCGGCCCACGTTTGCCGTCACCTTTGAGCCCGTGGCGGGCACGCCCGAGCTGGGCAAAGAGCTAGTGTTGCGCGGCCGGGCCGTGGCCTACGCCGGCCAGCCCGTGGATGGGGCCCGCGTGAACTACCGCGTGGTACGCCGCGTGCTGCTGCCCCTGTTCAGCTACGGCGGCCGCGGCGGCTACGGCAAAATGGGCCCCGGCCGGCCGCTGGGGCCGGGCGAAACCGAAATTGCCCACGGCACTGCCCAGACCGATGCTGAGGGCCGGTTCAGCATCCGCTTCGTGGCCGCGCCGGGCGAGGCTGCCGATGGCTACCGCTGGCAGCCCGGCCACCAGTTTGAGGCCACCGCCGACGTGACCGACGCTGCCGGCGAAACCCGCACCGGCGTCCAGGCCGTGGTGCTGGGCAATCAGCCGGTGCAGCTGCAGCTGGTGCTGCCTACTATGCTTGATCGGCAAAAGCTGCCGCCCGTGCAGCTGCTGAGCACCGGCGCTACCGGCCAGCCGCGCCCCGTGGCGGGCACGCTACGCCTGTTTTCGCTCACGCCCAAGCCCCAGCCCGCCGGCGTGCCGGAGAATATTCCCGCTAATGACGACAGTCAGGAATTCGACCAAAAGCTACTGCGCGAGCTGCCCTTCGACACCGAAAAAAACACCCGCCTGCCCGAGCTGAGCGCCCTGCTGGCCACGCTGCCCACCGGCCGCTACGAGCTGCAGGCCCGCGCCGCCACCGCCGATTCGGCCCAGGCCGCGCAGCGCTTCACACTCTACGATTCGCAGGCCGCTACCATTCCCTACGCCACGCCCGACTGGTTTGTGAGTTTGCAGGATTCCGTGGCGCCCGGTCAGTCGGCCACCGTGCTGGTAGGCAGCCGCCACGCCGGGGCCCGCGTGCTGGTGGAGGTGGAAGCCGGCAGCCGGCTGCTGCGCAAAGAATGGCTTACGCTGGCCGCCAATGAGCAGCGCCGCGTGGTAGTGCCGGCCGATACGGCCGGCCTGGCCACGCCGCTTTTCGTGCATACCACCCAGGTCCGCGACAACCGCATCTACCGCCACACGGCCACGGTGCAGGTGGCCGCGCCGCCCGCGCCGCTGCGTCTGAGCATCGCCACGTTCCGCGACAAGCTGCTGCCCGGCCAGAAGGAAACCTGGCGCATCACCATCCGGCAGGCCGATGGCAAACCCGCCGCCGCCGAGCTGCTGGCCACGCTTTATGACCAGTCGCTGGACGCTTTCCGGCCGCACTTTTTTGAGGCGCTGGCGTTTGGCGGCAGCTACTATCCGCCTCGTTTCGGCTGGCAGGGCGAGTTTGGCGCACTCGTGCCGCGGGTGCTGTTTCTGATGAAGCTAAGCCCGTACCCGGCCGAAATTGCCTGGCCGCAGCTCAATACCTGGGGCGCGTTTGGCCAGTACTACGGCTACGGCGGGGGCCTGGAAATGGCTGACCAGTCGGGTTTGCAGGGAGTAAGGGTGACCCAAGCTGTACAGGGGAAAGCCACTGGGATGAGTGTTCATCTTAGAGGCGCGCGCAGCAAAATGGCGGCCCCGATGATAGAAATGGCCTCCGCCACGGTGCAAAGTAACACCGATAATGCCGCGGACGCGCAGGGGCTGGAAGGCAAAGCCCCCGCCGCCGGCCCGCCCGACCTCTCGCTGGTGCCGGCCCGCCAGGATTTCCGCGAAACGGCCTTCTGGCTGCCCGATTTGCGCACCAATGCCCAGGGCGAAACCGTGCTCGAATTCCAAATGCCCGAGGCCGTGACGCGCTGGCAGCTGCTGGCCCTGGCCCACGATCTGCGCCTGCACAGCGGCCTGCTCCGCCGCGACCTGGTGACGCAAAAGCAGCTCCAGGTGACGCCCAACGCCCCGCGCTTCTTCCGCGAAGGCGACCAGCTCACCTTCTCGGCCAAGCTCAGCAACCTAACTGCGGACCCCATGCAGGGCACCGCCCAGCTGCTGCTCTTCGATGCCCGCACCCAGCAGCCCATCGATAGTCGCGTGCTGAAAAGCGCGGCCCAGCTGAAATTCGATCTGAGCGCCAACCAAAGCCAGGCCCTGAGCTGGAACCTGAGCATCCCGGAAACCGCCGAAGGCCAGGTGCCGCTCGAAGCCATTACCTACCGCGTGGTGGCGCGGGGAGAGTTTTCAGGGAAGGAGAAAAAGGAGCGGAGCAAGCAGCGCCGCCAGAACAAAGCAACAACTGACAACCAACAACTAACAACTATCGAAGACGGCGAGGAAAACACGCTGCCGGTGCTGCCCAACCGCATGCTCATCACCGAAAGCCTGCCGCTGCCCATCGTGGGGCCGGCTACGCGGGAGTTTGCGCTGGAGAAGCTTGTCAGCACTACTTCGGCCACGCGGCGCAACTATTCGCTCACGCTGGAAATGACCGAAAACCCCGCCTGGTACGCCGTGCAGGCCCTGCCTTATTTGATGGAGTATCCGTACCAGGGCTCCGAGCAGATCTTCAGCCGGCTGTATGCCAACATGCTGTCGGCGAAGATTCTGCAGAGCAACCCGCGCCTGAAAGCCGTGCTGGCCGAGTGGCAGCGGGCCGCCGCCAGCGGTGATAAAACTGCCCTCACCAGCAAGCTGGAGCAGAACCAAGAGCTGAAAAGCTTGCTGCTGCAGGAAACGCCCTGGGTGCGCGATGCCCAATCGGAGACGGAGCGGATGCGGCGGCTGGGCGAGCTGTTCGACGAAGCGCGCGGACGCGCCGAAATTGCCCGCGCCTTACAGCAGCTCACCCTGCTGCAGGCCCCGAACGGCGCTTTCCCGTGGTTCGACAAAATGCCCGATGACCGCTACATCACCCAGGTCATCGTGGCCGGCTTTGGCAAGCTGCGCCGGCTCGGGGCATTCGATGCTTTGCAGGATCAGAAAGCCCGCCCTCTGCTCGAAAATGCCCTGCGCTACCTCGACGAGCAGCTGCAGAACGACTACGCCGAGCTGCGCCGCCAAAAGGGCGCGGACCTGAAAAAAGACCACCTCGTTGACCTCCACATTCAGGCCCTGTACGCCCGCAGCTTCTGGCCTCAGCAGCCCGTGGCGAAGGCGGCGCAGCCCGCGCTGGCCTACTATCAGCAGCAGGCCGCCACGTTCTGGCCCAACCGTACGCGCTACCTGCAGGCCCAATTGGCGCTGGCCCTGCACCGGCAGAAAGCGGCGCCGGCCGCGGTGAAAGATATCCTTACGGCCCTCAGCGAAAACGCTCTGCACAGCCCCGAGCTGGGCATGTACTGGAAAGATGTGCGCGGCGGCTACTACTGGCGCGAAGCCCCCACCGAAACCCAGGCCACGCTCATCGAGGCATTCGACGAAATCAATAACGACCAGAAAGCGGTGGATGAGATGAAGCTCTGGCTGCTCAAGCAGAAGCAAACCCAGAGCTGGGCCAGCACCCGCGCCACCGCCGATGCCTGCTACGCCCTGCTGCTGCGCGGCTCCGACTGGCTCCGGCCAGTTCAGCCTATCAAGGTGTCAGTAGGAGGCAAAGCCGTGGTGCCCACCACCCAGCAGGCCGGCACCGGCTACTTCAAAACGACCTGGGTGGCCGCCGAAATCAAGGCCGCGCAGGGCCGCGTGACGGTGCAGAAAACCGATGCCGGCGTGGCCTGGGGCGCCTTGTACTGGCAGTATTTCGAGCAGATTGATAAAATAACGCCCGCCGCCACGCCCGTGCAGCTGGAGCGCCAGCTCTACCGCGAGCAGCGCACTGCCGGCGGCCCCGTGCTGGAGCCTCTCACCGCCGCCGCACCCCTAAAAGTGGGCGACGTGCTGGTGGTGCGCCTCGTGCTGCGCGCCGACCGCGACCTGGAGTACGTGCATCTCAAAGACCAGCGCGCCGCCGGCCTGGAGCTGATCGGCCAGACCTCGGGCTACCGCTACCAGAGCGGCCTGGGCTATTACGAGAGCCCCCGCGACGCGGCCACCAACTTCTTCATCGGCTTCTTTCCCAAAGGCACGCACACCTTCGAATACCGGCTGCGGGCCACCCAGGGCGGTAATTTCTCGGGCGGCCTGAGCCAGATTCAGTGCCTGTATGCGCCGGAATTCGAAGCGCACTCGGCCGGTACGCGGGTGCAAATCAGCGCGCTAGGGGAGAAATAGGAAAAAGCTGGATTTTTCAGATTGCAGGCTTGCCTCAGGCCGCTGAAAACGGCTTTGGCACGGCCGAACAAAAACGGGGGCTTGCGAGCTGCGCCGGCTGGCCGTAATTTTGCGGCTTCCGAGTTTTTGAAACGATGTCAATGCGAAGCCTTTATGTAGTTGTTGGGTTGCTGCTGAGCAGCGCCCCGTGTGTTGCGCAAAGTGCCAGAAATACCTCCGAGCCCAGAGCAGCAGTGGCAGTGCCCGTCACCAAGCTGCCCGGCGAAGAAAAGCTCTCGGCGCGGGAGCGGGCCGAGCGGGATTTTCTGATGCCCGTGCGCCGCAAGCAGGCCGCCGCCCTCAAAGCTTCCCACGACGAAGCCATTGAGCAGGCCACCGCCCAGGCCTCCTTCATCGGCCCCGAAGAAGCCAAGCCCGAGGAAACCGCCGCCCCGGCCGCCAAAGCCGCCCCGCACCGCACGTATCATCGCCGCCGCACCACGCACCACCGCGCTACTTCTTCGGCCCACAAGCGCAAAACAACCAGCAAATCCGGCGCAGCCAAGAAGAAAGTGGTACACAAGAAGCGCCGCCGGTAAAAGCCAGCATACGGCTATTTTAGCGTTGCAAGAAAGCCGCGTAGCGGCGACAGGTTTGTAGTAGGGAAACCGGTAGAGAAGGAAAAGCCGCATAGCGGTGACAGAAATGCCCGAACGGCTCTGTCACCGCTACGCGGCTTTTGAATTGTTTTAGGCACAATTCTCTACAAACCTGCCGCCGCGCTGCGGCTGTTATACCGCACGCTGGCGCTACTCGTTTGTCTCCAGGTCACCTAGCAACTCGTCTGCATCAGTGGGCTGGGCCCCGTAGCGCGGAGTGCGGGGCGTGGGCAGGCGGCGGGGCTCTGCGGCCCCCAGGCGCAGGCCGTAGCCGAGCTGCACGGCGGCGTAGGAGCCACGGCTGCTGGCCACAAAGCTGCCCTGCTGCAGGGTGCCGGTATCGTCGAGGAAATCGGCCTGGGTAGAGCGGATTTCGCTGAACCGGCGCAGGCCACGCTGGTAGGTGGCCGTGAGCAGCAAGGATTGGCGTGGGCTCAGTTCGAAGTGTAGCAGCGCTTCCAGGCCGGCCATGGGCGTGCCGCCGCTTTGGGTTTCGGTGACGGCAATAAGGGGCCGGGTTGTAGTGGGGCGGGTGTCGGCGGCGGTGTGCCAGAGCGGGCCATTGTGCTGGTAGGCGTTGTATAGCGGCAGGGCGTAGGAGCCGGTAAGGGCCACGTCCATTGCCCAGCGCGGCCCCGGCATCCATACGTCGTAGAGCACGGCCCGCACTCCGTATTGATACAGTGCTTCGCTGCCGATGCTGGTTCCCCGGCTGCTGTTTTCGACGCGGTAAGTGAATCCCCGGGGCAGCCCAGTGATGCGCTGTTCCAGCCCCAGACCCAGCCAGGGGCGCACGGGCAGCGTCAGGCGCAGCGCGGCACCAACATGGAACCCGGACCATATCTGAAAATTATCGGGCAAGTTGTGCCGCGTCAGCGCGGCGCGGCTTAGCACTGGCCCGCCACTCAGGCTCAGTTCAGGGCCGCGCTGGGCGTGAGCGGGCGCGAAGCCGACAGACAACAAAAAACCGCAGCCCCAGAGTCCGCGGTTAAAAGAATAAGTACCAAAAGTAGAAATAGCCATGCCGCCTTAACGCGGCGCACACGGGCTAAATTGTGCCTGGCCTACGTGTTTTGAGGCATCAGGCGCACCACCAGGCCGTCCATGCGCTCGGTGAGGCGAATCTGGCAGGAGAGGCGGCTGCCCTGGCTCATCACGGGCAGACTTTCCAGCATGGCCAGCTCATCGTCGGAGGGCTCGGGCAGCTCGGGGCCGGCCAGCACCTCTACGTGGCAGGTGCCGCACAGCGCCATACCGCCGCAGGTAGCCTGAATATCGTAGCCATCGGCTTTCAACAATTCCATCAGACTCAGCCCCATATCGGTTGGCCCTGTCACCTCGCGCCGGTGGCCGGGCGCTTCCTCCACATACACGCGTACTTCGTCAGTCATCTTGCTTAGCTTCAAGCCACAAGCTATAAGCCGCAAGCTGCAAACGTCCTGACTAAGTTGAACGAGCTTGCAGCTTGCGGCTTATAGCTTGCCGCTACTTTTAAAGAGTGGGCACCCCGTTCACGGTGGTGTATTTGAGCACGTATTTCTTATCGGGGTTGATGTGCTTGAAAGCGCCCTGGGCCATGAGGGCCGCCTCGTGGAAGCCGCACAGAATCAGCTTCAGCTTGCCCGGATACGTGTTGATGTCGCCGATGGCGAAAATGCCGGGCTCCGACGTGGAGTAGTCCAGCGTGTTCACCTTCACCGCGTCGTCTTCCAGCTCCAGCCCCCACTCGCCGATGGGGCCGAGCTTGGGCGTGAGGCCGAACAGCGGAATAAACGAATCGACCGGCAGGCTCTCGGTTTCGCCGCCGTTGGCCGTGATGGTGACGGCCTCCAGGCTGCCGTTGCCGTGCACGTGGGTCACGTTGCTGCTCAGCACCAGGCGCACTTTGCCGGCATCGTGCAGGGCTTTCACCTTTTCGGCTGAGTCAGCGGCCCCGCGGAACGTGGTGCCGCGGTGCACCAGCGTCACTTCCTTGGCCACGTCGGCCAGAAAGATGGTCCAGTCGAGGGCTGAGTCGCCGCCGCCGGCAATGACGAGGCGCTGGTCGCGGAAGGTTTCGGGGTCGCGCACCATGTAGTACACGCCCTTGCCGGCCTCGTACGTGTCGAGGCTGTCGATGGCGGGCTTGCGGGGCTCAAACGAGCCCAGGCCGCCGGCAATGGCAATGGCCTTGCACAGAATCTCGGTGCCGTCGGCGGTGGTGAGGGAAAACGTGCCGTCGTCGAGCTTACGGAAGTGCTCGACCCGCTCGCCCAGCGTGAAAGTAGGGTGGAAGGGCTCAATCTGGCGCATCAGGTTGCGCACCAGGTCGCCGGCCAGAATGTCGGGGAAGCCGGGAATGTCATAAATCGGCTTCTTGGGATAAATCTCGGAAAGCTGCCCGCCCACCTGCGGCAAAGCATCTACCACGTGGCAACGCAGCTTCAACAAACCAGCCTCAAAAACGGCGAAAAGTCCTACCGGCCCGGCGCCGATAATGCAGATATCAGTGGAAATCGAATTGGTCATGCAGAAAACAAAAAATGAGCAGCCCGTGGCCGCAGGTTTAACAGCAAACCCGCCCGAAACGTTGGCTGCCCCACCGGATTTAGCAGTCAAAAGCCGGACTAAATCACCCTGGGAACGGACTTTGCAGCCGGAAAACCCGGCCGCGGCGCAAAGATACAAACAAGCCCGCTACGTTTTGGGGCAGTCTGGCCGCCACCAGCGCCGGGTGGCTCGGCACCAGTAGCGGCCAAACTGCCGCCTCGCCTACAGCAGCTCCGGGGCAGCCAGCTCGGCGGGCAGCGCCAGCAGCACCTGCTGCAGCAGGGCAGTCAGCTCGGCCACGGCGGCCGGCACGCGGGGCGCGGGGGGGCCGGCCGTCAGCAGCTCCAGCTCCGCTACCAGCGGCAGGGCGCGGCTGATGCCGAAGGCAATCAGGTTGGGCTTGATGTAGTGCACCAGCCGCGCCAGCTCGGCGTGGTCGGCGGCGGCGGCGGCAGCCTGCAGGCCGGCCAGCGTGGTGGGCACGTTGTGCAGAAAGGAGCGCACCAGCGTCTGCACGAACGACTGCTTGCCCCGCGCCAGCGCCTGCAGCTGGGCCAGATCGTAGAGCGGGGCGGCGGGCTTCAGCAGCCGCACCAGCTTCTCAAACAGCTGGTTTTCGTCGAAGGGCTTGGCCACGCAGTCGTTCATGCCGGCGGCCAGGTACTGCTCGGCATCCGACAAAAAAGCGTTGGCCGTGAGGGCCACGATGGGCACGGCGGCCCGCACGGGGTCGGGGTGCTGGCGGATGGCGGCGGTCACGGCCATGCCGTTCATGCCGGGCAGCTGAATATCCATCAGCACCAGATCGTAGGGGGCTTGCTCAAACTTGCGCAGGGCCGCGGGGCCGTCTTCGGCCTCATCCAGCACCACGCCCCATTCTTCGAGCAGCAGGCGGGCCACCACGCGGTTTATCTCGTTGTCTTCCACCAGCAGCACCTGGCGGCCGCGCAGCGCCCCGGTATCGTAGGCGGCCGTGGGGATTTCCTGGGCGAGGGCGGTGGCGCGGGGCAGGCTCAGGCAAAAAGCAAAGGTGCTGCCCTGGCCCGGCACGCTGGTCACGCTGAGCGTGCCGCCCATCTGCTGAATCAGGGCCTTGCTGATGCTCAGGCCCAGGCCGGTGCCGCCAAAGTTGCGGGCCGTATCGGCATAGGCCTGGGTGAAGTTCTCGAAGATGTGCTCCAGCTTTTCCGGCGCAATGCCAATGCCGGTATCCGTGACCCGAAACTCGACGGTAAGCTCTTCGGCGGTTTCGGCCAGCAGTTCGCCCACCACCGTTACGCTGCCGCCCACCGGCGTAAACTTGATGGCATTGCTGACCAGATTAATCAGAATCTGGTTGAGGCGGTGCGCATCGCCCAGCACCCACGGGTAGGGGCAGCTGTCGCGCAGGGGCGTGCCCTCAAAGCGAAGGCCTTTTTCCATTGCTTGCAAAGCCAGCGGCTGCACAGCCTGCCCCATCGAGTCGCAGAGGTTGAACGACTCAATGTTCAGCTCCAGCTTGCCGGAGCTGATCTTGGCCATATCCAGCACGTCGTTGATGACGGTGAGCAGGTGCTGGCCCGACGAGCGAATGATGCCCACCAGCTCGCGCTGCTGCGGGTTGAGCGCCGTTTTGTCGAGGCGGGCGGCCATGCCCAGCACGCCGTTCAGGGGCGTGCGGATTTCGTGGCTCATGTTGGCCAGAAAATTAGTGCGGGCGCGGGCCGCATCTTCGGCCGCCCGCTTGGCCTGCCGCAGGGCTCGCTCGCCCTCAATGCGCTCCGAAATATCGTGCGAGTGCACAATGACAAAGGGCTTCTGGTTGGCTTCGCGCACCAACACGCTGTGGTAGAGCAAGTAATGAATTCTGTCGGAGTCCTGGGGCTGCACGCGCTGCACACCCTGCTCTTCGCCCACGCGCCCGATGCGCTCCAGGTATTCGGCAAAGCCGGGCTGGTCTTCGGCGGGCATCACCGAAGCCATGTTGCGGCCGGCCAGCTCCTGCTCCGAGTAGCCCAGCAGGTTGGTCAGGGCCGGGTTCAGGCTGAGCACCGTGCCATCGAGGGCGTGGGTGCAAATCATGGCCTGGGTGTAGTGCTGCAGGTCACGGTAGCGCTTTTCGCGGTCGAGCAGCGCCTGCTGAATCTGCTTCAGATCCGTGACGTCCACCATGTAGATGCTCACGTAGCCTTCGTCATTATTGGGCACCAGGCACGTATTAAAGTAGCGTCCCTGCGAGTGCAGCTCAATGCGGCTGGTTTCGCCGCTGTCCAGAGCCTGCGTGGTCAAATCGTGCAGGCGGGCGCGAATCTGCTGCAGCTCGTCGGCCGGCACTTCCGAGGCGAGGCGCTCGGCCGCCGCGTTGGCATACAGGCGCTGCCGCTCCCGGCCGTAGCGCAGCACCGGGTTCGGATTCTGCTCCGGAAAGCGCGCCAGCGCGTGCAGCGCTTCCTGTGTGCGGTTGCGCTCGGTCACGTCGCAATAATGTACCAGTCTGAGCTGGTTCCCGTGGGCATCGGTGTGCGAAATGAAGTCCAGTTCCAGCGTGCGCCCGTCGAGCAGCGGCATCGCCACTTTGTAGTTCGGATCGGGATTTTGCTGTCCGTTGGCGGCGGCCGCCGCTGCCCGAAACGCGGCCGGATCAGTCAACTGCGCCGCTACCAGCGGGAGCAGCTCGGCGCTGGCCATGCCGACTAACCCGGCCGCGGGCAGCGGCAGCCCCAGCAGCCGGCAGTAGGCATCGTTGACGAGCACCACCCGGTCGTTTTCATCCAGCAGCAGCAGGCCATTGGGCAGCGAGCTGAGCAGGATATTCAGGTAGGTCTGGGTGGCGGCCGGCGGGGCTTGCCCGGCGGCCGCCAGCGCGGTGCGCAGGGCTAGAATCTCGTGGTGGGCCGCCGCCAGCGTGGGCGGCAGAGCGGGTGAAGCGGAAGGCAGGGAAAGATCGGACATAAGGAAGCACAAAGGTACAAAACCGGCCCCGGCCGGTGGCAGTGGCCCCGCCGGAGCGCTGTCGGCTGCTGCTGCTGGTTTTGGGCAGGGAATTCTTGGGAGTTGGGCGCTACAGCGCCGGAAAATCAGGCTTTTAAAAGCGCCCGGCGCTGCCAGGCGCGCAAGTCGTCGGCGGTGTCGATATCCTGCAGGGCCGGCAGCTGCGCGACGCGCAGGCCCAGCCGGTCGGCATCGGCCAGGGTGGCCGCCAGCACGGCCGCGGTGCTCCAGGGCTTATTCTCGAATACGTCGCGCACCAAAGTCCGCATCCCCAGAAGGTAATAGCCGCCGTCGAGGGCCGGGCCCAGCACCAGGTCGTGGTGGGCCAGCGCCGCGAAGGCGGCGCTGAGGTGGGCCGTGGTCAACTCGGGGCAGTCGGTGCCGATGATGACGGCGGCGGTGGCCCCGGCCCGAAATGCGGCGGCGAAGGCCTGGTGCATTCGCTCGCCCAGCTCGCCGGCGGGCTGCGGGCATTGCGCGTAGCCCGTCCAGTCGTCGAATGCGGCTTCGGCGGCCAGCGGCTGGCCGGCCAGCCACAAGGTTTTGGTGGCGGCCACGCCATCGGTGGCGGTGCGGGTGCGGGCCAGCAGCTCGCGGTACACGCGCAGCGCCTCGGCCGGCCCCACGGTGTGGGCCAGGCGGGTTTTGACCTGGCCCAGCTCGGGGTGGCGGGCAAAAATGAGAAGGTGTTCAGCCATCGGCCAGCAAGCAGCTAAGCAATAAGTTAGAGAATCAGGCTACCGTGCCGCCGCAGCTGGAGCCCGCGCCGGCCGTGCAGCCGTAGCAGTGCTGATTGACCACAATGGCGCGTTGGCTCAGGGCGGCGGCATCGAAGTCGCGGATGTGCTGGATGGGGCTGGCCACGTGCAGGTCGAGCATCTGGTTGAAGTCGCAGTCGTAGAGGCCGCCGTCCCAGCCCACGGAAATCGTGGTGCGGCACATCACGCCCGCCGCCGCCGCCGGGTTGAAGGCCGTAACGAGCTTTTCCATGTAGCCCGCGTAGTTGCCCGACTCAATCAGATAGTCCAGGTAGCGGCTCACGGGAATGTTGGTGATGGCAAACAGCTCATTGAACACAATGCCATGATCTTTGAGCAAAACCCGCTTAAACTGGTCCTGCAGCCCCTTCTGGCCGCCGGGCAGAAACGCCCCGGACGGATTGAAAACCAGATTGAGCACCAGGCCGGAGCCCTCCTGGCCATAGCCCACGGCGTTGAGCATCTTCAGGGCCCGCACCGAATCCTCGAACACGCCATCGCCGCGCTGGCTGTCGGTTTTGGCGGCGCTGTAGAAGGGCAGCGAGCTGACCACCTCCACGTTGTGCAGCCGGAAAAACTCGGGCAGGTCGTAGTATTTTTTGTTGGCCACAATGATGGTCAGGTTGCAGCGCACCAGCACTTTGCGCCCCAGCTTGCTGATTTCTTCCACGAACCAGCGGAAGTCCGGGTTCATCTCCGGAGCCCCCCCGGTCAGGTCCACCACCGGAATATCGGTCTGCGCCAGCGCGTCGAGGCAGTACTGCATCGTCTGGCGGGTCATGATTTCCTTGCGGTCGGGGCCCGCATCCACGTGGCAGTGCCGGCACACCTGGTTGCACATCTTGCCCACGTTGATCTGCAGCACACCGGGCGCTACGGGCACGAGCGGAAACAGGCCCGCGCCCCGTAGCTTTTCGTGAAACGGCGGCAGGCGCAGCGTATCGACCACTTCCTGGCGGAGCACGGTCAGTTGAAAGGCCGAATCAGCCAGCTCGTGGCCGGTGGATTTGAGGGATTTTATCATCAGCTTTAGAGAACAGGCAGCACCGGGAGTTGGTTGCAGGAGGAAGACGTACGGGAACGAGCGACAAGCCGATTTACTGGCTTGCTCATTCATAAAAATGCCGCAGGCGGCGCGTGGTGGTCAGCACGATCCAGTCGCCGAGCCGGGGCAGGTAGGTATGAATCAGTACGATAAGCCGCCCCAGGGTCGAGATGACCGTGCGCTGCCGGCGGCGGCGGATGTGGTCCAGAATAATGGCCGCCACCTCGGCCTGCGACTTCTGCCAGCGCGGCGGCCGGTGCGCGATGGGCACGGGCTGCCCCGCCGCATCCAGCACGCGCTTGTCCGGGTCGTTTTGGGTGAAGCCGATGTGCACCACCCCGAAGTGAATGCCGGTGTGGGCCAGCTCCAGCCGCAGCGTGTGCGCCAGGTTGGCCACGGCCGCCTTGCCGGCGCAATAGGCCGAGCCGCTGGGCATTCCGTTCAGGGCAGAAATAGAGGAGATGAACGTGACGCTGCCCCGCGCCCGCGTCAGGTGGGGCAGGGCGGCTTTCAGCGGATACACCGTGCCGTACACGTTGCTGTCGAGCACCTGCCGGAACACCTCGGGCCGCATATCAGCGAAGTAGGCGCGCTGCGAGATGCTGGCATTGGTGACCAGAATATCGAGCTGCCCGAACGCCTCAAGGGCCGCCGCAATCAACTCCTCACAGGCCGCGTAGTCCGTTACGTCGGCCACGCAGCTGGTTACGGCGAAGCCGGCCGCCTCAAACTCCTGCCGGGTCTGGGCCAGGCGCTGGGCATTGCGGCCGTTGAGCACCACGGCCGCGCCCTGCCGGCACAGCGCCCGCGCCGTCTCGCGCCCGATACCCGATTCGGACCCGGTTACCAACGCCACTTTGCCCGCAAACGCGTCCCGGCCCGCCTCCGCAAAGGGGCCGGGCCGAACCTGTCCGGGGCTGAGGACCGGAGCCGGCCGGGGTTGGGCGTCAGGCATAGTGATGCGCTTTAAACCAGTGAAAAGCCTCCGTGATGGCCTGCTCCAGGTCCGTTTGGGGCAGGCTCAGCTCGGCGCGGGCTTTCTGCGCGCTGAAGTAGTGCCCGTCGTTGGCCACCGCCACCATAGCGGAGTTGAGCCGAGCCGGGCGGCCGGTAGTTCGCGCTTTCGCGTCGCAGGCCGCGCCATACAGGCGGGCCAGCACCGGGGGCAGCAGCAGGCTCGGGGGGCGCACGCCCATCAGGCGAGCCATCAGCGCAAAAGCGTCGCGGTAGCTGAGGTTCTGGTTGCCCAGAATGTAGGATTCGCCAACGCGACCCTGGGTGAGAGCATTGACTGTGGCGACGGCCACATCCCGGACGTGCACGTAGTTTTTGCCACCGGCCGGGTAGCCCGGCAGCCGCCCGTGGTACAGCTCCAGCAGCAGAGCATTGGAGGTGGGGCGGGCATCGCCGGGGCCAAGCATAAACGTGGGATGCACCAGCACGGCGGGCAGCTGCTCCTGCGCCACGGCCCGCAGCACGCGCCCAGTGGCGGCCCGCTTGCTGTCCATGTAGTCTAGGCCGTAGCGCTGGCCGCTGAAGGGCCGGGTTTCGTTGCCGGGGTGCTGGCGGCTGCCAAACCCGAAGACGTTGGCCGTGCCCACGTACACCAGCCGGCTGATGCCGGCCTGCCGGGCCAGCTGCAGCACCGTGGCGGTGCCGCCGTCATTCACGGCCCACACCGCCGGGTCGCGGGCCGGATTTACCTGCGCCAGGGCCGCGGCGTGAAGGATGGCCCCGCAGCCATTGGCGCAGCCGGCCACGCTGGCGGGCCGCGTAATATCGCCTTCCCACACCTCAATAGGAAGCGAGGAAAGGGGCGGCAGCGGCGGGTTGGGAGTTGGCGAGTGGGGGCGCACCAGCGCCCGCACCGGGTAGCCCCGTGCCAGTAGCTGCTGCACGAGGTGGCGGCCCAGAAAGCCGTTGGCACCGGTCACAAGCACGCGGGGCAGCATCAGCGGTAGTTGAGCATTGCCTTGTAGGTGCGGGCAATGCGGGCGGGCGCTACCTTCAGGAAAAACAGCGCGAAAGCCGTCAGATTGGCCACCTGCACCCGCAGCCAGCCGTTGGTTTCGTACTTGCGGGCCGACACTAGTACGTCTTTGGGCACGATCAGGAAGCGGGCGTACTGCCGGATGCGCCGGATCATGTCGAAATCCTCCATGATGCAATACTGCTCGTCGAAGCCCCGCAGGCGCTGAAACAGGGCGCGTGTGATAAACAGGGTTTGGTCGCCGCCCCGACTCATGAGGCCCCGGAAGCGGGTGCCGTAGCTGTTGAGCCGCAGCAGCGGATGCCGCGACGCGAAGCGGAAGCGGTAGCAGCCCGCCTCGAAGCCCCCGGCCACCGCTTCCCGGATGGTGCTGACGTACTCGGGATGAATGCTTACATCGGCGTGCACGAAATACAGAATTTCGCCCGCTGCCTGCCGGGCCCCGTAGTTCATTTGGGCCGCCCGGCCGGGCTGGGGGGCGCAGAGCACCGTAGCGCCGGCCTGCCGGGCCAGGTCGGCCGTGCCGTCGGGACTGCCCGCATCTACCACCAGTATTTCTACCTGTTGCGGCGCGGCATATTGGCGCAGCTCCCGCACCAGCCCGCCAATGCTGGCGGCTTCGTTGTAGGTAGGAATGATGATACTGAGCGTCGTCATGAGGCAGGCAGAAGCAGGGAAAGTACCGGATTCACCGTTTTGGCGCAGCTGGTGCAGGTGCCACCGATAAGGCTTGGGCCGGAAGCAAGGACATCAAGGCTGCGGTAGCGCGGTATGATTCTCGATATCTTACGACAAGATACCGGCGGGGAGTTTGCGCTGGTCAAATCTTTCCTGCGGGGGCCGTACGTATAGCTGGACTAGGCGGCGGTCTGGGTGACTTCGTGGCTGGTACATACGCCGGACGGGAAGCCGGTATCCTGCTTTTTTACCGCTAACTACTTAAAAACAACCCTGCCCATGTCCCTCTTTTCTTTGCCCACTCTGTTTTTAACTGTAGTGGCCCTCAGCGCCGGAGCCCCACCCACGCGGCCCACAGCAATGGCCCCACGACCCACGCCACTGGTGGTCGCCGCAGTCGACCACGGCGCTTTTGATAAGCTGCTGAAAAAGTACGTCAACCCGAAAGGGCTCGTGAACTACAAGGCCTGGAAAGCCGACCAGGCGGCGTTCAACCAATACCTGGCGCTGCTGAGCAAAAACCCGCCCGCGGCCGGCTGGAGCCGCCCAGAGCAGATTGCCTACTGGATAAACGCTTACAATGCCTACACCATTCGGCTGGTGCTGGACCACTACCCGGTGCAGAGTATCAAGGACATCGGCACCAAAATCCAGATTCCGTTCGTGACCACGCCCTGGGCCGCTAAGTTCTTCGCCATCGGCGGCGAGAAAATGAGCCTGGACAACATTGAGCACGGCACGTTGCGCAAAAAGTACGACGACCCGCGGATTCATTTCGCGCTGGTGTGCGCCTCCATCAGCTGCCCGCGCCTGCGCAACGAGGCCTATACGGCTGCCCGGCTAGAAAGCCAGCTCGACGACCAGGGCCGCGAGTTTCTGAACAACCCGGCCAAGAACAAGCCCGGCAAAGCCGCCGCCCAGCTCTCCAAGTACTTCGACTGGTACAAAGGCGACTGGACCAGCAATGGCCAGACGGTGGTGAGCTGGGTGAACAGATACGCGGCCACCAAAATGGACCCGAATACCAAAATCAGCTACCTCGATTACAACTGGCAGCTCAATGAGCAGTAAGCCCGCGCCGCGGCCGGGCTCCGGCATGCTGGTGGGGTAGAGTCGATACGTTCTGCCTTGATTTTCCTGTGTTTTTCGTCCGGCGCCCCCTCTCCTTTTCGGAGAGGGGGCGGGGGGTGAGGCGTAACGCGAGAACGAGCCAGCATCTATAAACTTTGGGCCGCCTCTGCCCGGCCACCACATTTGCTGCCGCTTCAAAAGGAAGGTGACAAAAATCATGGGTCGGGCTTGGAGCTGCGCATAAGGTTTGCCAGTCAGCGCGCAGTTCTTTAGCCGGGGGCGTAGCTAGGCCGGCCGGTTCTGAATCTGCTAAACCCACTACTAGCCAACGCTTCCGCATGGAGTATCATCTGGCCCCGCTGGCGGACGTAGCGCAGGCGCTGCAGACCGCCCCCACCGGTCTCGACGCGGCTACGGCCCGGCAGCGGCTGGCCGAACACGGCCCCAACCAGCTGATCGATGCGCGCCGCAAAAGCGTGTGGCAGTTGCTGCTGCACCAGCTGGCCGACGTGATGATTCTGGTGCTGCTGGCGGCGGCCGGCGTGTCGGTGCTGGTGGGCGAGGCCCGCTCGGCCTACGTGATTCTGGCCATCGTGGTGCTCAACGCCGTGATTGGGTTTGTGCAGGAATATCGGGCCGACCAAGCCATGGAAGCCCTGCGGCAAATGGCGGCCAGCCACGCCCGCGTGCTGCGCGACGGCCAGCCCGCCACCGTGCCCACCGCCGAGCTGGTGCCCGGCGACGTGGTGCTGCTCGAAGCCGGCAACATAATTCCGGCCGACGTGCGCTTCCTGGAAACGCACGCGCTGCGGGTAGACGAGTCGTCATTGACCGGCGAGTCGGCCAACGCGGAGAAGAGCCCGGCGGCGCTGCCCAGCGGCGACTACCCGCTCGGCGACCGGCTCAACCTGGGCTACAAGGGTACGGCCGTGACCAACGGCCGCGCCACGGCCTACGTGGTGGCCACGGGCATGCACACCGAGCTGGGCCGCATTGCCACCCTCATCCAGACGGCCGAGGTGATAACGCCCCTGCAGAAGCGGCTGGCCACGCTGGGTCGGCGGCTGTCGGTGGCGGCCGTGGGCATCGGGGGGCTGTTTTTCGCACTGGGCTGGCTGCGGGGCGAGCCGTGGGAAAACCTGCTGCTGGTGTCCATCTCGCTGGCTATTGCGGCCCTGCCCGAGGCCCTGCCGGCGCTGGTCAGCGTGTCGTTGGCACTGGGCGCGGGCCGGCTGATGAAAAGCCAGGCACTGGTGCGCAAGCTGCCGGCCGTGGAAACCCTGGGCTCGGTCACCTACATCTGCACCGACAAAACCGGCACCCTCACCTGCAACCAGATGACGGTGGAGAACCTTTACGAAGTGCCGGCCGCGCTGCCCGCCCTGGACGGCCGCAACCTGCTGCTCGCGGCCCTAGCCCTGAACACCGATACCACCCGCGACGCCGCCGGCCACTGGCTGGGCGACTCTACCGAAGTGGCTCTGGCCCGGTATGCCGAAGAGCAGGAATACGGCCGCACCGCCCTTGAGCGGCAGTTTCCGCGCCTGGCTGAGCTGCCCTTCGACTCGCAGCGCAAGTGCATGACCACCCTGCACCAGACCGCGCAGGGTGTGCTGGTGCTCACCAAAGGCAGTGCCGGCAGCCTGCTGGAGCGGCTGGCGGCCGGCCAGCACGCCGCCGTGCCCGACCTGACCCGGCGCGTGGATGAGCAGGCCGCCCAGGGCTACCGGGTGCTGGCCTTCGGGGCCCGGCTGCTGCCCGCCCTGCCCACCAACCTCACGCCCGCCGCCGTAGAAACCGGCCTCACTTTCCTAGGCTTCGCCAGCCTGCTCGACCCGCCCCGCGAAGCCGCCCGCCAGGCCGTGGCCGAGTGCCGGGCCGCCGGCATCATCCCGGTCATGATTACCGGTGACCATAAGCTTACTGCCCAGGCCATTGCCCGGAAGCTGGGCATTATTTCGTCGGATGATGATGTGGTGCTGACCGGCCCGGAGCTGGCGGCCCTGGCCGAGCCGGCCTTTGCCGCGCTGGTGCCGCGGGTGCGCGTGTACGCCCGCGTCGATCCGGCACAGAAGCTGCGCATTATCAGCGCCCTGCAGGCCCGGCACCAGTACGTAGCCATGACGGGCGACGGAGTAAACGACGCGCCGGCTCTCAAAAACGCCGATATCGGCATTGCCATGGGCAGCAGCGGCACCGAGGTGGCCAAGGAAGCGGCGGCCCTGATTCTGCTCGACGACGACTTTGCCACCATCGTGGAAGCCGTGCGCCACGGCCGCCGCATCTTCGACAACATCCTCAAGTTTATCCGCTACATCCTGGCCGGTAGCGCGGGCGAAATCGGGGCGCTGTTTCTGGCTCCGCTGCTGGGGTTGCCGGTGCCGCTGCTGGCCATTCACGTGCTCTGGATCAACCTGGTAACCGACGGCCTGCCGGGCCTGGCCCTGGCCTACGAGCCCTCCGAGCCAAACAGCATGCGCCGCCCGCCCATCGACCCGCGCCAGACCATCTTCGCCGACGGGCTGGGCTGGTTTATTCTCGCCGTGGGCTTGCTCATCGCGGGCCTCACTGTCGGAATGCAGGCCTGGGCCATTGGGCGGGGGCTGCCGCGCTGGCAAACGATGGCCTTCACTGTGCTGTGTTTCAGCCAGCTGGGTTTGTCGCTGGCCATCCGCTCGCGCCGGGAGTCGGTTTTCAGCATTGGGCTGCTCTCCAACAAAGCCCTGCTGGGAGCCGTGGTGCTGACGGTGGTCCTGCACCTGCTCATTGTGTACACGCCTTTCTTCAACCGCCTTTTCCACACTCAGCCGCTCACGCTGGCCGAGCTGGGCCTCACGGTGGTCGTGTCCAGCCTCGTGTTCTGGAGCGTGGAGCTGCACAAGCTCATCGGGCGGCACCGGGCCGGGCCGCGGGTGCCAGCGGGATAAAATTCATAATAGGGATTATTGGCTGGGTGTCGGAACCTTGCGGTATCTTAACCGGGGCCACCGCTCCCCGCCGGGCGGCGGCGCTCCATCTTCTTTTTTTTATTTCGACTATGCAAGTCACCGTATTCAGCACCCTGGCCTTCGAACGGCCTTTCCTGACCCGTGCCAACGCCGGCCGCCACACGCTGCACCTGGTGGAAGACCGCCTCACGGCCGATACCGTGGCTTTGGCGCAAGGCTCGCAGGCCGTAGGCGTTTTTGCCCCCGACGACCTGTCGGCCCCAGTGCTGGAGCAGCTTGCTGCCCTGGGCGTACGCGCCGTGGCTGTGCGCTCGGCCGGCACCGACAACGTAGACCTGCCCGCCGCCCGCCGCCTGGGCCTGCGCGTGGCCAACGTGCCCGAATACTCGCCCTACGCCATTGCCGAGCACGCCGTGACCCTGATGCTGGCCCTGTGCCGCCACCTGCGCCAGGCCGACCGCCAGCTGCGCCAGAATGATTTCTGCCTCGATGAGCTGATTGGGTTCGACCTGCACGGCAAAACGGTGGGCATCGTGGGCGTGGGGCGTATTGGGGCCGTGGTGGCTCGCATCCTGCACGGTTTCGGCTGCATACTGCTGGGCACTGATGTGCAGCCGAACGAGGAGCTGACCCGCACGTATGGCCTGCGCTACGTGGCGCTGCCCGAGCTGTGCGCCCAGGCCGACATCATTAGTGTGCATACGCCCCTCAACGCCCAGACCCACCACCTGATCGACGGCCCGCTGCTGAGCCGGATGAAGCGCGGGGTGCTGCTGGTGAACACCGGCCGCGGCGGCGTGCTCGACACCGAGGCTGCCCTGCTCGCCCTCGACTCGGGCCAGCTGGGCTACCTCGGCCTCGATGTATATGAGCGCGAAAAGGGCCTGTTCTTCGGCGACCATAGCGCCGAGCCCCTGCGCGACCCCACCTACGCCCGGCTGCTCACCTACCCGAACGTATTTCTGACCGGCCACCAGGCTTACCTTACCCGCGAGGCCCTCACCAACATTGCCGAGGCCACCCTGGCCAGCCTCGATGCCTGGGCCGCCGGGCAGCCGGCCCCACACGAGCTGTAAGCCGCCGCGGCTTCTTTTCGCTCCGCTCCAAACCACATCATCTACCAAAGCCAGTAGCTGCCGCCTGTTCCTGTAACTAGTGGCTTTTCGTTGTTGATGAGGTAGTTGCAGATTGGGCAGTAGCAGTAGTGGCTTGTTTGAACTCAGCCAGAGCAGTAGCATACGCCCTTCCGATAGGAATTGCCTGCCCCTCCAGCATTACTTCCGTGCTCGATACGGACCTGATGTGCTGCCTGGCCACCAGATACGACTTGTGCACCCGCAGAAAGCAGCCGGCCGGTAGCCATTCGGCCACCTTGCCGATAGAGCCTTTCACCAAGTGCTTTCCCGTCGGGGTATATAGAATGGTATAGTCTTTAAGCCCTTGCGCGTACCGAATGGCGGCCACCGGCAGCCGCATCCACTCGCCCCCGGTTTTAATCACCACTTCCTCGGCCGTACTCTCCGCTGACGCGGGCAGCGCACTTGGCTCCTGCATAGGTTCGCGAGTTGGCAGCCGCCGGGCTACCAAATGCGTGAGCAGCAGATACCAGCCCGTCACCAGCAGGTTATAAGGCAGATTCCGCCACAGACCCGCCCGTTCCTGGTCGCCAATGACAAAGCCAAACAGGTAGTGGTCGTAGGCGCTCTGGGTCAGTAGGTAGGCTCCCACTGCCACACTTAGGACCAGCGCATAGCACCCGTAGTGCCGCCGCGCCAGCAGCCGGGGCACCAACACGCTGTTATGCCCGTAGCAGAGCAGAAGCAATAACCCCACCCGCACCCCCGCGCAGGCCACGAAGTGCGGCAGACCGGCTTTCTGAATCAGGTAGGTCCGCTCGTAGAGAAACAGCAGCGTGATAGCGGCCCACAGCACCAGCGACGACTGCCGAAGCAGGCTACCTGGGTGCAGCCCCCGCAGACGGGCAATAGCTGCGCCTGCAAAGCGTAAATGAAAGGTTGTTAAGATCATATGCCTGCTCTTTACGACCAACGACCACCTTTTGCGACGAACGCCGCCGCCGGCTTGCTCTACTTTTTTGGTCGTTGCTCTACTTTTTGCCTCCTGAATATAGCGCCTGCCGTGCTTTGTGGAAAAGCCCTGCCCATGCTCCCTATTCGTTTGTTGCTCGTTAGTTGGCTGGCCCTCGCCCCGGCCTGTCAGTCTGCCTCCCAAGATACCGCTCCGCCTGTCGGTACGCCCGCGACGGCGGCAAGTGAGCCGCCCACCTGCGACTGCTGCGTGTTCAACGAGCGCCGCCCTACTTCCTGGCGCACCCGCATTGCCCCCGATACGGCTGCGGGCACGCCGCTGCGCATCACGGGCACCGTGTACGAATCGGACGGCCGCACGCCGGCTCCCAACGTGGCCATGTACTTTTATCAGACCAACGCCCGAGGCCGCTACGCCAAGCTCGGCACCGAGCCCCCAACGTCTCATGCGTGGTGGCACGGCTACAGCCGCGGCTGGCTCCGCACCGATGTCCAGGGCCGCTACGAGCTGCGCACCGTCAAGCCCGGACCTTACCCCGGCAGAACCATTCCGGCGCACATCCATTTCTACGTGAAGGCTCCATCCCAACGGCAGTGCTACTACCTCAGCGACTTTGTGTTTGCCGGCGACCCGTTTCTGACGGAATCATATTGGGCCAAGCTGGAGCAGTCCGATGGCTTCCCGCGCTACGGCGGCGTGGCACTGACGCTGCACCAGGATACGCTGGTTGGGCAGCGCGACATACGCCTGCTGCCGCAATTCGACCGCAGGCCCACCCAATCCGGGCTGCTCGTCGGCCAGGAGTGTCCTTCGTTTCAGCCCTGGCATGTGTGGGGGCCCGACGAAGGCAAGCGCACCTGCCCCATGTGCGCCTACGGCAGCGGGGAGGGGGTACTAATCTGGACTCGCTCCGTCACGTCCGATACGCTCAGGCGAATGGCTCGTTATTGGGAAAGCCAGCTTCAGCGGCGGGGCCCCCGGCCGCTCCGGGCTTTCATCATTTATACCAACCCCGAGCGGAAGCCCGCCGCGGCGGTGCGGCAGCTGCTGGAGCGCTTCGCCCGGCAGGCCCGGCTCCGGGAGGTTGCCGTGGTGTACGTTCCTGCTCCTGATGATAATGAATCGGCCTTCCTCTACAGCATCAACCCCGCCGTTACCATCACCGTCTTGGGCTACAAGCAGCGCCAGATAGTGAGCCGATTCATTGATCCAGCCGCCACCGACCGAGAGCTACAGGCGCACCTGTTTTCCCTGAAATAGCAGCCCAAGCTTCTACCCGTAGCAATGCTCACCAAAAAAACGGCCGGTGTGAACCAGCGTCGGGCCTCAAACTACCGCCTGAGTTTTGCTAAGCGGCCAGCAGCACTTGGCAAACTGCCGGCATGGCGGCAACGGCCCTTACAGTCTCCTCATGCCAGACGCGCCGCATCTCCTAATGCCGGAGGGCTTAAATATTCCTGGCGTAGGCTGTCTGAATTCGGGTATGCTTCATTGCTATGCCCTATAGCAGGCTAAAAGCCCCGACCTGCTTAGGTCGGGGCTTTTTCGTTTACAGCAACCGGGCCCGGACCCAGGGCTGAAATTTCTTTTCCAACCAGTAGGCCGCAGCTGAAGTCGCCACCAAGTACACGATGTAGCGCAACGAATATGTCAGGGCCGTTCCCTGGTAGAGAGTGAACCGATCAAACAGAAACCGGATCGGGTAGTGCACCAGGTATAGGCCGTAGGACAGCGCCCCCGTGGCCAGCAGCTTGTCGACAACCGGACGGGTCAGGCGCTCCAGCGGCAACTGAAACACGTACAGGGCCAGAGCAATCAGGTAGAAGACCTCAGAAAGCAGCCAGAGCTCTTTATCTCCCTCAATTGGATGACGTACCAGATGAATGAAGGTCAGGCTAGGCGCTAGAATCAGGGCCCCGATGGCGAGTTGCGCCCCCGGGAAGGTCTTGCGGGTAAAGACAAAGACAATCAGCAGGCAGAAAGGCAGGTATGCATAATCTTCAAACTCAATAATGCGCTGGTACCACGTGCCCGTTGTAGCTGGAAAATTCAGCGTGCCCCCAAATAGCGCCGCTGTTGTCCTCTGCAGCGGCACGAGCACCACATTGAACTTGCCAATGGCCAGTAGCAGAAAAATGGAACTGAGCATGAGTGCCGCTGGCCGGGGACCGGGAGCCACGGGCAGATATTGCGCCAAACAGAGGCCCATTAGCCAGTAACTGAAGCCAAAGGCATAGGACGAAAGCAGCGGGCTGCCAAAGGAGGGGTACAGCACGGCGCTGACTACACCCAGCAGCGTGGCGGCCAGCAGTAGCAGCAGTGGATTGAGATGGTAGAGCGAAATCGGGATGAACAACAGGTAAAACAGCACCTCAAAGTTGAGCGACCAGATGGGCTCGTTTTCCAGAATGACAGGGGAAAACAGGACCTGGCCAAAGGTGAAGTTGCTCAGCAGCGTGCCGGCCGAATAGGAATGCGTAGCGACCAGCAAGGTGAGCACCATGCATATCAGGTAGATGGGCACCAACCGCACCAAGCGCTTGCGCAGGTACAGCACGATGCTGGCGGGCGTAATGGGGGTATCCATGTAGGCCAAGCCGATAACATAGCCTGATAGAATAAAGAAGATCAGTACACTCAGGTGGCCGGGAGGCGTATAAGCGGCAGCACCTGTCGGCTTGAAACTCGGGTCGACGTAGTGAAAGAACACCACCAAGAAAGCCGCAATGCCGCGCAATGCTTCTAGATTTGCATCTATATTTCGGGCCGGTGAGACACCTGCAAATGGCGTGTATTTCTCGATGAAAGGACTCATTCGGTTGTGAATTCGCCTGTGATAGTACAAATAAGCTCGGCTCTAGATTCGCCAGCAGCCAGCAGTATGTATAAATGCTGTTTTATACAATTATCGCCGATGTTGCCCACAATAATTAAAAAAAGAACTCACTGTATTATAAATATATGATTTTTAAGATACTTAAGAAATGGAGTAGTGCCGTACTAGATTGGTGGAAAAATGCTGTGCGTGAGGGTGATTCGGGATTCCCTGATCCTCCTTACCCTGCAAATAGCTGGGACGAATTCCCTCCCGAGTATCGTCCACCTGGCTGGAAGGAAGAGGAAGACAAACAGAGCTAGGTTGCTGAAAGTCTCAGCACGGTATTCTCCGAGATACAAAATAGCCTTGCAACTAGTCAGGACTATTGATCTAAGGTATAGGTATATAGTCTGCTACCACCAAAAGGACTACGAAGGCCTTAGCAGCGTCACCTGGTGAGCCAAAGTGCTGGCCTTGGCTCACCGTGAGCTGGTAAGTGGTGGCGCACTGGCCGCTCTAAGAGGCTATGCCCCACTAGATAGTTCCCTCATTACGCCCAGTGGTTGGGTAAGCCATAGCCGGCGGTTGCCAGAATTTGAGCAGTATGGCCAGATTAGCGTATTTATGAGTTGGCCCGCTGGCTTTCTTCAACTCAGAGAATTCTCATTAACATACGACCAGGATAGAATACTCCTCGCCGGTTTCAAATTCGGCAGTAGGCGCACCGATGTAGCGCAGCTTTTATGTTATGATAAACGTAAAAAGAATAGAAGGGGAGCCGGCCGGCGCACACCGCGTCGCACATCAAAAACAAAAAACCCTCTCTGCAGCTTGCAAAGAGGGTTTTTCATGTACTCTGTGGTCGTGTAAGGAGTCGAACCTTAAACCTTCTGATTCGTAGTCAGATGCTCTATCCAATTGAGCTACACAACCATCTTTTCCGTTTTGGAGATGCAAAGATAGGAGCAAAGCTTTCAGCTATACAAGCCCGGAAGCGAATTTGCCCGCAAAAATCTTCCTGAAACGACGCAAGCGGCTGAAAGTCAGTTTTAATTTTTTTCGCTGTTTCCGGCGCTCCGGCCCAGAGCGCGCTTCAGGGCCCGGTCGAAAATGTAGTAGAGGCCGAAAAGCGACACCACGACCAGCCCCAGGAGCAGTAGCTTGCCGGCAGTGCCGGTGTCGGGGTTGCGCAATAGCGTGACTACATCCTGAGCCTTGGTGCCCAGCCAGTAGAAAAACAGGCTGCGTGGCAGCATGCCCACCACGCTGCCCAACAGAAACCGCCGCCGGTCGATGCGCATTACGGCCAGCACGAACGTCATCAGGGCGAAGGGCAGCACCGGGGAAATGCGCGTGAGGATGATGAGCTGCAGGCTTTCGGACTTCAGCTCCCGCATCACGGCTTCGGCCTTGGGAAAATGGTGCAGAAAGGCAGTCATCTTGCCGTGGTCGAGACGGGAGGCGACGGTGTAGCCCACCAGCGCGGCCAGCGCGTAGGCCAGCACCATGCCCGGCAAGCCGGCCCAGCCCAGGTAGAAGCCCGTGGCCAACGCCACGAACGTGGTGGGGGTGAGGGCAAAGGCCATAGTGAAGGCAATGACCACAAAATACAGCAGCGCCTGCCCCAATGACAGATTTTGCAGCAGCGCCTGGTTGCTGTAGAGCATATACGACAGCGACGAGCTGCCCACCACCGGCATGGCCACCAGCAGCAGCATGGAAAGCAGGGTAGAGGCGTTTTTCTGGAAAAGCTCTTTCAGGAACGTCATGGGCAGCCTTAAAACAAACGGGTCGGCTGGAAGCAGCCGACCCGAAGGTAGAACGAAAGTAGGGGCGGAAAGGCTACACTTCCTCTTTTGCTTCCGTAGAAGTTTCGGCCTCCAGAGCCAACTGGGGCTCCTGCTCCTGCGGGGCCGCGCTTCTGCTAAAGAAGCGGCGAATGGCCGACCCGATAGCGGCCAAGAACACCAGAATTACTTTCCAGAACTTGAGCAGCGTCAGCAAAATCACTTTGCCAAATTTGAGGAGCAACCCAATCAGGCCCACTTTGGCCAGCACCTTGCCCGCTACCAGGCCGCCAATGGTATAAGCGGCCACCTCGTCCATGCTGGGGTTGAAGTCGCCGTACTGCAGGCCTTTTGCGAAGCTGATGCCGGCAATGAGGCCCGGAATGCTCCGGCGCACCTCGCCCAGCTGGGCCGGCGCGCCCACGGCATTCAGCACCAGCACGCCCTTACGGCCCAGCAGGCGCAGGTTGTAGTTCATCACGTAGTCGGGGTCGTCGCCAAATTGGGCTTCTTTGGCCCAATGCAGGGCTTTTTTGTCCTTGTCGTAGTAGGGCTTGGCGGCCCAGCCAATGAGCTTGATAGGCTGGTAGCCGGCATCGATGCGCTCCTGGTTGCCCTCTTCCACATCCGACTTCATCTCCGTGAGCAACTCATCGTAGTTGATTTTGTCGGCATCATCGTCTTTCACGTAGCCGACCTTTTCGTATTCCACGATGAAGGCCCAGCTGTCTTTGTCGAGCGGGCCTTTGGCTTGGGGGAAGAGCATACCCAACGATGTGCCGTCGGGGTTGCGCCAGTATTTGGTGAGCACCCGCTCGCTCTGGGCAGCGTCGAGGTAGCGAAAGCCGGCGGGCACGCTGATGGTGCCTACCCCGTCGGGTAGCTGGATGGTGCCGGTCTGGTAGTGCAGGGCCGCCTGCATGGAGTCGATGCGGGCTTGGTACAAGGCGGCCGAATCAACAGGGGTGGGGGCCGCTTGCGCAACGAGGCCCAGGCCCAGCAGGGCCCACAAGAGTAGGAGTTGTTTCAAAAAAATAAGTAGTTGAGTGTGAATAAGATTTTGTCACCAAGATAGCGGTTCCGGCGCTCCCATCCCAGCCGGATTGTATTCTCAAAAAACTTTTGTCTGTCTGGGGTGCTTACCTTTGGTGGTGCCCCTGGGCCATTCCTGCCTACTTTTCTGCTCCCGCAAAAAATCTCTTATGAAATTCGGAACCAAAGCCATTCATGCCGGCGTGCACCCGGACCCCTCCACCGGGGCCATTATGACGCCCATCTTCCAGACCTCGACCTATGTGCAACGCTCGCCCGGCGACCACAAGGGCTTTGAGTATTCGCGCACCCACAACCCCACCCGCACCCAGCTGCAGGATGCGCTGGCGGCACTCGACAACGGCAAGCACGGCCTGGCCTTCGCCTCCGGCATGGCCGCCATCGACTGCATCGTGAAGCTGCTGCAGCCCGGCGACGAGGTGATTTCGACCAACGACCTCTACGGCGGCTCCTACCGGCTCTTTACCAAAGTATACGCCACCTACGGCATCAAATTCCACTTTGTGCCCATGCACGACATGACGGCCGTGCAGGCCGCCGTGACCGAGCGCACCAAGCTCATCTGGGTCGAAACGCCCACTAACCCACTGCTGAACGTCATCGACATTGCCGCCGCTTCGGCCGTGGCCAAAAAAGCCGGCGCTTTGCTGGTTGTCGATAACACTTTCGCTACGCCCTACCTGCAAACCCCGCTGGCGTTGGGCGCCGACATGGTGATGTATTCGCTGACCAAATACATGGCCGGCCACTCCGATACGGTGATGGGCGCCGTGGTAGTGAACAATGATGAGCTGCACGAGCGGCTGAGCTTTTTCCAGAATGCCTGCGGCGGCACGCCCGGCCCCCAGGACTGCTTCCTGGTGCTGCGCGGCCTCAAAACCCTGCACATCCGCATGCAGCGCCACTGCGAAAACGGCCGCCAGGTGGCCGAATACCTCAAGGCCCACCCCAAAGTGGACAAAGTGTACTGGCCCGGCTTCCCCGACCACCCCAACCATGAAATTGCCGCCCGGCAGATGAACGACTTCGGCGGCATGATTTCCTTCGTGCTGAAGGGCGACCGGAAAGAGGACGCCGTGGCCACGCTGGAGAAATTCCAACTGTTCTCTTTGGCCGAGAGCTTAGGCGGCGTGGAAAGCCTTTCGGGCCACCCTGCCACCATGACGCACGCCAGCATCCCGGCCGAGCAGCGCCGCACCGCCGGCCTCTCCGACTCGCTCATCCGCCTGAGCGTGGGCATTGAGGATGCCGAAGATCTGATTGAGGATCTGAAGCAGGCTATTGGGTAATGCGGGACTGCTGATGTCCAGCGTTGGCACGCCCTTCAGCCAAACCGGCCCGATTTGGTGCTGCTACAGTTGAGTCAGCAGGTAAAACTATCGGGTTCAATACAGCCAAAAGCCGTCCGCTCAGCCTTGAGCGGACGGCTTTTCTGTTGGTGACTGGCTCGAGCAAAGCCTTAAAAGCAGCCAGTAGCCGCGTGGGGCGCCTACTTTCGGATACTCAACTACTTATTTATTCGCGCAGCAAACGAAGCCGCTGCCGGCCATCAGGGGTGCGGGCCAGGTAGAGGCCAGGCGCGAGCGAGGCCGCCGGGCGCCATACCACGGTGCCATTGGCCTGGCTGGTGAGCTTCGCCACTATTCTGCCCAGATTATCTGTAATCTGAATCTGTTGCGGGCCGGAAGAATACAGCTGGAATCGGACCTGCTCCCGGAAGGGCATTGGGTACGCGGCCAGCTCCAGGCCCGGCTGCGGCGGGTGCGCGGCCAGCACCTGGCTGCCAACCAGGAACGTGAGCGTCTGGGCTTCGATGCCGTTTGTGGGGCAGGCATTGTCGCTCACCGCCACCGGAATGGTGTAGCGGCCCGGCGGCAGCGTGGCGGGCACCTGCCAGCTGAGGCGGGCCTGCGTGGCCGAAAGCGTCTGAAACGTAACGCCCGGAATGGTAGCAGCCGCGTCGCTGGCGAAGCGTAGCGTCTGGCCGGCATCCTGGTCGGTGGCATTTAGCGTGAGTGAAAGGCTTTGGCCAGGGCTCACGCGAATAAGCTGGCCCACGGGCTGCGACGCCGTGCCGGCCGTGAGCGTAGTGAACGTGGGGTTGCGGTTGCCGGCGTTGGTCGAAACCGGGTAGGTAAGGTCGCGCATCACGCTGCCGATTTTCAGCCATTGGCTATTGATGCGCCGATACTCATCAACCCGTACTACCACATTGAAGATGCCCAGCGTCAGGCTGAAGGGAATCGTGAACAGCTCACCAGTGGCGGGCCGAATATCGAAATGAGGCGATGCCACTCCCGGAATGGGCCGGGGACACGGATCGGCCGTGCTGGCGGCTAAGGGCGCGGCCAGCCGGTACACCAGCGAGTCGCCGTCGGCATCGAAGGCGGCGAAGCTGTAGCGGTGAAACTGGCTGCCGCAGATATAGGGCAGGCGGCTGGAGGTGAAGACCGGAGAGGTGTTGGGCAGCGCCCGCGCGGCGGCGGAGTTATTCAGCTCGGCATCCGCATACAAGCCATAGTTGGCGGAGTTGGTCAGGTTCATAATGCCCTGCGTGCGGTTTTCCTCAGCAATGCTGAGCGCCCAGGAACCCGGATACAGCCTCACCTCGGCCGAAAATACCTGCAGCTCGACGGAAGAAGCGCCCGAGCAGCGCACGTAGGCCAGCTGCGTCGTGCTCATGCGGGTTAGCGTGGCCGTAAAGCTGCCGGGGTCGGCGGCGGTGCAGCCGTTTTTGCGGCAATACAGTGGAATGGTCTGCCCGAAGTCGACCGTGGTGGAGCCGCTGATATCCCGGTAGAGGCGGGCCGTCACGTAGTAACGAAAGTCGTTCGGATTGGAATTCGGCACTGGCACGTAGCTTATTTCAGCCCCCACAATGTGCGTGGCACTGGCTTGCAGCGTCGTCGTCAGAATAAACAGCCCCAGCAGCGTTAGGGCACGAAGAATAGACATCGGTAATCGGTTAAAAAGTAAAAGAAATAGTAGCAAGAACCTACTTGCCGCCCGTGGTCGAGTTCGAGTCCAGAATCTTGAGCAGTTCGTCGAGCTTGGGGGTCAGAATGATTTCGGTGCGGCGGTTCAGGGCCTTGTTCTGGGGCGAGTCGTTCTGGGCCACCGGCACATACTGCGAGCGGCCCGAAGCCGTGACGCGCTGGGGCTGCACGCCGCCGGCGGTGAGCAGGCGGGCAATTTCGGTGGCCCGCAGCACGCTCAGGTCCCAGTTGTCCTGCATGGCGCCGGCCGGGCGGCTGAAGGCCACGTTGTCGGTGTGGCCTTCCACCACCACGTTCACGTCGGGCTGGGTTTTGAGCACCGTGGCCAGCTGCTGCAGCGCCTGCTGGCCCTTGGGGTCCACTTTCGTGGAGCCCGACTTGAACAGCAGCTGCTCCGACAGCGACACGTACACCTTGCCGTCCTTCATCTTCACCTGCAGATCGGTGCCCTGGAAGCCGCGCAACGCGTTGCTTACGCTGTTGCGCAGGTCGTTCACGGCCTTGTCCTTGTCGGCCAGGGCCTGGGTCAGCTCGGCCAGCTTTGCCTCGCGGGTTTTCAGGTCGGCGTTCAGCTTATCAATTTCGGTGCGATTCTTTTTCAGCGAGGCGTCCAGCTCGCCCAGTTCGGCCTCGCGGCGGGCCAAGTCCTTAGCCACCTTATTATAGTCGGCTGATTTATCGGCCATGGCGCGGTCGGAGTTCTTGAGCAGCTTGTCGTAGCTATCCGTGAGCTGGGTGTAGAGCGTGCGAGTGCGGCGCAGGGCGTTGCCGTTCTGGGTCGAGTCGGCCATCAGGCGCTTGTTGTTCAGGCGCAGCTCGGTCAGCTCGTCGGTGGCTTTTTTCAGCTCCGTCACGGCCAGGCGCTGCTGGCGCTCGGCTTCGGCCTTGCCCTGCTCGGTGGCGGTCTGGCGGGCCCGCAGGTCGTCGTATTTCTTGGAGGCTACGCAGCCCGGCAGCACCGTGGCCGCCGTCAGCGCGGCCGTGGCCATGAACAGGATAGATTGTTTTTTCACGAAATACACGGGTTGAAAAAGCGAAGGAGTGGCGGCAGGCCCGAGGCGGCCCACCAACCGGCGGCAAGGTAGCGCCCCGCCGCCGCAACTTGCAACCAAAGCCCCGCCAACGCACCGATTTTCAACCTATATTTGCTCACCTTTCCGGCTGCTTTTTTCATCCACCACTCCCGAATGGCTTGCTCCACTGCTCCCCACCCGGCCCCGGTTTTGCTATTGCGCCGCAGGGGCACGCGGCGCAAGGCCAGCGGGTTTTACCGCCGAATCCGGCCGTCACGCTGGCTTGAGTTGATTGAAAATTGAGAATTAAAAGATTAAGAATTCCTGCCCAAAAATGGCGTTCCAATTCCTGGAAAAACGATTTGTGCTGATTTCTTGATTGCGCTGATTCCCGATTTTTAATTTTTACCTCTCAATTTTTAACTGAATAAAATGTCTTGGTTTAAGCGCGTAGAAAAAGGCATCGTCACGCCGACGGAGCAGAAGAAGGAAACCCCGGACGGGCTGTGGTATAAGTGCCCCGAGTGCAAAACCGTGGCCACCATGGCCGAACACAAGCGCCTGCTCTACACCTGCGCCAAGTGCAACCACCACGACCGCATCGACTCGGCCGAGTACTTCGAAATCCTGTTCGATGGCGGTGAATTCACGGAGCTGGACGCGGCGCTGACCTCCGGCGACCCACTACGCTTCGTCGATACCAAAGCCTATCCGCAGCGCTTGGCAGCTACCCAGAAAGCTACCGGCCTAACCGATGCCGTGCGCTCGGCCCACGGCCAGCTCCACGGCCAGGACCTGGTGGTGGCCTGCATGGATTTCAAGTTCATCGGCGGCTCGATGGGCTCGGTGGTGGGCGAGAAGATTGCCCGCGCCATCGACTACGCCCGCCAGCACCGCATTCCGTTCCTGATGATTTCCAAATCGGGGGGGGCGCGCATGATGGAAGCCGGCTACTCGCTGATGCAGATGGCCAAGACCTCGGCCCGGCTGGCCATGCTTTCCGAAGCTGGCATCCCCTACATCTCCATGCTCACCGACCCCACCACGGGCGGCGTCACGGCCTCGTTCGCCATGCTCGGCGACTTCAACATTGCCGAGCCCGGCGCGCTAATCGGCTTTGCCGGGCCGCGCGTTATCAAGGAAACCATCGGCAAGGATTTGCCGAAAGACTTCCAGAGCGCCGAATTTGTGCTGGAGCACGGCTTCCTCGATTTTATCGTGGACCGCAAGCAGCTCAAGCAGCAACTCGCTGATTTGCTGACGATGCTGCAGCCCGCCGCCATTGCCGCCCCCGAGACGGCCCCGGCCCGGCGGCACCAGTAATCAGGGCCGCCGCATTTCCGGCAGGCTTTTTGGAAAAGCCCATCAACCGCGCAGCTGGTGCGGTTGGTGGGCTTTGTGCTGTTCTTCGCCGAAAGTAGCGGCCTCTTTCTCAAATGGGTATAGCCCGCAGGCTATATTTGGCAAACATTTTGGCGGAAAGTTCAGTAAGAACCCCCAAAACCCAATTCAGCTCTCTCTTTTCCCTTTCACTAATTTCATTCTGATGAAATCTCCCAAATCATTGCTCTCCCTGTTCATGGCGATGACCCTGTTCTTCGGGTCGTGCGCTACTACCCGCAACCCCAACATTCCGGATGCCAACGGCACCGGTCCGCGCAAGACGGGCATGAGCAAAACGGCGAAAGGTGGCCTGATTGGTGCCGGAGCCGGTGCGGCGGCTGGCGCAGTGCTGGGCCGCGTTATTGGCGGCAAGTCGGGTACGGCAGCGGGCGCTATCATCGGGGCGGCCGTGGGTGGCACCGGCGGCGCGCTGATTGGTCGCAAAATGGATAAGCAGGCCGAAGATCTGCAGCGCGACATGCAGAACGCCAAAGTGGAGCGCGTGGGCGAAGGCATTAAAATCACCTTCGACTCGGGCATTCTCTTCGATACCAACAAAGCAGATCTGCGTCCGGCTTCCATGACGGAAATCCAGAAGATGGCCGCCGTGCTGCAGAAATACCCCGACACGAACGTGCTGATTGAAGGCCACACGGATAACTCCGGTTCGGATGCCATCAACCAGCCGCTGTCGGAGCGCCGGGCCCAGGCCGTGGCCAACTATACCACCAGCCAGGGCGTAGACGCCTCGCGCGTAACGGCCACCGGCTATGGCTCGACCCAGCCCGTAGCCGACAACACTACGGTGGAAGGCAAGCAGGCCAACCGTCGGGTGGAAGTTGCCATCTATGCTAATGAAAAGATGAAGAAAGCGGCCGAGCAAGGCCGTCTGTAAGACCCCCTAGGCTCGCAGCTTTCCAGAAAAGACCGCGCTTCGTAGCGCGGTCTTTTTTTGGGAGCGAAAGCCGGCCGGAAGTACTGGCAGCCAGCTGCCCGGCAAGATGATTTGCTGGCTATCTGGCCACTTATCTGTTGGGTGAAGACAGGTGTTGGTACTAAAAAGCTTGCTCAAAAAGAGCCATTTACGGCTCATAAACAAAGATTTTATTACTTTTTTGCCGCCATCCACCGTTTTGGCAAGGTGGTTGCAAATTACCTCTCAGCGGCCTGGGTGCGGCCATCTGAAAACTCTCCCCTAGCTTAGCGCCGCAACCCACAGCTCACACATAGACCAAACCCTTAAAAGAAACCCCAATGAAAAACCTCCGTTCGTATTTCGTCGCTCTGCTGGCAGTTCTGTTGCTCGGCTCAAACTTCGCCGAAGCGCAAACGACTACCACTACCACTACTACCACCAAGAAGCCTTGGAGCAAAACCGCTAAGGGTGCCCTGATCGGGGCTGGCGGCGGGGCCGTGGTAGGTGGCGTGCTGGGCCGCGTGATTGGCGGCAAAAACAGCACCGCCGGTGGTGCCATCATTGGTGCGGCCGTAGGCGGTGGCGCTGGTGCCCTCATCGGCCGCCGCATGGATAAGCAGGCGGCTGAGTTGAAGCGTGAAATGGCCGGTGCCCGCGTAGAGCGGGTTGGCGAAGGCATCAAGATTACCTTCGACTCGGGTCTGCTGTTCGCCAAGAACTCGGCTGCCCTGACTGCTTCGGCCCAGGAGAACATTGCTGATCTGGCCAAAACCCTCATCAAGTACAACGACACCAACGTGCTGGTAGAAGGCCACACCGATACCAGCGGCTCCGATGCCATCAACGACCCACTGTCGCAGCGCCGGGCTCAGGCTGTGGCCAACTATGCGCAGGGCCAGGGTGTAGACGCTTCCCGCTTCACCGTGACGGGCTATGGCTCGAAGCAGCCGGTAGCCGACAACTCGACCGAAGCCGGCCGGATTGCCAACCGTCGGGTGGAAGTGGCCATCTATGCCAACGAGAAGCTGAAGAAGGCTGCTGAGAAAGGCACCATCTAAGCCTCGCATTTGCGAAGTAAAAAAGCGGCTTCCGTGGTGGGAGCCGCTTTTTTTGTGCCTCTGGAAGCCGGAAAAGTAGGTTTCGGCCGTCGTGGCGCAACCCACTACCGCACCCGGCGGTACACCGGGGCATGAGCGCCCCCACCACCGACACGCCGCTGAGCCCGGAACAGAAAACCTGGCAAAACCATCAGATTCTACACGAGTTCTACGGCCCGCTGCCGCTGGAGCCGCGCCGCGCGCCCATGCGCGAGCTTATTTCTACGCTGCTCTCGCACCGCACCACCCACGCCGACGAGGAGCTGGCCTACGACCGGATGCTGGAAGAATTTGGCGACTGGGAGGGCGTGCTGGCTGCGCCCGTGGCGGCGCTGGCTCATGCCATCCGCACCACCCGCTGGCCCGATACGCAGGCCCCGCGCATTCAGGAGATTCTGCGGCGCATCAAGGCCGAGCAGGGCGCTTTCACGCTGGATTTTCTGGCCGACTGGCCCGTGGAGCAAGGGCTGGCGTGGCTGACGGATATGCCCGGCATCGGGCTAAAAACGGCTTCGCTGGTGTTGCTGTTCAACTTCCAGAAGCCCGTGCTGCCCGTGGATACGCACGTACACCGGGTGGCACAGCGTGTGGGCATGATCGGGCCGAAAACCTCGGTGGAAAAGGCCCATCAGGTGCTGCTGGCCCAGCTGCCGAAGGATGCGGTGATACTGCTTAACTTTCACAAGCACAACTACTGGCACGGGCAGCACATCTGCTTTTTCACCAAGCCCGACTGCGCCCGCTGCCCGCTCAAGAGCTTCTGCAACTACTATCTCGAGCATTACGGGCCGCCCACGCCCGCGGCGCTGGCCGCCACGCCCACGCATTGGCAGCGGGAGTGGGGCGTGCTGCTGCACTAAGCCAAGTCCCTTATTGCAGGCTCCCGATTTTAGCGCTCAACTCATCCACGAACGGGTGCAGGTAAGTCGGAATGTTGTTCTTCTGCGTGTCGATGAGCCAGAATTTGCGCTGGCCGTTGTCATACAGCTCCACGTAGTAGCCGCCGCCGTCGGCGAAGTCGGGCTGGCCGATGATGCCGACGGGCTGGGTGCGCAGCTGGGCCGGAATCTGCTGGGGCAGGGTTTGCACCTGCTGATACTGAGCGGGGCTTTTTAAAGCGTACACGCCGTCGTAGGGCGCGTCGGAGGCCGGATACTTATCCTGGGTATCCTCGTAAAGCTGGCCCGCGGCGTTGTCGATTTTGAAAATCTCAATGCAGCTTTCGCCCCGGCAAAAGCCATGATACCAGCCAAAAACCAGGTAATCCTGGGTTGGTTCCACTTTTTCCTGTTTGCAGCTACCGAGGCCGGCCAGTAGTAGGGTGCTCAGCAGCAGCGGTTTGAAGAAAGACATGGCCGTGGTTTTGTGAGGTTAGGTGTAGGAATGAGTCCTGAACGCTGATGGGGGTTGCATCGTGCGTCGGGCCAGTCTGCTGCGCCGGCTGTTGTTGTCTATCTTTACCCGTACTTATGCGCCTCGTTCGTCATCCGGTTCTGTGCAATTACTACGTCACCTACCGGTGCAATGCGCGGTGCTCCTTCTGCGATATCTGGGAAAAACCCTCGCCCTACATCACCCTCGAAGATGTGGAGCGGAATCTGCGCGACCTGAAGCGCCTGGGCGTGAGCGTGGTGGATTTCACCGGCGGCGAGCCGCTGCTGCACCGCCAGATTCATGAGTTTGTGGGGCTGGCGCACGATATGGGCTTCATTACCACGCTCACCACCAACTGCCTGCTTTACCCCAAATACGCGGAAAAGCTGCGCGGCAAGGTCGATATGCTGCACTTCTCCCTGGACTCTTCGGAGAAGGAAGTACACGACAAGGGCCGGGGCGTGGCCTGCTACGATTTCGTGCTCGAAAGCATTCGGGTGGCCAAAGAGCTGGGCGAGCGGCCCGATATCCTGTTCACGGTATTCCGCGAAAACCTGGCCGACCTAGAGGCCGTGTACCGCGACATTGCCCGGCCCAACGGCCTGGTGCTCATCCTGAACCCGGCCTTCGAATACAACACTGTGGAAACCGGCGAGCAGCTCACGACCGCCGAGCTGGACTACCTTTCGGCCTTCGGCAAGCGCAAGGGCGTGTATCTGAACGAGGCTTTTATTCAGCTGCGCAAAGACGGCGGCAACCACATAGCCGCGCCCGTGTGCCGGGCGGCCAGCACCACGCTGGTCATTTCGCCCTCCAACGAGCTGGTGCTGCCCTGCTACCACCTGGGCGAGCAGAAATTCCCCATCGACGGCCAGCTGTTCAACCTCTACCACTCGCCCGAAGTAGGCCGCTTGGTGGCGCTGGAGGGCCGCCTGCCCCAGTGCGAGGGCTGCACTATCAACTGCTACATGCAGCCCAGCTTCGCGGTGGAAGTGAACAAATATTTCTGGCAAGCCCTGCCCAGCACGCTACGCTATAACCTGAACAAAGGCACCTGGAAGCGGATGCTCGTAAGGTGAGATGGTGAAATAGTGAGATGGTGAGTTTTGATGTTCAAGCTGCGCCATTTGCGCCACATGCGCAAGCCGAACGTCAAACTCACCATCTCGCTATTTCACTATCTCACCACTTACCACCTGCTGCAGCGCCTCGGGCTGTTGGGTGCCGAGCAGCACGCGGTGGCCGTTTTTCAGCTCCAGCTGAAGGCCATAGGAGCCAGATACGTTGTAGGCGTAGTTGCTGGTCGAAAATCCTTTGATGCCCCAGCCGCCGTATTCGCCCAGCGGGGAATATTTGCGGACATGGGCGCTTTTCACGTCGGCCCAGGCCAGCCGCCGCCAGCCCATGGGGTAGAGGCGGTAGGAAATGCCTTCGGCATCGAAATGGGTTTCGAGCCGGAGCAGGGCAAATACGCCGGCCGTGAGCAGGGCGGGCACCAGCAATACCACCCATTTGAGGCCAGTAGGAGCGGGCAGCGCCCGGAGCCCTAGAAAAAACGCCAGCCCCAGCGCCAGCGGAATAGCCAGCGCCAGCCACCACCACGGCCGCCAGAAATCCTGACGCTCAGAAAACAAGGCTGGTAGGGTAGGGGCGTTGGCGGAAGGCATAGCGGCTAAAGAGAAGGACCGGAAAATGGAAAAGCGCCTAATATTAGGCGTTCTTTGGCTATTCTTCCTCACCATCTGCTCATCTGGCTATGCCCGCCCTTATTCTGCCCGTCCACGGTATTTTGCCCCAGCTCGGCCCCGGCTGCTTTGTGGCCGACAACGCCACCATCATCGGCGACGTGACGCTGGGCCGCGACTGCACCGTATGGTTTAACGCCGTGATTCGCGGCGACGTGAACCACATCCGCATCGGCGACCAGACCAACATTCAGGACGGCGCGGTGCTGCATTGCACCTACCAGAAAGCCGCTACCACCATCGGCTCCCGCGTCAGCATCGGGCACCGGGCCATTGTGCATGGCTGCACCGTGGAAGATGAAGTGCTCATCGGTATGGGGGCCATTGTGATGGACAACGCCGTGGTGGGTCGGGGCTGCATCATCGCGGCCGGCGCGGTAGTGCTCGAAAACACCGTTTGTGAGCCCGGCTACCTCTACGCCGGCATTCCAGCCCGCAAGATAAAGCCCGTGACGGCGGAGCAGGCCGCCGGCCTGCTCCGCACCGCCGAAAACTACGTGACTTACGCCAGCTGGCTAAAGCCGTAGCTGCTGCCCGGCGCCCTACACTGGGCAGCGTAGCCAGCCGGCCGCCCGAAGTATATCAAGTCCATTAGCAATAAGAATCCCTGCCGTATGCACTACGGCAGGGATTCTTATTGCTAATGGACTTTGCCTAAAGCCTACATATTCAGGGCTTCGTCGGTGGCGGCTTCGCGCTCTTCGGAAGTCGTCAGGCGCACCTGAACCAGCTCTACCACGCGGCGGGAGCGTTTCAGCACCCGAAACTCATAGTGGTCGAGCACGGCTACGTCGCCTACTTCCGGAATACTGCCGTAAATCACGTTCAGCAGGCCACCAACGGTTTCGTAGTCGCCGCCTTCGGGCAGCGGGAAGGGCAGGTATTCGTTGGCGTCGGGAATAGAGGTGGAGGTGTTGACGCGGTATTCGGTTTCCGAAACCTTCTCCACCACCGGCACCTCGTTGTCGTACTCGTCCTGAATTTCGCCCACCAGCTCCTCGATAATGTCCTCAATGGTCACGATGCCCGAAACGCCCCCAAACTCGTCGGAGACGATGGCAATGTGCATGTGCTTGCGCTGAAACTGGCGCAGCAGCCGGTTGATTTTCTTGGTTTCGGGCACGAAATAGGCGGGCCGCATGATCTTGGGCAGCACGATGGGCTCATTACGGCGAATGATCTGCAGCAAGTCCTTCACGTAGAGGATGCCCACGATATTGTCGATAGAATCCTCGTAGACCGGCACCCGCGAGTAGCCTTCGCTGTACACGGTTTCGAGCACCTGCTCCTGGGGCGCGTGTACGTCGATGGCCGCAATTTTGGTGCGGGGCACCATAATCTGCTTCACCATCCGGTCGTTGAATTGAAATACGTTTTCAATCAGCTCGTGCTCCGAATCCTGAATCTCGCCGCTCTGCTTGCCCTGATCGAGCAGCAGGCGCAGCTCTTCGGCCGTATGAATCTCGGAGCCGTGGGTTGACTGCACGCCGAACAAACCCAACAGCATGTTAGAGAGCTTATTGAGCAGCCAGATGGCCGGAAACGTGATGATGTAGAAGAAGCGTAGCGGGGCGGCCACCAGCAGCGTAGTGGCCTCGGGCTTCTGAATGGCCAGCACCTTAGGCGCCTGCTCACCAATGACGATGTGCAGCACCGTGATGATAGCGAAGGAAATCGGAATGGCAATCTGATGGGCCAGCTCGGTGGTCACGTTCAGATGAAGCTGATGCACCAGCGCCAGAATGACGGAAGCCACCACGCTTTCCCCGATCCAGCCCAGCGCCAGCGACGCCAGCGTGATGCCCAGCTGCGTAGCCGACAGGTAGGCATCCAGGTTGTGGAGCATGCTCTGGGTGAGGCGGGCCAGGCGGTTGCCTTCCTGCGCGCGTAAGTCGATCTGGGAGAGCCGCACCTTAACGAGCGCAAACTCGGCTGCCACGAAAAATCCGTTCAGCAAAACCAGCAGAACGGTGAAAACAATATTTAAGACCATAGGTTCGGAGGCTTCGGCTCGGACGGCACAGCTTCCTTTATCCTTCAAAAGTACGGGATTTCGCCCAAGCGGTTCCTTCGGCGCTGCAAATAGCCCGCGGCCGTAGCCCGAATCGGGGCCGGGCGGCGGCCGGGTGCATTAAGTTTGTGACACTTCCTGCCGTACTTTGTTTGATTTTGAACCCCATCATTGGCCTTCCGCTGCTTCATGTTCGCTTCTAAAAAAAACATTTTACTCGTTCTGCTCCTGCTGCTTTCCGGAGCCGCGTGGGCGCAGGTACTCACGCCCACCAAGCTCAGCGCCGCGCTCAGTAAGTCAGCAGCCAAAGCCGGCGAGGAAGTAGAGTTGGTCATAAATGCCCGCATCGATACCAACTGGCACCTCTACGCCACCGATTTCGACCCCGACCTTGGCCCTACTGTGTTCACGCTCAGCTTCGCCAAAAGCCCCGCCTACGAGCTGGTGGGCAAGCCCAAGTCCATTGGCACGAAGAAAAAGTTTGATGAAGTTTTCAAAGGCGACATCACCTATTTTGAAAAAACCGGCCAGATCCGGCAGCGCATCCGCCTGCTGCAGCCTGGCCCGCTTACCATCCGGGCCGAAGCCGAATACCAAACTTGCACCGACGTGGACGGCCGCTGCGTGCCCGGCTCCGAAACCCTGACCTTCGGCCCCCTGGACGTAACGGGGACTGCCGTTGTGGCATCGGCCGCCGCCGCAGTTTCGAGTACGGCTTCGGGCTCTGCTGGCGCAGCAGGCGCTACCCCCGTGCCGGCCGCTGCTGCTACTCCGGCTGCCGCTGCCGCCCCGGTCACTGCTGCTCCCGGCTTGGCAGCCCAACCGGCCGATACCGCTGCCACCCAAAGCCTTGACGCCAACGCCCCGCCGGCCGTGGCGGCAGTTCCGGCGGCCCCGGCCCCGGCCACTACCGTAGCAGCGGCTGGGCCGGCTGCTGCCCCGGAAAGCGGCGGGCTCTGGAGCTTCGGCTTCCTGGCTTTTCTCTCCGGGCTGGCTGCCCTGCTCACGCCCTGCGTGTTCCCGATGGTGCCCATGACCGTTTCCTTCTTCACCGGCAGCTCCGATACGCGCCGGCAGGGTATCCTCAAAGCCTTGGTCTATGGCTTATCTATTATTCTGATTTACACCATTATCGGCGTGATAGTGGCCCGGCTGCTGGGCGAGGATGGCCCCAACTTTATGGCCACGCACTGGCTGCCCAACCTGATTTTCTTCGTGGTGTTCGTGGTGTTCGGGCTGTCGTTTCTGGGCTTGTTTGAAATCACGCTGCCGCACGCGCTGGTAAACAAAGCCGACGCGCAGGCCGACAAAGGCGGCTGGCTGGGCGTGTTCTTTATGGCTTTCACGCTGGTGCTGGTGTCGTTCAGCTGCACCGGACCCATTGTGGCCACGGTGCTGGGGCTGGCGGCTCGCGGCCAGACCATTATGCCGGTCGTCGGGATGCTGGGCTTCTCGCTGGCGTTTGCGCTGCCCTTCACGCTGTTTGCCATCTTTCCTTCCTGGCTCAAAAGCCTGCCCCGCTCGGGCGGCTGGCTCAATACGGTGAAGGTGGTGCTGGGCTTCATCGAGCTGATGCTGGCCCTCAAGTTCCTGAGCATGGCTGACCTGGCCTACCACTGGAACCTGCTCCCCCGCGACCTATATATTGTGCTCTGGATTACGCTTTCCGGCTTGCTGGGGCTGTATCTGCTGGGCAAGTACAAGCTCTCGCACGACAGCGACCTGGGCCACCTCAGCGTGGGCCGGCTGCTGATGGCGGTGCTGGCCTTCAGCTTTATGGTGTATCTGGTGCCGGGCCTGTTTGGGGCGCCGCTGCCGCTGCTGGCCGGCTATCTGCCCCCGCAGAGCAACCACGATTTTTCGCTGAGTAACGCCAATGCCGCCCAACCGGTGCGCAGCACGCTCTGCGAGGCTCCGCGCTACGCCGACTTCCTGGAGCTGCCCCACGGCCTGCAGGGCTACTTCGACCTGGAGCAGGCCCGGCGCTGCGCCAAGGCCCAGCGCAAGCCCATCTTCATCGATTTTACGGGCCATGCCTGCGTAAACTGCCGCAAGATGGAAGCCACCGTGTGGAGCGATCCGCAAGTGCTCCGGCACCTGCGCGAAAACTACGTGGTAGTGGCCCTCTACGTAGACGACAAGGCCGCGCTGCCGCAGCAGGAGTGGTATACCTCGGCCCGCGACAACCAGCAGAAAACCACGTTAGGCAAGAAAAACGCCGACCTGCAGGTGACGCGCTACGGCGTGAACGCGCAGCCCTACTACGTGCTGCTCGACCCGGAAGAGGCTACCGGCAAGCCGCTGGTGACCCCACTGGCCTACGAGCCCTCGGTGGCCGAGTTTGTGAAGTTTCTGGAGGCGGGCCTGCGGGAATACCGCCAGCAGGGCAACCCCGTGACGGTCCGGGCGCTGAAGTAGCACGTTTCAAGGCCCTAACGAGCAAGCCAGGCACCCACCGGCCGCACAACGATTTGTGACCGGGCCTGCAATTACTGGCCGGAATTGGCGTTCTTTGCGCAAAATTAGCGCTGGAAGCCAGAAGCGGGCGAGTGAAGATTCCCTATGCAGTATCCTGACCAAGACCCAAAAAAAGGCTGCACCCACCCAGATGCAGCCTCTTATAGAAGGACTGTACCCACCCAGATACAGTCGCTCAGCAATAAGAACGTACCCACCCAGATACGTTCCCGTTTTCCCCTCCTCACATTATCCATCCAAAGCTGTAGAAGAAGGGTTCGAACCTTCACGGTGCAGTTAGCCGGCCGCCGGACCAGTTTCTCCCGAATCACCACCCTCGAGAGAGGAGGGTATGTCTGCCAGTTCCATCATCCTACAAGGTAGTCCCATACCGGTTGCATAGGATTATGACAAATGTAGCATACAGGCTGAAGTAATAAAATATCTTCAGATATTTGTAGTAAAATTTACATTCTTTTTAATTCAATAGGCCTATTGTTTTAATATAGGCAATTCAAGTACTTCAAAATGGCTCGGAATTACGAACTTGATGACACCGACCGGAAAATACTGGCCCTTCTGATAGAGGACGCCAAGATTCCGTACACGGAAGTAGCGCGAAAAGTGAATGTTTCGGGCGGTACAGTACACGTGCGCATGGCCCGGCTGGAGGAGCTAGGCATCGTGAAAGGCGCTACGCTCAAGATGGACTACCCGAAGCTGGGCTACGGGGTCAGCGCTTTTCTGGGAATCTACCTGCTCAAAAGCTCGGTGTATAAGAGCGTGGCCGATCAGCTGCGCGAAATACCGGAGGTGGTCAGCATTCATTTCACTACCGGGGCCTATGGCGTGTTCGCGCAGCTCGTGTGCCGCGACACCCAGCACCTGCGCGACGTGCTTTATCACCGCGTGCAGCTCATTGAAGGCATCGAGCGCACCGAAACGCTCATCTCGCTGGAAGAAACCCTGAACCGCCCGATTCAGCTGGATTAGCCGCGCCCGCAGCTTTGTGGAGTCTGCCAAAACGACTTTTTCGCGCCGCGGGAGAGTCGTTTTTCGTTGCGCTGGTCTTGGCGGTGCATAGAGGGTGACGCGGGGGATATGGTATTTTTAGGCCAACGACCGGGCATAGTATTGTCTGGAGGTAGGTAATTCAGTATCTTTCCTAGACTGACTCCTATTTGCCCAGCGTCCTATGAAAGCATGTCTTGTTGTGCTCTGCGTTTTTCTGGCTCTGGCTCTGGCGACGGCCGCGCACGGCCAGACCATGCCCGCGGTCTACCTGAATGCGCACGACGAGGAAACTGTGCCCGACAGCGCCACGCACTACCGCCTGATAGAGCGCAAAGGCGAAAGCGGCTACGCCATGCGCGAGTATTCACTCGCGGGCACGCTGCTGCTGCGCGGCACGCTTTCTTCCATCGAGCCGGCCGTGCGCAACGGAATGCTGACCTGGTATCACCCGAATGGAGCCAAGGCCGGTCAGGTGCATTATCAGGATGATGAGGCTGATGGGGTATATGTGTCGTGGTATGAGGATGGGCACGTAAGCCAGCGCGGCGAATATGCCGACGGGCAGCGCGTGGGCCGCTGGCTCAGCGTGCACCGCAACGGTCAGAAACGCTCCCGCGGCGACTACATAGCCGGCCAGCAGCATGGCGAATGGCGCTATTACTACGACACGGGCCAAGCCAGCGCCATCGAGCACCTCGACCGGGGCCGCAGTCTGGGCGTCACGTTCTTCAACACCGACGGTACGCTCTACAAAGGGCTGCCGCACCGACGGCTGGCGGCGCAGTTTCCGGGCGGCGAAGCGGCACTGCTTCAGTATCTGGCCCGCAGCACGGTGTATCCGAAAGCGGCCCGCCGCAAGAATATCACGGGCAAGGTGTACGTGTCGTACACGGTGGGCGAAGATGGCCGGGTGGGGCAGGTGCGCGTAGTGCGGGGCGTATCGGCGGAGGTGGATACGGAGGCGCGGCGGGTGGTGGGCTCGTTGCCGGCGTTCCGGCCGGGCCGCGAATACAACGTGCCCACGGCCATGACCTACACGCTGCCCATCATGTTTGCGCCCAATTTCAAGCTTTTCGGCGGCGTGAAAGCCACCCAGACGCCGCCCTCCGAGGCCCGCGCCGGCAACCCGGACGAAACGTACTGAGCCTGTTTGCCGTGTCGTTCTGTTCCGCTGATTAAACCTTGGGCCGTTGGTGCGCTCCAAGAGGAAAATAGGTCCAACCCATTTTCCCCAGTCCCATGAAAACTTCCCTGTTTGCCTGCGCCGCCGCGCTGAGCCTGCTGGCCAGCACCGCCGCGTTTTCCCAAGTCGCGCCCCGCGCTAATGACCAGGCCCGCATCCGGCAGGGGGTGCGCTCCGGCCAACTCACCCGTGCCGAGGCGGCTCGTGCCCAGGCACAGCAGGCCGATGCCCGCCACGCCCGCCAGGCCGCCCGCGCCGATGGCGTAGTAACCCCCGCCGAGCGCCGTGTGGTGCGCCACGAAGAAAAGCAGGCCGACCGGGTGCTCTACCGCCAGAAACACGACGGTCAGACCCGCAAAATCCGGTAGCAAAGATGGCCTCTGGCCGATTTTACCGCACACCAAAAAGCCCCGCTCTTGCTGAAAGAGCGGGGCTTTTTGAAATTTTATGCGGCAAGCTAAGCTGTTACCTGAGCGTCGAGCTTCTGGGCCAGTACGTGCTTGGGTACGGCACCTACCTGCTTATCAACCACTTGGCCATTCTTGAACACGAGCAGCGTAGGAATGCTGCGGATGCCAAACTTGGCGGAGGTCTGCGGGTTGGAGTCCACATCCACTTTGCCGATAACGACGCGGCCTTCGTATTCGCCGGCCAGCTCTTCTACTACCGGACCCACCATGCGGCACGGGCCGCACCATTCGGCCCAGAAATCCACGAGCACGGGCTTATCGGAATTGATGATCTGGTCGAAATTGGCATCGGTAATTTCGATGGCTTTGTGTCCCATAACAGTAGGGGGTTTGTTTGTTGAGTTATCCGTTCACTTACGTGCATCGGGGCCGCAAGGTAGCAGATTGCGAGTTCAACAAGACGCGGGCCGGAAAGTTCATTCAGGACAGAGTGGCAGAAGTGGGACCAGAACCGCACTGTGAGCCCATCTAGCTCAGTTGTAGTTGAAAGCGGATGCCGCAAAACCTCCGCTTGTACGCGAAAGAATCTGTGGCATCAGCCCGTGAGCTTCTTCGGCAAGCACGAAATGATAGCCTATTGCCACCGAATCAAATCAACTGGCAAGCGTCGATTTCCATCTCGCGCATCTTGCGGATGAACTCCTTGGGCTCGATGCGGTAGCGGCGCGAGTAGGTATCGACGGCCAGGTGCTCGTGGGGCTCGGCAAACTTGATTTCCAGCTTTTTGGAGCCCGCGCAGCCTTCCACGGCTTCCATGAAGCGGTCCATGAAGGGTTCCGTGATGGTGCGCAGGTCTAGCTGCACGCGCACGCCGTTGGCGAGCTTTTCGGCCACGTTGAAGAGCGGCTCCATGGTCATGATTTTGAACTCGAACTGGTCGGAGTCGCGGAAGCGCTGGGCGTACTTGCCGCGGATGAACATGGGCGGCACCTGCTCCTTGTCGTAGTTGCGCGGGTTGATGAGGGCCGAGAACTTAGAGTAGTCGTCGCGGAACAACGCCAGGTTGAGGCTGCTTTCGTAGTCTTCCACGTTGAAGCTCACGAAGGGCTGGCCGGTTTTGGTGGTCTTGAACAGCACGTTGGAAATCAGGCCGGCCACCGTAATGTCGCGGTTTTTGTAGCTCTCAATTTTGTCGAGGCCGCAGGTGCAGTAGGAGTCGATTTCCAGCTTGAAGTCGTCCAAGGGGTGGCCGGAGAGGTAGAAGCCAACCACTTCCTTTTCGCGGCGCAGCTTCTCGGTAGGGCTCCAGGGTTCCATGTCCTGGATTTTGGGCATTGGGATGGCCATTTCGCCGCCGCCCCCGCCGAAGAGGCTCTGCTGCGCCGATTCCTTGGCCGCCTGGTGCTGCTGGCCCACTTTCATGGCCTTCTCGATGACGTTCTGGTCGCCGGTGGGGGCTTCGATGAACTGGCGGCGGTGGTAGCGCTCAAACGAGTCGAAGGCGCCGGCCTGGGCCATGCTCTCGAAGGTTTTCTTGTTCACGGCCCGCAGGTTCACGCGGCGCGAGAAGTCGAAGATGTCGCCGTAGGGCCCGTTTTTGTCGCGCTCCGTCACGATTTCCTCCACGGCCGCCTCGCCCGCACCCTTCACGGCCGCCATCCCGAAACGAATCTGGCCCTGGCTGTTCACGTTGAACTTCAGGATGGATTCGTTGACATCGGGCCCGAGCACGGCTACGCCCTGCTTGCGGGCTTCCTCAATGAAGAAGGTCACCTTCTTGATGTCGCCCATGTTGTTGGTGAGCACGGCGGCCATGTATTCGGCGGGGTAGTGGGCCTTGAGGTAGCCGGTCTGGTAGGCCACCACCGAGTAGGCGGCGGAGTGGGAGCGGTTGAAACCGTAGGCCGCAAACTTCTCCATCACGTCGAACACCTCGTTGGCCTTTTTGGCCTTGATGCCGTGCAGCTTCTCGGCGCCCGCGCAGAACTTCTCCCGCTCCAGAGCCATCTTCTTCATGTCCTTTTTGCCCATGGCCCGGCGCAGCAAGTCGGCGCCGCCGAGCGAGTAGCCGGCCAGGATCTGGGCCGTCTGCATGATCTGCTCCTGGTACACCATGATGCCCTGGGAGTAGTTCAGGATGGGTTCGAGCAGCTCGTGGGGGTAGTCCACGGTTTCGCGGCCGTGCTTGCGGTTGATGAAGTTCGGGATGAACTGCATCGGGCCCGGCCGGTAGAGGGCGTTCATGGCAATCAGGTCCTCGATGTTGGTGGGCTTGAGGTCCTTGAGGTACATGCGCATGCCCTCGCTCTCGAACTGGAACGTGCCGATGGTGTCGCCGCGCTGGTACAGCTCGTAGGTTTTCTGGTCGTCAATCGGAATCTCGTCGATGTCGATTTTGACGCCGTGGTTGCGCTCAATCAGGTTGATGGCATCGACAATGATGGTCAGGGTTTTGAGGCCCAGAAAGTCCATCTTCAGCATGCCGGCACTCTCAATCACCTTGCCGTCGAACTGCGTGATAAGCAGGTCCGAGTCTTTGGACGTGGAGACGGGAATGTACTTGGTGATGTCGTCGGGGGCGATGATGACGCCGGCGGCGTGGATGCCGGTGTTGCGCACCGAGCCTTCCAGCTTCTCAGCGAGACGCAGAATCTGGCCGCGCAGGTTGTCGGGCGCGTCGTCGCGCCGGATCATATCCAACTCCTGGTTTTCGGCAAAGGCCTTCTGTAGTGTGGTGCCCACCTGGTCGGGCACCATTTTCACCAGGTCGTTGGCGACGGGCAGCGGCAGCTCCATAGCCCGGGAAACGTCCTTGATGCTGGATTTGGCGGCCATGGTACCGAAGGTGATAATCTGGGCCACCTGGGTTTTGCCGTATTTGTCCACCACGTAGTCAATCACGCGCTGGCGGTTCACGTCGTCGAAGTCAATGTCGATATCGGGCATGGACACGCGCTCCGGGTTCAGGAAACGCTCGAACAGCAGACTGTACTTAATCGGGTCGATGTTGGTGATGCCGATGCAGTAGGCCACGGCCGAGCCGGCGGCCGAGCCCCGGCCCGGCCCCACGGCCACGCCGATGTTGCGGCCGTGGTTGATGAAGTCCTGGGTGATGAGGAAGTAGCCAGCGAAGCCCATGGTCTCAATCACGCGCAGCTCGTAGTCCAGGCGCTCTTCGATTTCGGGTGTGCGCTCGGAGTAGCGCGCTTTCGGGCCTTCGAAGGCGCCCTTGAACGTGAGGTGGCGCAGAAAGGCGTCGGCGGTGGGGTGTTCGGGGGGCAGCGGGAAGTTGGGCAGCAGAATGTCGCGCTGCAGCACCGGCGGCGTGATTTTATCAACGATTTCGTTGGTGTTGTCCACGCTTTCCGGCACGTCGCTGAACAGCGCGTTCATCTCCGCCTGGTTCTTGAAGTAGAACTGGTCGTTGGCGAAGCCGAAGCGGGCGCGCGGCTTGGGGGCCTGGGCTTCCTCGTCGATGCGCTGGAGCTGGCGGCGGATAACCGAATCCTGGCTGGAGAGGTGGCGCAGGTTGTCGAGGTGGTCGTAGTGAACCTTGTTGTCCTGGGAAATCAGGCGGAAATACTGCGTCTGGAAGTCGCCGACCGGGATGCTGTGCTCTTCGCCGGTGTTCACGCACAGCAGAATATCGTGCGGTGCGAAGTCGGTCTGCTCGACATAGTGCGAGTCGTTGGTGCAGATGACCTTGACGTTGTACTTCTTCGCCAAACCCAGCAGCACTTGGTTGACGTCTTCCTGGCTTTTGCCGGTGCCGTCGAAGTTCATCAGCCCGTGGCGCTGAATTTCGATGTAGTAGTCGTCCTCGAACACGTCGAGCCACCACTTCAGCAGCTCCTCGGCCTTGGCCTCACTCTCAAACAGAATGGCCTGCGGAATCTCGGCGCCGATGCAGCAGCTGGTGGCAATCAGGCCTTTGTGGTACTTGAGCAGAATCTCCTTATCGATGCGCGGGAACTTGCTGTACACGCCCTCGATAAAGCTCATGGAGCAGAGCTTGCTCAGGTTGTGGTAGCCGGCCTGGTCCTTGGCCAGCAGCAGTTGGTGGTAGCGCTTGTCCCGCTCGCCCTTCTCGCGGCTGAAGGTTTTTTTGTGGCGGTCTTCCACCATGTAGAACTCGCAGCCCACGATGGGCTTCACGTTGTACTTGTTGGCTTCGGCCACAAAGTTGAACGCCCCGAACATGTTGCCGTGGTCGGTGAGGGCCACGGCCGGCATGCCGTCGGCCTGGGCCTTTTTCATCAGGGCCGAAATGCTGGCCTGACCATCGAGCAGAGAATATTGGGTGTGGGAGTGCAGGTGCGAGAAGACGGGCATGGCGGCGGGCTTTGGATACTCTAATCAAGTAAAGATACAGCGAGCCGGCCGAGGTTCGTTCGCTTGCTTGTTAGCGAATTTGCGGCTATGGCGGGCGAGTTTGTGAGCGGCTAAGGCTGTTTTTGCGAGCAGGTTTAGCTTTCGGCAACAGCCAATGCAAGGAAGGCAGCAGGCCCAAAACCGAGGCAGCTCCGCCTTCTTCGGCCCGACAGCCCGGATTACCTGGGCAGATCCACTGCCGAGTTTGAACTACTTACCTTGCCAAGCGTTAACTGAACAGTATTGGCCCCAAAGGCCAGCCGCCCGCGGGGTGCCCTGCTGCCCGGTCCGCGTTGCCTTCCCACTTGATTCTGCCCATCAGCAGCCGTCAGGCGAGTGTGCCAGAATATTCACCAGTAGTGGGCAACGAAAAAAGCCCGGCCTTCCTCCCCATGAAATTCCTAACTGCCTCCACCGACCCGGTTTATACCGCCGTCGAGAATCCTTCCCGCGCGGATTTATTTATTCTGAAGTTTTTGCAGGATAAGCGGGATTTGCCGTTTGCCTACCTCACGCTGCAAATCAGCGCCACGCTGCTGCCGCTGGCGGCGGCGCTGTTTGTGCCGGCCCTCACGGGCTGGGCGTGGTGGGCGGTACTGGCCGTGTACCTATTCTTGAGCAATGCCCGCTTCAAGGGGCCGTTTGGGCTGATGCTGCACTGCACCTCGCACCGCATTCTGTTCAAGCAGAAATACGGGTTCATGAATAAGTACATTCCGTGGGTGATTGGGCCGTTGTTCGGCCAAACGCCGGAGTCGTACTTCACCCACCACATGGGCATGCATCACCCCGAAAACAACCTGCCCGACGACGAAAGCTCCACCATGTTCTACCAGCGCGACTCTTGGCGGAGCTTTCTGCGCTACCTCGGCGACTTCTTTCTGCTGGGCATCCCGAAGCTGGTGCTGTACTTCAACCGCAAGCAGAAAACCACCCTGCGCAGCCGCCTGCTGCGCGGCGAGCTGCTCTACATTGGCGTTACGCTGGCGCTGTGCTTCGTGAATCTGCCCGCGGCGCTGGCCGTGTTCGTGCTGCCGGTAATTTTGTCGCGGGTGGTGATGATGCTGGGCAACTGGAGCCAGCATGCTTTCATCAATGCCCACACGCCCGACAACTGCTATACCAATAGCGTGACCTGCATCAATACCAACTACAACCACAAGTGCTGGAACGACGGCTACCACATCAGCCACCACCTCAAGCCCGCCCTGCACTGGACCGACCACCCCAACCACTTCCGCCAAAACCTGGACCAGTACGCCAAAAACGACGCCATCGTATTCGACGGCATTCACTTCCTGCACATCTTCGTGTACCTGATGACCCGGCGCTACGACCTGCTAGCCAAGAACTTCGTGAACTTAGGTGAGCGGTATCACAACGATGCCGAGGTGATTGAGCTGTTGAAAGCCCGCACCCTGCGCATCCGCCGGCCCGTGCTGGTGGCGCAGGCCGCGTAGCAGCCGGTTCGCAGAAAATCATTACCCATAGAAAAGGGCCGCCCAAACCGGGCGGCCCTTTTCTGTGACTACAGCATTACAGCAGCCTATTTGGCAGGCTTAATGAGCAGGACTTCACCGGGCTTCACGTTGAAATCGGCTTTGTTGTTCCACTCCATAATCTGCTTGATGGTGACGCCGTATTTGCGCGAAATGCCATACATCGACTCGCCCACGGCCACTTTGTGGCGCACGGGGGCCAAGGCAGCTGCGGCCGCCGGAGCAGTTTCGGGGGCATCCGACGGGACTGGCTGGGCAGAAGCTGCCGGAGTTGTGCCGGTGGCGGTGGGCGGCACCACGCGCAGGCTCTGGCCCAGGCGCAGCGAAGGGTTGGCGGGTAGGCTGTTCCACAAAATCACATCGGCAGGGCGCAGGCCGTAGCGGCGGGCAATGGCGTAGAGACTCTCGCTTTTCTGCACGATGTGAATACCGCTAGCCGGCACGGGCTCTACCGCGGCAGCAGTAGTTTGGGCAGGAAACGTGGGCGGCAGCGGGCGCGGCACCGGGGCAGCCGCTGGGGCTGACTGGGCGGCGGCTGCCGGTTTGGTCACTTCTTTGGGCGCGGGGACGGGTTCCCGTATGGCCGCCGCAACTGGGGTTTCTTTGCGCACCGGTTCTGGCTTGGCCACGGGCGCGGTGGGCTTAGCGGGTACGGCCGTTGCCGTGGGTTCGTCTTCCTCGGCGGGCTCATCGGCAATAGGGGAGGAGGCAGGCAGGGCCTTTTTGACTGGTTGCCCGGCTGATGCGCTGGGAACTGATGATGCCTGAGTGGGCGCGGGCGCAGTCGGCCGAACCACCGCCGGGCCCTGGGTTTTGGCAGCGGCCGGCAGCTCGTTCAGGTTGTCCATGTGGTCGTCGGTGGCGCTATCGGCCTGGGTCACGGTGGCGGAGGCGGTTTCGGCCGCATCGTCTTCAATGGCGCGGCTGGCGGCAGCCGTGCGGCCGGTGTAGGGCTCGGCTTCGTCTTTCACCTTCACTTTCACCTTTTTTCGGGCCGGCTCCTCAGTAGCAGCGGGCGCGGTGGCCGGCCGCTCGAAGGCGGCTACGGCCCCGGCATTTTCGCTCGGCGCATACTCGATGGCTACTTCGCGGGGGCGCGTGTGCTGCAGCCACAGGATGCGGCCGGTGCGCAGCTCCTCGTTGCGCGGCATCCGGTTTTTGGCCCAGATGGCCTTGGCCCGCACCCCGTATTTCTGCGAGATAGTGGCCACGCTTTCCCCGGCCTGCGCAATGTGGTATTCCACGGCGGCCTTGTCGCGCTTTTTCTGCAGGTAGTAAGGCTGACCCGCCACGATGTTATCGAAGGCGAACAGGTCGTTGTATTGCATGAACTTGCGCATCTTCAGGCCCGCCCGCTGCGCCAGACTCTCCTTCGTGTCGCCGGGCAGGGCGATGAGGGCCCGCAGGCCGTTGATCTGCACGAATTCGGCGTTTTGGGGGTCCACGGTGGGTTCGTGCAGCAGCTGGCCGCCCGCCGTCGCTTTTTGCAGGGCGGCCATGGCCGTTAGCTGCAGCGGGTCGGTGATGGGCACCAGCAGGGTGTAGGGCTTGTCGGTGGGCACGGCCGTGTTGGGCAGCAGCCAGCGGTTGTGCCGGGCCAGCGCCGCGGGGTCGGTTTGCAGGGAGGCGGCCAGAGCCGGCAGCTGCTGGCCCGCCAGGGCCGGAAACTCCTGCAGCAGCATGGCCGGCTTGGGATTTTGGCCGCAGGCGGGCTCAAAAGCCACTTTGTGGGCCAGAAAAGTGATGATGTAGGGGTGCGTCTGCTCCGAAATCTCCATTTCGGTGGCGTTGTAGTCGGTGGGCAGCGTGTAGGGCTTGGCACCGGTCAGGCCCAAGTTGTAGCTGAGCAGGGCGTTGAGCCAGTTGTGAAACGTGGCGTTGTTGCGCAGAAAATACTTCGCCGCCGCCCGGCTCGCTACCACCAGGTGCTTGCGCTCATCCACGGCATCGTTCACCAGCACGCCCAGCTCCGTAGCCGACTCGCGCTTGAACTGCCAGTAGCCCACGGCATCATGAATGGACTGCGCATCGCCCTGCAAGCCGCTTTCCTGCAGCACGAGGTAGCGGAAGTCCTGGGGCAAGCCTTCGGTCTGAAAAGTGCGGTCGATGAGCGGGAAATGGGCATCGGCCAGCGCCACGCGGGCCTGGAAGGAGGCGGCGTGGCTGCGCAGGGCATCGGCTTTTTGCTGCACGGCCTTGCGCCCACCGTCGGTGAGGCGCAGGTGCAGGCCGGCAAAATACAGATCGGCGGGAACGGGCGCATTCTGGGCCGCCGCCAGCAGCGGCAGCACGCACAGCAGCGTGAGTAATAGTCGTTTCATAGGGAAGAAAGCGCCGCAGATCCGGGCGCATTCCTACCGCTGCCCGGATTTCGACCCTACAAAGTAGGCGAAAAAACGGGGGATGGCGGCCTGAAAAGTGCAAAATTGCCTTTCGGCGGTGGCACAAAGCCGCCTGTCATCCTGAGCCTGCGAAGGACCTTCCTTGGTTAAGCGACAAGCCTGTTAAAATGAGCAAAGCCCTTTACCGTTGCAGCGGTAAAGGGCTTTGTGCGTTAAACTACGGTTGCAGAAAACTACGAGGAAGGCCCTTCGCTCTGCGTACGCCAGATGAAGGATGACAGACGGTGTAGTATGACAGGCGGTGCGTTAAAACTTCAACCCCCGAACCTACCACCACCCGGTGCCCGGCCGGGGCGGCCGCCTTCACGGGGCGTGTCGGCGGGGGCGGAGCCGCTGAAGTTGCGTAGGTTATAGGTAAACATCAGCATGAAGTAGCGCTGCAGGATGTTGGTGCGCACGTCTTCGGTGTAGGCATCGGTGATGCTGCGGCTGATACTATTGTTCTGACCCAGCAGATCGAAGCCGTAGAGCCGGATTTCGGCCTGCTGCTTGGCAAACAGCTTCTTGCCCAGGCTGGCATTCCAGAGCACGAAGCTTTGATTGAAACCCGCGGCAAGGCCGCTGTAGGCCACATGGTTCACGTCCGACTGCACCGTTACGCCCTTCACCACCACCCAGTTCAGACGCAGCGTGGTGTTCTGCCGGAAGTACTGGCTGTTGTTCTGGCTCAGCAGCGTATTGCGGGCGTAGGTCTGGCTGGAGCTGGACGAAAGCGTGAAATCCAGCTCCGGGCTGATGTTGGAGCTGAGCACCGCGCCCAGTCCGAAGCTGGGCGAGCGGCTGTAGTTCAGGCCCGCATTAACCAGGCCCGGCGTCTGCGAGAACGTGGCGTTGCCGTTCAGATTCAGGTTGGATTTGATGACCTTCAGCGGCAGCGTGTAGTTGGCAAACGAGCGGAGCGAATACTGCTTGTTCAGGTTCACGGGCCGCGTAATCTGGCCGCCGGCCGGCACCGTCACGCCCCCGATGTCGGTGGGCTGGCGCACCACTACGGTGCTGTTGGCAATGTAGTTATCGGTATAAGAGCCGCCGAGCAGCGCGAAAAAGGAGCGCGACGTGCCCGGCGACGATGACGAGTAGCGCACGAACAGATTGTGGGCAAATTCCTGGGCCAGATTCGGGTTGCCGGTCCGGATCTGGAGCTGGTTGGAGTTGTTCACCACTTCCTGCAGCTGGCTGATGCTCGGGTTCTGAGTGCGCATCTGGTAGTTGAAGCGAAGATTTTGCTGCTGCGAAAACCGGTATTGCAGCGTGGCGTTGGGCAGCACGTTCACAAAGTCGCGCCGGGTGGTCAGGTCGCGCGGGAAGGTCTGGTCGTTGTCGAGGCGGGCGTGCTGCACGGCGGCGCCCACGGCCCACTCCACCTTCTCGAACTGGTAGCGGTAGGTGAGGCCGGCGGCGTTGGTGAGGTAGTTGCTGCGAAACACGTTGCTGAGCGAGTCGTTGGCCACGCGCCGGCCCGTGAGCTGGTCGAAAGTGCGCCGGTCGGAGTCGTTGGGGGCGTAGGAAAGCGTATAGTTGGCCTGCAGCTGAGTTTTCAGCGTCAGCGGCTCGGTGTAGGTGGCCGTGGCATTCCAGTTCCAGCCCACCTGGTCGAGGCGCGAGTACTGGTCGGTAGCGGCCGTGTCAATGCGGGGCGGGGCGGCGAAATCGTAGCTGGCCGAGCGCAGGAAATTGTCGGCGGCGCGGTCGTTATAGGTCGTGTTCAGACCCAGCGAAAAGGTGCGCCCGCGCAGGGCGAAGCGGTGGCGGTAGAGCAGCTGGTTGGCCAGCGTGAGGCCATCCTGAGCCGAGCGGTAGGTGCTGGCGTTGGTGCTCTGGGTGGTAGTGGGCTGGTCAGAGTCGCCGCTCAAAAACGTGCGGCCATCGAGCGTGCTGGTGCTGGTGTTGCGCTGCATGGTGAAGCGCGGCTGCCACAGCACGGAGTTCACCGTGTCGAATTTGTGCTCCAGGCGCAGATTGAAGCGGTTGTTGATGTTGCGGGCCGTGGTCAGCGAGTTTTCATCGTAGCCCAACGGCCGGCCCTGAGTCAGTACATTATAGAGCCGATTAGTAGTGCTCTGGGTGGTGTTGTCGCTCAGGTTGAAGAAGTAGCTGGCCTGAACGTCGGTCTTTTTGCGCCACGTATCGGAGTAGTTCAGCCCCACGGCGTGGGTGGTCGAAATGCCGCTGCTTTGGTTGACGAGAAAGTTGCTGGCCGCGCCGCCCTGCTGCCCGCCCTGGCCGCCGGGCCGGCCGCCGCCACCCGGCCTTCCCTGGCCACCCTGGCCGCGGTTTCCGCCGCCGCCCTGCGCCGAGGTGCCAATTACGCCGAGCAGATCATCGGTGCCGAAGTTCTGCTCGTTCACGTTGTTCGACTGCGCCACGATGGACAGCCGCTGCGTGCCTTTAAAGGAGTTCAGGTTGCCGCTGGCCCGATAGCGGCCGTTGGCGCTGGTATTGTCGGGGCCGTAGCCAGCCAGCACGCGCCCAAACTGCCCGTTGCGGAAGCTGGGCTTGGTGGTGATGTTGATGGTTTTGTCGGTGTTGCCGTCGTTGAAGCCCGTGAACTGGGCCTGGTCGCTGCGGCGGTCAAACACCTGAATCTTATCAATAGCCTCGGCGGGCAGGTTTTTGAGCACCGCGTCCGGGTCGGAGCCGAAAAACTCCTTGCCATCCACCAGAATGCGCTGCACCTGCTCGCCCTGCACCTGCAGCTTGCCATCCTGCACTACCGCGCCGGGCATTTTCGTGATTAGGTCCTGGGCGCTGGCATCCTTGTTGGTCTTGAAAGCCCGCGAGTCATACTGCGTGGTGTCGCCTTTCTGCACGGCGGCAGCGGCCTGGCCTACTACTTCCACACCCTTCAGCGCCACGCCGCCACCGGCCTGCAGCGCTACCGCGCCCAGGCTCAGCGGCTGCGCGCCCAGCGTGAGCGGGCGGCGCAGCGTGGTGTAGCCCAGAAACGAAACCGCCAGCACATAGCGCCCCGGCGCCAGCCCCGCGAACGAAAAGCCGCCGCCGGCATCGGCCGCCGCGCCCTGCCGCACCGAATCGGGCAGGTGAGTGAGCAGCACGTTGGCCCCGATCAGCGGGCTCTGGTCTTTCGCATCCACGATGCGCCCGCTAAGAGTCAGGTTTTGGGAGGAGACTTTGGAAATCGAAAACAAACAGATCAGCAACAGCCACAGGGCTTTCTTCATAGCACTCAACTTAAAATCAGCTTACCACAGACACGTAAGAGGCTAAGACGCTGCCGCTACCGGAAGGTTTAAATTCCCGCCTTGCTTCATTCGCGCTGTAGCCCGGACTTACCCCGCCTGCCCCTACCGCTTGCGCACCAGCAGCAGCCCGTCGCGCAGGGGCAAAAACACGTTTTCAACCCGCGCATCCTGCTGCACCATATCGTTGAAGGCCCGCACGGCGTGGGCGTCCTTGTCGGCGGCTTTCAGCGGGTAGGAGGGCAGGGCCTTGCCGCTCCACAGCACATTGTCAATCAGCAAAAAGCCGCCGGGGCGCACCTGGGGTAGCACCAGCTCATAATACAGGGCGTTGTTGATCTTATCGGCATCAATGAACACCAAATCCCAGGCGTGTTCGGCCAGCGTGGCTACCACGGCCGCCGCGTCGCCGATGTGCAGGTGTACGCGGCCGGTGAGGCTGGCCGCGGCCACGTAGCGCCGAATACGGTCTTCCTGCTCGGGGTTCTGCTCCACGGTATGCAGCTCACCCTCGGGCAGCAGCCCTTCGGCCAGGCATAGGGCCGAATAGCCGGTGAAGGTGCCCAACTCCAGCACGCGCCGGGGCCGCACCATGTGGCTTATCATGCTCAGCAGCCGACCCTGCAGCTGGCCCGAGAGCATGCGTGGGGCCAGCACCTGCACGTGGGTTTCGCGGTTGAGCTGGCGCAAAAGGTCGGTTTCGGGACTGGTATGGGCCTCGGCGTAGGCTTGCAGTTCGTCGTTGGGGTCAGGTAGCACGGGCGCGGATGGGGGTAGCGGAAGAGGGGCAAAGATACCGGGCCGCGCCCGCTATTCGGCGGCCCGCGCTCCGTGCCGCCGCACCACGGCCGCCGCCGCCAGCAGTCCCACCAGCGCCGCGCTCATGCCCGTCACGACCACGGAGCTGAGGTCGAAAGGCCAGATCTGGGCCGAAAACCACGCAAACGGCCCCCACAATACTACCATTGCCGCCCCAATACCCAGCCAGAACGTGCGCCGCGCCCCGGCTGGCCCCGGCTCAATGCGCGGAACGGTAGCCGGCAGCCGCAGCAAATAGATAAGAATGGCCGCCAGCCCGCCCACCGTGCCGCCCAGCTGCAGCCAAGTATATAGCAGCAAGGGCCCGATGGGCTGTTGCAGGGCCGGCCAATGCAGCACCGCCAGCCCATCCACGTGGGTAAAGGCATCCCAGACCAGGTGCGAAACCGTGCCCACCAGCCCGCCCAGCAGCACTGGGCTCGCCAGCACCCGCCGCCACGGCCAGCGCGGCCCCACCAGCGGCAGCATCCGCCGGCGTAGAAAATCGGGCAGACTAGCCACCAGCGGTTGCTTCACCAGCCCATGAAACAGGGCGGCGAAAACTAGAATCAGCGGCAGATCGAGCCAGAAGATGCCAGCCAGCGTGTGGCCGTAGATGCCATCGGGCCGCAGGCGCAGGAAGTATTCAAAATCGGGGGCCATAGCGCCCAGCACTAGCCCCGTAGCCGACAGCCACCGGCGGCACGGCCGGAGCAGGGGCAGAATCAGAGCCGGATGCGCGGGGGTGAAGGGCATAGTGGATTAAGAATTAAGCGGCCGGAGCAGGAATTTCCAAACCATAAACCCGGATTTGCCCTGCTCGTAGCGGGAATCAACGACAGTATACAGGCCCTCGTAGCGGTACACCGAGCCTTGCACTTCATCCAGTATTTTGCGCAAGACGCGCACGGGCTGGCCGGTTTGCTGGCTGCGCAGAAAGGCGGCGTTGCGGCTGGTCAGCACCTGGTCGGCCACTTGCTTGCCCGATTTGGCGTCGCGGCCGCCGTGGCCCGCGTACCAGATCTGCTCCTCCGTGAAAAGGTCGTCCTCGTACTGGTCGGCCAGCACAATGGAATCCACGCCTTCGGCCTGCGTGCCGCTCACGCCACTGCGCAACGGCGCATGAATGCGCGTCAGGCTCATCTCGGCCCGCGACCCGAACAAGTCGCCGGGCCGATACTGGCCGACATGGCCAAAAATGCGCTGCGCCATTCGCCCCGCCATCCTACTCCGGCACGTACTGCAGCACACTCAGATTGTCCTCGTGCAGCACCTCATTGGCCAGCGCGCACAGCTCCGCAGCCGAAATCCGGCGGATGCGGGCGAAGATTTCGTTGATGGACTCGACGTGACCCAGGTCCAGGGTGCTTTTGCTGAGCAGCTGCATCATGCCGCCGTTGCTTTCCTCGGCCATGGCCAACTGACCCATCAGCTGCTCTTTGGCGGTGTGCAGCTGGCTGGTGCCCAGTGGCTTTTCGCGCAGCAGCTTCAGCTCCTTCTGCACCAGCCCAATGGTGCGCTTCACCTGGCTTTTCTCGGTGCCGAAGTAAATGCCGAACAGGCCCGTGTCGGTGTAGGGGCTGTAAGTAGAGTCGATGGAATACACGAGGCCGTGCTTTTCGCGCACGCCCATGTTCAGGCGCGAGTTCATACCGGGGCCGCCCAGAATGTTGTTCAGCATGAAAAACGGCACCCGCCGCTCATCTTTGATGCCGTAGGCCGGGCCGCCAATGAGGCAATGGGCCTGCGTGATGGGCCGGCGCTCCAGCTGCTCGGTGCGCTGGTAGCCGCTGAAGGCCAGGCGAGGCCGCGCCCCCAGCCGGGCCGGCAGCGGGGCCAGGTACTTATCGGCCAGGCGCTTCACCTCGGCAAAGGGCAGGTTGCTGACGGACGAAAATACCAGCCGGTCGGTACGCACGTTCTCGGCCAGAAACTGGTGAAAATCGGCCTGCTGGAAGTCCGTGACGCTCTGACGGGTGCCCAGAATGTTGTGGCCCAAAGAATGCTGGCCGTACACTACCGTGTCGAACTCGTCGATAATGGCGTCTTCGGGCGCATCCTTATACATGCTCATCTCCTCCAGAATCACGGTGCGCTCCTTCTCGATTTCGCGCTCTGGAAACACGGAGTTGAAGGTTAGATCGGTCAGCAGCTCGAAGGCCCGCTCGAAGTGGGTGCTGAGCAGCGAGGCGTAGAAGCTGATTTTCTCCTTGGTGGTGTAGGCGTTCAACTCGCCGCCCACGGTTTCCAGCCGGTTCAGGATATGAAAGGAGCGGCGCTTCTCGGTGCCCTTGAAGGCCATGTGCTCCCAGAAATGCGCCAGCCCCTGCTGGTGGGGCTTTTCATCGCGCGAGCCAATGTCGAGCAGGAAGCCGCAGTGCGCGATTTTGGTGTGCGGAACTTGTTTATGCAGCAGCCGAATCCCGTTGGGGTATTCGTGCAGATCGTAATCAGACATTCGGTGGGGTCTTGGGGTCTTGAGGGCTTCGGGCCGTGGCAACAGCCGCCCCCGCCCCTATAACCAGCCAGGCCGGCCGGCGGTTGCAAAGGTACGCAACCCCTCCCCAACCCCTCCCCAAAAGGGAGGGGCTCTAGCTCTAAATTTTAGAAACTAGTAAAGGCTATGACTCCGATGTGCGGATCAGCTCCAACTCTAAAATTTAGAAACTAAAAAGCTAGAGCCCCTCCCTTTTGGGGAGGGGTTGGGGAGGGGTTTGCTCCGCCTCAGCCAACGCGGCCAGCAGCTGGCTGGTTTCAATGCCGTGGGCGCAGTAAAAATGGCCGAGCGGGCACTTGCGGTAGCCGTGCAGGCCGCAGGGGCGGCAGTCCAGCTCTTCCATCAGCTCAACTACCCGCGAAAACGGGCTGAGCGGCCCGAACCCGAAAAACGGCACCGTGGAGCAATACACCGCGCACGTAGGCGCACCCACGGCCGAGCACAGGTGCATCGGAGCCGAGTCGTTCACGTAGTTCAGCACGGCGCCGCGCATCAGGGCGGCCGAAGCCAGCAGCGAAAGCTGGCCCGCCAGGTTGATGACGCCGGGCCGGCCGCTGGCCGCCAGCAGGCGGGCGCAGGCCTCGGCATCGGGTGGGCCGCCTAGCAGATACACCGTATAGTGCGGCGGCAGGGCCCGCAGCAGCTTCACCCATTGCTCTTCGGGAAACTGCTTGGTGAACCACACCGACGTAGGCGCGATGCACAGATACGGCCCCGCGGCGGCGTAGGGCGCGGCGGCGGCTTCGTCGGCGGGGGTGGGGTAGAGGCGGGGCGGGGTGAGGGCCAGCTCGGCCGCCGGATCGAGCAGGTGTAGGTTGCGCGACACCTCATGCACGCCAACGTCGATGACGTGCGGCACCACGCGGGTGAAGCGGAAGGCAAACGGGTTTTTATCGAACCCCACCCGCTGCCGGGCCCCGGAAAAGGCGGTGAGAAAGCCGGTGGAGGCGAAGCGCTGCAGCGTGATAACCCGGTCGTAGCCGGTGGCGCGGATTTGCTGGAGCAGCCGCCACAGGCCCCGGTATTTGTCGTGCTTCTTGTCCCAGATCAGCACCCGGCGCACGTGAGGGTGGTTTTGAAGCAGGCCCTCGTTGCCCTTGCGCACCAGAAAATCCACGGGCGTGTCGGGCTCCGTCTGGTGCAGGCGCTCCAGCAAGGCCGTAGCCAGGATCACGTCGCCGATGAAAGCGGTCTGAATCAGCAGGACGGCGCGGGAGCTGGGCAAGGGGGCGGGCATAGGCGGGTGGGAGCGGGGCGCAAAACTACGCAGGCGGCGGCGGTAATCCGTGCGCGGCTTGGTTTGGCAAAAAGGTGCGTTGGCTTCCTTCTGCGCGGCTTTCGTTTAACTTGCAGCCCGCCCGCGCCCGGCGCGTCTCTCGTCTTTCACCCCAAGCCTACTCTATGCGCTACGGCTCCATCTCGCCCGACCTGTTCATCCAGAACCGCCGCAATTTCACGCAGCTGCTGCCGCCGGCCTCGCTGGCCATCTTCCACTCGAATGATGTGCTGCCGACCAACGCCGACGGCACCATGCCCTTCCGCCAGAACAACGACCTGTTCTATCTCTCGGGCGTGGATCAGGAAGAGAGCATCCTCGTCATCTTCCCCGATGCCCGGCTGCCCCAGTACCGCGAAATCCTGTTTTTGAAGGAAACCAGCGACCATATTCTGGTGTGGGAAGGCTACAAGCTGACCAAAGACGAAGCCCGCGTCCAATCGGGCGTGCCCACCATCATGTGGCTCGACTCCTTTAAGCAGGTGCTGCCGGCCCTCATGAATGAGGCCGAAAACGTGTATCTAAATTCCAATGAGCACATTCGGGCCGTGGTGGAGGTCGAAACCCGCGATGCCCGCCTGGGCCGCGAGCTGCGCGCCGAGTATCCCCTGCACCAGTACCGCCGCGCGGCCCCGCTGCTGCACCAGCTGCGGGCCATCAAGAGCCCCGAGGAAATCCGGCTGATGCAGCAGGCCGCCGACATCACCGAAAAAGCCTTCCGCCGCGTGCTGGGCTTCGTGCGGCCCGGCGTGTGGGAATATGAGATTGAGGCCGAGCTGTACCACGAGTTTCTGCGCAACCGTAGCCGCGGCCCGGCCTACGGCAGCATCCTCGCCTCGGGGGCCAATGCCTGCATTCTGCACTACGTGAGCAATGACCGCGAATGCAAGGACGGCGACGTGATTCTGATGGATTTCGGGGCCGAATACGCCAACTACGCCGCCGACTTGTCGCGCTCCATCCCCGTGAACGGCACCTTCACCAAGCGCCAGCGCGCCGTGTACGAGGCCGTTTTGCGCGTGATGAAGTTCGCCACCTCCCGCCTCGTGGCCGGCAACAACATCGAGGACTACCACGCCGAAGTAGGCCGCACCATGGAGCAGGAGCTGATTGGGCTCGATTTGCTCAATGCCAACGACGTAAAGAATCAGGACCCGGCCGCGCCGCTCTACAAAAAGTACTTCATGCACGGCACCAGCCACTACCTCGGCCTCGACGTGCACGATGTGGGCTTCAAGTACCGCACCTTCGAGCCAGGCATGGTGTATACCTGCGAGCCGGGCATCTACATCCGGGAAGAAGGCCTCGGCATCCGCCTCGAAAACGACATTCTCATCACCAAAACCGGCAACGACGACCTGATGAAGAACATCCCACTCGAAGCCGACGACATCGAGCGCCTGATGCGCGAGGCACGGGCTTAGCAGATGCCTGCCAAAGTCGTCTGTCATCCTGAGCAAAGCGAAGGACCTTCCTCCGTTAAATGAGCAGCCTTTTTAAATGAGCAAAGCCCTTTACCGTTACGTGGTAAAGGGCTTTGTGCGTTGAATGACAGTTGTAATAGCCGAAGAAGAAGGTCCTTCGCTTTGCTCAGGATGACAGACGAGACAGGAGCACAGCCGACGCAGCAACCAACACTCCTTACTGGCCCATCTCGCTTTTCACCTTCGGCAAAAACTTAATCAGCTGCTGCAGCTGCTCCTGCGTGAAATTGCCGGAAACGGCGACCATCATAAACGATTCGGGCGCCCCATCGACGTTGCCGGTGGCTACCACTTCCTGCACTTTGTCGCCCTGCTGGCGGGCGGCGTAGCGCATCTTGGCGGTGCCGGCTTCACTGGCGGGCAGGGGCGTATACCGCTCACTGGCCAGCAGACCGTCCACTTCCTTATTCAGACCCTCGGCCACCAGCTGGCGGGCGCTGCCCGATGAGGGCACGAAGGTGAGAACCTTCACGCTACGCACCGCCGACAGGGCCTGCGTCACGGAGTTGTCGCCGCCCAGGCTGCCCAGCTTCAGCAGCAGCAGCCGGGTAGTAAAGCCCGCCGACCAGTCGTTGACTTTGAAGCCGGAGCGGCCTTCATATTTGCGGAAAAACTGATCGACGGTTTTGGCGGGCTGGCCGGGGCCGGCGCTGCGGCAGCTGGTGGCTGCCAGCAGCGCTACCAGAGCCAGGAAAGTCAAAAAGCGGGTTTTCATAGGGCGAAGAGAGGAAAAAAATCAGAAATTTCTCTCCCTCTACGCAGATGCGGGCCCGCCGTTGGCTTATTCAAACGCCACCGTGTTGAGAAAAAACACGTCCCGGTCGCGGCCGCCATCCACGCGCACGTGCTGGTAGCCATAGGCCAGAAAGCGGTTGCCGTACCAGGCCAGCATCCCGGCATTTCGGGTAGAAGTGCCCTGCTCTTTGGCCGTGGTGGCGGGCGCGGTCTGGATGGGCACGCTCAGGTCGTTGGGCGAGGGCGCGGTGCGGTCGATAATCTTATAGCGGATCTGGTCGTCGTCGAGGTAGGCCAGGGCCAGGCGCTTGCCGTCGGGCAGCGGGCGCAGGCGCACGGTTTCCAGTAGGTCGGTGTGCTGCACGTCTTTCAGCACGAAATTATTGTCCCAGAGCAGGTTGCCGTGGCGGTCGAAGCCGCAGATGATGGCCTGCGTCGTGCGGTAGCCGTCGAAGCTGCGCACCGGGCTCATCATGTAGCTATAGCCATACGAGTCGTAGCGGTAGTGCGGATAATACACCTCCGCTACCAGCACGTAGCCATTCTGGAACGGCAGCAGGTCGTGCATCAGCAAGCGGTAGTGCAGCCGAAACTGGCCCGCCGTGGCGCGCCGCCGCGCCCCGCGCTGCCGAAACCGCGCCTCGCGGGCCGGGTGCATGAAGTCGAAGAAGTGCTTGAAATTGAAAAAATCGTAGAAGCGCAACGACTCGCGGGCCCCGGTGGGCGTAACGCCGGCGGCCAGATCGGTTGCAAACAGGCCCTGCGAATAGCGCGGGTCGCGCAACGTGTAAGTGCCCGTAAGCAGCCGCTCGGTACTGTCGCCGGGGCTGATCTGGGCCGTGAGCAGGCCCCGGTCGCTGGCGGCCTGCACGTATTCGGTGCGCAGCAGCTTGCCCTGCGCCGAGAGTTGCTTCACCTGCAGCCGCGACTTCACCCCGTTCGTCTGGCTGACCACGAACTTAGCCCGCTTGCTGACCGAATCGGCCAGAAACGTGAGTTGGGCGGGAACCGGCTCGTACACTGATGGCAGAAACTGGTGCTGGCCGGTGCGCAGATTTAGCAGCAGCACCGTTACGTGCTGCTCCACCTGCACCGTCACGAACAGGTTGCCGCCCAGGGCTTTCAACTCATATACCTCATCACTCACCTTGGTATCGAAGGTAGTGGTGCTGATTTCGCCGGTGCGGCTGTTCAGGGCGGCTACCCAGAGCTTATGGCTCTGCGAACCGCGCTGAAACAGCGCATACACCATAGCTTCCTCCGCGCAGATTTTGGTGAACTCAAAGTCCTTGGGCACTTCCAGCGGCTTGGTCCAGCTGGTCTGCAACGCGTGGTCCAGCTTATGAAAGTTGTATTTGGAGTGGCGGGAAACCAGGCTTTCCTGCTCCACCAGCAGCACAGCGCTGCTGTCGTCGGGCAGCACCTGTACCTGCACGTCGCTGGTGTAGGCCTCCAGCGACAGCTCCAGGCGCGCCGATTGAGTGGGCGCATTGGCCGGCGGCAGCGGCTTGGGTTGGTGCCGGCGTTGCGCCAGCGCATCCGGCGGCCAGCCCACCGCCGACAACAGCAAAAATGCGAGTAGGACGTGTTTCATGGCAGATAATGCCACTTACCGGGTGGCGTACAGGAAGATACGACGAAGCCGCGGTAAAGTCACTTTTTACGGCCAGAATTCACTTTGGCCGGCCGCCGAAGCCGTAGCGCAAAAACCCGTTGCGCGACGAGCAAAAGCGAGTGGACCGAACCGTGCAGCACCGCCTACTCGCTTTGCTCGTCGCCCAACGGATTTTCGCCCTGCTTTCAGCTGCCCAGCTCCAGAATCACGTCGAACTCCTCTACCCGCAGCGGCATCACCGAGAGGCGCGACTGGCGCAGCAGGCCAATCTGGGTCAGGCGGGCATCCTGCTTGATGCGGGCCAGGGCCACAGGCTGCGCCAATGGCTGCCGGGGCTGCAGCACCACGGCCACCCAGCCGCTGCCGGCCTCGGCGGTGGCATCCGGAGCAGCGGCGGCGGCCACTTCCGCTAGGCCCACCACGGCTTTTTCGGTCATGCTGTGGTAGAACAGCACTAGGTCGCCGGGCTGCATCTGCTGCAGGTAGTTGCGGGCCTGAAAGTTGCGCACACCGGTCCAGGCGGTGCCGCCCTCGCGGGCAAAATCAGCCCAGGAATACGCGCCGGGTTCCGATTTTACGAGCCAGTATTGCATAAGGTGAAATAGTGAAATGGTGAGATAGTGAGTTGACGTGGTGGTGGCGCTAGTGGCGCAATCCGTCGGCTCAAATGTACCCAACTCTTTTCCATCAAAAAGCCCTGACGCAGCATATACGGCAGGGCTTTGGGGGTATTCGAAGACTTCACCCGTTGTCCGGGACAGATTGCGCCACTGGCGCCACCACCACGTCAACTCACCATCTCACTATCTCACTATCTCACCATCTCACTATTTCACCTTCACCCGCAGCACGTCATTTTCGAGGGAAACCAGTTCGAGCGTGTAGGGGGCGGCGTGGGTGTTGGGCGTGATGCGGAACTTGTTGGGGCCGATGGTCAGCCAGCGGCCGGGGTCCGTGTCTACACCATCGATGGGGCTGGGGCCGCAGGCGGTAAAGACGTTGCCGGCATCGAAGCGGAACCCGTCGCGGGCCCAGGAAACCGGGAAGGCGTAGCCCTCGGGACGGAAGACTTTAACGTCGCTGCCGGCCGTTTCTTCCTCCCTGGATTCCAGCCACGTGCGGCCCAGTATTTGCGCCTGCAGGGTGCGGGGCGCTTCCAAGTCACTTTCTTTCTTGCAGCCACCCAAAAACACCAGCACCAGGAACAACGAAAACAGAATACGCATAGCAGAAACGGCGGAAACAAGGAGAGCAGACAGGCCAGGGAGCCGCGCCCGGCGGCAAAGGTTGCATCCGGCGCGGCCCGGCGGCACTATTCCAGCCGGCGCACCTTCAGCACGTCTTTGTCCAATGACACGATTTCGAGCGTGTAGTCCGGGTCGCGCTTGTCGTCGAGGCTGATGACGATTTTGGTGCTGCCCTCGGCTTTCCACTGGCCCCGGCGGCCTTCCAGACCATCGGTGGGGGCAATGTCGTACTGCGTAAACAGGCCGTTGCGCTCGAACTGAAAGCCCGTGCGGCCCCGCGCGGGCGGAAAGTTGTAAGTGTTGGGGCGGTACACTTTAATGTCGCCTTGGTCTTCTTCCTGGGCGTGCAGCCAAGTGCGTTCGAGCTGTTTCATCTGGGGCGAGGTGGCCGCGGCGGCGGCCGTGGTGGGCGAGTCGGGGTTGCAGGTGCCGGCCAGGAGCACCACGCTCAGGCAGCTCAGCAAAAGGAATAGGCGCATAGCAAACAAAAGTCGGGAACGGGAGAAAATCCGGATCGGGCCCAGTGGGAGCCGTAGCAGCGAATGTACGATATTGCCCCGTACCTTTGGCCACCGCCCTTTTCATCGGTTTTCGGGGGCTGGCTTTTGGTTTTTGGCTCGCCCAGCAACCAAAAACCAGGAACCAGAAATCAAAAATCAGCCACCAAGTGGACAACCGCGCCCTCATCCGTGCCTTCCGCCTCACCGCGTCGCTCATGGAGCTGCACGACGAAAACCCGTTCAAAACCCGGGCCTACGAAGGCACCGCCGCCGTGCTGGAACGTCTGGAAAGCCCCGTGGCCGACATGGACCGCACCGGCCTGCCCGACCGCACCGGTCTGAGCAAAACCGCCGCCGCCAAAGTGGCCGAGCTGCTCGATACGGGCACCTTCCCCGAAATGCAGAAGCTGCTCGACAGCACCCCACCCGGCGTGGTGGAGATGCTGGGCATCAAAGGCATCGGCCCCAAGAAAATTCGGGCGCTGTGGCGCGAGCTGGGGCTGGAAAGCATTGAGCAGCTGCGCGAAGCGGCCGAAAACGACGAGGTGAGCAAGCTCAAAGGCTTCGGCAAAAAGACCCAGGACATGATCTTGGCCGCCCTCGAATTCAACCAGGAAAACCGCGGCAAGCTGCTCTACCCCCAGGCCGAAACCCTGGCGGAAGAGTTGGCCAAGCACCTGCGCGACGCGCTGAAAACCGACCAGGTGGCCGTGGCCGGCGAGGTGCGCCGCCGCCTCGAAGTGGTAGAAACCGTGCTGCTGGTGGCCGCCACCGCCCAGCCCTGGCAGGCCCACGCGCTGCTTAGCACGCTAGACGGCCTCACGCCCGAGCCCGCCCGCTCGGGCCCGTTTGCCTGGCGCGGCACGGCCACGGCCTCGGGCGTGAAGTTGGCGGTGCATATAGTGCGGAAGGAAGATTTTGTCAACCAGCTGTTTCTGCTCACCGGCACCGAGGCGCACCTGAGCGAGCCGCTGGGCGGCCCGGTCGGCTCATTGCGGCAGCTGGCGCAGCGGGAGCGGTTTTATCAGGAACAGGCCATTTACCAGACCGCCGGGCTGCAATACGTGGAGCCGGAGCTGCGCGAAGGCCAGGGCGAAATTGCCCTGGCCAAAGAGCAGAAGCTACCTGCGCTGATTGAGGAAAGCGACCTGCGCGGCTCCCTGCACAACCACAGCACCTACTCCGATGGTGCCCACACGCTGCGCCAGATGGCCGAGTTTCTGCGCGCCAAAGGCTACGAGTACCTCGGCATCTGCGACCATTCGCAGGCCGCGCACTACGCCAATGGCCTGAGCCCGGAGCGGGTGCGCCAGCAGCAGCGCGAAATCGACCAGCTGAACCAGGAACTGGCCCCGTTTCGCATCTTCAAGGGTATTGAAAGCGACATTCTCTCCGACGGCGGCCTCGACTACGCGCCCACGGTGCTCGAAACCTTCGATTTCATCGTGGCCTCGGTGCACAGCAACCTGCGCATGGACGAGCGCAAGGCCACCGAGCGGCTGCTGCGGGCCATTGCCAACCCCTACACCACTATGCTGGGCCACCCCACCGGCCGCCTGCTGCTGCGCCGCGAAGGCTACCCTATCAACCACAAAGCCGTTATCGACGCCTGCGCCAAGCATAACGTCATCATCGAAATAAACTCCAACCCCTGGCGGCTCGACCTCGACTGGCGCTGGGTGCGCTACGCCCTCGACCAGGGCGTGCGCCTCAGCCTGAACCCCGATGCCCACCATACCGACGGCTACGCCGACATGCGCTACGGCGTGATGATGGGCCGCAAGGGTGGCCTCACCAAAGGCATGACCTTCAACGCACTAAGCGCCGACGAAATGGCCGCCTACTTCGCGGAGCGCAAAGCCGGCATCAAGCCCGCCGAAGAGTTCAAAGCCACGCTTTTTAGCTAAAAAAAGCTTTAAGCCTCAAGCTACAAGCTGCAAGCCTTCTGATACAGCTTGTAGCTTGAGGCTTAAAGCTTGTAGCTCGTAATCCATGAAAATTCTCGTTCTGCGCTTTTCCTCCATCGGCGACATCGTGCTGACTACGCCGGTGGTGCGGGCGCTGAGGCAGCAGGTGCCCGGCGCGCAGGTGCATTTTGCCACCAAGCCGGCCTACCGCGGCCTCGTGGCCAATAATCCGCATGTGGCGAAGGTGCATTGCCTCACCGGCTCGCTCAATGAGCTGGTAGCTGAGCTGCGCGCCGAGCAGTTCGACTACATCGTTGACCTCCACAACAACCTGCGCACGCGGCTTATCAAGCTGCAATTAGGCGTGAAATCCAGCAGCTTCGACAAGCTGAACGCGCAGAAGTGGCTGCTGGTCAATCTGAAGGTAAACCGGCTGCCGCCCGTGCACATCGTGGAGCGCTACCTGGCCGCCGCTGCCCCGCTGGGCGTGCGCGACGACGGCCACGGCCTCGATTATTTTATTCCCGCCCAGGATGAAGTAACCATTGCCACCGCGCTGCCCGCCGCGTTTCAGACCGGCTACGTGGCCTTCGCCATCGGGGCGCAGCACGCCACCAAGCGCCTGCCCACCGAGCGCATCATCGAGCTGTGCCGACAGCTGCAGCGCCCCATCGTGCTGCTCGGCGGCCCCGAAGACGCAGCCACCGGCAACGAAATAGTGGCCGCCTTGCAGCCCTCTGGGGACGAAAATTCACAACTCCCCAACTTCACAACTTCACCTCTCTACAACGCCTGCGGCAAGTTCAACCTGAATCAGTCGGCCTCGCTGGTGCGGCAGGCGCAGTTGGTTATCAGCCACGATACCGGGCTGATGCACATTGCGGCGGCTTTCGGCAAGGAAATCATCAGCATTTGGGGCAACACGGTGCCGGAGTTTGGCATGTACCCGTTTCGCACCGAGTTCCGGGTGTGGGAAGTGCGCGGGCTGGATTGCCGGCCGTGCTCCAAAATCGGCTACGCCAAATGCCCGCGCGGCCATTTTCGGTGCATGCGGGATATACAGTTTGACCTGGAGCCGCCGCTGGGGACACCCGTCGCCAACCCCTGAAGCGGAGCGTGCGGAATGGGTTGCTAAAGCATAGAAAAACCACTATCTTTTAGTGCTCCACCAATCTCCCGGCCATGAATCACCCTTCCTACGATACGCTGCTTCAGGCCGTGCGCGACCTGCAGAAGCGCGGCTACACCAACGACTTCAACATCGTGGACGGCCACGTGCTGCACTGTCCGGGCCTCGATCTGAAGCTGCACCCGCAGCATTTTCATGTCCGCGAGTTCTACCGCTTCGAGGGCGACAGCGACCCCGGCGACGAAAGCGTGGTGTACGCCATCGAATCGGAGCGGGGCGTGAAAGGACTGCTGGTGAGTGCATTCGGCGCGTATTCGGAGCCCCTGAACGACGAGCTGATGCACAAGCTCAACATGCCCCAAGGCTAAGCCCGATGACCGACGCCAACGACAAAGCCGTGCTGGTGAAAGTAGGGCCCGAGGCGCTGCTGGCCGAAGTGCAAGCCGGCCGCCACACCTTTTTTCTGGATGAGCCCGTGGATGTAGGCGGCCAGGACCGCGGCCCCACGCCCTACGACCTGCTGCTGGCGGCGCTGGGGGCCTGTACGGCCATCACGCTGCGCCTCTACGCCACCCGCAAAAAGTGGCCCCTCGAAGCCATTGAAGTGCGCTTGAGCCACCAGCGCGTGCACGAGCAGGACTGCGAGAAGTGCGAAGAGCCCGGCCAGGCCCTCGACGAAGTGCAAAAGGAGCTGCGCCTGCTGGGCCCGCTCAGCGAGGAGCAGCGCCAGCGCCTGGATGTAATTTCGCAGAAATGCCCGGTGCAGAAAACCCTCATGGGCAGTCTGCGCATCGTCACGCGCCTGGTGCCGGCATCTTAGCTGTTACTGAATGCGGGGTGTAGAGACGCATACTTGCGTCTCCTCGTTGAACGACAACGCCCTGCCGGCGCGGCCGAGGAGACGCAAGTATGCGTCTCTACATCGTTCCAGCGACCTTTTAGCTAATGTCAATAGCTTCTTGGCTTTTGGCAGAACAACGTACCGGCCTGTCAGCACATCATTGAATCAATACATCAGCACATCAAAAATGGCCCTCTGCTCACACCTCGCCACCCTCGAAACCCTGCTGCCGGCGCCTGCCGGGCACGTCTGCCCCGAGTGCGTGGCCCTCGGCGACAAATGGGTGCATTTGCGCCTGTGCCAGACCTGCGGCCACGTCGGCTGCTGCGACTCATCCAAAAACAAGCACGCCACCCGGCATTTTCAGGCCACCGCGCACCCGGTCATCACCTCGGCCGAGCCCGGCGAGCAGTGGGCCTGGTGCTACGTAGATAGTCAGATGGCCGAATACTGAGGCCCGGGCCACGTCTGTTGGCCTACTGCAGAAAAATGTTTCCCAATACGGAAGTTATTTTTTCTTTTCGCGCAGCAAGGCAGGAGTTAATGGAGTAAATTTGATGGCATTTTTGGCACCTGCAAGCGGCCAGGCTCTCATTCTCCCATTCATTCCTCATTCCTACATGCGTATCTCTACTTTGCCGTCGTTGGCCCTCGTGCTGCTGACGCTCCTTTTCACCGCCTGCGGTCCTTCCATTTATCTGGCTCAGGATTTCCGCGCCTACGCGCCCAAGCACAAAACCGTAGCCATTCTGCCCGCCAGCGTCACGATGCAGCTGCGCCCCAACGAAGCCCGGCGCGTCTCGGCCGACCAGCAGCGCGACATGGAGCAGAAGAGCGGTATTGATTTTCAGGGCCAGATTTATTCTTGGCTGTTGCGCCGCGGTCAGCAGCGCGGCTATACCGTCACCTTCCAGGATGTAGCCCAGACCAACGCCCTGCTGGCCCAACAGCACGTTGCGTATGCCGACATGGCCAAGCACACCCCGCAGGAGCTGGCCAAAATGCTCGGCGTAGATGCCGTGCTGACCACCAGCGTGCGTACCACCAAGCCCATGAGCGAGGGCGCAGCCGTGGCTATGGGACTGTTGGTAGGCGCCTGGGGCGCTACTAATCAGGCCAATATCACCGTCAATATTCACGAGAATGAAGCTGGAAAGCTGCTATGGAAGTACGATTTCCTGGCTGCGGGCTCCGTATTCTCTTCTACCGAGAATATTGTGAATATGCTGATGCGCAACGCCTCCAAGAAATTCCCCTACACCCCCAAAGTTTAGTACCCAAACGTACCAGGCAGCTTGCGCCAGATGCCAGCAAAACGGCCGCCCCTCCTGCGAGGGGCGGCCGTTTTATCTTTAAGCCGGCAGCTGTATTACTGTAGAAGCACTTGGCGGCTGCTTTGCTGTCCGGCCGAATTGGTCACGCGCAGGATATAATACCCACGCGGAAGCGTGGCCACTAGTACTTCGAAGCGTTGTCCGGCGTAGGTTTGCTTGGCAGAATACACTGCCCGGCCGGTTGCATCGAGTAGATGAATAGTACAAGCTGAAAGCAGCGCCGGGGCAGCGAGCTGAATTTGCAACTGGCTGGTGGCAGGGTTAGGATAGACCTGCAGATCCGCCGCCCAGTGAGCAGCTGCGCGGCTGGCGGTAGGAAAGGCAGCTCCTTGCAAAAAGGTCGTAACCGAATGCGCTCCAGAATTAGCGATGGTTACATCCGGCCGGCCATCGGCATTCACATCCCCAACAGCTAAGCTGCGCGGGGAGCCGGCCGCAAAAAAATCCTGCTGCGGAATCAGGCTGCCATTCGTATAGGAAAGCACCTGCAGCTCATTGCCCTGCGCCGACACCAGCAGTACTTCAGGCTGAGCATCGCCATTCAGATCGGCCACAGCCAGCCCATTGCCGTAAACGCCGGCCTGCATAGCCGCCTGAAATTGACCGGTGCCATCATTGCGCAGCACCAACATGGAGGAACTGACCCCGTTTGTGGTCAGCAGCTCAGGTCGGCCGTCGCCCGTAAGATCCGCGGCGAAGATGAGTTCAGGTACGCCTACTACAGGTATCGTGAGCGGAGTCGCGAACTGGCCGTTTCCCAGGTTGCGCAAAATGACAATGGTGTAATTCTGCGGATGGCTTACAGCCAGATCCAGCCGCCCATCTCCATCCACATCCGTGGCAACAAGGCCGCTGGAAAATGCGCCAGTTGTCAAATAGCTCGGCCCGGAAAGCTGCCCCGAGGCCGTGCCCAGCAGTACCGCTACAGTATTGGCCGCCGTGCCGGATACGGCCAAATCCAGGCGGCCATCGGCATTGAAGTCGGCGGCCACTACACCGGTCGGATTGCCGGATAGGGGGACTGAAGTGGCCGGTGTAAGCTGGCCAGTGCCGGTGTTATTCAGCAATACCGACAAGGAGGCCGCTCCACGATTGGCCGTCACGGCATCCAGGTGGCCATCACCGTTGATATCAGCCAGCGTTACATCTTCAGGGCGGGTGCCTACAGGATAGGTTACGGCTGTGCCCAGGCGGCCATCGGGTTGCCGGAGCAGCACGGCCAGCTTGCTGTTGGCCACAGTAGGACTGCCGCTGACGGTTACGACATCCGGATAACTGTCGCCGTTGAGGTCGCCTTGCACCATGCGCAACGGGCCGGCCGGTACATCAATCGGGGCCGAGGCGGCGGTGGCAAACCGGCCGTTTCCCGCGTTGGGCAGCACTGTTAGGGCCACGGAGTTGCTCTGCACAAAATTCGCCGTAATCAGGTCCGGCCGGCCATCACCAGTGAGGTCTGCTACTGCGAGGTCATATGGCGTGCCTCCCGCCGCGAAGGTGCCGGCATTGCTGAACGTGCCCGTAGCGGCGCCCAGTAGCACTGTCACATCGTTACTCACACTGTTTGACACTGCCAGATCCGCAATGCCGTCGGCATTCACATCGGCCCGCACCAACCCCGAAGACCCCAGCCCGGCAGCATACGCCGTAGGGGCAGCAAACCCCGTGGCGGTGGCCATTGCCACGCTCACAGCCCGGCCATCGTAGTCGGCTTGCGCCACGTCGGGGCGGCTATCAGCATTGAAATCGGCTACCACCAGATCGAGCCCTGCCTGGGCACCCGCATAGCGGCCCACCGAAGTCAGGCTGCCGCTACCCGCGTTGCGCAGTACCTCAAAAGTGGCGCGGCCGTTGGAAACTACCACATCCAGCCGGCCATCGGCGTTCATATCGGCCACGGCAATGCCTTCGCCACCCTGCGGCAACACCACCGGGGTCAGAATTGGACCGAAGGTGCCATTGCTCAAGCCGGGAAAGACGTATACCAGTGCATCTGTGCTGACGGAGCCTAACACGGCCAAATCAGCCCGGCCATCGCCGGTAAGGTCGCCAATGGCTAAGTCATACACGACGGCGCTGTTTGGCAGCGGATAATCCTGAGCCGCACCAAACAGCCCGCTACGGTTGTTCAGCAGCACTGAAACCGAGTGACTATTGTAGTTAGTGGTTGCCAGATCGGGGTAGGTGTCAGCATTGAAATTCCCCGCAACTATGGCATTCGGAGTTGAGCCGACGGTATAGTTAACGGGGGTGCCGAGCTGGTTCGCGGCTCCGTTCAGCAAAACGCCCACGCTGTTTCCGACCAAGTTGGCTGTAGCCACATCCATGCGTCCGTCCCGGTTAAGGTCTGCAGTCACCACCGCGCGCGGAGCTTGCGGATACAAGGAAGAAACGCCGTATCCAATTGGCTGCGGAAAATTGCTGCCCGACTGAGCAAAGCCAGCAATGCTTGCCATCAGCGACACGCCGGCAGTGAGGATAATGGATGGATGATTCATATATGGACTCAAGTGATTTAAGTAGTTTGAATATCTGTAAGCAGCTTTTTGATAACCGCTTACCCTATTTTCTCAAATCCGCAGTACGAGTGCAGCACTTGCGGCAGCCGGATGCCGTCGGCGGACTGGTTGTTTTCCAGCAGCGCGGCCACGATGCGGGGCAGGGCCAGGGCCGAGCCATTGAGCGTGTGCAGCAGTTGCATTTTGCCGTTTTCGTTGCGGTAGCGCAGCTTCAGGCGGTTGGCCTGGTAGGTTTCAAAGTTCGAAGCCGAGCTTACTTCCAGCCAGCGGCCCTGCGCGGCGCTCCACACCTCCAGATCGAAGGTGAGGGCCGAGGTGAAGCCCATGTCGCCGCCGCACAGGCGCAGGATGCGGTAGGGCAGCTCCAACTTCTGCAGCAGCCCTTCGATGTGGGCCACCATGCCATCCAGGGCCGCATAGCTGTTTTCGGGCTGCGTAATCTGCACGATTTCCACCTTGTCGAACTGGTGCAGGCGGTTGAGGCCGCGCACATCGGCACCCCAGCTGCCGGCCTCGCGGCGGAAGCAGGGCGTGTAGCCCGTGTTGCGAATGGGCAGCTGCTCTACCGGCACAATCTCGTCGCGGTACAGGTTCGTGATGGGCACCTCCGAGGTCGGAATCAGGTAGAGGTCGTCCTTGGCATCGTGGTACATCTGGCCTTCCTTGTCGGGCAGCTGGCCGGTGCCGTAGCCGCTGGCCTCGTTCACCAAGATCGGGGGCTGAATCTCGTCGTAGCCGGCATCGCGGGCTTCGTCCAGAAAGAAGTTGATGAGGGCCCGCTGCAGGCGCGCGCCCTGCTTCTTGTATACCGGAAAACCCGCGCCGGTAATCTTGTTGCCCAGCTCGAAGTCGATGATGTCGTACTTTTTGATCAGGTCCCAGTGGGGGAGGGCGTCGGCAGGCAGCTCGGGCTTGCGGCCGCCTTCGCGCACCACCTCATTGTCTTGGGCGCTGCGGCCTTCGGGCACGCTGCTATGGGGCAGGTTCGGGAGCTTGTAGAGGGTTTGCTGCAGCGTGTGCTCTACCTGCGCCAGCTCATCGGCAGCGGCTTTGGTTTGCTGCTTTAGCTCGGCGGTGCGCGTTTTCAGGGTTTCGGCCCCGGCTTTGTCGCCGCTTTTCATCAGGCCGCCAATCTGCCGGGCCAGCTCGTTGGCCTCGGCCTGGGCCAGGTCGTGGGCCGTTTGCAGGTCTTTGCGGCGCTGATCGAGGCTGAGAATGGCCGCCACGTCGGCCTCAGCGGTTTTGTAGTGCTTTTTGGCCAGCCCGGCCAGCACCAGCTCGGGGTTTTCTTTGAGGACGGAAACTTGCAGCATAAGGCAGAAAACGCGAATTTGAACGCCGGCAAAAGTAGGTTTTTTTGAGAAGTGCCCCCGCTAAAGCGCCGAAGTTTATGCCGGCCGCCGCTGCCAGGGCTGCCCTTCTGCCCACGCCGCCCGGCCCGCCATAGGCCTGGGGTGCCCCAAAAACGAACCAACCCGCTCACGCCGCAGTTGAAACAACTGGGAGCGGCCCCGGTCGCCTCACCACTTTCCGCGGCCCGCAAAACCGAAAATCTGGAGCCGCAAGCCACGCCCTCCCGGCCAGGCAGAACGACTACCGGCCAGCCAGTTAAAAAATCGGCATCCCATTTGGCGGTTCCGGCGTATTACGCTAACATTGCGTAAGTGAATCGGCCGCTGATGCCGGACCCGGAGCCAGTTTTTGCCCGCGCACGGTCCGAATTATCCCCAGCGCCGCCCCGTACCACCCTCGTTTCTCGTTCCGAATCCCCCGTGCTACGCGCCGCGCCGCGGCTGCCCCTCGTTTGTCCGGATTGGCCTGTGTTGCTCCGTGTCGGCTTCGTACCCGCTCGTTTTTCTCCCCCCCCGTTTTAGTGTATGTACAATATTGAAGAGTTGAAGGACCGTTTGCTTTCCGAGCTGAAGGAAATAGCAGAGAAGCTGAATGTTGGTAACTTCAAAAAACTCAGCAAGCAGGACCTTATCTATAAGATCCTGGATCAGCAGGCCATCACGCCAACTGACAAGCTCCCCAGCAAAGTGACAACCGCTGACGATAAGCCCGCGGCCGCGCCGTTGGCTTTTTCCGATGTGGCTCCGGCCGCTTCGGCGGCAGCGGCTCCGGCTGCCCGCCGCGAGCCCGCCGCGCCCCGCGCTACGGCTGCCCGCGCCGTGCGCTCTACGCCGCCCGCCCCGGTGGCGGTGCGCCCCCTCAAAGCCGCCGCGCCGGTAGCCGAAGCCCCGGTGCCGGTGGCCACGGAAGCGCCGGCCGCCGCAGAGCCCGCGCTGGCTCCGGTGCTGAACGGTGAGTCGGCTGATGGGGCCGAGCGGCCCGTTAAAGTGTATCAGCGCCCCGAGCGCCGCACCCGCACCGACCAGCGGACCGAAAAGCCGGCCGCCGATGCCGCCGGCCCCGACGCGCCGGCCGTGGTGATGCCCGAAGCCCCGGCCGTAGATGCGGCTGCCGCGCCGGTTGCCCCTGCCGAAACCGCACCGGCTGCCCCCACCATGGCCCCATTCGTGTACCGTGAGCCCCGCCCCGAAAATGGCACCGGCCGCGACCAGCGCGAAGGCAACCGGGAGCCGCGGGAAGGCCGCGAGTCCCGCGGCGACTATCGCAACGACGCACCCCGCGAAAACCGCGACCAGGGCCGCCGCGACGACCGCCCGATGCGTACCGATGCACCCCGCGAGCCGCGCGAAAACCGCCCCGACCGTTCTGACCGCCTCGACCGCCCGGACCGGGCCGAGCGCGACCAGGCCCGCCGCGAAGACCGCTCGGCTCTGCGCGACCAGCAGCGCCAAGGCCGGCAGGGTGGCGAGCAGGGCCAGCAAAACCAGGCCGCCCGCACTCCCCGCAACGATTTCGATATTTCGATTCCCAGCGAAGGTACGCTGGAGATGATGCCCGACGGCGGCTACGGCTTCCTGCGCAGCCCCTTCTACAACTACCTGGCCTCGCCCGACGACATTTATGTGTCGCCGGCGCAGGTGAAGCAGTTTGCGCTGAAAGCCGGCGACACGGTGAAATGCACCATCCGGCCGCCACGTGAGGGCGAGAAATACTTTGCCCTGCTGGGCGTGGATGGCATAAACGGCCGCACCGTGGAAGAAGCCCGGGACCGGATTCCATTTAGCCACCTCACGCCGCTGTTTGCGGAGGAGCGCCTAAAGCTGACCACCAAGTCGACCCAGCTCAGCACCCGCATCATGGACCTGTTTGCGCCCATCGGCAAGGGGCAGCGCGGCCTGATTGTGGCGCAGCCCAAAACCGGCAAAACGGTGCTGCTGCAGGAAATTGCCAACGCTATTTCCGAAAATCACCCCGAAGTGTACCTCATCATTCTGCTGATTGATGAGCGCCCCGAGGAAGTGACGGACATGGCCCGCTCGGTGAAGGCCGAAGTGCTCAGCTCCACCTTCGACGAAACCGCCGACCGCCACGTCAAAATCGCCAGTATTGCCCTGGATAAGGCCAAGCGCCTCGTGGAATGCGGCCACGACGTGGTGATTCTGCTCGACTCGATTACCCGCCTGGCCCGGGCCTACAACACGGTGCAACCGGCTTCCGGCAAAATCCTGTCGGGGGGTGTGGATGCCAACGCGCTGCACAAGCCCAAGCGCTTCTTCGGCGCGGCCCGCAACGTGGAAAACGGCGGCTCGCTCACCATCATCGCCACGGCCCTGATTGAAACCGGCTCCAAGATGGACGAGGTAATCTTTGAGGAATTCAAGGGCACCGGCAATATGGAATTGCAGCTGGACCGCAAGCTGGCCAACAAGCGCGTGTTCCCGGCCATCGACATCCCGGCTTCCGGCACCCGCCGCGAAGACTTGCTGATGGGCAAAGAGGAGCTGAACCGCATCTGGGTGCTCCGCAAGTTCATGGCCGACATGACGGCCATCGAAGCCATGGAATTCCTGAAGGACCGCATCAAGAATACCAAGAGCAATGAGGAGTTCCTGGTGTCGATGAACGGCTAAGACTGAGTTGAATCAAAATAAAAAGGCCCGTTGCAGTAATGCAGCGGGCCTTTTTATTTGTGCTGAGTTCTGCTAACTGGCAGTGTCAAGCTGCTCTAAAACAAAGGAAATTCGGGTGCCGTCGTAGAAGCGGTAGTGCACTTCGGTGAAGCCGTAGCGGGGGTGGAAGTAGAAGTCGAGGTAGCTGGTGCCCAATCGGCTGTGCTGGCCTACTGCCTCGATCAGCCAGCAACCGCTCAGATCCTGCTTGCCGTAGCGGCGGGTTGCCGGGGCTTTCACGTGGTAGGTGGGCTGGACGCTGCCTTTAAAAGCGCCCCAGCCGCCCATGATAAACAGCCGGCCCCCGCGCCAACTCTTGCCTGGGTGCAGCAAAGCCGGTTTTACCTGCGGGAAGGGCGCTACCTCCGTGTAGGCGTACTGGTTGCTGCGGAAAGGATGAATCCAGATTTCCTGCGGGTTTTCTATCACCCCGGTCACGGTGGAATACTGCCACTGCCAGGCGTATGGTTTGCGCACGTCCTGCGTTTGCGGGTTGGGGCGGGCAGAAAACGTCAGCGAGTCGGCGGGGCGGTAGGAATACTGCACTGTGCAGGCGCTCTGGCGTTTGGGCTGGCCCACCCAAGGCTGGCCGGAGGGCTGCATCGTTATCCGCTCCCGCGACAACGTGTCGCCGGTCGGGCTGATATACACCGCCCGGTAGTGGTACGTCCGTTGCGCACTGAAAATAACCAGGCTGTCGGGAGCTGACGCTGTTGAGAGATAGAAGGCAGAAATAAGGAGTACGAGCATAGCTAAGAGAGAATAAATAGCGCCAAATGGTGGCAAATCAGACTAAAAAAGGCCTTCTTAATGTATTAGGGTGACCGAGCCTAAAAATTTGGGCAACCTGTGGCGGGCCTTCGAAGTTGCTGCATAAGGCTCTGCCGCTACCTTTGCCCCACGTATGGAACAAGCCCCCGACCTCCCCGAAATTCTCTACATTTTCGACCCACTCTGCGGCTGGTGCTATGGCATGAGCCCCGTGATGCAGCGCATCAAAGCCGACTACGCGGGCCGCGTGGCGGTTTCGGTGCTGTGCGGTGGCATGGTAACGGGCGAGCGGGTGGCTCCCATCGGGGCAGCGTGGGGCTATATCGAAGGCGCTTTGGCTCAGGTAGAGCAGGCGGCCGGCGTGGAGTTCGGGGCCGCGTTCCGGGCGCTGGGGGCTGAGGGCCGCAACATCCAGGATTCGGAGCCGCCCTGCCGCGCCATCACCATCTTCCGGCAACTCGACGAGCAGGACCGCGCCATCAACTTCGCGCACGACATTCAGCAGGCGCATTTCTATCATGGCCACGATCTGAACGACCCGCGCACCTACGAAGCGCTGGTAGCCGCCTACGGGCTGGATCTGGCGGAGTTCCGGCGGCGCTGGCTGCTGCCCGAAACCGCCGCCGCCACGCAAAAGGAGTTTGCGGCCGTGGCCCAGATCGGGGTGCAGGGCTTCCCCACCATCATTCTGCGCGTCGGCAACCAGGGCTATCTGCTGGCCCGCGGGTTTCAGCCCTATGCGCCCTTTGCCAGTGGTCTGGAGCAGGCGCTCAGGCAGGCTGCGGAAGAAGCCGAAAAATAGGCTGCCTGAATGGTTTTCGGGTTCTGAAATTGCCCGTTGTCCCCGTCAGCTGAAGCACTTAGCCCCCGAAGCCGGGCAGCTGCACCACCTGTTTTTTGAGCGGCGACCACACCACGCGGCGCGCGTCTTCCTTGCCCACCAGATACTGAAAGCCGATGGTTTTGGGCTGTCGGCGCAACTCGTCCCAGGCGGCGCGGTCGAGCGTGCCGGGCTGGTAAGCTTGCTGGGGAGAAATGGCGGGGGTGCGGAAGTTTTTATCGGCGAAAAACTCGTCCATGCGCTTCCGCACGAAGGCTTCGCGCTCGGTGGCGGTGGCCGTGCTCTGCTTCATCTCATACACCAGCGAAGCTTCCAGATCGGCGGCGCTCAACACTTCGCGGAAGATTACCTGTCCGCTGCCATCGGTGATGGTAAGCGTGGCCTCGCCGCCCAGCAGGCTAGATCCGCGCAGCGCCAGAGTGAAGACATCGGGCGTGGTAGGGGAGGAGAACAGGTGGCGGCGGCGCACCACTTTGAGCGTGTCGGACTGGGCCGTGACGGCCGGGGCGCGGGCCGTATCGAGCGGCTCGGCCGCGGCGGGCGCTTCGCTTGGCGGGGTCGGGCCGGTGGTCTGAGCCGAGTCAGGGGCGGAGCAGGCAGTGGCGAGAACAAACAGGACGGCGAAGGCAACGGCGCGCATAGCTGATAGGAGGGGAGGTAGGCCTGCAAATACGCAACGGGAGGGCAAACTGTTGGAGCAGCTGCCACGCCTCCCACCCTGCGTTAGCGCCAGTGAACCAGCACAAACATGACGATAAACGCCGCGCTCAGGCACAACGACGACACCTGGTTCATACGCATGGTGTGCTCAAAGTCGGCGGCGGCGGCATCTTGCCACACGGCCCAGGCCCAGCGCGCAAACAGCACGACCACCGGCCCGGTAGCCACCAGAAAAATACTCAGGTTGCGCATTTCGCCCCGCAGCCAGTAGGTGCCGGCCAGCACCGCCGCGCCCAGCAGCAGGCCCCCGGCGGCAAAGACAAACGTGCCGCGCAGCCCCAGCCACAGACTCAGCGTCTGGTCGCCGCGCTGGCGGTCTTCCTGGTGCTGATACACCTGCGTGAGCGGGTAGGAGCCGCACAAAAAGAGCGTGCTCACCAGCGCCAGTAGCAGGTTGGTTTTTTCCAGAATAGCGCCCCAGGAAGCCCCCACGCCCACTTGCGTCATCAGAAAAGTGAAAGCACCCTGGAATACCACCACCACGAGCGTACTCACGAACGGGTACTTTTTGAGCCGGATGCCCTCGTAGCTATACGCTTTGGAAACCAGCAGATACACCGCCACCAGTGCCGCAAACAACGGCGACAATAGCCACGCCCCCAGCACGGCCAGCGCATCAAAGAGCCACACCAGATGAATCAGCTCCTCCGATACTTTCGGCGGCGCCTTCAGCCCCCCGATGCTGCCTTCATCCCGGTCGTAATAAGAGTTATAGCCGTTGGATGCCGGGTAGGCCAGCAGGTGCAGCACCACAAACACGCCCCCGGCCCGCCACCCGCTCACCGGCCCGCGCAACGCACTCAGCCCAAACCAAAACACGGGCATCAGATACACCGAAAACGGGATGCGCAGCAGCGGCAGCGCCTTTTTGTAGGTAGTAATTAGCAAGGAAGAATGAGCGGGCAAGGGTAAGAAATTGACAACTTGAAATCTGCTTTTAACGGCTGTGCTGCCCTGCGGCTGTCGCCTGGCGGCAAGAAACCATTTATTGTTCACTCCTGCTTAGCAATTACAGTTTCAGGTTGCCAAATAGCCGCGCCGCGGCCGTGCTGCGGCTGGGGTTTGTTCCGTGACTCTCGGCCAGCCAATCAGATACGTCACCTCGGAGCGAGTAAGCGGGTTGCGCACTTTGCCGGCCTGCCACTGAAATTGGCCCTCGGGGTCGGCGCGGCGGGCCAGGGCCAGCAGCTGGGCCGGCGGGTACATGCGCAGCAAGGAAACCGTGCCGTCCCAGATGGTGCAGAGCGGAATCAGGGGAATGATATAGGTGAAAAACAGCCGACTGAGGCTGAAAGGCCGGATAAACGGCGTAGTGAGCAGCTGCACCACCGGCAGCACCAACCAGGCCAGCAGCAGCTCATACCAGTGCTTGCCCGCGCCCTCAAATACCCCGATGCCCGCGTTTTGCCGCACCGCATCGGCCAGCATAGCCTCAGCCGCGGCGGACGGAAAATGGTGGAATGCGGAAAATACCGTCCGAAATCCCACAAGGCCCGTCGGCACCGCCGTGGCATCCACGGGCGCGGGCGCGAAGCTGATGCCGCCCTGGGTGCGCTCATGCAACAATTGCCAGGCGGCCGGCTGCGGGTATAGGTCGGAGAGAGTAACGCGCACGTCGGGCAGGCCCGCGGCCCGCAGGCTGCGCCACACGCCTTCGGTGCCGCCACCGGCTCCGGCACACAGCTCCAGCAGGTGCGGCTGGCCGGTGCGCACCAGCGCCTCACGCAGCAGCGGCACAATGGGCTGGTAGATGCGCAGCAGCGAAATGGTGAAGCGCAGGTAGTCCATCATGCCCGCCCGGATTACTTTCGGGAACCAAGGCAAATCTTCAAACTCGAATAGCTGGAGGCGGAATTTCACGGGGGTAAGTACGCAGGCAACGGCGCAGGGCCGCTCAGCCGCCGGAAAATATTTTTGGCCGCGAAGTTGAATGTGCGAAAACTAAACCTAACTTTGTAGTGCAAAGTGCTCTGAAAAATATGAAGTCCGCTCCCGATCCGCTTGCCCAGCTCACCGAGATTCGCGCCATTATGGAGCGCTCTTCCCGCTTTTTGTCGCTCAGTGGCCTCTCTGGGGTGGGGGCGGGCGTGGTGGCGCTGACCGGTGCGGCCGTGGGGCACTGGTATCTGCAAACGCAATATGGCACCGAGTACGGCGCGCCGGGCTTTCTACGGCTCATGGAGCAGGGCACCGCGGCCGAGCGGCAGGCGGCGCTACCGTTTCTGCTGGCCTTGGCCGTGGGCATGATTTCGCTGGCGCTGGCGGTGGCCTACTACTTCACGCGCCGCCGGGCCGTGCAGGAGGGCCGGCCGCTGTGGGATGCCCCGGCCCGCCGCCTGCTGCTGAGCTTGGCCGTGCCGCTGGGCGCGGGCGGCTTGTTCTGCCTGGCGCTGTATCTTCGCGGCGCGGCCTCGTTTGTGGTGCCGGGGCTGCTGCTGTTCTATGGCTTGGCCCTGCTCAACGCCTCCAAATACACCCTCGACGAAATCCGGCTGCTGGGCCTCACTCAGATGGGGCTGGGGCTGCTGGCCGTGCTGCTGCCCGGCTGGGGACTCATCTTTTTCGCTCTGGGCTTCGGGCTGGGCCACATCGGCTACGGCCTGCTCATGTACAACCGCTACGAAAGGTGAGATGGTGAAATAGTGAAATGGTGAGATGGTGAAATAGTGAGTTTGATATTCCGGCTGCGCTAACTGCGCCGAAAGCGCCACTTGCGCAAGCCGCACATCAAACTCACCAACTCACCACTTCACCACTTCACCAACTCACTATCTCACTATCTCACTATTGTGAAACACCTCATCCACACGCTTAATAAGGCTTTCGACAACCGCGTGCGGCTGGGAGTCATGGCCGTGCTGATGGCCAACGACTCCGTGAGCTTCAACGACCTCAAGGAAGCCCTCGACCTGACCGATGGCAACCTGGCCAGCCACGTTTCGGCGCTGGAAAAGGCGGGCTACGTGCTGGTGAGCAAGCAGTTTGTGGGCAAGAAACCCAACACGACGTACCAGGCTTCCAAAGAGGGCAAAACCGCTTTTCAGGAGCATCTGACCATTCTTGAAAAACTGCTGCGGGGCTGACGCGGTATTTTTTTGGGTTATTACTTTGAATTACAAAGTTCTTTCAAAATAAAAAATACATGACAACCATTTCTGCTTCTGCTGCCCAATGGCCGGTTTCCGGCCCGGCCCCGGCTCCACCTTTCCCGCTCACGGCCCTGCAAAAGCTGCTGCTGCCGGCGGGGGCCATCCTGTTCGACGTGCTGTTCTGGCAGGAGCGGGCGGCGCTGAATCTGCTGCTGTATACCCTGTTTGTGGTGGGCGGCGGGCTGGCCGGGTTGCCCCGCGCCGCGCCCGTCTGGCGCTCCGGCTACTTTTGGCTTACGCTAGCGGGCACGCTGCTAAGCGCGGAGGCGGTGGCGGTGCATGGCTCGGGCGCGGCCCGGCTGAGCTGCGTGGTGTCGTTGGCCGCGTGGCTGGGCTACGTAAACCAGGCCCACCTGAAGTTGGTGGGTTTTGCGCTGCTCACGGGCCTGGCCAACCTGCTGCCGGCCGCGCGGCGGCTGTTGCAAATGGTGCGCCTGCCGGCCAATGTGGGCGGGCAGCTGAGCCGCGCCTGGTACTACGGCCGCCTGCTGGGCCTGCCGCTGCTGGCGCTGGGGGTGTTCCATGTGCTGTTTGCGGTGGCTAATCCCCGGTACAGCGCCCTGACCAACCGGGCCCTGACGCTGCTGGGCGAGGCGCTGGAGCTCCTTTTTGAGCGGCTTTCCATTCCGCACCTGCTGTTTTTCGGGCTGGGACTGCTGCTCACGGCCGGCGGCGTGCTCATCCTGCCAGTGCATTTTTTTGCCGATCAGGAGTCGCGCTACGCGGAATTTGTGCGCCGGCAGCGCGACCGGGTGGCTTCCTTCGCCGTGCGTCGCCCCGATTTCCGCCCCCGCACCTTCCGCGCCCTCGATCTGCGCAAGGAATACCTGATGGCCCTGGGCCTGATCGGGCTGGTAAACGCGCTGCTGCTGGCTGTGAATGTCATCGACATCCGCTGGATCTGGTTCGGCTTCGTGCCGGCTCCGGGCTTCGATCTGACGCAGTTCGTGCACGAAGGCACCTACGCGCTGATTCTGAGCATTCTGGTGGCAATGGCCATCGTGCTGTGGTTTTTTCGCCGCAACCTGAACTTCTACCAGCCCGGCCTGCGCGTGCTGCGCTGGGGCGCTACCGTCTGGGTGCTGCAGAATGCGGTGCTGGCCGTGTCGGTGGGGCTGCGCAACTACTACTACATCCAGCATACGGGGCTGGCTTACAAGCGCATCGGGGTGTATGGCTTTCTGCTGCTCACGTTTTTTGGGCTGGGCACGGTGCTGCTCAAAATCTGGCAGCGCCGCTCGGCCTATGCGCTGGTGCGCCTGAATGCTGTGGCCGCCTACGCGCTGCTGCTGGTGCTGGCCGCCGGCAACTGGGAAATCTGGATGGTGCGCTACAACCTGCAGGCCCGCTTCCGGCAGGTCGACTACGGTTTCCTGCTCGACATGCCCGACCGGGTGCTGCCCGCGCTGGCCGCCCGCGAAGCCAGACTTGCCGGCCGCGAACTGAACCGCGAAGCCTATAACAATACCTGGGTGCCGCTTCCCCTACCCATGGCCCACCGGCTGCTGCACGCCCGCATCCGAAGCTTCCAGGCCCGGCAGGTCCGGCGGCGCTGGCCCAGCCACACCTGGGCCGACTACCAGGCCGCCCGCTACTTCGAGGCTCACCCACTTACCACCGCCAGCCATGCTCCAACTCTTCGTTAGCCTCGGAATGGTGCTGCTGTGCGCGGGCGGCGTGGCCCTACTAGCGCTGGTGCTGGCCTGGCAGGAACGCGCCGCTGCCCCCGACGTGCGCCGCCGCCGGCTGGTGTGGCTGGTGCTGCCCGTAGCCAGCGCTGTGCTGGCGCTGCTGCTAGGCGCGGTATTTCTACTCATGATGCTCTGGTCGCCGCAGGGCGCTGAGTTATTAGCCATTCGTAATCCGCTGCTATGACTGCCAGGCTTATCCGGTTTCTGACGCTGGTGCTCCGGCTGGTGCCGCCGCTGGCGTGGTGGGCGCTGGCGGGGCTGGTATTCAGCATCCTCAACGAAGGATTTCATCAGGAGCTATGGCCCAATACGCCCGCGGCCCGGCCGGTATTTATCAGCCTACTGCTCAGTTGTCTGATGGCGCTGCCCTGGGTGGCCGCCCACATTGCCTGGCATCTGTCCGGTGCCCTGGAAAGCTTCTTCTGGAAATCTGTATGGCGCTTCGTGGCCCTTGCGGGCTACGTCGGGGCCACTTTGGCCAGCGGGGGCGGGCTGGTGGCGCAGGGCTTTATGTGGCACGAGTGGCTTACGGCGCACTAAGCTGGCCGCCACCCCGCGCCGATGGTCCGCGCTCCAGAATTAATAATAGCTCAGCTGGCAAAACGCCCGCTTGCGGAGGTAGCCACAGGCTGACGGCAGTAACAGACAAAGAATACGAGGCCCAGTCGCCGCAGAGCGGGGCTTCTCATGAGTCAGAATACGCTCCGGAGCCGGGCCTGAAACTGACCGATAGTGAGGCTGCCAGGCAGGGGGGCACGCATAGGCCGCGCCTATCTGGTATATTTGCGGGCTAGTTGCCGGGGCTGAGGCCTCATCCGACTCAATCCGCTCCGAATGTCTGCCCCCGAACCGCCGAAAACTGCTCCTGCTCCCCGTCCTCCGCGTCGCTGGCCCAACATCGTGTCGCGCACCGTCTGGGGCTTTTTTGTCGTCTTCCTGGGCATCTTTCTGCTCTATCCTATCTTGGTGAAGAGCAACTTCCTGTTCCTGTTTGGCAAGTCGCCGGGGCTGGAGGAGCTGGAGAGCCCGAAGGTGGAGCAGGCCTCCGAATTGTACACCGCCGATGGCGTTTTGCTGGGCAAGTACTTCCGCGAAAACCGCGCCCCAGTCGCCTACAACAAGATTTCGCCCCTGCTCATCAAGGCCCTCATTGCCACCGAGGATGTGCGTTTCTACGACCATTCCGGCATCGACCTGACGGCCCTGGCCCGGGCCGTATCGGGCGGCGGCAAAAAGGGCGGAGGCTCCACGCTCACTCAGCAGCTGGCCAAAAACCTGTATAAGATCCGGCGCGGCGACCGGGGCCTGCTGGGGTATATTCCGCTGGTCAACATCTTGGTTATCAAAACCAAGGAATGGCTGACGGCCGTGGAGCTGGAGCGGCGCTACACTAAGGAGGAAATTCTGCGGATGTACCTCAATACCGTCGAATACGGCTCCAACGCCTACGGCATCAAGGTGGCTGCCAAGACGTTTTTCAACACCTCCCCCGACAGCCTCAAGCCCGCGGAAGCCGCTATGCTGGTGGGTGTTCTGAACAACCCCACGGCCTTCAACCCGCGCTTCCACCCCGAGGCGGCTCTGAAGCGCCGCAACGTGGTGCTGGAGCGCATGGGCCAGGCCAACGTGCTGCCCGCGGCCACCATTGCCGCGCTGCAAAAAGAGCCCATCGTGCTGCACTACCGCGTTGAAAAGCACATTGATGGCCCCGATACCTACTTCCGCGGGGCCGTGAGTCAGTTCGTGAACAAGTGGTGCGAGGCCAACGGCTACGATATGTACCGCGACGGCCTGCGCATCTACACCACCATCGATTCGCGGATGCAGCAGCACGCCGAGGAGGCCCTGCAAAACCGCATGAAGCGCCTGCAGCGCGACTTCGACAACTTCTGGCGCAACCGCGGCGGCAACCCCTGGGTGGACGACGAAGGCCACGAAATCCCGGACTTTATCGAAACCCAGATGAAGCGCACCGACCAGTACAAGCTGCTGGCCGCGCGCTACCGGGGCCAGCCCCAGCGCCTCGACTCGGCCCTGCACGCCAAGCGGCCCATGAAAGTATTTACCTGGAAAGGCGACGGCGACACCACGCTGGTGCTTTCGCCCCTCGATTCGCTGGCCTACTACAAGCGCTTCCTGCACGCGGGCATGATGACGATGGACCCCTTCACCGGCCACGTGAAGGCCTGGGTGGGCGGCATCAACTACCGCTTCTTCAAATACGACCATGTGAAGCAAGGCCGCCGCCAGGCCGGCTCCACCTTCAAGCCCTTCGTTTACCTCACGGCCCTCGACAACGGCTACTCGCCCTGCGACCGGATCCGCGACCAGCGCGTGACCATCAACTACGTCGAAAACGGCCAGCCCATGGAGTGGAAGCCCGACAACGTGACCCGCGAATACACCGGCATCAACATGACGCTGCGCCACGCCATGGCCCGCTCGGTAAACTCCGTAACGGCCCAACTGACCGAAAAGGTGGGTTGGGACAACGTGGTGAACTACGCTCACAAAGTCGGCATCAGCAGCCCGCTGCTCTCCGTGCCCAGCATCGGGCTGGGCTCGGGCGGCGATGTGAGCGTATATGAGATGGTGGATGCCTACAGCACGTTCGTCAACAACGGCTTCCAGAGCGAGCCGCAGTTCGTCACCCGCATCGAGGACCGCAACGGTAACGTCATCCACCAGTTCGACCCCAAGCAGAAGCGGGCCATTCCGTCGGAAACGGCCTGGCTGATGCTCTACATGCTGCGCGGCGGCATGGACGAGCCCGGCGGCACCTCCCAGGCCCTCTGGGACTATGAGCTGTGGAAAAAAGACAACCAGATCGGGGGCAAAACCGGCACCACCTCCAACTACTCCGACGGCTGGTATATGGGCGTTACCAAAGACCTCGTGACGGGCGTGTGGGTGGGTGGCGAAGACCGCAGCATCCACTTCCACGGCTCGCAGCAGGGCGAAGGCGGCCGCATGGCGCTGCCCATTTTCGGCGCCTACATGGAAAAGCTTTACCAGGACCCCGCCCTCGACATCACCATGGGCCCGTTCCCCAAGCCTACCACCAAAATCAGCAAGAAGTACATCTGCGTTTCCGAGTCGGAGCCGCGCCGCCGCCGCGCCGCGCCCGTGGATACCATTGCCACCGATAACCTGCTCGAACAGCTCAACAACGAGCCCGGCACCGCCGTGCCGGATAGTATCAAGCTATAAAGCCTGTCATTGCGAGGAGGCACGACGAAGCAATCCGTCCTCTGAAATGTAGAAAGCTCCTTTTCACCAGAAAGCCCTGACGTAGTGGATACGTCAGGGCTTTTCACACTTCAGAGGACGGATTGCTTCGTCCTTCGTCCTCGCAATGACAGAAAAGGCTATTCTTTCTCGGCGTAAAACGACTCCAGCGCCTCTTTCAGCACCGGATACTCAAACCGGAAACCCTGCCGCAGCACTTTCTCGGCGCTCACGCGCTGCGAGCCCAGCACGATTTCGCTCATCTCGCCCATCATCAGCTTCAGACCGAAAGCGGGCACTTTGGGCAGCACCAGCGGCCGGTGCATCACCTCGGCCAGCGTCTCCGTAAATTCCTGATTCGTGACCGGGTTCGGCGCTACGGCGTTGTAGGTACCCTGCCACTGCGGCTCTTCCAAGGCCTGGATAAACAGGCGGCACAGGTCGTCAAGATGAATCCAGGACATGTACTGCTTGCCCGAGCCCAGCGGGGCCCCGGCCATCATTTTCACGGTGCGGGCCAGCGGCACCAGCGCCCCGCCTTCGGTACTCAGCACAATGCCGATGCGCATCAGCACCGTGCGGATACCAAGCGCCTGCACCTGCTGCCCGGCCTTCTCCCACTGCTGCGACACGTCCACCAGAAAGTCGTCGGCCGAGGCGGGCGGCGTGTTTTCGTTCACCAACTGGTCGCCGGTATCGCCATACACGCCAATGGCCGAAGCCGACAGAAACGTGCGCACGTGCTGGTTGCCTTTGGCCAGCTCGCGGGCTATCAGGCTGGTGCCCTGGAGGCGGCTGGTCAGAATGTCGCGCTTGCGCTCATGGGTCCACTTGCCATCCGACACGCTGGAGCCGGCCAGGTTGATGATGTAGTCGGCGTAGGGCACAGCCGTCTCGTCGATGGTGCCGGCGGCGGGGTCCCAGCGGAAGCTGCGGTAGCGGCTCTGGCTGGGGTGGCGACTCAGGATGGCCACTTCGTAGCCGGCATCAATAAGCATCTCGGCCAGCCGCGTGCCAATCAGGCCGGTGCCACCAGTAATAAGTACTTTTCGAGACATGGGACGTTAGCGGTGGGCAGAAAGGAGTTGCGAAGAAGGCGGGGCGAAACGGGGCGCAAGCTAACAGCTACTCCGTAAACAGCCACATTTTTTACTTCCCGATCAGGCGCAGAAACTCGGTGCGCAAGGCCTCGTCCCGCTCGAAGGCACCGCCATATTCGGCCGTAATGGTGCTGCTGCCGGCATCGTTCACGCCCCGGCTCATCACGCACAGGTGGTCGGCTTCAATGAGCACGGCCACGTTGTTGGTATGCAGGGTCTGCTTGAGCTCTTCGGCAATCTGGCGCGTGAGGCGCTCCTGCACCTGCGGGCGCCGGGCGTAGTACTGCACCACGCGGTTGAGCTTGCTCAGGCCCACCACATGCTCGCCGGGCAGGTAAGCAACGTGCGCCTTGCCCATAATGGGTACGAAGTGATGCTCGCAGCACGAGAAAACCGTGATATCGCGCTCCACCAGCATCTGCTTATAGGCGTAGCGGTTCTCAAACAGCTTCACATCGGGGCGGTGCTTGGGGTCGAGACCCTTAAACCACTCGTGCACGTACATTTTAGCCACTCGGCGCGGCGTACCCTGCAAGCTGTCGTCGGTCAGGTCGAGGCCCAAGAGCTGCATAATTTCGCGGAAGTGCTCCGCGATACCGGCTATTTTGGCCTCGTCAGTAAGCGCGAAGGCATCGGCGCGGAGCGGGGCCCGCAGGTCGGCCGATAGGTGGGTATCGGGGAGGCCGGAGCCGTCGGGGCCCACCGCGGGTGCGGATTTATCCATGGTATTCTACAAAGTTACGGTCCGTCTCATATAGCGTGACCGATAGGGCCAGATGCGGCTCAAGGTGGGGCCGCAGCCGGTTCCAGATAACAACAGCTATGTTTTCGGCCGTCGGGTTCAGGTCCCGGAAGTCGACGGTGTCGAGGTTGAGGTTCCGGTGGTCAAAGGTATCCAGAATCTCGCGCTTCATTAGGTCGCTCAGGCGCTTCAGGTCATACACGTAGCCGGTTTCTGGGTCGATGTCGCCGGTCAGACGCACCGTCAACTCATAGTTATGTCCGTGATAGTGAGGGTTATTGCACTTGCCAAAAACCCGCTGGTTTTGCTCATCACTCCACGCGGGATTGTGCAAACGGTGGGCGGCATTAAAGTGCTCTTTTCGGCAGACGGTGATGGGCATAGTCGATAGTGAACCGTGCGAATCAGGTTTTGTTTGGCCCTTGCAGGCAGTCGTTCTAGTACGTATGTCCCGGTTTTTAGCTGTTCATTAGCTACTCAATGGCTCAATAGTCGGCTTTTTTGAAGAAAAACTATATATCGTATAATAAATCCAATAAAATGCCACTTCTTCAAAAAAAACAATCCGCTTATGTACGAACATCAAGGGAGTCTGGTTAAATTTGGTGAGCCAGATGCCCCATGGGAGGCTGGCTATTAGCGTTTGTAAACTCTTTCCTTTCAACCTTTTCATTGTAATATGAAACCAGGTGTACTTCTCTCCTTCCTGTTGGTGTGTGTGATGACGGTGACGGGCTACGCCCAGAAATCGCCGGTAGACGAGACGGACATGGCCATCAAGGGCATTCCCCGCAAAGGCCAGCGTGTTACGATTCAGTTGGATAGCAAGCGGGTGGACGACTCGTGGCAAAAGCAGCTGAGCGAAAAGTTCGGCAGCAAGTTCAAAGCCGATAAAGGCGTGTACACCATGGATGGTGTAGTTATCGAGGATATTTCCAAAACCCCGATCCGCGTCATCAGCAAAGTGGACGCTACGCCAACCGGCACCACCGTTTGGTGGTCTATTGACCTGGGCAATGCCTACCTGAGCAAGGATGCCACGCCGGTGCAGTGGAAATCGTCGGAGAAATACCTGAAGGATTTTGCTCGCATGCTCTACCGCGAAGACTTGGCCGTTCAGGTATCGGAAGCTGAAAAGGCGCTGGTTTCGTCGCAGAACAACCACATGGCCGTAATCTCGAAGGCCGATGCCATCAAGAAGGACATCGAGAAGAACAAGCTGAAGAAGCAGGAAATTCAGCAGCAGCTGGCCTCCAACGCCGCCGAACTGCTGCAATACAACAACCTGATCGACATGAACCTGAAAGAGCAGGAAGCCGCCCGCGCCGACATTGTGAACATGCGCGTGGCCCTAGAAGCTGTGAAGGACCGCATGAACAAGATTGAGTAGTACGACCTGCCACTCGCAGTCAGTCATAAAAAAATCCCCGCCAGCAATGGCGGGGATTTTTTTATGACTGGCTGCGAGTGGCGTACACAAATCACCAAGCTATGTAATTCCTATAGCTAGCCACTGCAGCAGCCACAGTTTCCTTATCGAGAACCAATCTGTTCCCTACTGCCTCAACTGCTTCCTGCCAGTATGATTCGGAGCATCTCTTCTTGTTGTTGGGTTTATCCACTTTAAGGCCTAAGGCATGCCGTGCTTTAGATATGATACAGGGAGCCAATTCTCTATCGTTATGTATGAAGGCCATGTCGTCGTAGTTAAATCTGGTGCGAATTCTCTATCGTTATGTTTTATTCTTAGTGCCACCACTACCGCATGGCGGCGCGCACCTGCTGCTGGGCAAACCGCTCATCTTTCCAGCCCACGATGCGCACCTCGCCGGGGCCGCCGCGGTGCTGAAACCACAGCCGCAGAATTTCCTTGGCTGCCGGATAGCGTTGCGTAAACTCGGCCCAAGTGGCGGTTTCGGGCAGAATCTGCTGGCTGGGGCGGGCCGGGATGGCCAGCACCACTTGCTCCAGCAGCCCGGCCGCATCGAGCAGCAGCAGGCCTACGGGCAGCACCTCCACCACCGTGCCGGCCGGCTGACTTTCGGAGAGAATCAGCACGCCCAGCGGCCGACCCTGAGGAAACCCTGGGGCCGCAGACGTGCGCGTGCCGGGCACGAAACCGAAGTTGCCGGGATAAGGCAGAAACTCCACCTGCCGATCCTGGCCCGCCCGCTGAATACGGCGGAAGTCCTTGGTTTCCGGGTCGTATACCTGCTCGTGGTTGGTGCCGGCCGGTATTTCCACCACGGCCTGCAGCAGCTTCCGCTCCCGCGAAAAAGTGGGTAGTTGGGCGTAGTCGGTCTGGCAGCCGACTACGCCCAGGCTCCCCGTCCAGAGCAAAAAGGCCACGCGGGCAAAGCGCATAACGAAACGGGATTTATTGCGCCAGCTGCTCGTTCAGCAGACGAAACGGATTCACCTGGTTGAGCTTCAGCACAAAGCGGATCTGGTCGGTGAAAGCCTTGCGGCTGCCGGGGAAGCCGTTTTCGTACTGCGTGCCGGCTACGGGCAGATAGAACTGCAGCACGTCGCGCAGCACGGGCACCACCAGGCCGGCATCGTAGAAGATGCGCCGGGCTTCGGGCCGGCCGTTAGCGAGGGCAAAATACTCCTCCGTCGCGCCCAGATCGGCAAACACGCTCAGGCTGGTTACCGGCAGGTCGGCCTGCAGGTTGAGCGTGCTCAGCCAGCGCTGGCTGAATACGCCGCCCCGGCCGTTCTGCAGCGGCATGAAGCCCTTGAAGGCGCCGTCCTGATCGTCGGTCTGATGAACCTGGGCGGTGAGAGCCCGCGAAATCTGCTGGCGGTCCAGGAAGGCCGTCTGGCGGCGGTAGTCGGGGCTGCCGCTCAGGCCCAGCACGAAGCCGCTGGCCTCGCTCTGCAGAAAACGCCCCCCAAACAAGCGAGCCGAAAACCGCTTTTTGGGCGCGTAGTAGCGCTGGTAGGTGGCCGAAGCCCGCAGCAGCACGGCATTACGCGAGTCGGTTTCCTGACCAATGGATGAGGTCAGCTGGTTCAACTCTATAGTGGCCCCCCAGGTCTGGAGCGCGTTGCCGGCTTTCACGCCATATTCCAGCGTCTGAATGCTGGAAGTCTGATCCAGGTCCTGGTCTTTGATGGCCGTGTTGGCCAGCTTCAGCGTGTGCTGGGGCCGGTCGAAGGCGGATTTGGGGAGCATGAAGGTGATGCTGGGCTCCACTTTGCGGTAGCGCTCGAAGCGCTGCACCGTGAGGCCCGTCACAATTTGACGGGCCACGCCGCCGGGCAGCACGTTCACGTTCACAGTGGCCGTGCCGTTCAGCTCCTTCTGGTTGAAGCTGTACATGGGCATCAGCAGGTAGTTCAGATTTTTGGTCACCAGCGGGCTGTTGTAGAAGGCCACGCCCAGCATGAGCTTGTCGGAGGTGTTGGCGCCCAGCACCGGCAGCCAGTTCAACGTGCTGCGGTCCCAGCGCTCTATGCTGGCCAAGGGCTTTATCTGCAGCTTCTCGAAGCTGCGAAACGGGCCCTCGATCTTCAGGCGGTCGTCGCGGCGGTTTAGCTGGGGCGTGAGGTAGGCGGCATCTACTACCACAGCCATGGCTCCCTCGCGGCGGAAGTTGAGCTGGGTTTCATCCTCGCCATCTTCAGTATTGATAACCGGCGTCCACTGCGTTTCCAGAATCCGGCCCTGCGCATCCACAGTCGATACGGGCACGGCAAACGGGGCCGGCGAGTCGTTGCGCACCAGCACTTTCACCTGGCTGCCGCTCACTTGCATATCCGAAACCGTGGCATCGTAGTGCGCGGTGCCTTGCAGCATGTCTTTGAAAAACCAGTCCAGCTTTTGGCCCGTCGATTCCTCAAATACGGCCTGCATATCCTCGGGGTAGGGGTGGCGGAACTGCCACCGCTCGTAATAGGTGTGCATGGCCTTATCGAAGGCCTCCTGGCCCAGGTAGCCGGCCAGGTAGCGCAGCAGCGCCGCCGTTTTGCCATACACAATGATGCCATAGTTGAGTTTGCCATACGCCGCCGAAGCCAGGCCGCTCACGGGCTGATCGAGGCCGCGGCTGGCGGCGGCCTGGTAGGGCAGCTGGTTCAGGGCCGCGGCATTCAGCCCATCAATGCCAACCAGCGCCGCCACCTGCTTTGATTTCAGCACGCCGCTGAAGTCGCCCGCCAGCGAGTCGGTGCGGCTCTGCACGCGGTTTTCGACGTAGGAGTTTACGCCCTCATCCATCCACGGAAAGTCGCGCTCATTGGAGCCCAGAATGCCATAAAACCAGTTGTGGCCCACCTCGTGAATGATGGCCGACGGCATCGTGACGGTCACCATCGGGTATTCCATGCCCGAGCCGGCGCTCAGCGCGCCGTCCACGGCCGTGGCGGCCGAGTAGGGGTATTCGCCCACCCACTGCGAGTAGTAGGTCAGCGCTTCGTTCAACTCCTGCAGGCCCTTCACCCACTTCAGCGCATCGGTGTTGGTAAACATCACCCACGACGTGACGGCGCGGCCCGAAGGCAGCGTAACACCGCTTTTGAGTACGTTGAAGCGCTTATCAGCGAACCAGGCGAAGTCGTGCACGCGGTCCTGCTGGTAGCGCAGGGTTTTGGTTTCGGGTGCCGAAGCCGGGAAAGAGAGGTCAGTGCCGAAGTCGGCGGCGGTTTTCTTCAGGGCCGTAGCGGCGGCCAACTGGTCCAAGCGCTGCTGCTCATCGGGGTTCTGCAGCACGCCCGTGGCGCCCACAGTGTAGTTGGCGGGCAGCGTGATGCGCACATCGAAGGAGCCAAACTCGGAGTAGAACTCGCCCTGGTCCAGGTACGGCATCTGGTGCCAGCCCTTGCGGTCGTACACCGCCGGCTTGGGATACCACTGCGAAATCTGGTACGACTGCCCGACATGCCCGAAGCGCGAAAACGAGTCCGGAATCTTCACTCGAAACGGCGTGGTGATGGTGGCTTTGGCCCCCGGAGCCAGCGGCTGCGGCAGAATCAGCCGGGCCATATCGGGGTTCTTGGGGTCGTAGGTGAGCTGAGCCGGCTGGCCGTTTACCTTGAAATCGAGCTGGTCGATGGAGCCGCGCTGGCTGGCTTTGGCAAACTGGAACTTGCGGCTGCCATTGCGTAGCTGCTGCTGGGCAAAAGCCGTCGAGTTGTCCTTGTAGGCGTTGGGCCAGAGGTGAAACCAGAGGAAGGTGAGCTGGTCGGGCGAGTTGTTGGTGTATTGAATCTCCTCGGTGCCGGTGAGCAGGTGCTGCTTGTCGTCGAGGGTTACATCAATGGAATAGTTGGCTTCCTGTTGCCAGTAGGCCGTGCGGGCAGTGGCATTGCCCTGAGCCTGAGTGAGCAAGGGCAAGGCGGCCAGCATCAGGCCGGCAAAGAATTTTTTCATGTAGCAAAGCGAGATAAAACAAAAGCGTTGCGAAAGTACGTTTTCGGCCCGGAAAAGCTGCGTCGCCGATAACCCTACCCCGCGGGGTCCGTTAGGCTAAGCAGCCAAAGGCATTTTACCAAACCGCCAAAACTCCTGCTACTATGGAAAAGACTGAAGTTCAAAACCAGGTTCACCTCGATGCCGCCACTACTTTGCTGACCGGCAACCTGCTGGAAGAAGCAACCCGCGCCGGCCTCGACAACACCTTTCAGCGCTGGATTCAGGATCTGAAGGCCGCCGATAACCCGGAGCTGCATCAGCTCATCGTGGATATGCAGGACCTGAAGGCTCATTTCGGCTCCGGCACCTACGATAAGGATGTCATCGGCCGCCTGCTTACCCGCCTGGGCGAAAATACCCTCAAGGCCGCCGTATTCGCAGAGGGCAATACCCAGCCCCGCGTTGAAAAGCTCGGCGAAGCCCTGCTGGCCGCCGCCAAGCAAGTGCAGCATCCCGGCACTGCCAACACCGCTGAGCAGGATCTGCAGAATAGCTAAGGTTACCGCTTTTTACAAAGCATTAAGCACGAAAAAGCCGGCTCCTGAACAGGAGCCGGCTTTTTTGCTGGTTGTTTTCCCGAAGGAAGAGGCCTAACCGCGACGCTCTTTGATTTTGGCTGCTTTGCCCGACAGGCCACGCAGGTAGAACAAACGGGCACGGCGTACTTTACCGCGGCGCACCAGCTCGACTTTCTCGATGTTGGGCGACAGCAGCGGGAAAATCCGCTCGGTGCCGATCTGGTTGGAAATCTTGCGCACGGTGAAGGTCTCACCGTTGGAGTTGGGGTTCTTGCGCTGAATAACAACACCCTGGAACTGCTGAATGCGCTCCTTGTTGCCCTCGCGGATTTTCACGTGGACGTTAACGGTGTCGCCGGCGGCGAAAGCAGGGAAGCTGGCGCGGCGCTCCTGGGACTCCTGCTGGATAAAATCGAGTAGTACGCTCATGACTGAAAAAACTAGAAAGAGGACGGCGCCGCCGCCCGTGGGTTTCACTTAAAGAGGCGCAAATATAGCGCTCTGTTTTGATGATTACAACTGAGTTGAATGTGCGGGAATATGGAAATGTGGGAAATGTGGGAAATGAGCCCGAGAAGCCCTTTTATTTCCCCGGCAACCTAAGTAACCCAGCCGGTGCATCAGCTCACACTCAGTACATTTTCACATTTCCCCGCATTCCATCACATTACTTCACCTTCTATTCGAGCAGATCGGGGCGGCGCTGGCGGGTGCGCTCCAGCGCCTGCTCGTGCCGCCATACTTCGATCTGGGGCGTGTTGCCGGAAAGCAAAATGTCGGGCACTTTCTCGCCGCGCCACTCGGCCGGCCGCGTGTAGACCGGCGGGGCCAGCAGATTGTCCTGAAACGAGTCGCTGAGGGCTGATTCCTCGTTGCCGAGCACGCCCGGCAGCAGCCGCACGATGGCATCGGTAAGGATGGCCGCGCCCAGCTCGCCGCCGCTCAGTACGTAGTCGCCCACGCTGATTTCGTGGGTGATGTAGGCCCGGCGGATACGCTCATCGATGCCCTTGTAGTGCCCGCAGAGAATGAGCAGGTTTTGGGCCAGCGACCAGCGGTTCACGAGCGGCTGGCGCAGCGTCTCGCCGTCGGGCGTCATATAAATGACGGCATCGTAGGCGCGCTCGGCCAGCAGCGCGTCCAGACAGGCCGCAATGGGCTCCACGCGCAACACCATGCCGGCCCCACCGCCAAACACGTAGTCGTCGATCTGGCCGTGCTTGTTGATGGCAAACCGGCGCAGATCGTGCACATGAATTTCGGCCAGCCCTTTCTCCTGGGCCCTTTTAACGATGGAGAAAGCAAAGGGGCTGACCAGCAGATCGGGCTGGCAAGTGACGATGTCGACGCGCATGGCCGCTTATTTTTGGTCGGCCGGCTCGGCGTCGTCCAGCTCCGGACCGTCAAATTCGTCGGGCTCGTCCTTGTCGCGGGAGGCGGGCGTGAGGTACACGTCGAGCAGGCCTTCGGGCAGATTTACGAATACCTTTTTGCCCTCTTTGTCAGCGTGCGAAACCAGCTCGTCCACCACCGGAATCAGAATTTCCTGACCCTGGTAGCGCATACCCATCAGGTCCTGTTGGGGCATTTCGTAGAAGGTTTCCACCGTGCCCAGCTCGCCCAGCTTTTCATCCACTACGGTGTAGCCAATCACGTCATGGAAGTAGAATTGGTCTTCGTCCAGGGCGGGCAGCTCGGCCAGGGGGCGGTATAGTTTGGCGTTGCGCAGGGGCTCGGCGGCCTCAATGGTGTCGAAGCCCTTGAGCTTGAGCAGGGCGCGGTTGTCGGCGTGGGGCTGAAATTTCTCCACGGCGTACTCGGTCAGCTTGCCGGGCGCGGTGGGCATTTCCAGGTACACGGCCTTGAGCGTGCGGTAATCGTCGAGGTCGTCTACGTCCATGAAGGCCGTTACGAAGCCCTTCAGGCCGTGCGTTTTGCCAATGGAGCCCAGCTGGTAGCAGTCGTCGATGTTCATTGCGAAGGGGATGAAAGCGTAAAAAAAAGTGGGAAGCCAGAAAGCGGAAGTCGGGCGTGGGTACGCCGCTCATTCTCTTTCTGACTTCCCAGCTTTTAAAGTCGAACCTGACGCTTCGAAAAGCTTAGGCGCCGGCTTCCTCAGTCGTTTCGGTCGTAGCCTCAGCTTCGGTCGTCTCGCCTTCGGCAGCCGCAGGAGCTTCTACCGGAGCCGGCGTGTTCTTCTTGCGGATGGCTTCAGCGCGAGCTTCTTTCACTTTGGTTTCAGCCGCCAGCGCGCTCTTACGAGCTTCGTCTTTGGCCGAGCCCAGCGAGGTGCGTTTGGTTTCGATTTTAGCGTCCTTCTGCTCTTTCCAGGCAGTGAAGCGCTCATCGGCTACGTCCTGCGAAATAGCCCCTTTGATAACACCCAGCTGCAAATGCTTCCGGTACAATACGCCGCGATACGAAAGCATGGCGCGAACCGTATCGGTTGGCTGGGCACCCTTCATGATCCAATCGAAGGCTTTTTCGCCATCAAAGTTGATCGAAGCAGGGTTGGTGTTCGGGTCGTAGGTGCCGATTTTCTCGATGAAACGACCGTCGCGGGGGGCGCGGGCATCAGCTACTACGATGTCGAATTGAGCGGCCTTTTTACGGCCACGACGGGCGAGGCGGATTTTAACTGCCATAAACCGGGTTGGTTAAGCGACGCAGCTCGTGCGTCTGGTTGAAAATGAGGTGCAAAGGTAGGTAGGGGAATTAACAATTAAGAATTAAAAATGAAGAATTGACGGTATCTGTCCTTGCGAGGACGAAGGACGAAGCAATCCGTCCTCTGAAGTGTACGCAACTCTTTTTCAGCAGAAAGCCCTGACGCAAGGCATACGTCAGGGCTTTCTGGGTTAATCAAGGCGTAGCTGTCATTGCTTCGCTTTGCTCGCAATGACAGCTACGCCGCCACGCGCAGCTTCTGGGCCGTTACCTTGCGCTTGATCTTGATGATGTGGGCTTTATCCAGCATCCAGATAACGGAGTAGGTCGGGTCGAATTCCCACCACTTCACGCCGAAGTTGACGCGCATGGGCAGCTTGTGGTGGTTGTTCTGAAACAGCTCGCCGAAGGCCAGAAAGTCCAGGGCCAGCGTGTTCTTGCTGTGGTCGTGGTTGTCGAAGTTCTGGTAGCCGTACTTGTGGCCGCCCCAATTCACGATAGCACCGTGGATCGGGCCCATCAGGAAGTGAATGGGCAGCAGCAGATACATCCACCAGGCGGTGGCAAACTGCACGTAGAACAGCACATACAGCGCACCCCAGCCAATGCGCGAAACGGCGGTGGCGCTGAACCTCTCCAACGAAACCCACTCCGGATAGTCGCCCTCAAACCGCTCGGCGGCGGCATAGTTGCGGTTTAGCACGTCGTTGTAGATGTTCTTGGTCTTCCACATCATGCTGAAGGCATTCGACGAGAATAGCGGCGAGTGCGGGTCCATCTCCGTGTCGGAGTAGGCGTGGTGCATGCGGTGCAGCAGCGCATACGCCCGCGGCGACAGGAACGAGGAGCCCTGGCAGACGTAGGTGAACAGGAAGAAGAACTTCTCCCAGAACTTGTTCATCGTGAACATCTTGTGCGCCGCGTAGCGGTGCAGGTAGAACGTCTGGGTAAACAGCGACAGGTAGTAGTGCGCGACGAAGAAAATGAGGACTGGCATGGGCCGGTTGAAAGTTGGAAACGCAGAAAGGCAAGCGGGAAGCGTGGCTCGCAGAAGAGCAACGCCAGGGTATAAGTTCCTGTTGCACCTGCAAAACTACAGGCGGAACCGCCCGTGTTCAATAAATGCGCCGAAAAGACAAAATCTTATTCAGGCTGCTTTTTTTATCGGTCTGTCATCCTGTGCCCAGCGAAGGACCTTCCTCCGTTAAGCGACAAGCATTTTAAAATGAGCAAAGCCCTTTACCGTTGTAGCGGTAAAGGGCTTTGGGCGTTGAAAAGCGTTTCCCAGTAGTCGAAGAGGAAGGTCCTTCGCAGGCTCAGGATGACAGAGGGCCGCTACACGGTATAAAACGCCTTAGCCGCTTCCCAGTGCGGCATATCGGGCACGGGGGCGCGGAAGCACATGGCTTCTTTGGTGACGGGGTGCTCGAATTCCAACTGGCGGGCGTGCAGGGCGATGCTCACGTCGGGCAGGGGTGAGAGGAAGCCGTACTTCACGTCGCCGACGATGGGCGTGCCCAGGCCGGTGGCCAGCTGCACCCGAATCTGGTGCGGGCGGCCCGTGATGGGGTTCACCTGAATCAGAAAGCGGTTGCCGGCCGCGCCCAGCACTTGGTAGTCGAGGTCGGCTTTGAGGCCCTGGCCGTGGCGCTCCGTGTAGGCCTTGGTGGTGTTCCGAATGGGGTCTTTCACCAGCCAGTGGGTGAGGTGGCCGCTGACGGGCTCGGGACACTTGCCCACCAGCGCCCAGTAGGTTTTGGTCACCTTGTTGTCGCGGAACATCTCGTTGAGGCGGCTCAGGGCTTTGCTGGTTTTGGCCATCGCCACCACGCCGCTCACGGGTCGGTCGAGGCGGTGAACTACGCCCACGAAGGCCGCGCCGGGCTTTTTGTATTTGAAGCGCAGATACTCGGCGGCCTTCACGGAAAGCGGTTCGTCGCCGGTGTTGTCGCCCTGCACCAGGATGCCGGCGGGCTTGTTGAGAATGAGCAGGTGGTTGTCTTCAAACAGGATTTCTTCCTGCTCCGACCAGATATTCGGACGATTCACTTGAAGGGAATTAAAAATTAAAAATTAAAAATTATGAATTGGGTCTTGCCCCTTTCGGGAAAACGAATCGGGAGCAAAACGAAATAAATTTTAATTTTTAATTCTTCATTTCTAATTGATTTAATACGCTTCGTCCTGGGTGGGGAAGTTGTGGTCTTTTACGTCTTTCACGTAGCGCGTCACGGCGTCGCTCATCAGGTCGGCCAGTTCGGCGTAGCGGCGCAGGAAGCGCGGCTTAAACTCTTTGGTGATGCCCAGCATATCGTGCACCACCAGCACCTGCCCATCCACATCCGGCCCGGCCCCGATGCCGATAACGGGAATCGTGAGCTGCTCGGCTACCTGCTTGGCCAGCGCCGACGGGATTTTTTCGAGTACGATGGCAAAGCAGCCCAGCTCCTGCAGCAGTAGTGCGTCTTCGATCAGCTTTTGGGCTTCGGCTTCTTCTTTGGCCCGCACGGTGTAGGTGCCGAATTTGTAGATGCTCTGGGGCGTGAGGCCCAAATGGCCCATTACGGGGATGCCGGCCGTGAGAATGCGCGTGATGGACTCGCGGATTTCGGCCCCGCCCTCTACCTTAATACCGTGCCCGCCCGACTCTTTCATGATGCGGATGGCCGAGCGCAGCGCCTCCGACGAGTTGCCCTGATACGAGCCAAACGGCATATCGACCACCACGAAAGCCCGCTTCACGGCCCGCACCACGCTCTGAGCGTGGTAAATCATCTGATCCAGGGTGATGGGCAAGGTGGTTTCGTGGCCGGCCATTACGTTGGAGGCCGAGTCGCCGACGAGCAACACGTCGATGCCCGCGCCGTCGAGAATGGTAGCCATCGAAAAGTCGTAGGCCGTGAGCATGGATATCTTTTCGCCGCGCTGCTTCATGGCCAGCAGCTGGTGCGTGGTCACGAGTTTCACTTCTTTATGCTGCGACATTCTGGGGGACTTTGGAGTAAAAGGAAGGAAGGCGGCGGAAAGCCGGGGCCAAAAGTGCCAAAATTCCGGCAAATCGTGGCCGGAGCCGCTGCCGGGAGCCTGGTTTGGGGCCGTGGGCCAAAGCCTGCTGGCCGGCTACCGGGCCAGGTATCCGCCGCCCGCTAGCGGTTTAGGAAGCTGCGGTTGCGGTTCAGCTTCAGATCCTGCAGCAGCGACGACTTGGCCGCAATGGTCACGAAGTAGCCGCGCGTGGTGCCGAAGGGCCGCCAGTTGCCCGTAATCTGCCAGCAGTGCAGGTCGCGGAAAATATCGAGCGAGGTGAAGGATACTTCCTTGTTTTTAAAGTCGTAGCCGCTGCTGTAGCCCACGCGCAGGTTGTCGGTGAGCTTCACCGAGCCGCTCAGGTTGAGCGAGGCCGAGTTGAGAGAAGATGGGCGGAGGCGGCCGGCGCGGCTGGGCAGCGGACCTGGGTCGGCGTAGTTGGCCGTGAAGTTGGTGCTTAGCTCCCAGGGCAACTCAAAGTCCACGTAGTCCTCATACGGGTTTATCTGCTGCGGCGCGCCCAGCGTGGGGTCGTTGGTGGGCGCTACGGAGCGCGGAATGGCCGCTTTGCGCTGGCCCTGGGCCGGATTGAACTGGTAGCTCAGCGTCAGGTTGGCGGTGGAAAGCCGCACCAGCCGCCGCTTCGACTGCTCAAATAAATACTTGTTCAGAATGCGCCCGGTGGAGTCGCGCTGATAGAACTCGAAGTTGGCGTTGAGCAGCAAATTCAGCTTGCGGGCAATTTGGGTGCGGAACGTGCCCGACAGCGGCGACAGGCGCAGAGAGTCGGCCGCGAAGTTGTAGCCGGTGCCAAAATCGAGGCCATCAATCAGGCTCACTTTCTTGAAAGGCGTGGTGCCGGTGGTGTCCTTGGTGTCGCGCACCTTCATTTCCACCGAGTTCTGCACGTTAAAGCTCACCTGGCTCACCTGCCGGCCGTTGGGGGTGCCGTACAAAAAGCCCTGGTAGCGCGAAAAGCTGATCGGGTTCAGCAGCCGGGTATCGTCGCCGGGGTACTGCGGATTGGGCTGGTTGTAGCGCTGCCCCGAGCTGTTGGCCAGCTGGCCCAGGTTCGGGTTCAGGGCATAGTATTTCCGGCTGCGCGAAAAATCCGGCGAGTACTGGTAGCTCACGCTCGGCGTCAGCTTGTGCCGAATAGCCTCAATGGATTTGCCCTTAATCGGCAGCGTGCCATACACGTTGGTGCCCAGGTTCAGGCCCGCCGAGTAGGTATACACGCGGTTGAAGCCCCGCACCGTATCGATGCGCACGGCGCGGGCGGCCTCAATGAACTCGTAGTCCAGCCGCTTGCCGTACCAGGTTTCGCCGTAGTTCACCGAGGGCTGCAGGCTCAGGTGCTTGAGCACCGTGTAGCTGCCCAGCGAGAGCTGAAAGGCGTGCTGAACGCCGGTCTGGGCATTGCGCAAAAACGGCCCGATGTTCTTCAGATTCACGGGCAACCGGCTGCCCTGGGTACTGCCGCCCAGCAGCGGAATGCCGCTTTCCAGGGCCCGCGGCTGCTGGTAGTTGCTCAGCTTATTTTGACCCGTGAAGGTGTAAGCCACCGAAAACTGCTCGTAGAACCGGCCGCGCGGCGTGATGCCCAGCAGCTCATACGGGTACTGCCGCGCCACGCCCACCGTCACGTCGGGCAGGGTGAAATCCATAGCTCCGGTGCCGGTGTTCTGGCTCTGGCTCAGGTTCAGGGCATAGTTGATGGGCGAGTTGCGCACCTGCTTCTGGTAGCTGATAGTGGAGCTGAAGGAGGGAGTCAGAAAGCGCCGGGTGTCGTAGGAGTTCTGCTGGTTGTAGTCGGAACTGCCGGCCTGCACGTTGGCCGAGAAGCGCCCGCCGCCGGGGCGCGGCGTGGGCGAGTGGCTCCACGTCAGCCAGAACGTCTGGGGCGTGCGGGGTCGGCGGATCGGCTCATCCGTATTCACGGAAGTGGAGCGCACAATCTGGTCGGCGGGGCGCTGGCTGTAGGCGAAGTTCACCCGGCCATCGTAGGTGTAGCGCTTCAGATACTGCATCTCGGCCGTGGCGCCGAAGCCGCCAAACTGCGCCGCCCGGCCCGAGTAGATGTCGCCGGTGACGCGCACGCCGATATACTCATTGGGCACCCAGTAGTAGCCGCCGTTGCGCAGCGCAAAGCCCCGGTCATTGGTCTGGCCGAAGGTGGGAATGATAAGCCCCGAAGCGCGGCTTTTGCTGGGCATCGGAAAATACCCGAACAGAAAGCCCAGCGGCGTGGGGATGTCGCCGATAACGAGGTTGAACGGCCCGGTGACCACCTTTTCCTTCGGTATCACCTTCATCTTGGTGGCATTGATGAAAAAGTGTGGATGCTCCAGGTTGCAGGTGGTGTAGCGCCCGTTGCGGCCGAAAATCTCGTTCAGGTCGTTTTTCTTGATGGTTTCGGCATGCACGAAGCCTTCGCCTTCCGAAGTCACGGCATCCGTGATGCGGCCCTTCTTGGTCTTGAAATTGTAGCGGATGCGGCCGGCAGCATACACGCTGGCCCCGTCCTTGAACACGGGCTTGCCCTGCACTTTGCCGGTGGTGTCCTGGGCTCCTTCAGCCGTGAGCAGGTTGTTCTGGTAGTCCACGGTGATGCGGGCAGCCTTCAGGGCCATTTCGCCGTAGTCCACCGTGGCCTTATCATACAAGATGGCCTGCTTGTTCTGAATCTCGAACCGAATCGAGTCCTTGGCCGTGTATTTCACGGTGGTCTTGATGTCGCCCTGGGCCCCGGCCGCTATGCGCAGCGAGTCGCCGGTGCGGCGGGTGGTATCGATGGCGGACAGCGTGCGGGCCACGCGGCTGGCGCGGGTCGTGTCGGGCGGCAGGCGGTTAGTGGTGGGGCGGCCATCCACGTTCAGGCGGGGCACCACGGCGGGCACGGGGGCTTTGGCGGGGCGGCGCTGAGCCCAGGCCGCAGGCGTAGCACCCAGCCCAAGCAGCACCAGAAGCAGCAGAAACGCGGGGCGCATCGGGGGGCCGGGAAAGGAGAAAAAGGGGAGGCGGAAGGGCGCAGGCAATGCCACGTAGTTTTTAATCGTTTATTTTGTGGCTGTTTGCAAAGATAATGGGTAGCTCCCCCAACTAACGAACTCTGTGCGGAATATTGTCGCTCTTTGCGCTGCGGGCCTGCTTTTTCTCTCGGCTCCCACGCGGGCCGTGGCGCCCGGCACGCCGGGGCTGCCCCCCCGAAAATACCATTTGCGCACCGTAGTGCTCGACGCCGGCCACGGTGGCAAGGACCGCGGCTGCGCGGGTGTGAAGGCCCGTGAGGCCGATGTGGCCCTGAAAATAATTCTGGAGCTGGGCCGGCAGATTGAGGAAAATATGCCCGAGGTGAAGGTAATCTACACCCGCAAAACCGACGTATTTGTGGAGCTGGCCGACCGCGCCGGCATTGCCAACAAGCACGCCGCCGACCTGTTCATCTCGGTGCACTGCAACGCCAGCGCCCCGGCCGCTTTCGGCACCGAAGTCTGGACGATGGGGCCACACAAGACCGACGCGAACCTGAGCGTGGCCAAGCGCGAAAACGCCGTTATTCTGCAGGAAGACAACTACAAGGAGCAATACAACGGCTTCGACCCCACCTCGCCGCAGAGCCATATTCTGTTCTCGCTCTACCAGAGCGCCCACGTCGTGAACAGCATCCGCTTTGCCCAGAAGGTGGACAAGCAGTTCCGCACCACCGTAGGCCGCAGCTCGCGCGGGGTGAAGCAGGCGGGCTTCCTGGTGCTTTGGAAATCGACGATGCCCTCGGTGCTGATTGAGTCCGGTTTTCTGACCAACCGGGCCGAGGAGCGGTATCTGAACGATAAGTCCGGGCAGTCGTATATGGCAGCAGGAATCTACCGGGCCTTCCGGGACTATAAGAACGAATTGGAAGCTATGAACGGGGACTAAAGGGTGCGTACGCCTTTGCTGGTCCCTTTTCGTTGGCCCATCACCTCATTTATCAGCTGACCCAACGTGTCAAAAGAAATCAAAGTGGCCCTTTTGGGCATCGTCGCGCTGGCGGCCCTGTATGTTGGTTTCAACTTCCTGAAAGGCAGCAACCTGCTGTCGTCGGACCGGACGTATTATGCCAAGTACGACAACGTGGACGGCCTCACCATCGGCAACCCGGTGATTCTCAACGGTATCAAGGTAGGACAGGTGAAGCAGATGGAACTGCTGCCCGAAGAGCGCAACCGCGTGAAAGTGGCTCTGGAGCTACAGAAAGGCGTTACCGTCGGCGATTCTACCGTGGCCAGCCTGTCGGGCTCCTTGCTGGGCAGCAAGACTATTACGCTGTTTCTGGGCAAGAATTCCAAGACGTATGAAGGTGGCGAGGAGCTGAAATCCTACACCGTGGCCAGCATCACCGATGCCTTCCAGGCCCGCGCCCTGCCCGTGCTCGGCACCGTCGACTCGACCCTGATTAAGGTGAACAGCTTTCTGAGCAAAGATGCCCGCGTGAGCCTGCAGGCCACGCTGCTGAACGCCCAGGGCAGCACGGAAGCGCTGAAAAATCTGCTGATTATGAATCAGCGCAACATCAATGAGATTACGACCAACATGGCCAAGCTCACCAAAGAGCTGAACGTGACCAGCAAGAAGTTTGACCGCATTGCCGGCAACTTCGCCGTACTCAGCGACTCGCTCAAGAATGCGCCCGTCGGCCCGGCTATGCGCAAGCTGAACGCCACCATGACCGAAGCCCAGTCCGCCATGACCGGCGTGAATAAGGCCCTGACTGACCAGAAAGGCTCGCTCGGCAAGCTCATCAACGACACCACGCTCTACAACAACCTCAACGCCACCGCCGCCAGCTCCAACGCCCTGATAAAAGACCTGCAGGCCAACCCGAAGAACTACGTGCACTTCTCGGTGTTCGGCGGCGGCAAAGCTAAGAGCAAGACCGAAACCACCAAGAAGCCCGACGGCGAGGTGAAGGTGGAGCAGAAAACCGTGACCCCCGCCCCCGGCGTGCCAACTCCCCAATAACAGCCTATTGCGCCCAAAACCCGGAAACCGCTTACCTTTGAAATCCGCCCCCGGGCGGATTTTTTTATGCACGCACGGTGAGATAGTGAGATGGTGAGATAGTGAGTTTGATGTTCTGGTTGCGCAAACGGCGCAGTATGAACATCAAACTCACTATCTCACCATCTCACTATCTCACATCTTCCCTTCCCACCCGCATGGACCTCGAATTCAACAAGAACGAAGATCTTCTTAAACAACTCACTTTCCAGCTGCGCCAGAAGCTGCAGCGCGTGGCCCTCGGGGGCGGCGAAAAGCGCATTGCCGCCCACAAGGCCAAGGGCAAGCTCACGGCCCGGGAGCGGATCGACTACCTGCTCGACCAGGGCTCCGAGCGGTTTGAGGTGGCCGCGTTTGCCGGCGAGGGAATGTACCAGGAGGAGGGCGGCTGCCCCAGCGGCGGCGTAGTGGTGATGATGGGCTACGTGAAGGGCCGGCAGTGCGTGGTGGTAGCCAACGACGCCACAGTGAAGGCCGGGGCTTGGTTCCCGATTACGGCCAAAAAGAACCTGCGAGCTCAGGAAATCAGCATCGAAAACAAGCTGCCGATTATCTATCTGGTCGATTCGGCGGGCGTGTTTCTGCCCATGCAGGACGAGATTTTTCCCGACAAGGAGCACTTCGGCCGCATGTTCCGCAACAACGCGGTGATGAGCAGCCTGGGCATCGTGCAGCTGGCCGCCATCATGGGGCCGTGCGTGGCCGGGGGCGCGTACCTGCCCATCATGAGCGATGAGGCCATGATCGTGGACGGCAACGGCTCGGTGTTTCTGGCCGGGTCTTACCTGGTGAAGTCGGCCATCGGCGAGAGCATCGACAACGAAACCCTGGGCGGGGCCAGCACCCACTCCGAGATTTCGGGCGTCACGGACTACAAGTTCAAGGACGACGAGGAGTGCCTCGACCACATCCGCAACATCTTCGACAAGATGGGCGAGCTGCCCCGTGCCGGCTTCAACCGCGCCGCCGCCGCCGCGCCCGCGCTGGAGCCGAAGGAAATCTACGGCCTGCTGCCCAACGACCGCGCCAAGCCCTACGACATGATGGACATCATCAGCCGGCTGGTCGATAACTCGGAGTTTGAGCCCTACAAGGACCTGTATGGCCAGACGCTAATCTGCGGCTTGGCGCGCATCGATGGCTGGGCCGTGGGCATCGTGGCCAACCAGCGCAAAATCGTGAAGAGTAAGAAAACCGGCATGCAGATGGGCGGCGTCATCTACTCCGACTCGGCCGACAAGGCCGCGCGCTTCATCATGAATTGCAACCAGAAGCGCATCCCGCTGGTGTTTCTGCACGACGTGTCGGGCTTCATGGTAGGCTCGCAGAGTGAGCACGGTGGCATCATTAAGGACGGCGCGAAGATGGTGAATGCCATGGCCAACTCGGTGGTGCCTAAGTTCACCGTCATCATCGGCAACAGCTACGGGGCCGGCAACTACGCCATGTGCGGCAAAGCCTACGACCCGCGCCTGATCGTGGCCTGGCCCACCGCCCAGCTGGCCGTGATGAGCGGCGCCGCCGCCGCCAACACGCTGCTCCAGATTCAGGTGGCGGCCCTAAAGTCCAAGGGCGAAACCATCACCCCCGAAGCCGAAAAGGAGCTGCTGGACCGCATCAAGGCCCGCTACGAGGAGCAACTCTCCCCGTACTATGCGGCGGCCCGACTGTGGGTAGATGCTATTATTGACCCGCTGGAAACCCGCAAGGTGGTTAGCATGGGCATTGAAGCCGCTAACCATGCGCCGATTGAAAAGGCGTATAATGTGGGGGTGATTCAGGTGTGAAGAGGTCAAATCAGATACAATGAGCATCAAGCAGCAAAACGAGCTACTACCCCAGATTAGTACGACCACTAAATCGCTACTGATAGCAGGGGGGACACTTCTAGTGTACGACTATATATGTCGTGCTGCCAAAATCTATTTCTTCTGGGAAAGCGGAGTTATCGGCTGGTATCTGCTATTGCTTGGGGCTATTGGTCTTTTGCTGAATCGAATTGATGCAAAGAGTAGCCTAAAACAACCTGCTGTTGTTGAAAAGGTGGCCGCATTTGGGTTAGTGTTTGTTCTGGCCATAAAACTTATTGTTTTTGGCGCTTTTATTTTTAGTGACTCTTTTGAAACTGCTTCAACTTATTTGAAAAATAATGAGCGAATTAGAAATGAAATAGGCCCTGTGTCTGGTGTAATACTTCTTTCAGAAGGCGAAGTAAACACTACAAGTAACTCGGAAGGCGAGCAGGGCGAAGGTGTATTAAACTTGGTTGCTAAGGGCAGCAAGGAATACAAACAATTTGAAATTCATGTAGTAAAGAAGCGTGAAATGAGTGCTTGGCAAGTGATAGAAACAAAGGAGTGACCTCCTGGCCGGCTGCAACGGCGCGGGCAAAACCACGGCCGTCTACGCCCTGCTGCCCACCCTGCTGGGGTGCTGGGAGTTCGTGAATGCTGATAAAATTGCCCGGGGCCTGTCGCCGTTTCAGCGGTAGCCCCAGCGGGGCGGCATATCGGTAGCAACCCAGCGACTCGGAAACGGCCAAAGCCCCGGCGGGGCGACACCACTCGCTCAACGACGGTGCCGCCTCGCTGGGGCTTTGTAGTTATCAACTCTGCCTGAAACTACCTATGTTTCGCCCCGCTGGGGCTGGCAGGCGTGGAAGTAGAACCCGCGGCAGCGAGCCGCAGGCATTGTGGCCAAGCTGTAGTTTTCCTGGCGCTATGCCAGGCCTAAGGGTAAGGTTCCTCTGGCGACTGAATGGTGCTTAAAAGCATTTACATCGGAGCACTTCCGGTGGGAATGGGTCCAAAAGCATTTACATCCGAGCACTTCCGGTAGGAATGGGTCCAAAAGCAATTACATCGGAGCACTTCCGGTGGGAATGGGCCCGAAAACATTTCCATCCGAGCACTTCCAGCCGGGATGTGCTTAAACTAAATTCCGGGAGGGCTCTTCCGGCCGGAATGGGCTCTCCAATCACTCGGCTGCGCCGGGTGACCCTACACTTTGAGCAGTTGGGCTGCGAATACGGCTATGAGTCGATGCTATAATGGACCCGCTGAAAACCCGTAAGGTCATCAGCATTGAAGCCGCAAAGTATGCGCCAGTTGAAAAGCCGTATACTGTGGGCGTAACTCAGGTATAAAACATTGCCCACCGGAATTTGCTGGATTTCAACCCTAAACCTTATTTAGAACATGGCCTTTCTCACTCAGGAGCAGCTCCAAACTCTCGGTTTCAAGTCGCTCGGCAAAAACGTGCTACTATCGGACAAAGCCGCCGTGTACGGTGCCCAGAATATCTCCATCGGCGACAACTGCCGGATTGATGACTTCTGCATTATATCGGCGGGTGCAGGCGGTATCATTCTCGGGCGGCATGTGCACATTGCCTGCTATGTGTCGCTGATAGGGCATGCGTCCATCATCATTGATGATTTCGCCGGCTTGTCTGGCCGCACTTCAGTGTATTCCAGTTCCGACGACTTCTCGGGTGACTTCTTAACGGGCCCCACCGTGTCCGCTGACTTTACCAATGTGAAGCACGCGGCCGTGCACATCGGAAAGCATGTGGTAATCGGGGCCGGCACTGTGATTCTGCCCGGAGTAGAAATCGGGGAGGGAAGCGCAATTGGGTCTATGTCGTTGGTGAGTAAGTCGTGTAAGGCCTTTGGTGTGTACACCGGAGTGCCAGCCCGCTTCGCCAAGCGGCGCAACGACAAGATCATGGAGTTGGAACTGGCCTTTCTGGCTTCGAGCAAATAGTTATTCACTTCACAAGCGCGTCTCGGATATGGCTAAGCCAGAAAATTTGCTGACCAGTATAAGTGCGTCCGGCATTCTGACCGTTTCAGTCAACCGGCCCACGAAAATGAATGCTCTGAACATCGAAACCCTGCGGGAACTGGAGCAATGTTTTCAGGAGGCAGCCCAGAATGAGCACATTCGGGCCATTCTGGTGACCGGCGCGGGCGAAAAGGCCTTCGTAGCCGGTGCCGACATTGTCGAAATTGCCACTTTGACCTCGCACAATAGCCGTGGGTTTGTAGAGCGGGGCCAAGCCGTATTTCGCCTGATTGAGGAGAGCCGCAAGCCCGTGGTAGCCGCCGTCAACGGCTTTGCGCTGGGGGGTGGCTGTGAGTTGGCCATGGCCTGTCACCTGCGCGTGGGCAGCGACAAAGCAGTATTTGGCCTGCCGGAAGTAAGCCTGGGTATTACCCCCGGCTACGGTGGCACCCAGCGATTAGCCCAGATAGTGGGTAAAGGCAAGGCCTTGGAAATCATGATGACCGGCGACTTCGTGAAGGCCGAGGAAGCTTACCGCATCAGTCTGCTCAACATGCTGGTGCCCGTCGAGCAACTGCTGCCGCGTTGTTACGAGCTGCTTGACCGGATTCTGTCCCGGGCCCCGGTAGCCGTGGCCATGGTGCTACGGGCCGTCGATGCCTTCTATACCCATCCCGCCGGCTTCGCCACCGAGGTAGATGGCTTCGTGACCTGCTGCGAAACCACCGACTTTCTGGAAGGCACTACGGCTTTCCTGGAAAAGCGCAAGCCTAGCTTCACTGGGGCTATGCCCACCGCCGGAGCTTAAACTTCAGAGTCTGGACGCTGCCAGTTACGAGCTAATGGAATAGGTATAGTGGTCCATGTTGCTTCTGAAAAATATGCTTCTCCTGCATAAGAAGGCCACTTAAATATTTACAAAGCAATTACATCGGAGCACTTCCGGTGGGAATGGGCCCGAAAACATTTCCATCCGAGCACTTCCAGCCGGGATGTGCTTAAACTAAATTCCGGGAGGGCTCTTCCGGCCGGAATGGGCTCCCCAGTCACTCGGCTGCGCCGAGCGACTGGGGAGCTTTCAATTCTCTTGCCCCATGCTCACCCTCACCCGCACCACCTCCGACAATCCCGACTTCCGCGCCCTGGCGGCCCTGCTCGACCACGACCTGGCCGTGCGTGATGGCGCCGACCACGCCTTCTATGCCCAGCTGAACAAGGCGGCCATTCTGCAGCATGCGGTGGTGGCCTACCGCAACGGGGAGGCCGTGGGCTGCGGGGCTTTCCGGGAATTTTCTGCCACCGAGGCGGAGGTGAAGCGCATGTTTGTGCAGCCCCCCCAGCGGGGGCAGGGCATTGCCGGGCAGGTATTGGCCGAGCTGGAACGGTGGGCCGCCGACGAAGGCTACATGGCCTGCGTGCTCGAAACCGGCCGGAAGCAGCCCGAAGCCATCCGGCTCTACGAGAAAAGCGGCTACGCCTACATTCCCAACTACGGGCAGTATGCGGGCATGTACAACAGCGTGTGCTTTCGCAAGGCGCTGGGCGCGAAGCAATAGGGCGGCACCGTCCGGTAATAAGGAAACGCTGATTCAGATAAATTCCGCGGCGCGGGCAACGGCAGGCCGGTTTTGCGCTTCCTATGGCTGGTGTGGGCCGCGCCATGGGCCACTAGTACACTTATCTTTTACCATTACATGAAAAAAGCACTCCTGACCCTGGGCCTGCTCGCCGCCCTCCTCCCGGCTGGTTTCGGGCAAAGCACCAAAGACCTCGTCAAAGCGCTGGAGGCCGCAAAGCCGACCCCGCAGGTGGAAGTGCTGCTGCTGGGCAGTAGCCACTTTGGGCAGAGCGGCTTCTACAAGGACGCCCCGAAGGCCGACCTGTTTTCGGCCCCGCGGCAGCAGGAAATAGCCGAAATCAACCGGCTGCTGGCCAAGTTCCGGCCCGACATGATCATGATTGAGGTTACGCCCCAGGAGCAGCCCACCACCGATAGCCTCTACACCCTCTACCGCACCGATAAACTCCAGCTCGAAAGCCTACCCTACGGCCGGGCCGAGCAGTTTCAGTTCGGCTACCGGTTGGCCAAGCAGCTGGGGCACCCCCGCGTGTACGCCGTGGATGCTTACGAGGGGATTTCCAACCGCATCCTGCAGAATGGCACCAACATCGACGGCTTCACCAAGGACTGGGCACTGTTGTCGAACGTAGGGAAGCAGGCCGAAACCCGCTTCAAGCAGGGCCAAATCTCGCTCCGAGAGTTTCTGGGCTTTACGAACTCCCCCGCCATGCTCGATCTGGTCTATCGTAGCCTGCTCGTCAACGCGGCCCGGGTAAAGCAGGGCACGTTTGTGGGCCTGAAGCCCGAGGATGCCGCCAAAAACGTGACGGACCCCTACTACATCGGGGCCGAGTACATGTCGATGTTCTACGAGCGGGAGGCGAAGATCTACTCCAACATCGTGACGGCCCAGCAGGCCAACCAGGGCAAACGCCTGCTCGTGGTAATGGGCAGCCGCCACGCCGCCACGCTGAGTCGCATCTTCGCCAACGACCCCGAGTATAAAGTAGTGCCGGTGAGCAAATACTTGTGAGCGGGAGATTGGATGCCTTGAGCAAACCGCTGCAAGGGCCCGGCCGCCGGGGCTTCGTCTCCTCACTTATTCCCCGGCTTGTCCGATATTGCCGTCCAATTGCCCAGGAGCGGGGCCGCTGAACAATATCGGGCCCCCATGCTGTTGATGAACAAGGGCCACCGCGCCGGGCCGGACCGCCCGGTTTCGCGTTTTTCTGGCCCTTGTACTCGGGTAGCATCCGGGCCATTTCATCTGCTGAATGACGAATAAAGAAATCAAAGCCCTTATTTCCCTGCTCGACGACCCGGAAATTGCACCCCAGATTCAGGGCAAGATTCAGTCGTTGGGCGAGAGCATCATTCCATTTCTGGAGGAGTCGTGGGAGGAAAGCCTGGACCCGCAGCAGCAGCAGCGGCTGGAAGATTTGATTCATAACCTGCAGTTTGAGGGCCTGCAGCAGCGCCTGCGCGTGTGGCGCGACTCGGGCGGCGAAAACCTGCTCGAAGGCATGTGGCTGCTCAACTCCTACCAGTACCCCGATGCCGACCTGCAGGCCCTGGGCCGGGCCATCGAGCAGCTGCGCTTTGAGGTCTGGACCCTGCTGCGCCCCGACATGCACCCCGCCGACCAGGTGCAGGCCCTGAACTACGTGCTGTTTCGCACCCATAAGTTCGCGGCCAACACCCAGAACTTCCACTCCCCGGCCAACTCCATGCTGCACCTGGTGCTGGAAACCCGACGCGGCAACCCGCTCACACTCTGCGTGATTTACTTACTGGTGGCCCAGCGGCTGAATCTGCCCATCTTCGGCGTGAACCTGCCCAACCTGTTCGTGCTGACCTACCAGCCCCAAGATCTGGCCGTGCTGCCCTTCTATATCAACTGTTACAACCGTGGCCTGATCCTGTCGCGCACCGACATTGAGCACTACGTGGCCCAGCTGAACCTGTCGCCGAACGACATTTTCTACGAGCCCTGCTCGCACCTCGACATCGTGCGCCGCGCCCTGCGCAACCTGATGATGAGCTTCGAGAAGATGCAGGAGCCCGCCAAAGCCGCCGAAGTAGGCAAGCTGCTGGCCATCCTCACCGACGATGCCGCCGCCCAGGATACCGAGCCCCAGGAAAACGACGGCGAGTAGATATCAGCTCCTGTCATTGCGAGGACGAAGGACGAAGCAATCTGTCCTCTGAAATGTGCAAAACTTCTTTTCAATACAAAGCCCTAACGTAACGCATACGTCAGGGCTTTTCGGTTTACAAAGCTTGGCTCATTGTCCAGGACGGATTGCTTCGTCGTGCCTCCTCGCAATGACAGGTTTATGGCTTCTTAATCAGGCAGCCGGCGGCGCGCTTATCGGCTACGCCGACGGGCTTGCCGGCCAGAATGTTGTCGAGGGCCTGGGCCAGGAAATGCTCTTTTACGTAGCCCTCCACCTGGGCATTATCGTCGATGGCACCTTTGTAGCGCACGGCGAACCCGTCGCCGGCGGGCGTGAGCAGAAAGGCTTCGGGGGTTTTGGTAGCGCCCAGCAGGGTGCTGGCTTTCTGGCCTTCATCGGTAAGATAAGCCAACTCGGTGCCAACAGTTTTCACCTTCAGCTTTTCCGCTTCCGTGTCGGCGCTGGCTTCCAGGTTGATGGGGGCATTGATGAACAAAAACTCCACGCCGCGGGCGTCATAGCGGGCTTTTAGATCGTTGAGGCGGTTCTGGTAGAGCTTGGAGAAGGCGCAAGTCGGGTTTACGAATACGACCACCACAGCCTTGCTTTTAGCATAGCTGCGCAGCGAAACCTCCGCATTGGCTGAGTTTTTCAGCGTAAAGTCGCTAACGGAAGTGCTTTGGGCGCGGGCTGTAGACACGGCCAGCGTGCCGAAAAGCAGGGCTACGGCGGCGATAATCGAGATTCGGCGAAAAGACATCAGGGAGGGAAAATCAGTGAAGATGGGTAGGCGCGTCGGGCTCGAAGCAGTACGTAAGTACGTAATCGGCGGCCAGGCGCTGGTAATGAATCTGGTGTTGGCTGCGGAAGTTTTCTGTGAGCAGGTGTCCCGTCAATACACCAGCCTCCCGCAGCCCAAACGGATTGAGCTGAATTTGCTCCTTAAACACCAGGCCCCGGCGGCTGTGCAGCTTATAAAGCGTCTCCTTGGCACTCCAGTAGAGACTGTTTTTGGCTTCGTCAGCGCCGGCATCGGCCCGCTCGGTTTCCGATAGAAACCTGGGAGCCAACATTTGAGCTTTGGCCCGGATCAGTTCAACATCTGTGCCAACCCGCCCGCGCCGGGCCACCACAGCCGCCGCCCACTCGCCCGAGTGCGACAACGACACGGCGAAATCGGGCAGCTGCTCGAAGAAGGGGCAGCCGTTGGCATCGTTGCGGAGCAGGGTGGGGGCGGGGGTCAGCTCACGGAGCACTGTGTGGGCCAGCGCCCGGCCGGCCAGCCATTGCAGCGTGCGGTTTTCGTCGCGGCCGGGGGGCTGCAGCGGGGCATACTGCTCGCGTTGCGGCACCAGGGCCAGCAGGTCGGTGGGTAGCTCCGTGAGGTGCCAGAGGCCCAGCAGCGCATCGGGCGCGAGCGGCAAAAGGGTGTGCAGCGGCATGAGCAGGTAATAAAAAGGGGGTGAGACGGCCATGCAAAGCAAGCAAATGGCCCGCAGATTCGGGCCGGCCGCAAATTGGGCGGTAACTTTCGGCCCCGCGGCGGCCTTGGGCCGGGTGCGGCCGTCGCCCAAACCTGCTTCTCATGCCCAGCCTTTTCCGCCCGCAGATTCAGAAACTGGCCACCCTCACCGGCCACCGCGACTGTGTGTACGCGCTGGCCGGCAGCCCCGACGAGCCCACGGTTTTCTCAGCCGGCTCCGATGGCTTCGTGGTGGCCTGGAACGTGGAAGAGCCCACGCACGACGGCGAGCTGGTGGCGCGGGTCGAAAACTCGGTGTATGCGCTGCGCCATCTGCCGGAGCGCGACCTGCTGCTCATCGGGCACAACTACCAGGGCCTGCAGGTGATTTCGCTGGCCGCGAAAAAGCTGCTCCACGCCACCGCTCTGCCGCCGGCCGCCATCTTCGATATCGTGCATTCGCCGGCCCGTCGCCGCGTGTACGTGGCCCTCGGCAACGGCACGCTGGCCGTGCTGCACGACGATGATTTTCGGGTGGAAAAGCTGCTGCGGCTATCAGAGAAAAGCCTGCGCTGCCTGGCCCTGCACGCCGGGCGCAACGAGCTGGCCATCGGCGGCAGCGACGCGCTGATTCGCATTCTGGATGTCGATTCGCTGGCGCTGAAATACACCGTGGCGGGCTCTATTAACTCGGTTTTTACGGCCGCCTATTCGCCCGACGGGCGCTTTCTCGTCACGGCCGGGCGCGATGCCCACCTGCGCGTGTGGAACGTGGCAGCGGGCTACACGGAGCGCCAAAGCATTGTGGCGCATTTGTTTGCCATCAATCACCTGGCTTTCAGCCCCGATGGGCAGTACCTGGCTACGGGCAGCATGGACAAATCCATCAAGCTCTGGGATGCCGACACGTTTCGCCTGCTGCGCGTGGCCGACAAGGCCCGCAGTGCCGGCCACGGCACCTCCGTAAACAAGTTATTTTGGTCGGGCCGGCATAATCGGGTAGTTTCGTGTAGCGACGACCGCAGCCTGGCCGTTTGGCAATTATCAATGAGCAATGAGCAGTGAGCAATTTCGCTCCGCTGGTTTTGCGCATCGCTTGTTATTGTTGATCGAAAAGGAAGTTTGCCGGCCCGGTTACTTGCTCATTGTTCATTGCTCATTGCTCATTGGAAATGAAGATTACCGCCCTCGATATTCGGCAGAAAACCTTTGAAAAAGCCTTTCGTGGGCTCAACAAGGAAGAAGTAGAAGCCTTTCTGGTCACGCTTTCGCAGCAGTGGGAGCGAATGGGCGACGAAAACCGCGAGCTGCGCCTCAAGCTCGACCATGCCACCCAGGAGGTGAGCAAGATGCGCGAGGTGGAAACCAGCCTCTACCGCACCCTCAAAACGGCCGAAGACACCGGCAACAGCATCACCGAGCAGGCCCAGCGCGAGTCAGAGTTGCGTATTCGCGAAGCCCAGCTCAAGGCCGAGCAGCTCTTGTCGGATGCCCGGCAGAAGGCCCGTTCGGTGGTAGATGAGGCCTACAAGCAGGCCGAAAAAACCATTGCCGAGATGCAGACCGAGGTGAATGGGCTGGGCCAGCAGTGCCAGGGCCTCGAAAACCAGCTCGAAGGCCTCGTGCGCGACCTGCAGCGCCTGGCCGCCGATTCGCTCGACAAAGTGGAGAAGGTGAAAGCCCGGCCGAAAGCGTCCATTGCGGCCATCCTTTCGCGAGCGGCCAGCGTAAAGGTGAATCGACCCGATCCTTCACCCGAAAACGATTCTGCCATGTTCGTGAGCACCGCTTCCACTTCTTCCGCCGCGGCCGTGGCCGGCGCATCGGCGGCCGCCATCGGCGATACGGCTCCTGAGCAGCCGCGCCAGCCCATTGGCCCGCAGCCCGGCAGCTACAACCCCAAGCCCGGCCAGCAGCCCGATCCGCACCCGGAGCCGCAGCCCGGTGAGCAGCCTGAGCGCCACCCCGAGCCCCAGCCCGGCGAGCAGCCCAACCGGCATAATCCTGGTCCCGACATTCGCCCCACGCCCGCGCCCCGCGAAAACCCCGGCATTGCCGATCCGGAGCGGGTGCGCCAGCCTGGGCCGGCCGTGGTGCCCAACCCGGTGGAGCCGCACATTGAACCCACCCGCCCCGATATTCAGCCCGTCGGCCCCGGCCAGCCCGAAATCATGCCGCCGTCGCCGCCCACGCACCCCGGCATGGCCGCCGCTGCTCCGGTTGCAGCCCCGGCCCCTGCGGAAAAGTCTTTTTTCGACGAAATTTAGACCACGGATTTGTCCGAATTTTTCGGATTACACGGATTTTGTAGACGTGAGCAAACCTGCCTTTCGGGGCAGGTTTTCTTTTAAGCGGCTTTTCGGGATAGGGTAAGCAGGCCTTTTGAAAAAGCCGCCGCGCTGCGCCTAGTCCGTGGATTGGCAGGGCGCAATCTGTATCAACACATCACCCCACCAGCACATCAAAATCACATTAGCACATCAAAAAATCAACACATCAGCAGAATGGGGCAGATTGCACTGGAAGGAATGGAGTTTTTCGCGTTTCACGGCTACTACGACGAGGAGCAGAAAATCGGGAATAAGTACGGCGTCGACCTGTATATCAGCACCGATCTGCACGCGGCGGGCACGTCGGATAAGCTGCAGGAAACGGTGAACTACGAGGTGCTCTACCGCGTGGTGGCGGAGGAAATGCTAGCCCCGGCGCGGCTGCTGGAGCACCTGGGCCACCGCGTGCTGGACCGCATCCTGACCGAGTTTCCGCATGTGCATTCGGTGAAAGTGTGCGTGTCGAAGTTCAATCCGCCGTTGGGCGGTATCTGCCGGCGGGCCCGCATCACGCTGAAGCGCAAGCGCGGTTTGCAACCATAAGCAAATTGCTATGTCTTTTGAAAACCAGTCGGATAGGGCTGGTTTTTTGCTTTAGGAGAATTTATACGAAAATATTCGTAGCTAATCCTTGACTCTACGATTTGTTTCGTATATGTTTGATGTACGAAATGTGTCGTACCAAAAACAGCCTTGAAAATGAGTAAGTCCCCATTGCCCAAGCCCACCGAATCGGAGCTGGAGATACTGCAGGTGCTCTGGCGACAGGGCCCCGCCACGGTGCGCGCCGTGAACGACGAGCTGAGCCGCAAGCGCGACATCGGCTACACTACCACGCTGAAGCTGCTCCAGCTGATGCTCGACAAAGGCCTCGTGCTGCGCGACGACGACAGCCGCACCCACGTGTACCGCGCCGCCGTGCGCGAGGAAGAAACGCAGGGCGTGCTGCTCGACCGGTTTGTGGAGGCCGCCTTCGGGGGCTCGGCTATGAAGCTGGTGATGCAGGCCCTCGGCAACCGCCGCACCTCGAAAGAAGAGCTGCAGCAGATCCGCACGCTGCTCAACGACATGGAAAATCAGAAAGTCGACACCACAAAAGACGCTACCGATGAACTGGCTTGAAAACGCACTTTCTCCCGCGCTGGTGCGGGCTCTGGGTTGGACCATCGTGCATTCGCTGTGGCAGGGCGCGGTAGTGGGGCTGGCCCTGGTGGGGCTGCTGCTGGTGTTGCGCCGCCACTCGGCGCAGGTGCGCTACAACGTGGCCTGCGTGGCGCTGGCTACCATGCTGGGCCTGGCCCTGGCCACGTTTGTACGGCACTACGCCATTGCCCTGAACACTACCGACGCGGTAGCCATGAGCACCGCGCCGGTTAATGCGGCAGTCACTACGGTGGTTTCTACTGATTTTCTGCAGCATAGCGCTGCCCCGGCTGAAGCCGTAGCTGCGGCCGGCGTGCCGGCCTGGCTGGCCTATTTCGACCATAATCTGCCCCTGATTGTGGCGGCGTGGCTGTTGGGGCTGCTGGCCATGACGCTGCGCCTGCTGGGCGGGCTGGCTTATGTGCAGCGCCTGCGCCACTACCGCGTGCAGCCGCTGGCGGCCCACTGGAGTGAGCGGCTGGCGGTGCTGGCCGCCAAGGCCGGGCTGAAAAAAAGCATTACGCTGCTGGAGTCGGCGCTGGTGAAGGCGCCGCTGGTGGCGGGCCACCTGAAGCCTGTGATTCTGCTGCCGCTGGGCACGGTGCTGGGCCTCGCGCCGGCGCAGCTGGAAGCCATTCTGGCCCACGAGCTGGCCCACATTGCCCGCCGCGACTACCTGATGAACATTCTGCAGTCGGTGGCCGAGATTCTGTTTTTCTACCACCCGGCGGCCTGGTTTATCACGGCCTGCCTGCGCACGGAGCGCGAAAACTGCTGCGACGACGAGGCTACCGCCATCTGCGGCGACCCGCTCACGCTGGCCCGCGCCCTGGCCGCGCTGGCCGAAATGGGCCACGACGTGATGCCGGTACCGCAGCTGGCGCTGTCGGCGGTGGGGCCTGATGGCTCGCTGCTGGGCCGCATCCGGCGGCTGGTACAGCGCCGCGCGGCTCCTACCTTCTCGGAGGGTGTGATGGCGGCGCTGGTGGTGATGGGCGGCCTGGTGCTGCTGGGCCTCACGGCGGCCGTCTCGATGGCCAGCCCGCGGCCCTGGGCCGATAAGGCCAAGGCGCTGGCCGGCCTGGTAGCCGGGCCCGACAATGCCGCCTGGCTGCACAGCCTGACCGCCATGCACCAGGATACGCTGCCGCCGCTGCCGGCCCTCGATCCGGCCCTGGATTCGGCTTTGTGCCTCACGCAGGACGACGATGGCGACAAGGACAAGAAAAAGAGCAAGCGCAAAACCAAGGACGGCGACCGGCATGTGGTAATTATGCGCAATGAGCAGGTGCAGCGCCCTGACTGGCGCGACGACGGCCAGACCGTGATTGTGAAGCGCGACAAGAAGGGGCGGGCCACGGAGATAGTAGTGGATGGCCGCCGCATCGACCTGCAGGCTGAAAACAAGAAGGTGAAAGGCGGCAGCACCGAAATCATTCGGCTGCCCGAGCCAGGCCGCGCCGACCGCCGGTGGAGCAGCCGCGGCGACGATTTTGCCTTCAACTTCAAGGAGGGCTCCGAAACCTACGGAATGACCTTCAAGGACAAAGAGGCGCTGCGCATGGCTTTTCCCGGCTTTCGGATGAATCTGAACCTGGATACCGAACGGGTGCGGGCCAACGCCCAGCGGGCGGCGGGCAAAACTTCGGTGACGCGCGACGGTAAGCGCGTGGAAATCCGCAATGGCAAGCACGTGCAGATCATCGATACCGACAAGCTTCAGGAAGAAGCGCTGCGCGATGCCGAGCACGATCTGCGCGATGCTATTCGGGATGAAACGAATGAGAAAGTGCGCGAACAGCTCGATGAGCAGCTCGACCGCCTGCAGGAGCAGCGCGAAGAGCTGCGCAATCAGCAGCTGGAGCGCCGGCTGGAGCGCGAACAGGAGCAGCGCGACCGGGCGCAGGAGCTACGCGACCGGCAGCAGGAACAGCGCGACCGGGCCCAGGAGCAGCGTGACCGCGCCCAGGAACAGCGCGACCGGCAGCAGGAGCAGCGCGAACAGACCGAAGCCGCCATGGTGCGCGAGCTGCGGGCCGATGGCCTGATTGCGGACCCCGATAACTACCAATTCAGCCTGAGTGCCAAAAGCATGGTAGTGAACGGCAAAACCCAGTCTGCCGCCAAGCGCGACAAATACCTGAGCCTGCTACAGGACCAGTCCGGCCGCAAGCTGGCCCCAGGCAGCAGCTACATCGTGACCCGCAATACCGACAGCAGCACCAGCACCATTTCCGGCCCGCGGCCGCCGCGCCCGCCGCGGGCTCCCCGCGTCACGCCTGCCACACCGCCCACGCCACCCACGCCACCTATGGCTCCGGCCGCGCCCCGCAAGCCCGCCCTCGACTCGAATGAGATTGGGGCCCAGCTGCGCCGCGATGGTCTGATCGGCAAAGACGATCAATCCTACCAATTGCAGCTTAACCAGGCGAGTATGAGCGTGAACGGGCAGAAACAGCCGGATGAGGTGGCGAAAAAATACCGGGAGCTGCTTAACCACACCAACGACAAGAGCTTCAACATCAATATCTCCGTCTCGGAGTGAAAACCAGAGCAGAAAGGCGGCTTGCGCAGAGCAGGCCGCCTTTTTTTTGACTGGTCAGTCCGTTCTGAGCAACCATTCGCGGGTTCAGGCCATCTGTTTAACTGTCTGCCTCATGTTTTCCTCATCATATTTTATGCGCTTACGGGTACTATTCTTCTGTTTTTTCTGCCTGTTGGCCATTGCCGCCCGTGCTCAGAACGCCCCCGCCCGACCTGATTCGACCAAAGGCGCTACGGCCGCGCCCAAGCGGCAGCTCACCGCCCTGCGCATCACTCAGCCCATCAAGCTCGATGCCCAGCTCGACGAGCCGATGTGGCGCGAGGCGGCCCTGGCTACCGATTTCATTCAGAACCGGCCCAACCCCGGCCCGCACGAGAAGCACCCCACCGAGGTGCGTATTCTCTACGACGATGCCAACCTCTACATTGGGGCGGTGATGCACGACGTGAGCCCCGACTCAATACTGCGCGAGCTGACCCCGCGCGATGAGTTCGGCAACACCGACTTTATTGGGGTCTTTCTCGATACGTATCAGGATAAACTCAATGGATACGGGTTTTTCGTGACCACAGGAGGCGTGCAGCTGGATGCCCGCTACTCGCCGGCTAGTGGCGAGGATTTCAACTGGAACGCCGTCTGGGATTCGCGCACCGCCATTCGGGGCAATGACTGGGTGGCCGAAATCCGGATTCCGTACTCGGCCATTCGTTTCAGCAGCCTACCCGAGCAGCAGTGGGGGCTGAACTTCATGCGCCAGCGCAAAAAGGAGAATCAGGCCTTTTTCTGGAATGAGGTGCGGCCCCAGGTGGATGGGTTTGTGAACCAGTGGGGCACGCTCCAGGGCGTGCGCGACGTGAAGCCGCCGCTGCGCCTGTCGCTCACGCCCTACGTTTCCAGCTACGTGAATCATAACCCGCTGAACGCGGAAGGCACGCGCCGCACCACCACCTCCTTCAACGGCGGGGCCGATGTGAAATGGGGCCTCAACGAGAGCTTCACCCTGGATGCCACGCTGGTGCCCGATTTCGGGCAGGTGCAGAGCGACAACCAAGTGCTGAATCTGTCGCCTTTTGAGGTGCAATTCAACGAGAACCGGCAGTTCTTCACCGAAGGCACCGAGCTGTTTACCAAAGGCAACCTGTTCTATTCGCGCCGGGTGGGCGCTACGCCCATCGGCTTCTACGACGTGGCCGTGGGCGACAAGGAAAAGCTGGTGCGCAACCCCACCGAAACGCGCCTGCTGAATGCCACTAAAGTGTCGGGCCGCACCAGCAAGGGGCTGGGGGTTGGGGTGTTCAATGCGCTGAGCAACAATGTGTATGCCACCGTGCGCAACACCGAATCGGGGGCGGAGCGGGAGGTGCTTACGCAGCCGTTCAGCAACTACAGCATCGTGGTGCTGGATCAGAGCCTGAAGAACAACTCCTACGTGTCGCTCATTAACACCAACGTGACGCGGGCTGGCCGCACCTACGATGCCAACGTGACGGGCGGCCTGTTCCGCTTCGCCGACAAGAAAAACCGCTACGCCATCAGCGGGCAAGCCAACTACTCGCGGCGGCGCGGCAACATCTTCAACTCAGAAGCGCAGATCGACAACCGCGACGGCTACAAGTACAACCTGGACGTGAGCAAAATCAGCGGCAATTTCACCTACGGCGCGTTCCACGGCATCGAGTCCAACACCTACGACCCTAACGACCTGGGCATTCTGTTCAGCAACAACTCCATCTCGCAGGGCGTGTATGGCAACTACAACATCTTCAAGCCTTTCTGGAAGGTAAACCGGTTCAACAGCTACTTTGGCCTGAACCACAACCTGCTCTACCAGCCCACCATTTTTCAGAATGTGAGCTTCTACAGCGGCTTCAATACGACGTTCACTAAAAACTTCCTGAGCACGGGCCTCAACCTGAATATCAACCCGCGCAACCGCGACTATTTTGAGCCCCGCAAAGAGCCGCTGGGCCGCTACTACGTGCTGGTGCCGGGCAGCTTCGGCGTGGGCGGCTACATCAGCACTGATTACCGAAAAAAGCTGGCGCTGGACCTGAACGGCGGCATCCGGCCTTACGCCCTCGACGCGCGCCTACCCGAGCGGCCGCGCCGCATGGGCTACGATTTTTCCGTCTCGCCGCGCTACCGCGTCAACAACAAGCTGAACTTCCGCTACTCCATCGACTGGAGCCTGCGCCAGAATCAGATTGGCTTCGTGAATGGCGGTCTTAACAGCCGCGAGCCGCTGGATACGGCCGTTATCCGGCTGCGGGGTGAGGATGTGCTGCTGGGCCGGCGGCAGGTGGTCACGGTGAGCAATGTGCTGTCGGCGGCCTACACGTTCACCAACCGGATGTCGCTGACTGTGCGTACGCGCCACTATACCAGCACCGTGCGCTACCAGGACTTTGCCCTGCTGCGCCCCGGCGGCACCGAAGAGCCCGTGGACTACCGTCGCAACCGCGCCAACACCTACAACGCTTTCAACATCGATGCCGTGTATTCGTGGTGGTTTGCGCCCGGCTCGCAGGTGAGCATCGTGTGGAAAAACGCCGGCACCAACTTCCTGCAGGCCAACGAAGCCACCCCGCTTTACTTCGAAAACCTGAACAACACCATCAACACGCCGCACAACAACAACGTGAGCATCAAAATCCTGTATTTCCTCGATTACCTGGCAATCCGGCCTAAACGGGGGTAGTAACGCGGAAATCCGTTCCGCGACGAGCAAAGCGAGTATAGTCGGCTGCCTTACGTCGGAACTCGCTTCGCTCGTCGCGGAACGGATTTCCGCGCTACAGCCCTAATAGCTCCGCTGCCGCCCCGAAGGCTGACTTGCGCCCGGCCATCACCTGCTGCTGCACGGCGGCCAGCTGCCGGGCCACTTCGGGGCGGGCATAAAACTGCGCTTCCAGGCCCTGCCGGATGGTTTCGCGGAGCCAGTGCAGGTTTTGCTCCTGCCGCCGCTGGCCGAAATAGCCGCTGGCCTGCGTCTGCTGTACATACTGCTCCACCACCTGCCACACTTCCGGCACACCCGCGCCCGTGAGGGCCGAGCTGACCGTGACCTGCGGGCTCCAGCCGCTGGGGGCCAGCGGAAACAGGTGCAGGGCATTCTGATACTCTCGGCGGGCCAACTTGGCGGCGGTTTCGTTGCCGCCGTCGGCTTTGGTGATGGTCACGGCATCGGCCATTTCCATGATGCCTTTCTTGATGCCCTGTAGCTCGTCGCCGGCCCCGGCCAGCATCAGCAATAGGAAAAAATCGACCATGCCATGCACGGCGGTTTCGCTCTGGCCTACGCCCACGGTTTCCACAAAAATCACGTCGAAGCCGGCAGCTTCGCACAGCATCAGGGCCTCGCGGGTGCTGCGCGTCACGCCGCCCAGGCTGCCCCCGGCGGGGGAGGGGCGGATGTAAGCCTGCGGGTGCGCGGCCAATTGGTTCATCCGGGTTTTATCGCCCAGAATGCTGCCGCCGCCGCGCTGGCTGCTGGGGTCGATGGCCAGCACCGCCAGCTTTTTGCCTTGCTCATTCACCAAATGCAGGCCCAGGGCCTCAATAAAGGTGCTTTTGCCCACGCCCGGCACGCCCGTGATGCCCACGCGCACCGAGCGGCCCGCGTGGGGCAGCACCGCATCCAGCACATGCTGGGCCAGTACTTGGTCAGCAGGCAACGTACTTTCCACCAGCGTAATAGCCTGACTCAGGCGCACCCGGTTGCCGCTCAGAAGGCCGTCGGAATACTCGGAAGCGGAAAAGCGGCGGGCCATGCGGGCGGGGTGAGGAGAAAGCGAGATAAATCGGCGAGCGGGGGCAAATTGGCCGTGCAAACTACCTCATAATAGTACATTTGAAAAACCGTTGTCTTTTACGCCTCGCCTCTTGCCTCCACTACTACCCGCTATGCCCCGCCTTCTCAAACGCTCCCTGCTCGCTGCCCTGCTGGCTTTGCCTGGCTTCGGTTGGGCGCAAAACGAGCTGAGCAACTTCACTGCCACCGGCCGCGGCGGCGTTTCCACCACCTTCGCCACCGACTACCAGGCCATCGGCATCAATCCCGGCAATCTGGGGCGCGTGGGCGGAGCGCGGTTTGCCTTCACCATCGGCGAGTTTGGGGCGGGCCTGGGGTCGCAGTCGCTCACGCGCACGCAGCTGCGGAAGTTCATCTACCAGGCCAACGACAAGCTTACCCTCGCCGACAAGCAGGTGCTGGCCCGCCAGTTTACTTCTAATAATGCCCTGAACCTGAACGTGGACGCTACCTCGCTGGCCGTGTCGTTGGCGGTGCCGGGCGTGGGCAGCGTGGCCATCAGCAACCGGCAGCGCATTTCAAGCCACGTAGGGCTGAATAAAAACGCGGCTGAAATAGCCTTTCTGGGCAAAGACGCGCCCATTTTTCAGAATTATAACATCCAGACCGCTCCGCTGCTCTCAGAAGCCCTGGCTGGCACCGAGCTGCAGATGGCGTGGCTGAACGAGTTCAACCTGGCCCTCGGCACCCGGCTCATCGACCTGCCGCTGGTGCAGCTTTCGGCTGGAGCCGGCTACCGCTACATTCAGGGCGTGGGCATCGTGGATCTGCGCGTGAGCGGCGGCAAGGTGGAGGCCTACGGCTCCATGTCGCCGCTGTTCAAGATTGACTACGGCAGCCTGGCTACCAATCCGTCGTTCAACCTGCGTCAGCGGGCCAGGGGCCTGCAGCCCGTAGGCGAGGGCCACGGCTTTGATCTGGGCCTGGCGCTGGAAGCCGGCAAAAAGCTGCGCCTGGGCGCGGCCGTCACCGATCTGGGCCACATGACCTGGGAAGGCAACCTGGTGACGGCCAGCGACCAGAAGCTCAAGCGTCTGCGCTCCACCGGCATCAGCAGCTACGATTTTTTCCAGGAAGCCGCCCAGATTTTTTCGGCCGGCTCCGACAGCCTGTTTCAGTACCAGCCCAGCCAGACGCGCCGTGCCGCGCTGCCGGCCAAATTCCGGGCCGGCGCGGGCCTGCGCATCAGCGAATACTTCGAAACCGGCCTCGACGTGACCCTACCCCTGAACAAAGTAGCAGGCAACATTCCTGCTCCCTTCGTTGGCCTGGGCGTCGATTACAAGCCCATACGCTGGCTGCGGCTCAGCAGCGGCCTCTCGACCGGCGCGGGCTACAGCCTGAGCGTGCCGCTGGGCCTCACGCTCACCAGCAGCATCTACGAAGCCGGCATCAGCACCCGCGACGTGGCCGGCCTGCTGACGAAGGAGAATCCGTACCTGTCGGTGGCGGCGGGTTTTCTGCGGTTTAAGTTTGGGAAGGAGCAGTAGGCACGCCTCACCCCCGGCCCCTCTCCTAAGGGAGAGGGGAGCCGAATGGCGCGAATTATGCGAGAGCCGACGCCCCCGCCCCAAATGCGTATTTGCAGTGATACTCCAGAACACAAAAGCCACCTGCTGCGAAGCAGGTGGCTTTTGTCCGTTAGCGCCATCAGGCTCCCCTCTCCTCGGGAGAGGGGCCTGAGGTGAGGCGTGCGGGGGCTAAGCACTACCGCGCGAAAATCGGAAGGCCCAGCTTGCTGCGGCGGCCGCCCAGCTTCAGGCCGTCGTCCACGTATTTGCAGGCCAGGCCGGCGGCGTTGGGGTTTTGGATAACGCCCAGGAACGGGTTGTCTTCGCGGGCTACGTAGATGCGGCCGTCGTTGCCGAGCTGCAGGGAGCCGATTTTGCGGTTGGCGGAGGTGCCGATTTTCACGGCCGCGGGCTTTTTCGGGGTCAGGTCAAACTGCCAGATTTCGGCCTGGCCGCCGCCTTTGCCGTTGCAGGTGCCATATACCTTGGTGCCGTCGGGTGAAAACTCCACGCCGTAGGCTTCCTCATAAGTGCCGAAGGATGTCGGGTTGCTGACCTTGCCGGTGGCCGCGTCGAAGTCGAATACCTCGAACTTGTTGCTTTCACGCCAGATGGAGGTAGCCAGCTTGCGGCCGTCGGGCGAGAATTTGATGGTGCCGATGGCATTGCGGCCGGGACCGGCGTTCATGCTGCCCACGTTGCTGAGCACGGGCTTGGTTTCCACGCCGTCGGCCGTCACGAGGTAGGCCACGAAGGCGTTGGAGTTCCAGCGGTGCCCGATAACCCAGATGTCGCGGCCGTTTTTGTGCTTTACGGCGGCCAGCTTTTCCGCCACCGGCGTAATGAGCAGCATATTGGCCCGCGGCACGTCGCCGAAGCCACCCTCGCGGGTCATGTCCACCACCGAGTAGCGCATGCCGTTGCTGGTGCCCTGGGGCGCGGTGGTGAAGATATAGAACACGTTGCCGCTGCCGGGGTCGGGCACGATGAGGGCGCTCTGGGCGCTTGATTTGCTGCCCATCAGCCCCTTGCCGTTCAGCATCACCTCGTGCTTGCGGTTGTACACCAGCTCGCCGTTAGTATAAAACAAGAGCTGGCCCTGCTTATTGGTAGCCACCGCCGAGCCTTCGTAGGTGCTCATCTTGCCATCGAGCAGGGGCGTGGGGGCCGCGGTGCCCTCGAAGCGCAGGCCGGCCTGGCCGCCAAAATACCAGATGGATTGTTCGGGAGCCTGGGCCTGGGCGGCGGCGGGCCGCAGGCAGCAGGCCAGGAGCAGAGCGCCGAAGAAAGAAAGTCGTTGCATAGCGAAGAAAGCCGGTGGGGAAAGGGGCAAGCTACCACCGGGTGCGCGTTCCAAACGCAATTTCGTGCCAGAATGATGTGTGCGCCTATAACTACAGTGTGCTCACACCGCCCACTCGCCTGCCAGCAGGCGGGGCACCAGGGGCCGCAGAATCCGGTAGCTGGCCCCCCACAGCGGGTGCGGCCCCACCCGCCAGAACGACACCAGCGCCGGCCGGGGCCACTCGGGCAGCTGCCATTCTTCCTGCGCGTGGGTGGCCGGGTCGGCGAGGTGGCGCAGGCTCACCTCCAGCACTTCCACAATTTCGGGCTGCTGAACCTGCCACGTTGGCGGCGGCACCACGCGGGCCAGAAACGGGGTGATGCGGAAGCCCGTGGTGAATGTTTCGATGACGGGCAGCGCGGCCAGTACGGCAATGCTTTCCGGCCCCAGCCCCACTTCCTCCCGCGTTTCGCGCAGGGCCGTGGCCAGCAAGGAGGCATCTTCAGGGTCGCGCTTGCCACCGGGAAACGCCAGCTGCCCGCCATGCACGCCCCGCTCGCCGCGGCGCACCAGCAGCACCCGCAACTCCCCGGCCGCATCCCGAAATACCGGCACTATCACCGCCGACTCACGCACTTTTTTTGAATTATGAATTCTGAATGTTGAATTATGAATTGGGACTCCGGCGGGCGGCAACGCTCTGCGCTCCTCTGCGCCAACCTCTGGGTGCCTCCGCGGGAAACGTCGCCTGGAAACATCGCCTGGAAATTCAATACGCATCCCCCAAAGATCCGGCTTTCAATCCTTCTTCAAACTCCGCATACACTGGCTGCAGGCTCCGCCAAAACGCGTAGTGCCGGTGCTGCCGGTAGCGGGCCAGCATTTCCTCATTCAGCTCGAAGGGGAAGATATGCACCGGAATGTCCAGCTGCCCGGCCGTGCGAGCTTCTACCAACAGCACGTACAATTCCTCAATCAGCGCATCGGTGAGGGGCAGGCAGCCGATGCTGACGTTGGAGCCGTGCAGGAAAATGTCGCCGCCGGGTTTCGGGTTGCCCAGCGCGCGGTCGGCGGCGTTGGGGTAGTCGAGGCCCAGCGAGAGGTGATAGAGGCTGTTGGGGTGGAAACGGTTGATGTGGTACACGCCCTCGGGCACCTGCCCGTCGCCCTCCTGCCGCTTGGGGCCCAGTGCGCCCGAGCAGGCCGCAATGCGGTACGTGCGCAGCGGCTGAAACCCGGCCTCGCCCTGGTTGCGGCCCCACACTTCCACCCGCCGGCCTATCTTAAACGCCCGGATAAACACCTCCAGCCGGCCCGGCTCGATGTGGTGCTGGCTGAGCAGCTGCCGCAGCGCCGGCCACTGCCGCGCATAGGCCGCCCGCACCCGCGGATGCTGCAATTGTTCGTCCCGGAAAGTAGGAGTTGCCGGCCGCGCAGCGCATACGACCAAGGCCAGCGTCAGCGCCAGCAGGGCTTTTTTCATCGGATAAATTGGTAGGAATGAGGGCCGCATTGGCTGCCGATGCCTGACTAAACGGCGCCGCTCCCGAATATTGTATAAGCCAGTTATTAGCCGGCCATTGCTTTTTCGCAACGCCAAACCTGCCCGCCGCTCTTACCTTTGATTCCGACCACCTTACCCCGCCGCCCGTGCCCGATGCTGCCCGCCACCACTACGACGTTATCCTGATTGGGGCCGGTCCGGCGGGCGCGGCCTGCGCGCTGGCCCTGCGCCACAGCGGCCTGCGCGTGGCCCTGCTTGATAAGGCCCGGTTTCCGCGCGATAAAGTCTGCGGCGATGCCATTCCCGGCCCGGCCCTGAAAGCGCTACGCAAGCTCTCCGAAGACTTTTACCAGGAGCTGCGCACCCGCACGCCCCGCGCCGACACCCAGACCAGCCGCCTGGTAGCGCCCGATGGCGGCGAGGCCCGCGTGCAGTGGCAGCTGCCCACGTTTAGCAGCCCGCGTCTGCACTTCGACCACCACCTGCTGAACCTGGTGCGCCGCCACACCAGCACCGAAATCCGCGAAAATTACGCCGTGCGTGACGTGCAGACCGACGCCCACTGCGCCACCGTCTTTCCCGCCGATGGCAGCCCGCCCCTCACCGCCGCCCTGGTGCTGGGCTGCGACGGGGCCAACTCCGTGGTGGCCCGCAAGCTGCTCCCGCGCCCCCTCGACCGCCGCTACCACTGCGCCGCCGTGCGCGCCTACTACCGCGGCATCAGCGGCACCAACGAGCAAACCACCGAGTTCTTCTTCCTGAAGGAACACCTGGCCGGCTACCTCTGGATCTTCCCCGTCGGCCCCGACGGCACCTGCAACGTGGGCTTCGGCATGGTCTCGGATCAGATTGCGGCCGGGCAGGTGAACCTGAAGGAAACCATGCAGGAAGTGCTGCGCCAGCACCCCGCGCTGGCCCCGCGCTTCGCCCAGGCCGAGCAGCTCACGCCCATCGTGGGCTTCGGGCTGCCGCTGGGCGGCACGCCGCGCCCCAGCACGGGGCCGCGCTTCCTGCTCTGCGGCGACGCGGCTTCCCTCATCGACCCGCTGCAGGGCCACGGCATCGATACGGCCATCGAAAGCGGTGTTCTGGCCGCCGCGCAGGTGCAGCGCTGCTTCGCCCAGCAGGATTTCAGCGCCGCTTTCCTGCAGCAATACGAGCGGGAAGTGGAGGAGAAAATCGGCCGCAAGCTCACGCGCAGCTACCGCCTGATGCGCTTTTTCGCCGATAAGCCCTGGGTGGTGAATGCCGGCTTCCGCGTGGCCCGCCAGCCGCTGGTGAAAAAGTGGATGCTGAAACTGGTAGGGTAGGGGCGCGTCCGCGCCACTGAATGATGCACTGCCCAATCGAACAGCAAGTGCCGCCCCGGCGTATGCCCACGCACTGCCGGGTACTGTGTCCGGCCAATCCGTTGCATGATCAAACGCCTTCTTCCGCTCCTCGCGGCCCTGCTTCTGACCACCGCCGCATTGGCTCAATCCAACTCCCTGCGCCGTGAACCGGGCCAGATGGTGGTCGTCGGCCATGCCGGCTCGGGCTTCTTCCGGCCGCTGAATACCTTCAACCCGCTGCCGCCAAGCAGCCTGCGCAGCGAGTTGAAAGCCCTGCAGGATGGTGCGGAAGGCCTGGAAGTGGACATCCAGCTCAGCCAGGACAGCGTGCCGGTGCTCTACCACGACGTGACGCTGAGCTCGATGACGCGCACCGGCCGGGGCTGCACCAGCGAGCAGCCGGCCGCCGCGCTGGTGCAGCTGCGCTACCGCGGCGGCTGGCCCTACGACTGGTTTCAGCGCGAGCGAATTATCACCTTCGATACGCTGCTGGCCCGCCTCGCCCGCCGGCCCGAATTTCCCTACCTGCACCTCGATCTGCACGAAGACCTGCCCTGCCTGAGTCCGGTGCAGGCCCAGGCCAGCTCGGCCGCCCTGGCCCGGCAGCTGGTGCGCCTGCTGCAGCGCTACCGCGTGCCGCCCGGGCGGGTACTGTTCGTGACTGACCAGGTGGCCACCCTGCAGCGAGTGCGCCGTTTGTGGCCCGCCGCGCTCCAGGGCTACGAAATCACCCATGATTTTGCCGCCAACCTCCGCAAAGCCCAGGCCCTGAACGTGGAGGCCGTAGTGCTCAGCGAAGACCTTACCACCGCCGCCAACACCGCCCAGGCCCACGCCGCCGGGCTGGCCGTGGTGGCTTTCGGGGGCCGCTCCACCAAGCGCATCACCGAGCTGGTGCAGGCCAACCCGGATGCCTACGAGGTAGATAATGTGGCCAAGCTGCGGCGCGTGCTGGGGCGCAGCCGGTAGCGGGGGCGCAGCCAAAGCCACAGCCGAAACCGGGGCATCCTTCCTATCTTCGGTCCTGCTTACGGTGATGGATTTCCACCGCGAACCGCCGGTGCCCCGCGCCCCGCGCTGATGATTCCTACGCAACGGACGGCCACGCGGGCCGCGCCGGGTATTCATCATGTTGCTTCCTTTGTGGCCCCTCTTTCTGCCTTCTTCCGTCAGCTGCCTGCCTGCCTAAAGGCCCACGACGCGCCCGCCAACCTGTTTTTTCTGCTGCGCTGGCTGCTGCTTAGCATCTTGGTCGGCGCCTTGGCCGGCACGGCTTCCGCCCTGTTTCTGGTGTCGTTGGATTGGGTCACGCGCTGGCGCGAGCTGCACCCTTGGGTGCTGGGGCTGCTGCCCGTGGCGGGCTTTGTTATCGGGGCGGCCTACCACTATTTCGGCGGGGCGGCTGGGCGCGGCAACAACCTGCTGCTCGACGAGATTCATGCGCCCCGCGCCCCCGTTCCGCTGCGCCTGGTGCCGCTGGTGCTGGGCGGCACGCTGCTCACCCACCTGGTGGGCGGCTCGGCCGGCCGTGAGGGCACCGCCGTGCAGATGGGCGGCGCCCTGGCCGATCAGCTCACCCGTTTGCTTGGCCTGCGCCCCCGCGACCGGCGCCTGCTGCTCATCGCGGGCATCAGCGCCGGGTTTGCCTCCGTGTTCGGCACGCCGCTGGCCGGCGCGGTATTCGGGCTGGAAGTGTTTCTGCTGGGCACCATCCGCTACGATGCGCTGGTGCCCGCCTTCCTGGCCGCCGTCAGCGCCGACTTCGTGACGCGGGCCTGGGGCGTGGGGCACACGGCGTATCCGCAGCTGGCGGCGGTGCCGCTCACGCCGCTGGGACTGGGCTGCGTGCTGCTGGCGGGGGCGCTGTTTGGCCTCACGGCCCGCGGCTTTGCGGGGCTCACGCACTGGTTCAGCCGGCAGTTTGCCTGTCTGGCTTATGCGCCGCTGCGGCCGGTGGCGGGGGGCTTGCTGCTGCTGGGTGTGGTGGCGGCACTGGGCACCACGCGCTACGTGGGCCTGGGCATTCCCGTCATTCTGGAAGCGTTTCAGCACCCGCTGGCGGCCCCGGATTTTGCCTGGAAGCTGCTCCTGACGGCCCTCACGCTGGGGTGCGGCTTTCGGGGGGGCGAGGTGACGCCGCTGTTTTTTATCGGGGCGGCGCTGGGCTCGGCGCTGGCGCTGGTGCTGCCGCTGCCGGTGGCGCTGCTGGCGGCCATGGGCTTTGTGGGCGTGTTGGCGGGCGCGGCCAACACGCCGCTGGCCTGCACGCTGCTGGGTCTGGAGCTGTTCGGCACGCAGGCGGCCATCTACCTGGGACTAGCCTGCGTGGTGGCCTACCTGTTTTCCGGGCACCGGGGCATCTATTCGGCCCAGCTGATCGGGCAGGCCAAGCACCCGCGCTTCGGCCGCCAGCAGGGCCGCCGGCTGGGGGAGCTGTAAGACTTCGAGTCAGCCGGTGAGCGCCCCGGCAATAGCAGGCCGCGGAGAAGGTTGCAGGAGCTATGCAACCTTCTTGGTAGTACCCTTCTCCTGAGAGTGATTTGAAACCGCCATGCGGTCATCTTGCGCTCCTCGATGGCCGGCCGTCGCCGCAGAATACACTGTGCCGATTCTGCTTGCCGGACAGTGACGCTGACGTACTTTCGCTTCTGTATTAACCCAACCCATACCCCATTCGCATGCCTACTTCTATTCCCTCGTTCTTGTCCCGTCTGACATTGTTGGCGGTTCTGGGCTTCCCGGCCCTCACTGCCCAGGCGCAGGTTGCTGCGCCCACCTGGGCCTCGGTCACCCGCGCCATCAGTGCCGGCCCGCCCAGCGGCAGCCAGGGCTCCCAGGCCAGCAAGGTGGCCGTGGCCGCCGATGGCAGCCATATCGTGAGCGGTTTCTTCGATGGCACGCTTACGCTCAACGCTACCACCAGCTTCACGGCCGGTACCAATGATGCGGGCTTCTTTGTGGCCCGCTACAACGCCGACGGCACGCTGGCCTGGGCCCGCCACGCCCTGACCAGCTCACACGACGAATCCAACGTGCTGACTACCGTAGATGCCGCCGGCAACGTGTACCTGGCCGGCTACTTTGGCCAGTACCTCACTCTGGGCACCACTTCCCTCTCCACGGCAGCCGGCCAGACCGATTCGTTCGTGGCTAAGTATGACCCCCAGGGGAACCTGCTCTGGGCCCGCCGAGGCGAGGCATCGGCCAGTGCCTACTGCACCGGCGTGGCCGCCGATGCGGCCGGCAACGTGTACCTCACCGGGGACTACAGCGGCACGCTGGCCTTCGGCAGTACCACTACCCTGAACAGCACCAACTCGGCCAGCGACATTTTCCTGTGCAAAATCAGCCCCGCCGGCACGGCTGTCTGGCTGCGCTCGGCGGGCTCGGCCTCGCTGGACTACGGCGGCGGTCTGGCTGCCGACGCGGCCGGCAACACCTACCTGACCGGCTCGGTATCGCTGGCGGCCACCTTCGGCACCCAGACGCTGCCCACGGTCGGGGGCGAGGAAGATCTGTTTGTGGCTAAATACGATACCCAAGGCAATGCCCTCTGGGCCCGGCGTTCCGGCGGCTCCGATTCGGAGCGCGGCGCGGCCGTAGCCGTGGATGCCGCCGGCCGGGTGGCCGTGACCGGCTACGCTGACTACCGGGACGTGAACGGCAGCGAAGTCAGCGCCATCTACGTGGCAGCCTATGCGCCCGACGGCACGCGCCGCTGGGAGCGCAAGGTGCAGCCCGCGCCGCTTGACGCCTATTCCGGCTACGACGTGGCTTACGACAACCGCGGCGGCCTCTACCTGACTGGCCCGTTCCAGGGCTCCGTCACGTTTGGCAGCACGGTGCTCACCAGTCCTGGTGCCGCGCTGTACGTGGTGCGCTACGACCAGGCCGGCAACGTAGTGTGGGCCGGAGCCGCCGGTGGTAGCTCCGCCATCTCCGGGGCCGCCGTAAGCACCAGCCTGGCCACCGATGCCCAGGGCAACGCCTACGTTGCCGGAGGGGCCTTCGGCTCCGTGCGGTTTGGCTCGCTGACGAGCCAAGATCCTGGTATCAGCTTCTTTGTCGCCAAGCTCAATGCTGGCGGCCTCATCACCGGCAGCCGCCCGGCACAGGCCCCCCTGGCCCTGGCGGTGTATCCTAACCCGGCCACGGAGCAGACCATGCTGCTGCTGCCCGCCGGCGGCGGCCACCTGGTGCTGACCGACGCGCTGGGCCGCACCGTGCGGGAGCAGGCGCTGCCCACTGCCGCCGGCCCTTGCCCGGTGGCGCTGCGCGGCCTGGCCCCCGGCCTCTACGCCCTGCGTGCCACGCTGGCCGGCGGCACGGTAGCTACGGCCCGACTCACAGTGCGTTAGGCCTTGCCCGCTGCCTGATGAGCGTAAAAGCCGGCCCCACCGCGTGCGGGGCCGGCTTTTTGCTGGCGCCTGCCCATCCATTTCGGGCTGCTGACCGTAGGGAAAAGGCCCGGCTGGCTGCCTTCGGGCCGCACCGGCTTGCTGGCTGCCTATTCTCTTTTACTTGCTTCCCACTTCCCATGTCCTTCACTTCCAACCGCCCCGAAGACCTGCTTATTGATGCCGCCCGCCGCGGCGATGTGGCCACGCTGCAACAGCTCATCGACGAGAAAATAGACCTGAACCTGCAGAATGGCAAGGGCTTTACGGCCCTTATCGTGGCGGCCTACGACGACCAGCGCGAGGCCACCCGGCTGCTGCTCGAAGCCGGGGCCGACCCCAACGTGCAGGATGCCAGCGGCAACTCGGCCCTGATGGGCGTCTCGTTCAAGGGCTACCCCGAAGTGGCCCGCCTGCTCATCCAGCACGGTGCCGATCTGAACCAGCAAAACGGCAACGGCGGCACCGCCCTCATGTTTGCCACCCTCTTCGGCCGCCACAACATGGTGCCCGTGCTGCTCGAAGCCGGCGCCGACACCACCCTGCGCGATGTGCGCGGCCTCACGGCCCGCGACCTGGCCCTGCAGCAAGGCAACGACGTGGCCCTGGAGCTGCTGCCCCAGTAGCCCGCCACCCGCGCCCCAACACCACAACGCCCCGACCTGCAGCAGGCCGGGGCGTTGGGCTATAAGGGGCCGGGGGCAACGGGCTATTTCAGCAGCTCGGCCCGCAGCAGAGTTTCGGGGCCCTCGGTGCGGACCCACAGGTATTGGCCGCTGCCCAGCGCGGCGGCGGTCAGCGTGAGCGTATCGGCGGCGGCGGGGCCGCCGAAGGTGCGGGGCTTGTCGGGCACGGCCTCGGGAGTGGGCACCAGGGCCACGGCCACCACGCCCGCACCGGCATTCAGGCGCAGGCGCAGCTCGGTTTCGGGCAGCAGCTCGGCCTCGAAAAGCACCGTGCGGGCCGTGTTTGGTTTCAGCGTCAGCTCGTGGGCTTCGGGGCGCTTCACCGCGTCTACCAGGCGGTAGAGGTCGCGCTTGAGGGCATCGCTCATGTAGAGCACCCGCGCCGCCTCGTTGGCTTGCTGCCCGTAGCCGTAGGCCGCGTTCTGGGTTTCGATGTAGAGGCCGCTGTCTTCCTTGTTGGCTCCTTTCTTCACTTTCTGCGCCGTGTTGCTGGCGGTCAGCGCGTCGCTGAGCTGGGCCAGCTGCTGGCGCTTGGCGGCCGTGTAGCCCTGGGTGGTCAGGGCCTGCTCGTCGCGCGTAGCCGACTGCAGGGCCATTTCCAGCAGCGTGCGCATCTCTTCCTGTTTGGCGCGGGCCTTCTCGTAGCGCTTCTTGCCATACTGCTCGAGGCGTCCGGCATTCTTCGGAAAGGCCTTGTCTACGTAATAAAAGAGCGTCTGCACCTGCTGGCGGGCCTGCTCCATATCGTCCTGCACCTGGCCGGTTTCCTCCTTCAGCTCGCCCACGCGCACCGCGCCCGGCAAGGCCTGATCCGCGGCCTCAATGGCCGCCAGCCACTGCGCCCCAAACGCGGCGTTCAGCGTGGGGTTGAAGCCACTGAAGGCGGCCACATCCGTAAGATAATGCCCATGCATCGTGCGCATGCGCTGGCGCATATCGGCATCGGAGCCGGTATACAAGCGTACTGATTCTTGCTTACTCATCGTGTTGTAATTGAAAGATTTAAAGTTGTTATAAGAGTACGGCTATTTGCTGATATACCCAACTGCTTCTACCACAAGCTCCGCCGCCGTAAAAACCGCTAGAAGCGGCGTAAAGACCGCTAGAAGAGACGGAAGAACCGCTAGAAGCGGCGTAAAGAGTGCTAGAAGAGGCGTAAAGACCGCTAGAACGGGCGTAAAGAGTGCTAGAAGAGGCGGAAGAACCGCTAGAAGGGGCGAAAGGACCACTAGAAGCGGCGTAAAGACTGCTAGAAGTGCCGGAGGACCGGCCAGAAGCTGCGGTGCCCGCGGCAGCATTGCCGGAAACGAAACCGGCCCGCTGGGGGCGGGCCGGTGCTGAGCTACGGAATACTGGAAACGTCGAGGGTGGACTGGTGCACCACGGAACCCGGGAGCAGGGTGCGGCGCAGCAGCGCGGCCAGCTCCGGGGGCAGCTCGGCTACCGTGAGGGGGCGCAGCGGACGGGCCACCAGGTGGTAGCGCGGATCGGAGGGGGCGTGGAGGTCGGTTTTGGCGAAGGAGAACAGGCCGCGGCGGGCGTAGCGGGTGGCGCCGGGGTAGCTGGTCTCCACCGCCTCGGCCGCGGCCAGTGCCCCGCCCGCCGCCGGCTCCGGCAGCGTCAGGAAGTACTGGTGCAGCGCCAGCAGCCCCTCCTGGTCGGCCGCCACGGACTCCGGCAGCACCCCACCCCCGGACGCTACGTGCAGAATATGCCCGGTAGCGTCGGCGGCGAAGTAGTCAATATCGGCGTCGAGTTGGTCGGTGGGGGAGATTTGCATTAGTATTATTAATATATCGAAAATATTAGGTTTATGCCAATTGCTTAGAATGACTAGGTGGATTTAAGGTGAACTTATGGATTGTAGTTCTAGGGTTCTTCACAAAACTTGAAATATTATGAAGTGTTTTCAAGTCGCTGTAGAGTAAATTTTCTATCTCTTTTCGTATGTTTCTTATTGTTTCACGATGTTTTATGCCAAGATTTTCTAAGATTGTAGCTGCTTGTTCATCGCTAAGGTCTTCTATTTTGTAGCTTATTTCATTAAGTAAGAAAACATTTAATTCTGTTATTTTATTTGAAACTGCATTGCTGAGCCAGAAAGAGCTCATTAGGGGTTTCATTAATGATATTACAAACATTTCATATTCATGTTTGCCTGTTGTAAAGAATATATTGCATGCGTTGCCATCTTCTAAATGAATTAATGGTTTCATTCTAGAAATTAAAGCCTCTACTTCTTCATAAGCGTTAAGCCTTTTGTCTAGTAATTTTTTATAATAATCATTTTTAAAATTATTTTTTTGAATTAACCAATTGACTATATTAGTCAGAAAAGCAGATAATAGGCTGCTGGTAAGGATTATTGAAATCGTATTCATTAGGTAATTGTTCTTTATGTAAATCGCTCCCCAGCTTCTCCAGAATCTCCTGCGCCGCTACGGCAATGACAGTACCGGGGCCGTAGAGAAGCTGAGATGGTAGGCTGCTGCAAGCTACAACCGAAAGCCAAGCAAACCGCGGGTACATATACAGTACATGTACACCACATTGTCAGTGCATATGCGGTATCGGAGCTGAAAAGCCGCTTTTCGATGAGTTACATGTACACTACATGTACACTATTCAGCTGAAGCTTGTGCCCCTTTGGGCGTGGTGACGTACTGTTGTAAGCGGCTGTTGATGACTTCGGGGATGGTGTAAGCAAGGTAGCCTTCTACAGCCAGCGGCGTGAGGTAGCGGGCCGAGTTGGTACGGGATAAGCTTAGCCCCAGCTCCGCCAGAATCTCCTGCGCCTCTACGTCAATGACTGCTCCAAGCCTAACACGCCAGGTAATGCTACGCCGCGTGGCTGGCTTCGATACGGAGAGTATACCCGAACTGGCGCATCATCTGCTCGCAGTCTTCCCAGGTGAGGCCGAAGGCGCGCACGTCGGCCACGCCCAGCTTGGTGAGAACTTCCATAAGCAGAGGCTCGTCGCCTTCGGTCAGGTCGCCGTCCATAATGGCGGCTTCGCTCCAGGCTACCAGCTCGGAAAGGGTGAGCTGGTGGCGCAGGTAGGCCAGCAGCTTATCGGCAACGGTGGTGCGGGTGATGCTCATGGCAGTGGCCCTGCTTATGCTTCGGTCAGCTTCGCCAGAATCTCCTGCGCGGCCACGGCAATGACCGTTCCCGGGCCATACACCCCAACCACGCCGGCGTTGTACAGAAAATCGTAGTCCTGGGCCGGAATTACGCCGCCGGCGATGACGAGGATATCGGCGCGGTCAAGCTGCTTGAGCTCCTGAATCAGCTGGGGAATCAGGGTTTTGTGGCCGGCGGCGAGGCTGCTCACGCCCACTACGTGCACGTCGTTCTCGGCCGCCTGGCGGGCTACTTCGGCGGGGGTTTGGAACAGGGGCGCAATGTCCACGTCGAAGCCCACGTCGGCGAAGGAGGTGGCAATGATTTTGGAGCCGCGGTCGTGGCCGTCCTGACCCATTTTGGCCACCATCATGCGGGGGCGGCGGCCTTCCTTGGCGGCAAAGTCGGCGGCGGCGCGGCGGGCTTTAGCAAACTCCTCGTCGTAGTTCATCTCGGCGGAATACACGCCCGAAATGGCGCGGATGGTGGCCTGGTGGCGGCCATACACGGCTTCGAGGGCATCGGAAATCTCGCCCAGCGTGGCGCGCAGGCGGGCAGCCTCCACGGCGAGGGCCAGTAAGTTCTGGGTTTTGGAGGTTGAGCTTTGAGGATCGGTGCCGGCGCGGGCGGCATCCGTCAGGGCTTGCAGGGCGGCTTTCACGGCCTCATTATCCCGCTCGGCCTTAATCTGCTTCAGGCGCGCAATCTGCGACTCGCGCACGGCGGCGTTGTCGATGTCGAGGACTTCAATCTCCTGCTCCTGGCCCAACTGCTCGTCGGTGAGGCGGTACTTATTCACGCCCACGATGATTTCTTTGCCCGAGTCGATGCGGGCCTGCTTGCGGGCCGAGGCTTCCTCGATGCGCAGCTTGGGCAAGCCGGTTTCGATGGCCTTGGCCATGCCGCCCAACTCCTCCACTTCCTGAATGAGGGCCCAGGCTTTGTCGGCCAGCTCGTGAGTGAGGGTTTCCACGTAGTAGGAGCCGCCCCAGGGGTCCACCACGCGGGTAATGTCGGTTTCGTGCTGGAGGTAGAGCTGGGTGTTGCGGGCAATGCGGGCCGAGAAGTCGGTGGGCAGGGCAATGGCCTCGTCGAGGGCGTTGGTGTGCAGGCTTTGGGTGCCGCCCAGGGCCGCGGCCAGGGCTTCAATGGTCGTGCGGGCCACGTTGTTGAATGGGTCCTGCTCGGTGAGCGAGTAGCCCGAGGTCTGGCAATGGGTGCGCAGGGCCAGGCTTTTGGGGTTCTGGGGGTTGAACTGCTTCATGAGCTTGGCCCACAGCAAACGGCCGGCGCGGAGCTTGGCAATTTCCATGAAGTGGTTCATGCCGATGGCCCAGAAGAAGGACAGGCGGGGCGCGAACTGGTCCACGTCCATGCCCACGGCCAGGCCGGCGCGCACGTATTCGAGGCCGTCGGCGAGGGTGTAGGCCAGCTCCAGGTCGGCGGTGGCGCCGGCCTCCTGCATGTGGTAGCCCGAGATGCTGATGGAGTTGAACTTGGGCATGTTCGCCGCCGTGTAGGCGAAGATGTCGGCGATGATGCGCATGCTCGGCGCGGGCGGGTAGATGTAGGTGTTGCGCACCATGAACTCCTTCAGAATGTCGTTCTGAATGGTACCGGCTAGCTTATCCGGCCCCACGCCCTGCTCCTCAGCCGCCACGATGTAGAAGGCCATAATCGGCAGCACGGCCCCGTTCATGGTCATGCTCACCGACATCTGATCCAGCGGAATCTGGTCGAACAGGATCTTCATGTCCTCCACCGAGTCGATGGCCACGCCGGCCTTGCCCACGTCGCCTTCCACGCGGGGGTGGTCGGAGTCATAACCGCGGTGCGTGGCCAGGTCGAAGGCTACCGACAGGCCCTTTTGCCCTCCGGCCAGGTTGCGGCGATAGAAGGAGTTGCTCTCGGTGGCCGTGCTGAAGCCCGCGTACTGGCGGATAGTCCAGGGATTCTGCACGTACATGGTGGCATAGGGGCCGCGCAGATACGGCGCTACCCCGGCCCCAAAACCGAGGTGGTCGAGGTGCTGCACGTCCTGGGCCGTGTAGTAGCTCTTGACAGCAATCTGCTCGGCGGTGAGGGTTTCGGTGGGCGGCGCTGCCGGCGCCGGCAGCGCCGCCGCGTCGTAAGCAATCTGGGAGAAATCGGGCTTCATAACTGTGAATTAGTGAGTTAGTGAATTAGTGAGCTGATGATACAGTGAGTTTGACGTTCTGTTTATGCAAACTGCGCTGCCAGAACAGCAAACTCACTGAATCACTAAATCGCTAAATCACCGCCCCTGGAGGCGGGCCAGCACGTCGTCGGTGCTGTAGCCTTCCACGGTGAATTCCTGAAAGCCGAACAGGGCCACGGCTTCCTGCATGGTGGCCAGGTCGGCGTTGAGCAGGTGCGGGGGCACAAAACCGGCATCATCCTGCCGCACCCGGCATACTACCCGGGCGAAGTGACCGAACTGGTCGGGGGTGGCATACATGAGCGTGGCACCTTCGGGGGTCGAAAACAGAACCGAGAGCGTGCCTTCCGGGTGGCTGGCGCTAATAGCTTTACGCTCGGTTTTGGGCAGCAGCTGCATAAACGACTCCAGAATCAGCTGGTTGGTATGGGTGCCCAGCAGTACCACGGCCGCCCGCTTGTGCTTTTTCTCGCGCCGCTGAAAGTGCAGCGCTGTAGCCAGCCGCAGCACTTCCGAGGGGTAGGTAGCCCGCGTCGAGTCGAAGTCGCGGCTGCGCAGAAGCTTCTTGGGGTTGTAATCGAATTGCTCGTGCGGATTCTGGAAGCGGTTGGTGCCCACCACCACCTGCGAGCCATCGGCAATGCGCTGAAATTGCTGCTGGGCCACTTTGTGCAGCTCCTGCATGAGCAGGCCCACGGCCGCCGGCAGGCCGCCCTGCGCCTGAACGTGCTGGAACAGCGCCCAGCCGTTACGCGCCAGTTGGTCGGTCAGCGTTTCGAGGTAGTAGGAGCCGGCGGCGGGGTCGGCCACGCGGCCCAGCTGGCTTTCCTCGCGCAGAATAATGGAGAGGTTGCGGGCCAGGCGGTCCGAAAACTCGTTCGGGTCGTGGTAGAGGCTGTCGAAGGGGGCCACGCTCACCGCATCGGCCCCGCCCAGCACAGCGGCCATCGTTTCGGTGGTCACGCGCAACAAGTTGGTGTGCGGGTCTAGCGTCGTGCGCGACCAGGTAGAAGTGCCGGCGAAGATGCGCAGATTGGCCGCGGCTTCCGCTGGTAGCTCGTAGGCGTGCAGCAGCGTGGCCCACAGCCGGCGCAGGGCCCGCAGCTTAGCTATTTCCAGGAAGTAATTTGGGTTGAGCGCGGTCTGAATCTGCAGGGCGGCGGCCACGTCGGCTACGCTCAGTGTGTCGTCGGGCAGCTCGCTCAGGTAGGTTGCGGCCGTAGCCAGCGTGAAGCCGATCTGCTGGGTAGCGGTGCCGCCGCGGTTAGCAAAAAAGGCTCCGTTCAGCGTCAGGGCGCGAAAGTCCGGCAGGTGGCGGGTGAGGCGCAGCACCTGCCGCAAATCAGCCAGTTGGGAGGGCAGGTCGGGGGTGTGGTCAGAAACAGGGTCGAAGCGCAGAAAGCCGCGCAGGCCGGCTGGCTCGGCCGCGAGCAGGCGCTGCACAAATTCCGCCGCTCCCAGCCGCACCGAAAAGCCCAGGTAAGTAGTGCCCAGCGGCAGATGACTGTTGAGATAATCAACGTCGAACGATGCCGCATCGGTCAGCTCGAAGCAGGCGCCATCAGCCCCGCGACGCAGCGCATCGGCGGCCCGGCCGACGGCGGCGTGGCCGTTGCTGAGCGAAGCCACGGCATACGTGGGCACGTTCAGCCACGACGCATCCGGCTGGCCAGCTCGCACCTGGGGGATGGGCACCGCACTGAGCGCATCCAGGGCTTCGGCATGGTAAAAAGGCTGCACCGGAAAGCCGTCGGCCGGGGTCCAGACCAGGGTTTCGGGGTCGGCTCCTTTCAGGTCGCGGCGGATGCGCTCCTGCCAGGCCGCCGTGCTTACCGGCTCAAATTCGGGGAAGGAAACAGGCGCGGAACGCAGTGTATCGGCCATAAGGAGAGGGGTGGGAGCCTGAAGATACGAGGGGTAATGAGGGGCTAAAGATACCGCATTGGGCCCATAACGCCGCCAGGCCGCCGGCAGTTGGCGCGGGCAAAGTTTCGCGTAGCTTTGTCGGCTGGTTTTATAAATCAACGCTGCAATTTCTCGTTCTCTCCTATTTTCTTTTCCAATGAAACAAGGTTTACTCCTGCTGCTGCTGTTCGTCGCCTTACACGCCAGAGCACAATCTGATTTTCGGCCGGGCTACGCCCTAACCCTTACCGGCGACACGCTGCGCGGCCAAGTAGACTACCGTGGCAACACCCGCAATACCCGCGTTTGCCAGTTCCGAAGCACCGCCTCAGCCGCTACCACCGAATACACCCCCGACCAGCTGCGCGGTTACGGCGTCAGCGGCGGCCAGCAGTATCTGTCCACGGAGCTGCCGGGCAAAGTGCCCACGAAGGTGTTTATGCAGATCATCGTGCAGGGCGGCCTGAGCATTTTCCGCTACACCGATACCGACGACAAGGAATTCTTCTATGCCCGCAAAGGCGCTGAGCCCTTGCAGGCCCTGGTGCAGCGTGATACAACCATCAACACTTTCGACAAATACACCCGCTTGCAGACTTCTAGCCGGCAGCGGCAGTACTTCTACCGCAACGTGCTCTGGAGCCGCATGGCCGACTGCCCCGCCGCGCAGGTCATGCTGCCCAAGGTGTCGTTGGTACAGTCGGAACTGGCTAAGGTGGGCCAAGCCTACAACCAATGCAAGGGCACGGCCCAGTATGCCGTTACCAAGCCGGCTTCGCGCCTGCGCTATTCGGTGATGGCTGGTGTGTATCAGTCAGCCGTTCTGGCCCTTGATGATGCAGAAGAAAATGTAGCGCTTTCCTCTACGCGGCCTACGTTTGGAGCAGCAGTGCAGATCTTGCCCGGCGGATTCAGCCCCAAGCTTAGCCTATTATTTCAAGCCATGTTTCTACAGCAGGTTTATGATAAGGCGTACAATGGTAAGGGTATGGGTTTCTTTGCAGGTACTACCGTACCGCGTACTATTCACCTCGAACTGACTTCGGTCCGGCTGCCGCTCATGCTGCGCTACACATTCCTCAACCGGACGGTGCAGCCCTACATCCAAGGCGGCCCAGTAGCAGTGCTCAATTTCAACAGCAACGCTACCCGCTCCGATTACAATTCGGTCAACAAAACTACCTACACTCGCGAAGTGCCTATTCGCAGCTATGGCTTTGGCGTGATGGCCGGCGGCGGGCTAGCTTTCGCCTTGCACCAACGCCACAGTGTCTTCGTTGAGGTACGGGCTGATATGTTCGATAATACTTCTCAGGCTCGCCGGTCGTTTTCCGGTATGCGGGGTGTCTCGCTGATGGGAGGTTACACGTTTGGTAACTAGCCGCCGGTAAGCCGTAGCAGCCAGTTGTTATAGCTGACAAAGGCTTTATGACTCGGGTAGTATAACAGCAGCGGCGCGCCGAACCTGCCTTTGCTGGCTGCTTTTTCTCTGATTTTCTGTTCCGTGCTCATGACGTTTTTCCGTTCCCGCCTCGCGGCCCTGAGTTTGCTGGCCACTGTGGCCCTGGCCCCCGCCTGCCAGCGGGCCGGCTACGTAGCCAAGCCCCAGCTGGCCCCCACCACCGCGCAGCCCGTGGGCAAAGCCCTGCCCGACGACCCCAAAGCCGCCGCCACCATTGCGCCCTACCACCAGAAGGTGACCGAGCAGATGAACGAGGTGCTGGGCACGGCTCCGGCCGCCATCATCAAAAATTCCGGCGAGTCGCCGCTGGCCAATTTCGTGGCCGACCTGCAGCGCACCCGCGCCAGCCAGGCCCTGGGCCAGCCCGTGGATATGGGCGTGATGACCAACGGCGGCCTGCGCGCCGGCCTGCCCGCGGGCACCATCACGCTGGGCTCGGTGTTTGAGCTGATGCCGTTTGAAAATGAGCTGGTGGTGCTCGAAGTCCCCGGCCCCGTGGTCCAGCAGCTGTTCGACTACGCCGCCCGCATCAAAATGGCGCTGTCGAACGTGACCTATACCGTGGGAGCCGATGGCAAGCCGACCAGCATTCTCATTGGCGGCAAGCCCTTCGACCCGGCCAAAACATACACCATCGCCATTTCCGACTACCTGGCCGGCGGCGGCGACCAGATGGTGTTTTTCAAAGCCCTCAAGCCCCGCGGCACTGGCATTCTGTTGCGCAACGCCATTGCCGACCACATCCGCACCCTCACCAAACAGGGCAAGCCCGTGGAAGCCAAAGTGGAAGGACGGGTTAAGTTTTAATGTGGAAATGTGGGTAATGTGATAATGTGCCGATGGCTCAATGATTCAATTCCCGCATTAACCAAATACCTCACATTTACCCACATTCTCACATTAGCACATTACCCACATTACCCCATTAGCACATTAAACACATGAACCGTCGCGACTTTCTTAAGCATACTTCCCTCGGGGCCGCCGGCCTGAGTCTGATGGGCCTGAGCGTGCCGGCCCTGGCCCGCGACGCGAAACCCGCGCGCCTCGTTATTCTGCACACCAACGACATGCACTCCCGCATCGAGCCCTTCCCCGACAACGGCGGCGAGTGGGCCAATATGGGCGGCATGGCCCGCCGCGCCACGCTCATCGAGCAGGTGCGGCAGCAGGAGCCCCACGTGCTGCTGCTCGATGCCGGCGACGTGTTTCAGGGCACGCCGTACTTCAACTTTTTCGGCGGCGAGCTGGAGTTCAAGCTCATGTCGCAGATGCGCTACGATGCCTGCACGCTCGGCAACCACGACTTCGACAACGGCCTCGAAGGCCTGCAGAAGCAGCTGCCCCACGCCTCGTTCCCGTTTCTGACGGCCAACTACGACTTTTCGCAGACCCCGCTGGCCGGCGCCTTCAAGCCCTACAAAGTGTTTGAGAAAGCCGGCCGCCGCATTGGCGTGTTCGGCATGGGCATCGAGCTGGCCGGGCTGGTTTCCGATAAGAACTTTGGGGCCACCAAGTACCTCGACCCCGTAGCCACGGCCCAGGCCATGGTGAAGCAGCTGCGCGGCCCCGAGCGCTGCGATATGGTGATTTGCCTCTCGCACCTGGGCTACAAGTACGAAAGCGCCAAAATCGACGACCGCAAGCTGGCGGCGCAGGTCGGCGGCATCGACCTGATTCTGGGCGGGCACACCCACACCTTTATGAAGGAGCCCGAGCCGATTGATGGCCCCGCCGGCCACCGCACGCTCATCAACCAGGTGGGCTGGTCGGGCATCAACCTCGGCCGTCTCGACTATGTTTTCGAGCCCGGCCAGCGCCGGCCGGCCGTAGCCAGCGCCGCTGTACTGCCCGTGCATACGGCCTGACAAAAGCAAGGAAAGACGGGTTTTTTTGTCTCCGCACTTTTCCACATTTTTGTCTCCCCCTGAAAAAAAACGGCTTTTCCCCGAGTCGTGCCTGCTCCTTTCTGTCCACGCCTCGCACTTGTTGCTTTTGTTCTAACTGATTGATGCTGAAGGATTGCCGAACTGTATGGGCCAACTGTCTTCGCGTCATCAAGGCAAATATTGGTGAGCAGAGCTACCGCACCTGGTTCGAGCCCATCGTGCCGGTGCAGCTGCACAATAACGTGCTCATCATTCAGGTGCCCAGCCAGTTTTTTTATGAGTGGCTGGAAGAGCATTATGTGGACGTCCTGAAAAAAAGTATTTACCAGGAGCTGGGCCACGAGGGGCGGCTGGAATATTCTATTGTAGTAGATCAGGGCAACGGGCAGAACAAACCGCGCACCGTGAATATTCCCACGGCCCGCAAGGCGGCTTACCCCACGCCGCTGCAGCAGGATAACGCCATGGCCGCCAGCGCCATGACGGCCTCGGCCCGCAACGTGGCAGCCGCCGCCGCCGCGCCCCTCAGCCCCGATAAGGCTGCCACCCTGCGCAACCCCTTCGAGGCCTCCAAGGCCATCGACCGCAATTACCTCAAGTCGCAGCTCAACCACACGTATTCCTTCGAGAACTACATTGAGGGCGACTGCAACCGCCTGGCCCGCTCGGCCGGCATGGCCGTGGCCAACAAGCCTGGCACCACCAGCTTCAACCCGCTGATGATTTACGGGGGCGTGGGTTTGGGCAAAACTCACTTGGTGCAGGCCATCGGCAACCATATCAAGGCCACCTCCGACGACAAATTCGTGCTCTACGTGTCGGCGGAGAAGTTTACCAATCAGTTTATTGAAAGCCTGCGCTCCAACGCGGTGCAGGATTTCGCCAATTTCTACCTGCTGGTCGATATTCTGATTCTGGACGACGTGCAGTTTTTGTCGGGCAAGGACAAGACCCAGGAAATGTTCTTCCACATTTTCAACCACCTGCACCAGGCCGGCCGCCAGATCATCATGACCTCCGATAGGCCGCCCCGCGACCTGAACGGCCTGGAAGACCGCCTGCTCTCCCGCTTCAAATGGGGCCTCACCGCCGATTTGCAGAGCCCGGACTTCGAGACGCGCATGGCCATCATCCAGAACAAGATGCAGCAGGACGGCATCGATATTCCGCCGCAGGTGGTGGAGTATCTGGCCCATTCCGTGAACACCAACGTGCGCGAGCTGGAAGGCGTGCTGATTTCGCTGGTGGCCCAATCAAGCCTCAACCGCCGCGAAATTGACCTGGAAATGGCCAAGCAGGCCCTGCGCCACATCATTGAGGAAGTGGAGGCCGAAGTGAACCTGGACTTCATTCAGAAAACCGTGGCCGAATACTTCAGCATTCCGGTGGATTTGATGAAGGCCAAAACCCGCAAAAAAGAGGTGGTGACGGCCCGGCAGGTGGCTATGTACTTTGCCAAGGAGCACACCAGCCACTCTCTCAAGAGCATCGGCCACAACTTCGGAGGCCGCGACCATAGCACCGTTATCCACTCCGTGCAGACGGTTTCGGACCTGATTGACTCCGACAAGACGTTTAAAAGCACGATCCAGGAGCTGCGCAAGAAGTTTGCGGGGAAGTAAAGGCACCTGTCATCCTGAGCCTGCGAAGGACCTTCCTCTTCGTCTATCCAAAGCCTCATTCAACGAGCAAAGCCCTTTACCGTTCGTGCGGCAAAGGGCTTTGTGCATTGAAAGGAGCTTCACATGAGCGACGAGGGAGGTCCTTCGCTTTGCTCAGGATGACAGGCGGTAGATAAAAAACTATACCCGCGGGGCCGGGGCGGTTTCGCGCAGCTCAATCTTGTACTGGGCCGCAAACTGCCGGATTTCAGCTTTAAATCGTTCCCGGCGCTTGGGGCCTTTCACTTCGCGCAGACTCAGCGTGTACAGGTCGTTGGAGCGCAGGCGGATGCGCAGCTGCATGGGCGCCAGATCAATGGCTTCAATGTTTTCGGCGGCGAAAACCTGCTTGGCCCGGAACAGCCCGCTTTTGTGCACGATGTAGCCGGGCGTAAATTCCAGGTAGCTCTGGGTGCCGAAAACCGGCGCATTGTGCACCAGCACATACCCTACATACACCAGGCTGAACACCAGAAACACGTAGTGCAGAAAGTGGTAGTCCTGCACGCCTTCGTTGGAGTTGATCAGAAACAGCGTGTAGGCAATCCAGAGGCCGCCGATGAGCAACTGGCCCCAGAAAGGGACTTTGGACGTATCGGCGGGCCGCAGACGGATGCGGGTCGTGGTGGTGGCGCGGGGCATAGAAAGAAGTAGTCTGACAACAAAGTAAACGAAAAACCGGCAACGCTTCGGGCGCTGCCGGTTTTCTGGGTGGTACTCAGAGCACAAAAGACCGTCATGCTGAGCTTGCCGAAGCAGCTCTACCGCAATGGTAATTACTGTTGCGGTAGAGCTGCTTCGACTTCGCTCAGCAGGACGGCCAGCTAAACTACTTCAGCGTCGCGGAAGCCAGCACCATTTCGGGCACGGCGCTCAGCAGCTGCGAAATGGGGCAATGCTGCTTGGCGTTTTCGGCCTGCTTCTGAAACTCTTCCTGCGTAATGCCTTCCACTGCGCCTTCCGTGGTCAGCGTGATTTTGGTCACTTTCGGCACCTCGCCCGACGTATCAAGCGTCACCTTCGACTCGGTGCGAATCTGCTTGACCTGCGCGCCGGCCTTGGTGAGCTGGCCGGTAAGAAACATGGTATAGCAGCCCGCGTGGGCCGCGCCAATCAGCTCTTCGGGGTTGGTGCCTTTTTCGCCTTGAAACCGCGCCCCGACGGAGTACGGCGCTTTTACCGTGCCGCTCTGGGTCGAAATTTCGCCGCTGCCTTTGATATCGCCGTTCCAGACGGCATTGCCACGTTGGTTGATCATTAGTGAAATGGTGAGATGGTGAAATAGTGAGTTAGGTACGACGCAAATGAGTAAATGGCTGAAATGAAGCAGCCGGTTGTGAATTTGGGCGTAAGCTTACCTTTGAAAGACTGGATTTTGATACCAGTGGCGAAAACTCACCGTTTCACTATCTCACCATTTCACCGCATGGGTCTGAAATCCGCTCTGAGTCGGCCGCTGGCGGCCTACGTGCACCACCGCTACCAGCAGTGGCAAAAAGACCCTGTGGGTACCCAGCAGCGCGTGTTCCGCCAGCTGATCGAAAAGGGGCGCACCACCGCTTTCGGCCGCGACCATAGCTTCCAGGATATTCGCACGCCCGCCGACTTCGCCCGCCTGGTGCCGGTGCGGGACTACGAGGCGCTGGCCCCGTATTTCAACCGCGTGAAGGCCGGCGAGGCTGATGTGCTTTGGCCCGGCAAGCCGCTGTATCTGGCCAAAACCTCGGGCACCACCTCCGGCGCCAAGTATATTCCACTCACCGCGGACAGCATCCCAAACCACATCAACGGGGCCCGCGACGCGCTGCTGCACTACGTACACCGCACGGGCAAAAGCCGGTTTCTGGACGGCAAGCTGATGTTTTTGTCGGGCTCCCCGGAACTGGAGCAGGTGGGTGGTATCCATACCGGGCGGCTGTCGGGCATCGTGAACCATCATGTGCCGGCCTATCTGCGGCGCAACCAGCTGCCCACCTACACCACGAACTGCATCGAGGACTGGGAAACCAAGCTCGACCACATTGTGGAAGAAACCCTGCCCGAGAATATGACCCTGATTTCGGGCATTCCGCCCTGGGTGCAGATGTATTTCGACAAGCTGGTACAGCTGACCGGCAAGCCCGTAAAGGACATTTTCCCGCACTTCGACCTGTTCGTGTACGGCGGCGTGAACTTCGAGCCCTACCGCGCCAAGCTGTTCGAAACCATCGGCCGGCCCGTGGATAGCATCGAGCTTTTCCCGGCTTCCGAGGGCTTTTTGGCCTTCCAGGACACGGCCGGCCCCGGCCTGCTACTGCTATTGAATGCGGGTATCTTCTACGAGTTCATCCCCGCCGAACAGTTCTTCGAGCCCGACGCGCCCCGCCTGACCATCGGCGAAGTAGAACTGGATAAGCAATACGCCCTGGTGCTCAGCTCCAACGCCGGCCTGTGGGCCTACAGCCTCGGCGACACGGTGCGCTTCGTGAGTCTGGCCCCGCACCGCGTGGTGGTATCGGGCCGCATCAAGCACTTTTTGTCGGCCTTCGGGGAGCACGTAATCGGCGAAGAGGTGGAGCAGACGCTGCGCGAGGCGATGAGCCAATTCCCGGAGGTGGAAGTAGTGGAATTCACCGTGGCCCCCCACGTGAGCACCGATCCCAACGAGCCAAGCCAGCATGAGTGGTTGGTAGAATTCGCCCGCCCGCCCCACGATACCGCCGCCTTCGCCGCCGCCCTGGATGCCGGTCTGCGCCGCCGCAATGTATATTATGACGACTTGCTCACCGGTACTATTCTGGCCCCCTTGCGCCTGACGAGCCTGCCCGCCGGGGCATTTCAGCGCTACATGAAAAGTCTGGGCAAGCTAGGTGGGCAGAACAAGGTGCCGCGGTTGAGCAACGATAGGACGGTGGCCGATGGGCTGTTGGGGGTGGATTGAAAGCTGCATCTTGAAACCTCAACTATGACTTCCCCATTCTAAATCTTCAAACACACGATGTATGAACAATGAATACGACTGGAGTCGTTTAAAGCCTTTACAAGTAGGGCGCTTCGCTGAGTATTTTGTTAAAATGAAGTGCGCGCTATATGGGTTCGATATTTATTCATCAGAAGTCGATGACAAAGGAATAGACTTTGTACTTCGGGTTAATGGCGAATCTTATTATGACATTCAGGTAAAGTCAATCCGTAATTCTGGCTACATATTTTTCCCTAAGTGGAGTTTTGAGTCTCGTCGTAACCTGTATGCTGCAGTGGTAATTCTAACTCATGGCAAAGAGCCTGACTGCTATCTGATACCATCTTGGGCCTGGGAAAATGAAAATGCTTTATTCCGTGATAGGAATTACGGTGATGGTATGAAATCAAAGCCTGAATGGGGCCTCAACATTAGCCAGAAGAATATGCCTTTGTTGCGTGAATATTCATTTGCAAATGTAGCTGCTACACTACAAGCGCCAGTTCCCAAGAATGGATAAGAACAGTATCAAACCCGCCCTCTACACCGCCTGCCAACAATACGTCCAGGACCGCCTCAGCGCCATTCAGGCCGCTATCAACGCGGCGCAGGAATCGGCCAACTCCGAAACCAAGAGCAGCGCCGGCGACAAGTACGAAACCGGCCGCGCCATGGCCCAGAACGAGCGGGACCGAAACCTGGTGCAACTCCAGCAGGCCCGCCAACTGCAAGCCGAGCTGCAGCGCATTGACCCCACCAAACCCTGCGACTCCGTGCATCCGGGGGCTTTGGTGCACACCAGCATGGGCTGGTTTTTCATCAGCATCAGCGCCGGCAAGCTCTCAGTGGATGGCGTAGACTATTTCGCCGTATCGGCGGCGGCTCCGGTGGCAGTGGCCCTGAGCGGCAAGCGCGCCGGGGAGGAAGCGATGTTTAATGGGAAGGCGGTGCGCGTGGAGGCGGTGCTTTGATTATGCCCCGCCTGTTGTCGAGAAAAAGAACGTCATGCTGAGCTTGTCGAAGCATCTCTACCGCTTCGTTGAAGAACCCAGCGCCGAAGCGGTAGAGATGCTTCGACAAGCTCAGCATGACGTTCTTTATTAAGAGAAACTAACCCATCTTCGGCAGCAAACCCGAAATCCCCTTAATATTCAGCCGCACGAAGTTCTTCACCCGCTCAAACTTGGCGGTGGTTTCTTCCAACTCCTCGTCCTTTTCCAGCTTGCTTGGCCGACGCACGTCCAGCAGCGCGAAGATGGTTTCGGCGATGTCCATGTAGCCCAGAATCATCAGGAGCAGAAGCTTCTTTCCGTCTTCCTCGTAGCTTTTGGTGCGCACGGCTTTCACCAGGCTGTCGAGCTGGGTGGTTTCGTCGATGTACAGGTCGCGCAGCTGGGCGCGGTGCTGCTGGTAGTCGAGTAGCACCTGGGGCTCGAAGGCGGCGGGGGAGAAGGGGAAGGCATCGGTGAACGACGTGGCGGCGCGGAAGTCCTTTTCGGCGGCGTACACGGTTTCCAGGTGCTTTTGCAGGCTGGTCCAGAGCCCGTTGCGGGCTTTGTCGAAGGCGGAAGGACTGACGGCGGGCGTAGGGCTGGTCACGGGCGTAGAAAGGGCTAAAACCCAAAGTACGGGCTTTTCGGGCCGTAGGTGCACGGAAGGCGGCCCGAACGCGGCGGCAAGCCAAACTTCCCCGTACTTTTGCCTACCAGCGCTCTGCGCTTCCCCGCATCTGAATTCCCGTAATGTCTGCTTCCCCCAAACGCGTCACCCTGCTCGGCTCCACCGGCTCCATCGGCACCCAGGCCCTCGACGTGATTCGCGCCCACCCCGGCCGCTTCCGGGTGGCGGCGCTGTCGGCCCAGTCCAACGCCAGCCTGCTGATCCGGCAGGCGCTGGAGTTCCGGCCCGCCGCCGTGGTCATCGGCGACGAGCGCCAGTATGACCTCGTGAAAGCCGCCCTGGCCGGGCAGCCCACCGAAGTGCTGGCCGGGGCCGCTGCCCTCACCGAAATAGCCGGCCGCCCCACCACCGATATCGTGCTGACGGCGATGGTAGGCTACGCAGGTCTGCTGCCCACGGTGGCCGCCATCCGGGCCGGCAAAGACATTGCCCTGGCCAACAAGGAAACCCTCGTAGTAGCCGGCCAGCTCATAACGGAGTTGGTCAAAAAGCACGGCGTGGGCCTGTATCCCGTCGATTCGGAGCACTCGGCTATTTTCCAGTGCCTGGTCGGGGAGGAGCGCAATCCGATTGAGAAAATCATTCTTACGGCGTCCGGTGGCCCGTTTCGGGGCCGCACGGCCGCGCAGCTGGCCACCGTCACCAAAGCCCAGGCCCTGAAGCACCCAAATTGGGATATGGGCGCCAAAATCACCATCGACTCGGCCTCCTTGATGAACAAGGGCCTGGAAGTGATTGAGGCCAAGTGGCTGTTTGGGCTCCGGGATGACCAGATCGACGTAGTAGTGCATCCGCAGAGCATTATTCACTCGCTGGTGCAGTTTCAGGATGGCTCCCTCAAGGCCCAGCTCGGCCTGCCCGATATGAAGCTACCCATTCAATACGCCCTGGGCTACCCCGAGCGCCTGCCGTCCGACTTCCCCCGCTTCTCCTTCCTCGACTATCCCCAGCTCACTTTCGAGCAGCCCGACCGCGCCACGTTCCGCAATCTGCCCCTGGCCTTCGAGGCCATGCGCCGCGGCGGTAACGCGCCCTGCGTGCTGAACGCGGCCAACGAAGTGGCCGTGGCCGCCTTTCTGCGCGACGAAATCGGGTTTCTGGAAATGCCCACGCTGGTCGAAAACTGCCTCACCAAGGTTTCGTACCTTGCCACTCCTTCCCTCGACGACTATGTGCAAACCGACGGCGAAACGCGCCGCGTCGCGCAGGAATTAGTTGGGCGGGGGTAGGGTTGCTGCAATAGCCTGCTTCATTTTGCGTCTGTCATCCTGAGCAAAGCGAAGGACCTTATCACGGCCGAACGGCAATCGTTGGTACGACTTGTTCCAACCTGATAAGGTCCTTCGCAAGCGTACGCCAGATAAAGGATGACAGCCCGTTTTCTTAAACTTTCCCCACTTCCCCGATTTCGCTTTGGAAATAGTAATCATGGCCGGCCAGATGCTGCTGGGCCTTTCCATTCTGGTTGGTTTGCACGAGTTCGGCCACTTCGCGGCGGCCAAGTACTTCAAGATCCGGGTCGATAAGTTCTACATCTTCTTCGACTTCCTGTTTCCGATGCCGGGCGTGATGAATTTCGCGCTGCTCAAAAAGAAGATCGGCGAGACGGAATACGGCCTGGGCTGGTTTCCGCTGGGCGGCTACGTGGCCATCCACGGCATGATCGACGAAACCACCGACGCCGACCAGCTTTCCGCTGAGCCGCAGCCCAACGAGTTCCGCTCGAAGCCGGCCTGGCAGCGCCTTATCGTGATGCTGGGTGGCATTATCATGAACGTCATCACCGGCATCGTCATCTTCTCGCTGCTCACCTTTAAGTATGGCGAAGAATATTTGCCCGCTTCGGAGGTGAAATACGGCGTGCAGCCCAACGAGCTGGGCCAGAAAATCGGCTTCCGCACCGGCGACAAAATCGTGAAGATCAACGGCCGCCCGTTCACCGAGTTCGACGACGTGTATAAGCCTGATGTGCTCATCGGGCAAAACGGCTACTACACCGTGGAGCGCAATGGCCAGCTGGTCGACATCCGCGTGCCCGTGGACTTCATGGACCAGCTCTCCGACAAAAACCAGACACCCTTCGTGCTGCCGCTGAATCCGTTTGAGGTCGGCCAGATTTCGTCGGGCAGCCCCGCCGCCAAGGCCGGCGTGCAGGTCGGTGACCAGATTTTGAAAGTAGGCGGCCAGGATACGCGCTTCTTTCCCCAGCTGCAGGCGGCCCTGAAAGCCAATGCCGGCAAGGCCACGCCGCTGCTGGTGAAGCGCGGCGCGGAAACCCTCACGCTGACAGCTACCATCGACGAGGACGGCAAACTGGGCTTCATGCCCAAGTCCTTGCTGCGCTCGGCCACGCGCACCTACGGCCTGGCCGAATCGGTGCCGGTGGGCACCAAAAAGGCCTTTGGCGTGATTACAACGCAGCTCACGGCCTTCGGTAAAATCTTCCGCGGCGAGGCCTCGGCCCGCAAGTCGTTGGGTGGGCCGATGGCCATTGCCCAGCAATATGGCGGGCAATGGGACTGGGAGCATTTCTGGCTGCTCACCGGCATGCTCTCGATGGTGCTGGCCTTCATGAACCTACTGCCCATTCCAGCCCTGGATGGCGGCCACGTCATATTCCTGCTCTACGAGATGATAGCCGGCCGCAAGCCCTCGGACTCGTTCCTCGAAAACGCCCAGAAAGTAGGCATGGTCCTGATTCTGGGGCTGATGGTCTTCGTGATTTTCAACGACGCCATCAAAGCTATTTTCTAAGCCAATTTGAACTAGAACTAAAAGCTCCCCTCCTTTTTTAAGGAGGGGTTGGGGGTGGTCAGCTAGAGCTAGAAGTCGTTAGGCGGATAGCTAATTCTAGTCATCGTTCAACGATTGAACCACCCCCAACCCCTCCTTAAAAAAGGAGGGGAGCTAGTTTTTTAACCTTAGCCCTGGTATGCGTCGTCTGATTCTTCTGCTTTTGCTGCTTGCTGCCGGCCTCGCCGCCGCGGCCCATACCTACCACGCCTCCATCATGGAGGTGCGCTACAATGCACCGAAACAGCAGCTGGAAGTAGCCCTGAAAGTCTTTACCGATGACTTCGAGAAAGCGCTTTCCGTCGATCAGCCCAAGCCTATCAGCCTCACCGAAACGCCCAAAGCCCAGGTCACGCCGCTGCTCACGGCCTTGCTCAGCCGCTCCATCAGCTTCGGCACCAAGCCCGGCGAGGCGCTGCCCATACGCCTCATCGGCTTCCAGAAGGAAAGCGACGCGCACTGGGTTTACTTCTCGGTGAAGCTGGCCAAACCCATAAAAGGCATTTACCTGCGCCACCGCCTGCTACTTGATATTTTCCCCGACGAAATGAACATCGTGAACGTGGAAGCCAACGGCCGGAAGCAAAGCGCCCTGTTCCGCGACGGCGAGGAAAGCCAGCGGCTGCAGTGGTAGTCCCCTCATCCGGAAACCCCTTACCCCCGCCAGGGCATCCGTTGGTCCTCTGAACCTAGCCGGCTGTCCGGCGAGCACAGCTGGTTGTCCTCTGAACCTAGCCGGTTGTCCGGCGGGCACACCTGGTTATCTTTCGAACCTAGCCGGTTGTCCTCGCCGGACACTTGGTTGTCCCCTGAACCTAGCCGGTTGTCCGGCGAGGACACCTGGTTGTCCTCGCCGGACATGCTACGGCCCCGCCCGGTACTACCGGGCGGGGCCGTAGCATCGGGCTTACCCCTTACTTCCACTCCACGCCGCCCGAATCGTCCTTGCTCTCGCCCTCCGGCTTGAGCAGCCGGAACTCCACGCGGCGGTTGATGCTGGCATCGGCTTCCGTTGCTTCATCCTTCAGCGGCTGCGAGCTGCCGTAGCCCATACTTTCGATGCGGTTGGGTTTGAGCTTGCCTTTTAGCTCGATGTATTTGCGGATGGCCTCGGCACGGTCCTGCGAGAGGGTCATGTTCGCGTCGGGGTCGCCGCTGGTATCGGTGTGGCCCGAGATGCTGAGCCGGAACGTGGGGTGGTCGACCAAGAACAGGGCAATGCGGTCCAGGGTCTGGTGCATGGCGGGGCGAATATTGGCCTTACCGGGGTCAAATTCGATGTTTTTGAAGATCAGCGGAATCTTGTAGTCGATGGAGTTGGTCATGAGCTTCATCACCGTGTCGCCCTTCAGCTCAAACTGCTTTTCCACGCTGAAAAAGTCCGGGCTCTGAATCAGCATCACGTAGTGCGAGCCCTCAATCAAGTCGAAGGCAAACGTGCCGTCGGGCCGCACGTACTTGCTGGCCACCTCAATGCCATTGTCGGTATCGATAATGCTCACGATGCCGCCCAGCGGCTTCCCCGCCACCGAGTCGATTAGTGTGCCCTCGACGTGGGTGGTGGCCAGCGGCTGGGCCTCCATGGGCAGCGGGAAGGAGTAGAGGTCCAGGTTTTTCAACTCCTTTTCCTCCGAGCGGGCATAGTACAGGTCCTTCGAGTCGCTGTCGATGGTGAAGTAGTACTCCGAGCCCTTGCCGTTCACCAGCGGCCCGATGTTGCGCGGCTCCTGCCAGCGCCCCCGCACGCGGTACGTTTTGTAGATATCGAAGTCGCCGTAGTTGAGCAATTGTCCGCGCGAGCTGAAGTAGAGCACGTGGTAGAGCGGATGATAATACGGGCTCACCTCACTCTCGCGGGTGTTCACCACCGGCCCCAGGTTCTCGGCTTTGCCCCAATGCCCGGCCTTGTTTTTGGCCGTGTACCAGATGTCGGAAAGCCCGAAGCCGCCGAGCCGGTCGGAGGCGAAGTAGAGCGTATCCTCGTTGGGCGAAAGGGTCGGCTGCGAGTCCCAGGCCGTCGAGTTCACCTGCATACCCAGGCTTTTGGGCACCGACCACTGCCCGTCTTTAAACGACGACACGAACAAATCGCAGTTGCCGTGGCAGCTGGGGCACTCACAGCGGGCAAAGTACAGCGTTTTGCCATCCTTGCTGATGCAGGCCGAGCCTTCGTTGTAGGGCGAGTTGATGGGCTTGGGCAGCGGCTCGGCGTCGCTCCACGACACGCCCTCCTTGTGGGCCGTGTACAGATCTTCGTCCACAATGCCGTTGATGCCGCGCATCTTGCGCTTCGAGGAAAAGATAATCTGGTCGGCGCCGGTGTTCAGCGTGGGGCCGTAGTCTTCCCGCTTCGAGTTGATGGCGTCGCCCATGCTCGTATACACGCCCTTGGGCGGATGAAACGTGGCAATGCTCTTGCGGTATTCCACAATGTCGTAGTAGGCCTTTAGCGGCACGTACAGGTCGGCCGTTTTCTGCTCCAGCGAGTCGTAGTAGAGCTGAACTTTATGGATATCCTGGCGGCGGTGCTTGAGGGCGAGGCGGAAGTAAGCCTTGGCTTTTTCCTCGTTGCCGGCCTTTTCGTGCAGCTGGCCCAGCCGCCAGAGCATCTGGGTGTTTTTGTAGAAATTCTGGATGCCGAACTGGCTCACGTAGACTTCGAGCAGCTGGCGGGTCTGATTCCAGTTGCGGCGCTTTTCGGCCTTGCCAATGGCCCGCAGCGCCTTTTTGTCCTCGAAGTAGGCCACGCGGTTCACGTTCGGGAAGTCCGGGTTGGCATCGGGGCGCAGGCGCAGCTGGCGGGTCATTTTGCTGCTGAGCTTGTGCTGTTTGAAGGGCGCGCCACTGGGCTGCTGAGCGTGCGTGAGCCCGCAGGCACCAAGGAAAAGGAATAGAAAGGCCGGACGTAAAAAGCGAAGCATAATGGAATAAGGCACAAAAGCCGGCCCTTTCGGCGCGGCCAAGGCCAAAAATAGGGATTTTCTCATGCAAGTTGGCTATTGCCCGCGTCTGCCGGAGTGGCCGAAACCTGTGCCGCCTTGTCGGGCCGCGGGGCGTAAATAAGCCGGGACGCGTGGTGGCATAGCACTTGCCAAAACAGTATCTTCGGAACCTTCCCCGCCGCGAGGCGGGCGGTTTCGTGCGCGGGCTGTCATTCTGACACCGCCGCCTTTCTCCTTTGCCCGCTCCTGAACTCTGTGATTTTGCCTAAATCTGCCCTTTCTCCGCTGCTGCTGATGACCGAAGATCCCGCCGAAGTAGTGTCCATCGTGGCCACCGACCCCGACCAGACCCTCGGCCTGCAGGAGGCTCCCGATGTGCTGGCCCTGCTGCCGGTGCGCAACACGGTGCTGTTTCCGGGCGTGGTGCTGCCCGTCACGGTCACGCGCAAAAAGAGCATTAAGCTGGTGCGCAAAGCCTACCGCGGCAACAAGATAGTGGGCGTGGTGGCCCAGAAGAACACCCAGAGCGACGATCCGGCCCTCACCGACCTCTACCAGGTGGGCACCATGGCCAAAATCCTGAAGCTGCTGGTGCTGCCTGACGGCAACACGACCATCATCATTCAGGGCCAGAGCCGCTTCAAAATAGAAGAGGAAACCCAGAACACGCCCTACCTTATGGCGCGCGTGAGCTACCTGCCGGAGGTGTTTCCGGGCAAGATGTCGAAGGAAGTGAAGGGCCTGGTGAGCACGCTCAAAGACGCGGCGGCCAAGATGCTCAAGCTCAATCCCGAGATTCCGCAGGAAGCCCAGATGGCGCTGGATAATATTGAGTCGCCCTCGTTCCTGACCCATTTTCTCTCGTCCAATATCAACGTGGAAGTGGGCCTGAAGCAGAAGCTGCTCGAAATAAACGATGGCGTGGAGCGCGGCACCATGCTGCTGGAAATGATGCTGAAGGAAATTCAGCTGCTCGAAATCAAGCACGAAATCCAGACCAAGGTTCACACCGACATCGACCAGCAGCAGCGCGACTACTTCCTGCGCCAGCAGATCAAAGTGCTGCAGGATGAGCTGGGCTTCGACGGTCCCGACCAGGAAGTGGAAAAGCTGCGCCAGCGGGCCAAGACCAAAAAGTGGCCCGAATCAGTAGCGAAGCACTTTAATAAGGAGCTGGAAAAGCTGGCCCGCATCAACCCGCAGGCCGCCGAATACCCGGTGAGCGTGAACTACGTGGAGTTTCTGCTCGATTTGCCCTGGGCCGAGTATACCAAGGACAACTTCAACCTGAAGCGCACCCGCAAAATCCTGGACCAGGACCACTACGGCATGGAAAAGGTGAAGGAGCGCATCATCGAGTATCTGGCCGTGCTCAAGCTGAAGCAGGACCTGAAAGCCCCGATTCTGTGCCTCTACGGCCCGCCCGGCGTGGGCAAAACCAGCCTGGGCCGCAGTATTGCGCACAGCCTGGGCCGCAAATACGTGCGCATGAGCCTGGGCGGCGTGCGCGACGAGGCCGAAATCCGAGGCCACCGCAAAACCTACGTGGGGGCCATGCCCGGCCGTATCATTGCCCAGATCAAAAAGGCCGGAGCCTCCAATCCGGTGATTGTGCTCGATGAAATCGACAAAATCAACTCCGATTTCCGTGGCGACCCGTCGTCGGCCTTGCTCGAAGTGCTGGACCCGGAGCAGAACTCCACCTTCACCGACAACTACCTGGAGGTGGAGTACGACCTGAGCAAAGTGCTGTTCATTGCCACCGCCAACTCCCTGGATACCATTCAGCCCGCCCTGCGCGACCGGATGGAAATCATTGATCTGACGGGTTATACGCTGGAGGAGAAAACCCAGATTGCCAAGAAGCACCTCTGGCCCAAGCAGCTGGCCGAGCACGGCCTGAGCCTGAAGGACGTAAACATCACCACCGCGGCTTTGCAGCGCGTGATTGACGACTACACCCGCGAAAGCGGGGTGCGTAGCCTGGAGCGCAAGCTCGGGGCCGTGACGCGCAACATTGCCAAGAACAAGGCCATGAAGGAGCCGTTTCCAGAATCGCTGGAGCCCAAGGACATTACCCGCATCCTGGGCGCGGCTATTTTCGACCGGGATATCTACCAAGACAACGAAACCGCCGGCGTAGTCACGGGCCTGGCCTGGACGAGCGTGGGCGGCGATATTCTGTTCATCGAAAGCCTGCTGAGCCGGGGCCGGGGCAAGCTAACGCTCTCCGGCCAGCTCGGCGACGTGATGAAGGAGTCGGCGGTGACGGCGCTGAGCTACCTGCGCAGCCGCGCCGAGGAGCTGGGCATCGACTACCGCTTGTTCGACCAGTACGACCTGCACATTCACTTCCCCGAGGGGGCCGTGCCCAAAGACGGTCCCAGCGCCGGCATTGCCATCTTCACCAGCATTGCGTCGGTTTTCACCCAGCGCAAAATCCGCAGCCACCTGGCCATGACGGGCGAAATAACCCTGCGCGGCAAAGTGCTGCCCGTGGGTGGTATCAAAGAGAAGATCTTGGCCGCCAAGCGGGCCGGCGTGCGCGACATCATTCTGTGTCACAAAAACCGCAAGGATATCGAGGAAATCCCGGCCGAATACGTCAAGGACCTCAACATCCACTACGCCGACCGGGTCGATGATGTACTGAAAGTGGCCCTGCTGGACGAGCTGGTGGCACATCCGCTGAAACTGGTCGTGCGCGATGAGCCCGCGCCGCCGTCCGGCCCAAGCGTGGAGGTGTCGTAGGCGCGGCCTTGTCCGGGAGGTTTCCCGCATTCACGGCAGGGCTGCGGGGCTGCCCCGCAGTCCTGCCGCATTCATAGGAAAGCAAAGGGAGTTACCCACCGACCTCCCGCATTCGTGGGCAGGCCGCGGGGCGGCCCCAAGGCTCTCCCGCATTTGCGGCGGCCTTCCGGGACGGTCCGGCTGCTTTCTCGCACCCAGGTAAAAGCGGTGAGATTGCCCGGAGAACAATAAAAGGCCGGATTCGGCGTCTTATCAGGGATACCCCCGAAACCCCGTATCTTAGACCTATGAACCGACTGTTACGCCGCCGCGCCGTCTATCTGTTATCTGCGTTGGGCCTGGCTCTGGGGGCCACCAGGCCCGCTGCCGCCCAGATTGGCGGACAGCAGGCATTTTCCTTTCTCAACCTGGCACCCAGCGCCAAAATTTCGGCCCTGGGCGGCGTCAACGTTTCGGCCCGCGACGCGGATGCCTCCATGCTGTTTGCCAACCCCGCCCTGCTGAACGCCGACATGGACGGCCGACTGGTCCTGAGCTACGTCGATTACCTGGCCGATATCAAGCAGAGCACAGCCGCTTACGTGTTCAACACGCCCCATGTGGGCCGCGTGGGCGTGGGCCTCACGTATCTGAGCTACGGCAAGTTTGAGCAGTTCGACGCGGCCGGCAACAGTCTGGGCACCTTCAGCGTGAGCGAATACGCCCTGCAGGGCTCCGACGCCTACACCAGCGGCAATATCACCATGGCCGGCACGCTCAAGCTGGCCGTGTCCGGTATTGCCGGCAACCACTCGGTGGCCGCATTGGCCGATGTGGGCGGCGTATTCAAGCATCCCACCCAGGATTTTACCGTGGGGCTGGCCGTGAAAAACGCCGGCATTCAGCTGCGGGCCTACGACGGAGCCGGGCGCGAGCCAATGCCGCTGGATGTGCAGCTGGGCACCTCCTTCAAGCCCGAGCACATGCCCTTGCGCTTTTCTATCACGGCTCATCATTTGCAGCAGCTCGATATCGTGTACCTCGACCCCAACGTGCGCGGGCCGCTGGGTGATGACAACCTGGAAAAAAAGCCAAAAAAGACCCTCGGCGACAAAATAGCGCGGCATTTTGTGGTAGGAGGGGAGCTGCTGCTGGGCAAAAACCTCAACCTGCGAGTGGGCTACAACCACTTGCAGCGCCGCGAGCTGCGCCTCGAAAATACCTCCGGTGGGGCCGGCCTCAGCTTCGGCGTGATGGTGCGCATCAGCCAGTTCCAGTTCGACTACACCCACGCTTCCATTCACGCCGCGGGCGGGGCCAACTATTTTACCGTGGCCCGCAACATCAATTCCCTCTTCAAGCAAACGGATTAGCCCCACGGCTGTTGTGGCCCGGTGCAGCGGCTAGTGAAGCCGTCGGGTCGCCCGGCCCACGGCTCCGCAAGCTGCACCGGGCCACACCCTGCATTTCCCCGCCCTCTTTATCCCACCTATGCTCGACGCTGCTTCTTTCCTCACCCCGGCCCAGATTGTGGCCGAACTCGACAAATACATTATTGGCCAGCACGAGGCCAAGCGTCACGTAGCCATTGCGCTGCGCAACCGCTGGCGCCGCCTGCACGCCCCGGCCGATATGCAGCAGGAAATCGTGCCCAACAACATCCTCATGATCGGCTCGACGGGCGTGGGCAAAACCGAAATTGCCCGCCGCCTGGCCAGCATTTCCGGCGCGCCATTCACCAAAGTAGAGGCTTCCAAATTCACGGAAGTGGGCTACGTGGGCCGCGACGTGGAAAGCATGGTGCGCGACCTGGTGGAGCAATCCGTGAATATGGTGAAGCAGCGGCGCAAGGAGGACGTGAAAATCCGCGCTGCCCAGGCCGTGGAGGACGTTATTCTGGATGCCCTCATTCCGCCCGTCACGGCCAGCGGCGGCGGCGTGAAGCCTGCCGTAGGCTTCGGCACCGACGGCAGCGCTATGCCCGATTCGGACTACGAGCTGAACGAGCGCACGCGGGAGAAATTTCGCCTCAAAATCCGCAGTGGCGAGCTGGATGAGCGTAAAATCGACATCAAGGTGCAGCAGAACAACGCGCCTGGCATTGGCGTGGTAGGTGGCCCCGGCGGCATGGATGAAGCCTCCATGGCTGGCCTGCAGGATATGTTGAGCGGGATGCTGCCCAAGAAAACGCGCAAGCGCAACGTCACCATTGCCGAGGCCCGCAAGCTGCTCTTCGACGAGGAAGCAGCCAAGCTCATCGACATGGATGAGGTGAAGGACGAAGCCATCCGGCAGGCCGAAAACGCGGGCATCATCTTCATTGATGAGATTGACAAAGTAGCCAGCCGCAGCGGCAAGGGCGGCAGCGGCCCCGATGTGAGCCGCGAAGGCGTGCAGCGCGACCTGCTGCCCATTGTGGAAGGCTCGGCCGTGAGCACTAAATACGGCATCATCAACACCGACCACATCCTGTTCATCGCCGCCGGCGCGTTCCACGTTGCCAAGCCCAGCGACCTGATTCCGGAGCTGCAGGGCCGCTTCCCCATCCGCGTGGAGCTGCAGAGCCTGACCAAAGACGACTTCTACCTCATTCTTAAGGACCCCAAAAACGCCCTCACCAAGCAGTACCAGGCCCTGCTGCAGGCCGAAGACGTGGAGCTGACCTTCGACGACGCGGCCCTGGAGCGCCTGGCCGAAATTGCCTTCGAGGTGAATGCGGAAGTCGAAAACATCGGTGCCCGCCGCCTGAACACGGTCATGAGCCGCCTGCTCAACGACATCCTTTTCGACGTGCCCGACCGCATCGGGGCCAACGCCCACATCCTCATCACCCGCGAGTTGGTCGAAGAGCGTCTGCGCGGCATGGTCAACAACCGCGACCTGAGCCAGTACATTCTGTAGAAGTGAAATAGTGAAATAGTGAGATGGTGAGTTCAATGTTCGGTTTGCGCAAATTCTGCCGTTTGCGTATTCAGAACAGAAAACTCACCATCTCACCATCTCACTATCTCACTAATGCACTACTACATCATCACGGGGGCCAGCCGGGGGCTGGGCAAGGCGCTGGCCGAAACCATCCTGCGGCAGCCTGATACCTACGTCATGGGCGTGTCGCGGCACGCCACCATCCAGCATGAGCGCTACCACCATCAGCCCCTCGACCTCTCCGATATACTGGCGGTAGAGAATAACCTGCACAAGGTATTTCCCCACTGGCCCGATGCGGCCAGCCTGACGCTCATCAACAACGCGGCCGTGCTGGGCGAAATCGGCTACCTGGGCGAGCAGCCCAACGAGCACTTCAACTTCGTATTCGACGTGAACGTGGTAGCGCCGGCCATGCTCATGAATACCTTCCTGCGCACCTATGGGCCGCTTTCTGTGCCGCGCACCATCCTCAACATCAGCAGCGGAGCCGCCCAGAGCCCCATTGATGGCTGGAGCGCCTACTGCGCCTCCAAAGCCGCTCTGGAGTCGTTGTCGCAAACGGCGCAGAAGGAGCAGAGTCGGCGCGGTTCCGGTATTCGCATCCGCAGCCTGTCGCCGGGCGTGCTCGATACGGCTATGCAGGAACACATCCGCACCGCTGCCGAGCAGCAATTCAGCGAAGCGGCGCGGTTTGCAGCCCTGCACGCCACCGGCCAGCTGGCAACCCCGGAAAGCGTAGCGGAGAAAATAGTAGCCTGGCTGCAAAGACCGGCCCCGGCCGAGGAGCCTGTACTTCTGCGCCTCACCAATATTGGTTAGCAGCACTTGGGCCCAGGTGTTGAATCAAAAGCAGGGTCTTTTCTTGACCTGACAAAGCAAAAAACGCCGGCTCCCATGTGGGAGCCGGCGTTTTAATGAAACGACGAAATTAGCTCAGCAGACAGCGCCGGCTATTTCTGGACAATGCTGGCTACAGCCGCGAAAGGAGCATTGGTCTGGGCACCGGTAAGCACGCCGTTCTTGTCCCGCGGGGTCAGAACGATGCGCCGACCGTCCTGCAGAATGTATTCGAACGTGAAGACGAAAGCATCGGGAGCTATACCAGCCGGCCGCGGCACGATGGCCAGCTTGATGAGCTGAACTTCTTGCCCCGCAGCATTTAACCGCTTAATATCAGCAATAGCCTCGTCTCCATTCAGGCGCACGGTGGCCGGAAAGCTAGTATAAGTGCCTACCAATGTCGGCTTGCTGTTGTCCACCGAGGTGGCATTGGTGCGGCGGAACGTCTTGTAAACTTCTACGGCCGCCAGCTTGGTGTCACGCTGGTCGCCGGGGTCGAAAGTAAATTCGATTTCCGGCAGCACGAATCCCGGAGGGTAGGGGGGGCGGGTCGTAATCAGCTTGAAGTCGAAAGTGGATTTGCCTTCGGTGAACTTAGGGAATATGACGGGGGCGTACTCTACCGCCGGAAGAGGGTCTTTGCTGTCATCCTTGCAGGAAGAGAGCAGGCCGTTGGTCGAAACCAGCGCAGCCAGGATGATAAAAAGCTTTTTCATAGAAAATTTGAAGCGAAAAAAGGGAAGCAGGACTGGCCGCGCCTCAGCGCTTGTCCCAGAAAATGCGCGTCGATACTACGTCCGGCTGTTCCCGCGGCGCGTTAGGATTGATTTGCAGCTCCGACAGCTGGTACGTGAGGCGGCGCGGGAACGAGCCTTGGCCTACCGTCTGTGGATCGTTGTCGTCTACGGTGCCGGGGGCAGGGTTCGACGGGTTGACCGGACCAGCATTGTCCGCGCGGTCGGGCACCGTAATGTTAGGGTAACCCGTGCGGCGGAAGTCAGTGTACGCATCCAGCCCAAAGCCGAAGCTGGCAATGTACTTCTCGGTCATGATGGCGTTGAGCCGGCCATTGGTAGTCGTGGCCCGGTCAAATCGCAACAAGGCCTCGGCAACATACTTGCTGATACTGGGCTTGCTCGTGTTCGGGTCGGTTTCCGGAATTATGGGCACCAGCTCAGGAGCTGCCTGAAACTTAACTGCATTCGGAATCCCTTCGGCCTGGGCAATGTCATTAAGCTTTTTAAAGCTGGCACGTACCCCTTCCTCGTAGGCCGTGCGGGCGGCAGTCGGGTTGTTTAATACCGTTAGCTGCAGCTCAGCCTCCGTAAATTTGCGGCTGAAGAAGGTGAGCAGCCGTTGGGCCACTGTGCCCTTGCCGTACGTGGCATCGGCATTGCCGCCTTTGCCGGCATCAAAGCGGCCACCAACCGGATACAGGCCGGGCAGCGTCCGCACGCCGGTGTTGTTAGCGCTGGCATTGGCCCCGGTGCTACCAAATTTAACGGTTACAAAGTTTCCGTTTTGATAATCAGCTATCGCTACTGTGCCAGTTGCCTGGTTGTAGAAATAGTAGGGGATGCGCGGGTCACGGTTGGTGTTCATCAACTCGAAGAAGTACCGGCCGATGGTATTTTCCCGGCCCGAGTTCACATAGTCGCCGATGTAGCCCAGGTTGCGGTTGTCGGGCTGCGTAGAGGCACCATACTTCAGCTCGAAGTCCTCATTAGATAGTAGCAAGTTGTCTGGCGTGGCCAGCAGCGCTCTTACGTCGCTGGATACATCACGGGTCAGGCGAATCTGGTTGTAGAGCTTGAGCTTCAGCGTACGGCCGAAATGCGACCACGCGCTCATGGAGCCACCATACATCAGATCCTCGCCGCCGGGCGTACGGGCCGAGGTTTTAGCCAGGTTGGCAACACCCTCGTCGATCAGACGAAACAGGTCCGCGTAAATCTCGCTGTCCTTGTCAAATTTCGGAGCCTTGTTGGCCGTGCCCAGCAACCCTTCCGAATACGGAAGGTCGCCCCACATGTCCACCATCTGGCTTACCACGTAGGCTTTCTGCAGCTGCGCGATGCCTACGTAGCCCCAGGCCTGCTCGGCCGTGCCCTGCTTGATGATCTGCTCGTTGTTGATAAGCATATCGGCATACAGCCCCGACCACTGGTTGGTAAAGGAGTCGCCGTTTTGCTGGAAAGTCCCGATGCCGCGCGTGGTGGAAAGCTGCTGCATGAGCGCGGCCGTGGGCTGGCTCAGGCCGTTTACGCTGAAGCCCAGGTAAGTGCCCATAGCCACCTGCGTCACGGGTAGCAGGTCGCTGAGCCGGGCCGCGGAAGGGTTCAATGGGTCTACATTGACTTTGAAGAAGTCGCTGCACCCGGTATTGGTTGCCAATAGCCCCACGAGGGCTACGGCAATAGAAGCTTTACGGTACGTATTCATGGAATGAAGAGAGGCCATTATTAGAAGGTAACGCGCAGGTTTACGCCATAGCGCCGCGAGGAGGGCGCGTTGGTGTATTCAAAGCCCTGAGCATTGGCAGCCCCGAAGGTGCTGGTTTCGGGGTCGAAGTTGGTGTACTTCGGCAGGTTAGGCGAATACCAGTATAGGTTGCGACCCGACAGCGAGATGTTCACGCCGCCAATGGGGGTTTTCTGGAGCAGCGTCTGGGGCAGATCATAGCCCAACGAAACTTCGCGCAGACGCACGGTAGTAGCATCGTAAATCGAGAATTCGTCGGCACTGTTGATGGCCGCGTTGCCGAAATACAAGTCGTTCAGCGTGATGGCGCGGTTGTTAGGACCACCGCCCTGCCCTTCGGGCAGCGGTTGGCGGGTATCCGGGTTGCCGAATACGCCTTTGATGATCACCGTTTTGTCGCGGTCTTCAGTGTCTTTCGTTACACCCCGGCCCAGGTACTGCTGCAGCGTAGTGCTGTACAGGTCGCCGCCCTTGCGGTAGTCAATCACCGTGTTCAGCGTCAGGCCTTTAAAGCTGAAGCTGTTGATGATGCCCATCGTGAATTGCGGGTTTGGGTTAGCAATCACCTGCTGCTCCACGGCCCGAATGATGAAGCCGTTGGCCGGGTTGATGAGGATATTGCCGGCATCGTCGCGGGCAGCTACGGAGCCCGTAATCTCGCCGTACGGCCGACCTGCTACCTGCAGGGCCCGAGGGCCACCCACGAAGCTGGTCGAAATCAGGATGGCATCTACGCCGGGCGTAAGCTCCTCGATAGTGTTCTTGTTGTGCGTGAAGTTGGTGGTGCTGGTCCAGCGGAAATTCTTGGTTTCTACCGGAATCAGCGTGGCAGCTACTTCAATGCCTTTGTTGGATACTTCCCCAAAGTTGGTCACTTCGGCGAGGTAGCCGGAGCTGGCCGGGCGCGAAATGGCCGCAATCTGGTTGGTAGTGCGACGGTCGTAGTAAGTGGTGTTCAGCTGAACACGGTTTTTCAGGAAAGCCAGCTCCAGACCGGCTTCTACCTCCGTGGTGAACTCCGGCGTGAGACCGGGGTTGCTGATGGTGTTGCTCAATGCCAAGCCAGGCGTGCTGAGGAAGGGGAAGCTGCTGGTGCCGGCATTATTACCATATTCCGGATTTACACTATAGCGCGTCGGGCCCGCGTCGTAGGGCGAGGCATCGTTGCCGGTACGGGCAACGGCGGTACGCACCTTGCCCATCGTCAGCCACGAGTAGTCCAGACCCAGCGCCTCCGTAAAGATTACCGAAACGCTACCGCTAGGGTAGAAGAACGACCGGCCACTCTGACCGATTTCACCTTTCTTGTTCAACGTCGAGGAGAAGTCATTCCGACCCCCGAAGGTCAGGAATGCCCAGTCTTTGTAGCCGACAGTCACGTCCGTGAGCACGCCCAGCAGGCGGCGCTTCGCGAAATCGGCTCCGTTGGAGTTCTTTTCGACGGTATTGCTGAGATTATCGATACCAAAAACGATAATCTTGTTGCCAACGAACGAAGTAGCTTCGAACGTGCGCTGGTTGACGTTGGTGCCCAGCGTGGCTTTCAGGCTGATGTCTTCGGTCAGGTTTTTGTCGAGGGCCAGAAGCAGGGTTTGCTCCAGTTCGGTGTTTCGGATGTTATCCTCCACAATATTGCCCAGACCACCCGCGCCCACCGAACCCGGCCGCACTGTGGTGCGTCGCGCATCAGTGTAGGTATTCACCCCACCCGAATAATTCAGCGTCAGCCAATCTTTGAACGCATAACCCATCCGGATGCTGCTAACCATACGGTCGACGCGGGAGGTGTACGTGTTGTTGATCGTGGACCAGATTGGGTTATCCGCCTGCCCGGTCAGCCAGCCAAATACTGAGGCATTGTTGAGCGGGTTGGTGTTTGGCAGCCCCTGCAGATCCATGTTGCGGGGCATAAACAGCACCCGCGAGAAAGCCGAGGAGTTACCGATGGCGTTGTTAGCTCCCAGTTGCGGGCCCTGCTGCTGCGAGTTGGTGTAGGCCACGTTGCCGCCCACTGTAAACTTGTTGAAGTGGCCCGAACCGCCGGCGCTGATGTTGCTGCGCACAAAAAACGAGTTCGGAATCATGCCCTGGTTATCGGCACGCGACAATACGGCTGTGAAGCTGGCGTTGTCGCCGGTGCCGGTCAGCGAAACAGAGTTTTCGAATACGCGCCCGGTATTGAAAAAGTCCTTTACGTTGTTCGGGTAAGGCTGATATGTGGTCGTGGCATTGGCGTATTCCGGAAAGCCCAGCAGGATATCGGGTTTGTTGATGCCATTGGGGTTGTTGACTCCGAAGGAGTAGGGGTGGTCAAGGGTACGGCCATCGAAGCGTGGGCCCCAGGTGCCGTTGGTCAGGCCGTAGTTGAACTGGCTGCCCGAGCCGTACGTGTTCTGATAGTCAGGCAAACCTGCAATTTTCTCAATCGAATACGAAGTGCTGTAGCCAATCTGCACGCCTTTCGGACCGCGGGTCCCGCTGCCGGTCTTGGTCGTGATGACGATTACGCCGTTGGCCGCGCGCGAGCCGTAAAGAGCGGCTGCCGCACCGCCCTTCAGCACGTTAATCGAGGCGATGTTGTTTGGGTCAATGTCAGCCGTCCGGCTGGAATAAGCCGCGCCACCGCTCAACTGGTTGTCCGAGTTGGTCTGCCGGTTGTCGTAAGGCACACCATCCACCACAAACAGCGGCTGGTTGTTGCCCAGCAGCGACGTGTTGCCCCGAATGGTAATCCGGGCCGATGAGCCTGGTACACCGCTCGAGCTGATGATATTCACCCCCGGAATCTTGCCCTGCAGCGTACGCAGCACATCCGGCTCCGACTTCTGTACCACCTGCTCACTCTTGATTTCGGTCACGGCATAGCCCAGGGCCCGCTTCTCGCGGGAGATACCCAGGGCCGTTACTACTACCTCGCTAAGCTGCTTGCTATCTACGGTCAGCGTTACGTCAATCGTCTTGCTGGCTCCAATCGGCATCGTTGAGGACGTGTAGCCCAATTGCTTGAACTCCAGCGTCGTGGCATTGTCGGGCACCAACAGCGTGTAATTGCCGTCAGAGTTGGTGGCCGTGCCAATGGTTGTGCCTTTCACCAGCACGCTCACGCCCGGCAATCCTTCGTTGGTACTCGCATCAAGTACTTTCCCCGACACAGCCTTGTTCTGCGCCCAGGAACGCCCAACAAAGATCAATGACAGGAATAAACTCAGTAGTATGAGTTTTTTCATGAAAAAAGTGTTAAAAATGAAACAATAGGGTGGAAGAAGAGAATCTGCCTTTGCAGCTAAAATTACTGTAAATTTTCTTGCCTGTCTGCATGTGCTTTAGAATGTTGAGCAGGATACTACAGCGACATCGACTGCCGGTCTGAATCAATATTTTTTTTAGAATTTGTCCTTTCGTCATTAGCACAGTATAGGGCAAAAAAAGAAGGGCTGCCAACTTGGCAACCCTTCTAATTATTGTACGAAATCCGTGATACTAGAGCTTATCCCAGAATACTTTGGTGCCCACATTATCACCTCCAATAGCGCTGGCAGCAGCGTTGTAGTTGGTGGTATTGAGGTTCTGCTCAATGATCGGGTAAGTCAGGCGGAATGGAATATCCGTTCTGGCCAAATTAGCCTTCGTTAGCTTTGGCGAGTCTAGACGTCTCCATTCACGGTAGGCGTCAACTGGCTGGTTGTACAAAGCAATCCACTCCTGAACACCGATCTTTTCCTTGGGCGTTGCCCCCGAAGCAGCGTCGGAGTACTTAACACCAGGCTGGGCCAGGTAAGCGGTAGCCTCAGCAACCGTACCACCCCACTCCTGAATGGAAGCCGTGACACCAGCATTGTAATGCTCTTCAGCGGTGAGAGTACCCACGTTAAAGCCCCGGCTTGCCGCGTCAGCTTGCATGAATTTCACCTGCGCATAAGACATCAACACTGCCGGAGCCGTCTGGCTTTCCAGTTTGGTGCCCGGAGCTGAGAAGGATGCGTAAGCGTTGGCATTGCCATTGACCCCACCTTTATAAACAGGTGGTACCGTAGGAGTGCCTGTGCCAGCCAGTGGTTTAAAGAAGTCATCCCGACGAGGATCATTCAAGGCGTTCATCCTATCGACGAGCGTAGCCGAGGCGACAAAGTCTTTCCGACCACTCCGCACCAGATCTTCGAAGATTGGGTTGGAGTTAGGGAAGGTAGTGAAGGCCAAGTCAATGTTGTCAGCGTTGGCTGCCAGTGTCTTACCTGCTGTCTGCTCAGCCAATGTTTTGGCTTTTGCACCGTCAACATCAGCAATGGTGAGGGCCAGACGAAGTTTAAGCGAGTTAGCAAACTTTACCCACAGGGCCATGCTGCCGTTGTTAATCAGGTCAGGGCTAGTTGCGCCGGTTGCGTAACCAGCAGCAGTAGCATCCATCTGGTCAATAGCCGTGTTCAGCCGGTTGATAATGTCGGCATAGATGGCGGCATCATCGTCATACTTTGGCTGAGGCTTGCTGAAATCCAAAGCGTCAGTGTAAGGCACATCGCCATACGTATCCACCAGCGTAGCCCACGTATACACTTCCAGCACCTCAATAATGGCCAAGCGATTGGCTTTTACTTTGGGGTTGGTAATGGTAATGTCGGCAGCGATGAGGGTTTTGGCTTCTTTTAGGTCACGCAATACGTCGCGGTACAGCGGGCTCCAGAAGTTCAGCGGAATGTTACGCGTGTTGAGTTCGTAACGGCTTTCGTCGGCATACGTGGTAGCAGCCCACGACTGTACGAAGAAGCGGAACGTGTTAACGTTTACGCTGCTGCTCACTACGTTGCGAGCCAAAGCACGCTCGGCGTTGGATACAAGCGTCTGGCCCGGTACTACGCTGGCTTGCTTAGGGTCTACGTTGTAGTCATCCAAAGAGTCCACGCAGGATGTTGCAAGCAACATCGCGGGCAAAGCTAGGAGAAGAGACTTTTTCATTGGTCGAATTAGAAGCTGAGGCGGAGGTTAGCACCTACAGTACGCACGGAAGGATAGGCACCCGAAGAGTACCCCTGGCCCAGGTTACCCGAGCTCAAAGCGTCTTCCGGATCAGCGCCCGGCAGGTTGTTGTTGAAGATAAACAGGTTGCGACCTACCAGCGAAATCTCAGCGCCTTTCACAGCACCAACCTTCGACATGATAGACTGCGGCAGAGAATAGCTGAGCGTAAGTTCACGCAGTTTCACGAAGCTGGCATCATAAACGAACGCAGCGGCTGGGTTGGTCGAGATACCGAAAGCCGTATGGCCCGAGTCACCGGTGTTGTCAGCATACACGTCATTAGGCGAGCCATCAACTTTTACACCTGGGAATTTCACACCACCACCATCGGCCACATCGCTACGGGTTGGGTTGCCTTTGTCGTTGTTGCCAACGGTTTCTTCGGTCATACCCGTGTCCAAGCCGTAGGCGCGGTCAAGGGAGAACACATCGCCACCCTGACGGATGTCGAACAGGACGCTAAGAGAAAGACCTTTGTACGAGAAGGAGTTAGTGATACCACCGTTCCAGTCAGGAGTTGGGTTGCCAATAACTTCGTTGGCCGTAGCCGAGCGCAGGTACTGACCATCTTCACCAACCACTTTCTGACCATTCTTATACACGAAGTTGCTGCCGCGCAGCGAACCGTAAGGCTGACCTACAGTAGCGTTGCTCGTTACACCACCCTGGTAGCTGCCCAGTACGATGTTATCGGTACCCTGGTAGAGCGAAATTACTTTGTTCTGGTTCTTGGTCCAGTTGGCGTTGATCGTCCAGTTGAAAGCATCGGTACGAACCGGCGTGACGAAAGCCGTCAATTCCACACCACGGTTGCGAACCTCACCCGAGTTTACGAAACGCGAGTTGTAGCCGGTAGCAGTAGAAAGTTCAACTGCGAAGATCTGATCGAGAGTGCGCTGCTGATACACAGTTGCGTCGAAGCCAAAACGGTTTTGCAAGAATGCCATTTCAACACCGGCTTCAATAGCTTTGGTTCTCTCTGGAACCAGATCCACATTGTTTTTGGTGCCTGGCACTGAGAACAGCGGAATTGAGCCGAAAGCCGTTGGCTTATCATACACATCGAATACGCTCTGGATCGGGGCACCCTGACCTACTTCTGCGTAGTTGGCGCGTACTTTACCATACGACAGCCACGTAGCGTCCTTCATCAACTCCGAGAACACGAAGTTAGCAGCTACCGAAGGGTAGATGAACGCATTCTTCTTCTGGGGCAGCGTAGTCGATTTGTCGCGGCGAACCGTGGCATCTACGAAAATCATGTCGCGGAAACCAATGGTGGCGCTGGCAAAAATGCCATCTACACCACGCCGCTGCTCGTTTTCTACTGGTGGGTTAGCGGGGTTCAGCGAGTTGCCGATGGTGTACAGATCTGGAACTACCAGACCACCGTTGGTAGTGGCACGAATAGATTTGAAGGCTTCACGACGAACGTTTACGCCCACCAGTCCACGCAGGGAAACAGTTTCCGTCACATTCTTCGAGAAGTTGCCGATCAGATCGTAGTTGGCTTCGCGAGCAGTACGGTTGAAGCGGGTGTACGAAGGGATAGAGGTCGTGTTGGAGCCAACGGCAATCCGCTCTTCCTGCATCTCGTCGTACGTGTCCAAAGTTACGCGACCCAATACATTGAACCAGTCGGTCACTTTGTAAGTAGCGGCCACGTTGCCGAACGTGCGGAAACGCTCATCGTTCTGGAAGTTGCGGTTACGCGTCCAGTAAGGGTTGTTCCAGTAGAACGAAGAACTGGTGCCCGGGCCGTTCAGGTTCCAGCCGGCGTTCAGGCCCTGATAGTCATAAGCAGCTTTTTGCTCCTTAATATCAACGTTAGTCTGCCACCACTGACGGAACATCGTCATTGGGTTTGAGCCGTTTGCACCGTCGTAGCCAGTACCATAACGGCCTTTGCCATCTACGCGGGTGAAGTTCACCGAAGCACTGGTCGTGAGCTTGGGGGTCAGGTTCAAAGAGCCTGCGAAGTTGACAATGTTCTTGCCCACGCGGCTGTTTGGCAGCACACCCTTATCTACCACATTGTTGTAGCCCAGTTTGAAGTAGCCGTTGTCGTTGCCTCCATCAATGGAGAAGCTGTTGTTGGTGGTAATGGCCGTTTCGAAGAAAGTATCCGGACCGTTTTCAGCCGCTACCCAAGGCGTAGCCTTGCCGAAGTTCGGGTTGCCGGGAGAGAATGCACTCCACTGAAACACCCGCAGATTTGGATTGAAACGGGCACCCATCGAGGCATCGGCATCCAGCTGTGGATACAGATCCTTTTTGCCGTCGCCATCCAGATCTGCCTCGTTGAAATATGGATCGGTAGCAGAATCACCTACGCGGCCGTAGCCAGCGCCATACTCCTTCTGGTGTTTGATGAACGTGTCTTTGTTGATGCGGCCAGCAGTAACCCCGCTGTTGATCGTAACACCGAGACCTTTACGGCCTTTCTTGGTGGTGATGAGGATAACGCCGTTGGCAGCACGCTCACCATACAGAGCCGTTGCGGCAGCACCTTTCAGCACCGTCATGGTAGCAATGTCGTCTGGGTTTACGTCGGCACCAGCGTTGCCATAATCGTATCCACCCGTTCCGCGCTGCTGACCAGCCGTGTTGGTGTTCGAGTTGCTGATTGGAACACCGTCCACTACGAACAGGGCTTGGTTGTTACCCGTAATCGACTTGGTGCCGCGAATAACTACGTTGGACGAACCGCCCAGCGTGTTGCTCTGCCGCACGGTCAGACCAGCAACTTTACCCGACAAGCCGTTGATAAAGTTTGGGTTACGGGCCTTGGTGATTTCGCCACCTTCAACCTGCGCAGCCGAATAAGCCAGCGAGTTGCGGGTTCTCTCAACACCCAGAGCCGTTACTACTACTTCACCTAATTGCTTGGAGTCTACGCCCAGGCCAATGTCGATAGTAGAAGCAGTGCCGATAGGACGATCTACCGAGATATAGCCGATAGACGTGAACGAAAGCGTGGTAGCCGAAGCCGGTACGCTCAGCGTGTAAGTGCCATCCGAATTGGTGGAAGCGCCAATGGTGGTGCCCTTTACCAGAACGGTAACGCCGGGAAGGCCCTGACCGGTGGAACGGTCGGTGACCCGCCCTGAGATGGCCCTATCCTGCGCGATGGCCTGCTGCAACAGGCTAGTCATCAGCAGAATGACCACAAATAGTAGTTTTTTCATTTGACTGTTTGTTTGGTGAGTGAAGTGGTGAAAAAAGGTGATAAAAGTGGGCGAATAGGCAAGTATAGAGGGAAAAATGCCATTTAGCAACTTTTAGGAAACATAGCCAGCAGACTGACACGCTGCAACACTATGCTTTTTATCCCATCAGCTGGTAGAGTATTTAACCCATACACTGAGGCTTCTCCGCGCACCTTTGCTTCTAAAGTTAAGAATTATTCAACGAAAAAGCCTTCCTGAAAACAGGAAGGCTTTTCTAACGAACAACTTTTTGACGGCTAGCTCTGCATCAGGAAGCCTTTGATGTACTCGTCCAAGTCACCATCCAGCACGTTCTGCACATCGGTGCGCTCGATGCCGGTTCGCAGGTCCTTGATGAGCTTATAGGGATGCAGCACGTAGTTGCGGATCTGGGAGCCAAAGTCGATGCGCTTCTTGTTGGCTTCCACTTTGTCGCGCTCGGCGTGGCGCTTGTCCATTTCGATCTGATAGAGGCGCGATTTGAGCATGCGCAGGGCGTGTTCCTTGTTCATGAGCTGGCTGCGCTCAATCTGCACGGCGATGATGATGCCCGAGGGCGCGTGGGTGAGGCGCACGGCGGTTTCGACCTTGTTCACATTCTGGCCCCCGGCACCGCCGGCCCGGAACGTGTCCCAGGAAATGTCGGCCGGGTTGATTTCGATGTTAATCGTATCATCAATCACTGGATAAGCAAACACGGAGGCGAACGACGTGTGCCGCCGGCCGCTGCTGTCGAAGGGCGACATGCGTACCAACCGGTGCACGCCGATTTCGCTCTTGAGGTAGCCGTAGGCAAAGTCGCCATCGATTTCCAGCGAGGCCGACTTGATGCCGGCTCCCTCGCCGGGCTGGTAGCTGATCTGCTTCACGCCAAAGCCGTGGCTTTCGGCCCACATGATGTACATGCGCATGAGCATTTCGGCCCAGTCCTGGCTTTCGGTGCCGCCGGCGCCGGGGTTGATGTCAATGATGGCGGATAGCTGGTCTTCTTCATCGGAGAGCATCCGCTTGAACTCCAACTGCTCCACTTTCTGGAGCGTGGCGTTGAAGTCGGCCTGCATTTCGGCTTCCGTTACCTCGCCTTCGCGGTAAAAGTCAAACAGCACCTCGGTGTCGGCCAGGGCCTGCTGCACAGCCTCGTAGTCGTCGGTCCAGATTTTAATGGACTTTACTTCTTTCAGCGTGGCTTCGGCCTTCCGGGAATCGTCCCAGAAATCGGGGGCCATGGTCAGCTTTTCGGCTTCTATAATTTGGGCTTTTCGGGTATCGTAGTCAAAGATACCTCCTCAAAGCCTCAGCGCGGCCTTTCAATTCCTTAACCTGATCCTGGGTCATTGGAAAAATTAACGGTGAAAAATTGGGAAACTGGAAGGCAAAGGTAGAAAATGCGCAACGCCCGCCACCGGCCGAAAGCCAGCAGCGGGCGCTGTTCTTTAAGGTGCTGCAGTCGGGCTACACTTCTACCATCCAGCCGTGCGTATCGGGAGCGGCACCGGTCCGGATGGCGCTCAAGGCTTCGCTCATGCGCTGGGAGAAGGAGCCGGGGCCGGGTGTGGGCAGCTCGTAGTCGTGGCCCTGGTAGCCGATGACGGCAATGGGCGCGATGGTAGCGGCCGTGCCTACACCAAAGGCCTCCTGCAGGGTGCCGTTGGCCTGAGCATCCATCACTTCGGTAGCCGAAACTTTGCGCTCTTCTACCGTCATGCCCCAGTCGCGGGCAAGCTGCAGAATGCTGCGCCGGGTGATGCCGTCGAGGATGGAGGTGCTGAGGGCCGGGGTCACAAGCTTGCCATCGATAACGAAGATGGCGTTCATCGTACCCGATTCCTCTACGTAGCGGTGCTCGGAAGAATCGGTCCAGATGAGCTGGTTATAGCCCTCCTGCTGGGCCAGCTTGGTGGGGTACATGGCCGCGCCATAGTTGCCGGCGTTTTTGGCAAAGCCGGCCCCGCCTTCGGCTGAGCGCACGTACTTTTCCTCGAAACGAACCCGCAAAGGCTTGTTATAATACAAGCCAACGGGGCAGGTGAAAATCATGAAGCGGTAGGACTCCGACGGCCGCACGCCGATGAAACCATCGGTGGCAAACATGAATGGCCGGATATAGAGGGCGCTGCCGGGCGTGTTCGGCACCCAGTCGGCATCGAGGCGAATGAGCTGGGTGAGGCCCTGCATAAACAGCTCCTCCAGAATGGCGGGCATGCACATACGCTCGGCCGAAGCATTGAGGCGATGCAGGTTGTCGGTGGGGCGGAACAGAGCAATCTGGCCCTGGGCATTCTTATAGGCCTTCATGCCCTCAAAAATTGCCTGACCATAATGCAGCGCCGAGTTGGCCGGACTCACGGCCATATCGCCGTAAGGAACGATCTGGGGCGTTTGCCACTCGCCGTCGTGGTAATCCACCGCGAACATATGATCGGCGAAAATCTTACCGAACTCAATATGGTCGGGGTCCAGGTGCTGCAGGCGGGAAGCAGTGGTGCGCTGGGTCCGGATGGTCAGGGTTTCGAGCATGGAAAAGGGAGTAGGAATGGATAGGAGCGCAAGTTACGACAGGCCGACGAACCTGAAACGGGGCTACGTCAGGCGCGGTTTCCAGGTAACCTCTTCGGCCCCCAAATCGTGCGCCATCTGCCGGCTCAGCACAAACAAGTAATCCGACAGGCGGTTCAGATACACCACTAGCAGCTCGGCCACGAAGGCGTCTTCCTGCAGGGCAATAACCAGGCGCTCGGCGCGGCGGCACACGCAGCGGGCCACGTGCGCAAACGACACCGACTGGTGCCCGCCGGGCAAAATGAACACGCGCAGCTCGGGCAGCGCCTCGTTCATGCGGTCCATTTCCTGCTCCAACAGCGTTACGTCCTCGGCGTGTAGATCCGGAATCTTCATTTTAGACTTCTCCGGGTCGGAGGCCAGCGCGGCTCCCATAGTAAACAGGCGGTCCTGGATTTCCTTGAGCAGGTCGCGGCGTGGGGCATTCACGTCCTGGTCGCGCAGCAGGCCGATGTAGGAATTCAGCTCATCGACGGTGCCATAGCAGTCGATGCGCAGGCTGGACTTGGGCACGCGCGTGCCGCCGATGAGGGAGGTGAGGCCTTTGTCGCCGGTTTTGGTATAAATCTTCATGAAGCACTGATTGAAGCTGATGTTGAGGAGGGCGCGAATGGTTTGCGGGCTGACTTTAAGCCAATGCAAAAGGCCTTTCTGGCGGCGGCACGACAACTGAGCGTTGGCGCACCGGCTTCAAAAAGGCCTTCGAAAGTAGTGAACAAAAAACTCAGCCGTTCAGCACCTCGTTGTGGTGCGTGGCAATGTCGTTGTTGGGCAAATCGGACTCCACCAGGCCGTCGCGCAGGCGCACGATGCGGTGGGCGTAGCGGGCAATATCCTCCTCGTGGGTTACCATGATGATGGTGTTGCCCTTCACGTAGAGCGCCTCAAACAGATCCATGATTTCGTGGCTGGTCTTGGTGTCGAGGTTGCCGGTGGGCTCATCGGCCAGAATGATGCTGGGGTCATTCACCAGGGCGCGGGCAATGGCCACGCGCTGGCGCTGGCCGCCCGAAAGCTCGTTGGGGCGGTGCTTGGCGCGGTCGGCGAGGCCCACGCTGCGCAGGGCTTCCATCGCCTTTTCCTCGCGCTGGCTTTTGCTGTAGCCGGCATAAATGAGCGGCAGGGCCACATTGTCGAGCGACGTGGCGCGGGGGAGCAGGTTGAAGGTCTGGAATACGAAGCCGATTTCCTTGTTGCGCACTTCGGCCAGCTGGTTGTCCGACATGCGGCTTACATCCTTGCCATTCAGCACGTAAGTGCCGTGCGTGGGCGTATCCAGGCAGCCCACAATGTTCATCAGCGTGGATTTGCCCGAGCCCGAAGGCCCCATGAAGGCGACATATTCGCCCCGCTGAATAGTGATAGTGACGGACCGCAGAGCGTGGATACGCTCCGTACCCATCTGGTATTCCTTGGCAATGTTGTGGGTTTCAATGACGGGAGGTAGCATAGCCGGGCCAGGGGTTAGTTCCAGGGGGCAGACGCCGCAGCCTGTGCGCTACGTCGAGCTTCGTACTGGGTGTGAAAGGTACGGTATTCGGCAGGGGAAAGCAATTTGGACAGTTTTTCCAGCGGTTCGGCCGCATAGGCCGTCAAGCCCGCGGGTATCGTTGCCAGACAATAGGCTTGCAATAACGCAATTGATTCTGGATTATGTGCCAATCCGGTTAACAAAATGTTATAGGCTTCCAGATGATTTTGCCGGCGAGCAAAAAAATCGGCTGCGCCAAGCACTGCTTCCTCCAGAAAAGGCGCATCGCGCATCAGCTTGGCGTAGAGCGCGGCTGCGTCTGGCTTGGCCTCGGCCGCTGCCAGCGCCGCCCGATAATACAGTGGGTAAGCTCTATGCAGCGGCGCAAAGTAAGCTGTAGGCAGAAAGCGGCGCAGCTCGGCCAGTTGTCCGGCCCGCAAATAAGCCTCTCCGCGCACGATATTCCAGCGCGAGGCCGCCAGCGTGTGGGCGGTAACGGCGAGCACAATCTTGCGGATAGCCTCCTGAGCAGCGGCGACTTGCCCGGCCCGCAACGCTCTGGGAAGCTGAGCCAGCAGCGCCGCCTCGCGGGCCGCCGGCGTGCCCAGCACTGTTGCCGCTTGCAGCAGGCTTGCGGCCGGAAGCTCGCCGCCGCGCAGTACCAAGTACTGCGCCCGTCCCGAATCGGAAGCCAACGGGGTGGACTGGTTGAAATCGAAGTTGAGCGCAGCTAGCAGATGCCCGGCCCGACGGGGTAGGTCGGTGGTCTTTTGCAGCTGCGCTTTCCGGGCCGAAGCACGGGCCGAATCCGGCTGGCCGTTGAGGGCCTGGGCATAGGCGCGAAACAGCAGGGCCTCCGGGTAGCCGTTCCGGGCTGCCTGTTGAAAGCGCACGGCTGCCGAAGCCGGTAGCTGTTGCTCCAGTAGCCACAAGGCCCCCAGGTTTTGGTAGAAGGCACTGCCGGGTGTGTTGCCGGCTGCCAGAGGCTGTAAATCGGTCTGGGCCGCAGCGGGCCGGCCAGCATAGTACTTGGTGAGGGCCTGCAGGAAAGCAAGCTGCTCGGCGTAGCTGCTGTTGGCCGGGTCGGCGGCCAGCCGGCTGATGGGGCGGAGCTGGCTGGAGTCGCCGCGCACGGCTCGGCGCAGGCCGTCGTGGTAGAGCCAGGCGAAGTGGGCAGCATCGAGAGGCGCTGCGGGAAGCCGTACCGGCCGGGCGGCCAGCGGCGCTCCGAGCAGCTGCTGCAACAGCTGTGCATTACTCTGCCAGGCGGCATTTCGGTCGTCGGCTGATACGCTTCGCAGTAGCTTTTGGGCCGTGCGTAAATCCTGCTGCTGAAGCATGTAGGCCAGCTTGTTGACCGGCGTGACGGGGTTGTTAGGAGCCAGGGCTTCGGCCTGGTTGAAGTAATGGTTTACTGAATCGGTGATGGTGGAGCGGGTGTAGAGCTGGGCCAGGTCGTTGGTGAGACGGGCGCTGCGGGGGGCGGTTTTGAGGCCTTCGCGCAGCAGCCGGAGCCGGTCAAAAAAGTCAGTGGGCTCGTTGAACAGCGCAGCCAGGCGCAGCGAGATTTTCTCGGCAGGTTGGCGGCTCTGGGCGCGCCGCAGGGCATTTATCTCGTTTTGGCGCTGGGAGCGGAAACGGTAGAGCGCGGCGCGGCCCCAGCTGGCGCGGTGATTGTGCAGGTCCAGCGCGTCGCTTTCGGCGTAGTAGCGCTCGGCCAGCAGGGCCAGGGCATCGGCGCGGGGCTGTTCGCTCTGCAGGCGCGTGAGGTCGCCGAGGTTGTTGTAGTAGCCGGCCCGCACCTGGTCCAGCACGAAGAAATTGTTGCGCAGCTCCACGGCGAATATCCCGGCCAGTCCCAGTAGGTACACTGCGTAAAATGGCAGCCGACGCGGCTCATATACCACGCGGTACACCCGCAGCCGCTGCTTTATCAGCGGCCCGAAATTGACCAGTACATAGAGCAAAAACGCCGCGCCGACCATCAGCAGGGCCAGGGCCGTGAAGTCGCGGGTGGCGCTGAGCAGCGGGTCGTTGGCGGTGGCGAAGGCGTAGCCGAGGAAACCGGCGGCCAGGGCCGTCAGAATCAGGTAGAGGTGGGCTGCGCCGGGCCAGTAGGGCACCCAAGCGCCGTAGGTGGCTGCCCGGCGGCGCAAACTCAGCCAGCCAATGGCTACGGCCGGCAGCAGCAGCACCAGCGGCTCCAAGCGCACGTTGGGCAAAATAAACACCTCGCCGTTGTTCCAATAATACAGAAACAACATGCCCAGATACAGCCCGCTGGCCAGCACAAATGGCAGCAGCCCAAAGCGGCTTCCCGGATTCTCAGCCTGCGTATTGAACCACAGCAGCCCCTGAATATTCTCGAACGCCACCCACAGCACTAGCAAAGCCACGATAATCGCCCCGCTGGCCGTAGCAAAGCTGACCAGATGCAGCGCCGTTGTATCAGAAGGGTAGGCGGTACGCAGGAAGATGAACGTGCCCAACGCCGCCACCAGTGCCCCAAAAACCAGCAGGCGCGGCCCCAGCGGCACCTGGGTCCAAAAAGCATGAAAGCCGAACGCCGGCAGCCCCAGCGCCAGCAGCATCACAATGAGAAAGTACTGCTCCCGCGAGTCAATCAGGCCGAGCAAATCGGCATTCAGCGACATCAGCAGAAAGATAAGCAGGGCCATGCCGGCCACGAATGTGGCGCGGGGAAGCGTGCTGACTACGGCCAGATAATACGCCAGGCAGGCCGCCAGCAGCACCAACAGGGCGGCGGCGGCATCGGCCCGCACGAAGGGGCCGCTTACGTCGTGGGTTTGGGTGGCCAGGTAGCCGTTGGCACGCACGGGTAGCGCATCAAGCCCCACCAGCACCTGCTGCACCACCAGCGGCACGGGCTTGAGCTGGGTCACTTCCTGCACGCGCAGCGTGTAGTCGTCGCCGGTGAAGTAGTGGTAGAAAGCCAGGGCCGTAGCCAGGCCGGCCAGCAAGCCCAGCACCAGCAGCGGGCCGCGCCAGATAGAGCGGGAAGAGGAATTCGGCACTAGCAGGGGTTATTCCAGCACTTTTGGAACGCGGAAGTAGTCGGAATCTTTGCGCGGGGCGTTGCGCAGGCCTTCTTGGTGGCTCACCGAGTTGTGCGCCACATCGGGCCGCAGCACGTTTATCTCGTGCGACAGGTGCACCAGCGGCTCCACGTCGGTGGTGTCGAGGGCGCTGAGCTGGGCCACCCAGTCCAGAATCTTGTTCAGGTCGCCGAGCATCTGCTGCTCTTTGGTGGCATCAAATTCGAGGCGCGAAAGGTGCGCCAGGCTGCGCAGAGTGGCTAAGTCGGTACTCAAGGGAATTATGAATTATGAATGTTGAATTATGAATTGGGCAGAAACTGAGGCTGACTGCCTACGGCCTGCGTTTCGGCCGAGGCCGGCTTGGAATTGGCCGGCGCGCCCGAGGCTCGCAACGTGGAAGGAGCCGGAATGCCGGCGGCCTCGGGCCGGAATTCGCTGGCAATGATACGGAATGCCTGCTCTTTCAGCGCCGGCACGTCGGCGGCGGTCAGGTTGGTGGTCGGAATCGGGTCGTGGAGCACGATGCGCAGAGGCGAGTAGCGCACCCGCAGCGTGCCGGCCACATCGGGCATAAAGCGGTGATTCAGCGGCATCGACACGGGTACGATGGGCACGCCGGTGGCAATGGCCAGCTGAAAGGCGCCGTCTTTGAAGGGCAGCATTTCCTCGCCGGGCTTAAGCGAGATTTTGCCTTCGGGAAAAATGACTACCGAGCGGCCGGCTTCCAGACTCTTCTTGGCCTGAATCATGGCGCGGCCCCGGCTTACGGCACTTTCGCGGTTCACGGTGATGTAGGTGCTGCCAAAGATGGGGCCCCACAGCGGCACGTTGGCCAGGGAGCTTTTGCCCACAATATTGATAAAGCCCGGGATGGCCTTGAACAGCAGCGGAATATCAATATACGAGCTGTGGTTGGCCACGTACAGGCAGGGCTGCGTGGCCGGCGGCTGGTTTTTCTTCACCACTTCCACCGGCATACCCCACATGCGAATGGCAAAAATGGACCAGCCGCGGTTGAGCGTGTGCAGGTACGGATGCCAGGTAGGCCGCCGCCGCAGCACCCACTGCGCCGGGTATGTGACCACAAACGGCAGCACAAACCAGAACGTGCTCCAGGTGGTGTAGAAGCGGTGGGCAACGAAACGCAGGAGACGAAGCATAGCTGCAAAGTTAGGAACAGCAAGATAGCAGCCCGGACCATAGCCGGCGGCCGCCAACGCCGCGGCAACGCCCAGAGCCAGCCGCCCGCTAGTTAACCGCGCGTGTTCAGCACACGTTCCGCCTTCAGCAGCCCCGCCACGCTGATGGCATCGGTAATGCGGTTGTCCATCACCATTGCCACGGCATCGGCCAGGGGCAGCTTCCAGAGGCGCAGGTCCTCGGTTTCTTCGGGCTCGGTGTCGCCGTGCTCCAACTCTTCGGCCAGAAATACGAAGCCTTCCTCATCGGTCACGGAGTTGGAAGTATGCAGGCGGGCAATGTTGGTCCAGCGGCGGGCCAGCAGGCCGGTTTCCTCCTTCAGCTCACGCTGCGCCGACTCCAGAATGTCGCGCTCCACGGGGCCGCCGCCCATCGGAATTTCCCAGCTGTACTCATTCAGTGGGTAGCGGTACTGGCCCACCAGCCACGTATTGCCCTCCGCATCGACCGGCACGATGCCCAGAGCCTTGTTTTTCATTGTCACCACGCCGTAGATGCCGCGCCCGCCACCGGGGTTCAGCACCTGATCTTCGCGCACGCTGATCCAGGGATTCTGGTACTGCACCGCCGAGCTGAGCACCTGCCAGGGGTTGTGGTTCTCGTCGAAACCGGGGTCGATTTGTTGCGTCATTTAGTCGGGAGCGATAAGGGCTGATCGGAATGCAAAGGTACAACCCGCCGCCGAGCAGCGCGGCTCCGGAGCCGTCCGTCGGGCCAGGGGTGCTATTGGACGAGCTTACCGGTACATTGGGCAAAAAAAGCGCGCGTAAACTGCTAGCCGGGCGTAGTTTTGTCGGAGAAAGGAACCAGCGCTGCTCGCTATACTGTGGAAAGGAAGTACTGAGCAGCCTACATCCCGGCCGGTAGTGGAAAGGGAAAGAAAAGTTGGAACCGGTGGGTGTATAAAAAAGCCGCTGCATGATGCAGCGGCTTTTTTTGTGCCCGTTGGGAGGGTTGGGCGGCGGTTGGTTTAACATTTTGGCATTGCTTCAACCCCGGCTGTGGGGCCGCCGTACCAAGCTCATAGCCGGCCGTTCACATTCCGGTCGGCACCGGATATTCTTATGGCCAATCAACCCAAAAACCAGTCCGCGCAAGCCCAACCCGGCGACCCATTGTTCAACCTCAAACATGCTCAGGCCGAGTCTGAGCTGATCCAGAATACCGGCGGCCTCGGCCCCATCACCAACGAATACACCTCTACCGACGACGACGCGGCCCTCGACGAAGGTCCGCGCGATAAGCAGGGCAACCGCCGCGGCGAGCCCGGCACCCCTGACATCGGCTCCACCGCCGGCCGGCACTAGTGGTGAGATAGAGAGATAGTGAGATAGTGAAATGGTGAGTTTGATGTTCTATCCGCGCAACTTTGCGCCGGCGGAACATCAAACTCACCATTGCACTATCTCCCTATTTCATTTATGCTGCTTGCTTCCTACACCGGCCACCCGCTCGAAGCCGGACTCGACGAGGCCGGGCGCGGGTGCCTAGCGGGGCCGGTTTTTGCCGCCGCTATCATTTTGCCCCCCGATTTCGCCCCCGCTTTCCTCAACGATTCCAAGCTGATGACGGCCCGGCGACGGGAACTGCTGCGCACCGAAATATGCCGTGAGGCCGTAGCCTGGGCCGTGGCCGAAGCTTCGCCGGACGAAATTGCCGCCATCAACATTGCCAACGCTAGCTACCTGGCCATGCACCGGGCCGTGGCCGCGCTGCCCCAGCCGCCCGGCCACCTGCTCATCGACGGCAACCGCTTCACGCCTTATCCTGGCATCGAACACACCTGCTTCATCAAAGGCGACGGCCGCTTTCGGAGCATTGCCGCCGCCTCGGTGCTGGCCAAAACATTCCGCGACGACCGGATGCGCGAATTAGCCCGCGAGTTTCCATTCTATAGCTGGGAGCAGAATGCCGGCTACCCCACCCCGAAGCACCGCGCCGCCATCCGTGAGTACGGCCCCTGCGAGCACCACCGCATGGGTTTTCGGCTGCTGTAACTGTCATTGCGAGCAAAGCGAAGCAATCCGTCCTGGACAATGAGCTGAGCTTTAATTATGTGAAAAGCCCTGACGTGTGCGCTACGTCAGGGCTTTTTAGGTTAACAGCGCTTTTTACATTTCAGAGGACGGATTGCTTCGTCGTGCCTCCTCGCAATGACAGACTCATTCCTTCAGCTTCAACAAATCCAGAAACAGGCTGAAGCCGTCTACCGTGGTGCCGCCTTCGCCGAACTTCTCGAAGCTCAGGGGCTTGATGATGTAGCCGCTGACGGCCAGCTCGCGGGCTTTCAGGCGGTCGGTTTCCAGGTCGGAGGTGGTCATGATGAACACGTTCAGGCCCACGAACTCGGGGTCGGAGCGGAGCGTGTCGAGTAGTTCCAGGCCGTTCATGCGCGGCATGTTGATGTCGAGCAGCACGATGGTGGGCTTGCTGATTTTGGCTTGGCCGCCTTCGCCGCGCAGCAGCTGCAGGGCTTCGCGGCCGTTGCGGGCAATGTGCAGCGGAGCGCTGATATCGTGCTTACGCAGCTCGCGCTGCACGTTCATGATGTCCATCTGGTCATCTTCGACCAGCAAAATGGAAGGATTCAGGGCGGAGCTAGACATGGGCGTACTGGTTCGGGGCAGGCAGAAAGTGAGGCAGTATACGGCGGTGTGGGGTTTTTAGGCCGGGCCGGGCACCGATTGGGCCGCCGCGGGCCGGCGTCCGGGCTGGGCCAGCCGCTCTTTGGGCCAGGTGAAAATGAAGTTGGCGCCGTGGCCCTCAGCCGATTCGACGCGGATGGTGCCGCCCTGACGCTCCACTATTTTTTTCACGATGGCCAGCCCCACGCCGGTGCTTTCCACGGTGTCGCGCTCGGTCAGGGTCTGGAAGATGACGAAGATCCGCTCGTGGTATTCCGGGTCGATGCCGGGGCCGTTGTCGGCGACGGAGAAGGTATACTGCTGGCGGTCTTCGCGGCAGCCCACGCGCACCCGGCCGTTTTCGGGGTGCTCGTGGTATTTCAGGGCGTTGCTGATCAGGTTGCTGAATACCTGCTGGAGCTGCACGCGGTTGGTGGTAAGCGTGGGCAGATACGTGGGCAACTCCACCTGAAAACCGGCCGGCGGGGCCAGCGAGTCCACAATTTCGGTGAGCAGCTCACGCACATTGATGCGCTCCTCGGCCTGCTGGGTGCGGCCCACGCGGGCCAGGTCCAGAATGCCGGTAATGAGGTTTTCCATGCGGTGCACCCGCACCCGCATCAGCCCCAAAAACTCCTGAATATGGGGCGGCACACTGTTTCCCATATCCTCTTCAATCCAGCGCGAGGCGCTTTCGATGCCCCGCAGCGGCGCCTTTAAGTCGTGCGATACCACGTAGGCAAACTGGTCCAGTTCCTGGTTGCGGCGCTCCAGCTGCGTGATGGTGGAGTCGATGGTGCGGGCCATTACGTTCAGCGAGTCGGCCAGCGCGCTCATCTCGTCGCGGTCGGTGTCGTCGATGCGGGTGGTGTAGTCGCCGCTGGCAATGCGGGTGGAAAGGTCCACCATCGTCTCGATGCGCCGGGCAATGAGGCGGGTGATGTAGGCCGCCCAGAGCAGGCCCACCAGGATGGACAGCAGCGTGATGAGCACCGACACCATGCGCGTCTGCCGGATGCTTTCGCCCAGCTTTTGCTGCACTTTGTGGCGGGCGGCCAGCTCCGTGCGGTCGAAGGCGTCGAAGATGACCCGGATCTGGGCCATGATCTGCGGCCCGGTCAGGCTTTCGCCCAGCTGCCGGTGCTCCATGCCTTCCATAGCTACCTGCCGGGTATTTCGGCGCCTCGCCTCGCGCTTTTCACTAATCAGCAAGTGCGAAAACGCCGACCACTGCTGAAACAGCCGCTGCGCCCGCTGGATGCGGGCATACTGCGGATCGGTGGGCACGAGCTGCTCGCGGATGGCCGCAAAGCGGCTCAGCAGCTCCCGCTCGCCTTCGTAATAGGGCTGCAGCGTGGCCTCATTGCCCAGCAGCAGATAGCCCCGGAAGCCCGATTCCATGTCGATAATGTTGCGGAACAGGGTGGAAGCTTCGCCCGTGAGGCGCTGCGAGGCCTCTACGCGCTGCGAGTTGCGCAGCACCTTGCGCGAGAGCTGGTAGTTGATGATGACCACGCCCGCAAACAGCGCGGAAATGACCAGGAAGCCGGCGAAGAGTTTGGTAGAAAGCTTCAGCTTCATGCGGGGCAGCGAGAGGAAAGGCACGGCGGCAGGGCGGTTTAGCGACCCGTACGCAGCTTATCTTCCAGGGTTCGCAGCAGCGTGGTTATCTGGTCGGTGAGGTAATGCAGGTCGCTAAGGCCGGCAATGGACGCGTCCTGGTAGCCCTGCAGGCGCATGTCCATCAGGCGGTTGGCCTCGGTATGCAGCTGGCGGTGGGCGCGGTCCAGGGTGCCCCACTCGGGCAGGTTGCCGGGGGCGGTGCGCCGTCGCTCCGCAATCCAGATACCCAGGCCGCACTGGTCGGGGTCGCGGGCGGGGCCTTCGGCGGTTTTGCTGCCGTAGAGAAAGGCGCGGAGCTTGGATTTGAACAGCAAATGCTTCAGCATGGCCGTTTCAAAATCCTGCTTAAGTTCTAAACTCATAGAAAAAGGCCCGTAGCGGACCCGAACAGGCAGATAAACGCGAAGCCGAAGGACGCTTTGGCCCGCGAAAAAGAAAATCAGTGGCCAGGGGAGGAAAGGGCAGGCACGCCGCAAAGATACTACTACGGGCCGGGGAGCTTACCGGCCACCGGAAATAGCTAATTTCGCCCCGCCCACCGGCGGCCCCGCCGCTTCATTCTTTTCTTCCGAACCAATTCCCGCCCAATGGCTGAAGATCTCAAAACCGTTACCCTGAACGACGTGCACCAGCAGCTGGGTGCCAAAATGGTGCCCTTTGCCGGCTACAACATGCCCGTGCGCTATTCTTCCGACCTCGACGAGCACCACACCGTGCGCCGGGCCGTGGGCATTTTCGACGTGTCGCACATGGGCGAGTTCCGGGTGCGCGGCCCCCACGCCCTCGACCTGATTCAGCGCGTGACCAGCAACGACGCCAGCAAGCTCACGCCCGGCAAAGCCCAGTACTCGTGCCTGCCCAACCACGACGGCGGCATCGTGGACGACCTGCTGGTGTATAAGCTGGCCGAAGACGACTACCTGCTGGTGGTGAATGCCTCCAACATTGAAAAAGACTGGAACTGGATCAGCCAGCACAACACCCAGGGCGCCGAACTGCAAAACGTGTCGGACGATATCAGCCTGTTTGCGGTGCAGGGCCCCAAGGCCATCGAGGCGCTGCAAAGCCTGACCGACGCCGACCTCAAGAGTATTCCCTACTACTCCTTCGTGCAGGGCACGTTTGCCGGCGCGCCCAACGTCATTATCTCGGCCACCGGCTACACCGGCGCGGGCGGCTTCGAGCTGTATGTGCCCAACGAGCACGCCAGGCAGGTGTGGGACAAGGTAATGGAAGCCGGTAAGCCCTATGGCCTGAAGCCCATCGGCCTGGGCGCCCGCGACACGCTGCGCCTCGAAATGGGCTACTGCCTCTACGGCAACGACATCGACGACACGACTTCTCCGCTGGAAGGCGGCTTGGGCTGGATCACGAAGTTCACCAAAGACTTCACCAACGCCGAGGCCCTCAAAAAGCAGAAGGAAGCTGGCGTGACGCGCAAGCTGGTGGGCTTCCTGCTCGACGGCCCCGGCATTCCGCGCAGCCACTACCCGCTGGTTGATGAGGCCGGCAACGCCATCGGCGAAGTGACCAGCGGCACCCAGTCGCCCTCGCTGGGTAAAGGGGTTGGCCTGGGCTACGTGAAAACTGAGCTGAGCGCCCCCGGCAGCAAGATTTTCGTGCAGGTACGCGGCAAGAATTTCCCCGCTACGGTGGTAAAGCTGCCCTTCGTGCCCGGCACGGAGGAAGTGTAGCTCCTTGGTGCAAACAACCTGAACGTCATGCTGAGCGAAGCCGAAGCATCTCGCCCGCTTCGTTACAATGGTAATCAACGCCATTACAACGAAGCACGCGAGATGCTTCGACTTCGCTCAGCATGACGTTCTGTTTTAATTGATAATAACAATCAATGCCCACTCTCGATATCTGTTTTTCTCCCGAGCTGCTGCCGCTGTTCGACCTGCGGGGCCGCGTGGCAGTCGTAGTCGATATTCTGCGGGCCACGTCTTCGATGGTGACGGCGCTGGCGGCCGGCGTCACGCACATCGTGCCGTTTTCGGAGCTGGCCGCGTGCCGCCTGATGGCCGCGCAGGGCTACCTCACCGCCGCCGAGCGCGACGGTGTGCAGGCCGCGGGCGTGGACCTGGGCAACTCGCCCTTCGGCTACCTCGATGGCGGCGTAGCGGTGCAGGGCCGCGCCGTGGCCATCACCACTACCAACGGCACCCGCGCCATCGAGCTTTCGCTGGCTGCTGATGCGGTCATATTGGGCGCATTTCTGAACCTGGGGGCCGTGGCTGATTTCGTGCGCCGCCAAAACAAGGATGTGGTGGTAGTGTGCGCGGGCTGGAAGGGTAATTTCTGCCTCGAAGACACGCTATTTGGCGGGGCGCTGGCCCAGCGCCTCCAGCCCGACTTCGACACCACCGGTTCCGACGCCACGCTGGCCGCCCTCGACCTCTGGCACGCCGCCCAGCCCGACGTGGCCGCCTACCTCCTCAAATCCGCGCACGTACGCCGCCTCAACAACCTGGAGTCGCACCAGGATATGGCCTTCTGCGTGAAACTGGATGCGTACAATCTCGTGCCCATCTGGCAGCAAGGCCGCCTGGTAGCGGCCGAATAGCCGCCGCGCGGCGACCGGTTTGTAGAAGCCGATTAGGTAAAAGAACCAAGCCGCGTAGCGGTGACAGAACCGTGCGAACGACTCTGTCACCGCTACGCGGCTTTTGTTCGTCGGGGACAGGGTTTCTACAAACCGGTCGCCGCGCGGCGGCTGGTCCATCCCGAAAGGCAGTTATGAATCGGAGTTGAGCCAACGCGCATCGGAATCGAGCCAACGTGGATCGATGGATTCCTCCCGTGGATCGGAATCGGGCCAATGTGGATCGAAATTGAACTAACGTGGATCGAAATTGAGCTAACGTGGATCGAAATTGGGCTAATGTGGATCAGAAAAGACCTGATATGGATCGATGAAGTACCAGCGTGGATCGAAAAGGTGCTAACGTGGATCCGATTGGCTTCTATGTGGATCGAAGAGGGAGGATAACGTATCGGAGATGAGCTAATGTGTATCGGAGTGACCGGGACGGAGCTTTTCGTTCTGCTGGTGGCGGTCGGCGTCGCGCAGGGTTTTCTTGGCTAGGTTGCGCTGTAGGGCCTCGGTGAGGTTGATGCCGGTTTGGTTGGCCAGGCAAATCACCACGAACAGCACGTCAGCCAGCTCATCGGCCAGCACCTTGTCCTTATCCGACTCTTTGAAGGACTGCTCGCCGTACTGCCGGGCAATGATGCGGGCCACTTCGCCCACTTCCTCCGTGAGCATGGCCATATTGGTCAGTTCATTAAAATACCGCACGCCGGTGGTCTTAATCCAGGCGTCTACCGTTTGTTGCGCTTCTTCGATGGTCATGGTGGGGGAGAGGTGAAGGAGGATAAACTGTCATTGCGAGGACAAAGGACGAAGCAATCTGTCCTCTGAAATGTAAAGAGCGCTGTTAGTCTGCAAAGCCCTTGGGTAGCGCGTACGTCAGGGCTTTGTGGTTAAACAAGGCTTGCTACATTTCAGAGGACAGATTGCTTCGCTTTGCTCGCAATGACAGGTCAAGACTGCGGCGAATCCAGCACGATGGTTACCGGGCCGTCGTTGAGCAGCTGCACTTTCATATCGGCGCCGAACTCGCCGGTGGCCACGGGCTGGCCCAGCAGCTGCTCCAGCTGGCGCACAAACTGCTTGTAGAGGGGCACGGCTACGGGCGGCGGGGCGGCCCCGGTGTAGCTGGGGCGGTTGCCTTTGCGGGCGTCGGCCAGCAGCGTGAACTGGCTTACTACCAATACTTGCCCGCCCACATCCTGCACGCTGCGGTTCATCTTGCCGTCGGCATCGTTGAAAATGCGCAGCTGCACCAGCTTGCGGGCCATCCAGTCGAGGCTGCGGGCATCATCATCGGGGGCGAAACCGGCCAGCACGAGCAGCCCGGAGCCAATCTGGCCGGTAACGCGGCCCTCCACCGTCACGCTGGCCTGCGTCACGCGCTGAATAACTGTTCGCATCTTTGGGTGAATTATGAATTGAGAATTATGAATTCTGAATTATGGATTGAGCAGCCAGAACAAGCCGGCCCGAGCAATTCATAATTCAACATTCATAATTCAGAATTAAAAAACCATTGGCCGCGAAGAACGACAATCTGCCCCGGAAAAACGCCCTCTGGCTGTTGCTGGCGCTACTGCTGGTGGCCGGGCTACGGCTCTACGGCCTCAGCGCCGCCGCCCTGCCCGACTACGACTCGGTGCGCAATTGGCAGATAGTGCAGGAAGTGGCCCAGGGCAATCTGCGCAATCTGTTTCACCACGGCAGCCCCGGCTTTTCGCTGCTGTATGCGCCGGTGGCGTGGTTTACCGATGATTTTCGGGTGTTCCAATACCTGAACGTGCTGCTGGCCGTGGCAGCCGTGGGCGGGCTGGCCGCCTTCGTAGGCCGCGAAGCCCGCCTGAAGCCACCAGAAACGGCGTTGCTGGCGCTACTCATCGGCTCCTCCGTCTTCCTCACCTTCTCCGGCCGCGATTTTACGATGGGTTCCGCGAGCCTCGTCGTGTTCGTTGGCCTGCTGCAAGCCTACTACCAGCGTCTGCGCCAGCCCGCCCGGGCGGCCCTGCTCCTCGCCGCGCTCTGGCTGATGCTGGGCCTGTGCATCAACTACAAACTCCTGCTTGCGCTGCCCATTCTGGTAGTTTTTGAGCTGCTGCAGCGCGACGGCCTCTTTGGGCAGCGCGGCACGTGGTGGCGGGTGCTGGGCCTGCTGGCCGCGCCCTATGTGGTGCTCAGCGCCGTGGGGATGGCCGTGGGGCTGCCGTGGTATCGGTGGGCCGGCGTGTACTACAACATTGCGTTTCCGGGCGCGGCCAATGCGGCCGGCCGGGTGGGCTCTTTCCAGCTTGATCTGTTTTACTACTTCCAGTTTCTGCGCGATTTTGAATCGCCGGTGGTGCTGCTGGCGCTGGTAACGGGGCCGTGGTTGTGGCGGCGGGAGCTGTTTGGGGGGTTGCGCCGCATCAATCTGGTGCGCTATCTGGCGGTGTGGGCGTATTGCTACCTGGCCGGCATGTCGCTGCTGCTGAAGGCCCCGCGCGGGCTGCTGCTGGCCTACGGGTTGTTTTACGCGCTGGCGTTCCTGAGTTTGCGCCGCGTGCTGCCGGCGCGGGCGGTGGTAGCGGTGCTGCTGATGGCCGTGGGCCTGAATGTGTACCGGATTCAGCGCGAAATCTATGCCTACACGCCCAGCAACTACGGTGAGGTAGCGGCCTGGCTGCACGCGCACGGGGCGCGGCGGGTGGCCAGCACGGTAGGGCAGGGCCTGGCTCCGTTTGCCCCCATGCTGGACAGCCTCACGGTCATCACCCACGAAAACCAGCTGCCCGCCCTGCGCCGGCGCGGCTACCGCTACGTACTGCTCGATGCCTACTGGCGCGTGGCCGGCGTAGCGCATTTCGAGGAGTTGGCCCGCCAACCTGCGCTGGCCGCCTGGCCCGAACCGCTGCTCACCAGCCCGCTGCTTTTCCTGGAGCACTCCGAATATACCGGCCTGAGCTACGCCCAAACCCTGGCCCGCCAGCAAGCCGCCCGCCGCGACTCGCTGCAGCTGCGCCTGCTGCCGCTGTAGTGAGCTACCAGCAGGGCACTAACCAAAAAAGACGGCCGTTGGGCCGTCTTTTTTGGTTGAAAAATCCTTCGTCTACTGCTGCCGCGCGGTGGTAGGCAGCGTGTTGGGGTCGAGCAGCGGAACGCTGGCGCCGTACACTCTATTGATTTCGCGCAGCATGGCATTGGCCATAATGGCATTGCCGCGGGGCGTGAGCGAATACTGATCCAGGGAGTAGAAATTGCCCTTGCCGGGCTCCGCCGTGTACACCACGCCGTTCACAGCAATGTTTTTGAATATCTGGTCATACACGTTGATATCACTGCCGACAATCGGCAGCTTGTAGAGCTTGGCCAAGCGCACCAGCTCTTCGTTGATGGTGGTTACGGCTTGGTTCACGCGCCCATACTCGCCGCTGTCCAGCACGTCTACACGCTTGATGGGGTTGCGCTTGCTCAGGCCGTAGCGCACCGTCACTTGCGAACCGTTCGGCAGCGTTACCAGCTGCGGCTTGCCAAATTGAGCCAGTCCGGTTGGCAAAATATAGTCGTTGCTGGCCGCCATTGGCCGCACTACTACCACGCCTGCCGCGTTGGGAGCCTGCACATAAATGGTATCGGTAGCATTCACCATGGCCTGCACCCGCACCACGGAGCCCCGACCCAGAAGTGGCAGCTGGTTCACGGGCTGCGGAGCCAGGCTGATAACGCCCGGCCGGCGGCCGTTGTCGGAAGCTTTATCCAGCAGCTTCTTCACGTTGGTTTTCATCAGTGCAATGGCCGCCGAATTGGGGTTGGACGTGGTGCATTCGCCGCCCGACAGGATGTAGGGCAGCACATCGCCCAGGCCCACGAAGAGCGTAAAGAACGTGGCGTTGGCGGTGCCATCGGTCACGGCCTGCAGGTAAGTGCGGTTGTCGGCGGCGGGTAGCAGGCGCTCCAGAAACGGGTTGAACTGGTCGATGCGCTGCAGGTTGGCCTCATTGCCCAGGCCAGCCAGCTCAATCTGCGTCAGGCGCAAAAACGGCACGGCCAGGTTCTGCGGCAGCTGGTTAGTGGCCCTTAGATATAGAAACGTGGTGTCGCGCCCGCCGCAGGCATTGGCATTGATGAAGGAGCCCCGCGCGACGCGGCCCGCCGCCGTCCGGCTGGTTAGCAGCACGCCATTGGCATCGAAGCCACGCGGCAGCAGAAAGCTGGTGCCCGTGCCCGGCGCAAACAGGGGCTGCGTGAACGTGGAAGGCTGACCCGATACCAGCGCAAACTGCTGGTCGAGAAGCGCGGCAATGGAATATTGCTGGCTGCTGGCCGTGAGGCCGCCATCACTGAAGCCGGCCAGATAGTTGTCGCCGATGGCTACGTGCCGGCTGAAATCGGCTTTGCCGGCAGCGGGAGCGGGGGGCGTTTGCTCGGGCGAGCAGCCCGCCAGCGCGAGCGTGCTCAGCAGGGCTGAAGAGGCCACACGGGCGGCGGCGGAAGAAAAGGGAAGGCGCACGGAGAACAAGGCTTCAGAAGATTAAAACGAATAAGACAGGCCCAGCGACACCGTATGCACGTGGGTGCGGTAGGTGCCGCCCACGTTGCTGACATCCTCGTTGGCCTGCACCACGCGGCTGGTGCGCAACGCGGCCGCCTCAAACTGGTAGGCCGCATCCACCGAAAGCGACTCGCTCAGGTGGGCGCTCAGGCCCAGCGAGCCCCCCAGCTTATTGCCGTCGGGCAGCTCGGGCGTGATGAACTCGTCGCGGATGGGCGTTTCATCGTAGCTCACGCCGGCCCGCAACGTGAGCAGGCGAGAGTGGGCATATTCGCCGCCCACGCGGAAAGCCATGGCATCTTCGTAGCGCCGGCCCACGGTCTGGGTGGCCATGGCCGGAGCCTCGCCGATGCTGTAGGAGAGCGAGTCGAAGCGGCTCCAGGCGGTGAGCGTGAAGTCGAAGGCGATGAGCAGCTTTTTGGAAACCTGATTGGCCATGCCCACCGACAGTGCGCCGGGCAGGTTCACCTCGGTGCGCAGACGGGCACTGGTCGGGTAGCGCCCGGCATCGGCGGCCGGAATGTTGGCAGCGGTGGTTTCGCCGTTTTTCACGTTCAGCGTCACCGGCGAGCGGTAGCTGATGCCGAACGACAGCGTCTCAGCCGTTTTGCCGTAGAGGCCGGCATTGAAGCCGAAGCCGCTGCCGCTGCCCGCGTACCGCACCGTCACGTTGCGGTCGTCGTACTGGCTGAGGGCAAACTGCTGGCTCATCCGGCCCACGGCGTACACCAGGCCCGCGCCCACACTGAAGTTCTCGTTGATTTTGTAAGCGGCTGTGGGCTGCACGAAAAGCGTATTCATCCGGGCCTGCTGCACCACGTTGCGGCCTTCCCAGCTATCGGGCCAGCGCGTGTCGTAACCGAAGGGCGTGTTCACGCTCAGGCCCACCGAAATCTTGTCGGTGAGCGGCTTGGCGGCGTAGAAATAGCCGCCGGGCAGGGGCTGAAACTCAGTATCGGCCAGGTGGCGCGAGTCGGTGCCCAGGAAGGATGTGCGGCGCACGTTGGCCAGTCCGCCTAAGCTGATGCGGGTCGAGGAATCCATTTGGGCCAGCGCCCCGGGGTTGTAGTAGATGCTAGCCAGGTCGCGGATGTAGGCCACGCTGGCCCCGCCCATACCCAGCGTGCGCGCACTCTGCGGCCCCGCCTGAAAGCCGCCGGCTCCGGCGGAAAATGAAACAAGGAGCAATCCAAGAGAAAGGTAGCGAAGCGTCATGCAGGCGGGTTTTCGGACAATAGGAAAACAAAAGTACAAACCTGCCGCCAACTCCGAACCACCGGTCTCGCGGATTTATCAGATTGATACTGACGGCCTGCCGCTGGCCGTGCTGGGCAGCCCCGCTCCGGCCACTGCCCGCCCCGCTCAGCGCCGCTAGCGCCGAATTTTCAGGCTGTCGAGGGTGTGCTGGTAGCGGCGGGCGTTGCGCTTGTGGGCGGCGTAGGTTTCGGCAAAATCGGAGTAGCCGCTCAGGTCGGGGCGGGCGCAGAAGAAGTAGAACTTGTGCGCGGCGGGCTTGAGCACGGCGTTCAGGCTCTGGCGGTTGGCCGAGGTGATGGGGCCGGGCGGCAAACCCTTGTGCTTGTAAGTGTTGTAGGGCGAATCGGTGAGCTTGTCGCGGTTCAGCACCCGCCGCACCCCGAAGTTGCCGATGGCCCAGAGCAGCGTGGGGTCGGCCTGCAGGCGCATGTTGTGGCGCAGGCGGTTGAGGTACACGCCCGCAATGAGCGGCTTATCCTCGGGCTTAGCCGTTTCGCGCTGCACGATGCTGGCCAGCACGTGCACCTGCACCGGCGAGAGGCCCAGCGAATCGGCCCGCTGCCGGCGCTGCGCATTCCAGAAGCGCCCGTGCGTGGCCGCCGCCGAATCCAGAAACTGCCGGGCCGAGGTGTTCCAGTGCAGCCGGTAAGGGCCGGGCAAAAACAGGGTGAGGATGGTGGTGGTATCGAGCTGGTAGGTGCGACGCAGGAAAGTATTATCATTCAAAAGCCGCCGCAGCGTGCCCGAATCAGCTTCGAGCTGGCCGCTAACCTGGCGCACCAGCTGGGGCTTGTATTTGAAGGCGTTCAACTCAAAATGCACCGTATCCTGAAGTCCCTGGGTCAGCCTTTCCAGCAGCGCGGCGTTGCCCAGCTCCGGCGTGAGCAGGTAGCGCCCCGGCCGCACACGGGCCGGGTAGCCACGCCGCGCGGCCAGCCAGCGGAAGGTTTCAGGCTCCAGCAGCAGCTCGTGCCGCTCCAGCGAATCGAGCACGGCCTGATACGGCGCGCCCGTGCGGATATACAGGTAGGCCGGCCCGAACGCTGAAACTGCCACGTTGGGCTTCCAAAGCACACGCCACGCGGCATACAGCGCCGCGCCGCCCAATAGCAGGGCCAGCAATAGCAGTATGCCAGTCACACGGCGCCATAGCCGGTGGCGGGAGGAAGAACCAGGAGAAGACGCGGACTTGGGCAAAACGAATACGGGTTAGGCTTTGGTGGCTTTGACTACCAGCCGCTGCCACACGAAGGTGAAATCATCGTCGGCCAGCGGCTGAATTTGGAAAGCGGCTTTTGCGGTGGGCGAGGCCGCCGCAAAAGCCGTGCGCACTTCAGCGGCTTGCTCCGGCTGGCAACCCGCTTTTTCCAGCCACTCGCCCAAACGCATCGGCACTTCACCACCCGGCGCGGCCATTTCCGCCACGCGCAGGCCCGCTGCTTCCAGTTGCTGCCGCCATTCGCGCGGGGGCAGATTGCGCCGGTGTGAGGGGTCGCGCAAGGCTTCTACGCGGTTTTGCCAGGCGGCCGTGGCCGGGTCGTCGTCGGGCACGGTGGTGTCGGCAAGCAGCAGCCGGCCACCGGGGCGCAGCACCCGCGCCACCTCGGCCAGAAACCGCGGCACCGAATCGAAGTGGTGGGGCGCAATGCGGCAGGTGACCAGCGAAAACGCGCCGTCAGGAAAGGGTAGCGCCTCGGCCGCGCCTTCCTGCCAGCGCACATTGGCAAGCCCCAATTCAGCCTGCTTTCGCCGGGCCTGGGCCAGCATTCCTTCCGAAACATCCAGCCCCACCACTGACTGCACGTACGGCGCGAAGGCCAGCGCCGTGAAACCGGTGCCGGTGGCCACGTCCAGCACTTCATCCGTAGGCTGGCAGGCGGCGTGGGTCAGCAGCCAGTGCAGCGAGGCTTCGGTCCAGGCGTTCCACTGGGCGTTGTAGTGAGCGGCCTGGCGGTCAAACTGCTCTTTGGCGGTGCGGATGGGCGTAGGCATGGACAAGACGGTGAAGTAAAAGCCCAGAACGTCATGCTGAGCGAAGTCGAAGCATCTCGCCCGCTTGGTTGCCAATCGTTAGGCGAAGCGGGCGAGATGCTTCGACAAGCTCAGCATGACGTTCAATTTAACTGCTAGCCCCCATTCACCAGCGCGGCAATGGCGGCTTCCTGGTCTTTGGTGCGCTGCTGGCGCTCTATTTCCAGCGGCGCGGCGGCCCGCACCTCGCAGTCGGGGATGGGGCACCGCTCGCAGGTTTCGTTCACTATTTTCAGCGGAATGGCCGGGTCTTCCAGAAAACGCACTTTTTGCCGCAGGTTCTCGTCGCAGAGCAGGCCCACGGTCACGCTCACGGCGGGCTCGGTGGCCGAGGCGGCGCGGGCCAGCGTGAGACACAGATACTCGTCGTCGGTGCCGAAGTAGCGGGAGCGCTGCGCCCCAATAACCGTGGTGGCGGCCTCTGGAGTAGGGTTTTCGCGCAGCTCGGCAATCAGGCGCAGCGAAATCCAGCGGCGGCAATAGTGCTCGTGCAGCTCATTGCCGTGCGGGTTGTGCAGGCGCGAGAGGTGCAGCTCCTTGCTCAACACGTAAGCCGTGTCGGCGTTGGCTTGGTCGAAGCGCAGGAAAAACAGGCTTTGCAGCCCAAAATGGCGGGGCAGCAGGTTGGTGATGCGCTGCATGAACATCTCCGGCGACACATCATACTTGGCCATCAGCTCCAGCAGGGCGGCGGGTTCCCACTTTTTGCTGCTGAACAGCCGCTGAAAGTCGCGCACCAGGCTGTCTTCTTCCATCAGCAAAGCCCCGGCGAAGTAGGAGGCCTTGAAATTGTTGAGCACCTCATCGAAGCTGCGCACCGGGAAGCTGGCATTCACGTAGGGCCGCTCCTTGAGGTGGAGGTAGTTGAAGGCAATTTCGCGGCCCAGCACGAAGGCTTCCTGGGTGCCCGTGAGGCCGGGGCGCAGCAGCAGCCGGCGCGTTTTGGGCTGAAACACCGACCGCAGCCGGCCCAGCGTGGCGTAATCGGCCAGCACGGTGCGGTCGATGGTGTAGCCGTATTTCTGGGTGAGCACCGTTTCGAGCTGGGTGGTGTCGAAGGGAGCCCCCACAGTCAGGTTTTCGTGGCTGACGAATACGCGCACATCCTGCTCCAGCTCCTCAAAATAGTTGTCGTGCATCTCCTGGTAGGAGCGGAGCGCGGCCAGAAAAAAGTGCTCCTGGCGCATCTCGTAGTTGCGGGCAATTTCAAACAGCGTGCTGATGAAAGCATTCATCTTGGCCGGCGCGTCCGAAATCAGCTCCACGATGCGGATGGGGTCCAGCCCGAACATCTCCAGCGGAAACTCCTTCAGTAGGTCCGATTGCAGCAGTTCCGATATGGGCTCCAGCTTGCGGCTGAGCGTGAGCGAAGTAAGCTGGTCGTACGTGACACCCAGTACTTTGCTCAGGCTCAGGATCTTATCGGCCTTCGGATATTTTTTGCCCTTCTCAATCTCATTGAGATACGACACCGACACGTCGCAGGCGCGGGCCAGCTCGGCGGGGGTAAAGCCGCGCTCCTGCCGCAGCTCGCGCAGCTTCAACCCAAAAATTAAGCGCACCACCTGGCCATGACTCAGCATACTGGAAGATCGTCGGAACCCTGATGTCGGCCCGAATTGGGCTGGCCTGGGCTGCATGAGACAATAAATAAACTCCGCAAATCTACTCAGATTCGAGTGTTTTTAAATTTTAGCGAATATTCGCTAGGATGATAAAATTCGCTTCAGTATGTTTGGTCATCAGCTTCCCAACCGGCCACCTAAAAACCCTGCCTTATGTCACCTTTCGCTGAGCCTGAGACCCTCGTTTCGCCGCCCACGTACCTGACGCCCGAACGGGTGAAGGTTATCGGCGCGTATTCTCCCGAATTCGCCGAAATCCTCACGCCCTCGGCCTTGGCTTTTGTGGCCGAGCTGCACCGCCGCTTCGACCACACCCGCCGCGAGTTACTGCTGCGCCGCGAGGCCCGCCAGAAGGAGTTTGAGGCCGGCAAGCTGCCCGACTTCCTGCCCGAAACCCGTATGATTCGGGAGAAGCCCTGGACCGTGGCCCCGCTGCCCGCCGACCTGCTCGACCGGCGCGTGGAAATTACCGGCCCCGTGGAGCGCAAGATGATTATCAACGCCCTGAACTCCGGGGCGAAGGTGTTCATGGCCGACCTGGAGGACTCCAACTCGCCGACCTGGGCCAACGTGATTGAAGGCCAGCGCAATCTGCGCGATGCCGTGCGCCGCACCATCTCGCTCAGCACGCCCACCAAAGAGTATAAGCTGAATGCCGAAACGGCTACGCTGATGGTGCGGCCCCGCGGTTGGCATTTGCTCGAAAAGCACGTTCTGGTGGATGGGGAGCCGATCAGCGCTTCCTTGTTCGACTTTGGTCTCTACTATTTTCACAACGTGCACGAGCTGTGCAGCCGGGGCAGCGCGCCGTATTTCTACCTGCCCAAGCTGGAAAGTCACCTCGAAGCCCGCCTCTGGAACGACGTGTTCGGGCTGGCTCAGTGGTCGTTGAAAATGCCCAAATGCACCATCAAAGCCACGGTTCTGATTGAGACGCTGCCGGCTGCCTTCGAGCTGAACGAGATTCTGTATGAGCTGCGCGAGCACAGCGCCGGCCTCAACTGTGGCCGCTGGGACTATATTTTCTCCTACATCAAGCGCCTGGGTTTGAAGCCCGAATTCACCCTGCCCGACCGCGCCCAGGTGACCATGACGGTGCCCTTCATGGCCGCCTACTCGCAGCTCGTCGTTCAGACCTGCCACCGGCGCGGCGTGCACGCCATCGGGGGCATGGCCGCCCAGATTCCGATCAAAAATAACCCCGAGGCCAACGAGCAGGCCCTGGACAAAGTGCGCCAGGACAAGCTCCGCGAAGCCAAAAACGGCCACGACGGCACCTGGGTGGCGCATCCGGGTTTGGTGCCAGTGGCACTGGAAGTGTTCAATGAGCTGATGCCCCAGCCCAACCAGATCGACAACAAGCGCGAAGACGTGCAGGTGACGGCCGAAGAGCTGGTGCGGGCGCCGGCGGGCCACATCACCGAGGAAGGCCTCAAGCTCAATATCGACGTGGCCATTCAGTACCTCGAATCGTGGCTGGGCGGCAATGGCTGCGTGCCGATTTATAACCTGATGGAAGACGCAGCCACCGCCGAAATCAGCCGGGCGCAGGTGTGGCAGTGGGTGCACACGCCCGGCACCAAGCTGCACGACGGCCGCGACGTGACGCTGGAGCTGTACCGCTCCCTAGTGCCCGGCCAGTTGGAGAAAATAAAGGCGCTGGTAGGCGAGGAGCGCTACACCAGCGGCCAGTACCTCCGCGCCGCCCGCCTCTTCGACCGCATGGTGATTAGCGAGAAGTTCATCGAATTTCTGACCGTACCGGCCTACGCCGAGCTGGAGTAGCTGGTCAGAACGAACTCCCCTCCTCAGATGAGGAGGGGACGCGGCGGCACAGCCGCCGCTGGGGTGGTTGACCCGCGTGCTGATGTTGTTTGATTGAACGACAAGCCAGCAGAACGTCATTCCGAGCGAAGCCGAGGAATCTCGCCCGCTTCGTTAGGATACTAATCAGATGACAGCACGCGAGATTCCTCGGCTTCGCTCGGAATGACGTTCTGGTTGGTCATTCTGGTTACTCGTTCTGCTGCTGTTCGTTCAACCAAACAACGACGAACCACCCTGCCCTTCGGGCACCCCTCCTTGAAAAAAGTAGGGGAACCGGTGGACCAATTTCCTTCTAAATCTCTCAAAAAAAGCCGCTTTGCAAGCCGGCCGGGCGGCGCTTTGCCTTTCCAATTCCAATTTTCAACTCCCAAACAACAAGCATCATGAAAAAGCACGAACGGATTGCCGCCATTAAGCACGACTGGGCCACCAATGCCCGCTGGAAAGGAATTGAGCGCCCCTACGCGGCCGAGGACGTGGTGAAGCTGCAGAACAGCCTCCATATCGAGTATTCCCTGGCCCGACAAGGCGCGGAGCGTTTGTGGAATTTGCTGCACTCGGAGGAGTACGTGGCGGGGCTGGGGGCGCTTACCGGCAACCAGGCAGTGCAGGAAGTGCAGGCCGGGCTGAATGCTATTTACCTCAGCGGCTGGCAGGTGGCCGCCGATGCCAACGGTGCCGGCCAGATGTACCCCGACCAGAGCCTATACCCCGTGGACAGCGTGCCGAGCGTGGTGAAGCGCATCAACAACGCCCTGCTGCGCGCCGACCAGATCCAGAACCTGAGCGGCGACGGCGACGTGCACTTTATGGTGCCCATCGTGGCCGATGCCGAGGCAGGGTTCGGGGGCAATCTGAATGCCTTTGAGCTGATGAAGATGATGATTGAGGCCGGGGCGGCCGGGGTGCATTTCGAGGATCAGCTTTCTTCGGCCAAGAAGTGCGGGCATCTGGGCGGCAAAGTGCTGGTGCCCACCCAGGAAGCCATCAACAAGCTGGTGGCCGCCCGCCTGGCCGCCGACGTGCTGAACGTGCCCACGCTGGTAGTGGCCCGCACCGATGCCGATGCCGCCGACCTGATTACCAGTGATGTAGATGAGCGTGACCAGCCCTTCGTGCTGGCCGAAGAAGGCCGCACCAGCGAAGGATTCTACCGCGTGCGGCCCGGTGTCGAGTCGTGCATTGCCCGCGGCCTGGCCTACGCGCCCTACGCCGACCTACTCTGGATGGAAACCTCGCACCCCGACCTGGGCCAGGCCCGGCAGTTCGCCGAAGCCATCCATGCGCAGTTTCCTGGCAAGCTGCTGGCCTACAACTGCTCGCCGTCGTTCAACTGGGCTTCCAAGCTGAGTGTGGAGCAGATGGAGACGTTCCGCGAGGAGCTGGCCGCGCTGGGCTTCAAGTTCCAGTTCATCACGCTGGCTGGCTTCCACGCCCTAAATACGAGCATGTTTGAGTTGGCGCTGGCCTACCGGGACCGGGGCATGGCCGGCTACTCTGAGCTGCAGGAGCGCGAGTTTGGGCTCCAGAAGCACGGTTTCAAGGCCGTGAAGCACCAGTCATTCGTGGGCACCGGCTACTTCGATGCCGTGCAGAGCGTGGTTTCGGCCGGCAAAGCCAGCACCTCGGCACTGGTGGGCAGCACCGAGGAAGCGCAATTCTAGCCCACGGATTCGCGCGGATTTTTCGGATTTCACGGATTTTGTGGACGGCGCGAATCGTAGCTAGCAAGTTCTATAACAAGAAAGGCCACCCGCTTGGGTGGCCTTTTTGCTTGAATAATCCGAACGGAATCGTCCACAAAATTCGTGAACTCCGAAAAATCCGCGCGAATCCGTGGGCTAGAAGGGCGCGGCCAGCTGGGCGTAGTCGATTTCGTGGCGCTGGCAGGCTTCCTGCAGGATGGTTTTCTGCCAGGGGCGTAGCACCTGGTCGGCGCCCAGCTCCACGATGTCGGCTACCAGGCGGTTGGAGAGCACCAGGTTGGCCACGTAGCCATTGATGTCGGTAGTGATGTGGGCTTTGAGCTGCACCAGAAACTGCTCGCGGGCATCGGCGCGGGCGGCTTTTTCGCCGCTGAGGCGGCGACGGAACGGGAAGCGGCGCTGCTCGGCCGGCGCGGCCGGCTCGGGCGTGGGCACAAAATCATCGGCCGAGAGGGCCGCCAGCTGATCGATGAACGGCGTGCGTTTCAACTCGGGGTGCAGGCCGCGGGCATTTTTCCAGTCGTTGAGGTCGCGCGGGGTATCGCGCACCAGCTCCGGCAGCCGGTCGTTGGCAAACACCATGTAGGGCGGGCGGTCGAGGTGCTTGGCCACTTGGTCGCGGAGCAGGTACAGGTCGCGGAACAGGGGCAGCTCGTCGGGCAGGATGCGGTATTTGCCCGCCATGCGCAGGTAGGGGCGCTCGTCGCGGTTGTAGCGCACCTCTTCCAGGGCGGCATTTTCCTGCTCGGCCCACTCCAGGCGGCCCAGGGCGGCCAGCTTTTCGCGCAGCTTGTCGGTCAGCTCAAACAGATACAGCACGTCGTTGGCAGCGTACACTTTCTGCGCCTCCGTGAGCGGGCGCTTCAGCCAGTTCGACTTCTGCTCGCCTTTATCCACTTCCAGCCCCACTTCGGCCTGAATCAGGCGGCCCAGGGAAATATTGTTGTCCGACTCGCCCAGCAGGGTGTACTGCACACTGGTATCGGTGATGTTGCGCACGTGCACGCCGTACAGCTCATCGAGCAGCAGAATGTCGGATTTGCAGCTGTGAAACACTTTTTCCACGGCCGGGTCGCGCAGAATCTGCCAGAGCGGCTCCAGCTCTTCGGCGGGGTTGGTGAGCGGCAGCGGGTCGATAAGGTACACGACTTTGTCGTCGTAAATCTGAATCAGGGCGAGGTTGCGGCCGTAGCGGTGGCGCATGTCGTCAAATTCCAGGTCGATGGCAATGCGGGGGGCGGAGCGCAACGCCTCGGCGGCCTGCTGCACTTCGGCGGCCGTGGTCAGGTATTGAATGATAGGCATTTAGCGAACTGGGCAAGTCGGGAGAGAGGCCGCGGGGCGGCCGGTGGCGGGCAAGGGCCAGTGGGGTAAAGGTAGGCAGGGCAAACGGGCAAAACCAATCGGCGGAAGCTCAAGCGTGGAAAGCCGAAATGAGTCGTCGCAAAATACTTCTGAAAATAGGTTGTGGAATATATACGCGTCAGGCATCAATTGAAAGTGACAAAAAAAGTACATTAGTGCTAATTGCTTGCATTTTCTGTTGCTCCGTCAGCGCCCTGGCGGGACTATTGTTCACCCAAACCGGTCTGACACGACCAAGCAAATGAGACAAAAGCTACTTTTTCTCCTCTTCTGGTGCCTGCTGCTGTCATCGGCGACAGCCTGGGCCCAAACTCAGGCCATTAGCGGCCGCATCACATCGGCTGAAGGGGCGGGGCTGCCCGGCGTAACTATTGTGGAGCGCGGCACCACCAACGGGGCCAGTAGCGGGGCCGATGGCAGCTACACGCTCAGCGTACAGCCCAATGCCACGCTGGTGGTCAGCTCCATCGGGTTCGTGAGCCAGAATGTGCCCGTGGGCGGCCGCTCGGTGGTGAACGTGACGATGGCCACCAACGAAACCCTGCTGAATGAGGCGGTGGTGGTGGGCTACGGCACGCAGTCGAAGCGCGACCTGTCGGGCTCCGTAACTCAACTCAGCACCCGCGACGTGGAAAACGTGCCCACCGTGAGCTTCGAGCAGGCCATTCAGGGCCGCACGCCGGGCGTGCAGATCAATCAGGGCTCGGGCAAGCTGGGCTCGGGCGTGCAGATCCGGGTGCGCGGCTCGTCGTCGGTCACGGCTTCCAACCAGCCGCTGTATGTTATTGATGGTATTCCGGTTACGTCGCAGGATCTGGGCTCGGCCAACGATGAGCCCATCAACCCGATGGCCGACCTGAACCCGAACGACATCGAGAGCATCACCATTCTGAAAGATGCTGCCTCGTCGGCCATTTACGGCTCCCGCGCTTCCAACGGCGTGATTCTGGTGACCACTAAAAAGGGCCGGCAGGGCCAGACGCGGGTGAACGTGGGCACCTACTTCGGCACCAGCACCGCCACGCGCAAGCGCGAATTCCTGAACGCGGCCCAATATAAGGAGCTGTTCAGTGAGGCCATTCTGAACTCGGCCAAGCGCAACGACCCCGACAACCCCGGCTACGTGTTCGATAACTACGGCGAGCAGGCCACAGTGCAGGAGGTGCTCGATGGCGAAACCGGCGACGGCACGCCCGGCAGCGGCATCATTCAGTTCAACAACAACATCGACACGCCTTGGGGCGACCTGGCCTTCCGCCGGGGCAATGTGCAGCAGTACGACTTCAACGTGAGCGGTGGCGACGTGAAAACGCGCTTCTTCATCAGCGGCACCTACAACAACCAGCAGGGCATTATCATCGGCAACCGCTACCGGCGGGGCAGCCTGCGGGCCAACCTCGACCACTCCATCACCGATAAATTGAAGGTGGGCCTGAACGTGTCGCTGATCCGCTCGGTGAATGACCGAGTGCCCGACGACAACGCTTTTTCCAACCCCGTGCAGATGAACGCCCTGCCGCCGGTGCAGCCCAAAATCGACCCTGTCACAAACCAGCTGAACCGCAATACGCTGTATTACAACGGCCTGATTGAAGTGGAAAACGCCTTCAACCGGGCCGGCAGCTACCGCTCGTTCAGTACCACCTCGCTTTCCTACGAGCCCATTGCGGGCCTCATGCTGCGCACCGAAAACGGCGTGGATTTCCTGAATCTGGGGGAGGAAATCTTCCGGGGCCGCATCACCGAAGACGGAGCCCCCACGGGCTACGGCTACAATAATCAGGTGCAGTCGGTGAATTACACTACCAACAACACGGCCACGCTGGCCCGCACCCTGGCCGAGGACCACAACCTGGAGGCGCTGGTGGGCTTCTCGTTTCAGCGCTTCAACCAGCAAGGGGCCACCACGGAAGGGCGGGGCTTCCCGAACGACCAGTTCCGCAAGATTGCCTCCGCCGCCCGTATCACCAGCGGCAACAGCAACGGCACGGGCTACACGTTCCTGTCGTATCTGGCGCGGGTCAACTACACGTTCCGCAACCGCTACCTGGCGTCGGCCAGCATCCGCACCGATGCCTCGTCGCGCTTCAGCAAAGACAACCGCTACGGCGTATTTCCGGCCGGCTCGGTGGGCTACATCATCTCCGATGACTTTTTTTCGGGCAGCACTGCCGTCAATCTGCTGAAGCTGCGGGCCAGCTACGGCCTGACGGGCAACGCCGAAATCGGCAATTTTGCTTCCCGCCGCCTATTCACGTCCATTCCGTATGCCGATGTGGCCGGCATTCAGCCCGATGGGCTGGGCAACCCCGATCTGACTTGGGAAAACACCAAGCAGGCCAATATCGGGCTGGAATTTGGCTTCCTGGACAGCCGCATTGCCGGCGAAATCGACATCTACGAGAAGCGCACCGAAGACCTGCTGCTCAACTTGCAGCTGCCCTACGTGGGCGGCTACCCCGTGGTGACGCGCAACCTGGGCAAGCTGCGCAACCGTGGCCTGGAGTTGAGCCTGAACACGCGCAACCTCGATAAGGCCGTGAAGTGGACCACCAACTTCAACATCTCCTTCAACCGCAACAAAATCACGGATCTGAACGGGCAGGAAATCATTGCCGGGGGCCGCAACCTGGGCCGCGTGCGCGTGAATGAGCCCATTGGAGTATTCTGGGGCAAGAAGTTCGCCGGGGCCGACCCGGCCAACGGCGACGCGCTCTACTTCACCGCCGATGGCGGCAAAACCAACGTCTACTCCCAGGCCGTGGACCAGCGGCTCGGCGACCCGAACCCGAAATACACGGGTGGCTTTTCCAACACTATATCTTTCAAAGGGCTAGAGCTGAGCGTGCTGAACCAGTTCGTGTACGGCAACGATATCTACAACATTGGGGGTGTGTTTCAGTCGGTGAATGGCGACTACTTCGACAACCAAACCATCGATCAGCTGGACCGCTGGCGGAAGCCCGGCGACGTGACCGACGTGCCCCAGGCCCGCTACGGCGATGCCAACGGCACCGGCCCGTCGTCGCGCTGGATTTCGGATGGGTCTTTCTTCCGCTTCAAGAATGCCACCTTGGCCTACACACTGCCCGCCGACCTGGTGAAGCGCGGCATGATGCAGTCGGCCCGGATCTACGTGACGGGGCAGAACCTGTTTACCATCACCAATTACGACGGCTATGACCCCGAGGTGAACACCACCGCCTTCGGCCGGCCCAGCTACCTGCTCGGGCACGATTTCTACACGCCGCCGCTGGCCAAAACCTGGTTGGTGGGCTTAAATCTGGGCTTTTAATCCTTATGGCTACTCGCATGAAACTTCTGACTTCCTTCTCGCGCCGCCCCCTGGCCGCGCTGGCCCTGGCTCTGCTGCTAGGCTTGATGAGCTGCGAAAAACAGCTCGACATTCAGCCCCAGCAATCGGTAGATGCCGCTACGGCCCTGGATAGCCCCGAAAAAGTGGAAAGCGCCGTTATCGGGGCCTACGCCCGCCTCGATTTGCCCCAGCTCTACGGCACCAACCTGCTGCTGCTGCCCGATCTGCTGGCCGCCGACGGCTACGTGAACTGGCAGGGCACCTTCCAGAGCTACCGCGAAGTTGCCCGCCGCACCATGACGTCCATCAACACCGAGGCCGACCGCACCTGGAACCAGGCCTACCAGACTATCAACCTGGTGAACTTGGTGCTGGACGCGGCCCCGGTGGTAACCAACAAGGACCTGCGCGACCAGCTTACGGGCGAGGTGCGCCTGATTCGGGGAATGCTCTACTTTGAGCTGGTGCGCCTATATGCGCAGCAGTATCAGGCCGGCGGGGCCAATACCCAGCCCGGCGTGCCGCTGGCCCTCACCGCCAACAAAACCGAAGCCCAGGCCGCCGTGCGCCTATCCCGCGCCTCCGTAGCCGACGTGTACAAGCAGATTTTGGACGATCTGAACGCCGCCAATGCGCTGCTGCCCGAGTCCAACGGCGTGCGCCTCGATGCCTTCGATGCCCAGGCCATGCTGGCACGGGTGTATCTGCAGCAGGGCAACTACGCCCAGGCGCTGGCCTTCGCCAACGGCGTAATTCAGGACGGCACCGCCACGCTGAACCCGTCGGTGCTGTCGGCTTTCACCAACCGCGGCAGCCGCGAGGTGCTGTTTGAGATTCAGCAAAACGACCAGAACAACGCCGGCGACAGCAACGACGGGCTAGCCACCTTCTACTCCAGCAATGCCAATGGCTTCGGCGGCCGCGGCGACGTGCAGGTGCTGACCGCCTTTGCCGGGCAGTATGGCACCACCGACCAGCGCGGAGCCCAGCCCGGTGCCGCCATCGGCAACGCCCTGATTTATACCGGCGACGGCCGCCGATCCGGGCGGCTGCGCTCGTATAAGTGGAACACATCCGGCCAGAATATCCCGATTATCCGGCTGGCCGAAATGTACCTGATCCGGGCCGAGGCCAACGTGCGGCTGGCCAGCAGCGTGGGCGTCACGCCGCTAGCCGACATCAACCGGCTGCGCACCCGGGCACAGGCCACCCCGCTGGCCGCCGTCACGCTGGCCGATGTGCTGAAGGAGCGGGAGCTGGAACTGGCATTCGAGGGCTTCCGCATCCACGACCTGCGCCGCACCGGCCGCCCCACCGGCAGTTTCGCCTTCAACGACCCGAAGCTGCTGCTGCCCATTCCGCAGTATGAAATAAACCTGGGCAACGCCCTGCCCCAAAACCCAGGGTACTAGGAGAGGAGTTGGGCTAAGATAGAAGCAAAAATGCCGCTGCACGAATGCAGCGGCATTTTTTCGGTCAATTGGGTCTTTCCAGGTCCGGCTCATTTATCCCCGATCAGCACCTGCGGGGCCGTGCCGCGGCTGCCCATGATGATGACTTTGCTGTTGGGCGAGGTAGCAATTTCCTTATTGGCCTTGATGCTTTCGTACTGCAGCAGCTTGTCGGTTATTTCCTGATTGATGATTTTCTGGTAGTCGGCGATGCCCTGGGCTTCTACGCGCTTCCGTTCGGCTTCCTGGCGTTCTTTCTGCACCACAAACTGCATTTTCTGCGCGTCCTGCTCGGCCGAAATCTTGCTTTCGATGCTGCGCTTCACTGATTGCGGCAGCTGAATATTGCGGATCAGCAGCTGCTCCAGCAGCAGGCCGCGGCTCTTAAAATCGTCGGAAATACTCTTGAAGATGCGGGCCTGAAACTCGTCACGCTTGGTCGAATACAGGGCTACGGCATCGTAATACACGGCGTTGTCGCGGATGCGGGTGCGCGTGACGGGGCGCACAATGGCATCCTGGTAGGCCTCGCCGATGGTGCTGAGCACCTTGGGCGTTTCGGTGGGCACTACGCGGTAGAGCACCGTCAGGTCGATGACCACTTCCAGGCCATCGGCGCTGAGCACCCGAATGGCATCGTCGCCGGCCTGCTGGCCCTCGTTGTGCTGCGCCGACATGGTGTAGTTCTGGGTGCGGGTGTCAAATTCGGTCACTTCCACCAGCGGGTTCACCACGTTCAGGCCGCTGGTCAGAATGCGGGGCTGCACCTTGCCAAACAGCGTCTGCACGCCCACCTCGCCCGCCCCGATCTGCACTACCGTGCTCAGGGCCAGCCCCAGCCCGATAAGCACCACGCCGCCGAACAGCAGCCCGCCGCGAAACTGCTCGAAGCGGTAGGAGATTTTAGCGGCATTAAAGCCCAGAATGAGCAATACGATACCAAGAAAAACGAGCGTCATAACTCAAAGAAGAAAGTAAACTACAGGGCCCGATGGTCGGGCCGGGCGGCAATGCGGGCAAGGTACACGTTTGCCCCGCATGTTGGAGCGCCACGCTAGTCTTCGTCGTCCTCGTCGTCATTTTGGCTGAAATCCAGCTCGCCGGCCAGGGCCAGGGCTTCCCGCAGCACCTCATCCATCAGCGGGCGCGTGTCGGCATCGAGGGTGCGCTCAAACAGGTTGAGTAGCTGCTCGCCGTCCTCGTTCACGTAGAGGTTGGTGTAAAGCTTCTCAAACAGCTTCGCGTCGCGGGTGATGGTGGCATCAATATCGGCCACTGATTTGGCGTTGAGGGCTTTGAGCAGTACTTCGGCTACCTGGCGGCTTTCGTCATGGTCGCCCAGGTCGGCCAGCAGCTTGAGCAGGCTCATGGCCACACCCAGCCGCACCCGCTCGAAGCGGAAGGCAATATCAGGGGCAGGGGCCCGCTCGAAAGCGGTGTAGGCCGTGCGGTTCGGCTCCGTCAGGAAGCGGGCCGCGTCGGCTTCAGTAGGGAAGGCTAAGCGCAAAAGCTGTTCGTAGGCGTGGGTGCTCATATAGAGTGGAAAAAGCGAGCGGTAGCAAAAAGCCGGCTCCGACGTAAAAATTAGGGGCTATGCGTAGCCGCGTGAAACCCGGCAGGCCAAAGGTACGATTGGAAGGGAAGGCCCGGCCACATCGGCCCGAATTCGGCCCGCCGGCTGCCGACCTTCTTCTCACCCAACCTCCTGCTGCTATGACGCACAAGAAAAAATGGCTCCTGTTTGCCCCCGCCGGGCTCGTCACGATTGGCTTTGGTGCCTGCCTCATTCAGTGGGCCAGCCAGCTGAAAGAACACAAAGCCCCCACCGGCGAATGGGTAGCCGCGGGCACGGCGGCCCTGGCAGTGTTCAATGCTGGCGTGAGCCTGTTTGGGCGGGGCGTGGTAGAAAAAGTGCTGCATGAGGTGCGTGAAAAAGCCCCAACTGCGCAATACGAGGCCCCACGCGAGGCGCATGATGCTGAGCTGCTGGGCTAAAACGCACTCTAAATATGTGGATTGCTGCCGGTGCGGCCCCGTGGGGCAATATAATGGTAGCCGGAGAGCCACAACAAGCGTCTGAAGCCCCGGCGGGGCGGCACTTTCGGGCAACGAACTGTGCCGCTCCGCCGGGGCTTTGCCTACTTTTTGCCAGTCGTTTCTACTGATATGTCGCCCCGCCGGGGCTCACCGTCGGCAATTTGCAACTTAGGTTAGCTACTATTGCCTTTCGTATTCAAACCAGTCCCCGCGCTTTAATATGACACTGAATTTTACCCGACTTCCGGCGGTGCTGCTCGCCGTTGCCTGCTGCACCCTTACGGCCCCCGCTGCCCACGCCCAGAAGAAAACTCCGGTGGCCGCGGCCCGTTCCTTTTCCTTGCCCTACGAAAAGTTTGTGCTGGAAAACGGCCTGGAGGTGGTGCTGCACGAAGACCACTCCGACCCCATCGTGGCCGTGGCCACCATCGTGCACGTGGGCTCGAATCGCGAGAAGCCCGGCAAAACCGGCTTTGCCCACTTCTTCGAGCATATGTCGTTCAACGACTCGGAAAATGCCCCGGTGGGGGCCAACCGCAAGCTGATTGAGGAATGGGGCGGGCAGCGCAACGGCAGCACCTGGAACGACGGAACTCAGTACTTCGAAGTGGTGCCCAAAGATGCCTTCGACAAAATCATGTGGATCGACTCCGACCGGCTCGGTTACATGATCAAGACCGTGACGGCCGAGGCCCTGGCCCGCGAGATTCAGGTGGTGAAAAACGAGAAGCGCCAGAACTACGACAACGTGCCCTACGGCTTCACCAACGAGGTGCTGCGCAAAAACCTGTACCCCGCCGACCACCCCTACAACTGGACGGTAATTGGCTCGCTGCCCGATCTGCAGGCCGCCAGCCTGGCCGACGTGCAGGAGTTTTACCGCCAGTATTACGGTCCCAACAACGCGACGCTGGTCATTGCCGGCGACATCAACCTGGCCGAAACCAAGGCCAAGGTGCAGCGCTGGTTCGGCGAAATAAAGAAAGGGCCGGAAGTGAAGCCCCTGGCTCCGCGGCCCGCCGGCCTGACCCAAACCAAATCATTGTATCTGGAAGACAACTTCGCCCGCCTGCCCCAGCTGCAGCTGGTGTTTCCCAGCATCCAGCAGTATCACCGCGACACTTACGCCCTGGAGGTGCTGAGCGAGCTGCTGACCGGCAACCGCAACTCGCCCCTGTACAAGGTGATTGTGGAAGAGCAGAAGCTGGCCCCCAATGTGGGCAGCTACCAGTACAGCAGCGAGCTAGCCGGCGAGTTCATCCTGCAGGTGCGGGCCAATCCGAATACCAGCCTGCAGCAGGTGCACAGCGCCATTCAGGAGGGCCTGAAGCGCTTCGAAACCCAGGGCTTTTCCGATACTGAGCTGCAGCGCATCCGGGCCAAAATCGAAACCAACCTGTACGCCGGCGTCGAGTCGGTGCTGAGCAAGGCCCTGCAGATGGGCCGCGACAACGAGTTTGCCGGCGACCCGGCCTACCTCACCAAGGCCGCGAAGCTGGCCCAGGCCGTGACCCGCGCCGACGTAATGCGGGTGTATAACCAGTACCTGAAGGACAAGCCCTACGTGATGACCAGCGTGGTGCCCAAAGGCCAGCAGAGCCTGGTAGTGCAGGGCGCGCAGCTGGCCACGGTATACCAGGAAAAAGTGGTAGCCGGGGTGCAGAACGAGGACGTAGGCCAGGGCCAGGAGGCCGTATTTGAGAAAACGGTGACTAAAAACGACCGGTCGGAGCCGCCTTTCCTCGAAACCCCGCTGTTCAAAGTGCCGCCCATCTGGACCTCCTCTTTGGCTAACGGCCTGAAGGTGTACGGCATCGACAACCGCGAAATTCCGCTCGTTTCGTTCGACGTCACCATTCCCGGCGGCCACTCCCTCGACCCGCTCAGCAAAGCCGGCACGGCCTCCCTGCTGGCCCAGATGCTGATGCAGGGCACGGCGCAGAAAACCCCGGCCCAACTGGAAGAAGCCATTGACTTGCTGGGGGCCACGATTTCGGTGAGCAGTACCAACGAGGAAATTCGGGTGCAGGCCCGCTGCCTGGCCCGCAACTTCGCGCCCACGCTGGCCCTAGTGCAGGAAATCCTGCTGCAGCCCCGTTGGGATGCCACCGAGTTTGCCCGCCTGAAACGCTCGTTGGCCACCAACCTGAAAGGGCTGGAAGCCAATCCGTCGGCCGTGGCCAGCCAGAATTTCTCCAAGCTGCTCTACGGCCCGAACCACATCCTGAGCCTGCCCGTCAGCGGCACGCTGGAAACCACCGCCGGCATCACCCTAGACGATCTGAAGGCCTACTATAATTCAGTCATCTCGCCTTCCGGGGCCGCAGTGCACGTGGTGGGCGCTATCGACCAGAACACGGTGGCGGCCGCGCTGAAACCGCTGGAAACCAGCTGGGCCGCCAAAGCCGTGCCCATGCCGAAGCAGACCATCCCGGCCCAAACCCTGGGTGGCAACGTCTATTTCATCGACGTGCCCGATGCCAAGCAGTCGGTGCTCTACATCGGCAAGCTGGCCCTGGCCGGCACCGACCCCGACCTGAGCAAGGCCACGTTTGCCAACGCCGTGCTGGGCAGCGGGGCCAGTGGCCGCCTCACCCAGCTGCTGCGCATCCAGAAAGGCTACACCTACGGCGCGGGTTCTTCGGTGCAGGAGCTGCGGGAAATGGCTCCCTTCATCGTCTCGACCAGCGTGCGGGCCAATGCCACCGGGGCCTCACTCCAGCTCATCCGCCAGCTGCTCACCGACTACGGCCCCACATTCAGCCAGACCGACGTGGACATCGCCAAAAGCAAGATTCTGAAAGGCAACACGCTGGTCTACGAAAGTCAGGGCGCGAAGCTGGGCATCCTGCGCCGCATCAGCAAGTTCAACAAGCCGCCAAAGTTTATCGAAGACGAGCAGCAACAGCTCATGCAGATGGGCGTGGCCGACTTCAAAGCCACAATCGGCAAGTACATGCAGGAAAAGGAGTTGGTGTACGTGGTGGTGGGTGATAAAGCCACGCAGTATGAGGAGGTGAAGAAATTTGCCAACGGCAACGTCACGCTGCTGGATGCCACAGGAAAACCGGTAAAGTAGCCGGCGGGCCAACCCACGACAAAAGCGGCTCCCGTCCGGGGAGTCGCTCTTTTTTTGTACACTTATTCTATGACCCCTACCTGGGGCCGTCACATTGAGTGCGCCGGGCCACAAAACGGATTTTCGCGCCTGCTTCTCTGCTATTCCACCGAATGGCTGCGTTCCCTAGGTCGGTTGGCATAAACCGTGTTCTTTTGGCAGCCGGTTGATTGTTTCTCCCACGCTCTTCTACCTCCCTATGACGAACTTTTTCCGCTTATGGCGGGCCGTCCGCCCCGTGCGGCTAGCCGCATTCCTGTTGCTGCTGCCGCTGCTGTGGCCCCGCTTCGGCAGCGCCCAGCCCACGGCCGCCGGCTCGCTGCTCACGCCTGGTCAGTTTCTGGGCTATCCGCTCGGCAGTCGCTTCACGCCCCACGCCCAGCTGCTGCGCTACGTGGAGCACGTGGCCCAAAACGCCGGCGGCCGGATGCGCGTGCAGCCCTACGGCAGCACCTACGAAGGCCGCCCGCTGGAAGTGGTGCAGATCGGCACACCCGAAAACCTGACCCGGCTGGATGATATCCGGCGCAACAACTTGCGCCTGGCGGGGCTCGAAAGTGGGGCCGTGCAGGGCCAGCAGCCGGCGGTGGTGTGGCTCAGCTATAATATTCACGGTAATGAAGCCGTGTCGTCGGAGGCGGTGATGGAGGTGCTGTATGACCTGGCCAACCCGCAGAACGAGCCGGCCCGGCAGTGGCTGCAAAACGTGGTGCTGCTCATTGACCCCTGCGTGAACCCCGACGGGCACGAGCGCTACGTGCAGTGGTACGGCCGCGTCCGCAACCAGCAGCCCAACGCCTCGCCCTACGCCTGGGAGCACTACGAGCCCTGGCCCGGCGGCCGCTTCAATCACTATTTCTTCGATCTGAACCGCGACTGGGCCTGGCAGACCCAGCAGGAAAGTAAGGCCCGGCTGGCCCTCTACAACCAGTGGCTGCCCCAGGTGCACGCCGATTTTCACGAGATGAGCCTCGACGACCCGTACTATTTCTCCCCGGCGGCCAAGCCGTTTCACGAGGATATTACGCCCTGGCAGCGCAATTTTCAGAACATCATCGGCGACTACAACCGCCGGGTGTTCGACAAAAACAACTGGCTGTATTTCACCCGCGAAACTTACGATCTGTTCTACCCCAGCTACGGCGACACGTACCCGTCGTTCAACGGGGCCATCGGCATGACCTACGAGCAGGGCGGCTCGGGCCGCGCCGGCGTGCGGGTGGCCAAAGCCGACGGCGACACGCTCACGCTCCGCCAGCGCATCGACCACCACCACGCCGCCAGCCTGGCCACCATTCAGGCCGCCGCTGACCGCCGCCCAGAGCTGGTGCGCGAGTTTGAGCAATATTTCACCACGGCCCGCACCAAGCCCCGCGGACCGTATAAAACCTTCGTGCTGGCCGGCTCCGGCGACCCCGGCCAGCTGCGCGCCTTCACCCAGTACCTCGACCGCCAGCAGATCCGCTACGGCTACGCGCCGCGCCGCCAGCGCACCAGCGGCTTCAGCTACGCCTCCGGCAAAAACGAAAACGTGCAGATTGAGGCTCAGGACCTGGTGGTAAGCATGTATCAGCCCAAATCGACGCTGGTGAAAGTGCTGTTTGAGCCCCAGTCGCGGGTCGAAGACTCGCTGACCTACGACATCACGGCCTGGGCCCTGCCGTATGCTTTCGGCCTGAAAGCCTACGCCCTGCGCGACCGGCTGGAAGCCGACCCGAAAGCCGCCGCCAAACCCGCCGTAACGGGCCCTTCGGCCGCCGAAACGCCCTACGCCTACGTGGCCCGCTGGAGCAGCCTGCAGGATCTGCGCTTCTTGAGCCGCCTGCTGCAGCAACGCGTGAAGGTGCGCGTGGCCCAGCGCGAGTTTGAGGCCGAAGGCCAGAAATACCAGCCCGGCACGCTGGTCATCACCCGCACCGGCAACGAAAGCCTGGGCCCCCGCTTCGACCAACTGGTGCGGGCCCAGGCCGATTCGGCCGGGGTGCTGGTGCGGGCCGTGCAGTCGGGCTTTTCTACCACCGGGGCCGATCTGGGCTCGGGCTACGTGCGCTACGTGAGCCGCCCGAATGTGGCCGTGGTGGCTGGCGAAGGGGTTTCGCCCACGGCGTTTGGCGAGGTGTGGCACTTTTTCGAGCAGCAAATCGGCTACCCTGTCACGGTGCTGGGAGCTGATTATCTGCGCAACGTGCCCTTACAGAAGTTCGACGTACTTATTCTGCCTGATGGCGACTACGCCGACATTTATTCTGAGAAAAGTCTGGAAAACCTGAAAGCCTGGGTGCGCGGCGGTGGCAAGCTGATTGCCCTGGAAGGCGCGGCCAGCTTTCTGGCCAATAAAAAAGACTTTCTGCTCCGGACCAAACCCACCGACACCACCGCTGCCAAGCGTGCCAGCCCCTACCGTCTGCTGCGCCGCTACGCCGATGCCGAGCGCGCCCCCATCGACGACCGGGTGCAGGGCAGCGTCTACCGCGTGCAGCTCGACAACTCGCACCCGCTGGCCTTCGGCTACGGCAGCACCTATTTCGCCCTGGTGCGCGACACGCTCAACTACCGCTTTCTGAGTAAGGGCGGCTGGAACGTGGGCGTACTCAAGCGCGACGCCTACGCCGCCGGTTTCGCCGGCCGCGACGCCCGCCGCAAGCTCACCGATACTTTCGTGCTGGGCAGCCAGGAAATGGGCCGCGGGCAGGTGGTGTATCTGGCCGATAATCCGCTGTTCCGGGGTTTCTGGCAGGGCGGCAAGCTGCTGTTTGGCAATGCGCTGTTTTTCGTGGGGCAATAAACCAGCAAATCATCCGCATAAAGAAAGCCCCGCCAATCTACATCGGCGGGGCTTTCTTTATGCGGAGGGTGCAGCAGCTAGTCCACCACGTCTACCGCGGTGTTTTTCACGGCTTTGGCACCTTTTTTCACGGCATGGCCGGTTTTGTTGGCGCCTTTTTTCACTACGTGGCCGGTTTTGGCGGCCCCTCTTTTCACCGCCTGACCGGTTTTCTGGCCGGCGTATTTCGTGCCTTCTTTGGCATCATGTACTACCTCACCCGCCTCGGTGGGGCCGGTGCGGGTTTCCGTCTTCACGGTGCCGTTCGACCGAACTTTCGTTTCGGTCTTCATGGGCTCCTGGGCAAATGCGGCGGTCGAGAAAGCTGCAAACGTGAGCAGCAAAAATGCTTTTTTCATGATCTGAGGGAAAGGTTAAGGGAAAACCTGGTCCTTATACGCGGCCCAGCAGATAGGTTCTACTTGCTCGCTCAGGGTAGCAGCAGGGAAGAGTCGCCGTAGCTCAGGAAGCGGTAGTCGTGGGCCAGGGCGTGGTCGTACACGCGCCGCCAGTCGGGCCCAATGAGAGCCGATACCAGCAGCAACAGCGTGCTTTCGGGCTGGTGAAAATTGGTGATGAGCCCCTGCGCCACCCGAAACCGGTAGCCTGGCGCAATGAGCAGCTGGGTGGTGGCGTGCAGCGCATCGGCGCCGGTTTGCGCCAGATAGTCCAGCACGGCCTGCAGCGCCGCGGCCGTACTCACTTCCGGCCCGGTTTCGTAGGGCTGCCACTGGCTTACGTGCAGCGTTTCCTCGGTTGCTGCCGGGTTCTGGGCCAGCTTCGCGCCCAGCCAATACAGACTTTCCAGGGTGCGCAGGCTGGTGGTGCCCACGGCCAGCACGGGCCGGGGCGCGTGAGCCAGCAGCTGCCGCACCACGGCCGTCGTCACCACAAACGGCTCACCGTGCATAGCGTGGCCAGCCATCTGGTTGGCTTTCACGGGCTGGAAGGTGCCCGCGCCCACGTGCAGCGTCACGCGGGCCTCCGTGATGCCGCGCCGGGTCAGGTCGGCCAGTACGGCCTCGGAGAAGTGCAGGCCGGCGGTGGGGGCCGCCACGGCACCTTCGTGAGCCGCGTACACGGTCTGGTAGCGCACGGCATCGGCGGCGGTGTCGGTGCGGTTCAGGTAGGGCGGCAGGGGCAGGTGGCCGGCCCCGCGCAGCACTTCGGCGAAGGGCAGCGCGGCCGGCTCCCAGCTGAACCGAATGAGCGAGTAGCCCTCGGCCGCTTCCAGCCGCTCGGCCGTGAGCGTGGCCGGTTGGTCTTCGGCCATGAATTCCAGCGTCACCGGGCCGGTTTTCCACCGCTTGCCGTTGCCCACCAGGCATTTCCAAACGCAACTGCCGGTTTGCTGCATAGCTGGCTCAATGGCGCGGTGCGGAGCCACCGGCTCCAGGCAAAACAGCTCGATAAGGCCGCCCGTGGGCTTCTGGCAAAACAGCCGCGCCCGCACCACTTTCGTGTCATTGAACACCAGCAGCGCATCGGGAGGCAGCACTTGGGGCAACTGCGCAAAGCGCTGATCGGTGATAGTGCCGCCCCGGTACACCAGCAGCCGCGACTGGTCGCGGTCGGGGAGGGGCTCGGGGGCAATGCGCTCGGGTGGGAGCTGGTAGGTGAAATCGTGAATGGAGAGCTGGCGCGGGTCGGGGAAGGCTGACATAGGCCGCAAAGGTAAGCGCCCGGCCCCGTGCTTACTACGGCGCCGGGCGCGGCTTATCAGCGGAAAGCCGATTATTTGGCCCGCTTAAAGAACAGCAGGTGCTGCTGGGGCAGGCTTTCCACGCTTTCCACAAACTCCAGCCCCACGGCCGCCATTTCCTTGCGCGCCTGCTCCACGCTCATCTTATGAATGCGCTTGATGGGCACTTTGGGGTCCTCGGCGCGGTATTCGACCAGCGCCACGCGGCCCGTGGGCGTGAGAGAGGCACGCACGGCCCGCATCATCTCGCGCGGGTGGTCGAACTCGTGGTACGCATCCACGATAAGCACCAGATCCACGCTTTTGGCGGGCAGATTTGGGTTTTGCACCGTGCCCAGCACCGGCTCCACATTAGTGATTTTCGCGCGGTCCTTGCTCGCTTTCAGCGCGGCAATCATTTCGGGCTGAATATCCACAGCCAGCACCCTCCCTTTAGGCACCAAAGGGCTGATGCGGAAGGTGAAATAGCCGGTGCCCGCGCCCAAATCGGCTACCACGTCGGTGGGTTTGAGCTTCAGTTCGCGCAGCAGAATGTCGGTGCCTTCTTCCTGCTGCCGGCCGCTGCGCTCCAGCCAGTCGGCTCCTTCGTGGCCCATCACGTGCGCAATCTGGCGGCCCAGGTAGTAGCGGCTGATGCCGTTAGGATCGGCGGGCGGCCGCGACTCGTAGCCGGTGGTGTCGGGCGGCATGCGGCGGCGCTGCTCGGCCAGCGTAGCGGCCGTGCTTTCAGCAGGCGGCTGCGTGCAAGCGGTGTGGAACAGCAAAATTCCGGGCACCAGGAGCCGGGAAGCAACGGAACGGGCAAGGATCATAGGCACAGGGCAAATAAACTGTGTTTTAACCAACATCCGGACACCCCGAAGCGTTCGGCTCCCGCTCAGTGCCGCAGCAGGGCAGGGTTTTTTATATAGTATTTGTTCATTATAAATACTATGTTGCTTAGCTACTTGGCGCTATTGAGCGGGCATTGTCGGTGCATGGAATTAGCAAAAAATGCTGCTTTTTTTGATTTCGTTCCGTAAAATGCGCTTCATTGAACTCATCCCAAACCCCAACACCCATGAAACACTTGTCCGGAATCCTGAACAAGCTGACGGCCGTTGCTGCCGTTGTCGTTGCCCTGAGTAGCTGCAGCCGCGGTGAGTACGCCATGTTGCCCAAAACCACGCCTTACCATGGCACAACCCGCTCGGTAGCAGTAGCGCCGGAGGTAGCGCCCGTGGCAGCCGAAACCACCGCTCCGGCGCCTACAACGACCACAAACGCGGTAGTAGCGGTAGCAGCGCCCGCTGCTGCTCCGGCCCAGCGTGCTACCCCTACGGTAGCTGCTCCTGCTGCCCCCAAAGCAGCCGCCGCTCCGAAACTGAATCTGGTGCAGCGCGCGGCGGTAGCCAGTGTACTGAACAAAGCGAATAAGCTCGCCAGCAAATCAACGCTCACCAAGAAGGAAACTGCGGCTGCCTCAAAACTGAGCAGCAATATCCGCACGGGCATCATTCTGTTGCTGGTGGGTGCCCTGCTGGGCATTTTTGGTGGCATCATTGGCCTGCTGGGAGCCATCATTGCCGTCATCGGCGTTATCCTTATCGTGCTGGGCCTGCTCGACGAAGTATAAAGCAGACCACAACTCAACAGCAAGCCCCACCTGACTTTTCAGGTGGGGCTTGCTGTTTGTAGGTTATTGACAAAGTCGGCGCTGTGCTACATCGGGTCTACATCAGCCACCAGCCGGGCCTGCTTGAATTCCTTCTGATCCTTTACCACGTTGATAGCAGCCATGATTTCGCTTTTGGCGTGCTTAAGTACGGTGTGTTCCCGGTCGAGCTTAATGGTTATTTCCTGCAGATAGAAGTTGCGGATGCGGAAGATGTAGGGCGCTTCAGGCCCCAGCACGGCCTCGCGGCCCAGCCTATCGACCAGTTCCTGCGTGAGCAGAATGGCCGCCTGCTCGGCCACCAATTGGTCCACGTGCTTCACCGTCATCCGAATCACGCGCATGAAGGGCGGGAAGCCGTATTCGCGGCGCTGGGTGATTTCGTACTCGTAAAATTCGAGGTAGTCGTTGCGAATTACTTTGTCGAAGATGACCTGGGCCGGGTCAGCAGTCTGGATGATGACCTTGCCCTTCTTGCCCTTGCGCCCGGCCCGCCCGCTCACCTGCACGAACATCTGAAACGCCCGCTCGTGGGCTCGGAAGTCGGGGTAGTGGATGATGCTATCGGCGTTGATGATACCGACTAAGCTCACGTTGGCGAAATCGAGGCCTTTGGTTACCATTTGGGTGCCCACTAGCACGTTGGTCACCTGGTTTTCAAAGTCGGCAATGATCTGCTGGTAGGAGTTTTTGGCGCGGGTCGTGTCGAGGTCCATGCGCTGCACGTTGGCCTGGGGCAGCATGATTTTGAGGTCGTCCTCAATCTTCTCGGTGCCGAAGCCGACGGTTTTCAGATTGCGCGAGCCGCAGGCGGGGCATTCCACCGGCATCCGATCGTGGAAGCCGCAGTAGTGGCAGCGTAGCTCGTGGGCGTGCTTGTGGTAGCTCAGGCTCACCGCGCAGTTCTTGCACTTCGGAATCCAGCCGCAGTCGAGGCAGTTGATGAACGGGGAGTAGCCGCGGCGGTTCTGAAACAGAATCACCTGCTCCTTCAGCGCCAGCTTGCGCTCCATCTCGCTCATCAGCTCGGGCGTGAAGTGGTTGAGCATCGTTTTCTGCTCCCGGCCCTTGCGGGTGTCCACCAGCTCGATTTCGGGCAGGCCGGCCTCGCCGAAGCGCTTGGTGAGCGTGACCAGGCCCCAGCGGCCGGCCCGGGTCTGGTAGTAGGTTTCCACCGAGGGTGTGGCCGAGCCGAGCAGAGTTTTGGCGCCCTGGAAGTTGGCCATCATCAGCGCCACCTCGCGGGCGTTGTAGCGCGGTGAGGGGTCGTACTGCTTGTAGCTCGATTCGTGCTCCTCGTCCACGATGATGAGCGAGACGTTATCAAACGGCAGAAACACGGCGGAGCGCACGCCCACTACCACCTGGAACCGGCCCGACAGCACGCCGTTCCACACTTCCACCCGCTCATTGTCCGAAAACTTGGAGTGGTACACGCCCAGCCGCGAGCCAAACACGCGCATCAGCCGGGTCACGATCTGGGCCGTGAGGGCAATTTCGGGCAGCAGGTATAGCACCTGCCCACCGCCTTCCAGCGCCTTGCGGATCAGCTCAATGTAGATTTCGGTTTTGCCCGCACCCGTCACGCCGTGCAGCAGCACAATGTCCTTTTCGGTGAATTGCTGCAGAATATCAGCCTGAGCCGCCACCTGGGCCTCGCTCAGCGAGAAATGCAGCTTGGCCTCCGGCGAATCGCCGAGCGGAAACCGCGACACAATCACGTCGAACTGCTCCAGCACGCCGTTTTTGATGAGCGTGTTGACGGCGGAAGGGGAGAGGTGCGGGGCGCTGGTCAGGTACGCCTTTTCGATGCCCTGGTGGTTGCTGTACTCGTTCTGATACACGGGCACTTTCTGCAGGTAGCGCATCAGCACATCCAGCTGCTTAGGCCGCCCGGCCAGCTGCTGAAACAGCGTTTCCAGCGCCGCCTCGGCCACGAAATGGTGGGCCAGCCGCACCTTCTTCACCACCTTGGGCGAAAACTTATCGGCCAGGTGCTCAAACAGAAAGATGACATCCTTCTGAATCAGCGACTTGATAACCTTGTGGAAGTTGGTGCTGCCCAGCAGGTCGCCGACTTCGGTAAACGTCAGCGCCTTGCCGTCTTCGGTGCTCAGCGCCTCCACAATCTTCTCCTCCTGCTCACTGAGAGGGTAAGTGGGCTCCTCGCGCACAAAAGCCGGATGCAGCTGAATCCGCGACTCCGAGCTGAGCTTCAAGGCCGAGGGCAGCGCCGCGTTTATCACCTCGCCCAGCGTACACATATAATAGTCAGCCATCCAGCGAAACAGCTTCAGCTGGGCCTGGGTCACCACCGGCGCGTCGTCGATAAATTCGAGCACGTACTTGGCCTGGTACAAGGCCGGCGGCGTCTCGTGTACGGCCGCTACAATGCAGCTGAGCGTCTTTTTGGCTCCGAACTGCACAATCACCCGGCCCCCGATAACGACGTCGTCGTTCATCTCGTAGGGCACGCGGTAGGTATAGAGCTTGGGCAGCGGCAGCGGCAAAATCACGTCGCAAAACAGCGTGATACGGTCGGTGGCAGCCGGCTCGGGCTGGACAAAGTCAAAAGTGAGGCTCAACGGGCAGGGTACTAACAGCGGAACCGTAAAGATAAACTGCCGGGCCGATGATTCGGCCCACAGCCGAGAATACGCACGGCGAGGGCTGAATATTCAGGAAACAGGATGGCTTATTCCTGGTCGGCTTCCCGCAGCTGCGCCAGCGCCTCCGCCACAGTATGCACCGGCAAGCGGCAGGCGCGGTTGAAGCACACATAAAGCGTAGTCTTGCCATCCAAAACCGGGCGCTGCCGCAGCAACGGCAGGTTGTCCGTCGCCTCAGCCGCCCCGGCCAGCACCGCATTCGGCAGAAAATGCCGGCTCAGTTCGTGCCGGTACGCTTCCGCCTCCGGCCCGACAATGGCAATTTCGGCCGTCGGGTACAGTAGGGCCGCATACAGCGCGGCCCAGTTGGTGAGGTGCTGCGGCTCCTTCACCGCCAGCGCCTGCACCTGCCGGAGCATAGCCGCGGCCAGCTCCTGGTAGCGAGGGTTGTCGAGGTGCAGGCCCAACCGGTGCAGGTTGTGCGCCATCACCGAGTTGGAACCGGGAATTACGTTGTCGAACAGCTCCTTTTTGCGGGCAATAAGCTGCTCGCCGGCATCATTGATAAAGAAAAACTGCTGCTCGCGGGGGTCGAAAAAATGCGCCAGCACGTATTCGTTCAGCGTGTCCGCCGTCCGCAGCCAATGCGCGTCAAAGGTTACTTCGTAGAGGCTGATATACGCCTGAATCAGCAGCGCGTAATCTTCCAGAAAGGCATCAATAGAGGCGCGGCCGGCTTTGTAGCTGCGGAACAGGCGCGGGCCGTGGCGGAGCTTTTCTTCCAGAAAGTGCGCATTGTGCAGCGCCAGCTCCAGAAAATAAGCATCGCCGAAAGCCCGGTACGCATCCAGTAGGCCGCTGAGCATGAGGGCATTCCAGCCGGTCAGGATTTTGTCGTCGAGGGCGGGGCGGGGGCGCCGGGCGCGGGCCTCCAGGATGGTGGCTTTCCAGTCGAGCACCATTTCGGCCACCACGCCGGGCTGCAGCTCGTGCTTGCGGGCAAAGTCGGCATCGGTCTGGCGGCGGTGCAAAATGTTACGGCCGTGCTCCCAGTTGCCGAGAGCCGTGCAGCCGTAATAATCAGAAAAAAGCAGCTCCTCGTCGCCCAACAGGCTTTTCAGCTCATCTTTGGTAAACACGTAGAACTTGCCTTCCTCGCCCTCACTATCGGCATCCAGCGCCGAGTAAAACCCGCCTTCCGGACTCTGCAGCTCCCGCGCCACGAAAGCCACCGTATCGTACACCACCTCCCGGAAAAGCTCGTCCTGCGTTACCTGGTAGGCTTCGGCATACAAGCTCACCAGCTGGCCGTTGTCGTACAGCATCTTCTCGAAGTGCGGAGCCAGCCACTCGGTGTCGGTGGAGTAGCGGGCAAAGCCGCCGCCGGCCTGGTCATAAATACCGCCCCAGGCCATTTCGCGCAGCGTCAGCAAGGCTTGGTTCAGCACCGATTGACTGCCGGTAGCCGCGTGCGTGCGGAGCAGAAACCGCCAGATGCTAGGCATCGGAAACTTCGGCGCGCGGTTCGTACCTCCTTTCTCGCGGTCAAACTTCTGGCTCAGATTATACACCAGCAGCTTAAACTGGTCCGCCGAAAAACCCGCTTCTGAAGGCTGCAGGCCGTATTTGGCTAAGTCGCTGGTGCGCAAAGCCTCCGCAAACTTCTCCGCCGACTGCTCCAGCTCCCACCGGTTTTCATTCTGATACGCCTCTCCAATGCTTGCCAGCAGCTGCGCAAAGTTGCGCGGGGCGAAGTAAGTGCCGCCGTAAAACGGCTTGGCCTCGGGGGTCAGAAACACGTTCAGCGGCCAGCCGCCCGGCAGGCCCATAGCGTGCAGCGCATCCATATACACTTGGTCCACATCGGGCCGCTCCTCCCGGTCCACCTTGATGCACACGAAATGCGCGTTCATGGCCGCCGCAATCTGCTCATTCTCGAACGACTCGCGCTCCATCACATGGCACCAATGGCAGGCCGCGTAGCCAATGCTCACCAGAATCGGCTTCTGCTCGGCCCGCGCCCGCGCCAGTGCCTCCTCGCCCCACGGATACCAATCCACCGGGTTGTGCGCGTGCTGTTGCAGATACGGGCTGGATTCCTGGCTGAGGCGGTTAGTGTGGGCAGGCTGGACAGCAGACATCAGGCGGGCGGAAGAAGTGGAAAACACGAAACCCAGCCGTTGGGGGCTGGGTTTCGAAGTAAAGGAATTATGCGGTTTCGTCGGGCTGCGCGGGTTTCTTGCGCGGTGGCCGCACGCGCTTTTTGGGCGCGGCTTTCGCCGGTGCTGCCTCCGCCACGGGTGCTGCCACCACCGGCGGCGCTTCAACCGGCGCTGCCGCCGGCTTGCGGGGTGCCCGTGCTGCTTTTGGCTTGGCCGGCGCTTTGGCGACGGCAGGTTTGGCAGCGGCCTGCGTGGCTGCTTTCGGGGCCGCCGTTTTCTTCGGGGCGGCTTTAGTCTTAACCGCCGCTTTGACTTTCGGCGCGGCGGTGGCTTCTTCGATGGTGGTCGGACTGGTAGTTGCGTCTGCCGCCGTCGCTACCGTCGGAACAGTCGTTTCCGGCGCGAGTTCCGGCTCCGACGCTACAGGAGCCGCTGTCACCGCCGACATTGGGGCCTCAGCTGGCAGTGTTGCCTTGCTTTTGGCAGCCGAGCCGGGAGGCGCTACAATCGCTGCTTTCACATTTTTGCGGGCTGGCGGGGTCCGAACAATGCCTTTGTTCTGACGCTTAGGCAGCGTCGGAGCCTCTGCATCGTCCTTCATCGGCACCAGCCAATCGGTGTGAGGCCGAGGATTGGACCTTTCGTAAGCTACTACCGGTCGCGGCGCCGGGGTAGGAGCGGGCTCCACTACGGGAAGCTCATGGATGATTTCCAGCTCCTGGCGCAGGAGCGGCACTTCCGGCTCCGGCTGCGCAGCCTCGGCTTCCGGCGCTACCACCGTCGGCAGCGGTGCCACCGGTTCGGCTACTGTCACCGATGTCGCGCTGACCGCCGTTTGCTGGGCTGCTTCCAGCGCGGCGCGGGCGGCATTTTTCCGCGCCGTGCGCTTGGCCCCGCCGCGGGAGCGGCGCTTCTTTTTCGGCGGGGCTACTTCCCCAACGACTGGTACTTCTGTTTCTCCGGCCGTTTCCAACTGATCCGGCAGTTCCTCTGCCACCGGTTCCGGCACCGCCACGACCGGCGCGGCGGTTACTGGTGGCTGGGCCAGGCGTATCGGCCGGGTATGCTCGACGTGGACCGGCACCGAAGCTGGCGGTGCGGTATTCTCCACGTCGGCGGCTTCGCCAATGTCGATGCGCTCCTCGTCGTCGTCCGGCTCTGGCTCGGCCAGGGGCTTGGGCTGCGGCGGCAACGGCAGGGCCGCTAGCTGTTGCTGCACTTCCCGGATTTCGCGGCGCACATCGGCTTGTGCAGCCAGCTTCTGCAACCGTTCCAGCGTGTTTTCCAGGAAAGTGCGGTGCTCCGGCGCGGCCGCATACAGCGGCCGATGCCCCAGGGCCTGCTGCACGGCTTCCCATTCTTTCTTGAAGCGCCCGAAAGCTTGGTCGAAATACGTGCGCGTAAACCGCTCCCAGATGTAGTTCTCGGCCACTTCCGATGGGTGCAGCATGTCGGCCGCGTAGAAGCGGTAGTCGCGCAAATCGTCCAGCAGCAGCTCGTAGGCCGGGAAATACGACACATCGGGCAGCAGCTCACTCAGGTAGTGGCAGGCCACGCGCAGCACCGACTTGCTTACCGCGTTCAGCGGCAGCGTATCTTTGAGGTGGCGCACCGGGCTCACGGTCAGAATGAAGCGCAGCTTGGGGTTTTTCAGGCGCAGCGCGGCATGCGTTTCCGCCACGGCGTTTATCACCTCGTCCGGAGTTAGCAGCTCCTTCTCAAACTTCTCCGCCGGAATCTTGTGGCAGTTGCTTACCAGCTCCTGCGTTTCCGCCAGCCGGTAGGCGAAAGCCGTACCCAGCGTGAGCACCACCACATCAGCGCTTTCCAGAAACCGGCCCGTGCGCGCCACCACCTCCCGAATCTGCTCCAGCAGCACTACCGGCGACTCGGCCCCGATTTCGGCGGGCAAATCATAGCTCTGCCAGCGGCCGCGGGCCTCTACCAAATGCTGCTGCCAGTCCATTTCCTCGCCGGCCGCCGCCCGCAGCAGCATACACGCCGACAACGGGTTGAACACGGTGCCAAACGGATTGACCAGCGCGTCAACCTTGTGCTGCGCCAGCCGACTACCAATGGTATCGGAAAAGCAGGAGCCTATCGTCAGCACGCGGGCCGCCAGGGGCAACTGCGAGGGATGAGGCGTAAGTGGTACTTCAGTGCGAAACATTCGAAAGCAATAGGGCCGGGAGCCGGCCAACGGATTGGCAACCTACTCAACTCGCTGCTCTCGGCCAAAAGAAGCGTAGTGGGCAGCCCGCGGCGGCTGGATAAACGGTTAGGCAACGGGAATATCTTCTACAGGATTATTCCGCAGTTGGGTTTACCAAAGGTATCGGGAAAAGAACAGAATCTGTGCGCCAGCCCGCATTGCGCCCAAATTCATTCGGCCGGATAGCGGCGGCAAGCCTGTCAGGCCGGGCGGCCCCAAAGCCTGCCGGGCCAGCTTCGGCAAACAGCAAAAAAGCCCGGTCACCGCAGTGACCGGGCTTTCCAAGCCTGTTGGGCAGCAGCTTACTCAGCTACTACGTTGAAGCGTACTTGGTGCTTCACTTCCTTGTGCAGGTTTACGGTAGCGGTGTACTCACCGGCAGCCGTAGGCTCCTGATCGAAGGAAATGCGCTTGCGGTCTACATCAATGCCTTTGGCCTTGAGGGCCTCAGCGAGCTGCAGCGTGGTTACCCGGCCGAAAATCTTGCCGGTTTCACCCACTTTCGCTTTGATGTCGAATGCCGCGTCGCCAATCTGGTTGGCCACGCCCTGCGCTTCGGTTTTGATTTTCTCGGCTTTGTGAGCGGCCTGACGCACGTTCTCAGCAATCACCTTCTTGTTGGATTTGTCGGCCAGAATAGCCAGACCCTGCGGGAGCAGGTAGTTGCGACCGTAGCCGGGCTTCACAGTAACGATGTCGTTCTTGTAGCCCAGGTTCTTTACGTCGTCTTTCAGAATTACTTCCATCTCAGTCGTCGTTAGGGGTTACTTCAGCGAATCGGTTACGTACGGCATCAGCGCCAGGTGACGGGCTTTGGCCACGGCCTGGGCTACTTTGCGCTGGAACTTCAGGCTGGTGCCCGTGATGCGGCGGGGCAGAATGCGGCCCTGCTCGTTCACGAACTTCAACAGGAAATTCGGGTCTTTGTAGTCCACGTACTTAATGCCGGCTTTCTTGAAGCGGCAATACTTCACGCGTGTGTCCTGCTTGTGGATTCTTTCGTTGGCGAGGCTCATATCCTTATTGTGCTACGGCGGCTTCCGATTCTTTTTTAGCTTTCTGCTGGTTCATCTCGCCCTTGCGGCGACGCTCACCATAAGCCACGGCGTGCTTATCGAGCACCGTGGTCAGGAAGCGGATAACACGCTCGTCGCGGCGGAAGGCCAGCTCAAGCACGTCAACGATGTTGCCCGAGCCAGTGAACTCAACGAGGTGGTAGTACCCGGTTGATTTCTTCTGAATTGGGTAGGCCAATTTCTTGAGGCCCCAGTTTTCAGCGTGGATAATGTCGGCGCTATTTTCCTTAAGCACCTGGGTGAACTTCTCGATCGTCTCTTGTACCTGGCTCTCGTTCAGCACGGGAGTCAGGATGAAGACCGTCTCGTAATTTCTTACTTCCATTAGACGGGATGAAAAAATTAGGGTGAAAAAACTTATTGAGGGGGCAAAGGTACATTTTTTTTCGCCTCGTACTAGTCGCCAGCACAAAATCGCGCAAATAAGCCAGCCTATAATAAGCTGATTGCTAGCCCGCAAAACATTTGCCCGGTGAATCGGTAAGTACAGAGGCCGGGCAGGGCACCTGTATAAATATAAGGTGTCTCAATTCAGAACCATACTTCAGCTTGCACGGGCACCGGGGTGGTCATCTGGCAAAATGCTGGTTTTAGAATCATTCTACACAAGCTCCGAAAGCCGAAAATTAGCCCCGGCGGGTTTGTTCTCTGCGATTCGCAACCTACATTTGTGGCCTTGAAGTACCCCCGCGTTTCCTTTCCCCAGTCAAATAGTGCTATGAATAGCATCCGACTTCGTCCTCTTTCCCATCTCTTTCTCGCTCTGTTCCTGACGTTTGCTGCCGTTGGTCGTTCTTCGGCCCAAACGGTTGGTGCCGCTCCGGCCGTGAGCAAAGAAGGGGTGGTGCCCGGCGCAACGGCCGCCGCGGCCCCTGCCGCCGCCGCTGGCGCAACCACCGGCGATGCCGCCGCTATTGCCGCCGGTGATGCCCTGTTTAAAGGCAACTGCGCCCAGTGCCACGCCATCAACGACGTAGTAGTTGGTCCGGCTCTGGCTGGTATCGCCAAGCGCCGTCCCATCTCCTGGCTGATTCCCTGGATCAAGAACTCCAGCAAAGTAGTAGCCAGCGGCGACGAATATGCCGTGAAGCTCTACAACCAGTATGGCAAGCAGCAGATGCCGAGCTTCCAGCTCTCCGATGCTGAAATCACTTCGATTATCTCTTACGTGACGGCGGAGGAAGGCAAGACGGCTGGCCCCGCTTCCACGCAGGGAACCGGCATCAAGCCTGCCGATGGTGCTGAAACGCCAGGTGTAGGCGCTGAAAGTACTTCTAGCAAGTACATCGATATCCTGCTCATCGTACTGGTAGTAGTGCTGATTGTGATGGTGGTAACGCTGGTTATCATTGCCAACATCATGAAGGATGTGCTCCGCGGCCGCAAAGACCTCGACGGTCGCGACGTAGAGCAGCTGGAGCAGCGCTTCGATTTCGCCAAGTTCTATAAGTCGCCGGTGGTGCGTGGTTTGGCAGTCGGCATCTTCGCTCTCGTGGTACTATATGAGTCGGTGCAGGGCGTGATGGCCATTGGCCTGACGCAGGGCTACCAGCCTACCCAGCCCATTGCCTTCTCGCACAAGCTGCACGCCGGCGAGCACCAGATCAACTGCGCGTATTGCCACACTTCAGTATACAAGAGCAAGAGCGCCAACATTCCTTCGGCCAACATCTGTATGAACTGCCACTCGCAGATCAAGACGGAGTCGCCCGAAATCAAGAAGATTTACCGCGCCATCGAGCGCAAGCAGCCCATCCAGTGGGTGCGCATCCACAATATTCCGGACTTGGCGTACTTCAACCACTCGCAGCACACGCAGGTGGGCGGCATCGAGTGCCAGACCTGCCACGGCCCGATTCAGAACATGGAAGTGGTGTACCAGTATTCGGCCCTCACCATGGGCTGGTGCATCAACTGCCACCGCGAAACGCCTCTCAACACGAAGGGCAACGGCTATTACAACAACCTCGTGAAGCTGCACCAGACGGCCAACGGCGCGGCTCCGTTCACGGTATCGTCGAACGGCGGTACGGAGTGCTCGAAGTGCCACTACTAGTTGGTTAGTGGAGTTTTGGGAGCTTGGGTGTTGGTTTGACCTGCGCCGGCTCTCAGACTCCTACGCCACCAGACATTACTAAAACCAAGCTTTACCTTGAGGACTGTGCCGGGTCAGGAAACTAAGACCCCAAGTCCCCAAGACCCTAAGTCCCCAAAACAAATGCAAGAGTCGCCTAAGTACTGGAAGGGAATTGAGGAACTGGAAAGCTCACCGGAGTTCGTAAAAACCGCGCTTAGCGAGTTTGGCGAGTTTCTGCCGATGAAGGAAGCCTATGGCACTTCGGACGCGACGGTAGCGCCCCGCCGCGACTTCCTCAAACTCATGGGCTTCGGCATCGCCGCTGCCACCCTGGCCAGCTGCGAAGCCCCGGTCCGTAAGGCCATTCCTTACCTGAACAAGCCCGAAGAAGTTGATCCGGGTATTGCCAACTTTTACGCCTCCACTTACTTCAACGGCACCGACTACAACAGCGTGCTGGTGAAGACCCGCGAGGGTCGGCCCATCAAGCTGGAAGGCAACCCGGAGTCACCGATTACGCGAGGGGGCCTGTCGGCCCGGGCGCAGGCTTCGGTACTCAACCTGTACGACGGCGGCCGGCTGCAGCACTTTGCCATCAAAGGGCAGAAGGCAGCAACCGACAAGGTAGACCAGGAGATTCGCACGAAGCTGGCGGGCGTTACCGGCCGCATTGCCATCGTGTCGAACACCATCATCAGCCCGACTACCAAGAAGGTCATTGCGGAGTTTGCGGCGCGCTACCCCAACACGCAGCACGTGCAGTACGATGCCAACTCCAGCTCCGCATTGCTGCGGGCCAATGGCGGCGTGCTTCCCTCTTATGATTTCAGCAAGGCCAACGTCATCGTGAGCCTGGATGCTGACTTCCTTGGTACCTGGCTGTCGCCGGTAGAATTTGCCAAGCAATATGTGACCAACCGAAAGGTTTCGAGCACGAAGAAGACCATGTCGCGTCACTTCCAGTTCGAAACCGCGCTGACGCTGACCGGCTCCAACGCCGATGTGCGCGTGGCCGCGAAACCTTCGGAGATGGGCACTATCGCGCTGGAGCTGTACAACGAAATTGCCGGTACCGGCTCTACTCAGAACGCCAAGCTCAAGAAGGCTGCGGCCGAGCTGAAAGCAGCCCGCGCTGCCGGCCTTGTGGTTTCCGGCTCGAACAACGTAGCCGTACAAACGCTGGTAGCCGCCATCAACCAGGCTCTCGGCAGCGCGGCCGTTGATCTGGCTAGCCCCTCGATGTTGCGCCAGGGCGATGATGCCCGCATGGTGCAGCTGGTAAACGACATGAATAGCGGGGCCGTGGGCGCGGTTATTTTTTATAACGCCAACCCCGCCTACGACCATCCGCTGGCCGACAAGGTGAAGACGGGCATCGCCAAAGTGCCGCTGAGCATCTCGCTCAATGACCGGCTGGACGAAACCGGCTCGCTGTGCTACTACGCCTGCCCCGACCACAACTACCTGGAATCGTGGAACGACTACGAGCCCAAGCGCGGCTACCTGAGCCTGGCACAACCGGTGATTTCGCCGCTGTTTGCTACTCGTCAAGCGCAGGACAGCTTGCTCACCTGGGCCGGTAATCCGCAATCCTACTACAATTACCTCAAAGCCTCGTGGCGTGGGGTGCTTACCGGTGATTTCCAGAAAGCCTGGGATGCCGCCGTGCATGATGGCGTGGCAATGGGCACGCTATCGGCAGCCGCTCCGGCTCCTTCGGCTCCAGCTATGAGCGTACAGCAGGCCGTGTCGGCGCTGTCTGCCGCACCGAAAGGCTCGGGTGTAGAGTTGGCGCTGTATGAGAAAGTAGGCATCGGGACTGGTAGCTGCGAAGCTAACAACCCATGGCTGCAGGAATTGCCCGACCCGGTTTCGAAAGCTACCTGGGGTAATTACTTGGCCGTGCCGCGTGAAATGGCCGTGACCAATAAGTGGGAGCAGGGCGACGTGGTGAAAATCACCGCCAACGGCAAATCCATTGAACTGCCCGTGCTGATTCAGCCCGGCCAGGCCAAAGGCACCGTGAGCATTGCCATCGGCTACGGCCGGGAGAGTGCTGGCAAAGTAGGCGACAAAGTTGGGGCTAATGTGTACCCAATGGCGATGATAACGGCTAACGGCATCCAGTACGCCAATACGGTGACGCTGGAAAAAACCGGCAGCCAGTCGCCCATTGCCCAGACCCAGACGCACCACACCATCATGGACCGCATGGTTCAGGTAGTGCAGGAGTCGACCTTGGCGCAGTATGTCAAGAACCCGAAAGAGGTAACCGAGTACGAGAAGATTGCCACGCCTGACGGGCTGGAAGCACCGAACAAGGTTTCGCTCTGGGACGACTACGAGTACAAGAACCACCACTGGGGCATGGCCATCGACCTCAACTCGTGCATCGGCTGCGGCTCGTGCGTGATTGGGTGCCAGGTGGAAAACAACATTGCCGTAGTGGGCAAGCAGGAAGTTATAAACCGCCGCGAGATGCACTGGATGCGCATCGACCGCTACTACAGCTCCGACCACCACAAGGACGAGTTTGAGACGAAAGGCAAGCTGGACACTTACGCGGCCATGGAAGACCCGTCGGACAATCCGTCGGTTATTTTCCAGCCGATGATGTGCCAGCATTGCAACCATGCTCCCTGCGAAACGGTGTGCCCGGTACTGGCTACCACGCACAGTTCGGAAGGTCTGAACCAAATGACCTACAACCGTTGCGTAGGTACCCGCTACTGCGCCAACAACTGCCCGTATAAAGTGCGTCGCTTCAACTGGTTCTCGTACACTTCCAATGAGAAGTTCGAGAACGTGAACGGCCACATGTTCACCGATTTGGGCCGCATGGTGCTGAACCCGGATGTGACGGTACGGGCCCGCGGTGTGATGGAGAAATGCAGCTTCTGCGTGCAGCGCATTCAGCTGGGTAAGCTGGAGGCCAAAAAGCAGAAGCGTCGTCCGAAGGATGGGGAAGTGGTTACGGCCTGCGCGCAGTCCTGCCCTACGGAAGCCATTGTATTCGGTGATATGCGCGACCCCGAGACGCGCATCTCGAAGCTGTTGCGCCGTGAGGATGGCGAGCGGGCTTTCCACGTACTGGACACCATCAACGTGCAGCCCAACGTCACATACCTGACCAAGATCCGGAACACGGAGAAATCAGCCTTCTCCGTCGAAGAAAACGCCTAATTTGATGGGTATTGGGGTATTGGGGACTCAAGGGCCTGGTTTTCTTTCGGGAACAATCCAGCCAGCAAAAAACTAAGCTCCCAAGCCCCTAAGACCCCAAGACCATAACAAAAAACAATCCTATGCAGCACGTATCAGCCGTACGCGAGCCGCTCGTTACCGGGGGGAAGACGTACCACGACGTCACCGTAGACGTGTGCCGCCAGGTAGAGGCCAAACCGAATGTTCGGTGGATGGCCGCCCTGAGCGTAGCCCTCTTTTTCCTGGGTATTTTCCTGTACTCCGTTTACCGCACTCTGTGGTATGGCATTGGAGAGTGGGGACTGAATAAAACGGTTGGCTGGGCCTGGGACATCACCAACTTCGTGTGGTGGGTAGGTATCGGTCACGCCGGCACGCTGATTTCGGCGGTGCTGCTGCTGTTCCGGCAAAAGTGGCGCTCCTCCATCAACCGTGCGGCCGAGGCAATGACCATCTTCGCCGTAATCTGCGCCGCCATGTTCCCGGTGCTGCACATGGGTCGTCCGTGGCTGGCTTACTGGGTTTTCCCACTGCAGAACACGTTCGGTTCGCTGTGGGCTAACTTCAATTCGCCGCTGCTTTGGGACGTATTCGCCATTTCGACCTACTTCACTGTATCGCTGGTGTTCTGGTACACAGGTCTGGTGCCCGACTTCGCTACCATCCGTGACCGGGCTAAAGGTCCGATTGCCAAAGTAGCTTACTCGCTGCTGAGCATGGGCTGGACCGGCTCGGCCAAGCATTGGAGCCGCTACGAAACCGTGTCGCTGATTCTAGCCGGCGTTTCCACGCCGCTGGTACTGTCGGTTCACACCATTGTATCGATGGACTTTGCTACCTCGGTCGTTCCGGGCTGGCACACTACTATCTTCCCCCCATACTTCGTGGCCGGCGCTATCTTCTCCGGCTTCGCCATGGTACTGACCCTGATGCTTATCACGCGGGTCGTATTCAAGCTGGAAGACTACATCACTCTCGAGCACATTGCCCTCATGAATAAAATCATGATGATTACGGGTTCGATTGTGGGTGTGGCTTACATCACGGAGTTCTTCATTGCCTGGTACTCGCAGGTTGAGTTTGAGCAATATGCCTTCATCAACCGCGCCACCGGCCCGTACTGGTGGGCTTACGCGGCTATGATGACCTGCAACGTAATTACGCCGCAGCTGGTCTGGATCCGCAAAGTGCGCTACAGCATTCCGCTGACTTTCGTTCTGTCGATCATCGTGAATATCGGCATGTGGTTCGAGCGCTTCGTGATTATCGTTACCTCGCTGCACCGCGACTACCTGCCTTCGTCGTGGGTAATGTTCTCGCCAACGCGCATCGATATTGGCATCTATGTCGGTACGCTGGGTCTGTTCTTCACGCTGTTCCTGCTCTTCGCCAAGTTCTTCCCCGTAATTAACATGGCCGAGGTGAAAACCATTCTGAAGTACACGGTGGACAACGGCCCGACTTACACCGGCGTTGATCCGCATGCCCACGCTCCCCATCAGACGACCACCCACGGAGTCCCTGCTACGGCTCCGGTAAACTATAACAAGCATGACTAAGCGCTTCGCCCTCGGCATCTTTGAAGACGAAGATGTGCTGCTGCACGCGGTAGAAAACATTCGCGGTGCGGGTGTCAAAATCTACGAAGTGTTCACGCCTTTCCCGATCCACGGTATGGACGATGCACTGGGCATCGAACGGTCGCGCCTCCCGATTGCCGCTTTCTTCTACGGCATGACGGGTCTGGCCTTCGCTCTGTGGATGCAGATCTATATGCTGGGCTTCGACTGGCCGATGATTATCGGCGGTAAGCCGCACATTGCGCTGCCCGCCTTCATTCCGGTTTCCTTCGAATTGACGGTGTTTTTCACCTGCCACGGCATGGTGATTACCTTCTACACTATCAGCAAGCTCTACCCACGGTGGAAAACGCCGGTGCTTGACGTTCGCTCTACCGACGACAAGTTCGTAGTGGCCATTGAGCTGAACGAAAACTCGGACCTGAACGGCCTGACCAAGCTGCTGCGCGAGAATGGCGCATCGGAGGTGAACGAAAAAGAAATGACTAAGAACTAATGACGCATTCGCTGAAACTAGGTCTGCAAGCGTCGGCTATCCTGTTTGGCTCGGTGGTCGCTACCAGCTGCAACCAGGCCGATAATCCCGGCATCGAATATGCGCCGCAGATGTACGAATCTATTCCGTACGATCCGCTGCGTCAGGTGAACACGAACACCATCAACCCGATGGGCATCAACGAGCGGACCCCGGTGGTTGGTACCGTGGCCCGCGGCAAAGAGAACTATTACTCGCACATTCCCAAGGATAGCGTAGGGACGGCTGAGCGCAAGCTGCGCAATCCGTATGCCCATTCCAAAGCCAATCTAGAAGAGGGCAAGGCGCTGTACGTGCGCAATTGCCTGCACTGCCACGGTGAGCAAGGCGACGGGCAAGGACTGGTCGGCATCAAGTTCAAAGGGGTTCCCAACTATTCGGCGGGCGCTTACAAGACCATGAATGAAGGCCACATCTACCACGTTATTCAGTGGGGCCGCAACCGCATGATGCCGCATGGGTCGCAGGTGAACCCCGAGGAGCGCTGGAAGATTGCCATGTATGTCCGGATGCTGCAACTGGGCAAAGGCCCGGACGGCATGGAAGATTACCTGAAAGCCAGCGGCACGATGGTCAGCGACTCTTCGCAGTCGAACGACTCGATGACGCAAAAGCCCACGCTAGAGGCGGGGGCCGACAAAGGCTCGGAAAATCCGGGTCAGGGAGACACTGGGCGTAACGGAACGGCGAACTAACTCGATATGGCAACTCTGACGCATCACGAAAGCGCCACGGCTGAATACCTGGAGGTTTCGCCGGGCACCAACCGTAAATTTCTTATGATTATCGTGGCCGGCGTAATTCTGCTGGCCCTCGGTATCATCGCCTCCATCATGGGCCTTGGTGCAGAGCACCACGAGGCAACTGGTGCGGCGCATGGCGCAGCGGCCGCTCACGGTGGCGAGCACGCGGGTAGTCCCATCTGGCTCAAGCGGGTCATCGTCAGCCTGTGGCACAGCAATGTGTTCTTCGTTGGCATATCGGCCATCGGTACTTTCTTCGTAGCCCTGCAGTATGTGGCTTATGCGGGTTGGTCGGTTATGATCAAGCGCATCAACGAAGCCATGAGCGCCTGGCTGCTGCCTGGTGCTATCATCATGTTGGCCGTGTTCCTGCTGGGTCGTCACGACCTGTTCCACTGGACGCACGACGGCATCATGACCAAAGGCAGCGCTAACTACGATGCCATCATCGCCGGCAAAAGCGGCTTTCTGAACCTGCCGTTCTATCTGATTCGGATGGTGGTATTTCTAGGCATCTGGTGGTTCTTCTCCGAGCGCCTGCGCAAGCTGTCGTTGGCAGAAGACCTGAACGGAGGCACGGAGTACTTCCACAAAAGCATTAACGTAGCGGCGCTGTTCCTGGTGCTGTACGCCGTTTCCTCGTCGATGTCGGCCTGGGACTGGGTGATGTCGGTTGACGTACACTGGTTCTCGACCATGTTCGGTTGGTACGTATTTGCCTCGTGGTGGGTATCGGGCATTGCCATGACTACGCTGACGGCTATTTACCTGAAGCAAGCGGGCTACCTGCGCTTCCTCAATGCCAACCACCTGCACGATCTGGGCAAATTTATGTTTGGCTTCAGCATTTTCTGGACCTACGTGTGGTTCTCACAGTTCATGCTGATCTGGTATGCCAACCTGCCCGAAGAAGCGGTTTACTACAATCAGCGCCTGGGCGGCTTCAACGGCGCTTACACCTGGATCTTCTTCTTCAATCTGGCTATCAACTTCGTTTTCCCTTTCTTGCTGATGATGACGCGGGATGCCAAGCGCCAGATGATTATGCTCAAAATCGTGAGCATCGCCATTCTCATTGGTCACTGGTCGGACTTCTATTTGATGTTCATGCCGGCAACTATGAAGGGCGACAACGGGTTTATCATTGAGATTGGCATAGCGCTGATTTTCCTGGGCAGCTACCTGATTCTGTTTACCAAGCGTCTGTCGCAGGCTTCCCTGATTCCGGTTCATCATCCGTTCCTTGACGAGAGCGTGCATCATACCACCTAATTAAGTAGTTGGGAGTTAGAAGCTAGAAGTTAGGAGCAACCGGGTTTGTTGTTCCTCTACTCCGATGCTCCTAACTCCTAACTCCTAGCTTCTAACTCCTCAAAAATGATTGCTCTCGGTATCTTTCTGCTGTTGCTGTTGCTGCTGGTCGTGTTTGGCCTGCTGTTCCGCATCCAGATTCTGACCTCAATTTTCTCGGGCAGCTCCCGGCGCGAGATTGGCACCAGCAACCGCGTGAATGCCATTCTGATGATGGCGTTCCTCGTGTTGGGCGGCGCATGGTTTGCCTATTCCTTTGTCGACAACTACGGCAAGATGAATCCGCCGATTGCCTCCGTGCACGGCCACGCCATGGAGCGCATGTTTTGGGTGACGATGGCAATCCTCGGCATCGTTTTCACTCTGACGCAAATTCTGCTGTTCTTCTACGCTTACAAATACCAGCATCAGGAAGGCCGTCGCGCGTTCTTCTACTCGCACAACAACAAGATTGAAATTGTCTGGACCATCATTCCCGCTATCGTTATGGCCGGTCTGGTATTCGCCGGCTGGAAGGAATGGTCTAAAATAACGGGTCCGGCTCCTAAAGATTCGGTGGTGCTGGAAGTGATGGGCAAGCAGTTCAACTGGCTGGTCCGCTACCCCGGCCGTGACCAAAAGCTGGGCGTAGTAAACTACCGCCTGATTGATGCCACCAATGAGTTTGGCTTCGATCTGAACGATAAGAGCGGTCTGGATGACTTTGTAGCCGGTGAGGTTCACGTGCCGAAAGGCCATCCGGTGTTGCTCAAGATTCGTTCGCGCGACGTGCTGCACGCCGTGTATATGCCGCACTTCCGGGTGCAGATGTACGCCGTGCCCGGCATGCCGACCAAATTCTGGTTCACGCCTACCGTCACCACGGATGAGATGCGCGCCAAGTTGGGCAATCCGAAGTTCAACTACGAGTTGGCCTGTAACCAGATTTGCGGCCGCGGGCACTTTGCTATGAAGCTGAACATTGTGGTTGATGAACCAGCCGATTACGTGGCTTGGTTTGCCGCCCAGAAATCATTTTCTGAGCAAAACCCCGATGTCTTGGCTAATCTCAAACAGAAGTCGGGTAATCTGGTTGAAACAGAAGTAGTGCCGGCTGCTACGGCAGCTGTGGGCGCTCAGCCAAATCCAGCTCTCTAAACTACAATTTAACGCACGCTTCTATGGCTGCTAACATTCCTACCAACGCGCAGGTGCAAGGTGGTATCGGCACGGCCGCGCCCCACATCGGGCACGACGCGCACCACGATGAGCACGAGCATCATGACCAGCATTGGCTGTTCAAGTATGTCTTTAGCCAAGATCACAAAGTAATTGCCAAGCAGTTCCTGATTACGGGTATTTTCTGGGCTATTCTGGGCGGCACGCTTTCGAGTCTGTTCCGCCTGCAGCTCGGCTGGCCCGAATCGACGATGGAATGGCTGACCCCGTTCTTGGGCAAGTGGATAGAGGCTGGTAAGCTTAATCCGGAGTTCTATCTGGCACTGGTTACGATGCACGGCACCATCATGGTGTTCTTCGTACTGACGGCCGGCTTGAGCGGCACGTTCTCCAACTTCCTGATTCCGCTGCAAGTGGGTGCCCGCGACATGGCTTCGGGCTTTATGAACATGCTCTCGTACTGGTTCTTTTTCCTGTCGAGCATTATCATGTTCACTTCGCTGTTCCTGGAAACCGGCCCGGCTTCGGCTGGCTGGACGATCTACCCACCGCTGAGCGCCTTGCCTCAGGCTATTCCCGGTTCGGGAGCCGGCATGACGATGTGGCTGGTGAGCATGGCACTGTTTATTATTTCGCAGTTGCTGGGTGGCGTTAACTACATCACCACGGTTATCAACCTGCGGACCCGCGGCATGAGCATGAGCAAGCTGCCGCTTACCATCTGGTCGTTTTTCCTGACGGCTATTCTGGGCCTGCTTTCGTTCCCGGTTCTCTTTTCGGCCGCGCTGCTGCTCATCTTTGACCGCTCATTCGGTACCTCTTTCTTTCTGTCGGACATCTACATTGCCGGGCAGGCGCTGCCAAACGTAGGTGGTTCACCTATCCTGTTCCAGCACTTGTTTTGGTTCCTGGGCCACCCCGAGGTGTACATCGTTATCATGCCGGCAATGGGTATGGTATCGGAAATTCTGGCTACCAACTCACGCAAGCCGATTTTCGGCTACCGCGCCATGATTGGCTCGCTGATGGGCATCTCGCTTCTGTCGTTCGTGGTATGGGCTCACCACATGTTCATCACGGGCATGAACCCGTTCCTGGGTTCGGTCTTCATGTTCCTGACGCTGATTATCGCCGTGCCTTCGGCCGTGAAGACTTTCAACTGGCTGGCTACACTGTGGCGCGGTAACATCCGCTTCACCACGGCCATGATGTTCTCAATTGGCTTCGTGTCGCTGTTCATCTCGGGTGGTCTGACCGGTATCATTCTCGGCAACGCCGCGCTGGATATTCAAATGCACAACACGTACTTCGTGGTAGCTCACTTCCACCTAGTGATGGGCTCATCGGCTTTCTTCGGCCTGTTTGCCGGGGTGTACCACTGGTTCCCGAAGATGTTCGGCCGCCACATGGACGAGAAGCTGGGCTACATCCACTTCTGGCTCACGTTCCTGGGTGTGTATCTGGTGTTCCTGCCCATGCACTACGTAGGCATTGCCGGTTTCCCCCGCCGCTACTACGCCTGGACCGGTTTCGACACGTTCAGCCAGTTTGCTGACCTGAACAAGTTTATTTCCGTCGCCGCCATTCTGGCCTTCTTCGCGCAGTTCGTCTTCATCATCAACTTCTTCTACAGCATTTTCCGCGGCCGTCGCGCCACCGAAAATCCGTGGAACTCGACGACGCTGGAGTGGACCACACCGGTATCACCCGGTCATGGCAACTGGCCCGGCGAAATCCCAGCCGTGTACCGCTGGCCCTACGATTATAGCAAGCCTGGCGCTGCGGAAGATTTCATTCCTCAAAACGTGCCCTACTCGCAGACGCAGTCGTCGAACCTGCCCTACGAGCGCGACATGGAATAGCCCGCTGGGCACTAACTTTTGAAACGGGCCGCTGTATCTACGGCGGCCCGTTTTTCTTGCCCAAAGGGGAAATCCAGCCGGCTGGATTTCCCCTTTGCTGTTTCAATCCGAATGCCGATCTGGCTTGTTGTACTACCAATAATCAGCCTTTTTCTTACGCATGGAAATACCTGCTTTTGTGCGCCGTTTTCGCTTTGTCGGTATTCTGACGGTGGTTTCGGTGTATCTGCTCATTCTGGTAGGCGGCATCGTGCGCAGCACCGGCTCGGGCATGGGGTGTCCCGACTGGCCCAAATGCTTCGGTAGCTGGATACCACCGACGCAGCTCAGCCAGCTGCCTACCAATTACAAAGAAGTGTACACAGCGCAGCGCGTGGCCAAAAACCAGAAGCTGGCCCGCACGCTGGAACGGCTGGGCTTTAAGCAGGTTGCCGGGGAGATTTTCGCGCATCCTACCCAGTACATCGAAACCGATTTCAACGCCACCAAAACCTGGATTGAATACCTGAACCGAGTGCTGGGAGCCCTGATCGGGGTATTCGTTTTCCTGACTGTCGTCTTCGCGCTACCATACTGGCAGCGGGACCGAAAAGTGTTCTGGCTGGCGCTTGACTGCTTTATTCTGACGGGTTTTCAGGGTTGGCTCGGCTCTTTGGTGGTTTCTACCAACCTGCTGCCCATCATGGTGACCATCCATATGGGGCTGGCGCTGCTGATTGTGGCGTTACTGCTGTACGCCGTTGTTCGCTCGCAGAAAAACTATGCTTCGCCGCTGCCAACCGTGCTGCCGGCTTCCGGTTCGCTGCTGGCCTTGCTCTGGCTGATTACGCTGCTCACCTTCGGGCAAATCGTGCTGGGCACGCAGGTTCGCGAGGAGGTAGATGTGGTGGCCTTTGCCAACAACTACCTGAACCGGGCGGCCTGGGTAGAGCAGCTGGGACTGACCTTTAAGGTGCACCGCACGTTTTCGGCGGTATTGCTACTGCTCAATCTTTACGCGGCGTATCGGCTGTACCGTCTAAGCGCCAAGTCATTGCACCGAATGGCTACGCTGATACTGGCATTTATCGGTGTGGAGATTTTGGCGGGTATCACGCTGGCGTATCTGGCGTTTCCGGCGGCGGTGCAGCCGGTGCACCTCACGGTAGCTACGCTACTGTTTGGTGCCCAGTTCCTCACCATCGTCACGTATCGGCGACTGACGAAATTGGCCGCGCAGGTCGCTTATCCGGGCGTTGTTGCGTAACTTTGCGGCCCCGTTTGCGGTTGATTCAGCGGGTGGTTTGTTCCCCTCATTAATGATAAAAGCCAGGGCTTATTTCCAGTTGATTAAGTTTCGGCTGGCCTTGACGGTGGCGTTTTCCAGCGCCATCGGATACCTGCTCGGCGTGCAGGAATTCGATTGGAGTCGGGCGCTGCTAGTGCTGGTAGGTGGGCTGGCCGTGACGGGCTCTGCCAACACCATCAACCAGATCTTCGAGCGTGACCTCGACAAGCTGATGAAGCGCACAGCCAACCGCCCCTTGCCAATGGGCGTGCTCAACATCGCGGAGGCTTGGGTCTTCACCGTAGTACTGGGCGTATTGGGCCTGGGACTGCTGGCTTACTTTTTCAATGTGCAGGCGGCGGCGCTGTCGCTGTTGTCGCTCATTCTGTACGGATTCGTTTATACCCCGCTCAAGCGTATTTCGCCCATTTGCGTGGCGGTGGGGGCGATTCCGGGCGGAATGCCGCCGCTGATTGGCTACGTAGCCGCTACCAATATTCTGGGCCTGGAGGCGCTGGTGTTATTTGGGATTCAGTTCATGTGGCAGTTTCCGCATTTCTGGGCCATTGCCTGGGTGCTCGATGACGACTACAAAAAGGCCGGCTTCAAAATGCTACCCACGCCGGGCGGCAAGGACATGCGTACGGCTTTCCAGATAATGACCTATACGCTGCTGCTGGTGCCGCTGAGCCTGCTGCCGTTTCAGTTTGGCATGAGCGGCAAAACCTACGCCGTGGTAGCCGTGGTCTGCGGCGTGCTTTTTCTGATGCAGACGTTTTATCTGATGCGCACCTGCACCAAAAAAGCGGCCATGCGCATCATGTTCGGCTCTTTTCTCTACCTGCCCATCGTTCAGATTGCGCTGGTACTCGACAAAATTTAACTTTTCAGGATGGATACTTCGGAGATTTTACCAGAAAAAGAGCCCGGTGCCGGTACACACCCGCTAAGGTTTCTGCTGTGGCTGATGATGGTGAGCATCACCATGATTTTTGCCGCTTACACCAGCGCCTACATCGTGCGGCGCGAGGAGGGCAACTGGCTGGAGTTTGAGCTGCCGGCCCGGCTGCTGATTACCACCATCATTCTGGCCTTGAGCAGCGCCACTGTGCAGTGGGCGTATTTTTCGGCCCGCAAGGATGAATTGCGCCGCGTGCAACTGGGTCTGATCCTGACTTTTGTGCTGGGCGTGGCCTTCCTGGTAGGGCAGTGGAACGTGTGGGCTGATCTGGTGCAGAACAAGATTTTCTTCGGCGGCGTAGACTCCAATCCGTCCGGCTCGTTCTTGTATGTACTCACCGGCGTGCACGCTTTTCACCTCATCACGGGCCTCATCTTTCTGCTCATTGTTTTGCGCAAGAGCCTGAACTATCAGGTGCATTCGCGCCAGATGCTCTCCATTGGCAATGTTACCATCTACTGGCACTTCCTCGGCGCGCTTTGGTTGTACCTGTATTTGTTCCTACTTTTGAACCACTGATTTCGTTTTTACCCTGCCCGCTATGTCCACCACTTCCACGACGCAGACGCTTTCACCCAGCACTTCCCACGAAGAGCCCCGCTCGGGCACCTGGGACGGAGGCAACGAACCCTTCAAGGCAAGCTATGGCAAGCTGATGATGTGGTTTTTCCTGCTGTCTGACGCTTTCACGTTTGCCGCTTTCCTGACCACCTACGGGCTGGTTCGTCACCGCCACCTCGCCTACACCGGCGACCATAAGGATTTCGTGTTCAGCTCGGCCTACTGGCCCATTCCGGATAAGGTATTCAACTCCTTCCCCGGTCTGCACGGCATGGATTTGCCGCTGGCCTTCGTGGCCTTGATGACCATGATCCTGATTTTCAGCTCCGTGACGATGGTATTGGCCGTAGAAGCCGGCCACCGCATGGACAAAGCTGACGTGCAGAAATGGCTGCTCTGGACGCTGCTCTTCGGCGCTACGTTCGTGAGCTGCCAGGCCTGGGAGTGGAGCCACTTCATTCATGGCACCGACCATGGCCTAAAAATGCTGGATGGCACCACGTTCTTCGGCGCCAATCTGCACGCCAACGAGTACGGCCCGGTGCTGTTTGCTGACCTGTTTTTCTTCATTACCGGCTTCCACGGCACCCACGTATTCAGCGGCCTGTGCTTGCTGGCGTATTGCTTCATTGCCACTACCAACGGCACGTTTGAGAAGCGCGGCCACTATGAAATGGTAGAGAAAGTGGGCTTGTACTGGCACTTTGTAGACTTGGTTTGGGTGTTCGTTTTCACCTTCTTCTACTTGGTTTAAGCAATTTTGAATTTCGTAGGTTGAAGTCTACCGAGCTTGCGCTCTGCACCTGACTCAGCCAATCTTGAATAGCAGGCCACCTGCCTGCGTATTCAGCATTCAAAATTCAACTCTCAAAATTCAACATTCTCCATTATGGCTCATCACGCACCTGACCAGACGCAGCAGCTCGGCGAAATCCCGAAGCCGAATACGGGCTGGATCTGGAAAACCTTCTTTGTACTGGTTGGTATTACGGCGCTGGAATTTGTTTTCGTGTTCGTCATGGAGCCCAGCACGCTGCGCAACTCCATTTTTATCATCCTGACCATCTTCAAGGCCTTCTTTATTGTGGCCGAGTTCATGCACCTGAAGCATGAAACGAAAGGGCTGATCTGGACGATTCTGGTGCCGATGGCGCTGCTGATCTGGTTGCTGGTAGCGCTCATTACCGAGGGATCCTACATCGGCGAAGCCGTCTATAACATCTTTAAGTAGCGGATGCGGCCCAAACAAACCCTGTTGCTGGGCCTGCTGCTACTCGTGCCGGTATTGGCTTTTCTGTTTCTGAAAACCTTCGGCACCAACCGTTACGCGCTGCCAACTTACCTGCCCGACCGTGTCGATTCGACGCTGGTAGGGGGGAAGTGGCAGCGCGATACTGTTTTTCACCAACTGGGTGATTTCCGCCTCACCTCCCAGTCGGGCCGGACGATAACGCAGAAGGACTTGGATGGCGGGCTGTACGTGGCCAATTTCTTCTTTGCCACCTGCCCCGGAGCCTGCCCGCGCATGAACAGCCTGCTGATGCAGGTGCAGGAAAAATTCCGCAAAGACCCCCGCGTGAAATTTGTGTCGCACACCGTCGATCCGGTGCACGACTCGGTAGCGGTGCTGGAGCGCTACGCGGAGCAGTACGGGGCCATTGCCGGCAAGTGGTTTTTCCTAACCGGCAGCCAAGACGACCTATATCGGCTGGCCACGCAGGACTACCGGCTGCCCGCGCCCACCGGGGCCGCGCCGGGCCTTATTCACAGCCAGAATCTGTACCTGATAGACCGCTACAAGCGCGTGCGCGGCATCTACGACGGCACCAAAGCCAAGGAGGTGAACCGCCTCATCACTGAAATCAGCGTGCTGCTGTACAATTATGACCACAATTCCCCCGGCCGCTAATTCCGGAAACCATACCAAAATCAGGATTACGATGGCCGCGCTGGCGGCCATCGTGCCATTGTTGGTAGCCATTCTGCACTACTTCCCGGAGGCATTTCGGGTGCCGGGAGCCCAAGTGCGGTTTCTGCCCGCGCTGAATGCCGTACTCAACTCCCTGACGGCCGTTTGCCTGCTGCTGGGCTACTACTTTATTCGGCGCAAGGAGGTGTTGAAGCACCGGGCTATGATGGGCACCGCGTTTTTGCTGGGCGCGTTGTTTCTGGTGTCGTATGTGGTATATCACTCGCAGGTGGCTTCAACGTCTTTCGGCGGCACGGGGACGATACGCTACGTGTACTTCGCGCTGCTGCTGAGCCATATTATGCTGGCGGCCCTCACGGTGGGCCTGGTGTTGTTTACGCTGTACTTTGCCCTCACCGAGCAGTTTGCGAAGCACCGCCGCATTGCCCGCTGGACCTTCCCGATCTGGCTGTACGTGTCCGTTACGGGCGTTATCGTGTACCTCATGATTTCGCCGTACTACACCTGATGTTTTCGGTGGGCCGGGGTGCCTCAATGCTGGTGCCAGGAAACTTAACCGGCCAAAACCTGTTGAAAGAAAGATGAAGAAAATAGTGACTTTCAGCTTTTTTGCCTTGTGCCTGAGCTTGTTGCTAAGCTTGGCTCCGCTGGCCACCCAGGCGCAATGCAGCATGTGCAAGACTCAGGTAGAATCGGCGCGTAGCGACAAGGGCGAGTATGACACGTCGGGTCTCAATAGCGGCATTCTATACCTGATGACGGTGCCGTATATTCTGATCGGGGCCGTGGGCTACTTCTGGTATCGAAACACGCACGCCAAGAAATAGAGCGGCCGTTTGAGTTTGTGCCTTTGCTCTGTGAGACAGTTCTGTCGCGGAAGCGTACACCTGAAGGTAGTGCGTACTGCCGCGCCCGAAAGATAGGAAATGCCGCCCTTTGGCGGCATTTTTGTTGGTAGCCCGCTCTCCTTTTCGCCCCGATCTTCCCGTCGGCCCAGCCCCAGTTGCTTTTGAAGTCGTTCCGCCTTTCGCCGTTGCTGTTGTTGATTGGGGCGGCCCTGTGCTTTCTGGGCGCGTACGTGAGCAGCCAGTACGGTCAGGCCGCCGACACACTGCTGCGCACCGACGTGGCCCGCCTGCAGAGCCTGGTGCTGGAAGCCGAAACCACCGCGGAGCGCGAAGCTGCCGAAGTAGCCGACCGGCTGCGACAGGGCCAGATCAGCTTCAGCTCCCTGATTGGCCGCACCACGTATCCGTGCTTTATTTTTCGCGGCGAGCAGCTCTGGTACTGGTCCGATCATACGATGCGGCCGGATGCCGAAAACGTGGGGCAGAACTTCGAGGAGAAGCTCGTGGACATGAAGTTCGGGCGCTTTCTGGCCTTGCGCCAAACGGCTGGCCCCTACGTGATTCTGACCTACGTGCCCCTGGAAAAGCGCTACGGCATCAGCAACCGCTACCTGAAGGAAGGCGAGGAAACGGCGCTGTTCCGGGGCCTGAACGTGGGGCTGGTGGTCAATCCGACCGGTGGCCGCGCACTGCCCAAGATCTACTCGGAAGGCGGGCGCTACCTTTTCTCAATCGAGAACCTGCAAACGAACTCGGCAGCGGGCAAATATCTATCGTTGGCGCTGCTGCTGCTTGGGTTTGGGCTGTATCTGTTTGCCTGGCTAAAGCTGGCGCGCGACTTTCTGGCCCTGGGCGAAATAGTGGCGGCGGCCGCGACGGTAGTAGTGCCGCTGGCGGCGTTTCGGGCGGTGCTGCTGTACTTGGGGCTGCCTTTCTCCGTCATTGAAATTCCGCTCTTTGATCCGCGCGTGTACGCGGCCTCCTGGCTGGCGCCTTCGCTCGGCGACTTGCTCATCAATGCCTTTCTGCTGCTGCTCACAGCCTATTATGGCCTGGTGCTGTTTCGGCGCTACGGGCTGGTGCGGTGGGGGCGACAGGTGCACGGGCTAGCGGCGCGGGCGCTGTTTGGGGGCGTGGTAGTGCTGCTGTTTCTGGGGTTGCTGGAGCTGCTGTTTCAGTTCTATTCCAACAGCTTCAACAACTCCCAGTTGGTGCTGGATATCACGCAAAGCATCCAGATCAGCGGCTTTAAGCTGCTGCTGGGCTTTGCCATCGTGCTGCATACCGGTGGCTATCTGGTCGGGTTCTATATTCTGTCGCAACTCTTCACCACTATCGTTCGGCCGGGCACCAAGCGGCTTGGCGTATTGCTGCTGGGCAGCAGCGCCATTGTTTTTCTGCCCACCGGCCTGTGGCTCGATCAGATGGATCTGGTGCTGTTGGGAATCACGCTGCTGTTCTTTTTCGTGGTTCGGCTCACCGGGCTCAAGCAACTGGCGGCGGTGGTGCCCTACCAGATTTACCTGTTTATCTTCCTGATGCTGGGGGTCAGCTCGGCGGTGGGGGCCCTGGCCCTCTACGAGCATTTCGACCACCAGCTAGTTTTGAACAAGCAGAATATTGCGGCCAACCTACTGCTGGATAATGACTTGCAGGGTGAGTATCTGCTGGCTGGGCGCACCCGCGAGCTGGCGGCCGACCCGCTGATTCGCTCCATGCTGGCCAGCCCGTTTGCCAACCGCGACATGGTACGGCAGAAGATTGTGAAGTATTACCTGCGCGACTATTTCGACAAATACGAAATCGTGGTGTCGCTCTTCGACCCGAACGGCAAGGCGGCTGACGGGGGCGAGCGGGCTCCTTCCCTGTACCAGGTGCGGCGGCAGCTGCTGCGCAAGGCCACGCCCACCGACCAGCCCAACCTGTACCTCGTGCGGGGCAGTAACTCGTTCAGTACCAGGCGCTACGTGGCGTTTGTGCGGGTGCCCAGCGCCGCCGGGCGCGGTGCCAACACGGTGCTGCTGGAGCTTTCGCTCAAGAAGCTGACGGCCTACAGCGTGGTGCCCGAGCTGCTGGTCGATCAGAAGTTCTTTCAGCCCAATATTGGCCCGGAGCTAAGCTACGCCGGCTACGAAAACGGCCGTTTGATGTACAATGAGGGGGATTTTGACTACAGCAACAACCTCTCGGCTCAAGAGCTGCGCGACCCCAAGCTCTACACCGCGGGCCTGTCGGTCAACGATTTTCACCATCTGGCCGTGCGCGGGCCGCAGGGCCGCACGGTGGTGGTCACCACGGCCACGTACTCGTTCAGCAACTGGCTGTCGAATTTTTCCTTCCTGTTTTTGCTGCACACTTTCTTCTGGCTGCTGTGCATCGGGCTGTACATGCTGGGACGGGGGCGCTACGTGGAGGCGTTTCAGACCAATTTCAGCACCAAGATTCAGCTCTTTCTCAATTTTGGCATTTTGGTGCCGCTGGTGGTGGTAAGCGTGGCCACGGCCAGCCAAGTTACCTCTTCTTACAAAAGCGACCTGCGCCGCACCTACGAGCGGCGCGGCAAAGCAGTGCAGGAAAACCTGCTGCGCAACACGGGCCTGCTGGCCGACTCGGCCAGCCGCGCCCCACTCATCGACCTGGCCGAAAACGTGGCCGGCCTCACCGAAACCGACCTCAACCTCTACGATGCTCACGGCCAGCTGCTGGTGAGCAGTCAGCCTCTGATCTTCGAGTCGGGCTTGCTGAGTCCGCTGATGAATCCGCAGGCGGTGGCTTCGCTGGCCGAGCGTGGGCAGCCCAGGGTGTTGCTCACCGAACAGGCCGGCACGCTCTCGTTCAATGCGCTGTATCTGCCGCTGCACACGCTCACGGGCCAGGGGCAAGCCGGGGCGGTGACGGGCTACGTGGGTATTCCGTTTTTCGACTCGGAAAAAGAGCTGGACAACAAGCTTATCGAGCTGATTTCGACCATCCTGAACATCTTCACCGTGATGTTCATCCTGTTTTTGGTGCTCACTTTCGTGGCCTCGCGGCTGCTGACCAACCCGCTGAAAGTCATTACCGAAAAGCTGAAGCACACCACCCTCACCGGCCAGAACGAGATGCTGGCCTACGAGTCGTCGGATGAGATTGGGCTGCTGGTGCGCGAGTATAATGCCATGCTGCTGAAGCTGGAGGAGAGCAAGCAGGAGCTGGCCACCCAGGAAAAAGAGGCCGCCTGGCGCGAGATGGCCCGGCAGGTGGCCCATGAAATCAAGAACCCGCTCACGCCGATGAAGCTCTCGCTGCAGTTTTTGCAGAAGGCCATTGCCGAGCAGCGGCCCAACGTGGAGGAGCTGATCGGCAAAATCTCCCAGACCCTGATTACGCAGGTAGATGTGCTGAACGACATTGCCACGTCCTTCAGCAACTTCACCAACCTGCCCGCCATGCGCCCCGAGCGGTTGGATGTGGTGGCCATTCTGCATCGCTGCGTGGCCCTGCACCAGGGCGACGCGCACGGCGGCACCATTCAGCTGCACGAGCCCGCGGAGGCCCAGGCCGGCCACTACCTCGTCTTTGCCGATGAAAACCTGCTGGTGCGCACCTTCAACAACCTGCTGATCAATGCCCTGCAATCGGTGCCGGCCGGGCGCACTCCGCACGTAGTAGCGGCCGTGACCCGGCAGGAGAATGACCAGGTGCGCATCTGCATTCAGGACAACGGGGCCGGCATTCCGGCGGACGTGCGCGACAAGATTTTCGTGCCCAATTTCACCACCAAGGAATCCGGCTCCGGCATTGGGCTGGCGGTGGCGCGGCGCGGCATTGAAAGCGCGGGCGGCCGCATCTGGTTTGAAACCGAAGAAGGCGTGGGCACCAGGTTCTGCATCGAGCTGCCGCTGGCTCCGGCGTAGAAGGCTGCTGCATTTTTTTCGCCTGTCATCCTGAGCCTGCGAAGGACCTTATCACGGTATAACGACTATCGTAACAACGACTTGTTCAACTGGCATAAGGTCCTTCGCAGGCTCAGGATGACAGATGGCCAAGACAGCCGGCCAATACCCAAACGACAAGCACCAAAAAACCGCTTCGCGCGTTGTTGAGCCAGCCCCGCCGTGTCCCCAATCCGCAACCCGTTTCTATGATCCGCAGCATTACGCATCGGCTTCTGCCCGCCTGCCTGCTGCTGATGGTTTTGCTGGCCGCGCACGCCGCCGTAGGGCAGCAGGTGGGCGTGCCGTCGTCGCGGCGGTGCCGCTGGGTGCGCCTCGCGCCGGACCGCGACACGACCAGCTTTGCCCTGCCCGATACGCTGACGGTGGTGCCGGCCTCGGTGAGCATTGAAGGCCGCAGCGTGGCCTACGACGCGCCCACCGACCGCTACCGCTACGTGTCGCGGGGCCGCCGCCTGCCCAACCCCGACCCCGGCCGGCCCGATATCATCGTGCCCGGCGCGCCCGACTCGGTGCTGGTGTGCTACCGCGTGCTGCCCGTGCAGCTTTCGGCGGCCCGCTACCGTCGGCCCCGCAGCCTGATGGACAGCCTGAGCTTCACGCGGCGCGTAATGCAGTTCGACGATTTTGCGGTGAAGGAGCAGATTCTGAGCACGCCCGGCATCAGCAAAACCGGCAATCTGTCGCGGGGTGTGTCGTTTGGCAACACCCAGAACGTGTTTGTCAACTCCTCGCTCAACCTGCAGCTGGAGGGCAAGCTCACGGACAAAATCAACCTCACGGCGGCTATTTCGGACCAGAACGTGCCGTTTCAGCCCGAGGGCAACACCCAGCAGCTCCAGGAATTTGACCGCATCTACATCACGCTGGCCCACCCCAACTGGAACTTAACGGCCGGCGACGTGGTGCTGCGCAACAAGCCCGATTACTTTCTGCGCTTCTACAAAAATGTGCAGGGCGCGGCGGCCGAGGTGAACCTGGGCCGCCCCGGCCGGCGCAGCAGCTCGGTGGCGGCGGCCGGCGTGGCCAAGGGCAAATTCGCTTCCATCGACTTGGCGCCCATCGAAAACGTGCAGGGACCTTACCGCCTGCGTGGGCCCAACGGCGAGCAGTTCATCATTGTGCTGGCCAACTCCGAGCGGGTGTTTCTGGATGGCCGGCTGATGACGCGCGGCTTCGATTTCGACTATGTGATTGACTACAATCAGGCCGAAATAACCTTTTCGCCCAAGCACCTCATCACCCGCAACTCGCGCCTCAAGGTCGATTTTGAGTACTCCGACTTCAACTATTCTCGCACGCTCACGCACCTGAGCCACTATCAGGAAGCGGGCCGGCTGAGCGTGCGGGCCAACTATTACCGCGAAGCCGACAACCCCGACAACTCGCCCAACCTCACGCTGGACTCGCTGGACCGCGCCCGCCTGCAGGCGCTGCCCGGCAACGTGAGCCAGCTGAGCGTGCCGGGCGGCGTGGCGGTGCAGTACAACCGCCAGCAGGTGCAGTACAACCGCGTGACCCGCACCGATCCGGTGACAGGGCAGCCCGTGGACACGTTCGTGTATCCGCCCACCGACTCCACCCGCGTGTTTGACGTGCGCTTCACGCAGGTGGACTCCGGCACCGGCGACTACAGCCTGAGCCCCGACGATGCCAACGCCAACGGCCGCGTGTACCGCTACGTGGGCACCGGCCGGGGCAGCTACCGCGCCGAGCGGCTGATACCCACGCCGCTGGAAAAGCAGCTCGTGGCCGTGGGCACCAGCTTCCGCCTCGATTCCACGGCTACGGTATTCGTAGATCTGGCCTCGTCGCAGCTGGATCTGAACCGGTTTTCGGCGGCGGCCGATAAGGGGCAGGCGTTTCGGGTAGGCTACGCCGTACTCGACCGGCCGCTGGCGCTGCCCATTTTGCGCGCATACAAGCTGCGCACCACCCTCGACTACGAGTATACCAGCCGCCGCTTCGCGCCCATCGACCGCTACCGCGACGTGGAGTTTGACCGCAACTGGAGCACCACCAGCACCACCCAGGGCAATGCCGTGCGCCGCGTGGCCCGCGAAGACAACATCCTCAACTTCTCGGTGGGGGCGGTGAAGGATTTCGACAACGCCTTCAACTACCGTCTCAGCCGCCGCTACCGGGCCGGCGAGGTGAGCGGTGTGCAGCACTGGCTGGACGTGGCCCGCAAACTAGGCGATGTGGAAGTGCGTAGCGGCCTGTTTGTGCTGAATTCGGAGGCGGGGCGGCGCCACTCGGGCTGGGCGCGGGGCGAGGCCACGGCCCGCTACGTGCGCGGCCCCGTGGTGCCCGGCTACGCCTACCGCTTCGACAAAAACCGCGTGGCCCTGCCCGACGGCGACTCGCTGACTTCGGCCAACTACTACGACGAGCACGCACTGTTTCTGCAAAGCCGCGACAGCGCCAAAACCCGCTTCCGCCTCGACTACACCTTCCGCCGCGACCAAACGCCCCAGGACAACGAGCTGCGCGAGCGGGGCCGCGCCCAAACCTGGCAGGGCACGCTGGCCAGCCGCCTGGGCCAAAACCAGGACCTGAACGTGCTGCTGGCCTACCGCGACCTGGCCGCCCGCGACAGCGCCCGTCAGCGCACGGTGCTGAGCAAAATCGACTGGAACGCCTCGTTTTTTCAGAACGTGCTACGCTCCGAGCTGAGCTACAGCATTGCCACCGGCCGCGAGCTGAAGCGCGATTTTGCCTTTCTGGTGGTGAGCAACGGTCAGGGCACCCACTACTATGGCGGCGATGCCAACGGCAACACCCGCCAGGACAAGGAGGAGTTTTTTGAGGCCCAAACGCCCGACGCGCAGTTTCGGACCCACATCAAGGTGTTTTTGCCCACCGACGACTACATTACCGCCTTCACCAACCGCTTCAGCTACCGCCTCACTACCAGTGCCCCGCGGGCGTGGCGCGAAGGGCAGGGCTTGCGGGCCCTGGCGGCACGCTTTTCCACCCTCACCACCGTCACGCTGGACCGGCGCACCACCGAAACCGCGCTCAGCTCGCGCCTGAATCCGTTTGCGTTTCAGACCGACGACCAGCTGCTGCTCTCGCTGAACAAGCTGCTGCGCAACACGCTCTATTTCAACCGCTCCAATCCTATTTTCGGGGCCGAATTCACGGTGCAGCAGACCCAGCAGAAGGTGCTGCTTACCAACGGCACCGACACGCGCAACCTGGCCAGCCAGCAGCTGCTGGTGCGCCGCACGCTGGCCCAGAGCTTCACCGGCCGCCTCACCACCGCGCGCACCGTGCGGGCCAGCCTCACCAATTACCTCAGCACGCTGCCCGGCACCCAGCCCGCCCGCGACTTTCGCCTGCTGAGCTACGAGGCCTCGCCCGAAATCAGCTACCAGCCCAACAACTCGCTGCGCTTCACCGGCACCTACCTGCACACCACCCGGCGCAACACCCGCGAAGGCGCGGAAAAGGACACTCGCGGCACCTTCGACGAGCTGGGCCTGGAAACGCGCTTGAGCCAGGTGAGCAAGCGCACCCTGACCGGGGCCGTGCGCTACGTGGGCGTGGGCTTTAAAGGCGGCCCCGAAAACTCGCTGGTGGGCCTCGAAATACTAAATGCCCTGCGCCCCGGCAGCAACTTTACCTGGAACCTGAACCTGGAGCAGCGCCTGAGCAACGGCCTGAACGTGACCGTGGCCTACGACGGCCGCAAGGCCAACGGCCTGAACGCCGTGCACACGGGCCGGATGCAGGTGTCAGTGCTGTTCTAGAGCCGTTTAGCCGCCGGCCCGGAACACTTGGCGCAGATCCAGCATCAGCTCGTTCATGTCGCTCACCCGAATCAGGCCCCGGCGCGGGCGGTCGAGGTCGAGGGTGATGTAGATGACCATGGCCACCAGGAAATGAAACGCGCCCACGGCCAGCCAGTCCACTTTGTGGCGGTTGGCGCTGGTGTAGCCCGTGAAGAAGGCCGTGGCCAACGACATGATGAACAGCATGTACACGATGGGGTCGGGCACGCGGGCCCGGCGGGCGGCCTGCCGGGCAATGGCCTGCTCAAACATCGTGTTCAGGCCCGTTACCATCTGCTCGGTGGCTATCTGGTTGTTCAGGTTGGGCGCCAGCAGCATAGTTCGGGCCCAGAGCCGGCGGCCGTAGCGGGCCGAGCGGCGCAGCGCCGTGTCCGTCACGGCTTTGTCGAAGGGGGCGGTAGAATACTGCAGCCGGGCTTCCAAGTAGTGGTTCAAATCGCGCCGGAAGGCCTGCCGCTGCGTGGGCTCATACAAATCAACCCGCTGAATAACCGTATTGATGGCCTTGGCCTCATCGACAATGGCGGTGCGGCGGGCCTCAAACCGGGTGCCCGCCATGGCGAAGGTGAAAGCCAGCAGCAAGCCCTGTAGCGCCAGCAGCGAAGCCACCGGCACCGACTGCTCATTCACCGGTGCAAACGACTTCCGCTTTCGGCCTACTCTTACACCAATAGCGGTGAAAATCAGCAGGAAGCAAAAAAGAATGACCACCAGGGCCGAAGCGTGGGTGCTGTATAGCATGGAATGCTCTTGCATGGCCAGAGGCATAGCGGCCCGGAATGAGGCGACTTTGTATCCTTAATATATAAACAATAATATATAAACACCAGCCTCGGATGGTGCCAGCAGCAGCGAAGCGTATTCAGGTGAGGTGGGCCGTCAGTTCAGACTGAACGAGAAGCCCGAAGGCATGTCGGTTTTCTGCGGAAAAAGGGCATCCAGCTTTTCGCGGCGGGCCGTGAACTCGGCCTGGCTGATGACGCTGGACTTGTAGAGGAAAGTGAGGCGGTTGAGCTGCAGGTCGTAGTCGATGAGGTGGCTGAGGTGGCCGTACTGCTGGCGCAGATACAGGTCGCGGCGCTTGAGCAGCACCCGGATAAACTCTTCCGCGGCCGGCGCTTCGCCCCGTAGGGGCAGAAACAGCACCAGGCCTTTCTGGTCGTCGTTGGCCAGCAGCAGGGTGCGCTGCTGGGTGAGCAGAAACGCCCCGGCCAGCAGCACCGCGCCCACAATACCTTCCAGCGGTCCTTCGAGCGTGCTGCCCGACGTGCCGGTCAGGTAGTCGAAGAAGCCCAGCAGACTGCCGCCCAGCACCAGCGCGGCCAGCACCAGCACCTCGGGCCGGCGGCGCAGGCGCAGCAGCCGGTCGCGCCCGATTTCCTCGAACGGCACCAGCACCGACCGCTCGCCCGCCAGGTTTTTCTCCCGGATTTGCACCTTATGGTCAGTGATGCTGAAGTACTTGGTTGAAAACAAGCTGCGCTGGAAGAGCGTGCCGCCCGTGAAATGCTCCTGGTATAACATAGTGATGTAATTTCCGAAGAAAAGCAGCGCCAGACTACTATTCGCCCACAAATATTCATTTGCCGCCTTCATTGGGCTTTGCCGCCCTTATTGGGGGCGGCTGGCCGGGGCCAGCACCAGCCGGCTCAGGGCCGGCACCAGCGCCAGCTCGGCCTGGCCGGCCGGGGCCTTGGCGGCTTCCAGCTGCTTTTGGGCCGCCGCCAGCCACGCGGCCGAAGGGGTCTGGCCCTTCTGAAGCAGCCGCAACCGCTCCAGCGCCAGGGTAGACAGGGCGCTGAGGCGGCTGGAAAGCGGGGCATATTCACCCAACGGCGCATGAGCGGCCAGCAGCGGCTGCACCAGCTTGTCGTTCAGCGCCCAGCGCACCAGCGGAGCCTGCACGGCGGCCAGGGCGGCGCGGGTGGCGGCATCGGTGGGCAGCGGAGCGGCGGCGGGGCGGCGGGCCAGCAGCGTCTCCACGGCCGCGCCAAACTCCCGCGCCTCCTCCGATTCGGCCGGGGCGGCATCCACGAGGCGGTTTAGCGGGGTCTGGGGGGTGTAGAACAGGCCCTGGAAGTGGCGCTTGTATTCCTTCACCGGCTCCAGCACGGCGGCCAGCGTGCGCAGCGGCTCCGCATTATGGCCGCCCACCATGGCCAGCAGCAATTGCTCAGGCACCACTTTGTGGCGCAGCCCCAGCGTTTCCAGCTCCCGCGACACCAGCGCCAGACGGCGGTACATATCCGGCACGTCGCGCACGGTGCCCGCCGACCACAGGCGCTCGGCCACGGCGGCGGCGCGGGGCCAGATGCGGCTTTCCAGAATCACGCTGTCGGCAAATTCGGCCCACATGGTGGCCTCGCCGCCTAGCACCAGGGCTTTTTGGGCATCGGTGAGGGGCGAGTCGGCGGGCAGCGGGTCGTTGAGGTAGTAAGTGGCGGCGCTGTAGTTCAGGTCGAGGTAATAGCCGTGGGAGAGCAGCACGGCGTGCCCGGCCTTGGCGGCCTCCACCAGCCCCTTGCGCCCGCGCCAGCTCTGAATCACGGCATCGGGCGGCAGGCCCGGCCCCAGAATCTCATCCCAGCCGATCATCTTCTTGCCGTATTTGGTTACAAACTGCAGAATGCGGCGGTTGAAGTAGGTCTGTAGCGCGTGCTTGTCGAGCTGGCCGTTGGCTTTCACGTAGCCGTTTTCCTTGGCCCAAGCCATAATGCGCGGGCTGCGCCGCCACTGCCGGCCGTCGTTTTCGTCGCCGCCGATATGAAAGTAGGGGTCGGGAAAAAGGGCTGTCATCTCGCCCAGCAGCTTATCCAGGAGCTGGTAAGTGGTTTCCCTGGTGGGGTCGAGAGCGATGTTGAGCGTGCGCCAGGTTTGGGCCGGGCCGTAGGTCGAGTCGTTGGAAGCCAGCTCGGGGTAGGCCGCCAGCCAGGCCGTGGTGTGGCCCGGCATATCGAATTCCGGCACCACCCGAATGCCGCGGGCGGCGGCGTAGCGCAGCACCTCGCGCACCTGGGCCTGGGTGTAGTATTGCCCGCTCACCTGGTGCAGGCGGGGCAGCACGCGGCTTTCCACCCGAAAGCCCTGGTCGTCGGAGAGGTGCCAGTGCAGCACGTTCAGCTTCACGGCCGCCATGCCATCGAGGTTGCGCTTGATGACCGCCACGGGCTGAAAATGGCGGGCCGCATCAATCAGCAGGCCGCGCCACCGGAAGCGCGGCCGGTCGGCGATGTCGGTTTCGGGGAAGTAAGCCGCTTTCTTATCCAGAACCAGCAACTGACGCAGTGTGGCCAGCCCGCGCAGCACGCCCAGGCTGCTGTTGGCCGAAAGCGCCAGCCCCATCGGCGTGACGCGCAGGCTGTACGCTTCGTCCGCGCTTGGGTCGGTGGGCAGTCCCACGCGCCCATACTGAATGATGAGGTCGGCGGGCACGCCGGCGGCCACCAGCTGCGGACTCAGGCGCTTGTCGCGGGCCTGGCGGCTCAGCCACTGGCCCAGCTCCGCCACCGCCGGCGCGATGGCCGAATCGGCCTGCAAGGCCTGAATCTGCACGCGCCACTGGCCTTTCAGCACAAAGCGGCCCGCGCCCCAGCGCACCGTGGCAGGCACCGGCAGCAGGCTCCGGGTTTCGGCCACCTGGGCGCGGCCGGGGCCGCCGCCAAGCAGCAGCACAAGAAGGAAAAGGAGACGAAAGCAGAAAATACGGTGGCGCATAGGGCAGAGCAGGAAGCGGACCCCGCAAAGGTACGCGCCCCGGCCGGGAGGGCCAGCGCCACTAGCCGGGCTGCTCCTGCGGGCCGGCCGGCGCGTGCCTGTAGTGCACTTCCGGCTGGCTGCGCAGGCGCTCAGCAGCCCATTCGGGCGTGATGTCGCGCTGGGCATTGGCCAGCAGCTCGTAGCCGACCATAAACTTGCGCACCGTGGCCGAGCGTAGCAGCGGCGGAAAAAAGTGCATGTGCAGGTGCCATTCCGGGTGCGGCTGCCCATCAGTAGGGCGCTGGTGCAGGCCGGCCGAGTACGGAAACGAAGTCTGAAACAGGTTGTCGTAGCGGATCGTGAGGCGGCGTAGCGCGTCGGCGAAGTCGTCCTTTTCGGCTTCCGTGAGCTGGGTAAGATCCGGCACCGGGCGGCGCGGGAGCAGCAGCGTTTCGAAAGGCCAGCTGGCCCAGAAGGGCACCAGCACCACCCAATGCTCATTTTCGAGCACCAGCCGGCTTTTCTCCGCCAGCTCGATGGCCAGATAGTCGGTGAGCAGGGTGCGGCCGTGCTGCTGCCAATGCGCCAGCTGCTGCCGGCCTTCCTTTTCGGGCTCGCCGGGCACGGTGCGCTGCGCCCAGATCTGGCCGTGCGGGTGCGGATTCGAGCAGCCCATCATCTGGCCTTTGTTCTCAAAAATCTGCACGTAGCCAATGTCCGGCCGGGCCCCGAGGGTGCGGAACTCGTCGGTCCACACGTCTACTACACTCCGTATTTCGGCCGGGCTCATTTCCGGCAGCGTCAGGTCGTGGCGGGGCGAAAAGCAGATGACGCGGCCCACGCCGCTTTCGGCTTCGGCCCGCAGCAGCCCGCCCCGCTCGAAGCCGCCGGCGGGGCCGTCGTCGCGCAGGGCGGCAAAATCGTTGTCGAACACGAACGTGCCGGCGTAGGCGGGGTTGTGCACGCCGTTGGCCCGTACGTTGCCGGGGCAGAGGTAGCAGCCGGCATCGTAGGCCGGGCGGGAGGCCGTGTCGGGGGCTTCCTGCTGGCCCTGCCACGGCCGCAGCGCCCGGTGCGGCGACACCAGCAGCCACTCCCCGTTCAGGGCATTGTAGCGCCGGTGGGGGTGTTGGGCCAGATCAAAAGACGTGGAGGGTTCAGGCATCACGGGCTAAGCTATAATCAATGAGTGGCCAGCGCCGGCGGCAGTACCGATACGCCTTCCACGATGGTCGTCTGGTAGGTTTCCAGCACCAGGCCCAGCTGCTGCTGGTAAGCAGCCGTGGTGGTGGCAATGAACGCCGGCACCACGGCGGCGGGCAGCAGATTGATGGTGCAGCCCCCAAAGCCGCCGCCCATCATGCGGGCTCCCAGCACGCCGGGCTGGCTGTGGGCTATCTGCACCAGCGCATCCAGCTCGGCGCAGCTCACCTCGTAGTCGTCGCGCAGGCCGGCGTGCGAGGCATACATCTGCTGGCCGACGGCGGCCATGTCGCCGGCCTGCAAATATTGGCAGGTAGCCTCTACGCGCAGGTTCTCCTGCACCACGTAGCGGCAGCGGCGGTATACCACTGGTCCTAGCTCGGCGCGGTGCTGCTCCACCTGCTCCAGGGTGGCATCGCGCAGGCTTGCTACCTGCGGGTGGTGGCGGCGCAGCACCGCCACGCCCTGCTCGCACTCCTGGCGGCGGGTGTTATAGGCCGAGCTGGCCAGGCTGTGCTTCACGCCCGAGTTGCAGAGCACTAGATGGTAGGCCGCCGAGTTGAACGGAAAATACTGGTATTCCATGGAGCGGCAGTCCAGGCGCACCACGTGCCCCGACTGCCCGTGCAGGCTGGCAAACTGGTCCATGATGCCGCACTGCACGCCCGCAAACTCGTGCTCGGCCCGCTGACCCATGTAGGCCAGCTCCAGCCGGCTCAGGTTGGCCTCCAGCAGCTGATTGAGGGCGAAAGCCAGGCCGCATTCCAGGGCCGCCGATGAGGAGAGGCCCGCGCCGATGGGCACGTTGCCGCCGAATACGCAGTCGAAGCCCGGCACTGCAATGCCGCGCCGCTGAAACTGCGCCACCACGCCTTTCAGGTAGTTGGCCCACAGGGTTTTGCCCGGCTGCACCGGCTCGCTTTCCAGCCGCAGGTCGTAGGCTTCCTGCATGTCGTAGGAAAACAGGCGGGCCGTGCTTAGCCCGTTGAGACCAACGGCAAACAGGATTTCCTTGTCGATGGCTGCCGGCAGCACGAAGCCGCCGTTGTAGTCCGTGTGCTCCCCAATCAGGTTCACGCGGCCCGGTGCTCGCACCAGCAGCGGCCGGTAGCCGTAGCGCTGCTGAAAAAGGGTGTTTATCTGCTGTGCTAACATGCTGATAGGTAGAGATTTTTTTCGACAAAAAACACCCGTGCGCCCAACCGCAGGATCTGTATGGTAAACTTAGGCAATCGTTTACGAAAGCCGGGAATTGTATCTGTTTAGGATTCCGGCGCTGCTCATTGCGTGTCTCCAAGTCTCACACGCTCCCCAATTCGTTTCGCCCGGCTGCTTTTTCGCTAACTCATTCCCTACCTGCTTGCCTTGCTGACGAGCCTGCCGCGCATAAAAAAAGCCCGCCGAAATCTTCGGCAGGCTTTTTTATGTGCTTTATTTTTAGATTGATACCAAGGGCTAATGCGTCACCATTACCTGCTGTACGCCGGCGGGCTGGCCGTCCAGCGTGAGGTGCAGGAAATACAGGCCGGCCCGGACCTGGCCCGCGTCCCAGCGCAGCATCTGGTCGCCGGTGGGGCGGATGCCGGCAGGCAGCGCGTCTACCTGGCGGCCCAGCGCGTCGAATACCGCTACGGCTACGTGGGTGGGCTTGGCGAGGCGGAAAGCCACGGTGGCTTGATCCAGCACGGGGTTCGGATAAACAGCCAGCGGCGTGGCGGCCAGCTCGGTGCGGCTGCGGTTGCCGGTGCTCACGCCGGCCGCCGAGGCCACCGCAATGTCGCGGATGGTGCTGCCGAAGCCGATGAGGCCGGTGGTGCCCACGGGCGTGGCCGCGCCGGTCGTCAGGTTCACGGTGTAGAGGTTGCTGTTGTTGGAAGTGCCCGTGGTGGCCACCAGATACGCCGTGTTTACGCCCACGCCGGTGCTGTAAATATCCAGGTCAACATTGGGCGCGGCAGTGTTGGCCGTGATGCCCGAAGCGCCCACGGTGGTCAACTGCCCATCCTGCGGCGGGTTGGCCGTGGCCTGGGTGTTGAGCAGGTTCAGCACCTCGTCGTAGTTGTAGAGCGTGGTGCCTGTGGTGGTGTTGGCTCCCGTGAAACTGTTGGTGTAAGCCACCGCCCCGATGGTCGGCACGTTGGTGCCCGAGGTGTAGGCTACCTGCCCATCGGTGAAGGCCAGCGCCCCGTTGGCCGGGTTCAGGCGGTAGTTGTTGCGGTTGGCTCCCACCACCCGAATACGGTCCACGGTGGGGTTGAAGTCGAAGCCGATGCTGCCGGTGCCCAGCTCCAGCCGCACGGCCGGACCAGCCGCCGAGGCTACGCCCGTGTTGGCATTAATAGAATAGATCTGGGCATTGGCCACGCCCGCCGCGGCCGCGGCGTTGTAGCCCAGCGCATACAGCGCATTGTTGAGCGGGCGCACGTCCAGCCCCACCAGCGTCTGGGCGGCATCCACGCCCGTGAGGCCAGTTGCCGTGCGGATCAGGCCGGGCTGGGCCGTGTCGAAGGTGAGCAGGTTGGTGCCCGCCAGCCCGTAAGCCAGCTGCCCCGTTACGGCAGGCAGCGTGGCCGGCCGGCTGATAGCCAGCGCCAGATCCACGAAGCTGAAAGTGTTGTTGGCAGCGCCCAGCGTGCCAGCGGCCGTGGTGGCACCAGTGCTTAGGTTTACGGTGTAGAGCTGGTTGGTTACCGTTAGCGTAGCCAACGATATTGTAGACAGCGACATGTAAGCCGCATTCTGGCTCGTAGCGGGGTTGAAATAGATGTCGAGGTCCGAAATCTGAAACGGACTGTTGGTGCTCACGCCCAGCGGCCCCACTGTGTTGAGCGTGCCGTTGTTAGGTGGGTTCTGCGTGACCAGGCGGCTGGCCGCTTCGTCGAGATTGTAGAGCGTGGTGGCCGTGCTGCCGATGTAGGAGTTGGTGTAGGCCGAGGAGCCCACGCCGGGCGTTTGGCCGGCATTGGCATCGGTGGTGGCGTAGGCCAGCGTGCCATCGGTGGCCGCGATACCGCCCGTAGCCGGGTTCAGGCGGAAGTTAGCCCCGTTGGCGGCCGTCACCCGAATGCGGTCCACGGTGGGGTTGAAGTCGAAGCCGATGCGGGTGCCGTCGGTGCCCAGTGCCAGCGTCTGCACGCTGCCCACGGGCGTGAGGGCGCCGGTGGTCGAGAGCGAATACAGCTGGGCATTATTGGTAGCGGCGGCATCATTGTAGCCCAGCGCAAAGAGCTGGCCCGTAGCCGGGCGCGTGTCGATGCCCACGATATCCTGCCCGGCGGCCAGCCCGGTAATGGCAGCCGTAGCCGTGAACGTGCCGGGGGCCGTTATCTGGAAGGTGGCCAGACTGTAGCTGTTGCTCAAGTCTACGGTCAGCCCGTAAGCCGTTTGGGCGGCAGCGGGTAGGGCAGCGGCCCCGGTCAGCAACGCAGCGAGGGCCGTGCCTTTCAGGGCTGCCAGTAAGCGGGTAGAGGTAGTCTTCATGAAATCAGATGGTTTGGTAAGTTGAAAAATGGAGTGGACCAGAATCAGGATGTACGGGTAGTTGTCGCGCAATGGTTTTAACAAATCATCAATTAATCTTATTTTAAGCTCCAGCTACCTTTCTGAGCAGCGGGTTTTTGCGTGATGAGCGTAACTGCCACATAAAAAAGAGCCGCTCCTGCTGAAGCGGCTCTTTTCTGAAGCAAGCGGCGGCAACCGCTGCCTACCACGGCACGGGCTTGCCCTGCCAGGTCACGAAGCTGCCGTTTTCCTCGGCGTGCAGCTGGTCGGCAAGGCGGATGATGCCCCGGGCCGAGTCGGCGGGGAGCAGGGCCGCGCCCGTGCCGCCCATGTCGGTGCGCATCCAGCCGGGGTCCACCATGATGGAAACCAACCCGTCGTGGCCGGCTTCAATGGCCAACGTGCGCATGTACATGTTCATGGCGGCCTTGCTGGCGCTGTAGTGGTACTGGCTGCCCGAAGCCTTGAGCGTGAGCGAACCCAGCCCGGTCGAAATATTCACGATGCGGCTCTTACGGCCTTTTTTCAGCAGCTCCAGAAACTGCTGCGTCACCAGCAGCGGCCCTACGGCGTTGGTGGCCAGCACTTGCATGGCATCCTGGTAGCGCAGGTGGCCCAGGCGCTGGGTGGCGGGGTCGTCGCCGAGGCCCGCGCCGGGGTGGCCGGGCAGAATGCCGGCGTTGTTGATGAGGATATCCAACGCTTCAGCGTGGGCGTCCACCAGCTCGTGGGCCGCCGCCAGCGAGGCTTCATCGGTCACATCGAGGCTGAGCAGGATGAGCTTGTCGGGGTACTGGAGCTGCAGCGCCTGCAGCTCGGTAGCGGCATTGGGGTGGCGGCAGGCGGCAAACACCTGGTCGCCGCGCTCCAAGTACTGACGGGTGAGTTCGAGGCCCAGGCCGCGGTTGGCACCGGTGATGAGGACACGCTTCATGTGGGAAAGTTGGGGTGGAAAGGTTGGCGCCGAAGTTTACTCAAAAAAAGCCCGGTTTGCGGCAGTTGCCTAAATCTGCTCCGCAGTCTCTAGGCTTGGCCGAGTTATCATTATGCCGGAGTGTCTTTGCCACAAGCACCGCGCACCGCTAGTTCGTCTCAACGGCGCGGCCAGGTTCACCGCGTGGATGCTTAAGCGCAGGTGTTATTCGGCCCAGCCCAGTGTCGGCGGAAGATTTGCTAATGTTGGCGGGAAGAAGTGGGAGCCATTATCAGCATTTGGAGGTCTCCGGCTTGGTGTGGTATGATGCTCATCCGCTGTGCCACGGCCGCGCTACCTTCACCACGAGTGGCAATGGCGTAATGCACAAGTATTCGAAGATGGGAGAAGGCTGGCTGACCCTGATAAATGGCCGGAAGCCAGTGGTTAGGCGCTGCCTCAACTGCTTGCAACGTCTGTTTGTCCAACTCCAATTCAATAGATTGCTCTACGGCAAAATCAGTAGCCAACCCTTGGGGGCCGACAATGAAGCCGATGATAACTGTGCCCTGCTTTTGGTCGCGTAGCGCCTGATCCGGATGGCGCAGGCTAGTGGAAATGCATTGGAGCAACACTGCGTTGGAACCCAAAAAACGGGGTGCCCGGTTTGTGCGTACCGCACGCCATTCTGAACCCACGCGCAAACGGTAGCGGGCCGTATCAGGGCGCATAAAAACGATGCGGCTGGAATCGTAATCCATTGACCATTCTAGCTTGCCAGCGGGGTCGAAGTATTGCCAGACCCCCGTCGGAACATCGTCGGTCAGGGTGCCCCGCGCCCCTTCAGTTTTTATGCTCTCCACCTTCTTATGCCCCACTTTTTTTGCGCCAGCGCCCACTGGGAAAGAGCAATGAGCCAGAATAAAATCAATAAGCGTTTCATTGGGATAAAAAATAACGGACCGCAATATAAGCGGCCCGTTAGAATTAGGTAGCAAACCCCGCCGGGGCTTAACCGGGTTTTCTGCCACTGGGCATAGCAAGAGGTGGTATGTATTTACCCCGCCGCAATGGCCTTGCGGCGGCTGGGCTTGGCCAAGCGCTCGTCGCCCTGGGCCAACAGCTCATCGTCGCGGTCCGATTTCTTCACCGTCCAGCTCAGCGAGTAGAGGTCTTTGCGCCGGTCGCGCAGGTTGCGCACGGCCCCGCTGGTGTTCAGGTCCTTGAGCAGGTCCAGATCCAGGTCGGCAATCAGGGTCATTTCGGTATTGGGGGTGGCTTCGGCCACGATGGCATCGTGGGGGAAGGCGAAATCAGAGGGGCTGAACACGGCGCTCTGCGAGTACTGAATATCCATGTTTTCGACGCGGGGCAGGTTGCCCACCGAGCCGGTGATGGCCACGTAGCACTCGTTTTCGATGGCGCGGGCCTGGGCGCAGATGCGCACGCGCTGGTAGGCGTTCTTGGTGTCGGTCCAGAAGGGCACGAATAGGATTTTCATGCCCTCGTCGGAGAGCATCCGCGACAGCTCGGGGAATTCCACGTCGTAGCATACCAGAATGCCGATTTTGCCGAAGTCCGTCTCGAAGCACTTGAGCTTGTCGCCGCCGCGCATGCCCCAGTAGCTGGCCTCATCGGGCGTCACGTGCAGCTTGTACTGCTCGTCCACGGTGCCGTCGCGGCGGCAGAGGAAGGCCACGTTGTGCAGCTTGCCATCCTCATACACCGGCATGGAGCCGGCCACGATGTTGATGTTGTAGCTCACGGCCAGCTCCATCATCTTGGCCTTGATGGGTTCCGTAAACGCCGCCATGGCCCGGATGGCCACCGAGGGCGAGTCCTCGTTGGTAAGCGCCATCAGCGGGGCGTTGAAAAACTCTGGAAACAGCACGCAGTCCGACTTGTAGCCCGATACGGTATCCACGAAAAACTCAATCTGCTGTAATAAGTCTTCCAGCGAGCGGGTGGCCCGCATCTGCCATTGCACAATGCCGATGCGGACGTTGCTTTTCTGGTTGCCGATCAGCTTTTCCTCTTCCTCATAGTACACGTTCAGCCATTCGAGCAGCGTGGCAAAGGCTTTCGACTCCGAGTCGTAGGGCAGATAGCCGCGAATAATTTTGCGAACGTGAAATTCGTTGGAGAGCTGGAACGTGAGGATCGGGTCGGTGATTTCCTTGTTGCGTACCATTTCCACGTACTTGGCCGGCGTCATCTCGTTGGCGTAGGCCGCGTAGCCCGGAATGCGCCCGCCGGCCACCATGGCCCGCAGGTTCAGGTTTTCGCACAGCTCCTTGCGGGCATCGTAGAGGCGGCGGCCCAGGCGCAGCGAGCGGTACTCGGGGTCCACGAATACGTCCACGCCATAGAGCGTGTCGCCGTCGGGGTTGTGGGTGTTGAACTTGCCGTTGCCGGTGATTTTGGCGTAGGTGTGCCGGTCGCCGAAGTCGGAATACTGTACGATGATGGCCAGCGCGGCGGCCACAATCTGGCCATTATCCTCGATGCAGATCTGGCCCTCGGGGAATTTGCGCAGCAGCGCCCCAAACTCCTCCGCCGTCCAGGAGCCCTCCATATTGGAGTACACCTTGTCCATAATAGCCTTCACGGCCTTGAAATCGGAGCGGCGCAGGGTGCGCAGCACCAGCTTGTGGGCCGGAATGGCGGTGGGGGTGAGCAGCTCGGCGGGAGCGGGCTTGTCCACTTTTTTGGCGTGGCTGCCGCCGGGTTTGGCGGTGGAAGGAGTGGCCATATAGAATGCAGGAATGAAAGTGCGAGAAGGAAAGGCAAAGATACCGGAACAGCGGCCGGCCGCTAGCATCTTACGACGACCATCCTACTTCGGTGGCAAATCAGCCCGACTCCCTTCCCAAACACCCCTTGAGGCCCGGCAGTTGCTACGGCCGCACCACGCGCCGCACGGCCACGCCCTGGCTGGTCTGAATGGTCAGCAGCGCCACGCCGTGAAACTGGCCGAACGTGGCGGCAGCTACCGTAGCGGCCCCCTGATTCACCGCCAGCGTTTGCTCAAACAGCACCCGTCCGGCCAGGTCAGTAGCCTTGAGCCGGACGCGCGTGCCGGTGAGGCCCGCAAGATGCAGCGGCCCGCTGGTCAGCGGGTTCGGATACACCGCAACGGCGGCCTGGGCGGCGGCTGAGCGGGTGCCCAACACGAGGCGGCGGTACCGGTCGCGGTACTGCACGGCGGTAATCACTTCGCGGCCGCCCACCTCCTGGGTCGTGATGGTGAGCACCGGCACATGGTTTAGTTTAGCCAGCCACTTATACTCGCGGGTCAGGGGCACGTCCACGCCCACGCCCGGTACACCACCCAGGGCAATGCTGTCATGGTCAATCAGCCGGGTGACGACCCGCACGGTAGTGAACGTGCCGAACGGGGTGATGAGCGTGCCCCAGGCATCGGGCCGGTTTACGCGCTTGCGGCGGCGGCTGAAGTAGCCGGTAGCCGCCAGGGCGGCCGGGGTTTCAACAAAGGACCGGCTGGAGTCAGGCTGACTCGCGTAGCTGAGCGGGAAGCGGTAAATCACGTCCTGCTCGGCCGGGGTGCGGTAGGTGAGGGGCACCGGCAGGCCGCCCAGCAGGCCGCCGAAGCCCACCGAGCGAAACTCCTGCACCGGGGCCGCGGCCGCCGACACGTTGTAAAACTGGTAGGGGTCGGTGATGGGCAGCAGCGGGCCCGTAGCCAGCGGCAGGGGCGCGGGCGAAGCTACTGTGGCCCGGTTGGGGCCGCCCGCTGCCCCAAAGTATAGCTGAAAGAGGGGAACTGCCGTGGCTGCCACTGAAGTGTAGCGTTCCACCGTCTGCGACGTGGCCACCAGGTTGCTGTAGTTCCAGGTTTGGTTGGCCCCGCGCCGGGTAAGCGGGGGCGCACCGGCGGGCAAAACGGTGGAGGCCTGGCTAAGCCGAAGCGAGTCGACCGGCGCGGCCGTGGTTACCGCCGGCATGTCGGTGCGGTCAATCACCGGCGACTGGGCTCGGGCGGAAAACCCGGTGAGAAAGAGAAGAGTAGCGTAGAGGTAGCGGTTCATAAGCAGCGGGGAAAGTATCCGGGTGCCGAAGATACGAAGCACTCCGTGTCATTGCGAGGCCGAAGGACAAAGCAATCCGTCCTGTGAAATGTAGAAAGCCCTGACGTAGCACATACGTCAGGGCTTTCTACATTTCACAGGACAGATTGCTTCGCTCTGCTCGCAATGACAGGCGATTTACACGCCCTGCATTTCCGGTACGCCGCCGGCCGGAATCACCAGCTTGCCGGCCGTGGCGGCCTGAATCTGCTCCACGCTCACACCGGGGGCCCGCTCGCGCAGCACGAAGCCATCGGGCGTCACGTCGAGCACGGCCAGCTCAGTTACTATTTTCTTCACGCAGTGCAGGCCCGTGATGGGCAATGTGCACTTGGGCAGCAGCTTGCTGGAGCCGTCCTTGGCCACGTGCTGCATGGCCACAATGATGTTTTTGGCCGAGGCCACCAGGTCCATGGCGCCGCCCATGCCCTTCACCATCTTACCGGGGATTTTCCAGTTGGCGATGTCGCCGTTTTCCGAGACTTCCATCGCGCCCAGGATGGTCAGGTCCACATGCTCGCCCCGGATCATGCCGAATGAATCGGCGGAGCTGAACAGGCTGGAGCCGGGCAGCGTGGTCACGGTCTGCTTGCCGGCGTTGATCAGGTCGGGGTCTACTTCGGCTTCCGTAGGAAACGGACCCATACCCAGCAGCCCGTTTTCGGACTGCAGCTCGACATTGATGCCGGCCGGAATATAATTGGCCACCAGCGTCGGGATGCCGATGCCGAGGTTGACGTAGGAGTTGTTCTGTACTTCCTGGGCAATGCGCTTGGCGATGCCGTGTTTGTCGAGTGCCATAAAGTTATTTCACGCAGTGTCTCGCGGTGGGAAACCGCAATGGTTCGCAGTGGCCCGTTGAACGACACTGCGAGACACCGCGTCATCCACTGCGAACCACTGCGCGAAAAATCAACCGCGAACCGTCCGCTGTTCTATTCTTTTCTCATAATTGCGCCCCTCGAAAATGCGCTGAACGAAGATGCCGGGGGTGTGAATCTGGTTAGGGTCCAGCTCGCCGGCGGGCACCAGCTCCTCTACTTCGGCCACCGTTATTTTGCCGGCCGTGGCCATCATGGGGTTAAAATTGCGGGCGGTGCCTTTAAAGATGAGGTTGCCGGCCGTGTCGCCCTTCCAGGCTTTCACGAAGGCGAAATCGGCGTGCAGGGCGGTTTCGAGCAGGTACATCTTGCCGTTGAACTCGCGGCTTTCCTTGCCTTCGCCCACCTCCGTGCCGTAGCCGGCGGGAGTGTAGAAAGCCGGAATGCCCGCGCCGCCGGCCCGGCAGCGCTCGGCCAGCGTGCCCTGCGGAATCAATTCCACTTCCAGCTCGCCGCTCAGCAGCTGACGCTCAAATTCGGCGTTTTCGCCCACGTAGCTCGAAATCATCTTGCGCACCTGCTTGGTCTGCAGCATCAGCCCAATACCGAAATCATCGACGCCGGCATTATTGGAGATGCACACCAGGTTCTTCACGCCCAGGCGCAGGATTTCCTGAATGGAATTTTCGGGGATGCCGCACAGGCCGAAGCCGCCGAGCATCAGCGTCATGCCGTCGGTGAGGCCGTGCAGGGCGGCCTGCGCGTCGGCTACAACTTTATTGATCATAAGGTGGGAAAGGTTTTGGGGGCTGAAAGGTAGAATTTCCCGCAGAGTTTCGCAGAGGAAAAGCGCCGAGGCTCGCAGAGGTCCGTTCAACGACTCTGCGAGCCTCGACGCTTTTCCTCTGCGAAACTCTGCGGGAACCCTACGTCAGCGCCTTCCGCGTAGCCGCTTCATCCAAAGCCAGCTGCGCCGTCAGAGCCTCCAGCCCGTCGTATTTTTCCTCCGCCCGCAGCCAGGCCACGAATTCCAGCGTCAGCTCCTGGCCGTACAAATCACCGCTAAAATCGAGCAGGTTCACCTCAATAGTCTGGGCCAGGCCCTCGCCGATGGTGGGGCGCACACCGATGCTGAGCATGGCCGGGTAGCGGGTGCCGGCTGCCGTGCGGGCCCACACGGCATAAATTCCGCGGGCCGGCACCAGCTTCAGCGGCTCCACTAGCTCCAGGTTGGCCGTGGGGTAGCCGATGGTGCGGCCCAGCTGCTGCCCCCGCACCACCCGGCCCGTGAGCGGGTAGAGGTAGCCCAAGTAACGGTTGGCCGTAGCCACGTCGCCGGCCAGCAGGGCCTGCCGGATGCGGGTGCTGCTCACGCCCACGGCATCCACGTCTTCGCGCGGAATCTCCTCCACCGTCAGGCCGTAGCGGCCGGCGTGCTGGCTCAGGTAGTCGAAGCCGCCCTCGCGGTTTTTACCGAAGCGGTGGTCGTAGCCAATGACCAACTGCTTGGTGCCAACGGTTTTGAGCAAGATTTGCTGGATGTATTCCTCGGAAGTCAGGGCCGCGAATTCGCGGGTAAAGGGCACAATCAGCAGGTAATCAATGCCGAAGCCGCGCAGCTTCTCAATCCGCTCGTCGAGGGTGTTGAGCAGACGCAGCTCCAGCCATTCGGGGTGGGTGAGGGGCGGCCCGAGCACCAGCCGCGGGTGGGGCCAGTAGGTAATCACCACCGTGGGGCCGCCGTGCTGCCGGGCCACCTCGCGCAGCCGCGCCAAAATGCGCTGGTGGCCCCGGTGTACGCCGTCGAAGGTGCCGGTGGTCACGGTGGCATTGCCTAAAGCCGGAAACTGCGCCGGGTCCCGAACGACTTGCATCAGCGGTGAAGTGGTAAAATAGTGAAATGGTGAGTTTTTCGGCGGGCTATTCGGCGGGCGGCGTGGGCGGAGCGGGCTGCTGAGCGTTGTAATATTCCAAGCCGGCGCGGCGCTCGGGGCGGCGCTGCTTCTGCTGGCGGGGCGGGCGGGCTTCCTCGCCTGCGGGGCGCGGCGGACGCAGGGCTTCGAGCTGCTCCATCGTCAGTGCGTCGGTCAACTGGTAGTTGCCGATGCGGGTGCGGACCAGCTTGGTGAGGTGCGCGCCGACGCCCAGGGCCGCGCCGAAGTCGCGGGCCAAGCTGCGGATGTAGGTGCCTTTGGAGCAGGTAACGCGGAAATCAACCTCGGGCAGCGCAATGCGTGTGATTTCAAACTCCCGGATGGTCACCTGCTTGCTCTTGATTTCGGCCTCGCCGCCGCGCCGGGCCACTTCGTAGGCCCGCTCCCCGTTTATTTTGACGGCTGAAAACAGGGGAGGAGTTTGCTCAATCAGCCCCGTAAAGTGTTGGGTCGCCGCTTGAATTTCGGCTTCGGTGAGGTGGGCAAACGGCTGTTCGGCATCCACGGGCGTTTCCAGGTCGAAGCTGGGCGTGGTCTGGCCGAGGCGGAAGGTGCCGGTGTATTCCTTTTCCTGGGCCTGAATCAGGTCGATCTGCTTGGTTTTCTTGCCGGTACACAAGATCAGCAGGCCCGTCGCCAGCGGATCGAGGGTGCCGGCATGTCCGATTTTCTTGATGCGCAGCGTGTTTTTTACCTTGCGTACCACGTCGAACGAAGACCAGGTGAGCGGCTTGTTCACCAGCAGCACTTCGCCTTCGTCAAAATCAAATCCGGCCAGCGTTATTTCACTCATACCAACTTCAAATTAATGCCCAGGGCCAACATAATCAGCAGCAGCCCGCCCACGATGATGCGGTAGATACCGAACGCCCGAAAACCGTATTTCGTCACAAAGCCCACGAACAGCCGAATGGCTACCAGCGCCACCACGAAGGCCACGGCGTTGCCGAACAGCAGCAATTTCATCTGCTCGCCCGTGAGTGGAATGCCCAACTGGTGGTAGTCGAGCAGGTCTTTGGCGGCGGCGGCGGCCATGGTGGGCATGGCCAGAAAGAAGGCAAACTCGGCGGCGGCGCGGCGCGTGAGCTTCTGGGTGAGGCCGCCGATGATGGTGGCCGCTGAGCGGCTCACGCCCGGCACCACGGCTAGGCATTGAAACAGCCCGATCAGAAACGCCTCCTTAAAGCTCGGATTCGTCACCGGGTGGCCGCCTTCCTGCGGGTCTTCCTGCGGAAACCACTTATCCACGAACAGCAGCACAATACCGCCCAGCAGCAGCATCACGGCCACCGTCGTTACCGATTCGAGCAGGGCATCGATGTGCTTTTTGAGCAGCAGCCCGACCACAATGATGGGCACGAAGGCCGCCAGCAGCTTCAGGTAAAAGTCGAAGCTCTGGAAAAAGCGCCGCCAATACACCACGAACACTGACAGAATGGCCCCCAGCTGAATGACGACCAGGTACAGCTTGGTGAAGTCGGTGACCGGAATACCCAGCAGGGCCGAGGCAATAATCATATGCCCGGTGCTGGAAATGGGCAAAAACTCCGTCAGGCCCTCCACGATGGCCAGGAGCAGCGCGTGCCAGTAGCTCATCTAGGAAGGGCGCGTGTAGGTAGGGCGGCCAGGCGCGGCCGGGGCCGAAACCGGGGCTCTGCCGGGAATGGGGTTGGCGCTCAGCTCCTCGCGCGTCACAGTGTCGGTGGCCACCTCAGCGCGGTTGCCGTTGCGGGCCATAATGGCCCAGAACTCGATACCGAAGCCCACAGCCAGCAGAATGGGGCCGAGCGTGATGCCCAGGAATCCTTCGCCGTACGGGGCCGAGTCCAGCGTCATGGTGATAAAGCCGGCGGCCAGCACGGCCAGCCCGATAAACATCAGCCGGTAGTTACGCGGCCCAAAGGCGAAGCGGGGAGTGGGTTTTTGTTCCATTGGTAGGCTAAAGAACTGTCATGCTGAGCCTGTCGAAGCATCTCTACTGCAATGGTAATCAAGGAGTAGTGCGGTAGAGATGCTTCGAGAAGCTCAGCATGACAAACGAGTTATTTCCAGTTAATACAAATCATCGAGCGACATGCCCAAATACTTGCACACGGCGCGGTAAGAGCTCAGAAAGCCGATGCCCGCGCCCAGCGCCACCATCAGCACCAGCAGCGCCCCAATCAGGCGCTCGTCGCGCAGCAAACGTAGCTCATCTACCTGCAGATACGCGTATTGGAGCAACGCCAGCAGCAGCAGCGCTGCCAGCGCCCCGCTAACGAAGCCCTGCCAGGTAGCGCGGCGCAAAAACGGCCGCTGAATGAAGAAGGAAGTGGCCCCCACCAGCTGCATACTCCGGATGAGGAAGCGCTGCGAGAACAGCGCCAGCTTGATGGTATTGTTGATAAGCACCGTCACGACCAAAGTCAGAATGACGGCGAAACCCAGCAGCACCAGGCTCAGCTTGCGCACATTCTGGTTGATGGACGTAATCAGGCTCTGCACGTATTGCACCTCGTGCACGCCCGCCTGGGCCTTCAAATCCTGCTCAATCTTGCGCAGGTTTAATGAGTCGGAGTAGTCGGCGTTGATTTTCAGAATGTAGGCGTCGCGCAGCGGATTGTCGCCCAGAAACTGCTGGAAATCCTCGCCGGTCTGCTCCATAAACTGCTTGGCACCTTCCTCCTTGGAAAGAAAGCGCACCTGAGGCTGGTCGTCTTTGAAGGCAATGTATTTTTTGCGGCCAAAGTCCTGCTGCAGGCGCAGCAGCTCGGTTTCGGGCAGGTCGCGCTCCAGATATACCTGCATCTCAATGTTCTCCTTCACCAGGTTGGAGAGCTTGTGGGCATGAATCAGCAGCAGTCCGAATAGCCCGATAACCAGCAACGCCAGCGTGATGCTGAACACCACCATCAGGTGCGGATAATTGCCAAGCTTCTTTTTACGGGTCGGACGATTCTGGGGCATTGGGGGCAAAAGTAAGCATTGGGAAGCTAGGAGCCAGCAGTTAAAACCAGAGGCTAAGCTAAGCTCCCCTCCTTTTTTCAAGGAGGGGTTGGGGGTGGTTCAATCGTTGAACGATCTTCTAGCTCTAGTTACTGTACAACGACTTTCTAGCTCTAGCTGACCACCCCCAACCCCTCCTTGAAAAAAGGAGGGGAGCTTAGCCGCTAGCTCTAGTTTTAACTTCCCCTTAAAGCACCGTGCGTGGGTCGTCGTCTACGTTCAGCACTTCGCGGGCTTTGCGGGTGGCGGCGTCGCGGCGGGTGAGGCGCTTGCGCGAAAACAGCTCCCGGAACGAGTCGAACTGCTCGGTGTGCAGCAAGCTGACGCCGGCGCGGGCCTGGTTCTGGGTGGTCACGTCGCTGTAGTCGCGCGGGGTGGTTTCGTAGCGCAGCTTGGCGCGAAATTTCCCGTCGGGGCGCAGGTAATACTCCAGGCTCAGGTCGCCGAGCAGGGAGGCCTGGGCGGCGGCACCGGTGCCCGGCGCGCCGGTGGGCGTGGCTGGGTTGCTGCTGAAGCCGCCTTCGCGCGTCACGCGCAGGCGGCCGTTGAGGAAGCTGTAGCTCAGGCGCACCTGCAGGGCCTGCAGCTGCTCGGCCGTGATGCCGTTGAAGTTGAAGGAGATTTCCAGATTCGGGTCAATCTGGGAAGTAAGCAAACCCAACTGGGTCGAGATAATCTGCCCCACGCTGTTGCCCAGGGCATTATCGCCCACGCCGCCCCGCAGCGACGTGACCGAGGCCAGTGAGCCGGGCGAAGTGAGCTGCCGGAACACTATCAGGCTGAAAACCTGCCGATTCAACTCCTGCTCGTCGTTGCGCAGCGCCGACAAAAACGGCGTCAGCTCGCCCTCCAACGACGACGGAATGTCGTTGAACTCCAGATTCAGCCGAATGATGGGCAGCAGCAGCGGGCCAGTCAGGTTCATCACGGCCGTCACGGGCACCACAGCATTGTTGGTGGCCAGAATCGGGGCCAATGACGTGCGCTGGGTATAGGCCGCTGTCACGTTCATCTCGCCCTGCAGCGGGTCGCCGTTCCAGGTGATGGTTCCGCCGGGGCGCACCACAAACTCCTTGTTTACCAGCCCCTGCAGGGTGAAATTGTAGGCCCCGCGCACGATTTCCACCGCGCCGTACATATTGAAGTCGCCGCGGGTGTCGATGTTCAGGCGCAGCTGTCCGGTGGCGGTGCCCCGAATTACGTCGCCGGTGCTTTCATCCAGCAGAATCTCGATGTAGGCATCCGGGGTCACGGTCAGGTTGAAGTTCAGCCGGATGCCGGCCAGATCGACCCGGCCGGTGGCCGCCGTGGGCACTTTCACGGTGGTGGCGGTATCGGGCACGTTGCGGTTCACGAACTTTATGTAGTTCGCTTTTTCGGCCTTGGCGGCGTTGTCGAGGGGCAGGGAAAGACGGGTGCCGGCTTCGCTGCGGGCCGTCACGTTCACCACCAGGTTGTCGGCCGGGCCGCGCACGCGGGCATCGCCGGTGGCGTAGGCCGTGCCGAAATACAGCTCGTTGTCCTTGCGACTCGTGTTCAGCACCAGCAGCTTCGTGAACGTGGCCCGCAGATCCAGGCGCATATCCTGAAAGCCCTTCTCGTAGATAACCCCGTCAATCGTGCCCGAGTTGCCCAGCGGGTCGCGCAACCGAATGTTGCGCAGCACAATGCCATCCTCGGCGAAGCGAATCCGGTCGGCAAAAGTGTAGGTGGTATTCAGGTAGATGAAGGTCAGCTTGCCGTCGCTCACGTCCAGGTCGCCGACCATGACCGGGGCGGCCAGGCGGCCGGTGAGGCGCAGCGTGCCCATGGCCGTGCCGCTCACGTCGCGGAACAGCGTTTTGAGAAACGGCTCGGCCAGCTTCACTGGCGCGTTGTCGAGCAGGGCGGTCAGGTTAAGCTGCTGGTCTTTTTCGCGCGGGGCGTAGGTGCCCGCCAGCCGTACCACCCGCTGCTGCTCCCGAATCACGTCCAGGTCCACGTCGAGGTGGTTGGTGCCGTTGTGCCAGTCGCCGCGCCCGCGCACGTCGCCGATCAGGGTTTTGTCCAGCGTGAGCGAGTCCACGTTCAGCGTGCTGTTGATTTCCAGCGGCCCGAATACCCCGCTGATGGTGCCTTCGGCATTCACGCGGCCTCCGATCTGCTGGGTGCTGAGCGAGCCAAGCGTGGCCAGCTGAAAGTCCTTCAGCGCCAGCTTCAGCTTTTTATTCGGATTGGAAGCCGACAAAAAACCCTGCGCACTCACGCTCTGCGCCCCGTTGCTCAGGCTCAGGTGCTGAATATCGAACTCCGAGCCTTTGCCCGAAATAATGACCGAGTTATCGGCCGCAATGGTCCAGTCCTTGCCCAGCAGGTTCACGCCCGACTGCCGGAACACAATCTGAATGGCTTGCGGCAGAAAGCCCAGCGCCCCGTTGATGGTGGCTTTGTTGGTAGTGCCCGTCTGGGCCAGCGAGGTGGAAAAGTTGATGCGCTGCTGGTCCCACACGCCTTCGATGTAGAACTTTTCAGTCTTGCCCAGGCCAGGCAGCACCTGCCGCTCAGAAGTAATGTTGGCCTGCGCCAGTACCTCGGGCCGGTAGGGTAGCTTGGAAGTCGTGAATTCAAAATCGGTATTCACTGCCCGGATGCTGTCGTATTTAACTCCGTCGAAGTGGCCGGCCAACTCAAAAATCGAGGTCAGCCCGTTGCGAAACGAGCCATCAACTTTGGAATAGTCGGAGAGCGTGAGCTGGGGCACAAACAGGTGCAGCACGGGGTTGGCCCGCTTCAGATACAGGTTCAGGGCAATGGCGTAGTCGGCGATGGGGCGCTGGCGCTTGCGGCGGTAGTAGGCCGCGGTGGCCGCCTGGTTGCTCTCGAAGTTCAGCTCGTATTCCGTGAGCAGCGTCTGCACGTCGCGGGCCACGGTGGTGAAGTTGAAGTTGCCGGCCGCGTCCAGGTTCAGTACTTCCGAGCGCACGCGCAGCTGGCGCTGCCCGGCCGCACGCCGGCTCACCACATCGAAGGTGTCGATGGCCACGGTTTTGCCCTCGTAGCCCAGCCGCGAGCCGCGCAGCTTAATGGTCCCGATCAGATCATCCAGCTTCAGGCCCCGAAAATCGGCATCGGCGGTGGTAGCCAGCGTGATGCGCTGTTTGGTGAGGCCCAGCGCCCGCAGGTCGGCCCGCTTCACGTTGGCCTTCACATCAAAGGCCTGGCGGGTTTTATTCAGGTCGATGTTGCCAGTGGCGCTGAGCTGCAGGTTGGGGTCGTTCACGGCCAGCTTGCCCGCGAAGGCTTGCTGGCTGAACTGCCCGTTGGTGGTGATGTTGCGGAAGCGGTAGCCGTTCAGCCAGATGCTCTGCACGGTGGCGTTGGCCTTCAGGCGGGCGCTTTCGGGCCGGAAGCCCACGCCTTCCACGCGCCCGTTCATGGTGATGTCGCGGATGGTGCTTTCGTCGCCGAGCAGCTTGCCCAGCTGGAAGCCGGTGGTGCGCACCTGGCCTTCGTAGCTGGAGTAGCGCGGGTCGGTTTTAAACTTTATGTTCACGTCCGACACCACGTCGCCCAGCGCCGTCTGAAACGCGCCGTTGGCCACAAAGTCGTTATAAAAGCCCAGGAACTCGCCCTTCAGCCGCACCGTGCCCAGCCGCTGCACGTAGGGCCAGCCCGAGTCGGGGATGTAGCGCTGGATGTCGCGCCCGTCAATCACCGAGGGTTTCAGGCGCGCCGACACGAAGCTTTCCTTCAGATTGGGCAGGCCCTTCACGTCGAAATTGCCCACAACGTGGGTGTTTTTGCCGTAGGTGAGGTCGAGGTTTTTGGTGGTGAAGTTGGTCACATAGCCCTTGGCCTGCCCCGAAATCAGCACGGTTTCCTTCAAATCGCGCACCGATTGCTGGGGCGCAAACTGGGCAATGTCGTCGGAAAAAATGCGCGAGGGTTGCAGGTTGGCCGTCACGCGCACCGAGTCGTTGAAATCGGTGAAGTTGAGAAAGTGCTGAAAGTCGAAGCGCAGGTAATCGTGGAGCTGGCTGCGGCCCACGCGCAGGTTCAGGCCCGCGAATTCCCAGAACTTGGTGGCGTAGGTCATGTCGGCCGTCAGCTCGTGCAGGCGGGTTTTGGAGGGCCGGTCCACGGCCCGCAGGCCCACAATGTTGGCATGAATGGAGTCGGCCTGGAAGCGCAGGCCGCTGGCATCGGCGTAGATGCTGTCCACGTACATGTGGGCGTAATCCATCGTGCGGCCGTATTCGGGCGCTTTGGGCACGTCCTGCCGGTCAAGAATGAAGCGGCCGTTGCGCAGGCCGATGGCTTCGATCTTAAAGTCGAAGGGCTTGCGGGCTTTGGTGGTGTCGGAGGGCCCCAGCAGGCGTTTCACGGCCCCCAGAAATTGGCTCAGGTTGGTCGAGTCGGGCGTGTTGGCGTAGGTGACCAGGGCAAAGCGCGGCTCTTCCAAGATAAGCTTGCCCACGTGCAGGTGGCTGGGGTCGAACACCGAAAACAGCCGGATATCGGCATCGGCGCGGCCCACGCTGAACAGCTCGCCCCCGCGCCGGTCCAGCACCTGAATGCCTTCGAGCAGCACCCGGGAAAACGGCCGCACATCCACCCGGCCAATGATGACGCGGTGCCCCAGCTTCTCGCTCAGCATAGCTGCCGCCTGGTGGGCCAGCCGGGTCTGCACGCTCGGAATGCGCAAAGCCAGCAGCAGGCCGCCCACCGCCAGCGTCACCAGCAGGAGCAGGCCAAGCAGAACTTTGAGCGTGATGGAGAGAAAGCGCGGCACGGGAAGCTTAACGAAAAAGGGAAACGGGCAGAATACGAAGATGCGGGGTTTTGGGCAATAGCGGCCCGCAAGCGCAGCTTACGACCGACCAACGGCAGGATTTCCGGTTTGCTGATTTAAACGACCTTTGTACTCTTTCCAAACGCTGAATACTCCAAAATGCGTACTCCCGTTATCCTGGCCATCGAATCTTCGTGCGATGATACTGCCGCCGCCGTGATGGCGGGCGGCGAAATCCTTGCCAATGTGGTGGCCACGCAGCAAGTACACGAGCAATACGGCGGCGTGGTGCCCGAGCTGGCCTCGCGCGCCCACCAGCAGCACCTGATTCCGGTGGTGCAGGAAGCCCTGCGCCGGGCAAAGGTAGCCAAATCCGACCTCGACGCGGTGGCCTTCACCCAGGGACCGGGCCTGCTGGGCTCGCTGCTGGTGGGCGGCATGTTTGCCAAAACCCTCGCCCTGGCGCTCAATAAGCCTCTTATTGCCGTAAACCACATGCGGGCCCACATTCTGGCCCACTTCATCCGGGCTCCGCGGCCGGTGTTTCCGTTTCTGTGCCTCACCGTGAGTGGCGGCCATACTCAGCTCGTTATCGTGCGCAGCGCCCTGGAAATGGACGTTATCGGCCAGACCATCGACGATGCGGCCGGCGAGGCCTTTGACAAAACCGCCAAGCTGCTCGGCCTGCCTTATCCCGGCGGCCCCCACCTCGATAAGCAGGCCCGCCAGGGCAACCCCACGCGCTTCCCGTTTCCGGTAGGGGCGATGCCGGGCTACGATTTCTCCTTCAGCGGCCTAAAAACCGCCGTGATGTACTTCCTGCGCCAGCAAACGGCCCAGAATCCGGCGTTCATCCAGGAGAATTTGCCCGACCTCTGCGCCAGCATTCAGCACACCATCATTCTTACGCTGCTGCGCCAGCTCACCCGCGCCGCCGAGGCCAATGGCCTGACCCAGATTGCGCTGGCCGGCGGCGTAGCCGCCAACTCCGGTCTGCGCGCCGCCCTCACGCAGCTCTGCGCCGAAAAAGGCTGGGAAGTGTTCATTCCCGACTTCGAGTTTTGCACCGATAACGCCGGCATGGTAGCCATGACGGCCCATTTCCAATACGAAGCCAGCGACTTTGCCGACCAGCTCAGCAGCCCCGACCCCAGGCTAAAGCTGAATTAGGCGGAACCTCGCCGCCCCCGGCGTATTTTCGTACGTACGCTACTCTCCTCTATTATCCGCCGCGGCCCGTTTCCGGCCGGCGGCGACCCCCAATCATGGCCAAACAAAAAGACGATACCCCCAAGCGCGTCAACATCGTGAACCGCCGCGCCAGCTACGAATACAGCTTCCTGGCCAAATACGACGCGGGCATGATGCTGCAGGGCACCGAAATCAAGAGCATCCGCGAGGGCAACGTGAACATGCAGGACGGCTTCTGCGCCTTTCACGCCGACGGCTCACTGTGGGTGCATAATCTGAGCATCTCGCAGTATTCGCTCGGCACGTATAACAACCACGAAGCCAAGCGCGAGCGAAAATTGCTGCTCAATAAAAAGGAGCTGCGCCAGCTGGCCGGCAAGGCCGTGGAGCAGGGCGTCACCATCGTGCCCATTCGCCTGTTTGTGAATGACCGCGGCTTCGCCAAGCTCGAAATAGCCCTCGCCAAGGGCAAAAAGCTCTACGACAAGCGCGACGACATCAAAGCCAAAGACCAGAAGCGCGAAATGGACCGCGCCCGGGAGTATTAAAGGTGAAGTGGTGAGATGGTGAAATGGTGAGTTTGCTGTTCAAGCCGCGCCATTTGCGCCAACTGTGCCACTTTCGCAAACCGAACGTCAAACTCACCATTTCACTATCTCACCATTTCACCATTTTGGAACACGGAATCTGCGCATTGAGCGCCGTGCCGGTACGGGCCGAGCCGACGGATAAGGCCGAGCTTGTTACCCAGCTACTTTTCGGCGAGTGCTACACCATCTTGCTCACCCAGGGCAACTGGCACCAGATCCGCATTGCCGCCGACCAGTACGTGGGCTGGATCGACTTTAAGCAGCACCTGCCCGTCACGGCCGAGTATTTCGCGGCCTGGAGCCAGCAGGACCACCCGCGCAGCCTCGATGTGGTGCAGATGGTGAGCGACGCTACCACCCGCATTCCGGTCACGCTGGGCAGCCGCCTGCCGTTTTTCGACGGCATGACGCTGCGCCTGGGTGCCCAAACCATGTTTTACAACGGCGCGGCCACCAACCCGCTGAACGGCCACGGCCCCGCTGGCCCCGTGGATAAGCGCTTGGCCCTGGTGCAGAAAATGGGGCAGGTGTATCTGAAATCGCCGTACGTGTGGGGCGGCAAGTCGGTGTTCGGACTCGACTGCTCGGGACTGATGCAGCAGCTTTACGGCCTGATCGGGGTGCAATTGCCGCGCGATGCCCGCCAGCAGATCGACCACGGCCAGACCGTGCATTTCGTGTCGCAGACCCAGCCCGGCGACCTGGCCTTCTTCGACAACGCCGACGGCGCCATCGTCCACGTCGGCATCATGCTCGACGACCAACAAATTCTGCACGCCAGCGGCGAGGTCCGCATCGACCCACTCGACCACAACGGCATCTACCACCGCCAGCGCCAGAAATACAGCCACAAGCTCCGCCTGATTAAACGCCTTTTGGCCGACTGAGCCTGTCATTGCGAGGAGGCACGACGAAGCAATCCGTCCTGAACAATGAGCCAAACTTTGTAGACAGAAAAGCCCTGATGTACGCGCTACGTCAGGGCTTTCTGCTGAAAAGGAGTTGAGTACATTTCAGAGGATGGATTGCTTCGTCGTGCCTCCTCGCAATGACAGGTTGCGGCCTCGCAACTGAAACTGTTGTGTTGTTGTTAATGCGCTTAGAATCATCTAGCTTTCGCTGTACCCGATGATTCGACTCCCGCGCGTATGGACCAAAAAGTGCTAGTACTGAACGGCGACTACACCGCCATTACGTTATGCAGCGTGCAGAAGGCGTTTGTGTTGCTTTATCTCGACAAAGCGGAGATGATTGCTAACTCCGACCACGGCACGCTGCGAACCATCTCCCACGCCTATCCCAAGCCCAGCATCATCCGGTTGCAGCGCTACGTGCGCGTGCCCTACAAAGGCATTGCCCTGAGCCGCCACAACATTATGAAGCGCGACCATTTCGAGTGCCAGTACTGCGGCTCGACCAAAAACCTGACCCTCGACCACGTGCTGCCCCGTTCGCGCGGCGGCGAGTCGAGCTGGACGAACCTGCTCACCGCCTGCTCGCGCTGCAACCACGCCAAGGGCCACCGCACCCCCGACGAGGCCGGCCTGCACATTCGCCAAAAGCCCAAAAAGCCCACGTTGGCCGGGTTTCTCAAGCTCAGCGCCGGCACCCTCGACCACCACTGGCACGCGTATCTGAACTAACTCACCGGCCCGGCCGGCCGCCCCGCGGCCGGCTTTTTTGGGGAATAGTTCGGCCGCGAAATAGCTGAGTTTCACGCCGAACTAAACTAACTTCCAATAGTTGAGGTTGGAAGGGGTATCTTTGCCGCACCCCACCCAATTTAAGCTCATGGCAGTTCCCAAGTTTGCGGCTTCCCGCTCGTTTCACGCCGAGCTCAAGCGTAGAATCAATACCTATTTCGAAGAAACCAAGACTTCGACCACCGGCAACGCCAATCTGTTTGTGAAGGCCGTCGTGCTCACGTCGGCCTTTGTGCTGCTGTACGTGCACCTCGTGTTCTTCACCGCGCCCATCTGGCTGAGCCTGCTCGAATGCGTGCTGATGGGCCTGCTCGGGGCCGCCATCGGCTTCAATGTGATGCACGACGGTGCCCACGGCAGCTTCAGCAAGCGCCGCTGGGTGAACCAGTTCGCCTCGTTTACGCTGAACGTGATGGGCGGCAACAGCTTCATGTGGAACGTGAAGCACAACCTGATTCACCACATGTACACCAACATCGAGGGCGTCGACGACGACATTGACGTGCAGCCCTGGATGCGCATGAGCAGCACCCAGCCCCGCCACAAGCTGCACCGCTTTCAGCATTTGTACTTCTGGTTTCTCTACGGCCTGCTCTACATCGCCTGGATTTTCTTCATGGACTACCAGAAGTATTTCAAGGGCAAAATCGGCTCGATGCCGATTAAAAAGATGACCAATACCGACCAGTCGGTGTTCTGGGGCTTCAAGGTGCTGCACCTGTTCCTGTTTCTGGCGCTGCCCATCTACACGGTGGGCTTCGTAAGCTGGCTGGTGGGCTTCATCGTATTTGGCTCGGTGGCCGGCTTCACGCTCAGCCTCGTGTTTCAGCTGGCGCACACCGTGGAGCACGCCGCCTTCCCCATGCCCGACGAAATTACGGGCAAGCTGGAAGACGAGTGGGCCATTCACCAGATCAAGACCACGGCCAACTTTGCCACCAATAACCGCGTGATTAGCTGGCTGGTAGGCGGTTTGAACTTTCAGGTAGAACACCACCTGTTTCCCACCATTTCGCACGTGCACTACCCGGCCATCAGCAAGATCATCAAGCAGGCCTGCACCGAATTTGGTATTACCTATAATGAGTATCCCAAAATGCGCTACGCCGTAGCCTCGCACGTTGCTTTCCTGCGGGAAATGGGCCGTGCCTAGGCTGCCTGCTCACGCATAAGAAAGCCCCCGGCTCGGAAGCATTGCTTCGGAGCCGGGGGCTTTTTTTACGGCATTTCGCTGCCGTTTAAATAATCAGGCGAAAGTAAAGTTGTCCTTGTCGTCAGGCTCCCCCTCTCCTTTTTCGGAGAGGGGGCCGGGGGGGTGAGGCACACATTCGCGCCGTGTCTGCGGTTTAGTAGGTGTGCTGGTTCGCCTGGGCATTCACCGTGGCACCCACAAACGTCAGCAGGTCCTGATTCAGGCGGTCTTTTTCCGTAATGAACAAGCCGTGCGGCGCGCCGTCGTACTCCACGTATTTGGCGTGCGGCACATACTGCGTCATGCGCGCGCCGCTCATCTTGTGCGGCACTGTTTCGTCGCTAGTGCCATGAATGACCAGCGTGGGTACCTTGATAGTTTGCAGGTCGCGGCGGAAGTCGGTGGCGGCAAAGGCGTACACGTCCTGCTCGGTGGCGCGGGGCGAGGCCAGCTGGCACATGCTGCGCATCCAGTCCAATGTTGCATCACTGACTGGGTGGCTGACAACGCCCACGCCGAAAAATTTCTTACCGAACGAGGCCAGGAAATCGAAGCGGTCCTTGCGAATACCGTCCACCATGCCGTCGAATACCTTCTGCGGGGCACCGTCGGGGTTGTCGTCGGTTTTCAGCAAAAACGGCGTTACAGCCGATACGAAAGCCACGCGGGCTACCCGGGCGCCGCCATGGCGGCTCATGTAGCGGGCTATTTCGCCGCCGCCCATCGAGAAGCCCACCAGCGTCACGTTCTGCAGGTCCAGCTCGTCGAGCACGGCTTTCAGGTCGTCGGCCAGCGTGTCGTAGTCGTGGCCGTCCCAGGTTTTGGTGGAGTTGCCGAAGCCGCGACGGGTGTAGGCAATGACGCGGTTGCCGTGCTTGGGCAGCTCGGCCAGCTGGTATTCCCACATTTCGTAGGTGGCGGGCCAGCCATGAATCAGCACAATGGGGTTGCCCTGGCCCTGGTCGATGTAGTGCAGTTTAACGTCTTGGCCATTGGCATCCTGGCCGGCTTTGATGTAGCTCATGAGGTAGATGGGTTGGTTGAGAAATACTCAAATCCATACTGTATCGTACCGCTTCGGGTTTTTAAACGGTAGGCTGCGGCCTGAGCGTGTTACGGCGCATTACAAGGTCTAGCAGCAGAACCTGAGCGGTCAACCCCCTAATCCACGCGTTAAAGAAGAATCGGCTCGCGGAAATTTTATACGTTATCAAATTTCCGCGACTCAAACCCATCCCAGCAGCCTCTATTCCTATTCCCGAATGGGAAAATCCAGCTGACTTGCCTCTCGGATTCCTGCCCTCAACTCCGTATCTTTGCCGCCCCGCCAGGGTGGCGGGGTCTGGGGCTCAGCCTCAGGAACTTACTCATAACGCGTTCCGGTTGGGGGCCCTGCGCCGGACGTGTATAGAAGGGCCAACCAGTATTATGGCAGTAGAAGTAGTAGACAACTTCGATTGGGACAACCTCGGAGCTTCGCAGTTTGGCGGTAACTACACCCCCGAGCAGCGCGCCGAGATGGAGCAGATGTACGGCGACACGCTGACGACTGTGCAGGAAGAAGAAGTGGTGAAAGGTACCGTAGTAGGTATCACCGACCGCGACGTCATCCTGAACATCGGCTTCAAGTCGGACGGCCTCGTGCCCCTGTCCGAATTCCGCGACCTTGTTGACCTGAAAATCGGCGACCAGGTAGAGGTATTCATCGAAGACCAGGAAGACTCTAACGGTCAGCTGATTTTGTCGCGCAAGAAGGCGAAGATCAAGCAGGCCTGGAAGTCGATTTACGATGCTCTGGAGAATGACACCATTCTGGAGGGCGTAGTAAAGCGTCGGACCAAAGGTGGTCTGATCATGGATCTGGACGGCGTAGAAGCCTTCCTGCCCGGCTCGCAGATTGACGTGAAGCCCATCCGTGACTTCGACATCTATGTCGGCCGTCGCATGGAAGTGAAGGTGGTGAAAATCAACGCCGCTTTCGACAACGTAGTCGTATCGCACAAAGTCCTGATCGAGAAAGACCTCGAGAAGCAGCGTGAGGCCATCCTCAACAACCTGGAGAAAGGCCAGATCCTGGAGGGCGTTATAAAGAACATGACCAACTTCGGTGTGTTCATCGACCTCGGCGGTGTGGATGGTCTGTTGCACATCACCGACATCTCGTGGGGCCGTATCGCTCACCCGAGCGAGGTTCTGCAGCTGGATCAGAAGCTGAACGTCGTAGTTCTCGACTTCGACGAAGCCAAGAAGCGTATCTCGCTGGGCCTGAAGCAGCTGACCCCGCATCCGTGGGATTCGCTGCCCGCCGACATGGGCGTAGGCACCAAGGTGAAAGGCCGCATCGTGAACGTAGCCGACTACGGCGCGTTCATGGAAATTGTGCCGGGCGTAGAAGGCCTGATCCACGTTTCGGAAATGAGCTGGAGCCAGCACCTGCGCAACCCGCAGGACTTCATCAAGCAGGGCGACGTAGTTGAGGCGCAGATTCTGACCCTCGACCGCGAAGACCGCAAGATGAGCCTGGGTATCAAGCAATTGAGCGAAGATCCGTGGACTCGTGGCGACTTCGGCACCAAGTACGCCGTGGGCACCAAGCACAACGGTCTGGTGCGTAACCTGACCAACTTCGGCCTGTTCGTAGAGCTGGAAGAAGGTGTGGATGGCCTCGTGCACGTTTCCGACCTGTCGTGGACCAAGAAGATCAAGCACCCATCCGAAATGGTGAAGGTGGGCGACCGTCTGGACGTAGTAGTATTGGAGCTGGACGTAGCCAATCGTCGTTTGGCCCTGGGCCACAAGCAGCTGGAGGAAAACCCTTGGGATACGTTCCAGACGGTCTTCACCCCCGGCTCGGTTCACAAGGCTACCATCACCGAGAAAAACGACCGGGGTGCCGTGCTCGAGTTGCCGTACGGCATCGAAGGCTTCGCGTATCCAAAGTCGTTGGCCAAAGAGGACGGCTCGAACGCTGAGAACGGCGAGCAGCTGGACTTCCGCGTAGTGGAGTTCTCCAAGGATGACCGTCGTATTGTACTGTCGCACACCGCTGTATTCAATCAGCAGCAGGAAGAAGACAGCCGCAACTCGAAGTTCGCCAAGAAGAAGCCGGCTGGTGGCGCTGCCGCTGCCCAGGGCGAAGGCAAGCTGAGCGACCTGAAGAAGCCGGCGACGGCTGAGAAGTCGACCCTCGGTGACCTGGACGCTCTGTCGGCGCTGCGCGACAAGATGATGGGCACCGAGCGTCAGGCTGGTGAGCAGAAGCTGGCCGCTCCAAAAGCGGAGAAAGCCGAAAAAGCTGCTCCCGCTGCTAAAGCCGAAGAAGCTACTGAGGCTCCGGCCGAAGGTGGTATCCTGGCGGCCGTAACCGGTGCCGCTTCCGCCGCCTTCGACAAGGCTAAGGAAGTTGCCGGCGAGGCCCTCGACGCGGCTACCCACTCCGACGCTTTCGCAAAAGCCAAGGAAGTAGCCGGCGAAGCCATCGACAAAGTGACCGAAGTAGCTGGTGACGTGGTTGATAAAGCCAAAGACCTGATTGCCGGCGACGAAGCCGCTGACAAGAAGGACGAGGAGAAAGCCTAAGCTTTCTGCTTTTGAGTAAAAGAGAGGCCCCGGCGCAAGTCGGGGCCTTTTTTTGTGCGGCCGGGGGGCTTCAGCTACCGACTGGCATCCGAAGCGCAGAACAGCGTGACAGGCTACCTGAGCATGGAAGGGGGTTGATGGAATTTCTTCTTTCAGAAGCCCAACACGTTACCTTATTCCATCAGGAAAAACCCAAACCGGGTTTGGTAAAAGCAATTCAATGGCGTAGCTTTGCATCCCAAACCAAGCCCGGTGACGTGACCGAGTGGCTAGGTAGAGGTCTGCAAAACCTCCTACAGCGGTTCGAATCCGCTCGTCACCTCTTTTTCTAGTTCCTGTTTTCTATTTAGCTCTGTTGCCCGGTCGTTAGCCCCGACCGGGTTTTTTGCGTTCAGGCTGCTCCTGCGGTTCTGGAAAATCTGGGATACCGGCGAAAGCGCAGTGCCTGCTACGGTTGAGGTTAAGTATGGGCCGGGGTAGGGGAAAAACGCCGTGGATGCGGTTTCCCGAATCATTATCCCTACATTTCAATTCCGCGTACAACCGCCCACAATTCGACCTCCACCCCAAAGCACAGTATGAAGATTATTGACCTCCGCACGATGCGCGGACCCAGCTACTGGTCCGTAAAGCACTTTAAGCTCATTGTTATGAAGGTGGACCTCGGCGAGTTTGCCGATAAGTGGTCCAACGCCGTGCCCGGCCTGGCCAGCCGCCTCACCAAGCTGCTGCCCAGCCTGGGCCGCCCCGGCGATACCTCGGCCAATTCGGGCTACACCTCAGCCAAGCAATCAGTAAAGCATCCGCCGCTGACGCAGGAGCAGCTGGCCGACGGCGAGCCGCTGGGCCACGTGATTCAGCACGTGGCGCTCGAGCTGCAGCGCCTGGCCGGGATGCCCGTGTACTGGGGCAAGTCGTATCCGGCGCGGGAGGAAGGAGTGGATTTCGTTGTGTTTGCCTACCAGGAAGAGCGCGCCGGCCGCGTGGCCGCCGAGGCCGCCGTGGAAATAGTGGAGGCCCTATGCAAGAAGGAGAAGGTAGATCTGAAGCCCATCATTGCCGAGCTGCACGATATCCGGGAAGACGAGTTTTTCGGCCCCAGTACCTGGAGCATCGTGGCTGAGGCCGCCTCGCGCAACATTCCCTACATCCAGCTCAAAAACACCAGCATTATTCAGCTGGGCTACGGTGTGAACCAGAAGCGGATCTGGGCCACCACCACCTCGCAGACCTCGCACGCGGGGGTGGAAATTGCGGGCAACAAGAACCGCACGAAGGCCATGCTTAAGGATGGCGGCGTGCCAGTGCCCAACGGCACCACCGTGTACTCGGAAGACGGGCTGCGCGATGCCATCGAGGAGCTGGGCTTCCCCATCGTGACCAAGCCGCTTGACGGCAACCACGGCAAGGGTGCCACCATCCGCATCATGAACTGGAAAGATGCCGTGGCCGGCTTCAAAGCCGCACAGGTGTATTCGCGGGCTGTTATTGTCGAGCAGTTCATTGAGGGCCACGACTTCCGGCTGCTGGTGGTGAACGGCAAGCTAGTGGCCGCCGCCAGACGCACCCCGGCCGCCGTGACCGGCGATGGGAAAAGCACCATTCAGCAGCTGATTGACGAAGTGAACAAGGACCCGCGCCGGGGCGTGGGCCACGAGAAGGTGCTCACCAGCATCAAGGCTGATAAGCACACCCTGGACATCCTGAAAGGAGCGGGGCTGACGCTGAAATCGGTGCTGCCGGCGGGTGAAACTGTCTACCTAAAAAGCACCGCCAACATTAGCACCGGCGGCACCGCTACCGACGTGACGGACCTGCTGGACCCCTACAACGTGCTGCTCGCGGAGCGCGTGGCCGGCATCGTGGGGCTCGATATCTGCGGCATCGACCTGCTTACCAACGACATTGCCGTGCCCCTGAACGAGTCGCGCGGGGCCGTGATTGAGGTGAATGCTGCTCCCGGCTTCCGGATGCACATTTCGCCCACCGTGGGCCTGGCACGCAACGTGGCCGCGCCCGTAGTAGACATGCTGTTTCCGGCCGGCGCCACGGCCCGCATCCCGATTATTGCCATCACCGGCACCAACGGCAAAACCACCACCACGCGCCTGATTGCGCACATGGTGGCCGCCAAAGGCTACAAAGTGGGCTTCACGACCACCGACGGCATCTACATTCAGGGCAAGCAGCTGCAGAAGGGCGACTGCACCGGCGGCCAGAGCGCGGAGTTTGTGCTGAAAGACCCGACGGTGAATTTCGCGGTGCTCGAAACGGCCCGCGGCGGCATGCTGCGCTCCGGTTTGGGCTTTCATACCTGCGACATTGCCGTCGTCACCAACGTGGCCGCCGACCACCTCGGGCTGCGCGACATTCATACGGTGGAAGAGATGGCCGCCGTGAAGGGCGTGCTGCCCCGCACGGTGCGCAAAAACGGCTGGGCCGTGCTCAATGCCGACGACGACTTGGTGTACGCTATGGCCAAGGGCCTGCAGTGCCGCGTGGCCCTGTTCAGCATGGACGAAAACAACCCCCGCATTCTCGACCACGTGGAGGCCGGGGGCGTGGCCGCCGTGTATGAGGAGGGCTACGTGACCATCTACCGCAACAGCTACAAGCTGCGCATCGACCGGGCCGCGGAATTCCCGATTACGTTCGGCGGCCGGGCGGGCTTCAACATTGAAAACAGTCTGGCGGCGGCGCTGGCGGGCCACCTGGCCGGCTTCGAGCGCGACGACATCAAGACGGCGCTGCGCACCTTCGTGCCCTCGGCGGCCAAAACACCGGGCCGCATGAACATGTACAAGTTTCCGAAGTTCGAAGTGATTGTGGACTACGCTCACAACACGGCCGGCATCGAGAAATTCGCCGATTTCCTGGATGCTACGCCGGCTACCCGCAAAGTCGGCATCGTGTCGGGCCTGGGCGACCGGCGCGACGAGGACACGCTGGGATTCGCCCGCATCGCCGGCCGCATCTTCGACGAAGTGATTCTGCGGCAGGACCGCGACCTGCGCGGCAAAACCGCCGAGGAAATCAAGGCGCTAATGGAAAAAGGCCTGCGCCTCGACAAGCCCGACTTGCCCATCACCTACATCGAGCACGAGCCCGAAGCCATCGACCACCTGCTAAGCACCGCCCGCGAAGGCTCCGTGGCGGTCATCTTCACCGAGAACATCACGGCTACCCACAAGAAGTTGGATGAGTTCGAGGCTTCGCTGGGGATTGGGGTCTTGGGGGCTTAGGGACTTGGTTTTTTGTATTGAAAAAGGCTCCGGCATTGCGCCGGAGCCTTTTTTGTGTCAGAATGAATCAATGGGTAAAGATAGCCGGGTGGCCAGGAGCAGAAGAAACAAAAAACCAAGCCCCTAAGCCCCCAATACCCTACTTCAGCGTGAACGTCGTTTTGCCGATCAGCACGCCGCCTTCGTACAACTCCACGGTATGGAGGCCGGTTTTGTAGGGGGCACCTTTAGCGTAGAGGAACTGCACGGGCTGGCGCGAGTTATCGTACACCAGGTCCTGCTTGGCGGTGTAGAAAGCTTCCGAGCCGTCGATCATGAAGGTGCCGCCGCCGGTGCTCAGGTTATAGAGGGCCGCGCCGTCGGGCTCGATCAGGCGCATCATAATCTGCTTGGTTTCCTTCGGCGACACGTCGTTGCGGGCGATGTTGAAAGTTACTTTCACTTTCTCCACGCGCTTGGCCTTGAACTCGTTATCGTCGTCGTCTTTCTCCTTGTTGCGGGCATTCACTACGCCGATGCGGATGTTTTCGGCCTGCAGGCGCGAGGCGATGGTCACCTTTTCTGACAGCTCCTGGTTGGATTTAACTACGGTCGAAATCGTGTCGGTGAGGCGGTTCTGGCGCTCTTTCAGCGTGGTCGTTTCGGTGTAGAGCGCTTCGTTGTCCTGCTTGAGCTGGGCAATTTCCTCGTCCTTTTTGCGCAGCTGGCCTTCCAGATTGGCGGCGCGCTGCTTGAAGCGGCGCTGCTCGGCCACCGAGAAGCTGCCGGCCTTGAAGGAGCGCAGCTTGAGCAGATCGGCATTGATGGAGGCAATCTTGGCTTCGAGCGAATCGTTGGCCAGACCCATGCCCTGCACTTCCTGGCTCTGCCGCTCAAAATCGGCCTTCAGCGCTTCGTATTGCTTGATTTGTTCTTCCAGCTTGGTATCCTTCACCTTGATGTCGGCGGTGAGCTGCTCATTCTGCTTGCCTTTCTGCTGGTTCATGTAGAACAACACGCCGTTGATGCCGAGCAAAACCAGGATCAGGGCCACAATCAGCAGCACGCGGTTGTTGTTCTTTGGCTCGGAGCTTTGACTTTGTTCCATTGCGGGAGGGGTTTTGATGAAGCCGGAACAATCCGGAGGGTGAGTTACCTTTGAGCAAAAATAAAGGGATTGGCGTCCCAGGCAAGTTTAAGCCTTAAATACTACATCTGCATGAAAACGAATTCGCAGCTCGATGCCCAGTATTGGCAGGACCGGTACGCCACCGGTCATACGGGCTGGGACGTTGGGGCCATAACGCCGCCCCTGCGCGATTATTTCGCCCAGCTGGGGCCGCCCGACGACCGGCGGATTCTGGTGCCGGGCGCGGGCCGGGCCTACGAGGCGGAGTATCTGCATGCTCAAGGATACGAAAATATTTTCGTGGCCGACCTGGCCCCCGCGCCGTTGCAGGCCCTGCAACGGCGCGTGCCAGGCTTCCCTCCGGCCCATCTGCTACTTCAGGATTTCTTTCAACTCTCCGCCACGCCGCCCTATGACCTGATTGTGGAGCAGACGTTTTTCTGCGCCCTGAACCCAACCCTGCGCCCGGCCTACGCCCGCAAGTGCGCCGAGCTGCTCCGCCCCGGCGGCACGCTCATGGGCCTGCTGTTCGATACGGATTTCGGCCTGGGTGCCGAGCCGCCGTTTGGAGGCACGCGGGAGGAATACCGCGCTTATTTCGCGCCGTATTTCGATTTCCGGCACTTCGACACAGCTTACAACTCCATTGCGCCCCGACAGGGGCGCGAGCTGTTTATCTGCCTGGAAAAGAAGTAGACCATTTGTCATTGCGAGGAGGCACGACGAAGCAATCCGTCCTGTGAAATGTCAAAAGCTCCTTTTCACCAGAAAGCCCTGACGTAGGGCATACAGTAGGGCTTTGTAGGTTAACAGAGCTTTCTACATTTGAGAGGACGGATTGCTTCACGTTGCTCGCAATGACAGTTTCACCATTCTTCACTTACGACTTCCCCCAATGCTGACTTCTCTGGCCAACGCGCTGCCGCACTTCCGCAATACCAACTCCGGCCAGTTTTTCCTGATGGCCGGACCCTGCGTCATCGAGGGGGAGGACATGGCCCTGCGCATCGCCGAAAAGGTGCAGCACATGACCGATAAGCTGCAGATTCCGTTCATTTTCAAGGGCTCCTACCGCAAAGCCAACCGCAGCCGCCTCGACTCGTTCACCGGCATTGGCGACGAAACCGCATTGCGCATTTTGGCCAAAGTGAGCCGCGAAATCGGGGTGCCGACGGTGACGGATATTCACGAGTCGGCCGAAGCGGCCTTGGCCGCCGAGTACGTAGACGTGCTGCAGATTCCGGCTTTCCTGTGCCGCCAGACCGATTTGCTGGTGGCTGCCGCCCAGACCGGCAAGGTGGTAAACGTGAAAAAAGGCCAGTTTCTGAGCGGCGAGTCCATGCAGTTTGCCGTGGACAAAGTGCGCCAGTCGGGCAATGAAAACGTGATTCTGACTGACCGCGGCAACTCCTTCGGCTATTCCGACCTGGTGGTGGACTTCCGCAACCTCCCCACAATGCGCAGTTTCGGCGTGCCCGTGGTGATGGACGTGACGCACTCCCTGCAGCAGCCCAACCAGGCCAGCGGCGTAACGGGCGGCCAGCCGGCCCTTATCGAAACCATTGCCAAAGCCGCCATTGCCGTCGGGGCCGACGGCCTGTTCATCGAAACCCACCCCACGCCCGCCACCGCCCTTTCCGATGGCGCGAACATGCTGGCCCTGGACAAGCTGGAAGAGCTGCTGGTGAAGCTCACGCGGGTGCGCGAGGCAATTCGGTGATTTCAGTTGCCAGTCGCTAGTTGCGGATCTTAGCCCCAGCGGGGCGGCATATCGGTAGCAACAGGTTGAGAAAAGGAATTAAAGCCCCAGCGGGGCGGCACCGTCGTTCAACGATTGATGTCGCCCCGCTGGGGCTTTAGCATCTCCAGTAGGCTTACTTACTACCGATATGTTGCCCCGCTGGGGCTAAAAGTTGCTGCCGACCACCCGCAACTCTGCTAAGCTGAAAGCGGCTTCACGCGGTTCAGCAGCTTATCCATCACATTATCAAAGCGGAGCGTAAAATGCTGCTTTGGCTGGTTTTTGCGGAAGAATACCAGCCCGATAAAGAACAAATCGATGGTCAGCATTACCTCCGGGTGCTGCTTGATCGTGCGCCAGGCGCGGGCCATTTCCGCCGACCAATGGATATCATCCAGGATGAATACGCTTTGGTCGGTGCGGTAGGGGAGGCACTGCTCGAAGTAGCGCACGGTGGGCTCGTAGCGGTGGTTGCCGTCGAAAAAGGCGAAATCGAGCGGGCCGGGCAGCGCGGTTAGGGTAGGTGCGAGGGTTTCGTCAAGGTTGCCTTCAACCAATTCGATATTTGTTAGGCCCAGCCCGACGAAGGTTTGACGGGCCACGGCGGCCGTTTGCGGACAACCTTCGAAGGTGACCACCTGCGCCTGCGCATTGGCCGCAGCTAAGTAAGCCGTGGTGAGCCCCAGTGACGTGCCCAGCTCCAGCACTACCTTGGGCTGAAAATGCTGCACCAGCCGAAACAGCAGCTGCCCGAACTGCCGGGGCTTGGCGGCGGTGCGGGCAATGTCGCGGAGGCGGCGCTGCCGGCCCGCACCAGTGTGGGAGCCGGCCCCAAAGTCGCGCACCGTGATGATGGCGGGGTTCTGACGCAACGCCTGGCGCCGGGCCTCGATGGGCGCGTAGGCGGCAGCGGCATCATGTTGTGAGTCGATGACGCGAGTGTAGAGCCCAAAAACGAACGGGGAATGCAGACCGTGCGCATTCCCCGAGCGGAGTAAAAACCGAATGTAGCTGAGCGCCTGAAAAAGCAAAGGAGGGAAGGGAGAATGGTAAGCGTGATAAATCGTCTGTCATTCTGAGCAAAGCGAAGAACCTTATGCCAGTTGAACGAGTCGGTGTTACGATGGTCGTTCAGCCGGGATGAGGTCCTTCGCTTTGCTCAGGATGACACCGGGGCGTTAATTTAAACGATACGGCACCACAAGCGTGAACTCCGGAATTTCGACCGTAAATTCCTTGCCATCAGCGAGGCGCTCCATCTGGTAGGTGCCGCGCATCTTGCCCAGCCCCGATTTGAGGTTGCAGCCCGACACGTATTGGTGTGACTCGCCGGGCTCCAGCACGGGCTGCTGGCCCACCACGCCTTCGCCCTCCACCTCGCGCACTACGCCGTTGGCATCGTAAATGTACCAATGCCGGCGCAACAGCTTCATCGTATATTCGCTGCCGTTGAGAATATCAATCTTGTAGGCAAACACGTAATGCTCCTGAGTCGGGCTAGAATAGTCCGGCAGATAATTGGTCGTAACGCTGACGGTAACGCCCTGGGTGGTCGTGGTATTCATGGCTCCTGTGCTATGCGGTGGAGAACTAACAGCCGTTTCCGGGAATTGGTTTGTCTACGTAGCTGGGGTGCCGATGGCTTGCCCGGCCCGCTAAAATTACCGTACTCAATGTCCGCAAAAATGTCCGTAAAGATAGAAGAAAGCTGGCGCAAGGTGCTCGCCGCCGAATTTGAAAAGCCCTATTTTCAGCACCTCATCGCCTACGTGCGCGGCGAGTACGCCACGGCCACCGTGTATCCGCCCGGCCCGGCCATTTTCCACGCCTTCGATGCCTGCCCGTTCGATCAGGTGAAGGTCGTGATTCTGGGCCAGGACCCTTACCACGGCAAGGGCCAGGCCAACGGCCTCTCCTTTTCCGTGGCCGACGGCGTACGCACGCCGCCCTCGCTGCTGAACATCTTCAAGGAACTGCACGACGACCTGCCGGCCACGCCGCCGGCTCCCAACGGCAACCTTGACCGCTGGGCCCACCAAGGCGTGCTGCTGCTCAATGCCACGCTCACGGTGCGGGCCGGCGAGCCGGCCTCACACCAGAAAAAAGGCTGGGAGCAGTTCACCGATGCCGTCATCCAGAAGATTTCCGACGGCAAAGAACACGTCGTGTTCATTCTGTGGGGCGCGTATGCCCAGAAAAAGGGCGAAGTCATCGACGAGCATAAGCACCTGGTCATCAAGTCGGCGCACCCGTCGCCCTTCGCCGCCGACCGGGGCTTTTTCGGCTCCCGGCCCTTCAGCAAAACGAATGAGTACTTGAAAGCGCACGGTTTGGAGCCGATTGTCTGGTAGCCGGCCGTGCGAGGGAACGTGTCATTGCGAGCAAAGCGAAGCAATCCGTCCTGGACAATGAGCTAAACCCTGATTAAACACAAAGCCCTGACGCATGCGTTGCGTCAGGGCTTTCTGGGTTAACAGGGCTTGCTACATTTCAGAGGACGGATTGCTTCGTCGTGCCTCCTCGCAATGACAGGGCTCAATCAATGAAATTGAACAGGCGGCTCCAGCGAATTTTGTGGAGGAAGTCGGCGTAGGGGTCTACTGATAGCCAGATCAGCACGGCTTTGCCCACGATGTGGTCTTTGGGCACGAAGCCCCAGTAGCGCGAGTCGAGCGAGTCGTGGCGGTTGTCGCCCATCATGAAGTAGTAGTCCTGCTTAAAGGTGTAGCTGGTCAGCGGCTTGCCGTTCTGCATGATGATGCCGTTCTGCACCGTGATGCCCTCGTTGTGCTCGTAACGCAGAATAATTTTCTCGTAGATGGGCGAGTTCTGGGCCGTGAGCTGCACCGTCTGGCCTTCTTTGGGCAACTGCAGCGGGCCGTAGTTGTCCTTGTTCCACTTCGCGAAAGGCGCACCGGGGGCCATGTTAGGCTGGCTGCTGGGATAGTCGGGGTTGTTCGGGAACGTCTCCGGCTCGCCCACGCCGGGCAGCGACTTATCCAGCACCACGCCCTTGATGAAGGACTGCTGCTTGAAATACTCGGCCGTTTTGGGCGTCATGTCCACCACGTAGGCCGGGCCCATGGTGGTTACCTGGGCCTGCGGAATGCCGTTGGGGCTGTTGAAATCGGCTACGCCCTGGTCCTGAAAGATCTTGTCGCGCACGGGCTCAGTCACTTGCAGGAAGTAGCGGTTCTGGCTCTGGGGCGGGTGCACCAGCGGCTTGCCGTTGATGTACACCTGCTGTTCCTTAATTTCCAGCACGTCGCCGGCCACGGCCACGCAGCGCTTTATGTAATTGGTGCGCAGGTCGGCGGGGTGCTCTTTCTCGAAGGGCACATTGAACACCACCACGTCGTTGCGCTTCACTTCCGAAAAGCCCGGCAGGCGGTAGGAGGGCAGCTGAATCAGGTCGGAGTAGCTTTTCAGGCTGGTGCCCCAGATGGTCTGGTGCGTGAGCGGCACCTGCAGGGGCGTTTGCGGCGTGCGCGGACCGTAGTGCAGCTTGCTCACAAACAGATAGTCGCCCACCAGCAGCGAGTGCTCCATCGAGGGCGTCGGGATGGTGTAGGCCTCGAAGGTGGCCCAGCGAATAAGCGTGGCCGCCACCACGGCAAACAGAATGGCATCGCCCCATTCGCGGAAGAAGCCCTTGGGCTTTTGCTGCGGCGAAGGCGAAGTAGCGGTGTTGAGGGCGGCGGTGCGCTCCTCCCAGGATTGGACGGCCATAAGTAGGCGAAATGAAACGAATGAAGCAGCAGGAGCCGCTCTTAAACGATGTAATATCTGAATTTCGTTTCTGGTGGTTGGTTTTTAGTTAGTTGTTTTTGGTTGTGAAGCGGTTTAAGAAGTCGAAGCACCTGTCATCCTGAGCAAAGCGAAGGACCTTCCTCTTCGGCTACTGAAAAACGCTTTTCAACGCACAAATCTCTCTGTCACAAGCGGATAAAGAGCTTTACTCGTTTAAAAAGGCTTGTCGCTTCACCGAGGAAGGTCCTTCGCTTTGCTCAGGATGACAGGCGCTTCGACTTCTTAAACCGCTTCACAACCAAAAACCAAAAATCTACAGCCCCAGCAGCTCTTTCATACCAAACACGCCCCGGCGGCCGGGCAGCCACTCGGCCGCCAGCAAAGCGCCCTGTACGAACCCGTCGCGGCTGTGGGCCTCGTGCTTCAACTCGATGCTATCAGCTTCCGACGAATACGTGACGATGTGCGTGCCCACCACCTGGCCCGTGCGCTCCGATAGGATGGCCAGTTCGTTGGGGGCCTGCGTGGGCTCGTTGCGCCAGGTGTTTTTGGTCGGGAAGTGGCGCAGAATGGCCTCGGCAGCCGTGAGGGCTGTGCCGCTGGGCTGATCCACTTTCTGGGTATGATGAATTTCGCGCACCTGCACATCATAGCCCCCGAACTGGTGCATTTTGGCGGCAATGTACTCGTTGAAGTGAAAGAACAGGTTCACGCCCACGCTGTAGTTGGAGGCGTAGAACAAGGCCCCGCCGGTTTGCTGGGCCAAGGCTTTGGCCTCGGCGAAGTGGTGCAGCCAGCCCGTGGAGCCGCACACCACCGGCAGGCCCTGATTCAGGCAGGCCATTACGTTGGCAAAAGCCGCGTCGGGGTGAGTGAATTCGATGGCCACATCGACGGAGGACGCGTCGAAATCGGTGATGCGGGTTTCGGGCCGCGAGGGGTCCACGAGGCCGACAATCTGGTGGCCGCGGGCAATGGCCTGGGCCTCGATGGCCTGGCCCATTTTGCCGTAGCCAATCAGCAGCAGTTTCATAAGGTAGTGGTTGGGCGCGCCGCGCGCCGGGAGTTCAGATTGAGGGTAAGCATGACGCCGGGCGTAGGCAGGGCCGTGGGCATTCGCAGCAGCGTGGGTTCCCAGTGCAGGCTCAGGTCGTCGCTGATGTCGAAGTCGCGCAGGTGGGCATCCACCACGGCATCCAGAATGTTCAGCGCGTAGGCCACGCCGATGTAGAAGTAGTACTGGTCGCGCGGGGTGCGGTAGGCCACCACGCCGCGGTAAGCCACCGCGCTGTCGGGAATAATGTCTTTGTTCGGGCCGGAAGGTAGCACCCGGGGCCGGGACAGGAACCCTTCATACGCCGTCTTGTACTCCTTATACAGCCGCTGGTAGTGAATTTCGCCGTAGATGGTGCCCCCAATGGCCCCGTACACCAGCGGCAGCTTCCAGTAGCGGCGGTTATAGATCTGGCCGGTGCCGGGCAGCAGCGCCGAGAGTAGGCCCGCCTTGGCCGGCCGCGTCATCCGCAACCCAAACAGCTTCTCGGTGCGCCGCGAGGAGTCCGGAACCGCCGGGGTGCTCACCCGCGCCGAGTCGGGACCCGCGGTCAGGGCGGCCTGGGCGTGCGCGGCGGGGGCCAGGGCCAGGGTTGCCGGCAAAACCAGCGCAGCCGTTGCGGTGCGAAGCCCGATCATAGCAAAGAGAAATAAGGCCTAAGCCGGTTGCAGAATGTGCAGAATGCGCTGCATGTCTTCCACCGAGTCGAACGCAATTTTAATCTCGCCATTGCCCTGCGGGCCGGGTTTCACCAGCACTTTGCTGCCAAACCGGTCGGAGAGGTAGCGCTCGGTGCGGCGCAGCTCGGCCACCGGAATGTGTACCTGCTGCTCCTGCACCTGCTGGGCCGTGGGGGCCTCGGCCGCCTTGGGGGCGGCCCCGCCGGCCCGCACCAGCTGCTCCACCTTGCGCACCGAAAGGTCTTCAGCCAGGATGCGGTGGAACAGCGCCAACTGCTGGTCGGCATTCTCAATGTTGATCAGGGCGCGGGCGTGGCCCATCGAAATGGCCGTGTCGCGCAGACCGATCTGGATGTCGGGCGGCAGCTTGAGCAGGCGCAGGTAGTTGGTCACGGTCGAGCGGTTTTTGCCCACCCGGTCACCCAGCTCCTCCTGCTTCAGGTTGCACTCACTCACCAGGCGCTGGTAGCTGAGGGCAATTTCGATGGCGTTGAGGTTTTCGCGCTGAATGTTCTCAATCAGGGCCATTTCCAGCATCTGCTGGTCGTCGGCCTTACGGATGTAGGCCGGAATGGTATCCAGCCCGGCCAGCTTGGAGGCCTGCAAACGCCGCTCGCCCGAAATGAGCTGGTAGGAGTTGGTGCCCATCTGCCGCACCGTTACGGGCTGAATGATGCCCTGCACGCGGATGGATTCGGCCAGCTCCTGCAGCGCTTCCTGGTCGAAGTGGGTGCGGGGCTGGTAGGGGTTGGCCTCGATGTGGGCCACCGGAATGAAGCCCACCGAGTTCATGGGGTGCGACACCAGCCGCTCGCCCTTCTTCTCATAGCTGCCCTCAATCAGGGCGTTCAGGCCCCGGCCGAGGCCCCCGATTTTGCGTTTGGCGGCGGCGGGAGCCGCGGCCGGCGTAGTTTTCTCTTCGTTCGTCTCTGACATACCTACAAGCGGCCCGCGCCCAGTACCGGGCGAAAGCGGAGGTCAAAAATACACAAACGCCGGCGAAGCGGCGGAAAAAATGTTCCACGGGGAAGAAAAAGTCGTGGAACATTGGGGGTTTGCGCTGGCTCTCAGCTTGTCAGCTAGGGCCTTTGCAGCGCGGTCCAGGCAGGTTCTGGGCATCAGTTGCTTCAGATATTCGGAGTGTCTTTGGATGGCGGGAGTAACGAGTGGGGCGTTTGCTTACCTTAGCGGGGCCCGTCGCTGGATTGCCGCTAGCGGGATGGGTCGCTGAGTTGCGGGTAACGGGCTGCCGTTGGTTTGCTTGGAGCAACTTGGGCGTGGGTGAAAGTAGCGGGTATCCGGATGTTACAAGCAATTTATGAAACCTCAAATCTTAGCATACTTACTGTTGGCTTCAACTGCTTGTGGACAGACAAAAGACAATTCGCAAAAAGGCAGTAACATTCTCAAAATCGATACAACGCAAAAGCAAACTAAAAATATGTCGGACTATTCACCTGCTTTTGGCAAAGCTCACCCGAGAGCAAAAGAACTATTGAAAGAAGAATTTTATTTTAGCCCTATTGACGAAACTGGGCCTTTTGGTAATGACGACGGAGCAGACACTTACGCAGGTTTTAATGACTGGCGACAAAGTCATAGTAACGAAAATCCAAAAGTATTTCTGCTTGAGCAAATCGAATATTGGGGTTATCCCAAGTTTGACATTTGTGAAACAGATATAAAAAAGTTGACTCTATATTTAAAGCAAAGCGACTTAGGTAGCCGTTATATGTCAGGCATCGGCGCTGCAATTATTTCTATTGCTTTTGGGCAATTGTATTTAGACGGTAAAATTGACAGAGACTTTAATGAATTAGCAAAGACAGCAATTAGGCGACAATTGCTCCCTGAAATTTTAGCAGTGTGGGGCGATACATACAAAATCGAACGGGAGACAAAACTCAAAAAAATGTTAGCAGTCTTGGCTTCGTAGTACAAAAGCGGCGTACAACATGGGTATTGCTGCAAGTGTGGATGGATGTGTTATCTTCAACTGTAGTTCGCTATCAGCAGCTCCGGCGAATGGAATTCTCTTGGGCTTTAATTCCGGCCTGGACAAACAACAATGCCCTCACTGCACAAAGCCCTGTTCGTTATTCAAAAACAGTGCATCTGACATACCGATTTTGGTAGTGCTGCACCCAGCCCAAGAACAGCGTAAAAACGAAAACGGCCGGCGAATTTCGCCGGCCGTTGCTTTATCCGTTAATCAGAAACACTTTACGCCGCCTCGCCCTCTGCCGCTTCCGAGGTGCCGGCTACGATGTTTTTCTCCACGATTTCGCGGGCCAGGTTCAGGTAGCTGATGCTGCCTTTGCTTTCCGCGTCGTGCAGGATGACCGGGATGCCGAAGCTTGGCGACTCCGACAGCTTCACATTGCGCGGGATGATGGTATCGAACACCAGCTGCTGGAAGTGCAGCTTCACTTCCTCCACCACTTGGTTGGAGAGGCGCAGGCGCACGTCGTACATCGTGAGCAGGATGCCCTCGATTTCCAGCTCCTCGTTCAGGCGGCTCTGAATGATCTTGATGGTGTTGAGCAGCTTGCCCAGGCCTTCGAGGGCGAAATACTCGCACTGCACGGGCACGATGACCGAGTGCGCGGCCGTGAGGGCATTCACCGTAATCAGACCCAAGGAAGGGGAGCAGTCGATGATGATGAAGTCGTAGAGGTCGGCCAGCGGGCGCAGGGCGTCCTTCATCTTTTCCTCCCGGTTGGGCAGGTTGATCATCTCCACCTCGGCCCCTACCAAGTCGATGTGGGAGGGCATCAGGTCGAGGTGGGGGAGCACCTGGGTTTGCAGGATGATGTCCTGGGCGTTGATGCCGTCGACCATGCACTCGTAGATGCTGTTTTCGATGTCCTTCGGGTCGAAGCCCACGCCGGAAGTGGCGTTGGCCTGCGGATCGGCATCCACCAGCAGCGTCCGATATTCCAGCGCGGCCAGGCTGGCCGCCAGGTTAATCGCCGAGGTGGTTTTGCCCACACCGCCCTTCTGATTGGCTACCGCAATGATTTTTCCCATGTGTGTTATAGAAGCTGTTCGCGGCTGACTGTCAGCGGCTGGCTTGTCGGCTTGAGGGTTGAAAGCCCCGGCGGCTGGCTGATTGCCGGCTGCCGGGAGCTTGACCAAGGTAGTGAAGTCGGGCGCGGCCCCTGCCGCAAACCGGATACCTTTGTCTGACAAATATACGTGATTCCCCCGTTCCTATGCTTTCGTTTGCCCGCCGTTTTGCCGTTTCCGTTGTCCTGCCGCTCGCGGCCCTGGCCGGCTGCGGCCGCCCCGAGCAGCCCACCGACGCACGGCGCGTGTTCCGCTACAATCAGCCCGAGTCGCTGACCTCGCTGGACCCGGCGTTTGCCAACCGGCAGGCCAACATCTGGGCCGTTACCCAGCTGTATAATGGCCTGGTGGAGCTGGATTCGGCGCTGCAGCCCGTGCCCGCGCTGGCCCGGCGCTACGAGGTGTCGGCCGATGGCCGGCAGTATACCTTCACGCTGCGCCCCAACGTGCGCTTCCACGACTCTGACGTATTTGCCGGCGGCCAGGGCCGGGCCGTCACGGCGCCCGATTTCGTATATAGCTTTCGCCGCCTGCTCGACAAGACTACCGCCAGCCCCGGCGGCTGGATTTTCCGGGGCAAGGTGCTGGAGAACGCTGCCGGCGAGCCCGCGGATACCTGCTTCAAAGCTTTGAATGATAGTACGCTGCGGGTGTACCTGAAGGAGCCGTTTATTCCGTTTCTGGGTATTCTGGCCATGCCGTATGCGTATGTGGTGCCCCGCGAGGCGGTGGCGAAGTACGGCAAAGACTTCCGCGAGCATCCGGTGGGCACGGGCCCGTTCCGGTTCAAAGAATGGGACGAGGGCAACGCCATCATCTACCACCGCAACCCCACCTACTGGAAGCGCGACGCAAAAGGCCAGCAGCTGCCCTACCTCGACGCGGTGCAGATCAGCTTCATTCAGGACCGCAAAACCGAGTTTCTGACCTTCCAGCAGGGCAAGCTCGATTTCCTCAGCGGCATCCGGGCCGGCAGTCGCGACCTTATTCTCTATCCCAACGGCACGGTGCGCGACGACTTCAAAGGCAAGTTCCGGCTGCAGAAAGTGCCGTATCTGAATACCGAATACCTCGGCTTCCAGCTCGATGCCACGAATTTGCGCGGCGAGGCGGCCAACCCGGCCCTGCGCGACAAGCGCGTGCGCCAGGCCCTGAACTACGCCCTGAACAAGCCTGAGCTGATTGCCTATTTCCTCAATAACGTGGGCGTGCCGGGCATTTCGGGCTTCGTGCCGTCGTCCTTGCCCTCCTATAGTGCCACACTGGTGCCAGGTTATTCGTATCAGCCCGCCAAGGCGCGGGAGCTGCTGAAAGCGGCTGGCTACGGCCCCGGCAAGCCGCTGACGCTGCACCTGAGCACGCTGGTGGAGCGCAAGGAAGTGTGCGAGTATCTGCAGAAAAACTGGGCCGATGTGGGCGTGCAGGTCGCCATCGACATCAACCAAGGCGGGGCGCAGCAGGAAATGGTGGACAACGGCCGCGCCCCCTTCTTCACCAAAAGCTGGCTCGGCGACTACCCCGACGCGGAAAATTACCTGGCCCTGTTCTACAGCAAGAACTTCGCCCCGGCCGGCCCCAATAAAACCCACTTCAAAAGTGCCACCTACGACCGCCTCTACGAGCAGGCCAACCTTGAGCAGAACGTGGAAAAGCGCTACGACCTCTACCGCCAGATGGACCGCATCATCGTGGATGAATGCCCCGTCATTGCCCTGTATTACGACGAAGTGGTGCGCCTCACCCAGAATAATATCAAGGGCCTGACCCCAAACCCGATGAACCAGCTGGTGCTGGAGCAGGTAAGGAAGGAGTAAGCTGTCATTGCGAGGACGAAGGACGAAGCAATCCGTCCTGGAAAACGAAGAAAGCCCTATTTACCTAAAAAGCCCTGACGTATGCACTACGTCAGGGCTTTTTGCTGAAACAAAGCTTAGCTCATTGTCCAGGACGGATTGCTTCGTCCTTCGTCCTCGCAATGACACTTCACCTATCCGTGGGGGCTACATTACCCGAAATCTTGTCCAGCTCGGTGCTTATGTAGTTGAGCAGGGCTTGCAGGGCGGCGGGGGCGGCTTCTTCTACCTGCACGGTTTTGAGCGTGCCGTCGGGCTGGCGGATGCTGAGGAAGGTGGAGGGCAAGTCGGTGGCGTTTTTGGTGTAGCGCTCCTGCAGCTTGCGGAAGCCGAGGGTCTGGGCATCGGCCAGTATTCTGGCCACGGTAGCGGAAGGGAGCTGTAGCTCGTGGAGGCCAATCATGCGCACGTTGCTACGGCCCATGTACGTCACGCGGCCGGTGGCGTAGATGGTGGCCTCAAACTCGGGGCAGGGGCCGTAGCAGGACGTTTTGCGAAACACGATGACCGGCGCGGCCTGCGGCTTCGGGGCCACGGCCCGGCGGGCGGGCTTCGCGGCTTTCACTTTCTGCTTGGTTTTGGCAGTGGGCGCAGCCGTTTTGGCGGGTGGCGTGGACTGCGCGGCGGCCGAAGCGGCGCTCAAAAGTAGGGCAAGCAGCAGGGAGGAAAGCAGGCGCATAGCGTGGGAGAAAAAGGATTGCGGGGCAAATTTCAAAAACCGAGTCGGACCCGGTGGCTAGCGCAAGAAACGAAGCCGTTTAGAAAGTCCAAATGAACGTCATTCCGAGCGAAGTCGAGGAATCTCGCGTGCTGATGTCTGAGTACTAATCCTGCGTCAGCACGCGAGATTCCTCGACTTCGCTCGGAATGACGTTCTAAATCTGGGTTTGACGACTTTCCAAACAGCTTCAACAATGCAAAAGCCCAGCTGCCGGAGCAGCTGGGCTTTTGTGGCTTGTCCTTCCGGGCTGCTTACGAGCGGCGGGTGGGCTTTTTAGGCTTGTCGGCGGCCGGCGTATTGCCGCCCTGCTTGGCCTGGGCTTCGCGCTCCTGGGCGTTTTTCATGGCTTCGGCGAGGCGGGCTTGGAAGCCGCCGGGCTTCTTGTCCTTGTTCTTCACTTTGTTGGCTTCGAGCTGGGCGCGGAGCTTGGTTTCATCCACGAAGGCCTTGGTAACGAACTGCTGGCCAAACGTAATCATGTTCGACACGAAGTAGTACCACGTCAGGCCGGCGGCGAAGCTATTCAGCACGAACATATACACGATGGGCATGGCATAGCCCATCACCTTCATCTGGCCCTGCATCTGCGAGTTGGTCTGGCTGCTCTGCCAGGTCATGAGCAGGGTGGAGGCCGTCATGAGCAGCGTGAACAGGCTCACATGGTCGCCGTACCACTTGATGTAGAAGGGCAGCTTGAGGAACACGTCGTAGCTGCTCAGGTCTTTGGCCCACAGGAAATGCTCCTGGCGCAGCTCAATGGCGTTGGGGAAGAACTGGAACATGGCCAGCAGAATCGGGATGGTGAGCAGCGTGGGCACGCAACCGCTGAGTGGGCTCACCCCGAAGGCCGAGTAGATCTTCATCGTCTCACTCTGCACCTTGGTCGGGTCGTCGGGGTACTTCGCCTTCAGCTCGTCGAGTTCGGGCTTGAGGACCTTCATCTTGGCCTGCGACACGTAGGTTTTGTACGTCAAAGGCCAGGTAACGAGCTTGATGATGAGTACCAGAATGGCGATGATAACACCGTAGGAGCCGATGAACTGCTCCAGGAAGTGAAACACGGGCAGCACCACAAACTGGTTTACCCAGCGGAAAATGCCCCAGCCCAGATACACATTGCGCTCAAACTCAGGCGTTACTTTTTTCAGGATCGGGAAGGAGTTGGGGCCGAAATAATAGCGGAACCCAGCCTTGTCCTGCTGCACGTCGGCCACCGGAATGGTGAGCGTGGTGCTCATGGTTTTCAGAAACGTGGAGTCGCCCAGATCTACGCGGGAGTTGAATTTGCCGGTTGTGAACTGGTTGTCGGCAATGAGGCCGGCCACGAAGAAGTCGTGCTTGTGGGCCGCCCATTTCACTGGGGCCGACGCTACAATTTCCTCGGGGTTCTCCGAGGCCTCGGCCAGCGCGCCGTGGTCTTCGGTGGCCAGATAGTGGTTTACGGTGCTGTGGTTGCGGTTTTGCTGTGCATCCTGCTCCGTCTGCCGCACGCGGTCCACGAAGGTGAACGTCAGCGGCTCCTGGGCCAGCGTGTTGGTCAGGCCCGGCATACGCAGGTTGTAGCCCAGCTCGTAAGCATCATCCAGCAGCGTATACACCTGCTCTACCCGTCCCCCGGCCACGTCGGCCGTGAAGGTGATGCGCTGGCCCTTCCGCTCCCCGATGGTGGCGGGCACCACGGCCGTAGGCTGGAAATACAGATCCGACAGCCGGATTTTCTGGCCCGTGGTGGTGCGGAAGCTCAGGTCGAGTTGGGCACTCTGGGCATCCAGCAAATCCATCGGCTTGCCGAAAAAGGTCTTGTATTTGTTCAGCCGCACGGCTTCAATCCGGCCGCCTTTGGTCGAAAACGTGACCGTCAGGTTGGGGTTTTGCAGCTGTACCTGCTGGGCTGTGCCCTGGGCGGCGGCGGCAAACGCGCCCAGCGTGCGGGCGGCCGTAGCCGAATCGAGCGGGGCAGAAGCCGTCAGTGCGTCGGTTTTGGCGGCGGCGCTGGTGGAGGTGGCTTTGGCGGCCGGCTTGTCTGCGGGCTTCTTGGGCGCGAAGAAAAACAGGTAGACGAGGAGCAAGGCCGAAATCAGAAACAGGCCGGTTGCTTGGTTTTTGTCCATCGAAGGGAACTGACTGAGAAAAGGAACGGGCGACCAGCGCCCCAAAACGCAAAGGTACGGGGAAAGCGCGGCATTGATTTTCTGTCATTGCGAGGACGAAGGACGAAGCAATCCGTCCTGGACAATGAGCCAAGCCTTGTTTCAGCAAAAAACCCTGACGTTGCGCATACGCCAGGGGTTTGTGGGGTAACAGGGCTTTTCACATTTCGGAGGACGGATTGCTTCGTCGTGCCTCCTCGCAATGACAGCCTTTCGCCTACAACTCGTTCTTATGGTGCTGAATGGCCGCTTTCACAAACCGCACGAATAGCGGGTGCGGGTTCTGCACGGTGCTTTTCAGCTCCGGATGAAACTGTCCGCCCACGAACCACGGGTGCCCGGCCAGCTCCACCACTTCCACCAGTCCGGTGTCGGGGTTCACGCCCGAAGGAATCAGGCCGGCTTCCTCGAATACCTGCAGGTACTCGTTGTTGAACTCGTAGCGGTGGCGGTGCCGCTCGCTGATGTGGTTGCGGCCGTAGGCTTTGGCGGCTTTGGAGCCCTTGCGCAGCTCGCAGCTGTAGGCGCCCAGGCGCATGGTGCCGCCCTTCTGGGTGATGTTTTTCTGCTCCTCCATCATGGCAATGACGGGGTAGGGCGAGGCAGCGTCCATTTCCGTGGAGCTGGCCCCTTCCAGGTTTAGCACGTTGCGGGCAAACTCCACCACCGCGCACTGCATGCCCAGGCAGATGCCAAAGAACGGAATCCGGTTTTCGCGCACGTACTGAATAGCCGTAATCTTGCCCTCGAAGCCCCGCTCGCCGAAGCCCGGCGCCACCAACACCCCATCGACGCCGTGCAGCAGCTGGGCAATGTTTTCGGAGGTGATGTTGTCGCTCTGGATGCTGCGCACGGTCACCTTGCACTCGTTCAAGGCACCGGCGTGCACGAAGGCCTCGTTGATAGACTTATAGGCGTCGGGCAGCTCCACGTACTTGCCCACCAGGGCAATGGTGATTTCCTCGGTGGGGTTTTTGAGCCGGCCCAGGAAGTCCTTCCAGATTTCCAGGTCGGGCAGGGCGCTGCCGCCGGTCAGCTTCATCTTCTTGATAACCCGCTCATCGAGGTGCTCCTTGAGCATGAGCAGCGGCACGGAGTAGATGCTGTCGGCATCGAGCGCCTCGATGACGGAGTTGATTTTGACGTTGCAGAACAGCGCAATCTTCTTGCGCATCTCCATCGGAATGGGGTGCTCGGAGCGGCACACCAGGATGTCGGGCTGCAGGCCGGCCTCGCGCAGGTCGCGCACCGAGTGCTGGGTGGGCTTGGTTTTCAGCTCGCCGGCCGCGGCCAGATAGGGCAGCAGCGTGAGGTGAATCACGACCGAGTCATTCGGCGGCAATTCCCAGCGCAGCTGGCGCACGGCCTCCACGAACGGCAGGCTCTCGATGTCGCCGATGCAGCCCCCGATTTCGGTAATCACAATGTCGAACTCGCCCTTTTCGCCGAGCAGCATCATGCGCCGCTTGATTTCGTCGGTGATGTGGGGCACCACCTGCACGGTTTTGCCTAGGTAGGCCCCCTCGCGCTCCTGCCGAATCACCGTATCGTAGATGCGGCCGGTGGTTACGTTGTTGGCCTGCGAGGTCGGCACGTTCAGAAACCGCTCGTAGTGGCCCAGGTCGAGGTCGGTTTCGGCCCCGTCGTCGGTCACGTAGCATTCGCCGTGCTCGTAGGGGTTCAGCGTGCCGGGGTCGATGTTGATGTAGGGGTCGAACTTCTGGATGGTGACCCGGAAGCCGCGCGCCTGGAGCAGCTTGGCGAGGGAGGCGGCAATGATGCCTTTGCCCAGGGAGGAGGTCACGCCGCCGGTGACGAAAATGTACTTGGCGGAGGAAGCGGGGGGGAGGGTTCTGTCTGGCATAACAGGACGCAAAGCTACTCAAATATGTGGGTCGGGCGGGGCTTGCGGCAGAATGTTGCGCCAATAATGGCAGGGTAGGAGGGAAGCCCGACGCGGAATCGTAACGGCTGGTTCTGTAATCCGCAATTCACGTTAGACCATAATACATAAGGCACTTTTCAGTTAATTCTATACTTTAAGTAGGAGATAATAAACGGTTATAAATAAAATATATGTAGTGTATATTGATATTAATGCTTGAAGCTGCATATTGCGCGCCCAAAATGCTCTGCTATGCGTCCCTTCTTCCTCCTGCTGCTCCTGCTTGCCTGCGGCTTTCTCACGCCGGCCGCTCCTCACAATGGCGATGATGAGCAGGCAATGGAAGCGGCCCTGCGCCGGGGCAAAGGTCCGCACTGGCTCAATAAGCTCATCAACTCCTCACCGGTATTTCGGCAGCACCACGTTGGGGTGAGCCTGGCCGATGCCACCACCGGCGAGCTGCTGTATGAGCTGAATTCGGATCAGTATTTCACCCCGGCCAGCACCATGAAGCTGTTCAGCCTCTACGCCGGCCTGCACCTGCTCGGCGACTCGCTGCCCAGCCTGCGCTACGTGGTGCGCCATGATTCGCTGCTGTTTTGGGGCACCGGCGACCCTACTTTGCTGCACGGCGACGTGCCCTCGCGCCGCGCCTTCGCCTTCCTGCAAAGCCGTCCCGAAAAGCTGTTCTACACCGCCATTCCCTGCGTCGAGCCGTTCGGGCCGGGCTGGAGCTGGGACGACTACAACTACTACTATTCGCCCGAGCGCGGCCCTTTTCCCATCTACGGCCACACCGTGCGCTTCTACGCCCGCCCCAACCAGCGCCCCCGCGTGCTGCCCCGCGACTTTACGGTGATGGTAGAGCCCGCGCCGGCCAGCTTCCAGAGCACCGACCACGTGCGGCGGGCCGTGCTCGAAAACCGCTTTTTCGTGCTGCCCTTCACCAAAGGCTGGATTGATGAAACGCCCTTCCGCACCAGCCCCGAGCTGCTGCTGAAGCTGCTGCAGGACACGCTGCGCCGCCCCGTGCAGCCGCTGCCGTGGGCGCTGCAGCCCCAGGAAAACATACGCACGCTGCCCGGCCTGCCCGTCGATTCGCTATACCGCCGCATGCTGCAGGTGAGCGACAATTTCCTGGCCGAGCAGCTGCTATTGATGTGCTCGGCCCAGCTCGCCCCCGACTCCTTGAACACGGCCCGCACCATTCGTGCCGTGCGCCAGCGCTTCCTGCTCGACCTGCCCGACGCGCCCGTGTGGGTGGATGGCTCCGGCCTTTCGCGCCTGAACCTGGCCACGCCCCGCACCCTCACGGCCCTGCTACTCAAGCTGCACCAGGAAGTGCCCGAGCCGCGCCTGCTGAGCCTGCTGGCACCCGGCGGCGGCCACGGCACCCTGCGCCGGCGCTACCGGCCGGTGGTGGCGGGCCAGCCCTGGCTCTGGGGCAAAACCGGCACGCTCACCCACATCTGCAACCTGACCGGCTACGTGCGCACCCGCAGCGGCCGGCTGCTGGCCTTCAGCTTCCTGAACAACAACATCCCCGGCGACGACTCCGCCGTGCGGGGCGAGATGGAAAAGGTGCTCACCCAGGTGCGGGAGCGGTGGTAAAAATAGCCTGAAACCCGGTTTTGCTTAGCCGCCTCCGAACCTGATTCGTGGGCTTGCTTTCGGGGTTTGCCCGGCGTGTTATCGGGCCGCGGAACACTGAGCAGGAGGGCGGAAGTACAGGGTAAAGCGTGCTTGGAATTACACAGGTAGCCAGAAATAATGCAAGGAAGCATTTGGCGGCTTGGCCGATAATTCTGTTGGGCGAGAAAAGGAAGTTGTTCGTGGAGGAAACCTGGGGGTTTGGATAAAAGGGGGCATTTGGGGGATAAGGAGCCGATACTTTTGTCAGGTCAGCAGCGCTTCTGAACGCGTCGGAGCCAGCTGATCTGGTCATTTGGTTTCCTGTTTCTCTTCTCCTTGGCTTGCGCAGACCAAGCCGCCTCCCGCTCCTCCTATGCAACACATTGCCTCCTTTATTTCGCGTGCTGCCGCCGTTCTGGGGTGCGCTCTTGTAAGCTCAGGGTTGGCTTCGGCCCAAACCATTACCAGCTTCTCACCCACGTATGGCAACATCGGCGACTCGTTCGTGATTACCGGTACCGGCCTGCTGGCTACTACGGCAGTACAAATAAATGGCGAGCTGATGTCATTTACGGCCACCGCTACTTCCCTCACCGTGAAGGTGCCGCCCCAGGCCAGCACCGGGGTAGTACGCGTGTATACACCTACGGGTAGTGCTGTCACTAGCAAAGGCTACCGCGTGACGCGCCTGTCGACTTCCCTTACCTTTTCCGCAACAGCTACCGCCGTAACGGGCGCTGGTACTGCCGGCGATTTTTCCACGCCCTGCCTGGCCGATCTGGATAAGGATGGCCTGCTGGATCTGATTGTCGGTTTTGGAGTGTACAACGGGGCTGTTGGCTCCGGCTCGCTCTACCGCTACGAGCAAACCTCCACCACCGACGGTTCCTTTGGCACCACTCCCGCCGGCGTAGCCCTGACTACCAGTACGGTGACTGGCGGGGTAGCCGGCACGAAGACACCTATTTCTATCAGCAACTTCGCCAAGCCTTACATCACGGACCTGGATGGCGACGGCCTGCTGGATATGCTGGTAGGCGAAACCAATGGCACCGTGCTTTTGTACGAGCAAGCCGCCGCCACCATCTTCGACCCCAACAATTTTGAAAGCCGTGGTGTGCTGTTCGCTAATAAGGAAGCTGTGGCGGCCGATGGCTACTACTGCCGCCCCACGGTGGTTGATCTGGACGGCGACGGTCTGCTGGACGTGCTAGTGGGAGGCAATAACGGCTACCTGCGGCGCTACGAGCAAAGCGTGGCCAAAGGCAATACCACAGCCGGCTTCACGGATCTGGGCTACATTATGGATGTAACCAACGCTGCGACTCCAGTTCCGCTCGATGCTGGGGCCGTTAGTAAGGCCCAAGTGCTCGATATTGATGGCGACGGCCTGCTCGATTTGCTGGTTGGGAACTCTGATGGAAACCTGTACCAATACAAGCAGTCGGCGGCGAATGTGGCCACCTTTGCCCGCGTTGGGACGAGCACCAGCAGCTTCAACGGTATCAGCCTGGGAGCTACCCAGTACGCCGCTCCTCTTATTGCCGATGTGGACGGCGACGGGCTGCTCGACCTGTTGCTTGGCAATTATAATGTGGGGGCCAATGTGGCAGGCTCTACGAACGTAGCCGGGGCCAACGTGCTGCGCTACGAGCAGGCGAACAACAATCTGCGTACGCCGCTGCCAGTAGTGCTTACGACTTTCACCGGCCGCACCACCGTCGGCGGAGTGCAGCTGAACTGGGCCACGGCACAGGAAATCAACAGCGAAGCCTTCGTGGTAGAGCGTTCCGCCGATGGCCGCACCTTCACGGAAGTAGCCCGCATTGCCGCCGCCGGTGCCAGCACCGCGGCCCGCTTCTACAACTACCTCGATGCCTCGGCCGAAGGCAAAACCGGCGCCGTGCGCTACTACCGCCTGCGCCAGCTGGATCTGGACGGCACCAGCGAATACTCTTCCGTTGTGGCCGTGAGCCGCGGGGCCCTTCTGACCTCAGGCGCCTACCCGAACCCCTTCACCGATGCGCTATACGTGGCGCAGCCCGGCAGCCCGGATTCGCAGGCTGCTACCGCCACCCTCATCAGCCCAACGGGCCAGCAGGTATACGCCGGCCGCGTGCAGCTGAGCGCCGTGGCCCAGCCCTTACCCGGCCTGCCCACGCTGGCTCCCGGTCTGTATGTGCTGCGCCTCACCACCGCCACCGGTGCCACTACCACCCAGCGCGTGATTCGTCGCTAACATCTGCCTGTTGGCTCCAAACGCAACGGCCCCGGCCCACCGCATAAGGTGGAGCCGGGGCCGTTGGTTTGAAACGAGTAATGAGCCGTAACTCCGGGTTGCGAAGGAGCCGCATAACGGTGGCATGTTCGTAGAAAATTGCGCCCAAAGCAATTCAAAGCCGCGTAGCGGTGACAGAATGGTTTTGCTATTTCTGTCACCCCTATGCGGTTTTTCGGCTACTGACCTAGATACACGAACGGCTGTATGCTTAGGGGCTTAGCCTATTACCTTGCGCTGCTATTATTAGCCGCAGGCGGGGGAATTGCGTGCTTGGTGGAAACGGCCAGCGAATCGACTACCGTATAAATTCCCTTGCCTTCCCGAAAACCGGTTTGAATGATACGCCATACAGGAGGGTTACTGCCTAGATAATCCGGGCGTATTTTCATGTATTCAGTGCGCGTCAAGGCTTTACCAAGAAACTTTTTGGTGACTATTCTATAGAAAGCGTCTGAACAGGAAGGACATACTCCAATCCGTTCTATGCCTGTTGAAATGAGCACTAATTTGTTATCAAACTCAGCGTAAAAGCTCGGAGCGCAAAAGTCTACCACAAGAGCATCGTTGCCATCTGAGTATAGCGACATTTGAAGGGTATCGAAAGAAGTTTTTTCCAGTTCCAGGCAAAACAGACGCGTTCGGCCGTGCCGGAAGACAGCATAGTTGTCTATAATTCGCTGAAGATTTTTGTCCAAGGTTAGCTTACCTGTTGCCAGCGGATATGCCACCTGCTTTGTGGCAGGGGCCAAGTGTGGTTGTTGTTCGGGTGCAGACGAGCAGCTTGTTAGCAGCATCGCTACCAGGAACGGAAGGCAGGATGAGCCACGGCGGATTACTTGGCACAAGTTCATATCTGCTATTTAATACAGCACCCGAAACTTAATCGTGTGCTCCACCTTTCGCAGCTCGCCAATCACCTCCGGCTCGTATTCCTTGTCGATATCGGTAATCACGTAGCCGATGTGCTCGTTGGTTTTCAGGTACTGGCCGAGGATGTTGACGTGGTGGTCGGCCAGCACGTTGTTGATGCGGGCCAGCACGCCGGGCACGTTGGCGTGAATGTGAATGAGGCGGTGAGCCTGCTGCGTGGGCAGTTGAATATTGGGAAAATTGACGCTTTGCTGGGTATTGCCGGTGTTTACATACTGCATCAGGCGCTCGGGCACGAACTCGGCGATGTTGCGCTGGGCCTCGGCCGTGCTGCCGCCGATGTGGGGCGTGAGCAGCACGTTGGGCAGGCCCCGCAGCTCGGTTTCAAACGTTTCGTCGTTGGTTTTGGGCTCGTAGGGAAACACATCCACGGCCGCGCCGCCGAGGTGGCCGCTACGCAGCGCCGCGGCCAGCGCCGCTACGTCCACCACATGGCCGCGGGCGTTGTTGAGGAACAAAGCGCCCGGCTTCATCAGAGCAAATTCTTTGGCCCCGATGAAGTGCTCGTTTTCCGGCCGACCGTCGATGTGGAGCGTTACTACGTCGGCCTGCTGGAGCAGCTCTTCGAGGGTGCGGCAGCGCACGGCATTGCCCAATTGTAGCTTCTCGGCCACGTCGTAGTACAATACCTGCATGCCCACGGCCTCGGCCACCACCGATAGCTGCGAGCCGATGTTGCCGTAGCCGATGATGCCCAGCTTCTTGCCCCGAATTTCAAACGCGCCCCGCGCCGACTTATCCCACTCGCCGCGGTGCATCTGGAGGCTTTTTTCCGGAATGCGCCGGGCCAGCACGATGATTTCGCCCAGGGCCAGCTCCACCACCGAGCGGGTGTTGGAGAAGGGCGCGTTGAACACGGCAATGCCGCGCTTCATGCACTCCACCAAGTCAATTTGATTGGTGCCGATGCAGAACGCGCCCACGGCAATCAGGCGGTTGGCGGCTTCCAGCACGCGGGCCGTCACCTGGGTTTTGGAGCGAATGCCCAGGATGCTCACGCCCTCAATCTGCCGTACCAGCTCGTCTTCGTCGAGGCCGCCGGGCACGGTATCTACCTGGTAGCCCTCGGCCCGCAGCAACTCGGCGGCGCGCGGGTCGGGGTTTTCGAGCAGCAATACTTTGATGCGGTTTTTGGGGTAGCTGAGCGTCATCGGGAGCTTATTCTGGTACAGAAATTCGTCGAAAGAGGGCACCACTTCGTCGGCGCGGGCCACTACGGTGGCGCGGCTCACGTTTTCGGTGAAGGCGTAGAAGCGGTTGGCCAGGCCGGCCTCGCGCATCTGGTAGTCGGTGTAGCCGTCGCCGAGCACGTACACGTCGCCGGCCAGGTCGAGGCGGCGGAGCTGCTCGATTTTGCCGCCGTCGCGGCTGAGTACGTTGGCGGGGTCGAAGCCGGTGATGCGGCCGTCGGGGGCGTAGGTGAAGGTGTTGGCCAGCACGAAATCGGGGCCGATGCCGAAGTCGGCCACCACCGGCTCGATGAACTCGCGGAAGCCACTGCTGACGATATACACGCGGCCCGGAAACTGCTCAAAGAAGCCTCGGTTGCGCACGATGCTGTCGGAAACCTTGGTTTTGAGTTGCGCCACCAGCAGCGGCAGGTGCTCGCGCCGGGCCGCTAGCAGCGCCAGCCGCTGCCTGAGCGACTCCGAAAAACTCAAACTGCCGCTCATGCCCGCATCCGTCAGCGCCCGGATTTCGCCCACGATTCGCTCCCGCTCCGGGTGGTTTTGCAGGGCAATATCGGCCAGCTCATCCAGCCCTTCTACCTGGGTAAAGGTGCTGTCGAAGTCGATGATGAGGTAGGGCAGCGGCGTGGTTGGTTCGGGCATGGTGGTGGTAATATCGGGCGGTAGTTACATGACAGTCACATAAGAAAAGTTGACTGGGAGCTTCTAAACGGGCTTTTTGTTAAGGATAATTACATGACAGTTACATAAGATTCAGGCCCATATAGGAATGTATCGGGTATGTTTTTTGGATTTGTTTTCCGGGTCGTAAAGCTTAATCAGTCCGCTGGCCAACGTATCAGCAATGATGCGGGATACTATAGGATAATTTTTCTCTTCAATTCCCATTCGTTCCCGAAACGACTGATTACTCATCTGGTCACCATGCTCATGGCGCAAACACGCATGTTGATAACACGCCCTGATTTTGTCCGCTTTATCCATCAAGCGCAAGGAACGTGGACTATACAGAATGGCCCTGGTGTAATTGTCCCCCTTGATAAAATTTGGCGCAGGTAATAAGTTCTTTTCGCATTCTGCCACTACATAGTCAATACCTGAGCCCCTTTCCTCACAGAAGTTAAGTCGTCGCATCATAGCCGCAACAGCTTCGTTGCGGCTAAGAGGAACGTGGTCAATAAAACGAAGCGGGTCAATAAGAGGCTGTCCTGGGTTAGTGACTTCAATACGGTTGGAAAAAATTTCTACCATTGGTGAAGTGCCACGCACTGTTAAATCCTGATAAATCATGGCGTTAACAATCAGCTCACGCAAAGCCAGAATCGGATATAAAGGGACAGTAACTCTTCTTATTTTGTCCAGATCCTCACGGGCAGGTAGCTGGCCATACAGAAATTGCATAACGCCTTCGAAGGCAAGTGCATATCCTTTCTGGCCAGCCTGTTCTATTTTGGCGGTAGTGCGACCCGTTCCTTCATAAAAAGTTACTCGCAAAGCTTTTCGACCCAATTTATCAAACCTGTGGAGGTCACGAGCGAATAGTAGAGCACCTAAGTTAGTAATGTCAAAATGTTCGTTTCCGTTGCGGAGTATAATTCTTTCTTGCAAAAAACGAGCTAGTACACTAGGTAGACTAGAAGGTACAGGTACATTAAAAAGCCGGAAGAAACCTTCATAGTCCAGTAGCTCCCGCACATGAGCAGCAGGAACGTTGCGCATAGCAGGCTCCTTTTCAAACTCATACTCATGCAATTGCCGCTCTATTCGATGGCGTTCATCCGGATTCAAAGGCCCCAGGCTTTCGCCATCCCGGCCATAATAATGGCCCTTCCAAGCTGTTGGGATGCCAATAGTAGCAGGTGGGATTTCAAACAGCAGCACCCGTTTTCCTTCCTGAACGACTTCGTGAATACCACGGAAAGTGAGCCGGTTAGTGGTCTGTTCAGCAAGCTCGCGGATAATGCTCTGAAGCTTGGTTGCATCGTGTCGGAAGGTGGTTCCGACAATCTGCTTTTGATCGGCAACGCCAAAAACCAACCAGGCCGCATCTGTACCTTGGAGGTTGGCCTCATTACTCAGCGCACTGAAATACTGGCCTAGCTTATCGAAATCAAACGTGTTCTTAGCTTCCTTAAATTCTATAATTTCATTTTCGCCCCGAAGCTGTAGAAGATGATGAAGCTGATCAGATGGGTTTAGCATATTGGCAAGGTAAGCAGCGAAAGAAAAGTATGGTGCTGGCGATGGTAGCTGTGCGCGCCGTGATGGTGAAAGAGGAATGCTATAGCCGAGTGCCACGATGTTTTCCGAGCAGTAGAATCTTTCCAAAAGAAGAAAACCCGGCCGCGGGCCATACAACCTTTCCCACCGGCGCAGGCTCTTTCCCAAACCACGTATACGCCGCCGCGCTATGAAAAAGCTTACCCTCTTTATTCTCGCCGCCCTGGCCGCCCACCTCAGCCACGGGCAGCAAACCGAGTTTTCGGCCCATCTCACCTCAGGCTTAGCAGCTTTCCGCGGGCCGGCCGCCGCCGCCGATGCCTTTATCGTGGGCACGCAATGGAATAGCGGCCGGTATTATACCGACAACCCTTACGGCCGGCAGCCCGGCATCTCGTACGGCGGGGCGGGGCAGGTGCAGCGCATTGGCCCCAAAAAAGGCGTGCTGGGCGTACAGGCCGGCTACGAAGTGCTCCGCAGCCGGGTGCGCATCAGTAATGTGTTCGAGGGCGGCACGGATGCCGGCATTTCGGTGAAAGGGCACACCGCGCTGGCCAATCAGCTCATCAACCTGCATCCCTTTTTCGGGCATCGGTTTGCGCTCAAGGCCCTCGACCTCGACCTGACGGCCGGCCCCGAAGTGGGCTGGCTCCTGAGCAGCCACGAAAAAGGCCGCGCCACTACCACTGGCGGAAGGACGTACACTACCCACACCGCCCGCTATCGGCCCATCGACGTGGATGTACGGGCGCGGCTGAACCTGACGGCCTACTACCGGCGCACCGGCCTGAGCCTGGGCTACTCGGCGGGCCTGAGCGACTACCGCCGCGGCTACGTGGGCGGCACCAACGGCCTATTTTCGCAGGTTTTCCGGGTCGGGCTGGCATACCGCATTTACGGGTTGTAAATCAACTGGCCGTCAGGGGTTTTCGCGAACAATAGGGTGGGGCGAATAATAGCCCGCAAATGCTTTCTTTAGGGCCGGTTTTAATGGCTGCGACTATGAAAGCAAGCAAGGGTAGCGTCAGTATCGGTTTAGTGCTCATAGGGTTACTGCTGGCGCTGCCGCCGGCAATAGCGCAGAAAAGAATTGCCTTCCAGACCCTGGACGGCCGCCGTCTGCGCGGGCCGGACATCGACCGGCTGGTGCAGCAGCTGATGGATACGGCCCGCGTGCCCGGCCTGGCCGTGGCGCTGCTCCAGGACAACCAGGTGCGCTACCTCAAAACCTACGGCTTTCGCAACCTCGAAACCCGCGCCCCGCTGGAGCCCACCACCGCCATGTACGCGGCCTCGTTCAGCAAAGCCGTTTTTGCCTACCTGGTAATGCAGCTGGTGCAGGAAAAGCGCCTCGACCTCGATAAGCCGCTCCATGAGTACCTGAGCAAGCCTTTGCCCGACTACGAAGCCTACCAGGACCTGGCCGGCGACGAGCGTTGGAAGCGCCTCACGGCCCGCCAGTGCCTCACGCACACCACCGGCCTGCCCAACTGGCGCTGGATTGCGCCGGACAAAAAGCTGCGCTTCAAGTTTGAGCCCGGCCAGCAGTACTGGTACTCGGGCGAGGGCCTGCAGGTGCTGCAGCTGGTGGTAGAAACCATTATGCAGCAAAGCCTGACGCAGCTGAGTGCGGCGCGGGTATTTACGCCCCTGGGCATGACGCGCACCAGCTACGTGTGGCAACCGGCCTTCGAGGCCAACTACGCCATCGGCTACGATGAGCAGGGCCAGCCGCTGCCCAAGCGCAAGCGCACCAAAGCCGGCGCGGCCGGCTCCATGGAAACCACGCCCGCCGACTACGCCCTGTTTCTGGCCGCCGTGATGCAGAACAAAGGGCTGCTGCTCGCTACCAAAGCCGAAATGACCCGCGCCCAGGTGCGTATTCCGTATCGGGCGCAGTTTGGTCCGTTGGCCACCGTGGCCGCCCCCGACAGCAACCGCGCCATTCGCCTCGCCTACGGCCTGGGCTGGGGCACCTTCGACTCGCCCTACGGCCACGCCTACTTCAAAGAGGGCCACGATGATGGCTGGGAAAACCACAGCGTCGTGTTTCAGGACCGCCGAAAAGCCCTGCTGCTGATGAGCAACAGCTCCAACGCCGACAAGATTTTTCGGGAGCTGCTGGCTAAGCTACTCGGCGACCAGACCACGCCCTGGGAATGGGAAGACTACGTTCCCTACAATGCCGGGCCGGGTAGATAAGTAGTTAATTTCCTGCTGACAATCACGCAATGCGCTTCGCCTCGCAGGCCGCAACCCACTGGTCCTGCTGGCAGGTGGGGCAGTGGGCCACGTTGCCGCGGGCCAGCTCCTGCACCTGGCCGCAGCAGGCGCAGGCGTGGTCGCCGGCGGTTTCTGCCCGCCGCCGCGCTTCCTGCAGGCGCTCGGGCCAGATGGGCAGGCCGGGCCGCACATCCTCATCGGCGTAGAAATAGACGCTGACTTCGCCGGTAGCCTCAATGTAGACGCGGCGCACCTGGCCCAGGTGCTCTATTTGCTGCTGCCGCAGTTCGCCAAACAGCTCTTTCTGGGTAAGATTCTGCTGCTGAAATTCTTTCATACAGATGCGGCCGTCTTCCACCAGCAGCACGGGCTTGCCTTCGAGCCAGTCGGAGAAGCGCGGGAATTTCTCGGTGAGGCGGTTGAAAAGCAGGTAGAGCCCCGATACCATCACAAACACCACGGCCGCCGACAGCAGCGGCGTATCGTGGTAGAGCATGGCGTCGCCGGCGGCCGAGCCCAGGGCCAGAATGATGCTCAGCTCGAAAATAGACAGCTGTCGCACCCCGCGCCGCCCCGTCACGCGCAACGCCCCGATTACCATGAGGTAGGTAAGTACGCAGCGGAGCGCTACTTCCAGCAAAAACAGCGGCGGGGTTTCTTCCGAGAACAGCAGGCGGTGCCAGTCGAAGGGCGTGATATCGGCGGCGAGGAGCATAGCGGCAAGTAGTGTTGCCTGGCTAACGCACGCGCCGGCTTGCCTGTTGCTGAGTCTTTGTTATGACTTTGTCTATCAGATGCTTATGATGAAAAGTGAAGCTATTAGGCCCGGGCTACTTCTTCATAATGGCCTGCACGTCGTTGGCGGGGTCAGCCAGGTTGGCCTCTTGCGGGGCCTCGCGGCCATTGAACAGCAGCAGCCCCCAGGAATAAGCAGGGCTGCTCAGGTCGAGGGTGGTGGTGGTGCCGGCCGCGGCAAAGCGCAGCTGCGTGGCGGTGGTTTCAATCACCCGGATGCCTTTGGCCTGCAAATACGCCCGCGACTTGGCCATGTACGTCTGGTTGTCGTCGGCGCTGGTGTAGAAATTCGCCTCGCCGTAGCGCTGCTTCAGATGGTCAATCTTGGCCGCATTGGGCGCATACAGCACCGCACACGGCCCCGAAATGGTGAGGGTCTGGCCCTGGGCTACGGTAGTGCTGACTACGTGGGCGGCCGGAGCTGCCCGACGGCGCTGGGCGGGGGCCGGAATCAGGTTAAGCGTGAGCAGCGCAGCGAGTAAAAGTTTGGTCATAGACAGCGGCATAGAACGGGGGAGAGCAGGAACGCTGGAACGAGAGAATCCGGGGTACAAAAGGTACGTAAAAAACCGGCGCTCCGGCTGCTGAAAAAGGGCCGGGCGGGCCGTTTGTTGGCCTGGGGCATTGTTGCTGCCCGCCGGGGCGCTTGCGGGGCAAAAATGACGAGGCGCACCAGCCGAACTCTGGAGAAACAGATCCATAAAAAAGCGGTTCTTTGGCGGATGCAGGTTGCCGTTACTCCCGATGTTGTGGTGCTGTTTGCCGTGCTGGCGCAGGCCGTATTTGCGGCGGGGCTGCTGTGGCTGGCGCGCTACAATCGGGTGCCCAACCGCTTTCTGGCGCTGCTGCTGCTCGCCATTGCCCTGTGGGTGCTCGATGGATTTTTCCGGGTGGCCAACATTTATGGCCAGAACCCGGACTGGTATTTCCTGCCCATCTACTACTCTTTCGCCTTCGGGCCGCTGCTGTATTTCTACGTGCAGAGCCTGGTAAACCACGATTTTCGGCTGCGCCCCCGCCACCTGGCGCACTTTGCGCCGGTGCTGCTGCAGGCGCTGCTCTACTGGTGGCTGTGCTGGCAGCCCTACGCTTTCCGGCTCTGGTTCTGGAACGCGGTGCACCGGCCCTACACCTACCGCATCGAGTTCGTCGGCACCTGGCTGTCGTTGGTGGTGTATCTGGCCCTGAGCCTGCGCCTGCTGCGCCACTACCGCTACTGGCTGGCCGATAATTTCTCCGAAACCTCGCAGCTGCGGCTTTACTGGCTGCGCGGACTACTGCTGTCGTTGGTGGTGGTGAGCGGGCAGTGGCTGGTAGAGGTGGTACTGCGGGAGTTTTTCAACATCTATTACACCTACGACTACTCCACTTGGCTGCTGGGCGGCGTGGTGCTGCTGCTGGGGTTTGGGGGGCTGCGCCAGGCTGATATGCAGGCCGTGAACTTCGGCCCCGCCGAGCTGGGCCAGCCACCAACTGTGGTGCCCTCACCGACCGCACCGGCAGCGGCCCCCCGCGAGCCGGTAGCGGTAGATCCGGTGGCGCTGGCCCGCATCCGGCGGGCGCTGGAAGAAGAGCAGCTCTATCTTAATCCAACCCTGACTCTGGCCGAGCTGTCGGCCCACACGGGGCTGGCCCCGCGGCTGATTTCCTTCACCGTGAACAACGGCTTCGGCAAGTCCTTCAACGAGGTGGTGAACGGCTACCGGGTGGCGGCCGTGCAGCGCCGGCTGGCCCAGCCGGCGCAGGTGGCCCGGCTCACGCTGCTGGGCATTGCCTTCGAGTGCGGCTTTAACTCCAAGACTACCTTCAACCGCATCTTCAAGCAGGTTGCCGGCGTTGCGCCCAGCGACTACCAGCCGGCACCGCCGCCGCGCTAGAGCGGTTTTCAACGGTTTTGTAGGCCCGGATCATGATTTGGGCCGCCCCACATCCGGATGCGGGGCGCTTGGGGCCCGCCGGCCCGCCACCTTTGGACCGTACGCTAACCCCGCTTACGGCCATGAAAAACTTACTCTGTGCGCTGGCTCTGCTGCTGGCCGCCAACTCCGCTGCCCACGCCCAAAACGCCTGGACCGACCACGCCCGCGCATTGCCCGACAAGCTCCGGCAAGTGCCCGTGGGCCTCACGCTCTGGCACACGCCCAACCCCAACTACCCCGAGCCAGACCCGGCCCAGCCCGGCCGGTTTGTGTGGAAGCACAGCACGATGGTACGCAACGAAGTGGGCGAGCCGCTGCAGGTAGTGGAGTGCGGCAGCTTTATCTGGTACAGTGCCGCCGGCTGGCAGGCCAACCTGACCCAAACGCCGGCCGAGTTTGCCACGCTTTTCGGTTGCCCCCGCGGCCAGCTGCGGCCGGGCCAGGTTTACACGTTTGCCAAAAACTACCGCTACGCCCAAAATGCCGCAAGCCTCTACGGCGGCGATGCGCTCTGGTACATTCTGGCCCGCGACGCGGCCGGCAAGCTCTATAAGGGCTTTGGCCTGATTGAAACCGAAGCCGCCGTGCGCTGATGCTGCGGCGCTGCTCTCCAACCATCTTTATTCAACCCATGAAAGTCATGAAACTACTTCTGCTCATTCTGCTGACCAGCCTGCTGGCAGCCGCTCAGCCCGCCGCCACCACGTACCGCATCGACCCCGCTGCCAGTCGCCTCACCTGGACCGGCCACGCCGAAGCCGGCGACTGGGCCCCCACCGGCGCGGTGCAGCTCCGCCAGGGCCGGTTCGACTACGCCGGCACCCGCCTGCAAAATGGCCGCTTCGAGTTCGATATGGCTACCATTTCCCACTCCGATACCCAGCTGCAGGAGCACCTGCGGGGCACTGATTTCTTCGATGTAGCCCGGTTTCCTACCGCCGTCTTTACGCTACGCGCCTTGGCTGCGGGCCAAGTCGTGGGGGAGCTCACGCTGAAGGGCATCAGCCGGCCGGTGCGGTTTCCGGCCACCTTTAGCCGCCAGCCCGATGGCAGCCTGCGCGTGCGCGGCACCGCCAGCATCGACCGCACGGAGTTTGGGGTGAACTACAATTCCACGAGCTTTTTTCAGAATCTGGGCAGCTACGCCATCCGCAACGATTTCCAGCTGGCCTTCGAGCTGGTAGCGCGGCCGGTCCGTTAGGCGCGTGGCGGGGCCGGGGTGGTTTTGGCCGCGTCGGGGTTGTAGTGAATGCCGCCGAACAGATGCAGCATGATGGCGCGGGAATAGCGCAGCACCAGCGGCGTGGTAATCAGCACCAAAAGCGTGACAATCAGTACATAAACCCAGGTCGGCGGATCGTTGAACAGATAGTAGGCCGCCGCGCCGCCAACGAAAAAGCTGGCCACCGAGAAGCCGTAGCTCACAAACATGGCTCCCCAGTAGAAGCCCGGCTCCGGTTCCAGCGCCAGGTCGCAGATGGGGCAATGGGCGTGCATCTCGGCGAAGCGGGTGCTCAGGGCGGAGGTGACAAACAGCTTGCCCCGGCGGCAGCGCGGGCAGCGCAGGTCGAGCAAAGCCAGCGCGGCAGAATCAGTTTTGGTAGCCATAGTGAAAGCGGAAAGGTAAGGGACGGCGGGTAGTTTCGGGGTAGGAGAAAGTGTGGGGGCGGCGGCCGGCTGGTTTTGGCCGACTCGGCCAGGCCGCGGCTCGTGTACGAAAAAAACGCCGGGTGGCGCTACATTCCCACGGGCCGTATATTGCGCAGTTCGTTTTCGGGTATGATGCTTGCGGAGCGCCACGCACCACCCGAAAATCTGTCTCCGACCCCGGCTGCGGGCCGCCCGCTTCCGCCTTATCCTCTTTTCAGCGTCAATGCGTTTTCTGCTTCTTCTTGGTCTGCTGACAATGCAAGTGGGCGCTATGGCTCAGGCAGTGACCGAACGCAATTTTCAGAAATATTTCGATGAGTACGGGGTGCGGGGCTCGTTTCTGCTCTACGACCAGGCGGCCAACCGCTTCACCTCCTACAACATGGCCCGTTGCAACGAAGGCTTTCTGCCCGGCGCCACGTTCGAGATTCCCACGGTGCTCATTGCCCTGGAAACCGGTACGCTGAAGGACACGACCCAACTCATTCACTACGACGGCACGCCGCCCGCCGACCGCGCGTGGAACAAAGACCGGCCCATTGGCTGGGCCATCCGCAACACCTGCGACCCGTGTTTCCAGCAGGTGTCGCGCGATATTGGCGTGCTGCGCTACCAGCAGCAGCTGATGGGGCTCAAGTACGGCATGATGGTGGTGCTGCCCGAAACGCTGGACAGCTTCTGGCAGTCGGGTGTGTCGCGGGTGTCGCAGTTCGAGCAGGTCGCGTTTCTGCGCCGGCTCTACGCCCGGCAGCTGCCCATGGCCCGCCGCAGCCAGGAGCTGACCAGAAAGATGTTTCTGCTCAAATCGACGGCCGGCTGGTCGCTGTATGGTAAGACGGCCAAAACCCAGCGCGGCAAAATGCACAACGGCTGGTTTGTGGGCTGGCTGGAGCGCGCCGGCAACGTGTACTTCTTCGCCCTGAACGTGGAGCCCAAAGACGGCAAGGAAGCCACCGACCAGTTTCTGCGCAGCCGCCGCGAAATAACCGAGCGCCTGCTGCAGGAGCTGAGCCTGCTGCCGTAGAGCAGCTGCTCAGTCGAATAGCGTGGTAGCAGCGCCGTGCGGGCGGTGACCTCTCCCCAACCCCTCCCCAAAAGGGAGGGGCTTAGGTTAGCTTCTGACGAGTTATCCGCTGACGAGTCTGGTTCAGAACTCGCGTCTGGCACCCCTCCCTTTTGGGGAGGGGCTGGGGGAGGGGTCACCGCTCGCGCGGCTAATTCTGTTCCCGCAGCAACACCAGGCGCTGGTGCTGGCCGTTCATTTCGGCCCAGTACACGCCGCCGGGCAGCGGCCGGCCGGCGGCATCCAGGCCATTCCAGGGCAGGCTGTGGGTTCCGGCGGGCTGCGGGCCGGCCGCCGTCAGGGTGCGTACCAGCGTGCCAGCCGCGTTGCGAATCCGGATGGGGTAGGTGCCGGGCGTGGTGAGGGAATAGCGCAGCGTGGTGCTGCCGCCGAACGTGCGGTTGTCGGGGGCTTCCAGGGTGGCGGCTTCGGGGGCAATGTCGCGCAGCGGAGCCGTATTTAGCCGCAACCCCTGCACGGAAACGGTTACCGGCTTGCTTTCGAGCAAAAAGCGCAGGCGCAGCTGCCTGGTGGCGGCCTCGTATTGCCACTCGGTGGCGGGCACGGTTTCGCCATCGAGGAGCACGGCCGTGGGGGCGGCGGCCACGCGCGGTATCAGCAGCTCAATGCTTCGCCAGGCCGGGGCGTTGGGGTAGGCTTTGCCGCGCACACTCACCCGGATATCGGTTTGGGTGGCGCTGGTTTTGCCCTGAAAGGCCAGGAGCTGGTACAGCCCGGTTTGCGCCACCAGGCCCGATTTGCCGTCGTCGTCATACAGCGCGAAGCTGGAGGTGGGCACGGCGGGGTCGGCGTAGTAGCGCACGCGCAGCGTATCGGTGCGGTAGCGGGCGGTGGTGGGCACGTAGGGAGCCAGGGGCAGAAACGCGCCGCCCCGCACCAGCAGCGGAATGCGGGCCAGCGGGGCCGCCACGCCCACCGTGCGGCCGCCGGGCAGGGTCTGGTTGGTATAGAAATCAATCCAGGGGCCGGCGGGCAGCACCACGTTGCGGCGGCGCTGGCCGGGCTGCAGCACGGGCGCCACCAGCAAATTAGGTCCTAGCAAATACTGATCGTTCACGTTGGCTAGGGCGGCCGTATTCTGCTGGGTAAAAGCTTGTTGCTGCCGCGCTGCCAGCCGCTGGCGGCCCCATTCGCTGGAAGCGGTGGTGTTCCAGCTCCAGTCGGCCGCACCCCATTCAGCGGTGGTGGCGTTATCGGGGCTCAGGCCGGCCGCGGCTTCTTCCCCGCTGGCCTGGCGCAGATACGAGGCACCGTAGTTCATGGGCCGGGCCAGCGGGGTGCCGGTCTGGTTGTTTTCCCAGGCCAGCGTGTAGAGGTAGGGCAGCAGCTGGTAGCGCAGCCGGGCCGCCTCGCGCACAATGCCCTGGTAGGGCTCGGGGTACCAGTAGGGCTCGGGCGGCACGCCCTCGCCGTGGGGACGCATGATAGGGCAGAGACTGGCCATCTGCAGCCAGCGCGTGTACAGCTCACTATCCACGGGTCCCACGCAGAAGCCGCCGGCATCGGAGTGCATGTAGCCTACGCCGCCCAGGCCCATGCCCAGCATGATGGGCACCTGGGCCTGAAACCCCGACCACGAGCGGTTGATGTCGCCGGACCACGGGAAAATGGAGTGGCGCTGCATGCCGGCCCAGCCCGAGCGGGCCAGGTTGAAAAGCCGCTCCTGCGGGTAGGAGCGGGCGTAGTTTTCGCTCAGAATACTGGCCCAGGCCTGCCCGTAGGCATTGTGAATGCGGCGGGTGGGGCCCAGGTCGTAGCGCATGTCGGCGGGCTGATTTTCGGGCTCGCCCAGGTCGCTCCACCAGCCGCCCACGCCGTCCTGCTTCAGGCGGTCGTACTGCTGCCACATCCACTGGCGGGCTTTGGGCCGAAACATATCGAGCAGCGTGGCGGGCCCCGCCCAGAACGACTCCACGGTGTAGGGCGCGGTGTTGGTGAGGTCGCGCCCCACCAGGCCCTGCTGGCGCACCAGCGCATCGTTGCGGGAGGTGCGCATCACGTAGGGCTCCGAAATCAGCAGGGTTTTGACGCCGGCCGAATCCAGGCGGCGCATCATGCGCTTCGGGTCGGGAAAGTTTTCGGGCACCCAGCGGAAGTCGCCCTGCTTTTTGGTGCCCCCAAACCAGTACAAGTCCAGCACGAGGCCATCGAGCGGAAAGCCGGCGCGGCGCATGCGGCCGGCCACCTGGTACATTTCCTGCTCGGTTTTGTAGCCGAAGCGGCTCTGAATGAGGCCCAGCCCCCAGCGCGGCGGTAGCGGCTGCCGCCCCGTGAGGGCCGTGTAGCGGCTCAGGATTTCGGCGTACGAATTGCCCACAATGATAAAGTAGCCCAGGTTGGTGAGGCCCTCGCCCCGGTATTCGAGGGTACTTTTGTCGGTAGCGCCCAGGTCGAGGGTGCCGGCCGTGTGGTGGTCGAAAAACAGCATGTAGCCCCGGCTGCTCACCACCGTGGGCAGGCTCACGTTCAGCGTGGGCTCGCCGTTCTGGTAGCTGTAATGGGCTTCGTTGTAGAGGCTGAGCCTGCGCCCGCGGCGGTCCAGGGGCAGAGCGCGGGAGCCGGTGCCGTAGAGGTGCTCATCGGGCTGTAGGCGGAAGGCCACGCCAGTGCCGCCGGCGGGCACCTGCCCGGCCGGCAGCTGCCGAAACGCGCCGCCACTCTCGGCCACCACCGTTTCGCCGCCCCGCTGGTAGCTCACGCGCAACGGGTTCTTCTGCACCACGATAGTGCCCGGAATCGTGCCGCCCGCTACCAGCGGCCACACCAGCGCCCCGGCCTGGTTGCGCACCAGGCTGCCATCGGGCTGCACGTTGTTCAGGTAAGGCTCCAGCTTGGTATTGGGCATTGGCGCGGCTGGCTCCTGCACCACGCTCACCGAAGAGTCGGGCCGCACGGGCTGGCCGGCGGGGAAGTATTCTACCCGCACCACCCCCGTGGCCCAGGGCCGCACGCGCAATGTGCCGCCGTCGGTGCTGCGGATGGTCAGCGTACCGTCGGCGTAGCGGTGGGAGCGGTAGCTGCCGATGGCAATGGCCGGGGCCACGGTTTCGCGCTTCCCGAATGGGTCCTGGGTGGGTGGGCCGGCCGTGCGCTGGGCAAGGGCAGGCGGCGCCAGGGGCAGCAGCAGAAAGGGCAGCAGCAGGGATCGGCAAAAACGGGCAGACATGGCGGCGGAAATCGATGAAGCCGCCAAGATAGTGCGCTGGCGGCGGCGAGGCTAGCTTTGGCAGCAACGAGGCGGCCAAATCTGGCGTACAGCCTACCTCAACCCCTAACGCCCCCTAAGCTATGGCCCTCTCCTCTGCCAACCTCAACGACCACCTCTATTCGACCAACCTGGCCCTGAGCGACCTGTTCAACAACCACACCTTCGCCCATGACCCCAGCGGCCTGGTGCCCCTCATCGACAGCTGGGTGCCCTACCTGCAAAACTCCACCAGCTCCGTGACTACCACGGCCGCCGCCGCCCTGAGTCAGCTGAAGCAGTACGTGCAGTCCGGCGACCGGGCCAACGCCAGCGCCCTGCTCCAAACGCTGGGTGAGCAGGCCTCCAAATCCGCCGGCAACATCCACGAGGCAGTCGGCACACACCTGCACAACGGCCTCGGCGACCAGATGCGCCACCTGGGCCAGCTTCTGATAATGGCCTCCGGCAATCTGCGCGGCTACGTGGCTAAATAGTGAAGTTGTGAAGGGTGAAGTTGTGGAAGGTTCTGTCATCCTGAGCTTGCGAAGGACCTTCCTCTATTAAGCGACAAGCGTTTTTAAATATACAAAGCCCTTTACTGTTTGCGTGGTAAAGGGCTTTGTGCGTTGAAAGAGTTTTGTCTGTTATTAGAGGAAGGTCCTTCGCAAGCTCAGGATGACAGAACCTTCCACAACTTCACCCTTCACAACTCCACCTTCCCCTAATACCCCTGCGCCGAGTCGTCGCCGCGGGGGTCGGCGCCGCCTTCCAGGCGGCCGTCGGGCAGGATTCGGATGGCGTCGATGCGGCCCCAGGGGCTGCGGGGCTTGAGCAGGTAGCCGCGCTGGCGCAAGGAATCCAGGCCCACGATGGTCAGCGCGTTTTCTTCCACGTCAATCTGATCGGGGAGCCACTGGTGGTGCAGGCGCGGGGCGGCCACGGCCTGCTGCATGGTCATGTCGTAGTCCAGCACGTGCAGAATAGCCTGCAATACGCTGGTGATGATGGTGCTGCCGCCGGGCGTGCCCACCACCATCCGGAGCTGGCCGTTTTGGGTGAGAATGGCAGGCGTCATCGACGAAAGCATCCGTTTGCCGGGGGCAATGGCGTTGGCCGCGCCGCCCACCAGCCCATAGGCGTTCGGCACGCCGGGCTTGCTGCTGAAATCGTCCATCTCATTATTGAGCAGAAAGCCCGCCCCAGCCACCACTACCTTGCTGCCATAGGCCCCGTTGAGCGTGGTCGTGCAGCTCACCGCGTTGCCCTGCGCATCCACAATGCTGTAGTGCGTGGTCTGGTCCGATTCGTAGGCGGGAATGTTGGTGCCGGCCGTCACGCTTTGGCTGGGGGTGGCGCGGTGGGGCTGCTTGGTGGCCATCCGCTGGCGGTTGTAGTCTTTATCCAGCAATTGGGCCACGGGCACCTTCCCAAAATCCGGGTCGCCGAGGAAGGTGGCGCGGTCGGCGTACACGCGCCGCTGGGCCTCCGTGATGAGGTGCACGCCGGTGGGCGAATGCCAGCCGGCCGCGCGCAGATCGTAGGGCTCCAGCATCTGCAGCATCTGCAGCAGCGCCACGCCGCCGGAGCTGGGCGGCGGAAACGTCAGCACGTCGTAGCCGCGGTAGGGGCCGTGCAACGGGGTGCGCCATTTGGGCTGGTAGCTTTTCAAATCCTGCTTTGTGATAAGGCCTTTGCCCCGCTGCATTTCGGCCACCAGCAGGTCGGCGGTGGGGCCTTCGTAGAAGCCGGCGCGGCCCTGGTCGCGGATGCGCTCCAGCGTGCGGGCCAGGTCGGGGTAGCGGATCAGGTCGCCCGCTTTCCAGGCCGGAGCGCCGGCGGCGGGCAGGTAGGCCGCGGCGGCGTTGTAGCGGCGGAAGCTTTCCTTGGTCCGATTGAGGCCGGTGGCTTCTTTTTCCGTCAGCGCCAGGCCCTTGGCGGCCAGCTCCACGGCGGGCTGCACTAAGTCTTTCCACGGTAGCAGGCCCAGCTTTTTGTGCAGCGCCTCCATGCCGGCCACGGTGCCGGGCACGCCGGCGGCCAGGTGGCCCAGTGTGCTTAAGTCAGGAACCACGTTGCCCTGCCGGTCAAGGTACATGTCGCGCGTGGCGGCGGCGGGGGCGGTTTCGCGGAAGTCGAGGGCCCCTTCCTGGCCGTCGGCGGCGCGGTAGAGCAGGAAGCCGCCCCCGCCAATATTGCCGGCCACGGGCAGCGCCACGGCCAGCGCAAACTGCACCGCAATGGCCGCATCATACGCATTGCCACCCCGGCGCAGCACCTGCACCCCGATGCGCGAGGCCTCCGGATGCGCCGACACAACCATGGCTTTGCTGGTGATAACGCCGGGCACGGTCCGGGGCGGGGTGGCATAGGGCACGGCAGCTACCGTGGTGGCCACGTCGGCGGGGGCATGCGGAACGGCGGTGGTGCAGGCCAGCAGCGCCGCCAAACCCAGCAAGGACAGGCGAGATTTCATGGGCGGAAGGTAAGTCGGGAAAGCAAAACAGCGGCGCGGGAAGTAGCGCGAAAATCTGTTTCGCGCTACTTCCCGCGCCTCCTAAATAACGGAAACCCTTTCGCAATCAACGGGTAGTTGTAGATTTGGCCCAAACCCTGATTCGCTATGGATACTCTCGCTCCTTCCGCCGCCACCGCTACGCTGCCGCTCGTGCAGCACGATGCCTGGCTCGCGCCCTACGAGCCAGTGCTGCTGGCCCGGCAGCAGCGCCTGCAGCAGCGCCTGACCGACATAACCGCGCAGTATGGCTCGCTGGCTAAGTTTGCCACCGCCCACCAGCGCCTGGGCCTCAACTACGATGGCCGCCGCCGCGGCTACTGGTTCCGCGAGTGGGCCCCGGCCGCCACGTATCTGTCGCTGATCGGGGATTTCAACCAGTGGGACCGGGGTGCCACGCCCCTGCAAAAAGGTGCAGACGGCGTGTGGAAAGTGTTTCTGGCCGACAAAGACTACCAGGGCCGCCTGGCCCACGGCAGCCATTTCAAAGTACACGTAGCGGGTGCCAACGGTGGCAAAGACCGGCTGCCCGCCACGCTGCGCCGCGCCGTGCAGGACGAGCAGACCAAGGACTTCGCCGGCCAGATCTGGCGCCCCGAAACGCCCTTCACCTGGACCGACCAGAAATTCCGCATTCAGAATTACGTGCGCGAGCCGTTCATCTACGAGGCCCACGTGGGCATGGCCACCGAAGAGCACCGGCTGGGCACCTACCTCGAATTCGCGGAAAAAGTGCTGCCCCGCATCCAGGCCCTGGGCTACAACTGTATTCAGCTCATGGCCATTATGGAGCATCCCTATTATGGCTCCTTTGGCTACCACGTCGCTAATTTCTTCGCACCCTCGTCTCGTTTCGGCACGCCTGAGGAGTTGAAGCACCTGATCAATGAGGCCCACCGCCGCGGCATTGCGGTACTGCTCGATGTGGTGCACTCGCATGCCGTGAAGAACGAGGCCGAGGGGCTGGCCAACTTCGACGGCTCCGGCGGCCAGTATTTCCACGAGGGCGAGCGGGGCAACCACCCCGGTTGGGACTCCAAGCTGTTCGACTACAGCAAGCCCGAAGTGCAGCAGTTTCTGCTCTCGAACCTGCGCTACTGGCTCGAAGAATTTCACTTCGACGGCTTCCGCTTCGATGGTGTCACCAGTATGCTCTACCACCACCACGGCGAGGGCGTGAGCTTCGGGAGCTACGACCAGTATTTCGGCCCCGAGGTGGACGAGGACGCAGTTTTGTACCTGCAATTGGCTACTACGCTCATGCACGAAATGAAGCGGGGCGCGCTGCTCATTGCCGAAGATATGAGCGGCATGCCCGGCCTGTGCCGCCCCATTCCGGAAGGCGGCATCGGCTTCGACTACCGCCTGGGCATGGGCATTCCCGACTACTGGATCAAGCTGCTCAAGCACCAGCGCGACGAGGACTGGAACCTGGGCGAGCTGTGGTACACGCTCACCAACCGCCGCGCCGGCGAAAAAACCGTGGCCTACGCCGAAAGCCACGACCAGGCCCTGGTGGGCGACAAAACGCTGGCCCACTGGCTGCTGGATGCCGCCATCTACGAGCACATGCACAAGGGCGACCCCAGCGCCGTGGTGGCCCGCGGCGTGGCCCTGCACAAAATGATCCGGCTGCTCACGCTCAGCCTGGGCGGCGAGGCCTACCTGAACTTCATCGGCAACGAGTTCGGTCACCCCGAATGGGTCGATTTTCCGCGTCAGGGCAACGACTGGAGCTACCAGCACGCCCGCCGCCAGTGGAGCCTGCCCGACAACCCGGACCTGAAGTTTCAGTACCTGCAGGCCTTCGACCAGGCCATGATAACCACCGCCCGCCAGCGCCGCCTGCTGGCCGCCCCGCCCGCCCAAAAGCTGAACGAAGACCACACGAACCAGGTCCTGATCTTCGAGCGCGGCGGCCTGATTTTCATCTTCAACTTCCACGTCACGGCCAACATCCCCGACTACCGCTTCTTCGTGCCCCAGCCCGGCCGCTACCGCATCATCCTGTCGTCGGATGATGCTCAATTCGACGGTTTCCAGCGCGTGGATGGCTCACTGACCTACGAAACCTTCCAGGAAGACGGCGTAGATAAGCTCAGCCTGTACGTGACGAACCGCACAGCGCTGGTGGTGGCGCGGGTGTAGAGCCCACGTACTTCCAAACAGAAAGCGCCCGGCATTGCCGGGCGCTTTCTGTTTGGAAGTACGTGGGCTTGAACAGGCTATTACCCCAGCTTCTTACCCGCCGAAATCAGTTCCAGTGCCTCCTGCACGCGGCGCGTGCGGGTTTCGGGCTTTTTGGCGCGCTCAATCCACTGCACGTATTCGCGGCGGTGGGGGTAGGCCAGAGCATCGAACTTGGAGCGCATACCGGCCGTGCGCAGTACCCGCTCCAGGTCTTCGGGCAGCTCCATGGGGCCTTCGTCAATATCGAGGCCGATGACGACCTGCACGTCGGAGGTCCAGCTTTTATTGATGGTGTTGCGCAGCTGCTTATTCACGGGCAGCGTGTATTCGCCTTCTTTATTCTGAATGAGGGTGAGGCGGAAGGGGAAGCCATCGAGGGTGCCGCGCACGTGAAACGGGGCGCGTTGGGGCGCAAAGACGGTGGGCACATCGAAGGGCATTACGATCAGTACGCCGCCATCGGTGCTATCGAGTTCGAGGGTGGCTTCGAAGCGCTGTTCAGAAGAATCAGACATGAAAAAGGGAAATAAGCGGGCCGGCTATTGGGCCGGCATGAAGCTGTTGAGGGCCGCCTGCAGGGCGGGCGTATCGTGCGGGGCCACCACGCGGTAGCGGGCGGCGGGGAAGTCGTAGAGCGTTTTCAGGCGCTCCGCCACGGCGGGCGAGGCGGCCAGAATCAGGTCGGCGCGGCGCAAAGTTAAGCGTTCCAGCTCCAGGGCCCAGCCCCGGTCGGCAAAGGTGTTGCGGTCGGCGGCCAGCGAGTGCACGTGCAGCACCAGCGGCCGGCCCGTAAGCTGCCGGATTTCGAGGGCGGCCAGCCACACGGGCCAGTCGGCGGCATAAATCACCGCAAACTCCTGCGCCAATGCCTGGGGCGCGGCAAGGCGGGCATACTGAATGATGCGGAAGTTGAGGTCGTCGCCGACATCGGTGCCATCGGTCCGCAGGGCGGCCAGCGCCCGGATCAGGGGCGACGGAGCCGCCGTGAGGGGCGCTTCGGCCGTTGCGGGAGCGGCTTCGAAGGCGGCTGCGCCGCTTAGCGTCAGGCTGTCTTCGGGCTGGCTCAGGGCGCTGGCTTCGGCCGTGCCGGGCTCGGTGCCTTCGGCGCTGGCGGCGGGCAGATGCTCGGGAGTAGTCAGCGGCTTATTGTCGAGCCTGCCCCCAGTTGCCGGCACGGCCGCTTTTGCCGCCCCGGCCACCGAAGCCACGGCGGCTGCGGGGGCGGGTGCAACTACGGCGGTGGGCGGAGCGGCCGCGCCGGCGTAGGGCGCGGCCGGGGCCTGCCACGCGCCGGCGGGGCGCTCAGCGGCGGCCAGCTGGTGCGGGTCCAGATTGCCCAGGCCCGTAATTCGAGTGTGCGGAATGGTGATGGCCGCGGCCGGCAGGTGGGGCAGCAGCACCGATAGCGCCAGGGCCGGGGCCAGCTGCTGGGCCAGCACCAGCGGGCTGGGGTGGGCCGGGGCCGCGGTTTTCAGCGGCTCGTCCCAGCCCAGCAGCAGTACTTTCAGCGGCAGCAATTTCATCGGATCAGCCAAAGGCGTAAAAAGAAAATAGGAAATAAAAATGCCGTTAAGCTGGCCAGGAAGGCCCTTTTGAGGTTCGAGGAGTAATGTTAGGCAAATTTCGCGGGAATCGTTTTTTACCTTGCAGGCTTACTTCTTGCGCTTCCGGCCCGGCCGGAATCTTTTTTTGCCCCACCTTTTGCCCCTCCCCCCGCGCCGCTATGATTCAGGAAAATAACTACATGGTCAATGACCTGGCCGCGAAAGGAAAGCAGGAGTTTTTCCCCGGCCAGGTGCTGACGTGTACGCAGCACAACCACGACTTCCTGTTTGCCTGCGACAACGGCGTGCAGCTGCGCCTGCACGTTATCAACGATAAAATCCTGCGCTTTCGCTATGCTACCGAGGTCGGCTTTGCCACCGATTTCAGCTACGCCGTACCGGCCGATATTCCCCGCCAGAGCCCGGAGTTTCTGGAGTTCCGCGAGAAGCCCGACCACTACCGCATCACCACCGACCGCCTGATCTGCACCATTGCCAAGGAAAACCTGCGCGTGCGGGTGCTCGACCGCTCGGGCAACGTGCTGACGGCCGATGAAAAAGGCTTCCACTGGGAATACGACGACGAAACCGGCAACGACATCGTGAAGATGAGCAAGCAGGTGCAGAGCGGCGTGCACTACTACGGCCTCGGCGACAAGCCCGACAACATGAACCTGCGCGGCAAGCGCTTCACCAACTGGGGCACCGACACCTACGGCTACACCAAAGGCAGCGACCCACTCTACAAAAACATTCCCTTTTACCTGGAATTGCAGCAGAAAATCGCCCACGGCATTTTCTTCGACAACACCTTCAAGGCCAGCTTCGACTTTGCCGCCGAGCGCGCCGATGTGACCAGCTTCTGGGCCCAGGGCGGCGAGATGAACTACTATTTCATCTACGGCCCTTCCCTGATGGAGGTGACGGAGGAATACACGCGCCTGACCTGTCCGCCCGAGCTGCCGCCGCTGTGGGCCCTGGGCTACCACCAGTGCAAGTGGAGCTACTTCCCGGAAAGCAACTTCCGCGACATCGCCAAGGGCTTCCGCGACCGGAAAATCCCCTGCGACGCGCTGTACCTCGACATCGACTACATGGACGGCTACCGGTGCTTCACCTGGAGCCCCACGCACTTCCCCGACCCCAAAACGATGGTGCGCGAGCTGGCCGAGGACGGCTTCAAAACCGTCGTTATCATCGACCCCGGCATCAAGATTGACTCCGCGTATCCGGTGTATACCGAGGCGCTCGAAAAGGACTACTTCTGCCGCCGCGCCGACGGCCCGCTGATGAAGGGCTCGGTGTGGCCGGGCCTGTGCAACTTCCCCGACTACACCCGCCCCGACGTGCGCGAATGGTGGGCCGGCCTGTTTAAGGGCCTGATTCAGGAAGACGGCGTGCGCGGGGTGTGGAACGACATGAACGAGCCCGCCGTGTTTGAAAAAGGTACGTTTCCCGATGACGTGCGCTTCGACTACGATGGCCATTCGGCCTCGCACAGAAAGGCCCACAACATCTACGGTATGCAGATGGCGCGGGCCACGGCCGAGGGCGTAAAGCGCTTTTCGTACCCCAACCGGCCCTTCACCATCACGCGCAGCACCTACGCCGGCGGGCAGCGCTACTCCTCGGGCTGGACCGGCGACAACATTGCCAGTTGGGAGCACCTGTGGCTGGCCAACATTCAGTGCCAGCGCCTGAGCATCTCGGGCTTCAGCTTTATTGGCTCCGATGTGGGCGGCTTTATTGATACGCCCGACGGCGAGCTGTATGCCCGCTGGATGGCGCTGGCGGCCTTCCACCCGTTCTTCCGCACCCACAGCTCCGGCGACCACGGCGAGCAGGAGCCCTGGAGCTTCGGCGACGCCACCACTGACCTGGCCCGCCGGTTTGTGGAGCTGCGCTACCGCCTGCTGCCCTATATGTACACCACCTTCTGGCAGTACGTGAAAAAAGGCACGCCCATGCTGCGCCCGCTCACCTTCCTCGACCAGACCGACACCGAAACCTACCTGCGCATGGCCGAATTCGGCCTTGGCGACCATCTGCTCATCTGCCCCATTACCCAGGCCGGCGCCGATGGCCGCTGGATGTATCTGCCCCGCGGCGACTGGTTCTACTACTGGACCGATGAGCTGAAGCAGGGTGGGGCCGAAGTGTGGGCCAGCGCGCCCCTGGACCGGATTCCGCTGTTCGTGCAGGCCGGGGCCGTGCTGCCCATGTACCCCGTGCTGCAGTACGTGGGCGAGAAAAAGGTGACGGAGCTGACCCTGCACGTCTACTTCAAAAACGGCCTTCAGACCAGCGTGCTCTACGACGACGGCGGCGAAGGCTACGGCTACCAGGACGGCCAGAGCACCACCCGCCGCTTCACCGTGCGCGGCACCGAAACCGGCCTCACGCTCACGCAGGAAACCGAAGGCGAATACCAGCCCTCGTTCGGCACCTACCAGCTCGTGCTGCACGGCCTGCCCTTCCCCCTGACTACCGCCACCGCCGATGGCGTGGCCACCGACAGCACGAAAGTGGCTGCCGAAGCCGGCGAGGCGCTGCCGGGCCTGGTGGTGCCGGCGGGCTTCCGCGAATTGGTAATAGGCTAAGCAGCTTGTGTCCATTCCCAAAGCCCTGGAACGCTTCGTTCCGGGGCTTTTTTGGTTGTAGAATGAGCAGGGGTATATATTTGACGGACTATTTTCCTAAGCTTCTCATTCCTGCTATCAACTCGTATGATTCCCCGATTTCTGACGTGCGCCGGTGGCGTTTTGGTTTTTTTGCTGGGTAGTCAGCCCGTATTAGCCCAGGCTGATGCATCTACAGGCGTTGAGCCTCGCTGGTATGTGGGCGCGGAAGCCGGTAAGCAGATAAGGACGTATAGCATTGACCGGCAGGGTTTCGGCCAGTTTACCTCTTCGCTGGGTGCGCAGGGTGCCTATGCCGTGTCGCCCAGACTGTTGGTGCAGGTGGGAGTGCAATATGGGCGAGGCAACAAGCCCAATGAGGAGTTACAGGGCAGCGGGTCGTTTGCGCACTATCCGCAAACGGAGCAGATAACCCGATCCTGGACGGTACCGGTTCAGCTGCGCTGGTCTTTGGCGAAGGATCCGCACCGGTTTCGGCTGGAAAGTATAGCCGGAATCGGCCTGTGCTTTTTTCGCCAGCGCGAAACCGGCACCAATACCGCTACAGCTACCAAGTTTGTGAAGACGAATAGTGGGACCAACGGGTATTTAGATGCGGGAATCGGCGGGCGGCTACGGCTCAATCCTCAGTTCGATCTGACCGCCGACCTGCTGCTGAATGTGAATATGGCGCGGCCCAACAACAGCTACTTTCCCATCGCTCCGGGCTTTGGGTCCGGCCTTAGTCTGCAGTACAAGTTTAGGTAAACGGGTTTTTCCGGTCCCGGAAGCGTATTTAAGCGAAGCGCTCATAACTGGGGTAGCACAAGAGTAAGAACAGAAATTCCCGTTAGGGCAGTTGGGCGAGCTGTTCTTCCAGGCTCGTCGGGTCGCGTAGCGGCCGCAGTTGGCCGGCCGCAATGCCCTCGGGCAAGGTAAAATCGTAGCGACCGAGCATGTTGATGTGCTCGTGCAGCAGGGGCGAGAGCCGGGCCACCTCGCCCGGCTCCGGCGGTTCGGCCACGGCCTGGTGTTGTTCCAGCGCCTGTTGCAGATAGCGGGTATTCCACAGCACCAGGGCGTTGACGACCAGCCCGAGGGCGCCCAGCTGGTCCTCCATGCCCTCGCGGTAGCGCTGGCGCAGTTCCCCCTTCTTGCCGTGAAACACGGCCCGGGCCAACTTTCCGCGTCTTGCCCTCCGACGCGTCCCGCCCAGTACGAG
>NZ_FQYN01000010.1 GCF_900141805.1 Hymenobacter daecheongensis DSM 21074 | reverse complement strand
GCTGATGCGCAGAAGCAGTTTGAAGGCACGCTGCAGGCCGTGCTCAACCCCAGCGTTTACAACGACGTGTATCTGCCTAAGCGCAGCTTTTTCCTGAATGGCCAGGGCCGTTAGCCGTAACTAGCCAGAGCTTGTGCTTTTGTCAGCGCTGATTGGCCTCGACTTTCTACAGCACTGCTGAAAAGCTCCAACCCAGTGGTTGGGGCTTTTTTGTTATCGTAATGTACAGGGTCACACTTACGCGGCGGGTTGCTTCCGGGCCCAGGCCGAGCTTTTTCCGGCTGCACTTACTTACGGCCTACCTTGGTCTTTCGCGACCTGGCTTGCGGCTTACGAGTGTTGTATAGCAATAAATTGACTAACACTTTAAAGCTTTTAATTTTAACTTGTTAGCTTACCCACTGCAGCCACACTCGCGGAGCACTGTTATAACAGGCCTACGGGTTGCTTATATTTGAAATCCGCCGTTCCGGCCTTGGCCTCGGTCAGGCGGCTACGTTTTCACTACACCTAACTTCCATGAGCCCCCTGCCCAGTAGTCCCGCCTCGGTTCAGATTCAGCAATTTTATGACAAGGGCCTGGCCCACGCCAGCTACGCCATTCGGGCCGGCCGGCAGATTGCCGTTATTGATCCGGGGCGCGACCCCCAGCCGTACTACGACTTTGCCGACGAGCACGAAGCCCGCATCGTGGCCGTGATTGAAACCCACCCGCACGCCGATTTCGTGTCGTCGCACCTGGAAATAGCCGAGGAAACCGGCGCCACCATCTACTGCAGCCAGCTGGTGCGGGCCAGCTACCCCCACCACCCCTTCGACGACGGCGACCGGCTGGTGCTGGGCCCCGTGGAGCTGCACGCCATCAACACCCCCGGCCACTCCCCCGACAGCATCTCGGTGCTGCTGCTCGATGAGCTGGCCCAGTCCCGCGCCGTGTTCACCGGCGACACGCTTTTCGTGGGCGACGTGGGCCGGCCCGACCTGCGCGAAGACGACAACGTGGGCGGCCACAAGCGCGAAGACCTCGCCGCCATGCTCTACGACAGCACCCGCCGCAAGCTGATGACGCTGCCCGCCACTACCAAGGTGTATCCGGCCCACGGCCCCGGCTCGCTCTGCGGCAAAACCACCAGCCCCGACCTCGACAGCACCATCGGCCGGGAGCTGCAAACCAACTACGCCCTGCAGCCCATGAGCGAGCAGGATTTTATTAAAGTGCTGCTCGAAGACCAGCCGTTCATGCCCAAGTATTTCGGCCACGATGTGCAGCTGAACAAGGCCGGGGCGCTGCCCTTCGAGGACAGTATCCGGGCCGTGCCGCGCCTGTATGGCGATGCGGCGCTGGAACCCGGCGTGCTCGTCATCGACACCCGCCCGCAGGCCGAGTTCAAGAAAGGCCATCTGCCCGGCGCTATCAATCTGCAGGATGGCGGCAAGTTTGAAACCTGGCTGGGCTCCGTGGTCGGCCCTGACGAGAAGTTCTACCTCCTCGCTGATACGCAGATTGCCCTGGATACCGTAATTCGCAAAACCGCCAAAATCGGCTACGAAGGGCTGATTAAGGGCGCTTTACTCACCCCGGAACACCTGCCGGCCACCAGCCCCACCGCCAACGTGGAGCACCTGCGCGAGCGGCCCGAAGATTTCACCATCGTCGATATCCGCAACCGCACCGAGGCCAAGCAGCCTATCTTCCCCGGTGCCCTCGTAATTCCGCTGCCCGAGCTGCGGGAGCGCGCCCACGAGGTGCCCACCGATAAGCCGATTATGGTGCACTGTGCCGGTGGCTACCGCTCGGCGGCAGGCAGCAGCATTCTGGAAGCGGCATTGCCGGGCGCGCAGGTAATTGATCTGAGCGAAGCTATTACCGATTTTCAGAAGCAGGTGGTGCACTAGCTCCTGAAGTGACAGAGTAGCGTGGGGCAGCCGGATTCCGAGGATGCTTCACGCTATATTTGTTTACATATAATACGAAGCACAGGTAATCATGACTTATATTACTAGATTCATAAAACAAGACACAATTCAACTAAATTATCATCAGATATATTTAACATCTTTTCACATAGACAACCTTCGCTCCCATGTTGATGAAAACACAATTAATAAATTTATTGCTTCAAAGTTTTTCACATACGACTGCCTACCTGAGATTATAAAGACCAACTGTGACATTTCAATCAATTACTTAAATCCTGCATTCAATCACACCCGAATACAATTTCAGGATTTTAAATATTTCTCTAAAGCTGGCTTAATACAGTACATTGAAGACTACTCCAACAATGATGAATGGGGAGATGACAGAGCTGATTTTAAAGAAGTGTGGTCAGGTCTAAGGAAAATTATTCAGGAAGATGAATACGCTGACAATTTCTACCTACTCAATCTAGACTGGTTTACCGAAGACGACATAAAACTAAATCCAGGTAACGAAATATATGGCTACTATTTATTAATATTCTGGACCAACAGGCATGAAAACAAATCAACCGTTTGCTCATGGTATTTTGACTAAATATATAAATAGTATTATACTTTCGATTTTTCGACTGATACCATCCTGATTGTAGGCAGAAAAATTTTTCTCATTCCCTCAATTCTGCCCACCACTTTCGCTTCCGCCGCCGCTGAGGTATCTTTGAGATTCACTCTGACCTTATGCGCGTACTACACACTGCCGATTGGCACCTGGGCCAGCATTTCCTCACCGGCCAGGAACGCACCGACGAACACAAGGCTTTCCTCGACTGGCTCATCGGCACGGTGAAAGCCCACGGCGTGGACGTGCTGGTAGTGGCCGGCGACATCTTCGACAGCCAGTCGCCTTCGCACGCGGCCCAGGGCCTGTACTACGATTTTCTGGTGCAGATGCTGGGCACCGGCTGCCGGCACATCGTCATTGTGGGCGGCAACCACGACTCGCCCACCATGCTGAACGCCTCGCGGCAGCTGCTGCGGCACCTGCAGGTGCACGTCATTGGGGGCGTGCCGCAGGAGCCGGCGGAGCAGGTGCTGGTGCTGGAAAATGAAACCGGCCGGCCGGGGCTGGTGGTGTGCGCCGTACCGTTTCTGCGCGACCGGGACATCCGTCTCTCAGTAGCCGGCGAAACCGCCGACGAGCGCCACGAGCGGGTGCGGCAGGCCATTGCGGGGCACTATACCCACGTGGCCGGGCTGGCCGCCGCCCTGCGTCACCACGAAAACGGAGTGCCCGTGCTGGCCACCGGTCACCTCTATGCCGCTGGGGGCGAGGCATCGGAAGGCGCGGAGCGCGACGTGCACATTGGCGGACTGGGCTCCGTGAGTGCCGACCAGTTTCCAGAGCTATTCGACTATGTGGCGCTGGGGCACCTGCACCGGCCCCAGCAGGTGGGCGGCCGGGCCCATATCCGATATTCGGGCTCGCCGGTGCCGCTTTCGTTTGCCGAGGCCGCGCACCAGCAGCAGGTAGTGCTGCTCACGCTGGATGCAGCCGGCCAGCCCGTGACGCTAGAATACCTGCCCGTGCCCCTGCAGCGGCAGCTGGTGCGCTTCCGGGGCAGCCGCGAAGAGGTAGAATATCAGATTATGGCCTTCGACAACCAGGACCGCCCGCTGGTGGCCTGGGCCGATGTGGAGGTAGTTTCCGATGAGCTGCCTTCGGAAATTCACCGGGCTATCAGCGCCGCTTTCGATACGCGCCGGGGGCATATCGAGGCCCCCCGCACGCCCCGCGTGCGGCGGCAAATGCCCGAGCAGGACCTGGCCCGGCAGTCGGCCCCCACCGAAACCCTGCAGGATCTGACGGTGGCCGAAGTGTTTGCCCGCCGCATCAGCACCTTGCCCGAGGCCCAGCGCACCGCCCTCACCGACACGTTCCGGGAGCTTTGCCAGCTGATGGAGCAAAGCACCGGCGAACCAATCCCGGCCGCCCCGACTTTTAGCGTTACCGCCTCCTGACCCCACCCGCGCTCCTGCTTTTACCAGGGCCGGCTTTCTATCCGCTATGAAAATTATCAGCGTCAGCTTTTCCAACCTCAACTCCCTGCTCGGCGACTTCACGGTGCGCTTCGATGAAGCCCCGCTCGCCGATACGGGCCTTTTTGCCATTACCGGTCCCACCGGGGCCGGCAAAAGCACGCTGCTCGATGCCATTGCGGTGGCTCTGTACGGGCGCGTGCCCCGGCACGGCAAGCAGGTGGAAGAGCTGGTGAGCCGCCACGCCAGCCGCGCCCATTCGGCCGTCGAATTTGAGGTGATGGAAACCGACGAGGTGACCCGGGAGGCCACGCGGGTGCGCTACCGCTCCCGCTGGGAGATAAAGCGCAAAAGCCGGGGCAAGGAAAAAGGCGAGCTGGGCGAAGACAGCATGGTACTCACCTGCCTGCGCCAGCACAAGGATATTGAAACCCTCAAAACCCGGGTGCAGCAGAAAGTGGTGGAGCTGAGCGGCCTGGAATTCGGGCAGTTCGAGCAGTCGGTGCTGCTGGCCCAGGGTGCGTTTGCCAAGTTTCTGAAAGCCCGGGAAAGTGAGCGGAGCGCCCTGCTGGAGAAAATAACCGACGTGCGCCAGTACAAGGAAATCTCTATCCGGGCTTTCCGGCAGGCCGCCGCCGCCGAAAGCCAGATGAAGCAGCTGCGGGCCCAGCTGAATTTCGTGCAGCTGCTTTCTGCCGAAGCCCGCGCTACCCTGGATACCGAGCTGAGCGAATTGCTGCGCCAAAGTGAGCAGCACGATATGCACGCCGCCCGGCTGCAGGAGCAGCTGGCGTGGCGGCGGCAGCTGCTGGGCCTCACCGAAACCATTGCCCAAACCCAGCAGCGCCTCGCCCAGGCCGATGTCCAGGCCGAATTGCTGGCGCCCCTGCTCCGCCGCCTCACCGACCACGAGCGGGCCGAGCCGCTGGCCGCCCCCCTGGCCCGCGCCGCCGATGCCCGGCAGCTGGTAGAAGCTGCCACCGCTGCCCTGCACCATACCGAAACGCAGCTGCCGGCCGCGGCCCTGCGCCTCCGGCAGGCCACCGAAACGGCCGCCACCCACCGCCAGGCCTGGCAGCAGGCCGAAGTTCGGCGCCCCGTCCGCGAGCAGCTGCTGAACGCCGCTGACCAACAAGACCACGCTATCGGCGAAGCGGCCAACCAGCTGACCCTGACCCAAAAGGCCCACGATGACGCGCAGGCAGAAGCAAAGCGGCTCACCGAGGCCCGGCAGCGGCGGGCGCAGGAGTTGGCCGAACTGCAGGCGCGGGAGCAGTCGGCTACCGATTGGCTTATCCGGCACCAGCACGAGCGGGAGCTGAGCCAGCAGATTATTGCCATTCAGCGGGATTTAGAGGACCTGGGCAAGGCCCAAAGCCGCCTGCTTCTGGTGGAAACCGAGCTGACGCGCTATCAGGCCCAGGCCGACGCGGCCACCCGCGAAACCACCCGATTGCAGCAGGAGAAGCAGATTTTAGAAGCTGAGCAGCAGGCTATTCTCACGGAAGGCAAGCCCCTGCGGGAAGAAGAGCAGCAGCTGCTGGCTGGTCAGTCGGTGGCGGAGCTGGAGCAGGTGGTAAGCACGCGGCAGGCGCACCGGGAACGGCTGGGGCAGCTGCACATTCTGGCAGCCCAGTTTCAGGCCCGCTCGGCCGTAAGCCAGCAGCAGGCCCAGGCGTATGCCGACGGAAACCAGGAGCTGGAAACCGCGCTGGTAAGTCAGCAATCCACGGCGACCAAGCTACTGCCCGCCCGTCAGGAGCTGGAGCTGCGCCGGCGCATTGCCCGCCAGCAGCGCCTCATCGTGGACCTCAACGCCCAGCGCGCCCACCTCCTCAGTCCCCACGCCGACTGTCCGCTGTGCGGCGCCGCCCCCGCTCATCACACCCACCCCGCCGATTTTCGGGCCGAGCTGGGCGACGATGAGCGCCAGGAGGAGCTGCAGCAGCAGCTGGTGCAGGCGCTGGAAACCGAGCTGGCGCAGCACGATATTCAGGTGGCCCGGCTCCAGGCCGCGCAAGCCGCCCGGCTGGCCGCCCAGCAGGAAGCCCAAACCGACGCGCAGCAGGCCCACGACACTTTTGCGGAGTGGAGCGCCGGCCATACCGTGCCCGCCCTCACTACTCCCCTGCCGGACTGGCAAGCGCAGCTGGAGGCCGCCGCCCAGGACTACACCGCCGCACAACACCAGCTAAGCCGCCTGCGCGAAGTGCAGCGGAAATTGGCGGAGTTTCGGGAAAAGTGGAACGACACCAAACCCCGGCTCAGCACGCTGGAAGCCCAGCTGGCCGCTACCACCCAGCAGTACGCGGCCGCGCAGGAGCAGCTGCGGGGTGAGTTGCCCGCCAAGCGCCAGGCCGAGCAGGAAGCCGTGCAGGATTATATGGCTACGGTCAACTCTCTGCTGCTTCCCCACGCGCTGCGCTACGACGGCCGCGAAAGCGCCGGCATTCTGAGCCAGCTGCAGGAGCGCGCCGACGCGCTGGAACAGCAGCAGACCGCGCACAAAAAGCTTGAGCAGGAACTGGAAGCGCTGAAAAAGCTGGTTTTTGAGGCCCAAACGCAGCTCGACAGCAAAACCCAGCTCCTGCAAACGCAGCACGCCCCGCAGCTGGCCGCCGCCCGCACGCGCTGGCAGGAGTTGCTTGAAAAGCGCCGCCTGTTGCCCGTGGGCCCCGACCCCGCAGCGGAGCGCGCCGCGCTGGAGGCCGAAATGCGCCGCCTCGCCGCCGCCCGTGAGGAAGCCGACAATGCCCTCGTTGAGCTGCAAAAGCAGGAATACGGCCTGCAGGAAGCCATCCGGCAGCAGCACGACGCATTGGCCAAGCACCAGGCCGCCCACGCGGAGCGCGCCACGGAGCTACAAGCTGAGCTAAGTCGCCTGGGCCTCGCCGATGCCGACCAGGCCCGGACGCTGCTGCTGCCCGAGGCCGAGGCCGCCGACCTGCGCCGCCGCCGCGACCAGCAGCAGCACGAGCGACGCGACGCCGAAAAGCAGCTCGCCGAGGCCCACCGCCAGCACGATGCGCTGCTCACCCGCGCCCTCACCGACCTGAGCGAGGCCGAGCTGCTCACCCGGCAGCTCGACCTGAAAGCCCAGTCCGAAGCCATCCAGCAGCAGCGCGGCCAGCTGGTGCAGCAGCTCCGGCAAGATGATGACGCCCGCCAACGGCAAACCGACCACCAGCTGGCGCTGGAAAAGCTGGAGCTGGAGTTTCAGCGCTGGGATGATCTGAGCAAGCTGATCGGCTCGGCCACGGGCGACGCCTTCAGCAAATTTGCGCAGGGCCTCACACTGGCGCACTTAGTGGGACTGGCCAACGAGCGCCTGCACCAGCTCAGCACGCGCTATACCATCCTCAAAACCCCGCATCAGGACCTCACGCTGCAGATTATCGACCACGACCAGGCCGACAGCGTACGCACGATGAACTCGCTTTCGGGCGGTGAGAGTTTTCTGGTGAGCCTGGCGCTGGCGCTGGGCCTTTCCGAACTGGCCGGCCACAAAGCGCAAATCGAGTCTCTGTTCATTGATGAAGGCTTCGGGACCCTCGACCCCGATACGCTCAACGTGGCCCTCGATGCGCTGGAAAAGCTCCAGCACAGCGGCAAAATGATTGGCGTGATTTCGCACGTGGCGGAGCTAAAAAGCCGCATTACCACCCAGGTGCAGGTGATACCGGCCCGCGCCGGCAACAGCACCATCCGCATTCTGGATGCGCAAGGGCAACTCCATTCCTGCGTCACCCGCGCGGTGGTGAGCGCGCCGTCGGCGGGCTAATCCACCAGTTGCTCCCCCGCCGCCCTGATGTCGGCCCAGCTCCAGTAGCGGCGGGGCTCAATAGCAGCATAGCCGGCCTGGAAGAAGGCCACTACTTCCTGCTCCAGCTTTTCGGGGCTAATGCTGGAGGCATAAATCGGCCGTTGGTCGGGGTCGGCGTAGCGCTGGGCTTTGGCAAGGCCGCTGCCCTCAAGGCGCAGCAGCGGGCCGGTGTCGGTGATGCCGTCGTGGGTCCAGCGGCGCGGGGTGGTTTCCAGCGCGTTCAGGCGGGCAGCCAGCGCGGCCAGCGGCAGGCGCGGCAGCGTAGGCTGGCTTTCCAGGTCAATCCAGGTGGTGTACTTATACTCGAATTCGTAACGGTTGCCGCTGTACAGACTCAATACCATATCAAAGCCGGCGGTGGGGCCAAACAGGGCATAGTAGGGCAGCGGCTCCGGCGTTTCAATCACCACCAGCCCGATTTCGGGGTAGCGGCGGATGCGCGTATGAGCGCTGGCCATGACCGCCGTAGCCTGCTTCACCCGCCGGTATTCCGGCTCCCAGGCGGCGCGGCCGGTTTCGGGGTTTTCCAGCACGGCGCCGAAGCTGGGTAGAAACCAGGCGAATTTTTCGGCCGAAGCCTCGTCTTCGCGGCGGCGCAACGCGGGCGCACCGAAGGGCCGGTAAAACAACTCCTGCTCCTTGGCATTGAGCCAGCCCACCAGCTGCAGGGCCGCATCGGCCAGCGGGTCGCTCCGGTCCAGCTCCCGGAAGTCGCCCAGTGTGGCCGTGAGGCGCAGCAGCCGCTCGTGCCGCAGCGCCTGCGCCGGGTGCAGCAGGCTCCAGACTCCAATAAAGCCATCAATATCAAAGTGGTTGGCCGTGACGGCGCTGGCTTCCAGCCCAGGCGTGGCGGGGGCGTGCAAGGCCCGCAGCACCGAGCCGGCGCTGGTATCGTCGCGCAGGGCGGCGGGCGTGGGTGCCCCGCGCCAGTGGGCCAGCACCAGCGCCGCCCCGTTGGCCGTGCTATCGACAACGATGGTGGGCTGCTGGCGGAGCCGGGCGAAGGGAACGAAGAATTTCAACGGCAGATTGACAAAAGCGGCGGGTGGGCAAAGGTTGGCATTCCTTCGTCGTCGCCGCAGGCAGGCCGCCGGAGCGCGCCGAGCCGCGGGCCTGGGCTACGGCGCGGCCTTAAACGGACCGGGCGGCCGGCGCGGCTGAAAAAAGCCTTCTTTTTTTCGCTGTCAGCCACCGACAAAAAAATAATCATCTAGTTGCAGCAGCAGTCAAATTAATTCTATATTTGATTGGGTAATGAGGCAACCAGCTCTCTTTAAGACCTTTCTCATTCTTTACTGCCTTCTTTCCTGCCATTGTATTCAATCGTTCCTGCTTTTATTCAACCTTACCTCCCACGCTGCCCTTCCCCTTCCTTCTTCAACTTCTTACCTCCCATACCATGCGCGTTGCTACTCCTACCTTTTTCCTTCGTTCGATGCAGCTGATGCGGGCTGCCGGCCTGGCCCTGGGCCTGCTGCTGCTGACCTCCACTGCCTCTCACGCCCAAACGTGGCTGGTATCGACTGATGCCTACATTCGCCTCGGGGTGATGGACAAATTCGGCCAGCTTGGCACGTATACCGCCCGCTTCGTGGTCACGAACCAGAACACGAGCAAAGAATACATTCTGGTAAAAGAAATCGAGAAAGGCCAGAACGGCGTTGATGTCATTTTCCCTTCGCCGGCCTCTGATGCTGACTACTTTAAGTCGGTGGCGGGCGAGGCGGCATCCGGCACGCCGGGCCGCTACGTGTGGGAGTGCCAGGTGGGAGGCAAGAAAGTAGTGGGTGGCCGCTTCACGTTTCCGGAGGTCGGAAATGACGTGACGGTGATTGACAAACGGAAATAATACTACCTTAACGCACCTTTTCACCACTTTTTACGAAAAAGCCCAGCGTTGCAGCGCCGGGCTTTTTTGCGTTTGGAGGTTTTGGGACCGTCTCTTTTTTAGGCGGGCCGCCGTATACCAACCCTGGGGCCCGCCGGCCGGCGGCCTGCCTGAAACTTCTGCTTTTGCTGCCTTATCATGCCTAAAAAGTCATTCTCCGAGCTTATCAGCAGCCCCGGAATGCCGGTGCTGGTCGATTTTTACGCCGACTGGTGCGGCCCGTGCAAAACGATGGCCCCCATTCTGGAGCAGGTGGCGGCCCAGCACCAGGGCAAGCTCAAAGTCATTAAAGTAGATGTGGACCGCAACCAGGCAGCGGCCCAGCAGTTTCGGGTGCAGAGCATTCCTACGCTCATTCTCTTTCACAAAGGCCAGCCCGTGTGGCGGCAGGCGGGCGTGGTGCCGGCGGCGCAGCTGACGCAGGCGCTGCAGTCGTTCGTGGGCTAGCCGGCGGCGACAATAGACGGGGCTGTTTTGGGCGGCCACGCAACCCGAGCGGCGGTTTGGGTATCTGTGGGGCAAGGCGTAGCTGAGAGGCGCGGGCCGGCTTTTTTAGGCGGCACCGGCTAAACTATCCGCGCGGGCCGGGCGTTAGGCCATCGCGGCAGCTTACCTTTGCGGCTATTCGGATCCTGTACCCTGCCAATGCGTTTTCTATTTTTCTTCGTTCGTTACACGCTGTTTTTCTGCTTCATACTGCTGCCCGGCCTGGTTTCGGCGCAGGCCCGCTATACGTTGAGCGGCTTCATCCGGTCGGGGGCCGACAGGGGCGTGCTGCCGGGCGCCTCACTGGCGGTGCCGGCGCTGGGCACCGGCGTCACGGCCGACTCGACGGGGCAATATTCGCTGTCGTTGCCGGCGGGGCGCTACCAGCTGGTTGTCTCCTTCATTGGCTACCAGACCCAGACGCGGGAGCTGAACCTGAACCGCAATCAGCGCCTTTCCTTCAGCCTGCCCGAATCGAACAACGAGCTGGGCGAGGTGACGGTGGTGGGCACCGGCACGCTGGAACAGAAGCTGCAGACCCCGCAGATGAGCGTGGAGCGCCTCACGACCAAGGAGGCTAAGCTGCTGCCGGCCCTGTTCGGCGAAGTTGATCTGCTCAAAACGCTGCAGCTGAAGCCCGGCGTGCAGAACGGCGGCGAGGGCACCAGCGGCCTGTTCGTGCGCGGCGGCTCGGCCGATCAGAACCTGTTTCTGCTGGATGAGGCGGTAGTATATAATCCGTCGCACTTGTTTGGGCTGTTTTCGGTGTTCAACCCCGATGCCGTGCAGAGCGTGGATCTGTACAAGGGCGGCTTTCCGGCCCAGTTTGGTGGCCGGCTGTCGTCAGTGGTGGATGTGAAGCTGCGCGAGGGCGACCCGCAGAAGTACACAGTGAGCGGCGGGCTGGGTTTGATTTCGTCGCGGCTGACGCTGGAAGGGCCCATTGTGAAGGAAAAGGGCTCCTTTATCATCTCGGGCCGGCGCACGTACTTCGACGTTTTCACCCGCCAGATCAACAAGCTCAACAAGGATGCGGAGGACTACAACCCGATTCCGGACTATTATTTCTACGATTTCAACGCCAAGGCCAACTACAAGCTCGGCAGCAAAGACCAGCTGTTTCTGACCGGCTACTACGGCCGCGACATCTTCGGCTTCAACAGCACCAACGGCTTCAACTTCGACTTCACCTGGGGCAATACCGTGGGAGCGCTGCGCTGGAACCACGTTTTCTCGCCCCGGCTGTTTCTGAACACCACCGTTTCGACCACGCGCTACCAGTACGGCATCACCAACAAGCTCGACCAGTTCAGCTTCGGCCTCTCCTCCGACATCCGCGACTATGCCCTGCGCTCCGACCTGGAATATGCCCTCAACGACCGGCACACACTGAAGGCCGGTGCTACGGCCACCGCACACCGGTTTGGCGTGGGCCGCCTGCAGGCCGGCAGCGCCGACGGCACCCTGAACATCGGCTCCGACGTGACCTACCACGGCCAGGAAGCCTCCTTGTACGCCTCCGACAACTTTCGGGCCTCCGACAAGCTGCAGCTGGAGTACGGCCTGCGCCTGACGGGCTTCCGCAGCGGTTCCGACGTGTTCGGCGGCATCGAGCCCCGTGCGTCGGCCCGCTACTCGCTCACGCCGGCTACTTCGCTCAAGGCCAGCTACGCGCAGATGTACCAGTATGTACACCTAGTCACCAATTCGGGCGCTTCGCTGCCCACGGATGTGTGGTATCCGTCGCGGCAGAACGTGAAGCCGCAACGCTCGCAGCAGGTGGCCACCGGCGTGAGCTTTCTGCTGGGCGACGGCAAATACCTGCTCACCAACGAAGTGTATTATAAGTGGGCCCGCAACCAAGTTGATTTCCGGGACGGTGCGCAGCTTTTCGCTAACTCCGACCTTGATGCCGAGTTTCTGTTTGGCAAAGGCTGGGCCTACGGCGACGAAATCTACCTGGAGAAAAAGCAGGGCCGCACCACCGGCTGGGTGGGCTACACGCTGGCCTGGACGCGGCGCAACTTCCAGCCCCAGCGCGGCACGACCGGCATCAATAACGGCCGCGACTTCTTCCCCACTTACGACCGGCGCAACAACCTGACGGTGGTGGTGCTGCACCAGCTCACGCCGCGCATCAACCTGACGGGCTCGTTCGTGTACACGTCCGGAGCGCCTACTACGCTGCCCTCGGGCCGGTTCGCGTTTCAGGATCTGTTCGGTGGCGATGTGGCGGCGGTGCCCATCTACCCCGACCGCAACACCTACCGCATGGCCCCCTACCACCGCCTAGATCTGGGTTTGGTGTATAAGCTGAAGCCCCGCCGCGGCGAGTCGGACCTCACCTTCAGCGTGTACAATGCTTACAACCGGCGCAACCCGTATTTCGTGTATTTCGACCAGGTGAAGGACAAGCAAACTAACCTGGTGACCAGCTACCGGGCGCGGCAGGTGTCGCTGTTCCCGGTTATCCCGTCGGTGACGTATAACTTTAAATTCTAACCGGCTTCCGGCTCTTTCTCATGCTTTTGGTTGTCTCTTTTAAGCGTTTCATCTACCAGGCACCGTTGCTGCTGGCCGTGCTGGCCGGGGCGGCGGGCTGCAATCTGCAGAAGGACATCGACGTGGAGCTGCCGGTGGTGCCGTCGCAGCTCGTGACGGAGTGCTATCTGGTACCCGGCGAGGTGCCACGCCTCACCGTCACCGAGTCGGTGCCCTACCTCAGCTCGCCCCAGCCCTCGGTGCCCACCGACGTAACGGTGGTGCTGACTCTGCCCAACGGGCAGCAGGAACGGCTTTCCTTCAAGCCTGGTCAGGACAAAACCAACCAGAAGCTCTATACCCACATCGGCAAAACGCCGCTCGTGGCCCGGCCCGGCGACACATTCAGCCTGGATGTGCGCGACACCCAGGGCCGGCACGTAACGGCCACCGCCACCATGCCCACGCGGGTGCCCCTGGATACGGTTGAGTGGAAATTCAACGACAAAGCCGGCGAGCAGCGCAAGGCGTACCTGCTGGCCAAGTTCCAGGACCCGGCCGCCACCGCCGACTTCTACCGCTTCCAGATTCACAAAGACAGCATTTCGAAGGATTCGGACCGGGATTTCAGCCTCGACGACCGCCTCACCAACGGCCAGCTTATCACGCTGGGCACCAGCTACCGCTACTCTCCCGCCGATACACTGCTGGTCACGCTCTACCACATCGACCAGTCGTATTATCACTTCCTGGAATCGGTGCAGGATGCCCGCAATGCCAACGGCAACCCCTTCGCGCAGCCCGCCGCCATCCGTTCCACGGTGCAAGGCGGCGTGGGCGTGTTCACCATTCTGAGCGCCGACCGGCGCACGGTGATTCTGAAATAAACAGACCGTCCCGCTACACCTTGGCCAGCACTGCTTTCAGCAAGGCCGTGAGGCGGGGCTCAGCGGCGGCGGCTACGCGCAGGATGTCAGCGATGGCTACGCGCTTGATTTTGCCCGGCGAGCAGAGGTCGGTGATAACAGAAATGGCCAGCACGGGCAGGCCCAGATGCACGGCCGCAATAACCTCGGGCACGGTGCTCATGCCCACCGCATCGGCCCCGATGGTGCGCAGGTAGCGGTATTCGGCGGGCGTTTCGAGCATGGGGCCGGGCAGGCTGGCGTATACGCCGCGGCGCACTTTGTCGGCGAAGCCCAGCTCCTGAGCGGCCGCTTCGGCCAGGGCGAGCAGGGCGTGGTCGTAGGGCTCCAGCATGTCGGGAAAGCGCGGGCCCAGCGCATCGAGGTTGGGCCCCACCAGCGGATTGGTGGGCTGCAGATTGATGTGGTCGTCAATCAGCATCAGGTCGCTGTAGTCGTAGTCGGGGTTGAGGCCGCCGCTGGCGTTGCTGACGAATAGCTTTTGGATGCCCAGCAGCTTCATCACCCGCACCGGAAACACTACCTGGGGCATGGTATAGCCTTCGTAGTAGTGGAAGCGGCCCTGCATCACGAGCACCCGACGGCCGGCCAGCGTACCGGCCAGCAGGTTGCCGGAGTGGCTTTCTACCGTAGAAACCGGGAAGTGCGGAATATCGGCGTAGGGCACCGTGAATTCTACCGCAATATCCTGCACCAAAGCGCCTAAGCCGGTGCCGAGGATGATGCCGAACTCGGGCTGGAAGTCGCCGATGCGCTGGCGGATGTGCGCGGTGGCTTCGTGAAGGTCTTGCATATTTTTTAATGTGCTAATGCGGTAAGTAGAATGTGTTGATGTGCTAATGTGGAAATGTGCTGATGGTAAAATATGAAAGCGTGTAATCGAATGAACCGACATGATTACACCGCTTCACAGGCACATCAGCACATTTTCACATTAGCACATCAGCACATTCTACTTACCGAATCATCATCTCAAACGGCAGGCGGGCCTGCACGCCTTGCATGGTCGAGAGCTTCTTATACTGCTCATACACGGGGTAGAGCGGGCCCATTTCCTGCTGCACCAGGCGCAAGCGCAGCTCCTCGTTGAAGCCGCTGAACAGGTTTTCCACCATCGTTTTCTGGCGGGGCAGGCGCTGAATGCGGTAGTCGTCGGGCTCCAGGTTGGCGCGGCGGGCCGCAATGCGCATGGCGTCATCAAACGAGCCCAGCACATCGACCAGGCCGCGCTGCTTGGCCTCGGTGCCCGACCATACGCGGCCGGAAGCAAAGCGGCGCAGGCGCTCCACGGGCATGTGCCGGCCCTGAGCGGCTTTGGTAGTGAAGTCGGCGTAGATGCGGTTCACCTCGTTCTGAAACTGCTGCTTCTCGAACGCCGACAGCGGCCGGGTGATGGTGGGGAAGTCACTGAACTTGCCCGTGTTCACGCGGTCCGTTGTGATGCCGAGTTTGTCGCGCAGCAGGGGCTGAATGTTGGGAAGCACCCCAAATACGCCAATACTGCCGGTGATGGTGCTGGGCTGGGCCACAATGGTGTCGCAGGCCATGGCAATCATGTAGCCGCCCGAGGCCGCCACATCCGACATGGAGCAGATGATGGGCTTCACCTTTTTGGTGAGGGCCACTTCGCGGTAAATGATGTCCGAGGCCAAAGAGGAGCCACCGGGCGAGTTCACGCGCAGCACTACGGCCTTCACCTTGTCGTCGAGGCGGGCCTGGCGCAGGGCCTCGGCGAAGCGGGTGCTGCCGATGCTGCTGTTGCCGCCCTTACCCGTCACGATGTCGCCCTCGGCGTAGATCACGGCAATGCGGTTGCCGCTGGTGCTGCCTTCCGCGTCGTCGCTCTTTTCGTAGTCGTCGAGGTCGATGAGGCTGAGCTTCTTACTTTTATCCACGCCCAGCTTGCCCTTCATGTAGTCGAGGGCCTGATCGTAGTAGCCCAGATCCGTGACGAGGCCGAGACGCTTGGCGTCGTCGGCGTTGTGCACCAGTGTAGAGTCGTTGATGACTTTGAGACGGGCCGGGGCAATGCCGCGCGACTCGGCCACGTGGGCCAGCATGAAGTCGTTGAGCGAGTTGAGAAAGGAGCTGGTCTGCAGGCGGGCCGAATCGGACATGCTGTCGCGGAAAAACGGCTCCACGGCGCTCTTAAACGAGCCGACGCGGAAAATCTGGGGCTCGATGCCGGCCTTCTCAAACAGGCCCTTGAAGTACATCGTCTCCGAGCTGGCGCCGTTGAACTCCAGCGTGCCCTGCGGATTGAGGTAGATTTTGTTGGCCACCGACGCCAGGTAGTAGCTCCCCTCCGACTGCGCATCGGCATACGACACGATGAACTTGCCCGACTTCTTGAAGTCCAGCAGCGCGTCGCGGATTTCTTCCAGCGAGGCGCGGCCGGCCTGCACCAGCTCCACATTCAGGAAAATTCCGCGAATGTCGTCGTCGGTTTTCGCCCGCCGGATGGTGGCCCGGATCTGCTCCAGCCCAATGTTATCGGCCTGGTTGCTGAACAGCGCCCCAATGGATTCGCGGCTTTCGCGCTCCGCCACGGGCTTGTTCAGCTTGATTTCCAGCACCGAATTCTTAGCGACCACCGCCGTTTTATCGGAGCTGATGGCCACGGCCGTGATGCCCACCAGCAGCACAAAGCCCAGCACGCCGAGGAGAAAAATGCCGGTCATGGTGGCCAGCACGTACTTAAAAAATTGTCTCATGGAAAGGATAAAGAAGAATCTGAAAAGAAGCAGGGCAAATGTAGAAGGCTTTTGGCACTCTCGAATAGAAGCGGGAAAGCAGGCGAAAGTTGCCTGAGTTCCGGCAGACGTTTGAGGAACTGGAATGCTTTGCGGGAGCAGTCAATGTTCCCTGTCATCCTGAGCTTGCGAAGGACCTTCCTCGTAGTTTACCGCAAAACACCTTTCAGCGCACAAAGGCCTTTGCTCATTTTAAAAGGCTTCTTGCTTAACCGAGGAAGGTCCTTCGCTCTGCTCAGGATGACAGACGAAGCGGTAGAGATGCTTCGACTTCGCTCAGCATGACGTTCTTTTTTCACTCCACTCAATAGCCATACTTCTGGCCCCACCACTGCCGCAGCCGCTCCTGAATCTTGGCTTCCTGGGCGTTGTGGCCGGGGTGGTAGAAGCGCTGGCCGCTGAGGGCGGCGGGCATAAATTCCTGGGCAGCAAAGTTGCCGGCGTAATCGTGCGAATACTGGTATTCGTCGCCGTAGCCCAGCTCCTTCATCAGCTTGGTAGGGGCATTGCGCAGCGGAATGGGCACCGGCTGCACGCCCTGCTGGCGCACCAGGGCGCGGGCCTCGCGAATGGCTTTGTAGCTGGCGTTGCTCTTGGGCGAAGTGGCCAAATAAACGACCGCCTGCCCCAAAATAATGTCGCCCTCGGGCATCCCAATGACGGTGACGGCCTGGAAGCAGCTCTGGGCCAGGATCAGGGCGTTGGGGTTGGCCATGCCCACATCTTCGGAAGCCAGAATGAGCAGGCGGCGGGCAATAAACTTGGGGTCTTCGCCGCCTTCCAGCATCACGGCCAGGTAGTAGAGCGCCGCGTTGGGGTCGGAGCCGCGGATGCTCTTAATAAAGGCCGAAATGACATCGTAGTGCATTTCGCCGCCTTTGTCGTAGCGGGCCAGGTGCTGCTGGGCCAGCTGCTGCACCACTTCGTCGGTGATGACGATTTCGCCGGTTTTAGGGTCCGGGTGGGCCGATTCGACTACGATTTCGAGCAGGTTGAGCAGCTTGCGGGCGTCGCCGCCCGAGATGGTGAGCAGGGCATGGTAGTCCTGCATTCGCACTTTTTTCAGCTTCAGCACCTCGTCTTCGGCCAGGGCTTTATCTACGATGTCGGTCAGAATATCCTTGCTCAGCGATTCGAGCACGTACACCTGCGCCCGGCTCAGCACGGCCGGAATCACCTCAAACGACGGATTTTCGGTAGTGGCCCCAATGAGCGTGACGATACCCTGCTCCACAGCCCCAAGCAGCGCGTCCTGCTGGCTTTTGCTGAAACGGTGAATCTCATCAATAAACAGCACCGTGCCGCGCTGCCGTCGGGCTTTCTCAATCACGTCGCGCACGTCTTTCACGCCCGCATTCACGGCGCTCAGGGCCGCGAAGGGCTGTTTCAACTCGTTGGCCAGTAGGTGGGCCAGAGTGGTTTTGCCCACGCCCGGCGGCCCCCACAAGATCAAAGACGGCAGCCGGCCGGCCTTCAGGTAGCGCCGCAGCACGCCCTCGGGGCCAATCAGGTGCTGCTGCCCGGAATACTCGTCGAGCGTGCGGGGGCGGCGGCGCTCGGCCAGCGGCGCGCCGGGCCGGGCCGTGAGCAGGGCGTTGAAAGCAGGTTCGGGAGCGTCGAAAAGGGAGCCGGTAGCCATAGCAGGAAGTTGGAACAGAGTGGTAAAGGTACGCCGCTCGGCAGCCCGTACACTACCTTTGCGCCCGATGAAAAATTCCTTTAAAGTGCATGCCGCCCTGTTTCTGGTGGCGCTTATCTACGCGGCCAACTATAGCTTATCCAAGGATGTGATGCCGCGCTACATGGGCCCCTTCGGCATCGTGACGCTGCGCATCGTGGGCGCGGCGCTGTTTTTTGCCGTCGTCAGCCGGCTGGTAGTGCCTCACGACCGGCTGCTGGGCCGCGCCGACAACCTGCGGGCCATCGGCTGCGGCGTACTGGGCATCGGGCTGAACCAACTGCTGTTTTTCTCGGGGCTGAATTATACGTCGCCCATCAATGCCTCGCTGCTGCAGACCATTGCGCCCATTGTGGTGGTGCTGGCCTCGGCGGTGCTGCTGGGCGAGAAAATAACGCTGACGCGGCTGCTGGGCATCGGCGTGGGCGCGGTGGGCGCGGCTACCATCATCCTGAGCCGCGACGCGGGCAGCATCGCCTACCCCAATGCCACGCTGGGCAACATTCTGATCCTGCTCAATGCCACCGCTTTTGGTGTGTACTTGGTGCTGGTAACGCCGCTGATGCGCCGGTATCATCCATTCACGGTGCTGGCCCGCATCTTTCTGGTGGGGGCCTTCGTGGCCGTGCCCTTCGGCTGGCGCGAAACCCTGGCGACAGATTACGCCGACTTCCCCACCTACATCTGGGCCGAAATCGTGTATATGGTGGTCTGCCTCACCATTCTGGCCTACCTGCTCAACAATTGGGCGCTGAAATACGCCTCCCCCGCCCTGCTGGGCGTGTACATCTATTTGCAGCCGGTGCTGGCCGTCATCATCGCCGTAGCCCTGGGCAAAGATCATTTTACCCTGGCCCGCGCCGGCCAGGCCCTGCTGATTTTCGCGGGCGTGTGGCTGGTGAGCCGCAAGCCGAAAGATGCTCCGGCGGCTGCGGTGCCGCTGGAGGTAGTGCAGGATTAAGAGTATGCGCTATTACGCCTTACTATCCATTCGAGTAAAGAACTTCAGCAAGATCAATAAAGGACTCACGACCATCATCACAAGCCCTATTATACTCAAGACCAATACTATGCTGTCTTGAGTAACATTACCAGACGAATTTAATCCTCCCCAGAAAGTTCTTCCGAATTGTATTATAAAACCAATAACGAACACAAGAAACAGCTTAGTAAAAGATGGAATCCACTTCATGGGAAAGTATGTATGATGAGTAAATGCGATGTAAGTATACACATCTGTTATTCAAAAGCCCCAACCAATTGCATGGTTGGGGCTTTCGATTGTGAGTCAAGGTAATACTTATTGTCTTTTACAGGTGAATCACCTCGCCATATGCCGCCGCCGCGGCTTCCATCACGGCTTCCGACATCGTGGGGTGCGGGTGGACCGACTTGATGATTTCGTGGCCGGTGGTTTCGAGCTTACGGGCTACCACTACTTCGGCAATCATTTCCGTCACGTTGGCCCCGATCATGTGGGCGCCGAGCCACTCGCCGTACTTCTTGTCGAAGATGACTTTCACGAAACCGTCTTTGGCCCCGGCGGCCGAGGCTTTGCCGGAGGCTGAGAATGGGAATTTGCCCACCAGCACATCGTAGCCCTGGTTTTTGGCTTCGGCTTCGGTGAGGCCCACGCTGGCAATTTCGGGCTGGGCGTAGGTGCAGCCGGGGATGTTCTGGTAGTTCAGCGGCTCGGGGTGGTGGCCGGTAATCTGCTCCACGCAGATGATGCCCTCGGCCGAGGCCACGTGGGCCAGCGCGGGGCCGGGCACGATGTCGCCGATGGCGTAGATGCCGGGCACGTTGGTCTGGTAGAAATCATCGACCAGCACGCGGCCTTTCTCCACCTTGATGCCCAACTCTTCTAGGCCCAGGTTTTCGAGGTTGGTGCTCACGCCCACGGCGCTCAGCACCACGTCGCACTCGATTTGCTGGTCGCCTTTGGCGGTTTTCACGGTCACGGTGCAGCCGGCGCCGGCGGTATCTACCTTGGTTACCTCGGCGCTGGTGAGGATGTTGATGCCGATTTTCTTGAACGACTTCTCCATCTGCCGCGACACTTCCTCGTCCTCCACCGGCACGATGCGGGGCAGGAACTCCACGATGGTCACTTCGGTGCCCATGGTGCGGTAGAAGTAAGCAAACTCGACGCCGATAGCGCCCGAGCCCACCACCACCATGCGCTTGGGCAGCGCCTCCATGGTCATGGCCTTGCGGTAGCCGATGATTTTCTGGTCGTCAATCGGCAGGTTGGGCAGCTCGCGCGAGCGGGCCCCAGTGGCCAGAATGATGTGCTTGGCCTCCACGGTTTCCTTGGTGCCGTCGGCGCGGGTCACTTCCACTTTGCCGGGAGCCAGCAGCTTGCCGGTACCCAGCACAGGTTCGATCTTGTTCTTTTTAAATAAAAAGTTGATGCCCTTGCTCATGCCATCGGCCACACCGCGGCTGCGCTGCACCACGGCCGTGAAGTCGAAGCCGGTGTCGCCGGCTTTCAAGCCGTAGTCCTGGGCGTGCTGCAGGTATTCGTACACCTGGGCGCTTTTGAGCAGGGCTTTGGTCGGGATGCAGCCCCAGTTGAGGCAGATTCCGCCGAGCGACTCGCGCTCTACCACGCCTACTTTCAGTCCGAGTTGGGAAGCCCGGATGGCGGCTACGTAGCCGCCGGGTCCGCTGCCAATCACGACCAGGTCGAATTGCAATGCCATATTCAGTTGTGTTTTGTGTGGTTTTTTTTATCCTTTGTGAAATCAACCAGCCTATTATTTCTTGTTTAAGCCCGGATTTTGACTTCTCACTATCCGGGTATTTCGGGCATGGCGTGGTAAAGATAAGCACCGAATCCATCTTCGGGCCTCTGCAATAAAGTTGGGGCGTTTTGCCTTTTCATAGCTGGCCAGTTGCCTCTCTTTCTTTGTTTTCACACTCTCCTTTCTATATTCTTTCCTTATGAAACACCTTTCCGCTCTACTCTTTCTGGGTGCGCTCACGCTGTCGGCCGCGCAGGCTCAGCAAAACTTCGCCGCCCCCACAGCCACTACCCTGGTTTCGCCCTCTCCCGGAGGCAGCGCCACTACCGCGTCGGCTAAGAAGCTGTCGAACAGCGAGTATAAGGCCCAAATCCGGCTGGCCGAGGAAACACTCAAAACCAGCCCGCGCGATGCGCAGGCCCTGCTGAGCCGGGCCGAGGCGCATGTGGCCCTGAAAGACTACAAGGAAGCCCTGGCCGACTACGCCACACTCATCAAAATGCAGCCCGCCAACGTGGAGCTGTACTACGCCCGCGGCACCGCCCAGCTGCGCGCCGACCAGCTGGCACAGGCCATTGCCGATTTCAGCAAAGCCCTCAAGCTCGACCCCAATCACCAGGCCAGCCTGCTGTACCGGGGCGTGGCCAAAATGAAGCTCGACAACTACAAGGGAGCCATTCCTGATTTCAGCCAGCTCATTAAGCTCGACCCCAACAACGCCGAAGCCTACGAGTACCGCGGCATCTGCTACTCGCACTCGTATCAGGAGAAGCTGGCCATTCCGGATCTGGAAAAAGCGGCCGAGCTGAACCCAGAAGCTGCTAAAACTCTGAAGCGCTACCGCACGCATAAGTAATTAGCCATTATCCGGTTACTGCGCGTCTGAGCTCCTGGTTCAGACGCTTTTTTTTCGCCAAACCACAACCTCCCGGCCCGCTTCACGTCTTACACGCTGGCTGGGGCCCGCGCGCACGTGGCCGCGCCTCACCTCCCTTCTTTTCTGCCTGACAATCTGCTTCTTACGCCATGATTAACCTGTCTACCGTTCGTTTTTTTGCCGGGGCGGCGCTGGTGCTGCTCACTACGCAATGTGCCACCACCGTAGAAAAAGATAAGCCGGACTCGCGCCGGGCCGTGGCCAGTGTGCCCGCCGTAGCCACGGCCACCGCGGCCCCGGCTCCCGCTTCCACTTCCGCTCCGGCCCCGACTGCAGGAATGCCCGATGCCGCGGCCGCCGCCAGCGCCCCGGCCGCCAGCCCCGCCCCGGCGGCCCCAGCCGTGGTGGAACCCGCTGCCCGCAAAACCAACGCCGACTACAAAGCCGAAATACGGACGGCGGATGCGATGCTGAAATCGGCGCCGCGCAATGCGGATGCGCTGCTGGTGCGGGCCAAGGCCAAAAGCCACCTCAAAGACTACAAAGAGGCCATTCTGGACTACAATACGCTGCTGCGCCTAAAGCCCACCAACGCCGAGGCCTACTACAACCGCGGCCTCACGCGCCTGAAGCTGAAAGGCTATCCGGCCGCCATCAGCGACTTTTCCAAGGCCCTGAAGTACAATCCGACCGATAAAGAAGCCTTCTTCGGACGCGGCGCGGCCAAAATGCAGATGTTCAACTTCGGCAGCGCCATCCCCGATTTCACCAAAGCTATTGCCCTCGACCCCAACTATGCCGATGCCTTTGAGTACCGCGGCATCTGCTACTCTTCCATCAACAAGCCCAAAGAGGCCAAGCTGGATCTGGAAAAAGCCACCCAGCTAAACCCGGAAGCCGCCAAAAGCCTGCGCCGCTACACGGGCAACGATTAGTTTTTTTGCTTAGCATCGATAATATCTGGCCTCATGAGCCGCCTGTCATCCTGAGCTTGCGAAGGACCTTCCTCGTGGTCTACTGCAACCGTCTTTCAACGCCCAAAGCCCTTTACTGCTACAATGGTAAAGGGCTTTGCTCATTTTAACATGCTCGCAGCTTATCCGAGGAAGGTCCTTCGCAAGCTCAGGATGACAGACGAGGGCAACACAGCTTACTTGCTGCCAAACAACAGCTTCACGTAGAAACCCGGCTGGCGCAGCCGCTCGCGCATGTCCAGGTCCATGAACATGCTGGAGAGGGTTTCGGCCAGCGTGGGATTGTTGGCGGCGCGGTTGGCAATGAAGTTGAACAGCGTGGGAAAGTTGAGCAGGCGCTGCATGGCCCGGCTCAGGCGCAGCTCCTGGCCCAGGCGGCGGTACACGGCAGCATCGTACTGCTGCAAAAATTCGGGCGAGAAATTCTGGGCCCGCACGGCCTGCGCGGCCCAGTCGGCGGCGTGGCGGCCCGAAACCATGGCGTGGCTGATGCCCTCGCCGCTGAACGGATCGATGAGGGAGCCGGCATCGCCGAGCAGCAGGTAGGCCGCGCCAGAGAGGCTGCGGCGCTTCGAGCCCAGCGGCAGCCCGAAGCCGCGCACGGGACCGAGGCGAGTGGCATTAGCAAACCGCTCTTTCAGGGCCGGGTGCGTTTCGAGCATCTCGGCGAGCCGGGCCCGCAGGTTCACTTTTTTCTTCGATACGGCGCTGGTCAGCATACCCACACCCACGTTGGCCTGGCCGTTGGGCAAGGGAAACACCCAGAGGTAGCCGGGCAGGAAATCTTTGATAAAGTGCAGCTCAATGAAGTTGTCGGGGCTCAGGCCCGTTACGCCCTCGTAGTAAGCGCGCAGGCCAGCGCAGTGGTGGTCGGGCTCCAGGGCGTGGCCAGCAATCTGGCGGGCGAAGCTGGATTGGGCCCCGTTGGCGACCAGCAGCAGTTTGACAGTAGCTACTTCGGTGCCGTCGGCAGTGCGCAGGCACCAGCGACCGTCGGGCAGCCGCTCGTGCTGGGTGATGTCCACGTTTTCGCGGAAGTCGATTTCGGGGCGGCGGCGCACTTCTTCCACCAGAAAGTTGTCGAAGTCGAGGCGCTTGGCGATGTGGCCGGCGGCGGCGTGGCGGGTTTTGTCGAAATCGGGCCGGAAGGGAATGCCGAGGCGGCGGCCGTTGGGCGCGAAAAAATCGATGCCCCAGCTGGGCACCTGCATGGGCGCGGCGGTGAGGCGGGCCGGCAACTCCTCGCCGATGCGGCGCAGCTCGTTGATGACTTTGCCGCTGAGGGCATCGCCGCACACTTTGTCGCGGGGGAAAGTGGCGCGGTCGAGCAGCAGGCAGCGGTAGCCGGCATTGGCCAGGTGCAGCGCCGCCGTGGCCCCGCCCGGCCCGGCCCCCAGAATACAGATATCAGTTTCCATTTCAGCTGCAAGCTACAAGCCGCAAGCCATAAGCTGTTGTGAGCCGGTGTGCGCTACGAGCTGCAGGCAGGATAAGATGAGGCCGGCATTTGGTGGCCAGCCGGTAGCAAACAAAGCCCCTGGCTGGCTGTCGGCAGCTAAAAAAAGCTTGTAGCTTGCGGCTTAAAGCTTATAGCTCCCTAACAAATGACAAAACTGCTCGACGGAAAAGTGGCCCTGATTACGGGGGCTTCCAAAGGAATTGGCCGCGCCATTGCGGTATATTTTGCCCAATTGGGCGCGGATGTAGCTTTTACCTACCTCTCCAGCGTGGAGAAGGGCGAGGCGCTGGCCACGGAGCTGGCCGCCCACGGCACCAAAGTGAAAGGCTTCCGCTCCGATGCCTCTGACTACGCCCAGGCCGAAAAGCTGGTGGAAGACGTGGTAGCCACCTTCGGCAAGCTCGATATTCTGGTCAATAACGCCGGCATCACCCAGGATGGGCTGCTGATGCGCATGAGCGAGAACCAGTGGGACCAGGTGCTGAATGTGAACCTGAAATCGGTGTTCAACCTGACCAAAGCCGCCACCAAGCCCATGATGCGGGCCAAGGCCGGCAGCATCATTAATATGTCGTCGGTGGTGGGCGTGAAGGGCAACGCGGGGCAGAGCAACTACGCCGCCTCCAAGGCCGGCATTATCGGCTTCACCAAGTCGGTGGCGCTGGAACTGGGCTCGCGCAATATCCGCTGCAACGCCATTGCGCCTGGCTTCATCGAAACCGAAATGACCGATGCGCTGGACCCCAAGCAGGTGGACGAGTGGCGCAAAGCCATTCCGCTACGCCGCGGCGGTAGTCCTGAGGACGTGGCGAAGGCTACTGCCTTTTTGGCTTCGGATGATTCGAGCTACATCACCGGGCAGGTATTGCAGGTAGATGGCGGCATGCTGACGTAGGGCTGATTGTAGGGCATTTTCACGCAGGGTCTCGCGGTGGGTGGCGCAGAGTATCGGGGTGGTCGTTCACTGCGAGCCACTGCGCCACCCACCGCGAGACACCGCGTGAAAACTCGTTACCCGGCCACTCGCCCTGCCCTTCCTCCGTAAGCCCAGCTGAACCACTACCCAAAACCCTTATGAGCAAAGCGGTTTTCATTGCCACGGCCGAGCCCTACAGCGGCAAATCGTTGCTGACGCTGGGGCTAGTGCACCTGCTGCTGAGCCAGGCCCAGAAAGTTGGTTACTTCAAGCCCATCATCACCCCGCTCAGCCCCGGCCAACCCGACGCCCACATCGAAACCGTGCTGCAGCATTTCCAGCTGCCGCTAGCCTACCCCGATACCTACGCCACCACCGGTCAGGAAGCCCTGCACCTCACCGAAACCGGCCGCGTCGGGGAGCTGCTTGACACCATCATCCACCGCTTCAAGCAGCTCGAAGCCGCCCACGATTTCGTTGTGGTGGAAGGCACCGATTTCGTGGGCACCGGCCTGGCTTTGGAGCTGGACCTCAATTGGCAAGTGGCCCGCAACCTCAGCATTCCGGCCATCCTGCTGATTTCGGGCCTCGACAAAACCGTGGAGCAGGTCGTGAACATGGCCCTCTCCATCCGCCGCGATGCCCTCGACAGCGAGGTGCAGGTGCTGGCGCTGGTGCTCAACCGCGTGGCCCCCGAGCAGGCCGACGACGTGCGCGCCCGCCTCCGCGACCAGCTGCCGCCTGACACCCAGCTGGCCGTGATACCGGAAAACCAGGCCCTGCGCAGCCCTACTATGCAGGAAATCTACGATCAGCTGGGCGGCGAACTGCTGTTTGGGCAAGACCAGCTGGCCAACCCCGTCGACCACTTCATCAACGGCTCGATGCAGGTGCCCAACTTTCTGACGCGCCTGCAGGAAAACGTGCTCATCATCACGCCCGGCGACCGGGCCGACCTCATCCTCACGGCGTTGCAAGCCAATATGTCGGCCAACTACCCGCGGGTGGCGGGGCTGGTGCTCACGGGCGGCTACCGCCCCGAAGACTCGGTGCTGCGCCTGATTGAGGGCCTGCCCGTGGCCGTGCCGATTATGCTGGTAGAAAACGGCACGTTCCAGACCACCACGCGCATCGGCAGCATTCAGGCGCGCATTGGGCCGGGGCAGGCCAAGAAAATCCGGCTGGCCATCCAGACGTTTGAGCGCCACCTCGACACGGCGCGGCTGCTGGAGCAGCTCAGCACGTTTGCCCCGCGCGGCCTCACGCCGCACATGTTTCAATATCAACTGCTGCAGTGGGCGCGCAGCCAGCGCAAGCACATTGTGCTGCCCGAAGGCAACGACGACCGGATCCTACGCGCCGCGGCCCGCCTGCTGGAGCAGGACGTGGTGAGCCTCACCATCCTCGGCGACCCGGCCCAGATTCTGGCCGCCGCCAAGCGCCTCGGCCGCCCCTTGGACCCGCAGCGCGTGCAGCTGCTGGACCCGGCCCGCTCCGAGCTGTTTCAGGACTTCGCCGAAACGCTGTTTGAGCTGCGCAAAACCAAGGGCGTAACCCTGGAAATGGCCCGCGACCTGATGACCGACGTGTCGTATTTTGGCTCGATGCTGGTGTACAAGGGCCTGGCCGACGGCATGGTGTCGGGGGCGGTGCACACCACGCAGCACACGATTCGGCCGGCGCTGCAGTTCATCAAAACCAAGCCGGGCGTGTCGGTGGTGTCGTCGGTGTTTTTCATGTGCCTGCCCGACCGGGTGGCCGTGTTCGGCGACTGTGCCGTGAACCCCAACCCCACCGCCGCGCAGCTGGCCGAAATAGCCATTTCCTCGGCCGACAGCTCCCGGCGCTTCGGCATCGAGCCGCGGGTGGCCATGCTCTCCTACTCCTCGGGCACGTCCGGCGAGGGCGCCGACGTGGACAAGGTGCGCGAGGCTACCCAACTCGTGCGCCAGCTCCGCCCCGACCTGCTCGTGGAAGGCCCCATTCAGTACGATGCCGCCGTGGACCCCGCCGTGGGCCAGCAGAAGCTGCCCGGCTCGCCGGTAGCCGGCCAGGCCAGCGTGCTCATCTTCCCCGACCTGAACACCGGCAACAACACCTACAAAGCCGTGCAGCGCGAAACCGGCGCCCTCGCCATCGGCCCGATGCTACAGGGCCTGAACAAGCCCGTCAACGACTTGAGCCGCGGGTGTACGGTGGATGACATTTACAACACGGTGCTGTTGACGGCTATTCAGGCGCAGCAGTAAATTTTGACTGCGCGAAATCAGCCAGAACGAGGTAGAGACGCATAATTGCGTCTCGTCGTTTAACGGGCGAAACCGTGCCTGATAAACAACGACGAGACGCGAATACACGTCTCTACACTGTTTCGACAGCCTGACAGAACGACTAACATCCTCTTCCAAATCGACCTACATCACCTAAAAAACCTCTATGGCCTCCGGACTTTTTGCGTTGCTAGATGACGTTGCAGCCCTGGTAAAAGTCAGCGCCGCCAGCCTGGACGATGTGCCGGCGCAAGTGGCCAAAACCACCGGCAAGGTGTCGGGCATCGTGATAGACGATACGGCCGTGACGCCCAAATACGTGGTGGGCCTGGACCCCTCGCGGGAGCTGGCCATCATCTTCCAGATTGCCAAAAAGTCCCTCTTCAACAAGCTGCTGATTCTGACGCCGGCGGCCCTGGTGCTGGGATATTTTGCGCCCTGGGCCATCACACCGATTCTGATGCTGGGCGGGGCATATCTGTGCTTTGAAGGGTATGAAAAAGTGCATTCCCTCTTCAACAAGCACCCCGAGGTGCAGCCGGACAGTGCGCAGATGCAGACCATCACCCCGGAGGAGCTGGAGCAGGAGCGCGTGGCCGGGGCCGTACGCACTGATATTATCCTGTCGGCCGAAATCATGGCCATTGCCTACAGCCAGGTAACCGGCCAGCCAATTGTGAATCAGATTGTCGTGATGCTGGCCGTGGCAGTGTTTATCACGGTGGCCGTGTACGGCTTTGTGGGCCTGATTGTGAAGGCTGATGATGTCGGCCTGCATCTGGCGGAAGCCAACAACAGCGCCGCTACTCAGAAATTCGGTCGCGGCCTCGTGCGGTTCATGCCCCACTTCCTGAACATTCTCAGCTACGTGGGCACTGCCGCCATGCTGTGGGTCGGGGCCGAAATCATTGCCCACGGCATCCCCTTCACTGCTCATTTATTGCACGACCTGGAAGAAGCCCTGGCCTCCATGCCGGCGGTAGCCTGGCTGGCCAAGGCGCTGGCCTGCGGACTTGGCGGGCTGGTGTTGGGCTTTTTGATTGACCAAGTAGTGCGGCTGGTGAAGAAGGCAGTGCCGGGCAAGAAAACGGCTGCATAGCAGCACGCACACCCTATAATTTTGCTACTCGCATTTTGATAGAACGTCCTACTGAGCTTGCCGAAGCATCTCTACCGCTTCGTTGTGGTGGTAACTTCAACGAAGCGGTAAAGATGCTTCGGCAAGCTCAGTAGGACGTTCTTATCCTCTGCAGCTCCGATTCACCCTTGTCATCTCTCATGCACATCTTCGTCATCAACTCCGGCAGCAGCTCGCTGAAGTACCAGCTGTTTCGCTGGCCGCAGGAGCAGCCGCTGGCCCGCGGGCTGGTGGAGCGCATCGGCCTGCCCGACGGCCAGCTCACCCACACTTCTCTGCTGCCCGACGGCCAGGAGCACACCGTGCGCCGCACCCTGCCCATTCCCGACCACTGCACCGGCCTGCAGGAAGCCATGCGCCACCTCACCGACCCCGAAACCGGCGTGCTCCCCGACCCCGCCGACGTGCAGGTGGTAGGCCACCGCGCCGTGCACGGCGGCGAAGAGTTTCGGGCGCCCACGCTGGTGACTCCGGAAGTAAAGGCCCGCATCCGGGAGCTGTTTCCGCTGGCGCCGCTGCACAACCCGGCCAACCTGCTGGGCATGGAAGTGGCCGAGCAGCTGTTTCCGCAGGCCCGGCAAGTGGCCGTGTTCGACACTGCTTTTCATAGCACGCTGCCGCCCCACGCCTACCGCTTTGCCCTGCCCGAGGAGCTGTACACCAAGCACGGCCTGCGCGCCTACGGCTTCCACGGCACCAGCCACCAGTTTGTGAGCCACGAAACCCTGCGCTATTTAGGCCAGCCCGAGGCGCGCATCATCACAGTGCACTTAGGGAACGGCTGCAGCATGGCCGCCACCGTGGCCGGCCGCTCCGTGGATACCAGCATGGGCTTCGGCCCCATGAACGGCCTGGTGATGGGCACCCGCGCCGGCGACACCGACCAGGCCGTCATTTTCCACTTGGTCGAGCAACTCGGCTATTCCTTGGAAAACGTCAAAAACCTCCTGAACAAGGAAAGCGGCATGCTCGGCCTCACCGGCCACAGCGACATGCGCGACATCACGCGCGAACTGGAAGCTGGCGACCCGCGCGCCCAACTGGCCTATGACCTCTACGCCTACCGCATCAAGAAGTACCTGGGTGCCTTCCTGGCCGCTCTGAACGGCGCCGAAGCCGTAGTCTTCATGGGCGGCGTGGGCGAAAACGACGCCCTCGTGCGCCATCTGGTGTGCCGGGATATGGATTTCCTGGGCATCCAGCTCGATGAAGCGGAAAACGCCCGCCGCGCCCCTGGTATTCGTAACCTTTCGGCGGCCGGCAGCCGGGTGCGGGTGCTAGTGGTGCCTACTAATGAGGAGCTGGAAATTGCGCGGCAATGCGCGGCCCTAGTGTCATAAAGCATATGAGTAGCACGTCATTCCGAGCGCAGCCGAGGAATCTCGCGTGCTGACATGTGAGTAGTAATCCACCCTTATTACGCGAGATTCCTCGGCTGCGCTCGGAATGACGGCCTTTCCCTTTGTGCCGTAGCTTTCACTGCGGGGCGAAGGCACTAAGCAGTGCTCCCCCCGTTGCGTACCTTCGTCACGCAACCCTGAGCCGCTGCCCAGGGTTCTTGCTATTCTCACCCGCTATTTTCCTCATTTGATATCCGTCGCCGCTTCTCCCTGGTTTATTCTGTTGTGTCTGGCCGCGGGCGCGGGCTATGCGGCCCTGCTTTACTCGGCCAAAGCGCCCTGGAGCAAGGCCCTGAACTACGCGCTGGCCGCGCTGCGCTTCGTGGTAGTGAGCTTTTTGTGCTTTCTGCTGCTTTCGCCCTTTATCAAAACCACCAGCACCACTACCGAACAGCCCACTATCGTGCTGGCCGTTGATGACTCGCAGTCGGTGGGGCTCTTTACGCCGAAGGACGTGCTGGGTCAGGCCACTACCGGCCTGCAACGGCTGGCCGCAAGCCTGCGCGGCCGGGGATTCCGGGTGGAAACTCGCACGCTGAACTCAGCTCTAAGCCGCCCGACCCGGCCCGATTCGCTCCGCTTTCAGGCATCTGCTACCGATCTGGATGGAATGCTTTCCGGCATTAAGGATGGCTACGACGGCCGCAACCTCGCCGGCGTGGTGCTGCTCTCGGATGGTATCGTGAACCAGGGCCGCTCGCCGGTCTATTCGGAATTTAGCTTCCCGATTTATAGCGTAGCCGTGGGCGACACAGTGCCCAAGAAGGACCTGAGTCTGCCTGCCCTCACGTATAACCGGGTGGCCTTCAGCGGCAATAAATTTCCCATTGAGGCCGAAATCAGCTACGAGGGATTCGCGGGTGGCACGGCGGTGGTGCAGCTGCGCGAAGGTGGCCGCGTGCTCCAGACCCAGCGCGTGAAGCTGCCCGCCGGCCGCCGTCGGCAGAAAACGACGTTTCTTGTTACGGCCCCGGCCCCCGGCAAGCGCCGCTACGAAGTGGTGATTGAAAAGCAGCCGGGCGAGTTCACGGCGCTCAACAACAGCAAGTTCGCCTACCTCGACATTGTGAAGGGCCGGCTGCGGGTGCTGCTGGCCGGCGCGGCCCCCCACCCCGACCTGAAGGCGCTGCGGGCCGCCATCCGGCAAAACGACAACTTCGACCTGACCACCTACCTGCCCGGCATTGCCCCGCTCAAGTCCCAGGATTTCGACGTGGCCATTCTGCACCAGCTGCCCACCCGCGGCGGCGTGGGGGCCGAGGTGCTGGCCCAGGTGCGCGCCCGCCGCGTGCCGGCGCTCTACATCATGGGGGCGCAGTCCGATTTCAACGCCTACAACAGCCTCGGCACCGGCCTCACTATCTCGCCCCGCGGCAGCCAGACCGACGACGTGACGCCGGTGCTGAACCCGGCCTTCGCGCGCTTCACTTTCGAGGAAGATGCCCTGCGCCGCTTCGCCGCCTACCCGCCCGCGCCGGTGCCCTTTGGGGAGCTGCGCCTGGCGGGTGGGGCTGAAGCCGCACTGTATCAGCAGGTGGGCCGCCTGAAAACCCGCAAGCCGCTGCTAGTATTTGGCGGCACGCCGCAGCAGCGCCAGGCCACATTGCTTACGGATGGCAGCTGGCAGTGGCGCCTGCAGGAAGCCGCCGACCATCAGGACCGCCCCGACGCCTACGACCGCCTCATCGTGCGCACCCTGCAGCTGCTCACGGCCAATGCCAATAAGAAGCGCCTCGACGTGTACCCCACCCAGGACGCCTTTACCACCCAGGACGACGTGACCTTCGGCGCGGAAACCTACAACGCCATTTTCGAGCGTATCTACAACCAGCCCATCACCCTTACGCTCACCGACGAAAAGCAGAAAACCCGCACCTTCAGCTTCACCAACAGCGAAGACGGCGCCCCGCTCCACCTCGGCGCGCTGCCCGGCGGCCTCTACCGCTACGCCGCCCGCGCCACGCTCGGCGGCCAGCCCCAGCAGGATGGCGGCGAGCTGCTAGTGCAGGAGCAGCAGCTCGAAACCCTCACCGCCCGCGCCGACCATAACCTGCTCCACCAGCTCAGCCGCCGCAGCGGCTCCCGGCTATATTATCCCAGCCAGTTCGCCCAACTCACCCAGGATATCGAGCGAGCCAACGCCAAACCCGTTATCTACAGCCAGGAAGATCTAAAAGACCTCATCAATCTGAAGTGGCTGTTTTTCCTGATTCTGGCGCTGATAACGGCCGAATGGGCCGCGCGGAAGTATTCGGGCGGAATTTAGATGACTGTTAGTTGACAATTGTCATCCTGAGCTTGCGAAGGACCTTGTGAGATAAGAACAATAATCGAAAAACGACTCGCGCTGGCGTGGTAAAGTCCTTCGCAAGCTCAGGATGACAGACGATTCGGTTTCACATGGCCGTTCTGGGGCAGAAGCGCTTACCTTTGCGGGCTACTCCGGCCTCTGTGTTTGTTTCGATGAAATTCCCCGCACTCTGCTTCCTGTTGCTGCTCACGCTCTGCGCCGGCTGCCAGCCCGGCCTTGAAAAAGAGGCCAAGTCAGCCGTATCCGAATACGCCAGCGACCGGCTCGATGAGCCCCGCGACTACCGCGCCGGCCGCTTCGTGCTGCGCCCCTACACCCGCCGCGACTCGGTGGCCTACGCCGCCACCCTCATCAGCACCGCCGATTCTTCCTCTATCACCAGGCCCGTGAAGCAGCCTGACTCGGTCAGAATCGGCACCTTTGTGCATCACGCCTTTCAGGAGCAAACCAAAACCGGCCGCGTCACCCGCGACAGTGGCGATTTTGTGGTGTATCCGAACCGCGAAGTGGTGGAGCTGGTGATGCGGCCTCGCAAGTAACGCCAGCCGCTGCTTCGCGCCCAGGCTGCACTACTGCTTTTTACTATCTCCGCGAAGCACCGCTTCGCGCTACTTTTCCCCTTTTGCCATGCGCTACGTTCTCGTTCACAAGCCCTACGAAGTCCTCACCCAGTTTACCGACGAAAACGGCCGCGCCACGCTCAAGGACTTTGTAGATGTACCCAACGTCTATCCCGTTGGCCGCCTCGACTACGACAGCGAGGGCCTGGTTTTGCTGACTGATGATAAGCCCTTGCAGCACCGCCTTTCCGAGCCCCGCTTCAAGATCCCGAAAACATACTGGGTGCAGGTGGAAGGCATTCCGACCGATGAAGCCCTGGAGCAGCTGCGCCGCGGTGTAGATATCAAGACCGGCTTCACCTCGCCGGCCGAGGCCGAGATGCTGCCCGAGCCCGTAGCGGTAGCCGAGCGCAGCAAGCCCGTGCGCTTCCGCGTCAACATTCCCACCAGCTGGCTGCGCATCACCATCTCGCAGGGCATGAACCGGCAGGTGCGCAAAATGACGGCCGCCGTGGGCTTTCCCACCCTGCGCCTCATCCGCGTGCAGATTGCCGACCTGCGCATTGCCGGCCTGCCCCCCGGCAAGTGGCGCGACCTCACCGCCGCCGAAATCAAAGACCTCAAGGAGCTGACTGCCGGCCAGGTGCTGGGTCCGAACGACTTCAAATCCGGGGCGCGGCAGCCCGGCGCGGGCAAGTCCACGGGCTTCTGGCCCGGCGGCATCCGCCCCTCCGGCGACTCGCGCAAGCCCGCTGCAGGTAGCAAGCCGAGTGGAGGCAAATTTGGCTTCAGCAAGCCCGATGGCAGCCGTGGTGCGGGCCCAAAAGCCGGGCCCGGCGGCAAAGCGGCGGGCAGCCGGCCGGCCGGGGGCAAACCGGTGGGCGGTAAGCCAACCGGTGGCAAATCCGGCCCGGCGGGCAAGGCGGGCGGGGCGGGGGGCAAAGCCGGGGCCGGGCGGCCCGCGCGCCCCCGGTGAGGCGGCGGGTTGGGCTGATGCTGCTCGTCCTGTTGCTGCTCGTTAATCTCATTGCGTTCAATCACGCCTGGCACTTCACGCACTTCAGCGCCGAGGCCAGCCCGCGCACGGCCAGCCCCGAAAAGCTGACGCTGCCCGCTAAGCTGGGCCTGCTGCTCACCGGCGTTGCCAATCCCAAGCCCGTCAACTCCGGCGTCCCGGATTTTCCTTATGAAACGCTGGCCCTGGATAGTCCCAACGGCCGGCTGGAAATATGGTACGGGGCCGTACCTGCCCCCCGGGGCCGCGTAGCCCTGTTTCACGGCTACACCAGCGATAAGTCGAAGTTGCTGACTGAGGCCGCGTTTTTCCGCTCCCTGGGCTATTCCGTGCTGCTGGTTGATTTGAGCGGGGCGGGCGGCTCGGCCGGCTACCGCTGCACCGTGGGCTACCGCGAAGCCGAGGACGTGGCCACAGCTTTTCACTTTCTGACGCGGCAGCAACCGGCCGTGCCCGTCGTGCTCTACGGTGTGAGCATGGGCGCTGTAGCCATTCTGCGGGCCGAAAGTGAGCTGGGCGTGCGGCCCGCCGCCGCCATTGTGGAGTGCCCCTACGGCAGCATGCTCGAAACCGCACAGAACCGATTCCGCGCGATGCATGTGCCGCCCTTTCCGCTGGCCAACCTGCTCGTATTCTGGGGCGGCATTCAGAACAGCTTCTGGGCTTTCGACCACAATGCCCGTCGCTACGCTGCCCGTATCAGCACCCCTACCCTGCTCCTCTACGGCCTCGCCGATAAGCGCGTCACCCGGCAGGAAACCGACGGTATTTTCGCCGCCCTGCGCGGGCCGAAGCAGCGCCATTACTTTAGCGGCGTTGGCCACGAGCCTTATTGGCACCGCCACCCAGACGCCTGGCAGCAGCAGATCCGGGCGTTTCTACCGCGCATTCCTGCCAGCGGCTTACAAGAAACCCAGGGCAGAAACAGCCGTAGCACGGCAGCAGGCTTGTAGCAATAAATAAGGAGGAAGGAATAAGCCAGAAGTCATCTAGTGGCGACAGGTTTGTAGCAATTCACGCGCTAAATAAACCCAAGCCGCGTAGCGGTGGCAGAGTCGTCCGAGCGGCTCTGTCACCGCTACGCGGCTTTTGCTTTCGTCTGCCCCTGATTCTACAAACCTGCCGCCGCGCTGCGGCTATTATGCCAAATGAGATAAATAGCATTATTTGATGCCCATCAAATTTGGGTTGTAGATAAAGAGCCTACAACAGTTGATCTGGAGCAGAACAACTCATTCCTTCATCCTCATATAGTGACCCACAGTACTTGCAAAGCCATAATCACCTTACCTTTTCAGAACTAAGTTTTTAAATTGGTGGGTGAGCACTCACTTTCTAGCAAGAATAAAAAGATAGCCATCGTTGGGTTGTTTTGCGGAAACCCGTTACTTGCGAAACTTAACACAAACGTAACATGGAAGTCCAAACAGTAAAATACCCTGTTGTTCGCAACTATATTGGTGGTCAGTTTGCAGACAACCAGGCCAGCCGGACGCTGGACGTGGAAAGCCCCCTCACGGGCGAAGTCATATCTACCCTACCCCTCTCCGGCACCGCCGAACTGGACCAGGCTGTACAGGCTGCCAAAGCCGCCTATCCAGCTTGGTCAAGTACTCCAATTAAGGAGCGGGTGCAGATTTTCTACCGCTATAAGGCCCTGCTGGAGCGCGACATGAAAGCCCTGGCCGACCTGGTGCGCGAGGAAAACGGCAAAACCTACGACGAAGCCCGCGCCGAAGTCGAGAAGGCCATTGAGCTGACCGAATTTGCCTGCTCCATGCCCCAGCTGATCCAAGGCGAGTTTCTGGAAGTGAGCAAGGGAGTGGAAGCCCGCGTGGAGCGCAAGCCCCTGGGCGTGGTGGCCAGCATTGCCCCCTTCAACTTCCCCAACATGGTGCCCCACTGGACCATCCCGAACGCGCTGGTGCTGGGCAATACCATGATTCTGAAACCCTCGGAAATCGTGCCCCTGAGTGCTGGCCGCATTGCCGAACTGCTCAAGGAAGCCGGCCTGCCCGACGGTGTGCTCAACATCGTGCATGGCGACCGGGAAATCGTGGAGGCCATCTGCGACCATCCGGCCATTCAGGCCGTGTCGTTCGTGGGCTCCACGGCCATTGCCAAGGTGGTCTACATCCGGGCTACCTCCCACCTGAAGCGCTGCGTGGCGCTGGGCGGGGCCAAAAACCACCTGATGGTACTGCCCGACGCCCACCCCGAAATGACGGCCTCCAACGTGGCGGCCTCCATGTCGGGCTGCGCCGGGCAGCGCTGCATGGCCGGCTCAACGATGGTGGGCGTGGGCGCGGTGGATGGCATCGTAGCCAAGATTGTGGAGGAAGCCCGCAAGATCGTGCCCGGCCAGAACCTGGGCTCCGTCATCAGCAAGGCCGCCAAGGAGCGGATTGAAAAGCACATCACCGAAGCCGAAGCCGCCGGGGCCAAAGTGCTGCTCGACGGCCGCAACACCACCGTGCCCGACCACGAGGGCGGCTACTACGTGGGCGCTACCGTCATCGACTACGTGACCCCCAATATGCGCATTGCCCAGGAGGAAGTATTCGGCCCGGTGCTGGCCATCATGCGCACCAACACCCTGGACGAGGCCCTGAACATCGAAAACGCCAACCCGTATGGCAACGCCGCCGCCGTGTTTACCAGCAGCGGCAGCTCGGCCCGCTACGTGATGGACCACGCCAACGCGGGCATGATTGGCGTCAACATCGGCGTGCCGGTGCCCCGGGAGCCGTTCTCCTTCGGCGGCTGGAACGACTCCAAGTTCGGGGCCTGCGACATTACCGGCAAGAGCAGCATCGAGTTCTGGACCCAGCTGAAGAAGACTACGACGAAGTGGAACCCGGAGTCGCGGGTGAACTGGATGAGCTAGCCTACTTTAGAGCTATAGCTAGAATCTAGGTCCCCTCCTTTTTTCAAGGAGGGGTGTCCGAAGGGCGGGGTGGTTCACGCATTGAACGACTTTTAAAACTAGCTCTAGCCATCGTTCTGCCATTTCAACCACCCCTAGCCCCTCCTCATCTGAGGAGGGGAACTAGCTTCTAGAAAAAATTTCCACCCTCTTTTTACATGGAAACCTACACCGACACCGACAAGGATCAGATCCTGCAGGATAACCTCGAGCATACCCTCTTCTCCTGGTCGAAGCAAACCGGGCTGAACCCGATCAGCGCCGAGCGGGCTGAGGGCGTGTACCTCTACGACCGGGACGGCAAGCGCTACATCGACTTCTCGTCGCAACTCATGAACGTGAACATCGGCCACGGCGACCAGCGCGTGACCGAGGCCGTGGCGGCGCAGATGCGGGAGCTGAGCTACGTGTACCCGGGCATGATTACCAAGGCCCGCGGCGACCTGGGCCGCCGGCTGGCCGAAATCACTGCTCCCAACCTGACCAAGGCCTTTTTCACCCTGGGCGGGGCCGAGGCCATTGAAAACGCCATCAAGCTGGCCCGCGTGTACACCGGCCGCCACAAGATCGTGTCGTTGTACCAGTCGTTTCACGGGGCTTCGTACGGGGCCCTGAGCGTGGGCGGCGACCCGCGCAAGTTTGCCGTGGACAGCCAGGCCATGCCCGGCACGGTGCACGTCGAAAACCCCTACTTCTACCGCTGCCCCTGGTATTCCGAAACGCCCGAGCAGTGCGCCGAGCGGGCCGCGGCGGCTATGGAGCGCATAATAGGCTACGAGAACCCCGGCAGCGTGGCGGCCATCATCATGGAAGGCGAGTCGGGCACATCGGGCTGCATTAAGTACCCGCCCACGTACTGGACGCGGGTGCGCGAAATCTGCGACAAGCACGGCATCCTGCTCATTGCCGATGAGGTGATGTCGGGCTTCGGGCGCACCGGCAAGTGGTTCGGCTCCGACCACCACGGCGTGAAAGTCGACATCATGTGCATGGCCAAGGGCATCACGGCCGGCTACCTGCCCCTGGGCGCGGTGATGGTGGACGACACCATCGCCCACCACTTCGACGACCGGCCCCTGCCGCTGGGCCTCACCTACTCGGCCCACCCGGTAAGCTGCGCCGCCGCCGTGGCCGTGCTCGACATCTACGAGGAGGACGGCCTGCTCGACAACACCGTGCAGATGGGCAAGCACCTCGATAAGCGCGTAGCGGAGCTGATCGAAAAGCACCCCAGCATCGGCGACTGGCGCAATACGGGTCTGTTCGGCTGCCTGGAGCTGGTGAAAAACCGCGCCACCAAGGAGCCGATGGCTCCCTGGAACGCGGCCCCCAGCCAGATGGACATTATGAATAAGGTGGCGGCCCGCATCAAGGAGCTGGGCATGTACACCTTCGTGCGCTGGAACTACATTTTCATTGCCCCCCCGCTGAACATTACCAAAGATGAGCTGGATGAAGGTCTGGCCATTATCTCGGAAGCGTTGAGCATCGCCGACGAGTACGTGCATTAGAATGGAACGCCGCCCGGGGGTCCGGGCCGGCAACCTGGGAGGAAGCTGCTCATGAACCTGTCTCGCCTGCTGCTGCTTCACGCGCTGGTAACCCTGGGAGCGGGCGTGGTGCTCATCCTGAGTCCGGCCCGCATTCCGGCCACGGTGGGTATCGCCCTGCCACCCGACGCCCGCCTGCTGGCCTATCTGCTGGGCGCGGCTGAGCTGGCGCTGGGAGCTTTATCCTACCTGGCGCGCCGCATTCAGGACGCGGGGGCGCTGCGGGTAGTGGTGCGCACGTTTATCGGGTTTCACCTGGCCACCGCGGCCGTTGAGGTGCTGGCATTTTCCCAAGGGCTGACGGCCCGCATCTGGGGCAACGTGGCACTGCGCCTGCTCATTTCGCTGCTGTTTTATTTCTACGGGCTCCGCCGCTCCCCGGCCGGTACCCGCCCAATCACTTAACGATTCAACCCATGTCCCTGCTCCTGCGCAACGGCCGCGTCGTCACCGCCGACTCGGACGCCATCTGCGACATCCTCATCGAGGGCGAAACCATCGTCTCCATCGGCCGCAACCTGAAGGCCGACGGGGCGGAAGTCATCGACTGCACCGGCAAGCTCATCGTGCCCGGCGGCATCGACCCGCACGTGCACCTGGACATGCCGTTCATGGGCACCTTCAGCTCCGACACCCACGAAACCGGTACCCGCGCCGCCCTGCACGGCGGCACCACCACCGTCATCGACTTCGTGCTGCAGAAGCAGGGCCACAGCCTGCGCGAAGCCCTTACCGAGTGGCAGGGCCGCGCCACCGGTACCGCCGTCGGCGACTACTCGTTCCACATGGCCGTGACGGACTTCAACCCCAGCACCAAGGAGGAAATAAAGGACATGGTGGCGGAAGGGATTACGTCCTTCAAAACCTTCATGGCCTACAAGGGTGCCCTGATGATCGACGACGCGCAGATGGTGGGGCTGATGCAGGAGGTGCGCAAGCACGGTGCCCTGGTGACGGCCCACGCCACCAACGGCGACATGATCGACACGCTCATTGCCCAGCACCGCGCCCAGGGCAAACTTTCGCCGCTCTACCACTACCTCTCGCAGCCCGAAGTGACGGAGGCCGAAGCCTCCGGCCGCTTCGCCGACATTGCCAACTACACCGGCGTGCATGCTTACATCGTGCATCTGACGTGCGAAGGCGCCCTGAACCAGGTGCGCCGGGCCACGGAGCGCAACCAGCGCGTGTTCGTGGAAACCTGCATTCAGTACCTGGTGCTCGACGCCTCGCTCTACGAGGATGAGGCCAACGGGGCCAAGGTGGTGATGTCGCCGCCGCTGCGGCAGAAAAAGGACCAGGAAACCCTCTGGGCCGGCATCAACCAGGGCCTGGTGCAGGTGGTGGGCACCGACCACTGCCCCTTTATGTGGGAGCAGAAGCTGATGGGCAAGGACGACTTCTCCAAAATCCCGAACGGCCACCCGGCCATCGAGCACCGCATGGAGCTGCTGTTTTCCGAGGGCGTGAGCAAGAGCCGCATCAGCCTGCAGAAGTTCGTGGCAGTGACCAGCACCAACGCCGCTAAGATCTTCGGCATGTTCCCCCGCAAAGGCACTATCAGCATCGGTGCGGACGCGGATCTGGTTATCATCGACCCTACCAAGAAGCACACGATTTCGGCCGCTACTCACCACATGAATGTCGACTACTCGGCCTACGAAGGCTGGGAGCTGACCGGCAAAATCGACACCGTGCTGCTTCGCGGCCAGGTAGCCGTGGATGCCGGCCAGGCCAAAGTCGGCCGCGGCTACGGCAAGTTCATCAAGCGCGGAAAAACGGCTTTTTAGGAGCTAGGGCAAGGAACTAGTTCCCCTCCTTCCTTCAAGGAGGGGTGCCCGAAGGGCGGGGTGGTAAGCTAGAAAGCTAGAGCTAGCAGGTCGTTCAACGATTGAACCACCCCTAGCCCCTCCTTGAAGGAAGGAGGGGAACTAGCTTTTAGCTCTAGCCCCGCAGCCATTCAAAACTCAACATTCAACACTCACCCCTCAAAATTCCCCCAATGCCACGAATTATCAAATCCGGCCTGATCCAGATGAGCCTGCCCATGACGGAAGGCGAAGGCACGATTGCCGAAATCATGGAAGCCATGGTGCAGAAGCACATTCCGCTCATCGAGGAAGCCGGCCGCCAGGGCGTGCAGATTCTGTGCCTGCAGGAAATCTTCAACACACCTTACTTCTGCCCCGGCCAGGACAAAGCCTGGTATGCCTCGGCCGAGTCGGTACCCGGCCCGACCACCGACCGCATGGCGGAGTACGCCAAGAAGTACAACATGGTGATGATTGTGCCCGTGTACGAGCGGGAGTCGGCGGGCTTTCTGTACAACACGGCCGCTGTCATTGATGCCGACGGCACCTACCTGGGCAAGTACCGCAAAAACCACATTCCGCACACTTCGGGCTTCTGGGAGAAGTTTTTCTTCAAGCCCGGCAACATGGGCTACCCCGTGTTCCAGACCAAGTACGCCAAGGTGGGCGTGTACATCTGCTACGACCGGCATTTCCCCGACGGGGCCCGGGTGCTGGGCCTGAACGGCGCGGAAATCGTGTACAACCCCTCGGCCACCGTGGCCGGCCTCTCCCAGTACCTCTGGAAGCTGGAGCAGCCCGCCCACGCGGCCGCCAACGGCTACTTCATGGGCTGCATCAACCGCGTCGGGGTAGAAAAGCCCTGGAACCTGGGCAAGTTCTACGGCACCAGCTACTTCGTGGACCCACGCGGCCAGATCCTGGCCCAGGCCTCCGAAGACAACGACGAGCTGCTCATCGCCGAGTTCGACCTCGACATGATTGAGGAAGTGCGCAACACCTGGCAGTTCTTCCGCGACCGTCGCCCCGAAACCTACGAGAAGCTGGTCGAGCTGTAAGCCGTTTCTTGGTCGTCTGTCATCCTGAGCAAAGCGAAGGACCTTCCTCCTACCGCAGCAGAAGCTGATTTCAATGCTCATTTCTGCCCCGCGGCGAAGGACTTGGCTTATTGAAAAAAAGCTCCTGAGTTGTCGGAGGCAGGTTCTTCGTTCCGCTTCGCTGCACTCAGGATGACACACGATTTTTCCCCCTTCCTTTCCGAAAATTCCCGCCCCAATGGCTGAATACCCTACTCCTACTTCCGAGCAGGAATTCCACGCGAACTTTGCCCAGCTCAAGCCCCGGATGAACTCCTCCGAGGCCCTGTTTGAAAGCTCGCGCTGCCTGTTCTGCTTCGATGCGCCCTGCATCCAGGCCTGCCCCTCTGGCATCGACATCCCGCAGTTCATCCGCCAGATCAACTCCGGCAACGACACCGGCGCGGCCCGCACCATCTACGAGGCCAACTACTTCGGCAACGCCTGCGGCAAGGTCTGCCCCACGGAAGTGCTCTGCGAGGGGGCCTGCGTGTACAACCTCCAGGACGTGAAGCCTATTGAAATCGGCCGCCTCCAGAGCTTTGCCACCCGTAAGGCCATCGAGGAGGAAAAGCCGCTGTTTACGCCCGGTATCCCCAACGGCCGCAAGGTCGCCATCATCGGCGCGGGGCCGGCCGGCATCAGCTGCGCCTGCGAGCTGCGGGCCCTGGGCTACGAGGTGGACGTGTTCGAGGCCAAAGCCCAGCCCTCGGGCCTGACGGTGTACGGTGTGGCGCCCTACAAAATCACCAACGAGGAAGTCATTGCCGAGATGAATTATCTGCAACAGCAGTTCGGCTACTCGGTGACCTACAACGCGCCCATCAGCTCCCGCGCGGACCTGCAAAAGCTGGAGGAGAAGTACGACGCCATCTTCCTGGGCATCGGGCTGGGCCGCACCAACGCCCTGCGCCTGCCCGGCGAGGAGCGCGAAAACTGCGTGGGGGCGGTCGAATTCATCGAGCAGCTGCGCATGAACCACCACGCCACCGCCGTGGGCCGCAAGGTCATCGTGCTCGGCGGCGGCAACACCGCCATGGACGCCGCTTCGGAATCGTCGCGGATGGGGGCCGACTCGGTGATTCTGGCCTACCGCCGCGGCAAGGAAGACATGGGCGCCTACGAGTTCGAGTATGACCTGGCCAAGGGCGTGGGCGTGAAAGGCCTGTTCCACGTGGCCCCCATCGAAATCGTGGGCAACGGCAAGGTCGAAGGCGTGAAGTTTATCCGCACCGCCCTGCACGAGGGCCAGGTGCAGCCCGTGCCCGGCTCCGAGTTCATCGAGCCCTGCGACATGGTGATCAAAGCTACCGGTCAGGCCAAGCAGACCCAGTTTCTAAGCCTGATTCCGGGCCTGGAAGTAGATGGCAAAGGCCGCATCGTGGCCGACGAGCGCACGGGCCAAACCACCAACCCGCGCTACTTCACCTCCGGCGACGCCCGCAACGGCGGCGCGGAAGTCGTCAATGCCGCCGCCGAAGCCAAAGCCGCCGCCCGCGGCATCCACGAATATTTGAAAACCAGGAGCTAGGAATTAGAAGCAAGAAGCTAGGGGTTAGGGGTTAGGAGCTAGTTCCCCTCCTTTTTTCAAGGAGGGGTGCCCGAAGGGCGGGGTGGTTGCTAGAGCTAGAAAACTAGAGCCAGTAGTCGTTCAACCATAGAACCACCCCTAGCCTCTCCTTGAAAAAAGGAGGGAAACTAACCCTAGTTATCTAGCTCTAGCTTACCACCCCGCCCTTCGGGCACCCCTCCTTGAAAAAAGGAGGGGAGTTTTCTAGCCATAGACCTTACTCTCCCATGCCAGACCTCTCCATAAATTTTGCCGGCATCAAGTCCCCGAACCCCTTCTGGCTGGCGTCGGCGCCGCCGACCAACTCCGGCTACCAGGTGATGAAAGCCTTCGACGCCGGCTGGGGCGGCGCGGTGTGGAAAACCCTGGGCGTGCCCGTCGTGAACGTGTCGAGCCGCTACGGCAGCGTCAACTACCGCGACAAGCGCATGATGGGCTTCAACAACATCGAGCTGATTTCGGACCGCCCCCTGGCCGACAACCTGCGCGAAATCGAGGAAGTCAAGAAGCGCTTCCCCAACCACGCCGTCATTGCCTCCCTCATGGTGCAGAGCCGGCAGGAGTGGCACGACATCGTGCGCCAGAGCCAGGAAGCCGGTGCCGACGGCATCGAGCTCAACTTCGGCTGCCCCCACGGCATGTGCGAGCGGGGCATGGGCTCGGCCGTCGGCCAGGAGCCCGACGTGCTCCAGACCATCGTGGAGTGGGTGATGGAAGTGGCCAAGATTCCGGTTATCGTCAAGCTCACGCCGAACATCAGTGACATCACCGAGCCCGCCATGGCCGCCCGCCGCGGCGGGGCCGACGCCATTTCGCTGATCAACACCATCCAGAGCATCGTCGGCGTGGACCTGGACCTGTTTGCCCCCTACCCCATCGTGGACGGCAAGGGCTCCAACGGCGGCTACTGCGGCCCGGCCGTGAAACCCATTGCCCTGAACATGCTCAAGAACTGCGCCCAGCACCCCGACGTGCGCCTGCCCATCTCCGGCATCGGCGGCATCGAAACCTGGCGCGACGCGGTGGAGCACATCCTGCTCGGGGCCTCCTCGGTGCAGGTCTGCACCGCCGCCATGCACTACGGCTTCGGCATCATCCGCGAAATGACCAGCGGCCTGGAGCAGTACATGACCGACAAGGGCTTCAACACCATCTACGACTTCGTCGGCAAGGCCCTGCCCAACGTGCTACCTTGGGAAGACTTGAACATGAAGTACAAGGTGACGGCCAACATCCACGAGGAGAAGTGCATCGGCTGCCAGCTCTGCTACACCGCCTGCGAAGACGGCGCCCACCAGGCCATCAAGCTCAACGCTGGCACCCGCGTCCCCGAAATCATCGAGGCCAACTGCGTGGGCTGCAACCTGTGCTCCCTGGTCTGCCCCGTCGAGGACTGCATCACCATGGACCGCCAGGACGACGGCACCGCCCACCTCACCTGGAAGGAGCGCACCGAAGCCAACGACATTCCCACCGAGTTCAACGACGAAAAGGCCGGCGGCCGCCACCACTGGGTGCCCGAGCCCGCCGCGGCCCTGGGCAAGGAGAAGCACAAGACGCTGCCCGGCAAGGCCCGCCAGTTTGAGAAGATTACGGTGACGGAGTAGTTGCTCCCCCCACCAAGAACACGGCCCTACTTCCGCGCGGAAGTAGGGCCGTTTCGTTTGTAGTGCCGGCACTGGCAGGCAGATGGATGCAGCTACGGAAACTGTCCGCCCTGCCCAGGGGCGTATAATCAGCAAATTCAATCGTGTATCAAATCAAAACGAATCGTGTACCGATTGAGCACCCGTTCAATGGGTGTTAAATGCCTATAAAACAAAGGAGCCCGGCCATGTGACCGGGCTCCTTTGTTTTGGAATAGTGCAATCAATGCCGAACGATGAACTTCTTACCCGGACCTGTACCAGCGGCTGAAGTGACCCGGTACACGTACGCCCCGCCGCGCAGCTCGTGGGCATTGAGCAGCAGATGGTCAAAGGCCGCATCCACCTGGTAGGACTTCACCACCCGGCCGCTCATGTCCAGCACCTGCAGCGTGGCCACCTCGCCGGGCTTCACCGTGTAAGGCAGGCGTATGGATTGGGTTGTGGGGTTGGGATACGGGCCGGCGATGAGATCATCCGCTTTGTTGGCGGTGCGTAGCGGTGTGTAGGTGCCGGCTAAGGAGTATACTTTACTATACAGGTCGCCTTGCGCGAGCTGCGGATAAGCAATCATCTTGGTGCCAACAGCGGTGTTGTGCACTGACACGTAAGAGCAGGAGTCTACACTAAGCAGGACTGCCCCAGTTTCATCCATTACGCGGGTGGTATTGACGGAAGTGGTATTGAGATATACTATAAATTCTAGCGTGTTGTTGGTATTAAACAACCGGTCGCTGGCGTACTCTACGTAGCTTACCCTCTGGCCAGCCGCTACCGGTACTGCCACTTGACGTAGCAGGGAATGGTTCGCATTATAGATATTCACTTGATGAGTGGCTTCAACGGCTCCGATGTACTTCAGGTCGCCATTAGCCAGCTTGAACGGCTCAACTAGGATAGGATACTTACGCTCCAGTGTGATTTGGGCGCTGGCGATGCTGCTAGTCATTAGGGCCAGGGCGAGTAGGGCTTTTCTCATAAAAAGAAATAAGGGTGAATGGCAAAGCTAACCATTTGCGCTATTCACCCTTATTTATGAAGGAAGTAGCCGCTAAAACCCAATCCACTCCAGCACCACCATTGCCTTGGACGGCGGGCGGTTCTCGTGGGGAAGTCCTTCGCCTGATGATCGAATTCCGTGAGTGTGAGCACCAGTATTAGACGTGGTGAAAGTATCCCGCAGTCCGGTGTTTATAGTTGTGCGAGTAGAACCATTATCACCCTGTCCTGTAACAGCTTGGTATACGCTAACGCTGTGACTGTGTGAGCCGGCCTGATCCATGTCGTGCCCGTGGGCCGGCCCCTCTTCTACCGTCAGCGCCACTTTTTCCAGTCCTATTTGCTTGCCCAATACGCCATAATCAGCATGGCCAGCTTTGTAGCCGACCGGCCATACACCGCCCAACTGCTCTGTCGTGTGCTGCCCATCGGCCAGCGCCCACCCATAGGCTACCGTGCCATACAGGCCCCGGCCGTTCAGGAAATACCCGGCCGCCAGCTTCGTGAGCCATTTCGTGTCCCCCAACATCCGCTGACCCGCTTCCCGCGCTTTCTCCGCTCTCAGCACGCCGTGCTCGGTCACCAGCACCTTCTGGCCCGGCACGTTGCCAGCAGCCCGCAGCAGCGCCAGAGCCTCCGACCGTACGGGCTTCTGGCCGCCGGTCTGGTAGGGGCCGTTTTCAACGACGAGCGGCCCCACGTACAGTTCACCCGGCAGCGCCACGGCGCTGGCCCCGGCGAAGCGGTGCAGCGCCCCGTTCAGCCACACCAGGCCGGGGCCCACATCATATACGCCGGCGCCGGCCGCGCCCACCTCGCAGCCAGACACCACGCAGGGTGGCAGCGCCAGCAGGGGCGCATACAGGGCATATTGGAATTCTTCCTGCAGCGTGGCCAGGTCGTCGAGCACGAACGGGCGGCCACCGGTTTCAAAAATTAGGTTTTTCATGGTTGGTTGAGGTTACACGTACTGAATGCGGTAGCGGATGGTGGCCAGCTTGAACTGGCCGATGCGGGCGCGGAGCGCAGGCTGCTGGGGGCGTAGCGTGGCGGGCACCCGCACCACGAAGCCTACCTGGCTGGCCAGCTCCTGCGCCGTGTAGGCGTAGCGCCAAGGCGGCCCCTCGCGCTCGAAGGTAAAATACACCGGCGGGCGGCTTTCGGCGCTGAAATACAGGTACAGCGGCTCGGTCTGCGCGTCGGAGTTCACAATCCGGATGCGGCGGAAGGCCGCATCAAACCGGTCGTTCAGCGCCCGCTCAAACGAGAGCGTCTGGCCCGAGTAGCTCAGCTCCGTCTGCACGCGGAAGAAATAGACGATAAAGGCGCGGTACACTTCTTCCAGGGGTGTGGTCAGCGCCGCCAGCAGGGCCAGCAGCCGGGGCCGGCGCAGCAGGGTGGGCAGCAGGTTCCGCACCAGCACGGGCAGCTGCAGCTGGTAGCCCACCGGCGGCAGTCGGAACAGCGGCTGGGGTTGGTTAGACTGTGCCATTCGGAATGAAGGTTAGCGTGTCCAGAAAGCCCGCGCCGGGGGCCGTATCTTCCGTGATATAGCCGGCGGCCGTCTCGTACACGCGGGTGAACACCGTGGCCGCCAGCTGGCCGCTGCGGGCCGCTACCCGCGTCAGGGCCAGGTCCGTCACGCCGGGCACCGCCTGAATGGCATCCTCCAGCCGGGCCACGTACACCTGGCCGTCGAAATCCAGCGTAGCCAGGTAGCCGCGCATGGCGGCCCGCACGGCCGCCTTCAGCGTGGGTAGGTCCAGCAGGGCATCGTAGTAGATTACCCCCTCCACCCGCAGCAGATCCGCGCCCAGGCTGCTCATTTCAATGCGCATCCCCGGAAACTGGATGGCCTTCAGGTAGGCGCGGGCCTGCACCATCTCCGCCTCCGTGAGCGAGCGTAGCCCGCCGGGCGCGGCGGCATCGGTGGCCGCTACCTTCAGGTAGAGCTTGCCGGCCAGTTCGTTTTCTTTGGCCGTGGCCTGGCTGATCAGCCGCTGGCCGGTCGAACCAGGTGCGTAGTGGATCCCCGTCTCATCGTCTCGGAGCAAGTCACCGAGCTGGAATTTCTTCAGCTGGTTGGCGTACCACTTCGGCGTACCGGGCCGGGCCTGAGCCAGCTTGGCATCCACGCTGGCGGTGAGCCGGTCAAACAGGTTTTCTATCGCCCAGGCGGCGGTGGCGAAGACATCGGCCAGCAGCTTGTAGATGGCCGTGGCGGAGGGCGAGTTCAGGCCCGCCAGCACGGGCTGGGCGGCCAGGGCGGCGCGGATGGACTGGGAAATTTCTGGGATGGAGCGGGCCACTAGAAGAGGGCTAATTTTGGAAAGAAGGAACAAGGGCTTGGCAAGCCGGGCAGGGACGGACGTGAGCGACCGTTAGCACGTAGGCCCCGTGCGTGGCAATGGCCAGAAATGAAGTGGCACCACACAGGGCATCCGGGTGCGGAGCCATGAAATAATGCGCGTGGACGTGGCCCGCTATCTGCCACCAGCCCGCCGCCGAGGCAAGGGCCGGCGCGGGCGTCGACGCATCCGGCATCAGATTAGTTGGCGTATCCATAAACGGGGTCCCATTCATTGTCGTGGAGGAGTTCTTCCGCAGCAGTCAGGATGCGGTCATGGATTTCTACATGCGCGATGTAGATGGGGGCCGCCCCGCCCAGGCCGCCCGTATTGACACCCAGGCCAATGCGCAGCCCTTTTCGATTGGGGTTTTCTAGGCCACCACCAGTTGTCAGGTTGAGTGGAATGCTGTCACTGTTCAGGCCATCGAGCGTGGACAGGATTCCGGTCTGGGGCTGGGTGCCGCTGCTTTGGGGCAGGTACTTGATATGGTATTTGACGTAGCGCTCCGTGGCCCGTGGGGGCACTTGGGGCTTAATGCCGTCATTGGCAATCTGGTGAATGCCGATGCCGTAGTTGCTGCTGGCCGCATCCGCCAGCAGCGATACCAGATCAAATGCCTGGCGCGTGCCGGTATCACCCCAGCCCAGCACTTCCCGGTTGAAGCCCAGCGGCACCTTGGCGTAGCAAATCACGTGACGGGCATGGTCCCCGTAGAGCGTGTCGGGCAGGTACTCGCCAGCGGGCTGGAAGAGCGAAGCCCCGTAGCCGCACCGCAGCACGGGCACGTTGCCCAACTCGGGAGCCAGCACCGTGGTTACGTCATACTCGCCCAGGAAGCTCTGGCCCTGCGCCGTAACCATGCCCGTGACGGCCTGGCCAGTTTTGGTGATGGTGCTCTGGCCCGGCCCGGCCAGATTGAAGCGGATCAGGGGCTGGGGGGCAGTAGCCCGCGGGGCCTCCTGGTTGCGCCGATAGTGGTGATGTACTGCCATCTTACACGAAGGTGTAGCCGTTCAATACCCACTCATTCATCCCGATCTTAAACAGGGTGACGCTGGCGTACTTCTTGGCTGTTTTGTACTGGTTATCCGCCTGCCGGATCAGCACTGTGCCATTGGCCGGGGCAATAGTTACCTGGGCGTTTCCGGTTTGCAGAATCGTAATCAGCGTGCCCAGGGGGAAGGGCACGCTGCTATTCAGGGGCACAACCACCGACACGGCCGTGGCCGAATTCACCGGCACCACGTTGCCCGCATCACTCAGGCCCAGGGAATAGTTGCCGGATTTCTCCGTACTGCTGGCCAGCGTGGTGCGGACTACTTCCAGCCCGGCGGCATCTATTTTCGTGTCCCATCCCTGCATCTGGCTATCGGTAACAAACCGATGCGTAGCATCCTGGGCAATGATATCGGCCCCGAACTTGCCATCGTTGTTGGGGTCGTACTGCGCCTTGGTCATATCGCCCGTGCCAGCGCCATTGCCACCAGCAGCCGTGCAGGCAACCGTCAGCTTCCCGCTGCTTAGGTTTTTGGTGATGGTGACGTTGGCCCCCGCCTCTAAATGGGCCAGCAGGTCCTCCGCCTCCAGCAGCACTACGCCCGAGCGGCTGTTGAAGCTGCTCACGCCGGCCGCCGGCACCGGCCCGCCGCTGCTCACTCCGGCATCGGGCGAAGTGAAGCGCAGCTGCCAGGGGCTGCTATTGCTCACGATGCCCCCCGAAGTCACTTCCTCGCCGGCCCGGTAGCGGTAGATGGCGATTTTGGTGGCGCTGATGGTATGGAACCAGGCATCCCCGTCCTGGCCCGGCTCGTTTTCGGGCACGTAGGACTCCCACCGCATCGTATTGCCGTCCTTGCCATTCTGGCCCTCCATCGTGGCCAGAAAATCCTTCGTGGAGCCCTCATTGCCGGCATCCTTCCACTGCTGGTAGGCGCTGGTGCCGTTCTGGCCCTTCAGACTGAGCAAGTAGTCGGCTACGCTGCCCTGGTTACCGGCCGCCCGCCACAGCTCGTAGGCGCTGCTGCCGCTCTGGCCCCGCAGGCTGCGCACGAAGTCGGCCTCCGAGCCCGTGTTGCCGGCGCTCTTCCACGATTCGTAGGCGCTTTTGCCCTGCGAGCCCAGCAAGGAGAGCATCAGCGTCCACTCGCCGTCCACCTTCAACTCCAGCGTCTTGCTGGCCAGGTCGAAGTAAGCGTCGTCGTTTTCGCCGGTTTCCACGTCCGGCGGGCCGTAGCCGTGCAGGATTTTGGAGCCCCTGGCCCGGCCTTCGAGGATGGCAATGGCATCGGCCGCGTTGCCAAACACAGTGCGGTAGTTGGCCGCCGTGTTCTTGCGGCCAGAAATGATGTTGTCGGTGATAAACTGCCGAAGCGCGTTTGCGAGAATGCCCATTTAGTGGAAATCTGTTGGATCGTGGTCGTTGTCGTCGTGGTCAATCAGGCCGGTGGTGGGCTCAGGGCCGGTCGGGGGCAGGCTGCCTGTATTGATCATCTGCTGGCGCTGGGCGAAGTATTGCACCAGCTCTGGCCGGGCTATGCGCGTGAGGCTCAGCCCCAGCACCTGGCCCGGCTGCAGCGCGTCGGTGATGGCCAGCCCGTTGTCTTCCGCCAGGCGGAAGACCGCCGCCACGTCGCCGTATTCGCGAAGCGCGATGTCCAGCAGCGTCTGGCCTTCGGTTACTACCGTGCTGCTATCCATGTCGCTTGGCTTTGATAGACAGCTGCCCCTCTTCCGTCAGTGTCACGTCGCAGTCATCGAAGCCATCCATGAGCAGCTGCGTGCTCAGGTCGCGCTCGAACTGCGTGCGGCTGATTTCGGTGCGGGTGCGGCGGGCTACGCCGAACCCCGTGAGCGGGCTTTGCCGCCAGTCGCCTTGGTTGGTGCGCAGGATGAGCCCCACTTCCTGCTCTTCCGAATCGCCGATAACCAGGTCGCCGTTGACGATGAGCAGGTCATCTTCCTCATCGAGTAAAATATCCTTAGCCATGCTTCACGTTGGGGTTTTGAAGATTTGAAAAGGTGCCGACCATCTTGCCGGCCAGCGCGACGTTCATGGCCGCCTTCAACCCGATGCCATCTACCTGCACGGGCATCCAGCCGGGGCTGGCAGTAAGCACACGCTGGATGGCCGCCACTACTGCGTTGGTCTTCTCCAGCTGCTTCTGCAGTTCCGGCGCTTTCACCAGCCCCTCGAACTGTTCGCCGTTCAAGTGCAGCTCGCCGTTTTGCTTCAGCGCCAGCGTCACCCCCCCGGCCGTCTTCACCACAAATTCCTCGATGTCGCTGTATTGGCTGACGAAGGCCATCGTGTCGATGCCGTCCAGGATGGTGACCGATACCTGGCTGCCGACCACCGGGTAGGCCAGAACACCGGCCCCGACCTGATCGGCCAGCACGGCCGTCAGGCGCACGTCGAAGTAGTCAACCCCTTCCTTCACGCCCGTGGCCACGAGGGTGCCCGCCGCCTTGTCCACGCTTTTGACCGTGGCCTGCACCGATTGGTCGGTCAGCATGTCGCGCACCATGTCGCGCAGGGCAGCACGAATTTCAGCTTTGTAGTCCATAGAGCGTAGAGGCCGAGCCCAGCGTGATTTCCTGGCGGTAGCCACCCGCCTCGAAGGTTTTGGAAGTAGCGTCGATGAAGAAGTCGCCGTCGCGCTCCGGATATTCATTGGAGCGGAGCGCGACCAGCTCCCCGTGCCGCACCGAGGGCAGGCCGTAGGTGGTGAAGCTGCCTTTGTAGCCCTCCACCTTCAACTTCTGCACGTCGCGGGTAGCGGTAGCCCGCAGGTCGGCTTCCGATTTCAGATTGAAATAGTTCAGCGTGCGCTCTTCCGCATCCAGTGCCGTGGTGTCGCCGACACTCACCACCAGGTTGCGGCCGTGCAGCTGGTGGCTGGTGGCCTTCACGATTACATGCAGGTCGTCGTTGGTGCGGTACTCCAGCCGGTCATCGAGCACGGCCGTGAGGCCCGTGCGCTGGAAGCTGAAGTTGGTTTTCGGGGCAGCCGTGCCCTGGCGGTACACTTTGCCGCAATACAGCACGCCGTCGCGGAAGTAGCTCACGAAGCCGTATTGCTCCTTCAGCTTCTCCAGCACCTTGGCCACCGTTACGTTGCTGGCTTTGAAGTGCCCCAGGTCCGTATCCAGAGCGTCGATGCGGGTGCCGGCCGGGCAGATGGCCCGGAGCAGGGCCGGTAGCCGCACCCCGCCCGAGCTGAACTTCACCGGGTGGCGCTTCAGCCGGTACATCTCATCCTCGCAGCTGATGGTGACCGGGATGCCGGGCTTCACGTCCGTCACGTAGCCCGTGAACTCGCGCTCCAGCTGCCGGTTGTAGCCCAGCCAGATTTCGATGGGGTCGCCGCGCCGCAGCCATTCCTTAATGGCCAGGTCGCGCTCCTTGAACAGCCAGCGGCCGGGCAGTTGCACCGTGGCCGTGCCCGTCAGGTTGCGCCAGGAGTCTTCCACCTTCACCGATACCACCTTGCGCACGGCGAAGGCCGGCCGGGGCTTGCCGGTGGGGCGGGCAGCTTCCGGAAACAGAACATGCGCCACGAGAACCAAGACCATGAGCAGGAAGCGCTTAATGAGGTTTTGCATAGCGGGTGCGGCCCGTGGCCGTAAAGAGAAAGCCGTAGTCCTTCCAGAATTCGGCCCAGTCGTTGGCCTGTTTCTTCTCCAGCTCCGTGTTGGCCTTGGCACTTTTGGCCTGGTCATCTTCCACCTTCGACACCCGCTCTTCCAGCCCGTTCATGCGGCGGTCGTTCGTGATGACGTAGGTGCTGAAGCGCACATTGTCGGCGGCGATACCTTCTACCGTGCTGAGCACACGCACCAGGAAGAAGCCGATGACGCTGAGCAGCACAGCAATGATGAGTCCCTGATACTTGACCATGTATTTGCTGATGCCCTGGTCGATGGCCTCTTCCGTTGTAGTCGGCACGTTAGGATTGATTAGTCAGGATGGATACTTCCAGCGGCTCATCGGAGCAGCACTGCATTTGAAAGGGCACCACGTTGGGCATTCCGGCCACCTTGCCGATGTTCAGGCTTTCCACTACCAGGCGCTTGATGCCCAGCAGCTCGAACATCTGCCCGCCCACGGCGATGCTATCCACCAGCTGTTCCCAGCGCAGCATCTCCCGCAGCTCACCGGCGGGAAACACGTTAGGCTTCTCGTGCAGGATGATGCCGCGAATGGTGATGTCCCAGTCCTCGAAGGCCCATAGCTCCTTGGCAGAGCCGAAGGCCGCGTTGGGGCTGCTCTTGGTCAGAATCTTCGCCCGACGGAATTCGGCCGTGGCCGTGGCCGGCAGCCGCCACTCATCGTAGTCGGCCAGCACCACCTGCCCCTGCCGCGCCCCGGTGCCCAGCAGCTGATAATTACCGGCCAGGAAGCGGATGGGCTGGAAGATGGGCGTACCCAGGTAGCTGGTTTCGTCGCCCTGGATGATGACGGCACTCCCGATGCCGGCGAAGTCCAGCGCGGGCGAAGTGCGTTGCTGCTCCGTGGGCACCTGGAAGCCCATGCCCAGGGCGGCCTCTGCCTTGCTCAGCGCTAGGTCGCGCACGCCATCGAGCTTGGTCAGCGCCTTCGAGGCCAGGTCCGGGAAAGCCGTGCGGTAGAGGCTATCGATGCGGTAGGTGATTTCAGCCATTGCCGTTGCTTAGAACAATTTCGGAGTCGCGCACCGACCCGACGATGATGGAAGCCACCTGATTGCCGATTTCCTGCATCGACCGGCCCGCCGCGTTGGCCACCTTCACAATCACCTCGATCTTATCGATGCGGGTATTCACGATGCGGGCCTTGCTGTTGTCGCCTTGGATGTCGGTGCCCTTATTCTGCTTGGCTAAGTCACCAGAGGGCGTTTTGGTCTTGGTCTTACCTGCTTCCTCCCCACCTTTCGGCGCGTTCGGATTCCAGAAAGGCCCATTCAGGCCCATCTCGCCCCAGGCCGGGCCGGGGGCCAGCACACCCTCGCCCAGCTTATGGCCTTTCAGTTTGGCTTCCCACTCGGTATAGCGGTTCATGGCTTTTTTGAAGTTGCCATCTGCCATATCATCCATCACATCGAGTAGCACCCCGAAGAAGCTCATGAAGTTGCTGAAGAAGGTCTTAATGCCTTCCCATATCTCGCTGGTGCCCCCAAACAGCTTTTCCATCAGCGACCCATCGCCCCCCAGCTTCTGGAATACCCAGTCGATGTCAGCCCCAATGCTGCGCCACATGGCCCCAAAAAGCGTCGCAATGCCTACTACCGCAGCCTTCAGCAGCCGCAAACCCACGTAGATTACTGTCAGCGCCGCGCCCACGGCCACGATTTCCGGCAGGAAGTAGATGGCCACGGCTGCCCCGATGAGTTTGATGGTAGTCCAAATGGCCCCGGCATTCTTATTGACAAACTCCATCACGCCGTTCACTTTCTCCATCGCCCAGTTCACTGCGGGTAGCAGCTTATAGCCGATTTCAATCATGACCTTCTTGAACTTGTTCTGGAGCATCACGAGCCGGTCCGATGAATTCATCGAGCGGTTGTACGCCTTGTTCATTTCGCCCTGGCTGTTGGTCACGCCCCCTACGAACTCCTTCAGCTTGCCGGCGTTCTGCGCCAGCACCGAAAACGAAGCCGATGCCTGCGCATCGAGCCCCAGCCCGTTCAGGAAGGCTTGCTTCTGCTTATCGTTCATGCCCGCCGTGCGCTTGGCCAGGTCGTCCACGATGTCGGTGAGCTTGCGCATTTTGCCCGCGTGGTCGAAGATGGCCACGCCCGACCGGATGAAGCCGGCCTGCGACTTGGTGCCGTATATCACTTCCGACTTGCTCAGCGCCGTCATGGCGTTTTGCAGCAGCATGGTCGTCTGCTCCGCGCTCTGGCCCTTGGTGGTCATCAGGGCGAAGGCCGCCGAAATTTCCTGGAAGCTGATACCGACGTTGTTGGCCAGCGGAATAATGCGGGGCAAGTAGCTGGCAATGTCCTTGAACTCCGCCTTGCCCAGCCGCATGGTGGCAAACATCACGTCGAAGGCTTCGGTGGGGGTCGAGTTCTTCACCGCCCCCAGCACGTTGGTGGCGGCCTCCGTCACGGTTTTGATGTCGGTGAAGCCGGCTTGTGCAGCTCGTAGGGAGGGCTGGAAAATAGCCAGCGCCTTGTCGGTATCACCAACGGCCGAGATAACAGAGTTGAAAGCGCCGGGAATTTGATCGAGGGCCACAGTCGAATTCGCGCCCATATCCAGCAGCTTCCCCGTGAGCACGCCCACGTCGCGGTCGGAGAGTTGCGCGGTGGTGTTCACTTGCGCCATGCCTTTCTCGAAGTCCATCGCCTTCATCGTGGCCGCACCCAGCGCCACCCCCACGGCCACGACAGCCGCAGCAATGGCCACGTAAGGATTCGTCACCAGCTCGATGGCACGAGACAGGCCGGGCACCTCGTCGGTCACGTTCCGAATCTCGTTCTTGAACTTGCTGGCCTTGTCTTTCAGCCCAGTGAAGATGCCTCCCAGCTTGCCGCCGATGCCATTCGAGGTGCCGGCCATCTCCTTCAGCTTGGTAGTGGCGGCGGTGGTCGAGGCGATGATGCCCTTAGTCGGCCCGGTCACCATATCGACCAGGCGCATCACGAAGCTGGCTTCCTTATCAGCTGACATTGGCTAGAGTTAAGAGGATGGGGGAAAAGCTTCACTGATGACCTGGCGCATCACGCCCAGCAACAGTGCCCGCTCCTGGCTGCGCACGTACAGGTAGTCGTGCCAGAGCGTATAATAGGCCCGGTCGCTGAGCGTATCAGGATCTACCTTATAATGAAAGCGAAGCAGCGCGGCCACCTTGCGGTCCTCCTGCGCCCCTTCGCTTTCATCAATTCGTAGCGCCTGCTGAAGCTTGTTTAGAGCTTTTTTTTATTCTCGATCAGGCCCGAAATCTCCTTCAGCAGCCCGAAGTACAGCGCGTCATCGTGCTCCAGCTGGTCGAGGTCGCCGGCCAGCACGCAGGTGTTGATGAACAGGTCGTTGCCCTTCGCGCTGTCCGTTTCGCTGGTTTCGGCGATGGCCGCGATTTGCTGGCGGTTCGGCTTGGCGCACCAGAATTGAGCAGGCTTATCGGGGTTGTCGTCGGAAGGAAAGCGGAACAAGCTCACCTTACCCCGGCTCTTGTTTTCGCTCCGGGCCTCGAAGGCCTCGATCTGCTCGGGGGTGTACTCCTGGGGTTTGTTGGTCTTAATCACTGTTCAGATGCCGTTTAGACGGTATTAAATGGGAGGTTTGAGAAAGAGAAGGGTCAGCCGGCGCTACACGTTGTAGTCGATGTGGCTGGGCACCAGGGTGTATTCGCGCACCATCTTGCCCTCGCCGTTTTTGCTCTCCTTGCCGTTGTCTTTGAAGGAGCAGTTGCGCACCACGTCGGTGTAGAGGCTACCCTGGTGCTCGAAGGTCACCGGCACGTCGAAATCGGGGATGTCCTGGAAGCGCATTCCCTTGGGCAGCTGCTTCTGGATGGCGATGACCTCCTCGACGTAGAGCGAAATGGAGGCTTCGGCCTTGTAGTTGCCACGGGTCTTGCCGATGGGCATCCCACCTGCGCCGTAGGCCACGTCGATTTCAGTGCTGTCGCTGTACTTGAAGGCCTCGATGCCTTCCAGGTCGCGGCCGAAGAGGTTCACGTTGGTGTTGTTCCAGCCCGTGAGGGTGCCGAACAGGTTGATGATTTTAGGCTTAGGCATCGGGTGCTGTAGTCTGAATGAACGATGGGAGAAAGGCCGGCCGGGCTTAGCCGGCGGCCGGGTTGATGGCTCCTACTTCCGCCTCCAGCTGGCGCAGAATGCCGCGCCGCACGTAGGCCAGCGACATCTTCACGGTGCCCGTGCCCACTACATTCTGGCTCGGCTCGATGCGCACCACGGGCTCCCCGCTGATTTCCTTGGCGGCGGCCATCGTGCCCACGGCCTTGGCCCCTTTGGCCTGGTAGTAGGCCACCTGGCCCCCGCTCAGAAAGCCGGTGGCGGCATCCACGTCCACCTCGCCCCGCAGCACCGGCAGCAGTGCTTCCCGCAGGTTGCGCGTGGCCTTGTTCCACACGCCGTTGTCTTCGATGTAGGCGTAGTCGCTGGCGGCTTCCGTGCAGGTGTGGCTTTCGTTGAAGTACACCCCGTCGAGGCCCTGGAAACGGCCGGCGTAGATGTAGCCCTTGGTGCCCAGCGCGGCTTTTTCGGCCTCAAACAAGGCCCCGAACGGCTTGCCGTTGCTCAGGGCGGCGCTGAGGAAGTAGCCGGTGGCGGTGCTGGTCAGCGGGTAGGTGTCCTTGCCCTTGGCCGCTTCCGGCTTGCGGGCAATATCGACGGAGCCCAGGCACTCGCTCACCTTGCGGATGCTGAGCATCCCCAGGGCGCTGCCCACTTCCGCGTAGTAAGCCCGGCCGGTGGCCAGCAGCACCGCCGGATCGGCGGCGATGCACACGCTCACGTTCTCGCTGGCCGAAGCCCGCAGGTTGGGCAGCGTAGCCACGCTGGCGGTCGGGCTCAGGATGCCGCCGAGCATGATGTTGTCGATGTAGATGGCCGACGCGGCCAGCGCTACCACCAGCGCTTGGGCCTGGGGAATGGCGGTAAGCACATCCGAGAGCAGGCCTGTGGTATACTCGCCGGCAGCCGGGGCGGCCACCGGGTTCAGCACCACGCCGGCTTTGCGGATTTCGCCCTTGGTGGCATCGTCCTGAAGCAGCTTGCGCAGATAGTCGCCGGTGGGGTTGCAGATGGTGGCGAGCGAAGCGGCCTGCGGGGCCAGCATCAGATACAGCGTGGCATCCGGGTTGTAGTGGAAGATGCGCCGGATGTGGTGGTACACCAGCACGTTGTTGTTGGCATCGTAGGCCGCGTTGATGCCCACTGCCTCCGCGTCTTCCGGCTGAATGAGCCTCAGGATAGCGCCCAGGGCCAGGCCGGTGGCGGCCACGCCGCCGGCTACCAAGCCGATAGTGCCATCTGCGCTAGGGTTGCGGCGACCAAGCCGGCCACGCGGCTTGCTGATGAGGGGGCCTTGAAATTCGTTCATCGTAGTAACTGGTAGAAGGAGAGAAAGCGGGCGGCCGGGGGCCGCAAGTCAGGCGGGGACGAAATGCTGCCGGCTAGTTGCCGGCAGCTTTGGTCGTTTTCTTTTTGGCCGGCACCTCGCTGGCCTCGCTGGGCGTTTCGTCGGCCGGGGTTTCGGTATCGACCGGAGCCGGCACCTCGTTGGCGGGCTCGGTGGCGGCGGGCTGGGCCTCACCACGCTCGATGGTGTGCAGCTCCAGCTTCTCCTGCCGGGCATGGTTGCGCCCGGCGTTTTCGTTCAGGAAGATGTTGCCGTCGGCGGTGGCGAAGACCTTGGCCGTGCCAGGATGGGCGGCAAACGTCTCTTTGGATTGCTCCTGCAGCTCAGAAAGGGAAGAAAGATTCATATCGGGCAATGCGGTAAGGCGGAAAAGCGTGACAGTTGGAAGCCGTTAAGGCGGGGTTTCTAGCGCGGTCGGAGTAGCCTGAGCGCTCCGACAATGACCAGTAAGAGCAGCACCAGTACGGCCGAAAAGAGTTTGAAATACTCCCACCAGCGCACATATAAGGGCGGCTCGTAGGTGGGGGACAGCGTGTAGCTGGGTGGGCACTGGCCGTAGAGCGTCACCACCGTCGTGATGGTATCATGGATGATGGTAGGCGGCACCTTCACCCGCGTTTCCAGGCGGCGGCCATCGGCCGATTTCACGAAGGCCACTTCCGCCCGGCCCCCGGCGCTAACCAGCCGTACCGTATCGCGGCTCCAGGCACTGGCCAGGCTATCGATGTCGAGGCTGGTGGAAAGACTGTCAGCTGGCGTGCTCACCGCCACCGGCACGCGCACCGAGTCGGTCACGGCAATGGTAGGGGCCGGCCCTTGGGTGCCGTATTTATCCAGAAAGCGTTTCTGCGTGGCGCAACCCCCAAACGCCAGCAGCAACACCAGGACACCTACGACACCCGTTCCGGGCAGTGTGGGGTTCGGCATACCCAGCAGGGTCACGCCGACCGCCATCCCCAAGGCGGCATCGCCCCAGCTGATATTTTTGGTAAACACGCTGGCCAGCGCCGCGCAAATGATGATGACCCCGATCAGGCTGGTCAGCCAGCCCTTGGTCACGTTGGTTAAGAGTCGATTCATAAGTTCTTGGAAGAGGACAAATCCCTATTTTCTGGTCACGGAAGCCCACCAGGTGAGGGCATCGAAGCAGGGGCAGGCTTTGGTAACGCCGGGAAAATCCCGGTGCCCCACCACCTGGGCGTTTGGATGCTGGGCTTTCCAGCGCCGCACGATGCGCTCCATCTCTGCCAGCTGGGCCGGCGTGCGGTTGTCGAGGGGGCGGCCCTGGCCATCCACGCCGCCGATGTAGCTGACGTGGAGGCTGCGGGCATTGTGGCCGGCCACGCCGTTGCTCACCTGCTCATCGGGCACCAGGCGCTGCGAGCAGCCGTCGGGCGGAATGATGATGTGATAGCCGGGCGTTTTCCAGCCTAATTCCTGCCGCCAGTAGTTCAGAATGCTGGCCACGGTGGCCGACTGCGGGCAGGCCGTGCAGTGCAGCACGATGTGCGTGATAGTCCGCATAGTTGTCATTGCCCGTTGGCCCCAACCGGACCGGCTTCTTGCTTGTCAGTGCTATCCGTCGCATCCTGAGCAGTAAGCAATCGGCCGATCCAATTGGAGCCGGTTGGCATTTAGACCTTACCGCTGATGATGGCCGCCTGCGAGCGGCGGGTGTACGGGGCACACACCCCGTACACCTGGAAGCCGGCCACGCTGGAGCGGGTTTCGGGGTCGAGGTCGGCGGCGCGGTAGAACATCTGCGCCGTACCCAGAGCGCGGAAAGCGTCGGGAGCATAGAAGGCTACGGAGCCGGTCGAGTCGGTGCCGGCGGTGGCCGCGCCGAACGCCTTGCGGGTTTTGGTAGTCAGGTTGTACACCGGGGCATACAGGTCCTGATGCAGCTGGAAGCCATACAGCGTCGGAGCCAGAGTACCCGTGCCGATGTTCTGGAACATGGCCGCGATGTAGGAGCCCAGCGTGGAAATCTGCAGGTCCATGACGTGCTCGTTGCTCAGCACCAGGATGCGGCCCTGCTTCGGGATTTTCGCGTTGTCGAAGGCATTCGACAGGCGGATCAGGTCTTCGGGGGTCATGCGCAGACGGCCCGTGCCATCGTTGGCACCCGTGGTCACCAGAATCGGCATGGCGGCCGTGGCGGCCTGGGGCGCGATGGTGTAGAGGCCGTGGGCACCCATCTGCTCATCGAGCACGCCCTTGTGCTGCTCAATTACGGAACCGGGCTTGTCGTAGGGAATGGCGTACAGCTCATCCTGCGAGATGCGGGTGTTAGTGGTGTCGTACTTGTTCAGGGCCAGCGGAATGTCCGTGTCTTCGCGCTGAGCCGTAGCGATGGGGTACACCGAGTTGTTAATCAACACCGTCGGGTCGGCCCCGATTGCGTTGAGGTGAATCACGTTGTTACCTACGAAGGACGACTCGTCCTTCAGCTGACCCATCCAGGTCGGGGTGTTCCTGAGCTTGCCGATCAGCATCGCCAGGAAGAGTTCTCTCATTACAACAGCCATTGTGGTTTTAAAAAGTGGTAAAGGGTGAGTGAAGGCTTGCGAAAGGGGGCTGTTGGGTTTTCTAGTTTTTGGGCTTGTACTGGTAGGTCTTGGCCAGGGCCTGGTACTTTTCAGGCTGCTTCTCTGCCATCACAGCGAGGGCCGCACCGTCCTTCTCCATGTAGTCGGTGATAGTCCAGTTCGAGCGGTCGTCGGCAGCGCTGTTGCCAGCCGCGTTGGTGGCCTTGGTGGTGTCGGTGTCAGGCTGAAGCTGGTTGGTGATGGGGGCCACGCCCGGCATGATGTCCAGCATGGCTTTCACCGCGTCGTAGTTCATCACGGCGTTGGTCACGAAGGCATCGCGCTGGCCGGCCGGAATCTTCTTGGCGGCGATGCCAGCGTCCACCAGCATTTCGGCCTTTTCCTTCTTGCCCTTTTCGCGCTCTTCCTTCAGGTCGTTTTCGGCCTTGATCTTGGCGGCGCTCATCTGAGCAATGGCGGTTTCTACTTCAGCGTCGGTGGCGTTGGCACTCAGGCCCATCGAGGCGATGATGGTATTCTTGTTCATGGTCGAACTTGTGGTTGGAATGGTGAGACTATGCGCCATTACCACCTGATTCAGGGCCGCTGGCACGTTTTTGTAGTTGTAGCTGGTGAAGGCTTGCGCCATGTTGGTCGGCAGTGCGTCTTCCGCCCCGGTGGTGCCCGTGACGAAGCCTTTCTCTTTGGCCGTCTCCGCATTCATCCAGGTGGTGGCGGCCATCATCTCCGACACCTCATCCGCTTCAAGGCCGGTGCGCTTCACGTAGATGTCGATGGCGGCCTTGCGGATGTTGTAGTACATCTGGAGCGCGGCCTTCAACTCCCGCTCCCCACCCTCGACGTACACGCAGGGGTCATGAATCATGTACTGACCGTTGGCCGCCATTTCGATGCCGTCCGTAAACGCGCAGGCTATCGTAGTGCCGGCACTGGCGACCAACGCGCCCAGTACACAGGTCTTGCGGCCGGGAAAGGCCACAAGCTGGTTGTAGATTTCATTGGCATCGTAGAGCGACCCGCCCGGCGTACAGATGTAGCCGCGTAGTTCCGTCACGCCCGAAGCCCGCAGTAAAGCCAGCTGCTGCGTAAAGTCCACTGAGTTGTTAGACCACCAGTCGATCTTACCCGTGATGGAAATTTCAGCGACCCCGCCCCCTTGATTGGTGACGTTATACCCAGCGATTATTGACTTGATGCCTGCCATAGGCCACAAAACTGGCGGGCTAAATCGGGCCTAAAAAATTGGGTTTCAATGATTGGTGTCTTTAACACCAATGCGTGTGGTTAAAAACACCAATCATTGGAATATTATAAATTCCCCTCCCGTGCATCATGCACCTTTGCTGGTAGTTAAATGGTAGCAAACACAGCTTCGCCATTAGCCAAGCAATGGGAAACCTAAAAAGCAGGGAGCGGGAACTAGCGAAAGAGCTATTTCTGCAAGGCGGCAAAACACAAAAGGAAATTGCCGGGATGGTGGGGGTCACGGAAAAGACTCTCTCCACCTGGGCCGAAGTCGGAAAGTGGGACGTGCTCCGGTCGGGGCGCTTGTCTACTACCACCCAGGCCGTGGTCAATATGAAGGAGATGCTTCGCCTGCGCAGTGAAGAAATCCTGACCGACATGCGAGACGGCAGCGCCACCAGGTATGGGGATGAGCTGCTGAAAATCACGATGGCCATTGAGAAGCTGGAGGGGTCCACTTCCCTTACCACCTACATTCAGGTGCTCCAGGAATTCATGCTTTTCGTGGGCGGCAAGGATCATACGTTTCGTGGACAGCTGGCCGACTGCCAGAGTGCCTTCCTAAACTCCAAAGCCGGCACCAATGGCTAAGACCAAGCCCACGCGAAAGGAAGAGCTGGTAGCCCTTCAGCGCTACCAGGACCAGCTGGCTATCATCAAAGACAGCGCCCGGCCTGAAGTGCAGCACCGTGCTGAGGAGAAGGAAGAGCGTATCAAGCGGGCCAAGAATGACTATAACTATCTGGTCAACCAGTACTTCCCGCACTGGGCAAAATCAGACTGTGCACCCTTCCATGTCAAGGCCGCCAATAAGGTGCGCCGCGACAAGAATATTGCGCTGCTGCGCAAGTGGTTTCGCGGCTCTGCCAAGTCCACCCACGTCGATGTAATAGAGCCCATCTGGCTGCACCTCTTCCACGAAGAGCCGATGTGTATGATTCTGGTGGGTAAGAGCCTCTTCGACGCGAAAGTGCTGCTGTCTGACCTGCAGGCGGAATTCGAGGGCAACCCTCAGCTGCTGGCTGACTTCGGCCCTATGCTGGATGAGGGCAACTGGGCAAAGGGCAACTTCCGCACGAAGCGCGGGGGCAAGTTCTTCGCCCTGGGCAAAGGCCAGTCGCCTCGTGGTAAGCGTAACGGCCCTCAGCGCCCGAACTACCTCGTGCTCGATGATGTGGACGATGATGAGGAAATAAACAACCCTAAGCAAGTCGATAAGTCGGTGCGCTGGGTACTGCGGGCGCTCATCCCGGCAATGGGTGCCGAGGGCGGCCGCTTCCAGATGGCTCAAAACCTGATCGGCTCCTACACGATTCTCAGCTGCCTGGCAGAGAACGACGCATTCGAGACGTTCCAAGTCAATGCGCTGGATGAGCAGGGCCAGCCCAGCTGGAGCTACTACACGAAGGCGTTCTACGATCAGATGCTACGCCGCATCGGCACAGCCGCCTTCGACACGGAGTATATGAACGACCCGAAGACGGAGGGCAAGCTTTTCACCGATGAGCACTTGCCCTGGACGGAAATCAAGCCCCGCAACCGCTACGAGCGCATCGTGGGGCAGTGGGACATTGCCTACTCCGAAAGCAAAACGGCCGACACCAACGCCATTGCCATCGTGGGCCTCACCCTCAGCGGGCAGAAGCACCTGATTGCCGGATTCTGCCGGCAGTGCAAGATGGAAGCGGCCCTGTGCTGGATGTACGACTACCAGCAAGCCCTGCCCAGCACCGTGGTGGTGGAGTGGTATGCCGAAAGCCAGTTCTGGAACCAGGCCGTAGAGCTGGCCATGCAGAACGTGGCCACCGAATACGGCTGGCGGCTGCCCATCATCTTCGACGACCGGCCCCAGGGCAACAAGTACAGCCGCATCCTGCAAATGCTACCGACCATGCAGCGCCGCGAATTCTACGTGAATCAGGATGAGAAGCACAACCCCGACGTGCAGCGGGGCCTGCAGCAGATCAAAGGCATCGAGCCCGGCTACTCCTGCCACGACGACTTCCCCGACGCGCTCCAGACGGCCATCGCCAAGCTGGAATCCAGCCAGGTATATGGTGATTTTGAGCCCACGCTGGGGGCTCGCACCGTTTCTTCCAAAGTTTTCTAGCCTGCCATGCTCTACTCTTTTCTCACCTCCGACGACCTCGACAGCGCCATCAAAGAGGAAATGCTGTACCAGCTGGTGCGCGACAACCTGGGCCTGGTCGGCTCCGCGGAAGCATCAGCCGTGTCCTGGATGAAGGACTACCTGGGGCAGCGCTTCGACGTGGCGGCCGTATTCCCCAACATCGGCGAGTGGACGGCCGGCAGCGAATATGGCCCGGCCCAATCCATCACGATACCAGGCGAGCCGGCAACCGTGCCCGCGGGCATTGCCTTCTACGAGCGCCCAAACGAAATCGGCCCCGGCCAGAGCTACACGCCCCAGTATGAGCGCAACGCGGCCGGTCGCCTCACCAACTACGCCTGGCACGCGGGCCAGTGCTACGAAGCCCTGCGGGCCAGCCTGAACGTGGAGCCCGGCACGCCGGCCGCCCAAACCTACTGGCGGCCCCGTGACCCCCGCGACCCCAAGGTGATGATGTTCTGCGTCGATATCACCTTGTTCCGGCTCTTCCAGCGCGTCAGCCCGCGCAAGATTCCGGACCTGCGCACCAGCCTCTACAACCAGGCCAAGGAGTGGCTCACGATGGTAGCCGACGGCAGCCTGACCCCTGACCTGCCCCGGCCCATCAAAGTAGCCGACAGCAGCGACACCATTCGCTGGGGCAGCAACGCGGCCCGCCAGCACTACTACTAAACACCGTCTAAACGGCATCTAAAGGGCCGTCACGTTCCGCGCCGGCTTCCGCGCCTATCCGGTTCCTTCCTTCTTCCCAACGCCTTTCTATGAGCTTCCTTTCCAATCTTCGTTCCCGTGCGGCCAGCACCATGCTTTCCTGGCTGCCCACGCACCTGGTGCAGGTAGAAAACGCCTTGCGGGCGGGCACCCCATCGGGCGGTTCGGCCAGCGAGGGCATCGTGCCCGAAGTCATTGCCCAACGGGCCGTGTCCTTGCAGGAATGGCAGAATGCCGTGAACCTGGCCCGCAACCCCTTCGTGCAAAACCGCCGCGACCTGTACCGGGTGTACGACAACATCATGCTCGACCTGCAGCTGACCACCCTGCTCGATAAGCGGGTAGAGAAGCTGCAGGCCGACAAGTTCAAGATCATGGGGCCGGACGGCACGGAGCAGCCCGAGCTGGCTGCGCTGCTCCAGACGATGTGGTTCCGCAACTTCATTCGCCACGTCATCGAGAGCATCGCCTACGGCCACAGCCTGCTGGAGCTGGCCGACCAGGCCCCCACGCCCAAGACCATCAAAGTCAATGGCCGCTCTCTTCAGTATTATCCGCTGCTGAGCGTGCCGCTGGTGTCGCGCCCCCACGTGCGGCCCGAAAAGGGCCAGTGGGTGCGGAACGTCTTCGACCAGGAAGGCCCCAGCTTCCGCGACCCTGCCGTGCGCAACTACTACCTCGAAGCCGGCGAGCCCACTGATCTGGGCTTACTCTATAAGATAACCCCCGTGGCGCTGGCCAAGCGCTATGCGATGGGCAGCTGGTCGGAGTTCAACGACAAGCTGGCTATTCCGTTCCGGTGGGTGACGATGAAGAGCCCGGATGCCAAGCGGGAGCAGAAGCTAGCCCAGATTCTGCAAAACATGGGCAGCGCGGGCTGGGGCATCTTCCACCCGAATGAGGAAATCAAGCTGCTGGAGTCAGCCAAGAGCGACCCGCACAAGTGCTTTCTGGAATTGCTCGTGTACTGCGATAAGCAGATGAGCAAAGCCATCAGCGGCGAAACCCTGACCACCGACGAAGGCGCGGGCAGCAAGAGCCAGGGCGTGGTGCATCAGGAAGTAGCCGAGCTGAAGCACGAAGCCGACCGCACCTTTCTGGAGTACATCGTGAATGAGCAGCTGCTGCCGCGCCTGGTGTGGATCGGCTACCCGCTGGCGGGCTGCAAGTACGTGCGCGACGACTCGATGGAAATGTCGCCCCAGGACCAGATCAAGATCGACCAGGTGCTGCTGCAGTTCTACAACCTCGACCCGCAATACATTGCCGATAAGTACGACATCAAGCTGGACTACATCAAAGGCAAGACTCCCGAAGAGGTGAAAGAAGTGCTGGAGAAAGCCGTAAAAAAGCCCCAGCCGGTAGCGTAATCCCGCCAGCGCTACCGGCTCCACGCAATGCGGACCACGCCCACGCCGATGGCTGCTGCCAGCCCGCGCCCTTTGCGACCGATGCGCAGGCCGCCCTGCCGGCTCACGCCTCGCCCCGCATGAGCGACGATGAGGAAGCCTACCTGCGCAAGTTTTACGACGACGCGGGCAGCCGGGGCTGGAGCTACGACCACTTCCAGCGCAACCACGCCAAGCTACTGGGGGCCGTGAGCGAAGGCTGGGCAGCCAAGGGCCTGAGCCACGAGTACGGCAGCCCCGACCACCTGACCCGTGCTAACTTCGCGGCCGACGTGCATCGGTTCGGCTACGATAAAACCGTGTATCAGACCCTGCAGCTGAACCAGCTGGTGAAGGATGCCAAGGATTTCAACGCCTTCAAAACGGAAGCCGGCAAGCTGCTGGCCAACCTGAACGTGCGCCAGCTCCAGACGCAGTTCAATACGGCCAAGGCTACCGCCAATGCCACGGCCAACGTGCTGCGGGCCGTGGCCGGCGGGGCGAAGTTCATGCGCCACAAGGCCACCCAGGACACCCACACCCGGCCCGTTCACAATGCTTTACACAACCGGGTATGGCGGATTGACAACCCTAAAGACACCGAATGGCGGCGGTTCGTGGTGCCTTTGGGCTTCGGCTGCCGCTGTCAGGACGTGTTCGAGGACGATTTCACGGGCGAAGTCATCACCAACGAAGAGGCCGAGCAGCTCATCGGCCCGGATGAGGTGGCCCGCCTGACACGAGACGGTTTCCTATTGGACCGCGTGGACAAGAAGATGCTCTTCAGCCAGAAGCAGAGCTACCTGAATGGGCTGAAAGACCCCGAACAGATTGCCTACCAGATGGGCAAGATGCAGTATGCTGACCAAGGCCAACAGCCTTGGGCGAAGATCAGCAAGTCAGCCCTGCCGCCGATGAACACGCCCACTGGCCTGAAGGCATCCGATGCCCTGAAGGACTTCGATGCCACCGCTACCAATGGCGTGAAGCGCTACACCGACTACACTGGCCAGCCACTATTCCTGGAAAAATCAGAGCTGGAATTTCACTTGCAGGACAAGTACACCCGCGCCAGCGAGAACCGCCAAGGCATCTATTTCCAGATTGAGGACATCATTTCTGACCCCGACGAGGTGTACTTTTTCGAGTTCGTGAAAAAGAACGGCGACTCAGACCTGAGCTACACCTACCTCAAGTTTCACTCCGATGGGGTGCTGCTCGCCGCCATAGAGTTTTCCAAGGAACAGCCCCAGGTGATTAAGAGCTGGTACAAGGTCTACGAGCCCGATAGCCGCCGCAAGGGCTTGCTTATCCACAAAAAGTAAGCGGGCAGCCCCCACGTAGGGACTGCCCGCTTAGTAAGCCGCTTAGGTAAGACTCTTGCGAGCCACCAGACTTCCACCAGGAAACCGGCTTACGCTACAAATATACGCAAAGCCCACAAAATGATGTCCATTCAAGGCTCCAAGATTCCCTTCGAGGAATTCGCCGCCCGGTTCCGCGACTTCAAACAAACTGTACTCCCGCGCCTGGTGGGCCGCGAAGCCCTGCGCACCTTCGATGAGAACTTCGACAACGGCGGCTTCACCGATAAGGTGTTTATCCGCTGGAAGCCCCGCAAAGGTGACACTGAGAACAAAGGCCGCCGCCTGGGCGATGGTGGCCGGCAGTCGGGCCGCGCCCTGCTCATTAAGGAGGGCAGCCTGCGGCGCTCCCTGCGCGTGGCCTACGCCGGCCCCGGCAGCGTGCGCCTTGTGGCCGGCAACCAGGACGTGCCCTACGCCGGCATCCACAACGACGGCGGCACCATCTCGGGCACGGCCAGCGTGGGGGCATACGTGCGCCGCCGCTTCGAGGAAGATGAGGTGTCGAAGCCCGGAGCCCGCAAAGCCAAGTTCGTGAAGGTCACCACCGGCTCCTTCCAGGTGAAGGCCCACACCCGCCAACTGAATACCAAAATGCCCCGCCGCCGCTTCATGGGGGCCAGCGCCAAACTCATGGACCGCGTGGGCCGCCTCTTCTTCCGCCATATCAATCAGCTCTGGCAGGCTTCCTGACCCTTTAGCCCCGCTTCTCTATGCGCATCGTTTCCCAAGCCTATCAGCACTTGGGCACTTTTCTAAAAGAAAATGTGCTTGACGACCATGACCGGCCCGTATTCAACCTGGTCGATATGTGGGCCGAGCAAACCGAATTCCCGGAGCTGGCCGAAGCCATCGACTTTCCCGCCCTGTTCCTGGCCTTCGGCTCCGACAAGATCAGTACCCGTGGCCAGCTGGAGCAGACCATCGGCTTGCTCACGGAAGTGTACGTGGCCATCGAAAACATTCAGGATACGGCTATCGGCTCGCCCGAGCAGCCTGAAGCCCTGCACTACTTCGAGGTGTGCGCCCGCGTGCATGAGCTGCTGCAGGCGTACGAGCACCCCGCCGTGGGCAACCTCAACCGCGTCGGCTTCGCGCCCTTCAATGCCCGCACCAATGTCATCGTCTACCGCCTCACCTACCTGAGTGAAGTCGTCGATACCTCCGTCGCCGACAAGCGCCGCCCCAAAGCCGATGGTGTTCCCGGCAAAATTATACTGGGCAATAAGCATCAGGTAGTTACACCAACTGCGCAGAATACAAAAAACTTCGACATATAGCCCTGATTGCTTGCATAGGGCTATTTAATGGTATAGTTTTAATCCCTTAAACGGTGCTGCACATGCGAGATAGACGACAACAACAGGCTAAAGAGAATGCCATCAAAACGGATTATGAAAATATGGCCCGGCAGAAAATATACTCCCGCGTGTATATCTGCGACCAGTTGAGCCTGAAATATCACCTGCAGCCTAGCACTGTCGAACGCATCGTGTGGGGCGAGTATGATACCCGCCGTGCCCGAGAAGCCGCCCGCCGCCCGCCCACTCAGCAGCGCGTAGCCGCCTGAAACGAAAGAAGGCCACCCCCAACGGGGTGGCCTTCTGCTTTGCGGGGTTGGGCAATTCTAGTTCATCACCAGATTCGTCACCTGCCAGCTGTTGTCATCCATCACATCGCCACCAGTGTACTGAAGCTCTACGATGTACTCCGTGCGTACTGTAGCCCCCAACTCATTCTGCGAATCTACATGGTCGCGGACGATGTATTTGCCGTTGCCTTTGTCTTTGGCCTCGCCGTTGAACATCTCAAAATCAGCCGTGCCGGGGGACTTCAGGCGCTCTTTGATTTTGTTCTGAGCAATGACAATAGCGGCCGTTTCACTCGCATTGGATACTTCACTAGTCGTTTCGGTCACGACTGTCGATGGGGTCGTCGGGTCGCTGGGGCTGGGGCCCTCGGGCTGGTTGCGGGCTACTACCACCACGATTACACAGAAGGCAACGAATAGGCCCAAGGCCCAGGCAAGTACACGTTTCATAAGTTTTTTGGTGTAGGGTTCAGGGAAAATCGTGTGCAAATTAAGCGTTTATGCGAGTTGGTTAAGCTCCGTTTCAATGTCAGTTACTCGCTGTTTAGCCCCCGAAATGTGGGCAGCCTGGTTCGCGTAAGGCTCCAGGTTCGTGAGAAAAGCCAGCGTGTTCCGGGCCTCATCCAAGTCACTCAGCAGCCGTTGCCGCTTCCGCGCCACGGCTGGGTCAGGCTTTATAGGGACCAGTTTGGTGTTGGCTTTCTTGATGAGCCCGATGATTTCCGCCAGGTACTTGTTGATGGCCTTCAGGCTGGTCTGCTGCTTCAGGAAGTCGGTCAGGTGCTCCCAGTTGTCCAGCACGTAAGACCAGCCCGCCAGGGCACCCGCATCATTTCCTGCCCGTGAGTTCTGCTTCAGGTACTCGATGATAGCCTTCAGCGCCTTGCCTTCGCTGCCATCCATCTTGGCCGTCAGCCCGGTTTCGCGCTGGTGGAAGATACGGTATTGGGCCTCGAACTGCTTGTAGAGCGACAGCCCCTCCGGTAGTTCGGCCGCGGGCTGGCTTTGCGGGGCCTCATGCCGGGCCAGCGTGATGAGCACCGACCGCAGGCAGTCGGCCTCGTGGGCATGGCCCGCCGCTTCCTCCCGCTGGAGCACCTGGCGCACCACGGCGGTTTGTTCGCGTACCGTTTTCATTTGGCCAGCCGCTTCGTTTCATGCTTATACATCGCCTCCACCTGGCTCACCACTTTGGGTAGCTCCGAGCGGTAGAGGAAGTTGAGCCGCACCCGGCGCGGGTTGTTGCTCCCGATGTTCACAATGAAGTTATCGATGCGTGCCCAGTCGGCCTTGCCGTGGTCATCCACGTAGCCCAGCAGGCAGAGGTAGTGAATAACTTTGCCCCGCATCGGCTTGCACTTCTGGTTGTGCTCATCCTGCAGGTAGCAAATCAGGCAGCCGGCCTCGTGCTCCGTCAGATCGGTGGAGCTGGTGGAGCGCTCATCGGTGAAGCTGCTCACCAGGGTTTCCTTCATGTGCTCCAGCTCGCATTGCGTCAGCAACAGGTGGAGCAGCTTGTTTTGGTTGGGGTTGATGGGTTTCATAAGTGGGGGGATTAACTAGGTCCGTTTCCTTTGGCGAAAGCACCAACTGGCAGCTCCCAATCCGACAAAATGATGGGCTCGTACCAGGTTTCACTGAGGGCTGCTGCTACATCAGATGCCTTCACGGGGAAGGGCTTGCCTTGGTCTGCCAGCGTATCGAGGGTGGTAGCACGCTTGATGGTGCGCCCAAAGTCTGTTTCGTGGGTTGTCATCTGCCCGAACTGCTGGGCATTGATGCGGCGAAGCGTAGCAAACTCATCGGCTCCGTTGAAAATGCAGCCTGCACAAGAGCAGCGGGACCACCCCAGCCGGTATGCAGGGTGAGGGTTGACACTGTACTTGCGCATCAGGTCCCATACCTGCACCTCGCTCCACTGATGTATCGGCATCCAGCGGTCCATGTGCCGCGCTAACCGTGGGCTGTTCCTAGCGTCGGTGGCATCTGGGGCAAAAGCTGTATACCGGGCACGATTTGGGCTTTCCTCTGCACGTTCGCCACTCACCAGCAGCGTTCGAGCTTGTTCAAAGCGGGCTTGATTACGAAGCGCCGCTTGAGCTACATGAATCTTAGTGTAGGAACTACACCAACGCACCGACAAATCGGCTGACACCTGGGGAAATAGGCGTCGGGTTGATTCCTTACCACCCGTGCCGCCGACAGTGCTTATCTCAGTACCCGCTGAGGTGGGAACCTCGAAGCTGATAGGAGCCGTGCGGCTGTTGTGCCGCAACATCTCCCGCTCAAACCCGCCGTGCTTCCAACTGAAGTAGATGTGCATACCAAAGGCTTCCGCAAAAGCCCGGCAGTAATCGTTGGTGCAAGGCCAATCCATGAGGGTAGAACCCTCACGGCCGTCCACAATGTGATGCCACAACTCAATCTTATGGGCTGGCACACCACGTTCCAATAGCTCCAGAGCACTGGCCACACTGTCTTTTCCTCCACTGAAAAAGACCACATACCGGTCGTAGCTCAGCACATCATCCGGCTCACTGGGGCCGGTGGGTAGCGCAGCCACTACAGGCAGCTCGTAGCCTTCCGCGAAGGTGAATGTGAGTTGATCGTATCCCATTGAGGTAGGTAAATAGCGCCCGGCGTGGACTCGAACCACGTCTGTATGCCGTCCGGGCTGAGGTACTAAAGCCAGAAAATCCAGCCGGCCACGCCGGCCAGCACCGCCGCCAGCTTCACCGCCGCTGCCAGCTTGCCGGCATTCAGCTGGTGTTTCAGGCCCAGCTTGTTCAGCAGCTCATCGGTGAGGGCCGTGGTGCCGGCGTACCACCAGCGCTGCCCGAAGCGCAGATTGAAGCTGATATCGAAGCACAGCGTGATGAGCGCCCCGCACAGCAGCAGCAGCACCCAGAACGCCCGCTGGCTTCCCAGCGCCAGGCTCACCGAAGAGGCCAGCACGCCCGCCATCACCAGGCGCTGCTGCGCCCCCAGCCGGTGCCAGCGCCGGTTGCGGCTCCGGTCCAGCTCCCCCGCTACCGTCGCGGGGCTTAGCTCCCGGAAGCGCCGGGCCGTCAGCTCATCCCGGTGGGCGAAGAGGTCGGCGGCCCCGATGGATACCAGCGCCGCCGCCCACAGCACTATCGAACTATGCACGACGCACCGCCCGAACCAGCCACACAATGAACCACACCACCGTGGCCAGCACAATGGGCAGGCTCACATCGTGCGAGAGGCCAATGGTATAATACACCACCGTCATTGCCAGCCAGATGATGAGAATGAGGACCGGCACGGCCGGCAGATTGCCAAAGAAGGCGGTGCCCTGGGGCTTCTTATTTGCGTTTTCCATGAGTGTGTGAAGGGTAAGTAAAAGGTGAAAAGCTTATTCCGTACAGGCCACCAGGGCCGGCCGGGGGGCCGGGGGTTCGGCTTCGCGGGGGTGGTGGGCGTGCAGCCGGAGCAGCACCGCCAGGGCCAGGAGTTTGAGCATAGCAGAAGGGTTAGGGTGAAAAGAAATAGCGCCCGGCGTGGACTCGAACCACGCTGTATGCCATCCGGGCTGGGGAACTAAGAGCGCAGCACCCGGCCGCTGGAGCCTCTTAGCTGTTCCTTCGCGGCCTGGATTTCGGCATCCAGCCTTGCCTTGCGGTAGTCGTAATTCTGGATGGCGGCCAGAGCAACCGCCGCCACCTCTACCATTTCCTTCCGATATTTTTCGCTGAACTCACCCCCTTGAAAATAGACCTCACAGACCTCGTGGGATACTTCACCCACTTCTTCGTCCAGGATAATCTTCCACTCGAAAGGGGGGCGATTTTGCCAGCCAAACTTTTCTATCTGCCGTACCCGCTCAAGCCATACATCGTGCATCACGGCACGGTGAGCAAGTTCCATCCCCGTTTCTGTCAGCGGGGTTACATCGAAGATGCTGGCCATCGGTCTACTTCTTAGCTGTGACGATGAAATTATCGGGCTGCTTAATGCTGATACCCAGCTTTTCCAGCCCCTTGCACAGGGCCGGCACCAGGCCCCAGGCTTTCACCACCGCCCCGGAGTCCACCTTCTCGATGATGGCGGCGGGCAGCTCGGCCCGCACCAGCTTCAGGTACTTGGCCTGAATGTCCTTCGGAGCGGTTTCCGGGTCCGGGAAAGCCACCGACTTCACCCCGGCTTTGAAGCCGAACACGCCGGCCTCCACGCTCAGCATCTTGTGGCCCCCGAACTCGTTGGGGTGCTTCTCGCTCCACGCCTGGAGCTTCTCTTTGAGGTCGGCCATCTCATCCAGCTTGGGCGCGGCGGCCTTCTTGGCTTCCTCCAGAATGTCGGCTGATGCCTTGCTCAGGGCCGCGTAGCGCGTCATCAGGGCTTCGGCCTCAGCGCGGGGCGTTTTGGCCACCTTCGTAGGCCGGGTTGCGGGGGTTGTGGTTGCGTTTTTCATCAGTTAAACAGGTCTTTAAGGGTTGAAAAAGTGAGTTGTTGTCTGCGTTTTTCGGCCTCGAAAGCGGCCATTATCACATCGTTTGGGTAAGCGGCACCGCCCGCGTAAGCCAGGTGCCGACACAGCTCGAAGTACAGCGCCTGCATCGGCCGGCCCTGCTGCTGCCATTCCAGCACCGCCAGCGGGTTCAGGCCGGCCAGCATGTTTCGGTCGCGGTTGGCCCATCGCTGCCGCCACCACGCCCAGAATTCCGGCAGCATCGCCAGCAGCTGGGCCTCTTCCGGACCGGCCAGCCACCCGCCCCGGCACAGCGCTTTCAGGTAGTCGCTGGCCAGGTCCACCTGCACTTCCATCACCTGGGCCAGCGTCAGGTGCAGCCGCTCGCACACCTCCAGCGTGAGCAGCTCTATTTCCAGGCGTGTGTTCATCAGCTTAGCAGTTGGTGGAGTTCTCCAAATAGAATTTGCAGGATCGGGCGGGTTTCCAGCAGTGGTTCCGACCAGAGGATGGAAAGCACCCCGAGGGCTTCGCTTTTCGACAGCACGAAGGTGTTTTCCTTGTCTGCCAGCGTCATCAGCAGGTAGCGGCGGGTAAGCATTTCCTGCGCTAGCGCCCTAAGCCAGGCAGATACCGCGTCTGCGAACTCATCCAGACCATCCAGCATATCGTCCGCTACTTCTTCCAGCAAGGCTTTTAGTGCCAGGTGCTCATCAGGTCGGAGGATAAAGCGGATGCGGCCGTGGTCGAGCCGCTTCACCATGTAATTTTTTAGCAGCTGGGTCTTAGCCATTTTCTACCAGCGCTAACTGTTGCTGCCCCACGTCCAGCAGCTTCTGGCCCCTGGCCGCCGGTGCCCGTTCCTTCTCTTCCCACGGAATCACCTGGTAGGGCACCGTCGCCCCAAAGCGACTATCCGACCGCGCCACGCCCTTCTTCACCTGGGTTTTGATATCCACCATGTAGCGGATGCTCTTGGCCGTGTCGCCTTTCGGCTGCCCCGAGCCTTCCGACCAGCTGATGATGATGAGCGCAATGCGGGGGAAGGTTTCGGTCAGCTGCTTGTACTGGTCCTTGGTCAGGCTGATGTACTGCAGCGAGTCGATGACCACGAACCGGACGCGCTGGCGGGGCTTGGCCAGCTTATCCCACATCTCCTGATAAGAGTCCCGGTCGCCCAGCATGAAGGAGCCCGGTTTGCAGTCGGCCGTCACGTTGCACAGGCGCATCACCTTCTGAATGGAAGCCCCCTCGCCCTGCTCGATGGAGTTGTAGTACACCTTGCCATGCTGCGCCAGCTCCTTGCAGAGCTTCACTACGAAGGTCGTTTTGCCATGCCCCGACTCGCCCCAGACCAGCATCCGAAACCCAATTTCCGGATGCCCGATGTATTGCTGCCACTCTTCTGAGAGCGGCATGAGCGGATAATGCTTCTTATCCAGCTCGTGTATGCTGATAGATTTACCCATTTTGCTGAAGCTGTTCGCGTTTTTCTTGACAGATTTTGCAGTTGTGCATGCTCCGATGGTGATTGTCTCGGAGCTTGGAGCCGGGCAGCCTCGATTGCTTCACCCGCCCACACAAGGCATTGGCGTTGGCCCCGTTGAAGTAGTGGCGAACGGCAGCTTTATGCGGCCACAGCCATCCTTGCGGTGTCTGTTCCATCGCCCTAAGCCGCTTTGAGTAGGTACTGGTCGGCCTGTTGCCGACGAAGCGCGTCGAACAGCTCCCGGAAGTTGGCCGCGCCGTCATACAGCCGGTCCATTTCCTTCTTCGCCTGCACACCGAAGGCTGGCGCAATCAGCTCCACGTCGGCCCGGCTTAGCACCTCCAGCGCTACCGGAGCCGTGGCGAAGCGGCTTACCAGCTGCGGGAAGCAGCTGCGCAGGTTCATGGCCCGCAGGCGCAGCTGCTCCAGGAAGTCGTTGGCCCCCACCAGCACGATGCCCACCCGGCCTTTCACCTCATCGCAGATGTCCTTTATGGCCCCGAAGCCGCCTTCGCTGGTGCGCTTGAACAGCGCTTCCGACTCATCGATGATGAGCAGCGGGTGCGTCATGGTCAGCAGCCGGTCGGCAATGCTCTGGCAGATGCGGTGGCGCGTGCCCACCTCGCAGGCCCCCACGGCGCGGGCAATGGCCTGCATGAATTCCTTCGCGTTCATGGTGTTTTTGCACCGGATCAGGAAGGTTTCGCGTGGCTGCGTGCGGGCAAAACGCTCCACGGCGAAGGACTTGCCGGCCCCCGTCAGCCCGTCGATGATGCGCCACTCCTTCCGAACCTTGGCATCCATGCAGGCCCCGAAGATGGCCGCATAGTTGTCCGTCTCGAAGAAGTCCGCCGTCAGCCCCAGGGCCGCCTCAATCTTCAAAAAGATGGCATCCGTGACGGTAGTAGTGCGCGTGCCGCCCTGAGCCGGCACCGCGTTCCACTTGCCCGCGATGATGTGGGAGATGGTCGCGGCCGACATGCCGCAGACCGTAGCCACCTTGTTCTGGCTCATGCCAGCGTCCTTGTGGTCCTCGATGTACTTCACCAGGCCCCGTGCGATTTGCACTTTCCGATCTTCAGTCATAGGTTTGTGAGTGTTAGTGGTTTTGAATTGAGCCCGTCTTGGTCGCCACCGAGGCGGGTTTTTGTTTAGCTGAAGTCGATGCCGCTGTCTTTGTAGCTGTCGTATCGCTCCCGCGCTTTGGTCGTCTTCCGGGCCGGCGCGTCCACCACCACCGGCACCCGGTGGCCCTGGTCGCGCAGCAGCGCGTCATCGTAGTAGGCCAGCTGGGCCGCCGCCGCCGGGGCCGCCAGCACCTGCCCGAAGCGGGTGTCGAAGTCCGCCACCACCGGGCTGGTCAGCCGCGCCCCCTTCACCAGCGCCCGCAGCGCCTTCACCCCGATACCGGCCGGCACCTCCAGCTCGTAGGCCACGGCCTCGCTTTCCAGCTGCTTGCGGTCCATCTCTTCGCGCATAGCTTCGCGCTGGCGGTCCTGCCGGCCTAGCTCGGCCTGGTCGCCGTCGGTCTGTTCGGTCTTGGCCATCTGCACCCGCTGGCCTTTGCCCAGCGTGGCCAGATGCACGTCGGTGCCCGTGTCTTTGGCATCCGCGAAGCCGAACACATCCACCGAAGCCAGGTTGGTTTCGTCGTAATACACCCGCACTTTCAGGCCTTTGCCCATCTTGTGGGCATATTTGGCGTAGGTCGGGAAGGGGTATTCGTGGGTTTTGTTGCCTACCGTGATGCGCACCGCCGCGTGGCGCACGCTCGTCACGGTGTGCTGGCTCAGCAGCGTGGCCCGCGTCAGCGCATCCAGCACCGGCGCTTCCGGGTTCAGGTCGGCCAGCAGGCGCTGCCAGCGGGTTTGCCCGTTCCATTTCTCCACTTGCTCGTGGTTGTACACCGCCACCAGCTTCGACACCTGCCGAATGCCCAGCTCCAGCGACCCCTGCGAGGCCGTGCCCGCGTAGTCGGGGTTCGCCTTGCGCTGCTGGTCGATGCTCGTGATGTTGGTGCCCTTCCAGCCCTCCACGTTCTGCGCCAGCCGGTTCAGCTCCTGCCCCAGCCGCTCCACAAAGCGGGCCTTTGGGTTCGGTGCCTTGCCCCGTGGGTCGTTCGGTGCGGGCTGCGTGATGATCTGACAGGCGCGGCGGAAAATCTGCTGCGTATCCTTGGCCAGGTTCCCCGAAAACCGGTCACTTTCAATCTCAATGAAGCTGCGGCCGTCCAGCTGATTCAGGTGGTTGCGGTACATTTCCCGCACCATAAAGCCGTTTTCTACCAGCCCCACCGAGAAGCCCGTGATGGCTTCGGAGTGATAGTCGAATACGGCTACCATCGTCAGCATCACCCGCGCCCCATCCATCGTGGTGTAGAAGTCCAGGGAGAAGCCGTCGTAGCCACCCTTCGACAGCGAGTACGAAGGCCGCTCCCGCCGAACGTGGGGCAAGTACTTCTCAATGCTGGCGTGGCCGTCCCGCTCCCAGGCCGTGAACTGGCGCACGTCGTTGCGCAGCAGAAACGCCTTCATGCCCGACTCCGTGCAGATCGGCTCGCGGCCCGTGGCCGCACAGCGCTGCTTGTAGCGCCGATACACCTCCCGCAGGTCGAATTTGTTGCCGCTACCAGGGTTCATGAACAGCGTCGCGATGGTATTCGCGTGCCATTCGCTCATATCTACCTGCCCCGAAGCCAGCAGCACGCGCGTATCGGTGCCGTTTACCACCTGTTTACGGCCTATTTTGCGGGCATTATCCCGCCCATAACGGTCCGGAACCAGCGTCAGCAGTGCCCGTTCATGCGCGTTTCGCTGCCGTTCATGCTGCGAAAGGCCCGCTTCCTGGTCCTCCACCGACAGCTGAAGGGCTTTGGCGAAGGCCAGCTCCTTGGCCTGCAGCACCCGCACGTTGCTCACCCGCAGTCCATACAGCTTCTGGTCTAGCACCTGGTCGAGCACGGCGGCGCGGGCCTGGTCTTTCTTCTCGAAGCCCAGCGACTTCAGCTGTGCCCGCGTTTCCAGGTTCGCCAGCAGCCGCAGCCAGCCCGCGGCCTCCGTCAGCTGCGTGGCTTTCGCCTCCACGCTTTCGCCCGTACTGGTCAGCCCGGCGCGGGTAAAGAAGATGTTGTAATCGGTCGGGCATACCATCCGGGCGTGCAGCGCCGTGAGGGCGGAGCCGGCCACGGCCAGTTCCGCTGCCTTTAGTTCTTGCGTTTCGGCTTTGTATTGAGCCAGTAATTCCGCTTTGGAGGGAATAGCATACTCCCTAATAGTCCGGGCAGGTATAGTGTCATAGTCAATCAGACACCCTTCAATGGAGTCGAACACATGGCTCCAGCCCCGCGTACCGCGACGGTTACGGTAAAGCCCTTGGTCAATGGATGTTTCAAGAACCCCATAGTCCATCACTTCCCTGCGGCGAAGCCAAAGCTTGTTGCCTTTAGGAATCATTCGCCGGCCTCGTCAGCTGGTGCGGCTGCTCCGTGTAGGAGTTCTGCCCGCTCATCCAGCAGTTGCTCAAATGCTGCCAACACAGCGTCATTATTGCGACGGCCCGCAACTATATCGTACACCGTTTTACGTGCCTTGCGCGTCTTGTCAGCAACCGTTTGCCAGTCGCCGCGCCGGGCCTCGCCCTTGATTCTTTGGCGTATGTCGTTCGTGTTATACATATTTGCAGCACTTAAGTACGGCAAATATATACGCAAAACACGTATTGTCAAGTTATGACATAAGTTTTTTGCGTATTTCTAAGTTGATTGGATGAACGCAGAAGCGAGAGTACTGATAAGCCAGCATTGGGTGGAGGCAGTAGAAATGCTAAAGGATAGTGGCCTCACAGCTTCTTATAAGGCATTCTGTTTGTCTATAGGTATGCAGCCACAGAGCTTCAACGACATCAAAACGGGCCGTCGCTACGTTACTATTGAGATGGTTCACGATACGTGTAATACATATTCAATAAATCCTAACTTCATACTGTTCGGTCACCGCCCCGTTATTCTGCCCGAAAATGTAGAGCTAGATGTAGAGGAAAATGTAGAGGTAAACCGAGTTGTTAAAATCAATCATGTATATCCACCTCTACAAACACAGGTTCACACCGAGATACTAGTAGCCACCCAGGACACCAGCGATAACCCTACCTTCTCTCTCATCAACTACAAGGCGGCGGCCAACTACCTCACCGGCTACCAGTCCCAGGAGTTCTACCAAAAGCTGGCCCCAGTAAGCCTCCCACGCCAGCTGGTCGGCAACCCCAAGCAAGGCATCGTGCTGCAAATAGAAGGCGACAGCATGGCCCCCAAATTCCAGCACGGCGACTACGTAGCCGCCGTCCTACTAGACCGCAGTGAGTGGCCCTCCATCCGTGATCTGGACTGCTACGTAGTCGTCAGCGCCACCCACGGCGTTCAGTTCAAGCGCATTAAGAACCGCATCCCCAAATACGGCTTCATCCGCTGCCGCTCCGACAACCGCCGCCACCAGTCCTACAACATCGAAGAAGAGAACCTCCTACAACTATTCCGATTCGTGCTACACATCTCCCCAGACGCAAGCAACCCAGACGACACCTTATACAACAAGGTCGAGAGCATCGAAGAGCGCGTAGAAGACCAACGCGACATGTACGAGCAGCTAATGGCCCAAATGCAACAGATGCAAAAGCAGCTCCAGCAACCAACCACCCATTAAACAACCATTAAACACCCGCCATCCGCCCATTTAACACCCAAAAAAGCCCTGCAAAACGCTGTTTTAAGACGTTTAGCAGGGCCAAATGGTAGCTCAAAGCACCCTATCCGGTCATTTGCAAGCCAGAAATTAACCTAAAATGGTAGCGAATGCACGTTTGATTTTGATAGGCCATTTTGCGGATGATGTGGAAAAACCGTGAATGGGGCGAACTGACTGATATTATTGCGCTGTCGCGCACCCCTTTCTTTTGTAGGTTTCATTCTATCCCCCATAGGCGGTGGGCCGCAGCCCTAAAAAACGGGTTGAGGCTTTTGGGCCGGCATGCTGGGCGCAGCGGAGCCCAAGCAGCTCTACTGCTTCGTCGGGTTGCCATTCACCCGAAGCGTAGCAGTGCTTCGGCGGCGCGCCGCCTGCCGGGCGGCTGGTGGCACCTGGGGCTGGCGGCCCAGCTTCACCGAGCCCCCGTTAGCGAGCCATTACCAGGTCGTTGGGCTGCGCGGCTTTGCTTTTCCAGCGGGGAGCTACCAGCCGGCTCTGCGCTTTGCGGTGCAGCAGTCCGGCCGCAACCAGCAGCACCAGTACGGTCTGAATGCTGGCCTCCGGGCCGAAGGTGCCGCCGGTAATCAGCGTGCTGCCCGCCAGCTTGGTGGTGAGCAGGCTGGTGGTGTTGTCGTTTCCGGAAGTAACCGCGCCGAAGATGCCCGACTGCATGAAGTTCCAGGCGAAGTGCAGGGCAATGGGAAACCACAGGCTGCGGGTGGCCACGTAGGCTAGGCCGAACACCCCGCCCGCCACCACCACGCACAGCCCCGACAGCAGCGTGGCGCCCGGATTGACCAGGTGCAGCAGCCCGAAGATGACCGACGAAACCGCCAGGGCCAGGTAGCTGCCCAGCTTCTCCTCGGCAATGCGGAACAGAATACCGCGCATGAGCACCTCCTCAAAAATAGCCACCGAGAAGGCCACCGTCAGGGGGATGATGAGGCTGGCAACCGGGTTCACGGCCAGTACCTGCACCTGCCCGAATAGCGCAATAACCAGCATGGCCAGGCCCTGCAGCAGCGCACCCAGCCCCAGCCCCGCGCCGATGGTGCCGGCCCGGCCACGGAGCGAGAGTTCCGTCACGGCGCGGTGCTCAATGCGCCCGTAGAAGCCGCGGTAGGCCAGCAGCACGGCCGCGGAGGCAACCAGGCCTTTGAGGAGGTTGCGGGAGTTCCTGTCGAGGGGGAATACCTCGAAGAGCTTGGCGGTAAGCTGCTGGGCCAGCACAAACACGATAACGCAAATGACCAGGCCGAGCAGAATGCGCGCCACGGCGTTGTTCAGAATTCTCCGGTTGAAGGAAGCGGTGCTCATGGGAGGGCGGTTTTGTTGTTGTTGTTGTTGTTGTGACAAAGATGGCACCCCACGTCAACCGGAAATAGAATGAAATTAGCCTCACCCAACTTTTCGCCGCACCAGCACGCCGGAGCCTGACCGCGCGCTGCCCCCGCTTCGGCGGCCCAAAGTCGGGCGGCCGGCATACTGCCGGGAGCGGGGCCTGGCTTCTCCCCGCTTCGGGAGTCTTTGCGCCTGCCGCGCGGCCCCTTATAGCTTCCTGAAATCTTTGGGCAGGAAACGGGTTTGCGCTTTAAACGTCCGGATAAAGTGGCTTTGGTCGGCGAAACCGCACTCCAGGGCCACCTCCGTCAGGGAAAGCGCCGGCCGGGACAGCAGCTCCAGCGAGCGGCTGATTTTCAGGCGCCGCATATACTCGCCGTAGGTGCAGCCGAAATACCGGGGGAAATGCTTGGAAATAGAAACGGGACTGATACCCAGCGAGCCGGAGAGCTGCGCCAGGCTGGGGCTTTCCTCCCAACAGTCATTCAGCAGCTCAAACAAGCTGCCCACCCACTGGGGGTTGTGCCGAAACTGCTGGGCGAAGTTCTCATCCGCGGCGTAGTCGGCCAGCAGCATCCTGATGGAGTCAGCCGAAAACGCATCCTGCACCAACGACTCGTGGTAAATCCGCAGCATCAGCAGCTTGGTCTTGACCAGATTGGCCGCGCCCTGCCGGAGCCGCTCCTCCGTAATGCCGTGGGTTTTCAGAAAGATTTCGTCAAACTCCACGTTGATATTCTTCGACGGGAAGAGCGTGCGTTGATTCACGTGCCGCTCGTCGCTGTGATAAAAAAGCACCGAACCCGGATGCACGGCGTGGGTTTCGTGCCGTCTTTTTTCGAACGTCCCGCCCCTCAGGAACAGCGTGATGTGCGCATTCTGGTGCGAATGCCAGCTCTCCGATACCTTCTGCTCGTATTCCGCCTCAATCACCGCTATGCCCTGCCCGCCGCTAAACTTGTGTTTGGTGGTTCCCAGGTAGGTTTCCTTGCTCAGGTTGTGCATCCGGCGGATTTCAGGACAGGGGGTTGAAGCGAGCAGAAAGGTATAAAAAGCCGGGCTACATAGTATGCGCCGCAAGCCCCGGCCAAACAGTTTTCCGGCAGACGCGTACCAGCCGCCACCATTGGGTCCCCGATCCGCCCGCGGCCCTGGGCAAGGAGAAGCACAAAACCCTGCCGGGAAAAGCGCGACAGTTTGAGAAAGTCACCGTGACGCAGGAAGTAACGGAGTAACGTCCCGAATCCCAACCACGCTTAAAGACAACGGCCCCCAAATCCATGTTGGATTCGGGGGCCGTTTTGATGTTTGAGAAGGGTGGCTTTGTTTTTTGTCAGACAATGCTCTCGGGCTTTACAAAGAAGTAAATTTCGTAGACGAAAGATATCCTGCTACCATAAAATTCAACTCTGAACATAAAGTAAATCACCTTTTAGGCATTGAATCCACTACCAAACGCTTGCTAGACGCCACTTTTCAATCAAAGTATTCTTCAAATTCATCTTTCAGTTTTTGATTTTCCAAAATAATCCACCTCTTAAATGCCGTAAAATTTGCACCCCTATGAATATGTCCACGAATTTTTATTAAAAAATAATTTTTATCTTCTTGCGTATTCGTATCTTTAAAATAATCACAAAGAAATCTTTGAAAATCCATTATTTCTTCCAATAATTTATTTCTTAGATTAGCCGATTCTATCATCTTTAATCTTGTAGTTCCATTATATACAGCTACAAGCAAATCTCTTGTCATTAATGCTTCAGGACAATCGTCTAACGCTATTATCTGTACAGTTTCAAATGGAAAAGGCTTAAAAATATATTTCAATTTACTTTCTATATCATGAGATGAATTTGTACAATTTAGAATATTTTTATATCTTGCCAACTTTGTATTATTACAATGACTACATGACCAGAACAAATTATTCCAGTCAAATTTCAAATCATTATCTCCTTCATGAGGTATGAAATGTTCAACATTAATTGCCGCAGGTTCTTTACATTCACATATATAACATTTATTTTTGAAATCAGCTTTAATCCTTTCAAGAACATTGTCACATTTATAATCACCATTAGCTTTTACTTTTTCCAAGGCCAAACAAGCTGGAGCAGGTTGCGATTTTTCAAAATACACCATGTTTGATTATTTTTTGTAATTCAGTTCATTTAGCTCTATCTGCTGCAGCCTAACCAAAAGTTCATTTGATAAATATTTTGGAGTATGGGCAAAATAATTTCTCAATTGCCTAATTCGATCTAACTGCTCTATTGTTTTTTCTTCGAGCGAAGTCAAATAGTCAAATTCAGTAATTTTTCTTTTTATTTCATCAGAATATTTATCAGTTCTGAAATAGCTTTCTATCAAGGCATCATATGAATATCCCGACAAATCAGTTGTAACAGTCCTAGTTTCTAAATCGCAAATTGTTGCATTGGATAAAGATGATAAAACAAAAGGAGAATGTGTGGTAACAATAAATTGAAGCTTTGGAAAGAAATCTGTTAAAAATGGCAAAATTTTCTTTTGCAAATCAACGTGTAAATGAGTCTCGATTTCATCTATAACCACTATGCCTTCAAGATTGTAAGACTTAACCTCATGAGCTTCCATCCTTAAAATCAATTCAGTGACAATGCTTATTATAGCCGAATATCCATCTGATAAGTTGTTAAAATTAAATGAAGTTTTTTTATCAATAGTAATGTCAAAATTGTATGACTTTCTGTCAAATTGCAATTCAAGACTATTTATGTCAAAAATTTGTTTCAACCTGTTTTCAAATATTTCAAACCATTTATCTATTTTTTCAACAACATCATTCTCGTTATCATCTCTTGCAAATGATCTGTCTGCTTTAAGATTTACAATATATTGAATAAAATCAGCATTTGCTTTTTCATTCAAATTATATTTTTTTGTAAATGTATTTTATTAATTCCTTTCGGTATTTTCAAATTTGTATGTCTTTTAGAATCAAAAAAAGCCAACAAAAATTCTCCTTTCCTAGTTTTATCAAAAATTTCATCTTCAGATCCTGAAAATACAATTTTAGTGCCCCCAAACTCTGAAAGCCATTCTCGAATTCCCCTTATTGTTCTTTCATGACTTAACTTTTCATCTGGTTGTATATCAGCATGTAACAGTTCTCGTTCAAAATATGCTAGATGTTTTTTTTGACTCGAATAGCTTTGGATACTTCCATCTTCTATTTTTGCTAAAAACTTATTGATTTCAAGCAGTAGACTTGTTTTTCCACTCCCATTCTTCCCGGTCAATATCAAATGCTGACGAGTATTAGCAGAAAGTGAAATCTCCATATTTTTTATGTTTCTGGAGTCCTCAATTAATATTCTCGTAATGAAGTTCTCTGTCATAAAGTTGTTTATTTATTCTTGTTTTTGACATTTTCGCAAGCTCGCACCTATCATCATGGTTATCGAAGCCTGTGCCCTGTTAGATTCGGCAAGCTACGCTATGTGAGATACAAACCTATGGGAAGCACACCAAAACCATGGTGTTTCCTGAAGGTTTTTTTGCAACAAGTCCAAGGACTCCAGAAGCGAAGCTGCGCAGATATTTTAGGCTCAGAGGTTCAAGTTCCCGCCGTCGTTCAGCTACACCGAGTGACTAATGTGCCGTAAGAGTTCCGCGCCAGTTGGGGAAGGTTATGCAACGGCGCGGCCGGATTCGCGGCACAGCCGCTCAAGCATAGTCGTCACTCGGCCCAGCCGAGCGAAGGCGCGACTTAGCCCTAAACCCGCTTCCTGTCCAGCTGGCAGAGAATCCGGAGCGGCCTGGGCCCCCGAAAGTCACTCCGGCACGAAACCGGTAAACCCCAGCGCCAGAAATGACAATCTGTCACGGAAAAGCGGCCAAAACCGGGCTGGTACGCGTCTTGTAACCAGTCCGGCGCGAGTGATTCGCACCTTTGAACTGACATTTCACATCCTATAAACACCAACCATTCCCATGGGAAAGATAATCGGTATTGACCTCGGCACCACCAACTCGTGCGTAGCCGTTATGGAAGGCAACGAGCCGGTGGTGATTCCAAACAGCGAAGGCCGCCGCACGACTCCGTCGATTGTGGCTTTCCTGGACGGTGGCAAAGGCGAGCGGAAGGTCGGTGACCCCGCCAAGCGTCAGGCCATTACCAACCCGCAGAACACGCTGCAATCCATCAAGCGCTTCATGGGCCGCGGCTTCGGCGAAGTAACCGAGGAGTCGAAGCACGTATCGTACAAGCTGGTGAGCGGCTCCAACAACACGGTGGCCGTGCAGATCGGCGACCGGCAGTACACGCCCCAGGAAATTTCGGCCATGGTGCTCCAGAAGATGAAGCAGACCGCCGAAGACTACCTGGGCCAGCCTGTAACCGAAGCCGTTATCACGGTGCCCGCCTACTTCAACGACGCCCAGCGCCAGGCCACCAAGGAAGCCGGCGCCATTGCCGGCCTCGACGTGAAGCGCATCATCAACGAGCCCACCGCCGCGGCCCTGGCCTACGGCCTCGACAAGAAGCACAAGGACCAGAAGATTGCCGTGTATGACCTCGGCGGCGGTACCTTCGACATCTCCATCCTGGAGCTGGGCGACGGCGTGTTCGAGGTGCTGAGCACCAACGGCGACACCCACCTCGGCGGCGACGACTTCGACCAGGTCATCATCAACTTCCTGGCCGACCAGTTCAGCAGCGAAAACGAAGGGCTCGACCTTCGCAAAGACCCGATGGCTCTGCAGCGCCTGAAGGAAGCCGCCGAAAAGGCCAAAGTGGAGCTGTCCAGCTCGACCGAAACCGAAATTAACCTGCCCTACATCACCGCGACGGCCTCGGGTCCCAAGCATCTGGTGGTGAAGCTGAGCCGCGCCAAGTTTGAGCAGCTCGCCGACTCGCTGGTGCGCCGCTCGATGGACCCCTGCAAAAAGGCCCTCCAGGACGCCGGCCTGAGCACTTCCGACATCGACGAAGTGATTCTGGTAGGTGGCTCGACCCGCATTCCTCGCATTCAGGAGGAAGTGGAGAAATTCTTCGGCAAGAAGCCCTCGAAAGGCGTGAACCCCGACGAAGTGGTAGCCATCGGGGCCGCCATCCAGGGTGGGGTGCTCACCGGCGAAGTGAAGGACGTGCTCCTGCTCGACGTGACCCCGCTGAGCCTGGGCATCGAAACGATGGGCGGCGTGATGACCAAGCTCATCGAGAGCAACACCACGATTCCGACCAAGAAATCGGAAACCTTCTCCACGGCTTCGGATTCGCAGCCTTCGGTTGAGATTCACGTGCTGCAGGGCGAGCGTCCGCTGGCTTCGCAGAACCGCACCATCGGCCGCTTCCACCTCGACTCGATTCCGCCGGCCCCCCGCGGCGTCCCGCAGATCGAAGTAACCTTCGACATCGACGCCAACGGCATCCTGCACGTATCGGCCAAGGACAAGGGCACCGGCAAGGAGCAGAAGATCCGCATCGAAGCCTCCTCGGGCCTGACCGACGCCGACATTGAGCGCATGCGCCAGGAAGCTGCCGCCAACGCCGAATCGGACAAAGCCGAGACGGAGCGCATCGGCAAGGTAAACGCCGCCGACTCGATGATTTTCCAGACCGAGAAGCAACTGAAAGAGTACGGCGACAAGCTGAGCGCCGGCAACAAGACGGCCGTGGAAAACGCCCTGGCCGACCTCAAGAAGGCCCACGAGAGCAAGGACATCAGCCAGATTGATACCGCCATGGCGGCCATCAACGCGGCCTGGGAAGCGGCCTCGACCGAAATGTACAACGCCACCCAGGGCGGCGGCGAGCCCCAGCCCCAGGGCTACCCTGGCGGCGACGGCCAGGCGCAAGGCAACGGCCAGCAAGGCGCCCCGCACGACAACGTGACGGACGTAGACTACGAAGAAGTAGACGGTAAGAAGTAATTCTGAGTCGTTCAGTGAAAAGGCCCGAAGCAGCTTGCTTCGGGCCTTTTTTTGTGCGTTGTGCTTTGGCTAGTAGCAGAGAAAGCACAGAACGTCAGAGAAAAAAACGTGTCCTGCTGAGCGAAGTAGAAGCGTCTCTCCTACTTCGTTGAATTGCAGTTCATACGAAGCGGTAGAGATGCTTCGACAAGCTCAGCATGACAATAGAGTTGCTTGCACGCATCAGCACGCGGGATTCCTCGGCTTCGCTCGGAATGACGTTCTTTCAGTGGCTCAGCTTCACCACTGCTTCGGCCGTAGTGCGGGATTCGTGGGCTTCCTGCTGCTCTTCTTCCGCAAAGCCTTTTTCGATTTTCTCTACGGCTTCCTCGTGGTCCTCGGCGTCGGCTTGCTCGGCGTTCTGTTCCTGCTCGGCTTTGGCGTGGGGCTCGTAGCTTACTTTGATGCAGATGGGGAAGTGGTCGGAGCCGACGTAGGGCAGGCGCTCGATGTTAGCTACTTTGAAATCGGGGGAGATGAACACGTGGTCGAGGGGCCAGCGCAGCAGGCGGTAGTCGGCGTGGAAGGTGGGCAGCATGCCGCGGCCCACGCGCGGGTCGAGCAGGCCGCTGACGCGCCGGAACAGCTCGGAAGTGTGCGACCAGGCCACATCGTTCATATCGCCGAACACGATGCTGGGCTCGTCCTTTTCCTCAATAGCCTTGCCCACCAGCAGCAACTCGGCGTCGCGCTTGGTGCTGGTTTTCGATTCGGCGGGAGCCGGCGGCTTGGGATGCAGACCGTAGAGGCGCACCCAGGTGTCGGTGCCGGGCAGCTGCACGTGGGCATGAATGGAGGGAATATCGTCGTCGAGTAGGTACTCGATGCGGGGCTCGCGCAGAGGCAGGCGGGAAAAGAACAGCAGGCCGTAGGTGTTTTCGAGCGGCTCGTGGCAGGTGTAGGGGTGAGTTTTTTCCAGTGGCTTCAACTGATCCAGCCACCACTGATCGGTTTCCACGGCCATAATCACGTCCGGGTCGCAGGCCTGAATGACACTCAGGGCCAACCCGCCCTGCTTGTTGAACTGCAGTACGTTCATCACGGCCAGGCTCAGATGGCCATCGGGGCCGGGGCGCGTGGCATCGGCAGCCTGCTTGCGCACCAGCGGGGTGTAGGGCACCACCCGAAAAAGCTGGTAGCCGGCCGTGAGACCCAGCGCGCCCAGCAGCCCCAGCCCCCAGGTGGAGGCGTGCAGCTGCAACGCCACCGCCGCCCCAGCGCTCAGCAGCGTCACGCCGATAATCTGCAGGCGCGGAAAGTCGAACACCCGAATCCACCAGGCCTCCTGTTTCAGCAGCGGCAGCAGCGTGGCTACTACTGCCGCCACGCCCAGCGCCCCCACTATCCAGCGGCCTGCCTGTAAGAAAAAAGAAGCGTCGAAATCGGGCAAGGTGGTGGAATGGTGAAGTTGTGAAAGGTGAAGGAGTACTGTGCTGATTACTTGATATGCTGATAGGCTAATTTTTGATGCAATGGCGGATTGGCGTGCAAAAATCAATCTGTGACTGACAATTTCTTACAGGCTGACTGGCTCATTGCCATTCCAATGCCTCGCACATTGTGAAATCAGCACATCAAAGAATCAGCGCATTAAATTAGTCGTCGCTGAAGCCGCCTTTGCGCAGCTCCTCAATGGTGCGCATCACTTTGTCTTTGAGGGAAGTGCGGTATTTTTCGAGCACGTCGGCAAGGCGGGCGTTGCTGAGGGCCAAAATCTCGGTGGCCAGCACGGCGGCGTTGATGGCCCCATCGATGGCGACGGTAGCCACGGGCACCCCGGCCGGCATCTGGAGCATGGCCAGCACCGAATCGAGGCCGTGAATGGATGTGGTGGAGTTGATGGGCACCCCGATAACGGGCAGCGTGGTGAAGGCGGCTATCATGCCCGGCAAATGGGCAGCCCCGCCCCCACCCGCAATAATGACGCGCAGGCCGCGCTTGCGGGCATTTTCGGCGTACTCCACCAGCCGGTGCGGCGTGCGGTGCGGCGAAACAAGGGTTATTTCGTAGGCCACGCCGAACTGCCGCAGCACTTCGGCCGCCGCCGACATGATCTTCAGGTCGGACTGGCTGCCCATGATAATGCTGACCAGGGGCGTTTCGGTGGATTCGTGGACCGCGGGCGTGGCGGGAGGAGAAGTGGTCATGGGGGGAAAGGGAAAGAGGCCACCACGGACCTCAAGCTGCTTGTACGAGCCCGGCAGTGGGTGGTTGGCTCACCAAACATACGGCTAAAACCGGTTTGCTGAATCCCAATCCCTCGTACCTTTAGCCGCTTCGCCGCTGTTTTGCCCCGGTCTATGGAAATTCTACTCGCCACGTTCACCACGCTTTTCTCGGTCGTGAATCCCTTCGGGGCCATGCCGGTATTTCTGACGCTGACCGAGGACGAAACCCCCAGCCAGCGCGGCCAGATCGGGCTGCGGGCCTGCCTGTATATGGTGGGCGTGCTGTCGGTGTCGTTTTTTGCGGGGCAATACGTGCTGAATTTCTTCGGCATCAATATCCACCATCTGCGCATCGCGGGCGGTATTCTGCTCATGCGCTCGGCCTTCGACCTGCTCACGCCGGGCGGCAACCGCGCCAAAGTATCGGATGCCACGCTGGAAGAAAGTATGCACAAGGAAGACATCAGCTTCACGCCGCTGGCCATGCCCATGCTGTCGGGACCGGGCTCCATGGCCGTGTGCATCGGCCTGTTTACCAAAAAGCTCACCTACCTCGATATGGGCCTGATTTTCTTCGGCTTCGTGCTGGTGGCGTTTGCGGCTTATATCATTCTGATGTCGTCGCTCCGGCTCACGCGGTTTCTGGGGCGGCCGGGCATGGCGGCGCTGGCCCGCATCATGGGCTTTCTGACGCTGGCTATCGGCGTTAATTTTATGGCCACGGCCATCAAGGCGCTATTTCAGGAGTAGGCCGGGCGCTGGGGCCAACGCTTCAGGTAATCAGGCGGGGTGCGGGGCGCGAAAAGCCGGGGCGGCAGGCCAACTCCCCCGGCCCGAATGCGTTGAAAAGGCTCTTTCCCGCCACCATCGCGCAAGACCTGCTTCCATGAAAAACCGGCTTCTCCCCTTCTGCTTGCTGCTGGCCACCGGTGCGGCCACCGCCCAGCCCGGCCCCGCTTCCTACGACCTGAGCCGCCCGACGGCTACCTACGCGCTGCCGCCCGAGTTGCGCGAGATTTCGGGTTTGGCGCTGCTGCCCAACCAGCGCGTGGGCTGCATCGAAGATCAGACCGGCACCATTTTCATCTACAATCTGCGCACCCGACGCATAGATAAGACGCTGCACTTTGGCAAAAAAGGAGATTACGAAGACGTAGCCCGCCTGAAAGACGGCTGGCTGGTGCTGCGCAGCGACGGCACGCTGTTCAAACACTCCGACCAGGGCCTCACCACCACCTACCGCACCGGCCTCACGGCGGCCAACAACCCCGAAGGGCTGGCCTACGACGCGGCCACCAACACGCTGCTGGTGGCCTGCAAGGGCGTCGCCAACGAGGGCCAGCCCGACCAGAAGCGCGCCATCTACCGCCTCGACCCAACCACGTACCGCAGCAGCAGCAAGCCCGCGTTTCTGCTCGATGTGGCCCAGCTTATTGCCCTCGATCAGCAGCAGGGCCAGGGCACGGCCATCAATCGGTTTGCGCCCTCGGCCGTGGCCGTGCAGCCGGGCACGCGCCATATTTTTGTGCTGGCCGCCAGCGGCAATGCCCTGGCAGAGCTGGATGCCCAGGGTACCCCCCTGCGCGTGCGCAAGCTGCCGCGCAAGCGCTTTCCGCAGCCCGAGGGCCTGGCATTTGCCCCCAACGGCGACCTCTACATTGCCAGCGAACAAGGCGACAACGGCGACTCGGGCCTGATTCAGTTTTTCAAAATGAGCGCTGCCGCCGGCAAGTAGCGCGGCCGGCCCGCTGATTTCCTGCCCGGCAGGCCGTACCTTGCGCCCCCATTCCGGCTATCTGTGCCTTTTTCCTATGCTCAAAAACGACCTCCTGCTCCGTGCCGCCCGCGGCGAATACACCGAACGTACTCCCGTCTGGCTCATGCGCCAGGCCGGCCGCATTTTGCCCGAATACCGTGCCCTGCGGGCGAAACTGAGCGGTTTTAAGGAGTTGGTTGAAACGCCGGAGCTGGCCGCCGAAGTCACCATTCAGCCCGTGGATGCGCTGGATGTGGACGCCGCCATCATCTTCTCCGACATCCTGGTGGTGCCCGAGGCAATGGGCCTCACCTACGAGATGCTGGAAGCCCGCGGGCCGCTGTTTCCCGAAACCATAAAAACCGCGCACGACGTGGCCCGCATGCGCATCGCCGACCCTGAGGAGCACCTGGGCTACGTGCTCGAAGCTATTCGGGTAACCAAGCGGGCCCTGAACGGCCGCGTGCCGCTCATCGGCTTTGCCGGCGCGCCCTGGACCATTCTGGCCTACATGGTGGAGGGCCATGGCTCCAAAACCTTCAGCAAGGCCCGCCGGATGCTCTACACCAACCCTGAGCTGGCCCACGAGCTGCTGCGCAAAATCACGGCGACCACCATTGCTTACCTACAGGCGCAGGTGGCGGCCGGGGCCAATATCATTCAGGTATTCGACTCCTGGGCCGGCATTTTGCCCCCGAACCACTACCGCGAATTCTCCTCGCGCTACATCGCCGAAATCTGCAATGCCCTGCCGGACGTGCCCGTGACGGTGTTTGCCAAAGGTGCCTACTTCGCCATTCCCGAGTTTGCCACCTTCAACTGCCGCACCATCGGCCTCGACTGGAACGAAGACCCGCGGGCCGTGCGCGCCGCCATCGGCGACGAGAAAACCCTGCAAGGCAACCTCGACCCCTGCGCCCTCTACGGCACCCGCGAGCAGGTGCAGCAGGCCACCATCGAGATGCTGCGCCGCTTCGGCCCCCAGCGCCACATCGCCAACCTCGGCCACGGCGTGTACCCCGATACGGATGCTGACAACGTGCGCGTGTTCATTGACACGGTGAAGGAATTCAGCCCCATGGCGCGGGAAGGTAATTTGTAAAGCATGTTGCAAACCCTGTCATTGCGAGGAGGCACGACATTCCGCGCATGAAGCGGCGTCAATCCGTCCTCTGAAATGTACCCAACTCCTTTTCACTAAAAAGCCCTGACGCAAGCATACGTCAGGGCTTTGTGCTTAATCAGGGTTTCGCTCATTGTTCAGGACGGATTGACGCCGCTTCATGCGCGGAATGTCGTGCCTCCTCGCAATGACAGGCTACAACAGCCTAGCTTCCTGGGCCTCTTCCAGCAGGCGCTGCTTCTCAATGGGCACCACGCCTACTTCTTCGCACACCAGGCCGCCGCCCAGGTTGGCCAGCGCGGCCGTGAGCGGGGCGGGCAGGCCCAGCGCCACGCACAGCGCCGCGATACTGATAACCGTGTCGCCGGCCCCGGATACGTCGGAGATGGTGCGGACGTGGGCGGGCAGGTAGGTTTTGTGGCCGTCGTGCTGGGCGAATACGCCGCGCTCGGAGAGAGTTACCAGCACGATTTCGGGCGTGAGCAGCTCGCGCAGGCGGGCCACGGCGGCCTCAAAATGCGGCTTGTCGGCGTCGGTATCGCCGAATTCCAGCTTCAGCCCTTCGCGCAGCTCCTTCAGGTTGGGCTTGAAAAGCGTGCAGTGCTCGTAGGCCAGGAAGTTCTTTTTCTTGGGGTCCACCACTGTCGGGATGCCGCGCTGGCGGGCCAGCCGGATGAAGTGCGCGATGCTGTCGGGGCTGAGCACGCCTTTGTCGTAATCCTCAAAAATCACCACGTCGGCCTGCCCGAGCAGCATTTCGTAGCGCTGCTGTAGCATGTCGGCTTCCTCGCGGTTCAGGTCGTGCTCCACTTCCGAGTCGATGCGGAGCAGGTGCTGGCCGGCGGCCAGGATGCGCTGCTTCACGGTGGTAGGCCGGTGCGGACTGCGCACGATGCCCTCGGCGGAAAGCTCCCGATCCAGCAGCAAGCCCAGCAGCTGGTCGCCGCCGGTATCGGTGCCTACCACGGCGCAGAGCAGCGGCGTGGCCCCCAGCGCCTGCACGTTCAGGGCCACGTTGGCGGCCCCGCCGAGGCGCTGCTCGGTGCGGCCCACGTTGATGACCGGCACCGGCGCTTCGGGCGAAATCCGGCTCACCTTGCCCCACACGTAAGCGTCCATCATCACATCGCCCACAATGAGCACCGTGAGGCGGTTGAAGGCGTTGAATAATTCGGGCAGCGAAGCGGGAAGGGTATCGGCGGGCATTGCGACAGTTCAGAAGGAAGCCGCAAAGGTAAACAGGCGCGGCGGCATCGGCATTATTTGGCTATCCTACCAAACATCGACTGTCATCCTGAGCAAAGCGAAGGACCTTATGGGATAGGAACGACCATCTTAACAACGGCTCGTTCCAATCCCATAAGGTCCTTCACTTTGCTCAGGATGACAGTCGATGTTTGTGTGCTACCCCAGCTTTTCCAGGCTCGCCTTTATCCGCACAAAGGCTTCGCGCAGCTTTTCATCGGCGGCGGCGGTGCTGAAGCGGATGCAGTTCGGGGCCCCGAAAGCCGCGCCGTCCACGGCGGCTACGTGGGCCTCGTTCAGCAGGTACAGGGCCAGGTCGCCGGCGTTACCGATGGTTTCGCCCGCGGGCGTGCGGCGGCCGAAATAGGCGCTGACATCGGGGAAAATGTAGAAAGCGCCGCTGGGCGTGGGGGTTTTGAAGCCCGGAATTTGCTGCACCTGCGCCAGCACCAAGTCGCGGCGGCGGCGGTAGGCGGCCACCATCTCGTCGGCGGAAGTGCGGCCGCCCTGCAGCGCGGCCAGGGCCGCGCGCTGGGCCACCGAGCAGGTGCCGGACGTAATCTGGCTCTGCATTTTCTCGCAGGCGGCGGCAATTTCCGGGCGAGCGGCCAGGTAGCCCACGCGCCAGCCCGTCATGGCGTAGCCCTTCGAAAAGCCATTGACGGTGATAACCTGATCCTTGATTTCGGCAAACTGCGCCAGGCTCACATGCTCGCCCACGAAGTTGATGTACTCGTAAATCTCGTCGGCCAGCACATGAATCTGGGGGTTGCGGGCCACTACGGCCGCAATAGCCGCCAGCTCCTCCCGCGAAAACACGGAGCCCGTCGGGTTGCAGGGCGAGGAGTACATGATGAGCTTGGTGCGCGGCGTGATGGCGGCTTCCAGCTCGGCGGCCGTCACTTTGTAGTCATTTTCCAGCGCCCCCATCAGCGTGACGGTGGTGCCTTCGGCCAGCCGCACCATTTCCTCATAGCTCACCCAATACGGCGCAAACACGATAACCTCGTCGCCGGCATTTATCAGGCTCATCACCGCGTTGGCCAGGGCCTGCTTGGCCCCCGTGCTCACTACAATGTTTTCGGGCTTGTAGGCCAGCTGGTTTTCGCGCAGCAGCTTATCGGCAATGGCCTGGCGCAGATCTAGGTAGCCGGGTACGGGCGTGTATTTGGTAAAGCCCTGATCCATTGCCACCTTAGCCGCCTCCCGAATGTACTGCGGGGTTTCGAAGTCCGGCTCGCCGAAGCTGAGGTTGATAACGTCAATGCCCTTAGCCATCAGCTCCCGGGCCTTTTTGGCCATAGCAATGGTCTGGGATTCCTGCATGGCATTGATGCGGTCGGACAGGAAGGAAGGCGTAAGCGTAGCAGTAGAAGCAGCCATAGGAAGTGGGTGGGATGGGAAGTGTAAAAGTAAGGTTGATTTGCTGATGTGCTGATTTTTTGATGTGCTGATGTGCTCTGATATGCTGATGTGCTGATGTGTTGATGTGAGGATGAAGGTGTTCAGAAAGTCGATAAAACGTCATTCCGAACATGTGGCGCATCAAGCCAGGGACCGGGGAATCTCGCGCTGAACCTGGTTCAGATGGCTTTCTGAACACCTTTATCCTCACATCCTCACATCCTCACATCCTCACATCAACACATTAGCACATCAAAAAATCAGCACATCAATTCTCCCTTCCCAGTTGGCGGAAGCAGCGGAGCAGCAGGCTCAGGTCGGTGCCGGGCTCGTAGTCTTTGGCGTAGAGCAGCTCCAGGCGGCGGCGGGTGGCCTCGGTGAGGGGCGCGCCGGTCTGGGCGGCATCGGCGGGCGACAATACGGCGGAGCGGCTGCTTTTGGGGCCGACCATGTGGCGCAGGCCCACCCAAGTGCGCGAGCCGCTGAGCACGCGCAGGCAGTTGCGTAGAAAACCCGCTTTGTGCAGTTGGAACCAGATAAAAAACGGGGCGCCCAGCAGCAGGCCCAGGCTGGTCAGCACGTCGAGCACGCGCTTGTTGCGCACCTGCTGGGGCCGAAACAGGTTCAGAGCAATATCGAGGGCATAGTAGTCGCCAGGCGCATCTTTGGAAGAGCTGCCGATGATGTACTCGCTGTCTTCGGGCAGAATTTTGTAGGCTACGGGCGGGTGCTGGGGCAGGCCCACCATGAGCGTGATAATCTGGCTGGCCGACAGGTCTTTGCCGCAGAAAATCAGCTCATCCAGGGCGTAAATGCGGATAATATCTTCCAGCTGCCGCACCTCGCCGAGCAGGTCGTCGGGGGAAGTGGTGGAGTGGTAAAGTTGTGAAGTTGTGACTTCTAGGGCCGCATCGGGCACTACGTAGCCAATGAGGCGGGCTTGCACGGCGGCAGTTTCCAGCAGCTGGCGCACCCGCCTGCTTTCGGCCACCGAGCCCACGATGGCCACGTTTTTCTGCCGCCGCTCGCTCAGGCGCAGGTCGCGGTAGCGCAGGAAGTGGCTAATCATTCGCCGTCCCACCAGCGCCGCCACGCTCCAGGCCCCGCCCAAAATGATGAGGGCTTTGGAGAAGCGGTAGGCATCGAAGAAGTTGGAAACGGCCGAAATAAGCACCGTGCCCACGAAAATACCGCGCACAATGCGCGAGGTTTTGGTGGGCTGGTCGTAGGCCCCGCTAAAGTAGGCCGAGGCCAGCCAGACCAGAATATACACCGGCACGGCCACCAGCATAAACTCCGGCGGGTAGTCGGTGCGCACGTACTTGTGGTTCTGCTCCCAATAGGATTTCAGAAAGTACATACCCACGTAGATCAGGCCGGCATCGAGCAGCACAGGGGCCGCCTGCGCCAGCACGCGCTGCCCCACCGCCACGCCCGCCCGCAGCCAGATGGCAAAGTTAATCAGCAGCGAAAACGTGCCGGCGCGTTCCGGGGCGAAGTGCTTGCGGGCAAAAATGACCATAGCGCGGTAGAATACGAACACGTAGTTCACGCTCGTGCGCTTGGTGCTTTCGCCCTTGTAGTGGATGATGCGGGTGCCGGCGAAGTAGTAGTTTTTCCAGCCACCCTGCAGCAGCCGGTACGAGAGGTCAATATCCTCGCCGTACATAAAATAGTCCTCATCGAGCAGGCCCACTTGGTCGAGCGCCGCCTTGCGCATCAGCATGAAGGCCCCGCTGAGCACCTCGATTTCGTGGTTCTGGTCGTTGGGCAGAAAGCCCAGGTGGTAGCGCCCGAAGGTGCGCGACTTCGGAAACAGGCTCGCCAGCCCGAAAATCTTGTAAAAGGCCACCAGCGGCGTGGGCAGGCCGCGCTTGCTTTCGGGCAGAAACTTGCCCTGCCCGTCGAGCATTGTCACGCCCAGGCCGCCGCCGTCGGGGTGCGCGTCCATAAAGTCGCAGCAGGCGCGGAAAGTGTCTTCTTCCACCACCGTGTCGGGATTCAGCAGCAGCACATATTCGCCTTGGGCAACGCGCATAGCCTGGTTATTGGCCTTGCTGAAGCCGGGATTGGCCTTATTCTCAATTAGAATTACCTCCGGAAACCGCGCCCGCACCATCGCCACCGAGCCATCCACGGAGTTGTTATCGACCACGAAAACTTCGGCCGGCGCGCCCAGCTTCGCCACCGCTTTCTGCACCGACAGCAGCGCCTGCTCCAGAAAATAGCAGACGTTGTAGTTGACGATAATGACGGAAAGCTTCACGGCGGGCAAGGGCGGGCAGGTTTTGGCGGGGCGAAAGTACGCAGAACCATCCGCCTGGCATCACGCCTTGTCATTGCGAGGACGCAGGACGAAGCCATCCGTCCTGGACAATGAGCCACGCTTTGTAAACAGAAAAGCCCTGACGTATGCTTGCGTCAGGGCTTTTTAGGTCAACAGAGCTTTTTACATTTCAGAGGATGGATGGCTTCGTCCTTCGTCCTCGCAATGACAGGGGCTATGACGGACTATTTCGCCTGGCGCTGGCGCTCCACAATGCTACGGCCGAGCGTGATTTCGTCGGCGTATTCCAGCTCGCCGCCCATCGGAATGCCGCGGGCAATGGTGCTGATGTTTACCTCGGGAAACTCGCGCAGCTTGCGCGAGAGGAAAAACGCGGTGGTGTCACCCTCCATCGTGGGGCTGATAGCAAGGATGATTTCCTTGATTTCGGAGTCGGGAATGCGGATCAGCAGCGAGTCGATGTTCAGATCGGAAGGGCCGATGCCCTCGATGGGCGAAATCACGCCACCCAGCACGTGGTACACGCCCTGGTACTGGCCGGTATTTTCGATGGCAATTACGTCGCGGATATCCGACACCACGCACACCATGCCGTGGTCGCGCAGCTTGTTGGCGCAGATGCCGCACTCCTCCGTATCGGAAATATTGTGGCAGGTGCGGCAGTAGGTGATTTCGAAGCGCATCTTGGCCAGCGCCTCGGCCAAAGAGCTGGTGGTTTCGGTTTCGGCCTTGAGCAGGTGCAGCGTGAGGCGCAAGGCCGTTTTGCGGCCAATACCCGGCAGCTTCGACAGCTCAATAACCGCGTTTTCTATCAGTTTGGAGGGGAATTCCATTCAGTCTAATGTGCGAATGTGATTGAATGTGCTGATGTGCTAATAAGAAATGTGGAATGACTAAAGCCTTTCTAACTATTAGCACATTTCTCACATTTTCCACATCAGCACATTGCTAGAGAATATCGGCCGAGATGCCGCGGTCGTGGATGGCGGTGCACATGCCGGCCAGCTCGTCGAACGTGCCGTGCTTCACGGTGCATTGGCCTTTGTAATGAATCAGCAGCGTGCATTGCTCGGCCTGCTCCGGCTCGTGGCCGCACACGTCGATGAGGGTTTTGATGACGTGCTCGAAGGTATTCACATCGTCGTTGTACACAATCAGGTCGCGTACGTCAATGGTTTCCTCGAGCAGCAGAACGTCCTCGTCGTAATCGATTTGCGGTTTGGTTTGCATGGCACAAAAGTACGAAATAGCAGGCACAAAAGCGGGTTTAAACCGTATTCCGGCCCTGTATAACCTCTTACCACCCAGAATCGTTTCGCCGTTTTTAGATTCGTGAAGGCCGGGCCGGGCAGCCGGTGCCACCAGCCAACTCCTGGCCGGCGAGCCGCGCAGCTCTCGCCGGATTCCGGCGTAATTTCCGGCCCATCAGTGCCCAAAAACCGTAATCGGCAGCGAAAGTTGTTGAGAGCCGCACCTGCCACAATGCGGCGCTGCTTAGTTGCTAAGTCCCCATTCTGAATTTCCACTCATGCCCGTTCCGTCCGCCGATTTCAAAAAAGCCCTCAAGCGCCTGCCTGATGCCGACAAGGAAAAGCTGCTATTGCGGGCCGTGCGCCGCGACGCGGAGCTGTATGAAACGCTCTGCTTCGAGCTGCTGCCCGACGTGACGACCGAGCAGGTGTATGAGCAAACCGCCGACCGCATCCACGAGCTGTTCAACGTGGCCGTGACGGGCCGCCTGCTCAACCGCAGCCTGAACAAGGCGCTGGCCAAAGCCGTGAAGGAAACCGCCCGCGCCCGCCGCATCACCAAGGAAAAGCGCCTGGAAATCGACCTAAATCTGTATGCCCTGCGCCTAATTTTCGACAACTACACCGGCCAGTTCGAATCGCCCTACAACGGCTTTTACGTGAGTACGGCCCGCCTCACGGCCCGCACCGCCCAACTCATTCTCGCCAATTTGCACGAAGATCTGTGGCTGGAATACAAGCCCGAGCTGGACGACTTTCTGCAGCAGCTGCACAACCGTAGCAAGAGCCGCAATCTGCGCTTCGAGCTACCCCGCGAGTTGCTGTTGCCGAATTGAGAATGAAGGTGGGAAATATTCACATCGGCGGCGGCCAGAAACAGGCGCTTTATTTACAAAAAAAATCCCCCGTCGCTGCCTGCGACGGGGGATTTTTTGTGAAACGCTAAGCCCGAATTACTTCTTGGCAATGACGTTGAAGCTCATGGTGAAGTCGTTGTCGATGGCCTTGTCGGCGGCGGCACCGAATAGGGTCGAGCCGTATTTCACGTCGTACTTCGTGCGGTCGATGGTGGCGGTGCCGGTAGCAGCGGCCAGGCCGTCCTTGTTCACCCCGATTTTGGCGGGGAAGGTGATGGGGCTCGTGATGCCCTTAACGGTCAGGTCGCCGGTGATGGTGGCGTTATTGGCCGTGGCCGCGGCACCTTTGATGGGCGCGATATTCGTGATTTTGAACGTCGCAGTGGGGTGCTTGGCTACGCCGAAGAAGTCGTCGGAGGTGAGGTGGCCCATGAGCTTGGCGTTGTAGCCGGCATCGGTCAGGTCGGTGTTCTTCATGGAATTCATGTCCACTACGAAAGTGCCGCCCACAATCTGGTTGCCCTTCACGAGCACGTCACCGTCTTTGAACTGGATGGTGCCATTGTGCTGGCCACCTACTTTTTTACCCAGCCAGCCCAGCGTGCTCAATTGCGGCTGCAGCTTATACACGGTGCCGTCGGCCTTGGCGGCCTTGGGAGCCTTTGCGGCTTTGGCCGCTTTAGGCTCTTTTGCAGCCTGAGCAGCACTTTGAGCGAAAACCGGGCTGCTGAGCAGGGCAGCAGCGAAGAGGGCGGAAAGCGCGATTTTTTTCATGGTATGGGGAGTTAAAAAGGGAATGGCGGAATGTGAATGGCTGAAAACCGTCAGCCGCGGAGTTTATCAAGCAGCTCGCTCAGCTGAGCGGCTTCTTCCGGGGTAATATTCTGCAAGCCAATGGGTTGTCGCAAAGCAGTTTCGTCCATCTGGTGCAGCAGCGCCAAGCCCGCCTCCGTGATGCGGATATCCACAGCGCGGCGGTTGCTGGGGCAGGTGGTGCGCGTCACCAAGGCTTTGGCTTCAAGCTTGTCCACGATGCGCGAGGCGTTGCTGGTTTTGTCCAGCATGCGCTCGATGAGCAGGTTCACGGTAGCGGGCTTCGGATGCTGCCCGCGCAGAATGCGCAAAATATTGAATTGGGGCAGCGTGATGCCGTAGGGGCGGAAAATCTCCGCCTGCCGCTGCGCCAGCCAACCCGCTGTGTACACCAGGTTGATGTAAACTTTCTGGTAAGGATTCTGGAAAGTTGGCTGCTTGATTTCGTCTTCTATCTTCATGAACTGCATTCGAGAAATCCGGAATACGCTGCAAATATATGTACATACATTTAATGTCACAACATCGTTCAGCTTTTTCTTTGAAATAAATTACCACGGGCCGGCAGGCTGCTGCAACGCAGCTAATTTCGGCGGGCATACGTACACCCCGTGCCAACTCAACTACTTCCTATGAACCGTCATTTGCTCTCCGCCCTTGTGTGTGCGGCGCTGGCTGCCCCGCTGGGCACCGCGGCCCAATCCAAAACCGAGCCCAAACCCGCCGGCGCTACCGCCGCCAACAGCACCGACCAGTTCGTGATGCGCGACGGCGAAGTGGTGCTGCGCCAGGGCTCCACCATCAAGCCCCTGAGCAAGAATGCGATGCTGGCCGACGGCACGAAGGTGAACTACAAAAGCGGCATTGTGGAGCTGCCCGGCGGCAAGAAAACCACGCTCAAGGAAGGCGACTACGTGACCATCAAAGGCGAAATCGTATTTGCCACGCCCGGCAGCGCCGCCGCGGCCCGCGGCGACCAGTCGGTGCCCGCCACCGCGCAATACGACACCTACGTAGACCGCAACTCGCCCACCAGCACCACCGATATGGAAACGCGCCTGAGCAGCCTCAATAGCCGCCTCACGCTCATGGCCCGGAAAATTCAGCTGCTCAACGACAAAATCAGTCTGCTCAGCACCGCCACCCAGCGCCCCGCCGACACCAGCCAGCTCGACCAGCAGATAAAAGCCCTGGACGAGCAGCTGCAGCAGGTGAAGTAACTTAATCAACTGTCATCCTGAGCTTGCGAAGGACCTTCCTCGTAGTTTACTGCTACCGAAATTCAACGCACAAAGCCCTTTACCGCTACAACGGTAAAGGGCTTTGCTCATTTAAAAGCACTTTTCACTTAACTGAGGAAGGTCCTTCGCAAGCTCAGGATGACAGGCGACTATAAAGTAACCAAATCGGGCACTGCCGCCTGGGCGCTTAGCAGCCCGTTCTCTTCCCGCACCAGCCCGAACGGCTCGTCCCGCACGATCAGGAAGCCGTCCAGGTCGCACACGTCGGCCAGCGGGCTCACCTGCAGCGCCGACCAGATGCCCAGCGAGGTTTCGACCATGCAGCCGAGCATCGTTTGCAGGCCGTGGGCGCGGGTTTGCAGCAGCAGCCGGATGCCGTTGCGGTAGCCGCCGGCCTTCATCAGCTTCATATTCACCCCGTGAAACTGCTGGGCAATGTCCCCGAAGTCGGCCGCGTCGGTCACCGACTCATCAGCGAAAAGCGGGTAGGGCGAGCGGGGGCGCAGGTAGCGGTAGTCGGCGGCGCAGTCGGCAGGTAGCGGCTGCTCCAGCAGGCGCACGCGCAGGCCGGGCAGGTTCTGTATTTCTTCCAGAAAGCGCAGCAGGCTGTCGGCATCAGTCCAGGCTTCGTTGCCATCGATGATGAGCGGGCGGCCGGGCAGCTCCCGCGTGAGGGCCTGCAGCAGCGCAAACCCACTTTCCTGATTCACCTTTACTTTGAGCACCGCAAACCGCGCCATCTGCTGCTCGCGCACGAACCCGGCCACCGCGCCCGGCTCCATAATAGGCAACGAAAACGCTGTAGGCACCGCCGCCGGCGCGGGCGGCAGCCCCAGCAGCTGCCCCACCGTCCGGCCGGTTTTCTGCGCTTCCCAATGCACGTAAGCCGATTCGAGCGCGAAGCGTAGCGCGTGGGCCGGGGCCTCGGCCGCCAGCAGCTCTTCCAGCTCTTCCCACAGCCGCACCCGGCTCAGGCCCGCGCTCAGCAGGCGCTCAAACTCCAGCAGCAGCCCCGCGGGCGTTTCGCCGTAACGCACATTCGGGGCCGCCTCGCCCCACCCCACGGCCGCCGTGGCGCGGTCAGCATCCGTGACGCTGGCCAGCAGGTTGGTTTTGGCGGTGGAAGCGTTGCGGGAGATTTTCCAGGTGTAGCGCAGCGGCAGCTCGTGCGTCCGCAGGTTCCAGAGTAAGCTCAAAGGGTGGGTATTTAGCAGGAATGAGGCTTGGGACGAATGGGCGAAAAACGGCCATTACTGCCCAGGTTAAAGCGGTTCGAGTTACGAAAAAGCCGCGTCGAAAAATGAAGAATTAACTACGCAACTCAAAGACCTATCTTTGCGGTCTTTCCCCGCCCTCTGACCCTGATTTTCCCTGCATGAAGTTGTCCCGCCTCACTCCCCTGCTGCTCGTTCTGTTCGTGGTAGCGCTGCTGCTCACGGTGTTATCGGCCTACAATATGGTGGCGCTGTCTGCCAAGGTGCCGCTGGCAGCCCGCTGGCTATTCCTGGCCGCGCTGGCCTTCTACGCCGCCAAGCGCCGCTCCCTCACCTTCTGGATTGTGGTCAGCATGTTTATCGGAGCTGAGTTCGGACACGATTTCCCGGCTCTGGGGCAGAACATGAAAGTGCTCAGCGACGTGTTCCTGCGGCTGGTCAAAACCATCATTGCGCCGCTGGTATTCGCCACGCTGGTGGTGGGCATTGCCGGCCACGCCGACCTGAAGCAGGTGGGAAAGATGGGCGTGAAGGCGCTGGTGTACTTCGAGGTCGTGACCACCTTCGCCCTGTTCATCGGACTGGCGGCCATCAACCTGAGCAAGGCCGGCGTGGGCGTGAGCCGCGTGGGCATGGACGACGAGAAGCTGGAGCCCGTGAAGCAGTCGGCCGCCGACATCATCCTGCACATCTTCCCCGAGAATATCGCCAAATCCGTGGCCGAGGGGCAAGTATTGCAGGTGGTGGTCTTCGCCATCATCTTCGCTATCGGCCTGGCCATGGTGCATGGCCGGCACCGCCGCCCGATGCTCGAATTTGCCGAAAGCCTGTCGGAAGTGATGTTCAAATTCACCAACGTGGTGATGTTCTTTGCCCCTATCGGTGTGGGTGGGGCCATGGCCTACACGGTGGGCAAAATGGGCTTTGCGCCCCTGCAAAACGCTTTCTATCTGTTGCTTACGCTGTATGCGGCGCTCATTGCCTTCATTCTGCTGGTGCTGCTGCCCATTGCGCTGCTGGCCCGCATTCCGGTGAAGCGCTTCGTGCAGGCCATTGCCGAGCCCGTCAGCATTGCCTTCGCCACTACCAGCTCTGAGGCGGCCCTGCCCCGCGCCATGGAAGCCATGGAAGGCCTGGGCGTGCCGCGCCGCATCGTGGCCTTCGTGATGCCCACGGGCTACTCCTTCAACCTCGACGGCACCACGCTTTACCTCTCGCTGGCGGCCATTTTCGTGGCCCAGGCCGCGGGTATCGACCTGACGTGGGGGCAGCAGCTGGTGATGGTATTCACGCTGATGCTCACCAGCAAGGGCGTAGCCGGCGTGCCCCGCGCCTCGCTGGTTATTCTGCTGGCCACGGTGGCTTCGTTCAATCTGCCCGCGTGGCCGGTGTTTATTATTCTGGGCATTGATGCGCTGATGGATATGGCCCGCACGGCCGTGAACGTGACCGGCAACTGCCTGGCTACGGCCGTGATAGCCCGCTGGGAAGGCGAGTTCGTAGATAACTACGTGGCCCCACCCCTCACCGAGCTGGCCGAAAATGACAGCACGGTGGCCCAGCACGCACATTGACAATACAATATCAAATAAAGCATACTTTTAATTGAATATTTAATATTGTGTATTATTATTGCTCACGCTTTCGCCACTTCTCTCCTGCTGTAAACGCTTCCTCAGCCTTCTCAATGAAAACACGTCTACTCCTGCTTTATACTGTGTTGCTGCTGGGTGCCGCCAGCTGCAAATCGACGGAACGGGCCGTATTCCGGCTTTCCGGCTCCCCTATTCCCACCCGCCTGCCCATGCTGGAGGCTTCCGTAGATATCGGGCCGTGGGTGAATACAGAGGGGGCGCTGCCCGAAGATGCGCGCCTGCTGTTTCTGCGGGAGCTGCGCCAGAACGTGACCGTGCCCACCGATAGCGCCCAGTTCGGCTACGCCAAGCTGGTGATAACCAACAGTAGCATGCGCCGGGCCGGCAAGGCCTTTCTGGTAACGCAGATGCTGACCCTGATGACCCCCACGCTCATCGGCATTCCGATGGAATATTACTGCACGAAGCTGGAGGCGACGGTCCAAATTCTGAACGCCAAGGGCGAAACCCTTGGCACCTATACCGGCACCGGCGACTCGCGCATCCGCGTGGCCATGTACCACGGCTACGGCCAGACCGGGGCCCCGCGCCTCTCCGACGTGACGGCCCTGAAGCAGGCTCTGAACGAGATTCGGCCCAAGCTGGCCGCCGATGCGGGCCGCCTGCGCGACGAACTGATGGTAAGCGGGCCGCTGGAGGCCGCTCTGGGCCAATGACCGTGAGTGAATGGAGGTAATGCCAACCGGCCCCGGACTTATCCGGGGCCGGTTTTTATTTGGGGGTCTCAATTAAACGCGGCGCCGTTTCGGGCATCTATGCACAGTCCATCGGCTTACCGACTTATTCTTCTCTTTGCTATGAAAAACACCCTGCTCAAAACCCTGGCCCTTGCGCTGCTGGCCTTGCTGGCCCACTTCACGACGGTTGTCGGCCAAACGCCGGAGCCTCGCCCCGCCCGCCAGCAGCTCCAGGCGTATTATCAACTGAATGTGCTGCCCGTGCTGCGGCAGCAGCGCCAGAAGCTCGAAGCCCAGCTTTCGACTGATGATCAAAGCCAACTGGCCACCTACCGCGCCCAGCTGCACGCCGTGCGGCAGCGCGGCCACGCGCTGCGCCAGAGCCTGCGCTCTGCCAGCCCCGGCACTCCCCGTCCGGCCCTGACCGAAGCCCAGCGGCAGCAGCACCAGCAGCTCCGGGCCGAGTCGCGGCGCATTATGCTCAACGTGGCGCAGCTGGCCCAAAAGCACGAGGCCGCCATAGCGCAGCTGCTGCAGGAAATCAGGCCCCAACAGGACAAATGGACTGCCGATATTCAAGCTATTGCCGCTAAAAGTACTCCCGCCGGGCAGCCCGAAAATGCCGCTCGCCCGGCCCGGATGCACCACCACGGCGGCCTGGGCGGCTACATGCGGCCCGCCCGCTTTCTGCTGCTGAACCCCGCCGCGGGCTCCGCTGCCGAGCCCGTTTCGGCCGGCAGCACGGTATTTCCGAACCCGGCCGCGGCTACCAGCCAGCTAAGCTATGTGGTAAAAAAGGCCGGCCCCGTAACGGTGGAAGTACTGGACGGCCGCGGCACGGTGCTGCGCACGCTGGTGGCGGGCGAAACGCGGGAAAAAGGCCCGCACACGGTATCGGCTAACGTGAGCGAGCTGCCGGCCGGCACGTATTTCTACAAAGTCACGACCCGCGCGGGCGTGGAAACCAAGCGCTTCGTGAAGCAATAAACCGGTGGCTCTGGGCGTAGAAAGCCAGCCCGCGGTGGGCTGGCTTTTTGTTTTGGGCTCCGGCCGCTTCGGCGCCGGTCGGCCGCTATCTTTACGCTCCTATGATGCGCACTCTTCTTCTCTGTTTTTTGCTGGTGAGCATGGCGGCCTGCTGCGGCAATGTGTCCTGCGACTGCCAGGGCAGCCCCACCGATACGCTGGCGTTCCGCTTCAACCTCGACCCGGCCAATGGCGGCTACCTGCCCGCGCAGGTCGATTCGGTGTATGTGCGGCGCGTGCCGCTGGATGCGGCCCAGCAGCTCAAGACCGACTCGGTGCTGCTGGTGCGGCCAGTGGCGACGGTTCGCCAGCCCATTCTGCTCAGCAACACGCAGCCGCTGCCCGCCAACGGCACCCGCAAGCTCAATCAGTACCGCTACGTGTTCCGACTGGCCAGCCGGGTGCGGCTGCCGGCCCGGCCGCCGCGCCAGTATGCCATCAGCAACGTGCAGCTGGCCGGCGACTTTCAGGGCGACGGGTGCTGCACCTGCTACCGCAACACCAAAAAAGCCCTGACGCTCGATGGCAAAGTGTACGACCAGACCATTGCGGGCCAGGATACAGTAGTGCTGAGCCGGTAGGCGCGGCCCCGAGGCAGCCGGCTGGCGCGGCGCTTCGTATAGCAGATGGCTGCGTGCCCGGCTTCCTGAAATGAATTATCCGGCGCGCTTGTTGTGCCTGCACCTATGTTGAAAGAACCCGCTATCCGGCCCATTTCTGTGGATTTTCCGTTTAAAACCACCCTCAGCCTCGAGCCGATTATTGCCTACTGGCAGTCGCGCGAAAACGACTCGAACCCCGGCGTGGCGCTGCTGGCGCGGTCCATTGGCGAGCAGGTAGCCGATGCGCCCTGGTGCCGCGGCCCCCTCAACGACCTGAACGTGCTGGAGTGCAGCTGCGACCTGGTGGAAACGCTGATGATGGCCGTGTTTCCGCCCGCCTCCTTCGCCTTCGACATCAGCGGGGCCGTGGCCCCGTTTCAGCGCGTGAGCTTCTACCAGACCCCACGCTTTGCCGAAGTGCTGCTCAACAGCACCAAGCACGTGAAGCAGCCGCTGAACTTTGATGCCCGCACCATGGATATTTACATGGCCCGCATGGTGTATCAGCTCATTCTGAGCAAGGTATACGGCGTGCATCTGCCCCTGCAGGACACGATTATCTTTACCATCCCGGACTACAATATCGGCTCGTACCGGCACTACGGCGTGGGCTACAACTCCGCTTTCGTGGATGTGCGCGTGGTGGGGGAAAAGCCCGATCTGTCGGCCGAGCAGATTGAGCACCTGAGCCACAATCTGCACCGCGCCGACCTGTGGATGGAGCTGCTGCCGCCCGCCAAGTTTGAGCTGGAAGGCTTTAACATTCTGCATCTGGTGGATGTGACGGAGCAGGAAATCCTCTCGGAGCTGAAGTACGATCTGCTGGAGCGCGACGTACTACAGGCCTCCGACCGCCTGGAGCAGATTCAGGAAAAGCTGCGCGTGCTGTTCGGGCGGCCGTTTCTGCAGCTTGGCATTGCGGCTTACGACGAAAAGAAAAAGGCTTTCGTGGACTTTGGCCGCAAAATCAACCACAGCTTTCTCACTAAGCAGCTCAACAACCAGGACGCCGGCTCGGGCTTCCGCAAGATCTATAACCAGCTGCTGCAGGACCGGCAGCCATTGGTAATCAGCGACGTGGAAAAGGCCGACCTGCCCGAGGATCTGCGCCAGCAGATTCTGAGCCTGGGCATCCGCAGCACCATCTTGGCCCTGCTGCCCTACGGCGACGATACCGTGGGCCTGCTGGAGCTGGGCTCGCCCAACGTGGGCGACCTGGACGAGTTCAGTATCGTGAAAGTGAATGACTTCGTGCCGCTGTTTGCGGTGGCCGTGAAGCGCAACTCGGAGGAGATTCAGACCCGGATTCAGGCCATCATCAAGGAGAAGTTCACCGCTATCCATCCCACCATGGAATGGCGCTTTACGGATGCGGCCCGCAACCTGCTGGAGAAGATTGAGGACGGCAACCGCAACGCCGAGATGGAGGACATCGTGTTTCATGAGGTGTACCCGCTGCACGGGGCCAGCGACATTCGCGGCAGCAGCGTGGCCCGCAACGAGGCCATTCAGGGCGACCTGATTGAGCACCTCACGCTGGCCAACAAGGTACTTAAGAAGGCCTCGGAGTTTCAGGAGCTGCCCATTCTGGACGAGCTGAAATTTTACGTCAACAAGAATCTGAAGCGCCTGCGCCTGGGCATTCTGACCGGCGACGAGGTGAGCATCTTCGAGTCGCTGCGCACGCAGGTGGAGCCGCTGTTTGAGTATCTGGGCACCAACACGCCGGAGTTGCGGCCGGTCATTGCCAAGTACTGGTCCAACATCGACCCCGAGCTGGGCATCGTGTACAAGCGGCGCAAGTCGTTTGAGGAAAGCGTGATGCTGCTCAATGACACCGTGAGCGACTACCTCGACGAGGAGGAGGAAAAGGCCCAGCAGATGTTTCCGCACTACTTCCAGCGCTTCAAAACCGATGGCGTGGAGCACAACATCTACGTGGGGGCCTCACTGGTAGAAGACAAGCCGTTTGACCAGGTTTTTCTTAAAAACCTGCGCCTCTGGCAGCTGCTGGTGACGGTAGAAATAGCCCGCCGTACGGCTGCCCTCAAAAGCCGCCTGGCCGTGCCGCTCGAAACCACCCAGCTCATCCTCATTCACGGCCAGCCGCTGAGCATCCGCTTCCGCCAGGACGAGCGCCAGTTCGACGTGGACGGGGCCTACAACATCCGCTACGAAATCATCAAGAAGCGCATCGACAAGGCCACCGTGCTGGGCACCGGCGAGCGGCTCACCCAGCCCGGCTACATTGCCCTAGTGTATGCGCAGGTGCGCGAGGCCGCCGAGTACATGGAGTACATCGACTATCTGCAGGACCGCGAGTTGCTGGAGCCCGAAGTGGAAGAGCTGGAGCTGGAGGAGCTGCAGGGAGCCAAAGGCCTGTTGGCGCTGCGGGTGAAGGTGAAGCTATGAAGTTGTGAGTTTGATGCTCTGATTGCGCGCGTGGCTTGATAAGCGGCCAAGCATGACCATTTCGTAACCGGGAATTTACGGTAGCATAATACAGGCGGAAGATATTTGAGCCACAATCTGAGCTGCTCATCCTACTCTCCGAACGCCCGTATGAAAAATTCTACCCTCCTGTATTTTGCCCGCCTGAGTGCGCTGGGCGTACTACCCGTGCTGGCCGCCTGCGGCAACAACGACTCTACCCCGGTTGAGACGTTTGAGCTGAAAGCGCAGTCGGTGACCCCGGCCCTGGTGAAGACCATGCCCGGCTTCGAGAGCCTGGAGATTCTGCCGCTCATTTCCTCCGACGACGTATTGCCCGAGTCGCCCGGCTTCGTGTTCGGGCCGCAGCCCGATGGGGCTGGCCTGTTGCGCAACCCCGCCGGTCCGGGCTACGTGCTCATCAACAACCACGAGATTTCGCAGTCGGTGTCGCGGGTGTACCTCGACAAGAACTTCAAGCCCATGAAGGGAGAGTACCTAGTAGACTACAACGGTGGCACCACCCGCCTGTGCTCGGCCACGCTGGCCACGCCCGAGGAACACGGCTTTCCCATTGCCACCTTCCTGACGGCCGGCGAAAGCGGCGCAGAGAGCATGGTCCACGCCATTGACCCCATCGGCCCGGCCGACAAGACCAATGCCGGCCGCACCAAGCCCGCGCTGGGCAAGGCCAGCATGGAAAATGCCGTGCCCCTGAACAAACAGGCCTATCCGGGCAAAACCGTCATCATCATCGGCGAAGACAATTCCAATGGGCAGGTGCTGCTCTACGTGAGCAACACGCCCGGCGACCTCGACAACGGCAAGCTCTACATGATGAAGCGCCCCAACGGCGACCCGGTAGAAACCAACATGAGCCTGGGCACGGGCTACGACGTGGAATGGGTAGAAGTGGTGGGAGCCAAAACGATGACGGGCACCCAGATTGCGAGCTTCTCCGTCGCCAACAGCGCGCTGCAGCTGGCCCGTGTGGAAGACTTGGACTACCGCAAGGGCAGCGCTGCCAACAACCGCGAAATCTACTTCACTGCCACTGGCGTGAGCCAGGATGACAAAGTGACCCCCGTAGCGGGCAAAACCATGTGGGGCCGCGTCTATAAGCTCAACCTGGATGCGCAAAATCCGGTGGGGCCAGGCCGCCTGGAAGTGGTGGTGGATGGGGCCCAGGATCCCGGCAACTACATCGTGAACCCGGACAACATCTGCGTGACCGACAACTACGTCTACATTCAGGAAGACGGCGACTCGTTCTATCTGAAAAACAACCACGACGGCCGCATCTGGCAGTGGGCCATCAACGCGCCCGGCCAGCGGGCCAAGGCCATGCTCGAAATGAACCACCGCCGCACCGACGCGGCCTTCAACGGCAAGTACAACCCGTCCAACTTCTCCTCGCTCAGCTCCTGGGAATATGGCGCGATGTACGACATCAGCGAGCAGGTGAATACGCCCAACACGTTCCTGGTAAATATTCATCCGCACACCTGGCAGGATTCCAAGTTCAAGAACGCCGACGGCTCCGGGGCCGCCAACAATACCAACAGCGAAGGCGGCCAGGTCGTTATCGTTCGAGGCGTGGCTAAGTAGCTTGTTGCCGGTTCGCTATTCTATTTCTATCCAAAAACAACCTCCTGCCGGGCAGGAGGTTGTTTTGCATTCCGGCCCTGGGTCCGCTGGCCCGCAGACCGCTTTCCGCATGAAACTTCGTCTGGTTCTGTTCCTGCTTCTGCCGCTACTCCTAACGCTACCGCTGCTCAGCGGCTGCGGCCCTCAATCCGATGGGCCGGCCGCCGCGGCCGGCCCCACTCCCACCGGCCAGACCACGGAACAGGCCGGCTCGCGCCCGGCGCGGGTGAAACGCCGCGTGAGCCGCGACCTGGCGCACCTGCTGGCCCTGATTGACACCCAACTGCTGCCGCCCAGCCGCACGCCGCACGCACGCCCCCTGCCGCTCGACTCATTGCGCCGGGCCTTTCGGCGCTGCCGGCTGGCCTACAAGCAGGTGGAGCCGTTTTCCGAATACTTTATGCCCGCCACCAGCCGGCTGGTAAACGGGGCACCGGTGCCGGAAGTGGAAGCCGAAGAGACCAAAATGTTTGAGGCTGCGGGCCTGCAGGTTATCGAGCCCCTGCTCTATCCCGAGCCGGCCCCGGTCGCCGCTGATACGGCCAGCCGCCGCGAGCTGCTGCGGCAGGTGGTGCGGCTGCGCCGGCAGGTGCGGGCGCTGCAGCTGCTCTGGCAGGAGCAGGAATTCACCGACGCGCACGTATTCGATGCCCTGCGCCAGCAGGTATTTCGGGTGGTGGCGCTGGGCATCACGGGGTTCGATACGCCCCTGAGCCCCGCCGCTACCCTGCCCGAAGCCGAAGCCACGCTGGCGGCCCTGGAAGCGCCCCTGCGGCTGTACCTGGAGCCCGAGGCCGGGCTTTGGGGACAACTGCGGGCGGCCCGCCGGGCGTTGCGCCACCCCCCCGACTTCGCGCAGTTCGACCGCATGGACTTCGTGCGCCGGCACGCCAACCCGCTGGGTCGGGCGCTGCTGGCCCGGCAGCGGCAGTTGGGTATCAGCCCGTTTGCTGGCGAGCTGCGGCCTTTCCGGCCCGAAGCGGCTACGCTGTTCGATGCCGAGGCCTTCAATCCCGATTTTTACACCAGCAACCGCCAGTGGTTCACCAACCCGGCCAAGGTAGCTCTGGGCCGGCAGCTGTTTCACGACCCGGTGCTGAGCGGTGGTGGCGGCCGCTCCTGCGCCTCCTGCCACCAGCCCGGTCGCGCCTTCACCGATGGGCAGGCCCTGAGCGCGACGCTCACCGGCGGCACGCTGCGGCGCAATACGCCCACGCTGCTGAACGCGGGCATGCAGGCCGCCCAGTTCTACGACCTGCGCGCGCCCACCCTCGAAAACCAGGCCGGCGACGTTATCAGCAACCACGATGAGATGCACGGCTCGCTGGAGCGGGCCGCCGGGCGGCTGGCCGGGCAGTCGCGCTACGTGGCGCAGTTTCGCCGGGCCTTTCCGCAGGCCGCCGCCGCGCCGGAGCCGCTGGTGAGCCCCATCCGGATTCAGAACGCGCTGGCGGCCTACGAGCGGAGCCTGCTGCGGCTCAACTCGCCCTTCGACCGCTACGTGCGCGGCGAGGCCGGAGCCCGGCTCAGTCCGGCCGCCATCCGGGGCTTCAACCTTTATGCGGGGCGGGCCCGCTGCGCCACCTGCCACTTTCTGCCCCTCACCAACGGCACCGCGCCGCCCGCTTTCCAGGACTCGGAGGCCGAGGTGCTGGGCGTGCCCGTGCGCCCCGGCTCCCGCCGCCTCGACCCCGATCCGGGCCGCTACGCCCTCACCCGGCTGCCGCCGCTGCGCCATGCTTTCAAAACCCCGACGCTGCGCAACATAGCCCTCACGGCCCCCTACATGCACAACGGCCAGTACCGGACGCTGGAGCAGGTGCTGGACTTCTACAATCAGGGCGGCGGCCTGGGGCTGGGAATTGCAGTAGCTAACCAGACCCTTCCCCCCAACAAGCTCCACCTGACCCGGCAGGATATGGCCGATATGAAAGCGTTTTTAATGACGCTGACCGACACGACCGGCCAGCAGCATCCATAATCTTAGTACCTGACAAGCAAGATTTTATCTGAATGCAGAGGTAAAGGCGCGCTACTTTTCTTCGCTTGCTTCCAGCACCTGCTTTTCCCGCCACCAAATACGTAGCGCCGTGCGCAGCAGAATCAGCCAGACGAGGCCGGCGGCGAAGCCCGCCAGCACATCGGTGGCGTAGTGTACGTGCAGATAGATGCGCGTGAGGCCGATGGCGACGACCCACAGCACCAGCAGCGCGGCCCAGGCCGGGTGGCGGCCGTGCCGCCACAGCAGCCACGCCAGGCAGCCGTAGAGCGCCATGCCAATCATGGAATGGCCGCTCGGGAAGCTCAGCCCCAGCTGCTGCACCAGCGCCGACTCGGGCCGCACGCGGTGGAAATACACTTTGAGCGCCTGATTGAGCGCCGACGCGCCCACGATGGCCAGAAAAACCTCCAGGGCTTCGCGGCGGTGCCTGCGCCACGCCAGGCCGGCCGGCAGCAGGATGGCCGTAGCGAACAGAAACGGCGCGGAAGCGAAGAAAGTGATGCCCTGCACCCAGTCCGTGAGGCCCGGCGCGGTCTGCCGCAACGCATCGAGCTGCCGGAAGGCCCAGGTATCCAGGGCCACGGAATGAGCCACGAACACCACCCGAATGAGGTAGAAAAACGAGGCGAAAGCGCCCAGAAAGACCAGAACAAGTACCACCGCTTCCGCCGTCAGGAAGCTCAGACGGTCTACCACACGCGACAGGAAGGTTTTCATGGGCCGGGGCTTTGGCCTGCCAAACGCAGGCGGCGCTACTTCTTTTACCGGGCCGCAGCGGGGCAGGTTTCGGGGCGGGCCGAAAACAAAAAAGCCGGTCCAAATGGACCGGCTTTCTGGGTGCGCTCGGAGAGACTCGAACTCTCACACCTTGCGGAACTGCCGCCTGAAGACAGCGCGTCTACCAATTTCGCCACAAGCGCAACTCGTAATCAAACCGCCGCTCACCCTATTGGTGGGGTTGTTTGATGATGCAAAGATACGGGGCACTTTTACTTTTCAGCAAGGTTGAGCCGAAAAAATTTCCAGAAAAATTTGTTTTCTGCGCTACTCGGGCTGTTTTTCAGGCAATTGCGCCCCAATTCTACTTCTTCTTTTTACCGCCTGCTCTATTTTTTGAAGCAGCGGAATGGCCACCACCAGCCACACCAGCCCGGCCGCGAAGCCGGCCAGCACATCGGAGGCGTAGTGCACGCGCAGATAGACCCGCGTGAGGCCGATGAGCAGAATGAGCACCACCAACAGCGCCGTGAGCCCGCGGCGCAGCACCGGATGCCGCCGGATGTGCGTCTGGGCCAGGTAGATAAGCAGGCCGTAGAACGAGGCGCTGATCATGGCGTGGCCGCTGGGGAAGCTCAGCCCCGAGGCCGACACCAGCGGCAGCAGCGGCCGGGCGCGCTGGTAGGTGCTTTTCAGCAGCAGATTCAGCGTGATGCTGCCCAGGGCCACCACGGGCACCAGCAGCGAGTACCAGCGGTGGCGGCGCAGCACCAGGAAATAGCCGATCAGGAGCAGCGCCAGCCCGGCAATCCAGTTGCGTGAGGCCAAAAATGTGACGCCCTGCACCCAGCCGCCGGTATTTTCGCCCAGCAGGTGGCGCGCCCAGTGAAAAGCGCGGGCATCGAAGGCGGCCGCCGACTGCGCCAGCACAGCCCGGCCCAGGGCCAGAAAGCCCGCCACGCCCAGCAGCCCCACGGCCAGCGTGACGGCAAATTCGGCGGCGAACAATAAAAAACCGGCCGTGAGGCGGCGCAGATGACTGGTCATAGGGAGTTTATGGCTGATCTTACGCGGTCGACTAATGAATTATACCGGGCGCATGGGAGTTGTTTTACTACTTCCTGCTCTTGCTCCTGCTGTCGGAGCCAGCCGGCCGGGCCCGCCCCGGAATCCTGAAAACGGATTTTTTACGTCACTTGCACGCGCTGAAGTATGTCAGAAGCTGGTTTTGATCATGTGGCGGCATTTTATGATCCGCTTTCCCGGCTGGTATTCGGGCGGGCTTTGCAGTGGGCGCAGCTCAAAGCCCTGGAAAGCCTGCCGCCGGGCCATCCGTACGTGCTTATCATTGGCGGAGGTTCGGGCTGGGTGCTGCCCGAAGCGCTGCGCCAGCGCCCCAACGCCCGCATCCTGTACGTGGAATCGTCGCCGCTGATGCTGGTGAAGGCGCGGGAGACGCTGCTGCGCCGCGTCCCCACCCACGCCACGCAGGTGGAGTTCCGGCTGGGCACCGAAGCCGTGCTGGGCCCGCACGAGTCCTTCGATGCCATCGTGACCTTCTTTTTTCTGGATCTATTCAGCCCCGCGCGGCTGCGGGAGGTGCTGGCGCAGCTGGCGGCGGTGCGCCGCCCCCACGCCCCGCTGCTGCTGGCCGATTTTCGCCCGGCCCAAACCCTGTGGCAGCGCGGCCTGCTGCGCCTGATGTATGCCTTTTTTCGTCTCACTACCGGTATCAGCGCCCGGCAGCTGCCGCCCATTCATGCCGAGCTGGCGCGGTTTGGCCTGCGGCCCCAGCGGCAGCTGCTTTTCTTTCATGGCATGGTAGAGGCGACGGTTTTTGACGCGGCCTGACCAGCCGCTGCTGCGGGCCAGGGTTAAAAAACAATTGCCTAAAGCATAGGAACGGCGGGAAAGGCTCTATTTTTAAGCCTTTCCAACTAATCTCCCGCCCTTTCCCAGCTCCCTCATGCGGAACATTGCCGCCTCCTTCCCGAGTGCCCTGGCGCTGCTGCTTAGCGCCAGTTCTTTGTTTTTTTCGGCCGAAGCGCTGGCCCAGGCTCCGGTGCAGTATTCGGTGGCGTTTCCGAATGCCGTTCATCACGAAGCGCGTATCACGGTGGTGTTTGCCGAGGTGCCGGCCGGGCCCTTGCAGGTGCGCATGGCCCGCAGCTCGCCGGGCCGCTACGCCCTGCATGAGTTCGCCAAAAACGTGTACGACGTGCAGGCCACCGACGCGAAAGGCCGCGCCCTGCCCATCAGCCGGCCCGACCCCTACGGCTGGGACGTGAGCGGGCACGACGGCACCGTACGCTTCACCTACACCCTATTTGGCGACCGGACCGACGGCACTTACGCTGGCATCGATGCCGTGCACGCGCACCTGAACATGCCGGCCACGCTGGCCTACGCCCGCGGGCAGGAGCAGCGCCCGGCCGAGGTGCGCTTTGAGCTGCCCACCGGCTGGCAGGTGGCTACCCAGCTGCGCCCCGACCCCGCCAAGGGCACCTACTACGCTCCCCATCTGCAATACCTGATGGACAGCCCTACCTCCTTGGGCGCGCAGCAGCTGCGCACCTGGCAGGAACAGGGCCGCACCATTGAGCTGAGCGTGCTGCACGACGGCACCGCCGCCGAGCTGGATGCCTACACTGACCAGACCAAGAAAGTGGTGAAGGCCGCCGCCGCCATTTTCGGCGGGCTGCCCGAGTACGATTTCGGCCGCTACACCTTCGTGGCCAACTACCTGCCCCAGACCAGCTCCGACGGCATGGAGCACCGCAACTCCACCTCCCTCACCAGCAGTCGCCCCCTGCGCGGAGCCGGGGCTCTGGACAACCTGGGCACGGTGGCGCACGAGTTTTTCCATAGCTGGAACGTGGAGCGGCTGCGCCCCCGCGACCTGGAGCCGTTTGATTTTGAGCGGGCCAACATGAGCAACTCGCTCTGGTTTGCCGAGGGCTTCACCCAATACTACGGCGAGCTGCTGCTGCGCCGGGCCGGGATTTATACGGATGAGCAATACTGCCAGGAAGCCTTGAGCGGGTTGGTAAATGCCATGCTGAACGCGCCCGGCGCGGCCCGCTACTCGCCGGTGCAGATGAGCCAGCAGGCCCCCTTCGTGGATGCCGCCGCCGCCATCGACCCCAACAACCGCCAGAACACCTACCTCTCTTATTACTACATTGGCGGGGCCAATGCGCTGGCCCTGGATCTGATGCTGCGCCAACGCCACAACACGACTCTCGACACGTACATGCGGGCTTTGTGGCAGAAATTCGGCCAGGCCCAGCAGAACTACGCCCCCGCCCGGCCCTACACGCTGGCCGATCTGCAGCGCGTGCTGGGCGAGGTGAGCCGCGATACGGCCTTCGCGGGCAGCTTCTTCCGGCAGCACATCACGGGCCACGAGCTGCCCAGGTTTGATGAGCTGCTGGCCCCGGCCGGCCTGCTGGTGCGCCGCGCCAAAGCCGGCCAGGCCAGCCTGATGGCCCGCCTCAGCCACAACCCCACCGACAGCAGCGCCACCGTGGGCGGCACGCTCATCGGCAGCCCGCTCTACCAAGCCGGCCTCGACCGCGAAGACGTGGTGCGCGCCATCAACGGCCAGCGTCTGGTGAGCGCCAAAACCCTGACCGATATTCTGGCCACGCACAAGCCCGGCGACGTGCTGGCCGTGGACTACCGCACCCGCGCCGGCCTGCGCACTGCCCAGGTAACACTGGCCGAAGACCCCACGCTGGAAGTAGTACCCTACGAAGCGGCAAAAAAGCCCGTGACGAAGGCCATGCGGAAGTTTCGGGCCGAGTGGCTGGACGGCAAGGCGAAGTAAAAGCCCCTGTCATTGCGAGGACGAAGGACGAAGCAATCCGTCCTGGATAATGAACTGAGCTTTGTAAACAGAAAAGCCCTGACGTATGCGTTACGTCAGGGCTTTGTGCTGAAAAGGAGTTGGGCACATTTCAGAGGACGGATTGCTTCGTCCTTCGTCCTCGCAATGACAGGGGGCTCATTTTCGCTCTACCTGGGCGGGGCCGAAGCGGACGGGCGGCAGCACTTCGTGGTAGCCGTCGAGGCCCGAGATGCAGGCGGTGCCCAGGGCGGCTAGCTCCAGGGTGCCGTCGGGGCGCAGGGCTTCGTCGTGCAGATATACGTGCTCCACAGCCCCCACCAATAGCACGGTGCCGTTGGAAATGGGCAGCTCTTCGCGCAGCCGCAGGCCGATGCTGAGCGGGCTTTCGGCCACGTAGGGGGCCGCGAAACCGTCGCGGTATACGGCCGTGAAGCCGCATGCTTCAAACTCCGACACGTCGGGCGGGAAGTTGGCGGAAGTGCGGTGGGCGGCGGCGGCCCGCGTGAGCGGCACTTGGTTCAGGGTGTAGCAGCCCGTGCTTTTCAGGTTTTGGTAGGTGTGGCGGGGCACGGTGGTAGGTCGCGTGACGAGGCCCAGCAGCGGCGGGTCGGAGCCCAGGTGCAGCGCCGAGCTGAAGATGGCCAGGTTGGTGGGACCACCGTCGGGGGCGGCGGTGCCGATGAGGTTGGCGGGCTTGAAGCCGGGCAGGCCATTGACGAGGTTGAGGCGGTAGACGCGCTCAAAATTCTGGATATCGGCGGCGGTAAAGTGGCGCATGAAAGGGCGGGGAAAGCGGGCGTGGTGCAGCAAGGACCCACAGGCGGGCCCAATTGTTCAGTTTGCCCCCGAAAGTCTGTGGCGCGGCCGACTTCCCAAACCCGCCTATCTTCGTCCGGTTATGCCCTCCGACCGTCGCCTGCTGCTGATTTACACCATCATTCTGCTCGATGTCATCATCGGGGCAGCTATCGGGCCGAGCATGCCCGAGTTTGTGCGCGGGCTCCCGCAGCCGCAGCTGTGGCTGTCGGGGGCCACGGGGCTATTTTTGGGAGTGCAGCTGTTTTCGGCCCCGGTGCTGGGGCGGCTCTCGGATGGCTACGGGCGGCGGCCTATCCTGATTGTGGCGGCCGTGGGCACGCTCCTGGCCAACGTGCTGCTGCTGCCAGTGCGGGCCGCTTACCTGTTTGCCAACCGTCTCTCCGACGGCCTCACCAACGGCATGTACGCCACCATCCGCTCGGCCATCACCGATATTTCGCCCCAAGACCAACTGTTCAAAAACCTGGGCATTGAGGGGGCCATCATCTCGCTGGGCTTCGTGCTGGGACCAATGGCCACGGGCGTGCTGCTCACGGTGCTGGCGGTGCCGCCGGGCCGGCAGGCGCACTACATTGTGGGCATGGCCGTGGCGCTGGCGGCCCTGAACGTGGCCCTGAGCCTGCTATTGCGCGAAACCCACCAGCAGCGCAACGGCGTGCGCGGGGCCGAGCTGCGCGCCGAGCTGAGCCGGGCGCTCAACGTCTTCACGCTCTGGCAGCGCCTCGCTACCAAAGACACGCCCCGCCGCGGGCTGCGCACCATTGTATTGATGCAAGTGGCCCTCACGATGAGTACGGGCTATTATTTCTACTTCGTGGCTTTCGCCAGCCTGGGCCCGCTACGGCTGGATGCCCGCCAGCTGTCGTACTATTTCATGTTTTTCGGCTCGCTCAGCATCGGCATCAACTACGTGTTCTACACGTACTTTGCCGACCGCCTCAACCAGCGCAACGCCATCTTCTGGCTGGCGCTGGCGGGCGTGCCGGTGCTGGCCGGCTACGGGCTGGTGGGCACCTCGTGGGTAGCGCTGGGTATCCTCACGGTACTCGACTGCCTAAGTCTGTCGCTGATTCAGGGGCTGCTGGAAGGGCTGCTGGCCCAGCGCACCACCGACGAGGACCGGGGCGAGATTTTCGGGCTGAACCAGGCGTTGCAGGGCCTGGCCAGCTTCGCCACCACCCTTATTTTCGGGGGCCTGTCGGTGCTGGATCTGCGGCTGCCGTTTGGGTGGTTTGCGCTGTGTCTGGCGGCGGTGGCGTGGCAGGCGCGGCGCGGGCTGCGCACCAGCACAGCTTCCGAAGCAGGCTGATTTCTTTCTGCGCCGGCACCCACCGGCTTGCGGCGGCGTTGCGTATCTTGGCAGACGAAACGCCCGCCTTTTTTCCTTCCTGGTTATGCTACGAGCTACGATTGGTCTGACTTGCCTGCTGGCCGTGCTGAGCGAAACTGCTTCGGCCCAAACCACCGCGCTGCCTACTGCTGCCCCGCCCGTGGGTGCGGCTCCGGCGCTGGGCGTTGCCGCGCCGCGCGTGTCGTACAGCATGAGCGCGGGGTTCGTTACGGCGGGGCGGTTTGGGTCGGCGTCCTACCTCACGCCGCTGGCCTCCTACCAGCTCACGCGGCGGTTTTCAGTGTTTGCGGGACTTACGTATATGCACATCGTGCCGGGTATCGGGATGGTTACGCCCGAGGCGCGCCGCACGCTGGGCACCACGAGCCTGAACCGCTACGTGGTGCAGGCAGGCGGGGCCTACGCCTTGTCGCCGCGGGTGGCGCTGGTGGGCTCGGCCTGGAAGGATCTGACCCCGAATGCTTTTGGGAACGGAGTAAGCCGGTATTCAGGCTTCGGCACTCAGGGCTCGGGCGTGAATATGCGGGCCGATTTCAAGGTTTCGGAGCACATGACGCTGTCGGGCGGTGTGCGGGTTTCCAACGGGGCCGCGCCGGGCTACTCGCCGTTTTCGGTTGGGCCTTTTTAAGAATTAAAAATTGAGAATTAAAAATTAAGAATGGCCGGACTGATTTCAATTCCGTTGCCGCTGGGACAGGTCAGGCAGGGGTTCCATTGTATGATTTTTAATTCTTAATTCTCAATTTTTAATTCCTTCATGTCCTCCATCACCTACGCCCGCAACGAGCAGCTCCGCACCGTAAAGCCCAACTACCCCGGCAATAAGCTATTCGGCCGCCAGTTTGCCAACGGCGAAGAACTCTACAATCCGGATTTCAGCAATGTATTCCGCTGGAAATTCCTGACTGAAAATCCGCAGAAAGAAGAGAAGAAAGCTGATACCTGGGTGCCAGAAGTAGTGGACTGCACCGCGTTTCTGCAGGGCGACCAGGACGGCTTGGTGTGGCTGGGGCACGCCTCGTTCGTGCTGCGCTCGGGCGGCGTCACGCTGCTCTTCGACCCGATTCTGTTCGATTCCGCGTTTCTGAAGCGCCGCCACCCGCTGCCCTGCCGCCCCGAGGCCCTGACCAACATCGACCTGCTGCTGCTCAGCCACGGCCACCGCGACCATCTCGACGAGGCTTCCCTGAAGCTGCTGGCCCGCCAGAACCCTACTATGCAGGTGCTCACGGGCCTGGGCATGGCGGCAGTGCTGCGCGGCATGGCGCCCGGCCTGACCGTGCAGGAAGCCGGCTGGTGGCAGCAGTACGACTTGCACCACGCTGCACCGCTCGAAATCCAGTACCTGCCCGCCTCGCACTGGTATCGCCGCGGCCTCCTGGATATGAACAAAGTGCTCTGGGGCAGCTTCCTCATCCGGGCCCAGGACAAGCTCATCTACTTCGGCGCCGACTCTTCCTACGCCGGCCATTTCGAGGAAATTGAGCGGCAGTTTGGCCCCCTGGATATTGCGCTGCTAGGCATTGGGGCCTACAAACCAGCCTTTATGATGCAGGGCAGCCACACCAACCCCCACGAGGCCGCCAAGGCCGCCAACGTGCTGCGGGCCGGCCACTTGGTGCCCATGCACCACGGCACCTTCGACCTAAGCGACGAGCCGGCCTCGGAGCCGCTGCGCACTTTGCAGGAAATTGCGGCCGGCGGCATGCTGCGCGGCGAGCTGCACGCGCCCGCCGTGGGTGAGGTGCTGCGCTGGCCGGAATGGGAGTAGGCGGAAATGTTGAATGTTGAGGGTTTAATGTTGAATGGAGGGTTAGCTTTGACTTCCCGTTTCCCCTAGCGCTGCCTGCTGCCAACGGTGCTGCCTTCGCCGAAACGGTGAGCATTCAACCCTCAACATTAAACATTCAACCTTCCCCCGAATGTCCCCCACCCTGATTCTGAGCCTGATTGCGGGCTATTTCGTTATTCTGATCATCATTGCCTTGCTCACCTCGCGCAAAGCCACGAGTGAGTCGTTTTTTGTGGCCAACCGCAACGCGCCCTGGTACATGGTGGCGTTTGCCATGATTGGCACCTCGCTGTCGGGCGTCACGTTTATTTCGGTGCCGGGCATGGTGGCTTCGCAAAGCTGGAGCTACATGGCCGTGGTGGCGGGCTACGTGGTGGGCTACCTCGTTATCGGCACCGTGCTTATGCCCATGTACTACCGGCTGCGGCTGGTGAGTATTTACACCTATCTGGAGCAGCGGTTCGGGTTCTGGAGCTACAAAACGGGCGCGTTTTTCTTCCTGCTCTCACGCGCTATCGGGGCTTCGTTCCGGCTGTTTCTGGTGGCGGGCGTGCTGCAATTGGCCGTGTTCGATGCCATGGGCGTGCCGTTTGCCGTCACCGTCACAGTCAGCATTCTGCTGATTTACCTCTACACGTTCCGCGGCGGGCTGAAAACTATTCTGTGGACCGACGCTTTCCAGACCATGGCCATGCTGGTGTGCGTGGGCGTAAGCATCTACCTAATTTCCAGCGAGTTGAACCTGGGTTTCCGCGAAATGGTAGCCACGGTGAAGAACTCGGAGATGTCGCGCATCTACTTTTCTGACCTACGCGACGATAAGTTTTTCTGGAAGCAGTTTGCCTCCGGGGCCTTCATCACCATCGTCATGACCGGCCTGGATCAGGACCTGATGCAGAAGAACCTGAGCTGCCGCAACCTCGGCGACGCGCAGAAAAACATGTTCTGGTTCACCATTGTGCTGGTGTTCGTGAACATCTTTTTCCTCACGCTGGGCGTGCTGCTCTACAAATATGCCGCCGCCAAAGGCATTGCGCTGCCAGTAGGGCCTACCGGCAAAGTCATCGGCGACAACGTGTTTCCGCTGCTGGCCACCGGGCATTTTACGCTCTTTGCCGGCATCGTGTTCATCCTGGGCATCATTGCCGTCACCTACGCCTCCGCCGACTCGGCCCTCACGGCCCTGACCACCTCGTTTTGCGTCGATTTTCTGGGCATCAGCCGCTACCCCGAGAAGCAGCAGGGCTCCATGCGCCGCCTCACGCACTTTGCTTTTTCCATTGTGCTTATCATTATCATTCTGATTTTCAAGGCCATCAACGACCAGAGCGTGATTACGGCTGTGTTCAAAGCGGCCGGCTACACCTACGGGCCGCTGCTGGGGCTGTACTCGTTCGGCCTGTTTCTCAAGCGCGGCGTGCACGACCGGCTGGTGCCCTACGTCTGCGTGGCCGCCCCGCTGCTGACGTACTTCATCAACGTCAACTCCAAGAGCTGGTGGGGATACGAGTTCGGCTTTGAGATTTTGATTTTAAACGGGTTGCTCACGTTTATGGGGCTACTGGCTATTTCCCGGGCCCGCAATTTCGAATTGAACCCTGCCTAAATCTGATTGTTAGGACAAAGGCCGTAGGCGCGGGTTTCCGTGCGTACCTTTGCGCGTTCGTAGTGCCGCCGCGCAACACCGTTTTTTCTTTGTCCGTGAAACATCTGTTCTTCCTTTTGTGGGCCGTCGGGCTGGCGGCTGCCGCCCAGGCCCAGCAGCCCACGCCCGCCAAAGCGCCCGTGGTGCTGAAGCCCGGACGCATGCAGGCCCAGGCCCGCCCCGCCGCCAACCGCCCCGACGTGCCGCCGCAGTTTCCGGGCGGTGCCACGGCCCTGAGCGCGTTTTTTCAGCAGCAGGTAAAGTATCCGGAGGCCGCGCGCGTCAAAAAGGTAATGGGCAACGTGCTGACGCGCTTCACCATCGAAACCGACGGCCGCGTGACCAACCCAACAATAGCCACCAGCCTCAGCCCCGAGTGCGACGCGGAAGCCCTGCGCGTGCTGGCCCTGATGCCGGCCTGGCAGCCCGCCACCCGCAAGGGCCAGCCCGTGGCCATTCAGGTGCAGCTGCCGGTGCCGTTCGGCAACAGCACGAACTTACAGGTAGAGAAATCGAAGACGAAAGTGAAGTTTGAATAACGGAGGAGCTAGGAGTCAGGAGCTGGGAGTTAGGAGCAAAAGGGCTCATTGTCTGCTGCTCCCGGCTCCCAGCTCCTGACTCCTAGCTCCCAGCTCCTCAAAAACGAATGGCCAGAAGTGGAATGAATACCAGCGGCACGACCCTTGACCCGGACGTGCCCAAGAAGAAACTGACGAAGGAAAGCTTCCGCCAGGGCCTGCGGATTTTCCGCTACGTGCTGCCGTATCGGGGCAAATTTATTGTAGGCATGGTGCTGCTGGCCTTGTCCAGCGCCACCGTCATGGCCTTCCCCTGGATTATCGGCAAGCTCACCGACGCGGCCAACGGCCGGCCGTTTGTGCTGCCGAACGGCATGCCGTTCACCATCAATCAGATTGCCCTCAGCCTGTTTGTGGTCATTCTGTTTCAGGGTTTGTTTTCCTTTGGCCGAATCTGGTTTTTCACCCAGGTCAGCGAGTTTACGGTGCGCGACATCCGGCAGGCGCTCTACGCCAAATTCGTGAGCCTGCCGATTCCGTACTTTGAGAAAAACCGCGTCGGGGCCATCACCTCCCGCATCACCTCCGATGTGGGCATGATTCAGGACTCGTTTTCGCTCACCCTGGCCGAGCTGTTTCGGCAGGTGATGACGCTGGTGGTGGGCATCACGTTCATCATGCTCGTGTCGGTGAAGCTGTCGTTGTTTATGCTGCTCACCTTCCCGCCCATTGTGGTGCTGGCGATGGTGTTTGGGCGCAAAATCCGGGTGCTGGCCAAGGCCACCCAGGACGAGCTGGCCAAAACCAACGTCATTGTGGAGGAGACCTTGCAGGGCATCAATACGGTGAAGGCTTTCACCAACGAGCAGTTTGAAACCCGCCGCTACGGCACTTCCCTGACGCGCACCGTGCAGGCCGCGCTGCGCAGCAACCTCTACCGCGGCGGCTTCGTGTCGTTCGTGATTATCGGGCTGTTCGGCGGCATCATTCTGGTGCTGTGGCGGGCGGCCACGCTGGTTTCGGCGGGCCAGATGACCATTGGGGATTTGACCTCATTTGCGCTCTACACTATTTTCATCGGGGCCTCGGTGGGCGGTTTGGGCGAGCTGTACGGCAAAGTGCAAAGCACGCTGGGCGCATCGGAGCGGATTCTGGAAATTCTGGATGAGCCTTCGGAGCCCACCCACCAGCCGCGCCCGGCCAGCCTCGCGCCCCTGCAGGTGCGCGGCGACATCGACTACCGCCACGTGGCATTCAGCTACCCCACGCGGCCCGATCTGCCGGTGCTCCAGGATATTTCCTTCGACATTCAGGCCGGCGAAAAGATTGCGCTGGTGGGCCCCTCGGGCGCGGGCAAAAGCACGATTGTGCAGCTACTGATGCAGTTTTATGAGCTGACCGGCGGCAAAATCCTCATCGACGGCCGCGACGTGCGCCAGTTCGACCTCACCGAGCTGCGCCGCCACATCGGCATCGTGCCCCAGGAAACGCTGCTGTTTGGCGGCTCGATCCGGGAGAACATCGCCTATGGCAAGACCGACGCGACCGACGAGGAAATCACGGCGGCGGCCCGCAAAGCCAATGCCTGGCAGTTCATTTCCACCTTCCCCGAGGGCCTGGATACGCTGGTGGGCGAGCGGGGCGTGAAGCTCTCCGGCGGCCAGCGCCAGCGCGTGGCCATTGCCCGCGCCATCTTGAAAAACCCCGCCATCCTGATCCTCGACGAAGCCACCTCCGCCCTCGACTCGGAGAGCGAAAAGCTGGTGCAGGGCGCCATGGACGAGCTGATGCAGAACCGCACCAGCATCATCATCGCCCACCGCCTGAGCACCATCCGCAAGGTGGACAAGATCCTGGTTATCGACGGCGGCCGCATCGTGGAGCAGGGCACGCACGACGAGCTGAGCAACAGCGACAACGGCATTTATGCCAAGCTGCTCAAGCTGCAGTTTGAGCTGAGCTAGGGCTAGTAGCTTTATGACAAGGAAAGGGCGAAGCAATGTGCTTCGCCCTTTTTTGTTCCTAATCGTTACCTTCCTTAGAAGCTGTTTGAGTTGGCGGAAGAGGTGTCAAAACGGTATAGTGTAGAGACGCATAGTTGCGTCTCGTCGTTGAACGACAATCGTTGGGCCGGCGCGGCCGACGAGACGCAACTATGCGTCTCTACACGTCTCAAAAGCCTAAAAAAGCAACGCAAACAGCTTCTTAACTACTTAGCTTTTATCGTTATGCTGCCCTCACCTCACATTCCCCGCCCAACCTGGTTCCGCTCCCGCCGCTTTAGCAGCCCGCAGGGTATGGACATCATGGCGAGCGTAGTGTTGCTGCTGGTTATGTTTTATATGATGGCTACTAAACCCAAGCTGATGGGTGAAGAGCCAGGTCCTTACCTGAAGTTGCCCCAAGTATTCACTACGCCGGGCCGCCTGCCAGAAAATCATAGCATCATTATTTCCATGGATGCCCAGGGTCGGGCTTACCTTGCGACCAGCGACTCAGTCGTGCAGACTGCCATGATTCTGGAAGTAGCTCGCGGCCATCAGGTTAGGTTCACAGCGGCGCAGCGGCAGCAGCTTGGGCAACTGGCGTACCTCAATCTGAGCATTGAACAGCTACCGACTTGGTTGTCAGCTTCCACCGCGCAGCGGCAGCAAATGACCGCAGGTATTTCGGCAACTTCCGGCAATGACCAACTCACGGAATACGTGCTGGCCGGACAGGCGGCAAATCGGGCTGAGTTCGGCAAGCCCGCTTATATCATGTTGCGGGTTGATCAGGATGCGCCGATGAAGTCAGTAATGGAACTGCTTGGACTGTTGCAACGCCAGGGCATCAACCGGTATAACCTCTTGGCGGAACGGAAAGAATGGCCCAGAGACAACACTGCCTTACTTTAACCGCCCTTTTTTAATTCCTGCCGCCAAACCCCGCGCCCCACCGCGGGGTTTGCTATTTTTACCCCACCTAACCTCACCCTTTCCCTTTCTTATGACGACGATTTTGCTGAAGACTTCCCGCGCCCTGGGCGCTACGCTGGGCCTGAGCGGCCTGCTGCTGGCTTCGAGCGCCGAGGCGCAGATCAGTACGCCCCAGCCCAGCCCCAAAAGCACCGTTACCCAGCGCGTAGGCCTCACCGATGTTACCATCACCTACTCGCGCCCTAGTGCCCGGGGCCGGGCCGTGTTCGGCGACAAGACACTGGTGGCCTACGGCAAGCGCTGGCGCACGGGCGCTAATGCCACCACCACCATCAAATTCTCCGACGACGTGACGTTGGAGGGCAAGAAAGTGCCAGCCGGCGAATACGGCATTTACACCATCCCGAACAAGGCCGAATGGCTGGTGGTGCTGAACAAAAGCACCAAGCAGGGCGCTGACGTAGACGGCTTCAAGGATGACCAGGACGTGGTGCGCATCGCGGCCAAAACCTACAAGCTGGGCAACAAAGCCGAAACCTTCACTATCAATTTCTCCGACCTGACCCCCGCCACCGCCAACGTGGACATGCAGTGGGAACTGACCGGCGCGAAGTTCAAAATCGGCACCGAAGTAGATGCCAAGGTGATGGCCCAAATCGACGAGAAAGTCATCAAAGGCACCGCGGCTACCCCGAACGACTATGCCGCCGCCGCCGTGTATTACCTCGACAACAACAAGGACCCGAAACAGGCGCTGGCCTGGATTCAGAAGGCCAACGAGAAGGACCCCAAGTTCTGGAACGTACACACGGAGGCTAAAATCCGGATGAAGATGAAGGACTACAAAGGCGCCGCCACGGCCGCCGAGCAGTCGAAGAAGCTGGCCCTGGAAGGCAAAAACGCCGACTACGTGAAAATGAACGAAGACCTGATGCTGGAAGCCAAAAAGCTGACTAAGTAACTGTCATTGCGAGGAGGCACGACGAAGCAATCCGTCCTCTGAAATGTAAAAAGCTCTGTTGACTTAAAAAGCCCTGACGTACACGCTACGTCGGGGCTTTCTGCTGAAAAGGAGCTTTTTACATTTCAGAGGACGGATTGCTTCGTCGTGCCTCCTCGCAAGGACAGGGCCCAGGCGATTCCCATCACCAGAAAACAGCCCAGAATGTTGTACCACAGGTAGGCAATGCTGGTGAAATAGAACAGGGCGAAGATGATGGCCTGCGTGACGATGGCAGCCCGAAAAACGGCCTTCCCGCCGATGCGCTTCATAAAAAACGCCACCACGAAAATCCCCAGAATGGTGCCGTAGAACAATGAGCCCAGGATATTCACGGCCTGAATCAGATTTTCCAGGCGGGCGGCGAAGGTGGCGAAACCGATGCCCAACAGCCCCCATGCAATGGCCGAGAGGCGCGACACGCGCACGTAGTGTAGGCCGCTGCGGTCTGGGCGGCGGGGCTTGTAGAGGTCGATGACGGTGGTGCTGGCCAGGGCGTTGAGGCCGGCGGCGGCGCTGCTCATGGCCGCGCTCAGCACTACGGCGATGAGCAGGCCCACCAATCCGGAGGGCATGTAGCGCAGCACGAAGCTGAGAAAAACGTAGTCGGTGTCCTTCACCTCCGTGGCGGGCGAGGCTTGCCGGAGCAGCGTAAGGGCCTGGGCGTGCAGGCCGCGGGTGGCGGCCTGGGTGGCCTGCAGATGGGTGTGAGCGGCGGCTACCTGGGCAGTGGCGGCGGCACTTTCGGGCTGGCGCAGGGCTTCGAGCAACTCCGTATTGGCGGCCCGCTGCACTTCGAACAGGGTAGCCTGCCGCTGCTCCAGCGCCCGCAGCCGCGGCCCGAACTCGGTGCTGCGGGCCACGCGCAGGTAGGCCGGGCGGTTGAAGGTGAGCGGGGGCTGATTGAACTGGTAGAACACGAACAGCAGCGCCCCGATAAGCAGAATACCGAACTGCATGGGCACCTTCACTAGGCCGTTCATGAGCAAGCCCAGGCGGCTTTCGGTGATGCTTTGGCCCGAAAGGTAGCGCTGCACCTGGCTCTGGTCGGTGCCGAAATACGAGAGGGCCAGAAACAGGCCGCCGGTGAGGCCTGTCCAGACGTTGTAGCGGTCCTGGGGGTCGAAGTGGAAATCCACGAGGTTCATTTTGCCGTGGTAGCCGGCCACCTGTACGGCCTCGCGGAAGCCGATATTCTCGGGCAGATAATGCACCAGCAGATAGCCCGCCGTAACCATTCCGACGAAAATAACGCCCACCTGCCACTGCTGCGTGACGGCCACCGCGCGGGTGCCGCCCGCCACGGTGTAGCTGATCATAAGCCCACCAATAAGCCAGACGGTGAGGTTGATATTCCAGCCCAGAATGGCCGACAGCACCAGCGCGGGCGCATACAGGGAGAGGCCATTGCTCAGGCCCCTTTGCACCAGAAACAGCAGCGAGGCCAACGTGCGGGTGCGGCGGTCGAAGCGGGTTTCGAGGTATTCGTAGGCCGTGAAAACGCGCAGACGGTGATAGATGGGCACGGCCACGGCCGCCACCAGCACCATAGCCAGCGGCAAACCGAAGTAGAACTGAATGAAGCGCATCCCGTCGTCGTAAGCCTGGCCGGGGGTGCTGAGGAAGGTGATGGCTGAGGCCTGGGTGGCAATGATGCTCAGCCCGATGCCCCACCAGCGCGCCTGGCGGTTGCCGAGCAGGTACGCGTCCAGGTCGCGGCTGCCGCGGGTGCGCCAGGTGCCGTAGCCGACGATAAACAGCAGCGTGCCGGCCAGCACCAGCCAATCGAGCCCGCTCACGCGAAGTAGCGGGTTAGCAGCGTGAAAAAGACCAACTCGGCGGCCAGCACCGCCAGGACCAGCGCGTACCAGGCCCGCCAGGTGGGCAGCAGCGGGGGCTTTTCAGACTCGGGAAGGGCGGGCACGGGCGGGAAGATTTTTTAAGGAAGAAAGGACAAGATACCAGCTGCCGTCAGCTGGCCAAAGCGGCCGGCATTTCCTCGCCCGTGAGCCAGGGCCACCGCAGCAACTGGCCAAACAGGCACGTATACGCCGCCACCAGCCAGACGGAAAACAGCACATCGGACAGGTAGTGCGCCCCCATCACCAGCCGGCCCAGGCCTATAAGCACGGGCAAAACCAGCAGCGGCCCGCGCAGGCGCGGAAACGCCAGCACCAGCGGCACAAACAGGCTGAAATACGTGGCGGTGTGGGTGCTGGGAAAAGAATCGGCGTGTGCGGCGTGGAGGTAGCGAAAGCCCAGATCGGGGTAGCCGGTACTGAAAAGCACTTCCGGCCGCAGCCGGCGCACCACGCCCTTGAGCACGTTGGAAGTGCCGACGCTGGCCAGGTGCGTGAGCAGCACCACCAGAAACACGGCCGCCCGGGGCTGATTCAGCCGCCAGCGCCCCACGGCGTAGAGCAGCCCCAGCGTGAGCAGCAGCGCCGGCAGGTGCAGCAGACGCGTCTTCATCCCGACTTCGTAGGCCCTATCCGTAGCGGCGGTGAAGGCGCTGAAAAACGGCTCCGCGGCCCGTAGCTGCGCGTGGCAGAAGCGGGCCAGGGGCTGATCCAGGAGCAGCATGAGCAGTGCGCACAGCGGCAGCAGTGCGGCGGTGAGCCACAGAAACCGGCGCGGGCGGAGCAGACTGGCGGCAGGGCGGCGGGTGGCCGGCGGCGCGGTGAGGACTTGGGGCATAGCAGACCGGGGCGCTGTTACTTGCCCAGCGAAATCATGTTGGTGAGCAAGCGGTACGCGCCGGGCACGCCGGCGGGCAGCTCGCGGAAGAAGCTCAGGCCGGTGTAGATGTAGTGGCCCTTGCCGTAGTCGGCCACCAGAATGGCGCTTTCCTTGGGTTTCTCGCCGGGGTCCTGGCTGCTGATGATGGTCTGGTATTTCGGGTCCCACTGGCTGGGGTAGTAGAGGCCCTGCTCCTGCTGCCAGCCCTCAAAATCCTGCGCCGTTAGCTTGTTGGGCACATTCAGCAGCGGGTGCTGAGGCTTGAGGAAGGTGACAGGCGCATTTTCCACCGTCACCCGGTCGGTGCTCAACTTCATAGGGTACGGCCCGATTTCGGGCAGCACGGTGCCGCGGTTCACGGTGTACTGCACGATGAGGTTGCCGCCGTTTTCGACATACTTCAGCAGGTTGGGCTGCTGGGTTTTGAGGCGGTCGAGGGTGTTGTAGGCCCGGATGCCGAGCACCACCGCGTCGAAGCGGCGCAGGTTATCGGGGGTCAGGTCGTCGGTTTTGAGCAGCGTGACGGAGTAGCCGAGTTGGCGCAGGGCATCGGGCACGTCGTCGCCGGCGCCCATGAGGTAGCCCACCTGCTGGCCCTTGCGCCGCAGATCCAGCTTCACCAGCGGGGCCACGGCCTCGGGGAATAGGGTTTGGGTCGGAATGTGGTTGTACTGAATCACCTGATAGCCGCGCGAATACGGCTGGCCGTCTACGGTGGCGGTGGCCCGCAGATCGGCTTTGCCGGCCGCCGCGCCGGGGCCGGGATGCACCCGAAACTGCACGGTTTCTTCCGCGTCCTTGGCGGCCAGCTCGAAGGGAATACTGGCTGGCTCGGCCAGCCAGCCGGCGGGCAGCGCCAGGGCCACGGAGCCCTTCACCCCCGCCTTGCCGGCCCGCAGCGTGACGGGGACGGTTTTGGGCTGGTTGTCGGCGAAGACGTAGGCGTGGCCGCCGATGTTCACGGCCACGGGCGGCACGATAGTGAGCGGGCGGTATTTCTCCCCTTCTACCGGGTCGGTGCTTTTGTATTGGACGGGGATTTCTACCGAAAAAAAGCCACCACCATTCCCCGGTTCGTTTTTTACTGATAACATCACAGAAAGCAATGGAGCACGGGGATTGGTGGGCGTGCCTATCAAATTCCGGAACCGGATAAAAACAGGTTCGCTGTAGCGTGCTTGGCCAACTATAATCCGGTTTGGCACTTTATACATACCCACAGTGCCTGGCTCAAGCAGCCAATATGGCTGCGTCACCTCAACTTTACTGGGTAGTTTTGGGGTAAAAGAGTACGAAAATGTCTTGTTAGGCATTACCAGCCAAGTGGTGTCCTTTTCCTCCCTGAATCCCAACGCAGTCATTGGCCCCACTGCCACTTGCAAGGGCGACCGGTTAACGCCTTGTACCGTTATTCCAATAGGCTGCCCTGGTGCCATTGTTGGAGCATTGGTTGTTGCTTCCAGATACAGGCCCAGGCAGGCCTGAATAAGCAGTTCAATCTGGCTTAGTTTTTCATTTTTCCAAAAGATGATTTCGGCTTCCGACAGCGTTGGAGTTCTTGATTTTGGTCCTCCTGGCACAACAGAATCTTCGTCCCAGTATTCAGCATCAATTTGATCTGAGGTTCTTAGCTCAGGCTCTTTAACAGGAGCTGTTTTATCCTCCAAGTCTACTCTCCACCTATCGATAATAGTCCGCACCTTTAGCAGCCCCGCTACGCTCGCACTTGGGTTGCTCGCATCATACTTCCGAATCACCTCATCCACCAGCTTGCCCACAACCGCGCCGCCGGGCACGCGGTTCCAGGTCATATCCACGCCCTCGAACAAGTCGGCAGCGACCTTCTCCCCTTTCACTAGCTGGAAATATTCCAGCGCCTCGCCGCGCGTGGCGGCCGAACCGAAGCCCTGGCTTTTGTGCTGGGAGCGGCTGCGGGCCGCAATTTCGCCGTAGCTCTGGCCCAGCAGCGGGTTGTAGCCGCCGGCATCGAGCTTGAGATAGCCGCTCATATCTTCCCCGGATTTCACGAAGAAGCTGCCGGTGTTCCAGAGCAGGCGCTTGGGCTGCCAGGGCTGCACGTACTGGAGCTGCTCGGGGAAGCGCTTGGGGTCGCCGGCGGCGTCGAAGGCTTCAGCGGCCAGCATGGCGCTGGCGGTGTGGTGGCCGTGGCCGGCGCGGGCGTCGGGCGGGAAGCGGGTGATGAGCACGTCGGGGCGGCGCTGGCGGATCACCCAGACCATATCGGCCAGCACCTGCTCCTTGTCCCAGATGGTGAAGGTTTCCTCCGGAGTTTTGGAGAAGCCGAAGTCGTTGGCGCGGGTGAAAAACTGCCGGCCGCCGTCGATGCGGCGGGCCGCCAGCAGCTCTTGGGTGCGGATGACGCCGAGCTGCTCGCGCAACTCGGGGCCGATGAGGTTCTGGCCGCCGTCGCCGCGGGTGCAGCTCAGGTAGCCGGTTTCCACGAGGCGGCCGTTGGCGAGGTAGGCAATCAGGCGGGTGTTTTCGTCGTCGGGGTGGGCGGCAATGTAGAGCACCGAGCCCAGCACGTTGAGCTTTTTGAGGCCCAGCAGGATTTCGGAGGATGTGTAGGTTTTGGGGGCCTGGGCGTTTGCAATGAGCAAGGAGCAAGAAGCAAGAAACAGCGTCAGGCAGAGGCGGGCAGCGCGGGGGAAGGGCATTCGGCAGGAAGTGGGGAAGAACGGGGAATGTAAAGGTAAGCGGGTAAATCGTCTGTCATCCTGAGCCTGCGAAGGTCCTTCCTCTTCGGCTACTGCAAAACTCCTCTCAACGCACAAAGCCCTTTACCAGGCGGACAGTAAAGGGCTTTGCTCATTTTAAAAGGCTTTGTACCGGCGAAGAGGAAGGTCCTTCGCAGGCTCAGGATGACAGATGGCGCGGTAGAGGTCCTTCGCTTTACTCAGGATGACAGACGAAGCGGACGAGACCCAAATCTCCATCCATCTGGGAACATATAGCCCGCCGCGCACGGTTTGAGGGCCACCAACCAGCGGGCGGGGCAACGGTTTCGGCCGGTTCGCGTCTGTGGGCTATCTTCCGCTTTATTTTTCCTCCCGACTATCTCCGCATGAGCGTATTTCCCCGGCCGTTTCTGGCCCTGCTGGGCGTGGCCCTGCTGCCCGCCGCCACCGTGGCCCAAAGCGTAAATACCCCCACGCCCGCCCCCCGGGTGGTGCAGTGGACCAACCTCGACTCCCAAAAGGACAAGGTAATGGGCCTCAGCACCCAGCGCACCTACGACGAGCTGCTGAAAGGCCGCATTCCCACGCCCGTCATCGTGGCCGTGATTGATGCCGGCGTGGATACGACCCACGAAGACCTGAAGCGCGTGCTGTGGAAAAACCCCGGCGAGATTCCCGGCAACGGCCTCGACGACGACAAGAACGGCTACGTGGACGACGTGCGCGGCTGGAACTTTCTGGGCAACGGCAAGGGCGAAAACATCGACGTGGAGCTGTATGAGGAAACCCGCTTGCTGGTGAAGCTCAAGCCGCTGTATGAGGGCAAAAAGCGCGAGGCGCTGCCCGCGGCCAAGCGCGCTGAATTCGACCTCTACCAGAAAGTAAAAAAGGAATATGCCGCCAAGTTGAAGGACGAAAACGAGCAGTACATGCAGTTGGCCCCGCTGGCCGGGCAGCTGGCGGGCATCAATGAGCAGCTGAAACAGGCGTTGGGCGTGGCCAAAGTGGATACCGCCATCCTGCGCCGCCCGCCCGGCGCCGATACCAACCCGCAGCTGCTGGCCCTCACCTCGCAGCTGTATGAGAACCTGAAATCTTCGGGCCTGCCGGATATGGATGCCGTGGTGGAGCAGGTGAAAACCGCCACCGTGGAAACCAAAAAGCACCTCGATTACTCGCTGAACCCTAAGTTCAACCCTCGCGCCCTCATCGGCGACGACGTGGACAACGTGCAGGACCACAGCTACGGCAACCCCGACATCACCGGCCCCGACGCGCTGCATGGCACGCACGTAGCCGGCATCATTGCCGCCGACCGCGACAACGCGCTGGGCGTGCAGGGCGTGGCCGGGCCGCTGGTGCGCATCATGGGCGTGCGGGCCGTGCCCAACGGTGACGAGTACGACAAGGACGTGGCCAACGCCATCCGCTACGCCGTGGACAACGGAGCCAGCATTATCAACATGAGCTTCGGCAAGTACTACTCGCCCCAGCGTGCGGCCGTAGAGGCGGCCATCCGCTATGCCGAGGTCAAGGGCGTGCTGCTGGTGCACGCGGCCGGCAACGAGTCGAAGAACATTGATGTGCACACCCACTACCCCGCCCCGGTGCCGCTGAAAGGCACTGCCTACGCCAACTTCCTGACCATCGGCGCCTCGGGCAGCACCAACGACGCGCAGCTGACGGCCAACTTCTCCAACTTTGGCCAGAAAGTCGACGTTTTTGCGCCCGGTGTGGGCATTTATTCCACGATGCCCGGCAGCAAATACGGCAACGAAAGCGGCACCAGCATGGCCGCGCCGGCCGTGGCGGGCATGGCGGCAGTGCTCAAGTCGTACTTCCCCCAGCTCACGGCCGCCGATCTGAAGCGCATCATCCGGGAGTCGGCCATGCCGCAGCATACCAGCGTACCTAAGCCCGACGACAAGAAAACCGTGGACTTCACCACGCTTTCCAGCACCGGCGGCGTGGCCAATCTGTACCGCGCCGTACAACTGGCCGCCCAGCAAACGGCCCCGAAAGCCAGCGCGGGCGGGGCGGCGGGCGGACGGTAGACTACTTGAAGCCAGGCACCCCACGCAGGTACCCGAAAGGCAACGGCTCCGGTCGTTGCCTTTCGCGTTTTCGGGGCCAGGCTGCGCCTGCAACCCCAACCAAAGCCCACATTCCGCTAAATTAGCCGCCTCACCCCATCCGCTACCCATCTTGCGCTATTCACGCCTCCTTCCCTTTCTGTGGCTGCTGCTGGTGCTGCTGAGCCCCGCCGACCTGGCCGCCCAGCGCCGCAAAAAATCTTCCGCCCGGAAGAAAACCGCCCAGACCAGCGCCCAGCGCGGCAAAAAAAGCAGCGCCGCCGCGAAGCATGCGGCTCGGCGGCGGCAGGAAATAGCGGATTATCAGGAAGCTCAGGCCCGCCAACGCGCCCGGCTGCGGGCCAACGCCCGCCCGGCCCCGGCCACTCCGGCCGCCGCCGCTGCCCCGGCCCCGCCCGTGGCTCCGGCAGCAAAAGCAGCCCGCCTGCGCGGCAATCTGCCGGTGCCCTTCGCCGCGCAAATGGCCGGTTCGCGCTGGGTCGATTCGGTGATGCGCACGCTCACGCCCGACCAGCGCGTGGCCCAGCTGTTTATGGTGGCCGCGTATTCCAACCGCACCCGCGTGGATGAGGACTCGGTTTCGGCCCTGATTCAGCAGTATGGCATCGGCGGGCTCATCTTTTTTCAGGGCGGGCCGGTGCGCCAGAGCAAGCTGCTGAACCGCTATCAGAGCCAGGCCAGAGTGCCGCTGCTGGTAGCCATGGATGCCGAATGGGGCGTGGGCATGCGCCTCGACAGCGTGCAGCGCTTCCCGTTTCAGATGAGCCTGGGCGGCCTGCGCGACAACCAATTGGTGTATGATATGGGCGAGGAAGTGGCCGCGCAGTTCAAGCGGCTGGGCATGCACGTCAATTTCGCGCCGGTGGTGGATGTGAACAACAACGCCGCCAACCCCGTCATCGGCTTCCGCAGCTGGGGCGAAAACCGCGAAAACGTGACCGAGAAAAGCTACCTCTACATGAAGGGAATGCAGGATAACGGCATTCTGGCCGTGGCCAAGCACTTCCCCGGCCACGGCGACACCGACACCGACTCGCACCTGGCCCTGCCCCTGCTGCGCATCGACCGCCGCCGCCTTGACACGCTGGAGCTGTTCCCGTTCCGCGACCTGATGCGGCGCGGCCTGGGCGGCATGATGGTGGCCCACCTCAACATTCCGGCGCTGGACACCACCGGCCTGCCCTCCACGCTGTCCAAACCTATCATTACGGGCTTGCTGAAGCAGAAAATGGGCTTTCAGGGCGTCATTTTCACCGATGCCATGAACATGAAGGGCGTCATCAGCAAGTACCCGCCCGGCGATGCCGACCTGCGGGCACTGCTGGCCGGCAACGACGTACTGGAGTTCAGCAAAAACATTCCGCTGGCGCTGAAAATGATCCGCGACGCCATCAACCAGGGTCAGATTTCGCAGGAAGAAATTGACCGCCGCTGCCGCAAAGTACTGGCGCTGAAGCAGTGGGCCGGCCTGCATAAGTACCAGCCTATTAATCTCAAAAACCTCACCGCCGACCTCAATACCTCCCACGCCCAGGCCCTGAGCCACCGCCTCTCGGAGCTGAGCGTGACGCTGCTGCGCAACCAGCGCAGTCTGCTGCCGCTCCAGCGCCTCGACACGCTGCGCCTGGCCACGCTCACCATCGGCACCCGCGACACCACCGATTTCCAGCGCACCGTGGCCGACTACGCCCCCGCCGACAACTACTGGCTGGCCGCCACCGCCACGCTGGATGAGCTGACGCAAATGCGCGAGACGCTGAAACGCTACAACACGGTGCTGGTGGGCGTCAACAACCTGGGCCGCCTGCCCGCCACCAGCTTCGGCATCACTCCCGAAACCAACCTGCTGCTGCGCGAGCTGACCGGCCCCAAGCAGCGCGTCGTCGTCAGCGTGTTCGGCAATGCCTATGCCGTGGCCAAAATCCGCGACCTGGACCGCGCCGACGCGGTGGTTCTGGCTTATCAGGAAAGCCGAAACGCCCAGGAAAATGCCGCCGAGGTGATTTTCGGCGGCCTCGGAGCCAGCGGCCAGCTGCCCGTTACGGTCACCGATAAGTACGCCCGCGGCTACGGCCTGACCACCAAAGGCGGCCTGCGCCTGCGCTACGGCTTCCCCGAAGACGTGGAAATGAGCCCCAACCTCGAAGCCCGCGTCGATTCTATTATGAACGGCGCGCTGGCGGCCCGCGCTTTCCCCGGCGGCGAGGTACTCATCGCGCGGCGCGGCACGGTGGTGCTGCGCAAAAGCTACGGCACGCACACCTTCCACGATGCGCCCGCCCAGGCCGGCCGCGCCAGCCGCGCCGTGCGCAACACCGACCTCTACGATCTGGCCTCCGTAACGAAAACCTCCGCCGCCCTGCCCGCCCTGATGAAGCTGCAGGACGAGGGCAAATTCAACCCGGATATGACGCTGGGCCAACTGTTTCCCGAGTTCAAAGGCACCAACAAGCAGGATCTGAAGCTGCGCGACGTGCTGGCCCACCAGGCCCGCCTGAAAGCCTGGATTCCATTCTGGCGCGACTACACCAAGCCCAAAGGCTTTTTCAACTGGGTTATCAGCAAGAGCCCGGCCGCCAAAGACGTGCCCCTGAACCGGCCCACGGAGCTGAGCCGCCGCTTTTTCCGCCCCGACTCTTCGGCCCGCTTCCCCTTCCGGGCCGCCACCCGGCTCTGGGCGCGCAAAGACTTCCCGCAGCGCATCACGAAGGCCATTGCCGAGTCGCCGCTGAACGAAAAGCCCGGCTACGTGTACTCCGACCTGTCGTTCATCATGTATCCGCAATTCGTGAAACGTGCCTCCGGCAAGTCGCTGGACCGCTTCGTGACCGACGAATTTTACCGGCCGCTGGGCGCTACCACGCTGAGCTTCAACCCCACGCGCCGCTTCCCGCTCAGCCGCATTGCCCCCACCGAGTACGATTCGCTGTTCCGGCGCAGCCTGCTCCACGGCACCGTCGATGATGAGGGCGCGGCCCTGCTGGGCGGCCTTTCCGGCCACGCGGGCCTGTTTGGCAATGCCAACGACCTGGCCAAGCTGGTGCAGCTCTATGCCTGGAATGGCAGCTACGGCGGCCAGCAATTACTCAAAGCCGAAACCCTGCAGGAATACACGCGCTGCCAGTTCTGCCCCGACAACCGCCGCGCTCTGGGCTTCGACCGCCCGGCCTTGAACCCGGCCGTCAACTCCGCCAAAAGTGCCTCCCCGCAGAGCTACGGCCACACCGGCTTCACCGGCACCTACTTCTGGGTCGACCCCAAGGAAGACCTGATCTGCATTGTGCTGACCAACCGCGTGAATCCCTCGCGCCGCAACAATAAGATTTCGGAGCTGAACGTGCGGACCGGGGTGCTGCAGGTGGCGCTGGAAAGTGTGCGAAAGGTGCAGAAGCAGGCGGTGGAGACGAGTGTGGAGGAATGATTTTTCACGCAGTGTCTCGGGGTGGAATATCGCAGGGTATCGCAGTGTCGTTCTGATTTCTATTCTTTATGCATGAAAATGATATTTCGTTTGAGGTAAGAAAGGCTGCTTTTAAGGTGCATAGCGCTTTGGGGCCGGGATTACTCGAATCGGTTTATGAGGTGGCGTTGGCTTATGAACTTCGCCAAGCTGGGTTGCTCGTGCAAACTCAAGTGCCCTTGCCTATGGTGTATGCGGGCATTCAGATGGAAGCCGGCTTCCGACTTGATTTGCTGGTTGCCGGCAAAGTAATTGTCGAGATAAAATCAGTTGAAACCCTACAGGAAGTACATTTCAAGCAGTTACTGACCTACCTAAAGCTTTCCGGCTTGAAACTGGGGCAGCTCATCAATTTTAATGTAGCTCACCTAAAAGAGCACATGCACCGCCTGGTAAACGGCCTGTAAGAACGACACTGCGATACCCTGCGATATTCCACCCCGAGACACTGCGTGAAATTTTCCTAGCTTAAACCACCAAACCCCACCACGCCATGCTAGGATTAATGATGAATGAGCCCCTGCGCATTGCCGGGCTGCTGGAACACGCCGCCAAGTGGCATGGCGAAACCGAAATCGTGTCGCGGCTGGCGGAGGGCGGCGTGCACCGCTACACGTATCAGCAGGCGCACCAGCGGGCCAAGCAGCTGGCTAATGCCCTCACGGCGCTGACCATCCAGAACGGCGACCGGATCGGGACGCTGGCGTGGAATACGCACCGGCATTTTGAGCTGTACTACGGCATTTCGGGCATTGGCGCGGTGTGCCACACCATCAACCCGCGCCTGTTTGCCGAGCAGCTCATCTACATCATCAACCACGCCGAAGACCGCTTCATCTTCTTCGACATCACCTTCCTGCCGCTGGCCGAAAAGCTGGCCCCGCATTGCCCCAAAGTGGAAGCCTGGATCTTGCTGACTGACCGCGCCCACATGCCCGAAACCAGCGCCCTGCCCGATATTCGCTGCTACGAAGACCTGCTGGCCGCCCACAGTGCCGAGTTCGAGTGGCCGTATTTCGACGAAAACACGGCCTCCTCACTCTGCTACACATCCGGCACCACCGATCAGCCCAAGGGCGTGCTCTACTCGCACCGCTCCACGCTGCTGCACAGCTACGCCGCCGCCCTGCCCGACTGCTTCGACTGCTCCGCCCGCGACGTGATTTTGCCCGTGGTGCCCATGTTCCACGTCAATGCCTGGGGCATTCCGTACCTGGCCCCCATGATTGGCTGCAAGCTGGTGCTGCCGGGGCCAGGGCTGGATGCGGCCAGCCTGTTTGAGCTGTTTGAGAACGAGAAAGTGACGTTTTCGGCTGGCGTGCCCACTATCTGGTTCGGGCTGCTCACGTTTATGCGCGAGAAAAAGACCCGTTTCAGCACCCTGCACAAGATGATTGTGGGCGGCGCCTCGTGCCCGCCGGCCCTGCTCAAGGCCTTCGATGAGGAGCTGGGCGTGCAGATCCGCCACGCCTGGGGCATGACGGAAACCAGCCCGCTGGGCACCGTGAACACGCTCAAAAGCCAGCAACTGCGCCTCTCGGCTGATGAGCAGTTTGCCATCCAGACCAAGCAGGGCCGCACTATTTTCGGCGTCGATATGAAGATAGTAGACGACGAGGGTCGCGAATTGCCCCACGACGGCGTGGCCTTCGGCGATTTGCTGGTGCGCGGCCCCTTCATCGTGCGCGACTATTTCCGCAGCCCCCACCCCGGCGAGCTGACCGCCGACGGCTGGTTCCGCACCGGCGACGTAGCTACCATCGACCCGGCGGGCTTCATGAAAATCACCGACCGCTCGAAGGACGTTATCAAGTCGGGCGGCGAGTGGATTTCCAGCATCGAGCTGGAGAACCTAGCCGTGGGGCACCCCAGCGTGGCCGAGGCCGCCGTGATTGGCGTGGCGCACCCGAAGTGGAGCGAGCGGCCCTTGCTGGTGGTAGTTCGCAAAGCCGGTTTCGAGGTTAGCAAGGAGGAATTGCTGGCGTATTTTGAAGGCAAAGTAGCCCGCTGGTGGACGCCGGAAGCCGTGGAGTTCGTGGATGAGTTGCCTCACACCGCCACCGGCAAGCTGCTCAAAACCAAGCTCCGCCAAGACTTCGCCGACTATATTTTCTAGCGTTTATTGCACCCAGTGTCTCGCGGTGGGTGGCGCAGTGGTTCGGGGTGGTCGTTCACTGCGAACCACTGCGCCACCCACCGCGAGACACTGCGTGAAATCTAAACTTTAATAATCACGCCTTTCCGGTACATAACCCAGAGCACGCCCAACCAGATGAGTACGCAGGCCAGCGCGCCGGCCAGCGAGGCATTGCGCGGGTCGGAGAACCAGGGGGCGAACAGGGTTTCGTAGAGCACCTGCTTCATGCTCACGGCTTCTTTGCCGCGGAAGGGGATTTTCCAGGTATTGAGGCCGCGGGCCACCAGGCCGGAGAGGAAAAACACGGTGATGGCATTCACGCCGTACACCAGAAAGGGCTTGGTCCAGCGGCGGTAGCCCTGCACGTCGCAGAGCCAGTAGAGGGCCGCCAGCCCGACTATGGCCAGGCCGCCGGTGTAGAGCACGTAGGAGCTGGTCCACAGGCTTTTATTGATCGGAAACCATGGATTCCAGATGAGGCCGAGCACGATGGCCGCGCCGCCGGCCAGCAGCAGCCACACGGTTTTGGTGGCCGCATCGGGGCCGGGGCGGCGCAGCCACTGGCCCGTTAGCAGGCCCAGCAAACCAGTGCCGATGGCGGGCAGCGTGCCCAGCAGGCCCTCGGGGTCCCAGGTTTTGCTTTGCTTCCAGAGGTGGTTTTCGCTGAACACGAGCCGGTCGAGCCAGGCCCCGAGGTTGGTGGCGGCCTCCAGGTTGGCGGGGCCAAAGCCGGGCACCGGCACCAGCTGCATCAGCACGCTGTAGAGCACCAGCGTGCCGGCCAGCAGCGCGGCCTGGGTGCGCCAGCCGGTTTTCAGAAAGATGATTCCGCAGACCAGAAACACCCACGAAATGCGCGCCAGCACGCCCGGAATGCGCACCGTGCTCAAATCCCACTGCAGAAAAAAGGCTCCGAATAAGCCCAACCCAAACAGGATGGCCGAGCGACGCACAATGCGCAGCAGCAGTTGCGGATGCCGCGCCCGGTCGCGCTTCGCCGAGGCCAGCGCGTACACGATGCTCACGCCCACAATGAACAGGAAGAAGGGAAAAATCAGGTCGGTGGGCGTGCAGCCGTGCCACTCGGCGTGCTCCAGCGGCGCGTAGATGTGGCCCCAGTCGCCGGGGTTGTTCACCAGAATCATGGCGGCCACGGTGAGGCCGCGGAACACATCGAGGCTGATGAGGCGGCCGGGCTGGGAAGCTTCGGCCAGCGGCGCGGCGCCGGTGGTGTCGAAGGCGGCCTGGGTGGTGGTTTGCATGGCGTGGGCAGGGCAGGTTGGGTGCGCCGCTAAGGTCGTTATTTGGCTGGTATCCCAAAATAACGGTATTGTCATGCTGAGCGAAGTCGAAGCATCTCTGCCGCTTCGTTGAAACCTCACCCCCGACCCCTCTCCAAAAGAGAGGGGAGCCGGACGAAGCGGGAGAGATGCTTCGACTTCGCTCAGCATGACAGTTACTATTGCATATATCAGCACAACAGCCACGTACTGCCCTCACTATTCAGCAAGTCTAAATAGCCGGGTCAGCCGGCGTGCTGGGGTTGTTCACGCGCTCCTGCTGCGGATACGGATAGGCGTTGCGGGTGCGCTCCGTGAGGCTGGCGGGCGGCGCAGGCCGATTGAAGCGGCGGCTGTCTTCCAGGCGCTGGCCGCTCAGATACAGCTCGGCGCTGCGCTGCTTGTACACTTCCAGCAGCAAGGCCTCTACCGTCAGCGGGCCCGAATACGCGGGCAGATTGGCGTGCACGCCGAATGGGTCGCCGCTGGCCTGGGTGCGCACGGCGTTGATGTCGGTTAGGGCGGCGGGCAGGTCGGGGGCGGCGGCGCGCAGGTTGGCTTCCGCCCGAATCAGGCGCATCTCATCGGGCAGGTAGGCCGGAATGTCGCTGGTTTGGGATGTAAAAAAGCCGGCCAGCGTGCGCAGGTTGTCGGGGCCGCCGTTGTTGCGGTCTATTACTACGGGGCCGGTGAGGTAGAAATTCAGCCGGCCGTCGCCGGTTTCGACCAAGCCTGCTGGCAGCCCAAACAGGTCGCGGGGCTTGAAGTTGCCTACCTGCGTGGCGGCCGTAAACACCGGATTCGGGTTTTGGGCCGAGTAGGTGAAAGCCGAGCGCACGCTCAGCGTGACCAGGTTGGCGGCGGCCAGGGCGGCGGCGTAGTTACCGGCACGCAGGTTGAAGCGGGCCCGGTAAGCCTGCACAGTGTTGGGCAAATTGAAAGCCGCGCCCAGCACCTGCGTATTGAACTCAGTGGAGGGCGCATTGGCGGCCAGCTCTGCGGCGGCCAGATCGAGCAGGCGCACGGCTTCGGCCAGCAGCTGCGCCCGGCTCACGAAGGGCGTGGTGCCGTTGCCGTTGGGGTTAGCCGAAAGGGGCCCCTGCTCGAAGCCGGATGCCACGGCCCCCAGCGCGGCGGCCTTGAACAGGTAGGCATGGGCCAACACGCCACTGCGGGTGGCCGCATCGGTGGCCAGCACGGTGGGCGCGGCAGCAATGAGCTGATCGGCGACGTTGGCCACGCGGTAATTGCGGGCAAACAGGGCCGTGGTGTTGGCATTGCTGGGCGAGAGCTGCGCCCCGCCCTGCTCCAGCTCAATCACATTGAAAAACGTCGTCACACCCTTCAGCTCGCGGGCGGTGGTGCCGGTGGTGATGATAATCGGCTCCAGGGCGGAGGTGGAATAAAGCTGGCGCAGGCCCAGGCTAAGGCCGAGCACACCCTCGCGGGTGGTCAGCGTCTGCAGGTCGGTGGCGGCGTTGGGGTTGGCCAGGTCGAGGTCGCAGGCGGCGAGGCTGAGGGTGCCGGCCAGCAGCACGGCGGCCCAGGGGCGCAAAAGGAAACGAAAAAAAACAGGGATGCTCATATCGTTCTACGGCTGAAAGTTGAAGAAGCGGCCCGCTAGAAGTTGGCCGTGAAGCCCACCGAGCCCGAGCGCGGAATGGGCACTTCCACGAAGTCGAAGCCGCGCACGGCGTTGCTCTGACCGGCGGCATTTACCTCGGGGTCGTAGCCCTGGTAGTCGGTGAAGACCAGCAGATTGCGACCCGCCAGCGAGAAGCGCACATCGCGTAGCCCCAGGAACTTGGGCCGCAGCAGGTAGCTCAACGAGGCTTCGCGCAGCTTCACGAAAGAGCCATCCTGCACCCATTTATCGAACGTGACGTACTCGGCCACGCTGGTGCCTTTGGGCTTTTCGCCGCGCAGCTCGGCTTCGTAAATCTGCAGGCCGCCGAATGTTTCGCGCGAGCCCACGCGCTGGGTGAAGTTGAAAACCGAAAAATCCTGCTGGGTATCGAACTGCAGGCGCAGCTGGAGGCGGTTGTCGAGCAGGGCCACTTCGTTGATGAGCGAGGCCACGTAGCGCGGGTTGGGGTCGCCGAGCACGCCATTGAGCAGCGTGCCCGAGGGTTGGCCATCGGCGCCGCGCTGGGGCGTGTTGTCGGCCCCGAACGTGCCCTGAATGCCCCGCTCGCGCTGGGGCAGGCCGCCGGGTGTGAGCAGCAGCGAGCCATCGGGGTTGCGGGCTGAGTAGGTACCATAATACGTGCCCAGCGGCCGGCCTTCCACCGCCGCCACCAGCCCAAAGCCGTTGGGAAACGTGACCAGCCCGTTCGGAATATTGGTGATGCGGTTGGTATTGTGCGAGAAGGTGGCAATGACGTTCCAGCGCACGGCGGCGGTTTGCACCGGCGTGCCGCGCACTAGCAGCTCCACGCCCCGGTTGCGCATGTTGCCGATGTTGTCGAAGCGGGAGAGGTAGCCCGAGCTGAGGGCCAGGTCGCGGCGCAGCAGCAGGTCCGTCACCTTCTTGTCATACACCGAAAATTCCAGGCCCAGCCGGTCGTTCAGGAAGCCCGCATCGATGCCCGCTTCTATTTCGCGCTGGCGCTCGGGGCCCAGCCGGTTGTTGCCCTGCAGCGTAGCGGGGGCCAGCCCCGGCAGGCTGCCCAGCACCACGGGGTCGTAGTTGTTGAGGCGCTGATAAGGCAGAATGGCGGTCAGGTTACCGGCCTCGCCATAAGAGGCGCGCAGCTTAAACTGGGGGGCCAACCGGTTCAGGGAGCCATTTTTCCAGAACTCCTCCTCCGACAGCACATACGACAGGCTGGCCTTTTTGTACCGCTGCGTGCGCACGCTGCTGCCATAGATTGAGGCCGCATCTACGCGCAGGGCACCGGTCAGGAAAAAGCGGTTCAGCAGCCCGAACGTCTGCTGCACAAACGCGCCGCGGATGGTTCGCTCACTGCGGTCTTCGCCCGACGGCCCCAGCGTGCCCGTGGCCGTGGTTACGATGCCTGGCGAGAGGCCAATGGATTGCACACCGGTGCTGAAGCTCTGCAGAAACTGGAGGGTGCCGCCCACGGTGGTCGTACTGGCCAGCTTCTCGCTTATATCGCGCTTGTAGCTCAGGGTCAGATCGTTGTTCACCAAAAACGTGGTAGCATCAGCGCGGCGGGCCAGGCCGGTGGTGAAAGTGGGTGCGGTGCTGCCGCTGGGAATGAAGCCCGACGCCACCTGCGTGCTGGCGTCGTAGCCCAGCACATAGTCCACGCTGAAGCCGGCGAAGGGCGTCAGGTTGAGCTGGGCATCGCCGATAAAGCGGGAGGTGCGCTGCTGAAAATCGAAGCGGTTGATGGCCTCCAGCGGATTGGTGCGGGTGATGTTGGCCGCCGTGCTGGGGTAGCGCCCGGTTACAGGGTCGGGCTCGGGGTTGATGTAGTTGTTGGCGAAAATAAAGCCCGTGAGCACGCCGTAGGCCTCGTTGATGCCGCCGTTGGGTAGCTCGTGGCTGCGGCTGAGCGTGTAGTTGGCTCCCACGCTCACGCTGGCCTTCGAGCCCAGCGTCTGCTGCACGCGCACCCGGCCGCCGCCGCGGTTGAAGTCGGTATTCTGCACGATGCCCTGGTTGCGGAAGTAGTTGCCGGAGGCAAAATACCTGGTGCCGCCCGTGCCCCCGCTCACCGACACGTAATCGTCGGTGCCCACAGCCGTGCGGAAAATATCCTCCTGCAAATCGTAGCGCGTTACTGGGGTCTTGCTCAGGTCGGCATTGGCCGCGGCCGTGCCGCCAATGGTAGTGAATCGAAACGGCTCCTCGTTATACGCCAGCTTCTTGCGCAGCCGCGACACCAGAAACTGCGACGATACCGTGACCTGCGGCACACCCTCGCGGCCGCGCTTCGTAAAAATCTGCACTACGCCATTGGAGGCCCGCGAGCCGTAGATGGCCGCCGCCGCCGCGCCCTTAATTACCTCAATCCGGTCGATGTCGTTGGGGCTGATATCGACCAGCCGGCTCTGAGCGTAGCCGCCCAGGTCCAGCAGCTGCAGCGACTCGCTGTTTACCAGCACGCCATCAATAATATATAGCGGCTCGGAGCTGCCGGCCACCGTGCTGGGGCCGCGCAGACGCACCGAAATGCCCCCGGCCGGATTGCCGGAGTTCTGGGTGATCTGCACGCCCGCAAACTTGCCCTGCAGCGCCTGATCTACCTGCGTGGGCACGGTGGTGCGCAGCTCGTCGCCGCTCACGGTGGCAATGGTATTGCCGAGCTGGCGCTTGCTGGTGGCTACGGAGGTACCCGTTACGACCACTTCGTTCAGCTTTAGCTGGTCTTCGCTCAGGGCCACATCGCCCACAGCTATAGCCGCTTCCGTGCCCAGCGTGAGGGGCCGGCGCACGGCGCGGTAGCCGATGGAGGATATCTCCAGCTGGTAAGCGCCGGGCGCGAGCCCTGCTTCCAGCGAAAAGCGGCCATCGGCCCCGGACGTGGCTCCCACTACTGTGTTGAGTACCCGCACGGTAGCGCCGGGCAGAGCCGCGCCATTAGCATCCAGCACGCGCCCTTGCAGCGTGTAGCGCATATTTTGGGCAATGACCGGCCCGCTGAGCACGAGCAACAGCACGACGGCCAGCAGCCCCAAAGCACGGCTTCGCAAGCCATGCCAAGAGTATGAATGGATCATAAGCGAAGAAGAAAAAGGTGGGAGAATGTGATGCACCTACCGGCTAAAGCAGGCTGTGGCCCGATGGCGGATACAATGGAGTACTTCCAGCAGTATCTGCCAGCGCACGGGCACAACCAGCAAGAACCTAAGCCGATAGCGAAACTAAATTATATAAAAATTTTGATAATATATTGTATTTATAAATACATCTTTTACCGCCCGGTACATAACGTATGGAAGTAGCACGAATGACAGCCGAATCAACAAGCCGCGTAGCGGCGGCAGCTTTGTAGAGAATGCGGGTGAAGCAATCCAAAGCCGCGTAGCGGTGACAGAGTCGTTCCGGCATTTCTGTCACCGCTACGCGGCTTGTTGATTCGGCTGTCATTCATGCTACAAACCTGCCGCCGCTACGCGGCTTGTGTGCCATCCGGATTACGCGTAGTTCCACTCCTTGAGCAGATATAGCCCGCTAAGCCCTTACAAAAACGCTCACCCCGGAAACGAAATCTTGCCCATCGTGACGGCCGGCACGCGCTGCCGGCCCTGCCCGATGGCGACCGGCTGGCTCGCTACCGCCTCGTTGGCCAGCACCGCAAACAGAATGGCTTCCTTGGCATCGGGCAGCACGCCCAGCGCCTCGGTGGTGGCGAAGCGGGCGGCGGGCAAATGCCGCTGCAAAGCCGCCCGCAACGCCGGATTGTGCGCCCCGCCCCCACTCACATACACCGCCTCCGGGGACGGCTGGCCGCCAAAAGCCGCCCGCACGGCCCGCGCCACGCCCACGGCGCTCAGCTCGGCCAGCGTGGCCAGCGTGTCTTCGAGGCCCAGCGCGGTGGTGGCGCTGTGCTGCTGCGCCGCGGCCAGGTACGCAACGCCGAACAGCTCGGGGCCGGTGGTTTTGGGCAGTGGCGCGGCAAAGAACGGATGATCCAGCAGCGCCGCCAGCAGGCCCTCGTGTACTCGGCCGGCCAGGGCCAGGCGGCCGTCTTCGTCGTACTGCAGCCCAGGGCGGTGCGCGCGCACGGTGGCATCGAGCAGGGTGTTGCCGGGGCCGGTATCGGTGCTAAAGGCGGTGTGGGCGGCCTGGCCGGCGCGGGGCAGGTAAGTGAAGTTGGCAATGCCGCCCAGGTTGAGCAAGAGCCGCTCTTCATCGGGGCTGCTGAGCAGCAGAAAGTCGCCGTAGGCAGCCAGGGGAGCCCCTTCGCCGCCGCCGGCTAGGTGTTTCTGGCGAAAGTCGCTGAGGGTGATGATGCCGGTGCCTACGGCCACATGGTCGCCGTCGCCGAGCTGCAGGGTGGCGTTCAGGTCGAAATCGGGGCGCTGGTGCTGGTGGCGCGGGGCGTGGTACACGGTCTGGCCGTGGCTGGCTACCAGGTCGATGTCGGCGGGATTTATGTTCCACTCGCGCAGGCACTCCCGGATGGCCGCCGCGTGCAGGTTGCCCAGCCAGGGATTCAGCAGCGTGAGGTATTCGAGGCTCACTTGCTCGCGGGCAAACACGGTGCGGATGCGGGCGCGGGTGGCGTCAGTGTAAGGCACGGTGCGGAACTGCTCCAGCGCCAGCCGCGTGCCGGCCCCGTGGCCCGTGAGGCGGCACAAGGCTACATCCAGCCCATCGAGCGAAGTGCCCGACATCAGGCCGATGATGCGGCGGCTGGGCTGGCTGGCTAGTTGGCAGAGGCGGGCAACGTAGGGGTTCATGGGCGGGGCGGTGAGGTTGTGGATAGAACGAAGCTCCCCTCCTCAGATGAGGAGGGGACGCGGCGGCGCAGCCGCCGCTGGGGTGGTTGACCCGCGTGCTGAGGTTGTTTAGTTGTTTATCAGAATGTGATGCTGAGCGAAGTCAAAGTGGTGCTACCGCTTCGTTAGATTACCAATCTGAGGTCAGCACGCGAGATTCCTCGGCAAGCTCGGAATGACGTTCTGATAAACAACTAAACAACCTCAGCACGCGGGTCAACCACCCCCGTTGCGCCTGCGGCGCAACATCCCCTCCTCATCTGAGGAGGGGAGCTTCGTTCTGCTCTCATCAGCACCCTCAAAATATCCACCTCACAAACGCCTCAATCCCCTCATATTCCGGCAAGCCCAGCTGATCGTAAATCTTGGCGGTGGTGCGGTTGCGGGCTTCGCTGCGCTGCCAGAACTCGCGCTGATCGGCGCCGGGGAAAAGGGGGCGGTCTTTCTGGCTCTGGTGCTTGAAGATGGCGCGGCGCTTACGGGTCAACTCCTCGGGTGAGAGCGGCACGGCCATTTCAATCTGATCCACGTCCCACTCCTGCCAGGCCCCGCGGTAGAGCCATACCCAGCAGTCCTGCAGCCATTCCGTGTTGGCTTCTTTCAGGCGGCGCACGGCCTCGAAAATAGCCGCCAAGCACACGCGGTGCGTGCCGTGCGGGTCCGAAAGGTCGCCGGCGGCGTAGATCTGGTGGGGCTTTATCTGGTTGAGCAGCTCCATGGTGAGGCGAATGTCTTCCTCACCAATCGGCTTTTTGCGCACCCGGCCAGTTTCATAAAACGGCAGATCCATGAAGTGGGCGTGGTCGTCGGGGATGCCGGCGTAGCGGCAGGCGGCCTTGGCCTCGCCGCGCCGAATCAGGCCTTTTATCTGCTGCACCTCCTCCGAATCGACCTGGCCGGGGGCTTTGTTTTTGAGGAAATCGGCCACGCGCTGGTAGAGCGTTTCCGCCGCCTGCTCCTCCAGGCGAAACGCCGCGTCGTAGTCGGCCACGAACTCGGCGAAGCGAATCGTCTCATCATCGAACACGGCAATGTTGCCCGAGGTCTGGTAGGCCACGTGCACGTCGTGGCCCTGATCGACGAGGCGCAGCAGCGTGCCGCCCATCGAAATAACGTCGTCGTCGGGGTGGGGCGAGAAGATGAGCACGCGCTTGGGGAACGGCGCGGCCCGCTCGGGCCGGTAGGTATCGTCGGCCGCGGGCTTGCCGCCGGGCCACCCCGTGATGGTGTGCTGCAGCTGGTTGAATACCTTGATGTTGATGGTGTAGGCCAGCCCCGATTCGGCCAGCAGCTCCGACAGGCCGTTTTCGTTGTAGTCGGTGTCGGTGAGCTTGAGGATGGGCTTTTCGAGGCGGCGGGCCAGCCAGGTTACGGCCTTGCGCACCAGCGCCTCATCGGTCCAGCGGCAGGGCACGCCGGCCAGCCAGGGCGTTTTCTGCGCCGTCAGCTCGGCCCCGGCGGCCTCGTCGAGCACGACTTCCACGTGCGGGTGCTGCTGCAGATAGGTAGCCGGCACCGAGTCGCTGGGCTCGCCCTCCACCATGCGCTTTATCACGGCGGCCTTGCCTTCGCCCCAGGCCAGCAGCACAATGTGGCGGGCCTCCAGAATGGTGCCCACGCCCATCGTAAGAGCGCGGCGGGGCACGTTTTCCTCGCCGTAGAAGTCGGAGGCCGCATCGGTGCGGGTGATGTGGTCGAGCGTAATCAGGCGGGTGCGCGACCGGGGCCCGGAGCCGGGCTCATTAAAGCCGATGTGGCCGGTGCGCCCGATGCCCAGCAGCTGCAGATCGATGCCGCCGGCTGCCTGAATCTGGCCCTCGTACTGCCGGCAAAACTCGGCCACCTGCTCCGGCGCGAGGGTGCCGTCGGGAATGTGCACGTTTTCGGGCCGGATATCGACGTGGTCGAACAGGTACTCACGCATGAAGCGCACGTAGCTCTGCAGCGAGTCGGGAGCCATGGGAAAGTACTCATCGAGGTTGAAGCTGACCACGTTCTGGAAGCTCAGCCCCTCCTCGCGGTGCAGGCGCACCAGCTCCTCATACACCCGCGTGGGCGATGAGCCCGTGGCCAGCCCCAGCACGGCCATGCGCCCCTCGGCGGCCCGCTGCCGGATGAGGGCCGCAATGCCACGGGCCACCGCGGCGGAGGCCTGCTCCGAATCGGGATGAATGGTGACGGACAGCGCGGGCGAAGTAGCGGGAGTTTCCATAGGAGCGGGCGGGAAAGGGTGCAGGAGGAAAGTTGCCGGTTTGCGGGCAGCTTTCAAAGGCAAAGTTTGCTTGCGCCCCACTATATAGTTTTTTCGCCGCAAGCCGTGCGCTAGCTTTATCCGGGTATTGGGCAGTAGTTTGTCCGTAAAAAGTATAACTTCTGCCCGGCTACCAAACCCTGTTGCCACCTGCGCTTGGCTCACCGCATGAGAACCAACCCGTTTGCTAGCCCGATGAAGCATTGCCCGCGTTTTTCAAGCCATCAGCGTTCCTGGTATGCCCGCGGGGCGCTGGTTTTGCCTTTTCCCGACCTCCCCTTTTTTCACCTCCATTCCCACTCTCTATGAACAGACTCTACTTATTGCTGCTGGTACTGGGTGTCCTGCTGGCTTCGCCGGGCCGGGCCCAGAGCCTGCGCACCATCACCGGCACCGTCACGGCCAGCGCCGACCGCACCCCGCTCCCGGGCGTGACGGTGCTGGTGAAAGGCACCACCACCGGCGCCAGCACCGGCCCCGACGGCCGCTTCACGGTGCAGGCCGCGCCGGGCAGCACGCTCATCTTCAGCTTCATCGGCTACACCTCGCAGGAGCGCGTGCTCGGCGACGAAACGACGCTTGAGGTCGGACTGAAGGAAAATGCCACCGAGCTGAACGATGTGATAGTCACGGCCTACGGCATCAAGCAGGAGCGGCGCCAGATCAACTATGCAGTGCAGGAAGTGAAAGCCAAGGACATCATTGAGTCGCGGCAGAATAACATTGTGAATGCCCTGCAGGGCAAAGTGGCCGGCGTGAGCGTGAACAGCGCCGGCGGCGGCCCCGGTGAGGGCGCGGCCATCGTTATCCGGGGCGGCACTTCCCTCGACGGCGACAACCAGCCCTTGTTCGTCATCGACGGCGTTATTATGGACAATTCGTCCTTCGTGGAAAGCACCAATCCCGGCGGCGGCTCGGCCTTCAATGGCATTCTGGGCCGCTCGGTGGGCACCACCAACCGCGCGGCCGATATCAACCCCGAGGACATTGCCAGCATGACGGTGCTGAAAGGTCCGGCCGCGGCCACGCTCTACGGCCTGCGGGCCGCCAACGGGGCCGTCATCATCACCACCAAGCGCGGCCAGAGCGGGCGCACCAGCATCGTGTACCGGGCTCAGTATTCGATAGATGAGGTGAACCGCCTGCCCAAGCTGCAGGGCCGCTATCAGCAGGGCTCCACCGGACAGTTCGATCCTACTACGCGCCGCTCGTGGGGGCCGCAGTTTGCCGATGGGCAGCCCATCTACAACAACCTCGAAGATTTTTTCCGGACGGGCAAAGCGGCGCAGCATTTCCTCACCGCGTCAGGCGGCACCGATAAGGCCACGTTTCTGGTGTCGGCTTCCCGCCTCGATCAGACGGGCGTGGTGCCGGGCAGCAAATACGACAAAACCTCCCTGCGCCTAAACAGCACCGTGCGGCTGACGCCCAAAATCGGGGTGGAAGCCTCGGCCAACTACCTCAACTCGGGGGGCGAGCGGCCGGTGCAGGGGCCGGGGCTGTTCGGCTCGAGCGGCGGGTATCTGGTCAGCATTCTGAACTGGCCGCGCAACGATGATATGCGCGTGGCCTACAACCCCAACGGCAGCCGCCGCCGCTTGCTCGGAGCCTTCAGCGGGGCCGGGGCCGACGACGATGCCGACAACCCGTACTGGACTGTGGAGCAAAACCCGCAGACCGACCGCACCAACCGCTTCATCGGCAACGCCACCGCTACCTACGACCCGCTGGAATGGCTGGGCGTGCGCTACACGCTGGGCACCGATTTCTATCAGGAGCGCACCCGCTCGGTGCGGGCCGTGGGCACGTCGCTGCGCGACAACCAGAACGGCGGTATTGCCGAAACGGTGAACTTCAACCGGGTGCTCAACTCCAACCTGCTCGTGACGGCCCGGCACCGGTTTTCGGAGAACCTGAATTCTACGCTGGTCGTCGGCAACACCGTGGAGCAGAATAAAAATGAGGCCAACGACTTCCTGGGGCTGATTTTTGCCACGCCGAACTTCGTGGGCATCAACAACACGGTGAACCGCAACGTGCTGCAGCGCTTCAGCACGCGCCGGCTGGTGGGCAACTTCGGGCGCCTGAACGTGGATGCTTTCAACCAGGTATTTCTGGAGCTGCAGGGCCGCTACGACATGTCGTCGACGCTGCCCCGCCCCGACAAGAAAAAGAATTTCGGCAAGGGCTTCGGCTACGGCTCGGTGGCCCTGGGCTACGAGTTTACCCGCACGCTGGGCCTGGGCCAGAGCAATATTCTGAACTACGGCAAGCTGCGGGGCTCCTACGCCAACGTGGGCAAAGACACAAGCCCCTACCGCGTAGATTCGCCGCTGGTGACGGCCACCTACATTGGGGGCGGCTACCGCAACGGCTTCTTCGGCTCCAACCCGATTCTGAAGCCGGAGCGCACCGGCTCCTTCGAGGCCGGCCTCGATCTGCAGTTTTTCCAAAACCGCCTGGGCCTGGATATGAACGTGTATCAGTCCATCACCAGCGACCAGCTTATTGCGCCCCGCGTGAGCCAGGCCGCCGGCTTTATTCTGCAATACATCAACGGGGGCAAGGTGCGCAACCGGGGCATCGAAGTAGCCCTGAGCGGGACGCCGGTGAAGCTAAACAATGGCTTCTCGTGGGACGTGCTGGCCAACTTCTACCGCAACGAGAACCGGACCCTGGCCCTGCCCTCGGTGCTGTCAGTGGTGTATCAGTCTGATGCTTTCGTGATTGATTTTGCCGAAGGCGGCGCCTTCCCCGACAAGGCCCTGACCTCCATTGGCGCCTCCGACTGGAACTACGTGACGGACGCCAGTAGCCCTTATTATGGGCAGCGCGTCATTGGCGCTTCGGGCTACCCTACCGTGAATGCCAACTTCGTCTACGCCGGCAACCGCGCCCCGGACTACACGCTGCAAGTCACCAACACCTTCGCCTACAAAGGCCTGTCGCTGGCCTTCCTGGCCGATTTCCGCAAGGGCGGCCTGGTGGTGAACGGCAACGACTGGAGCGCGACCCGCTCGGGCCTGAGCGAGCGGACGCTGGAGCGCGGCAAGCAGGTAACCTTCCCCGGCGTGGTGGCCACCACCGGCTCCGACGGCACCGTGACCTACACCCCCAACACCCGCACCGTAGAGCTGAGCGAAACGTACTATCGCAACATTCTGGGCACCGTGGGCACGGCCTTCATCGAAGACGGCTCCTGGGCCCGCCTGCGCTACGCGACCTTCAGCTACACCTTGCCCGCCAAACTGCTGGGTGACAAGATCATCAAGGGCGTGGAGCTGAGCGTGACGGGCCGCAACCTGGTGCTGTTTACGCCCTACAGCGGCGTAGACCCCGAAACGGCCGCGGCCGGAGCCGGGGTGCGCGGCGGCGGCTCTTCCGGCTTCGACTACGGCGGCGTGCCCGCCACCCGGGGCGTGGATATGGGCCTGCGGGTCAGCTTCTAATCGTTTTTAAGCCGTTTATGCCCGGCCTCGCGTCGGCCGGCCTGTTGCCGGCCGGGCGCGCCCGGAGCATCCAACCAGACAAAATTCCATGAAAAAACACCTGCTGTTTCTCGGGCTGCTGCTTGGCAGTGAGGCGCTGACCTCCTGCGAGAGCTTCCTCGACAAAAATACCGACCCCAACAACCCCACCACGACTACGCCCAACCTGCTGCTACCCAATGTTATTGCCATGGGCATTCAGGCCCAGATGTTTACGGCGCTGCGTACGCCCTACATCACGCAGTACTTGGTGAGCCGCACGGCCAATAGCGGCGGCAACGACCAGTACTACTTCACCAACGCGCAGAGCACCAACACGTTCAACTACACCTACTTCTACTCGGGCTCCAATATCCCGGGCATGATAAAGGCGGGGCAGGACGAAGGCTCGCCCTACTATGTGGGCACCGGCAAAATCATGATGGCCCTGATTCTGAGCCATGCCACCGATATGCTGGGCGATATTCCGTACACGGAAGCCTTCAAAGGCTCACAGAACTACACGCCCAAGTACGATTCGCAGGAGCAGATTTACGCCACTGTTTTCCAGCTGCTGCGCGAGGGCGCGGTGCAGATGAAGCGCCCCGCCGCCGAAAACGTGCGGCCCCTGTACTCCACGGCGCCCAGCGTGAGCGGCGACATTCTCTACCAGGGCAACACGCAGAAGTGGGTGAAGCTGGCCTACGCCCTGCGCGCCCGCCAGCTGCAGCATCTCAGCAAGAAAAGCACCTACTCGGCCGCCGCCGTGCTGGCCGCCTGCGACAGCGCCTTCACCTCCTCCGCCGACGATGCGCAGCTGAACTTCCAGGTGGCCGTGGCCCCGCTGACGGGCACCACCAACATCTTCGGCACCACCCGCGCCAACTTCGGCACCGCTACGTTTGCTTCCAACTTTGTGAAGTACGTGAACGGCAACGGCACCTTCCCCGGCGTCACGGACCCGCGCGGCCCCATCATGACCTCGGCGGCCACCGTAGGCACGGCCGGTATTGATCCGGGCCGGGGCGGCGGCGTGGCCACCACGGCCACCGGCGGCGTCACGGACTTCTACAGCTCCTGGTACGCCCGCGACCTGGGCTACTTTGAGGTAATTACCTACCACGAGCTGAAATTCATTGAGGCGGAGGCGGCTTTTAAGGCCGGCAACACCGCCCGCGCTTTTGCCGCCTACCGCGAAGGTATCCGGGCGCACATGGCCAAAATCGGGCAGGGCGGCTCCAATGCCTCGCCGGCCGTCACGTTCTCTATCATCACGCCCACCCAGATTGATAACTACCTGGCCAGTGCCGCGGTAGCGCAGTCGCCGGCCACGCTGACCATTCGCAACATCATGGAGCAGAAGTACATTGCCATGTTCCTGAACCCGGAATCGTGGTCGGATCTGCGGCGCTACGACTTCTCCAACCAGATCTACGTGAACCTAGTGTACCCGAGCTACCCCACCAACGTACCGCAGGCCAGCCAGCCGCTGAAAGGCCAGTTTCCGCGTCGCCTGCTGCCCGGCCTGACCGAAGTGCAGTACAACCCGGCCGAAGTGGCCCGCCTCGGGGCCAACGACCCCGACTACGTGACCCGGCCCCTGTGGTGGGACATGCCGTAGCCGGTGTGGTCCTATTTTTCTCTCCTGAAGCCTTCAAGTCATGAATAAAAGTTATCTGATCCGCCTGTCCTCCGCGCTGCTGCTGGGCGGGGTGCTCCTCACCGCAGGCTGCAAAAAAGATTACGAGGAGCCTTACTCCGACATACAGGATGCCAACGGCCCCGTGACGCTCACGGGGGCCATACCCGTGGTTACGAAGTACGCGCCGGGCGAAGCAGTCCGCATTCAGGTGGCCGTGGCCGACCCCGAGCAGGTGCAGGAAATCCGGCTGGTGCAGGTGGTCAGCAAGACCGACTCCACCGTGGCGGGCACCGTTGCCCCCAATTTCACCTACGATGCCATCAACCGCACCTCGTCGCAGCTGGTAACCTACACGGTGCCGGCCGGCCTGCCCAATAAGCAGCCGGTGCGGCTGGATGTGGTGGTCAACTTCAAAAACGGCGGCTCCCGCACCCGCGCCGTACCCTTCAACGTGGCCCGGGCCCCGGAAATCAAGTTCGGGGCCACGCCTGCTACCTACCGCAACGGGCTGCCCGCCACCCAGCAGTCGGAGGACGATTTTATCACGTACTCCCTCATTCTGAACGAAACCGGCATCAACACCCTGCCCGTAGGCTACGTGGTGGGCTCCGCGCCGCCGTTGTTCAAAACACTGGACAGCCTTTCCTATTACTACAAAATCGGGAATGGCCCTACTGTTCGCATCGGCTCGGTGCGCCTGAGCAGCGGGGCCGCCGCCACCCGCAGCGTTGATGTGACGGTGCCCCGGGGCTCGGTGGGGCAGCAGGTAACCTATGGGTTTGTGGTGTACTCGCTACAGCAGTCGGCATCCGTAAGCAGCGCCGTGACGGTGGTAGCCCCCGCGCCCCTGCCGCAGCAGCGCGTCGGCCGCCTGGCCTTCGGCCCCAATGCCAGCCCCGATTCGCTGTCGTTCAACCTGAAAACCGGCCTGAATGAACTCAATGCCAGCCCGGCAGCTAACAAGGACATTTACCTGACCCTGAATGGCAGCGCATTGGTGCTGGCCACGGCCAACGCCACGCAGTTTTTCCGCCTGCCCAGCACCGAAACCTCCACCCAGTTTTTCACCTCGGCCACCGTCAACTCGGTGGCGCGGCGCTACTATCAGGCCCAGGCCGCCGGGCAGCTCACCACCTCCGTTGCCGGCCTGACCGTGAATGACCTGATCTTGGTGAAGCTGCGCAATACCAGCGAGTTTCTGATACTAAGGGTACTGAGCACCAGAGCCAGCACGGCCGGCTCCACCGCCCGCCTGCGCTTCGACTACCGCTCGATTTAGCGCTGTCACTTTTAAACAACAAAAAGCCTCTCCCGCAGCTGCGGGAGAGGCTTTTTGTTGGGGCATGGTGCTCCGCTTATTTCTCTTACCGACCCCCAAACAGCCGCCCAAAGAAGCCCCGCTTCTTCTTCGCCTTGGTTTTGGTCTTAATCTTCGTGACGGTGGCCGTTTCCGCAGGCTTCACTGTAGGGCGCGGGGCGGGCGGCACGGGGCGGGCCACCGGCGCCGGGGCAGTTGGGGCAGCGGCCGGCGCTTCGGCCTGGGCCACGATGATTTCAGCGGCTTTGCCCTGGGTCATTACCCGCACGGGGCGGCTTTCGTTGTGTAGCCGGTCTACGGCGGTGAGGTAGTAGGCGTAGTCGGTGCCGGGTACGGCGGCCGTATCGACCAGCGTGGGCGCCACGCCGGCGCGGGCGGGCACCAGGGCCAGAATGTTGCGCGGGTCGTCGGGGGTGGGCGTTTGGGCCTTGGTGAAGCGGTAGACCACGTAGTAGCGGGCTACGTCGCCGTCGGGGGCGGGCGGGCCGGGCTGCCAGGTGAGGGTGATGGCGGGCGCGGTGCGGGTGAGCACCAGGTTCTGCACCGGGCGGGGCGGCACGGCATCCAGCCACGGCATGGCGGGCACCAGGGCCGGGTAGCGGAACAGGTTCTGGCGCAGCGAGTCCTGCATGTGCAGCGGGTTGCGCAGCAAGGATTTGGAGCTGAAAAACACGCTGCCACTCACCTCCGTCGGGTACGAGCGGTTCAGGCGAATCTGCTTGGGCATTTCGCGCGGATTGCGCCAGGACGTGTCGGAGCGGGTGTTTTCCAGCATCCGATAGAAGCCCTGCCCGATGTAGAGGTGGCGGTCGAAGTGGTTGCGCGTCCACCACTCCAGCAGCACGGGGTAGGGCACCAGCCTGAAGGTAGAGCTCCAGTAGAGCTGGGGCACGATGTAGTCGATCCAGCCCTGCTGCAGCCACAGGCGCGAGTCGGCGTAGAGGTTGGCGTAGCTGGGCTGGCCGGCGCGGGTGTCGGAGCCATCGGGGTGGGCCGATTTGTTCATCCAGACCCCAAACGGCGACACGCCGAACTTCACCCAGCGCTTGGTGCCCTGAATGGTGTCGTGCAGGGTTTCGATGAGTTTGTTCACGTTCTGCCGCCGCCAGTCGGCCAGGGCCAGGCCGTCGGGGTTGTACTGCTGAAAGGCGGCCTCGTCGTGGATTTTCTGGCCGGGCTCGGGGTACGGGTAAAAGTAGTCGTCGAAGTGAATGCCGTCGATGTCGTAGCGGCGCACCACGTCCAGAATCACGTTGGTGATGTGCTGGCGCACTTCGGGCAGGCCGGGGTTGTAGAGCAGCAGCCCGGCGTAGCGCAGAAACCACTCCGGATGCTGGCGGAACGGGTGCGTGGGGGCCAGCCGCCGCGTCACGGAATCCATGCTGGCGCGGTAGGGGTTGAACCAGGCGTGAAACTCCATGCCCCGCAGGTGGGCTTCTTCGATCAGAAACGGGAGCGGGTCGTAGCCGGGAGACTTGCCCTGCTGGCCGGTCAGCCACTTGCTCCAGGGCTCCAGCTCGCTCTGGTAGAAAGCATCCGAAGCGGGCCGGACCTGCACGAACACGGCATTGATGCCATTGCGCTGCTGAATATCGAGCATGCGGCGGTATTCGCGGCGCTGCTGCTCGGGCGTGAGCGTGCGGCTGCTGGGCCAGTCGATATTCTCCACCGTAGCAATCCAGACGCCGCGCATCTCGCGCTTGGGCGGCATATTCTGGGCGTGCAGCGCCCGGCCGAAGACCGTCAGAAAAAGCGCAAGAAGGATAAAAACAGCGAGGCGAAAAACCGGGAACAATCGAAGCATCAGCACGGAAACGAAGAAAAACGCCCGCAAATTACGCAGCCCCGCGCCGGGTAGCACGGTGCGTTTCGTTGAAAGCGGTTTTTGCGCAGAAAGATATAGCTGTAGCGACAGGGTGTAGAGACGCATACTTGCGTCTCGTCGGCCGCGCAGTTCGATGGGGTCGTTCGACAGGGCCGTTCAACGACGAGACGCAAGTATGCGTCTCTACATCGTTCAAAGAAACCCTAACTACTCCAACTCCTCAAACGCCACATCCAGCAGATCAAACTCGGCCCAGCGGTGAAAGTCGAAGTGCCACCACTCGCCGGGGTAGTTCTGGAAGCCGTGGTGGGCCAGCACGGTGCGCAACAGCGTGCGGTAGTGGCGCGCGTCGGGCGGCACGGGCTCGTAGTCAGCGTGGGCGGCGGGCGTGAAGTCGTCGAAATCGGTGGGCATGGGCACGGGGCGGCCGGTAGCCAGTGCCACCAGGCCCACATCCACGGAGCAGCCGCGGTTGTGGCGGGAGCCGCGCCAGGGCGGGGCGGCGTAGGTTTCGTTTTGGATCTTGTCCCACATGCGCACCGTGGTGCGGTAGGGCCGGTAGGCATCAAAAACCAGCAAACCCAGCCCGTGAGTGGCCAATTCGTGCTGAGCGGCCGCCAGCGCCTCGGCAGCCGGCCGGCGCAGATAGGCGGCAGCCGTGGCGTAGAGTGCCTCGCCCATAAAGTTGCGGGCCGTGGCGTAGCGAATATCCAGCCGCAGCGTCGGAATGGCAGCGGGCAGGCTCACCAGCGCCTGTTCGGCCTCGCGGCGCACCCGCCGCCGGTACTGCCCCGCCGACAGTACCACCGGCCGGGCGGCCTGCGCATCATTGGGCATCGGGCCGGGCATAGTCGATTTTGAAGCGGCTCAGATCGGGCCGGTGGCGGCGCGGGCGGGTCAGCTCATACTGGTACACGGCTTGGCCCAAATCACGCAGAAAAGGAAAGCCGACGGTGTCGTACTCGTATTTATCATCATTCAGCACTTCGTCGGCATTCACATAAAGCACGGCGCTGAGCAGAAATTCCACGCCGTGGTCGAAGTCGGCCACGTAGGCGTTGTCGATCAGGAAACCATAGGCCTGCCCGATTTTATTGAACACCCGCACGCCCGGCGGCAACGGCGTGGTGCCGCCGCCACCCAGCAGAAACTTGGCGTACGTATCGGGGTAATGGGCCGCGTCGTAGCGCGGGGCGCGACTTTCGCGGGGGTGCATGGAGAGGTAGCGGTAGAGGAACTGATAGTCGTCGGCAGCCAGGGCGAAGCGCTGCCGGGGCGGCATGGCTTCGGGGAACAGCACGGCCCGCAATACCTGCTGCTGATCGGCGAGGGAAAAGTAGTTTTTGCGGCTGAAATCCATCGGTTTCGCCACCAGTTTTTCGCCCTGCATATATGCTTTGCCGATTTGCTCGCCGCGCAGGCGCAGCCGGGGCAGCGCCTGGCCGTTGTAGGCGGCGGGCTGCACGTAGAGCGGCCGCTGCAGGGTGGTATCGGCGAAGAATGCCAGCGGATTGGTGTGGCGCGAGCCGGGCTCCTGGTCGCCCACGGAGAGGCGATGGATGAGGCGCGTGTGCCGCAGCCCGCGCCCGCGCAGCTCCGCGTTCAGCGCCCCTTGCCCCATAAACTCATACAGCCGATTGAAGCCGTCGTTATCACTCACCAGCAGCACCTTGCGGATATATTGCCCGATACTGGCGCGGCCGGTGGCGCTGCTCGTGTCGCGGAGCACCGGCGTCTGGCCCGCGAAGGCGGAATCAATGCGCAGGGGCGAATCCAGGCTCAGGCCGGGCACCTGGGGGCGCAGGGCACGCATCTTTTGCAGGGCCAGCACGGCGGCGGGCAGCTTCACGGTGCTGGCCGGGTAAAAATACTGGCGGGGCCGCACCCGGTAGCGGAACGTGCGGAAATGCGGCCGGTTTTGGGCGTCCCGGTCAATGCGGGTGTACAGTATCTGGAGGCGGTAGCGGGCGGGCGCACGCAGCACGCGGCCGAAGCGGGCGGTATCGGCGCGGAGCAGGCGCGGCAAGGGGCTGCGCAGCTGTGCTTGAGCGGGGTTGCTTGCGCAGGCGAGTAGCAGAGTCAGGCCCAGCCAAGCTTGGCGCATACGAAATAGGAGAGCCAACATACGCCGGAAAGATACGCTTCCGGCGCGGGTTGGCTCTTGTTGGGGTTTATGGGCAATCGTTGCCAAACCGGCTGTCATCCTGAGCAGAGCGAAGGACCTTATCACGAAAGAACAAGAAGCGTGGCAACGACTCGTTATAGCGTGATAAGGTCCTTCGCTCTGCTCAGGATGACAGATGCTATGCTTGAACCCTACTGCTCCTTCGGGCTGCCGTCGGCAGCGGAATCGGGGCCGCCTTCGAGGCCGTTGGTCTGGCTGGCGTTGCCGTAGTCGCCGCGGATGCCAGCGCCGTCGCCCATGTTGCTCTGGGTGCTGGCCGGGATGCTGCCGGGGCCTTCGACAGCGGGCGTTGGGGCGGCGTTGGGTTCAGTCTGGCGGCCTTCCTGCTCGGCGCGGGCGTCGGGGGTGCTGGCGATAGGCTGGTCGGGCTGGGTAGTTTCGGGAGTGGTCGACATGGAAAAAAGAATAAGGTGACAGACTGCCAGCACGGGCTGGCTATTGGGCTATACGCGGCCTCCGCCGGCTGGTTGGGCCTGGTTTTGGGGGCGGTTTGGCCAGCGGTGCCTGTGGTTAGGCCCCGCCCTCCCCGGCTCTCGCAAAACGACACATTGGCAGACCGTCCCGCTTCCGATCCTGCCGAGCTGTTCGCTCAGAAAACTGATGCCGAGCTGCTTTATCTGGCCCAAAACGCCCCGCGCTACCCGCCTGCGGTGGGCGCGGCCGCCGTGCGGGAGTTGCAGCGCCGGGGCCTGGTGCCCACCGGGCAGCCCGCGCCCCCGCCCCACCCCACTGCCGCCCCGCCGGAGCCAGAGCGGGGAATTCTGGCCGAAATCGGGCACAACCTGTTCGGAGTTTCCCGCGCCTATTTCATTACGCCGCTGCTGCTGCTGCTCAATCTGGCCGTGTTTGCCGCCATGGTAGCCGGCGGCCTGGATGCGTTTCACCCCGACAGCGCCACGCTGATTCGCTGGGGTTCCAACTTTTCGCCCCTCACACTGCCCGGGCAGCCCTGGCGGCTGCTCACCAGCTGCTTTCTGCACGGTGGGGTGGCGCATCTGCTGCTCAACTCGCTGGCGCTGCTGTTTCTGGGCCGGCTCTGCGAAACGCTGGTAGGGCCGGGCCGCCTGCTGCTGGCCTACCTGCTCAGCGGCGTGGGCGGCAGCCTGTTCAGCCTGTGGTGGCACACGCGGGGCGTGAATTCGGTGGGGGCCTCGGGGGCCATCTTCGGGCTGTATGGGCTGGTGCTGATGCTGGCTCTCACGGGGGCCGTGCCCATGACCAAAACCCAGCGCTACAGCCTGATCTGGCTGATTTTGCTGCTGGTGCCCGGCGAGCTGCAGGCCGGCCTGAAAGCCACTACCGACAACGCTGCCCACCTCGGCGGGCTGGCTACCGGGCTGCTGGTGGGCGGCGCGCTCAAGCTGCTGGCTCGCCTGCCGGGTAGCAGGCCAACAGCGTAGTCGTGACCGATGCCCTGGGCCGCGTGGTGCTGCAAGAAGCGGCCCGGCCAACGCGGCCGGCGCCCGCACCGTAGATTTGCGTACGCAACCGGCCGGCGTGTATCTGCTGCGCCTGCACACGCCGCGCGGTCCGGTTGCGCCCCAGCTCCTGATTCCGTGACCGATTCTGATTCGCCTGCCGAAGAACCTACCAATAATGAGCGCCCTTCGCGCTGGCGTCGATTTTCGACGGCCGCGCGAAGGGCGGCCTCGTTTCCGCTCGCGGGCTTCGACTACCTCTACCGCACGGGCCAGGCCTACGGCCACTTCACGCTGCCCATTCTCAACGGGGCCTTTGGCGACCAGCTGGCCGCCCGCCACGACGAGCGCGCCATCTGGTTCAGCTTCCGGCGCTACGGCACCGATGTGGCCGTGCCCGACCTGCATCTGCCTGCCGCACCGGCCAAAACGGTGGTGTTTCTGCACGGGCTGATGGGCGATGAGATGATCTGGCAATCCGGCTCGCCCGATACGCCGCGCTACGGGCCGCTGCTACAGCAGGAAGCCGGTGTGCAGTGCCTGTACGTGCGCTACAACAGCGGCCTGCACATTTCGGAGAACGGCGAGCTGCTCAATAAACTACTCACTGAGTTGGTGCTGGCCTACCCCGAAGCCACCAAGGAACTGGTGCTGGTGGGCCACTCCATGGGCGGGTTGGTGATTCGCAGCGCGGGCTACTATGCTTCGCAATGGACAATTAACAATGAGCAGGCAGCAAGTGCGCAACCGCTGCCTGCCCCAGGTGAAAATGCCGTAGCGGCCCCGACCGAAGAGCCAGAAGCTGAAGAGCCAAAATCTGAAACCCAACAACCCGAAACCCCAGACCAAGCGCCCTGGCTAAGCCGGCTGAAGTCGGTTTTTCTGCTAGGCGTGCCCAATGAAGGCTCGTTTCTGGAGCAGAACAGCCACTTCACCTCCGTGGTGCTGCGCAAGGTGAACGTGGCCCCCACGCGCTTCCTGAGCGACGTGATGAACCAGCGCAGCAATGGCATCAAGGACCTGCGCCATGCTTTTTTGGTAGCCCAAGACTGGCAGCACCCGCGCGCCGACGACCTGCTGCCCCCGCGCACGCTGGTGCCCCCGCTGCCTGGCGTGCAGTACCACGTGCTGGTCGGCTCGCTGCTCAAAACCGCCGGCTCGGCCCTCGACCACTACTTCGGCGACGGCCTGGTGGGCGGCGGCAGCGGCATCGGCCGCCTCTTCGGCGACCCTGCCCTGCCCCCGGATTCCGGCATCCGCACCCGCATCTTCACCCGCCAAAGCCACGGCGGGCTGCTTTCCAATGCGGAAGTGTATGCTTATCTGCGGGAATGGATGTGAAATGACCGGCAGCCGGCGCGGGGCAAACAGCCGCGGCCTCAAAACCGTTAGCGGATAAGCCGGCCGCCGTTGTGCTGGCACGCAACCTGCCCCGCATGAACCTCAACACCTCCTCTGCCCCGCCCCCGCCGCTCGACCCTCGCGACCCGTACGCCCGCACCGCCCAGATTTTTCCCGTGCTCAGCGAAGAGCAGGTGGCCCGCATCCGGCCCTTTGGGCAGCTGGAGGAGCTGCCGGCGGGCACCGTGCTGTTTGAGCGCGGGCAGCGCAGCGTCGATTTTTTCGTGGTGCTGCGCGGCTATATTGATATTTACGAAAACACCGCCGCCGGCCCCCAGGTTATCACGGTGCACGGCGAAAATCAGTTTACCGGCGAGCTGGACCTGTTCAACGACCGCGAGATTCTGGTTGGGGGCCGCGTGGGCGAGGCTGGCGGGCAGATTCTGCGCGTCAGCCGGCCGCAGTTCCGCCGCCTGCTGGTGGCCGAGCCCGAAGTGGGTGACCTGATCATGCAGGCCTTTATGCTGCGCCGCTTGGGCCTGATTACGCACCAGCAGGGGGCCGTCACGCTCGTAGCGCCCCACGATTCGGCCGATGCGCTGCGCATTCAGCGGTTTCTGGACCGCAACGGCTACCCCGTGCAGGTGCTCGATGCCGCCGATGAGGCCGCCCGCCAATTGCTGGCCACGCTGCCCGGCGGCCTGGCCGCGTTGCCGGCCGTATTTTTGCCCAACCAGCCCGCCCCGCTCTGCAATCCGCCCACGCTGCAGCTGGCCGAAGCCCTGGGCCTGGTAGAGCAGCTGCAGTATGATGCGCCCTACGATGTGGCCATTGTGGGGGCCGGGCCGGCGGGACTGTCGGCGGCGGTGTATGCGGCTTCGGAAGGGCTGCGCACGCTGCTGCTGGAGCTGGAAGCGCCCGGCGGGCAGGCCGGCACCAGCTCGCGCATCGAAAACTACCTGGGCTTTCCGCTGGGCGTATCGGGGCAGGCGCTGGCGGCGCGGGCGCAGGTGCAGGCCCATAAGTTTGGGGCCACCATTGCCCTGCCCCACCAGGTGCGGGGCCTGAACTGCGGGCAGTGGCCTTTTTTGCTGACGCTGGAAGAAGGGCAGCCGCCGGTGGCCGCCCGTGCGGTGGTGGTGGCCTCCGGCGCCCGCTACCGGCGGCTGGGCGTGGCGCACGAGGAGCGCTTTGAGGGCGTGGGACTCTACTATGCCGCTACGGCTATGGAAGGCGAAATCTGCCGCCACGAGGACATCATTGTGGTGGGCGGCGGCAACTCGGCCGGGCAGGCGGCCGTGTTTTTGTCGCGCTTTGCCCGCCACGTGCACGTGCTGGTGCGCGGCGAGGGCCTGGCCGCCACCATGTCCGACTATCTGGTGCAGCGCATTCTGGCCTCGCCCCAGATTACGCTGCACCCGCACACCGAAATTGTGGCGCTGGCCGGCGAGCGGTATCTGGAGCAGGTGACGTGGCAGCACCGCCAGACCCGGCAGGCCGACACGGTGCCCATTCGCCACGTGTTTCTGATGCTGGGGGCCGAGCCCAACACGCAGTGGCTAAACGGCTGCCTGCAGCTCGATGAAAAAGGCTTCGTGCGCACGGGCCTGCCCCACCCCGCGGCCAACGCCAACCAGCGCCCCCCGCTCACGCTGGAAACCAGCATTCCCGGCGTATTTGCGGTGGGCGACGTGCGGGCCGGCTCCGTGAAGCGCGTGGCCTCGGCCGTGGGCGAAGGCGCAATGGTCGTCAGTCAGGTGCATGAGGCGCTGGCTGCGCTGGGCGAGTAAAGGCTGCCACAGCTTCTGAACTTTTAGGGCAAAACACGGTCATTCCGAGCGCAGCCGAGGAATGACGTTTTGTTAAAAATTGCCAACAGCTCCTAATTTCTCTGCTCTATGTACGTCCGCCGTATCATTCGTTTCAGCCTTATTATGCGCTTTGCCTGGCGCAACCTGCTGGGCTTCACCCTGTGGTCGGGGCTGCTTACGCTGGGCTACGGGTTTTTAATCCAGCGCGGGATTGATATCCGGCTGCCGTTTGCACCGCTGAGCACCATTGGCATTGCCGTGGCTTTTTACCTGGGCTTCAAAAACAGCCAGTCGTATGACCGCTTCTGGGAGGCGCGCAAAATCTGGGGCGGCATTGTGAATGCCAGCCGGCTCTGGGGCAGCCAGATCTGCGCCTACGTGGCCGCACCAGCCAGCCCGGCGGCCCCGAATTTGCCCGCTCCGGAGGTGGCCGCCGAACACCGCACGCTGCTCTACCGGCAGCTGGCCTGGCTCAATGCCCTGCGCCTGCAGCTGCGCCGCACCACCATCTACGACCGCCAGAACGTGAGCTACGTGCCCGACCTGCACCTGACCACCGGCGGCGGCCCCGAGCCGGAAGTGGAGAAATTTCTCGCGCCCGCCGAGTATGCCCGCGTGTGCGGCAAGGCCAACGCGGCGGCCCAGCTGCTGCACCAACAGGCCCTGGAGCTGCAGCGGCTCCAGCGCGAGGGCCTGCTCGACGATTTTCGCCACATCGACCTGATGCAGACCGTGAAGGAGTGCTACAGCCTGCAGGGCATGTGCGAGCGAATCAAAAACACGCCCTTCCCGCGGCAGTACGCCTATTTCAGCACCGTCTTCGTGTGGATTTTTGTGCTGCTGCTGCCGCTCGGGCTCATCAGCGAGTTCAGCAAGCTCAGCCAGGGCAGCGCCGTGTGGCTCACGGTGCCGTTTTCAGTGCTGATTTCGTGGATCTTTCTCACCATCGAAATCGTGGGCGACAACTCCGAAGACCCCTTCGAGAACTACGTCAACGACGTGCCCATGACGGACATCTGCCGCACCATCGAAATCGACCTGCGCGAAATGCTGGGCGAAACCGACCTGCCCGAGCGCATTCAGCCCGTCAACGACGTGCTGCTTTGAGTTAGGGGTAGCACAAGAGTAAGAACAGAAATTCCCGTTAGGGCAGTTGGGCGAGCTGTTCTTCCAGGCTCGTCGGGTCGCGTAGCGGCCGCAGTTGGCCGGCCGCAATGCCCTCGGGCAAGGTAAAATCGTAGCGACCGAGCATGTTGATGTGCTCGTGCAGCAAGGGCGAGAGCCGGGCCACCTCGCCCGGCTCCGGCGGTTCGGCCACGGCCTGGTGTTGTTCCAGCGCCTGTTGCAGATAGCGGGTATTCCACAGCACCAGGGCGTTGACGACCAGCCCGAGGGCGCCCAGCTGGTCCTCCATGCCCTCGCGGTAGCGCTGGCGCAGTTCCCCCTTCTTGCCGTGAAACACGGCCCGGGCCAACTTTCCGCGTCTTGCCCTCCGACGCGTCCCGCCCAGTACGAG
>NZ_FQYN01000001.1 GCF_900141805.1 Hymenobacter daecheongensis DSM 21074 | reverse complement strand
TACAAACCTTTTTACTAATCGCAAGAAAAAGTTGGAAGTCTTTTTCCTCTTGCGCAACCGCCTCGTGTAAGCGGGGTGCAAAGGTAACTAGCTTTTCGCTTTTTCCAAGACAAGCAGAAAATTTCTTTTCCGCTTTTCGGCGTTTCCGCCGCCTCAGACCCGCCTCCGATTGAAGCGGGCTGCAAAGGTACGAGTACTTTTTCCAGACTTCCTATTTCAGGCCAAAACTTTTTTTCGGGTGACTCCGCAGAGCCCTGTGCCGAAAAGAAGGCGAAATCCAGGAAACGTGCCCTACCGCGTTTCGGTTTGGGAGTGCAAAAGTAACAGGTATTGTCAGATTGTCAATTCTCTGACATTATTTTCTTCTGTCCGGCATTTCAATCCGTCTGTGTTATCTTCTTATCTTATTCATCTGATGCCCTGAAGACAATTTCTTATCCTGTGGCAGTGTGTTTGATCAATATTTGAAAAGATATTAATTGTCAGTGCGTTGCAATCTTTGCCATATAAGTATAGGATACATAAGCATACTTGGCTCGGCGAAGTAGCGCCAGCGGAAACCGACAAAGAAGAATAGGCTTAGCAACCATACTGCTATAATGGGCCCAAGCAGGAGCATATCATAATGCTGAAAGGTTAAGTTGCGGAAGTTACTGACTACTAACGTAAAGGACACAAGGAACGCTAGTGATATGAGGGCCGTAAATACATTATATGTAGTACGAGGGGCATCAGCAATGAAATTTTCAGGCGATAGAAAGAGAGCTGTTTTGCGTAAACATAGGATTAGCTCCTCAGCGGGATGAGCTAGAACCCACTTTATGGCTAGTTGAGCCCGCGCTTGACTTTCCTCATATTGATTCAGCGAATCTAAATCTGGAATGTAGACGCGCACAAACTGATCAAATGGCTTGGTTCGCTCATCCCAATCGAACATAAAACGGCCTTGGGTGATGGAGTTGTGGCCTTGTAGAAGCTCGAAGCCAGCCTGATTGCTTAAGATGTAGACTCCAAAAAGTCGATGGTTTTTCTGCAGGATGGGCAGGTGTGCCAGTAGCAGAGCAAGTGCGACACTTACTGCCAAGATGGTGTTGCGACTCACTGAGGACTTAGCGGCATGAACAGCGAGCAGCACCCATATGAAGAAAACGATACCGTATACAGCCAATAAATACCCGCGTAGCAGACAAGACAGCACGACCGATCCTATAATAAGAACCGCGTCGGACCATAACAGAATACGCCCGTCTAAGAGGCGAATCAGTTTGTAGACTACTAGAATCAGCAGGGGCAGCGCGATATTCTCGTACCACATGTAGGCTCCTATATAGTATACGTTGGAAGGGCACAGCAACCAAAGCAGCCCAGCAGCCCAACTGAGTGGTGGCGCTACACCGAAATAAGCCAAAGTGCGTTGAACATATAGACCGCCTAGTATATATAAACCGGTACTTAATACAAAAACTAGTAGCGTGAAATAGTGTTTAGGCAAACCGGCTTTCTGCCAACCGATATAGACGAAAACCGGAAAGCTGGCATGAAATGCGTCGGGACGTATGATGTTGCGTTCAGGGTCGAGGCTGGTGTAGCCACGGCCGGCCAGGTAGTTGTCGGCAATGCGACCATTGCGGCGCTCGTCATAGTTCCACTCGAGACCGGGATTCAGATGGAGCATCAGCCCCAGCTTCAGCATGGCTAGTGCAAGTGCCAGCGGCCAGAAAAAACGAGGAAGAGTTTTGATCACGGGTACAAATATTAGGCAAACCGGGGCACAACTGATGGTTCTCTAAAGGTGCCAATAACGCACCGGATCAAACCGCATGCGTCACGATCCTGCAAATTACTCCTTAAATAAGGGAGAGAGAATGCTAATAGGGAGGTCAATAGGACCAACAGTGGCTAATGTTGGTAAGTATGGGGTACAACTAGCCGACGCGCGTAGTACCTTTCTATCCTTAATGTTGCCGCTTTTGTGCTTGTATCTGCCTATGCGCTTTTTTTCTGTTCGTTTGCAGTATCTATCGGTCAGCTTGTTTTTTGGGCTACTGTTGGTACTGGGCGTTTTGCTGCACCGCGACTATGGTTTGCCTTGGGACGAACAGCTCGACCGGTTGAATGGCATTATCAGCCTGAAGTATGTGGCGCTGAAACTGGCTCCCGACCTAGCCCGGCGTGAGCCTAATTTCGCTCTTATTCCAGATATGCGCGACAATCAAGATACCGACCATGGAGTTATCTTTCAGTTGCCATTACTAGTACTGGAACGATTGGCTGGAGCGCACGATTCGCGGGATGTGTACTTTTTGCGGCACTTGGTCACATTTTTCACTTTTGTGACCGGAGTCTATATTTTCTACAGACTGACGGCGCAACGGTTCCGCAGCTGGGTAGTCGGCTTGTTGGGAGCAGCCGTGTTGATGCTGTCGCCGCGCTTTTTTGCTGAGGCGTTTTATAACTACAAAGACCTGGTTTTCCTGGCGTTTTTTGTCTGCGGGATGTACACGCTAACTCAGCTTTTGCGTCGTCCTTCGTGGAGAATGGCACTGCTACACGCCTGTGCTACCGGAGCCGCTATTGATGTCCGCACGATGGGCGTACTGCTGCTGGGCTTCACTATCGGCTTTGTGGGCCTGGAGATATGCTATCGTCCAATATTGTGGAGACGGTTTGCCGGAGCGGTGGCCGTCTATATGGTTCTGACAGCGACTGTGGTAGTGTTAGGCTGGCCCTATCTATGGGAAAATCCAATAGGTCATTTTTTGGAAGCCTTTCAAAGCTTTAGCCGATACCGGTCTGATATGACGGTGCAGTACTGGGGCCGGCAGGTTTCGGTGCGGGCACTGCCGTGGCACTATGTACCCGTGTGGCTGTTTATTACCACGCCCATTATGTACTCGCTGCTGTTTCTGGTGGGTACTGGTACGCTGTTGCATGCTGCCCTAAGCCATCCGCTAACGTGGCTGCGCACCCGCACTGGTCGCCAAGATTTGCTGTATGCAGCGTGGTTTTTTGGACCTCTGCTAGCCGTTATAGTTCTGCGTTCAGTTCTCTACGATGGCTGGCGGCATCTTTACTTTATTTATCCGGCGTTTGTGCTCCTGGGGATGCGAGCAACTGTCTCGGGTTGGCGCTACGCCAGCCGTTCAACTCGCCAAGGGCGGCTAGCATTGGTGGGAATATTAATGTTGATGACCAGCATATTGCACACTATTTTTCGAATTGTGCAGGACCATCCGTATCAGAACGTTTATTTCAGCGCGCTGCCGGGTCCGCTAGCTCGTCGGCTTTTTGAGCGCGATTACTGGGGACTGGCGGGCCGTGAAGGATTGGAGTGGGTGCTGGCGCATGATAGCAGAGCGCACATCCGGGTGGGAACCGATGCGCGGGCAGCTTTGGTGTTGCATAACAATAGCCTGCTGCTACCACCGGCGGAACGGGCCCGCTTGTTGTTCACCCCAGCTGAGAAAGCCGACTACTTTCTTACCGTGTACCGCTGGCATCCTGGTCCTTATCCTACCTCTGTCGGACGTGAGGTCCATTTTATTCAGGTAAACGGCATGAAGATTCTATCCGTATTTGAGCGGCGTTGAGGTTTGCTGGCAGGCCACTTTACCTTACCACTCTCAATCCGGCTTACTTTGCCGGGCGAACAGGCTGCCCCGTTTCGTTGCTGCGCGTTTGTTCATTGTCTGCTTTTACTCTTGCTATGCCGCTGCTTGTTGTTGCCGAACCCCGTCAGATTCGTCAGTTTCTGGATTTGCCCACTCAATTGTACCGGAACCAGCCGAACTGGATTTCGCCGCTGGACCACGAGATAGAAAGTGTTTTTGATGCGGCTAAAAACCCCAATTTCCAGCACGGCGAGGCTATTCGCTGGATTCTGACTGACGCCGGGGGCACGGTCATCGGGCGGGTGGCGGCCTTTATCAACACCTCTACGCCCCAGGCAGATTCTGCGCTGCCGGTGGGGGGCATGGGCTTTTTCGAGTGTATTGATAACCAAGACGCTGCCAATCAGCTGTTTGAGGCGTGTCGGGCATGGCTGATGGAGCGGGGCATGGCGGCTATGGATGGCCCGATTAACTTCGGGGAGCGGGACCGGTTCTGGGGGCTGCTGGTGGCAGGTTTCACGGAGCCTAACTACGGCATGTTCTATCATCTGCCGTATTATCAGCAGCTGTTTGAGAGCTATGGCTTTCAAACGTACTTCAAGCAGTACACCTGTTACCGCTCCGTGACGGAGCCGCTGCACCCGCGCTTCGCGCAGATTGCGGAGACCTACACTCGGGAAAAGCCGGAGTTCCGGTTTGCCCACGCCAGCCGCCGCGACCCCGACAAGCTAGCCGCTGATTTTCACCACGTCTATAATCTGGCCTGGGCCAATCATTCCGGGGTGAATCCGATGTCGCTGGAAAAAGCGCGCGACCTGGTGCAGCAGATGATGCCGGTGCTGGACGAACGGCTGCTCTGGTTTGGTTACCACAAGGAGGAGCCCATTGCTTTTTTCCTGAGCCTGCCGGAGTTGAATCAGATTTTCAAGCATGTGGGCCGCACTTTTGGCCTGCTGGGCAAGCTGCGGTTTTTGTGGGAGCGGTACAAATTCAACCGTCGCCAACCCAAGCGCATGTTTGGCCTGATCTACGGCGTAGCTCCGGCTTACCAGGGCCAGGGGGTTGATTCGGCCCTGCTGGGGCACTCGCATAAACAACTGATTGCCGCCGGCTACACGGATATCGAAATGAACTGGATTGGCGACTTCAACCCCCGGATGCTGGCCGTCACCCGGTCCATGGGGGCGCGCATCTGCAAAACCCACATTACCTACCGCAAGCTGTTTGACGAAAACCGCGTGTTTGAGCGTAGCCCGATTATCAAATAGGGCTGAAGCGCTGGTTTTACAACTGGGGCTGGCGGCTGGCGGCTAAGCCTTCCCGAAACGCCGCGTCGAGCTGCAGCACCTGCGGAATGAGCAGCAGCTGGTCGTCGTTGTGCAGCACGTAGTCGGCGCGGCGCATCTTTTCTTCCTCGCTGAGCTGTTTGCCCACAATGGCCAGAATGTCGGCGGCGGTGCGGTGCGGGTCGCGGCGCAGCACGCGGGCCTGGCGCACGGGCAAGGGAGCGAATACCGTGATAATCCGGTCGAGCTGGCGGTGAGAGCCGGCTTCAAAAAGGAGCGCGGCCTCCTTTACTATATAGGTGTGGCCGGCCTGCCGCTGCGTTTCGGCCCACTGCTCAAAATCGCGGCCCACGTAGGGATGCACCAGCGCATTGAGATGCGCCAGCCGGGCCGGATCGGCAAACGCGACTTTGGCCAGATATACGCGGTTGAGGTTGCCGGCCGCGTCGAAGGTGTCGGGGCCAAATGCCTGCACCAGCTCCGCCCGCAGCGCCGCATCGTGCGCCATTACCCATTTGGCCCGGAAATCAGCGTCGTACACTGGCACCCCCAACACCTGAAACAGGCGGCACGCCACACTTTTACCCGACCCAATTCCCCCCGTAATTCCGATGCGCAACATTGGTGAGATAGTAAAATGGTGAGATGGTGAGATAGTGAGATGGTGAGATAGTGAGTTTGATGTTTTGGTGGCGCAAACGGCGCAGATAGCGCATTCGGCGCCACCAGAACATCAAACTCACTATCTCACTATCTCACCACCTCACTATCTCACCGCTGTGAAACCCGCACGGTGGGGGTTAAGATGCGGGTGCCGCGGGCCAGGCGCGGCGTTTGGGTCAGCACGGGCTGCAGACTGGAATCGGAGCCGCGAAATTGGACGTAGTGCAGCAATACGCGCACCTGGCTCAGGTCGAGGCGGGCGGTGTCTTCGGGAAAGCACTGTACCTGCACCTGCACCGTGGCGGGCCGCAGGCGGAAGCGCAGGCTGTCGGGAAAATCGTGCAGCTCGGGCACCACGCGCACCGGCAGCGTGACCAGCGGCCGGGGCTGCAGGCGCACGCGCACATCCTGCACGTTGGTTTCTACCAGCGCCGGGCCGCCGATGGGCACGCTCATGGCTCCTTCGCTGCTACCGGCTGGGGCCTGCGGCAAATGCACCGGGTAGGGGCTGGCCAGCCGGTTTACGGTAGCGGCCGGGCCGCGAAAGGCAATGCTTTCGGGGGTGAAGACGGCCGCGTAGGGCAGCGCCGAGCCGTCGGCATTGGGGCTCAGGCCCAGCGGAACCCGGCGCGTAATCAGCCGGTCGAATTCCACCCAGAGCGTGTCGTTCAGAATGTAGTTGAACTGCAGATTCTCCATGGCCGCCTGCAGCGCCGGCCGCAACGACTGCCCTGTGACGAAGCGCGTGGCGGGCAGCCGGCCCAGCCGCACTTCAGCCGGCCGCACATCGAGCAGCAGGTTTTTGCGCAGCAACTTCCAGCCCCGGCCCGTCACGTTCACTGCCACCTCCGTGGGCAGGGGCCGCACCGGAATGTAGCGCTCCGAATCGTAGCGCCACTGCAACGGGTAGGTGATGCGCGTGGTGTAGGTTTTGTTCAGGGCATTGAGCAGCCAGAATGTGGAGGCCGCCAGAAAACACGCCGTGATGGCCCGCCAATAGCTCCGCTCCTGCCCATAGAACGGGCTGATGAACCAGCGCAGCAGACGGGAGGTGTATGTGAGCACGGCAAGGCGGCGTTCAGGCCGACGTTACGAGTTGGTGGGAGCGGGAGCCACTTTTGGGGCTACTTCGCGGGCAATGGCCGTACGGTCAAATTTCAGGCGCGTACCCTTATCTACTTCAATGATAACGGATTCCTCGTTCACCTCGACCACTTTTCCGTGCAGCCCGCCAATGGTTACCACGTTGGTGCCTTTGGCGATGCCTTCCCGGAACTTCTTGGCTTCCGAGGCCTTGCGCTGCTGCGGGCGAATCATGAAAAAGTAAACAACGACGGCAATGGCCACCGGAAACAGCAGGGAGGTGAAGCCTTCGCCGGCCGGGGCCTGCAACAAGAGGGTAGAGAGCATGGAGGGAGAGAATTAGTAAGAAAACAACCGCCATCCGGAGCCGGCAAAGGACCCCTCCCGCCACAGAATAGTAGGGCAGGCGAGGTCCTTCACGGGTGCCGAATGACAAAAATCCGGGCGGTATCGGCTACTTCACGGGGCCGGCCGCGCCGTCGCTCAGCACGTTGGCCTTGATGACGATGGGCGTGATGTTGGGCTGAGTGTTAGCCCGCACCGATACCTCTTTGTTCTGCAAACCGGTTTTGCCGTGGCTGTCAAACTGCACGTCGATGGTACCTTTCCCGCCGGGGGCAATAGGGTCCTTAGTCCAGTTGGGGGTGGTGCAGCCGCAGGAGGCGGTAGCGTTTTCGATCAGCAACGGCGATTTGCCGGTGTTGGTGAAGCTGAACGTGTGCTTTACCACCGCGCCGGGCTGAATGTCGCCGAAGTTGAATTCGCTTTCGGTGAAGGTCATCACCGGGGCATTCGGGTTGGGCGTTTCGGTTTCGCTGGCCACGTTCGGGTTGTCTACCGTCGGGTTGGCGGCATCGCTGGCGGTGGTGGCGGCAGCGTTCATGCCGTCGGTGCCTACTTCAGCGGTTTTGTCGTTGGTGCAGGATCCCAGCAGAACGATGCCGGCCAGCAGCGCAGAAAAGAGAGTACGTTTCATAAGAGGAGAATAAAACGGCCGGTCAGGGGCCATTGGACTGTTAAAGATAAGGCTAAGCCGCCAAAAAGTACGTAGCCCGTCGGCCGGAAGCTGCGCCTCCGGCCGACGGGCTACGTATTCAAGGGCCTACGCCAGCTTATCGATGATGGCCTGGGCAAATTCCATGGTCGACGCTTTGCCGCCCAGGTCGCCGGTGCATTTTTCGGGAGTCTTCAGCGTGGCGTCCAGCGCGGCTTCGATGCGGTCGGCGTGGGTGTGCTCGCCGAGGTGGTGCAGCATCATCAGGGCCGAGCGGAGCAGGGCCGTGGGGTTGGCTTTGCCTTGGCCGGCAATGTCGGGGGCTGAGCCGTGCACGGCTTCAAAGATGGCCATATCGTCGCCGATGTTGGCCCCGGCCACCACGCCCAGCCCGCCCACGAGGCCGGCACAGAGGTCGGAGAGAATGTCGCCGAACAGGTTGGTGGTCACCACGACATCGAATTGCTCGGGCTTGTTCACGAGCTGCATGCACATGTTGTCGATGATTTTATCTTCGAACACAATCTGCGGAAACTCCAGGGCGGCTTCCTTGCAGGCGTTGAGCATGAGCGTGCCCGCCATTTTGAGAATGTTGGCTTTGTGGGCCAGCGTCACCTTTTTGCGGCCGTGCTTGGCGGCGTAGGCGAAGGCCGCGCGGCAGATTTTGCGCGAGCCTTCCACCGTGATGCGGTTGAAGGAGTCGGAAATGCCCAGGCGCTCATCATACACTTCCAGGCCCGAGTACAGGCCTTCGGTGTTTTCGCGAAACAGCACCAGGTTCACGCCGGTATAGCGCGAGGCAATGCCCTCGGTGGTTTTGGCGGGGCGCACGTTCTGGTAGAGGTCGTATTTCTGACGCAGCGTGATATTGATGCTGCGGAAGCCTTTGCCCACGGGCGTCGTGATGGGGCCTTTCAGGGCCACGCGGTTCTTCTCCAACGAGTCGAGCAGGGCCTGCGGAATCAGCTCACCCGACTGGTCGAAGGTGGTCTGGCCGGCGTTCTGCTCTTCCCACTGCACGGGCACCTGCGCGGCCGTAAAAATGGCCTGTACTGCCTTCGTGATTTCGGGCCCGATGCCGTCGCCGGGGATGAGGGTGATGGTATGCATTCTAGTGGTAATGTGTAAAATGTGTCGTGAATGTGCTGAATGTGAGAAATGACCGGGCCACGGTGTAGGCCGTGGAAATAGAAATGTGCTGAATGTGCGTTGGAAAAGCTATTTTCACTCTTCGCTAAGCACATTCAACACATTTTCACATCTCGCACATTCTAGTCAGGTCGTCTTGCGGGAGTTGATCTGGTTGATGAGCTGGTCCACGTCGCCGAGCAGCTGCTCGGCTTTGCTTTTGGCTTCCTGAATCACGCGCTGGCCTTCGCTCTTGGCCGTGGAGGCCGGGCCGTCGGCGCGGCTGGTGACGAGGTTTTCGGTGAGGTCGGCGAGCACCTCGCGGTACTTTTCGAGCTGATAGCTGAGCCAGCTGCGGGTTTCGCGGCCCTTTTCGGGCGCAAACAGAAGACCAACGGCGGCCCCGGTGAGGGCACCGCCTGCGAAGCACAGAATACCGGTAGTGGTTTTGCTACCCATAAGGCGAAGATCGTGGCGTGGAGGAATTTTTAGAAAGGACTGGGGGCGGAACTTACTCAACGGCGGGCCACTTGAGCGGGTTGCCTTCCCAATATAATAGGGTTTACTGGTTGTCGAGCAAACCGCGGCCCGATTTGCGGATGGCCCCGCTGGCGGTCAGGTCCTGGGCCAGCTTATCCAGAATGCCGTTTACGAACTGCTTGCTTTTGGGCGTGCTGTAGAGCTTGCTCACCTCAATGTACTCGTTGATGGTCACCTTCACCGGAATGTCGCGGAAGAGGTGCATCTCGCAGAGGGCCATTTTCAGGATGATCTTGTCGATGAGGGCCACGCGCTCCACGTCCCAGTTCTGGGTCGATTCGGCAATGAGCTTCTCGTAGCCTTCGTCGGCCTTGAGCGTTTCTTTGTACAGCGTTTCGGCAAACTCCTTGTCATCCACCCAGTTGGCCGACAGCGACATCAGCTCCAGCTCCTCGGTGGCGGCCTCGTCGAGCATTTTGATGGTTTTGAGCACCAGGTTTTTCACCACCGAGCGGTTTTCCTCCCAGTTCAGGTCGTCTTCCTCAATCTGCAGCGGCAGGTTTTCGCCTTTGAAGACGTAGGTCTTATACAAGTGCTTCAGGATTTCCTGATCCTCGGCGTAGTTGCCGGCCGGGGCCGCCAGGTAGCTCTGAAACTCGGCATCGTTCCGGATTTCGGTGCGCCAGGCTTTACGCAGCGCTTCCAGCTCCTCGGTGCCGGTCCACTTCAACGAGCGGCGGATGGTGAGGTCCTGCAGCTGCTTGTTGCTGATGAGCTTGCGCAGCACCACGTTGTTTTCGAAGCGCGTGGTATCGGGCAGCTCTTCCTTGGAAGGCGTGAAGCGGCGGGCCTCGCGCTCCTTTTCCTCCTCAATCACGCGCAGAATCGCCTCGGGCAGATTCAGCAGGTGAATGTATTGGTTATGAATGCTTTCCGCGCCGTGCACCATCTGCCCGCCGTAGAAGGTGGCATCCTTGGCTTTCTGCTTCTGGTAATACTTGATGGCCTCAGCCACCGCCTCGTTCACTTCCCGGTCGTCCTGCTTTTCCACCTCGGCGGCGCTGCCGGCCTTGTGCCACTCCTTAAACACGGCCTCAGCCAGCTTCTGCTGGCCTTTCAGCAGCTTGCGGTCCTGGGCTTCGGGCAGGTTCAGGTCGGGAGCAAAAGCCTCCGCAATGAGGTCATTGGCCAGCATAAAATCGGACCCGACAGCCTGATGATAGGCGTACAGGGCCTGCATAACCTTAATGCGGAGCGTGCGACGGTTGAGCATTCTTTCTTTGATTTAGTGATTTAGTGACTTAGTGACTTAGTGAGTTTGATGTTCAGTTTGCGCTATTGAAGCAAACCGAACATCAAACTCACTAAGTCACTAAATCACTAAATCACCATTTAGTAAGTGGACTTGACTTTGCCCAGGGACGCGATGCGCTCCTCGGCTTGTTTGGTGGCGGCGGCCTGCGGGTGGCTTCCCTCCTGCTCGGCCTTGTTGAGTACCTGGGTGGTGATGTCGAAAATCTTCTCAGTCTGGTTGAGCGCGCCCTGCCGGCTGCTGCCCACCACTTCCGAGTACACATTGATCAGGCCGCCGGCGTTGATCAGGAAATCAGGGGCATACACGATGCCGCGCTCCACGAGCGCCGGGCCGTGCACGTTCTCGTTCTGCAGTTGGTTGTTGGCGCAGCCGGCAATCACCTGGCACTTCAGGCGGCCGATGGTGTCGTCGTTGATGGTGGCCCCCAGGGCGCAGGGCGAGTAAATGTCCACGTCCTGGTCGTAGATTTCGTCGAGGCCCACCATTTTAGCCCCGAAGCGGGTGGCTGCTTCCAAGGCGCGGTCTTCGTAGTAGTCGGTCAACACCAGCTTGGCGCCTTCCTTCTGCAGATATTCGAGCAGGTAGGTGCCCACGTGGCCCACGCCCTGCACGGCAATGCGCTTGCCGGCCAGGCTATCGGAACCGAACGCCTTTTTGGCGGCGGCTTTCATGCCCATATAAGTGCCGAAAGCCGTTACCGGCGACGGGTCGCCGCTGCCGCCCATGCTTTCGGGCAGGCCGGCTACGTGCTTGGTTTCCATCCGGATGTACTCCATGTCCTTGGTGGTCATGTTCACATCTTCGGCCGTGATGTATTTGCCGTTCAGGTTTTTCACGAAGCGGCCGAACTTGCGCAGCAGCGCCTCGGTCTTCAGGGTTTTGGCATCGCCGATAATCACGGCTTTGCCCCCGCCCAGATTCAGGCCCGAAATGGCGGCCTTGTAGGTCATGCCGCGCGAGAGGCGCAGCACGTCGTTCAGGGCCTCGGCATCGGAGGCGTAGTGCCACATGCGGGTGCCGCCCAGCGCCGGCCCCAGCACCGTGTTGTGGATGCCAATGATGGCCCGCAGCCCGGTTTCGTGGTCGTGGCAGAATACCACTTGCTCGTGCTGATGCTCGGCAATCTGACCGAAGACCGACGTATCGGTCAGCGCTTTGATTTCAACCATTCGGGAGAAGAATTAGGAAAAGGGTGGGAATTTGGGGAGGACAGGTTGTTGTATCTTTGGCAGGCAGGCTGCATGGCCTGCCCAATCCGGGTGCAAAAGTACCCAATTTTTCCTAGCCGGCCATTGGCCAGGCCCGTATCCGGGGGAATAATCCCGGCCTCCCAATCTGCTCCAACTCCGACTCTGTGCGTGCTTTAGCTGCTACCGACCCCTATATTTTTCGCTATAAGTGGCATTTCCTCGGCGGGGTGCTATTCGTGGCCCTGAGCACGCTGCTGGCCATTTTTCCGGCCCAGATCGTGCGCTATTCCTTCGACCTGGTGGGCGAGGGCATCGACCTGTATCACCTCTTCGCCGGCACCCGCGCCCAGGAGGGCGTGTACTCGCTGTTCGGGCGCAGCGTACTGTTCTACGGCCTGCTCATCGTGACGATGGCGCTGCTGCGCGGCATCTTTCTGTTCTTCATGCGCCAGACGCTCATCGTCATGTCCCGGCTCATCGAAAACGACCAGAAAAACGAGATTTTCCAGCACTACCAGTCGCTGCCGCTCAGCTTCTACCGCCGCCACAATACCGGCGATTTGATGTCGCGCATTTCGGAGGACGTGGGCCGGGTGCGCATGTATATGGGGCCGGCCATCATGTACTTTCTGCAGCTGGTGCTGCTGTTTCTGCTCATCGTGCCGCTCATGCTGATGGTGAACGTGAAGCTGACCCTCTACACGCTGCTGCCGCTGCCGGTATTGAGCGTGAGCATTTTTTACGTGAACAACCTGATTGAGCGCAAGTCCGATGAGATTCAACGCTCGCTGGCCGCCATGACCACCTTTGTGCAGGAAGCCTTTTCGGGTATCCGGGTGCTCAAGTCGTTTGTGCGCGAAGACGACTCGCATCAGCAGTTCATCCGGGCCAGCGACAACTACCGGGAGAAAACGCTGAGCCTGAACTTCGTCAACTCCCTGTTTTTTCCCCTGATTCTGTTTCTGATTGGTATCAGCACCATCGTCACGGTGTGGGTGGGCGGGCAGGAAGTCATTCGCGGCACCATCACCACGGGCAGCATCGCCGAGTTCCTGATTTATGTGAACCTGCTCACCTGGCCCGTCACGGCGCTGGGCTGGACCAGCTCCCTGGTGCAGCGGGCCGAGGCTTCGCAGGCCCGCATCAACGAGTTTATGAATCAGAAGACGGACATTGTGAGCCGGCAGAACATCAGCCAGGAAATTCAGGGCGACATCGTGTTCGACCACGTTTCCTTCACCTACCCCGACACCGGCATTCAGGCCCTGCGCGACGTATCGTTCCGCATCCGGCCGGGCCAGACGCTGGCCGTTATCGGCAACACCGGCTCGGGCAAAAGCACCATTGCCGCCCTGCTCTGCCGCCTCTACGACGTTACCGCCGGCGGAATAAAAGTGGACAGCGTGGACGTGCGCGACTTCTCGCTGAACTCCCTGCGCGAGCAGATCGGCTACGTGCCCCAGGATGTGTTTCTGTTTTCCGACAGCATCCGCAACAACATCAACTTCGGCCTCGACCACCCCACCGAAGAGCGCATGCAGCAGGCCGCCCACGATGCCAACGTGTACGACAACATTATCCGCTTTCCTGAGGGCTTCGATACCAAGCTCGGCGAGCGGGGCATCACGCTCAGCGGCGGGCAGAAGCAACGCGTGAGCATCGCGCGGGCCCTGGTGAAGGAGCCCAAAATTCTGATCCTGGACGACTCGCTGTCGGCGGTGGATACCAACACCGAAAACGCCATCCTGAACAGCCTGCAGCGCATCATGCACAATCGCACCAGCCTGATTATCAGCCACCGCGTGTCGTCGGTGAAGCTCGCCGACGAAATTTTGGTGCTCGACGATGGCCAGATCGTGCAGCACGGCACCCACGAGGCCCTGATGCAGCAGGAAGATGGGTTGTATCGGGCGCTGTATGAGCGGCAATTGCAGAGCGAGGAGGCGTAGGCGAGCTTTATGGGCCATCTGATAACCCTGGCCGGCTTCGGGCGGTTAGGCCGTCATGTACCTCACCCTCCGCACGCCCGTGGCGCAGCCGCCCGCTCAAGTTATGGCTGGCTTCACGCGGGAACTGTTTCTGGCCCTGGCTCCGCCCTTCCCCAAGTTCAAGCTGCACCGCTTCGATGGCTGCCGCCGCGGCGACCAGGTCGAAATCGAGCTGTTCATCGGCCCGCTTACTCAGCGCTGGACTAGCCTGATTACCGACCACGGCCAGCGGCCCGACGGTACGCTCTATTTTGTGGATGAAGGCCAGCAGCTGCCCGCGCCGCTGCGCTTTTGGCGACACCGCCATCTTATTGAGCCGGGCCCGCAGGGCAGCAGCGTCATTGTGGATGCCATTGAGTTTCGCACGGCCTCGCCTATGCTGAATGCGCTACTGTACCCGGCTATGTGGGCGCAGTTTGCCTGGCGCAAGCCGATTTACCGGCGCGTATTCGGGCGGGCTGATGCGGGCTGATATCGGCGGTGGCAGCGCGAAGATGCGCATTGCCGTATACGGGCTCATTGCCTTCGGGCTTCGTACTGCTTCTCTGGCTTTGCCTATGCTTCCTGCTGCTACTCCTGCCCGCCGCGTGCGGCCTTTTTCGCGCTTACTCCCCGCTTTGCTGGCCTTGTTGCTGCTGGGTGGCTGCGGCACCAGCCGGGTAGCCTACCAATTCCGGCCCGCTCCCACAGCAGCCGCTCACCGTCCGGCAGCGCCCTCGGATTCGGTAGCTCTATTGGTAGCGGCAACCCGTCAACAGCCGATTGTTGAGTATATCCCTACACCAATTGCACCGTTGCGCCGCGCCGCGCGGATACCCCAGCTGCATGGGTTGCCGGTGCGGCGGCTGGTGGTTTCCACTGCCACTCAGAGCCATACCGCCCGCTCAATACAACCAGCCGCGTTGCTTAAGCAGCCGGCAGCGAAGCAGGCGGCGGTTTCGCCCTGGCACCGCACTGAAGTAGGACTGGGTACCACTGTGCTGGGCGTGCTGGGGCTGATTGTGCTGCCGATTTCCCTGCTGGGCCTATTGATCTGGGGCGGGCCGGTGTGGGCGGTGCTGGCGGGCCTGGCGGCGCTGGCTATTCTGGTGGCTTATCTTGACCCGTTTCAGTAGGCGGACGACCACAAAATCAGCCCGCGCCGGCGAATCCGAAAAATCCGGGGGTTACCTTTGCCGTCCGCTTTTACTTTTTCCCTCGCTCATGGCTGCCATCGTCACGCTCAAACCCGGTAAAGATCATTCCCTGCGTCGTTTGCACCCGTGGGTGTTTTCGGGGGCCATCGGGCGGATGCAGGGGCAGCCGCAGGAGGGCGAAATCGTCATCGTGCAGGCTTCCAACGGCGAAGTGCTGGGCATGGGCCACTACGCGCCCGGCTCCATTGCGGTGCGCATGCTGGCTTTCGGGCCGGAGGCCGCCGCGCCCGATGCCGCATTCTGGGAAGCCAAAATCCGCAATGCCTACCAACTGCGCCAGAACTTAGGCCTTACCGGCGACGGCAACACCGACGTGTTCCGCCTGGCTCACGCCGAGGGCGACGGCGTGCCCGGCCTCATCATTGACGTGTATGGCGACGTGGCCGTGGTGCAGGCCCACAGCGCCGGCATGTACCACGCCCGCCCCCAGATTGCCGCCGCGCTGCGGGCCGTATTCGGCGATAAGCTCCGCGCCATTTATGACAAGAGCGCCGAAACCGTGCCCCAGAAAGCCGCCCCCGACGCTCAGAATGGCTACCTCTTCGGCGAAAGCACCGGCTCCGAGCACATTGTACACGAAAACGGCCAGCCCTTCGCCGTAGATTGGGAAACGGGCCAGAAAACCGGTTTTTTCATCGATCAGCGCGACAACCGCCAGCTGCTGGCCCGTTACGCCCCCGGCCGGCGGGTGCTCAATACGTTCTGCTACACCGGCGGCTTCAGCGCCTACGCTCTGCAGGCTGGGGCCGCGCTGGTGCATTCAGTGGATAGCTCCAAGCGTGCCATCGAGCTGACGGACCGCAACGCCACGCTGGCCGAGGAAGCCGGTGCCCCCGCCGGCCGCCACGAGGCCTTCGCCCAGGACGTTTTCACCTTCATGAAAGGCAGCCAGGAGCAATACGACCTCATCGTGCTCGACCCACCGGCGTTTGCCAAGCACCTTTCGGCCCGCCACAACGCGCTGATGGGCTACAAGCGCCTGAACGCGGCCGGCATCCGCCAGATTGCGCCGGGCGGACTGCTGTTCACGTTCAGCTGCTCGCAGGTGGTGTCGGCCGAGCTGTTTGAGGGTGCGGTGCTGGCCGCCGCCATCGAGGCCGGCCGCCCCGCCCGCATCCTACACCGCCTCACCCAGCCCGCCGACCATCCGGTGAGCCTGTTTCACCCCGAGGGTGCGTATCTGAAGGGGTTGGTGCTGGCGGTGGAGTAAACTGCTTCCCTTCGCCGCTGTTAGTACCTCGTGACCAAAAAACGAAGCCCCGCGCCCAAACAGCCCGCCGCCATCATTGGGGCCGGTATTGCCGGCATTGCCACGGCCGTGCGGCTGGCCCTGAAGGGCCACGCCGTCACGGTTTTTGAGACTCAGGATACGTTTGGCGGCAAGATGCACCAGTTTTCGCTGCCCGGCGGCTACCGGTTCGATGCCGGCCCCTCGCTCTTCACGCTGCCCGCGCTGGTGGATGAGCTGTTCCGGCTGGCCGGGCGTGAGCCCCAGGACCACTTCCGCTACCAGCGCCTCGACCCGATTACGCAGTACTTCTTCGCCGATGGCACCCGCCTCACGGCCTGGGCCGATAAAGAAAAGTTTGCGCGGGAAGTGGAAGAAAAGCTGGGCACGCCGGCTGCTGATGTGCTCGGGTTTCTGCGCCGCAGCGGCCGGGCCTACGCGGCTACCGAAAGCACGTTTCTGCACAAGTCGCTGCACAAGGCGGGCACTTACTTCAGCGCCGATGTGCTGAAGGCCGTGGCGGCGCTGCCGGGCCTGGGCCTCACGGGCACCATGCACCAGCGCCACGCCAGCGCCTTCCGCGATGCGCGGCTGGTGCAGCTCTTCGACCGGTTTGCCACTTACAACGGCTCCGACCCCTACCAGGCCCCCGCCACGCTCAGCCTGATTCCGCACCTGGAGCACGGCATCGGGGCGTTTTATCCCGAAGGCGGCATCTACAGCATTGCCCAAAGCCTGGTAGGGCTGGCCGAGGAGCTGGGCGTAAAATTCCGCTACAGCGAGCCGGTGCTGGAGATTCTGACGGCCGACAAGCAAGTAACGGGCGTGCGGACGGAGCAGGATGTGTACGACTTTGGGCTGGTGGTGAGCAACATGGATGTGGTGCCCACCTACCGCCGCTTGCTGCCCACGCAGCCCGCGCCCGAGCGCACCCTCCGCCAGCCCCGCTCGTCTTCGGCGCTGATTTTCTACTGGGGCGTGGCCCGCGAATTTGCGGAGCTGGGCCTGCACAACATCTTTTTTTCTGAGGATTACCGGCAGGAATTCGCGGCCATTTTCGGGCAGAAAACCGTGAGCCCCGACCCCACGGTGTACGTGAACATCACCTCCAAACTAACGTCCACCGACGCCCCGGCCGGCCACGAAAACTGGTTTGTAATGGTGAATGTGCCTCACAACGAGGGCCAGGACTGGGACAAGCTCATCCAAACCACCCGCCGCGCCGTACTGGACAAGGTGAGCCGCACGCTGGGCGTGGCCGTGGAGCCGCTGCTGCAGGCCGAGCACGTCTGGGACCCGCGCGGCATTGAGCAGCGCACGTCGTCGTTTGGGGGGGCACTGTATGGCAGTAGCTCCAACAACGCGCTGGCCGCTTTTCTGCGGCACCCCAACTTTTCGGGAAAGCTGCAGGGGCTGTACTTTTGCGGTGGCAGCGTGCATCCCGGCGGCGGAATCCCGCTGTGCCTGCTCTCCGCCAAAATCGTGGCCGAGCTGATCTGAAATTGTGAGTGTTAAGGGGTAAATGCTGAGTAATGAAGTAGTTTGCCGATTTACATCCGTTGGCGGCAGCTGCTTGCAGTGCCCTATTTTTTCAGAGTGAAGGCAGAACCGCCCAGGCCATTTACCCTTCAACATTAAAAATTCAGCATTTCAACAATGCCTTTTTCCGACCCGACCCAAGACCTGCCCGTGCCGCCGGTGGCCGAGGCCAATCAGCAGCGCCGGCTGCGCGTGGCGCAGGGCATTCTGCTGCTGTTTCACGGTACGGGCTTTCTGGGGCTGACTTTTTCGCAGAATCCGGGCTTCTACCTGCAGTTTGTGCCCCTGAACCTGCTGCTGACGGCCGCGCTGCTGCTGGCTTTCCAGCCCGACCGGCGGGGCATGTTCGTCACATTCTGCGTGGTGGTGATGGCCGTGGGCTTCTTCGTGGAGGTGGTGGGCATTCGGACCGGGCGGCTGTTTGGGGTGTATGAGTACGGCGCTACGCTGGGCGTGAAGTGGCTGGGCGTGCCGCTTATCATTGGCCTCAACTGGCTGCTGCTGACGTACATGACCGGCATTCTGGCCCGCTACCTGCCCGCGCCCGGCTTTGTGCGGGCCCTAGCGGCCGCTGTGCTTATGGTGGGTATGGACCTGTGCATTGAGCCCGTGGCCGTGCACTTTGATTTCTGGAGCTGGCAGTTCAACCGTATTCCGCTGCAGAACTTCAAGGGCTGGTTTGCCATTGCCCTGATCCTACAGGTATATTTCAACCGCACCGACTTTGTGAAGCGCAACCCGCTGGCCCCGTTTGTGTACCTGTTACAGCTGCTGTTTTTCTTCGGATTGGGCTGGCTAATTCGCTAGTTTTATCGCCCCGCTTTCCCACCCACTTTTGCTATGACCTCAACTTTACGCGATACGCTGCTGGAAGAAGCTCTCCGAATTTTTCAAACCAAAGGCATCACCAACATTTCGCTGGAGCAGATAATGAGCGCGCTGGATGTGTCGCCGGCCACTTTCCACGAAATGTTTCAGGACAAAGAGGACTTGGTGCTGCAAGTCACGCAGCACGATATTAGCCGGCAAAAAGCCGAGCACGCGCAGCTATTCCAGCGCGTCGATAATGCCGTGGCCCGGCTGCTGAGCCTACTCGAAATGGGCATCCGCGACCTGCGCAAAGTCACCTCGCCCGACTATTTCGCCGACCTGATCCACCACTATCCGCGGGCCTGGGAAATGGGCCAGCAGCACTTGGCCGAGTATTCGTACCCGCAGATTCATAGCCTGCTGAACGAGGGCATCCTGCAGAAAACCCTGCGCGGCGACATCAACATCGCGCTGGTGAGCAAAATCATCATCGAACAGCTGTATATGGTGCTCAATGAGCAGATTTTTCCGCCCAGCCGCTACGATGTGGCCGAGGTTTTCCGCAGCGTGTACCTGTACTACATGCGCGGGCTGTGTACTGAGGAAGGTCTGAAAACCGCTTCCACGCACTTTGCCCGCATGTAGCCGAGGCCACCTGATAGCACAAAAAAAGAGGAGCCCCACGGGGCTCCTCTTTTTTTGACAACTATCTGATTAGCTAATCGATACGCGTACTTTTTTGGTGTATTCGCGCAGAGCATCCTTGAACTCGGAGCCGTGGTCCTTCTGATGATTCAGAATGAAGATGGCGGCGAAAATGTGGGTCAATTGCTCGCCTTCATCCTCGCCTTCCACCTCAAAGTCGGGCTGGCGCTCGTCGAGCAGGGCTTCTTCGGCCTCCAGCAGGCTCGGCAGCGTCTGCGACTCGACCAGGCGTTTGATGGCAGGTATTTTCATGACCGGGCGGGGCTTAGTTGAGGTGGAGCTTGCCAATCAGCTCAGCCACGGCTTCTTCCTTGCTGGCCGAAACGGTATCGAGCAGCTGGCCATTCTGAAAAATGGCGAAGAAGGGCAGCGTGGTTACGTTGGCGAGCTTGCGGGCTTCGGGGCTGGTTTCGGCATTCACATCCAGAAAGGCTACTGCCTGGTTTTGCTCCGCCTCGGCCATGCGCTTGAACTTGGGCGAGAACAGGCGGCAATTGCCGCACCAATCGGCGTAATATTTCACTACCACTTTCTCGTTGGCAGCAATAAGTTCTTGAAAATCAGCGTCGGTTGCTTTCGTGACGGACATGGAAACGGGTTGGTTGGTAGATGAACTAAGGTCAGCAGCTAAGAATGATTCTTATCTGGCCCGTAAAGATAAAGCCTGAGGCCGGCAAAAAAGTTTAGGGGCGCCCAGGATTTCGCCGGGCATCGGCTTTCCGCTTCGTGTCCGCGCCCCGCCAGGAGCCGGCTGGCCAGCGTGGCTAACCCGCGCCCGGCCGGGGCAGTATACGGCGGAGCCTTTGTCACCTGCCCGCTTTTTTCGCGCCATGCGGTTAGCCTTCTTTTTTCTCAGTCTGGGCGTGCTGGTCGGCTGCCAGTCCGGCGGCTCTTCCGGGGCAGCGCCGGCCCGCGCTGCTTCGCCCGCCCTGGCTTCTCCCGTTCGTATGCAAAACATCATTTTCTTCGGCAACAGCCTCACTGCCGGCTATCAGCTGCCGGCCAGTGCCGCCTTTCCCAGCCTGCTCCAAGCCCGCATCGACTCGCTGCAGCTGCCCTACAAAGCCCTGAACTACGGCGTGAGTGGCGAAACCACCGCCGGCGGCCGGCAGCGCGTAGCCAGCGTATTGGCCCGCCAGCCCGTCGATGTATTTGTGCTGGAGCTGGGGGCCAACGACGGCCTGCGCGGCATCCCCGTCCGCGAAACCACTCAGAACCTGCAGGCCATCATCGACCAGGTGCGCCTGAAATACCCACGGGCCCGCATCGTGCTGGTGGGTCTGGAGTTTCCCTTCGACCTAAGTGCCTTCGGCGGCCACAAGTACGGCCACTACGCCGCCGAGTTCAAAGCCCTGTTCCGCGAACTGGCCGACAAGAACAGCCTCGATTTCGTGCCCTTCCTGCTGCAGGGCGTGCTGGGCCGCCGCGAACTGAACCTGCCCGACGGCGTGCACCCGAATGCTGAGGGCCAGAAGATATTGGCGAATAATGTGTGGGCCGTGCTGAGCGGAGTGCTGGGAAACTAGAGGCTAGGCGGCTAAAAACTAAGCTCCCCTCCTTTTTTCAAGGAGGGGTTGGGGGTGGTTCAGCTAGAGCTAAAAGTCGTCAGACGATTATCTAGTACTAGCTGTCGTTCAACGACGGAACCACCCCCAACCCCTCCTTGAAAAAAGGAGGGGAGCTTTTTAGCTTCTTAGCCTCTAACTCTCTAAACCGTGTACATCTTCTCGTAATACTCCGTGGCCATGCGGTGTGACTCAAACTCGGGCTCTACTTCGCGCATGGCGGTTTTGGCGATGCTCAGGAACTGCGCGGGCTGACCGTAGTACAGCGGCACTATTTCGTTTTCCAGCACGTCCAGCACGCCGGTAGCTTCCAGGTCGTCCTTTGTGTGCTCAGCCTCGTTCAGCTCGGCCAGCGGGAGCAGGAAGCCGTTTTCGCCGTGGCGCACGAACTCCGGAATCCAGCCGTCGGGGATGCTCAGATTCACGCTGGCGTTCATGGCGGCCGTCATGCCGCTGGTGCCGGAGGCCTCGCGGGGGAAGCGCGGGGTGTTCAGCCAGATATCCGAACCCTTTTTCAGCGCCGCCGAGAGGCCCAGCTCGTAGCCGGTGAGCACGGCGCAGGTTTTCAGGTGCTTGGTCTTCTGAATGATGTCGTTGAACATGCCGATAGCGCCGTAATCCTTCGGATACGGCTTGCCGGCCCAGATCACCTGCACGGGCCGGTCTTGGTTAGTTACCAGCTGCACGAACCGTTCGAAATGACGCAGAATCAGGTCGGCGCGCTTGTAGCCGGCGAAGCGGCGGGCCCACACCACGGTCAGCGCGTCGGGGTCGAGCAGGGTGCCGGTCTGATCGGCCACCAGATCAAACAGGTCCTTTTTCAGCTCCCGCTTGCGGGCCTTCAGGGCCTTGTCGTTGTCGGCCTTCAGGGCTTTGTGCAAGGCCTTGTCGCGCCAGTAGGTGCCGTTCTGGGCGTTCGTAATCGGGATGATGGGGCAGATGCCCTCGTTGTGGCCCCACATTTCATTCGACACGACGCCGTGTACTTTCGATACGGCGTTGGCTTTGCGCGAGAAGCGCAGGGCCGTGAGCGTGTAGCTCAGCATGTCGTTGGGCTCCACGCGGGCCACGCGCCGGATTTCGTCGGCGGGCACGGTGCCGAAGAAGGTCATGTCGGTGAGCAGCTTCATGGGGTGCTCCTCGTTGCCGGCCAGCTCAGGCGTATGGGTGGTGAAAACCAGGCGCTTCTGCACTTCTTCCAGCTTGCGGCCGTGCTTTTCGTAGAGATAGAACGCCAGCGGCAGGCCGTGGCCCTCGTTGAGATGATACGTGTCTACCTGCACGTCGAGCAGGTCGAGCAGCTTGCCGCCACCCGTGCCCAGCACGATGGACTGCGCCACCCGCGCCGCCGTGTCGGCATCGTAGAGATGGTGGGTGATGGTGCGCGAGATGTAGTCGTTTTCGGGAATGTCGGTCGTCAGGAAGAACATGGGGGCCGTGCCGAACGTGTCGGTGGCCAGGTACAGGGCTTTCACCTGCACTTCCGCGCCGTGAATGGTGACGGGGAAGATCAGGCCGGTATCCTCGAGAAAGGAATAGGACTTGTGCCGGAAATCGGCCCGCATGGTCTGGTCTTCGTTGCGGCCCTGGTCGTAGTAGCCATACGTCCACAGCATCCCGATTCCGATCAGGTTCTGCTTCAGCTCATACGCCGAGCGCATGTGCGAGCCCGCCAGGAAGCCCAGACCACCGGAGTAGGTTTTGAGGGCCTGATCCAGCGCGAATTCCATGGAAAAATAGGCGGCCTGCGACTTGAAGCGGGCGGCGGGAGCGTATGGTTTGAACTGGAAGGACATGGAGATTTAGAAGGAAGTGAACCGCTACGGCCGGGCATAGCGGGGCGTTGCGGGGGCCGAAGGTCAGCACAATCCGGCCTAAAAAAAAGCACCCATTCCAGAAAGTGAAGGGCAATCGTTTGCACGGGCTATTGTACTTTCCAAGTTTTCATCACCCCGGTTCCCGTGCCGGAGTGCGAAAACAGCCGCCGCTATCTGGCAAACGCAGATCTGCGGATAGAGTTAAGCAAGCTGTCCGGCCATAGCGGAGTGCGGAGCACCCCAAAACAAACAATAAACTACGCAACAAAAAGAGGCATTTTCTCCTGTTCAAACATTCTTTTATAGGCCAAATCAAGCCCAAATGGCACTTTTAGGGTAGGGCACCGGGCTTTTTATTGCAAGCGCCGGCTGCTCAGGCTACCTTGCCTGCTCTCTTTCTCCGCTGACCTGATTTTGCCCATGAACCCACTCCGTATTTTGTCTTTGCTCGCGGCCGGAGCGCTGCTTTCGCTGCCCGCGCAGGCCGGGGCGGCCCGCCCGGCCGCGCCCCTGACCACCACGGCCGTTGCCAAGCCCGCCGGCATTCAGCGCATCGACCCTACGTTCTGGTGGGTGGGCATGAAAAACCCGAAGCTGCAGCTGCTGGTGCACGGGCCGGGCATCGGGAGCAGCACGGTGGCCCTGAGCTACCCCGGCGTGACGCTGGACGGCCTGCAGAAGCTGGAAAATCCGAACTACCTGATTGTTAACCTGACCATTGCGCCGTCGGCGAAGCCGGGGAAGGTGGCGCTGGAGTTTCGGGGCACGAAAAAGCTGACCTACCAGTATGAGCTGCGGGCGCGTAGCACCGAGGCCGGCCGCGTGCAGGGTATCACCAGCGCCGATTTTGTGTACCTGCTCATGCCCGACCGCTTCGCCAACGGCGACCCGAAAAACGACAACATCAAGGGTATGCGCGCCCCGGCCGTGGCCCGCGACTCGATGTACAGCCGCCACGGCGGCGACCTAAAAGGCATTGAGAACCATTTCGACTACCTCAAGCAGCTGGGCGTGACGGCCATCTGGCCCACGCCCATTGTGGAAAACGACGAGCCCAAGGCCAGCTACCACGGCTACGCCCTCACCGATTTCTACAACGTGGACCGCCGCTACGGCACCAATGAGGAGTATGTGCAGTTTGTGCGCAACGCCCACAAAAGCGGCCTAAAAGTGATTCATGACGTGGTATTGAACCACATGGGCACCTCGGGCTACCTGGTGCAGGACGCGCCCGCCAGGGACTGGTTTCATCAGTGGCCCACCTTCACGCGCAGCAACTTCCGCGACGCGGCCTTCAACGACCCGTACGTGTCGCAGTACGACCGCAAGCAGTTCGGCGAGGGCTGGTTTGATAAGCACATGGCCGACCTGAACCAGAGCAACCCACTGGTGAGCACCTACATCATCCAGAATTTCCTGTGGTGGGTGGAAAATACCGGCCTCGACGGCTACCGCGTGGACACGTACAGCTATTCGGACCGTAAGTTTCTGATGGACTGGGGCAATGCCATTCTCGAAGAGTACCCCAACATTGGCCTTTTTGGCGAAACTTGGGTGCAGGGCACGGCCCAGCAGGCTTATTTCGCCCAGAACATCTTCCCGATGGTGGACGGCTTCAAGGCCAACCTGCCCGGCGTGACGGACTTCCAATTGCAATACGCCATCAACGAGGCGCTGACCCGCGACGCGGGCTGGACCGAGGGCATCAACAAACTCTACTACACGCTGCAGGCCGACTGGATGTACCAGAACCCGCAGCGCAACGTGCTGTTTCTGGATAACCACGACTTGAGCCGGTTCTATTCAGTCATCGGCGAGGACTTTGCCAAGTATAAGATGGGGCTGGCGTGGCTGCTCACCTGCCGCGGCATTCCGCAGCTCTACTACGGCACCGAGGTGCTGATGAAGAACTACAGCAACCCCGACGGCAAGGTGCGCGAGGATTTCCCCGGCGGCTTCCCCGGCGACAAGAAAAACCTGTTTACGACCCGCACGGGGCCGGAAGCGGAGGCTTTCGACTACGTGAGCCGGCTGGCCAACTACCGCAAGACGCACCCCGTGCTGCAGTCAGGCAAGCTCATGCAGTTCATCCCCGATCAGGGCGTGTACACGTATTTCCGCTACAACGACCAGGGCGAGACGGTGATGGTGATGATGAACTCCGGGAAGGACGAGAAGACGGTGGATATGGCGCGGTTCGCGGAGCGGCTCAGCGGGTTCAACTCGGGGGTGGAAATTACCTCGGGCGCGGCGGTTGCGGATTTGAAATCGGTGAGGATTCCGGGGCGGATGGCTTGGGTGGTGGAGCTGCGGAAATAGGTATATTTCTGTCCGAGATTTTTAGCCCGCAGAGGGCGCAGTGTTTACGCAGAGGACGCAGAGGTGCACGAAAACGATATATCCTTTCTGATTCGAAAGGCGTCTTTTGCCATTCATACTGCTTTGGGGCCGGGGCTGCTGGAGTCGGTGTATGAAACGCTGTTGGGGCACGAGCTGCGAAGGGCAGGCCTGGAAGTAAAGACTCAAGTAGCGCTGCCGGTTCTCTATGATGGCTTGCGCCTAGAAAACGGTTTTCGCATGGACTTGCTTATTGAAAACAAAGTTGTAGTCGAGTTAAAATCAGTGGAAGTTCTTCTGGAAGTGCACCACATGCAACTGCTGACGTACCTCAAACTCTCCGGCCATAAATTGGGACTACTCATCAATTTCAACGTACCAGCCATCAAAACCGGCATTTTTCGAAAAGTAAACGGGTTGTAAGAACACTGCGTCCTCTGCGAAATCACCGCGCCCTCTGCGGGCTAAAAACACCAGAACAATCATACCATGACCGACCTAACCGATAAAGTAGCCATCGTCACCGGGGCCAGCCGGGGCATTGGGCGGGCCATTGCGCTGCTGCTGGCCATGCAGGGCGCCAAAATAGTCTGCGTGGCCCGCTCGGCCGACGAGCTGACCGAAGTAGCCCTCAAAACCGCCGGCCTGGCCGTGCCCGCCGACGTTTCGGACGAAGCCGATGCCCAGCACGTCATCAACGAAGCCCTGCGCCAGTTCGGCCGCGTCGATATTCTGGTCTGCAATGCCGGCGTGGGCTCGTTCAACCTGCTGGAGCACTTCAGCGCCGCCGAATGGGACCAGATGTTTGCCGTGAACGTGAAGGGTACGTTTCTGCTCTGCAAAGCCATTCTGCCCCACCTCAAAGCCCAGCACGGCGGCCACATCATCGGCATTGCTTCCGACGTGGCGCGGCGCACGTTTCAGCACGGGGCAGCCTACGGCGCCAGCAAATACGCCCAGGATGCCGTGCTGAGCACCTTGCGCAAGGAAGTTCGCTCGTTTGGCGTGAAGGTGAGCACCATTTACCCCGGCCTGGTCGATACGTATTTCAACGACTCCAAGCCCGGCAGCCCCGACGCCGAAAAAACCCACCTCAAGCCCGCCGACATTGCCCAGGCTGTGCGCTACGTGCTCGAAGCCCCCGCCCACGTCGTCGTCGATGAGCTCATGATTCACCCGCTCACGCAGGAGTGGTGAAGTGGTGATTTAGTGATTTAGTGCGTTTGCCGTTCGACTAGAGTCATCTGCTCAGATTGAACATCAAACTCACTAAGTCGCTAAATCACCACCCCACTACTCCCTATCTTACCCACCGATATGAAGAAACTTCTGCTGCCTGCTGCCGCTGCCTCCCTGGCCCTGGCCTCTTTTGCTTACCCGTTTTCGCCTAAACTCACTCCCGTGACCGAACCCCTTTCCCTCGCGGACCCCAATACGACCGACGAAGTGCCGCAGGATCATAAGCTGGTGATTTACCAGATGATGACGCGCCTGTTTGGCAACAAAACCGCCCTGAACAAGCCCTACGGCACCGTGACCGAAAACGGCGTAGGCAAATTCAACGACATCAACGACACGGCTTTGCAGGCCATCCGCAAGCTGGGCGTGTCGCATATCTGGTTTACCGGGGTGCTGGAGCACGCCACCATGACCGACTACACCAAAGCCGGCGGCCCCGGCCCCGACGATGCCGACGTGGTGAAAGGCCGCGCCGGCTCGCCCTACGCCATTCGCGACTACTACGACATTGACCCCGACCTGGCCGTGGACGTGAAAAACCGCAAGCAGGAGTTTGAGGCCCTCGTGAAGCGCACCCACGCCAATGGCATGAAAGTCATTATCGACTTCATTCCCAACCACGTAGCCCGCACCTACGTCTCGAATGCCAAGCCCGCAGGCGTGGTGGACCTGGGCGGCAAAGACGACAAGACCAAGGCCTTCGCGCCCAACAACAACTTCTACTATCTGCCCGGCAAAACCCTGATAGTGCCCAAAGCCGGCAACCCGCTGGGGGCTGCGCTGGCCCCAAAGGAAGACGGCAAGTTCAACGAAACGCCCGCCAAGGCTACCGGCAACGACGTCTTCTCGGAAGCTCCGAAGGTGGACGACTGGTACGAAACCGTGAAGCTGAACTACGGCGTGGACTACCAGAACGGCCGCAAAACCTACTTCGAGCCCATCCCCGATACCTGGATCAAAATGCGCGACATTCTGGTGTATTGGGCCCAGAAAGACGTGGACGGCTTCCGCTGTGACGTGGCCGAGATGGTGCCCGTCGAGTTTTGGGCCTGGGTGATTCCGGAAGTAAAAAAGGTGAAGCCCGGCATCATCTTCATCGGCGAAGCCTACAATCCGAAGGAGTATAAAACCTACTTGGAGAAGGGCAAATTCGACTACCTCTACGACAAAGTAGGGCTCTACGACGGCCTGCGCCGCCTCATGACCGGCACCGGCACCACCGAGGACATCACCAAAGTATGGAGCCAGGAAAGCCGCGGCTTCGGCTCGCACATGCTGCGCTTTCTGGAAAACCACGACGAGCAGCGCATTGCCTCCAAGGAGTTTGCCGGCGACCCCCGCACGGCCATTCCGGCCATGACGGTATCGGCCACGCTGGCCACGGGGCCGGTGATGCTGTATTTTGGGCAGGAAGTGGGCGAGCCCGCCCGCGGCGCGGCCGGCTTCAACACCGGCGACGGCCGCACCACCATTTTCGACTACTGGGGCGTGCCCCAGCACCAGAAATGGATGAACGGCGGCAAGTTTGACGGCGGCAAGCTCGACGGCGGCCAGAAGCAGCTGCGCGAATTCTACTCGCGCCTGCTCAACCTCACCAGCACCAGCGACGCTATTCGGAAGGGCAAGTTCTATGAGCTGCAGGACGCCAATAACCTGGGCAAGGAATACGACCAGAAAGTGGTGTACAGCTACCTGCGCTACACCGATAAGCAGAAGCTACTCATCGTGACCAACTTCAGCAAGGACAAAACCCTGAAGCCCACCATCACCATCCCCAAGTCGGCCTACACCGCTATGGGCCTCGATGCCAGCAAGTTCTACACCTACACCGACCTGCTGAACGGCTCGCCGGCCACCGAAAGCCTGACCATCACGTTGCCCCCGCTGAGCGCCTACGTACTGGAAATCAATCCGAAAAAATAGGAGCAAGAAGTTAGGAGCTGGAAGTTAGGAGCCGCGAATCAGATTTACTTCTAAACCCTGCTTCTAACTCCTAGCTCCCGACTCCTAACTCCTCTAAAAAAATCCCCCCAATGGCAACCAGCGTAGTGGCTCCGGCCAGCACCCGCGAAAAACCCCGCCTGAGCTTCTGGCAAATCTGGAACATGAGCTTCGGCTTTTTGGGTATCCAGTTTGGCTTTGCGTTGCAGAACGCCAACGTGAGCCGCATTTTTGAAACGCTGGGCGGCACCGAAATAGCCCTGTACTGGCTGGCCGCACCACTTACCGGCATGTTGGTGCAGCCCATCATCGGGTACATGTCTGACCGCACCTGGAGCCCGAAATGGGGGCGGCGGCGGCCGTTTTTCCTGGTGGGGGCCATCCTGGCCTCTTTCGCCCTGCTGGTGATGCCCAACGTGACGGCCTTGTGGATGGCCGTGGGCATGCTCTGGATCATGGATTCGAGCATCAACATCAGCATGGAGCCGTTCCGGGCACTGGTCGGCGACTTGCTGCCGGCCTCGCAGCGCACCACGGGCTTCGCGGCCCAGACGTTCTTCATCGGGGTAGGAGCCGTGGTCGCTTCGTCCTTGCCCTGGATGTTCACCAACTGGTTCGACGTGCCCAATACAGCCCCGGCGGGCCAGATTCCGCCTTCGGTGAAGTACGCCTTCTACATCGGCGGCATCGTGTTCTTCCTGGCCGTGCTCTGGACGGTGCTGCGCACCCGCGAGTATCCGCCGGAAAACCTGCAGGAGTTTGAAGAAGAGAAGCGCCGCACGGCCGGGTTTATAAACGGCGTTCGGGAGTCGTTTGCCGGCATTTTCCACATGCCCAAAACGATGGCCCAGCTGGCCATCGTGCAGTTTTTCTCGTGGCTGGCGCTGTTTTCGATGTGGATTTACACCACGCCCGCCGTCACCAGCCACATCTACCACACCACTGATGCCACCTCCAAGCTCTACAACGAAGGAGCCGACTGGGTGGGCGTGTGCTTTGCTGTATATAATGGCGTTTCGGCCATTGCGGCGCTGCTGCTGCCCGCCATTGCCCGCGCCACCAGCCGCCGCTTCACCCACCTGATCTGCCTCACGGCCGGCGGCCTGGGCCTGATTTCGATTTACTTCATCAGCAACCCCAACATGCTGCTGCTCTCGATGGTGGGCGTGGGCATTGCCTGGGCTTCCATCTTGAGCGTGCCCTACGCCATGCTGGCCGGGGCGCTGCCGGCCAACAAAATGGGCTACTACATGGGTGTCTTCAACTTCTTCATTGTGATTCCGCAGGTGGTGGCGGGCCTGATTCTGGGCTTCTTTACCAAGAATGTGTTCCACGGCGAATCGGTGTATACACTGGTATTGGGCGGCTGCTCCATGATCATTTCGGGCCTGCTCACGCTGCGCGTCGCCGACGACGACAAGATCCGGCTGCCGCTCATTGAGGACCAGCCCGTAGATCCGGCTTACAACGCGGAAGCCTCGCCCAACCCGCGCGTCTGACCCGACTTGCTTTCCTTGCCAAAGGCCGCTTTCTTCCCGGAAGCGGCCTTTTTTGTGGGGTGAAGGCCGCGAGGAAAAAGGCCGTTACTTTGCAAAACCTGCTCCGCTGGCTTATTCCGTTGGCGGATATTGCTTCCCATGAAACGACTCCTTTTCGGCCTGCTGCTCAGCCTGTGGCCACTCATAGCCCCGGCCCAGACAACGGCCCCCGCGCCCCGCCGCGACGACGGCCTGCTGCTCGCCGATGGCCGCCCCCAGCCCGGCAACGGCCTCGACGCGCGCACCGGAGCTTGGCTTGCCCGCCGCGCCCAAAACTCCGCTGGCGCGCTCCTTCTGCCTTTGCCCATCCGCCTCGAAACCCCGGCCCGCTCCGCCGCCAACGGCTCGTCTGCCACCACCCACCGCTTCTACCACTACGAGCAGAAGCGCCTGCGCGACAAAGACGGCCGCCGCCTGCCCGACGAGGAAGAAGACGAGGACGACGACGAGTAAAAAGAGCGCCAACCAGCACGTCATTCCGAGCGCAGCCGAGGAATCTCGCGTGCTGATGCGTGCAATGCTATTGTCATGCTGAGCTTGCCGATGCATCTCTGCCACGCCGTTTGATTACTAACCAAACGAAGCGGTAGAGATGCTTCGGCAAGCTCAGCATGACGTTCTTTTTCCTTCCTACGGGCAGCCAGCCTATTTCCCGGCCATACTCTTTTCCCGAATGGCTTTAAACTCCGACCCTGCTTTCCACTGCGGGAAAGTGGTTTCGCTGGCCAGGCGCTGGCCTACGCGGAACAGCAGGCGGGCATCCTGCTCCATGCCGCGGTAGTCGGCGGTGGGGCTGTATTCGTCGGAAGGCTGGTGGTAAGTGTTGGCCTCGAAGGCCTCGGCCGCTTTTTGGGCGAAAGCCTTGCCTTTGAACCAGTTGTCGGACTGGCCGCTGGCGTAGAGCGACGGAATGCCGACGTGAGCCAGGCTGAAATGGTCGGAGCGGAAGAAATAGCCCTTGTCGGCATTCTGGTCGGGCTGGATGTAGCGCCGCTGCTCCTGCGCGGCCGTGCGGGCGTAGTCGTCCAGCTCCGACTGGCCGTAGCCAATCACGGTCAGGTCGCGCATGGGGCCCATGTTGGGCAGGTCGTCCATGTTCAGGTCGGCCACGGTTTTGTGCACCGGGAACAGCGGATGGCTGGCGTAGTACATCGAGCCCAGCAGGCCCTGCTCTTCGCCCGTCACGGCCAGAAACACGATGCTGCGCGCCGGCTTTTCTTTGGCCTGCTGAAAGGCTTTGGCGATGCTGAGCAGGGCCGCGCAGCCGCTGGCGTTGTCGGCCGCCCCGTTATAAATCGAGTCCCCATTCACCGGGGCCCCGATGCCGAGGTGGTCCCAGTGGGCGGAGTAGATGATGTATTCGTCGGGGCGGGTAGTGCCGGGCAGCACGGCTACCACGTTTTTGGAGGTCTGGCGGCGCAGCTTGTTCCGTATGCTGGTGCTGAGCGTCAGGTTCAGCGGGCGGGCTCGGAAGCCTTTTTTGTTGGCGGCGGCGTAGGCTTCGTCGTAGCTCTGGCCGGCGGCCTGGAAGATCTTTTTGGCCGCGTCCAGCGTCAGCCAGCCTTCCAGCGCGCACTTGCTGGCCCCGCGGTCGGCGGTTTGAGGGCGCAGCTTGGCCCCCGAGTAGCTGCTCTGCACCACGCTCCAGGGGTAGGCGGCCGGCTTGGTATCGTGAATGATGAGCAGGCCGGCCGCGCCCTGGCGGGCGGCCTCCTCGTATTTGTACATCCAGCGGCCATAGTAAGTCATGGCGTGGCCCTTGAACATAGTAGTGTCGTTTTCGGCGTTGCCGGGGTCATTCACCAGCACCACTACCGTTTTGCCTTTCACGTCGAGGCCGGCGTAGTCGTTCCAGCCGTATTCGGGGGCTACTACGCCGTAGCCAGCAAACACCAGCGGCGAATTGGTGAGGGCTACCTGCTCCTTTTCCTGCTCGGTAAAGGCCATGTAGTCGGTTTTGTAATTCAGCGTGAGCGGCTGCTTGCCGCCCCCGATCTGCATGGTGGGCGCGGGCATCCCGGTAATTTCGACCAGCGGCACCGCCTGGAAATACGTGCCGTCAGGTCCCGGCTTCAGCCCCAGCTTCTTGAACTCATTGGCCAGAAACGTGGTGGTTTTCTGCTCGCCAATGGTGAAGGGCTTGCGGCCCTGGTACGCATCGGAAGCCAGCACCTTGATGTAGCTGCCAATGCCGGTGGCCGTGATGCCGTCGTTGGGCGCGGGCGGCAGGATGGTATCGGTGGGGGCTGTTTCGGGAGCGGCAGCGGTGGTGGCGGTGTCGGAAGTGCGGCTCTGGCAGCCGGCCAGCAGCGTGAGCAGCACCGCGCCGGCGGCCAGCAGGGGAGAAGGGGAGAAGCGCATAAAGCAGGAGGGGAGAAAGGATAAGAATGCGGCTCCAAGGTGCCGAAAAAACGGCATATGGCCCGGCGCGGGTCTTGTGCACGGGCGCGCGGGCGTCCTGAATAGCAGCGCGGGCCTCCCGCACGTCAGCGCGGACTTTCCACAGGGCAGCGCGCGTTTCCTACGCGTCAGCGCGGACTTTCTACACGCCGGCGCGAGCTTCCGGAACGTCAGCGCGAGCAATCCGGGGGCTTAAACCGGACTTTTCCAGGATAAAAAGGCTCGAAATGGCACTAAAACGGGAGATGGGGACGTTGGCGGGGCTGGGGCGCTGAAGCGAGCCTCGCCTGGCACTGTGTACATGTAGAGACGCATACTTGCGTCTCGTCGTTGAACGATAGATACCACGCTGGACCAACAACGTCAGCAACGACGAGACGCAAGTATGCGTCTCTACCCGCATACAGAGCCCGGCAGGCAGCCGTCCGACTGCCGGTGTGTCCTTTTCCCCGCTTACCTTCAGGCCCAACTTCCTTCCCTATTCTTGTTCTATGTTCAAAAACTCCCTGTTGCTGCTCTCCCTGGGCACGGCGCTCACGCTGAGCCCAGCCGTGGCCCAGCAGAAAAAGACGGCCCCTACGGCCGCCAAACCCGCCGGCCCGGCCACCGCCGCCGGCACCCGCCTGGTGGAAAAAGTGACCCGCCAGCCCGGCGAACTGGTGATTCCGTACGAGAAGTACGTGCTGGCCAACGGCCTCACCCTCATCGTGACCGAAGACCACTCCGACCCGCTCACGCACGTCGACGTGACCTACCACGTGGGCTCGGCGCGGGAGCAGATCGGCAAGTCGGGCTTCGCGCACTTCTTCGAGCACATGATGTTTGAGGGCTCCGACCACGCCCCGCAGGGCACGTTCGATAAAATCATCACCAGCGCGGGCGGCACGCTGAACGGCAGCACCACCCGCGACCGGACCAACTACTACGAAACCATTCCGAACAACCAGCTGGAGCGGGCCCTGTGGCTGGAAGCCGACCGCATGGGCTACCTGCTCGATGCCGTGACCCAGCCGCGCTTTGAGGTGCAGCGGGCCACGGTGAAAAACGAGCGCGGCCAGAACTTCGACAACCGCCCCTACGGCCTGGCCAGCGAGTATGTGGCCAAAAATCTGTATCCGTATGGCCACCCGTATAGCTGGCTCACCATCGGCTACCTCCAGGACCTGGACCGCTCCGACGTGCAGGACCTGAAGAACTTTTTCCTGCGCTGGTATGGCCCCAACAACGCCACGCTCACGGTGGGCGGCGACGTGAAGCCGGCCGAAGTAGTGGCGATGGTCGAGAAGTATTTCGGCTCCATCAAGCGCGGGCCGGCGGTGCAGAACATGACGCTGCCCGCCCCCAAGCTGACCCAGGACCGCTACGTGAGCTACCAGGACAACGTGCGCTTCCCGATGCTGCAGATGGTGTTCCCGACGGTGCCGCAGAACCACGTGGACGAAACGCCGCTCGACGCGCTGGCCGAAATCATCGGGGGCGGCGAGAATTCCTTGCTGTATAAAAACCTCACCAAGGCTCAACGGGCGGTGCAGGCCCGCGCCGGCCACCCCACGGCCGAGCTGGCGGGCGAGTTCAGCATCACGGCGCTGGCCTACCCCGGCAAAGGGCTCGACAGCCTCGAATACCGGGTGCGCCAGAGTCTGCAGGAGTTTGAGCGCCGCGGCGTGACCGACGAAGACATCACGCGCTTCCGGGCCAGCCGCGAGTCGCAGCTGGTGAGCAGCCTGGGCAGCGTGAGCGGCAAGGTGACTACGCTGGCCGAAAATCAGACCTACACCGGCAACCCCAACTATATTACGGTGCAGCTCAAGCGCCTGCGCGGCCTCACCAAGGCCGACGTGCAGCGGGTCTACAATCAGTACCTGAAAGGCAAAAAGGCCGTGGTGCTGAGTGTGCTGCCCAAAACCGGCAACGCCAAAGCCGCCCGCCCCGACAACTTCACCATCTCGAAAGCCGGCTACCAGGCCCCCGCCGACGAGTACAAGGGCCTGACCTACGTGAAGGGCCAGGACAAATTTGACCGCGGCGTGGTGCCCGCCGCCGGCCCCAACCCCGTAGTGACGGTGCCCGCGCTATGGCAGGATATTTTCGGCAACGGCCTGCGCGTGATGGGTACCCGCAACACGGAAGTGCCCATGGTGAATATGCTGCTCACCATCCGCGGCGGCCACCGCATAGAGCAGCTCGACCCGAGCAAGGCCGGCCTGGCCTGGCTGACCACCGATATGATGAACGAGGGCACCCAGAAGTACACCACCGAGCAGTTCAGCGCCGCCCTCGACCGGCTGGGCAGCACCATCCGGGTGCGCTCCGGCGACGACAACACGACCGTGGAAGTGCAGACGCTGGCCAAGAACCTGCCCGCCACACTGGCTTTGCTCGAAGAGCGCCTGCTGCACCCGCGCTTCGCCCAGGCTGATTTCGACCGTCTCAAGAAGCAGAACCTAGAGTACATTGCCAACCAGGCCACCCAGCCCGTCACCATCGCCAACAACACCTACGCCCGCCTGCTCTACGGCCCCGGCGACATCATGAGCACGCCCGCCATCGGCGCCCGCAATACGGTGCAGAACATCACGCTGGCCGATGTGAAGCAGTTTTATCAGACCTACTACGCCCCCAACCTGGCGCACCTAGTGGTGGTAGGCGACGTGGAGCAGAAGGACTTGCTGCCCAAGTTGGGCTTCCTGAAAAGCTGGGCCCGCACCGGTGCCACGCTGCCCGCCGGCAGTCCCGCCCCCCAGCCCGACAAAACCCGCATCTACTTCGTGAACAAGCCTGAAGCGGCCCAGTCGGAAATCCGCATTGGCTACCTGGCCCTGCCCTATGATGCCACCGGCGACTACTACCGCGCCTACCTGAGCAACTACCTGCTGGGCGGCTCGTTCACCAGCCGCATCAACCACAACCTGCGCGAGCAGAAAGGCTACACCTACGGCGCTTACTCCGGCTTCCGTGGCACGCGCTACGCGGGTCCGTTCACCGCCCAGGCCGGCGTGCGGGCCGATGCCACCACCGCTTCGCTGATCGAATTTGAGAAGGAAATGAAAGGCTACCGCGAAAGCGGAATCAGCGACGAGGACCTGAAAACCCTGCAGACCTCCATCGGCCAGAGCGACGCGCTGAAGTATGAAACCGGCCAGCAGAAAGCCGCTTTCCTGGCCCGCCTGCTCGAATACGACCTGCAGCCTGACTACGTGCAGCAGCAGAGCGCCATTCTGCGCAACCTCAAGAAGGAGGACGTGCAGGCCACGGCCCAGAAAGTGCTGCCCCTCGATAAAATGTACATCGTGGTGGTCGGCGACCGAGCCAAGGTATTCCCCGGCATCACGGAGCTGGGCCACGAAATCGTGGAGCTGGACGTGGACGGCAACCGCCTTAGCTCGCAGGTGATGCAGGGCTCCGTAGCCCCGGCCGCCACCGCCCTGCCGGCCGGCGAGGTGGTGAAAGCCAAATCGAAAACCGAGGATGCCGACGGCCGCAAGCAGAAGCGCAAGGAGAAAAAGGACGACAACAGCCGCAAGGTGAAGGAGAAAGCCGAGTAGGTTTTCGTGCCTTGCATTTCAGTGAAAGCCCGGTTCCGCGCAGGAGCCGGGCTTTTTTGTGCCGTGCATGCCCAGCCGCTTGGTCAGGCCGAGCGGCTGGGCAACTTGCCCCAGGCGGAACAATTTACCCCCGGCCTGTTGTCGTTTGGAGAGCGGGCCAGGGTGCAGCCTTCGCGGCTTTAATGCGTATCTTTCCCGGGCCTGCCATGGGCCATTTTCGTGAATTGGAGAAATAATCCGTGCCTGTAACGACTACGAATGCGCCGGCCCTGGAGCAGGTTCTGGCGCAGCTGGATGCCTTTAAGCGCAAGTTCTATCTGAACCTGCTGGTGCGCGGGGCGCTGGTGGCGGGCGGGCTGCTGCTCACGCTGTTTGTGGTGCTGAACCTGCTCGAATACTTCCTCTACCTGCCCACCTGGGTGCGCGGCGGGCTGCTGTTCGGCTTCCTGGGGCTGGTGGTGTATGCCTTCGTGCACTGGATCTGGCAGCCGCTGGCGGCCCTCACCAACCTGCGCCGCCTACTGAGCGACGAGCAGGCTGCCGCCCGCGTGGGCGAGCTGTTTCCGCAGGTGCAGGACAAGCTGCTGAACGCGCTGCAGTTGCAGGGCCAGGCCCGCGAAAATGCCCTGATTGCGGCCAGCCTGGAGCAGCGGGCCAGCCAGCTCACCGGCCTCGAGTTCGCTGAGGGCATCAATATCAAGGCCCAGACCCGGCCGCTGTGGAAGTATCTGGCGGTGCCGGCGGGCACGGTGGCGCTGCTGCTGCTGGTGTGGCCCAGCCTGTTTGTGCAGGGCACCGACCGGCTGCTGCACTACCGCCGCGCCTACTCGCCGCCCGCGCCGTTTCAGTTCGTTATCAAAAACAAAGACCTGCGGGCCTTCAAAAACGAGGATTTCAAGCTCGAAGTAGCCATTGAGGGCAAGGTGCTGCCTAACGAAATCAGCATTACGTACGGGGGCCGGGAGCGGCGGCTGGTGAAGCAGGCCGGTAACACGTTCAGCTACGAGTTCCGGCAGCTGCAGCGCGACGTGGAGTTTCAGCTCAGCGGCGCCGGCTTCACCTCCGATGCCTACGACCTGACCGTGCGGGCCCGCCCCAACCTGCGCGACTTTGCCGTGCAGATAACTTACCCCGCCTACCTGAATAAGCCCACCGAAACCCTGCGCAACGCTGGCAACCTGACCGTGCCCGAAGGCAGCACCGTGCGCTGGGACTTTGCCACCGAGGCCACCGACCAGCTCCAATTGCTGTTTCAGAACCCCCGGGAAACCGTGACGGCCACCGCTGCCGACGGCCGGTTTGCGGCTACGCGCCGCATCCTGCGCAGCCAGGAATACGCCGTACGCCTGCAGAACGCCGCCAGCCTGAACCGGGACCCGATTCAGTACCAAATCACGGCCATTCCGGACCAGAACCCGGAAATAACGGTGGAGAGCTTCGCCGACACGACCTCGCTGCGCTACCTCGCGCTGGGCGGCACCGTGCGCGACGACTACGGCCTTTCGCGCCTGCAATTGCACTACCGCGTCACCTCCAAGGCGCGGCCTAATGCGGAGTTTCGGGCGCGGGCGCTGGCTTTGCAGAGCGGCCCCAGCCAGAGCTACACCTACCAGTGGGACTTGGCCCCGCTGAACATGAAGCCCGGCGACCGGCTCGAATACTTCGTGCAGGTGTGGGACAACGACGGCGTGCACGGCCCGAAAGCGGCCCGCACGCGGGCGGCGGAATTTCGGCTGCCTTCCAAAAAGGAGCTGCGGCAGCAGCTGGCTTCGCAGTCGGCTTCGGTGCAGAGCCAGCTGAGCAAGTCAAAGGAGCAGAGCAAGAAGCTGGAGCGCGAGCTGGCCAAGGCGTCGGACAAAATCAAAACCAAGCGCGAGTTGAACTTCCAGGACCGCAAGCAATTGCAGGACATGCTGCAGCAGAAGCAGCAGATGGACGAGCAGATTGCGGACATGAAAAAGCTGTTTGAGGAGCTGAACCAGAAGCAGGACCAGCTCGACCCGCAGAGCCAGAAGCTGGCCGAAAAGGCCCAGGAGCTGCAGAAGCTGATGGAATCGTTATTGGACCCCGAAACCAAGAAGCTGTATGAGCAGCTGCAGAAGCTGCTGCAGGAGCAGAAAGCCCCCGATGTGGACCTGCAGAAGCTGATGCAGAAGCTCGAAAACAAGGAAAACACCCTGCAAAAAGAGCTGGAGCGGGCCTTGGAGATGTTCAAGCAGCTGCAGTTTGAGCAGAAGCAGGAGCAGGCCACCGAAAAGCTGGAGCAGCTGGCCCAGGAGCAGGAAAAGCTGGCCGAGCAGACCGAGAAAAATGACAAGGACAACCAGCCGAAAGGCGACGATAAAAAGCAGCAGCAGCAAAAGCAGGAAGACCTGAAAAAGCAGCAGGCCGAGAAAAGCCAGCAGTTTGAGGAGCTGAAAAAAGACCTTCAGGACCTGAAGAAGATGGACGAGCAGCTCGGCAACGAAAACGGCGCCGACGAGATGAAGGACCAGCAGCAGCAGGTGGATGAGCAGCAGCAGGAAAGCGAGGAGCAGCTGAGCAAAAATCAGAACAAGAAAGCCAGCCAAAGCCAGCAGAAAGCCGCTCAGCAGATGAAGCAGATGGCCCAGAAAATGCGCCAGCAGCAGCAGCAAGACGAGCAGGACCAGCAGCAGCAGAACATCGACGACCTGCGCGACATCCTCGAAAACCTGCTCAAGCTCTCCTTCGACGAGGAAAGCCTGATGAAGCAGCTGCGGCAGGTCGACCAGACCGATCCGCGCTTCGTGCAGTTGGGCCAGCAGCAGCGCAAGCTCCGCGACGACGCAGCCATCATTCAGGACTCGCTCTACGCCCTGGCCAAACGCGTGCCCCAGCTGCAGAGCTTTGTGACGCGCGAGGTGGGCGAAATGAACGGCCGCATGGACGAGGCCCTGGAACATATGCGCCAGCGCAGCGTGCCCCGCGCCACCGGCAGCCAGCAGCTGGCCATGACCAGCATGAACAACCTGGCCCTGATGCTGAACGATGCCCTGCAGCAGATGCAGCAGGAGCAGCGCGAGGGCCAGCAGAGCCAGCAGCAGGGCGGTGGCAAGCCCGGCAAAAAGAAGAAGAAAGGCAGCTCCGCTGGCGACGGCCAGATGGGCCGCATGCAGCAGCAGCTCAACCAGCAGATTCAGCAGCTGCAGCAGAGCGGCAAGACTGGCCGCGCCATGAGCGAGGAGCTGGCCAAGCTGGCCGCCCAGCAGCAGATGCTGCGCCAGGCCCTCAAGGAGCTGGATAAGCTGCAGCAAAAAGGCGGCAAAGGCACCAAGGACGGCAAGGGCGAGGACGGGGTCGGCGGCACCGGCGACGTGAAGAAATTGATGGAACAAACCGAAACCGACCTCGTAAACAAGCGGCTAACGGAGCAAACCGTGCTCCGGCAGCGTCAAATCCTGACCCGTTTGCTGGAAGTCGAGAAATCAGCCAGAGAGCGGGACCAGGATGAGAAGCGCGAGGCCCAGACCGCGCAGACCCGCCCACCGGTATTTCCGCCCGCTTTCAACAAGTATAAGCAGCAGAAAAACCGGCAAACGGAGCTGCTCCGCACGGTGCCGCCTGCCCTCACGCCGTACTATCAGCGCGAGGTGAGTGAATATTTTCAGAAAATGAAATAGCGTTCCGCTAATTTTACCGCCCGCCCCTTTAAGCATACCTATGAAACAGGTCAAGATTCAGGTTCCTTCCCTTGTTGAGAACATCCGCGTGGTGGAGAGTTTTATCGATAACTCGAAGGAAACCTTCCACATTGAAGACGACATCTATGGCAATATTATGGTCGCCGTTACGGAAGCCGTGAATAATGCCATTCGTCACGGCAATAAGTTCGACAAGGACAAGAATGTCTATCTGTCGCTGTACGTGAACAAAGACCGGGTGAAATTTGAGGTGGAAGATGAGGGCGAAGGCTTCGACTTCGACAACCTGATTGACCCTACCGCCCCCGAAAACCTCGAAAACCCCGGTGGCCGCGGTATCTTTCTGATCCGCCACCTAGCCGATGAGGTGGAGTTCAGCAAGGATGGTCGCAACGTGCAGCTCACCTTTTTCCTGCTGCCCGCCACCGCCGACCAGGCTTCCTCCGATACCATTTCTACCGAAAACGCGGCATGACCCAGCCCCCGCCCGGTTCCGGTGATGCCCTGCCCAACGACCTGCCCGACGACGAGCGGGAGTCGCACGGCATTGAGTTTCTGGTAGAAGAAGTGGAGTTTGAGCTTGGCGATGCCGAGGCCCTTACCTCCTGGATTGAGCGCGTGGCCGAAGTACACGAGCACGAAATCGTGCAGCTCACCTACATCTTCTGCTCCGATGAGTATCTGCACCGCGTGAACGTGGAGTACCTCGACCACGACACGTACACCGACGTCATCACTTTCGACAATGCCGACGATGCCGATATCATTGAGGGTGACATCTTTATCAGCGTGGAGCGGGTGCGCGAAAATGCCCAGCAGCTGGGCGTAAGCTTCCGCGACGAGCTGCACCGCGTGATGATTCATGGCGTGCTGCACCTGCTCGGCTACGCTGATAAGGACCTGCTCAGCCAGACGGCCATGCGCAAAAAAGAGGACGACTGCCTTTCGTTGCGCACGTTTTAGCGCGGCGCAACTCTACCAAACAAAAAACGCCCGCCTTCCTGGCGGGCGTTTTTTGTTCCGGTATAATTGCCCGCTAAGCAGAGCCGTTAGCGGGCAGTCCGGCTCAGGCTGATTTATAATACTACTGCTTTCTTATATCTGTTAGCATGGCCGTTCAGCCCCCTCATATTCTCCGTCTTCCCGGCGAAATGCTGGATTACTACCTGGCGCAGGGTTACTACCGGATGCACCAGGACCTGTTTACCTGCCGGTTTTTGCCCATTGAGGGCGACCTGTATACTGCGCACTGGCTGCGCCTGGTGCTGGCCGATGTGCAGGAGGGCCCCACGCAGCGCCGCCTGCGCCGGCTCAGCGAGCGGTTCGCGGTTACGCTCCGTCCGTTCCGGCTCACGGCGGAGCTGGAGGAGCTTTATGCCGCCTACCGCGCCGCCATCACCTTCGACGCGCCGTCTACGGTGGAGGCATTTCTGCTGGCCGGAGCCACGCACAACGTCTTCGATACCAGTACTATAGAAGTGCGCGACGGGGCGCGGCTCATTGCGGCCGGCATTTTTGATAGCGGAGCCCACAGCCTGGCCGGCATCATGAACTTTTACCACCCCGACTACCGCAAATTCAGCCTGGGCAAGCTGCTGATGCTGCTCAAGCTGGATGTGGCCCAGCAGCGGCAGTGCCTCTACTATTACCCCGGCTACGTGGTGCATCAGTATCCCAAATTTGACTACAAGCTGTTTGCCTGTCCCGCCGCCACCCAGGTCTACGACTGCCTCAGCGGCCGCTGGGTGCCGTATTCGGCGGCGGTAGTGGCCCGGCAATCGGCTGAGCTGCTGGCCGATTGGCCGGCCGAGGCGTTGGAGGAAGGCGAGGATGATTAAACTTACCCACCGCGCATAAAAGCTGCTGGGTACGTATCTTTGCACACGTTTTGAGCGTGTTGCGGGCGGCTTTCTGTCATTGATCTGCTGAAAAAGCGCCTGCCTGACCGCGGGCGTTTTCTGCTTTCGGATGGCTCAGAACAAAGCTCCCCTCCTTTTTTCAAGGAGGGGGTGGGGGTGGTTCCGTCGTTGTTTGGTTGAGCGCAGGCCTGGAATTAGTAATCCGCGCTTGTCGTTTACCTTCCTCAACCACTTTACCACTCTGCCCTTTGCGCACCCCTGCCTGCAAAAGCAGGGAAGTTGATTACCACTTTACAGCCCCACGGTCCATGTTTCAGCAAGAAGAATACGACATCATCGTAGTAGGAGCCGGCCACGCCGGGTGTGAGGCCGCCGCCGCCGCCGCCAACCTGGGCTCGAAGGTGCTGCTCGTAACGATGAACATGAACACCATCGCCCAGATGTCGTGCAACCCGGCGATGGGCGGGGTGGCCAAGGGCCAGATCGTGCGCGAGGTGGATGCGCTGGGCGGCCAGTCGGGCATCATCACCGACAAAACCATGATTCAGTTCCGGATGCTGAATCGCTCGAAAGGCCCCGCCATGTGGAGCCCCCGGGCCCAATCGGACCGGATGCGCTTCGCCGAGGAATGGCGCCACACCCTGGAGCAAACCCCGAACGTGGACTTCTGGCAGGAGTCCGTCACGGGTATTGTAGTGGAAAACGACACCGTGGTGGGCGTGAAAACCCAGCTTGGCATCGAGTTTCGGGGCAAGTCGGTGGTGCTGACGAATGGCACCTTCCTGAACGGCCTGATCCACATCGGCGAGAAGAACTTCGGCGGCGGCCGGGCGGCGGAGAAGAAAAGCACCGGCATTACGGAGCAGCTTATTGAACTGGGCTTCGAAACCGGCCGCATGAAAACTGGCACCCCGCCCCGCGTGGATGGCCGCAGCCTCGACTACTCCAAGATGGAAGAGCAGGCCGGCGACGACGTGCCCAGCAAGTTCAGCTACCTTGACACGCCCGCGCTGGTGAAGCAGCGCCCGTGCTACATCACCTACACCAACCCCGAGGTGCACGAAATCCTAAAGGAGGGCTTCGAGAAGTCGCCGATGTTCCAGGGCCGCATCAAGGGGCTGGGGCCGCGATACTGCCCGAGCGTGGAGGACAAAATCAACCGCTTCGCCGACAAGGACCGCCACCAGATTTTTGTGGAGCCCGAGGGCAGCAGCACGGTGGAAATGTACATCAACGGCTTCAGCAGCTCCCTGCCCGAAGACGTGCAGTACCGCGCCCTGCGCAAGATTGCGGGCTTCGAGAATGCCAAGATGTTCCGGCCCGGCTACGCCATCGAGTACGACTTTTTCCCGCCCACCCAGCTCAGTCTGACGCTGGAAACCAAGCGGGTCAAAAACCTCTACTTCGCAGGCCAGATCAATGGCACCACGGGCTACGAGGAAGCAGCCTGCCAGGGCCTGATGGCCGGTATCAACGCCCACAACAAGGTGCATGGCCGCGAGCCATTCATCCTGAAGCGGAGCGAGGCCTACATCGGCGTGCTCATCGACGACCTGGTAAACAAGGGCACCGACGAGCCCTACCGCATGTTCACGAGCCGCGCCGAGCACCGCATCCTGCTGCGCCAGGACAACGCCGATTTGCGCCTCACCCCGCTGGGCCACGCCCTGGGTTTGGCTTCGGATGAGCGCCTATTTCGCGTGGAGCAGAAGCAGCGCGAAACCACCGAAGTGGTAGAGCTGCTGAAGAATTTCGCCATCGAGCCGCACGAAATCAACGGCTTGCTGACGGAGCTGGGCTCGGCTACGTTGCACGAGCGCACCCGGGCCATCAACCTGCTGCGCCGCCCCAACCTGGAGCTGGAGCACCTGACCCGCACGCTGCCCGGCCTCACGCTGGCGCTGGCCCCGTTTCAGCCCGACAGCCTGGAGCAGGCCATCATTCTCATCAAGTACGAGTCGTACATCGAGAAGGAAAACCAGCAGGCCATGCGCGTGGCCGAGCTGGAAAACTTCGTAATTCAGGGCCGCCTCGACTACCAGCAAATGCCGGCTCTCTCGCACGAGGCCCGCGAAAAGCTGCTCCGGGTGCAGCCCGAAACCATCGGTCAGGCCGCCCGCATCAGCGGCGTTTCACCCGCCGATATTTCGGTGCTGATGGTGTACCTTGGCCGGTAAATCAATTAAAAATTGAGAATTAAAAATCAAGAATTGGTGGTGACCTCGTCAGCCAGACTTCAATTTTTAATTCTTAATTTTTAATTCTTAATTGAATAAGGAGTGTACGAACGAGTAGAGAAGTGCCCGGTCTGCGGCAAAAGTGACTTCCGCAACAAGCTGGTGGTGGAGGATAAGTCGGTGAGCAAGGAAAGCTTTGCCATCGTGCAATGTGCAGGCTGCACGTTTCAGTTTACCAATCCTCGGCCGGGTGTGGCCGACATCGGACGCTACTACGAGTCGGAGGACTACGTGTCGCACAACAGCGCGGCGACGGGCGTTATCAATCAGGCGTACCGCGTGGCGCGGTTTTTTACGATGCGCCGCAAGGTGGCTTTGCTCAATAAGCGGGCTCCGCGCAAGGGCAAATTGCTCGACTACGGCTGCGGCACCGGCCACTTTCTGGCCGCCGCCCGCACCAACGGCTGGCAGGTATACGGCTACGAGCCCAGCCCCCGGGCCCGAGAGGAAGCCACCCGGCGTGTAGGCCAGCCCATCGGCTCCGAAAGTCTGGTGTCTTTCAAGCAGGGCTCCTTCGACGCCATCACGCTCTGGCACGTGCTGGAGCACGTGCATACGCTCAATGAAACTTTGCAGCAGCTCGTGAGCCTGCTCAAGCCCGACGGCGTGCTCATCATCGCCGTTCCCAACGTAGAAAGCCTCGATGCCCAGCACTACCGCCAGGACTGGGCCGCCTACGACGTGCCGCGCCACCTCTACCATTTCAGCCCCAAAACCATGACGCAGCTCCTCAAAAAGCACAAGCTCACGGTGAGCGAAATGCTGCCCCTGCCGCTGGATGCCTACTACGTGAGTATGCTCAGCGAGAAGCATCGCGCCGAGCGGGGCGGCGGGCTGCTCACCGTGCTCAAGGCGGGCTACAAGTCGAATAAGTTTGCCGAGGAACACGACGGATTGTATTCGAGCGTGATTTACGTGGCGGCCCAACGCTAAGCACTCATGGCCGCGCCTGCCCCGCTCTGGTTGCTGCTGCCGGCGCTGCTATCAGCTCCGAAAGCTGGCGGTGGGGGAGGGGAGAAGCTGCTTGCCGGGCCGCGGCGGGCGGCGGTTGAGGCGCCGCGCCTAGAGGCGGGCCGCCGGGCCGGCACATACCAGGCGGGCGGACCCGGCGTTTCGGCTCCTGATACCGCCAAACCCCGATCCGCCCGGCCCGATACGGCCCGAGTGCAGCCGGCGGCCGTGCCCTTGGTGCCCGATGCTGCCCCGGCCGAAGCCGAAGCCGACGAGAAGCTGACGCGCAGATCGGCGCTTACTATTGTGGCCTCCGTAGCCGTTCTTACCCTTACTACTCTGTTGTTGTACAATGTCCGTTCGCGCTAATCTGCTGTTTTTGCTTTCTGCCGGGGCCGGGTTGAGCGGGCTGAGCGGGTGCGCTACCATCAGCTCGCCCCAGGGTGGCCCCCGCGACCTGACGCCGCCCAAGCTCATCAGCACCTCGCCGCCCAACGGGGCCCGCAACGTGAAGCAGCAGTTCATCCGGCTCGAGTTTTCGGAGCCGGTGCAATTGAAGGAGCTGTCTAAAAACCTGCTCGTGGCCCCCGTGATGGCCGATAACAAGTACGAAATCAGGGAGGAGCGCACGGCCTTCACCCTGCGGTTTGAGAAGCCGCTCGACCCGAACACCACGTACTCGTTCAACTTCCGCGACGCGGTGGTGGACATCACGGAGAGCAACAAGGCCGCTAAAGTAGCCTTGGCCTTCAGCACCGGGGCGCGGCTGGATTCGGGCTCGGTGCGCGGCCGCGTCAGCGACCTGCTCAGCAGCCAGCCGGCCGATGGTGTTTCGGTGCTGCTATATCCGGAAGCCGACACGCTGAATGTGCGGCGCGGCAAGCCGTATTACCTGGCCAAAACGGAAAAGGACGGGGCATATGCGCTGCAGAATCTGAAGGCCGGCCGCTACCGCATCTACGCCCTGGCCGACAAAAACCAGAACGGCCGCTACGACGACGGCGAGCGAATCGGCTATCTGCCCGAGCTGCTTAGCGTGCGCCCCGGCCTCGATTCGGTGGGCCTGGCGCTGGTGCGCCCCGATGCCCGTCGCCCGCTCATCATCAGCCAGCAGCCCAGCCCCACGCAGTTCCGCATCACCTTCAATGAGGGCCTGCGGCAGGCAGTGCTGGCTCCGTTGGGTGCAGCTCAGGCCGCCGCGGCCAACCTCAACGACGGCCTCGTGATAACAGAAAAAGGCCGCATCGTGCAGCTTGTGCAAACGCCGGCGCTGCAGGCGGGCCGCTACGTGCTGGCCACCACCGACAGCGTGGGCAACACCGGCCGCGACACGATAAACGTACGCTTTCAGGGCCTGGCGCCCACCCGCCGCCCGGCCGCCTACACGGTAGAAGGCAGCCCACGGACCGTGTACCGGCAGGGGTTGGTCACGTTCCAGTTTGCGGAGCCGCTGCGGCCACTGGTAGCCGGCCGGCCGGTAGGCACGCTGGTCGAAGACTCGCTCCGGCGCAGCCCGCTACGAACTCCCCAGCAGGTCACGCTCAGCCCCGACCGCACCCAACTCGTGGTCAGCCTCGCTACCAAAGCCCGCAAAACCGTTTCCATTATTCTTGATAGCACGGCCATTGTGGGCAGCACCGGGCGGCGGCTGGGCCTGAAGCCGTTGCGACTGGCCGTCACGGAAGAGTCGCCTTTTGGCAGCCTGGCCGGCACCGTGCAAACCCGCTACAAGCGCTATCAGCTGCAGCTCGTGGATGCTACCTACCAGCCCATTGCGGTGCTGGATAGCCCCAAAGGCACTTTTCGCTTCAACAACCTTACGCCCGGCACCTACCGCCTGCGCGTACTCATCGATGCCGACGGCGACGGCACCTGGCGCGGCGGCGACCCCAAGCTGCTGCTGCCCGCTGAGCCGGTATACGTGGCCCCCCAGACCGTGCAGATCCGCGCCAACTGGGAAGTAGCCGACGTAAAACTGGTATTCTAGGCCCGTTTTGAGTTAATTCATCCGGCTTGCGGCCTTCGGTAATGCTACCGAAGGCCGCTTTTTTTGGGCCACTTTTCAGCGCTCCGACCAGATTCCGAGTCGGGAATGCCGCAACCGGGCTTTTTTGGCACACGGGGTCATTGGTGGCAATAGAGCAGCCGGGGCCGGAAGATGTCCACATGGGGGGCCTTCGTACTCAGCCCACTAGCGCGGTATCCCCACCTTTTCCACAGGTTTGTCCACTTGCATTTGGCGGCGGGCGCTAATCTGTGGATAACACTGGGGAAACCTGGGCATAACCCGTGGACAAATAGCGGATAAGTTTTTTTGGCGCTTTCAATCGGTTTGCAGCCTACTTTACCCACCCCGCCAATGTGGATAGGGGTGGATAACTTTCCCCCAAAACAGACCTAATCCACAGCGGTAGAAACGTGTGGATTGTGGATTCGTGGATAACGCTGTGGATTGTGAATAATCAATATAAAGCACTGATAAACTGATTTCTACTATCAACACACCCTGTTGATAGACGGTGCATAAGCCCGGACTTGTACACAAGTTTTCAGCCCTGTTTATAACCTCTGTTTCTTATCCACTTATGCACACCCCTAACGAGTGAGTTTTAAAAAATTCTTTTAAATAAAATCTTTTAAAAAGTTATTAACCGTGTGGATAAACGAGCCGGCCGCCAAAAAAAGAAAAAGGCCGGGCTTGGGTTTGCGGTTCCGGTTGCCGGTCGTTTCGCCGCAGCCGGACAGGGCCAGGCAGCTGCCCAACGCAGCGACATTCCATCATTGCACATACTGCGGTTTTCCGGTCGATGTACAGGTCGTCCGGCTCCCCTCTCCCCAAGGAGAGGGGCTGGGGGTGAGGTCCCCCGAAGCTGCGCTAGGTACACCAACCTGAAACGGCTCTAAACCCAAAGGAGCAATAGCCGCAACGCGGCGGAGGTTTGTAGTATCCAAAATGGCGACACGGACAAAGCCGCAGCGTGGCGGCAGGTTTGTAGCAATAAGCAGGAATGAAGAGCCAAGCCGCGTAGCGGTGACAGAGTCGTTCGGGCGTTTCTGCCACCGCTACGCGGCTTAGAGTTGCTTTATGCGCGCAATTCTCTACAAACCTGCCGCCTCGCTGCGGCTACTATTCCGCCCCAGCGCTCCATAACCATTCAAGGGGCTGGTTATCAATATATAGCTCGCCATACTTATCCACTTATCCACAACCTGGGCCGTGGATAACCGGAGAGTCCGGCCACGGATGGGCTTTGCGGCGTATAAGGCCTGTTTCTGCTGCTTATGCCGTTCGACTACACCCTCGATTTTCACCACGTTGATTTCCGGCGGCAGCCCGAGCTGTACCGCGTGGGCAAGGGCGAGCAGGGCGTACTGCTGGTAGAGCCCTATAAGTCCGAGATTCTGCCGCACTGGCGGTTCCGGACCCCCGAAGTGGCCCGCGAGTCGTCGGAGCAGATTTACGGGCTTTTCCTGGCCTATCTGAAGGCCCAGGATTTTGTGGGGGCCGACATGGCCCGCAAGTTCCTGCAGATGGGCTTTACGCGGGCCAGGCGCTACGCAAACCACCGCGGCGGCAAGAAGTACGACGGCCCCGTGCCCGACGACAAGAAGGGCCAGAGCGGAGCCCACGGCCGCGCCGAGCTGCCCCGCTCGCCTGAAGACCCCGAAAAAGCCGCCGCCGCCGCCATTTTCAAGCGCAAGTGGGACGAGGCCAAGCTCAACCCCGACTACGTGCAGCAGATGGCCGACTTCAAAGCCCGATACGGAAAATGAAAGAGGGAATTCTGAATTATGAATTGAGTCCGAAAAAGCAGTGAGCCCCAAGACCCAAAGACCCCAACAACCAAGCCCCTAAGTCCCCAATCCCTACCTTTAAACCCGAAACCTCAACCCCCGGCTATGCAAACCTCCCAACCACAACCGAACAGTACGGAAGAAAACGAAATTACCCTTGGCGTGGGCATGGGCCCGCTGAAGTTTGGGGCCACCCAAGACGAGGTGCGGGCGCTGATGGGCGAGCCCGAAGAGATTGAAGAGTCGGAGGAAGACGACGAGTTTGAGCACCAGGCCTGGAACTACCTGGAGGAAGGCTACTCGCTCTACTTCGACCGCGAAGACGACTACCGCCTGAGCTGCATTGAAACCGACCACCCCGGCCTGCGCATCTTCGGCGAGCCGATTCATGGCAAGAGCGTGAAGGAAATTCAGGACCTGATGAGCCGCCACGGCCTAAGCTCGACCGAGATGGAGAAGATGGAAGAAGGTGCCGTGCGCCTTTCCTATGAGAAGGAAATGATTGACCTTTACTTTGACGAGGACGAGCTGCAGTTCGTCAACTTTGGGGTCTTCATCAACGACGACCTCGACGTGCAGTGGCCTGCCTAAACGTGAGTTATCCACAAAAACAGCTTTTTTAGCTGTGGATAAGTGGGTAAAAGGCTTGTAATCCACGGTTTTGGTGGATAACTCGTAGCCGATTACTCAAAAACTTGGCAAACAGTAACCGGCTGACCAACCGGTGCTTACTAAAAAAGCCGACCCTATCTGGGTCGGCTTTTTTGTGTCATTCCAAGAAGACGAATTCTTACATAATGGCCCGGAAGAGCAGGAACAGGCCGCCGGCCAGCGTCATGGTCACGGGCAGGGTGAGTACCCAGGCCAGGGCAATATTGCGCACCATCTGCGGGTTCAGGTTCTTGATGCCGCGGTTGGCCACCATGGAGCCCGCAATGGCCGACGACAGCACGTGCGTAGTTGAAACAGGCAGGCCGAACTGGGTGTTCACGCCAATCATGGCGGCGGCCACCAGTTCGGAGCTGGCGCCCTGCGCGTAGGTCAGGTGCTCCTTGCCAATACGCTCCCCGATGGTTTTCACGATGCGCTTCCAGCCCACCATCGTGCCGATGCCCAGCGACAGGGCCACCATCAGCGACACCTGCCAGGGGGCGTAGTCGGTGAAGGTGCGCATGTCCTTGATACCGTCTTCTAGGGTCTTGCGGTCGATGGTGCTCAGGGGCACTTTGTCGCTGCCGATGAGCTTTTTCGAGCGGTTGTGCAGCAGCAGAATGGCCTTCCGGATTTCAAAGCGCGACTGCTCGGGCAGCTGCTTCACATCGGTTTTGCCGGCGAAGATCTGGTCCAGCGTGGAGGTTTGGGTGCGAATGTCGGTTAGCAGCTGGCGGTCGGTGTCGCCGAGGCCGGTGGGGTTCACCTTGTTCATCACCAGCTCCACCTTGCCCAGCGAGTCGCGCATATCCAGCGGGTTCAACTGCTGGTTCAGGGCAAAGTGAATGGGCACGATGCCGATAAGAATCAACATGATGAGGCCCACTCCTTTCTGGCCGTCGTTGGAGCCGTGGAAAAAGCTAACCAGCGTGCAGGTCGCAATCAGGATCAGGCGAATCCAGATGGGCGGCGGCTTGCGCTTGTGCGGCTCTTTAAAGATGTTTTTGTTGGCCACGAAGCGCTTCAGCAAAAACATCATGATGATGGTGAGCGAGAAGCCGAAGATAGGGCTGATGAGCAGCGAGGCCATCGTTTCGCCGGCTTTGCCCCAGTTCACGGCCGCGCCGCTCGACTCGGGCAGCAGCGAAAACGCAATGCCCACGCCCAGAATGGACCCGATAAGCGCGTGCGACGACGACGAGGGCAGGCCGTAGTACCAGGTGCCCAGGTTCCAGATGATGGCCGCTACCAGCAGCGCCCCCACCATGGCAATACCGTGGTACACGTTCTGATCCACCAGGCTCTCGACCGGCAGCAGGTACACGATGCCCATAGCCACGGCAATGCCGCCCGTGAGCACCCCGATGAAATTCCAGAAGCCCGACCAGACCACGGCCACCCAGGGGCGCAGGGCGTTGGTGTAAATAACGGTGGCCACAGCGTTGGCCGTGTCGTGGAAGCCGTTCACAAATTCAAACGCGCAGGCCGCTACCAGACACAGAATCAGCAGCAGCAGCACATGAGGCTCTAAGCCAAACATAGGGGGAAGTTTAATTCAAAATCAGGTTTTGGGCACTCAGCAGTCAAAGGTACTGTGGCCCTTAGGCGGGGCAAGATTATGAAATTGTTACGCCAAATCGGGTGCCGGCCGCCCGTGCTTGCGCTTAACGCAGGAATGAAAGCGAGGTTCAGGGCCGGGCTAAAACGCTGAGGGTAAAGGCCTGCGGTGGGCGCGGGCCGACGCTAAAAAGTTGATTTGCGCGGTTGTAAGTCCCAAACCCTCACAGCTTCTGCTACTTTTGCCGGACAACCCCGGCCGGGGCCCGTAGCAGGGCTTCGGGCCGGCCGGCTTCTTCCAAACTACTCCGCCCTTTTATATGAGCAACGCCCCGCAGAAAGCTGCCGCTACCACCACCGAAGGCACGCTGGCCGAAATCGTGTCGCACGCCAAGGAATACGGCTTCGTGTTTCCGTCGTCGGAAATCTACGACGGCCTGGCCGCCGTGTACGACTACGGCCCCAACGGCGTGGAGCTGAAAAACAACCTCAAGCAGCTCTGGTGGAAGGCCATGACCCAGCTCAACCAGAACGTGGTGGGCATCGACGCGGCCATATTCATGCACCCGCTCACCTGGAAAGCTTCCGGCCACGTCGACGGCTTCTCCGACCCCATGATCGACAACCTCGACAGCAAGAAGCGCTACCGCGCCGACGTGCTGCTCGAAGACAAAGCCGCCGAGTACGAAAACGCCGGCGACAAACCCCGCGCCGATGCACTGCTGGCCGAAATGGGCCGCCTGCTCACCGCCGAAGACCTGGCCGGCGTGAAGCAACTCATCATCGACGAGAAAATCCTCTGCCCGGTGAGCAAGACCGGCAACTGGACCGACGTGCGCCAGTTCAACCTGATGTTCTCGACGCAGGTAGGCGCGGTGGCCGAGGGCTCCTCGCTGATTTACCTGCGGCCCGAAACGGCCCAGGGCATCTTCGTCAACTTCCTGAACGTGCAGAAGTCGGCGCGGCAGAAGGTGCCGTTCGGCATTGCCCAGATCGGGAAGGCCTTCCGCAACGAGATTGTGGCCCGGCAGTTCATCTTCCGGATGCGGGAATTTGAGCAGATGGAAATGCAGTTTTTCGTGCGGCCCGGCACCGAGGGCGAGTGGTACGACACCTGGAAAGCCACCCGCCGCCGCTGGCACGAGGCCCTGGGCCTGCCCGCCGACAAGCTCCGCTTCCACGACCACGACAAGCTGGCCCACTACGCCAAAGCCGCCGTGGATATTGAATTTGAATTCCCCTTCGGCTTCAAGGAAATCGAGGGCATCCATTCCCGCTCCGACTTCGACCTGACCCAGCACCAGACGCTGAGCCGCAAAAAGCAGAACTACTTCGACAACGATATTAACCCCGAAACCGGCAAGCCTTACGGCAACTACGTGCCCTACGTGGTGGAAACCTCCGTTGGGGCCGACCGGCTGTTTCTGGCCACGCTCTGCCAGGCGTTTCAGGAAGAAACCATTGTGGAAGGCGAAGGGGAGGAGCAGAAAACCAAAACCCGCAAGCTGCTGCGCCTGCACCCGGCCGTGGCGCCGGTGAAAGCCGCCATTTTCCCGCTGGTGAAAAAGGACGGCCTGCCCGAGAAGGCCAATGAAATCTACAACAGCCTGCGCCACGACTTCCGCCTGGTAGTAGAGGAAAAGGACAGCATCGGCACGCGCTACACCCGCCAGGACCTTATCGGCACGCCCTTCTGCATTGCCGTAGATCATCAGACGCTGGAAGACGAAACCGTAACGGTCCGCCACCGCGACTCCCGCGAGCAGACTCGCATGCCGATTTCCGCGCTGCGCGGCTACATCGGCGAGGCCGTGAGCTTCTCGCGCATTTTTGAGAAGCTGTAAGGAAATCGGCTGTCATCCTGAGCCACGCGAAGGACCTTCCTCTTCGTCAGCAGAAAGCCTTATAAAATGAGCAAAGCCCTTTACCGTTGCGGCGGTAAAGGGCTTTGTGAGTTAAATGACGTTTTTCGGGGCTGAAAGAGGAAGGTCCTTCGCGTGGCTCAGGATGACAGATGGAGGATGACAGCCGATTTGGTGAACCATCAGTTGGCCTGCAGCCAAGCGGAGGCTTCGCGGCGGGAGGTGAAGTAGTTGAACTCGATTTGCTCGGAGGCCAGCGTGGAGCCGATGCTGGGCAGATAGCTGCCAATCTGGTACTGATACTGGCCTTCGGACAGCACGGCGGCAATGAAAATCGGGTGGGTAAGCTCGGCGGGCAGGTGGCGGGCCAGGGGCTCCAGCACCCATTCGTCGGTGTCGTCTACGGGCGGAGCGTTGCGCTTGAGGTCGAGCAGGAGCTTGCCCACATTCTGGTGCAGCATTTCCTGCAGGGCCACCTGGTAGGCCTGGCCAAAGGAAACGTCCAGGCGGGTGGCATTGTAGCTCAGGTGCAGCGTATCGGAGTCGGGGTGGTACGTCAGGGATGCGTCGGGTGATTGGTAGAGGGTCATGAAGCAAGTGCGCGGGGCACTGTAAGGCGCGGGGTAGAACAACCGGCTGGGTAGACCGGGTATGGCTGTACGGATGGACTAACGATTTGAGTTTCATATATTTAATAAAACCCACGGGATTTAAATTCAAATCGAGGCAGAGTCAAATTAAATCCGGGACGAAGGCAACTTGAACGCGGGTTTCTCCCAGCGGTTCATTGCGTACCTTTGCTGCATTTTAGCGGCCTAATGTGGAGTAAACTCGCGCTTTTCGTTATTAAAAACCGCCGACTGCTCATCGGGTTGCTGGCCGTTATCACGGTTTTCATGGCCTGGGAAGCCCGCAAGGTCGAAATGACCTACGACTTTGCCCAGGTAGTGAGTCCCGACGACCCGGACATGGTCTATTTCCAGCGGTTCAAAAAAACCTTTGGCGAAGATGGCAACGTGTTGGTACTGGGCATGCAGGACAGCAGCATCTACCGGTTCGGCAACTTCAACGAGCTGCGCACCCTCACCGATACGTTGGCCAAAGTGCCCGGCGTGAGCGGCGTGCTCTCGGTCACAAAGCTGCCTAAGCTGGCCAAGGACACGGCCACGCAGAGCTTCCGGGCCACACCCATCTTCCGCAACTTCCCCCAGACCCAGCGCGAGCTGGACTCGCTGATGCGGGTGGTGAACCAGCAGGAATTCTATAAGGGTCAGCTCATTAGCCCACGCACCGGGGCCACGCTGCTGGCCCTCACCATGGACCCCAAGTTTCTGAACTCCTCGAAGCGGCAGGCCGTGATGAACCAGATTCTGGCCCACGCCGACCAGTTCACCCAGAAAACCGGCATCCGCCTGCACTACGCCGGCCTGCCCTACGTGCGCTCCACCATGACCTCGAAGGTGGCTTCCGAAATGAAGCTCTTTGTGATGCTCACGGTGCTGATGATGGCCGTCACGCTGTTCATGTTTTTCCGCACCTGGGCCGCCGTGGTGTTCCCCATTCTGGTGGTGCTGGTGGTCGTGATTTGGTGCGTGGGCAGCATGGTGCTGCTGGGCTACAAGATCAACCTGCTCACGGGCCTGATTCCGAGCATTCTCATCGTCATCGGCATTCCAAACTGCACCTACCTACTCTCGCGCTACCACTACGACTACCGCAAATCCGGCAACCAGATGCTGGCCATGACGCGGGTAATCCGCAAGATCGGGCTCGTAACGCTGATGAATAACACGACCACGGCCATCGGCTTTTTCGTGTTCTGCTTCACCGATATTGCCATTCTCTACCAGTTCGGGCTGGTGGCCACGGTCAATATCTTCGTGGCCTTCATCATCTCGTTTATCCTGATTCCGGCCGTATTCACCTACCTGCCGCCGCCCACGCCCAAGCAGCTGGAGCACCTGGAGGCCAAGCCGCTGACCAAGCTGCTGGAGTTTTTCGACCACCTCGTATTGGAGCGCCGCGGCACCGTGTATGTGGTGGCGGTGGCGCTGGCGGCCGTGTCGGTGCTGGGCATCCGCCAGATCAAGTCGGTGTCGTACATGGTCGATGATTTGCCCAAGGAAAGCTCCGTCAACAGTGATTTGAAGTTCTTTGAGCAGCATTTCAACGGCGTGATGCCGCTGGAAATCGTCATTGATACGGGCAAGAAGCAGGGCATTCTGAAGCTGAAAAACCTGGAGCGGATTGACCGGTTCGAGAAGTTTCTGCGCACCCAGCCGGTGCTCACCACGCCGGTCAGCATCGTCACATTCCTGAAAGCTTCCACCCAGGCTTTCTACAACGACGACCCGGCCTACTACCGCCTGCCCGACAACTCGGAAAAAAACTTCATTCTGAGCTACCTGAGCCACTCGCGGGGCAAGGCCAGTGCCCCGGCCGAGGCTGCGGCCGGCGCACCGGCCGCCGGCGGCCTGATGGTGGACAAGCTGCTGCGCTCCTTCACCGACAGCACCGGCCAGCGGGCCCGCATCTCGCTGAAAATCGCCGACATCGGCAGCCACAACCTCGACACGCTGCTCAACTACAAGATTCAGCCCCAGATCAAGGAAATCTTCAATGGCACGGGCATGACGGTGAAGCTCACCGGCACCACCATTCTCTTCACCAAGGGCAACGAATACCTTATCGGCACGCTCAAGGAAAGCCTGATTATCGCCTTCGTGCTGGTCGGGCTGGTGGTGCTGATTCTGTTCCGCAGCTTCCGGGCCGTGTTTTTCACCCTGCTGCCCAACTTCGTGACGCTGCTGCTCACCGGCGGGCTGATGGGCTTTTTCGGCATTCCGCTCAAGCCCAGCACGGCACTCATCTTCAGCATTGCGCTGGGCATCGATGGCGACAACTCCATCCATCTGCTGGCTAAGTTCCGGCAGGAAATGGTCGTGAACGGGCAGCGCGTGCGGGCCGCCATCAGCACCACACTTTCGGAGGCCGGCACCAGCATGATTTACACCAGCATCGTGCTGTTTCTGGGCTTTTCGGTGTTTGCCTTCTCCGAGTTCGGCGGCACCAAGGCTTTGGGCCTGCTCATGTCGGCCAGCCTGCTGATTACCAACTTCTCCAACCTGATTCTGCTGCCTTCCCTGCTGGTCACCTTCGAGCACGGCAAGGATGAAAACATCAACCAGACCAGCATCCGGCACTACGACGAGCAGTACCACGAGGAAGACGATGACCTGGAGCTGAACCTGAGTCGGATGAAAAAAGGCCTTACCGCGTAACCCCACCCCCTAGCCCCCTCCCCAAAGGGAGAGGGAGAACTAGCTTTTACCTATACATTCTAACTCCACCGGCCCTAGCGCACTAGTTCTAAAAACTAGTTCCCCCTCTCCCTTTGGGGAGGGGGCTAGGGGGTGGGGTTTCACCAGCACAACAATGAACTACCCCGAATTCAAGCAGCCGCTCAACTACGGCCAGGTTGGCACCGATATCCTGGCGTGGTGGAAGCAGAACGGCATCTTTGAGAAGAGCGTGAGCACCCGCGAAGGGCAGCCCACGTTCGTGTTTTACGAAGGTCCGCCTTCGGCCAACGGCGCCCCCGGCATCCACCACGTGATGGCGCGCACCGTGAAGGACATTTTTTGCCGCTACCAGACGCTGCTGGGCAAGCAGGTGCACCGCAAAGGCGGCTGGGATACCCACGGCCTGCCCATCGAGCTGCAGGTGGAAAAGGAGCTGGGCATCACGAAGGAGGATATCGGCAAGAAAATCAGCATCGAGGAGTACAACCAGCGCTGCCGCGAAACCGTGATGCGCTTCAAGGCCCAGTGGGACGACCTCACCGAGAAGATGGGCTACTGGGTGGACCTCGACGACCCCTACATCACCTTCGAGCCCGAGTATATCGAGAGCTGCTGGGCCCTGCTCAAAAAGCTCTACGACAAGGGCCTGCTTTACAAGGGCTACACCATTCAGCCCTACTCGCCGGCCGCCGGCACCGGCTTGTCTTCGCACGAGCTAAACCAGCCCGGCACGTATCGGGACGTGAAGGACACGACCGTGGTGGCGCAGTTCAAGGTGAAGCGCGACGAGAAGTCGGAGCCGCTGTTCGCCAACATGACCCTGGACGAAGTGCCGCTGGCCACGCTCTACGGCGACGATAACGCCCAGCCCGAGGTGTTCATTCTGGCCTGGACGACCACGCCCTGGACGCTGCCCGCCAACACGGCCCTGGCGGTGGGCCCCAAGATTCCCTACGTGCTGGTGCGCACCTTCAACCCCTACACCTACGCCCCCATCCGGGTGGTGCTGGCCGAGGCATTGGTGAGCCGCTATTTTTCGGAGAAAGGCAAAGAGGCTTCGTTTGAGGACTTCAAGCCCGGCGACAAAGTGCTGCCCTGGCACGTGGAAGCTAGTTTCAAAGGCTCCGACTTAGTCGGCATCAAGTACGAGCGGCTGTTCAACTTCACCCCGTTTGAAGGGGAGGACCGGGCCTTCCGCGTCATTCCCGGCGACTTCGTGACCACCGAGGACGGCACCGGCATCGTGCACATTTCCCCCACCTTTGGTGCGGATGACTTCCGCGTAGCTCAGCTCAACGACATCCCGGCGCTGATGGTGCCGGATGAGGAAGGCAAGCTCGGCCCCATCGTAGACCGCACCGGCCGCTACGTGCCCCAGATGGGCGAATTTGGCGGCCGCTGGGTGAAAAACTACGACGGCCACGACGAAACCGGAGCCGATTACAAAACCCTCGACGAGAGCATCGTCATCAAGATGAAGGGCGACGGTACGGCCTTCAAAGTGGAGAAGTACGAGCACACTTACCCTCACTGCTGGCGCACCGATAAGCCCGTGCTCTACTACCCGCTCGATTCTTGGTTTATCAAAACCACGGCGGTGAAGGACCGGCTTATCGAGTTGAACAAAACCATCAACTGGAAGCCCGAAAGCACCGGCACCGGCCGCTTCGGCAACTGGCTGGAAAACCTGGTGGACTGGAACCTGAGCCGCTCCCGCTACTGGGGCACGCCGCTGCCCATCTGGCGCACCCAGGACGGCACCGAGGAAATCTGCATCGGCTCCATTGAGCAGATGAAGCAGGAGATTGACAAGGCCGTAGCCGCCGAAATCATGACCCACAACCCCTACGCTAACGGCGAAAAGGTTGACCTCCACCGTCCGTATGTGGACGATATTTTCCTGGTGAGCCCCAGCGGGGAGCCCATGTACCGCGAAACCGACCTCATCGACGTGTGGTTCGACAGCGGCGCCATGCCCTACGCCCAGTGGCACTATCCGATTGAAAACGGCGAGAAATTCCAGAAGAATTTCCCCGCCGATTTCATTGCCGAAGGCGTGGACCAGACCCGCGGTTGGTTCTTCACCCTGCACGCGCTGGCCGTGATGCTGGAAGACTCCGTGGCCTTCAAAAACGTGATGGCCAACGGCTTGGTGCTCGACAAAAACGGCAACAAGATGAGCAAGCGCCTCGGCAACGCCGTGGACCCGTTTGCCACAATCAGCCAGTTCGGCCCCGACGCCACCCGCTGGTACATGATTGCCAACGCCCAGCCCTGGGACAACCTCAAATTCGACGTGGCGGGCATCACGGAGGTGCAGCGCCGCTTCTTCGGCACGCTGTTCAACACCTACTCGTTTTACGCCCTCTACGCCAACCTCGATGGCTTCCAGGCCCGCGAATTTGACCGGGTGCCGCACGCCGAGCTGAGCGAGCTGGACCGCTGGATTCTGAGCAAGCTCCAGTCGCTGATCCTCGAAGTGCGCGGCCACTACGACTCCTACGACCCCACCAAAGCGGCCCGCGCCATCCAGGATTTTGTCACCGACCAGCTCTCCAACTGGCACGTGCGCCTCTCGCGCCGCCGCTTCTGGAAGGGCGAGCTGACCCCGGACAAGAAGGCCGCCTACGAAACCCTACAGGAGTGCCTCGTGGTGACTGCGCAGCTCATGGCCCCGATTGCGCCCTTCTTCGCCGAGTGGCTCTACCAGAACATGACCGGCGGCATGCGCGCCGAAGCCATCGAGCGCAGCACGCCCCTCGCCGCCGAATCGGTGCATCTCACGTTGCTCGTAGAAGCCGATGAAACTCGCATCGACAAGGCCTTGGAGGAGCGGATGGAGCTGGCCCAGCGCATTTCCTCACTCACCCACTCGCTGCGCAAAAAGTCGGTGCTGAAGGTGCGCCAGCCGCTGCAGCGCATTCTGGTGCCAGTGCTGAATGACACCACCCGCGAGCAGGTCGGCCTGGTAGAGGACCTGATCTGCGCCGAGGTGAACGTGAAGCACGTCGAGTTTCTCGACGACACCAGCGGCGTGCTGGTGAAGTCGGTGAAGCCCAACTTCAAGCGCCTGGGCCAGCAGTACGGTGCCAAGCTGAAGGCCGTGGGCGCCCGCATCCAGCAGATGAGCGCCGAGGAAATTAGCACCCTCGAAAAAACCTGCCAGCTGGCCGTGAACATCGACGGTGAAGCCTACACCCTGGCCCCCGACGACGTGGAAATCCGCACCGACGACCTGCCCGGCTGGCTCGTAGCCACCGACGGCCCCCTCACCGTGGCCCTCGACGTGACCCTGACCGACGAGCTGCGCCAGGAAGGCGTGGCCCGCGAGCTGGTGAACCGCCTGCAGAACCTGCGCAAAGACAGCGGCCTGGAAGTGCAGGACAAAATCCGTGTGACTCTGGGCGAGCAGCCTGAGCTGCAGGCCGCCGTGCAGAGCTTCGGCAGCTACATCCGCGAGGAAGTGCAGGCCCTGGCCCTGGATTTCGCGGCCGATGTCAACGGCGGTTCTGTGCTTGAATTCGACGACTACTCGGTGCCCGTGCAGCTGGAAGTCGCAAACGGCTGAGGCTGAAGTGCCAACCGATTCTGCAAATGGGTCGGTTGGCACACCGGCGCACAAAGCGTTTCGCCGGGCCCCGAATCCGGCTCAAAAGGGCATAAAACGCCCGAAAAAAACATACCGGCAGCCCGGAGCCTCATTTGGGCTCCGGCGTGGGGAAGTCTAAAATTCTGCGTCCCTTTGTGCTGAGAGAGGGGAGAGGTTCCGCTGCTGACAACCCGTCAGGCCGCCGCCTCACTTCTCACCGCTTACCTCTCCTTTCTGTGAAAATGAAGTACTGGAAATACTACCTGGTCGCCCTGCTGGTCATTGCCATTGACCAGCTCTCGAAGTGGGCTACGCACACGTACATGCTGCCCGGTATGCCCGGCGAAATCCCGCTCATCGGCGACTGGGCCAAGCTGCACTACACGCTGAATCCCGGTATGGCCTTCGGGGTAGAGCTGCCGCCGCCCTACGGCAAGGTTTTGCTCACCAGCTTCCGCTTGCTGGCTATGTTCGGCGGCATCTACTACATCCGCAAGCTCTGGCAGCGCCGGGCCGCCACGGGCTTCATTTTCTGCGTGGCCCTCATTCTGGGCGGAGCCGTCGGCAACCTGATTGACTCCATTTTCTACGGCATCATCTACGACAATGCCCCCTTTGGCGCCCCCACGCCCTGGTTCCACGGCCAAGTGATTGACATGCTGTATCTGGACCTCTACGAAGGCATTCTGCCCTCCACTTGGCCGCTGGTGGGCGGCGCGCACGTTTCGCTCTGGCCCATTTTCAACATCGCCGATTCGGCCATCTTCATCGGCGTAATGCTGATTCTATTCAACCAGAACCGCTTTTTCGAGCAGGAATCAGCCCACCTCGTAGCCGCCGAAGACCGCGCCGCCGCCCAGGCCCGCCACGACGCCGAAACGACGGAAGTAGCGTCTTAAAAGCTTATTTTGAAGCAATGACGGCCGGCTGAAGCATTTCAGCCGGCCGTTTGCGTTTAGTTGAACGATGTAGAGACGCATACTTGCGTCTCGTCGTTGAACGATAACCTGCCCGAACGTCACGCCCGACAGACGCAAGTATGCGTCTCTACAGGCCTATCTTTACCTTAGTGCCCACTCCAACCCATTCTCCGTGCCTCAGCCTATTCTCACCATCAACAACCTCACCATCGACTTCCGCAGCCACCGCGGCGACGTGCGGGCTGTAAATGACGTCTCGTTTCAGCTGCACCGCGGCGAAACGCTGGCCATTGTGGGCGAGTCGGGCTCGGGCAAATCGGTGACCTCGCTGGCTTTGATGGGCCTGATTCCGATGCCGCCCGGCCAGCTGGTGAGCGGGGAGGCCCGGTTTCACTCCGAAGCCCTGGGCGAAGTGGATCTGCTGCGCCTGACGGATAAGGAACTGCAGAAAGTGCGCGGCAACGACATTGGGATGATTTTTCAGGAGCCCATGACCTCGCTGAACCCCGTGTATACCTGCGGCAGCCAGGTGGTGGAAGCCCTGCGCCTGCATACCAATCTAAGCCAAAAGGAAGCCGAGGCCCGCACCGTGGAGCTGTTCACGATGGCCCAGCTGCCCCGCCCGGAGAAGATTCTTAAAGCCTACCCCCACGAAATCAGCGGGGGCCAGAAGCAGCGCGTGATGATTGCCATGGCCATGGCCTGCAACCCCGCCATCCTCATTGCCGACGAGCCCACCACCGCCCTCGACGTGACCGTGCAGGCCCGCATGCTCCAGCTCATCGATGAGCTGCGCCGCCAGCACAACACCGCCGTACTCTTTATCACCCACGACCTAGGCGTAGTGGCCGAAATAGCCGACCGCATCCTGGTCATGTACCGCGGCCGGGTAGTGGAGCAAGGCCCCGTCCTAGATATATTCACCAACCCCCAGCACCCTTACACGAAGGGCCTGCTGGCCTGCCGCCCCAAGCTCTCGGTGGGCAAAAAGTGGCTGCCAGTCGTCGCCGATTTCATGAGCGAGGACGCCGCCGGCAATCTGGTAGAAAAAATCATCCATCCCGAGCCGGCAAGCTCACCGCTGGCCGTAATTGCTACCTCCGATAACATTTCCTTTGAAACCACCAAAACGTTCCCCGTGGAACAAAATGAGGCGGTTTTGGCCGATGAAAGTGGGGGAGTAGCCAGCACAGAAGTGCCCAATGGAAAAGCTGAACCGTCAGGCTCCCCCTCTCTTTTGGAGAGGGGACCGGGGGGTGAGGTCCTCCTCCAAGTCGATAACCTGAACGTGCATTTTCCCATTCGCAAGGGCTTCTTCAACCGCCACCCCGAGTTCGTGCGGGCCGTGGATGGCGTGAGCTTCACCATATTCCCCGGCGAAACCGTGGGGCTGGTGGGCGAGTCGGGCTGCGGCAAAACCACGCTGGGCCGGGCCCTGCTGCGGCTGGTGGAACCAACGGCCGGCCGCATCCTGTTCGAAGGCACCGATCTGGCCGCCCTGCCCGCCGGCGCCCTGCGCAAACGGCGCAAGGACTTCCAGATGGTGTTTCAGGACCCCTACGCGGCCCTGAACCCCATGATGACCGTGGGCGAGGCCATTCTGGAGCCGATGCGCGTGCACAGCGTGGGTGGCACCAAAGCTGAGCAGAAGGCCCGCGTGCTGGAACTGCTGCGCACCGTGGGCCTGAAGGAAGAGCACTACCTGCGCTATCCGCACGAGTTTTCGGGCGGGCAGCGCCAGCGCATCTGCATTGCCCGCGCCCTGGCCCTGCGGCCCAAGTGCATCATCTGCGACGAGTCGGTGTCGGCCCTCGACGTGTCGGTGCAGGCGCAGGTGCTCAACCTGCTCAACCAGCTCAAGCGCGACTTCGGTATCACCTACCTGTTCATCACCCACGATCTGTCGGTGGCCCGCTTCATGTCGGACCGGTTATTGGTGATGCGCCAGGGCCAGATTGTGGAAAGCGGCCCGGCGGCTGAAGTCTACGCCAACCCGCAGCACGAGTACACCCGCCAGCTATTGGCCGCCATCCCCAAAGACGAACCTGCTGATATTCGGGCGGCGGTAGCGAGTAGAGCGTAGCAGGAGTGAAGACGAAAAAACGGCCTGTCATCCTGAGCTTGCGAAGGACATTATCAGGCAAAAACAAGTCGTTGTTATGCCTATCGTTCAACTGGCATAAGGTCCTTCGCAAGCTCAGCATGACAGTACCATTGCAGTAGAATACCCCCACTTTCCCCCTCCCCAATAGTTATTCGCCGATATATTCCGTATTATCTTCCCGAAGCCCGGCAATTGGCCGGCGCGGCCCGTTTTTGGGCTCCAAAACATTCATTTAGGCAAGCCTGAACCCAACCGGCCTGCTTCCATTCAACCCAAGCCGCCTGCGAAAAAGACAACCACTGGCGGCCCTCATTTTCTGATGAAAGAAAAAGACGATTCCGCTGCCCCCCGCGCCTCGCGCGCGAAGGCGGCCCGCGCCGACCAGGCCGCGGCCCCCATCACCAAAGACCTCGTGTTTCGCATCTTCCGCGACAACCCCGGCAAAGTATTCGCCTACCGCCAGCTCTCCCGCCGCCTCGGTGTGACCACCAAGGAGCAGCGCGAAGAGGTGTTTGCCCACTTGAAAGCGCTCAAGAATTTGGGCCAGCTCACGCTGCTCCAGAACGACGAGTACCGTCTCACCGATCCATCGGCGGCCTTCTCGGCCACCATGCCCGCCAGCAGCCGGCAGCCGCGCAATCCGGACAATATTCCGGTGCCCGCCCGCCGCGGCGGCCGGCCTATCGAAACGGAGTTTGGTCAGGACCCCGTGGTGCATCGCCGCCGCGGGGCCGGCTTCGACTTTCCCGATACTGATGAACCCGAAGTAGCCCGCCGCCCCGCCGCCCGCGAAACCGCCGACACCATCATTGGCACCGTTTCGCTGGCCACCAGCAACTTCGCCTTCATCATCTCGGAGGAGAGCGAAACCGACGTGCGCGTGTTTACCGACCGCCTCAAGTTTGCCATGCACGGCGACACGGTGCGCCTGCGCCTGCGCGGCACCCGCGACGGCCGCCCGGTGGGCGACGTGGTGGAAGTGCTCAAGCGAGTGCGCCCCGAAGTGGTGGGCCGCCTCCAGATTCAGGGCGGTATCGGCTTCGTGAAGCCTGACAACCGCAAGCTGTATTTCGACGTGTTCGTGCCCTACGAGAACCTGAAAGGGGCCAACAACGGCGAGAAAGTGCTGGTGCGCATCACTGAGTTTCCGGAGGATGCCCAACGCTCGCCCACCGGCGAGGTGCTGCGCAGCTTCGGGCAGGCCGGCGGCAACGAGGCCGAAATCAATGCCATCATGGCTGAGTTCGACCTGCCGTTTGAGTTTTCGCCCGAAGTGGAGGCCGAGTCGGAAGGAATTCCGGACCGGATTTCGCCCGACGAAATCAAGCGCCGCCGCGACTTCCGCGCCGTCACTACCTTCACCATCGACCCCGCCGATGCCAAGGACTTCGACGATGCCTTGAGCATTCAGAAGCTGGAAAACGGCCACTGGGAAATCGGGGTGCACATTGCCGACGTAACCCACTACGTGCGCCCCGGCACCGAGCTGGAGCGCGAAGCCAAGCACCGCGCCACCTCCGTGTATCTCGTGGACCGCGTGATTCCGATGCTGCCCGAACGCCTCTCCAATGGCGTGTGCTCGTTGCGGCCCAACGAGGACAAGCTCACGTTTTCGGCCGTGTTTGAGCTGGATGAGAAGGGCAAGCTCTATGATTCGTGGTTCGGCAAAACCATCATTCACTCCGACCGCCGCTTTGCCTACGAAGAAGCCCAGGAGCGTATTGAAACCGGCTTCGGCGACTTCGCCGACGAAATCGTGCTGATGAACAGCATTGCCAAAAAGCTCTGCACGGCCCGCTTCAAGAGCGGCGCCATCAGCTTCGAAACCCAGGAAGTGAAGTTCAAGCTCGACGAGAATGGCAAGCCGCTGGGCGTGTACGTGAAGGAGCGCAAGGATGCGCACAAGATGATTGAGGAGTTTATGCTGCTGGCCAACCGCAAGGTGGCCGAGTTCGTGTTCAAGCTCAAAAGCCGCAAGCCGCGCATGACGATGGTGTACCGCGTGCACGAAGCGCCCGACCCGGACCGCCTGCAGAACTTCGCCCTCTTCGCCCAGAAGTTCGGCCACAGCCTGGACCTGACCAACCCCAAAAAGCTCAGCACCGAGCTGAACGACCTTTCGACCCAGGTAATTGGAAGGCCCGAGCAGAACGTGATTCAGACGCTGGCTGTGCGCACCATGAGCAAGGCTGTGTATACCACCGAGCCGCTGGGCCACTTCGGTCTGGCTTTTGAGCATTATTCGCACTTCACCTCGCCCATCCGCCGCTACCCCGATATGATGGCGCACCGCCTGCTGGAGCACTACCTCGAAGGCGGCAGCAACGTGGAAGTGGCCCCGGTGGAGGAGGAGTGCAAGCACTCGTCGGGCCGCGAGAAAGTGGCGGCTTCGGCCGAGCGGGCCAGCATTAAATACAAGCAGGTCGAGTTCATGTCGGAGGTCATTGGCCAGACGTTCACCGGCGTGGTGTCGGGCCTCACGGAGCGCGGCCTCTACGTCGAAATCGAGGAGAACAAGTGCGAAGGCATGGTGCGCCTGAGCGACATTCCCGGCGACACGTTCGAGTTGGACAAGGACAACTACCGCATCGTGGGCCGCGGCTCGAAGCGCATCATCCAGTTCGGCGACGAGCTGCAGGTTATCGTGAAAGCCGCCAACCTGCTCGACCGCACTATCGACTTCGAGCTGGTAGACAACCGCCCCGACCACGTGAAGCAGCGCGAGCAGCAGGAGCGCCGCGAAAACCGCCCGCCCCGCGGCTATCGCCCCGAGCGCAGCGGCGGCCGCCCCGGCGGCAAAGGCGGCAAAAGCAGCGGCGGCGGAAGTCGGCGCAGGTAAGCTGTCATTGCGAGGAGGCACGACGAAGCAATCCGTCCTCTGAAATGTAAAAAGCCCTGTTAACCCACAAAGCCCTGACGTATGCACTACGTCGGGGCTTTCTGCTGAAAAGTAGCTTCGCACATTTCAGAGGACGGATTGCTTCGTCTTTCGTCCTCGCAATGACAGCCGCCACAACCACCACAACCGCCGCCGCCGTACCTTTCCGCCGCAACTCCAATCTACTCCGTGGACCTCAGTTTCTTCTCCGCTAAAATCACCGCCGGCCTGGCCCAGCTCAACTACGGCGAGCAGCCGCAGGCCCTCTACGAGCCCATCCGCTACATCATGGCCCTGGGCGGCAAGCGCATCCGGCCGCTGCTCACGCTGCTCGGCGCCCACGTCTTCACCGACGAGCTGGACCCCGTGCTGCGGCCCGCGCTGGGCGTGGAAGTGTTCCACAACTTCACCCTGCTCCACGACGACATCATGGACCAGGCGCCGCTCCGGCGCGGCCAGCCCACGGTGCACGAAAAGTGGAACGCCAACGTGGCCATTCTCAGCGGCGACGTGATGCTGGTGCGGGCCTACGAACTGTTTTTCGACGTGCCGGCCCCGCTGCTGCCCACCGTGCTGCGCCGCTTTAGCCAGACCGCCGCCGAGGTGTGCGAGGGCCAGCAATGGGACATGAACTTTGAAACCGAAACCCAGGTCAGCATTGCCCAATACCTGGATATGATCCGGCTCAAAACCGCCGTGCTGCTAGGCTTCGCGCTAGAGCTGGGCGCGCTGCTCGGCGGCGCCAGCGCCCAGGATGCCGACCACCTGCGCCAGTTCGGCACCGACATCGGCCTGGCCTTCCAGCTCCGCGACGACCTGCTCGACGTATTCGGCGACGCGGCCACCTTCGGCAAGCGCGTCGGCGGCGACATCGTGAGCGACAAGAAAACCTTCCTGCTGCTCACCGCCCAGGCCCAGGCCAGCCCTGCCCAGCAGGCTGTGCTGGCCCGCCACATTGGTCAGCCCGTGCCCGATGCCGAGGCCAAAGTGCAGGCCGTGCGCGCCATCTACGACGAGCTGAATATTCGCCCCCAGACCGAAGCCCGCATCAACGACTACTTCCAGGATGCCCTGCATCACCTGGAGCGCGTGGCGGCCCCCGCCGACCGTAGAGAGCCGCTACGTCAACTGGCTCTGGAGCTGCTGGAACGCCAGAAGTAGGAGCGGGGCGCGTTCTACCGCAGCTCGTAGGCTTTTGTTCTGCAGCGCCCGTTTTTACCACGTTTCGGGCCCACTGCCGGCTTATCATTTTTTTCGCGAGTCCTCGCCGCTTTCCAGTGCTTTAAAGCGCCAGAAGCCACCAAATTTCACTCTCCTTTCCTCTGCCTATGCTCACCCTCGATGCCACCCTAGTTCTGCTGGTCCTCACCGCCGGCATCTCAATCTATGCCTGGTCCAACCACGAGCTGCTGGAAAGCTGGATTATGCGGCCCTACGTGATGCGCCGACAGAACGAATGGTATCGCCTGCTCACGTCCGGCTTCCTGCACGCCAACTGGATGCACCTGATTTTCAACATGCTGGCTTTCTACTCCTTTGGCAAAGCCGTGCAGAATATTTTTGTGGAGCTGGGCGGTGTCACGGTGGGTTTGCTGCAATTCCTAGCGCTCTATCTCGGCGGCATCGTCTTTTCCGACCTGCCCACGTACTTCCGCCACCGCAACGACCCCGACTACCGCAGCCTCGGCGCTTCGGGTGGCGTAGCGGCCGTCATCTTCGCGGGCATTATGTTCAATCCGGTAGCGCCTAAGGGCCAGGGTATTATCATCTTCCCGATACCTTTCCCCATTCAGCCCTTCATCTTCGGCTTCCTCTATCTAGCCTATTCCTACTACCAGGGCCGCCGCTCCGGCGATAACATCAACCACGATGCCCACTTCTACGGGGCCCTCTATGGCGTTATTCTCACCCTGGCCTTCTATCCGGAAGCCGCCACATATTTCTGGCAGCAAATCCAGACTTATCTATTTTAATGACTTGATTACCAATATATTATATATGAAAAACATCAACAATTATATCTATATTCCAACGTCATGCGTAAAGAGCGGCACACTCCCTTTCCACTCCAACAACCGACTCCCATGACTAAGCTAGCTTCCCTCACCAACCGTCTGCCCCTCGCGGCCCTGCTGCTCACCCTGACCGCTGCCATTTCCTCGTGCAGCCGCTACAATGCCAACGGTAGCACCTCCATGTGGGGCATCATCATCCTTGTACTCGATGTGCTGGCCCTGTTCGATGTCTTCCGTCAGCAATGGACTATTGGTAAGAAAATCCTCTGGGCTGCCATCATTTTCTTCTTCCCCCTCGGCGGTCTGATCATCTATTACCTGTTTGCCGGTCGCGGCAAGGCCAGCGTCTAGACTGCTCCCGGCTTGAAAACAGGAAGGCCCGTCGCTGGACAGCGACGGGCCTTCCTGTTTTCAAGCCGGGCGTAAGCGCGGAATCAGTTTTAATTGCCGAACCGGCGCTTCTTCTCCAGGCGCGCCACGTGCTTTATCAACTCCCCGGTATTAGTGATTTCCGTTACTTGCCAATGGTCGCCCCGGTCGCGCATCTTCAGCTCCACCACCAGGGTAGTGTCATATTTGGGCTGCGTGAATTCGATGCCGACCAGCGCCTGGTCTCCCTGCTCGTTCACGTATTTCACGTCCTTGAATTTGCTGTCGGCGCTCACCACTTTGCTGGCCATGCCCAGCATCGACACCTTCACCGCCCGCTCCGGCTGCGTCGCCGCCGCGGCCTCCAGCGAGCCGGTCTCAACGTAGGTCTGTACCTCTTTGCGGGCCGCCTTAGCCAACTGCGGCTTCAGCAGTTGTAGCGCCCCGCGGAGGGCAAAGCCCCCCGGATTCAGCAGCCCCAGAGCCGAGCCCTGCGCCGCCACCTGGTCCACCAGGCTACCCGTCACGCTGTTCACGTCCACGTAGCGCTCAAAAGCAGCCATATCGTGGGTCTGCGTGGCTTTGGCGGCCTGCATCAGGGCATATTTGGGCCCCGTCGTCAGGCTATGATAAAAGTAGTAGCCCCCGGCTACCAGAGCCGCAAGAACTACCAGCAGGATGATTTTCTTCATAAGGTTGGGATGATGAAAAGAATGGTTCAGCCCGCAAAATACCGCTTTTAAGCTCGCGGCATCATTTGCCTACCCACCGTACAAGCTAGCATGCCGGCCCCGCGAATTGTTTTGCTGCGTGCTGTCTGCTTAGCTCACCGCGCCTGCTGACGCTGGCCGCGGCCAACCTTCACTACTGCTATTATGCCTATTCCTGCGCCCCGTTCTGTTGGGTCACCCCGCCCCGAGATTCATGGTCACCGTGGCTGCCGGGGCCTGCGCCCCGAGAATACGATGCCCGCCTTTTTGCATGCCCTCGCGCTGGGGGTAGATGTGCTGGAAATGGACGTAGTGCTATCGGCCGATGGCGAAGTAGTGGTATCGCACGAGCCCTGGCTATCCGGGCTGTGCCGCGATGCGCAGGGCCAGCCGGTAGCGGCCGGCACTGAGCAGCAGCACAACATCTATCGGATGTCCTACGCCGAAATCCGCCGCTGCGACTGTGGCCTGACCCCGCATCCGGAATTCCCCCGGCAGCTTTTGGCGGCGGCCTGCAAGCCGCTGCTGCGCGACGTAATTCGGGCCGCAGAGCAGTTCTCGCAGCAGCTGGGCCGCCCGGCAGTAGGCTACAGCATCGAAGTGAAATCGACTCCGGAAGGGGATGGGGTATTCCATCCAAAGCCCGCCGTTTTCGTGCGGAAAGTGCTGGCCGTTCTCTTCGAAACCGAGCAGATTTTGTCCCGCGTCACGCTGCTTGCCTTCGACAAGCGCGTCCTCCAGGCCGCCCGCCAACAGCTGCTCGAACTGCCCGTTTGTATGCTGGTGGAAGACGAAATTCCCTACGCCGAGCATGCGGCCGCTTTGGGTTTTGCGCCGGATGTCTACGGCCCTCATCACCCGCTGGTCACGGCCACGCTGGTGGCCGCACTACACGCGCAAGGCATCCGCATCGTACCCTGGACGGTGAACAAAACTGAGGATATGCAGCGGCTACTACAACTCGGTGTAGATGGCCTGACCACCGACTACCCGGACGTACTTCGTAGCCTGCTGAGCCAAGGCTAACGGCAACCATACACCCCGGCTGGTTTCGTAGCACAGCTATGTCCAACTCACTCGTAGGGAATGAGTGTCGACCTCTCTCGGGAAATAATACGGCAGTTGTGTTTGTATGCCGCAAACAAGCATACAAAGCAGTGTGGGCATGTTTTAGACTTCGTTTACCAAGTGTATCGTTTTGTGTTACAAATAATATGTTACAAATTCTGTGTAATACGTCAAGTGTAACGCGTTTCGTTTGTTTGGTTTGTATCGTTACACTTGTATCAGTTGTCCATAATTACATACACTGTGTTTGTTCAATTGATACATATTCATCATCTTTACAAACTCATTGCATTACAGAGCTTCTCTATGCCACATCAGGGCGAAATCCTGCAAGATGCCATCAAAAACAGCGGTATTTCCATTACCCGTATCGTGGACGAGCTGGGCATTACCCGTCCTACTATCTATCGTAAATTCAAAGAAGAGACACTTGATTACGCTTTCGTAAAGCGAGTAGGTGATATTATCGGACACGATTTTTCTAATGACTTTACGTCGTTACAACAGACTGTATTACCGTTCGTCGCTCCCATTGTAACAAATAGTTTGTCCGCCAATGTTACACCGCGTGCGTTACAGATACAAGCAGTTGATTCTGACCCGGTAAAGCAGCTAATGGCCCTCCAGACGAAGTATATAGCGCTATTGGAAGCGCACAATGAGCTCCTGATGAAAGTGTATGGCCCTAAGTGACAAAAATGTTCCACGTGAAACATTTTTGTCACTCCTACAGTAGCGAAACGCCGCTTTAAAACGTCCTACGGACGCATCGGTGCCAAGCTTGCGGACAAAGAATCAATACACGATTTGACACCTTTCGCGCTCCAGCAGATGCAGCTGATGCGGCACTGCCAACGAAGAAACAGCGTTGTCGAACTCGGCCCGGTAGCGCTCCTTAAACTCCCGTCTTTTGATGGCTTCCAGGAAGCGCCGCGTGTCTTCCAGCGTCTCTAAATTTAGCCCTGGCACTTGCGTTGGCTGCCCGCTTTCGTCCTTAGCCACCATCGTGAAATAAGAGGTATTGGTGTGCTTGACCGAGCCGCTGCGCACATCCTCCGCGATGACCTTGATGCCGACCAGCAGCGAAGTGCGCCCGACATAATTGACCGAAGCCAGCAGCGACACCAACTCGCCGACTTCCACCGGCTGCAGAAAATTCACGCCGTCCACGCTCACCGTCACACAGTAGTTGCCCGCGTGCTTGGACGCCGCCGCATACGCCACCTTATCCATCAACGACAGTAGAATGCCGCCGTGGATCTTGCCGCCGAAATTGGCATAGGAAGGAATCATCAATTCTGTAAGCGTGACCCGGGAGTAAGATACCGGACGGAATTCTGGTTGTGGATAGTTCATGGGGAAGAGGAAGAAAGGGTTGGGGTTGTAGGCAACAAGACCAGAGCGAAGAACCCGCTGTGAAAGCAGTCGGTGGATCAAAGCTGCAAAAGGTAACATCCGCCTGGTTTACTTCCGGAGTCTCTGCCGGCATCTCGCGGTGAGTACGCCTGAATGGCTACAGTGTGAAGCCGGCTGATACTGTTATTAGTCACCTCGACTGCAACTGGCCAATCGTACGTGCTCTTTGAGAGACGAAGCCACAACTCGGATAGACCAGGCAGAGAGAGTAGGGGCAAAGCCAATAAGCTACTAGCCCCGATCACGCCTGTGCAACTGGAATTGGCCGGCCAAGCACAGATAGGAGTTGAGCCTGACTGGCCAGCAAAATCGATATAGGTACGAGATGAGCTGAGCTACCCAACTGAGACAAGCAAGGCAGTATACTCTTACCAGCAACTTATGCTTGCGCTACAGGAACACCACTTCCTGAATCACCTTCTCACCCACTTCGGCGTTGATAATTTCAAGCACCCGAGTCTTGGCCATTACTAGCTCGTGCTTGAGTGGGGCCGAACTGAGCCGGACAAATAGCTTGCCCTGACTTATATAAATCTCCTGGGTTTTGAGGGCTACTGCCTTGCCCATTATTCGCTCCCAACTCGAAACGACCGTCACCTCATTGAGCTTGCCCTGGAGTCGGTATGCCTTCAGCAAAGCCGTTATTCCGTCTTTGAGCGTGACGATGTCAGCCTGACGGGAGTTTTCGGAATTGCTATGTTTTTTCAAAGCTGACTAGTAAAATAACGCGCGAAGACCCCGGCCTAACCCTGACTATAGAAGGGGAAGCATCGGTACTTGCAAAGGTAGCCCGCAGGAAAGCTAAAGCGCCGTGACGGTCCCCTTTTCTACCCGGAAGCGGCTGATCTGCTCCGAGAGGTTGGCCAGTACTCGGTCGGTGCGGTCCAGGTGCGTATCGGTCAGGAAGACTTGGCCGAACGTGCGGTCGGCGACCAGCTGCAGCAGGCGAGTGATGCGCTTCTCGTCGAGGCGGTCGAAGATGTCGTCGAGTAGGAGAAGGGGCTTATGCTGCTTGCGCTCGGCCAGAATCTCGAACTGCGCCAGCTTGAGAGCAATGGCGTAGGACTTCTGCTGGCCTTGCGAGCCGAAGTTTTTCACCGAACCTTCATCCATCAGAAAAACGAAGTCGTCCTTGTGGGGGCCGATGGTGGTGCGCTGCAGCACCAGATCCTTGCGCTCGGCGGTGCGGAGCAAGTGAGCAAAGTCGGCACCGGGGAGCTGGCTCTTGTAGTCGAGGGTTACGGTTTCGCGGCTGTCGGCCAGCTGCTGATAGTGGCGCTGGAAGATGGGCGTGAAATCAGCCAGGAACTGCTGCCGCAGCTGCACCAATTGCTCGCCGGCGGGCACCAGCTGCTCATCCAGCGCCAGCAGATAATCCCGGTCGTAGCTCTGGCGGTCGGCGGCTTGCTTGAGCAGCGCATTGCGCTGGCGCAGGATGTAGTTGTAAGCCATCAGCAGCTCCAGGTAGTCGTGATTGAGCTGCGAGATGAGACTGTCGAAATACTTGCGCCGCTCCTCGCTGCCCTGCCGGATCAGGTCGGTATCGTAGGGCGAGATGAGCACCACGGGAAAGCGGCCGATGTGGTCGGAGATACGGTCGTAGGTCTGCTTGTTGCGCGTCACGGCTTTCTTCTGGCCCTGGCGCAGGCTGCATTGAATGGTGTCGCGCGTGTCGTCGGGCGGGGTGCAGAACCGGCCGCGCACCACGAAGAACTCTTCACCCTGCTTGATGCTCTGGGCATCGGCGGCGGTAAAGGCGCTCTTGGTCAGGGCCAGATAATGGATGGCATCGAGCAGATTGGTCTTGCCGCTGCCGTTGTCGCCGATGAAGCAATTGATGTGCGGGGAGAAACGTAAGTTGGCCTCGTCGTAGTTCTTAAAGAACAGCAGATGCAGAGTTTCAAGAATCATTCGGGGTTCGGAATTGCAATCCTTTTACGTACTTTCGCATCCCAAACGCGAACAACCGAGCACGATGGCGGAGACGAAAGTAAAGGCTACTTCAAAACCTTCCAATTCGACGAGTAAATCGTCGGGCAAGAAGGCTGCTACTAAACCCACGGCCGCTACCGATACGGTGGAACAGCCTGATTCAGTATTGCCGCCCAACGGCCAGGACCAAGTCCCTACCAACGCTCCCAAAGCCAGCAGCCCTGCCACGCCTGAGTTTCCAAAGGAGACGTACATGCAGTGGTACGAGCAGATGGTGATGATGCGCAAGTTTGAGGAGAAGGCCGGTCAGCTCTACGGGCAGCAGAAGATTAAGGGTTTCTGCCATCTCTACATCGGGCAGGAAGCCTGCGTGGCTGGGGCCGTTTCGGCGCTTACCAAAGGTGACAAGTGGATTACCGCTTACCGCGACCATGCCCACCCGCTGGCCCTGGGCACCTCGCCGAACGCCATCATGGCTGAGCTGTTTGCCAAAGCCACCGGCTGCTCGAAAGGCAAGGGCGGCTCTATGCACATGTTCGATAAGGCCGTGAACTTCATTGGCGGCCACGGCATCGTGGGCGGGCAGGTGCCGCTGGGCGCCGGGCTGGCTTTCGCGGAGAAATACAACAAGACCGGAAATCTCTGCATTTGCTACATGGGTGATGGAGCCGTGCGCCAGGGTGCGCTGCACGAAGCCTTCAACATGGCTATGCTGTGGAAGCTGCCCGTCATCTTCGTGGTCGAGAACAACGGTTACGCAATGGGCACTTCCGTGCAGCGCACTTCCAACGTGACGGACCTGTACACGCTGGGCGAAGGATACGATATGCCGTCGGAGCCAGTGAACGGCATGAACGTGGAAGACATTCATAACGCCGTGGCCCGCGCCGCCGAGCGTGCCCGCGCCGGTGAAGGCCCTACCTTCCTGGAGTTCAAAACCTACCGCTACAAAGGCCACTCGATGAGCGACCCGGCCAAGTACCGCACCAAAGAAGAGCTGGAAGAGTACCGCCAGCGCGACTCCATTGAGGCCGTGCGGCACACCATCCTCACCCACAACATGGCGACGGAAGCGGATCTGATGGCTATCGACGAGAAGATCAAAGCCCAGGTGCAGGAGTCGGTTGATTTTGCCGAAAACTCGCCTTACCCTACTGCCGACGAGCTGTACAAGGATGTGTACGTACAGCAGGATTACCCCTACATCCGCGACTAACCCCGCGGCGGAACTTTCCCCGGCCTAGCGGCCGTCTTTCCAGAAATCAACAGTAATGTCTAAGATTCCCTACACGCGCAACAGCCCGCAAAATCGTCCTCAGCCGCAGCCGGTTCCGGCGGACCCCAATGAGCCCACCGGCCCTCTCACGCCCGAGCATCCGCTGTTCGAAGACCCCGATGCGCTGGCCGCCCGGCTGGCCGAGTCGGAGGATTTCCTGCGTCGCAACAAAACTGCATTGCTCAGTCTGCTGGCGGTAGTGGTGCTGGCCGTGGTAGGCGCGTTTGGCTACTACACCTGGCGCACCTCGCAGGATGAAAAAGCGCAGGCTGCCATGTTCCAGGCCGTGAACTATTGGGAAGCCGACTCGATGCAGAAAGCCATGAAAGGCGACGGGCAGTACGATGGCCTCGAAGCCGTGGCCGCGGAGTACGGCGGCACCAAGGCCGGTAACATGGCCAACTTCTACGCCGGCGTAGCCTCGCTGAAGGAAGGCAAGTTTCAGGCGGCCATCGACTACCTGGAAGATTTCAGCTCCGATGATCTGCTGGTGCAGGCCCGCGCCTACGCTCTGCTCGGCGATGCCAACCTGGAGTTGAACAAAGCCAAGGAAGCCGCCGACTTCTACAACAAAGCCGCCAACTACAACGCCAACGAGTTCTTCTCGCCCGGCTACCTGCTGAAAGAAGCCACCGCCCGCGAGCTGGCCAAAGACTACACCGGTGCCATTGCAGCCTACGACAAGATCCTGACCGACTACCAGACTTCGGTAGAGGCCAGCGAAGCCAAACAGTTCAAGGCCCGCGCCGAAGGGCTGGCCGGCAAGTAAGCCCCCGATGCACCCTCATTCAGAGCTGCGCTTTTCCGCGAGGGAAGGCGCAGTTTCTTTTTTGCGCCGCCAGCTGTCTGTTGTGAGTTGCCAGTCTCTGCAACGATAAACCCACAACCCACAACTGGCTAATAACAACCGACAACCAACAACTAACAACGCAATGGCAACCTCACTCAAAAACTTGAGCGACTACACCTCCGCCCATTTCATCGATATTTCTGACAAGCGCTTCGGCATAGTGGTGGCCGAGTGGAACCGCGAAATCACCGACGTGCTCAGCCAGGGAGCCTACGAAACGCTGCTCAAGCACGGAGCCAAGGAGGAGAACATCTTCCGCAACACCGTGCCCGGCAGCTTCGAGCTGACGCTGGGGGCCCAGCTACTGGCCCAGCACGAGGAAATCGATGCCGTCATTTGCCTCGGGGTCGTCATTCAGGGCGAAACCAAGCACGACGACTATATCTGCCACGCCGTGGCCAGCGGCATTACCAACGTGGGGCTCAAGTTCAACAAGCCGGTCATCTTTGGCCTGGTGACTACCAACACCTTGGAGCAGGCCTGGGACCGGGCCGGCGGCAAGCACGGCAATAAGGGCGTGGAAGGAGCCGTGGCCGCCATTCACATGCTGGGTTTCTGATGCTTCGGCCGCCGACCGCCCGATCCTGACAAAGCGCAACAATAGGGCGGTATCGGACAAAAGCGTAGCTTTGCGCCCGAATCATGCCGGACCATATCCGGGCTGCAAGAAGTCAGCGCATGAGCTTCCGGCGCTGAAATCCGGTCAAACCAATTTGCCGGAGTTCATGTTGGGGGGCCAGATGCGTGAGCTTTGCCAGTCGTGCAATGCCAGGCAAGTGACTAACCTTCAATACGTTAAATTTTTCTCTGACCCAACATGAGTGAAGAAAACCTACGGTATTCCAGGGAGGAACTGAGTGAGTTCCAGGATATTATCCAGGAGAAACTCACCGCCGCCCGGAAGGAAGTCGCCTTCATCAAGGAGACGCTGAGCCGCCGCAACGATTCGGGCACCGACAACACCGCATCTTCGTCGAAGGTGCTGGAAGACGGAGCCGACACTGCCGAAAAAGAGAGCATGAACCAGTTGGCCTCGCGCCAGATGAAGTTCATCCAGCAACTCGAAAACGCCCTCATCCGCATTAAAAACGGAACCTACGGCGTGTGCATCGGTACGGGCAAGCTGATTTCGAAGGAGCGCCTGCGGGCGGTGCCGCATACGCAGCACTCCATCGAAGCCAAGATGGCCCGCCGCGACTAAGCACGCTACTGCTTTTTCATTGTATACATTCTGCCCGGACTTTCGGCCGGCTCGTTCGGGCCGGTTCGCTGGTCCGGGCACTGTTTTCCGGGGTAGTTCGTTTGAACACTTTCCGGTCCTGGTTTTTGAATTTCTGTTTTCACTCGTACCGTAGCGATACGGCACTCCTTCCTTGCAACCATGAGCAAGCAACACTTCTCCGGCGATAAGCCCGAACGTCGCAACTCCGCCGGCTCCCGGCCCGCGGGCGGCCCCAATGGCCCTCGCAACTACCCGCCCCGCCCCGCCGAGGGCAGCACCGGCGGCGGCAACCGCTTCGGCAACGACAGCCCCAAAGGCCGCGACTTTTCTTCCCGGCCATCGTTCGGCCGCTCGGCTGGCAAGCCGGGCGAAGGCGGCGGCTTTGGCGGCAAACGCTTCGGCGGCAATGATTCGGGACCGAAGAAATTCGGCTCGCAGGGCGGCTTCAACCGGCCCGAGGGCGCAGGTAGCCGGGGCAGCTTTGGTGCCGGTGCCCGCCGCGAAGGCTCCGACGACACCCGCCGTCCGTTCAACCGCGAAGGCGGTAACGACCGGCCATCCTTTGGCAGCCGTGATGGGGGCAACCGCCCGACGCGCCCCTTCAACCGCGAGCAGGACAGCCGGCCACCCCGCTCGTTTGACCGGGACGCGCCGCGCCGCTTCGAGAGCCGCGGCGACGACCGCCGCAGCTTCGGCGACCGGGAAAAGCCGCGCGATGAGCGCCCGGCCCGCCCCTACGAGCCCAAGGCCAACTGGCCCGGCCAGCCGTATCGGCAGGAGGGCAAGCCGGCCGTGCCGCGCGGCGACCACGGCGAGCGAAACCGCAAATTCAAAAAGGCCAACCCATTTGAGCAGGAGTCGGGCACCAGCCAGCCGCTGCCGCCCACGCCGGCCCCGGCCGCTGAGCGCTTTGAGCGGGATGCGGATATGGGTCCGAACCGCGCCATCCGGCCGGCCCGGCCCTTCGATTTCCGCAAGCCGCCGGAAGAGTTTACCCGCGAGGAGAATGACCGCACCGAGCGGCCGGAGCGCCGCGAAGGCGGCTTTGGCAGCCGCAGCTTTGGCGAGCGGCCGGCCTTCGGCAACAAGCCTACCGGCGACCGAGGCACTTACGCCGACCGCAACGCCGCACCACGCCGCTTTGACGACGACAAGCGGGGCGCGACCAGCTCCCGCGAAGAGGGCAAGCCCTATGGCAATGAGCGCAACCCGCGCATCAGCCCCAGCTCCGATAAGCGCTTTGCCACCTCCAACCGGGCCGACAAGCCCAAGCGGGGCGAGGTAGCGGGTGAAGCGCCATCGTATGCCAACCTGAAGCACTACGAAGACGACAAAACCCGTGGCAACAAGCGCCGCCGCGAAGAGGAGAAGACCGACGCGGTGCGCCTGAACCGCTACATTGCCAACGCCGGCATCTGCTCGCGCCGCGACGCGGATGAGCTGATTGCCGCCGGCGAAATAAAGGTGAACGGCGAGGTAGTGACCGAAATGGGCTACCAGGTAAAGCCCACCGATACAGTGCAGTATGGCAAAACCAACCTGAACCGCGAGAAGCAGGTGTATGTGCTGCTGAACAAGCCCAAGGACTTCATTACGACCACCGAAGACCCTGAGGGCCGCAAAACGGTGATGGACCTGGTGGCTACGGCCTCCAAGGAGCGCATTTTCCCGGTGGGCCGCCTCGACCGCAACACCACAGGCCTGCTGCTCTTCACTAATGATGGGGAGGTGGCGCAGAAACTCTCGCACCCGTCGCACAAGAACAAGAAGATCTATCAGGCGGAGCTGAACAAGCCGCTGACGGAAGAGCACCTACGCCAGATTGCGGAAGGCCTGGAGTTGGAAGACGGCAAAGCCGACGTGGATGATGTGGCCATTGTGGCCGGCAACGCCCATTTCGTGGGCATTGAGCTGCACCTGGGCCGCAACCGCATTGTGCGGCGCATATTCGAGCACCTCGGCTACGAGGTGGTAGCGCTGGACCGCGTGCAGTACGCCGGCCTGACCAAGAAGGACCTGCCGCGCGGCAAGTGGCGCTTTTTGAGCGAAAAGGAAGTAATCCGGCTGAAGTATTTCATGTAGCAGGCAACCCGCTGCCCGCCCACCGACTCGTGAAGTTGGGGGGCGGGCAGCACTGCTTTGTGCCGCCGGCCCGTTCGGCCCGTAATTTCTCTTGTCCTCATGCGTACCCTGGTCTTCGATATCGGCAATACGGCCGTGAAATACGGCTGCTTCGAGGACGACGTGCTGCGCGAATCGGCGGGCGGGCACACGCTGGAGGCGGTGCCGGAAACCGTGGCGCGGCTCCGGCCCGACCATGTACTGGTGGCCTCGGTGGCGGAACCCACGGCCGAATGGGCGGCGCGGCTGCGGCCACTGGTGCCGGGCCGGGTGCTGGAGTTTAAGCCCGCCACCACGCCGCTGCCCCTGCGGAATACCTACGCCACGCCCGACACGCTGGGGGCCGACCGGCTGGCCGCCGCCGTGGGCGCGGCCTGGCTGCGCCCCGCCGCCGATACGCTGATCGTGGATGCCGGCACGGCCCTGAAGTGCGACTGGGTGGAGGGCGGCCATACGTTTCGGGGCGGTAGCATCGCGCCAGGGCTGCGCATGCGCTTCGAGGCCTTGCACCAGCTCACGGGCCGCCTGCCGCTGGTAGCCCTGCCCGCCGACACGGCGGCCCCGCTGCCCCTCACTGGCGACGACACGCAGTCGGCCATCCGGAGCGGGGTGCTGAACGGGGCGGTGGCGGAGGTCAACGGCTTCATTGCGCAGTACCGGCAGCACAGCCCGCAACTGGGCGTGGTGCTGGCCGGCGGCGATGCCCGGTTTTTTCAACCCCGGCTGAAAGGCCATATCTTTGTCATTCCGGAGCTCGTGCTACTCGGGCTTCACCGAATATTGGTGCACAATGTTGAAAACTAAATTCGCCGGCCTCGTGGGGCTGACTCTGTTGGGCCTGTGGGCCGCGCCACGCACGCAGGGGCAGGGCCTCGGCAACTCGCCCTACTCCCGCATCGGCTTCGGCGACTTTGCGGGCAACGTGGGCGGCGTGCGGCAGCTGGGCATGGGCGGCGTAGGGCTGGCTGCGCCCAACAGCACGAACGTGAACGAGCTGAACCCGGCCATGCTGGCTTACATTTCGCGCACTACCTACGAGGCCGGCTTTAATGCCCTGCTGCGCCGGCTGCATACCGTGAACCAGTCAAACCGGACGGGCAGCGCCTCGCTGGGCTATCTGGCGCTGGCGGTGCCGCTTTCCAAAAGCTGGGGAGCCGCCGCCGGTCTGAAGCCCTACACGTCCGTCGACTACGAGGCCAACACCGTGACCACCGTGGCCGGTGACCCCGACACAAAGGCCCAGCTGCAGGAGCGCGGCAAAGGCGGCTTGTCGGAAGCGTACCTAGCGCAGGGCTACCGCCTCGGCAAGGGGCTGGCGGTGGGCGTCACGGCCTCCTACGTGTTCGGCAGCATCGACCTCTCTACGGGCACCGCGCTGGCCCGCAACACCGATACGGCCGCCGATATCACGCGGGTGGTGCGTACCGAGCAGATCCACTACTCCGACTTTGCTTTCCGGGGCGCGCTGCACTACCGCGGCAAAGTGAATGATAAGCTCAATTACAACCTGGGCGGCGTATACAGCTTCAAGACCAACCTGAACGGCACCCGCAGCCAGGCGCAGCGCCGCGAAACCCTGGATGGCTTCGAAGTGGAGCGCTTCGATGAGCTGGTGGATCAGAAAGGCAAATCCATCGTGCCGGCCCTGGCCCAGGTCGGGGTTAGCTTTGATAACAACAAGAACTGGAGCGCCAACGTGGACGTGGCCCACCAGCAATGGTCGAAATACCAGGCCTTCACCAGCTCGGCCACATCGGCACGGCTCGACAACACGCTGCGCGTGGGCGTGGGCGGCGAGTACACGCCGGATGCCACTTCCGTAGAAAACTACTTCAAGCGCATCACTTACCGGGCGGGCCTGAACGTGGCTCAGATGCCGTATCAGCCCAACGGGCAGGCGCTGTATGACCGCTCAGTGAGCTGGGGCTTCGCCTTCCCGCTGCCCAGCGCCACCCCGCTCGATGCCACCGTTATCGGGCTGGCCTTCACCTACGGGCAGCGCGGCAACCTCGACACCTACCAGCTCCGCGACGCTGCCGGCACGCGCACCGTGAACAACGTGAAGGACGACTACCTGCGCCTGCAGCTGGGCGTGACGCTGAACAACCGCTGGTTTATCAAGCGCCGCATTGAATAAGCTTATGGCCATGAAGCCCGTCTTCTCCTCCAACCGATGCTGGCTGCTGTTGTCCCTGGTGGCAATAGCCGGCCTGGGCGCGGGCTGCGAAAAGAAAGACGCGGCCACCACCAAGAAGATGGTGTACAAGGGGCCGACGGTGGAAGTGACCAACGTGCTGACGCTCATCAGCGACTCGGCCAAGCTCCAGATTCGCCTCACGGCCCCGCTGGAGCAAACCTTCGAGTCGGGCGACCAGCTATACCCCAAGGGCGTGAAAGTCACCTTCTACGGCGACGGCGGCCGCACCGTGGTGAACACGCTAAGCGGCAACTACGGCAAGTACGACAAGAACAAGAACCTCTATGTAGTGCGCGGCGACGTGCGGGTGAAAAACGAGCAGAAGCAGCAGAAGATGAACACCGAAGAGCTGTTCTACGACAAAGCCAAAGCCCAGATCTACACCCAGCCGGCCACCTTCGTGCGCGTCGAAACCCTGACGGAAGTGCTGACCGGCTACGGCCTGACCGCCAACCAGGACTTCTCGCGCTACCGCATCATGAAGCCGGAAGGCATTTTCACCCTCGATGCGGCCGCCACCCCTTCTGCGCCCCAACCTAGCCCCCAAAAACCCTGATGCGGCAGCTGCTGAAGCAATTCTGGGCCCCCGGCATGGGCCGCACCGTGCTGTTTTCGGTGGCCGTGGTCACGTTCGTCATCGGCGTGTATCAGACCCTGGTGGAAAACAATCCGCAGAAGCCCCTGGAAAGTCTGCAGCGCAATTACTTTGTGTTCATGATTTCCCTGGCCTGCACCATGTATTACCGCTACCTCAAGCAGCGCGAAAACGAGGCGGCCGCCAAAGCGCAGGCAGCGCGGAAGCCGCCGGGCAAAACCGTTAAAATTCCGGCGCACCCCAAGCGCCGAAACTAGCTTTCTCCCTGAAAGTTGCCCGCCCGAAGTAGCCTTCGGGCGTTGTTGTATAGCACCGGCTTTGAATGTCCGGCGGATTCTGGTTATTTTGCGCCTCTTTGTACTTTTCTTACCGCGCTTTTTTTCAAGTAAATGGCATTAATTAACACGATTCGGGAAAAATCGAGCTGGGCCGTTGGCATCGTTGCCATTGGTCTGCTGCTTTTCATCGTCGGAGGCGACCTGATCGGCGGCAAGAACCGCCTGTTCAACCGCAATGAAAACGTCGTGGGCGAGGTCGCCGGCGAGAAAGTAGACTACAACGAGTTTCAGGTGGCCGTAGAGCAGGCCAAGCAGCAGTTCATTGCCCAGCAGGGCCGCCAGCCCGACGAGCAGACGATGGGCTACCTGCGCGACCAGGCCTGGAACCAGACCATTTACCGCATTGCCTTCCAGAAGGAATTCGACAAGCTGGGCCTGAAAGTATCGGACGACGAGCTGACCGACATGGTGCAGGGCAAGAACATTCACCCCAGCATCCGCCAGGCCTTCACCGACCCCAAAACCCAGCAGTTCGACCGCGCCAAGGTGATTGAGTACCTGCGCAACCTCGACAAGCTGCCGCCCCAGGCCCAGGATGCTTTCCGCAACTTCGAAGCCAACCTCGGCCCCGAGCGCCTCGCCAACAAGTACAACAACCTGCTCAAGATTTCGACCTACGTAACGACGGCCGAAGCCAAGCTGTTTGGCGAAAACCAAAACACGAAAGCTAACTTCCGCTACCTGCTGGTGCCGTATTTCTCCATCTCCGACTCGGCGGTGAAAGTGACGGATGCCCAGCTGCAGGCCTACCTCGACAAGAACCAGGCGCGCTACAAAGTAGAAGACGGCCGCACCATCGAGTACGTGACCATTCCGGTAACGGCTTCCAAAGAAGACAGCCTGAGCGTGCGCAAAACCGTGGACGAGCTGACCGCGCAGTTCAGCACCGCCCCCAGCGACTCGCTGTTTGTGAAGCTCAACTCCGACCAGCCCTACAACGCGGCCTACGTGTCGCCGGCGGATATGCCCGAGAAGCTCCGCAGCCAGCAGCCGCTGAAAGTGGGCCAGGTATATGGCCCCTACGCCGAGAATGGCGTGTATTCGATCTTCAAGGTAACCGGCCAGAAAGCCGGCACCCAGGCTTCAGCCCGCGCCAGCCACATCCTCATCAAGGCCGAAGGCGCTACGCCGGAGGCGGAGGCCGCCGCTAAGGCCAAGGCGCAGGACTTGCTGAACAAGATCAAAGGCGGGGCTGATTTCGCGGCTATGGCGCGCCAGTTCGGCACCGATGGCACCAAGGAGCAGGGCGGCGACCTGGGCTGGTTCACGCAGGGCCGCATGGTGCCCGAGTTCGAGAAAGCCGTATTCGGCGCCACTTCGGCCGGCCTGCTGCCCAACCTGGTAAAGACCTCGTTCGGCTACCACATCATCAAAATCACGGCTCCGAAAACCAACCAGACCTACCAGATTGCCGCGGTGCAGAAAAACATCGTGCCTTCGGATGCTACCCGTGAAGCTGCTTACGCCCGCGCCCAGGAGCTGAAAGGTCAGGCCACCGATCTGGAGTCGTTCCGCAAGCTGGTGACCAAGGACAAGACCCTGCAGAAGCTGGAAGCCAAAGGCCTGGGCCGCGGCGACCGGGCCGTGGGTGGCCTGCAGGATGCCCGCGAACTGGTGCGCTGGTCGTACGGGGCTGGCCAGGGCGGCAAAGCCACGAAAGTGGGCGACGTTTCCGACGTGTTTGAAATCAACGGCCAGTACGTTATTGCCGCCCTCACCGGCGAGCGGACCAAAGGCGTAGCCGACGTAGCCAGCATGAAGCCCGAGTTGACCGCGCAGGTGCGCAACGAGGAAAAAGCCAAGCAGATCATGGCCAAGCTGGAAGGCAAGCAGGGCACGCTGGAGCAGCTGGCTGCCGCCTACGGCCCCGCCGCCCAGGTAAAAACCGCTTCTGATGTAGTGCTGGGCACGGGCGTAATTCAGGGCCTCGGCGGCGAGCCGGTGGCACTGGGCAAAGCTTTCGGCCTGAAAGCCGGTCAGAAGTCGGCCCCAATTCAGGGCGAGCAGGGTGTGCTGGTGATAGAGGGCGGCACCATCGTGAAGCCCACCGCGCAGCAGGACGTGAAGGCCCTGCGCCAGCAGCTGGCCGCGCAGCGCACCGCCCGCGTGGATGGCGCTACCTACGAGGCCGTGAAGGCCCGTGCCGAAATCAAAGACAACCGCACCAAGTTCTTCTAAGCCGCTACGCGCTTAGAGCCGCAAAAGGGCTGTACCTTCGGGTGCAGCCCTTTTTGTTTGGCAGGGTTATCTGAAAACAGTGTGTCATCCTGAGCAGAGCGAAGGACCTTATCACGTCAGAACAAGTCGTTGCTACATCTGTCCTTCTATCGTGGTAAGGTCCTTCGCAAGCTCAGGATGACAAAGGGCCTTATTGCTGTCATCCTTTCAGCCTGGAATGAAACCCAACCGTCCGGGGTTTACCTTACCGCTATCATTCACCGGCCTTGCTTTCCGCTATGCGTCCGATCTTTCCGACCCGTTTCCGCACCTATCGTCTGGCCCTGCTGCTGAGCTGCGGGCTATTGGGTGCCACGCCGCTGCACGCCCAGGAAGAGGGCGGCGGCATTGCTCTGGCTCAGGAATATGCCCGCAAGGGCGAAAACGAGAAGGCCGCTTTCCTCTTCGGCCGCCTGCGGGCCGAGGAGCAGCTAGCCGCCAACGTGCTGCCCGACTACCTGCTGGTGCTCCAAAACCTGAAGCGCTATAAAGACGCGGAAAAGCTGGTGAAAAAGGGCATCCGGCAGCACCCCGAGGAGGTGGGCTACGGCGTGGCGCTGGGCAGCCTCTACCTGGCTGCCGCCGACCAGGCCAGCGCCGACAAGCAGTTTGAGCGGGTAGTAAGCCAGGCCTCGGCGGAGCAGATTCTGGCCGTGGCCGTCGAGTTCAATCGGCGCAAGCTGCCACAGTGGGCCGAGAAAACCTACCTGCGCGGCCGGGCGCTGGCCAAGAGCGAAACCGAGTTTGCGCCCCAGCTCATTCAGCTTTACACCCAGGACGGCCAGACCGACAAGGTGATGGACGAAACCCTGCGCCTGGTGCAGCAGGACGAGCAGCAGCTGCCCTTTGTGCGCAACATGCTGCAGAACAGCCTGCGCGAAGACAAAGACTTCGACGCCCTGGAGCGCATTCTGATTACGAATGTGCAGAAATACCCCGAGCGGGCCGTGAATAGCGAGCTGCTGCTCTGGCTGCAGGTGCAGCGCCACGACTTCGGTGGGGCACTGGTGCAGGCCAAAGCCCTGGACCGCCGCAGCCGCACCGAAGGAATGCGGGTAATTGAGCTGGCCGCCATCGCGCAGCGCAATAAGGACTACGAAACCGCCATCAGCGGCTACGAATACGTGACGCAGCAATACCGCGGCGGGCAGTATTATGGCCTGGCCCGGCAGCGGCTGGTGCAGGCCCGCGAGGAGCAGGTGCGCAGCACGTACCCGGTCGATCCGGCCAAAATCCGGGGGCTGATCGGGGAGTACCAGAACGTGCTGACGGAGCTGGGCAAAACGCCTGAAACGGCCGGCATGCTGCGCAACATGGCCGCGCTCTACGCCTTTCAGCTCGATGAGAAAGACCGGGCCATGACGCTGCTGCAGGAAGTCATTGCTATGCCCCGCGCCGGCCTGGATGTGGTGGACGACGCCAAAATCAACTTGGCCGATATATACCTGCTGCGCAACGAGCCTTGGGAAGCCACGCTGTTGTATTCGCAGGTGGAGAAGTCGCACAAGGATTCGCCGGTGGGATACGAGGCCAAGCTGCGCAATGCCCGCCTGAGCTACTACGCCGGCGACTTCAAGCTGGCCAAAAGTCACCTCGACATTCTCAAGGAAGCCACCAGCCGCGAAATTGCCAACGACGCCATGCAGCTCAGTCTGCTCATCACGGATAATACGGCCATGGACACCTCCGGCGTGGCCCTGCGCGACTACTCGAAGGTGGAGTTGCTCGTATTCCAGAACCGCTTGCCGGAGGCCGTGAGGGGCCTCGATAACCTGCTGCAGAAGTATCCCGGCCACGCCCTCTCCGATGATGCCTGGTACCTCAAAGCCCAACTGCAGCGCCGCATGGGCAATTATCAGGAGGCCCTGACCACGCTACAGCGCATCACCGCCAACCCTAAATACGACGTACTCAGCGACGACGCGCTATTCTTGACCGCCAGCATTCTGGAAGAAAACCTACAGGACCGCGACAAAGCCAAGGAACTCTACAACCAGATGCTGACGAAATATCCCGGGAGCATCTACGTGGCCGAAGCCCGCAAACGCTTCCGCAAGCTGCGCGGCGACGTAGTGAATTAAGGGCAGCCCGGCCAGCCCCAGCGGGGCGGCATATCGGTAGGCAAACCATCAGCAAGCAAAGCAAAGCCCCAGCGGGGCGTCACCCGTCATTGAACGAATGTCTCGCCCCGCTGGGGCTTTTCAGCATTCAAAAAAAACGCTTTTCTACCAATATATCGCCCTGCTGGGGCTGGCTGGCCGGAGCTATCCGAAGAAGACGAACATGATGACCAGAGCCAGAATAAACACCAGATACATCAGCCCATCGGAGAGAATGTACTGCCGGTATTGCTGATAAAAGGCGCGGAGCTTGCTCATAAGGACTTACGAAGGAAAACGGAAAGCCAAAAGTATGCATTCGGCCCCCGGCGGCTGGGCATCGGGCGGCCCGAACGCCGTTTTCTTCTTACTTTTGGAGGTAGTGCCGCTATAAGGTATCCCGCCGAGATTATGGAAAAACGATGGATTCGCAAGCCCGCGCCCGAGGCTGAGAAAGTGCGCCACCTGGCCGAGGCGCTGCGCGTGAACGAAGCCATTGTGGCCCTGCTCTGCCAGCGCGGCGTGTGCACCTACGACGAAGCCTACGCCTACTTCCGCCCCGCTCTCAGCACCCTGCCCGACCCGCTGCTGATGCGCGACATGGACCGCGCTGTGCAGCGCCTGGTGCGGGCCCTGCACGAGGGCGAAAAGGTGCTCGTCTTCGGCGACTACGACGTGGACGGCACTACCTCCGTGGCCGTGGTGTATTCCTACCTGCTCCCGCTGTTCGGCCCCGCGCGCATCGACTACTACATCCCGGACCGCTACAAGGAAGGCTACGGCATCTCGGAGGCCGGCATCGACTTCGCCGCCGATAATCAGTACGCCCTCATCATTGCCCTGGACTGCGGCGTGAAGTCGGTGGATAAGATTGCCTACGCCAACACAAAGGGCGTCGATTTTATCATCTGCGACCACCACTTGCCGGGTGCCGAGCTGCCAAAGGCCGTGGCCGTGCTCGACCCCAAGCGGGCCGACTGCCAGTATCCATTCAAGGAGCTTTCGGGCTGCGGCGTGGGCTTCAAGCTGATGCAGGCGCTGCGCGAAAACCAGGGCCTCGACGAAACGCCGCTGCACCAGATGTTCGACCTGCTGGCCGTGAGCATCGCCGCCGATATCGTGCCCATCGTGGGCGAAAACCGCACGCTGGCCTACCACGGCCTGCGCCTGTTGAATGACCCTACCCACCGGCAGCGCCCCGGCCTCGATGCCCTGCGCGAGCTGGCCGGACTGGGCGCTGGGCCTCTGAATATCAGTAGCCTCGTGTTCGGCTTCTCGCCGCGCATTAACGCGGCCGGCCGCATGGGCGACGCCAAACGCTCGGTGGCCATGCTGCTGGCCGAAACCAAGGAGGAAGCCACCGAAAAAACCGGCGTGGTGGACAAAACCAACCAGGAGCGCCGCGGCTTCGATACCAGCATAACCAAGGAGGCGCTGCAGATGATTGAGGAGGACAGTACCCACCGCACGGCCCACTCCACAGTGCTCTACAAAGAAGATTGGCACAAGGGCGTGGTGGGCATCGTGGCCTCGCGCTGCCTCGATAAGTACTACCGCCCCACCATCATCCTGACCCAGAGCAACGGCAAAGCCACCGGCTCGGCCCGCTCGGTGGTGGGCTTTGATGTGCATCAGGCCATTGAGGAGTGCGCCGACCTGCTCGACCAGTACGGCGGCCACATGTACGCCGCCGGCCTCACGCTGCCCATCGAAAACGTGGACAAGTTCCGGGCGAAGTTCGAAAGCATCGTGGCCGGCCGCATCCTGCCCGAGCAGATGATTCCGCCGGTGGAAATAGATGCCGTGCTACCGCTGAGCGAGATTACGCCCGGCTTCTACAAGCTGCTGCAGCAGATGGAGCCCTTCGGCCCCGGCAACCCGAACCCGGTATTTGAGTCGGAAAACGTGTACGCGGCCACCAACTCGGCCCGCATCGTGGGCAACTCCCACCTCAAGCTGGCCCTCACCCAGGACGGCCAGCACACCATCGACGCCATCGGCTTCGGCCTGGGCGAGTACCACGAGCGAATCTTGCAGGGCCAGCCTTTCAACGTGTGCTACACGTTGGAAATCAACGAGTACCGCGGCGTGAAGAACCTGCAGCTGCGGGTGAAGGATATCCGGTGGGCGGAGTAGGGGCGCGCATACCCTTTTGGCATCGCCTGGGTTAGGAGCGGGGGCGGGCCAGGAAGAAGTATTGCGGCTGTTTGCCGTCCCGGTAAGACTTCCGGATGTAGTCGCCCTGCACGAACTCCACCGTCTGACTTGGGGTGGGCCGCTCGATGTTGAAGAGGCGGTAGCCGTCGTTTAGGATCAGGCGGCTTAGCTGCCCGTTGAGATAGTATTCTTTCAGCAGCAGGCGGTGGGTGGGGCTGTAATAAATCACCTTCTCCAGCAGCACCCCGGATTTTTTGTGCTTTGTTATTTGCTGTTTGAGGCGGACCCCAGGCGTTTTGTCGCCCCGGAAATTCACGGTGGTACCCGATGCGTAGCTGGTGGTTTTCTGCCGCACTCCATGAATGGAAAGGAACGACGTTTTGAAAGAGCCGATCTGCGCATCAACCTGCTCCCGCACGTTGGCGGCCCGAGCCGTTAGTGAATCCCGCTCGATGCCAAAGCGGGCGGCATCGCTGGTTTGCGCCTGGGTGGTGAGGGTAGCCAGCGCCAGCGCAGCCAGCAGGCCGATTGATTTCAGCATGAGTTAAAGATAAATGAAGTTGAATACTGCCGCGAAAATAGCGCGCTACCATTCTCCGGCAACATGCGGCGCAAAATCTATTTTGCCGCCGGCCGTCCCACCCACCACACCCACCCGATCAGCACTAGCTGCAGCGGCAACCGCAGCCACAGCGCCCACATAGGCACCGGCAAGCCCGCGCCGTGGGTTTGCAGCATGTACACGTTGGCCGGAAATACGGCCACCAGCAGCGCCACCAGACCCCAGCTGGCCAGCTGGCGCGTGGCGGGCAGCAGCAGGCCCAGACCGCTGGCTAGTTCGGCCGCGCCGCTGAGCAGCACCAGCAGATGCGGGGCGGGTAGATAGGGAGGCACAATGCGCAAGAACGTGGCGGGCGCCACGAAATGCAGGATGCCGGTGCCCACGAAGAACAGGGCCAGCGCGTAGCGGCTGAAGGTGCGGAAGCGGGGCATGGGGCAGGAGGGAGGAAAGGCGGGAAGCAGCCCGTGGGCTATGCCATACGTCGGTGCGGCAATAGTGGCGCAAAAATCCCAGCTTTGGGACCCGCTTACGCCAGTTCCGGCCGCGCCCGGCGTTGGGGAGCCACCTATTCTATCCTCACGTACCCCGCATGAAACTATCCTGCCTGCTCGGCTTCGCCCTGCTTCTTGCCGCCCCGGCCCTGGCCCAGCAGCCCGCCGGCTACCAGATTGCCCTCGACCTGCAGAAGGTCGCCAACGACCAGGTGCGCGTGGTCATCACTACGCCGCCGGTAAAGGAGGCGCAGGCTACCTACGTGATGCCCTCGGTGGTGCCCGGCTCCTACTCCAAAAAGGACTACGGCCGCTTCGTTACCAATTTCACGGCCTACGATAAGCAGGGCAAAAAGCTAAAGGTGAAGAAGGACGGGGCCAACCTGTTTATCATTGACAACGCGCCCCGCTTGGCCCGCCTCGAATACGTAGTGGACGACACCTGGGACGTGAAGCAGGACGAAGCTTTCATCTTCCAGCCCGGCGGCACCAACTTCGATGCGGGCAAGGATTTCGTGCTCAATCACTACGGCCTCTACGGCTACCTCGAAGGCTACAAGATGCAGCCCTACCAGGTGACTGTGGCTAAGCCCGCCGACTTCTACGGGGCCACGTCGCTCAGCACCCACCGTCCCACGCCTACGCAGGACGTTTTCACGGCCCCCAGCTACGTGAGCCTGGCCGATGCGCCCATCCTGTACAGCAAGCCCGATACGGCCAGCTTCAGCACCGGCGGGGCCCGCATTTCAGTGGCGGTAGTGTCGGAAACGGGGGCGGTGCGGGCCGCGCAGGTGCGCGAAATCATCCGGCCGATGGCGGAGGCGCTGACGAAGTACTTCGGACAGATGCCGGTGCCGGCCTATCACTTTCTGATGTATTTCCCCAGCTTCGGCTCGCCGCTGGCCAGCGAGAAGGGCGGCTACGGGGCTATGGAGCACTCGTATTCGTCGCTCTACTTCCTGCCCGAGGTGCCCGATGCCGACCGGCTGCGCAGCATGGTGCAGGAGGTGGCCTCGCACGAGTTTTTGCACATGCTGGCCCCGCTCAATATTCACTCGCGCGAAATCGGGGAGTTCGACTTCCGCAACCCCCAGATGTCGCAGCACCTATGGCTGTATGAGGGCGTCACGGAATACATTGCGCAGCTCGTGCAGGTGCGCGGCGGCCTCACCACCCCCGACGAGTTTCGCCAGCGCATCAAGGACAAAATCGACAAAGCGGAGAAATTCCCCCCGGCTTCGTTCACCGAAATGAGCCGCAAAATCCTGGAGCCGCCCTACAAGGACATGTACGACAACGTGTATGAGAAGGGCGCGCTTATCGGGTTGCTGCTCGATATCCGCATTCAGGAGCTGAGCCAGGGCCGCCAGAACCTGCGCGACGTGCTGCTGGCCCTGCGCCAGAAATACGGCCCCACCCGCTCCTTTGAGGATAAAGACCTGATTCCGGAAGTCGTGGCCCTCACCAACCCCGCCCTGCAGCAGTTCTTCGACCAATACGTTATCGGCAGCCAGCCCTTGCCCTATGCCGAGTATTTCGACAAGATCGGCTGGCGCTTTCAGCCCACCGCGCCCAGCAAGATCAAAGCTTTCGGCAACCTCGGCTTCCGCTACGACCCCGACAAAAAGCAGTTCCTGGCCGCCCAGACCGCGCCCGACCAGAACGCCTTCGGCCTGAGCGAAGGCGACGTGCTGCTGGCCGTAAACGGCACCGCCCTGGATCTGACCAACGCCGAAAAGCTGCTTCGCCCGCTCGTGGAGCCCACTTCCGGGGCCGCCGTCACGGTGCGTTTTCAGTCGGGCACGGCCGCGCCGCAGGAGAAGCAGGCTGCTTCGAAGGAGTTTGAGGTAGAGTTGAAAAACGTGCTGGAGCTGAACTCAAGCGCTACTCCGGCGCAGGTAGCTTTGCGGGAGAAAATGCTGAATCCGCTGCGATAAAAGGGTTTTTAGGGGTTACAAAGCTAGAAAAGCTAGTTCCCCTCCTTTTTTTAAGGAGGGGCAGGGGTGGTTAGCTAGAACTAGAAAGTCGTTGAACTGTAGCTAGAGCTAGCAAACCGTTCAACGACGGAACCACCCCCAACCCCTCCTTGAAAAAAGGAGGGGAGCTAGTTTTTAGCCATAGCTTTAAAAGCTCCTAGCGCGCATCAATTCCTCCACGCTGGCCGTTCTATCGGCCACTGCCGGTCTGCGGCCGGTTTTTCTACCTTTGTGCCAATGATTCTTCGCGCCGAACACCTCGTTAAGACCTATAAGTCCCGCACCGTCGTCAATGATATGTCGCTGAATGTGGCGCAGGGCGAAATCGTGGGGCTGCTCGGGCCCAACGGCGCGGGCAAAACCACCTGCTTTTATATGACGGTGGGCATGGTGAAGCCCAACAGCGGCCGCATCTTCCTCGACGACGAGGACATCACCAAGCTGCCCATTTACCAGCGGGCCCGCCGCGGCATCGGCTACCTGGCCCAAGAAGCTTCGGTTTTTCGGGATCTGAGCGTGGAGGAAAATATCCTCTCGGTGCTCGAAATGACCAACCTGCCCAAGCCGGCCCAGCACGACAAGGTAGAGGAGCTGCTCCACGAGTTCAGCCTCACGCATGTGCGCAAAAACCTCGGCCGCGTGCTTTCGGGTGGCGAGCGGCGGCGCACCGAAATAGCCCGCGCCCTGGCCGTTGACCCCAAATTCGTGCTGCTCGATGAGCCCTTTGCCGGTGTTGACCCCATTGCCGTGGAAGAGATTCAGGGCATTGTGGCTAAGCTCAAGCACAAGAATATCGGCATCCTCATCACCGACCACAACGTGAACGAGACGCTCAGCATCGTGGACCGCGCCTACCTGCTTTTCGAGGGCAAGCTGCTCAAAGCTGGTACCGCCGAGGAGCTGGCCGCCGACGAAATGGTGCGCCGCGTGTACCTGGGCAAGCATTTTGAGCTGAAACGTAAAGTCTGAGCGGCGTGATTGGCTCTATCCTGACGTGGGCCGTGCAGCGGCGACTGGCCAGCATCGACCACTTCCGCCAGCACCCGCACGAGGTGCAGCAGCGCGTGTTTCGGGAGCTGCTGCGCACGGCCGGCGCCACCGAGTGGGGCCGCCGCTACGGGTTCCTGGATGCGCCCGGCCCCCGCGAATTTGCCCAGCGCGTGCCCGTGAGCAGCTACGAGCAGCTGTACCCCGCCCTGGAGCGCGTGTTGCGCGGCGAAGCCGACGTGCTCTGGCCCGGCCGCGTGCTGTGGTTTGCCAAGTCCTCGGGCACCACCAATGCCCGCAGCAAGTTCATTCCCGTCACCCCGGAGTCGCTGCACGAGAGCCACTACCGCGCCGGCCGCGACATGACGGCCACCGCCACGCTGCTCTACCCCGAGTCGCGGGTGCTGGCCGGCAAAACGCTGTCGTTGGGCGGCACGCACGCCCCCAACCCCTTTCGCCCCGACGAAAAGGACTCCCGCGTCGGCGACGTGTCGGCCGTGATTATGCAGAACCTGCCCGGCTGGGCCGAATACATCCGCACGCCCCCGCTGGAGCTGGCCCTGCTGGATGAGTGGGAAGAAAAGATTGAGCGCATTGCCCGCCACGTGCAGGGCGTAAATGTGTCGGTGCTGGCCGGCGTGCCTACCTGGATGATCGTGCTGCTGCGCCGCGTGACGGAGCTGGCCGGGGCCGCCAACATCACGGAGGTGTGGCCCAATCTGCGGCTGTTTCTGCATGGCGCGGTGGCCTTCGGGCCGTACCGGGAGTTATTTCGCCAGATGATTCCCGGCGAGCAGATGGGCTACCTCGAAATCTACAACGCCTCCGAAGGCTACTTCGCCTTCCAGGACCAGCCCGCCAGCGAAGACCTGCTGCTGCTGCTCGACCACGGCATCTACTACGAGTTCATCCCCGCCGACCAGTTCGACGCCGAAAACCCCCAAACCCTCATGCTGGAGGAGGTAGAGCTGGGCCGGAGCTACGCCCTGGTCATCAGCACCAATGCGGGCCTGTGGCGCTACAAAATCGGCGATACGGTGCGCTTCACCAGCCTGGCGCCCTATCGCATCCGCATCACCGGCCGCACCAAGCACTTTCTGAATGCCTTCGGCGAAGAAGTCGTCATCGAAAACACCGATGCCGCCATTGCCGCCGCCTGTCGCGCCACCCATACCACCGTGCAGGACTACACGGCCGCCCCCATCTACTTCGATGCGACTGAAGCTTCCCGCGGCGGCCATCAGTGGCTCATCGAATTCACCCACCCACCCCAAGACCCGCAGCACTTCACCCAGGTGCTCGACGAAACCCTGCGCCAGCTCAACTCCGACTACGACGCCAAGCGCCACCGCGACTTGGCCCTGCTGCCCCCCGTACTGACGGTGGCCCCGGCGGGCACTTTCGGCCGGTGGCTGGCCCGCAAAGGTAAGCTCGGCGGCCAGCACAAAGTGCCCCGCCTGAGCAACTCCCGCGAACTGCTGGAGGATATTCTGCAGGGAATTGCATAACGCAAATATCCCGGCAAGGTGCCATGCAGCCGTACGCGTTATATCCTGTAGGCCTGCTCCGTACTCTAATAGTCCTAAGTTATACCAGAAGGGTAAAAGCGATACAGTATTTTTCTTGGTAAAATATGGAGTATTGGTATAGTGGCTGACTAATAAAATACCTATATTAGTGGATTGTTAACACTCACGCTCCCACCGTGTCTACTGTTACCACCTCTTCCCGCCCCTATGTCTCGCGTCGCAAGCGGCGCCGTTCATCGTCTTTGCTGACGTCAGCCAAGCTAAGATCCAAAGCCATTATGGGTCTGTTTGGACTGCTGGTGCTGGCCTTATTAGTGAGCTTGAGCGTCATTGCCTTCACTGTCGGCCGCAACGATGCTACCACATCTGCTGATGGCGCGGGGGTAGCGGCTACCCCGGCCGCTGCCGATTCGGGCGGGGCACCTGTCCAGACGGAATAGGCTTGCCCCGGCCGCGCTATTCGTCCAGCACGCCGCCTACCAGCCGGCCCAGCACGCCGCCGCTTTCCTTGCCGGCGTTGCTGCCGTTGGGCATCAGGGCCTGAATGAGCTTCTTCACGGGCATCGACTGAATCCAGACGCGGCCGGTGCCTTGCAGTGTAGCCAGCAGCAGCCCTTCGCCCCCGAAAATCATTGATTTCAGCCCCCCGGCGCGGGCAATGCTGAAATCTACTCCCGGCTCGAAGGCCACGATACAGCCGGTATCCACGCGCAGAATTTCGCTGTTCAGGCGCTTTTCAATCACGGTGCCGCCGGCATGAATGAAGGCTTTGCCGTCGCCGGTGAGCTTTTGCAGAATGAAGCCCTCGCCCCCGAAAAAGCCGGCCCCGAACCGCTGGTTGAAGTGAATGCTGATTTTGGTACCCCGGGCGGCGGCCAGAAAGCCATCTTTCTGCACAATAAGACCCTGCGGCAATGACCGCAAATCCAGCGGAATGATGGTGCCCGGATAAGGAGCCGAAAACGCCACCCGGCTTTTGGCCGTGTGCCCGCGGTGCGTGAAGTGCGTCATAAACAGCGACTCGCCCGTAATCAGGCGCGTACCGGCCGAAAATAGCTTGCCCATCAGGCCCTGGTCGGGCTCCGAGCCGTCGCCCATCTTGGTTTCAAAGGCAATGCCCTCTTCCATATACACCATAGCCCCGGCCTCGGCCACCACGGTTTCGTTGGGGTCCAGCTCCACTTCCAGAACCTGAATGTCGGAGCCAATGATGCGGTAGTCGATGTCGTGGGAGAGCATGAGCAGGAGGGCTGAGGGATGAAACGGGGCCCAAGTATAATGAAACGGCTTTATTCAGGCAGCCTGAACCGGCCAAAAAAGAAGCCATCCGGGTCCGGATGGCTTCTTTTAGCTTGTGCGGCTTGGGTATCGCGCCGATGCTCGGCCGGGGCTATTCGTCGCCGGGCAACTCCCGCTTCAGATCTGCTTCCGCAGAGGCTTCCGGCTCGTCTTTGGGGCCCTTCTTTTTGGCTTCCTTGCTGGTGCGGCGCATAAAATCCTCATCGGTTTCTTCCGGCTCCTGCGCCCCGTCTTCCACCGGGAACTCCTCGTCGTCCTTCTCGCCAAACTGCCCGTCGCGGTTCACCAGCTTCTTGTCGCGCACATGGCGGTTGAGAAACAGGTTGATATCCTCAATGGAGTAGTTGGACGTGATTTCGCCCAGCGGATTCACCTTTATTTCGAAGCCTTCCAACTCCTTGTGCACGCGGGCTTTCTTGTCGGGGTCGGTCTTCTTGGGTTTGTTGACGAGTTTCTTAGCCATGCGAGCGTCCGGTTAGAGTGGCGGAGGGGGAGGAAGCGGCATCTTGCCTGCGGCAAAGCGCCCGCCACTGCCTCTTACGCAACAACTCGGGAAGCGGATACACAAGGTTGCCTGGGCGGCCAGGCCGCGCAGTCCCAGGCTACGAGCCAAAAAAGCCGCCCGTAGTTTCCTACGGGCGGCTTTTCAGTTTTGCACTCGGCACCGGCCGATGGCGCTAGGCGGCCAGCTTCTCCACGGCCAACTGAATGCGCTGGGCCGTTTCCGGGGCTCCCAGAATGTGCATGATGTGCATCAGGTCGGGGCCGGCGGCGGCACCGGTCACGGCCACACGCAGGGCCTGTAGCACTTGGCCCAGCTTCATGCCCTGGCCTTCCACTACCTGCGTCAGCAAGGCTTTGATGCCATCGGGCGTGGTGTCGGGGGCGGTGGTAAGCTCCTGGGCAAAGGCGGCGAGGGCCGCGGCTACCGGCGCGTTCCACTTCTTGCTGATTACCTGTTCGTCGTAGGTCGTGGAGCGCTGGAAGAACAGCTGGGCTTCCTTGGCTAGGTCGGCGGGGAAGGTGGCTCGCTCCTTCACCAGCGCGGCAATCTGCTCGGCTTTCTCCTGGGGCACCGCAAGGCCCTGCGTATGCAGCTCCTGGATGAGGTAGTGGGCCAGCTCGGCATCGGGTTTGGCGCGCAGGTACTGCTCGTTGTACCAGCGTACCTTGTTCTGATCGAAGCGGGCCGGCGACTTGCTCACGCGCTCAATGGTGAACGTGTCGATGAGGTCCTGCATCGAAAACAGCTCCTGCTGGGTGCCGGGGTTCCAGCCCAGGAAGGCCAGGAAGTTGATGAAGGCCTCGGGCAGGTAGCCGCTTTCGCGGTAGCCGCTGCTCACGGTGGGCTGGCCGGTTTCGGCATCGGTGCCGTGCCATTCCAGCGGAAAAACCGGGAAACCGAGCTTGTCTCCGTCGCGCTTGCTGAGCTTGCCGGTGCCGTCGGGCTTGAGCAGTAGGGGCAGGTGGGCAAACTGCGGCATGGTAGCTTCCCAACCCAGATAGCGGTAGAGCAGCACGTGCAGCGGGGCCGACGGCAGCCATTCCTCGCCCCGAATTACGTGGGTGATTTCCATCAGATGGTCGTCCACGATGTTGGCCAGGTGGTAAGTCGGCATGCCATCCGACTTCATCAGCACCTTGTCATCCACGGCCGAAGAATGGACCACCACCCAGCCCCGGATCAGGTCGTTGAAGCGGATTTCCTCCTTGCGCGGCACTTTCAGGCGAATCACGTACTGCGCGCCGCTCTCTAATAGCTGCTTCACCTCATCCTCGGGCAGGGTGAGGGAGTTGCGCATCTGGGCGCGGGTGATGCTGTTGTACTGCGGATTGGGCACTTTGGCGGCCGTGAGGCGAGCACGCATGGCGTCCAAGTCCTCAGCCGTATCGAAAGCATAGTAGGCGTGGCCGCTGTCGATGAGCTGCTGGGCATATTGGCGGTACATGGGCTTCCGCTCGCTCTGGCGGTAGGGCGCGTGCGGGCCGCCCTGCTCAATGCCCTCGTCGATTTCGATGCCGCACCAGCGCAGCGCATCCATGATGTACTGCTCGGCCCCGGGCACAAAGCGGTTCTGGTCGGTGTCTTCGATGCGCAGCAGCATCTTGCCGCCCAACTTGCGGGCCAGCAGGTAGTTATACAGCGCCGTGCGCACGCCGCCGATGTGCAGCGGCCCCGTGGGGCTGGGCGCAAAGCGCACCCGTACTTCTCTTTCCATAATACAGTCAGTTCGCGGCATCTTTCAGGATAGAAAAACACCCCGCAAAGGTACGCACAGTGAAATTGTGAAATAGTGAGATGGTGAAATAGTGAGTTTGATGTTCAGCTTGCGCTATATGCGCCATTTGCGCCACCTGCGCAAGCTGAACATCAAACTCACTATTTCACCATCTCACTATCTCATCACTTAGTCCCGGTTGCGGTAGGTGAGGTAGAGGATGAGGCCCAGCAGCGTGATGCCGCCGCGAATGGCCCACGATACGGCCACGCCCCACTGGTCAACCCAGCCCAGAAGCATCGATTTCATCCCCAAAAACGGCAGTCCTAACGACAGCAAACCAACCAGCAATAATCCAAGACCGAGTTCTTTCATGGGAAGCAGTGAGTTAGTGATTTAGCGAATCAGTGAGTTTGTTGTTCAAATTGCACAAACGGCCCGACAACTTACAGTACATTATCTCACTACTTCACCGCCACGCACGATATTTCCACCTGCACATCTTTGGGCAGGCGGCTTACTTCCACGGTTTCGCGGGCCGGGGCGTAATCGGCGGGGAAATAGCTGCCATACACTTCGTTGATGAGGCCAAAGTTGCCGAGGTCTTTCACGAAGATGCTGCACTTCACCACATCGCGCAGGGTGAGGCCCGCGGCGGCCAACACGGCCTGCAGATTGCGCATCACCTGGTGGGTTTCGGCCGCCACGTCGCCGCCGCCTACCAGCTGGCCCGCCGCGTCCAGCGGAATCTGACCCGAGACATACAGGGTGTTGCCGGCCTGCACGGCCTGGCTATACGGACCAATGGGGGCGGGCGCGTCGGCGGAATAAACGATGGTGTTGGGCATGACGGGGGAGGTTGTTGGCGTTAAAGCAAAGAGAAGGTGGGCGCAAATCTACCGTTTTCGCCCACCTTAGGGCACGGGAGAGAAAGAGGCTTTCTTCGGAACCCGGATGCTGGCTTTGCCGAAAAACTCCGCGTAGGCCAGGTTCGCCCAGTCATTGGTATCCGTTTCCAGATCGGAGAAGAAAATGGTCCGGGGCGGGTATTGCAGCGGCGCTACCTCCACGGCCCCGCGCGGCGAGTTCCAGGAGCGCAGATAGGCGTAGCGAGCCGTGAGCTGCGCATCGTAGCGGGCCGCAGCCCCACCCAGCCAGTCCTGATACGCCACCAGAATCTGGTTCACGTTATCCTCCGGGTCGCGGCCCCGCATCCGGAAGCGCGGGCCCATGAAAAAGGCAAAAATCAGCCAGCCGGCCAGCAGCGCCTGCGCGTAGCCGGGCAGCGAAAACGAAGCGACCGGCCAGCGCCGCCAAACCTGCAGCAGCCAGCCGTGTGCGTGCACAAACCAGCCGAGCAGAAAAAACAGGTACAGCACATTCTGCGACCGGGCGGGCATGGAGGTGCTGGTGGTCCAGTGGGCGAGGAAAAGCACCAGCACCACAGAAACCGCCAGCAGTAGCACCACAAACAGAGGCCGGCGTGCCAGTCGGTTCAGGGGCAGGTCCGGCAGCCGGCTCAGGCGGTAGCTTAGTGGGGCCAGCAGCACCGTCAGGGCGGGCAGAATACCATTGCCCACCCAGCTGATCACCAGCCGATACGCCGACAGCGCCGCCCGGTCCAGGGATTCCAGCATGCCGTAGTGCCGCCCGGACTGATTGAGCCGGACAAAGTTACCGGGGGCCAGAAAGGCCACGGCGCAGGCGCCAGCCACCACCAGCGTCAGCAGCAGGTAGTAGCGGTCGAGGTGGCGGCGTTGGACGAAGCGAATAAGCGTGAGCCCGGCCACGCCCAGCAGCAGGGGCAGCGCATTGGTTTCATTGCCGCCCACCACCACTATGGCAAGCAGCGCGGCCACGGCCAGCCACCTTTGGCGCTGCGCCGCCGTTTGGGCGTGGGCGTGGCGCACCAGCGCGGCCAGCCACACCAGCGTCAGGCAGGCGGGCACCAGGTAGTTGTAGCTGCTCGTAATCCAGTACATGCCTTCGGCCGGGCTGGGCAACTGAAACAGGTATAGTCCGGTAAGAGCCGCACTTGCCAGGCCCAGATTCCGCCGCCGACAGTGCCCGGCGAACAAGGCTTTGAGCAGCACATAGAAAGCCAGCGGCACCAGCAGCAGCATACTCAGGCACACCAGTCCGTAGCATTCCGTCGTGTAGCCATACGCCACCGGGTTGAGCAGCCCCCAGAGCGTAGCGGAGGTGTAGCGGCCCGTCCAGTGCCTATACATGAACGAGATATAGCCCCAATGCCCCTGCTTACGCACGTCGTTGGCCGTCAGAAAATCATCGGCGGAAGGGTGCGCATACCAGCACAGCGCCACGAAGGGTAACAGGCACAGCAGCCCCGCTACCGCCCCCAGTACGGGCACAACCAGGCGGCGAAAACGGGAAGAAGCTACTGCTTCGGGCATAGAGACGAAGACAACGAACGCGCAAAGCAGCTAAAATCGGCGGCATAAAAAAAGCGCTCCGGAACGAAGCGCTTTTTTTGGTCAGTAGCCGTGAGCTTATTCCACCGTCACCGATTTGGCCAGGTTGCGGGGCTGATCCACGTTGCAGCCGCGGAGCACGGCAATGTGGTAGCTCAGCAGCTGCAGCGGTATCACCGATACCAGCGGCATCAGCACTTCGCTCGTGGCCGGCACCTCAATGGTGAATTCGGCCATAGCCGGAATCACGTCGTCGCCTTCGGTCACCACGGCAATGATGCGGCCTTTGCGGGCCTTCACCTCCTGAATGTTCGACACCACTTTCTCATACGAGCTGTCTTTGGTGGCAATAACCACCACCGGCATGTTCTCGTCAATCAGGGCAATCGGGCCGTGCTTCATCTCCGCCGCCGGGTAGCCTTCGGCATGGATGTAGCTGATTTCCTTGAGCTTGAGCGCGCCTTCCAAAGCTACCGGGAAGTTGTAGCCCCGGCCCAGGTAGAGGAAGTTGGTCGAATCCTTGAAGATTTCGGCAATCTTCTCAATCTCATCGTTGAGCAACAGCGCCTTCTCCACCTTCGCCGGAATGTTGCTCAGCTCCATCATCAGCTCGCGCAGCTTGGTATCGGAAAGCGCGCCGCGCTGGTGGCCCACAATCATGGCCAGTAGCGTGAGCACCGTTACCTGCGCCGTGAAAGCCTTGGTCGAAGCCACCCCGATTTCGGGGCCGGCGTGGGTGTAGGCCCCGGCATCGGTAGCGCGGGCAATGCTGCTGCCCACCACGTTGCAGATACCGAAAATAGTTGCGCCCTTGCTCTTGGCCAGCTCAATGGCGGCCAGCGTGTCGGCCGTCTCACCGCTCTGCGAAATAGCAATTACGATGTCGCGCTCCGTGATAATCGGGTTGCGGTAGCGGAACTCCGAGGCGTATTCCACCTCCACCGGAATGCGGGCCAGGTCCTCCAGCAGGTACTCCGCCACCAGCCCGGCGTGCCAAGAAGTGCCGCAAGCCACAATAAGAATCCGGTCGGCATTGGCAAACTTCCGCTCGTAGGCCCGCACGCCGCCCATGTTCAGGTGGCCGGCTTCCAACTCCAGGCGGCCGCGCATCGAGTCGAGAATCGAGCGGGGCTGCTCAAAAATCTCCTTCTGCATAAAGTGGTCATAGCCACCTTTTTCGATGCTGTCAAGCTCCATTTCCAGCTTCTGGATATAGGGCGTCTGATGCACGTCTTCCTTGCTGCGAATGTCGAGCTTGCCGTCGCGAATGACCACAATTTCGTAGTCGTTCACATACACTACCTCATTGGTATACTCAATGATGGGCGTAGCATCGGAGGCCAGGAAGAACTCGTCTTTGCCAATGCCAATCACCAGCGGTGAGCCTTTGCGGGCCGCAATCAGCTGGTTCGGGTCGTCTTTGCTCAGCACCACAATGGCGTACGCCCCCACCACTTCGTGCAGCGCCAGGCGTACGGCCTCTTCCAGCGTGCAGCTGTTCTGCTTCTGGATTTCCTCAATCAGATTAACGAAAACTTCAGTGTCGGTATCGGAGTGGAAAACGTGCCCCTGCTGCTGCAAGTGGGTTTTCAGTGCCGCGTAGTTTTCAATGATGCCATTGTGAATGATGGCAATGCGCTCGGAGGTAGAGTAGTGCGGGTGGGCGTTCGAGTCGTTCGGCTCGCCGTGGGTAGCCCAGCGCGTGTGGCCCATGCCGATGTGCGCGTGGGTGTCTTTGGTGGCAATAAAGTTTTCCAGCTCCTGGACTTTGCCCTTCTTTTTATAGACGTTCAGCGAGCCATTGAGCAGGGCCACGCCGGCTGAGTCGTAGCCGCGGTATTCTAACCGCCGCAAACCCTTGATGATGATGGGGCAGGCTTCCCGATACCCGATATAAGCGACAATTCCGCACATAATGTGTCAGAGAAAGAGATGTTAGGAGAAAAATCAAAGGACACGGCCCTTAACAAAGGCCGTGCCGCAGTGAGTGTGAAAAGCAGAAGAGTTCGGCTAGCGCAGCTTGGAAAAGTATACGCGCAGCTTAATGTTTTGGGCATCCAATACCGCCCGGTTCAATGTGAGGCCCAGCGAGCGGGGAGAATAGCGCACTACCGGATATAGCATCAGCGCCGCCGGCCGCTCGCCCCCCAGCGCGTCGTACACATACGACTGCAGGTAGCTGGTCATGGTCAGGCTGTAGTATTTGGTCGTCCGGCTTTGGTCGATGAATGCGGCCGTGGCCGGGGCATCGGCCCCTTGCTGGTTGGCTCCGTCGCTTTGCACCAGGCGCTCGAAGGGCGAAATATTGACGGTGCGCTGCAGAATCTTGTTGGTCGCATCCAGCTCGTAAAGAACGGCCTGCTTCGGGGCCTGAAACACCAGATTGGTTTCCGGCTTGAGCGGCACAATCAGCTCGGCACGGTTGATGGCCAGACCCTGCCGGTTGGTAATCAGCTCAGCCAGACCCGGAATTTCTAGCTTGGTGCCCAGCCCGACGCCCTCCTGCATGTACGTGGCCTGGTCCGGCGCGGTAGGCAGCACCGATTTCGTCCCGTCAGTCAACTGATCGAAAGGAGCGGTCAGCTCCGAGCGTATCTGGGTGTACGCGCGGGGCGCATTGGCCGAGCCATTGTTGCCAAACGTGATGGAGAAGGGAGTAGGCGTTTTTTTGCCCCCCACCACATGATAGTAGAAAAGCACGCGGTTTTCGAAGGCCCGATTGAACCCTACTACGCTGCCCGAATGATTGTCGGAAGGCTGCAAGGCAATGCCTTTCCAGGCTTCGTTCAGCTTGGCTTGCGTGAAGGGAGTGGCTTTGTCCTTGATGGCCGTAAAGAGGTTCTGCACAAAGGCCGACGGAATTTCCGGCAGCGTGCCGGCGGCTTTCCGATAGAGCTTCAGGCGCACCGTGCGGTCGGGCACGGGCACCGTGATGGTGCTATCTACAGCGAGGTCCTTCTTGGTTTTCAGGCCCGTAGCCCGTACCTCCAGCTTTGTCCGGCTGAGGGAGCTTAGCCGCTTTTCGCCGATAGGGCTGGGCAGCAGCGGAACGGTGGTTGCCGAATTGAAGATGCTGCGCTCATCCAAAGAGCTGGCCAGGCCATACACATCAAACGAAACCGGCTTGGCGGAACTGCCATACACCTGATCGAAGCCCGCCACCACTACCACCGAATCCAGAATGGGATTGAGGTACTGGTTGGGCAGCGAGTCGGTGCCGATGGAAGCTATCTGCAGGTTCAAAAAAGCTTTGGCAGTGGTGGTGCCCAGCTTCTCATCGCGCAACCGGCCCACCAGAAAGTGGGTCGAGTTCAGGGTTTCCACCGGCGTTTGCAGCACGGTAGAGGCCGTCACGGGATAGTCGCGGTACTCTGTGTTGATGGGAGCGGTGCCGGGAAGCTCTACTCCCAAATCGTTGGGGTCTTCGCAACCAGCCGTGGCAAACAGCAGAACTGCGGAAAACAAAGGAACCGAAGCAAATCGGAAGGCGCTGCTAGCTGGCCAATTCATTATAGAGCGTGTAGTAAGAGGTAAGCAGGTTTTCGTCGGCGCTAACCTGGCCCAGCTGCTTTTTCTGCGAGTACTCGGTGAACATGGCGTTCAGATTGTCGCTGAAGTCTTCGTCCGATTTCACTACCGAGTCGGCGTATTCCATGCCGACCTTGATGAAGCCGCCGAAGTCAGCCGACTTGAGGGCCGCCAGCATCTCGTCATCAATGTCCAGCATTTTGGCCTTCTCAATGATGTCGCCTTCAAATTTGTGGCTGAACTCGTTGTTGTAGATGGTGAACACCGATTTGGCATCCTTAAAAATCGGGTCCTTCTTGTAGGTCGTTTTCAGGTACATCGGAATCAGGCCCGTCATCCAGTCGTTGCAGTGCACGATATCGGGTGCCCAGCCCAGCTTTTTCACCGTTTCGAGCACGCCTTTGCAGAAGAAAATGGCCCGCTCGTCATTATCGGGGTGAAACTTGTCGTTCTTATCAACCAGTACCGATTTGCGGTGGAAGTAATCTTCGTTGTCGATGAAGTATACTTGCAGCTTGGCATTCGGAATGGAAGCCACCTTGATAATCAGCGGCTTTTCCTCCTCGCCCACGGCGATGTTGATGCCCGACAGGCGCACCACTTCGTGCAAACGGTTTTTGCGCTCATTGATAATACCGAAGCGAGGCACGAAAATGCGGATTTCCATGCCCATTTCCTGCATTCCCTGGGGCAGCATCCGCAGAAACTCCGCTACCTTGGTCGTCTGCAGAAACGGATTGATTTCCGTGGCAGCGTAGAGTATTCTCAACTTGGACATAAAGGGTCGGCTGGTATGATTGGGAGGTGGCAACACTTTGGGATGCACAAAATTAAGCATTTTTGAGCGAATTATCAACCAACCACCCCTGCGGCCCCCGCCGTAGGCCACGCATTTATGGAGATACTGCAAGCGGCCGCTGAGTTGCAAGCCCGGACAGAAAAATGGCGTCAGAGCGGCCAGCACATTGGGTTGGTGCCCACCATGGGAGCCCTCCACGAAGGGCATCTGCAGCTGGTGCGGGCCGCGGCTCGCGAAAACGATGTGGTGGTGGTCAGCATTTTCGTGAACCCTACACAGTTCAACAACCCCGAGGATTTTCGGCTGTATCCGCGGCTGCCCGAGGCGGATGCCGCGCTGCTGGAGCCCGCCGGCTGCACGGTGCTGTTTCTGCCATCGGTAGAGCAGATGTATCCGCAGCCCACCGTGCTGACCTTCGATTTTGGCCCCCTCGAGCGGGTGATGGAAGGCGCGCACCGGCCCGGCCACTTCAATGGCGTGGCCACGGTGGTGAGCAAGCTGTTTCACTTGAGCCGGCCCCACCGGGCATATTTCGGCCAGAAAGACCTGCAGCAGGTAGCCATCATCCGGCAGCTGACCGCCGATTTATCCTTCGATCTGGAACTGGTAGCCTTCCCCACGGTGCGCGAAGCCGACGGGCTGGCCATGTCGTCGCGCAACCGGCGGCTGGCTGCCCCCGACCGCGCCGTGGCCCCTGCCCTGCACGCGGCGCTGGTGCACGCCGCCGACCTCATCGAAGCCGGAGAGCCGGCAGAAGCCGCGCAGCAGGCCGCGACGCAACTGCTGGCCGCTACGCCGGGCATTACGCTAGAGTATCTGGCAATAGCCGATGCGCAGACGTTGCAGCCGCTGACTGGGGCCGCGCGGCCGGGGCAGGCGGTGGCCGTGTGCATTGCGGCGCATCTGGGCGGCGTGCGCCTGATCGATAACGTGGTAGTGCAGGCATAAAGCCTCCGCCGCGGCCCGGCAATCGGGCGGTTTTAGCTACCTTTGCGCCCCGAAATCCAGCCCCTTCCGCTTATGCATATCGAGGTTCTCAAGTCGAAGATTCACCGCGCCAAAGTCACGCAGGCCGAGCTGCACTACGTCGGTAGCGTCACCATTGACGAAGATCTATTGGATGCCGCCAATATGGTGGAGAATGAGAAGGTGACCATCGTGAACGTGAACAACGGGGAGCGGTTTGAAACCTACACCATCAAAGGCGAGCGGGGCACGGGCACCCTGTGCCTGAACGGCCCGGCCGCCCGCCGCGTAGCCGTAGGCGACATCGTTATTATCATCTCCTACGCCCTGATTGATTTCGCGGAGGCCCGGGCGCACAAGCCCACCGTCATCTTCCCGGATCAGCATAATCGGTTGGTGTAAGCCTGTTTAGCTGCTGAGCCCGTACACGGCATTTCCATTAACATATTCTTTCCGGTGTCCGGCTCGGCTGGTTCGCCCTATTCTGCTCCGCATGAAGACACTGTTTAATATTCTGAAATATGCGTTGCTGCTATCCGTTTCGGGCCTGCTGATGTGGTATGCCGTGCAGGGGCAGGACCTGAGCAGCATTGGTCGCCACGTGCGGGAGGCAGATTATACCTGGCTTATCCTCACGATGGTGCTGTCGGTGCTGGGCTATTTCAGTCGGGCCTACCGCTGGAAGATGCAGCTCGATGCTGCCCGCCAGAAAACAGCATACTGGGACGTGTATCACGCCATGATGGTGGGCTACTTAGCCAACTTGGTGCTGCCGCGCATGGGTGAAGTGATTCGGTGCTCGGTACTGCAGCGCACCAGCAAGGTGCCCGTACAGATATCCTTGGGCACGGTAGTGACGGAGCGGGTAATCGACGTGCTGGTGCTGGTGCTGCTGCTGGGAGCCACGCTCCTGCTGGATTTCAATACGTTCTGGTCGTTCGTAACCGATAACGTGCTGGGCGGGCGCTACGACGAACTGGCCCGCAACCGCACTCCGCTGCTGGTAGCGGCGGCCATTGCGCTGCTGCTGCTGGCGGGGCTGGCCTATGCGCTGGTCCGCAACCTGGAGCGGCTCCGGCAAAATGCTTTATTCAATAAGGTCGTGGCTTTTGCGAAAGGTCTGCTGGCCGGTGTATTCAGTGTGCTGAAGATGAAGAACAAAGCCCTGTTTTTGTTCCATACCTTCTTCACCTGGCTGGTCTATTATCTGATGGATTATCTGGCATTTAAGTGCTTCCCAGCCACGTATTCGCTCGATATGCGGGCGGGTCTGGCAGTGCTGACTTTCGGGGCCTTTGGGATGGCCGCACCGGTGGCCGGCGGCATCGGGCCTTTCCATATCATGGTGCAGGGCATTCTGCTGGTCTATGGCATTTCCAAGGAAGCCGGCATTGCCTACGCGCTGGTGGTGCACGGCTCCCAAACGCTGCTGGTGGTGCTGATGGGCGGTATCAGCTTTGTAGCCAGCATGATTAAGTCGGGCCGCTCGGCGCGGCAGTTGGCCGCCGAACCCGTAGCCGTGCTGGCCGATGTGGAGTAAGGACAAGATTTTCGGCCGCGAGGCCCTGCTGCCCACGCTGGCGCAGTGGCGCGCGCAGGGCAAAAAAGTGGTGTTCACCAACGGCTGCTTCGATCTGTTGCACCTGGGCCACGTCGACTACCTGGAAAAGGCCCGGCACCTGGGAGACGCGCTGGTGGTGGGGCTGAATACCGACTCTTCGGTAAGCCGCCTGAAGCCGGGCCGACCGTTGCAGGACGAATTGTCACGCGCCCGGATTCTGGCTTCGCTTTTGTTCGTGGATGCCGTCGTGCTTTTCGATGAGCCCACGCCGCTGGAGCTGATTACGCTGATCAAACCTGACATTCTGGTGAAGGGCGACGATTACCCGATCAGTGGAATTGTGGGTCACGAGCTGGTGTTAGCCAACGGCGGGCAGGTGCTTACCGTACCGCTCGTGGCCGGCTACAGCACCACCAATATCGTGGAGCGCGTCCGCCAACTTTTTACCACTTAACGTCTTTTTTCTGCCATGAACTATAGCTCAAGCCCCATCTTCTTCCTACTCATCCTGGTGATGGGAATAAGCTGGCTCATTCAATGGCGGCTGCGCAGCAAGTTTAGCGAGTATGCCAAAATCGGGCTGCAGTCGGGCCTTTCCGGCCGCCAGATTGCCGAGCTGATGCTCGCCGACCACGGCATCACCGACGTGCGCGTCATCTCCGCCGAAGGCCGCCTCACCGACCACTACAACCCCGCCGACAAAACCGTAAACCTCAGCGAGGCCGTGTACGAAGAGCGTAGCGCCGCCGCCGCCGCCGTGGCGGCCCACGAGTGCGGCCACGCCGTGCAGCACGCCACTGCCTATAGTATGCTCCAGTTTCGCTCGGCCATGGTGCCCATGCTCAGCAGCGTGGCCACCTACATGCCCTGGATTCTGATGGCTGGCGTGCTGATGATTCGCACCAGCGTGATTCCGCTGGGCGTGGGCATTGCCCTGTTCTCGCTCACCACGCTGTTCAGCTTCGTCACGCTGCCCGTCGAGTTCGATGCCAGCCGCCGGGCCCTGGCCTGGATTGATAAGCGCGGCATCGTGACCACCCAGGAGCACGCCATGGCCAAAGATGCGCTGTGGTGGGCCGCCATGACCTACGTGGTAGCCGCCATTAGCTCGCTGGCCACGCTGCTTTACTACGTCAGCATTTTCATGGGTCGCCGCCGCTAAGCGCCGCTTCTTGACAAGCATTCCAGCCACTTCGGAAGCCCGGAGTGGCTGGTTTCTTTTAGGGCTTAACTGAAATTATGGGTGGTAGTTAAACCCATTGAGTTACGCCAAAAACCAATCCGGCCGGCGCTGGAAAGAGCGAATCAGCCGCCTGCGCAAACAAAAGCTCCCGCAAAAATGTAGCTCGCCGTGGCTTGGTGCTAAAAAATCCGGGCCACCTGCTTATTCTGCGGGCGTAGCGGCTTAATTTTGAGGCGCAGTATCTCCCGCTTTTCCCGCGGCCCACTTCATTCCCACCCAAGATTTTCCGTATGAATTTCGAATTCACCGAAGAACAACTCGCCGTTCAGGCGGCCGCCCGCGACTTTGCCCAGAACGAGCTATGGGCCGGCGTGATTGAGCGCGACGAGCACCAGAAGTTTCCCGCCGAGCAAATCAAAAAGATGGGCGAGCTGGGCTTTATGGGCATGATGGTGAGCCCCGAGTACGGTGGCGGCGGCATGGACACGGTAAGCTATGTGCTGGCCATGGAGGAGATTTCCAAGGTCGATGCCTCTTGCTCCGTTATCATGTCGGTGAATAACTCGCTGGTATGCTGGGGGCTGGAGAAATACGGCACCGAGGAGCAGAAGCGCAAATACCTGACCCGGCTGGCTACGGGCGAAATCATCGGCGCATTCTGCCTTTCTGAACCCGAGGCTGGTTCTGATGCCACCATGCAGCGTACCACCGCCGAAGACAAAGGCGACCATTACCTGCTGAACGGCACCAAAAACTGGATTACCAACGGCAGCACCGCTTCCGTGTATATGGTAATAGCCCAAACCAACCCCGAGCTGAAGCACCGCGGCATCAACGTGCTGATTGTGGAGAAAGACACGCCGGGCTTCGTGGTGGGCCTGAAAGAGAACAAGCTCGGCATCCGCGGCTCCGACACGCACTCCCTCATGTTCACGGACGTGAAAGTGCCCAAGGAAAACCGCATTGGCGAAGATGGTTTCGGCTTCAAGTTCGCTATGCAGGTGCTGGCCGGCGGCCGTATCGGTATTGCGGCGCAGGCGCTGGGCATTGCCTCCGGTGCGCTGGAGCTTTCCCTGAAATATGCTAAAGAGCGCAAGGCTTTTGGTGTGGAAATAGCTAAGCACCAGGCTATTCAATTTAAGCTGGCCGATATGGCTACCAATATCGATGCTGCCCGCTTACTCTGCCTGCAGGCCGCCCACGACAAGGATCAGCACCTCGACTATGCCAAGTCGGGGGCCATGGCCAAGCTGTTTGCCTCCAAAACTGCCATGGATACGGCCGTAGAAGCAGTACAGATCCACGGCGGGTATGGTTTTGTGAAGGAATTCCATGTGGAGCGCATGATGCGCGATGCCAAAATCACCCAGATTTACGAGGGAACTTCCGAGATTCAGAAAATTGTAATCTCGCGGGAATTGCTCAAATAAATCCGGAATAGCCTAAAAGTCAGAAGGATTGCATTAAACCCAGCCACAAAATGGCTGGGTTTTTGTTTTTTGTGAATTTTTATATGTTATTTTGCATTGTCTAAGTCGGGCCTCCTATTTGGACGACATTTCCTTGACAACCCAACCACCCCCGGAATATGGAAGATTATAATAAAGTCATTGAATCGCTTGGTGTGCGTTACATCAAAGCGAAGAATCTGGTTCTGCAGCAGCCCTTTACCGTGCGTAATTATTACGACGTGGGCAACAACCTGATTCTGCTGCACAAGGGCCGCGTGGCCTTCGGCGACGAAGAGCAGGTGGTGGAAGAAGGCGAAATGCTGTTCATTCCCGGCGGCCGAGCCACGAAGGTGAGCTACGGTGAAGCCGCGGGCAAGAGCATCACCAACGATGACCTGATTAGCAATAAGGACAAGTTTTTCCATTCCAACGCCGACCTCGACCTGATCGGCGATGCGGAGGAAAGCCACAGCTTCGTGAGCTTCGAGGCCAAGGTGTTCGACTCGGTGAACTTCTTCGCCTCGCTCGACGTGCCCGCGTTCTTGATTACCGGCAACTCCAAGCTGGCCAATCTGGTGATTAAAGTGGTGGAAGAGAGCATGCAGGAACTGCCCGGCCGCGAGCGTCTCATCACGATTTATACCGAGAACATCGTGGTGGAAATCGTGCGCTACATCCTGAAAAACAAGATGTTTGTGGAGCAACTCGCCACCAACAGCACGTATTTCAAGGACCCGCGCCTCATCGACCTGTTCAACTACATCAAGGAGAACATCGGCGGCGACCTGTCGAACAAGGTGCTGTCGAGCGTGGCCAACGTGTCGGAAGATTATGTAGGCCAATACTTTAAGATGCTGACCGGCATCAACCCGCAGGACTACATCGAGTACCAGCGCATGGAGCGGGCCGTATTCCTGCTCCGCACCACCAAGAAAAGTATCCGCGACATCGGCAAGGAAGTGGGCTATAAGGACACCGCTTATTTCTGCCGCCGCTTCAAGATGATGTTCGGCATTCCGGCCGGCAAGATGCGCCGTCGGGAGTCAGCGATGAACATCTAACCACGGCTTCGTCCGGATTAATCGGATTTTGTGGACGATTTTTTTGCACACGAAGAAGGCCACCCCTGCGGGTGGCCTTTCTTGTTTTGGGCTTGCTGAACGGAGATTCGCGCCGTGTACAAAATCCAATTAATCCGAAAAATCCGGACGAATACATGGTTTAGGCAATATCCAGCACGGTGTTGAAGGTGTGGACCACTTTGGATACTTCGCCGAGGAACTCGGGCGCTTTTTCGATCTGGTTGCCGACTACGATAATATCGGCGCCGGCGGCTAGGGCGTCGTGAGCTTTTTCGGCCGTATTGAGGCCGCCACCTACGATGATGGGCAGCTCCACGGCTTGGCGCACGGCCCGGATCATGGATGAGGAAACGGGGTATTTGGCCCCGCTGCCACCATCGAGGAACATGAGGCGCAGGCCGAGCTGCTCGCCGGCCATGGCGGTGCAGGCCGCAATACCGGGCTTGTCGTGGGGCAGGGGTGTGGTGCCGCTCATGTAGCTGGCCGTGGTCTGGCGGCCGGTATCGACCAGCATGTAGCCGGTGGGCAGAATCTGGAGGTTGCTGGCCCGCAGCAGCGGCGCGGCCACTACATGCTGCCCGATCAGAAAATCGGGGTTGCGGCCCGAAATCAGGCTGAGCAGCAGAATGCCGTCGGCCTGGGTATCGAGGTGGAGGCTGTGGCTGGGAAAGAGCAGGACCGGAATAGTACTCAGGCCCTTAATCAAACGAATGAGCGACGCCTGGTGAGAATTCATCACCAGGCTGCCGCCCATAAAAAAGTAGTCTACCGCGTGCGACTCGCTCAGCTGCAACAGCTTGCGGCAGCCGGCCTCATCCAGATTATCAGGGTCGAGCAATACGGCCAGCGACTTCTGGCCGCGCGCCCGACGCTTACTTAAGGTTTCATAGAGGCTTGTGAGGCGCATCCGCTTCTTCGTGGTACGTAAAGTCGATATCCCGGGTCTCCGGCTCCGTGGTGGTATACACGGGAGAAGTGGCAAGGTCGGGATTTTTGATCATAGGTAGATATTCCCCGACTTTTTTGGCCACATACGCCATCAAAACTGCCGAAACCTGGGCAATCAGCATCTTACCGGTATCGGACTGCAGGAACGACTGTAGCGCCGAAGCCGCCAGGTTGGCTGCTTCCGAAGAGGGCTTCTCGTTCTCATAAGCTGCCGCGTTGTAGGGGGCAGGCGTGTGGCGGGTCTGCCGGGGCTGCTCGTAGCGCGCCTCGAAGGAGCTGGCGGTGTGGGGATCCTCGTGGCCGGTGGTGGTGCGGCCGCGGTCGTACTGGTGCTGGCCGGCCCCGAAGCCCAGATCATCGGCTACGGCCGTGTCAGCTTCGGTGTGGAGCGCGGCAAAATGGGCGCCTTTGTGCGTTTTGCGCGAGCGGCCCGGCCGCAGGTGCCGCCCGTATTCCTGGTCACGGTCTTCCAGCTCATCGTAGGCGGGCTTTTTTTTACCCAGCGCTTTGGCAATCAGCCAGACGGTGCCGGCCAGGCCCGCGCCGATCAGGGCGTACTTGCCCACTTGCTGGCCTTTTTCCTTGATGTTGTCCACATCGCCCAGCAGCGCCCGCTCATATTCGAGCTTCTGGCGCTCCAGGAATTCCTTTTCATCCTCAAACAGCGGATTGTGTAGCTCAGCCATAAGTCAGGTTATGCTTGACGTTTGTCAGATTTGTAGATGGTGTTGTTCAGCAGCTTGTCGGCAACGCCCTGAAACAGCTTTTTATCGACCCCAACCAGAAAGATGATGAGCAGCAGCAGGTAGAAGCCGGCCACGATGCCGAAGCCCCAATACGGGCTGTCCAAGGCGCTATTGAGGGCCAGCCCGGCAAAAATGCTCAGGAAAATGACAAATAGCAGCGCAAACAGGCCCATGGCCGCGCCATGCACCGTGCCCACGAAAGCATTCTTGACTTTTTCCTGGGCTTCCAAGCGCACCAGGTCGATGCGCGTGTCGAGGTAGCCCATCAGGTTGCCGACAATACTGTCGTTGCGGGGCGTTTTGGTGGCGTCGTCGTCGTAAGCCATACGGCGGGGAGAAGAAATGCGAAGAAGAATGTTTAGAAAGGCCAAGGCCCGAAAACGGCGGGTGAGCGTAGTTTTTCGGGCCGACCCTTCCATACGCAAAAGCGGGCTTCGTGTCTGAAAAAGGCGTTACTTTTACTATATACTGCCGCATTTTGAGCAAAAACCATTATCAGACACTGGGCGTTTCGGCTACGGCTCCGGCCGCCGAAGTGAAGCTGGCCTACAAGCGGCTGGCCGTGCGCTTTCACCCGGATAAGCACGGCGGCAGCACGCAGTTTGAAGAGCAATTCAAGGCCGTGACGGCGGCCTACCACGTGCTGGGCGACCCGGCCCGGCGGGCCGCCTACGACCATCAGCTGCGCCAGGAAGTGCGCCGGGCCGAGGATGCCCGGCGGCAGCAGCAGTATCGCCCGCAGAGCCAGTATGTGTATGGCGTGCCCATGCCCCCGCCCGCGCCGCTGCGCACCCGGCGGCCGGCCGGCGCGGCCGAGCGGCACTACCAGCGCATTCCGAAGCAGCGCGCCCGCACCTTCACGCGCCGCGACTTTGTGCTCACGGCGGCTCTGCTGGGGCTGCTGGGGCTGTTTATAGTATCGGTGAAGGTGACGATGGACCATGTGACGGCCGTGAGCAACTACGAAGACGGCGTGCGAGCCTACGCCCGGCGGCAATGGAGCACGGCGCACAGCTTGCTCAGCGAAGCCATTCACTTCAAGCCCGACTACGGGCCGGCCCTGCGGCGGCGCGGCGAGCTGGCCCAGCTGGTATTTCACGACTTCCGGGCCGCCCGCGCCGACTACCAAGCGGCGCTGCCTGCCAGCAAATCGGTACCCGAAACGGCGGAGCTGCTGTTTCGGCTGGGGCAGTGCCAGGCCAGCCTGGGCCGCCCCGACTCGGCGGAACTGAACCTGACCCGTGCCGTGACGATGGACTCCACGCTCAGCGCGGCGTGGCTGGCCCGCGGCGAGCTGCGCCTGTTTGAGTTGCGCGTGTTTCCGGAGGCTATTCAGGATTTCAATACGGGCCTGCGGCAGCGCTTGGCCGCCCGGCAGCCGCTGTCGTTGCGCTACCTCACGTATCGGGGGCTGGCCCACTACAAGCAGCGGGATTTTGCCGCCGCGCGGGCCGACTATCGGCGGGTGCTGGAAAACAGCCCGCGCAACGGGCAGGTGTGTTTTCTGCTGGGCCGGCTGGCGCAGCAGGAGGGCAACGGGCCGGCGGCATGCGAGTTTTTTCGGCGAGCCGAGGCATTGGGGTATCTGTATGCGGCGGAAGCGCGGCGGAAAAGCTGCCGGTAGCGCCGTAGCGCGAAAATCTGTTTCGCGACGAGCAGCGCGAGTATCCGAAGCTGCGCTGCGTGCGCCCACGTCAGGCACTTGCTTTGCTCGTCGCGGAACGGATTTCCGCGCTACGTCACCAGCGGCAGCGTGAACAGGAAAATGCTGCCCCGGCCCGCCGCGCTTTCCACCCAAAGCTGACCGCCCTGGGCGGTGATGAACTCGCGGGAAATGCTGAGGCCCAGGCCCGAGCTACCCTGGCGCTGGCCCACGGAAGCGGGCAACTCGGCAAAGCGCTGAAAGATGCGCTTGTGGTATTCGGGCGCAATGCCGGGGCCGTGGTCGTGGATGCTGACGCGGACCATGTCGCCCCAGGGCACGGCGCGCAGCAGCAGGGTTTCGTCGGGCGGCGAGTAGCGGATAGCATTAGCGAGCAGGTTAATGAGCACCCAGGTGGTTTTTTCGACGTCGGCGTGGGCCGCGGGCAGGGTTTCGGGCAGGTGCATATCGAGGCGGAGCTGCTTGTCGTCGAGCTGGGGGCGCACGGTGTCGGTAGCGTAGCGTACTACGTCGGCCAGGGTCACGGGCTGCACGTTGAGCTTGATATCGGCCCCGGCATCGAGGCGCGACACGTCGATGAGCTGGCCCACCATCTGGAGCAGGCGCTGGGTTTCTTCCCGAATGCCACTGGCAATGCGCTGGCGCTCGGCGGGGTCGGTGCGCTCGTTCTGCAGCAGCATCAGGCTGAGGTTGATGCTGGCCAGCGGCGTTTTCAGCTCGTGGGAGATGGTGGCCAGAAAAGCCGATTTTGTCTCGTCCAGCTTCTTGAAGTCGGACACATTGCGTAGGCAGAGAATATGGCCGCCGCCGGCTGGCTGGCCCGGGCCCGGCGTCGCGGCCTCGATGGGGCTGATGCTGAGCTGGTAGTGCGGGGCGCGGGGGTGGTGCGGAAAGGTGAAAACCGGGTCGGGCACGTTGTCGCCAGCCAGGTTGGCTTCGGCCAGGGGCACCAGCCACTCGCGCAGCGGGGCGCAGGTGGCCGCCACCGCTTCGGCCGACTGGCCCAGCAGCTCGGCCGCCGGCCGGCCCAGCAGGTCACAGGCCACGGGGTTGGCCAGCACGATGGTGCCGTGCTCATCGAGCAGCAAAAGCCCTTCGTCGAGGCTGCGCACGAGGCTTTCCATGCGGTTGCGCTCCGCGAACAGCTCGGCCAGGGTGAGGCGGCGCTCGGCCTGGGCCTGGCTCAGCACCCGGTTCACGGCCGCCGCCACGCTGCCCACCTCATCGCGCTTACCCACGGCCACGCGGGTGGCGGCATCGGGACCGGCCACGCGCTCCACATCCACGGTGAGGCGGTGCAGGGGGCGCACCACCATGCGCGGCAGCCGCACCATCATGGTGATGCCCACCGCTGTGCCGGCCACCAAAAAGGCCAGCACCGTACCGCGCGCTATATCAAAGTCAGCCTGTTCCAGGCCGCCCGCGCCGTTTTCGAGGTAGCGCATGGTGAAAAAGGCATACCCGCCCAGCCCCAGCAGCAACAGCAGCAGCAGGAAAATGCTGAGGCGGATTTTTAGTTTAAGGGACATCGTGTGGGGCTCCACTGTTGCCCCACCGTCCGCCACAGTTGCCTCACCCCTAGCCCCTCTCCGGGGGAGAGGGGGACTAGCTCTAGCTTTCAGGATAGCATCCAGGGAAAGGAAGTTGTGGTTGGAGTAAGGCTGATTTTAGATTTAGAAAACTAAAAGCTAGTTCCCCTATCCCCCGGAGAGGGGCTAGGGGTGAGGCGACGGAGAGGAGCTAGCCGTGAGGCTGTTCCAGCCCATACTCCTGCAGCTTCCGATAAAGCGTGGTCAGGCCGATGCCGAGGCGCTTGGCGGCTTCGGGCTTGTTGCCGGCCAGGTTGAGCATGATGCGCTGGATGTGGCGGGCTTCCAGGGCCCGCAGGCTTTCGTCATCGGGGTTGGCGAGCAGGCCGGCGGCGCGGGGGCGGGCGTGGAACTCGTCGGGGAGGAAGTCGGCCGTAAGGGGCTGGTCGGCGGGGGCCAGGATGGCGGCGCGTTCGAGCACGTTCTTCAGCTCGCGCACATTGCCGGGCCAGTCGTAGTGCTGGAGCAGGCGCAGGCAGTCGGCGTCGAGGCCGGGGAGGCGCTTTTGCAGCTTGGCGGCGAAGTACTGCAGGAAGTAATCGGCCAGCGGGGCCACGTCGGCGGGGCGGGCCTTGAGCGGGGGCACGCCGATGGTGAACACCGAGAGGCGGTAGTAGAGGTCGGGGCGGAAGCGGCCCTCGGCAGCCTCCTGCTTCAGGTTGCGGTTGGTGGCGGCTACCAGACGCACGTTCACGCTGGTGGGCTTGGTGTCGCCGAGCTTGGTGAAGCTTTGGGTTTCGAGCACCCGCAGGAACTTGGCCTGCACGTTCAGCTCCAGCTCCCCGATTTCGTCCAGGAACAGCGTGCCGCCGTTGGCTTCTTCCAGCAGACCTTTCTTATCGGTGAGGGCCCCGGTAAACGCGCCCTTCTTGTAGCCGAACAGCTCCGATTCGAGCAGATCCTTGGGGAAAGCTGAGCAGTTGACGGCCACGAAGGGCTTGAGCTTCCGCTCACTGGCCTGGTGGATGGCCTGGGCAAACAGCTCCTTGCCCGAGCCCGTGGGCCCTTCCAGCAGCACGGTGCTGTCGGTGGGGGCTACCTGGCGGGCCAGCTGCTGCACCCGCCGCAGCTCCCCCGACTCGCCGATCATGCTCTCGAACCGGTACTGCTGGCCCACGCGCCGCTCTAGTTCCAGCACCCGCCGCCGCAGCCGGGCCTTCTCCGCCGCCCGCTCCACCACCACGATGAGCTGCTGCTCGAAATCCCCTTTGGTGAGGTAGTCGAAGGCACCGGCTTTCATGGCCTGCACGCCGTCGGGGATGGTGCCGAAGGCGGTGAGCAGCACGATTTCGGCCTCGGGGGCCTTGGCGCGGAAGCGGGGGATGAGGTCCACGCCGTGGCCGTCGGGCAGCTTCACGTCGGAGATGACCACCAGCACATCGGCGGCGTGCTGCTCCAGGGTTTCGAGGCCGCGGGTGGCATCGGGGGCCTGGAGCACGGTGTAGCCTTCCAGCTCCAGCACCCGGGCCAGCAGCTGCCGCAAGCGGGCTTCGTCGTCGATGATGAGCAGGGTTCCGGTGGGCATTTTGGGAGAGAGAGTGGATTAAGCCGCAATTACGCAGTAGTTTTGGGATATGCTAAAACGCCTCCATGTCAGGAATTTCACGGTTTTCGCCGATGCCGACTTCGAGTTTGTGCAAGGGCTGAATGTGATTGTTGGAACCAACGGGACGGGGAAGAGCCATGTGCTGAAGCTGGGGTATGCAGTAGAGATGATACGTGAGCAAGTCAGGAATCTTAGCCCTGTACAAAATCCTGCAGTTCTTGCTAAGAAAGAGGATGAGTGGGGCAGCCGCTTATTCTATTATTTGCCTGATTTGTTTCAGACGGCACTTTTAAAGAATATGGTTTCAACTAGGGAACCACACCAGAATGCGGTCATTGATGTAGAATTCCTTTCTGATTCTGAAAGTGAAAATGAAAAGGTTCGATTTGAGGTAAACCCCGGTCTTAACAGCTTACAGGTAACTGGCGGCAGAGAACTTACCAGCAAACAAGTAGAGGTAGTATCACCAGTTTTCATTCCCGCCAAAGAAGTCCTCACATTAAGTTGGATGCTGCCTGCCTCAGAGCAGTTCAGAATTCCCGTAGAACAGAATTATCTGCATCTACTTAAACAACTCCGATTTCTACCTCTTCGCGTCTCAGGCTCTACTACAGCATCAGCTCTGGCTACCGTATTGGGTGGCGAAGTACAGGAAGAAGGGGACAAGTATTACTTAGTAAGCGAAGGCGGGCAGCGAACAGAGATGAATATGGTGGCAGAAGGTCTTCGAAAATTTGGCACACTTCAAAAGCTGTTGGAGAACGGAAGCCTCACGCCGAAAACTACTCTTTTCTGGGATGAGCCGGAGGCCAACCTTAACCCTTTACTGTTGCGGGAACTGGCAAAGGTGCTAGCTTCGATGGCCCGACAGGGATTCCAGATTATTGTGGCTACACACAGCATGAGTCTGCTGAAAGAATTTCATATCCTGTCCCGCCAGAAGGATGCTAAGCCACTGCCGATAAAGTATTTCGGTCTGAATGCCGGCCCGGGTGAGGCTACCCGGGTTCTTACCGCTGACAATTTTGAATACCTGCCCGATGTAGTAGCGCTGGAAGTTGAACTGGAGCAAGCTGACGACCTGGACGAAATTTTTGCCAAGGAAGACCGGGAGCGTCATGCAAACCTTTAAGGAGAAAAAGCTACTGTTCGATTTTCCTGATGACTGGCAAGTAACGCAATATGATGCGCTGGCCGACTTGGTTGCTGGTGCACCGGCCGGATTCTACCGCCGGATAGTAACCGGCGGCGGAGTGAAGCATGTGCAGGCAGTCGATTTCATCTGCAATGTGCCGGGGGTATCCAAAAGGTTGCAATTTGTTGAAGTGAAGGATGACCGGCTGGATGCGCGGGCAGAAGGCGAGCGGCGCACTCTGCTTTTTGAAGCGGTGATGAGCAAAGTTGCCGGCACGTTGGCAAGCCTAGTCATTGCGGAGCGGCTGGGCGAGCAAATGGATGATGACCTGCTGAGGCCAATGGCTTGTTTGAGTGAGCAGCCAGTAATCGAAGTAGTCTTATTCTGGGTAGAGCCGCCCGTAGCTGGAACTACCTTGCGCCGCGCCGTCAAAAAAGGCGGCAAAACGACTTTGCAGCAGCGTCTTGCGGCGAAGCTTCACCAGTGGGGAATGCTTTTCTCGCTGTACAACATGGCCGATGCCGACCGTTTAGCCTCCGATTGGCAAGTGCGCGAGGTGCCGGCCTAACTCTTCCTTATCTCCTCTTTAATATGCTCCACAAACTGCCCAAACTCCGGCTCGGCTTCCACGTTCTCGTGCCAGGCTAAGCCCATTTCGGCCAGGTTGTACTGGTGCTCCTTGTTGATGGTGGCGCCGGGGAGGAGCTGGCCGGCGGCGTCCCGCTCGTAGCCGAGCAGCCAGAGGCGGTCGGCCAGGGCGGTGGTGGTCACGATGTCGTGGGAGACGATGATGACGGTGTTCAGCTCGTCCATCGTCGTCACTTCCACGATGATCTTCTTCACCTCGTCGATCATGGCCACGTCGAGGCCGGAGAAGGGCTCGTCGAGCAGGATGAGGTGGTCGGAGCAGAGCAGCTGCTGGGCAATGGCGGCGCGCTGGCGCTGGCCGCCGGAGAGGTGGGCGGGGTATTTCTGACGGTGCGGGGTGAGGCAGAAGCGTTCCAGGTAGGTTTCCACCTGTTGGCGGGCGGCGTCGGGGGCGTGCTTACGGCGGGCGGCTACCAGCAGGTTGTCGAAAAGGGTGCGGTGGTCGAAGAGGGGGTAGCGCTGCTGCACAAAGCCTACGGCCCCCGGCACCACGGCCTGCTGCCCGGCCCCCACGCGCACGGTGCCCCGGCTGGGCATAAGCAGCCCCGCCATGATGCGGCACAGCACCGACTTGCCGATGCCGGAGCGGCCGTAGAACCCCACGACCTGGCCCTGGCTCATGCCCGGCCGCACCACATCAAGCACCTGAGCCTCGATGTCGCGCAGGATCAATTCACCGTTATAGCTCATCGAAACGCCTTCCAGGGTCAGGACGGGCTCTTTGTAGGAGTAGGGAGTCATGGAGGGAGATGGTGAGATAGTGAGATGGTGAGTTGTCGTTCTGGCGGTGCCTCACCCCCCCGGCCCCCTCTCCGGGGGAGAGGGGGAGCCACGGCAGCGTGGGCGGTTGCGTTGAACGGTTTTTTTGTGGGAGAGAAAGGAGAGAGGATTCTGTGCAAGAGAGAAGGAAATGAAGTCGTCTGGCTCCCCCTCTCCCCCGGAGAGGGGGCCGGGGGGTGAGGCGCTACTTCGCCACCGCCAGCGCCGAATACGGGAAGAACACCCGGCGCAGGAGGCCGAAAGCGTAGTCCTGAGCGGCGCCGGTGGCCAGGATGACGAGCTGGATGGCCAGCACGCCGTCGAGGTGGAGGTAGCGGTTCTGCTTGTAGAGCAACAGCCCGATGCCGCCTTCCGACTGGTACAGGGTTTCGACCAGGGTTATCATGGTCCAGATGATGGCGAAGTTCTGGCGGACTACTTCCAGCATATCGGCCAGCTTGCCCAGCACCACCACCTCCAGAAAGCTGCGCCACTCGCTCATGCCCAGGGTGCGGGCGTGGTCCATTTCCTCCTGGGTGGTGGTCAGAATCACGCTGGTCATGCCCGTAATCAGGTACACCGTGGCCCCGAAGATGAGCACCGAGAGCTTCACCTGGTGGCCCGAGCTGAGCAGAAGGGCCATAAAGAAGGTGAGGCCGGTGAGGGTGAGGTAGCGCATCTTGGAGGCCGCGTAGGCAATGGGCCGGAAGAAGGGCAGGGCCGTGAGGTAGGAAATCAGCAGGGCCAGCACCGTGGCCACGCCCAGGGCCTGCAGCGCCGTGGTCATGCTGGCCCACAATTCCTGAATCAGCCCCTGGGTCGTGATTAAGTCGCCGAGGGCGCGGAAAACTTCGCCCAGGGACGGAAACAATCGGAGCGGGTAGAACAGCCACAGCAGCAACAGCACGAGGGCTTGGCCGGCCACCATCACGAGGAAGGTGGCGCGGGGCGGCTGGGCGTTGGGGGTGAAGAGAGTTTTCATGGGGGTGTCGCTTGTCATTGCGAGGAAGAACGACGAAGCAATCCGTCCTCTGAATTGTGGAAAGCTTTGTTTCAATAGAAAGCCTCTTATTGGGGCGGTAGTAGGGCTTTTTGTATAATCAAGGCTTAGCTCATTGTCCGGGACGGATTGCTTCGCTTCGCTCGCAATGACAGGAGATTAATTGCCCAGTACCACTTCCACGCGGCGGTTCTTGGCTTTGCCTTCGGCAGTGGCATTGCTGGCTACCGGGGCGGTGGCGCCGTGGGCATACACCTGCACGCGGCCGGCGGGGAAGGCGCTGGCACTCTTGGCCTCCAGCCAGTGCTGCACGGCCAGGGCGCGGTCTTCCGAAAGCTGCTGGTTGCGCTGCGGGTCGCCGGCGTTGTCGGTGTGGCCGTGCACGGCTACTTTCAGGCGGCCGGCCACCACCAGGTCGTCGAAAAGCTGCTGCAATTCCCGCTCGGCGGTGGGGGTGAAGCTGCTCTGGCCGGTGTTGAACTCGATGTTCCAGGCCCGCTGGCTCACGCTGCGGCGGATTTCGTCGTCGGCCGCGAACTGCGGCTGCTCAGCCGGGGCAATGGTTTTGCCCTTGTACTGGCTCTGCAGCTTCTTCAGCAGGGTCAGGTCCAGCATCTGATCCAGGGGCACGTAGGTGGGCAGCTCCTTGGGGTAGAGCCGGCTCTGCACGTCGCCGAAGGTCTTGTACACGGCGGCGTAGATGTTGGTGCCGCCGTTGTCCAGCCCGAACAGGGTCAGGTTGTCACTGAAGTTGAAGGCCTTGCTGCCGCCCAGCTCCACCACCTCGCCGTTGCGGTCGGCCTCGCTCACGCCCTTGTAGTATTTCAGCCAGTACGCGCCGGGCTTGTCCTGGTCGCCGTACACGGCGGCGGAGATGTCGGCGGCGTGGGCCAGGGCTTCGGGGTGGCTTTTCACCTGGTCGCCGGCCACGGCCAGGGCCGTCATGAGGCCCTGCACCTCGGTGGGGTGGGCGTCGTACCAGCGCTTGGTGGTCACCATGATGTTGGGCATCTGGTTGCTGTAGTCTTTGGTCGAGACGATGTTCACCAGGCCGCCTTTCTGCTTGGCAATGTTCACGTCGCCGGGCGTCCAAGTGGCCACGCCGTCGGCTACCACCTCCACCTGCACCCCGGTGTTCTTGCCCTTCACAATCTTGGTGCGCGACTCGGGCTTGCCGATGATGTACTTCTCAGCGGCCACCAGAAAGTCGGAGGCGGCCATGAAGTTCACGGCCTCGGGGTCGTAGGTGGTTTCGTCGGGGTTCACCTTCAGGCCGTTATCGGCGCACCACTTCAGGGCAATGTTGTGGTCGCCGTCGCGGAGGTAGCAGGCAATGGTCTTGCCCAGGGCCAGCTTGGGGTTGTCGAGCCACTCCTTCGGGCCCATCAGCTTGTCCTCCCCGAACGATTTGCCGCAGCTGTAGGGAATGATCTGCAGGCCCGTGCCGGCCTTGGCCAGCTGAGCCTGCACGGCGGAGAAGGCCGGCAGCCCGTCGCCCATAATGCTGACGATGAGGCCCGGGGTTTCGGGGTTGGATTGCAGGTCGAGGGCGTTTTTCACCAGGTCGGCCTGCATCTTGGCCACGTCGTCCTGGCGCACGATCTGCATGTCGATTCCGTTGGCGGCCATGCTGGAGCCGGCGGTAGTGCGGGGGCCGCCATTGGCCAGCATCCCGGCCATCTGCGAGTTCCAGGCCATCACCTCCCAGGTTACCGGCGTGCCCTTGCCGGCGGGGGCCGCGTCCGGCAGCGGAGCCAGCGGCACCACCACGTTGGTGCGCGAGCCGGCCGCCACCGCGGGCAGCTCGATGGAGTTCAGCAGCACCGACTGCGTGTCGGCCTTTTTAAACACGGCCCCGCTGGAAACCAGCTTGTTGATGCCGAAGTACAGGAGCGCCACGATGAGGGCCCCGATGACGATTTTACCGCGCGTAGTCATGGTCTTAATGCGTTGATTTTTGAAGATGATGAGGAAGGGAAAGCTGCCCTGGCACGGGGCAGAGCCCCGCGCCAGGGCAGGGGCCAGATCAGTCCAGCAAAGAGGAATAAGCGTCGTTGGAGGCCTGGCGGGTGGCGCCGAGGCTCTGGGGGGCGGCGGGCTTTTCGTTGAGCACGGCGTTGAACTCGCCCTTTTGGTATTTCTCCAGCAGGCGCTGGCCCTTCTCGCTCATCACCCCGTTCTGGATGTCCATTTCCTTCACGAACTCCTGGCTGTAGCGCATGGCCTGCTTGATCTGGCCGAGCTGCTGGGCCATGTCCTGGGCCACGCGGTCGGTGGCCAGGTCGAAGAAGTATTTCTTGTCGGGGTCGCCGCGCAGGATGTTCATGGCGGCCCGCATGCCGGAGCTGGTGCGCTTCACCAGCTGGTACTCGTCCTTGAGCAGATTCACCTTGAACTTGCTGCCGTCAATCTGCCGCAGGGCCGCCTTCAGAATCTGGCGCATCACCACCGTCACGTTGGCCGTGGTGGTGGCCATGGGCGTCAGGCGCTGGTTGTAGTCCTGGAGCTGGGCGGCGCGGCTGGCGTAGCTTTCGGCCATGTCCTTTTCGCCCTGGCGGGTGGCGGCGTCGGCCAGAGCCAGGTACTCCTTCATCTGGTCGGCGTTGGCGGCCATCTTTTTCTTCACCAGCTCGTGGGCTCCCTCGATGTGGCCGACTTCCGCGTCCATCTTGCGGGCTTCCTGCTCGGTGTTTTTGATGTAGTCCTCCATAATGCCGATGGGGTCGGTGTTGACGAAGATGCCGGCGGCCGTGCGCAGAATCCGCTGCCCGGCGTACCACAGCCCCGTCTGAATCCGCTTGTTGGTCACCAGCAGAAACAGCGCAAACAGCACGCCCAGGCCGATGCCCAGCTTCACCGTGTCGAACACGATATCCACGAGGTAGGGCACGATGCGGCCCCAGAAGTACACCGCGGCCCCGGCCGCTCCGGCCAGAAAAACCCAGCCGGCTACCTTTTCCGGCTGCTGCCACTTGGGCAGCGCGTCGTTTTGATCCGATGAAAGCAGTGTGTTCATAGCGTTAGGCGGTTGGAGTGGAAGAGGTGAGGAAGGATTGGGCGGCCTGCCGGTGCGCGTGCAGGTCGGCAGTGGCGGTGGCGCTGGCCAGCTCGTAGGAAGCCAGGGCAGTCTGGGCCTTCTGACGCTCCTGCTGGAGCTGCTGCTGGGCCGTGAGCAGCAATTGGCGCTTGTCTTCCAGCTGTCGGCTCAGCTCGGCCAGGTCTTTTTGAAGCTGTTGTTCCTGGCTGAGCAGCTGCACGATGGGCCCCGGCGGCGCGTTCGGAATCCGGATTTCGCCCAGCTTCTCCTGGTGGCGCTCCAGCACCTTGTTGCGGTCAGCCGTCAGCCGGGTTTCAAACTGCTCGGCCGAGGCTAGCAGCGTGGGCAGGTCCAGCCCCGTCATGGCGCTGAAGGCGTTGAAGGCCGTGCGGTACAGCACCGGCCCGCTCAGCCCGCTGGCCGCCATACTCTTGACCATCTTCACGAATGCCACAAAGTCCTTCCCGTCGCCGGCCAGCAGACCGCTGATATGGTCGAGGTGGCGCTGCTCGGGCTGGCTCACGACCGGCGCGGGGGCGTGGTAAGCGGCCGGGTTGGGGCCGGTGGCCGGCGGGGCGGCCGGGCCGGGCAGGGGCCGGGCGGCGGGAGCTGCGGCCGGCTGGCTTTCGTCTTCCTCCACGAAGAAGTCTTTGGCCGCTTTGGCGAGGTTGTCGAAAATAGGCATCGGCGTAGCGTTGGCGTTTGGTGACCCCGACCCAATGCCAATACCGGTGCCGCTTCTGGAAGAATTTTCAGAAACTCCGATTAACTAGTTGATAAATAACTATTTAATAAAAATGCCCGTTGCTCCGGCGAACCGGAACAGCGGGCATTTTTCCAAAACGACAAGGCCGATTTTCTATAACAGTAATGAGTGTCCATCGTCAGCCATCCCGACAGTCGACAAGCAAAACGGGCCGGGCTAAAACAAAAAACCCTCTCTGTAATTTACAGAGAGGGTTTTTGTGGTAATGATTGGAATCGAACCTGTTATCAAGCATTATCAATTATAGCCTATAAAAACCCGTTAAATGAGCTTTTGAGCGACTTTTATCCTTTTCGAAAACTAATGTGAATAACCTTTGATAAAGTTCTCATGCCCCATTACATACCCCATTATTATCTTGCGGCATAAAACCTCAAGAACATGGCAACGGTATCATTTCACCTAAAACGTCCGAAGAGCGAAGAGCCTACTGTTGTGTATATGTCGATTTACGCACACGGCAAGCAGATCAAGGTATATACTGACGTCAAAGCAGATCCACGGGAGTGGGAGGGAGGGGAGCAAAGGTTTAAAGTGCGGGGGTACACCGGCAACAAGAGTCTTAATCTCGCGCTTGACCGTATGCAAGAAATGGTAGAGAAGCTCTACAAGGACGGCCTGGCGAAAGGCATCGTGCCAACAGCCCAAGACTATCGGGATGCTATAGAGCCTAAGGAGGAGGTGGCCATAGTTAGTAATATTCCTTTGTCAGACTTCGCGGCCTTCATAGAGCGTCACGGTCTGACAAAGGAAGCTGCAACAGTAAAGTCGCTTCGCACTACGCTCAGTCATTTAACACGCTTCTGCCAGATTAGTGGATTCGTAAAAAAGGGCCTTGACTTGCAGTATAACCAGTTCACGACTGGTTTTTATGATGCTTTTACGGTGTATTTGGTTGAAATCGCAGGGCTACGGGACAGTAGTATCAAGAAGCAACTAGCATTGCTCAAGCAGTTTCTTACTTATGCTACTGACCTAGGCAGGCCAGTGGACAAGGGATACAAGACATGGAAGTGGAGTAATCATGAGCCCGAGGTAATTGCTCTTATGCAGGGAGAGCTGAAGCAGCTAGAAGATTTGGAACTGCCGATGGGACATTATCTGAATAATGCGCGGGCACTCTTCCTATTGAGTTGCTATACCGGTCTGCGTTTCTCCGATGTTGAAGCCCTCAAGCCAGAACACGACCACAAAGACCGGTTGCGTCTCACTACCAAGAAAACGCGAGACAGACTCATCATTCCGATTAATCCCAAAGCCCGTGTCATTCTTGATAATCTTTGGGCGGGAAAGGTGCACTGCATCACCAACCAGAAGCTCAACGCTTTTATCAAGGATCTGGCACTTAAGGCAGGACTCAACCGCCAAGTAGAACAGGTTATCTATCGGGCTGGAAAACGGAGTGAAGAAATAAAGCCTTTGCATGAGCTTATAAGCTCACACTGTGGCCGTAGAACTTTTGTTACTCTTGCCCTCGAGCAAGGACTGCCCTGGGACGTAATTATGAAGGTCACAGGACACAAGCAATTCAAAGCATTCAACCGATACATTCAAGTAACCGAGGATCGCCAAATCGCAGCATTTTCAGTTATGTGGAAATGATTGTTAAAAAAATTATTCTTGATTATCAGGTATTTGCAAAAGTATAGAAAGGTTTTTGAAAAAGATTTTTTTGGAGATCGAAATCTGTGTTAGCAGCTTTGTCCCACGAACAATGAGTATTCTTACCCAGAGTTCGGGATAGTCAATGATTACCGCAACCAGCGTAGCGAATCCGCTACAAGGAACCGGTGCATTTGCCGCCACGAGTGGCCAGGCCAGTGCACCATTGGATTTCGTCAAGAGCTTTTCTGACACGATTAGCTCTATCATTAGGGACGAACTCGAGCGCCAGCAGGCGCTAAAAACCGAGGCTCAATACATCGGGCAGACTGATGAGCTTCTAACAGTAAGAGGTGCGGCACTTCTTTTGAAGATGAGCGGCCAAACGATTCATAATTGGGCCAGTAAAGGCTTAATAGATCGTCATAAGCTGAACGGCAGCCGAACCACCTATTTCTACAAGGTAGAGTTGCTCTCGGCCCTGAAGAGACAAACTCGCCCGGATGGTACACGGAAAAACGCACGTCGTCGGTACCAAGCCAGCCTTTAAAAACAATGAATGAGGCGTATAACCCTCGAACCAGAGCATTGGCGCAGCTTTTAAGTGTGCCCCAATCTCTAACAGCTGCTCTCGCAAAAGGAATCAAAAAGCCTTTTCAGCGATACAGCAGCCTTTTTCACTCCTCAAAGACAGATCAGCGCGCGTTACGTGATTTCGTAGCCCAAAAGGCAGACGACGGAATACATGACTTTGTAGTCGAATTTGTGCGGGAGGATCAACGCCGTGATATACAGCGGCGAGCAATACTGAGTTTGCTGGTTCAAGCTGAAGAGGAGCGAAAGCATGCTCCAGGCTTGGGCAAGACACTCAGTATAGAAGATACTGCTAGATGGCTCATGGTTAGTGTTCGTACCGTACATTGCCTTGCTAACATGGGCTGGCTTCATCGCTGGAAAGTTGGGCAGAACACTTTCTTCTCTCGAAGCGAGATAGAAGCCATTGTCATTGCCAGGCCCTGCAGGTCTTATTAAAAAGGTAATGGTTGAGCCACAAAGCACAACCAACACAATCAGTGCGCGCATAATAGCTAACCAAGGTGAGGACAGCGAAACAGCTGTTCTCCCTGTTAGCCCACTAACCCGTGCTGATTTATTAGAAGATGCCCTACGGTATAGTCAGGAAGCCGCAGCTGAGCAGTTGGAGGAAGCTCCAATGCCTGCCCACATTCTGCCTAGCGTATACGAGGCACTTCCAGATTTTCTGAGGCGCTGTATAGAACCCTTTGAAACCGAGCACGAGCGGGCCGTAATGCTCCTCTCGTCGCTAGCGGTACTTTCTGGGTGCTTTCCTGGTGCTAGAGGCACATACTCCCGCAAAAGCTACGGTCTCAACCTTTACTCCTTTATTCTTGCGCCAGCAGCCAGTGGAAAGGGTACTTTAGAATGGGCTAAGAAGTTGGCTTTGCCTTGGCATGAACGCATACTAGAGCAGAGTAAGGCCCAACGAGCGGATTATCTGGAAGCCCTAGCTGCTCACGAGGTTGCGAAAAAGGGCAAGTCAGTCAGTTCTGCTTCTCTCCCTGTCAAACCTCCTTTCAAGATGTTGTTCGTGCCTGGCGACACTAGTGCCGCTGCGCTGCTCAAAGCCTTGGAGAATAATGGTGGGCGCGGCATTATATGTGAGACTGAGGCTGACACATTAAGCGGGGCTATGGGCAAAGAGTTTGGTGGCTTTGCCGCTGACTTATGCAAAGCTTTCGGTCACGAGACAATCAGTAAGACCCGAATCAAGGACGACGAGTACCTAGAAATTAAAGCGCCTGCCGTGTCTGTCGCTCTCACCGGTACCCCTGCTCAGTTGAAACGCCTCATTTCTACTGCTGAAAACGGTCTGTTTAGCCGCTTTATGTTTTATACATACAAGGCTCCTCGCGTTTGGCTAGACGTGAGCCCAGGCGGAGGAATCTCGTTGGACGGATACTTTGCAAGCTTGGCAGCCGAAGTCACCAAGATGCTTGAGGTAAGTGATGAAAAACAAGTAGACATTACCCTTCTACCCGAATCATGGGCTGCACTCAATGAGGCATGCGCAGCAGGTTTAGCAGAGGCGGAAGAGCAGGCCAGTACTAAGGGAGGAGAAAGCACAGCAGTCCGGCTTGGATTGATTGCCTTCCGTATCGCCGGAGTTTTGACTATGCTGCGCTGTTTTGAGCATGGTCTCGAGCCAGGTGGGGAGGTAGTTGCGGACCCAGAAGATGTCAGAACGGCGCTTCACATCATGAGCACGTTGCGCGCCCATGCGTTGTATTTGCTTGACTCGATGCCAGTAGTGTCAAGCGTACCCCGAAGTAATGACTTTGCTGCAAAGGCAGAAGATAAAGCCCTAGTATGGAAGCTTCGTGAGGAAGGAATGTCCCTGCGCGAGATTGTAAAACGGTCAGGAAAACCTCTGTCAACCTGCCAACGGTGGGTCAAAGAGTAGTGTTCCAAAGATGTGCCGTTCCATAAATGGAACGCGAAACAATGGAACAGCACATTGGAATATCTCTAGCCACTCTTCGTGTTTTCTCGTGGCTGCTTGACCTGCGAGCAAATTTCTTATAAACTCAAAATACACCCGATGTCACTCACAACTCTTCGCTATCGGCTTGAGCCGTATAGCGGCTCCAAGTCCCGTTTTACCTGCCCTAGCTGTGGTAGGCCCCGTGAGTTCAGTAGGTGGGTTGACACCCAAACGGGCAACTACCTACCTGACTCTTACGGCATTTGTAATAGGGCTGATAGCTGCGGTTACTCATTAAGCCCCTATCAAAAAGGGGAAAGAGGAGCTAGGGGCGATATTCTTGAGCATCATCATATTCAAGCTCAAGCAATCAGAAACTGCCCTAAAATGCCGTTATCATATCCAACCAAAACCATTTGTTCAATTCCTGTCGAGGTAATGGAGCAGACTTTGGGGCAGTATGATAAAAATAATTTCGCTCTGCTGCTACAGCGCCATTTCGGTTGTGGAGAAGCAGATTCTTTACTTCAACGGTTTGAGATTGGAACGTCGAGGCACTGGCCCGGCGCGACTATCTTCTGGCAGCGCGATGTAGAAGGTTTAGTGCGGGGTGGGCAAGTAGTGTTATTCGACGAAAAAGGGCATACCGCAAAGGCAGTTTGTGCAGACGGCAGCCTCCGACGTTGTACAACTTGGGTGCATGCGGCCTACGCTAAAGCGTGTAGAAAGCATGGTAAATTGTATCCCTCATGGCTTGTAGACTATCTCGATCCAGCCAATGAGGTAAAAAAATCCCCTAGCCTATACGGTCTGCCCCAAGTACTCGGTGATTCACCTGGCCGCGCAGTTGCTATCGTAGAGGCGCCTAAAACAGCCATTCTGTGTACAGCATATATGCCGTCCCTCTCGTGGGTAGCCGTCGGTTCGCTTACCTACTTGAACGCCGAGCGACTACGTCCGCTGAAGAGTCGACGTATAGTACTGTACCCTGACGCCTCCAGCAACGGTACAGCCTACTCAAAATGGCTTAGGCAGGCTGAATTACTTAGATATTCAGGCTTTCAGATTGAGGTGTCTTCCTTACTAGAGAGAAGAGCCACAGCCGAGCAGAAGGCGGCCGGCATTGACCTAGCGGATGTTTTACTGTCTCGATGGCCAGGCTATCCACCAAGCTGGGACTGTTAAGGCCCTTTAGAGGAAGTAGCAGCTAGTTGAGCAATAAAAATGCTGCTACAGGGCCGCCTTGGTATAAGTGTTAAGAAGGGTTTCGCAGTCGCAAGTCAGATGGTAGAGTAGGCCAAATGCTTGCGGCTGCTGAGACTTGGCAAAAAAATCCCTATAAACTACTCGTGGCCGCATCGTGGAGTCCTGTAATGAAAGCCCGTCACCAACAGTGAGCCATTGTCCAGTAGCACGATAAAGCCCTTTTAGGAGCACTTCTGCTTCCTGGCGGCTGCGGCTCAAATCTTGGTAGATACGTTCGGCCTGCTGATGTCTGTCAATCTCAGGACTGGCATCAGGTGCAGTAGACCATTGGTAAATAAAACGTAATACCTGACTATCCCACACTGCCTCAATTACGAGAGCAGGTGTTGGGCCAACGTACAGGTGCTGATCTCCGATCAAGGGCAACATAGAAGTATGTAAGAGCCGCTACTCGATGTTATCCTCATCCTCTGCCCAGCCCGCATAGTCATCACAGCCCAGTTCGTAGCAAATCATTGGTATCTGAGGCCCTTCTGAGGGCAGAAAGAAAGAGCGATTATCGACGCGGAATGTCATGCGGTTCACACAGACTTCTTCCCCTAAACCTGGCAGGGATTGGTTGTAACGAAACAGCTTCACGAATAGCGTTGCTACCGCTTCATGAGCTTGTTCTAACATTCTATACGCCTCAAGAACTTCGGGACGTTCGGGCTCAGCCTCTTCTATTTGAGGGGGTGTAAACTCTTCCTCTAAAAAGTCGAGCGAGAAACTTGCATTTGAACGTCTCTGTATTGGACGCAAGACGCGGTTTGACCAGAGTATATGCAGCTGCAAATCAGGAGCTAGGTCGACAGGGGGGTGAGGCATGGCTATGGGAGCACAATAGACAGTGAAGTTTGTCGATATGCACCGCAAAGATAAAGCTTAGGCCTGAATTGGTTGCATATGTGAGGCCAGGGCTTTTTCGGTTGAGTTGGAGCTTGCTGCCGTGAAAAACGCGGCAGTACTACAGGCTTTTGGTACCCACATAAGGAAGCTCCGTGAAGCCAGAGGATTCAGCCAGCAGGAACTAGCAGACCATGCCGACGTAGCAAAGGCAACTATTCAACGGATCGAGCAGGCAAAGTTCTCCGTGACTCTGGATGTGCTTGTATCTGTGGCCAGGGTACTCAGAGTGTCTCTACGAGAACTGATGGATTTTCCCGACGTGATTGAGTCCGAAGTATAAGCACACCCTGAGCTAACAAATAAGACAATACCAGGCTAGTGTCCAAGGCTGCTCTCAGCAGAAATAATTGCTAACAGCATCTTCACAGTGAGGGAATAAGTGTGAAGAGCGTAGGCTAATGTAACAGCTGTAGAAAGGGCGGGGACATGCAATCAAAATGGAAACGCTTTCTGCAACCGGGTACCCCATATTCTAGCCGAGTCGCTATCAAGCAGAAAACTAAAGGTCTGCTTCGCTAGCCCAAGGATAAGCCAAAGAAAATCAGGGGTACTCTTCTACGGGGAATCTTACTAAGATTCCCCATTTGTTGTATGAGATGCCCTCAAGTTGTCTTTGCCAGTTTATGTTGACAACAAAAAGCACATTCCTGTTGGCTTTGAAATGCTAAAGTTTTGTATAACAGTAGCTTGAGTGATTTGGCCTGTGCTAATAACTCTGGTGGGTTAGAGTTCTGATTTATAAGAAGTAACAGTTGAAGAAGATACGTCCTGAGAAATGCTATGATAACAATCACAGCGTTTTAGTATCTTGTTACCTAATAGTATAGTATGTGAATATTCTAAGTGATAACCTCGAATATGACTGCTTAACTACCCACTCTTTATTGCACCAATTTCAAGAATGGATTTGTTTTCTACTGTTTCAACTGATGTGGAAGTTCTATTCCGCAAACTGTATAAGTGTGCAACTGAAGAGGAAATTGATGATCTAATAGGTAAAGATCCTGTTGTCTTTGCGCAGAAGAATTGGAAGCCACTTGGTGGAAGCGAAAACCTTTATGGAGTTATAGAAAACCAGCAGGCATCTCCTATCGCAGCTTTAGTTGAGAAGCTGACTAACTCTATTGACGCCACCCTCATGCGGAAGTGTTATGAGGCTGGGGTTGACCCGAAGTCAGCTGGGGCACCGAAAACGATGCACGAGGCTGTGAAGAGCTTCTATGGCGTAGAGGCCACTAAGTGGGACTTGCCTTCGTTTCGTAGGGCTCAGGCTGAGAATATTCAGATTGTAGCTTCTGGCAAGCTCAAGCAGCCAACCCTGACCATGTACGATGATGGGGAAGGGCAAAATCCAGATAAGTTCGAAAATACTTTCTTGTCCCTGCTGCGGGGAAATAAGAACGAAATCCACTTCGTGCAGGGCAAATATAATATGGGTGGTAGTGGAGCCATTGTATTCTGCGGCAAGCGTGGTTATCAGCTCGTCGCGTCCAAACGTTATGACGGCAAAGGGAAATTTGGCTTTACCATCATTCGCAAACATCAGCTGCTGAAACAGGAGGAACAATCCAAGAAAAACACCTGGTATGAGTTTCTGACAGTTGATGGGGTAATACCATCCTTCGACATTACTGAGTTAGACCTCGGCTTGCACAACCGCAAGTTTAAAACGGGTACTGTTATTAAGCTCTATTCTTATAAGCTGCCTGAAGGCTCACGCTCCGTTATTTCCCGGGAGCTAGGCCGTAGCCTGAATGAGTTTTTATTTGATCCTGCTTTGCCATTCCTAACGGTTGATACCAAAGAACGGTATCCTAATGACCGAGGCCTAGAACGAGCTATCTACGGTCTGAAACGCCGGCTCGAATCTGACCAAGAAGATAATAAGTACGTCGAAAGCACCTTCGTCGAGGATTTCAAGAATGACCTGTTCGGCTCTATGCGGGTTACATGCTACGTTTTTAGAACCAAGGTTGAGGGGAAGAGTGCGAAAGAGACGACCAAAACGATTCAAGACGAGTTCTTTAAGAACAACATGGCCGTGCTGTTCGCTATGAATGGGCAAGTGCACGGCTCTTATAGTTCATCATTCATTACGCAATCACTGAAGCTCAATCTGCTGAAGAACCATTTGCTCATTCATGTAGACTGCACGGATATGGACTACGGCTTCCGTTCGGAGCTGTTTATGGCCTCTCGTGACCGGCTCAAGGAAGGCGAGGAGACGCGGGAGCTCCGCAAGTTTCTAGCAACCCAGCTAGGACGTAGCAGCGGCCGTCTAGCTGAGGTGGAAAAGAAGCGCAAAGATTCTATTTCCGTCGATGGGGGCGACTCGAAGGAACTCCTCAAAAACGTTACTAAGAATATTAATTTGAATCCAGAGTTGCTGAAACTATTGGGGAGCACATTTAAGCTGGACGAGAAGAAGGAGCAACCTAAGAAAGAAGATAAGCCGGAGCGCAAAGCCCCTACTAAGCAGGAGAAAGAGCCGTTCAAGCCAAAGCGTTTCCCTTCGTTTTTGAATGTAAAGGGGAGAAACGATGGTGAGAAGCCCATTGCGCAAATTCCGCTAGGAGGGGAAAAGACTATCCGCTTTAATACTGACGTCGAAGATCAATACCTAAGTCGCGCTGAAGAGCCAGGGGAGCTGAAGATAGCTTTGCTGGATGTGAAACGTGCTCCTGGTAATAAGGGTGGTACCAAAGCTGGACTACCATCACGCATTGAGGAAGTGCTCAACGTAAGTATGAGCAGCCCGCAGGAAGGCTCTATTCGGGTCGCAATGAACCCACAGAAAGAAGTGCAGGTAGGCGACGCAGTGCAAGTGAGAGTGTCCTTGTCTGCCCCAGGAGGTGACTTAGAAGAAATCTTCTGGGTGAAGATTAGCGAGAAGGAAGCTCCTCCTCAGAGTACACCTAAGGAAGAGCAAGAGCAACCATTACAGGGCCTTCCTGAGCCAGTCTTCATGTATAAAGAGCCAAAAGAGAATGCAGTAACCTGGGACGCTTTGGACGAGCTAGGAGTAACTGTCGATTATAAGACTGTAATGCACCCTTTAGCTAATGGTGAGAGCCTCGAAAAGATATTCATCAATATGGATAGCGAAGTGCTGAAGAATTTCCGCTCGAAATACCGTAATCCTAGCCAAGATATGATAGAAGTAACTAATAGAAAATACTGGACTGCAGTGTACTTACATACTCTCTTTCTATACAGTATTACCAAAAACCGCAAATATCAAATCTCCCAGATGAAAGCTGGTGCCCAGGACACAGTAGATATAGGTGATTATATTAAGGACTTATTTGAAAATTTTTACTCAGATTTTATTCTGAATTTCGGAGGAATGGAAGAAATGATGCAAGGGCTGAATGATTAATTTGATTCTTTGATCTTGCTTAAGAGTTCAATGGCAAATTCATTTATTTCTTTATGCCCGTCTTTTTTGTCATATTTTATAGTATGAAGATTAAAGTCATGCATGTATCTTTCAGACTGTGTGTCTAATACAGAGTCTTCTGCAAGTAAAATATAATGGGTTGGTCCTCCTCCATGAAAGGATGAATGCAAATATCTCAGTAATAGGATTAGATCTGGGTCTGTAAATGAAGTCCCAACAAATAAAACCGATTTAGAAGAGAACATAGCATGTAGAGCACTTTGGTATCCAGGTTGCCTGAATAGAATATCTCTATAGTCTCTTTCTGAGATTATTAGCCTTCCGCTATTGTACTGAACGTCTCCATGAGCTTTTAGTACAAAAAATTTGTCTTCCCACAAATTATGCGCAATGTCCTTACTTAGATCGTAAGTCAATGTTGCTGGAATTGCATCGTGTACTTTGTTATAAGCTTGTTCTATCAGCATGTCATAGTTTGTAGTTATTACAAACTTCAACGGAAGCTTCATGAAGTTTTTTAATGTTTCGGTAGGCTTTTTAGTTTGATCTGAGAAGGTGTCAGACATGAACTTAGAAAACCTATCACCTAATTGAGCCTTTATGTCCTCAGCAACAAGTAAGTATTGATTAGGGTCGTTTAATAATTTTTTGTAATCTTCTATCTTGCTTTGAACATTATAAGGGCGCTTACCAACTTCTTCAACTAAGAGTTGAAGAAGTTGCCCCCAGCTCGGAAAACCCGCTGCTTGTGACAACCCTGCTCCGACATACAGCCCGCAAGCTCTTCTATCAAAAAGCTCAACTAGGTCGTCTGGAATGATGAAACTCATGCTTAGAAAATGAGGTGCGATTTGAACTCAGCCTGAAAAGCAGCGTTTCTTGTATTAAGATTGCCTGATCGAGCACCCTCAGTCTTGAAAGCTGTTACATAATCATACATCCTCTGATTGTATGCAGAAACAGGGCTTGTTCTCAGGAGTGCCTTCGGGTTTGAGTGATTGAGGAGACGGTCTTTCTCAAATTTTGAATAGGCAAGCCCTAAACCAACTTCATCAATATCTTTCAGCTGCTTATTTCTCAGATTCTGATATAGAAACCAGAACATATCAGTGAAAGCCCACTTGTTCTTTAACTTTTTCGTACTATTATCATTAATCCTTTTCATCCATTTTAAGACAGTGTTTGTGTCTTTAATATAATGATCAGGGAAAGTGTGCTTGCCGGCATTATATAACTCAAGTATAATATTTGCTTTTAGATCATGCTTGTTGCTGTAGTAAATCAAGGCAAGAGCATGAGCAAGATGATCTTGCCTGGTAAATCTAGACTCGTTTATACTCGATGTGTCAAAAAATTTATGATTTAAAACAAAATTATCTATTTGTATGCCGATGCTGCTTATAATAGAGTTCCTTTTTTCAGCTTGATTAAGAGGGCTGCCAAGTTGCAATCTCCCAAAAAGAGTCCGAATCTGGGCCTCGGTTGCTCCGTGAATCAGAGCAACCGTAACTTTATAGTTGTCAAAAATGTCCGCATAAATTTTGTGTTTACATACTAGGTCTTGATAAGCAAGATTTTGTAAGTCATCTGATTCGATTTTGGAAAGTTTAACGCCTGCTTCTTCTCTACCGGATAAAGGGAATTTATTGCTTTTGAATAGGTGCATTGCATCAAGGCGTTGCTGCCCATCTGCAACTTCATATTTAAAGGGACCTACTTCATTCACTCTCAAGTAAAGTTTAGGCAGGTCTACTCCTCTCAATATAGAATCTATCAATAATTGTTTTTTAAATGGCGGCCAAACTTGACCTCGTTGATATTTAGGTTGATCGTTAATATCAGATTTCTTAGATAGAAGGTCATTGATTGACCACTCTTCAACTTCAATTTTCATTGTTGTGATTTTGATTTATATAAAACATGATGCACACCCTACTTCCTCTTCATCATCAAGGATGTCAAGGAGATAGATGCTTTCAGGTGTTTTCTTGTTTTTCTGCTTGGCGAGTGCGTCAAGCTTAATCTGGCGGACTCTGTCTGGCTTAATAAGGTCTGAGAGAGATTCTTCCATCCACGTATAGCCGTCCCGCTCATAGTCCATCGCCTTCAAGAAGAGCTCGTTATGTTGTTCGTATAACCAAACCCACTCTATTTTCTGCTGAAAGAAGCAAAAGTAGCATCCGGAGCGGCTACGGGCATACTCGCCTTGTTCGCCATCTACTTCAAATACTATTTTCTCATAATACGCTGGCACACCTACACCGCTCTCGCGCAGAATGCGAAAAATATCGTCGCGTACTAGCACCTCGTCATTATTTAGAAGTGCGAAGTCTTCCGCTAGTGCCAAAGGATACGTGGTATCCCGTAGCATTGTAAAAACAGCCTTGTTGAATAGCACCGTGTCGGCATCTAGTAAGGCATTCAGCTTCTGAGTCTGAGGGAAACTTCGGGAAATAGGCGTTTGTGCCAACTGAAGTAAACGGGCGTGCTTATCAGTCTGGACCAATCCTTCATAAGCCTTTATCAAGCGTGGCAGAGCGGAAGCATTCAATACTTTTTGCACCACATCTTCGCTCCATATGTTCCTGCGAAAAGGAAAGACGGATTGTACGTTAGGTTTATGCGAGATATAGCCTTCCCGGTCTTCATCGCCTCGGATGCCCACGTAGGACACTACAGGATCATCGCCGATAAATGCCTCAAAGGGTTCTAGCTTCAACTTCTTAGTGCACCAGCGGGCACTAGAAGACGGCAAATAGCCACCATATGCCTGAACGAAGTGGTCAAAGGAATCTTCTGGGCTATCTGTTATCGCGTTTACATGGGTGATTTTCTTCCCTAGATAGTTCTCCAGCTTGCTGATGAGATTGTACGTCTCGTCCAGCTCCTTGCCCGTGTCGCAGAAGTAGTATTCTATATCTAATTCGGGGTGCGTCTTCTTGAGATAGATAGCCAGGGCAGCACTGTCTTTGCCTCCCGAAATACCTAGCACATGCCGCAGAGGCTTATTCTCCATTTTCTAATTGCTCCTTTAGTAGCCTAGCTAAAACAATCAGGCTACGCTGTTTGTCGTCGCCTAGCAACTTACGAATATCTGCTTCCAATTCGGCGTCCTTCACACTAAGCTGCTTGGGGCGGCGGATGATACGGGCCTGTTCCTTATCGCCGAAGGTGGAAATTCCCAAACGAAACACTTCTTCCTTGTCGGCATCAATCACCATACTTGAAAGCTCGCTCAGGTTGTCGAGCTCTGCTACATGCTTTTGGAAATGATGTTGAAACACCAACTCATCCTTGTCTTCAAAGTTTTGCAGGCTCTTACCGAGTAGGCTATTCGCAATCGAGTTCAACCAGGCTTCCCGATCATCCAGTTTCGACATGAGCCGATCCTGAAATGACTTCTGTTCTTCACTCAACTGGTAAGGAGCAAGGCGCTGGAAACGCTCGCGCATGGCACGCTGGTACAGTTCGAACTCTGGAGCAGTGCCCGCCACATTGTGCGCAATGAAAGTCTCTAATCGTTGCAAAAGGGACGAGTAAGCATTCCGTAGCTGCTCAATAGTGCTCTGCAGTGTACGGATGTATCGTTCTCTAAGAGCAGCATCCTGCTGCAACTCAGGGACGTGGAAGCGGAGTGCACTAGGGAACGTCTCGAAGAAAGCGGCTTCTGGGTCTTTTGACTTAGAAATAGCTTCGCGCAAGCGTTTCGCCTCCGGCGACAATTTTTGCGTGTTGCGTGTGTAAGCTGGTAGCTTCTTATAGAACGTCAAGAAAGGCTTAATCGATTCTATGAATGCACTGTTGGAGGTGCGGTCAGCTGGCCCAAGTTGCAGTAATTCCCGATAGTCATTGAACAGTGCCAGCTTCTCCCGAACCAAAGCAAAAGCCTTCACATAATACTGGCTAGGGCTTTTGGTAAACAAGTCGACTACAGAAGCATTCAACTCGGGTATGTACCTGCCTTGCTCACCATACAGCGCAAAATCGTGACGCTTGATAAACAAGAAAACCGGTACCCAAAAATCAACAAAACCCTGCTTGAGCTTGAACGGTTTGCTCAAGAGAATTTGCATCAGATCAGAGATCGGTAGCTTACCTTCCTGAGACTGCTGCAGGAAAACTTCGCATTCATCCCACAACCGTGCAAAAGAGGCATTGGCAGGGGGGGTGAGAGTGTACTCGCCATTTACAATTTGGTGCATCTCTGTTGCCTTCAACAACGAGAGGTAAATCGTCTTCTCAGGCGGGTAGTTGGTCGCTGGGAAGAGAAGGTCATGCTCCTGCCAGTTATCGTATAGAGCCCGAATAAAGCTTTTGCGCGCTGTGAGAATCGGAGTGGATAGCTTAGTCCTATTGACCAGTTCACTTAGGTAACGCGGAGTGTCCGGATACACAGTAGCTGCTATATCCGATAAGCACCGATTAAATCCTCGGCGACCTTGGAAGCGCGTGTCTACATCACCGTTGAAAAACCAGGTGATGTGCCCGTCGGGTTGGTAAAGACTATCCAGTACGTAATGATTAAGTAGGCCCTTCTGATGCTCCAGAATGCCCCTCAATTCTCTACTAGCCACCCTATCGTTTATATTCAGTTCAAGAACCTTCTGAACCTTGTCAATCTCCCGGATTAGCTTCTTGATTTCACCCGAACGATGATAGATGCCATACAAAATGGCGTCCTGCCGGTTACCGACCAGTTCTTGAAGCTTTTTGTTAGTTAAGGTATCGGAGAAAATCAGGTTCACGTAGCCATCAATTTCCCCTTGCGGCTGCTCCAGTAGAGGGTGCTCCGTCATTACGATTTTGAAGATTCGGGGCGTCCCAACTTCAAAAGAGATGCGTTTGGCAGCGACGTATGGGAAAGAGAAGAAGGTGCTGAGACGAGTAGCTACATCCGTTACTTGCTCTACTAAGCTGCCGGCCTCGTCAATGGCCAACTCTATATCGAGGTCAGTTCCAGCAAATAGAACATAACTCTTCTTGTAGTCTACAAACCGGATCAGCTTACGCCTAGTGAGCACGGTCAATATAGGTTCAGCATTGGGTATGCTTAAGCTGAGTCGGGCATAAGTAGTGAGGAAGTCTGAGTCTAACTCAGCACCAGCTGGCGCGAAAAGAGATAGGAGACCTATGGTCTTAACTAGCTTACGTGCGGCATCTAGGCCGGCTTTTTCATGGAAGCCAGCCTCTAGCAAGTCCAAAGTTTCCTTTATGCTGGCCCAATGTGCCGCATGTGGATTATGGCGCGAGGACAGCAGCGAGTAATAGTGGTAAAGTAGGTAGTCGTATACACTACTAACACCATAGTAGGTGCCATCGGCTGGATGATCCTGAAGACCTAAGTAGTCATCTGAGCGTAGAAAGGAAAACAGTGACCGTTCGTTTTGCCCGTAACGCTGCAGGGCCAACACCATCACAGCAGCTGAGAGTATGTCTAGCGGCCATACGTCCCGTTGTACCTCGGGAGTGAAGTAATCATGCAGCGGAAACGCCTTCGCGGCGCTAATGGCCTCAAAAAGCTGCTGGTTGAGTGACAGGTCAGCCTTTGACTCCTGAGAAGTAGCTAGTTGCTGAGCCGCTAGATAGAGTAGCTGCTCTACCGGTTCGTTGAAAGGCAACTCTTTCAAACGTCCTTTCACCTTCGCCCACTCCTGCTGTTGGGTACGACTTAACGCGAAGCCATAATTGCTGAAGTCTTGGTGGACGGTAGTTAGTAAGAGAATTTCCTTGGAAGAGTCGTTGATATACTCTGCTAGCTCCTGGATGAAGTAAAGTTCTTCGTCAGGGTTCTCATTGGCGGCGTACTCTAGAAACTTACCGAACTCGTCGATTACTAAAACCAATGCTGTTTGCTTGGCAGCAAGGTTATGGTACTCTTTGTCAAGGGCATTAATTACAGCCTTTGAGTTTGCTTCAGCATTGCCATCAGGCATAAAGCGTTGGGCCAAGGTCTCTTTTAGGGAGGCATATTGACCAACATAGTGCTCAAACTTAAAAGCGGCTACATTCTTAAAACCGACTTCTGATTGGAAGTAGGTTTTCTTGTTCATTAAGGTTTGCTCGAAAGCCCACAGGAAGGCCGACTTACCCGTGCCGTAAGCACCTACTATATTGAAGCAGTGGGTGCCAGATAGGTAGTTGTTGACAAGTTGCCCAAAAACAGCCTTCGCATTGGGCGTAGGCAAGTAGGAAAGCTCATGAGTTGCATCCCGAACGATATTGACAGAAGGACTAAACCGTTTGGCCATAATATTCTTGCATGACCTCTGCGAGTTGCACTCGGTCTTTTTTGATTGTTAAAACCCGGTTGCCAGCTGTGCTGGAATAAACAATGTCTTTTGGGTAACGCTCTATCATCTCTTCGATCTTGTAATAGAGGCCTTTTTCATTCAGCGCAAACACTAACCCCGGTGAATTAGGAGCAGCCTCCAAGTCCCGGAAGCTGATAACTTCACCCCAGGTAGGGTTGTCCAGAATAATCATTAGGACAACCTGCCAGGGTATGTCGTTACGCTCTTGATTTTCTAGCCGGTACCATTCAATGGAAGTTTCCTTGTTGTCTACCCTCTCCGTAGTACGGTCAACGCTGAGTAGCGAGAGGTCCTGCAGGAGGCCCGTTGAATCTTCTTCCACATCAGGCTTGCTTCGATTACTAGCGGAATAGCTTCGCACGAATACTGTGATGTCAGTATCTAGCGTGTTGTCGTTGACCAGAGGGGCCCCCACCTCCTCACACTTGCGGACCACGAATTGCTGCAGATGCTTCCGGCTAAAGCCAAAGCTCTCTTTTCGCAATTCGTTAAAAACTATACTGTAAAGCGAAGCCCTATTCGTCTTGACTAACAGATAATGCAGGTAGTAAAGTGTCGCATTGTCTTCAATATAAGGGTCATATCCTTCGTCGGTAGAAAGAAAGAGATGAGCTTCCTCCTGCAGGGTATCGCTTTCATCTGTTAAGCCAAAGGAGCGAAGCCAGTAGCGAATAGCCGTGACCATGTTCTTGCCTACGCCAAGCTTTACGACTGCATCCGCATCGGTGAAGCTATGCCCAGTGTTTAAGAAATCATAGCCTTTTTTCAGCCAACTGTGCTTACACGTAAACGTATCGTGTCCACTGAATATTAGGCGCTCCATATCAACAGCAGGGTTACTAAAGGAATTTTTCTGCTAAGGTAGCCTACACAAAGAGGGGCTCAAACAAGCGTCGGAATAAAGGCTTAAATTCCTTGAGAGCAGAAATAGTGAAGGCTTGATAGGTACTCAAATAGGAGAGGGCGTAAGGCAACAGCCCCTGGTACATGCTTCCCAAATGACTTCGTAGTCCTTTAGTATCGCATATAACAGATGCATATAGGCAACGCCCCACATACCCCAATTCATGCCCCAAACAACAAAAAAGCCCTTCCGCGTGCTGCAGAAGGGCTTTTTAGTGGTAATGATTGGAATCGAACCAACGACACCAGCATTTTCAGTGCTGTGCTCTACCAACTGAGCTACATTACCAGCTCTTGGTATTCCCCGCGGGCCTTTTGGCCATTGGGGAGCACAAAAGTAGTAAACCCAATCGGACCTGCAAGGCTTCCGGTAAAAAAATCTTTCCGCAGAAAACCCGTAAATTATTATGCATACCGAGTATATTTCGGTCTGATTCCCAAACCTACCCACTGCTGTGCACTTCTCCATCCAAAACCTGCTGTTTCTGTTGGTTGCCATCGCGGGCTTCGGCCTGTTCGTGTGGCAGGCCCGGAAAGTTCGGGCCAATATCCTCGTCGGGCGCGACCGGGATATGTCCGGCAACGTGAGCGAACGGCTCAACAAAACCCTGCTCGTAGCCTTCGGCCAGCAGAAAATGTTCAAGCGCATCACGCCGGCTTTGCTGCATATGGTGGTGTATGTGGGCTTTCTGGTCATCAACATCGAGGTCATCGAAATCATGATTGACGGCATCTTTGGCACCCACCGGGCCCTGAGTTTCCTCGGTCCGGTGTACGATGTGCTGATGGCGACCAACGAGATTCTCGGCGCACTGGTGATTATTGCGGTGGCCGCCTTCTGGTGGCGGCGCAATTCGAAGCCGCCGGTGAAGCGCTTTACCGGCCCCGAACTGCGGGCCTGGCCCAAGCTAGATGCCAACGTGATTCTTTATATAGAGGTGATTTTGATGGCGGCGCTGTTCACCATGAACACCGCCGACCTGAAGCTGCACCAGCTGGAAGGCGTGGATCTGCCGGGCACTTTCCCCATCAGCAGCCTGCTCACGGGCTTGTTTCCGGATAGCGTAACAGCTCTGCACGCGCTGGAGCGCGTGGGCTGGTGGGCGCACATCGTGGGCATCCTATGCTTTCTAAACTATCTGCCCAGCAGCAAGCACTTCCACATTATCCTGGCGTTTCCGAACGTGTGGTACTCACGGCTGGTGCCCCAGGGGCAGTTTTCGAACGTGGACAGCATTACCCATGAAGTGAAGGCCATGATGGACCCGACCTATGTGGTGCCGGCTCCGGCTACCAACCCCGACGGCTCGGCTATGGCGCCCACGCCTTTCGGGGCCAAGGACGTAGACGACCTGGCCTGGACCAACCTGCTCAACGCCTACTCCTGCACCGAGTGCGGCCGCTGCACCTCGGTGTGCCCCGCTAACCTGACGGGCAAGCTGCTCTCGCCGCGCAAAATCATCATGGATACGCGTGACCGGGTGGAGGAGAAGTACAACTCGCCGCTGATTTTCCAGCCTAACCTGTACGGCGCCGAAGCCAAGCACGCCGAGCAGGAAGTGCTTGATAAAGAAAATCATACGCTGCTGCGCGGCTACGTGACGCCCGAAGAACTGTGGGCCTGCACCACCTGCAATGCCTGCGTGGAAGCCTGCCCCGTGAACATCAACCCGCTGGAAAGCATTATCGAGATGCGCCGCTTCCTGGTGCTGGAAGAGTCGGCCGCGCCGAACTCGCTGAACGTGATGTTCTCCAACATCGAAAACAACGGCGCCCCGTGGGCCTTCTCGCCCTCCGACCGCTTCAACTGGGCCGATGACCTGTACGTGACGGAGAAGGAGACAGGAGTTAGGAGCTAGAATGCTTCTGCTCGACTCCTGTGCCACCTTTGCTCCTATCTTCTAACTCCTGACTTCTAGCTTCCCAAAAATATGGCTGAGCAACTTGCCAAGCGACCCATCAATGTCCCCCTCATGTCCAACCTGGCGGCGGCTGGGGAGGAGCCCGAAATCCTGTTTTGGGTGGGCTGCGCCGGCGCTTTCGACGACCGCTACAAGCGCGTGACGCGGGCCTTCGTGCAGATTCTGGAGCACGTGGGCGTGAAATACGCCGTGCTGGGCATGGAAGAAACCTGCACCGGCGACCCAGCCAAGCGCGCCGGCAACGAGTTCCTGTTTCAGATGCAGGCCATGCAGAACATCACCACCTTCGAGGGCTACGGCATCAAGAAGATTGTGACGGCCTGTCCGCACTGCTTCAACACCATTAAGAACGAGTACCCTGCGCTGGGTGGCAACTACGAAGTCATTCACCACAGCACTTTCCTACAGCAGCTCATCAACGAGGGCCGCGTGGGCGTGTCGGGCGGCGGCGAGTTCAAGGGCCAGCGCATCACCTTTCACGATTCCTGCTACCTGGGCCGTTCCAACAACATCTACGAAGCTCCCCGCGACGTGCTGGCCACCCTAGATGCTGACCTTGTAGAAATGAAGCGTAGCAAAGCCAACGGCCTGTGCTGCGGCGCTGGCGGTGCGCAGATGTGGAAAGAGCCCGAGCCCGGCAAAAAAGACATCAACGTGGAGCGCACCGAGGAAGCCCTGGCCACCCTCGACGGCAACGCGGCGGCCCTGGCCAACCTCAATGGCGTGGAAAGTGGCAACGCCGGCGCTACGCCCTCGGCCCGCACCGATCAGCGCGGCATCATCGCCGTATCGTGCCCGTTCTGCATGACCATGATGAGCGACGGCGTGAAGAACAAGGAGCGCGAATCCTCAGTGCAGGTTTTCGACATTGCTGAGCTGATTGCTACCGCTGAAGGCCTGAACGCCTAGCCGTCCTTTCAACCCACTGCAAACAGCCCCGGCCGGAACTTCTGGCCGGGGCTGTTTATTTTGTAGGAATTAGGAATCATCAGCCCGTTACACTCGCCCCAAGTTCCTAAGCAACCAAGACCCCAACCCATGTTTGTTCCTTTCGATCAATTACCAGATGCGGCCCGCATCTGGATTTATCAGGCCGGCCGCCCGCTCACGGCCGCCGAAATAGCCGCCGTACAGCCAGCCCTGGCGCAGTTTGCGGAGGCCTGGACCAGCCACGGCCGTACGTTGCAGGCTTCCGCGGCCATTCTGCATCGGCAGTTTCTGGTTATCGGTCTGAACGAAGCCGTGGCCGATGCCAGCGGCTGCTCCATCGATGCCTCGGTACGCTTTGTGCAGCAGGTAGAGCAGCAGTTGGGCGTGGAGCTGCTGGAAAAGTCGCGGCTGGCGTTTTTGGTGGGGGGAGAGGTGCGGCTGCTGGGCCGCCAGGAGTTGCGCCAGGCTGTAGCCGACGGAACGCTGACTCCTGAAACGCTCTATTTTGATAATACGATAGCCCAGCGCGGACAGCTGCAGCAGGCCTGGCCGGCCCCGGCCGCCACTACCTGGCTGGCTAAGTATTTTGCCGCCGAAGCAAAAAACCAGGACCCTAGCAGAAATCATAGGTAAACTTAGTATTATTGCTAGGCTCAAGTTGGCCGGATACAGCGCCTTCTCTGTATTTTATTCCACCCCACCACCCATGAGGAAATTACTATTTGTATGCGTTGCGGCGGGCTCCGCTGCCCTGCTGAACGGCTGCGCAGCTTCTGGCAGCCTGAGCAAAGCGGACAAGCGGTTTGCCCGCGGCGAGTATGAAACGGCCATTGAGCTTTACAAGGCGGACGTAGCCCACGGCAAAAACGTGGCAACCTCCAACTACCGGGTGGGAGAGGCCTACCGGCTCTCGAACCGCATTGAGCAGGCCGAGCCTTTCTACAAGGCCGCCATTGATGGGGGAGTGAAGGCCGGCGAAGCCCCGTTCTACTACGGGCTGGCTCTGAAAGCCAACGGCAAATTTGACGAGGCGGCTACCCAATTTGACAGCTACGCCCAGAGTGGGGCCAACCGCACGCTGGCCGCCCGCGCCGAGATGGAAGCCAAAAATGCCCGCGCCGGCAAGGACATCGTGGCCATGGTCACCAACAACGAAATCATGGCGCTGGATCAGGTGAACTCGCCTTCCTCCGATTTCAGCGCGACCATGATGCCGGAAACCAAGGAGCTGGTGTTTGCCTCGGGGCGCGAAGGCAAGAAGTACGCCGGCAACGGCGAAGGATTTAACGACCTGTACGCCATCAAATTTGATGATGCGGCCAAGATGACGGGCGGCACCGTGCGCAAGCTCGAGCCCCTGTTCAACAGCGACGACAAGCACGAAGCCAGCGCCACCTACTCGCCCGACGGTAAGATGGTGGTGTTTGCCCGCTCCAACAACGGCTCGAAGAAAGGCTACCTGAGCGTGGATCTGTGGTCGTCGTTTTACAAAAACGGCGTGTGGGAAGAGCCCAAGCTCATCAACATCAACGACCGGACCGCCGACGACTTCTCGCCGGTATTTGCTCCCGACGGCCAAACGCTGTATTTCGCTTCGGGCCGCAAGGGCGGGCTGGGCGGCATCGACCTGTATAAGGCCACGATGAGCCCCAACGGCCGCTTTTCGCCCGCCGAAAACCTGGGCGACCAGATCAACACGGCCGGCAACGACAACTTCCCGGCCGTGGCACCCGATGGCACGCTCTACTTCTCCTCCGACGGGCACGCTGGCCTCGGCAAGCTCGACATCTTTATGGTGGAGAAGGGCAAAGTGAAGAACCTGGGTGCGCCCATCAACAGCAACGGCGACGACTTTGCTCCCTACTTCACGGGCAAGGACATGGGCGTGTTTTCCTCGAACCGCGCCGGCGGCAAGGGCTCCGACGACCTGTACATGTTCCACAAAAAGCTGCTGAAGCTAGTCACGTTCTACGCCGATGGCACGCTGCTGGAGCGCAACGACAAGACCGGCGAAACCCTGCCCGTGGCCAACGAAACCGTGGCGCTGCTGAGCACTACCGGCCAGAAGCTGCAGGAAGTGACCACCGGCGCTGATGGCAAGTTCAGCATCAAGCTGGATTCAGCGGCCGCCAGCTACGGCCTGCTGGCCGACCGCGCCGGTTACTTCACGGCCCGCAACTCGGTGAGCACCATTGGCCGCAAGCCAACTCAGGACCAGCTGCCCAACGAGATGAACGACGTGCGCGTGCCCGTCACGCTCACGCTCACCAAGATTGTGAAGAACAAGGCCATTGTGGTCGAAAACATTTTCTACGATTACGACAAGGCTGATATCAGGCCCGACGCAGCTCTGGAGCTGGACAAGATGGTGCAGACGCTGGTGGACAACCCCAAAATCACCATCGAGCTAAGCTCGCACACCGACTCACGCGGCAAGGATGCCTATAACATGGCACTGTCGCAGAAGCGGGCACAGTCAGCCGTAGACTACATCATCAGCAAGGGCATCGACAAGAGCCGGATTACGGCCAAAGGCTACGGCGAAACCCGCCCCGTGCTGAAGGCCGCCAAAACCGAAGACGAATTCCAGCGCAACCGCCGTACGGAGTTCAAAGTGACCAAGATCGACGAATAGCCGCTAGCGGTAGCTCGATGGCTAAAAGGGCCTGCATTCACGGATGCAGGCCCTTTTTTGCTTGTTGGGGCCACGAAGGCAGAGTATCTGGCCGAAAGCGGGGGCGACGGGCTGGTGCGGGTCGTAAAGTTCCGATTGTGGCATAATCCTTGGCTTTGGCTGCCCGACGAGAGCTGCTGAATGGCTTTCGCGCCAGTTGCCATTGTCATGAAAAAAGCCCTACTTCTCAGCCTTACATTGCTGCTGCTGGCCGCCGGCCTGCGGGCCGCGCCGGCCAACGTCAATTTTGCCTCGGAGCGCGGCCTGCCGTTCCGGCTTATCTTCGATGGCCGCCCGCTCAGCCGCGGCACCACCCAGATTCACCTCGACCGTCTCGCGCCCGGTTACCACTGGGCCGAGTTTCTGCTGCCGACCCCCTACGGCCGGCCCTACAGCTTTCGCACCCGCGTATTCCTGGACCCCGGCCTGGAAACCAGCTTCGTGCTGATTACGCGCTCCGGCTACCCGCCCCAGCTGCGCAAAGTGGCCGCCGTGGCGCTGCGTTGCGGCCCCGGATACGGCGGCTACCAGCACGGCGGCCGTGAGGACGAGTATGAGCAGGACTACGGCTACCGCGACGAGGACCGCGACTTGCCTGCCGATGGCTACGGCGGCCCACCCGCCGGCGGCTCCGGCCCCTACGGCGACCCATACGGCGGGGCTGACCGCAACCGCGTGCTACGCCCGCAGGACGTAGACCAGCTGGCCGAAACCCTCAAACGTACCTCCTTCGACAGCAACCGCCTCAGCATCGCGAAGCAGGCGCTGGAGCAGTCCTATATTCAAGCCAACGACCTGAAACTGCTGCTGGCCAGCTTCGACTTTGAAACCTCGCGGGTGGAGCTGGCCAAATACGCTTACCCGCACGTAGCCGACCGGCAGAATTTCTACCGCTTGTATGATGCCTTCGACTTTCAGTCGAGCGTGCAGGAAGTGCAGCGGGCCGTGGGTGGTGGCCGGAATTGAGCGAGCTTTTAAAGCACAAAAAAGGCTTCCGTACGGCACGGAAGCCTTTTTTGTGAGTGTAAATGACAGCTCAAATGGCTAGCCAGGAGTAGCGCGGACCACAGACAACTAAACCCCAGAAGCTTGTGGTTTGCAGCTTAAAACTTGCGGCTTATAACCTAGCGCAGCCGGTCAATTGAGCGCACCAGCTGCTCGTCGCGGCGGATGAAGCGGTTGGCCAGCAGGTTCAGCATCAGGGCCAGGGTGGGCAGGTAGAAGCCGGCTTCGAAGGTGCCGGGGATTTTGATGTTGAGCATTTTCTCGCCTACTCCCGAAAAGTAGAAGCTCGCGCCGATGGTGGCCACGATGAGCAGGAAGTTGAGAATGCCCAATTTGAGCTGCAGGAAGCGGTTGCGGAACTGGAAAATCTCGAACAGCGCCACCGCCGCCGAGGCCACGGCCAGCACGGCAATGATGTAGGTAGGTGTGGGCACCGACATGCCCGCGTCGGCGTGGGCGTAGGTTAGCTTGGTGGCGGTGAGTACCAGTTCCTGGTTGCTGAGAGGGTCGAGCTTGCTCCACAGGGGCAGGAACAGCACGCTGAGCATGGCCAGCGCCAGCAGCAGCAGAAACACGCTTTGAATTCTTTGTATCATCTTTGTGGTTGAATCAGTTCGGCCCTGCCCGATTGGGTGGCAGGCGGGCAAAAGTAGCCAACAACGATCGGAATAACCGCATTTCAACCTAATGCAAACTGCTTATATCGTGGACGCCGTCCGCACTCCCATCGGCAAATTCGGGGGTGCCCTCAGCAGCGTGCGCCCCGACGACCTGGCCGCGCACGTGCTGCGCGAGTTGCTGCGCCGTAATCCTTCCCTGGATAAATCGGCCGTAGAAGACGTGATAATGGGCGCTGCCAACCAGGCCGGCGAAGACAACCGCAACGTGGCCCGTATGGCCGCGCTGCTGGCCGGGCTGCCCATCACGGTGCCCGGCATCACCGTAAACCGGCTCTGCGCTTCGGGCCTGCAGAGCATCATCGATGCTTCCCGCGCCATTCGGTGCGGCGAGGGCGACGTGTACCTCGCCGGTGGCTCCGAAAACATGACCCGCGCCCCGTTTGTGATGGCCAAGTCGGAAACGGCGTTTGGCCGCGAGCTGACGGCCCACGATACTACGTTGGGTTGGCGCTTCACCAACCACAAGCTCTCCAAGCTTCACCACCCCTACACGATGGGCGAAACGGCCGAGAACGTGGCCCGCAAATACGGCATCACGCGGCAGGAGCAGGATGAGTACGCCTTTCACTCGCAGCGCAAATACCAGCGGGCCCTGGAAAAAGGCCGTTTTCGCCGCGAAATCGTGCCTGTGTTCGTGCCCAATCCGAAGGGCGACACGGCTTTGTTTGATGCCGACGAGCCCCCGCGCTTATCTTCGATGGAGAAGCTGGCCAGCATTCGCCCCGCCTTTCTGCCCGTAGATGGCACCGTGACGGCCGGCAACTCGTCGGGCATCAACGACGGGGCCGCGGCCGTGCTGGTAGTGAGTGAGGAAGCCTTGAAGCGCTACAATCTGAAGCCGCTGGCCCGCATTATGGCCACGGCCGTGGCGGGCGTCGATCCGGCCCTGATGGGCATCGGGCCGGTGCCGGCCACTCAGAAAGCTCTGCAGCGCGCTGGCCTGACGGTGGCGGATCTGGACCTGATTGAGCTGAACGAAGCCTTTGCCTCCCAGACCATTGCCTGCCTGCGCGACCTGGATCTGAACCCGGAGAAAGTGAACGTGAACGGCGGCTCTATTGCCATTGGGCACCCGCTCGGGGCCAGCGGGGCCCGCATCACGGCTACCTTGATGCACGAGATGCAGCGCCGCGAAGGCGTGCGCTACGGCCTGGCCACGCTCTGCGTGGGCGTGGGGCAGGGCGCGGCCATGGTTTTTGAAAAGCTCTAGGCTGATGGCCGCGCCCATCGTCACCGATAACGCTTTGCGCCCCACGCTGGCGCTGCCGGTGGCGGGCGTGCGGCTGCGGCCCTGGCTGGCAACGGATGCGCCTGGTCTGGCCGCTCACGCCAACGACCGGGGCGTGTGGCTGAACTTACGGGACGTGTTTCCGCACCCCTACACGCTGGCCGACGCGCAGCAGTACATCAGCTTCGCGACGCGCCCGAAATCCCCGGATATTCATCTGGCTTTTGAAGTAGACGGCGCGGCGGTAGGCAGCATCAGTATCCTTTTTCAGACGGATGTTCACCACCGGAGCGCCGAAATCGGGTATTGGCTGGGGCGGGCGTACTGGGGGCGCGGCATTGCCACGGCGGCCGTGCGGGCGCTGTCGGACTATACATTTGCGCATTTTGATGTCTGTCGGCTCTATGCCTCCATCTTTGCCCGCAATGCCGGCTCGGCGCGGGTGCTGGAAAAGGCCGGCTACGCGCTTGAAGGCCGCTTACGCCAGAGCATCACCAAAGACGGTGAAACGCTGGACGCGCTGTTGTTCGCGTTGCTCAAAGTCTGAATGTTGAATTCTGAATTATGAATTGTCGCTGGTCCATCGGAGCAGAGGAATTCGTTGTTCTACTCAATTCAGAATTCTTAATTCCTAATTCAGAATTCCAACAAGTGAGGTATTTCCTTCATCTGGCCTACGACGGCACGCTTTACCACGGCTGGCAGGTGCAGCCCAACACGCTTACGGTGCAGCGGGAAGTGGAGCGCTGCCTGGCGCAGGTGCTGCGCCAGCCCATCAGCACGCTGGGCAGCGGCCGCACCGATACCGGCGTGCACGCCAGCCACCAGGTGATTCACTTTGATGCCGAGCTGCCCGCTGGGCTGGATGAGGCTACCGTGGTGTACCGCCTCAACCGTGCCCTGCCCAAGGATATTGCTACGCGCCTGCTGCACCCGGTGCCGGCCCGCGCCCACGCCCGCTTCGATGCCGAGGCCCGCACCTACGAGTACCACGTGCGCACCGTGCCCGACCCGTTCAGCGTGGGCCACAGCCTCTACCTCGACCGCCAACCCGACGTAGCGGCCATGAACGAAGCGGCGGCCAGTATGATTGGCTCCTTCGATTTTACCAGCTTCTCGAAGGTGAAGGGGGGCGAAAATCATTACGTCTGCACCTGCTACGAGGCGGGCTGGCACGAGGCACCGGGCGGGCTGGTGTTCCGCATCCGGGCCAACCGCTTTGTGCGCGGCATGGTGCGGCTGGTGGTGGGCACGCTGCTGGCCGTGGGTCGCGGCAAAATCACGCCCGCGGAGTTTAAAGCCATTTTATTGGCCCAGAACCGGGTAGATGCGGGCAGCGCCGCGCCGGCCCAAGGGCTGTTTCTGAGCCGCGTGGAGTATCCGGAAGGCTTGGTGCCCGAGACGGCCGCGCCGGTCGGAATGCCGTATTTTGCGGGACGGCCTCGTTGAGAGGCAGGCAACTTGGCGGGCTTTTATTGGTTATCCAGAACTGTCATGCTTCGACAAGCAGACGCCAGATCAAGCATGACAATACCCGTAACAAGCCCCGCTATTGAATAAGCCCTAAGCACACCCATGGAGCAAGCAACTACCGCCACCAAAACCGGCAATATCTTCGACTGGCAGGTGCTGAGCCGGCTGATGCAGTACGTGCGGCCCTATCGGCGCGTGTTCTACTTCCTGATTTTCCTCACCGTGGCCACCGCCGCGCTGGGCACGCTGCGCCCCTTCCTGATTCAACAGATGGTGGACGTGAGTATCGAGCAGGGCGACATGCTGGGGCTGAACAAGATGTTTGGGCTGCTGCTGGTGCTGTTGGTGGCCCATGCGCTGGTTAGCTACCTGCAAACCTACTTTGGTGGCTGGCTGGGCCAGTACATCGTGCGCGACATTCGCGTAGACCTCTACAAGCACATTCTGAATCTGCGCCTCAAGTTCTTCGACCGCACGCCCATCGGCGTGCTCGTCACGCGCAACATCTCCGACGTGGAAACGCTGTCCGATGTGTTCAGCGAAGGGCTGGCGGCCATGATCGGCGACATTCTGCAGCTGGTGTTCATCATGGCCTTCATGTTCTACATCGACTGGCGGCTGACGCTGGTGAGCTTGTCCGTGATTCCGCTGCTGCTGTTCAGCACCTACGTGTTTAAGGAGAAGGTCAAAAAGTCGTTTCAGGAAGTGCGCACGGCCGTAGCCAATCTGAATTCCTTCGTGCAGGAGCACCTGACGGGCATGAACGTGGTGCAGATTTTCAACAACGAGGAGCGCGAATTCACCAAGTTCAAGGCCATCAACCAGGAGCACACCCGTGCCAATATTCGTTCGGTGCTCTACTACAGCATCTACTTTCCGGTGGCCGAAGTGCTGGCGGCGGTAGGGGTGGGGCTGCTGGTGTGGTACGCCGCGCAGGGCCAGATTGAGGGCACCATTTCCAAGGGTGCGCTCATCGCCTTCATTATGTATAATGCGCTGTTCTTCCGCCCCATCCGCCAGATTGCCGACCGCTTCAATACGCTGCAGCTGGGCCTGGTGAGCACTGAGCGCCTACTGAAACTGCTCGACAGCAAGGAGCTGATTGCCGACAACGGCACGTACGCCCCGGCCACCATCCGCGGCGACGTGCAGTTCGACCACGTCTGGTTTGCCTACAACGACGAAGAGTGGGTGTTGCGCGACGTGAACTTCAGCGTGCAGGCCGGCCAGACCATCGCCTTCGTGGGCGCTACTGGCGCGGGTAAAACCAGCATCATCAACCTGCTCAGCCGCTTCTACGAAATCAACAAAGGCACCATTGCCATCGACGGCCACGACCTGCGCGAATATGACCTCAAGGAGTTGCGCCGCCACATCGGTGTGGTGCTACAGGATGTATTCCTCTTCGCCGGCACCATCAAGGACAACATCACGCTGGGTAGTAAGGACATAACCGACGAGCAGATCTGGGCCGCCGCCGATTTGGTAGGGGCCCGCCGCTTCATCGAGCGGCTGCCCGGCGGGCTGGAATACCCCGTGATGGAGCGCGGCGCTACGCTTTCTGTGGGCCAGCGCCAGCTCATCAGCTTCGTGCGGGCGATGGTGTATCAGCCCCGCATCATCATTCTGGATGAAGCCACGTCGTCAGTCGATTCGGAGACGGAGGAATTAATTCAGCAGGCCATCGAGAAGCTGATGCAGGGCCGCACCTCGCTCGTCATTGCTCACCGCCTCAGTACCATCCAAAAAGCCGACCGCATCATCGTGCTGGATCGGGGCGAAATAAAGGAAGCCGGCACCCACGAGGAACTGCTGCGCCACGGCGGCTTCTACCAGCAGCTCTACCAGATGCAGTACAGGTAGTGAGATGGTGAACCGGTGAGATAGTGAGTTTGATGTTCGGCTTGCGCCAACTGCGCCACTTGCGCTAACAGAAGGTCAAACTCACTATCTCACCAGTTCACCATCTCACTATTTCACTATCTCACCACTTCACCATCCATGACCCGCTGGATTTTTCTTGCCGCCCTGCTCATCGCCTTTGGCTTTGCTGGCTTCTATACCTATCTGGGCGGCTTCCGCGCCGCCGCCGTCACGCTCGAAACCATTCCGCAGCCCATCTTTCTGGCTGGGCGCTACTTTGCTGGCCCCGTAAGCAGCGACGAGTTCGGGCCATTGTTCCGCCAGGCCCAGCAGCTGCGCCAGAGCGGCCAGCTCCGCGGCGACCTGGCCAACATCTACTACAACGACCCCGCCGCCGCCAAGGACACCGTAAAAGCCTTCGTGGGCCTAGTGGTGGCCGATACAACCTCCCAGCAGCTCCCCGCCAACTACCACTACCGCACCTTCGCCGCCGGCCAGCGCGTGCTACACGCCCGCATCCAGGCCAGCTACATGGTGGCTCCCGATAAGCTCTACAGCGGCGTGAAAAACTTCGCCGAAAAGGAGCAGCTGAAACTGCGGCAAGTATATCTGGAGCGGTTCGGAGATGATGACAGAGCCGAAGTGCTGGCAGTGGTAAAGTAGTCCCAAACGCGAAGGGGCTTCCCCGCTGACTGCGAGGAAGCCCCTTGATAAAATCTGCGTCCGGTTTAGTTACCCAGGTGAAAAGAAGCGCCAACCGCCAGTTGGTGCAGGCCAAAATTCGCCCCAAATCTATTGCTGTTGCCTTTCGACTCCGACTTGTTCGGTGAAAGCACCTGCGAGGTGTAGCTACTTTTGGAGTAGAATATATTGCCCATCGTCAGTTCCAGCCCAATCTTCGGAGTTGGGAAATACACGAACCCCGGCAGCAGGTTGGCATAGCCACCGGTGGTTTTGCTCTCGCTATCATACGAGAAGGGAACCTCACTGCTATTTTCGCGGGTGCTACGATGGTAGCCTCCGCCTACTTGCCCATAAAGGCCCGCCTTCTCGCCAAACATGTGGTAATAGCGCACAAAAGGCCCTAAATGCAGTTCTTTCAGTATCTCCTCGTTGGCATAGGCAACGGGCGTACCCACCCCGGAATAGCTATCCTGCGAGGAAGTGGTCTTGTCTGATGATACTCCCGCATTCAGTCCCAGCACCAGGTTATTGGCTACAAAGAAACCTACTTGCGGACTGAACGATACCTGACGGCTACTGATATCGGTTGCCAGCTTGGGGATGGTAGATGCCTGCGAGGTAGTGGCTTCCGACTTGCCACTGTTGTAGCTGACGCTGCCGCCCAGGAGCACCGTACCGGGTTTGGTCTGCGCCTGGGCGACACTGATGGTAGCACCTGCGAGCAGAGTACTCAACACGAATTTTTGCATTGAAATAAATTGGAGAGAGTAAAAAGAAATGCTCCCTCTCAACGGCCGGTCGCGTCGCATTATTAGCCGCAAAATGTTTAAAAAGGCATATAGCTGAAAATGAGCAGCAAAAAATAAGTTTTCACGACCCCGAAAGCCAAAAAAGCCCGCTGAACCGAAGTTCAGCGGGCTTTTTGAATGACCTGAATAAATCAGTGTCGGGGTGGCAAGATTCGAACTTGCGGCCTCCTGCTCCCAAAGCAGGCGCGATACCGGGCTACGCTACACCCCGAAAACTGTGCTGCGTAGTGCACAGGTACTTTCAATAGTCACGGCCAAAAAAAGCCTCCGAACCGAAATTCGGAGGCCTTTTGGCAGCAAACTGCTCCGTCGGAGTGGCAGGATTCGAACCTACGACCTCCAGCACCCCATGCTGGCGCGATACCAGGCTACGCTACACCCCGAGGAATTGAGTTGCAAATGTAAGGCACAATCAGCGTGCGGCGCAACTTCTGCCCCGATATTTTTGCCGAAGCCTGCCAAAATTCGGGTACGGTAGGTCGGCTGTTGCCGCTAAAGCACGCATTCCAGGTCGGGAAGTTGTTCTGGGTGTGGAGCTTGGAGAATGTGGCCTGAAAATAGCTGTGGCGGAAAAAATATGGTAGCCATCAGTTGCTTGGTCGACATTTCGGCCCGGTTCGGCGGATTTACTGGCCAAGACAGGCAAGGATTTTTTACTTTTACCAGGCACTGGTTCCTTCAACCCAGCGTTTACGACGCGTATGAAAACAGCTACTCTAACGCTCATTTTGCTTGGTGCGGCGCTGCTGGCCGGTTCAGCCCAGGCCCAAACCAAATCGGCCAAGCCGGCCACTGCGAAGCCAGCCGCCAAGGAGCCGGTGAAAGCGGCTGCTACCACGGCCGCCAAACCCCCTGTGGCCGTTGCGGCCGCCGAAGCCAAGCCGGCCCCGGTGGAGCTGATAACCAGTAAGATGGAGCAGGCCCCGCCTTCCACCGATGCTATAAAAGTGCGGGCCGAAGCCAATCCGCTCACGCACCGCCTCACGGTGCGCACCGACGTAGCCGGCCCCACCCGCGTGGAAGTCAACGACGCAGAGGGCCGCCCCGTCATCACCCGCGACCTGATAGCCGGCGACGAGGCTACCGTGTTGGATGTGAGCAGCCTGCCACCGGGCTACTACATCGTGCATTGCACGGCGGGCAGCCGCAGCGGTATGCGCCGCGTGCTGGTCGGCCAATAGACGGTCTGCCCAGTCAGAGCTAAAGCCCGGAAATGCCTCTGCGTTTCCGGGCTTTGCTGTGTAGCGGGGTGCGTACTTGCTTCGGCCTGTTACCTTTGACTATGGCCGAGCAAGCATTTTCGTACTGGGAGCATCAGCAGTTTTTGCAAGGGTTCGATGTGGCCGTTGTAGGCGCGGGCATCGTGGGGCTCACGGCGGCTATTTTTACCAAGCGGCTGCGGCCCCAGGCCCGCGTGTGCGTGCTGGAGCGCGATATACTGCCCAACGGGGCCAGTACCAAAAACGCGGGCTTCGCCTGTTTCGGCAGCATTTCGGAGCTGCTGGAGCAGGAAAAAAAGGGCGGCACCGCCGCGCTGCTCAACGTGGTGCGCGCCCGCTGGGAAGGCTTGGCGTTGTTGCGCGAGCTGCTCGGCGACGAGGCCCTGCTTTATGAAGACGCAGGGAGCTACGAGCTATTCCGGCCCGAGGAAGCGGCGCTGGCCCACACCTGTCAAGCCCATATAGGCTATTTCAACGACCTGCTTGCCCCCATCATCGGCCGTCCCGACGTTTTTCGTGATGCCACCGCCAACATTTCCCGCTTCGGCCTGGGCCAGGTGACTACGATGCTGGAAAACCAGGCCGAAGGAGCCCTGGATACCGGCCGCCTGATGCACGCACTGCTGAAGCTGGCCTGGCAGCATGATATTGTGGTGCTGCATAGCTGCCCGGTGCTGGCCATAGAGGAGGCCGGGCCCACTATGCGCCTGCGCACGCCGTCGGCCACCATCGAAGCCGGACAGGTGCTGCTGGCCACCAATGCCTTCAGCCGGCAGTTTTTTCCGGCGCTGGATGTGCAGCCCGGCCGCGGGCAAGTGCTCGTGACCGAGCCCATTGCTGGCCTGCGCCTGCTCGGCACGTTTCACTACGACAAAGGCTACTACTATTTCCGGCAGGTAGATGGCCGCATTCTGCTCGGCGGCGGCCGAAACCTCGACTTCGCCACCGAAGCTACTACGGAGCCCGGCCTCACCGATTTGGTGCAGCAAAAGCTGGAACAGCTGCTGTACGAAGTAATTCTACCCGGTCAGCGCCCCCGCATCGACTACCGTTGGAGCGGGGTTATGGCCTTCGGGGCAGATCTGGCTCCTATCATTCAGCCGCTGGCTCCCGGTATTTTCGGGGCGCTGCGCTGCAATGGCATGGGCGTGGCAATGGGGGCAGGGGTGGGCCGGCGGGCGGCGGAGATGCTGGAAGCTTAGAAGCTGGGTTGACTGGATTTGTATTTCACAAGCAGCCTTGTGGTTAGCTTGCAAGCAACCTCTCAGTTTATCCCAGCAATTCCTCAATATCCTCCTTGGTCAGGCTCTTGATTATCGCCTCATCGGTCGTAATCAAATCCGTAACCAGCTGAATCTTTTTGTGCTGCAGGGCCAGGATTTTCTCTTCTACGGTGTTCTTACTGATAAACTTGTAAGTGAACACCGTGCGCTGCTGGCCGATGCGGTGGGCGCGGTCCACGGCCTGGGCCTCCACGGCGGGGTTCCACCACGGGTCGAGGATGAACACATAGTCGGCGGCGGTGAGGTTGAGGCCCACGCCGCCCGCTTTGAGGCTAATAAGGAACACGCGCAACGCCTCGGTTTCTTGGAAGCGGATAACCTCTTTATGCCGGTCGCGGGTGTTGCCATCGAGGTAAGCGTACTCCACCTGCTTCTCATCGAGTGAGGCCCGCACGATGTCGAGGTGCTTCACGAACTGGCTGAATACAAGTACCTTGTGACCCTCGGCCACTACACTACGGATCATGCGAATCACCTCGCGCAGCTTGCCCGACTCGTGCTCGTAGTCCTCGTGGGCCATGCGCGGATGGTTGGCAATCTGGCGCAGCTTGGTAAGGCCCTGCAGCAGCATAAACTGGGTGCCGGCCGTGCCGTGCTCCTCAATATTCTTGAGGATCTTATTGCGGTAGTAGCTCTTGGTTTCCTCGTAGCACTGGGCCTGCTCCTCCGTCATGTGACAGTAGCTCAGGTGCTCAATCTTGGCCGGCAACTCGGTGGCTACCTGGGCTTTATGCCGGCGCAGAATGAAAGGCTTGATAAGGGCGTGGAGCTTGCGGGTGCGGCCTTCGTCCTTGCCTTTCTCAATGGGCTTGAGGAATTCCTTACGGAAAAACGTCTGGGTGCCCAGCAAACCGGGATTGATAAACGACATCTGCGACCACAGGTCCATGGTGCTGTTTTCGACCGGGGTACCGGTCAGAATCAGCCGGTGGCGTGAGCGGAGGTTGCGCACGGCCTGCGAGGTAGTTGAGCTGGGGTTTTTGATAGCCTGCGACTCGTCCAGAATCACGTAATCGAAGCCGTAGGTGCGCAGCAGCTCCACATCCAGCCGCACGATGCCGTAGCTGGTCAGCACTACGTCGTAGTCGGCAAACTGCGCCACGTTTTTGTCGCGGTAGGTGCCGGTATAAGTCAGAATGCGCAGGCCGGGCGTAAACTTCTGCGCCTCACTCAACCAGTTGTATACCAGTGAAGTAGGCATCACCAGCAGCGTGGCCGCACCGATAGCGTCGCCGCTTTCCTTGCGCTCCAGCAGCAGCGCCAGCGTTTGAATGGTATTATGCGTGAGCACAAAGTTATCCGTCACATACAGGCGGTCGGGCGCATCCACGGAAATGCATTGCGCCGACATAGTGCCTACCAACTCCACCGCCTTAATGCCCCTGTAGGGTTGATATTTCGTCTTGGGCCGGTAGAGAGCCGCCTTGCGGGCCAGTCGGAAGGGCTGAGTATGAGGTGGCAGGCTCAGTGTGAGCGTGTAAGCCAGCTGCCCGGTCCGACTCTCACCGTTGTGCGTGTAGGAAGGCATTTTGGATGACTTTTTCACAGTGCCGCCCAACGACTGCACCAAGAAAGTAACCCCCGCAATCAACTCAACAGAAACAGAGGTAAACTGGCAGACATCCCCCTTCACCGACATGTAACCGTCGGAGTCCATCAGCCCTTGCAGCACGGCCAGGCGCGTAGCCGGGTCGTTGTACAAGTACACTTCAGGAATGAATTTGTCCTTCGACCCCTTGCCTTTCAAGCCCAGCGCCTGAATCGTCTGCATCAGCTCGTTGGTCCAGCCCGCCCCGCTTTTGACAAACGTATAGTCGCAGGTAGGGCCCTGCCGACGCATCGTCAGGCCCGGCGGCAAATCCTGCGCTACGTAGTTCACTATTTCCACATCCGCCGTCGATAGCATGATGCTGTTTTGCCGGAAACAACCATCGCCAAGCAGCAGGCCCATAAAGTAGGGGTCGACCGGTACCGGCTGCGCGGGCAGCACTACGGGCTTCACCATCGGGATAAACCACTTTGTATTGCCGTGCCGGTCGTGCAGGTCGTGGCGCAATTCCTCCAGTGACTTCACTCGGTACTCTTGCTTCCGATACTTCTGCACCGGACTTTGCACGGCCCATAGGTGCTCAGCGCAGCATTCGGCAGTAGAATTATCGGTGAACGTGACCTTGAAAATTTCCTTCTCGCCCTGCGGAAATACGCCCGTTACGCGGCTGGTGAGGCCCTGGGAATTAATAACTGAGTCGCCGACGCGCATCTCGCCCATCTGCTTCCAACCGTTGGGCGTCAGGATGTTGGCGTGTAGCGGCTGGGCTTTTCCAAGCCCCATATCGTCGGCCAGGCAGCCGCCAAACTGGTAGTCCTTCACAAAGTGCAGCCAGTTGTAGCCAGCCTTCTGGTAGGGCCGCAGCTGGCCCTGAAAGCCCACGGGCATGGGCCGGTCTTCCACGGCCTCAAACTCGCGCAGCTTTTCCAGCTTCTGCGACATGGTCACGGTGGCCAGGTTGCCATTCTGCAAGTCCGAAACCAGGGCCAGATGGTGCTTGCGCAGCGTGAGGTGGTGCTGGTGCTCCTCGGAAAAGGCAAACAGCTCCAGGTACTGCGTAAACCACTCCTCCGGAATCACGGCAATCTGGCCGTTGGGCAGGCGGTACTCATGGCGGCGGCCCAGAATGTAGGGCCGCAGCTTGATAAACGGGATTTCGAACTCGCCGAAGCGCACCGTGCCATGCACGTCGAACCAGTCGTTGCCCTCCGTGATGCCCACCTGCACCGTCACGGCCCCAATGAAGTAGTCTTTGCTGGAGGTAGTGCCCTGCTGCACCGTGAAGCCCAGGCGGGCCAGTTCCTCGGCGTGGCTGTGCAGCCAGCGGAAGGCGGTGGCTTTTTCCAGCACCGCCCGGCCGTTGCGCACTTCCAGCGCCCGGTCGGCCAACTCGCGGATAATTTCCTGCTCGTGGTCGAGGTTGCGGACGAGGCGGTGGAAAATGTAAGAGTCCTCGTTCTTTTCCAGCTTCACGCACACCCGCTTGTCGTAGCTGTTGTGCACGGTATGGTCGCCGTAGCGGAAGCTCAGGTCGAAGTGAATGTGGTCGGAGGGCGCGACGGTGAGGGCGCTGCTGATGTCGCTGGTGCGGCGCGCGGAGGCGCGGCTGCGCTCTTCCTCCGCCGGCACGATGACGGCCCCCGGCGTGTCGGAAAACGTGAGTTGGGGGCGGGCCACGTAGCGCTCCGAGCGAATATCGAAGCCGCGGGCGTGCACATCAAACGACTCGACCAGCGGAGCCACGAAGCGCTGAAAGTAGCTGTCTTCAACCTGCCGCGGAATGATGATGAACTTCTTGTTCAGAAACGGCTGGAGCTTCTTGCCGTCCACGTCGTTGCGGAAGTCGTAGAGCCGGTCGTCGAGCAGCATCCAGGCGGGCTGGGTGCATACGAGCACGGCGTTTTTGAACTGGAAATCCAGCTTCTGACCCTGGTACTGAATGGTGGGGAAATAGTGCGTGCTGTCTTCGTTGCGTCGGAAATGAAACAGCACCGATGCTGGCTCCGGTGCCACCCCGATTTCCTTCCAGGTCGGCTCGCCGTCTTTGCCCGTTATAAAGACCAGCTTGCCGCGCAGACGGGCCAGAATCTGGCCCATGCGCTCCTGCACATAGCGGCAAATGGCATCCTGCAGGACTTTGTCGCCTTTTTCGGCATCATAGATCTTCAGGAAGAAATCGGCCGGCGTGGTTTTCTTCGCCCAGAATTCCTTAATAACCGCATCCTGCTGAATCTGGTCGGTGAGAGCAATTAGCTCAAAATCAGTTTCATCCAGGCCATCGGCAAACTCCGGCGCGTTCTTGGCCGATACGGTCTGGTGCTGGAGCGTGAGCTGCCCGCGGGCATTGCGCTGTACGACATAGGACTCAAACAAATAGCCCAGATATTCGTGCTCAAGCAGCGAATAAACGATTTGAAAAGGCTGTGAAGTTGAGACCTTCATAGTCGTATATCCAGCGGAAAATGAGGGTTAAAAGTAGGGTGTAAACACTAAGTAGTATATTTTTTAGCAAAAAGTAAAATTTTTTATATAAATAATCACATAAATAGAATGAATCCCCGTTTCCAGTAGTCGGATGCTACTGGGAGGTAGACGAAATACTGATTCGGCCGGTAAAGGGTTACAGGTTGTCGCGAAGGGCGAAGCGCGAGGCCGTTAGGGCCGGGCGGATAGACACGGTGATGGTGATGACCACAATGGCCACGCCCGTGAGGATGATATCGGAGAGTTGCATTTTCACGGGGTAAGAGTCTACCACGCTGGTGGCCATACCCATGCTCACGATATGGAAGGTTTGCTGCAGCCAGCAGATCAGAATGCCCAGCGTGAGGCCCACAATAGCCCCCACCTGCGCCACAATGGCCCCTTCGAACAGAAAAATGTTGCGTACCGTGCGACTAGTAGCGCCCATCGCCATGAGAATGGCAATGTCTTTTTTCTTATCGATAACCAGCATCGAGAGCGAGAAGAAGATATTGAGCGAGGCAATGAGCAGGATGAAGGTGAAGGTGATGAACACGAACATCTTCTCCACTTTAATGGCCTTGAGCAGGCTCACGTGCTGCTCATCGGAGTTGTAGACGTGAAAGTCCGCGCCCAGCAGCTTCTGCAGATCCTGCTGCACGTCTTCGATCTGCCGGCTTTCACCCACCTTCACTTCCAAAGCCGTGCGGCGGGTGCCGTATTTGAGCAGGCGCTCGGCAAAGTCGATGGGCACGAAGATGTAGCTGTCGTCGATGTGCTGCTCAATCAGAAATACGCCGCCGGCCACGATGCTTTGCTCGGTGAAGGCCGTTTCGGGGTTCATCGAGAGAGTTTTCTTGCCCGTGTTGCGCGGATAGAGCAGGCGCAGGGGCGCAAACTTATTGTCGATGGCAATGCTGAGCTCGTGCTGCACACCGGCCCCAATGAGGGCGTAGGGCTCCTCGTTGCGCGTGAGGCGGTGGTCGCCCTCCACGATGGCGGAGTCGATGTGGCTTTGGGCGAAATAGTTGTCGCTCACACCTTTGAGCTTCACCACCATCTGGCGGTCGTGGTATTGCAGCAGGGCGTTGTCCTCAATCACTTCCGTGAGCAGGGCTACGCCGGGCGTGGCGCGGATGCGGTTGAGCAGCTGCTCGTTGGTTTCAAATGATTTGCCTTTCACCGCCGAAACCAGCAGATCGGGGTCCGATTTGCCGTAAAGCGTGCGCACCAGATCTTCGAGCCCATTGAACACCGACAGCACGATAATGAGCGCCATCGTGCCCACGGCTACCCCCACCATCGAGATGTTGGAGATGATACTGATGATGTTGCGCTTATTCTTGGACGAGAAATAACGCCGGGCAATGAGCAAGGGAACGTTCATGCAGGGCGTAGGCGAAAGGAGGCGATGGTAGAAACTGTGAGAAAAATGCTAGCTAGCGCGGCGCATGAAGTCTTCGAGGCGGCGCAGGCGCTCCTCGTGGTCGGTGAGGACGATGGTTTTCAACTCCCGCAGATCCGTCTTGATTTCGCGCAGCTCCGACAGCAGAATGGCATCGGTTTCCTCCTGGCGGTTATTGAAAGCGGTTTGGCGCTCATTAAAAGCAATTTGCTTCTCGTTGAAAGCCCGCTGGTCGCGGTTTACCTGCTGCTCCTCATAGATAAGCTGCATCTGATCCAGCATCTTATTCTGCACCACTACTACCGTTTCCAAAGTAGAAGCTACGGCTTCGATAGTGCCGCTGGTGTGGTCGAGACGGGCCAAAATCCGCTCATTTAGCTGTTCCTGACTATCAAGCCGTGTCACTAGCTGTTGCAGGACATGAAGGAGTTCGGGTTGGTCGGCCATGATTCAGGAGCGGAGAAAAAGATAGCGTCCCAAGATACGGGTCTGCGCTCAAAAGGTCGTGCTTACTTCCAGGCCTTCACAATCAGACCAGTGCCCGAGTCGTGCTTGCTGGTCGAGTCAATCCAGTTCAGGATGAGGCAGAAGGGGAAGGTGACGAGGTAGTAGAATGGCAGCAGCAGGAAAAACCACTTCGACGCGCCCAGCATCAGAATGGGGTATTTCATGCTCAGGCGCCACGAAATCTGGCCCGGCTCGCCGTAGCTGTAGCGGGCCTCGATGCGCTCGAAGCCGGCGGTGCGCAGCTTCTGCTGAATCTCGTGAATGTTGTAGCCGTCGCGCACGTGCTCCTCGATGAAGCTGGTTTCGCCGTCGGAGTGCACGTCGGAGCCGCCCTGGTCACTGGGGGTCGAAATGAGCAGCATGCCGCCATCTTTGAGGGAGGCGTGGATGTTGCGGAACACTTCCACGTCTTCCAGAATGTGCTCCATCACATCTACCGACAGGGCCAGGTCGAAGGTGTTGGGCTCCTGGTACAGCACCAGATCCTGCACGGCAAACTGCACGTTGGTGCGCCCGATCTGGCGGAAGAACCGGTTGGAATCGGCAATCTGCTCGTCCTTCACATCGACGGCCAGAATCTGCCATTTCTTGCTCAGGCCGCTCATCCAGTACGTGTACTGCCCGTAGCCGGAGCCGGCATCCAGGATGGTCAGGGCCTCGTCTTGCCGGCCGGCGGCCCACTGGCGCAGCTCGCGGTGTACGTGCCAGGTGCGCAGCAGCAGCAAATCGAGCAGGAAGTAGAAAACGCGGCGCAGCAGCGGCGTGCGGTTAAACACTTCGCCCAAAGACTTCTTAATCGGGTCGTAGTACAAGAGGTGAAATTGTGAGATTGTGAAATTGTGAAGCGCGGGGAAATTGTGACGAATCGGCCGGAAGGCCCACAAATTCACAATCCCACAACGTCACTTTTACTCATCTTCGTCAGCAAACAGCTTGGGGCGCTGGGGGGCATCTTGGGCTTCGGGCTCGGCGGGGGCATCGGGCGTTTCGGCCGGAATGTGGAGTGTACCCAGCACGGCATCCATGTGGGCCGCGTATTGGGCACTGTCGTCGAGGAAGAAGACCAGCTCGGGAATGATGCGCACCTGCTTGTGAATGCGTTTGGCCAGCGCATGCCGTATGGCTTTGCTGTTATCCTGCACGTTGGCCAGCAGACCTTCGCCGCTGCCGGCGAGCAGAGCGCTCAGGTAGATGCGGGCCACGCCGAGGTCGGGGGAGATGCGCACGGTGCTGATGCCGGGCGGCAGGCCCGGAAACAGGTGCGGCAGGTCGCGCTGAAATACGGCGGCCAGATCCTGCTGCAGCAGGCTGGCAAACTTTTGCTGTCGTTTACTTTCCATAAGAATTAGCAAAGATAGGAAGGTTGTAGCTGCAAGCCTCAAGCTACAAGCCGCAAGCTTCAGGCTACGAACGGCAATCCGTGAAAGCGTCAAAAGCATATGGCTTGCGGCTTGTAGCTCCAAGCTTGTAGCTTGCAGCTTAAAACCTTCGCTTTGCTTCGTTTCTTCAAAAGTCCGCTGCCGTCGCGGCTGGTGCTGCTGGTGCTGTTGGTGCTGGCCGTGCGCCTGCCGCTGCTGTGGCTGGGCGTGCCGCTCACGGCGGCCGAGCTGCGGGCCATGCTGGTGGGCGAGCGGCTGCACGAAGGCGCGCTGCTCTACCGCGGCCTCTACGACAGCACCGCTCCGCTGGCCGCCCTGCTTTTCGGGGCGCTGGAGGCCGTGGCCAGTCGCCCGCTCTGGCTCTACCGAACGCTGGCGCTGGCGCTGCTGTTTTTCCAGGCCCTGCGTCTGAACCTGGTGCTCAACCGCGCCGACGTGCACCCCGAGCGCGGCTTCGTAGCGGCGCTCACCTACCTGGTGCTGGGCAGCCTCACCGCCGACCTCGACACCCTTTCGCCGCTGCTTATTGGGCATACGTTCATCATCATTGCCCTGAGTGCGCTGCTGCCCACCTCCCGCGAGGGCTACGACAACCGCCGCCTGTTCCGGGCGGGCTTCCTGGTTGGGGTAGCGGCGCTGTGCTACCTGCCGCTGGCGCTGTTTCTGCTAGTGGGGCTGTTTGCTGTTATCATCTTCGCGGCCAACTCGTTTCGAAGCTTTCTGCTGCTGGTGTGCGGGTTTCTGTTTCCGTATGCCGTGGCGGGCACCTTCTTTCTGTACAAGGAGGCGCTGCCGGCTTTCGCGCAGTTTCATCTGCGCCCCACGCTGAGCGGGCTGGTGGCCGGGGCCGATGGGCTGCCGCTGTTCGTGCAGCTGCGGCTGCTCATTGTGCCGGGTCTGGTGCTGCTGCTGGCCCTGGGCCGCTCGTTCACCACGTCGCTGGGGCTGGTATTTCAGGTGAAGTTTCAGCAGTTGATGCTGGTGTGGCTGCTGGTGGCGGTGGCTATGGCGGCGGCGGGGCGGGGTGTAGCGCCCGGCACGTTTGTGCTGGCGCTGCCGCCGCTCACGTATTTCAGCCTGTTTCTGTGGCAGAAAGCCCGCCATCCGTGGCTGGTGGAGGTGCTGCTCATTGCTCTGCTGAGCGTGGTGGTGGTGGTGCGCTACCGCACGCTGTTGCCCCTGGAAAAAGCCTTGCCCATTCCGCCCGAGCAGCATTATGCTGTGCAGCCTAACCCCGCGTATGCCGCCCTGCGGGGTCAGCGCCTACTGGTGCTGGGTCCCGACCGCCGCCCCTACCTGCAAAATCGCGCCGCCACGCCCTACCTCGACTGGCAACTGTCGCAGGCCGATTTTGGCCATCTGAATGAGTATGCCGCCATCTTCCGACTCGCCCAAAGCTTCGCCCAGCTCCCCCCGGATTACATCATCGACGAAGCGCGGCTGATGCGCGAACTGCAATACAAAGTGCCCGCCGTGTTCGGCCGCTACCAGAAAACCGCCACCCCCAACGTGTACCGGAGGCGGTGAAATGGTGAAATGGTGAAATAGTGAGTTTGATGTTCGATCCGCGCAATTAGTGCAGACAGAACATCAAACTCACTATTTCACCATTTCACTATTTTATCAACTCGCTTCTGGTGGCGGCCGCCTTCGAAATCGGTGTTCAGGAACTTACTGACGATGGCGCGGGCGGCTTCTTCACTCACAAAACGGGCCGGAACGCAGATGATGTTGGCATCATTGTGCTGCCGGGCCAGGGCGGCTACTTCCGGCTCCCAGGCCAACGCGGCCCGAATCCCCTGGTGCTTGTTGGCCGTGATGCACACACCATTGGCCGAGCCGCACACCAGAATGCCGCGCGTCAGCTCGCCACCCGTGATGGCCAGCGCCAGCGGATGCACGAAGTCAGGGTAATCGACGGAGGCGGGGGAGTGGGTGCCGAAGTCGCGCACGGCGTAGCCCTTGCCGCGCAGCCACTCGGCTAGCATCTGCTTGTACTCAAAGCCGGCATGATCGGAGCCGATGGCAATGGTTTTCATTCTTTTAATGTGCTGATTTGTTGATGTGCTAATTTGCTGATGTGCTAGTGAGATTTAGTGTAAAGATTGAGCGGAATTTGAAAATGCACCACACACGTTTTCCACATTAGCACATTAAGAAGAGACTCCGCCGTTTGTGGCTAGCGCGTCGTTGAGGCGCTGGGTGCGGTTGCGGGTTACTACGCGGGCAATGTTGATGCTCAGCTCGTAGAGAATCAGAATCGGGATAGTGACGATGATCTGGGCCGAAATGTCGGGGGGCGTGATGATGGCCGCGATGATGAGGATGACCACGATGGCGTGCTTGCGGTAGAGGCGCATGATTTCGGGCGTAATCAGGCCGGCTTTAGCCAGGAAAAACACAATCATGGGCAGCTCAAACACGAAAGCACACGAAAGGCTCATCGTCGTCAGGGTGCTGATATAGCTCTGCAGGTCGATCTGGTTTTCGATGCTGGCATCGAGCTGATAGGAAGCTAAGAAGTTGATGCTCAATGGGGCCGCGATGAAATAGCCGAACATCAGCCCAAGCACAAACAGCACCGACACGAAGAAAACCGCCCCGCGCGAGTTGGCCTGCTCATGCGGGTACAAGCCCGGCTTCACAAACCGCCAGATTTCCCAGAACGTGTAGGGAAACGCCATAGCCAGCCCCACCACGAAGGAGGAGCTGATGTGCATGGAAAGCTGCCCGCTCATCTGGCGGTTCTGCAAATCGAAGGTGGGCTTGCCGATGCACAAGGTGTCGGCCCCGATCCAGCGGCCGAAGTCGCAAAAGGCGCGGTATGTCCAGAAGTCGCCGCGCGAAGGGCCCAAAATCAGGTCGTGAAACAGAAAGTCCTTGGCCAGAAAGGCGGCCGTGGTGAAGACCACGATGGCAATGGCCGAGCGGATGATGTGCCACCGTAGCGCCTCCAGATGGTCGATAAACGACATTTCGGGTGCTTCGCCCAGCGGGGCGCCCGGCTGGTTTTGCATTTGATCCACAGTAGCGGGAAATGAGAAAATGAAGGAAGGACGGAACAGAAAGGAGTGCATCACAAACGAAAACCAGCCCGAACAGGATGCTGCCGGGCCGGCTTTCGGCCGAAATACTGCCTAACCGCGCAGCCTTCCAGGAAGTTAGGCGAACAGCGGATACTGCTGCATCCACTCGTTTACCTGCCGACGCACGCGCAGCAGGTGAGCCTCGTCGGTGTGGTTGGTGAGCACCTCGTCAATGAAGCCTACGATGCGCCCCATGTCGGCCTCACGCAGGCCACGGGTAGTCACGGCGGCCGAGCCGATGCGCATCCCCGAGGTCACGAACGGCGACTTGTCATCAAAAGGCACCATGTTCTTGTTGATGGTGATGTCGGCCTTGATGAGCGTATTTTCGGCCAACTTGCCGGTCAGGCCCTTGCTGCGCAGATCAATGAGCATCAAATGGTTGTCGGTTCCGCCGGAGATGATCTGGTAGCCGCGCTCCACAAACGCGCCGGCCAGCGCCTGGGCATTCTTGATGACCTGATGGGTGTAATCGGTGTAGGCATCGGTCAGGCATTCGCCGAAGGCTACGGCCTTGGCCCCAATCACGTGCTCCAGCGGCCCGCCCTGGGTGCCGGGAAACACGCCCGAATCGAGCAGCGCCGACATCATCCGGATTTCGCCTTTCGGGGTTTTCAGCCCGAAGGGATTCTCGAAGTCCTTGCCCAGCATAATCAGGCCGCCGCGGGGGCCGCGCAGGGTTTTGTGGGTGGTGGTCGTCACGATGTGGCAATGCTCGAAGGGCGAGTTGAGCAACCCCTTGGCAATGAGGCCGGACGGGTGCGAAATATCGGCCAGCAGCAGCGCGCCCACCTCGTCGGCGGCTTCGCGCAGGGCTTTGTAGTCCCAGTCGCGGGAGTAGGCCGAGGCACCGCAGATGATGAGTTTGGGCTGCTCGCGGCGGGCAGTTTCCTTCACCTTCTGCCAGTCAATCAGGCCGGTTTCGGGCTCCACGCCATAGAAGGACGGCTTATAGAGCTTGCCCGAGAAGTTCACCGACGAGCCGTGGGTGAGGTGGCCGCCGTGGCTCAGGTCGAAGCCCAGAATCTTGTCGCCGGCGTTGAGCACGGCCAGCATCACGGCCGCGTTGGCCTGGGCGCCGGAATGGGGCTGCACGTTCACCCACTCCACGCCAAACAGCTCCTTGGCCCGGTCGATGGCCAGCTGCTCCACCTGATCCACGATTTCGCAGCCGCCGTAGTAGCGCTTGCCGGGCAGGCCCTCGGCGTACTTGTTGGTCAGGATGGAGCCCTGGGCCCGCATCACTTGCTCGGAGACGTAGTTTTCGGAAGCAATAAGCTCAATTCCGTGCGTCTGGCGCTCTTTTTCCTGGCGAATGAGGTCGAACAGGACCGTGTCCTGGGCAATTGCGGTGCGGGTTTCCATAAAGTCAAAAGTACGGCGGGGGTAGGGAACTACCAACTTACGCAGCCGGCTGCCCAATGGCTATCGGGGCCGGCCCAACCGGGGCGCCGGGCCGGATTGTGGCAAATTGTGGCACTTCTGCCTTATCTTGTTCCGTCCGGCGGGCCTGCCTGCCCGCAGGAGCCTAGCTATCAGCCCCATGCCGACCACCGCGAACCAGCCGCTTGCCGAAATTCTGACGCAGATGCGCGTTGGCAATCAGTCGTTTCTGATCAAGTTCTACCAGGACCGCCGCGACCATTTCGCCCGCTGGGCCCGCCGCCAGCACCAGCTGGAGCCCGCCGCGGCCCACGAGCTGCTGCGCACCGTGCTGGTCGATTTCTACGACCAGGTAGCCGATGGCCGCCTCACCAAAATGCCCGCCGATATGCGGGCGCACCTCTACGGTATGGGCCAGGAGCGCATGGAAGCCGCCTCGCGCGTGAGCACCGGCACCGAGGAGCTGCCAGTGGTGGAGGCCAGCCGCCGCCAGCGCATGCTGCGCCTGTTTCGCCAGCTGGGTTCCGATAGTCAGCTGCTGCTTATGTACTTCTATTTCAAAGCCTTCAGCTTCGATAAAGTAGCCGGCAAGATGGGCTACGCCAATGCCAACGTGGCCCGCCTGCAAAAGGCCAATTGCCTGCGCAAGCTTTACGAGATTATGAGCCGCGACCAGAACTCGGCCGACGATGGGGCCGGTGCTGCGGCCCTGGCTACCTGATTCTGCGTAGTTTAGCCCCCGCTTTCAGTTGTTGCCCAGTTTTCCTGCTTACCCGCTTCTCCGCCGCCCATGACGCCGCCGCCTATTGACCTGCGCCCTTACCTGGATGAGCTGGAGCGTTTCGACGACGGCCTGATGACGCCCGCCGAGCAGGAGGCCTTCGAGCTACGACTGGAGCAGGACGCCGACCTGCAGCGGGCCTATGAGCTATATGAGCAAATAACCTCCGACCTGCGCTGGGTGGCCGGCCACGAAACCCTGCGCCACCGCCTGCAGGGCCTGGATATGCGCCTCGACCAGCGCCAGGATGCGCTGGACCGGATGCACCGCCGCCAGCGGCGGCAGCAGCGGCGCTGGGGCCTAGTGGCGGCGGCGGTAGTGCTGGCGGCCTTGGGCCTGTGGCTGGCCCTGCGCACACCGCCGCCCAACGCCCAGCGCGACTGGGCCCGCTACTACGTGCCCGATCCGGGCCTGCCCGAGTCGGCGGGCCTGAGCAGCCACCGGCCGCTGCTGGCCGAGGCCATGCAGCAGTACCGCGCGGGCCACTTCCCGGCCGCGCTGCACGCCCTGCGCCGCGTGCCCACCGACAACCTGGGCCAGGATACGGTGCTGTATTACAACGGTATTATTCTGCTGCGCCAAAACCAGCCGGTGGCCGCCCGCTCGTATCTGAAGCGCGTGAGCCAGATGCCGCAGTCGAACCTGACCAGCAAGGCCCGCTACCATCTGGGCATGGCCTATTGGATGGCCAACCAGGCCACCGAAGCCCGCGCCGCCCTGCGCGAAGTAGCCTCCGACTCGCTCAACCCCTACCGCAAGCCCGCCCGCCGGGTGCTGGACGCCAAAGTCATTCAACCCCAGGATTCTTCGCGGTAAGTGGTGAGGTAGAAAGCTCTGTTAAACCTTAAAGTCCTGACGCAACGCATACGTCAGGGCTTTTCTGTTTACAAGACTCAGCTCATTGTCTAGGACGGATTGCTTCGTCCTTCGTCCTCGCAATGCCAGTTCTCCTACCGCACGGCAATAGGATACGGCAGCTCGATGTTGGGTTGGAGGGTGAGGTGGAAGGAATCCAGCTCTAAAGCAGCCAGGTGGGCCAGCTCGGGGTTGTGACGGTACACACAGCCGGTATCGAGGCAGATGCTGCCGGCTTTTTCTGCTACCTGCTGCTGCACCTCGGCGGTGGGCGTGGGTACGTGTCCGTGAAGGAGCCGCCGGCCCTGCAGACGAGATGCATCGAAGGTGAATTGCTTGATATTCATCATCGTGTGCGGGTCCTGACGCATTTCGGCGGGGGGCAGACGGAAGTCGAAACCGGCATGAACGAGGGTGAAGCCGGGGATATCGAACTGGTAGGGCAGGCTTGCCAGCCACTGCAGGTAGGACGAGGGAATGGCGGTGGCCTCGGCTACACCGAAGCTTTGCAGCGTGAGCTGGCGGTCGGCGGCGGAGGCCCAGAGCACGTCGGCGCGGCCCTGAGCGGCATCGAGCAGCTCCTGGTCGTGGTTGCCGCGCAGGCACCAGAGCTGATAGCCGCGCTGGGGTAGCTGCATCAGCAAGTCGAGCACGCCGCGGCTGTCGGGGCCCTTGTTCACGTAGTCGCCCAGCACATACAGCTCATCCTGGGGGCGCAGGCGAAGCACGTTTTCGAGCAGGTGGCGCGTGGTGTGCAGGCAGCCGTGCAAATCGGTGAGGACGTAGCGGGCCATAAGTTAAGGAGCGAAATCAGACGGTGAGACAAAGAAAAAGCACCCGCAAATAAGGCAGGTGCTTTCGCTGTTTGGTAGCCGGGCGGGGTTCAGCTGTAGGCCGGCTTGTCGATATCGGGCTTGTTGAGGTTGCGGTTGGGGTGGCGCAGACCGGCATCGGTGGCTTCCTGTTCCAAGCGGTCTTCGGTTTCAGGGTCGAGCTGGTTGGTGGGCAGCGCGTCGGCTTTGGGCTGGCCTTCTGCGGCCGGCGTGTTGTGCTTTACCTTTGCTTTGGGGTCCGATTCATTATGGTGCGATGGCATGTCTTGTTGCTTTTAAGGAGTGAAAACCAGGGCAAAAAGATGTGGCTCGTCGAGCTGCCTACTGGTCGATAGCCGTATCGGAGGCGTTCGGGTCGGTCAGCTCGGCGTTGGTCTGGGTAGTGGCCCCGGTCTTGGCCGAGTCGGGCTGCACCTGTTCCATCTGGCCCATGCCTACGCGTGAGTTGGGGTTGCGCATCTCGTCGCGGCTGGCGTTGCGGTCATCGGCATCCAGCTCGTCTACGGGGCCAGTGACGCGGCGCTGGCTCAGTTCGTCATCGGCGGGCATATCCTGGTTGGGGCGCTGGTCGGCCCCTTCGTCGGCAGTGCGTATGTTGTCGGCGGGGCGCTCGGCGCGGTCACTATCCTCATTCACCGATACGGCCGTGCTGCCGCTGCCGCTGTCGGTGCCGAAGCCTTCCTTGCCGTCGCGGTTGCCGAAACCACCGCGGGCGGCTTCGTTCTTGGGCGGATTGGCCCCCGGAATGATGTGGCCTTCCGTAAATTCCTGGTCGGTGGTATCGTCGTTTATGACGCGTACGGGACGATTATTGGGGTCAATGGCCATGAGGCGGAAAGATTAGAGGTGGAGGTGATGGGTGGGTAAGGAAGTGTACTGTGGTTTGGGATTTTGGGTTTAGCTCAGCCGCTGCTTCTTTCCTCCGGCCCCGCCCAAATGGCAGTTGCCCTGCCGCAAACCGTTATGTCTCTGGCTTTTTTCTGAATTCATCCAACTCCCCCCAGCTATGTGGACCGAACACAACAATGCCCTCACCCGCACCTTTCGCTTCCCGGATTTTCGCACGGCCTTCGCCTTCATGACCGAAGTGGCCGTCGAAGCCGAGCGCCTCGACCATCATCCGTGGTGGGCTAATGAGTACAACACCGTCGAGTTTCGCCTGCGCACCCACGATGCCGGCAACACCGTAACCCGCCGCGACCATCGCCTGGCTGCCGCCATTGACGCCGTGGCGGCGCGGCATGGGGCAGAATAGGATGCTTGCTGCTTCCGCCCGTAGCCTGCCGGCGTGCTACCTTTGTGCTTATGTCTGACGCCACGCCTACCGTTTTGTACCTCGTGCCCACGCCCATCGGCAACCTGGAGGATATTACCCTGCGGGCCATCCGCATTCTGGGCGAGGTAGATGTGGTGCTGGCCGAAGACACCCGCACCAGCGGCCGGCTGCTGCAGCACCTGGGCCTGAAAAAGCCCCTGCTCAGCTACCATCTGCACAACGAGCACCAGACCGTGCAGCGCATCCTCGACCGACTGGAAAAGGGCGAGAAAATGGCCCTGGTATCCGATGCCGGCACGCCCGGCATCTCCGACCCCGGCTTTCTGCTGGTGCGCGAGTGCCTGGCCAAAGGCCTGAAAGTGGAATGCCTGCCCGGCGCTACGGCCTTCGTGCCGGCCCTGCTCAAGTCGGGCTTCGGGGCCGAGCGGTTCACGTTCGAGGGCTTTTTGCCGGTGAAAAAGGGCCGCCAGACCCGCATCCGGGAGCTGCAGCTGGAAACCCGCACCATGATTTTCTACGAGTCGCCGCACCGCATTGTGAAGACGCTGGAGCAGCTGGCCGAGGCGTTGGGGCCGGAGCGACAAGCTTCCGTGAGTCGTGAACTGACCAAGCTGTTTGAAGAAACTTTGAACGGCACGCTGCCCGAGCTGGCGGCCAATTTCGCGGCCCGCGCCAGCATCAAAGGCGAAATCGTACTCGTAGTTCAGGGCCATAAAGAAGAGCGCCGTGCTGACTAAACCTGCTGAAACTTCCGTGCTATCTACCGCCCCGGCCTTCACTTGGACGCGCCCCGCCTCCTGGCCGCCCGCGCTGCTGGCGCTGCTCAGCGCCGGGCTGCTGTGGCTGGGCTGGCCGGTGCACCCCGCTCCGCTGGCGCTGGTGCTGCTGGTAGGCTGGGTGCCATATCTGTATTTGGAGGCCGCGCTGGTGCGGCGCGGCGCTACGGGCTGGAAAGTGTTTCGCTACACCTACCTCACACTGGTACTCTGGAACGCCTTTACCACCTGGTGGGTGAGCTACAGCACGCTCGGCGGCGGCATTGCGGCCGTGGTGCTCAATGCGTTGCTGATGTGCCTGCCCACCATGGCCTTCTATCACACCAAGCGACTGGCCGGCCCGCGCCTGGGCTACGTCTCGCTACCCATCTACTGGATTGCCTTCGAGCAGCTGCATCTGCACTGGGATTTCACCTGGCCCTGGCTCACGCTCGGCAACGGCTTCGCTACCGCCACCGAGTGGGTGCAGTGGTATGAATACACCGGCTTTCTGGGCGGCTCTGTCTGGATTTGGGTAGTGAACCTGCTGGTGTTCTTTTCAATTGAAAATGATGAATTAAGAATTAAAAATGAAGCTCAGGAGTCAGCAGAGCAAGCCTCGACAATGCGTCGTAAGCCTTTTTTAATTTTTAATTCTCAATTTTTAATTGCCACGCTAGTGGCTATTCTGCTCCCAATCGTAGTGTCCAAAATCATCAGCAGCCGCTACCAGGAAAAGGGGCAGGCGGCGGAGGTGCTGGTCATTCAGCCCAACTTCGACCCGTTTCAGGAGAAGTTTGAGGGCGGGGCGAAGTTCATTCCTTACCACGAGCAACTGCAGCGCATGTTCCGGCTCACCGAGCAAAACCTGACCCCGCAGACCAAGCTGGTGCTCTGGCCCGAAACCTCGCTGGAAGAGAATAACTGGGAAGCCACCTTCGAAGCCAATCCCAAAGCCCTGCAAATCCGGAGCTTTCTGGCTCGTCATCCCGGCCTAGAGCTGATAACCGGCGCCACCACCCTCACCACCTACCCCAGCAAGGAAACCGCCAGCGAATCTTCCCGCTACCGCGACGATATCGGGTATTACGACTTCTTTAACACGGCCGTGTTTTTCGGCAACGCCGCGCAGCCGGTGCAGTTCTACCACAAGTCGCGGCTGGTGCCGGGGGTGGAGGGCGTGCCGCACTGGCTGTCGGCCTTCGTGATTGATCTGGGCGGGGCGGCCGGCGGGCTGGGCCGGCAGGCGCAGGCCGGCGTGTTCCGCACCACCGCCCCCGATTCGACCCTGCGCACGGCCCCGGTCATCTGCTACGAATCGGTGTATGGCGACTACGTAAGCCAATACATCCGGCGCGGAGCCACGCTCATCGGCATCATCACCAACGACGGCTGGTGGAGCGATTCGCCCGGCCACCTGCAGCACCTGCACTACGCCACGCTCCGCGCCATCGAAACCCGCCGCGCCATTGCCCGCTCCGCCAACACCGGCATTTCGGCCTTCATCAACCAGAAGGGCGAAATAATTCAGCAAACCGGCTGGTGGGTGCCTGCTGCCCTGCGCGGCACCGTGCGCCTGAACACGGAAATGACGTTCTACGTCCGCTACGGCGAGCTGATCGGGCGCGGGGCGCAGGTGCTGGCCGTGCTGCTGCTGGCCTTCGTGATGGTGCGCGCGCTGAACCGGCGCTTTGCTGTTTAGATAACTCATAAATCGTCTGTCATCCTGAGCAGAGCGAAGGACCTCTCCCGCTTCGTTGCAATGGCAATCCAACGAAGCGGGAGAGGTCCTTCGCTCTGCTCAGGATGACAGACGTAAACAATCCGTACCCCATGACCGATTTCACCGCCCTCAGCCACCAGGTCGCCGACGTAGCCCGCCGGGCCGGCCAGTTCATTCGCCAGGAGGCCGCCACCTTCGACCGCGGCCGCATCCAGCACAAGGGCCTGCACGATATGGTGTCGTACGTCGATCAGGAAGCGGAAAAAATGCTGGTGGCCGGGCTGCGCGAGCTGCTGCCCCAGGCCGGCTTCATCACCGAAGAAGGCACTACCGGCGCCGACAGCCAAGCTACCAGCGTCGGCACGGCCCTCACCTGGATTATCGACCCGCTCGACGGCACCACCAACTTCATCCACGGCCTGCCCTGCTACTCGGTGAGCGTAGCCCTCATGGAAGGCCCGGAACTGGTGATTGGGGTGGTGTATGAGGTGAACCTAGATGAGTGCTTCCGGGCCGTGCGCGGCGGCGGGGCCTTCTGCAACGAGCAGCCCATCCGGGTATCGGCGGCTCCCGCGCTCAGCCAGTCGCTGATAGCCACTGGGTTTCCCTACAGCAATTTCCACCGCGTCGATGACTACCTGAGCATTCTGAAGCAGTTTATGAGCAGCACCAACGGCATCCGCCGCGTGGGTTCCGCCGCCGTCGACCTGGCCTGGACCGCTGCCGGCCGCTTCGACGGCTACTTCGAGTTCAACATCAACTCCTACGACGTGGCCGCCGGCATCCTGCTGGTGCGCGAAGCCGGCGGCCACGTCACGCAGTTCCTGCACGACGGCGACCCGATATTCGGCCGCGAAGTGCTGGCCTCCAACGGCACGCTGCATGCTGAAATGCAGGGTGTTATCGGGGAGTTTTGGGAAGTGAAATAACCTGTCATTGCGAGCAGCGCGAAGCAATCCGTCCTCTTAAATGTAAAAAGCCCTGTTAACCTACAAAGCCCCGGCGCAGGCATACGTTGAAGCTTTTCGGTTTACAAGGCTCAACTCATTGTCCAGGACGGATTGCTTCGTCGTGCCTCCTCGCAATGACAGGGTGCAAACTTTTCCGCGCTGGGCGTAGTTTTGCCCGCACTATGATCTTCCAATACCTCATCATCGGCCTGCTGTTTCTGGCGGCTATGTTCTACGTCGGGCGCATTTTCTGGCGGGCCTTCTTTGTGAAGGCGGAGGGCGGCTGTGCCAAGGGCTGCGGCGCGTGCGGCACGCTCGATGTTGACCGTTTGCAACGCACCATCGAAAAGGCGGCCCCGGCCCGCGGCTAGCTGCCGCTCAAGTTCAGACAACCTGCCCCCGCCCCGGCTGCGTATAGCCGGCGCGGGGGCTTCGCTTTTGCGGCCCCGCGCTATTTTCGCTCCCTACCAAAACACTACCACGATGCAAGACAAAGAAGAGGAACGCTCGCTGATTAACGTCGAGAAAAAGCTGAACAGCGACGGGTTCACCCAGGATTTCAATGTGTGCGACGGCCGCCTGCAAACCATGGATACCGAGTCGAAAAAGAGCTACGCCCCGGAGGAAGTGACCATCGTGGACTTCTACCGCTTCGAGGGCGAAAGTGACCCCGACGATATGTCCATCCTTTACGCCATCGAGTGCGCCGACGGCGTGCGTGGCACCATATCCAACTCCTTCGGCACCTACGCCGATGCCGAAACCGACGAGTTCCTGAAAAAAGTGGACGACCTCGGCAAAAACCTCACGAAAGCACACAAGTAGTGAAATAGTGAGATGGTGAGTTTGATTTTCTTGCTGCGCATTCCGCGCATGCGGCGCATCTAGCGCAAACCGAACATCAAACTCACCATTTCACTATCTCACTATTTCACTTTCATCCCCACACTTTCGTGCCTTCGGTGCAGTTGCGGCACATGTCTATCTGGTCGCGGCCTTTGAGGAGGGAGGCGCGGAAGGTGCGGTATTTGGGGCCGTGCCAGAGCTGGCGGAAGGTTTCAGTTTTGAGGTCGCCCTGGCGGTATTCGGCGTCCTTGTCGAAGCAGCAGGGCACTACCAGCCCGTCCCAGGTAATCACGCAGCTGTGCCACATCTTCCAGCAGTGGTTCAGGAGCTTGTTTTTGATGCTCCAGGTGCCGTTGTTGTTCTCGTAGCGCGAGTAGTAGTCGATGGTGGGGATGAGCGGGGAGCCCTGCTCGTAGTCGTAGATCTGGGCGGTTTTGAACCACACGTCGTCCACCCCCAACTCTTGAGCCAGCGTTTTGGCTTCCTCAATCTGGTGCTCGTTGGGCCGCACCACCAGAAACTGGAATATAATGCGCGGCGTGCTGGATTTCAGCTCTTTGCGCCAGCGCACCACGTTCTTCGTACCCTCCAATACTTTATCCAGCTTGCCACCCACCCGGTACTGCTGATACACTTCCTGCGTGGTGCCATCGAGCGAGATAATCAGCCGGTCGAGGCCCGACTCTACCGTGCGGCGGGCGTTGCTGTCATTCAGGTAGTGGGCGTTGGTGCTGGTGGCCGTGTAAATGCCCTTGTCGGCCGCGTATTTCACCAGATCCAGGAAGTTGGGGTGCAGATACGGCTCGCCCTGGAAATAGAAAATCAGGTACCACAGCCGCTGGTGCAGCTCGTCGATGGTGCGCTTGAACAGCGCATCGGGCAGCATACCGGTGGGGCGCGTGAAGCTGCGCAGGCCGCTGGGGCACTCCGGGCAGCGCAGGTTGCAGCTGGTGGTGGGCTCGAAGCTCAGGGCCAGCGGCAGGCCCCAGTGCCGGGCTTTGCCAGTGGCTTTGCTCAGGGCGTAGCTGCCTACCACCTGGGCCGCGTTCAGGGCGCGGCGCGGGGTGAGCTTGGAAACGAAATTCAGACCGTCGGTGAGGAGGGAAGACATGCAAGGTAATGGTCGGCAGCACCCTAAAGTATAACGGCGGCCAGCTACCACTAACCTCAATTTCTGTCTTTAGTTCAGGCACCGTCTGCCGGACTTGGGTCGATCTGTTTTGAAACGTAATTTATTCGTGGAGCAACTGCTGTTGCATTAGACCACCAGTAGTCTGAATTTTAACCAAATATAACCCACTAGGCAAGGTAGTCAGGTCAAGCTCTATTGCCCGATTCGACTGCGGGCCGACCACAAACTGTTGCACCTCTTGTCCTACACTATTGAGCAAACTACCGTGCAGCGTTTCCGCCCTGGCAGACCCAGTAAGCTCCAGCAGGGCTGTTGCCTTTGCTGGATTCGGATACACACGCAGGGTCATTCCGGCCGGTGCTTGTGAGGCATTGGCCAGGGCCACTGACCGGAAGTCTCTGTATACATGGCGGGAACGAACACTCAGGCTGCCATCAGGGGCAATGGACTGCGAAATACGTTGAACTACCCGGCGCTGGGCGTCATAGCTCAGTGTCAGGCTGTCGTCGTAAGCCCAGTTCTGATTGGCTTCCCAGCGCCCAGAACCAGCCTTCCATATTTCGTGTAGGTCCAATACAAGGTTGCCCTCCACATCGTAGCGCACGGTGTAGCGCTGCTCGGGCTGCCAACTGGCAGTTGCCGTTGTCCGGGCTTCACCATAGTCGCGCTGCCCAGCGTTGTTGGGGTAGTAAGTCACGGTATTGCGGCGCTGGGGTCCTTGGTATACTTCCCAGTCGTAGGATGCTACTTGCCGGGTAGGCCAGTTGTGCCAAGTATACTGCGAAACCCGGGCGGCCCCCAGCACCCAGCCAGCGTTGGTGATAAAAACGTCATACACACTGCTGGCCCACTGGTCGTTAGTCAGCGTGTAGGTTACGCGCTCCTCAGGCTGCAGCGTTGCGCCAGGGTAGTTATCTAGGCCCTCAGTCAGTGTAGAGGTCAGTACGCCGCTGGCGCTGTATGTGCGTCGGTAATAGGTGGTGCGGTTTAGCTGCAAGGCGGCCGGAATACCAGAAGAACGGTAGGAGCGAGCTTCAAAGACGTTACCGTGGCTGTCATAGTCCTGCTCCCGCTTGATATAGGTGGCCCACACATTATTGCCCCACAGATCATTGCTGTAGCTGGTTTCCTGCCCCTGGCTATTGTAGACATATCGGTTGCGGTAGAGGGGCGTAGCCGTTGCTGAATCAGTTACTACTTCCTCCGTTCGGCGCCCTTGCGCGTCGTAGGTGTAGTATTCTGTAAAAGCCTGTTTCAATGGCAGGCCAGTGGTAGCGTAATTCCGATAGTAAGCCGTGGCTTGGTGTGGCAAGCTCGTAGCTGCCGCAGTCCGATGAAACGATGAGGGAGCAGGATTCTCACCCAAGCCGAATGGGTTAAACTGGCGGACGGGCAGCTGCGGCTGTTGGGCCTGCGCCACAGCCGTCACGAAAAGAAGCGCGCAAATACGTAGACCTGATTGCATATCGAGTAGAAGATCAGCTTCAAAGGTAATCCTCTGAAGCTTGGAAGATAGCATTCCTGACAAATTTAGATCAGGAGAATATTTTGTAAGAATAAAGACCTCCCAGGCTATCCAGGAGGATTTTTAGAAGTGATGAAGTTAAGCTCTTACTTGCCAGCCGACGAAGGCAACGTGCTGCTATACGTACCAGCTTTACCAAACGACTGCTTGATTTCGTCCACAGCGGCGCGGCTGCTCAGGCGTTTGGGCTTGGTGTTGAGGAAAGTTCCGTCTTCAGCCAGCAGGAAATACGCCGGCACGTCCTGAATGGCGTAGGCCTTAGCAATGGCTGAGCGCATGCCCCCGGCGGCCCGCACGTGCACGCCCGGCAGCTTTTTGCCCAGCACCAGCTGCTTCCAGGCCGGCTCGTTCTCGTCGAGGGCCACGTTCAGAAACACGATATTCTTGCCGTCGAAGCGCTTAATCAGGTCGGCGGCGTAGGGCAGGTCGCGCAGGGCCAGGCCGCTGGTGGTGCGCCAGAAATTGATGTAGACCAGCTTGCCCGCGAAGCTGCGCAGCGAAACCGAGTCGCCGCTGGCCGTCGTGAGGTGGAAGTTGGGAGCCGGCGCACCGATGGCGAAGGCCTTGTGGGTTTCAAAATCCTGCTGCAGCACCGGGAAGTACTCGTTCTTCGCATCCGCCGCGCGGAAATCAGCCAGCATGGCCGCCGATTGCTTCACGTGCCCAAACCGGAACGACTCCTGCAACACGCGCCCCATAATAATCGGGCGGGTGGGGCCGCTGAGCTGGCTCTTGGCTATATCGTAGCACACCTGGTAGAAGCTGGGGTCGGTGCGCTGGTGGCCGCCGGAAGTGGCCATATAATGCACGTAGTTGAGCAAGAATTCCTGGTACAGCTCGCTGCGTAAAGCCACCGGGTTGTTGATCAGGGCTTTGTCGTTGAGAAAATCGTAGTACGTGGGGGTCATTTTCAGCCGGCCCTCGGTGGCTACCACCTGCTCGCGCAGGTCCTGGTAGGTCAGCCGGTCGTTGGCGTAGCTGTAATCGATTTCGGAGTTGATGTAGTCGCGGAAAGCGGCCGAATAGTGCTCGTTGTCGATGGTGTTTTCATAGAATTTGCGCTGCTCCTTGCGCCGATAGTCGAGGAAGTGCAGGAAGCCGGCTTCGTAAAACATGATGTTTTCAGGGAGCACCTGAAAGCCGTCGACTTCGGTGAAGCGCTCATCCATTTCGGCCAGAAAGGTGTTGGGCTCGGCGCCCTTGCCCTTGTAGCGCACCGTGGCGGCCAGATCGTTGCCTTTAAATTTGACTTCCAGCGCCATGCCGGGCTCCAAAAACAGGTCGGCCACGTCATCGTCGTACACCAGATCGGCGCGGGTGGGGCCACTAACCTGCACGGCCAGCCGGAACTCGCCCCGGTCATTCACGGCGGCGTAGGTGGTTTGCTCCTTCGGGTCCAGCAGATTTTCCCGAATCGAAACGGCCACGGAGTCAGCCGTTTTGCCACTGACTTTGCCCACCAGAGTCACCGTGCCCTGGGCGCGGCTGGCCAGCGGGGCGGCCGTCAGCAGCACGGCCAACAGCAGGCCCGTGCCCGGAATACGAAGAGAATATGCCATCGAAAGAAAGGTCTGTCAGGGTGCGACGAAAAAGCTTGCCCAAGCTATCCGGGCTGGAAGGACCCGGAAGGCTTCGTGGGAAAAGCCAACTCGTGTACCGAAGATACGGCATTCCGGTTTAGATCGGACAATCCAGATTATGGCTTTTTTGTTAAGTCCTTTCAGGAATGCGCATTGCCTTGATTGTGAGTGGAATTTTCGACCCGCGGACTGCGCTGAATAGGCAGCACCAACGGGGACAAAACTCTGACAGGTGGGCAAATGGTTCCTGTATAAATCCTATCCGAACAATCCGCTCAGCACTTCGTCCAGGCGGCCTACCGGCTGCGCCCGAATGCCGTAGCGGGCCAGGTCGAGGCCGCGGGCGTTGAACTGCGAGATGTACATTTCCCTGAAACCCAGCTTCTCAGCTTCGCTCAGCCGCTGGTCTAGCCGGCTCACGGCCCGGATTTCGCCGCTCAGCCCCACCTCGGCCGCCAGGCACACGTGCCCCGGAATCGGCAGGTCGTTCAAGGACGATACTACGGCGGCGCACACGGCAATGTCCAGGGCTGGATCATCAAGGCGCAGGCCGCCGGCAATGTTCAGAAACACGTCGTGCTGGCCCAGGCGCAGGCCGCTACGCTTTTCGAGCACGGCCAGCAGCATATTCAGGCGCTTGGCATCGAAGCCGGTGGCCGAGCGCTGGGGCGTGCCGTAGGTGGCGGGCGTCACGAGGGCCTGCACCTCCACCAGCAGGGGCCGGTTGCCTTCCAGCGTAGCCCCGATGGCCATGCCGCTCAGGCTCTCGGTGCGCTGCGAAAGCAGAATCTCGGAGGGGTTGCTTACCTGCCGCAAACCCGTGCCTTGCATCTCGTATATGCCTAGCTCCGAGGTAGATCCGAAGCGGTTTTTGGTGGTGCGCAGGATGCGGTAGCTCAGGTGCCGGTCGCCCTCAAACTGCAAAACCGTGTCCACCATATGCTCCAGAATCTTGGGGCCGGCAATGGAGCCGTCCTTAGTGATGTGGCCGATGAGCAGCACCGGCACGCCGGTTTCCTTGGCGTATTTGAGCAGCTCGGCGGTGCATTCGCGCACCTGGCTCACCGACCCCGCCCCCGACTCCACCAGCCCCGAGTGCAGCGTCTGAATGGAATCGACGATGACCACGTTGGGCTGGAGCTGGTCGATCTGCTTGAAGATGTTCTGGGTGTTGGTTTCGGTGAGAATGTAGCACTGCGGGTGCTGGGGCCCCAGCCGCTCGGCCCGCATCTTGATCTGCTGCTCGCTTTCCTCGCCCGAAATGTAGAGCACCTTCATTTGCTTGAGGCTCATGGCAATCTGCAGCATCAGCGTGCTTTTGCCGATGCCGGGCTCACCACCGATGAGCACCAAAGAGCCCGGCACGAGGCCGCCGCCCAGCACGCGGTTCAGCTCCCCGTCGTTGGTGTCGAAGCGGGACTCTTCCTCGTAGTGAATTTCGCCGATGGGACGGGGCTTGCTGGCCGCCTTGGTGCCGGGGCCGCTAGTCGGCGGCTTCCACGAGCCGGCCGCCTGGGTGTCGTCCTTCTGAATGACTTCTTCCACGTAGGTGTTCCACTCGCCGCAGCTGGGGCAGCGGCCAATCCACTTGGCGGACTGCGCGCCGCAATTCTGGCAGAAGTAAAGGGTCTTGAGCTTGGCCATAGAACAGAAATAGAGGAGAAACTAAAGAAGGCGGCGGGCGGCTAAAAAGTTTGGCAAGAAACGGGTTTTTGGTGGGGTATCGGCCCGAAGGTCTGCGGCCGGGCACCGTCGGCCGCCCCAGCCCGGCTGCGCCAAACCTCTGCCCCCTTCGCAGAGTTTAGCATACTTCCGGCTCTCTTTTCCCTTCCGCCTATGCCCGCTCCCCTCACTTCGGAAGAACTGCTCACTATTCCCACCTTCCAGGAGCTGCCGCCTCAGGCCATCACCTGGCTGCTCACCCACGGCGAGCGGCGCGTACTCGCCGACGGCGAGGCCCTGGCCCAGCCTGGGGCCCCGGCCGAGTTTATGATGGCCGTGCTGCGGGGCGGCGTGCAGTTTTTTAGCCTCGACAAGGGCAGCCGGGAGCCCCGCTTCCGCCTCGAAGCGGGCCAGGTGAGCGGGGTGCTGCCCTACTCGCGGCTGCGGACGCTGAACGGCCTGGCCCTGGCTACCGGCCCCACCGAGCTGTACCTGCTGCACCGCGACCGGTTTCCGGAGCTGGAGCACGCCAGCCCCGAGCTGGTGCAGCGCCTGGTGGGGCTGATGAGCGACCGGGCCCGCGAGGAAGCCCGCGGGCAGGAGCGCGACGAAAAGCTGCGGGCCCTGGGCAAGCTCGCCGCCGGCCTGGCCCACGAGCTGAACAACCCCGCCGCCGCCATTGCCCGCGCCGCCGAAGCCCTGGCCGAGCGGGCCCTGGCCAAGCCCGCCCTGTTTGTGGAGCTGGTGGGCCACTGCCCCTCCCCCGCGGCCATGCACGCCCTCACGGCCCTGGCCCGGCCCGGCGAGCCCGCCGCCCGCACCCTGTCGGCGCTGGAAGAAGCCGACCGCGAAGATGAGTTGGCCGACTGGCTCGAAGCCCAGGGCGTGCCCGACGGCTACCGCCTGGCCGCGGGCCTGCTGGAGGCCAGCCTCACGCTGCCGGCGCTGGAGCCGGTGGCGGCCCTGTTGCCCGCCGGGGCCCGGGCCCCGGCCTTCGCCTGGCTCGAAGGCCAGCTCGTGACCATGCACCTGATTAGGGACGTGCAGGAGGCAGGGGGCCGCATCAGCCAGCTGGTGAGCAACGTGAAAACCTACTCCCACATGGACCGCGGTGGCGACTTCACCCTGCTCGACGTGCCCAGCGGCCTCGACAGCACCGTGAACATGCTCGGCTTTGCCCTGCGCGAGCAGAAACTCACCCTCCGCCGCGACTACGCCCCCGACCTGCCGCCCGTGCGCGGGCAGGTCAGCAGCCTCAACCAGGTGTGGACCAACCTGCTCGACAACGCCATCGACGCGCTGCCCCCGGGAGGCGAAATCACGCTGCGTACCCGCCTGGAGGGAGGCTTCGTGCGCGTGTTCGTCATCGACAACGGCCCCGGCATCGCCCCCGAGGTGCTGCCGCGCATCTTCGAGCCCTTCTATACCACCAAGCAGGCCGGCGAGGGCACCGGCCTCGGCCTCGACATTGCCCAGCGCATCATTCGTGACCACGGGGGCCGGCTGGAAGTGAAGTCGGCCCCCGGCCACACCGAGTTCTGCGCCTGGCTGCCGGTTGGTGAGTAGTGAGATGGTAAAGTGGTGAGTTGTCGTGCTGTCATTGCGAGCGAAGCGAAGCAATCCGTCCTGAACAATGCGCCACGCCCTGTTGACGCAGTAACCCTTTACCGCTAGCCAGGTAGGTGTTTGGCGGGTAAACAGTGCCCACCACATTTCAGAGGACGGATTGCTTCGGCCTACGCCTCGCAATGACAGTTCCTGCTCCACCTAAATTGTAGTTTCCCGATGGGGGCCCTTGGGGGTGAGTTCGGAGTGCCTATTCTGTGCCTTCTCGGAAACCACCCCGCCGGACCTCGCCTGCAAAACCGCTGATATTGTACTAAACCAGGCTCCGGCCTTATTGCCTCACCACTCCCGACCCCATGGAAAAGAAACCCGTTCTTCTCACCGTTGACGACGACCTGCAGGTGCTGGGGGCCATCGACCGGGATTTGCGCACCGAGTTCCGCCGCGACTACCGGGTGCTGCGGGCCAGCTCCGGGGCCGAAGCCCTCGACACCCTGCGCGAGCTGAAGCGCCGCGAGGAGCCCCTGGCCCTGATTCTGGCCGACCAGCGCATGCCCGGCATGGAGGGCGTGGAGCTGCTCGAGCAGGCCCGGACCATCTACCCCGACGCCAAGCGCGTGCTGCTCACCGCCTACGCCGACACCGAGGCCGCCATCCGCGCCATCAACAACGCCCGCCTCGACCACTACCTGATGAAGCCCTGGGATCCGCCCCAGCAGCTGCTCTACCCCACCCTGCACGATCTGCTGAACGCCTGGCAGGCCCAGCACCGGCCCCGCTTCCAGGGTGTGCGCCTCATCGGGTTTCAGTGGTCGCCGCTCTCCCACGACCTCAAGGATCTGCTGGCCGGCTACCTGGTGGCCTTCCAGTGGCTCGACTTCGAAACCAACCCCGAGGCCAAGCTCCTGCTGGCTACCACCGGCTTCACCGCCGCCGACCTGCCGGTAGTAGTCAATGCCGAGGGCCAGGCTCTGGCCCACCCCGACCGCACGGCCCTGCTGGAACAGCTGGGCCTCACCGCCCAGCCCGCCGAAGCCCTGTACGACGTGGTGGTGGTCGGGGCCGGGCCGTCGGGGCTGGCCTCGGCGGTGTACGGGGCTTCAGAGGGGCTCAAAACCCTGATTATCGAGCGGCAGACCCCCGGCGGGCAGGCCGGCACCAGCTCCCGCATCGAAAACTACCTGGGCTTCCCCACCGGGCTGAGCGGGGCCGAGCTGGCCCACCGCGCCTGGGCCCAGGCCGTGCGCCTGGGGGCCGAGTTTCTGCCCGAGGAAGTAACGGGTATCTGCGTGCAGGACGGCTACAAGGTGCTCACCCTGAGCAGCGGCACCGAGGTGCGCACCCGCGCCGTGGTGCTCACCACCGGCGTGAGCTACCGCAAGCTCGACGTGCCCGGCATCGACCAGCTCAGCGGGGCCGGCGTGTACTACGGGGCCGCCCGCACCGAGGCCCGCTCCTGCGACCAGCAGGACGTGTACATCGTGGGCGGGGGCAACTCGGCCGGGCAGGCCGCCATGTACCTAGCCAGCTACGCCCGCCGGGTGTTCATCGTCATTCGGGGCGCGTCGCTGGCGGCTTCCATGTCGGCCTACCTGATCGAGCAGCTGGCCCAGACCGCCAACGTGGAAATTCTGCCCGGCTCCCAGGTAACCGCAGTGCGCGGGCAGGACCACCTGGAAGAAGTGGTACTCGACAACCACGGCCAGGCCGAGGTGCGGCCCGCCCGGGCCCTGTTCGTGTTCATCGGGGCCCGGCCCAGCACCGAGTGGCTCTGCCACACCGTGCTCTGCGACGGCAAAGGCTACCTGCTCACCGGCCGCGACCTGGTGACGGACCCGCGCTACCCCACCGCCTGGAAGCACAACCGGGAGCCCTACCTGCTCGAAACCTGCGTGCCCGGCATCTTCGCCGCCGGCGACAGCCGCGCCGGAGCCATGGCCCGCGTGGCCTCGGCCGTGGGCGAGGGCAGCATGGCCATCAAGTTCGTGCACCAGTACCTGGACGAATAGGGGCCGTGGATGCCCGCCAAAACACTTGCCCGGCTAACGCAGTATAAGGGGCCGTCCTGGCTTTCCAGGGCCACCTGCTGACTACCTGCCATTGCCTGTGATGTTGAACCGCCTACGCTTCCAACCCCGACTTTCGCTGCTTTCCGCCGCCGCTGCCCTGGCTTTGGGCGGCTGCGAGATGCTGGAATTCAGCCCCAACGATTACCGCTCGCCCAAGAGCCAGACTGACCTGACCGCCAAGCACCTGGAACGCCTGCGCCAGCAGCCAGTGCCCGCCGGCGACACACTCCGCTTCGTATTTACCGGCGACTCCCAGCGCTTCTACGACGAGGCCGAAGACCTGGTAGCCAGCGTGAACCAGCAGCCCGGTATCCAGTTTCTGGTAGTGGCCGGCGACATCTCCGACTTCGGTATGGGCCGCGAAATGCGCTGGGTAGATGACCACCTGAGCAAGCTAAAAGTGCCCTACCTCACTGTTATCGGCAACCACGACGCCATCGGCAACGGCCGCGAGGCGTATCAGCACATTTTCGGGCCGCTGAACTACTCCTTTGTATACGGCGACACGAAGTTCATTATGGTGGATACCAACAGCCGCGAAGCCAACTTCGATGGCAGCACGCCCAACATTCCGTGGGTGCAGCAGCAGCTGAGCAGCCTGGGCGGCGCCCGCCGCCAGATTGTGGTTTCGCACGTGCCCCCGCAGGACGATGACTTTGACCCCAGCCTGCGCCAGAGCTACGCCCGTACCCTGAAGGAAGCCCCCAAGCTGGCCTTCGAGCTGAACGGCCACCGCCACAGCTTCAGCATCGGCCAGCCCTTCAACGACGGCGTGACCTACATTAATTCCTCGGCCTTTTCGGAGCGCATGTACATCGTCCTGACTGTGTGGGGCGATAAGCAGTTCCGCCTCAAACAAGTAAAATTCTAATGGTGCGGCCCTTTTCTCTTCTTCTGGCCACGGCGGCGGTGCTGCTGGCCCCCGCCGCGCAGGCCGCCTCGGAACCCGAGCAGGCTCCGAAAAAAACGAAAGCCCCAACGGCCGCGCACCCTTGGTATCGGCCGCGCCACCTGGTGCTGCAAACGGGCGGCGGCCTGGGCATGGTGGCGGCCGGGGCGGGCTATGCTTACGCCAACAACAAGGTGGAAACCGATATTCTGCTGGGCTACGTGCCCAAGCGCTTTGCCGGCTCCACGCTCACGCTGGCCTCGGCCAAAATGCTCTACTCGCCCTTCACCGTGCAGCTGGCCGAGCAATGGCAGCTCAAGCCCCTCACAGTGGGCGCGTATTTCAGCTACACCCACGGCACCCTCAACGACGAGGAGCGCGGGCAGTACACGAAAGGCTACTACTGGTTTTCGACCGATACGCGCTACGGGCCGCTGGCCGGTGGGCGCTTATCGTACGTGCGCCCCGGCAGCACCCGCGAAGAGCCGCGCCATGTGTCGTTCTACTACGAGTTGGGCAGCAATGACTTGTACCTGATCAGCTACGCGCAGAACCGCAACGGCCTCAAGTTCGGGCAAGTGCTCACGCTGGCGCTGGGGCTGAAGGCAGATTTTTGAGGCGAAAGACTTTCTTCTCCACGTCGTCTGTCATCCTGAGCTTGCGAAGGACCTTCCTCGTAGTTCTCTGCAACCGCCTTTCAACGCACAAAGCCCTTTACCGCACGTTGGTAAAGGGCTTTGCTCATTTCAAAAGGCTGGTCACTTAACGGAGGAAGGCCCTTCGCTTTGCTTCGCGCCGCTCAGGATGACAGTGACAGTAACAGTGACAAGTACAGCGACAGGATAGCGGCGGCTCACCTCGCCGTTGCCGTCAAATAAGCTTCCCGCAGCTCGCTGAGCAGGCCCAGAATAGCGGCGCGCTGCAGCAGCAGCTTCTCCATAACTGCCGGCTGCGTGCGAAACAGGCGCAGCGCCCGCAGCCGGCGCAGACGGGCGGCGAGGCTGTTCCAGTAGCTGAGGGCGTAGAAGCCGGCGGGGGGCAGACTCAGGCCGTAGAGCGTGGTCCAGAGCCAGCTTTGGGTGAAGTGATGCACCAGCCCAATCTGAGCCGCGTAGCAGAGGCCGAACGTGAGAATGCCCGTCACCATCATAATGGGGGCCACGAACTCCAAGTCTTTGGTGGCTCTTTTGGCAATGAGCGAGGGCAGAATATAAGGCAGGTAGTTGTTCAGCAGCCCATATAGGTACAGCGGCAGGCCCAGCACCAGCTTGAGGGCCGAAACCGTGGCCCGCGTCCAGCGCTGGCCGTGGCCCTTGCTGGCTTCCAGGGCTTCGTCGGTGAGGCGCAGGCGGCCGAGCGTGTGCAGATACTGCCGGAGCAGCTCGCGCAGCTCGGTGAGGCGGCCGGGGGCGTGCTGCTCAAAATACAGCACCGCTTCCAGCAGTGTGCGGCTGAGCAGGAAATTATCATACAGCGTTTCTTCGTCGTCCGGCACCAGGTGCTCGCCGAAGGTGCGCTCTACCTGCTGCACCAGCTCGTCTTCGGCCGCGTCGCGCGTGATAATGAGGCGCCGCTCCAGCCGCCGCCGGATTTCTTCGGTGAGGGCGGCGGCGGCGGCTTCGGGGTCGGCGCGGTAGGCGGCGGCGTAGTCGGCCACCACAATGGGCTGGCCCACGTTCACGAATACATCGGAGCGGAAGCGGCTGGGGTCGAAGTAGTTGATGCCGATGGGCAGGATGCGCAGGCCCAGCCGAAAATCGTGGCGGGCCTCGGCCCCGAGCGAGATGCGGGCCGCGCCGGTTTTGAGCGGGCGCAGGCGCCGCTCGCTCACGCTGGTGCCCTCGGGGAAAATCTGGATGACGCCGCCCTTGTCGAAGTAGTCGTAGCACTGCCCGAAGGCGGCCTCGTTGCGGCGGGCCAGCTCCTCGGGCGAGATACCCGCATCGCCGCTCTCCGCATCCTGCCGCCGGTAAATCGGGATGCAGTTGCCGGAGGTAAAAATGGCCCTGGAAACAGGGTTTTTGAAAAATGTGCTCTTGGCCAGAAATGCAATGGGCTGGCGGCGATTGGCGGCCACCACCAGCGGGTCCATCAGCGTGTTGGGGTGGTTCGACACAATCAGCATCGGGCCCGGCAGCTCCAGCCGCTCGCGGCGGCGGATTTCGAGGCGGCGAAAGAACACGCGCAGCGCCACCTGCACCACGGGCTTCATCACGGTATAGAAGAGCATGGGCGTAAGTACGGCCAATTGGCCCGGATGGGCAAATGGGCGGCCGTTGTGTTTATACCTGCCCACATCTGTCATCCTGAGCTTGCGAAGGACCTTCCTCCGTTAAGAAACCAGCCTTGTGAAATGAGCAAAGCTCTTTACTGCGCGTAGTAAAGGGCTTTGCTCATTGAAAGACGGTTGTAGGAAACTACGAGGAAGGTCCTTCGCTCTGCCCAGGATGACAGCCGAGAAGGAACAGTCGATAAGGCCCTTACCGCTCCATCACCCCATTCTGCCGGTTAATCGACTCCAGATGCACCGCCGCCAGGTATTGCTCCACAAACCCGGGCGTGAGGCCCACGGCCGAGCCCTGGCGCTGGGCACGCTCCAGCACCTCGTTCCAGCGGCTGGTCTGCAGAATGGTGATGTCGTTTTCCTTTTTGTATTCCCCAATCTTCTCGGCCACGCCCATGCGGCGGCCCAGCAGCTGAATGATTTCGGCATCAATCTGATTGATCTGCTCGCGCAGGCCGGCCAGGGCCGTGAGAAACTCGCGCTGGTCGGTGGTTTCGTGCCGCCACACCAGCGCTTCGATCAGGTCGCGGAGCACCTCAGGCGTTATCTGCTGCTTGGCGTCGCTCCAGGCCGCGTCGGGGTTCTGGTGGCTTTCAATCATGTTGCCCTCGAAGCCCAAATTGAGCGCCTGCTGGGCCACCCCGAACAGCGTATCGCGGCGGCCGCAGATGTGGCTGGGGTCGCAGAGCAGCGGCATTTCGGGGTGGCGGCGCTTCATTTCGATGGGCAGATGCCACATCGGCGCGTTGCGGAAATCGGTGTTGCCGTAGCTGCTGAAGCCGCGGTGAATGAGCCCGACCTGCGCCAGCCCGGCCTTTTGCAGGCGCTCCACGGCCCCCGTCCACAGCTCCAGCTCCGGGTGAATGGGATTTTTGACCAACACCGGCACCTGCACGCCGCGCAGCACGTTGGCAATTTCCTGCACCGAAAACGGGTTCCCGGTAGTGCGCGCGCCCACCCACAAAATATCGACGCCGAAGGCCAGACAGTCCTCCACGTGCTTGGCGGTGGCCACTTCCACGGCAATGGGCAGGCCGGTCAGCTCGCTGGCTTTCTTGAGCCACGGCAGGCCCTTGGTGCCCACGCCCTCGAAGCCGCCGGGCTTGGTGCGGGGTTTCCAGATGCCCGCGCGCAGGGCCTGCACTTTGCCAGTGGCGGCCAAGCGCTGGCAGGTATCGAGCACCTGCTCCTCGGTTTCGGCCGAGCACGGCCCGGCAATCAGGTAAGGTTTGTCGTCGGGCTGGCGGTTGAAAAGAGCGGATTGCATGATGTATGTTGGGGTTTGAGTTTTGGGGGAGAGGATGTTAGAGCTAAGGCTAAGGTTAAGCTCCCCTCCTTTTTTCAAGGAGGGGTTGGGGGGGGGGCAATCGTTGAACGAAGGCTAACTCTAGTTCTCTAGCTCTAGCTAACCACCCCGCCCTTCGGGCACCCACGCCGCTTGATGCGCGGAATTTGAAAAAAGGAGGGGAACTAGCTTTTCTAGCTTGTAGCTTCTTAGCTCGGGCTTGTTGTTTACTTCAAAATCTTCTTAATCAGATTCGCCTGCTCTATCTGCTGATAAACCGCGGCAAAATCTTCATGGTCAATCAATTGCCGCAAATGCTGCAGCTGCTTGATGTGCTCATCGAGCACATCAAGCACGTTCACGCGGTTTTGGCGGAAGATGGGCACCCACATGGCGGGCGAGCTTTTGGCCAGGCGCACCGTGGAGGCAAAGCCCCCGCTGGCCAGCGCGAAAATCTGGTCCACTTCTTTTTCTTTCTCCAACACCGTGAGGGCCAGGGCAAAGGAAGTGATGTGCGAGATGTGCGACACGTAGGCCGTGTGCAGATCGTGGGCCGCGGCATCGAGGTATTCAATGCGCATAGCCAGCTGCGTGAAAAGCTGCTTGACCTGCGCCACCGCATCCGCGTCGCTCTGGTCGGCATCGCAGATTACCAGCGTTTTATCCTCGAACAGGCCCGCTACGGCCGCCTCCGGCCCCGAGTATTCGGTGCCCGCCATGGGGTGCACGGCCACAAACCGGCCCCGCCGCAGGTGCCCGGCCACGGCCGCCAGCAGCATCGATTTAGTGGAGCCTACATCGATAACCACCTGGTTTTCCACGGCATCCAGCACCTGGGGCAGCACCGTGAGCATGGCATCCATCGGCACGGCCACCACCACCAGATCGGCGCGTTGCACGGCGGCGGCCAGGTCGGGGCTTATTTCGTCGATGAAGCCCAGTGCCAGGGCTTTCCGGCAGTTCTCGGGGCTCAGATCGACGCCGATGCGGTGGGTGACGAGGCCTTTTTCTTTGAGGCTGATGGCGAGGGAGCCGCCGATCAGGCCCAGGCCAATTATAGTGACAATCATGGGGAAGATCGTTTGGAGGAGTTTTCCCGCAGAGGTTCGCGGAGGGTTGCGCAGAGGGAAAGGGAGGTCGTTCAGTTGGCTTCGTTCAGGCGGGCATTCGTAATCCGGGCCAGCGCCTCTTGCAGCACTTGCGTTGGCTGGCACAGACTCACGCGGATGAAGCCGTTGCCATTGGAACCGAAGATGCCGCCGGGCGTGATGAACACGCGGGCCGCGTGCAGCAGCCGGTCGCTCAGCGCGTAGCCATCGGCGTAGCCGGCCGGAATGGCGGCCCACACGAACAGGCTCACCTGGTTTGGCGCGTAGGGGCAGCCAATGGCATCGAGCAACGCGAATACCAGCTCCCGGCGGGCGCGGTAGTGGGCGTTCAATTCGGCGTACCACTCCTCACCTAGCTCCAGGGCCGCCACGGCCGCCAGCTGCACCGGCAGAAACATGCCTGAGTCGAGGTTGCTCTTGAAGCGCAGCACCTGCTGCAACAGGTCGGCGCGGCCGGCCAGCATGCCCACGCGCCAGCCCGCCATGTTGTGCGACTTGCTCAGCGAGTTCAGCTCCAGCGCCACTTCCCGCGCCCCCGGCACCGCCAACAGGCTTTGCGGCGGGTCGTTGTTCAGGATGAAGCCGTACGGATTGTCGTGCACCAGCAGAATATCGTGGGCCGTGGCGAAGGCCACCAGCCGCGCGAAAAACCCCGGCTCGGCGGGCGTGCCGGTGGGCATGTGCGGGTAGTTCACCCACATCAGCTTCACGCGGCGCAAGTCGCGGCGGGCCAGCGCGTCGAGGTCGGGCAGCCAGCTATCGGCGGCCGTGAGGTCGTATTCGACGGGCGTGGCCCCGCTGAGCTGGGCGGCGGCGCGGTAGGCCGGGTAGCCGGGGTTCGGAATCAGCACCTCGTCGCCGGCCTCCAGAAACGTCATGCTCAGGTGCATAATACCTTCTTTGGAGCCCAGCAAAGGCAGAATTTCCGAGTCGGCATCCAGCGCCACGCCGTAGTGGTGCCCGTACCAGGCCGCCATAGCCTGGCGCAGGGCCGGCGCGCCTTTGTAGCTCTGGTAGGCGTGGGTATGTGGCTGGCGGGCGGCCTCGGTCAGGGCCGCCACCACGCGGGGGTGGGGCGGCCTATCCGGGCTGCCAATGCCGAGGTTGATGACTTGCGCCCCGGTCTGGTTCAGCGCTTCAATTTCGCGCAGCTTCTGGGAGAAGTAGTATTCGCTGGTATGCTGCAGGCGGCTGGCTACGGAGATATTCATGGAAGCGTGAGGAGGGAAGATTGGGTGAAGTCGGTAGAGAAAAGGCAATAAAAAAGGGCCTCCGGTGTGCGGGGCCCTGGTCTTTTGCTGAAAAGTGGTTCTGAAACGCTCAGATACAGCAATAGGGCAGCCGCTGCTTGCGGTAGCAGGAGCAATACCCGTAATAAGCGCGGTGCTGATGGAACATGGGAACGTGGGAGTTAAAACCAAAAAAAGAGCCTCCCGGGATGCGAGAGGCTCTTTTGAAGTATGCTGGGGATGCTACCACATACGGCCTCGTTTCTACGCGGTGGCGTAGAAAAAGTAGTAGTTGAAATAATACTGAGCCAAGCCGGTACGCATCAGAAAATCGGAGTTGTGTTCGAGGGTTGAACGGACCAAAGGTGAAAAAGGATTGGCTGATAACAAGCGTTAGTCGGCAAAATAAGTTTCGGCCGGGCCAGTGCTGCGTGCTACCGAAACAGGCCGCCGATGCGGTACGGAATGCTGCGCAACCGGCTCCAGATGCCGCGTGGGGTATAAATGGGGCCGTAGGCAGGGCCACCTACGACAATCACGCCGCCCAAATCCCGCATATCCTCCCTCAGCACCACCCGCAGCGGCTGCCCATCAGCCGGCTGAGGAATAAAGCTGGTGACGTAGCCGATGGAATGAAACCCAATGGGAATAGCCCGCTCGGCCCGTGCTACCGTCAGCGTAAAACGGCCGTCAGCATCGCTCGAAATGCCGTTTTGGGTGCCTTGCAGCAGCACCGTGACGCCCGGCAGCGGCTGGCCTTTTTCATCCGTCACCTGCCCGCTGAGCTGACTATGAAAAGCCGTGTCGGCCGGGGCGGCTTCTACTGTTGCTGCCGTCGCCGCTGCGGGCCGCGGCGCGGACAGCGGGTGCTGGAAGGAGTGGCGGCCGAAGTTGGGCTGGTGTACTTTGTAGCTCTGGGCGCGGGCCGCGGCCGGGGCCACCAGCTCGCGCAGACCCAACAGCGCTGCCGTGGCCGCCAGCATCGTGCGCCAGCCGCTGGCCCGGCTGCCGGTTGCCAGGCCGCGCAAAGGGCGGTTCAACTGGGTGCTCCGCAGCCGCCCGCAGACGTGGCCCGCCGCCGCCGTCGCGCCGAGAATGGCCAGTATTTCCGCATCGGTTTTCTGGGTGAAATCTATCACGACCTGCTGGCAGCTGGCGCAGTGCCGGCCCGCACCCTGCGGGGTCATGGCTTCCCAGCTTTCAGCGCAGGGACTTGGAATCTGGAGGGAAGAAATATGCATTGAATGGTGAGGTAAATTATTGTGAAACACTAGAAAAGCGCGCTAACGCGGCCACCCCAGAACCCAGCGCAGAGCGGGGAGGCGCGGAGCCGGCCGCCGCGGCTGCTGCAACAGCCCGCGCCCGCCGGTTTCTTAAGTTCCGCCACCTCCCCGCCGATACCTGGCCCCCTCTGCCAGAAGATGCTGAAGCAGGAGTGGAGCGTTGCAAAGACCAGATGCGCTGGGGCCGCTTATTCCACACATCCAGCCAAAAATATTCTGCGCCAGGGTCAAAGCCCGAGCGGGTTTTCGTGGTCGGTGAATGGGGATAGAAGGCGGCGTTTCAGCGCGGCCAAATGCGTACATTTCGTCTCTGGCTCGTTCGTCATGTTTTTCTCCCGCCGTCCCCCGTCGCCCACCGAGCTTTCCGATGCGGAGCTGCTCGCCCGCTACCGCCAGCACGGCGCGGTGGCCGACCTGGGTGTGCTCTATGAGCGGCACATGCCGGTGGTATTTGCCATTTGCCGCAAGTATCTGCGCCCCGACGAAGACGCGCAGGATGCCGTGATGCAGCTATTCGAGAAGCTAATTGACACGCTGCGCCGCCACGAGGTGGCGCACTTTCCGGCCTGGCTGCACGCCACCGCCCGCAACCATTGCCTCATGATGTTGCGCAGCCGCCAGCGGGCCGGACCCGAGAGCGGGCCGGTGCTGGTGCAGTTTCCCGATGCCGCCGGTGTGGAATCGGTGGGCGCGGCGCATCTGACCGATGACGCCGAGGAGCAGGAGCTGACCGAAGCGCGCCTGCAGGCCCTGGAGCACGCGCTGGCCGGCTTGCCCGCCGCCCAACGCCGCTGCCTGGAGCTGTTTTACCTCGAAAAAAAGTGCTACCGCGACATTGCCCACGAAACCGGCTTCGACCTGAGCCTGGTGAAAAGCCACCTGCAAAACGGCAAGCGTAACCTCCGCCACGCCCTCACCTCACCTCCCAACCATACGTCCAGTGCCAATGCGGCCCGCTAACCAGCCTCCCGTGCCCCCGCCGCCCCCCGCTGCCCCCTCCCACGACAAGGCAGCGGCCGGGCACCTGCCGCTGTCCCTGCTGCGGCAGTACGTGGCCGGCACGCTGCCCGCCGCCGAGCAGCACCGTATTGAGGCCCACACACTAGCCTGTGCGCGCTGCCATGATGTGTTGGAAGGATTGGCCCTGTCGGATGCCGCGACTACCGAGGCTGCCCTGGCTACGCTGCGCACCCGCCTGCACCAGCGCGTGGCGCAGGAAGCGGAGCCTCGGCGCGGCACGGCTAGCTGGCGGGCCGTGGCGGCGGTGCTGCTAGTGCTGGCCGTGAGCACCATGGCCTGGTTTGGGCTGCGGCCCAACGGCAAGTCGGCGGAAGAGCAAGAGGTAGCCGTGGCTACGCCGGCCCGGCCCGCGCCGCCCGTCGCCGCGCCCGAAACATTAGCCTCCGGGGCAATGGATGCGGCGGCCAGCCCGCCGGCTGCGGCCGGGCCTGAAATGGCCGGGTCTGAAACGGCTTCGGCTGTCGCCCCGGCCCGCGCCCCGGCCCCGGTGGCCGACCGGCGGCCGGCGCGGCGGCGGGCGCTGGCGGCTAAGCGCCCGGCCCGCCCGGCCGCTACTGGGGCGGCTGGGCCGGTGGCGGCTGGTAAGGCTGCGGCGCCAGTAGCGCTGAATGAGGCCAGTGCGCAGGCCGCGCCGACTCCTGCCGCCGGGGTTGCGGCTGCGCAAGCGCCGCCAACAGCTGCCGATGCCCCGCAGCCCGATACTGTAACAGTTGGCAGCATTGCCGCCAAAGCCGATTTGACCACTGCCAAAACAAGCCGCGAGGAAGGCGCGGCCCGCCCGGCCAAGCTGCCGATGGCCGTCACCGTTAGCCCGCAGCCCGTGGGGGGCTATGGGAAGCTGCGCGAGTATCTGCGGCGCGAAATTGACTTCCGGCCCGAGCCGCCGGCTAAGGGCCTGGATGGCTCGGTGCGCCTGCAATTCACGGTGACGGCGGCCGGCAAGCTGGAAAACTTCCGGGTGCTGCGCAGTCTGCGGCCCGACTACGATGCGGAAGCCATTCGCCTCATCTGCGAAGGTCCCGCCTGGCAGTCCGGCGTCGCCAACGGCCGCCGCGCCGACTTGGCGGTGGAGATTTCCGTGAGTTTTTGAAGTAATGACGCGCCGCCTGTCATCCTGAGCCCAGCGAAAGACCTTATGCCAGTTGAACGACTATCGTAACAACGACTCGTTATTCCTTGACAAGGTCCTTCGCAAGCTCAGGATGACAGGCGGCGCGGGAAGGTCCTTCGTTTTCCATACGCCAAATGGCACCAGGACAGGCGGCGCGGCCGAAGTAACTCAGACTAGCCGCTGTAGCCGCCGCCACTTTCGGGGGCGGTGGCGCTGCCGCCGGGGGTTATGTCCTGGGGCTGGTCGGGCTGCGTTTTCAGCGGCACCTGGCCGTAGGCCGGAGCCCCGTTGCCGGCCAGGGGTATTGGAGTGGTGCCGGTGCCGGGCGTGGTGGTAGCGGCGGGCTGGGCCGTGGTAGGCTGATCGGGCTGCGCCGAAAGGGCATCGGATTCGTCTTCAAAGGTCTTTTTCATGGCGGGTATCGGTTGGTTGTTTCAAGGCTATACGCAGCCGGTGCGGCGGGGGAGGGGCAGAATTTTGGGGTAGGCGTAGTGCCCGGCGCGTAGTTGCGTACTTTTGCGCCGCGCCGGCTCCGCCCCGCGCCGGTTTGTTTTCCTATCCTCTTCATCCCCGCCAGCAGCATGACTCAGTTCCGCACCGAGAAAGACACCATGGGCACCGTGCAGGTGCCGGCCGACGCCTACTTCGGCGCCCAGACCCAGCGCAGCATCGACAACTTCCAGATTGCCCAGGACATCAACCGGATGCCCAAGGAAATCATCCGCGCTTTTGCCTACCTAAAGAAAGCCGCCGCCCTTACCAACCGCGACGCCGGCATTCTGCCCGCCGAAAAAGCCGACCTCATTGGCCGCGTCTGCGACGAGATTCTGGATGGCAAGCTCGATAAGGAATTCCCGCTGGTGGTGTGGCAAACCGGCTCGGGCACGCAGAGCAACATGAACGTGAACGAGGTAATTGCCTACCGCGGCCACGTGCTGCAGGGCGGCAGCCTCCAGGACGAAAAGAAGGTATTGGCCCCCAACGACGATGTGAACAAGAGCCAAAGCTCCAACGACACGTTCCCGACGGCCATGCACATTGCCGCCTACAAAATTCTGGTTGAGGTCACCATTCCCGGTATCGAAAAGCTGCGCGACACGCTCAAAGCCAAGAGCCAGCAGTTTATGCACATCGTCAAAATCGGCCGCACGCACCTCATGGATGCCACCCCGCTGACGGTGGGGCAGGAGTTTTCGGGCTACGTGTCGCAGCTCGACCACGGCCTGCGGGCCATCAAAAACACGCTGGCTCACCTGAGCGAGCTGGCCCTGGGCGGCACGGCCGTGGGCACCGGCATCAACACGCCCGCCGGCTATTCGGAGAACGTAGCCAAGCACATTGCCGACCTCACCGGCCTGCCCTTCATCACGGCCGAAAACAAGTTTGAGGCCCTGGCCGCCCACGACGCCATTGTGGAAGCCCACGGGGCGTTGAAAACGGTGGCCGCTTCGCTGATGAAAATCGGCAACGATATTCGTTTGCTGGCCTCGGGCCCCCGCGCCGGCATCGGCGAGCTGCACATTCCCGACAATGAGCCCGGCTCCAGCATCATGCCCGGCAAGGTGAACCCTACCCAGTGCGAAGCCATGACGATGGTAGCGGCCCAGGTGATGGGCAACGACGTGGCCATCAACATTGGTGGCATGAGCGGGCACTTCGAGCTGAACGTGTTCAAGCCCGTGATGATCTACAACTTCCTGCACTCGGCCCGCCTCATCGGCGACGTGTGCGTGTCGTTCAACGACCGGTGCGCCGAGGGCATTCAGCCCATCGAGGCCAACATCAAGAAGCACGTCGATTCGTCCTTGATGCTCGTAACGGCCCTGAACCCGCACATCGGCTACTACAAAGCTGCCGAAATTGCCCAAACGGCCCACAAAAACGGCTCAACGCTGAAGGAAACGGCCCTGCAGCTCGGCTATCTGACGGAGGCCGAGTTTGATGAGTGGCTGAAGCCGGAGGATATGGTGGGCGAGCTGAAGAAATAGGGCTGCCAAGCAGCTTCTGTAAAAGAGCGTCATTCCGAGCGAAGCCGAGGAATCTCGCGTGCTGACACGGGATTAGTAATCCAACATCAGCACGCGAGATTCCTCGGCTTCGCTCGGAATGACGTGCTGGATCTGGTTTAGACAACTTCCTAAACAGCTTCATCCCAAAGCACGTGTTCAACGCCATCCAACCATACCGCCTGGTGCAGCGCAACCGCAACCGGACGGGGTTGGGCAGCTGGCGCTTCGAGTGGATTTACAAGTTCTTTCTGCACTCGCCCAGTTCGCGGCGCAAGTATCTGGTGGAAGTGCGTGCCTACGACGGCCACCTCTATACTGTTGATTTCTACGCCAAAGTACAGAACGTGAACCGCTACCGGCTGCGCACGCACCAGCACGCGGCCGGCAAGCTGGGCGCTACGGTACTCGACATCATTGCCCGCACCATCCGCCACGATCCGGAGGCGTGCTTCGGATTTGTGGCGGCGGCTATGCTGGACGAGACATCGGATGAGAATACCAAACGGTTCAGACTATACAAGGCTATGCTCGAACAAAAGATTGATCCTCAACGGTACACTGTTGACACCATCCCGGAGCAGAGCAGTATATTTGTTTTACCGCTGAACAAAGCGCGTCAACCCGCTGTTTGTCAGGCAATCATTGATGCATATGAAATCATCTTTCAAGAAAACTTCTAAGCGCAACGACCCGCGTCAGGCGGAGCGGGAGGCCCGCAAGCGAGCCAGGCCGGTGTTCGAACCTGGCAAGGCACGCTTGGCTTTCGTGACGGAAGCCGGCCATGAAGTGTGGGAATTGCTGCCTCAGCCGCAAATTCCCGGCTATACCTACGCTTTTTAGGCGTTAACATCTGTCACCGCGAAAGCCGCTGATTCCGCCGGAACAGCGGCTTTTGCTTTTTTGGCATCTTTGCGGCTCCAACTCCCCCATATGGACTGCTCCCGCTGCATCACCCTCGAAAACGCCCGCGTCCGGCTGCGGCCGTTGGAAGCTTCGGACTTTGACGACCTCAAGGCCGTTATTTTCGACCCCGAAATCTGGCGCTTCACCACCACGCCCAATCCCGGCGATGCGGTGGGGCTGGCGGCCTACCTGACCCAGGCAGCCCACGACCGGGCGCAGCACCGCCGCTACCCATTCGCCATCATCGACCGCACTTCGGGCCGCGTGGTGGGCAGCACCAGCTACGGCAGCTTTGCGCTGGAAGACAAGCGCCTGGAAATCGGCTGGACGTGGCTGGGGCGCGATTTTCAGCGCACCGGCCTGAACCGCGCCGTGAAGCACCTGCTGCTCAAATATGCCTTTGGCGAGCTGGGCTGCGAGCGGGTGGAGCTGAAAACCGATGCCCTGAACTGGCAGTCGCGCGAGGCGATGCGCCGCATGGGTGCTACCGAGGAGGGCACCCTGCGCAGCCACATGCCCACGCAGGGCGGCCGCCGCCGCGACTCCGTATATTTCAGCATTCTGAAGCCGGAATGGGACGTGCTGCGCAAAACAGTTTTTCAGGAATTCGATGCCCGGGGCTAAGCCCGATGCCCACGCTGGCCGGCTGCGCCGCCGCATAGCCAGCTTCGGCCACGCGTTTCGCGGGGTGGCGGCGGCGTTGCGCACGGAGGTGCATCTGCGCTTCCACGCGGCGGCCACGGCGGCGGCGGTGGGGCTGGGGTTTTGTCTCGGCATCACGCGGCTGGAGTGGGCCTTGGTGGCGCTGGCCATCGGGGTGGTGTGGAGCGCGGAGCTGCTGAACACGGCCGTGGAGGCCCTCACCGATCTGGTGTCGCCGGAGTACCACGCGCTGGCGGGCCGGGCCAAAGACGTGGCGGCCGGCGCGGTGCTGGTGGTAGCGGTGGCGGCGCTGGTGGTGGGGCTGCTGGTGTTTGGCCCGCCGCTTCTGGCAATGATCAAGGAGCAATGACCAATCAGCAAGGAAGAATGAGCAAGGAATATGAAAGGAGCAGGTAAGGGCCGGCAGGAACAATTGGGTCAGGCCGGCGTAAGCAAGTACGGTCGTTTCCTGATCAGCCAACTGCTCATTCCTCATCGTTCATTGCTCATTGATGCCCATGCGTCCGACCCTGTTTTTTGCCGTTAGCTCTGCCGCACTGCTTCTCACCGGGGCCTGCCAGCGGGGCGTGGCCGTTACTACCCCCACCGATGCGCCGGTATCGGGCAGCGTGAGCGGCCCCGATACGCCCAACCCCACCAGCGCCAACACCACCAACCTGACCCGCAACCGCCCCGCCGCATTCGATACCACGGCCCGGCCCCGGTGGCTGGAAGCCCGTATTCAGAGTCACCTGGCCGAACCCAAGCTGAACCCGCCCATCCACATCTACCGCTACCGCTACAATGGCGAGGCGGTGTACTTCGAAACCGCACCCTGCTGCGACCAGTTTAGCACCGTATACGATGCCAAAGGCAAGGTGCTTTGCCACCCCGACGGCGGCATCACCGGCCGCGGCGACGGCAACTGCGCCGACTTCACCAAAAAACGAACCGCCGAAATGCTGGTCTGGCAAGACCCCCGGTAAGGGCCGGCGAGGGGTAGCTGCAGAGGCGGAAAACGGTTTCGTCCGAGGCCGCCGCTCAGTTTCGAGGGCTACCTTTGCCCCTGAGTATAGTACCGCATACCACCTTGAACATGATTAATACCATTGAAAAACTGGGGGCTTACAACGTGTGGGCCAACGAAACCCTGCTCAGCCACCTCGACCGCCTGGTAGCCGGCGGGGCCACTATTCCGGCCAATGTGCTGCGCCTGTTCAGCCACGTACTCAATGCCCAGTCTATCTGGATTGGCCGCCTCACCGCCACGCCCAGCCCCGTGAAAGTGTGGCAGGAGCACGATCTGGCCGGCCTGCACTACTGGCACGAGCAATCGACGGCCCGCGTATACCGCATGGCCGCCGAAGCCGATGAAACCGAGCTGCACCGCCTGATTAGCTACACCAACTCGGCCGGCGAGTCGTTTACCAGCCAGGTATCGGATATCTACACGCACCTACCCATTCACGGCAATTATCACCGCGGCCAGGTGGCCATTAAGCTGCGCGAGCAGGGGCTGGAGCCCATCAACACCGACTTCATTACCTACTGCCGCGAGCTGTCGGCGGCGGGCAAGGAGACGGTGAGCCTGTAACTTTTTCGCTTGCTCTATTCACACTTCTAAACCCCGACCGGCGCAACCCGGCCGGGGTTTTGGGGTTTAAGGAGCATCTGCCTTCCCACCGTTTTCGCCTCGCCCTATGCCTACCGCTGTTGTTTCCCCCATCGTCTCTGCCGAGCAATTAGCCGCGGCGTATTCCTATCCGGCCTACCGGAAGCTGATTGATGAGTTGCTGGCCGACGGCAAAACCACCGGCCCCGAGCAGTCGGAAGCCCTGACCGATTACACGCGCCTGAACTTGCAGCGCATGCGTCGCCTCGACAAAACCACGCACCTGCTGCCGGCCGTGCAAACGGCGCTGGCCGGCCTGCGGCAGCGCTACGTCTGGCTTATCATCACCGAAGGCTGGTGCGGCGACGCTTCCCAGATTGTGCCCGTGCTGGAAGCCATAGCGCAGGCCTCGGGCGGCAAAATCAGCACCCACTACGTGCTGCGCGACGAGCATCCCGCCCTCATGGACCGCTACCTCACCAACGGGGCCCGCGCTATTCCGAAGCTGGTGGTGCTGCATCCCGATACGCTGACCGAAGTAGCGCAGTGGGGCCCACGCCCCGCCCCGGCCCAGAAACTGCTGCTTGACCTGAAAGCCCAGGGCGCCACCCACGAGCAGTACGCCGAGCAGGTGCACGCTTGGTACGCCCACGACAAAACCCAGACGACTCAGGGAGAGCTGCTGGCGCTGCTGCAGAGGCTGGCTTGAGCCTTTTCGGCAAATACCATACGTCTGTCATCCTGAGCTTGCGAAGGACCTTATCACGGCTGAACGAGTTGTAAGAACAATGATTACTCTACCGTGATAAGGTCCTTCGCAAGCTCAGGATGACAGACGGTAAATCAAAAAGCCTGTTTCCAATGCTGGAAACAGGCTTTTTGCTATTCAAAACTGCGAAGCTTACTGCAGCGTGAAGTTCTGTGTGGTCGTGGTGTTGGTCGTCACCGTTACGCCCGAAGCCTCCTGAACTTTGTAGGGGCTTTGGTTGCTGGGGGCCGTGACGGTGGGGAAAGCCTGCACGCGGTAGGTGCCGGAGGGCAGGCCGTTCAGCTGGTAGCTGCCGGTGCCGTCGGTGGCGGTGCTGAACGTGTCGGCGGGGGTGAGGGAGGTGCGGATGGCCAGAATCTGGGGCAGGGCGGCGGCGGGCGTCACGCTGCCGCGCAGGCTGCCGGACAGCGCCTGGGCCACCAGCCGGATGACCGGCTTTAGGATGTAGCGCTCCTCCTTTTTCTTGTTCTTATCCCAGTTGCCGCGCTCCTTGATGGACTTGGCCACGTCGAAATCGAGCAGCAGCTGGAAGGTTTCCGACTGGCGCAGACTCACTTTGTCCAGCTTCAGCTTCACGCCGGAGCTTTGGCCGCTGGGCGTTTTCAGATCGTATACGAAGCCGTCGTTGCCCGTCACGGTGCTGTTGGGGCCCAGAATCAGGCGGATTTCCTTGATGTCGCCAGGGGCGAAATCGGTGCTCACCAGCAAGGCCGACTTGCCGTTCACGTAGTCCATGATGTTCACCATCTGGGGCGTGAAAGTCAGGAACTGCCAGCCGTCAGGCTCCTTTTCGTCTTTCAGGTGCACTTCAATCTGGCGCACGTCCAGCGACACGGCGCGAAAGTCGCCGGGCGCATCGGTCAGCCGCACTTCCAGCTTGGCCGACTTATCAGAATCAGAGTCTTTGCTGCAGCCCGTGAGAGCCAGAGCCGCCAGCGCGGCAAACGAGAGGAGACGGTTAAGCTTCATACGAAACAAGGAAAAGTGAAAAAACGAAGAGCAGCTGCTCCAAGCTAAGCGGCTGCTCTTCGTTTTAAGCAATTATTCGGCCGTTTTTTTGCCGCCTGGCTTTCTTCTGTGCTATTCGCCGGATTTTGCACTATCCGTTGGTACCGGCTCCGGCTCCTTCACGGGGGCGGGCTTTTTCTTGCCGCCAAACAACGTATTCAGACCTTGGGTGGCCTTGTCTTTGAGCTTGGCCTGGGCTTCGAGGCGGCGCTTTTCCAGCTCCAGCTGGGCCTTGCCGGCCAGCTCCTGCTGCTTGCGCTGCAGCTCGTGCTGGAGGCTGTCCTGGGCCACCTGGGTTTTGGCGGCCAGCTTCAGCTTGGCATCGTCTACTTTGCTCTGCACTACGCTTTGCACCAGGCTCTTGGCTAGGTCTTTGGCCTGGGTTTTCACGCCGCCGGTGGTCAGCTTCACTTGGGGGTTGGTCACGGTGCCGCCTATCTTCAGGCCCAGCATCACGCGCTCCGTGCCCTTTATGTTTTGCACGCCGGTGAGCTGGGTGAGCTTGCTGTTCAGAGAGTTGCCCACTTTGCCGGTCGGCACGTCGAGGGCCGTCACGTACTCCAGCCCGCCGCTGCTGATGTTGTTCGAGCCGCCCACGGTCATCTTGATCTGGCCCACGGTCAGGTCGAAGGGCTTCACGATGAAGTTGCCGTTGATGATTTCGGCCGCCACGTCTTTGTTGTTTACCACGAAGCTTCTCAGCTCCTGAAACTGGGTGAGCGTACTGATTTTGTCGAGCACCTGCGAGTTGCCCACGGCCGCCCGCACCACCTCAAACAGGCCCTTGCCGGTGAGTGTGCTGTAGTTCGGCATCATGTCGGGCCCCATTTCGCCGCTCACGTTGAAGTTGGTCGAAAACACGCCTTCCAGGTTGCTGGCCAGCGGCACCAGCGTCTTGATGGAGTTGAAGGCCGCGAAGGCCGTCTGGAAGTTCAGGTTCTTCACGTTCAGCCCGAAGTCGAACGTGGGGTGCGCCAGATTCTTGCTGCTGTACGAGCCGTTGGTGGCAAAGGCGCCACCCAGGGTATTGAACGTGAGGTTGTTGAGGCGGGCGGTTTCGTCGCGCACCGTCACCACGCCCTTCACGTTGTCCAGCTTCAGGTTGTCGTACACCACCTGGTTCACGGTGCTGTTCAGGGTCAGGTCGAAGAACTTCGGAATCTGCAGCACGCCGTCGGCTCGGGTGGCGGCGGCCGGGGCTTTGGTGGCTGCCGTCGCACCCTTCGTGGGCTTGGCCGACACCTCGTCCACCATCCACTCGTTCACGTTGAAGCGCCGCGAGTTCACCGTCAGGTTGCCCCGCAGCGGCTGGCCGGGCGTGAACAGGTAGCCCATGTAGTTGCTGATTGTGCCCGAAGCCGCAATGTCCGACGAGCCCACGAAGCCGGTCATGTTCTGCAGAATAATCCGGTCGTTGTTGAACGTGGCCGTGGCCCGCGTCACTTTCACACCCTGCGGCAGCTCCGGACTTTTATAGGTCACGTTCTGCGCATTCACCGTGCCCGAGGCCACCACGCTTTGGTAGCGGCCGGCCTCAATATCGGCCATGCGGCCTTTGGCGGCCACGTTGCCGTTCAGGCGGCCCGTCACGGTCATGCCTTCCAGCGGGAATATTTTGGTGATTTTGGTCAGGTCCACCACGCCTTTCACATCGGCGTCAAACACGGGCTTGTCGATGTTCTGCACGGCCACGCGGCCTTCCAGCGGCTCGCCGTCGAGCAGCATCCGGAAGTTGGGGATGTCGATGCGCGTGTCGTTCACCTGCCCGGTCGTGTTGATTACCGTCCCGTTCAGGGTCAGATTCTCAATGGGGGCCGGGAATTTCTTGCTCTTCACGTAGCCGTTGGTCAGGTTGAGGCGGGCATTCACCACCGGCATCTGGGTTTTCGAGTACGTGCCTTTGCCCGTGGCATCCACAAACAGCTGCCCGCGCAGCAGCAAGTCCTGCACCGGGTACACCTTCATCACCTCGGCCAGATCCACGTTGGCCTTCACGCGGCCGTCCAGCTTCATCGGCGCCAGCCCGTCGATGATGACGTTGCCGTCAATCGGGTTTTTGCCCAGGTCCAGGTGAAACTGCTTCACGTTCACCTTCACGTTGTTAGTAAAGCCGGAGGGGTTGTCCACGTTCAGGTCCACGTTGATGTTGCGGGCCGCCTGCGGCAGCTGCGGATACTGAAACATGCCGTTGGTCACCTTCAGATTCACACCGTAGCCGGGCATTTTTACTTCATTCTGCACGCCTTTGTAGTAGCCATCGAAGGCCACCCGGCCGTCGGCTTTCACCTCCTTGAACTTCTCCGTGTACACGCCGGGCACCAGACTCAGAATGGTTTTGAAGTCGGTTTCGAGGGCTTTGAAGGTCAGGTCGTAGGTGATGTCGGTGTCGTTGGGCAAACCGATGGTGCCCTGAAAAGTGGCTGGGAAGTCGTTCAGCTTCACCTTGTTGTCGCGGAACGTGAAGAGCATCTTTTCCAGGTTCATGGCCATGGTCACGTCGGCCTCCAGCTTCTTGTCGCTGATGTAGTCCACGCCATCGTAGCGCATCGAAAAGCGGTCGGCGGTGGTCTGGCTCACCATGTCGAAGATATTCTGGCCGAAGTCGCCGGCGCCGGTGTGGTTCACGCCCCGCGCCTGCATGGCAAACGGCAGGCTCAGGTCTTCGTAGCGCAGCCGCCCATCCGTGATTTCCCAGCTCTTGATGGCAATGCGCACCTGGCTCGTATCCTGCCCCTTGGCCGCCGCCGCCGAGTCGGAGAGCAGAATATCCCAGTTGGCCCGCCCGCTTTTCAGCATCCTGATGTTCATGTCGGGCCGGTCGAGCTGAATGGATTTAATCCGGATTTCCTCGCCCCGAATCACGCTCATCAGATCCAGGCCCACCCGAAAGGAGGGCAAGTAGGCCAGCGTATCGCGCGCGAAGGAATCAACGCCAATCACGCGCAGCCCGTCAATGCTCAGCGCCAGGTCGGGGAAGGTGCGCAGCAGGCTCAGGCTCACATTTGAGGGCTCATATTCCACCTTGGCGGCCACGCGCTGGGCCAGCTGCTTGTCGAGTTGCTGCCGGAGCTTGTCTTTGAACAGTACCGGCGTGAGAGCTACGGCCGCCACCAGCACCACCAGAAAAATCAGCAGGCCTAAGAGGAGTTTGCGCATTGGGAGAGAATAAAGCGAGGAAAAAGCTGGTCTTGCAAGCAAGCGCTGCGGGCATAGCGTGGTCAGGCAAAAGTAGGATAGATATTGAGCCAACCACAATCTGCCCCGAAGCATAACGCGGCCCGACCGACCGTAGTGCCTCGGGCGCGGCGACCTTGTAAGGTAGCCGCCAAGCGGGTCTTGGGAGCCCGCGGCTGAGGCAGGGAGCGAAAGATTGAAGGAGGAGAGATAAGCAGCTTATTGCTGAATTGTGTTACATTAATAGTGGCGCTTCGACCTGTTATAATCTAATTTGGTGAAGAGCCATGCACTTAGTGCACACGTGCTTTGGTTTTCAAAAATTCGCTTTAAGTCATCTTGTTCGATGTTTATAATGGAAAAATCAGCGTTAGTTGCATCACAACGATATGCACTATAAGCACAATGAATTGAAATAATTATAAAATGCCCTTGGGTTTCAATCAGCCGATAGTGAACCGCTGGCACCAGCAGCTTCAGTAGCTTTTTTGGTAGATGACCAACTTTTTTTCTGGGTCATAACTCCCTGCTCTTCGCTTCTTCTTTCAATTTCTTCACCCTCTTTCCCACCCGTTCTTACCTATGAAATCAAACGATTACTCCCTCATGCGCACGCTCGGCCGGTGGCTGCTACTGCTGACAATCTGGTGCGCGAGCCCGCTGGCCGCTTCGGCCCAAACGCTGGTCTGGCAGGAGAATTTCGACGGTCCGGCCATCAATCCCGATAACTGGACCTTCGACTTTGGCGACGGCTGCGAGCGGGCCCTCTGCGGCTGGGGCAATCAGGAGCTGGAATACTACACCAGCCGCCCCGAAAACGCCCGCATCGACAACGGCAACCTGCTCATTGAGGCGCGCCGCGAAGCTTTTCAGGGTAAGTCCTTCACCTCGGCCCGCCTGAAAACGCTGGGCCGGATGCACTTTAAATACGGCACGCTGGAGGCCCGCATCAAAGTGCCCGACCTGCAAAACGGCTTGTGGCCGGCTTTCTGGCTGCTGGGTGCCACCGGCAAGTGGCCCGCTAGCGGCGAAATCGACGTGATGGAGATGGGCAGCGCGGCTTCCTACCCCGCCAACGTGAACAACTGGGCCGGCGCGGCCCTGCACTGGGACGAAAAAGGCGCGCACAAATCGGTGGACCAGCTTTACCGGGGGACCACACCGCTCACCGCCGGCTACCACGTCTATAAGCTGCAGTGGGATGCCAGCGCCATCAAGGTTTTCATTGATAACGTGCAGTATTTCAGCGCGGATATCTCGAACCCGGCCAGCGACATGGAGGAGTTCCACAAGCCCCAATTCGTGCTGCTGAACTTGGCCGTGGGCGGTATTTATACCGGCAAGATGAGTCCGGCCAGCATCACGGCCCCGCTGCCGGCCGCCATGCTGGTCGACTACGTGCGCCTGTATCAGAACCCCGGTGATGAGCTGTATGTGGGTAGAAATCAGTCGTTTGCCGGCGAATATGGCGTGCTTTCGGAGCGCGCGAGCATCACCAACAAGCTGGCATTCGATGGGCTGGATGCCAACCTGTATTACTGGAACAACCTGACCAACATCACCGCGCCCGCGCCGGTACCTTTCGAGGGCCAGCAGGTGCTGGCGATGCACGCCAACGCCAACGACTGGTTTGGCATGGGCATCGAAAACGTGGTTAAAAACCTGGGCAACTTCGCCAATGGCTCGCTGAAATTTCAATTCAAGACCACCTACGCCGGCCAGTTTAAGGTGGGCGTGAAAAGCGGCCACGGCGAGAGCTGGATCAACTTTCCGGCGGGCGGCGCGGCGCAATATGGCTTGGTGCGCGACGGCAGCTGGCACGAAGTCACGATTCCGCTCAGCTCCTTCAACCAGCCCAATATGGGTATGCACATCGACCTCGTGTCGATGAACGGCCTGCTTATGTTTGCCGGCGACCCGGCCACCGGCCCGGCCGATTTCTATTTCGACGACGTGCGCTACTCCGGCGGCGTGGCAGCCAATCCGGCACCCACGGTGGCCCTCACCGCGCCGGCTCCCAACGCCATTCTGACGCTGCCCGCCAGCATCAGCCTCGCCGCCACGGCCGCCGATGCCAACGGCACGGTAGCCAAAGTGGAGTTTTATCAGGGCAGCACCCTGCTGGATACCGACTACACCAGCCCCTACAGCGCCACCTGGACCAGCGCGCCGGCCGGCGTATACACCCTCACGGCCAAGGCCACCGACGACGAAGGGGCCACCACCACCTCCAGCCCCGTGACGGTATTCGTGGCCGCCGCCGGCAACACAGCCCCCGCCGTGAGCCTGACCGCGCCCACCGCCAACGCCTCGTTCCTCACGCCGGCCAGCATCACGCTCAGCGCCGACGCCACCGATACTGGCAGCGGTAGTGGCATCTATAAAGTGGAGTTTTACCAAGGCAGCACCCTGCTGGGCACCGACTACACCAGCCCCTACAGCTACGCCTGGACTGGTGCCGCGCCCGGCAGCTACTCGCTCACGGCCCGCGCCACCGACACCGGCGGCCTGACGATAACTTCGGCTGCCATCAGCATCAGCGTGGCCGACCCCGTTGTGCCCGTTGTGAGCATCACGGCCCCCGTTAGCGGCACCAGCGTACTGGCCCCGGCCACGGTCAACATCACCGCCACGGCTACTCACGCCACGAATACCATTGTGAAAGTCGAGTTTTACCAGGGCACCACCAAGTTGGGCGAAGACACCACCGCGCCCTATGCCTACAGCTGGGCGGGTGTAGCGGCCGGTGCCTACTCGCTCATGGCCAAAGCCACCGCGGCCGATGGCTCCGTCACCACCTCGACCCCCGTAGCGCTGACCGTGACGGCCGTGCCCTGCACCAACGTAGCCGCCAACGGCGAGTACCGCTACGAGGTGTTCACCAGCGGCGGCAGCGTCACGTTTACCTTCATCCCGCTGGGCGCTACGGCGAGTGGCAACCTGGCGCTCATCTTTATTCGGGAAGGCAGCATTGGGGCCTATCCCGGCTACCCGATGGTGAAAAATGCCGCCGGCAACTTCACCTTCACCCGGCCCATTGCCAACGGCACGGCCACCAGCTTCTACTTCACCTACCAGGCTGGTGCGGGCGGCCCTGAGCACAACACTTCCAACGCCCCGCACAGCTATACCGTGGGAACCATCTGCACCGGCGGCGGAGCCAATAACGTGCCCCCCACAATAATCCTGACTTCGCCCACGGCCTCCACTACCTTCACCTCGCCAGCCACCGTAAACCTGGCCGCCACCGCCGCCGATACCGATGGCACCGTGGCCAAAGTAGAATTCTACGAAGGTGCCACCAAGCTGGGCGAAGCCACCGCCGCGCCCTACACCTACGCCTGGACGGCCGTGCCAACCGGCTCCTACGTGCTGACGGCCGTGGCCACCGACAACAGCGGCACCAGCACCACCTCGGTCCCCGTCACCATCATGGTGCGCAGCACCGATGGCTCGTGCGCCACCACCACCGACTACAGCTTCCGGGCCGTGACCACCGGCCCGAACGTGACCTACACGCTGCACCCGCTCGGGGCCATTGCGGGCGGTAATTTGGCCATCATCTACATCCGCGAGGGCGCGGCCGGCGCTTACCCCGGCTACCCAATGGTGAAAAATGCCGCCGGTGATTTCACCTTCAGCCGCGCCATTGCTAGCGGCACAGTCACGAGCGTGTATTTCACCTACCAGGCTGGCCCCGGTGGTCCCGAGAAAAACACGGCTGCCACCCCGCACACCTACACCGTAGGCACGAGCTGCGGCAGCACTACCACGGCCACTACCGCCGCCGCCGCTCAGGCCACGAGTACCCTGCACCCCAACCCACTGGGCCAGGGCCGCGCCGTGGTGACCTTTAATGTGCTGGAGCCCAGTGCTTACACCGTTGCGCTCTACGATCTGAAAGGCACCCGAATTGCTACCCTGGGCACCGGCCGCGCCACCACTGGTCAGCCCGTAGCGCTAAGCATCGCGGCCGGCACTCTGGCCAACGGCATTTACCTGGTGAAAGTAACCACGGACACGGCCGTGCTTATCAAGCGACTGGTAATAAGCCGCTAGCAGTCCCTGGTCAGATGCCAGCCCGGAGTCGGCTGGCACCTGCTTACTGCAGTTCTCCGGTTGGCTGATATACAAGTCGTCAGGCTCCCCTCTCCCCAAGGAGAGGGGTTGGGGGTGAGGTCCCGATGGCCGCACCAAGCCCCAGTCTAAGCGCTGCGGTATATTCTGAGTAACGCAAATGGGCAGGTGGCTGAAGAGCTATCTGCCCATTTGCTGTGGGACATAAACCACGGCAGCGGCCATATTGCTGAAAAAGCCCTCCGCATCTTCGTTTGCGGCCGATAGTATGCGCCGCAGCTAATCCAGTTCCATGCACATTGTCAGCGCCCAAAGCGCTAACCTCCGAGTCGTGCTTTCAGTCTTTCCCGGCCGCTGGCTGAATCTGGCTCATGTACAAATCATAAACTTGGTTGAATTAGGAGTAAAATCAGCAGTTTAGGGCCTCGCCAAGACCTTGGCATGTACCAAAACGGCGGCGCATTGCGTTACCTGGTCAGCTTATGCACCCGTACCTGCCTGAACCCCTTACGCTTTGCCTTCAGCGGTCCGCTTCGGGCCGGCGGCTGGCCGTGGCCGCGCTGGCCGCTGGGCTCGGGCTAGCTAGCTGCCCCGCCGCGCAGGCCCAGGATTTGTACTTTGCCCAGCCTTACGCCACGCGCCTGCACACTAACCCCGCCTTCGCCGGCCTGCTCGACGACTACAGCATCACGCTCAGCTACCGCAACCAGTTTCCTACGCTGGCCGGCACCTTCCAGACCGGCCAGCTCGCCGCCGACTACCGTTTTGCCGATCAGCACAGCGCCGCAGGCCTGCTTCTAAACACTGACCGCAGCGGCCAGATCGGCTACACGCGGCTGGAAGTGGGCGGCATCTACGCCTACCACACCCGCCTCACCGGGCAGTTCAGCCTCAGCGGCGGCCTGCATGCCGCCTACGGCCACCAGCGCATCAGCTACGCCAACCTCGTCTTCGGCGACCAGCTCGCCGAAGACGGCCGCCTGACCGGCCCCAGCGCCGAGCCGCTCGACCTGCAGCCCGTGAGCTACCTCACGCTGGGCACGGGGCTTATTTTGTATAATGACAACTTCTGGGTGAGCACGGCCGCCCACCACGTCAACCAGCCCGACCTGGGCTTTGCTACCCAAACCCGGCTGCCGTTGCGGCTCAATCTGAGTGGTGGCATCAAGCATTTCTTCCTGAAAAAGACTGAAAAGCAAGTCTACCGCGAAATCAGCCTCTCGCCCACGGCCAGCTACACCCGGCAGGGCGGCTCGCCGCGGGCCGAGGTGGGGCTGTATGGCACCATCACGCCCATCATGCTCGGGGCCGTGTACCGGGGCGTGCCGCTACCGGGTGCCAGCCAGCCCCAACAGATTCTGACTGCGGTAGTTGGCGCGAATATTGGTGCGTTGCGCCTCGGCTATAGCTACGACCTCAGCCTGAGTCAGCTGAGTGCCGATTTGGGTGGGGCCCACGAGGTCACGCTCAGCGTGCGGCAGTTTGATTCGTTGGAAGCGGCCTGGCGCCGGTTAAAACGACGGAATTACCCGTCAATACCTTGCCCAGCCTTCTAAATTTGCGTATACTTGCATCCGAATTGCCTTTCCTAAATCATTTCCTCTCAGGTAGTTTCAACTTGATCATGAATTTTTCCAAGTACCTGCGTTTCGCGGTCGTAGGAGCCTGTGCGCTGGCTTCGTGTAAAGGAGGGCCACCCACGGCTACCAAACCCGGTAAGTACAGCTCGACCACGGGTCTGGAGTACAACACCGAGGAAGGCATGCGAGTGGCTGACTACAAAGGCATTCCGGAAGGTCCCGGTCTGATCTTCATTGAAGGCGGCCGGACGGTGCTGGGCTCGCAGGAAGAGGACGTAACGATGACGCACGACAACATTGAGCGTACCGTTACCATCGCCTCCTTCTACATGGACGAGGCCGAAGTGGCCAACATCCACTGGCTCGAATACCTGCACTACGCCCGCAAGGACTCGTCGGAGGAATTCTACCAGTCGGCGCTGCCCGACACCACCGTGTGGGCCCGCGAGCTGTCGTTCAACGACCCCTATGTGGACTACTATCTGCGATACCCCGGCTTCCGCTACTTCCCCGTGGTGGGTGTGAGCTGGCTGCAGGCCAACGACTACTGCACTTGGCGTACGGCCAAAGTGAACGAGCGTTTGGCCGGCGAGGGTGACGAAGGCGGCAGCACCAAGAAAAAAGGTGGTCTGTTTGGCCGCAAGAAAAAAGGAGACGCCGCTGAGGGCACCGCTGATGCTGACACCGGCGATGGTAAGGTGAAAATCTCCATTGAAAACGGCAACACGCTGCCCAACTATCGCCTGCCCACGGAGGCAGAGTGGGAGTACGCCGCGCAGTCGCTCATCGGTACGCAGGAGGCTGGCAACGAAAACCAGGAGAATAAGCGTATTTACCCATGGGATGGCCGCCAGGTACGGAATCCGTACGGCAAAGGCATGGGCACGTTCCTGGCCAACTTCAAGCGCGGCCGTGGTGACTACGCTGGTATCGCCGGTAGCCTGAATGACGGCGCCATGATTACGGAGTACATCTATGCGTATCCACCGAACGATTACGGCCTCTACAACATGGCCGGCAACGTGAACGAATGGGTGCAGGATATCTACCGCCCGCTGTCGTTTGATGACGTGGAAGATCTGAACCCCTTCCGCCGCAACGGCTACCTCGACCCCGCCGAGAAATACGACAAAAAAGGCTATCAGTCGCTCATTGACGACCACGTACGCGTGTACAAAGGCGGCTCCTGGCGCGACGTAGCCTACTGGCTGTCGCCCGGCACGCGCCGCTTCATGGCTGAAGACTCGGCTACCGCTGCCATCGGTTTCCGCTGCGCGATGATTAACGCCGGCTCGAACAAATAGAACCGCGGATTTTTCGGATTCCACGGATTTCGTGGACGATTATTCCAGACAAGAAAGGCTACCCCTGCGGGTAGCCTTTCTTGTTTTTGCGCTTTGCTGAACACAGGCCCAATAAATAGAGCCAGCCGTTTGCATCGACTACGAAATCCGAAAAATCCGCATCAATCCGTGGTTTAATCAGTGGTCAGGCTTAGCGGTCGGCGCAGGCGATGGTGGCGATGCTGACTTCGCGGCAGCCGGCGGCTAGTAGGACGGCGGCACAGGCTTCGAGGGTGGCGCCGGTGGTCAGCACGTCATCTACCAGCAGCACGCGCTGACCGATGATGGCGGCGGGCTTGGCTACTTCGAATACCGTGGCTACGTTCAGCCAGCGCTCGGTGCGGTTCTTTCGGGTTTGGGAATCGGTGTGCTCGGTGCGGCGCAGGGCGTGGGCGCTCCAAGGCACCTCCAGGCCCAAGGAGAGGCCTTCAGCGAAGCTGTCTGATTGGTTGAAGCCGCGCTTGGCCAGCTTGCGGCGGTGCAGCGGTACGGGCACGATGAGGTCGAAATCGGGGGCGAGGCCCGCCGTGGCCAGTTCGGTGCCGTACCAGCGGCCCAGCACCCGGCCCACGTCCTGCTGGCCCTGATACTTGAGCTCGTGCAGCAGGTGCTGCACGCGGCCGTGGCGCAGAAAGCGCAAGTAGCTCAGGGCATGGCGCACGGGTACTTTGCCCCAGAAGCGGCGGGCCAGCGGGTTGTCTTTTTCGGGCAGCTTGTGGTAGTCGGTGTAGGGTAGCTGGGCGCGGCAGGCGGTGCAGATATGGTCTTCGCCCCGGCCCAGCGGCTCGATGCAGGCTAGGCAAGTGCGCGGAAAAATCAGGGATACGAAATCGGCGAATAGCGCGGGAAGCATAAGGAGGGTTGAATGATAGGTGTTGAATGTTGAATAAGGATTGAGCTGGCTCAGATAGGCGACCCGACGGTGAGCGGCGCGGAGAATCTTGTGCGTATTTTTGGGGCGCTGATGCCGGCGGCGGGGAGTAAACGAGCTTTCCTTGTTCAACCTATTCAATTTCCGCCAGTATCCGGCCGGCTGCTTCGTTCAGCCTTCAACATTTAAAATTCACTATTGCCCATGTCTCAGGTCACTGAATTCAATGAGTACCGCCAGCGCATGAACGAGAAGATCATGGCGGCCGATAACAAGGTCATCAAGCGCTTTTTCAACCTCGATACCAACACCTACCAGGCCGGGGCCGTGGACGTGAAAACCAAGGAAATGCTGGGCCTGGCCTGCTCCATGGTGCTGCGCTGCGACGACTGCATCAAGTATCACTTGGGTAAGTGCTTCGAGGAAAAGCTCACCGACGAGGAGATTTACGAAGTGTTTGCCATTGCCAACCTCATCGGCGGCAGCATTGTGATTCCGCACTTTCGCCGGGCGGTGGAGTATTGGGAAATTCTGAAGGAAGAAGCTACCACGCCCGCGCCGGAGCACCACCACGCGGTATGAGCCAGCTCCACGTAGACGAAAGCGAGGCCCAGTTTGAGGCCCGCTGGTGGGAGCTAATGAACCAGATGAAGGAGCGCTTTGGCAAGAAGCCCGACTTGAACGCGCTGCTGTTGCTCATTGGGGTGCAGGAGTTGGGGCAGGGCGCGGGGCCTTTCACGAAGGAGCAGAAGCAGGATTTGATGCACATTGCCACCTGTCGGCTGTTTAGTCTGTCGGGCTATTATGCTTTGGATCAGGTGGATACCGATGGGTGGCCGCATTACAAGCTGGTGCGTCCGGTGCCCTTCGCCAACCTGAAAGAGCAGGAGCGGATGCTGAAATGGCACATCCTGGAGTATTTCGATGCCTTTATGAAGGAGGAATAAAGAACAAGCCGGGCGGTATGGTCAAAGCCGACGGTCATGCTTCGACAAGCTCAGCATGACCGTCCTAAAACGTAAAATACACCCTTGAAAATCATCACCTACAACGTCAATGGCCTGCGCTCGGCTTTGAGCAAGGGGCTGCTCGACTGGGTTCGGGAGGCCGACCCGGATGTGCTGTGCCTGCAGGAAATCAAGGCCGGACGGGAGCCGCTGGATGTATCGGGATTTGCGGCCCTGGGGTATCAGGCGTATCTGCATCCGGCCCAGAAGCCGGGCTACAGCGGCGTGGCCATTTTTACGAAGCAAACGCCGAAAGCCGTGGTAGTGGGCTGTGGCACCGACTGCTACGACCTGGAAGGCCGGGTGCTGCGCCTTGATTTTGAGGAATTTTCGGTGCTGAATACCTATATGCCCTCGGGCACGAGCGGCGACGAGCGGCAGGCCTTTAAGCTGGAATGGCTGCGCTTTTTTCGCGAATACGTGCGCGAGCTACGGGCCACGCTACCGGGCCTGGTCATCGGGGGCGACTTCAACTGCTGCCAGCGCGACATTGATTTGCACAACCCGAAAACCAACCAGAACAGCCCCGGCTTCACGCCCGCCGAACGCGCCTGGTTTGCTGCTTTCCTGGCTGATGGCTACACCGATGCCTTCCGCCACTACCACGGCGACGCGCCCGGCCACTATTCCTGGTGGACGTTTCGCGCCGGCGCCCGTGCCCGCAACGTAGGCTGGCGGCTCGATCATCTGCTGGTGGATGCCGGCCTGCAGCCCCGCATCATCGGTGCCGGCCACCTGCCCGATGCCGTGCACTCGGATCATTGCCCGGTGTTTGTGGAGCTGGCGGGTTAGGGTAAAGCAACTGTTAAACCGTCTGTCATCCTGAGCAAAGCGAAGGACCTTATGGGCGTAGAACGACTATCGTAACAACGACGTGTTCTGCTCATATAAGGTCCTTCGCTTTGCTCAAGATGACAGATGGGCTGATAACAGCAGCTCCGCTACCTCCCGACCCGAGGCCATAGCGGCGTTCAAGGACGGATAGGCAGTATAGTCGCCGCAGCGGAACAGGTTTTCGGCGAGCCGGAGGGGCTGGTGGGCGGGCTGGCCGGCCACGTATTGGGGCAGCGCGTGCGGAATGTGGTAGGTGCTCAGGTGCTGCCAGGCCGCGGCTTCGGGGCCGAACCAGGCGGTGAGTTCGGGGCGGAGGCGGGCGGTTAGCTCGTCGTCGGTCAGGGTTTGGGAGCCGTGGGTGCTGACGGAGATGAGCGTGCGGCCGGCGGGGGCGTAGTCGGGGGCCACATCGCTGGGGAAAGCCACGTTGTGGGCCAGGCTGGCGGGGGAGGCGTTGAGACGCAGTAGCTTATCAGCGCGGGCAGGGGAGTGGTCGGCGGCGAAGTAGGTGCAGGTGGTGCGCCGCCAAGCAGTGGCTACAGGCTGGCGCGAGGTGGGCAGCAGGCGGGCGGCGGCCTCCCCATCGACGGCCACTACCACGGCGGCGGCTTCCAGCGTTTCGCCGTTTTGCAGCCGGATTATCTGGCCGTCAATAGCTTCCACTTTGGTATTGAGCCGCACTGTGCCGGCGGGCAGGCGGGCGGCCAGCTGCTCCGGAATCTGCTGCATACCCAGGGCCGGCACAGCGGCCTCGCCCCGCACAAACTGCTGGAACACAAATTCGAAGAAATTGCTGGCCGTAGTCAGCTCCCGATCCAGAAAAACACCGCCGAAAAATGGCCGGAAAAAGCGGTTGATGATCTGCTCGCTCCAGCCATACCGGCGCAGGTAGGTGAGCGTATCGACGGACGGCTGGCTGAGGAGCTGCTCGCTGGTCTGGCCCTGTATTTTCTGCACGAAGCTCAGAATGCGCAGCTTATCGGGTAGCGTGCCGATGGGGGCGGTGAGGGCGGAAAAAGCCGCCATCGGCTGCTGTAGCGGATTTTGAAGCGTGGTTTCGCGGCTATTTTCCAGCCGGATAACGGCCCCGGAGCGGAAGGCCCGCAGCTGCAGCGCCCCGTAGTCGAGCAGGCGCTGCACTTCGGGGTACTTGGTCAGGAGCACCTGAAAGCCGCGGTCGAGGCGGAAGCCGTCGGGGGTGAGGTCGGTACGTACCCGGCCGCCCACGGCCTCATCGGCTTCGAGCACCAGCACGGCGCGGCCGGCCCGGTGCAGGTAGTTGGCGCAGGTGAGGCCCGCCATGCCGGCCCCGATAATGATGATGGGTTTTGGGGAAGTAGCGTTGGTAGCAGTCATGCTTTGGCAAACCGCGAAGTAGGGCGCAGGGTTACGGCGCGGGGGCAGTGTCATTGCGAGCAAAGCGAAGCAATCCTTTCTGGACATTGAGCCTAACCTTGATTCAGCAGAAAGCCCTGACGCAAGGCATACGTCAGGGCTCTGAGGATAAACAGCGCTTTTTACATTTCAGAGGACGGATTGCTTCGCTTTGCTCGCAATGACATATTTGCCTGCTGTTCAGCCTAAAAAAGCGGCTTGCGCTTCTTCATCACTTTGCGAGTTTTCATCGTGTACAGCTCGGCCACGCCGTCTCGGTGCAGGCGCACCTGCCACATGCCCATAGCGTCGCCGAGGCGGTAGCCGGTGGCCTGGTCGGTGGGGTATTTTTGCCGGATGAGGGCGAAGTCAGCAACGGAAATATCCTTGCCCACTTCGCCGTGGCAGCGCAGGCATTGGGCCTCACTGAGCAGGATAGGGCGCTGATAGATGAAGATTTCGGCACTAGAGCGGCGCACGAGGTGGGCGGTGGCGGTGTCGGGCCGCAGGTCGGTGGCGCTGAGCGGGGCCAGGTTTTGGGGGTTGCGGGGGCGGCGGCTCAGGCGGCGCGGGTTGGCTTTGAAGGTATGGGCCAGCGAATCGGTGGAGGCGTAGGCTTCGGGGCGGCAGTAGGGCAGAGCGGCTTCTACACCGCCGGCTTTTAGCTCGGCCTGTAGCAGGCGGCGCAGCTCCTGGTCGGCGGAGCGGGTGAGCGAGTCGCCGGCCCAGCGGGCGGCGCGGAGCAGATCGGCGGGCAGAATGCGCTTTACCGTCATGTTTTCCAGGTCGGTAGCAATCTGCTTGCCGTTGCGGATGTGCTCAATCTGATCGGGGCGGCAGGCCGGCAGCAGCAACCCCAGCAACGCAACAGAACCAATGGTACGAACGACAAAGCGCATAAGCAGCAGAAAAAAGCCGCCCCGGCGGGGCGCGGTGAAACCAGAAGCCAAAGATAAACCCACCGCCGCACCCGCCGGTTATCGGCCCAGCAGATACGCTTTCAACGCCGCAAACTCCGCGGGCAACTCCACGCTCTGCTTTTGCCGCGCCAGGAGCCCGCCGAGCGCCGCCGGCACCGGTACTTTCGCCCCGACAACAGGCTCCACCACATCGTAAAACTTCACCGGGTGGGCTGTTTCAAGGAAAATGCCCCGCGCCGCCGGATGCGCCTGCAGATACTGCTGCAAGGCAACATACGCCACCGCGCCGTGCGGATCGAGCAGGTAGTTGTGCTGCGCATACACGGCCCGAATGGTGGCGGCGGTTTCGGCATCGGTCACAGTATAGCCGCTGAGGTGGTTTGTGAGCTGTTCAAACTCCTGCCCGAACAGTTCTAGAATCCGCACGAAGTTGCTGGGGTTGCCCACGTCCATAGCGTTGGAAAGCGTGGCTACGGCGGCTTTGGCGGCGAAATTTCCGCTCCGCAGATACTCGGGCACGCTGTCGTTGGCGTTGCAGGCGGCCAGGAAGTGGTGCACCGGCAGCCCCGAGGCGTGGGCCAGTAGCCCGGCGCAGAGGTTGCCGAAGTTGCCGCTGGGCACAGCTATAACTGGCGGCTCGGCGTGCGGCCATTGCTGCAGCGCGAAGCAATAGTATACTTGCTGCGGCAGCCAGCGGGCCACGTTGATGGAGTTAGCGGAGGTGAGGAAGTAGCGACGGGCCAGCTCCGCATCCTGGAAAGCCTGTTTCACTAGCTGCTGGCAGTCGTCGAAGGTGCCTGCCACTTCCAGGGCCGTGATGTTCTGGCCCAGCGTGGTAAGCTGCAATTCCTGCACCGAGCTGACTTTGCCCTTTGGGTAGAGAATAATAACCTCCACGCCCTCCACGCCCAGAAAGCCGCTAGCCACGGCCCCACCCGTGTCGCCGGAGGTGGCCACCAGCACCGTAACGTGGGCCTGGCCCTGCCGGGAAAAGTAGCCCAGGCAGCGGCTCATAAACCGCGCCCCCACATCCTTAAACGCCAGCGTGGGGCCATGAAACAGTTCCAGGGCGCTGCTCCGCTCCGCCACGGGCACCAGCGGAAACTCAAAATCGACGGCCTCGGCGCAGATGCGGCGCAGCACGTCTGCCGGAATCGTGTCGCCCACGTAGGGCTGCAGCACCTCGAAAGCCACATCGGCCTTTGGTTTCGTTTTCAGCTCGCGCAGAAAGGCGGCGGCGAATTGCGGGATGTGCTCGGGGAAATACAGGCCGCCATCGGGGGCCTGGCCGGCAATGGTGGCCTGTCGAAAATCGACGGATGGGGCCTGGTGGCGGAGACTGTAGTAGCGCATATGAAAAGAGGCTTTTTTAGAACGTCATGCTGAGCGAAGTCGAAGCATCTCGCGTGCTGTCGTCGGATTACTAATCCCGCGTCAGCACGCGAGATGCTTCGACTTCGCTCAGCATGACGTTCTGATAGTAGCTGCCGCTTCAGCCGGCAAAATTCGCACTCCGGTGGGGTTGATAGGGCTTACATAAGTGTGAAAGTCGATGCCGGCGGCAATGTAGATTTCGCGCATGGCGGCCTCCACGCGCCGGGCCGTTTTCTCATCTTTGCTCAGCATAAAGATGGAAGGCCCCGAGCCGGAAATGCCCCCGCCCAGTGCCCCGGCGGCCGTACTTTGCGCCTTCACGGCGGCAAAGCATGGAATCAGGATGCTGCGCACGGGCTCGATGATAACGTCTTCCAGGCTGCGGCCAATGAGGTCATAGTCGCCCTTCATCAGCCCCGCGATGAGGCCGCCCACGTTGCCCCACTGCCGGATGGCATCCTGGAGCGGCACCTGTTTTTTGAGAATGGCACGGGCGTCGGCAGTTCTGATTTCGATCTGGGGATGCACCACCGTTACGAACAGCGGCGGGGCCGGAACCGGGATAATGTCGAGCGGGGTGGTGGAGCGGATGAGCGTGATGCCGCCGTAGATGGCGGGCGCAATGTTGTCGGCGTGGCGCACTCCGGAGGCTACTTCCTCGCCGTAGGTGGCAAACTCAACCAGCTCGGCGGCCGTGAAGCGGTTGCCCAGCAGGTAGTTGGCTCCCACCACCGCCCCCGCCGCGCTGGCCGCGCTACTCCCGATGCCGCTGCCCGGCTTGATGCCTTTGGTGATTTCGACCGCAAAGCCCACCTGCTCCGGCACCGCTTTCAGCAGGGCCAGCAGCGCCGCCCCGGCCACGTTGCGGGTGGGTTCGGTGGGCAGGTTGTAGTCGTCGTGGTTGCGGATTGTCACGCCGCGCGGCGTGGTCAGGCGCATCGTCATCGTGTCGTAGGGTTGGCTGAGAGCAAACCCCAGCACATCGAAGCCGCAGACCACGTTGGCAACGGTGCCGGGCGCATGCAGGGTGATGGTTTCGGGGGAGAGGGAATTCATAAGTTGAGGTAAGTAAAACTGGCAGAGTTGAACCCCTCCCCAACCCCTTCCCCCAAAGGGAGGGGCTTAAGTTACTTTGGCGGTATCACCCATACTCATGCAATGGGTAGTTGGAGTGCTAACTTAAGCCCCTCCCTTTGGGGGAAGGGGTTGGGGAGGGGTTCGGCTAGATCCTGGCGGCCCGCATCATATCGGCGAATACGCCGGCGGCGGTTACCTCGGCCCCGGCCCCGGCGCCTTTCACCACCAGCGGCTGCTCAACGTAGCGGTTGGTATAAAAGAGTACCACGTTGTCCTTTCCTTTCAGCGTGTACAGGTCGTGGCCGGGGCCGACGGCTTGCAGGCCCACGGCGGCCTTGCCCGGCGCGTACGAGGCCACGAAGCGCAGCTTCCGGCCGGCGGCGGTAGCCGCGTCGTAGAGCTGGCGGAAATGGCTTTCGTGCGCGGCCAACTGCTCGTAGAAGGCTGGCACGTCGCCGGCCAGACAGGCGGCGGGTAGGAAGGCCGTGTTTTCGATGTCGGCCATTTCCATCGTTTCGCCGGCTTCGCGGGCCAGAATCAGGATTTTGCGGGCCACGTCGGTGCCGCTCAGGTCGAGGCGCGGGTCGGGCTCGGTGTAGCCCTCGGCCTGGGCCTAGCGCACCACCTCGGCAAAGGGCCGCGTGCCATCGTAGTGGTTGAACACGAAGTTGAGCGTGCCCGAGAGCACCGCCTCCATGCGCTGCACCACGTCGCCGCTGCGCAGCAAGTCGTTCAGCGTGCCGATGACGGGCAGGGCCGCGCCCACGTTGGTTTCAAACAGAAAGCCCGCATTGAACTCCCGCGCCAGGCTTTTCAGGCGGGCATAATTCGGATAAGCCGACGAGCACGCCACCTTGTTGCAGGCCACCACGGCCACGCTTCTGGCCAGCAGCGCCGCGTAGCAGTCGGCCACTTCTGCCGAGGCCGTCACGTCCACGAACACCGAGTTGCGCAGGTTCAGGGCCTGAATCTGCGCCACCAGTTCGTCGAGGTGCAGCTCCTGGCCCTGCTCCAGCTGCTGCGGCCAGCTCGCCAGGTCCAGTCCTTCGGGGTTGAGAACGTAGTGTCGGCTGCTGGCCAGCGCCACCACCCGCAGCTGCAGCCGCAGCTTATCGAGCAGGTAGGGCTGCTGCTGCCGCAGCTGCGCCAGCAGCTTGCGGCCCACGTTGCCCGCCCCCACGATAAACACGTTCACCTGCTTGTATTCAACCTCGAAAAAAGCTTCGTGCAGCACGTTGATGGCCTTTTTGACATCGGCGGCCTGAATCACGGTCGAGATATTCTTCTCCGACGAGCCCTGGGCAATAGCGCGGATATTCACCCCATTGTGCCCCAGCGCCCCAAACAGGCGGCCGCTGATGCCGGGGTGGTTTTTCATGCTCTCGCCCACCAGCGCCACAATGGCCAGCCCGGTTTCCAGCCGTAGTGGCTCCAGCCGCCGGGCATCAATTTCGGGCGCAAACTCCTCGTCCACCGCCGTTTTGGCCCGCTCGGCATCGGCCGCGCCCACGGCCACCGAGATGGAGTGCTCCGAGGAGCTTTGGGTAATGAGAATAACATTGATTTTCTCGCCCGCCAGCGCCCCAAACAGCCGCTTGCTGAAGCCCGGAATACCCACCATGCCACTGCCTTCCAGGTTGAGCATGGTCAGGCCGCCGATGCTGGAAATGCCGCGCACCACATCGTGGTGCGGTGGCGGGGCTACTTCCACCAGCGTGCCGGCATCGGCGGGGGCGAAGGTGTTTTTGATCCAGAGCGGAATGCCCGCGTGCATCACTGGCTGAATAGTAGGCGGATACAGTACTTTGGCCCCGAAGTGCGACAGCTCCATAGCCTCCTGATAGGAAATGTGGGCAATGGGCTGCGCGTGGCGCACCAGGCGCGGATCGGCCGTCATCATGCCGCTCACATCGGTCCAGATTTCCAACCGCGAGGCGTGCAGCGCCACCGCAAAGATAGCCCCGCTGTAGTCGGAGCCGCCGCGGCCCAGCGTGGTGGTGCTGCCATCGGCGGCCGCTCCAATGAAGCCCGGCACCACGTAGATGGGTGCGGGAGTTTCCGCCACGAAGTCTCTGATTTGCTGATTGGTAACCTCAAAATCAACTTCTGCCGTTCCAAAGCGGGCGTTGGTACGAATCAGCTCCCGGCTGTCTTTCCAGCAGTGGGCCGTGCCGGTGGCCTGCAGCCGGGCGGCCACCAGCTGCGAGGCCATCAGCTCGCCGAAGCTCATGAGCCGGTCTAGGGTGCGGGCTGATAGCTCGCCGAGGGTGAACACACTGTCGCAGAGGGCTTCCAGCTCGTTACAGCCGCGCTTTATCTGGCTGAGCGCAGCGCTCTGGCTGGCCACCGGAATCAGCTCCTTCACCACCTCGAGGTGGCGCTGCTCAATGCGGCGCAGGCGCTCCTGGTAGGTGTCCTGCCCGGCGGCGGCCCGCTGTCCGGCCTCAATCAGGGCATCGGTGATGCCGCCCAGCGCCGACACCACCACAACCACCGCATCGGCCTGCGCGGCCCCGGTCACGATGTCGATTACCTTGAGAATATTGGCGGCGGTAGCCACGGAAGTACCGCCGAATTTCAGAACCTGCATACGCATTGGGGTTGGAAGGCACATAAAAAAAGCCCGCTTCGTCCGTCCGGATTCCGAGGAATACGGGGGGCGGCGGGCTGCTGAACTCGGAAGAAAGAGTAGGAGGGATGGGCAGCCCGCTAGCGGGTAGTGACCATGCGTGTGGGCGTGACTGCGCGGGAGGCAGCCGGGGGGCAGGAAAAGAGAATGGCAGCGAGCTGGCGCATTGGCGGCGGGGTAAGCGCTCCAAAGTAATAAAATTTCTTTGGCGAACCAGTAGCTGCCTACCGGCGCGGGGTTCTGCCTCGGGCCAGTGGGCAACTCAGGCCCGGTTTCGTGCTTTTAGATTCCGTATCTTTACAACTTAATACAACACTCTGAAGGCAAGATGCTAGATAAACTGGAAGCCATTCGCCAGCGCTACGAAGACGTCAACGAACAGCTGATGCAGCCCGAGGCCATGAGCGACATGAAGCGCTACAAGTCCTTGAATAAGGAATATAAAGACCTCGGCAAAATCGTGACGGAGTACCGCGCCTACCAGCAGGTGCTGTCTAATATTGAAGGTGCCCGCGAAGTCATTGCCACCGAGAAAGACGAGGACTTTCGGCAGATGGCCAAGGACGAGCTGGAGCAGCTGCTGCCCGAGCAGGAGCGCCTGGAGGAAGTAATCAAGGATCTGCTGCTGCCCCGCGACCCCAACGACAGCAAGGACGTCATCATGGAAATCCGGGCCGGGGCCGGCGGCGACGAGGCCGCCATCTTTGCCGGCGACCTGCAGCGCATGTACATGCGCTACGCCGAAAAGAACGGCCTCAAGATGGACCTCATTGATGCCACCGAGGGCACTTCGGGCGGCTACAAGGAAATTATTCTGGCCGTGAAGGGCGAAGACGTGTACGGCAAGCTCAAGTTTGAGAGCGGCGTGCACCGTGTGCAGCGCGTGCCGGCCACCGAAACCCAGGGCCGCATTCATACCTCCGTGGCCTCCATCGTGGTGATGCCAGAAGCCGAGGAGTTGGACGTGCAGATCGATATGAACGACGTGCGCAAGGATCTGTTCATGTCGTCGGGGCCTGGTGGCCAGTCGGTTAATACCACCTACTCGGCCGTGCGCCTCACGCACTTGCCCACCGGTCTGGTAGCGCAGTGCCAGGATCAGAAGTCGCAGCTCAAGAACTTCGACAAAGCCCTACAGGTACTTCGCTCGCGCATTTATGAAATCGAGTTGGCCAAGAAGAACGAGGCCGAAGGTGCCCAGCGCAAGAGCATGATCGGCGGCGGCGACCGTTCGGACAAGATCCGCACCTACAACTACCCCCAGGGCCGCGTCACGGACCATCGCATCGGCTACACCGTGTATAACTTGGCCAGCGTGATGGAAGGCAACATCGACGACTTTGTGGAGCAGCTGCGCCTGGCCGAAAGCGCCGAGCGCCTGAAGGAAGGCGTTTCGTAGTCTGTTGCACTAAGCCGCAGCTCCAGCCGTTTGTCATCCTGAGCCTGCGAAGGACCTTATTACCCTGGAACGACTCGTTCAACTGGCATAAGGTCCTTCGCAGGCTCAGGATGACATGTTTAAAGTAACTCTTGCCCGCCCCCGATGCGCCTTCTGTTCCCCCTGTTGCTGGTTTGCTCCTGCCTCGTCACGCTGCTGCCAAGCTGCGAGCCGAAGGAAAATCTGCTGACTACGGATGCCAGCGCCAAGCTCGAATTCTCGAATGATACGGTGCTGTTCGATACTGTTTTTGCGCAGGTCGGCACCGTCACGAAGCGGCTGTGGGTGTATAACCGCAACCGCCGCGCTGTGAAAGTGGAGCAGATCACGCTGGCTAATCCTGGCGCTACGCCTTACTCGCTCATCATCAACGGCGACGAAGGCCCGGCAGCCAACAACGTGGAAATCAAGGGGCAGGATAGTCTGCAGGTGCTGGTGCGCGCCCAGCTCGGCCCCGGCCAGCAAACCGCCGACAAGCCGTTTCTGGTGGAAGACCGGCTGAAGTTTCGCACCAACGGCAACGACCAGGACGTGAAGCTGATATCGTACGGCCGCAACGCCTACTTTCACCGCAACGAGGTGCTGCCCTGCCTGGAAGTATGGAAAAACGACAAGCCCCACGTCATTTTCGGGGCGGTGCTGGTGCGGCCGGGCTGCACGCTCACCATGCAGGCCGGTACGCGCGTGTATGCCCACGCCGGCGGGGCCATCATCATCAAAGGCACGCTGCGCGTGAACCCCGACTTTCAGCCCACCGGCGAGCTGAAGGCCGATGACCGCAACATCGTGCGCTTCGCCGCCGACCGCCTGGAGCCGTTCTACGACGAGGTGCCGGGCCAGTGGGCTGGTATTCAGTTCGACTCAACCAGCCGCAACAACGTGGTGCGCTTCGCCGAAATCAAGAACGCCTCGTTTGGACTATTGGTCTATAATCCGGGTAATCAGCAGCCCAGGCCGAGCGTGCGGCTGGAGAATACGGTTATCAAGAATATTTCGGGCGCCACGCTGTCTTTTGCCAATGGTGGGCAGGCGTTTGAAGGGGCCGGCATCTTCAGCTTCTCCGGCGACTTCGCCCTTACCAACTGCCTGCTCACCAATTGCGGCGAATACGCCATCCGCGCCATCGGCGGGGGCCGCTACGACCTGAATTTCTGCACCATTGCCAACTACACGCCCCAGTTCCGGCGCGAAACCAGCTCCCTGGCCTTCACCAGCAAAGCCGTGCGGCCCCGGCTGGCCAACCCGGTGCAAACCAACATCAGCATTCAGAATTCTATCGTCTGGGGCTCGCTGGAAGATGAACTGGTCTTCGAAAACAGCGGCACGGCTTACCCGATTTTTGTGCAGAACAGTATTCTGCGCACCAAAGCCTACCGCGCTACGCAGGCCGTCAACGACAACCTGATCAACGTCAACCCCAAGTTCAAGCGGGCTCCCGACAATGGCTTTGCCAACAAGTTCGACTACAGCCTCGACACCCTCTCGCCCGCCAGCAACCGTCCCGCCCGCGGCTCCCGCCTCGACTTCGACCTGCGCAACACGCCCCGCGCCCCCGCTCCCGATCTGGGCGCGTACGAGCGCAAAAATCCGTAGTCATGCGCTGGATTCAGAAGCGGCTGCGGCTGCCGGCGGTGCGCCGGGGCTTTCACCTTATCACCGATCTGCTGGTAGCCGAGTTGCCTGAGTTGGAGCAGCTGCGCGTGGGCACGGCGCATTTTTTCATTCAGCACACCTCCGCCAGCCTCAGCATCAACGAAAACGCCGACCCCACCGTGCGCCACGATTTCGAGGAGTTCTTCAACCGCACGGCCCCCGAAAACGCCCCTTACTTTCACCATACTCAGGAAGGCCCCGACGATATGCCCGCGCACCTGAAAGCAGCACTGCTGGGCACATCCGTCACCATTCCGATAACGAACGGGGAGTTGGCCCTGGGCACCTGGCAGGGCATCTACCTTGGCGAACACCGCAACCACGGCGGCCGCCGCTGGGTAGTGGTCACGTTGATGGGCGAGTAGCGCGGAAATCCGTTCCGCGACGAGCGAAGCGAGTATCAGCGTCCGCTGACGACAGAACTCGCTTTGCTCGTCGCGGAACGGATTTCCGCGCTACAGGACCCGCACTGCCGCCGCGTAGCGCAGCGTATCGAACAGCACCAACTTCTGAATTCCCTCGACGCGGTAGCTGCTGAGTGTGCCGCTTTGGTAGCTGAGTACCAATTTTTTGCGGGAGAAAAACAGCGGATTATCCTGGGTCAGCGTGGCGGCTACTTCACGCACGTCTGGGCCGTCGGATAGTACCGCCAGCTGTTCTACTGCACTGGCAATGCCGGGCTTGCGCACATATACCTGGCGCACGCCGGCAGGCGTGCGGGTGGGGGGCATGGTTGTGTAGGCCCCCCGCAGCGCCGCCTTGTTAATGTCGGCCTGATAGAAGATCTGCAGCTCTTTGCTCCAGTTGGCGTGCGGCACGCGGGTGGTTTCCGGCGGGCCGCCGCGTAGCTGCACCTTCTTTTCTACCGCCGGGTTCTGCTTGGTCAAAGCGGTTACCTGCGCGTCGAGCAGGCCTTTCACGTCGAAATACAGCGGCTTGCGGGCGGGTTGCTCCGGCCGCGGCGCGTCATTCCAGCCGCAGGCAGCCGTCAGCAACAGCAGCGGAGCCGCCAGCCAGCAGCTATGCATTCGTTGGGTTCGTCACGGCGGCCGTGCCGGCGGGTTGCAGCAACGACTGCCCAGTCATGTCGGCCGGCTGCGGCACGCCCATCAGCTCCAGAATGGTGGGGGCCAGGTCGCCGAGCTTGCCATCGGCCAGCGTGCCGTGGTAGTCGTTATCGGCCAGAATGCAAGGCACCAGGTTGGTGGTATGGGCCGTGTTGGGCGTGCCGTCGGGGTTCAGCATCATTTCGGCATTGCCGTGGTCGGCAATGATGATGGCGGCATAGCCAGCGGCCAGCGCGGCCTCCACCACGTCGCGGGCGCAGGTGTCGGTGGCTTCCACGGCCTTCACCACGGCCTCAAACACGCCGGTATGGCCCACCATGTCGGGGTTAGCGAAGTTGAGTACCACGAAATCGGCCGAGTTTTTCAGCAGCTCCGGCACCAGCGCGTCGCGCAGGTCGAAGGCACTCATTTCGGGCTGCAGGTCGTAGGTGGCCACTTTGGGCGAGGGACGCATGATACGGCTTTCGCCCGCAAACTCGGTTTCCTGCCCGCCGCTGAAGAAGAACGTGACGTGCGGGTATTTCTCGGTTTCAGCAATGCGGATCTGGGTTTTGCCATGCGCGGCCAGCACTTCACCCAGCGTATTCTCCAGGTTGTCCTTATCGAAAATCGGCGTGACGCCCACGAACGTCGCGTCGTAGTTCGTCATGGTAAGGTAGTGCAGGTTCAGGCGCTGCATCTGGAAGGCGTTGAAATCCTGCTGCGTTAGCGCCTGCGTGATTTCCCGGCCGCGGTCGGTGCGGAAGTTGAAGCAAATCACCACGTCGCCCTCCTGAATGGTAGCCAGCGGCTGCCCATCGGCCCCTACCTTCACAATCGGCTTCAGAAACTCATCCGTCACGCCTTCCTTATAGGAATCGAGCATGCTCTGAATCAGGTTTTGCGAGGGCGTGCCGGTGCCGTTCACCAGCAGGTCGTAGGCCACTTTCACCCGTTCCCAGCGGTTGTCGCGGTCCATGGCGTAGTAGCGGCCCACAATGGAGGCAATCTTGGCGCCGTTGCGCTCCAGGTGTTGCTCCAGGTCGTTCACGTAGTTCACGCCGCCTTTGGGGTCGGTGTCGCGGCCATCGGTGAAGGCGTGAATGAATACTTTATGCACGTCGGCATCGTGCGCCAGCGTGCAGAGGGCTTTGAGGTGGTCGATATGCGAGTGCACGCCGCCGTCGGAGAGCAGACCGATGAAGTGCAGGTTTTTGCCGCTAGTGCGGGCATACTCAAACGCCTTTTCCAGCGCCGGAATAGTGCCCAGCTTCCGCTCCCGAATGGCCTTGTTGATGCGCACCAGATCCTGATACACCACGCGGCCGGCCCCGATGTTCATGTGGCCCACTTCGGAGTTGCCCATCTGCCCGTCGGGCAGGCCCACGGCTTCGCCCGAAGCCTGCAGCTTGCTGTGCGGAAAGCGCTGAAACAGCGAATCGACAAAAGGCGTATTGGCCCGATCTACGGCCGACACCTCTTTGTTCTGCGCCAAGCCCCAGCCGTCCAGAATCACCAACAATACCTGTTTGTTCATAGTCGCAAAGATAAGGGCAGGGCCCGGAACGTCCGCATTTAGTTAGTTTCTGTTGCTTTACGTTATCTTGAGCCGTTGGCCGCCCAACGGCCGGAATGTTTTATTCGTAGGGCTCCTTTGGCATAGTTTTAGCAACCGATATAGCGCATTCCTTACTCCGTATGAAACGTACTCTTCTTCAGGCAGTGGCCATCGTCTGGCTCATGCTTCTCTCCGTCACGGTGCAGGCTCAGGGCGAGGCTTTCGCGCCCGTGCGCAATGCCATCCGGAGTGGTTCTTCTAAAGAGCTGGCGCAGCGTTTCGGTTCCACCGTCGAGCTTAGCTTCGATGGCGACAAGCAGAGCTACAGCGCTACGCAGGCCGAATTTGTGATGAAAGACTTCTTCGGCAAAAATGCTCCCGCCAGCTTCGATTTCGTGCATTATGGCGGCAGCAACGAAGGCACGCCCTACGCCGTGGGCAAATACGTGAGCAAAGGCGGGGCTTACCGGATGTTCGTCAAGATGAAATCAGCCCAGGGCAACTTGGTGATTGATATCATCGAATTCACCAAGGAATAACCCGCTGCCTGCTAACGCGCTACGATAACCGGTTGAGAAAAAACCACTTACTTCTTCCGGTTTTAGCCCGCTGGCGGCTTCTTACTTTCAACTAACTTCTGCAAGGCCCCGACGCAAGTCGGGGCCTTTTTCTATTTTTGCACCGTGCAAAACGCTCCTTACCTCACCTCGGAAGCCCTTACCACCTTTATTCGCACGGCCCTGGCCGAAGATATCGGTGACGGCGACCATTCTACGCTGGCCTCCATTCCGGCTGAAGCCCGCAACCGCGCCCATCTGCTGGTGAAAGGCGAAGGCGTGCTGGCCGGCGTGGCGCTGGCCCACCTGATTTTCCGCGAAGTGGATGCCAACCTGCGCGTGGAGCAGCGCCTGGCCGACGGAGCCCGCGTGCAGCACGGCGACATTGCTTTCACCGTGGAAGGCCGCTCGCGCAGCATTCTGACCGCTGAGCGTTTGGTACTTAACTGCATGCAGCGCATGAGTGCCATTGCCACCTACACGGCTCACCTCACGGGCCTGCTGGCCGGCACCAAAGCCAAGCTGCTCGACACGCGCAAAACCACGCCCAACTTCCGCATCTGCGAGAAATGGGCCGTGCTCATCGGTGGCGGCGTAAATCACCGCTACGGCCTCTTCGATGGCATTATTCTCAAGGACAACCACGTCGATTATGCCGGGGGCATCCGGGCGGCCATAGAGGCCACACACGCCTACCTGGCCGCTACCGGCCGGCAGCTGCCCATTGTGGTAGAAACCCGCACGCTGGCCGAGGTGCAGCAGGTGCTGTACACCGGCGGCATCACCCGCATTATGCTCGACAACATGGCCCCGGCCCAACTGCGCGAAGCCGTGGCCCTCATCGCCGGCCGCTTCCCGACGGAGGCTTCCGGCGGCATCACCGAGCAAACCATTGCCGAAGTAGCCGGCACCGGCGTCGACTTTATTTCCGTTGGGGCCCTCACGCACTCGGTCAAAAGCCTGGACCTGAGCCTGAAAGCATATTGATTTGCTGATGGGTTGATATGCTGATATGCTGATGAGTTGTGGAGGCAGGTTTGGGATGGGCATCCGCTTCACTACCAAAACAGGCTCCAGTCTCAGCCCAACAATCAGCTTAGCATATCAGTACATTAGCACATCCAGGAATCAGCAAATCAACACATTACCGCATCAGCACATCAACCAATGCAACAACCCAATCAGCGCGGGGGCTACCGCCAGGCGCAGGGCCAGGGGCCAACCCCGATGGCCATCCGAACCAAGAAATACCAGCTTAGCACCGATACCTACACGCGCATGGCCATGGCCCAGGTGTGGAAAAAAGAGTGGTGGTATGCCCTCATTCCCTTTGCCGTAGGGCTGCTGCCGGCCGTCATCTGGCCCTCGTGGTGGTGGCTGGCGCTGGCTCTGCTGCTCACGCTGCTGTATGTAGTGCTGCGCTCGGCTCAGATTACGGGCGTGGCCCAGATGGAGCAGAGCAAAGCGCTGTTTGAGCGCATGAACTACGAAATCGACAACCGCCAGATTTTGCTGCGCCTGAACGAAACCAAGGGCATGGGCCTTACCTGGGACATGATCGGGAAGGCCCGCCGCGACGCGGATGCCTACCTGCTCTGGCTGCAGCCGCCCACCGGGGCCGAAGACCTGAAGGGCTTCAAAGGCTGGCTGGGGCGCACGTTCACGGTGCCCGTTTTTCTGCACATTCCGCTGCGCATCTTCAACTCGCCCAACGATATCAAGCTGTTTGACTCTATGCTGCGGCGCAAAAACCTGCTGCCCGCGCTGGAAGCTCCCGTGGTGGGCGCTACGCCGGCCGCGTAACATTTGGCTGCCGCGGCTGGTATCTGTTTTCAGCCGACTTTGGCTGGCCCGGCCCGCGCCATTTGTACTTTCGTAGTTACTTTTGAGCCTCACTTGCCCGTGGTGCTCCCGTTTTGGCCGCCCGGCCGCTTTTCTACCGCCCCGATTATGACCAAAAATCTTCTGCTCTCCGGCCTTGCTCTGGCCACCCTCGCCCTGAACGCGTGCAGCAGCGAGCCTTCCGACTACCGGCCCGACAAAAAAGTGTCGTTGGATATGGTAGCGCCTGGTACTCGCTCTTCTGATAATTTCGACCCGGCTTCGGCAGAAGCGCCGCACCAATCCAAGGGCGCGGCCATTTCTCACCCCATCAGCACCAACTCGGCCGTAGATGAGGCCGATGTGGACGTGCACAACAAGCCGGCCGCTGCCGGGGCTATGAGCGAAAACGCCGAGCAGGTGGAGCGCACCAAGAAGGGCTCCGACGCGGCCAAAATGAAAGCCGAGCCGCACAAAATGCCCACCGGCACCACCGGCGGCCAGCTGGAAGAAGAATAGAAAGGCTTTAGCGTAAGCTATTTAGCTTTTAAGTAACTGCCGCCGACCTTGGGTTGGCGGCAGTTGTTCTTTGCGGCCGGCCGGGCCGGCCGCCTTCTTTCCTCATGCCAATGCCTACTGAAACCGAATGGTTTAGTGCCTGGTTCGACTCGCCCTATTACCACCTGCTCTACCGCGACCGGGACCATCAGGAGGCTCAGCGCTTCATTGATGCGCTGCTGGTGCATCTGCACCCCAAGCCCACCGCGCGGCTGCTGGATCTGGCCTGCGGCAAAGGCCGGCACGCCATACATCTGAGCGAAAAAGGCTACGATGTGACCGGCGTTGATCTTTCGCCGGAGAGCATTGCCTACGCCCGGCAGTTTGGGCACGAGCGCCTGCACTTTGAGGTGCACGACATGCGCGACCCGCTGGCCTGGGGACCGTTCGATCTGATTTTCAATCTCTTCACCAGCTTCGGCTACTTCGCCGACGAAACCGAAAATGTGGTGGCGCTCATGTCGGCGGCGGCGGCGCTGCGGCCCGGTGGCAAGATGGTCATCGACTTTATGAACACCGAGCGCACGGTGCGGGAACTGGTGAGCCACGAGGAAAAAACCGTGGACGGCACCACCTTCCACCTGCACCGGCACCTGGACAAAGGCTTCATCGTGAAGGAAATATGTTTCCGGGATGCCGCTGGCCAGGAGCAGCGCTTTGAAGAGCGGGTGCGGGCCCTGCGCCGGGAGCAGTTTGAAGAATACTTCCAGATGGCCGGCCTGCGCCTGGCCGAAGTCCTGGGCGACTACCACCTGCACCCCTACGACGAGCAGACCAGTCCCCGCATGATCTTCGTGCTGAAGAAATGAGTTGCGGATGTGTTGATTTTTTGATGTGCTGATGTGCTGATTTTCAAAGTGATAATTCTTCAATGTGTTGATGTGCTAATTCAGCAATTAGGAAAATACATAATCATTTTCCCACATCAGCACATTAGCACATTTCCACATCAGCACATTAAAAAAATAACCTCCTGATTACTATGTGGCTTGCTGTTTTGCTGTTGTTTCTGACCGTGCTGGGAGCCGGGTGGCTTACGCGCTGGGTGCCAACGGCCCGCACCACCTGGATGAAGCCGCTGCTGGCGTTCAGCGGGGCGTATCTGTTCACGCTCACCATCACGCACTTGCTGCCCGAGGCGCTGGCGCTGGCCCCTACGGCTCCGCACCGCGTGGGCTACTATGTGCTGGCGGGCTTTTTTGGGCAGCTGCTGCTGGAGGTGTTTTCGCAGGGCGTAGAGCACGGGCACGTGCATCATAATACGGCCCACGCGGGGCGGGTGCCGTTTATGCTGCTCTTTGCGCTGGTGCTGCACTCATTTCTGGAAGGCAGCATCTTGGTAAAAGCCCCGCAGGTGGGAGCCGTGAGCCAGGATTTCTACGCTATTCTGGCGGGCGTGGCCCTGCACCACATTCCCGCCGCCTTTGCCCTGATGGCGGCCCTGCTGCTGCGTCTGGGCAGCTTTCGGCGGGCGCTGCCGTATCTGGTGCTGTTTGCGCTGGCCGGACCGGCCGGTATCATCGTGAGCAACTACGTGGTGCTGGAGCAGCTGCTCACCGGCGGGCTGTACGCGGCTTTGCTAGGCCTGGTGGCCGGCAATTTCATCCACGTTTCCACCACCATTCTCTTCGAAACCAGCCCCGAGCACCACCTCAACTGGCCCAAGCTAGCCGCCACGGTGGCGGGCTGCGCCCTGGCCCTGGCCGTAGGCGCGGTATAGCGCGGCGGCTCAATTCTCAGTTATTGCCAGCTGGCAACGAGCAACTTACGCCTCGGGCCGTAGTGCCGCCAACTGCCCGAACAGCTCTTTTTCCTGCTCAGTCAGGTGCTGGGGCAGGGCCAGCGTCAGGTGCAGATACAGGTCGCCGGCTTTGTCGGGGTGCTGATAGTTGGGGAAGCCTTTGCCGCGTAGGCGCAGGCGGGTGCCGTTGGCCGTTTCGGGCTTGATCTTGATTTTGACCGGGCCCGACAGGGTTTCCACCACCTGCTCGCCACCCAGCAGGGCTTTGTAGATGCTCACGGGCACTTCCATCGTCAGGTCGTCGGCGGTGCGGGTGTAGCGCGGGTCGGGCTGCAGGCGTAGCGTGATGTAGAGCGAGCCGGCCGGGCCGCCGTGGCGGCCGGGGCCGCCCTGGTCGCGCAGCCGGATGGTTTGGCCGTCTTCCACGCCCGGCTTTATGTTGATGCGCAGGCTTTTGCCATTCACGGTGAGCGTGCGCGGCCCGCCTCGGTAGGCATCTTCCAGCGTCAGCGTCAGCTCGGCCTGGTAGTCTTGGCCGGCACCGGGGCGAGGGCCGCTGGCCCGCTGCCCGCCGCCCATGCCCCCAAAGATGGAACTGAAAAAATCGGAGAAATCGGCCCCGCCGAATGGGTCTTCCGTGGCCCGTCGGCCGCCCTGGCCCTGGGCATACCGCGACCAGTCGAAGCCGCCGGCCGGGCCGCGGCCGGCGCCGCCGCTTTGCTGGTAGCGCTGGTAGTCGGCCCCGAGCTGGTCGTATTTGCGGCGCTTTTCCTCGTCGCTGAGCACCTCGTTGGCCTCGTTCACCTCCTTGAACCGCTGCTCGGCCTTGGGGTCGTTGGGGTTCACATCGGGGTGGTGCTGGCGGGCCAGCTTGCGGTAGGCTTTCTTGATCTGGTCAGTCGTGGCGGTTTTTTCCACGCCCAGAATCTTGTAATAGTCTTTGTAATCCACGGAAATGGTGGGTTGGAGGTGAAATAGCCACCGGGACCCGCCCGGTGGGGCACGGGAAACACGCCTGGACAAAGCCGCGTACTGCGGAGCAAGAAGGCCATTTTTTCAACGCGGCGGCCCCGGCTGAAGTTGCCGGACCCGGCGGCGAACTTTTATTCAGCTTTCTGTATTTTACAGTTCTTTCCGCTTCCTAATCCTTCTCACCAATTCCCACTTGCCATGAAATCAAGCATTTACCTCGCCGCCGTGCTGGCCCTTGTTACGGTCGGCTTCACGGCCCAGGCTCAGACCAAAGTGGCTCCCCGCCGGGCGGTTTCGCCTAAGCAGAAAATAGTTGTCAAGGAGGGGGCCGAAACGATGAAGGACGGCGCCGTGATGAAAGACGGTAAAGTTCTCTTCACTCAGCAGGGCCACACAAACCCCGTCACGGAGCCCGTTTCGCTCATCAACGGCACCAAAATAATGGCCGACGGCTCCGTAACTATGGCCGACGGCTCGACCGCCATGCTGAAGGAAGGCGACATGCTTTCGCTCAGCGGCCGCCTCACTACCAAGGCTATGAAAGCCGAGCAGGATAGCCTGATGATGATGGCCAAAAGCGGCAAAAAGGCCAAAATGAAGATCAAGAACAAGTAGGCCCAGCATCGGCCTCCTGTAAAAAAAGGGCCGCCCGGAACTTCGGTTTCGGGCGGCCCTTTTTTAGTTTTTGGCGTAATCCTGCCAGATGGCCTGCACCTCGGCTTCGTCGCGGGCTTCCACTATCTCATCAATCACAAACTGCACCTCGGCCTCGCTCCAGCCTTCGTCTTCGGCGGCCTGCACGAAGCTGCTGAGGGCGGCAAACCGGTCGGCGTGGGCGGGGGGAGTCCATTGTACTTTCTTGCGGATTCTCATGGCGTGGAACTTGGGCAAATAACTGGTAATCAGTGAAATGAACCGGTGTGTTTAGCGGCGGGCTCCGGCGGCTTTCATCACCTTCAGCTGCACCGGGGCCACGCCCGCGTCAATGATGTCAATCTTGCGGGCGGCCTTTTTGGAGAGGTCGATGATGCGGCCTTTGGCGTGCGGCCCCCGGTCATTCACGGTCACCTTCACCGACTTATGATTGCGCGGATTGGTCACGCGCACTACCGTGCCGAAAGGCAGCGTGTTGTGGGCAGCCGTGAGCTTGCCGGGGCGATAGATGGCCCCGCTGGTGGTGGCGCGGCCATCAAACTTATCGGCGTAGAAGGAGGCCTGGCCGGTTTGGGTGAATGCGCCCCGGCTGCTGCCGCAGCCGTGCAGCCCACCGGCCAGCAGCAGCAAACCCAGGAAACGAAGCAGCGGGAAGGTCATAGATAATGGGCAGAAGGAAAACGGGCTTTAGTCGGGCTTGGCTGCGGCTTTGGGCGAGGCCGGAATGCGTAGCGCCAGCAGCTTCTCGAAGCTGCCCTGAAATACGTTGAAATCGACGGGGCCGCGAATGCCGGGCACGTAGGCTTCGTCGCTGTGCTGCCAGATAATCCACCGCTCGCGCGGTAGCTGCGGGGTATCTATCTCATAATGAGCCAGCCACAGCGGATATTGGTCGAAATGCCCGGCCAGGTAGCGCTTATAAAAGCTGTAGTTGGAATACAGAATGGGCCGCACGCCGTAGTGCCGCTCCACCAGGCGCAGCCAGGTAGCTACGTGGCGGCGCATCACAGCCACATCATGAAACTGGGGTGCTTCTACGTCGAGCACGGGCGGCAAGTCGCCGGCGGCCAGCGGCACGGTGCGCACAAACAGGTCGGCCTGCCGGGCTCCGTCGTAGTTGGGCTGAAAGTAGTGGTAGGCTCCGCAATGCACGCCGGCTTTGCGGGCGGCCCGCCAGTTGGCTCCGAAGCGGGCATCGCGCAGCGTAACGCCCTCGGTGGCTTTTATGAAAGCAAAACGCACCCGATGACTCGCTACCACGGGCCAGTCGATGCGGCCCTGGTAGGCCGAAACGTCGATGCCGTGCACGGAGTAGCCGGTTAGCATCGGGGTTTTTTCGCGGCCCGTGAGGCGGCCGCTGGTGAAGGTGGCGTAGGCGCGGCGGGCGTAGCGGTTGATCTGGCGGCGGTAGTGGCCGTAGCCCAGCAGCCCCAGCGCCAGCAGCGCTGCCACCAGCCAGAGCAGCCAGCGGGGCTTAGCGGCAGCGCGGCGCGAAGCAGGGCGTTTGATCGGGTTCTTCAGCATGGCCATCTCAAAGGTAACGCACAATGCGCAGCGTAGCGTGCCTTGGCGGCGGCAAAACCTGACCGCGGCCAGAAAAAACTGCCCGCCAAACCGCCCTTCGCCGGCTTTTGCCGACCTTTGCGCCACCGCCAGTCCTTCTCCTCTTTATGACCAATCCTACCGAAGCCCGCGACGAATCCGGCCACCTGATCCGGGAACTGCACGGCATCACGCTGGCCCAAATTCTGGAATATCTGGTGGCTCGCTACGGCTGGCCCGGTCTTGATGAGCGGATCCGCGTGAACTGCTTCTCCGTCGATCCGAGCATCAAATCCAGCCTTACCTTTCTGCGCCGCACGCCCTGGGCGCGGGCTAAAGTGGAAGAGCTTTACATCAAAACCCGTACGGCTGAAGTGCTGGGGAAGTAGTGAGATGGTGAGATAGTGAGTTTGACGTGCTGTTTGCGCAAGTGGCACCAAAAGCGCAGCTTGCGTGGCCAGAACATCAAACTCGTCCTCTCACTATTTCACCATCTCACCGCGTGGCTGACGTTTCACAAAAATCGGGGCCATTGGCCTTATTGGCTGGCCTTGTTGGCTTTGTCGTGTTTGAGGTGGTGGCGTATCAGCTGCTAAAATTTGCGACGGCAGGCTTGGGAATGCCGGATCAGTTTCAGCCCGATAATACCATTGTGAGCAACTGGGTGAAAACGGTGGTGTTTCTGCTGCTGCACCTCACGCTGGTGGTAGTAGCGGTGCTGGTGCTCAGCAACCGCCTCCCGCGGCACTACCGCGGGCAGGTGATGGGCTGGTTCTACCTAGCCGTGCTTGCCGGCTTTGTGCTGCTGATTCCGCTGTTCGGCTAAAGCTGGCGCCAAGCTACCTGCCGGACCAGGGCAAAAAAAGCCACCGCGGCGGCGGTGGCTTCAGTGGGTTACGAACGTGCGGCTTTAGCGCTGGCGGATGTCAATTTCGCGCCGCTGGGCGGCCGGATCTTTATAGGGAATCCGTACGCGCAGCTCCTGGCCTTGGTAGGTGGCGTCTATCCGATTCAGGTCGAGGTTTGGGGGCAGCGCCAGCGTCTGGCTGAACAGCGGGGCCGCGAGCTTATCCTCGGGCTGATGCCGGTATTCGCAGTACACGGTCAGGTTATTTTCGTTGAGTACAACGTGGAAATTATCGGGCCGCACCGATGGGGCCGCTACCCGGACTACCACGCCCTGCTCGCCTTTTTCCACGCGCGACACGGCCTGAGCTATGCCTCCACCCAGCGTATTGAGCAGGTCGAGCTGGGGGGCAATGTTCCGGATGAATTCTTTGCTGATTAGATTCATGGTTTCTGATTTTCCTCTCTTGGTTTCAGCCGGATAAATCAAACGCTGTACCAACATAGAAGCAGCAGAAATAAGGTGATATACAGGTCATTGTGTCCTGTTTCAAGCTGCTAGTACGCGCTGGCGAGTGTCATTTTGGCTGAACTCGGCTTCCAGCCAGTAGGCTGTGCGCTGCACACTATCTGTTAGGCCAGTGATGTGGCTTCCAAAACCTACCCGCAAATCAGTCGGACAAGTCGGAGCTTTTTCGGTTAGTATGAGTAGTGGCTGTAAATTGCGCCCCCTCCCGCCCGTTCCCAGTTTGCCCGCGTCTTATGGATAACCGATACCACTCAGATTTTCTAGACGTTGCCTATCGAGCTGACCTGCGGGTGGTGGTCGGGCGCTGGATGCGGCAGGCTACTCTGGAAGAGTTGAAGCAAGGCTATCAGCGGCTGTTGGAGGTGGCTTTCGAGCCCGCCTGCCGGGGCTGGCTGCTGGATACCCGCCGCCGACTAAACACCGACCCGGCGGCCCAGCGGTGGCTTACGGAGGGCTTCATGGATACGGCCGCTGCCCGCCTTGGGGGGCGGGTGTACATGGCTTATCTGCTGCCGCCCGCCCAACTGCGCGATACTACTGCCGACAGTGCTTTTCCGCCCCCTCAGTTCTTTGCCAACAAGCCCTACGAAGCCGCCCGCTTCACAGATGAGCGCCAGGCGGTAGAATGGCTCCTGCATTGTCAGAATACCGCCCCGGCGGCCGTTCGGTAAGCCTATTTTATGGCCCAACCAGCTTGCTCAGAAAACCCGTAAACCCGGGGCCTGCGCCAGCAGCTCATTCTGCCAGCGTAGCTCTGCTTCCCGAATCGGATAGGCAGCCCCGTGGCGAATAGTCTGGTACACTGCCTCAAACAGCCCGCCATAGTCGCCTTTGGAGGCTGGGTAAGCAGTGGTGGTCGGCCCATCGGCCCCGGCCAGCGTGAGCGAGCCGGCCAGCTCTCTGGCCTCACGGCCATAGTCCGGGGCCAGCGGCGATATGCCCGCCAGCAGCTGCGCCTCCTGCACGTCGGCCCGAGCTTTCACAAAGCTGCCCCGCGTGCCGTGCAGCACAAAGGCCGGCAACGGCTGCGCAATCAGCAAGCCGCTGGTAACGAACACATTTAGCCCCTCAGGATACTGGAGGTGGTAGGAAAAATAATCGTCGACCTGGGAGCCGGGGCGGTAGCGGCCGGTGGTTTTGTAGCTGCGCAAAGGCCGGCCAAACAGGCTGATGACCTGATCGAGCAGGTGGGGGCCCAAATCGTAGAGAAGGCCGCTGCCGGGCACCGGCGTTTCCTTGAACGCCTTTACGTTCAGGGCCGGCTTGTAGCGGTCGAAGCGGAAATTCACTTCGATGAGCCGGCCCAGCTGCCCGCTTTCCACCACCTGGCGCACGGCCAGAAAGTCGGAGTCCCAGCGGCGGTTTTGGTATGCCAGCAGGTGCCGACCCATCTGGCGGGCCAGCGCCCACAGCTCCTCAAACTCGGCTACCGAGGTGGCCACGGGCTTTTCCAGCAGCACGTGCTTGCCGGCCCGTAGCGCCATGCGCGTCAGCTCGGCGTGCGTGTCGTTGGGTGTATTCACCACCACCAGCTCAATGGCAGGGTCGGCCAGCAGCGCCGCCACCGAGTTGTAGCTGATGAGGTCGGGGTACGTTTGGCGGGCTTCCTGGCGGCTGCGCTCCACCACGGCCCGCAGCGCAAAACCGGGGTGCGTAGCCAGGAAAGGCGCGTGAAAAACCCGGCCCGACATACCATACGCCAGCAAGCCCGTCGGAATCCGATTGTGCATAGATCAGCTGTTGAGGATGGGGGGCTGCGGGCCGGGCCGCGTTATTTCTTTCCGAAAAGATAGCCGACCGATGCCTGAATTACGCGGTTCTGCAAGCCGCCCAAGTTGAAGTATTCGCGAAATGCCCGCTCCGCCGGGTCGTTGTTGATATCCGACAGGCCATAGTTAGCCCGCAGATCTACTACCAAGCCGCCGGGCGTTTCCAAGCCAAAGCCGCCCACCAGCGCCCCGTCTACGGACTTGTATGCCCCGGTGCTCGAACCCAGGAACACGCCCAGCTGCGGCCCCACATTCACGTAGAACCGGCCGCCGATGTACTGACGCAGCAGCAGCGGCACGTTCAGATAGTACAGCTTCACGGCTTTGGTGCCGGTCGAAGTTTCCAGGTTGGCTCCCTGCCCGCTGATCAGCGCCTCCAGCTGCACCGTAAACCCCTGCCGGCTGGGTTTCAGCCGCAACATTGGCCCCGCCACAAAATCGGTGCGGAAGGCCGGGTCGGCATTGATAGTGCCGCTCAGAATGGCAACGGAAGCGCCGGCTTTCAGCCCGAGGCGGGGTGCGGTGTCCGTCTGAGCCTGGCTGGTGCTGGCCGCGCCCAGCAGGAGCGCAACGGCAAGAATGATTTTTTTCACGAGAAAGATTGGGAGATAAAGTGTGCCGCAAGAACGCACTTTTCGGTTTTCCGCCTCATTCCGTCAGCAGCCCCTGCGCCCGCAGCCAATCGAAAATCAGCTGATCGACGGGCGACACTTCGGGGCGGTGGCGGTAGGTGAGCCACACCAGCTGCTCGATTTCGGCGGCGGGCTGCAGCGTGCCGCGGTAGGGGGCGTAGTAGCACGTCATGCGCACGAGCAGGCCGGTGGGGTGGCCGTGGGCCTGGGCCTCGAAAGTGCCCGCGTAGCGCAGTGTGGCCGCGTCAAGCGTCACGCTTAGCTCCTCCCGAATTTCCCGCAGCAGGGTTTGGGCATCAGTTTCGCCGGCTTCGCGCTTGCCGCCCGGAATGTAGTAGCGGTCTTTGCCGTAGCTGCGGGTGCTCAGCAGGCGGCCGTCGTGCAGGTGCAGCCAGGCTATTTTGTCGATGCTGGTCATTATGGGGAGGGTGGGGGAGGCGGATGCCGGGGCAAAGTAGCGCGGCCGGGCCGAAGTCTGGCTGGCCGCCGCCAAACCCTGCGGGCCGGGCAGCAGTTTACAGCACTCCATGCGGCCGGCTCCGGCCGCCTTCACCACCCGGTTTCCGATTATGTCCAACCTGTTTACGCCGCTCGCGCTGCGCGGCATCACGCTCAAAAACCGCATCGTCGTGTCGCCGATGTGCATGTATAGCAGCCACAATGGCTTTGCCAACGACTGGCACCTGGTGCACCTGGGCAGCCGGGCCGTGGGCGGGGCCGGCCTCATCATCACCGAAGCCGCCGCCGTGTCGCCCGAGGGCCGCATCACCCCCGATGATTTGGGCCTCTGGCAGGATGCGCACATCGAGGGCCTGCAGCGCATCACTACTTTTCTGCGGGCGCAGGGGGCCGTGGCGGGCATTCAGCTGGCCCACGCTGGCCGCAAGGCCAGCACCTACACCAGCTGGAAAGGCGAGGGCGTGGTGCCCGAAACCGCGGGCGGCTGGCAAACCGTAGCGCCCAGCGCTGTGCCCTTTGCTGCCAACTACACCACGCCGCTGGCCCTGGATGCTGCCGGACTGCAAAAGGTAGTGGCCGACTTCCGGGCCGCCGCCGTTCGGGCGCTGGCGGCGGGCTTTCAGGTGGTCGAAATCCACGCGGCCCATGGCTACCTGCTCCACGAATTCCTATCGCCCCTGAGCAATCAGCGCATCGATGCCTACGGCGGCTCGTTTGAAAACCGCAGCCGCCTGCTGCTCGAAGTAGTGGCGGCCACCCGCGCCGTGTGGCCCGCCGAGCTGCCCCTGCTGGTCCGCATTTCGGCCACCGACTGGACGGAAGGCGGCTGGACCGACGACGACTCGGTGGCCTTGGCCCGGCTGTTGAAAAGCAATGGGGTAGACCTGATAGATTGCTCCAGCGGCGGCAACGTGCCCACTGCCGCCATTCCCGTTGGCCCGCTCTACCAGGTGCCATTGGCCGAAAAGGTAAAGCAGGAGGCGCAGATTCTGACCGGTGCCGTGGGCCTTATTACCACCGCCGCCGAGGCCGAAGCCATCATCAGCCGCGGCCAGGCCGATGTGGTACTGCTGGCCCGCGAGGAGCTGCGCGACCCGTATTTTCCGCTCCGGGCGGCGCAGGCGCTGCAGGCAGACGTGGCCTGGCCCGACCAGTATGCCCGCGCCAAACCCCGCTAAGCAGCTTTTGCCGGAGCCTATCGTCTTTACCGGCCGGGGTGCGCTGGCTGGCTCCGCACGCCAATGCTGATTGCCATTCAGATTTTAAACTTCCGCGCTGTCTTCTCCTTCCATTTTCGGCCTTCATTCTTTATCGATGACCAGAAAAAACAACTTCCTCCTTATTCTCGGCACCGCCTCCGGCCTCGTGCTGGGTGGGTGCGCCAGTAGCAAAACTACCGCCCCGGCCACTAGCATCGCCGCGCCGGAAACCACTAACCCGGCGGCAGCCGGCCCCGTGCTGAAAGGCGTGGGCCTGGACATGGCCAACGCCGACAAGTCGGTGTCGCCGTGCGACAACTTCTTCCAGTATGCCTCGGGCACCTGGCTGAAAAACAATCCGGTGCCGGCTGCCGAGACGCGCTGGAGTTCCTGGAATCTGCTTATCAACCAGAACGAAGCCATAATGCGGCAGATTCTGGACGATGCCGCCGCCAACGGCACGGCCGCCAAAGGCAGCAACCTGCAGAAGGTGGGCGACTTCTACGCCTCTGCTATGGACTCGGCTGCCATTGAGGCCGCCGGCCTGAAATACCTGCAGCCCGAGCTGGCCCGCATTGCCGCTATCAAAGATCTGAAAGGCCTGCAGATGAGTCTGAATCGCCAGCGGGAGCTGCGCACGGGCTCCGTGTTCAGCCTGGGCGTGAATCAGGACCGCAAGAAAAGCACCGAGTACGCCGTGAATCTGACGCAGGGTGGCCTCTCGATGCCCGACCGCGACTACTACCTCAAGGACGATGCCCGCTCCAAAACCGTGCGGGCCGCCTACGTCACCTACCTCACCAACACCTTCCGCCAGCTCGGCGACAACGCGGCTACGGCCCAGAAAAACGCTGCCGCCGTACTGCGCCTCGAAACCCGGCTGGCTAAGGCCTCCAAGGACCGCGTGGCCCTGCGCGACCCCTACGCCAATTACAACAAGATGACCGTGGCCGAGGCCAGCCGGCAGTTTCCGAACCTGGCCGTGCCTACCTTGCTTCAGCAGGCCGGCTTGGCCTCGGCTAAGGAGATAATAGTGGGGCAGCCGGAGTTTATGAAGGAAGCCAGCGCGGCCCTGAAAAGCGAGCCGCTCAGCGACTGGAAAACCTACCTGCGCTGGCACCTGGTGTCTTCGGTGGCCAGCGCCTTGCCCAAGGCGTATGTGGAGGAAAGCTTCCGGTTCAATCAGGTGCTGACCGGGGCCAAGCAGCAGCAGCCCCGATGGAAGCGGATGCTGCGCGCCACCGATGGCACGCTGGGCGAAGCCTTCGGCCAGCTCTACGTGGATAAAGCCTTCACGCCTGAAACCAAGCAGAAGGCGCTGGAAATGGTCAATAACATCCGCGAGTCGATGGGGGAGCACATTCAGCAGAGCGACTGGATGAGCGCCGCCACCAAGCAGGAAGCCCTGAAAAAGCTGAACGCCTTCGTGGTGAAAATCGGCTACCCGGATCAGTGGAAGGACTACTCAGCCCTGACCATCTCGCGCGAGTCGTACCTGAAAAACGTGCTGGCCGCCCGCCAGTGGGAAACCGCTGACTATGTGAAGCGCTACGGCGGCCCCATCCGCCGCGGCGACTGGAGCATGACCCCGCCCACGGTGAATGCCTACTACAACTCGTCGCTGAACGAAATTGTGTTCCCGGCCGGTATTATGCAGCCGCCCTTCTTCGACCCCAAAGCCGATGATGCCGTCAATTACGGCGGCATGGGCGCGGTCATCGGCCACGAAATCACCCACGGCTTCGACGACAAAGGCCGGCAATCGGATGCCGAAGGCAACCTGCGCGACTGGTGGACCAAGGAAGACAACGACAAGTTCACGCAGCGCGCCGATATGGTGGGAGCCCAGTACTCCGCCTTCGCCCCTTTGGATTCGGTATTTGTGAACGGCAAGCTCACGATGGGCGAAAACCTAGCCGACCTCGGCGGCCTCAACATAGCCTACACGGCCCTGCAAAAGCAGCTGCAGCAGCAATTCGGCTCCAACCCACGGCCGCTCTACGACGGCCTCACGCCCGAGCAGCGCTTCTTCCTGAGCTGGGCGCAGGTGTGGCGCACCAACGCCCGCCCCGAATTCCTGCGCCAGCAGGTGCTCACCGACTCGCATTCCCCGGCCCAGTTCCGCACCAACGGCCCGCTGATGAACATGCCCGAGTTCTTCGAGGCCTTCGGTTGTAACGAGGATGCTAAGATGGTGCGCGCCAAGAATGAGCGGGCCAAGATTTGGTAAAAATGGGATATAAAGCGTATTCCGGAAGTTATTCAGTATGCTGAATGACTTCCGGAATACGCTTTATATCCCAGCCGACGGCGCAGCCGCATAGCGGCGACAGGTTTGTAGCATCAGCATAAGCAAGTAGAACAAAGCCGCGTAGCGGTGACAGAGTCGTTCGGGCGGTTCTGCCACCGCTACGCGGCTTTTGCGTTCTATTTGTACCAATGCTACAAACCTGTCGCCGCTATGCGGCTGCGCCGCTTTCTTTAGTTTCAAGGTGGGCTAGAAAAAATATTTCTGCGGATGTATATCCGTTATTACGAAATGTTCGTAGTATTACGAAATAATCGTAATGACTATGGAACGACTCACGCAACAGGAAGAAGAGGCCATGCAGGTGCTGTGGCAGCAAAATGGCGGCTTCATTAAGGAAGTGCTGGAGCGGCTGCCCGCGCCACCGCCGCCCTATACCACATTGGCTTCCACTATTCGCAACTTGGAGCGCAAGGGCTACGTGCGGGCCGAAAAGCTCGGCAACTCTTACCGCTTCGCGCCGCTGGTGCAGGCCGAAGACTACCGCCACAAGTTCATGAGCACCTTCGTGAGCGACTATTTCCGCAACTCCTACAAAGAGCTGGTTTCGTTCTTCGCCAAGGAAGAAAAAATCAGCGCCGCCGAGCTGCAGGAAATCATCCGCATGATTGAGGACGGCAAAACCCGTTAGCTATGTCGGCGCTGCTACTGTATCTGCTGAAGGCCAATGTGGCCCTCACGCTGTTCTGGGCCGTGTATTGGCTGGGCCTTCGCCGGCTCACGTTTTATACCCTGAACCGCTGGTTTCTGCTGCTGGCCATCGGCTTTGCGGCGCTGTATCCGCTGGTGCCGCTGGGCTGGCTCAACCGGCCGGAAGCCCCACTTGGCGCGGCCGTCTACCACCTCGTGCCCGACTGGCAGGCGCTGGCCCGCCCGGCCCCGGCCGCCGCTTTCGACTGGGGCTACTGGCTGGAACTGGCCTATTGGGCCGGGGTGGTGGCGCTGCTGCTGCGGCTGGCGGCGCAGTTTGGAGCCCTCTACCGGCTGCATCGCTCCTCGCGGGCGGCGTGGCTGGGGCGGCAGCCGTTCCGGCGGGTGGCCGAAGCCGTCAATCCGTTTTCGTTCTGGCAGAGCATCTATCTGAACCCCAACCAGCACTCGGCCGCCGAGTTGCCGGCCATTCTGGAGCATGAGCAGGTACATGTGCGGCAGTGGCACACCCTGGATGTGCTGCTGGCGCAGGTGCAGCAGGCTTTCTACTGGTTCAATCCGGGGGCGTGGCTGCTGCGGCGGGCCGTGCTGGAAAACCTCGAATTCATCACCGACCGCGCCGTGCTCCGTGCCGGCCTGCTCGATAGCAAAGCCTACCAGTACAGCCTGGTGCGCCTCAGTACGCTGGCACCGGGGTCGGCGCTGGCGAATCATTTCACCTTTCTTATTCTCAAAAACCGCATTATGATGATGAACAAGCCCCAATCCTCGCATCTGCACCTGGCCAAATACGCCCTGGTGCTCCCGCTGGCCGCCGTAGTAATGGCCTTTACCACGGCTCGGCCCGCTGCCCCGGCTGCTGCCGCGCCGCCCAAAGCCGTAGCTGCCACCGGAGAGAAGCTGTACTTCGTAGACGGCCAGCCGGTCAGCAAAGCCGTGGTCGATAAGCTAGATCCGAATACGCTAGAGTCGATGAACGTCCTCTCGGGGCCGGCTGCTACGGAGGCCTTTGGGAGCAGCGCGGCGGCCGGAGTCGTCATCATCACTACCAAAAAGAACAAGGACTCGGCCGCGGTAAAAGCCTTCAACGCCAAGCACCACATCACCTACGCCCCCGCCGACCCGAAGGCTATGGCCCGGCAGCTGGCCGGCAAGCTGATTATCCTGGATGGGCAGGAAATAACGGCCGAGCAGCTGCAGAATCTGCCCCCGGACCAGATTCAGGCAATGTCGGTCTACAAGGATGAGGATGCTGTGCGGAAATTCGGGGAGAAAGGCCGCAAAGGCGTTATCGAGGTGAAAACGAAGCCGCAAAAAGGCGGACCTACCGGCCTGGTGCCGCCGCAGTTTATGAAAACCCTGCCTTTTGGAGCCTGCTGAACTATTCTCGAAGCTGAGGCCGGTCAGCAAAGCCCCCAAACGCAAAAGCAGCCCGCACCACGCGGGCTGCTTTTGCGTTTGGGGGCTTTGCCAACCCGACTGTGAAAATTGCCGCGCCTTGCGCCTTACCTTCGTGTTTCAGGTTCTATAGCCCACTTCGTCCCGCATTCCGTGAAAGCTCGCCGCAAACCCAGCATCCCAAGCAAGCCCGCGTATTTTCCCGCCGAAAACGTGTTTGAGCGCTGGGATGCCACCCAGCTGCTGCGGCACGGCCGCGAGTTTGAGCAGTGCCACTTCATCGGCGGCGACTTTTCGGGGGCCAATCTGGGCAATCTGCTGTTCGTCGATTGCCTCTTCGAGCGGTGCAATCTGGCCTCGGCGTCGCTGAACGGCACCAGCCTGCAAAACGTGGCTTTCGAGGCCTGCAAGCTCTCGGGCGTGCAGTTCGGGGCCTGTCGTGATATGCTGTTCGGCGTGCATTTCGACCAGTGCCCAATGCCCTACACCTCGTTCTACGGCCGCAAAATGCCCCACACCCGCTTCCACGACTGCGTGCTTACTGAGGCCGACTTCGAAAGCGCCGACCTCACCGAAGCCGTGTTTCGGGAGTGCAGCCTGGCCGGCGCCCGGTTCGAGCGCACCCAGCTTAGCGGCGCCGACTTCACCACCGCCACCGGCTTTTTCATCGACCCCGAGCTGAATCCATTGCGCAACGCCCGCTTTGCCCTGGCCGGCCTGCCGGGCCTGCTGGGCAAGTACGAGCTGCTGATTGAGCCGTAGTGGCGGCGGCTATCAGCCTGGCCACTGGCCAAACTTGCCGGCCTGATAATCCTGGTACGCCTGCCGGATTTCGGCTTCCGAGTTCATCACGAAGGGGCCGTAGGCCACAATGGGCTCCCGAAAAGGAGCCGCGTGCCCCAGTAGCAGCGTGGCCTCGGTCAGGGCCTCCAGGTGCAGCTCGTCGCCGTCGTAGTTGAACTCGGTGAGGCGGCGGGCTTCGGTTTCCTGCCCGTTCACCCGCAGCTTGCCCCTGATGGTATAGCAGAAAATCGTGTGGTCGGCGGGAATGGACAGGCGCAGCTGACCGTCAGCCCGGAAATCAATAGTAGCCAGACTGATAGCCGTAAGCGGCTGCACTGCCCCGGCGGTGCCCAGCCACTCGCCTGCCACCGCGTGCAGCACCACGCGGCCCTCATCGTGCGGCACGGCCGGAATCTCGTCTTTTTGCAGCCCGCGGTAGTGAGGGGCCACCATTTTATCCCTGGCCGGCAGATTCACCCAGAGCTGCAGTATTTCCAGGTCGCCGCCGGTCTTTTTGAACGCCGGCGAGGATACTTCGCTGTGAATGAGCCCGCGGCCGGCCGTCATCCACTGAATGCCGCCCGCACCAATAATGCTTTGATGACCGCCGCTGTCCTGGTGCATAATGTCGCCGGCCACAATGAAGGTCACCGTTTCAAAGCCCCGGTGTGGGTGCGGACCGAAGGGCAGCCCCGCGTTGTTGGGCGCATACTGCTGCGGCCCATGATGATTCAGAAACAGAAACGGGTCGAGGTGCTCCACGGCCGGCGTGGGCAGCGCCCGGTAGGTTATCAGGTCGGCAATGGGGGCGCTTACGGCTTGGTGCTGGGCTTTGATAGTGCGCATGGGTAAAAGCAAGTGGTAGCAGTAGATCTGAGGCCGGGGTGTCGGGCTACGCAGCATACCATATGGTCTCACCGATTGTTTTCCGGCCGGTTTAGGGCTCAGTTAGATGTAAAACAATCCGTCACTCATAGCCTCAGCTTAACCGTGGCGAGCTGGGCGTGTAAAGCAACTCTTTAAATTGTAATTATTCAAATATTAACTTTGATCAAGAGTTTTTGTTTTAAACCTACAACGGTTCAGAGGCAATAGGGGTGTTGTTTAAATAAATCAATTTTATTCCTACGATGTTACGTCAAAAATTATCTTATCAAACTTGAACATTTTTGATAAAGACTCTTTATATTCGCTTTGTGTAGTGTTCGGATCGGATGGTGCCACATCCTTTGCTCACTGCGGAAAGAGTGCAAACCTTTTAACACCCTTTGTATGCCTAAAATACTACTCGTGCTGTTTTGCGCATTGATGTTCCTAGCCGACGCGCAGCCAGGTATGGCCACTCCTCCCGGCAGCTTCCTTTTTCGCTCAAAAGGCAGAATCGCCGAATCGTCTCACACTCACAACTATAAGAAGTATCGCGGCAACAGTCGCCACAAGGCCCGCAAGCTTGGTGCCTACAAGCGGTGGCGCTTGCGCTGCAAAGCCAAGCACAAAGCCCGCCTGAAAGCGCAGCCTCGCATCGGTCGCACCACCCTATAGCGCTTCTGCTGTAGTGCGGTGAATTTCCCTGCTCAGCCCTTGTTTATAAGACAAGGGCAGGGCAGGGAAATTTTGTGTTTTTTGATAGATGATGAATTTGAATGAGGCTGAATTGAATCTCATTATTATGCCTTATAGTTATAATTTATGCAAACGGAGCCTGAGGCGTACCTGCGGTATTGAAGCGGAGTAGTGTGTTTTGTATAGTTGCAATTAGCCGGTACAGGCAGCTCTGCCTTCGCGCTTATTCCGGCCAGCTGCAATGGCTTTCATGCAGCAAGAATAGCTGCGTTAAGCTTGGCCCGATGCAAGCAAATCTGGTTGTCGGGCCGCTTTCGTATAGCGGGTGGGTGCAGAATCTGCGGTTCAGCGCAGCAGAAAGCGTACATGGATGGAGGAAAATATTGGGAAAATCATGTATTTGCTTCAGCTGGCAGGGCCATTGTATTTTGTGGCCCATAAGAAAAGCGTTAACCGGTCGTTTAGCCTCCGCAAAGCCTGTTTTTCGCGCCACAAACCCCAGGTCCTGCTTACCTTGTTCTCCTCTTTCACCTATCTGCTGCGTTTTCATGAATGATCATTTCGCTGTCATCAACTCGTATCTGGCGCTGAGTGCGGCGCTGGAAATCAACCCAGCGGCTTACGCAACAGTGTTTCACCCTGATATAGAGCAGATTGAATATCCTAATTTGCTCACCCGCACCACTCAGCACCGGGGGTTCGAGGATATTCTGAGCAACATCCGGGCGGGGCGCGAAATTCTGCACAACCCGCAGTTTGAGCAGACGAAGATGCACGCCGGCACCGACGACTGCGTAGTGCTGGAAACGCGTTGGCATGCTACCATTATGAACGACTTCGGCCTGCTGGTGCGTGGTGGGCAGGTTTCGGCGCAGTTCTGCATGATTTTCGAGTTCAAGGATGGCCTGATCCTGCGCCACCGCACTTACCGCTGCTACGACCCTATAGCTGAATAACGAATAATCATTCTGCCCAAATCTTTGGCACCCGCAGCAGCATGCTTAGCCGGCCAGTGCGGGTGTTGTAGCAGGCCAATCGGGCAGCAGCAATGTGGCTCTGCAGGCACCCGCGCGGGGTTTGTGTACGTACCGGGCCACGCGGCTGCCGCCCCAGGTGTCGGGGCTACTGCCGGACCGGGCGGGTGCTGTTCCACAAAATTCTGCCTCAGGGAAACGCACTATATAGTCGTTGGCTTAATCTTTGAGATTAGCTGTCGCACGGTAAAAGCGTTTCAATTTCTTTCCTATGACCAAGTTCATCCTATTGCTGCTGTGCGCCTTACTGGTGCTGGCAGACCCCACCGCCGCGCTGGCCGAACCCGCGGCAGCCGCCCCTGAGGCGCTAACCGAAACGCTGGCTTACCCACGGGTGCCGCGCCCCGTGTACAAACGCTACCGCGGCAACAGCCGCAACAAGCATCGCAAGCCCGGCTTCTTCCGCCGCATGAAGCTGCGCCGCCAGGCCCGCCGCAAGCAGTCGATGAACACTGCTCCGCGCAAACGCCAGGGCGTAATCAAGGTAGATGCCCCAACGGGCACCATGCCGAAGCCGCAGCAATAACTGCCGGCCCTCGCAAGGCCCTAAAACAGTTCAGCCGCATTTTCCCTCGGGAAGATGCGGCTGAACTGTTTTAGGGCCTTAGCCTCTACCTGATGTTATCGGGCTGGCCCCGCCACCTATTCATATAAATCGTGCGGATCGGCGGCGGCCAGCTCTACCAGAAACTGCCCGATGTTGGTGGTTGCCGCCTCCAGAAATGCCCGGCCTTGCTCGGCCGTGGCCTCGGCCGGGTTGCCCACGCCCGTATCGGCCGATACCTGGCTCCACTCGCGCTGCGCCCAGGCCCAGCCCTGGCGCAGCGCCCGGATGCGAAACTGCCGCGCCGCGCCATCGCCGGCCTCGACCAGCGGGCGCACCAGCTGGGGCGCAATGTGCAGCATGGCGCTGGTTTCCAGCGCATCGGCATGGTCGCCGGGGGCCTGGAAAAACTGGCTGCGGTCGGCGGCCCGAAACCAGTTGAGGGTGCTGAGAAACACGGTAGGGAATTCGGCCTGCAGCTCGCGCAGTATCTGCCGAAAATCGTTGCCGCCGTGGCCGTTCAGCACTACCAGCTTCGGCAGGCCCTGTCGGGCCAGCACCTGCACTATATCGCGCAGAATGAGGAGCTGGGTGCTGGGATTCAGGTTCATGTCGAGCGTAATATCGAGCTGGCCGGTATTCACGCCGAACGGAATGGTAGGCAGCACCACCACTTTCGCGCCCTGCTCCCAAGCTTTGCGGGCCGCTTCGGCCGCCACGTAGTCGCACTGAAAGTTGTCGGTGGCGTAGGGCAGGTGGTAATTGTGCGCCTCGGTAGCGCCCCAGGGTAGTACCACTACCTCGTACTTGGTTTCCCGCACGGTTTTCCAAGTGGTTTCGGCGAGAATGTAGGGCCGCGGAACTGCGGATGGGGAAGCAGATTGAGCAGACATACCAGATGGAGCTATTGGGGAAGCAGGAAGCAATAGAAGCCGGGAATATAGCAGTCTGGCCGGCGGCCGGGGTTACTGCCTTTCATACGCTGCTCACGGCCTTTGTTCAGTTTGTTTCTCGTCTGCCTGCTGCGTTTCGCTAATCAATTAGCGGAAACTGCTAAAAACGAAAAACCCGGAAGCTGCTCATGATGAGTAACTTCCGGGTTATCTAGGTAGCGGGGACAGGACTCGAACCTGTGACCTTTGGGTTATGAGCCCAACGAGCTACCAACTGCTCCACCCCGCACTGTTTGGTTCTGCAAATGTAGGAGGGTTTTTTTTAAAAGCAGCATCGGGAGTAGGTATTACTGGCTGTAGCCTGCTTTCGGGCTGATAATCAGCTGAATTATTTTAGTGGAACCTAGAAAATGCCCTGTCGCAGGCCGGTGGGACCCGAATAAATACCCTTGTGGCCCAACGATTTCATCTGCTTGCTACGTAAACCGGCGAACTGTTTTTCTCTACTACTTTTTCTTCCTAAAACACATGAAGCTATTCCCTGCTTTCACCCCCGCTACCCGCCTCCGATTATTAACCCCCTGCTTTGCCTCGCTGCTGGGGCTGGCTGGCTGCAACAGCAACACGACCAGCGAACAGGCCGGCACCACCGCCGCAGCTACTGACTCAGCGGCTATGATGAGCGACACCAGCGCCATGGCCGCTGCGCCCCGCGCCGTGAAGCCCGCCGGGCCCGCCCCGGCCTGGGCCCCGAACATCGCCCCCGAAATGCTAACGGTATTGGAAAAGCTGGCCAGCCTGAGCGGCCCTACGCCGCCCGAAAAGCTGCCCGTGGCGGAAGTGCGCAAAGGTCCATCAGCCACCGATGCCACAATGGCCGTGATGAAGGATTTCGGCATTCAAACGCCGCCTTCGCCGCTCGATACGATGAGCAGGGAAGTGGCACCGGGCGTAAAAGCCCGTATTTATATGCCCAAAGGCGCTACTGGCCCGCTGCCCGTGGTGGTGTATTATCATGGCGGCGGCTGGGTCATTGCCAACCTGGATACCTACGACCCCTCCGTGCGGGCACTGGCTGAGCAGACCGGGGCCGTGTTCGTGTCGGTGGCCTACCGGCAGGCCCCGGAAATGAAGTTTCCGACGGCACACAACGACTCATTTGCCGCTTATCAGTGGGTGCTGAAAAATGCGGCTTCCATCAAAGGCGACCCCAAGCGCGTGGCCGTGGCTGGGGAAAGCGCCGGGGGCAACCTGGCCGCCGCCGTGTGCATGATGGCCCGCGACAAAGGTCTGATGCAGCCGAAGCACCAGTTGCTGGTGTACCCCATTGCCGGCTACGACCTGAATACGCCCTCGTACCAGAAAAACGCCGCCGCCAAGCCGCTGAGCAAGCCCTTCATGGCCTGGTTCTTCGACAAGTACCTGCGCACGCCCGCCGACGGCAAAAACCCAATGATTTCATTGGTAACTGCGCCTAACCTGAAAGGCCTGGCGCCCGCCACGGTCATCGGGGCCGGCATCGACCCGCTAATGAGCGAGGGCAAAACCTACGCCGATAAGCTGAAAGCCGCCGGCGTACCCGTAACCTACAAGCTGTATGATAACGTGGCGCACGAGTTCTTCGGCATGGGCGCGGTAGTGCCCCAGGCCAAAGAAGCCCAGGCCCTGGCTGCCAGCGAGCTGAAGAAAGCATTGCAATAACGTGCTGGTTTTTTGATGTGCTGATGCGGTAGTGCTGATGGGCTAAAAAGCTGTCTGTCATCCCTCATCTGGCGTACGCTTGCGAAGGACCTTCCTCCGTTAAGTGAGAAGCCTGTTGAAATGAGCAAAGCCCTTCACCGTCGCGTGGTGAAGGGCTTTGTGCGTTGAAAAGAGTGCTGTATTGCGGAAAGAGGTAGATCCTTCGCAGGCTCAGGATGACAGGCGACTTTTTAGCACATTCACCACATTCACCACATTTCTCACATTCCTTTAAAACCGGCTAGTGATACCGAAATGGATTTTGGAGGCGTTGAGGGAGAACGGCTGGCCCTGCGCCCGGCCCACGGAGTACACGAACTGAAACAGGCCCGCGCCGGTGCGGAAGCTCAGGCCCGCGCCCAGACCGGCGGGCGTGTCGCTGGTTTTGTCGTTGGCCAGGTCGCGGCGCAGGTAGGCCTGGTCGGCGAAGACGAATACGTAGGTGTCGCCGCCGGTGAACTGCCGGAATTCAACGGTGCCTACGCCGTAGGAGCTGGCGTAGAAGGCGAATTCGTTGAAGCCGCGTAGCGTGGCCAGGCCGCCCAGCCGGAACATATCGTTCAGAAACAGCCGCTTGTTCAGCAGCGACTCGCCCCGCAGGCGGGCCAGAAACACGCCGTTTTTGCCCACCGCGAAATACTGCTCTAGCCGCAGGGCCAGCATCACCTGCGTCGAGCGCAACGGCAGGCGCTGGTAGAGCGTGTCGTTGAGGTCGGCGTTTTTGCTGATGCGCTTGGTGCCCACCGCCGCCTGCACGCTGGCCAGCAGGCCGTGCCGGGGGAAAAACAGGTCGTCGAGGCGATTCCAGCCGTATTCGAGCCCGTAGGAATTGAACTCGGAATCGATGGTGTCGGGCAGTACGGTTCGCTCGCGGAAGGTGGAGTCGGAGAGCAGGCGGGAGCTGCGGCGCTCGGTGAAAAACGTGACGCGCCCGGCCCGCACGGTAGGGTAGGTGACCTGCAGCCGCGGCCGCAGCGTGAGAAACGCATTCGACTGCTTATACAGATTGAAGCTGCCGCCCAGCTCCAGCGGCGTGCCGAAAAAGTTGGGGTGAAGATATTGAGCGTCAAAAAGTTGCGAGGCCACGTCCAGCTTGCGCCACTGCAGCCCGATCTGCTTGCCGCCGCCGCTCAGGTTGCGCAGGTTGATGGTCACGTCGCCGGTAATCTGCAGCTTCTTCTGGCCCACGCCAGGATTGGGGTTCGGCAGCACGCCCACAATGGCATCGAACTGGTTAGAAGCCCGGTCGTCGAGAAACAGGTACACACGGGCTTTGCCTTTGGCGAAGCGCACTTCCGGCTCGGCCCGCATCTGTAGGTAAGGCAGCTGCCGCAGCAGCCGGGCCGCCGCATCCACGCGCTGCTGGCTGTAGGGCTGGTTGGGAAAAAGCTGCAGGTATTTGGTCAGGAAGCGCTTCTTCGTCTTGGTTTTGCCCACCAGCTGAATCGAGTCGAACAGCACCACGCGGCCCCGGTCGAGCACCACGCGGCCTTCGATGTCGGTGCCGCGCAGCTGCACCGAATCCAGGCGCACGGTGGCGAAGGGGTAGCCCTGGTTCTCAGCTTCGGCGAGAATATTCTGCTGCAGTCGGGCCCACTGGCTGGGCTCAAAAGGCTGGTTGGCGTAGAGCTTTTCGCGAAAGCCGGCGCGGGTAAGCAGTGCGTCGCCCAGGTTGCCGTTGCGCAGTCGCGCCCACCGGAATTTCTCGCCCACGTAGAGCTGCACCCGGAGCGTATCGTGGTACCAGCGCATGGCATCAGCGGAGGCCGTCAGGTACGAATCGGCCTGCAGGGCCAGCACCAGCGCCCGCACCGCCCGCCGGGCCGCCAGCGAGTCGGGAGCCGCCGTGGGCGGCCGATACCGGCGCAACCTAGCCTCGTCGGCGGCTTCTGTGCCAATCCTGATAGCCTTGCGCGACTCCGGCGCTTTGCGACGGCTGGCCGTATCGGGCCGGGCCGTGGCGGGCGGAAATGCGGGCGTAGCCACCGGAACCTGACTGGGCGCGGGCAGCGTTTGGGCCCACGCCGCTCCCGGCCACACCAGCGGCAGCATACTCAGCAGGAAGAAAACGAGGGTACGGGCGTACATTTGGGAACACAAACGCAGAACCGCGCTTTTAATTTCCCGAAAGTACAATCGGCGGTTTTGTACTGCGGTGTCGTGGCTCCCCGGCTTTTTCCCAACCGCGAGTTCTGTCCGCAATTCTTCTGTTCAAATGCCCGGCCTCTACCTCCACATTCCCTTCTGCAAGCAGGCCTGCCACTACTGCGACTTTCATTTCAGCACCTCTATGACGCTGAAGGGCCGCTTGGTGGAGGCTATCGGGCGGGAAATGATGCTGCGAGCCAGTTATCTGGGGCCGGCGCCCGTGCTGGAAACCATCTACTTCGGCGGTGGCACGCCCTCACTGCTCACGGCCGCCGAACTGGATACGATTTTCAACGACCTGCACCGTCATTTTCAGGTGTCGGCGCAGGCAGAAATCACGCTGGAAGCCAACCCCGACGACCTCACGCCGGCCAAGCTGCGCGAGCTGGCCGCCTCGCCCATCAACCGCCTGAGTATTGGTTTGCAGAGCTTCCACGAGCCGCATTTGCGCCTGATGAACCGCGCCCACTCGGCGCAGGAGTCGCGGCAGTGCGTGCAGCTGGCGCAGGATGTGGGCTTCGAGAATATTTCCGTGGATCTGATTTACGGCGTGCCCGCCGCCGACCACGGCATCTGGGAGCAGGATATGGCCCAGGCGTTTGCGCTGCAGGTGCCGCATCTGTCGTGCTACGCCCTGACCATCGAGCCCGATACGGTGTTTGGCCGGCGGCTGCGCAAAGGCACCTTCGTAGCCCCGCCCGACGAGTTTGTGGCCCGGCAGTTTGAAATGCTGCTGGCCGAATTGCCGCGCCACGGCTACGAGCAGTACGAAATATCGAACTTCTGCCGGCCCGGCCGCGAGTCGCGCCACAACTCGAACTACTGGCGCGGTGTGCCCTACCTGGGCCTGGGCCCCAGCGCCCACTCCTTCGATGGCACGAGCCGCACCTACGCCGTGGCCAACAACGCGCAGTACATAGCCGCCGTGCTGGAGCAGGGCGAAGTGCCGCTGACCCACGAAATTCTCTCGCCCACCGACCGCGCCAACGAATACCTGATGACCAGCCTGCGCACCGCCCGCGGCTGCGACTTAACCTACCTGCGCGACGTGTTGGGCGTGGATCTGCCGGTGCAACGTGCTGATTATCTGAATGAGCTGCGCCAAAACGGCTGGGCCACGCTGCTGAACGGCACGCTGCGTCTCACTGACCGCGGCAAGCTGCTGGCCGACCAAATCACGCTGGAGCTTTTCCTGGCGGCGTAAGTGCGGCTTTCGGCGCTGGGTAGAAGCGGCAGTTTTGCGTATGTTCAGGCAATGAAACGCCTGATTGACGCTCTCGCCGATGACGCCGACTTTTTCGTCGAGCAGATTCAGATTACGGCCATTGTCTTCGACAACACGGACGACGTGACCGTGTGGGCCACCACGTTTTTCGACGAGAGCCTGCATTTCTTTCACCTGGGCCTGCAGTTTCCGTCCCTCGATCTGCTGCTGCGCCTGGCCGGCCCCCGGGCCGAGGCGCTGCAGGAAGACGTAGCCGAAGCCCTGGCCACCGTCACGGAGTGGCCGTGCCTGCTGGAATACACCACCGAGGAAAAGCCGCCCGTCCCGCTGCCCGGCGTGGCCATGAAACTGTCCTGCACCTATCCGGCCGACGATTTTGAAGAGGAAGGCGAAGCCTCGGAAGACGAGCCGGAGCTGGACTTTGGCGGCGATGAGGAAGAGGACGAGGAGGATTACGAGGGCAGCACCCCGCACAATATTTTTTACCTGGAAGGCGTGTTCCTGCGCATCGAGCCGTAGACGCTGTTTAGCAAGGCGGAAGAACGTGTCATTCCGAGCAAAGCCGAGGAATCTCGCGTGCTGACGTCTGAGTAGTAATCCAACGATAGCACGATGCTTCGACTTCGCGGACGCCAGGTGAAGCATAACGTCCTGGGATATTCTGCTCGACTTTCTAAACAGCTTCGTAACCCAGCCCACCAGCCGGAGCCACTTCCCGCAAACCCCTGCACATGCCTGCCACCTACTCCCACCACGGCCGCACCTACTCCTTCGACCCCGCCGCGCCGCTGGATATCTCGCTGCCGCTGGCTCCCGGCCCGGAGCAGGTGAATTGCTTCTGGGCCGAGCCAGTGCAGTTCGACACGATTCGGGTGGGCAGCTTTGTGGGCAGCGTGGCGCTGGGCGGCAGTACCAACTACCAGCGCGTCCACCTCACGCCCCACGGCAACGGCACCCATACCGAGTGCTACGGCCACATCAGCCCCGACCCGGCGGCTACGCTCAACCGCTGTCTGCGCCGCTTCCTGTTCGTGGCCCGGCTGGTTTCCGTATTGCCCCGCCCGCAGCCCAACGGCGACCTGGTAGTGCTGCTGGCCGATGTGCAGCCGCTGCTGGAAGCTGCCGCTGATGCTCCCGAAGCCCTGATCCTGCGCACCCTGCCCAACGACGCCGCCAAGCGTCACCGCCAGTATTCGGGCACCAACCCCACGTACCTGGAGCCGGCGCTAGCCCACTACCTAGTGGCCCGCAGTATCCAGCATCTGCTGCTCGACCTGCCCAGCGTAGATCGGGAAGAGGACGATGGCGAGCTGCTGGCCCACCACGCCTTCTGGCAGTACCCCCACGCTACGCGCACGGCCGCCACCATCACCGAGCTGATCTTCGTGCCCGATGCCGTCCTGGACGGCCTGTACTTGCTCAATCTGCAGGTCACGAGTCTGGAGCTGGATGCCAGCCCCAGCAAGCCGGTCCTTTACGCCTTAGTCTGAACCACGGATTCGCGCGACTTAGGCAGATTTCACAGCTTTCGGGTCCGGCGCAGCAGTTTTGCCCAAGCTACCTCAAACAGAAAAAGCCACCCCGACTGAGGTGGCTTTTTCTGGCTCAGATCAATCGTTCACGAAATCCGTGAAATCCGACCAATCCGAAAAATCCGTGGTACTAAGCGGCGGCTACTTCCGAAACCGGAACAACCGTCACGAACGAGCGGTCTTTGCGGCCCTTGCGGAACTGCACCGTGCCATCGACCATGGCGAACAGCGTGTGGTCCTTGCCGATACCCACGTTCTGGCCGGGGTGATGCTTGGTGCCGCGCTGACGCACGATGATGTTGCCGGCAATGATGCCTTGACCGCCGAAGATCTTCACGCCCAAGCGCTTAGAATGAGATTCGCGGCCGTTGTTGGAGCTACCTACGCCTTTCTTGTGTGCCATTGTAGTTGGAATTATGAATTATGAATGTTGAATTATGAATTGGAATCGGTGGCGCAAATGCCTGATTCAGAATTTATAATTCAGAATTCATAATTGGCCTTAGCCAATGCTGTTGATCATTACTTTGGTGAACTGCTGACGGTGGCCGTTCAGCTTCTTGTAGCCTTTGCGGCGCTTCTTCTTGAATACCAGCACCTTGTCACCCTTTACGTGCTCCAGGATGGTGCCCATAACGGCTACGTCCAGCAGGGGCGAGCCAATGGTGATGGTGCCTTCGCTGTCGGTCAGCATGGCTTTACCCAGCTCTACCGTATCGCCGACGTTGCCAGCCAGGCGGTGAGCGTATACAAATTTATTGGCTTCGACCTTGGTCTGCTTCCCGGCTATGTTGACAATTGCGTACATCGGCGTCTTCGCGTTTTCTGAAAATTGGAAGGCAAAAGTAGAAGTATCCTTTCACAAAACCAAACCTAACTCACTAATCATCATCTACTCGACGCGGAAAAGCGGCTGAGGCCGTGGGAAGTACCTGTTCGGCCGCGTCTTTTAAAAGCACCCGGACGGGCACGCGAATAGCGTTTTTGTGGATAAGATGGATTGTCCACAGGTGAAATGTGGATAACTTTTCTGAAACCGTTGTTTTTGGGGCCTTTTGCACAGTTTTCACGCTTGGCACCATGACTCCGAGAAAAGACTGCAGCCAGTCATCATACGGAAAAATTAACACAGAAAAAACGCAGAGCCGGGGCGATGTTCCCCTGGGGTGGGGTTATATTTGATGCTTCGACGGGCGTTGTGAAGTCGGTCGGAAAGCCAAACATTTTCTGACGCATCAGGTTCAGGAGCCACCGCTTCTGCCCAGGTGCCGGCTACTTTTCAGCTTATTTTTCCCATCCGCTTATGGAACCGCTGCTCACTGAAAATCCCAACCGCTTCGTCCTGTTTCCCATTCAGAACAACGATGTCTGGCAGTTTTATAAAAAAGCCGAAGCCTCGTTCTGGACCGCCGAGGAAATCGACCTGAGCCAGGACCAGAAGGACTGGGACGCCCTTAACGACGGCGAGCGGCACTTCATCAGCCACGTGCTGGCCTTCTTCGCCGCCTCCGACGGCATTGTGAACGAGAATCTGGCCGTTAACTTCATGCAGGAAGTGCAGATGCCCGAGGCGCGCTGCTTCTACGGCTTCCAGATCATGATGGAAAACATCCACTCGGAAACGTATTCCCTGCTGATCGACACCTACATCAAAGACCCGAAGGAAAAGGACCGCCTCTTCAACGCCCTGGAAACGGTGCCCTGCGTGAAGAAAAAGGGGGAGTGGGCCCTGAAGTGGATCAACTCCGAGGATTTCGCTGAACGCATCATCGCCTTTGCGGCCGTGGAGGGTATCTTCTTCTCCGGCTCGTTCTGCTCCATCTTCTGGCTGAAGAAGCGCGGCCTGATGCCCGGTCTAACATTCTCTAACGAGTTGATTTCCAGAGACGAGGGCCTGCACTGCGACTTCGCCTGCCTGCTCTACAGCTACCTGCAAAACAAGCTCTCCGAGGAGCGCGTGCACGAAATCATCCGCGACGCGGTGAGCATCGAGCAGGAGTTCGTGACCGACGCGCTGCCCGTGAACCTAATTGGGATGAACTCGGTAACCATGTCGCAGTACATCGAGTTTGTGGCCGACCGCCTCTTGCAGAGCCTGGGATACAGCAAGATCTACAACTCTTCGAACCCCTTCGATTTCATGGAGATGATTTCGCTGCAGGGCAAAACCAACTTTTTCGAGAAGCGCGTGGCCGAGTACCAGAAAGCCGGCGTGATGAGCGAGCGGACAGAGAATGCCTTCTCGCTGGACGAGGATTTTTAAGCTATTCAATAAATCAACTGCTGAAAAGCCTGCGGTCCGTATCGCAGGCTTTTTTACATTTTATGCTAAGGCTAAAAAGCTAGTTCCCCTCCTCAGATGAGGAGGGGCTAGGGGTGGTTGAAACGCCAGAACGACAATCCCCCGCGCCAAACGCCGCCTCAATTCCCGCCAGCACACCATCTGTCTGCTCTAGCACCAGCCGGTTCTCAAAGCGCAGCACCCGCAGGCCCAAACCTGTCAGATAAGCTGTTCTTTCAACGTCATAAGCTTCCCCGCTTACTGTGAAGTGCCCCGCACCATCCAACTCGATAACCAGCTTTTCGGCGGCGCAGTAGAAATCCACGATGTAGGGGCCGATGCCATGCTGACGGCGGAATTTGCGGCCGGCCAGCTGGCTGCGTTGTAAAGCCCGCCACAGCAGCGCCTCTGCCTGGGTCAGATTGCTGCGGAGCTGGCGGCGGCTGGCTTTCTGGTGGGGGAGGTTATGGACGTGTTTGGTTGCGGGCATCTTGTAGCTTAGCTTCTAGATTCTTCAAGATAAACAACGCTCCGGTCAACCACCCCCAACCCCTCCTCATCTGAGGAGGGGGGCTAGTTTTTTAGCTCATAGCTTTAGTTCGTTCTACCAAATTTCCACCTCCCGCGCAACCTGAAATTTCGGGACTTCCTGGGGCTATATAGTCACGCTTTAATTCCGAAAAATAGCCTGAATAGCACCGCATTAGCCTATTGTGGAAAACTTCTAAACAGAAGGTTTGTCCTACCCGCCGGAAGGGAATATCTTCCGCATCAAGAAGGCCGGAATAGCTACCGGTTGCTCTGATTCCTGAACGTAGTGCCCGCCGTTTTTCGACGTGGCGTTTCTATACTCCAACCATCCCAACCTCCCACGCTCATGCTGGTACTCAAACGCGACGGCCGCCGCGAATCCGTGAAATTCGATAAAGTCACGGCGCGCATCGAAAAGCTCTGCTACGGGCTGAATCAGAACTTCGTGTCGCCGATTGAGGTGGCCAAAAAGGTCATCGACGGTATTTATGACGGCGTGACGACGGTGGAGCTGGACAACCTAGCCGCCGAAACTGCCGCCTCGCTCACCACCAAGCACCCCGACTACGCCATCCTGGCCGCCCGCATTGCCGTCAGCAACCTGCACAAGGTGACCTCGAAGTCGTTCAGCAGCACTATGAAGCGGCTGTACACCTACGAGGACCCCAAGACCGGCGAGAATGCTTCGCTCATTGCCAAGGACGTGTGGGAAATCATCCACAAGCACGCGGCTACGCTGGACTCGGCTATCATCTACGACCGGGACTACAGTTACGACTATTTCGGCTTTAAAACCCTGGAGCGCAGCTACCTGCTACGCGTGGACGGCAAGGTGATTGAGCGGCCCCAGCACATGATTATGCGCGTGGCCATCGGCATTCACAAGCATGATATCGAGTCGGCCATCGAAACCTACGAACTGATGAGTGAGCGGTGGTTTACCCATGCCACGCCCACGCTGTTCAACGCCGGCTCGCCCAAGCCCCAGCTTTCGTCCTGCTTCCTGCTCACGATGAAGGACGACTCCATCACGGGCATTTATGACACGCTGAAAAACTGCGCCCAGATTTCGCAGAGCGCCGGCGGCATTGGGCTGAGCATCCACAACGTGCGGGCCACGGGCTCCTACATCAAGGGCACCAACGGCACCTCCAACGGCATCATCCCAATGCTGAAGGTGTTCAACGACACGGCCCGCTACGTGGACCAGGGCGGCGGGAAGCGCAAGGGTGCCTTCGCCATCTACATCGAGCCCTGGCACGCCGATATCTTCGACTTCCTGGATCTGAAAAAGAACCACGGCAAGGAGGAAAACCGCGCCCGCGACCTGTTCTACGCCCTCTGGACCCCCGACCTGTTCATGAAGCGCGTGGAAGCCAACGGCGACTGGACCCTGATGTGCCCCAACGAGTGCCCCGGCCTCGGCGACACCTGGGGCCCCGAGTTCGAGAAGCTCTACATGAAGTATGAGAAGGAGGGCCGCGGCCGCCGCACCGTGAAGGCCCAGGACCTGTGGTTCGCCATCCTGGAAAGCCAGACCGAGACGGGCACGCCCTATATGCTCTTCAAGGACGCTGCCAACAGCAAGAGCAACCAGCAGAACCTGGGCACCATCAAATCGTCGAACCTGTGCACCGAGATAATGGAGTACACCGACGAGAACGAAATTGCGGTGTGCAACCTGGCGTCGCTGGCCCTGCCGCGCTTCCTGAAGGGCGAAAACGGCAGCCTGACCTTCGACCACCAGAAGCTCTACGACGTGACCTATCACGCCACGAAGAACCTCAACAAGGTCATCGACATCAACTTCTACCCCGTAGTGGAAGCCGAGCGCAGCAACCTGCGCCACCGCCCCATCGGCCTCGGCGTGCAGGGCCTGGCCGATACCTTCATTGCCCTGCGCATGCCCTTCGAGAGCGACGAAGCCTCGGGCCTGAACAAGGACATTTTCGAAACCATCTACTTCGCGGCCATGACGGCCTCAATGGACCTGGCCAAAAAGGACGGCGCTTACGAAACCTTCCCCGGCTCCCCACTCAGCCAGGGCAAGTTCCAGTTCGACCTCTGGGGCGTGAAGCCCGAGAGCGGCCGCTGGGACTGGGAAACGCTGCGCGCCCAGGTGGTGGAGCACGGCGTGCGCAACTCGCTGCTGGTAGCCCCCATGCCCACGGCCTCCACGGCCCAGATCCTGGGCAACAACGAGTCGTTTGAGCCTTACACCTCCAACATCTATGTGCGGCGCGTGCTGAGCGGGGAGTTTATGGTGGTGAACAAGCACCTACTCAAGGACCTGGTGAAGCTCGGCATCTGGAACGAGCAGATGAAGAACGATATCATCGCCGCCAACGGCTCGGTGCAGGACATTCCGAGCATCCCGCAGAGCATCAAGGACCTGTACAAGACGGTGTGGGAGATTTCCCAGCGCCGCATCATCGACATGTCGGCCGACCGGGGCGCGTACATCTGCCAGAGCCAGAGCCTGAACCTGCACGTGCTGAACGTGAACTTCGGCAAGCTCACCAGCATGCACTTCCACTCGTGGAAGAAGGGCCTGAAAACCGGCATGTACTACCTGCGCACCAAAGCCGCCGCCGACGCCATCAAGTTCACGGTGCAGAAGCAGGCCGCCGAAACCCTGGAGCCGCTGAACGTCTCGGCCCAGAACGCCTCGGACATGGCCTGCTCGCTGGATAATCCGGACGCTTGCGAGGCTTGCGGGTCGTAGGGTGTTGGACGGCTATAGTCTCGACTTTGGTAAAGTCAACTGGAACTGGTGTCACAGTTACAGCATTCTGCAGGAAGAAATGGAGGAGCTTCTTCTACTTCCTCCTCGGAGTGGTCTTTACCCCAAAGGCGCTGGTGCCTACGAAGTTGTAGGATATACGAAGCAGCGGAAATTTCTTTCGGTTACATTTACGTTACATGATGACCAACTTGTCGTTGAAGACGTAATTTTGCCGAGCTATGAAACCATCCAAGACGTCATCCTTCGCCAACTCGCAGCCGGCCTCTAACCTTTCGATGGCTGGTAAAACGGCAGAAGAATATGAGCGCAGCCGTGTTAAGGGCCCGTTGACAAAGCAGGAGTTCTTAGCTCATTTGCGCAAAACTGGCCAACTACCGCCTAATGCCACTTGGAAACTGGCTTCGTAGTCCATCCAGAACTAAATAGCAGAGAGCCCCAAGCGTAGAAGTTTGGGGCTTTCTCTTTATTCATGAAGCAGTTTATCTTCGGTCCATCTGACCAATTAGTGGTTGAAGACTTAAAGCTCTCGCTGACTATGAAACCATCCAACAAGCCGTCATCCGCCGAATTATTGAAGCGCGCTAACCATTCCATGAATGGCCTGACCGATGCTGAGTGGAACAGCCGCCGCCTCAGTGGCCCAATTACGAAGCACGAATTGCAGGCATTCCTGCGTAAAACGGGGCAGTTGCCTTCTGAGGATAACTTCAAACAGGCTTCGTAGCAATAAGCCGCCGAAACCCTAGAGCGGCTGGCCGTATCGGCCCAGAACGCCTTGGATATGGTCTGCTCGCTGGATAATCCGGATGCTTGCGAGGCTTGCGATTCGTAAGAATAATTCAAAATACAGGCATTGTTTTTAAAGTGATTAATTAATAAAAATATGGGATTAAAGGAAAAATGGCCATGGATTACTTTGTCAATATCAGTTTTTATATCTGCGCTTTATGAATATGCATATTGGTCTACATTTGAACTGAATGGACTGGCATATTTATCAATTGAAGGGCTTGTTAAAAACTTGGCATACATTGTATTTCCTAAATTTACACCTGGATTTTTACTGCAAATAATTAATCTTGCGCCATTTGTCATCAGAAAATTTTATGAAAACAAAAATGCTGATTCGATGAATAGTATACTTACGCCATACACAATGAGTGAGAGTGAAGAAAAGCCTATTTCTTGGGCTGAAATGAAACGCAGATTTCGTATAAACCTGCTCAAGATAGAGAATATTAGCTTATTTGGCTTTTTGATAATTGGCTTATTCTTTGCATCCCATACAAGCTATAATAATATAGAGGATTACAATGTTTGGCTCATCCTGATTTTTATAATATGTCTTGCAATGCATATAAGCGTAAACGAGCTTTTTGGTTTTATAGGTGGCAAATTTACTCGAGGGTATCTTGTATTTTTCTTTTTAACTTACAGCTGGTCTGCTCTTTTAAGTGGTAGAGAAAACGCATTGTCAATAATTAAAGGCAAGTCAAGTTCATATATTGAATTGACTAATGAGCAAGTTCAAAAAGTGCATTATAAAAGGCTGAAATTTCTTGGGATACTTGGGGATAATTACGCCTTTCTATCGCCAGATAACAAAATGAAATTGTTGATTGCGAAGGACGAAATACCAGTATTGAGCTTAAGGCTAAAATCGTTTAAGGAGATGGGCCTACCAAGATTGCAGAAAGAATGAGGTCCCAACTACCACGACGAGTTTAGCGCAGTGTAACTCGTGACCAGCCATAACGTGGAGTTTGTACCTCCACTGCCGCGTCAGCGGCAAACCGAAACCGCGCCGCCCGAAGAAATCTGAGCGGCGCGGTTCGTTCGGGCGGGGGAGGCGCAGCCTCCCGGCATAAACCGGCACGAGTTACGCGGCGCTAAACTCGCGCCAGATGGAGCCAGAAGAGGCGAAGGCCCAGCCCGGCAATGCCCATCCTTAGCGCGCGGCGGCCAGCAGCTCGGGGCCCTGGGTGCGCAGCATCCGGAGCGTGATGCCTGCCCCGGCCGGGTTTTGCTCCGTCTGGAAGGTGTAGCGGTAGTGGCGGCCGCCGGTTTGCACCAGCAGCACGTAGCGCCCGGCGGCTAGGTCGCGGAAGTTGAAGCGGTGCCCGTAGGCGGGCGCGGCAAAGGTTTCGTCGAACAGCACCTGCCCGCTGCGCCGGCTCAGCACCTGCACCCGGCCGGGGCGGTGGGCGGCATTATCGATGCGGAGCCGGATGCTGGTGGCATCGGCGCTGGTCACGGTTACGGGCGTGGTCTGCTGGGCCTGGGCCGGACGGGCCGCCAGCCCAAGCAGCAGGCCGGCCAGGGCCAGCGGACGAACAACGAAGCGGAGGGCGGGAGCAAATGGGTAGTTCATGGCGGTAAAAAGAAGAAGGTGGCAGATGCGTACCGCCGGAGCCGGCCATTGTGCACAAACGGACACGGGGCCCCGGTTTAGTAGCTAATCTGCCAAGCGCCGTGCCAGCGAGGTAAGGGCAATGTAAGTCAGGTATTTAGCGTAAAGCAGGGCTAATGATGCCGCCGAAATAGTGTCCGGTCGCGGGCAGAGCGTCCGGTTTTGCTGCCCTGCGGTTCCCAAAGGTATTTTGAGTCGCCGCGGAGTCGCCGCCGAAGCAGCTCAAGCAGGCGGCCGCCGAGCTGACGGTCCGCCGTGGCGCGCATAAAAAAAGCTTCCACCGGGGTGGAAGCTTTCAAAGGCATTGGAAGAACTGAGCAACTAGTGGCGGCCTCTGCCCCGGCCGTGCCCGTGGCCACGGGGCTCGTAGTAGACGGGGCCGGCCGGCACCAACAGCACCGCGCCCTTCTTGTACTTGGGCGCTTTGTACTTCTTCACCGGCCGGGTCTCGCGCACCACCACGTATTGCGGGGCCGGGCGACCGATATTGATGTTGATCTGAGCGTGGGCCGGGGCGGCACTCAGGCCCAGGGCGGCCACGGTGAGCAGCACGGCAGCGGGAAAGGCTTTTAGCATAACTACGGAGGCGAAAAAGGGAAGAAGGGAAAAGGAAAAGGCGGAAAGAAGCCAGTAGGCCAGGTACTTTTCCGGGCAAATAGTACGCCAGGATGATCTTCGCCGTTCGATTGGCCAGCAGGCCAGAGTAAGCCCAAGCCCGGCTGGAAAATGAGCAGGCTCCTGCGTATATTCAACTTCTGGTATTTTCCACGGGGTTTACCACGGTCTGGTCCGGCAGCGCTATGATACCTGGGGTCGGCGGCTTGCGCTATGTGTTGTTGCCTTTGCTGCTGGGCGGGTGCGCCGCGCTGGAGTTCAGCCCCAACCAAACCTGGGTGCCCCCGGCCGAGCGAAACCTGACCGCCCAAAACCTGACGCGCCTATACCAAACGCCCCCGCCGGCCCCCGCCGATACCCTGCGCTTCGTGTTTATCGGCGATTCGCAGCGCTTCTACGACGAGGCCGAGGCCTTCGTGCGCAGCGTGAACCAGCAGCGCGGCATCCACTTCGTGCTCCTTGCCGGCGACCTCACCGACTTCGGCCTGCCGCGCGAGATGCGCTGGCTGCACCACCGCCTACGCCACCTGCGCGTGCCCTACCTGACCGTGATAGGCAACCACGACCAGGTAGCCAACGGCCGCCTGAACTACCAGCGCATCTACGGTCCTCTGAACTACAGCTTCGAGTATGGCGGCACCCGGTTTGTGCTGCTCGATACCAACAGCCGCGAATACGGCTTCCCCGGCACCGTGCCCAACGTGGCCTGGCTCCGCGCCCGGCTCGCCGACACGGCCGGCACCCGGCGGCAGGTAGTCGTGTGCCACGTGCCCCCCACCGATTCCGATTTTGACCCCCGGCTGGTATTGCCGTATGCGGCGGCGCTGCGGGCTAGTCCGCGGGTGGTGCTGCACCTGGCCGGGCACGTGCACCGCTTCTCGGCCCAGCAGCCTTTTCAGGATGGCCTTTCCTACCTCACCGGCTACAGCTTCGGCAAGCGCCGCTACCAGATTGTCTCCCTTTGGGGCCGGCAGCGGCAGTTTCACCTCGAAACCGTGACCTATGCGGACGTGCGCTAAGCCTGGTTTGTGGGGTCTGTGCGCCTGCCTTGCCGCCGGGCCCGCAATAGCCCAGCCATCCGGCCAGGGCCCGTTTCTGACCGTGCAGGTGGGGGGCGGCCTGGGGCTGGTGGCCGTGGGGGGCGGCTGGTGGGGCGGGCGGCAGCGGCTGGAGCCCGAGCTGCTGGTGGGCTACGTGCCCCGCGCGCTCGGCAGCCGGCCACTATTTATTTTCACGGCCAAAGCCACCTACGTGGCCCCGCGCCCGCGCCTGGAGCTGGGCGAGCGGGCGTGGGTGCAGCCGCTGGCCGTGGGCGGCTTCGTGAATTATACCGCGGGGCGGGCGTTTTTTGTGCGCAGCGTCCGCACCGGCCGCTACCCACAGGGCTACTACTGGTGGTCGTCGGCGGTGCGGCTGGGGGCGTGTGCCAGCCTGCGGGTGGTGCGGGTGCGGGAGCCGGGGCAGGGCTTCCGGCAGGTGCTTTATTCGGAGTGGAGCACCAACGACCTGTACGCCATCAGCCGGGCCTCCAACTGCCGGCTGCGGCTCACCGAAATAGTAGTGTGGGGCGCGGGAGCCAAAGCAGGGCTTTAGCGGGTGGAGCGTGGAATGGGTTCAGGTACATAGTGTTAACATGATATTTTCTTAACTTCAGTCCTTCATCTGACCGCTTGCGCCATGGCTATTTCTACTGCCTCGCCTGCCCCCGTTCCCAGCTTAATGCGCCCAGGACTGCTGGCCCGTATGCTCCAGCTGGTGCTGGCGGCTGGGGTCGGGAGCCTCTGCTACCAGCTGGCCCCGCTGGATTTCAGGCTCCTTACACGTCTGATTATGGGCTGGGACGGCTTCGTGCTCAGCGTGCTGCTGCTGAGCTGGCTCACCATCTTCCGGAGCAGCACGGCCGATATGCGTCGTCGGGCGCTGCTGATGCACCCCGACCGCACCTGGATTCTGCTGCTGACGCTCACGTTTATCGGCACCACCATCAGCTTGCTGGCGGTGATGCTGATGCTGCGCGGCCTGCACGAAATGGTGCAGGAGGAGCGCATCGAGCACATTCTGGTATCGGTGGCGGCCGTGATGACTACGTGGTGCCTGCTGCACACGCTGTTTGCGCTGCACTATGCGCACACCTACTTTCATCAGCAGCAGCAAGGCTTGGGGGCCGGCCACCAGTCGGCGGGGCTGGTATTTTCCGGCGATGAGCCCACTTCCTACTGGGATTTTGCCTACTTCGCCTTCGTAATTGGCATGACGGCCCAAACCTCCGATGTGATGCTTACCTCGCTGCGGATGCGGCGACTGGTGCTGTTTCATAGCATGCTGGCCTTCGGCTTTAATACCGCTATTCTGGCCCTGAGCATTAATATCCTGTCGGGCGTGCTGTAGGGGGCGCGGGCATAGCAGCCATTTGGGCGCTGGGCCCGTAGAAGCAGGCTGCTTGCCTTCCTCACCACATTGCCTGTACCATGCCCCGCTTTCTGTTTTTCGCGCTGTTTTCGTTGCTGGTGGGCCTGAGCTGCCCGGCCAATGCCCAGACCGGGAGCCTGCCGCCGCGCCCCGTTCCTTTCCAGTTCATCAATGACCAGGCTAAGCTGCTGAGCGCAGAAGAAGCCGGGAGCCTGGAAAAGGGCCTGCGCCGCTATGCCTCCAGTACCGGCACCCAGGTGGTGGTGCTGACGGTGCCCACGCTGGGCGGCCGCCCCGTGGCTGACTACGCCCGCGCCCTCGGCCAGAGCTGGGGCGTGGGGCAGCGCGGCAAAGACAACGGCCTGGTAATTCTGGTAGCCGCCCAAGAGCATGAGGTAGCCATTCAGACCGGGCGTGGGCTGCGCGAGGCTATCACGCCGGAGCTGACCAGCCGCGTTATCAATGAAAAAATGACCCCCGGCTTCCGGCAGGGCCGCTACTTTGCGGGCCTGCGGGCGGGGCTTAATACGCTGCTGCTGGCCGCCAATCCGGACTCAAAACCGCTGCGAAAAACTGCCGCCACCGCCGCCGCGCCTCTGCCCGCCGCTGGTCCGGAAGCCGCCGCGTCGGCCGCCGAGCAGAGTCCGGAGCCGCCGGCGGTGGCTGCCGCGCCGGAGCCGGCCTCAGAGCCGTTTTCACCCTCGGCGGCCGTGCCGCCGGCGTCGGAGCCGGCCTCGCCGGGCCTGGGCCTGGGGGCAATGGCGCTGGGGGCGCTGCTGGTGGGCGGGGTGGTGTGGCTGCTGGTGCGTCTGTTTCGGCGGCGGGCAGCGGCTCCGGTGGCACCGGCTCCCGATTTTCGGTCTGGCCCGGCCAGCGCCCCCGGCCAGCCTACTGGCCCCGCCGGCAGCTACGGCCGCGGTTCGGCCGGGCCAGCCGGCCCTGATTTTCTGCCCAACCGCGTCGGTGGCGCGGGCATGGGCAGCGGTATGGGCGGCATTCTGATGACGGGCGCGGCCGCCGCAGCCGGCGCGTATTTGGGCAACCGCATGGCCCACGGCCAGGATGCCCCCGATACTACCCCGCTACCTCACCCCGATAACCCGGCTGCCAACCTGGGCACAGGCGCTGCCGGCGCGGCCGGAGCCGCCGGTGGGGGTGGTTTTTCGGCTTTAAATACTGAGCCTGACGCGACTCAGGAGACTGAGCCCGACTATTTTTCCGAGGAGGCCGCCCCGAACGACTCCGACCCCGATTACTTCTCTTCCGACGACAGCGGCTCCTACGACGATTCCGCGTCGGATGACACCGGCGGCGGGGGCTTCGACGACGACAGCAACAACAGCGGCTCCTGGTAAGCCGCGGGGCGCGGGATTCGGCCAAGCGGCAGCATCCTCGCGGCGAATCCGGCTATTTTTGCCGCTGCCAGAACGGGCGCGCTTGCCGTTGTCTGCCCTCCACTCTATTTGCCTGCTGATATGATTCCGCTTATTGCCCACACGCCTCGCCTCACGCTCATTGCTGCCAGCCGGGCGCTGCTCATTGCCGAGCTGCAAAAACCCCGCTACTTCCCCGTGCTGCTGGGCGCGGAAATGCCCGCCGACTGGCCCCCCGGCGAATATGACCGCTCAGCGGCCGAGTATTTTCTGGAGCAGCTAACGGCCGGCGGGCGCGTAGCGGCGGGCTGGTACGGCTGGTACGCCATCCGCAAAGTCACCCCTAACAATCCCGCCACGCTCATCGGCGCGGGCGGTTTCCTGGGCCCACCCGATGCTAGCGGCACCGCCGAAATCGGCTATTCCATCTCTACTGACTGGCGCGGTCAAGGCTTGGGCACCGAGCTGGTGGCCGGACTGATAACTCACGCCGCCCAAACCGGCATGGTGCGCCGGCTCATGGCTTACACTCAGCCCGATAATATTGCCTCGCAGCAGGTGCTGCTACGCAACGGCTTCGAACCCGCCCCCACTGCCCCCGACGGCCGCCCCGGTTTCGCGCGGACCGTAGAGCCGGTGGTGCCGGAAGAAAGCGCCAGCTAACCCCGCAGAAGGAACAGCCGCATAGCGGCGACAGGTTTGTAGAAACCGAACCAGTAAAAGAACCAAGCCGCGTAGCCGTGACAGAACCGCTCGAACGACTCTGTCACCGCTACGCGGCTTTATTTTTCTTGCTTACGCGGTGCTACAAACCTGTCGCCGCGCTGCGGCTTATTCGCTTTTGGGGCAAAACGGCGTGCGAATGGTGGGGCTTTCCACTTACTGAATGAAGCCCGGCCGGATCAGGTTTTCAAAGGTGAAAATCTCGTCCCACTTAGCTTGCGTGAGTAGCTGGCGCTCGGTCACGGCAATGTCGTGGACCGATTTGCCGGTGCGCAGGGCTTCCTTCGCTATTTCGGCGCTGGTTTCGTAGCCCAGCACTGGGTTGAGCTGGGTAACGATGCCGATGCTGTTGCGCACCAGGTTTTCGGCGTGCTCCTTGTTGGCCGTGATGCCCAGCACGCACTTCTCGCGCAAGGTGCGGCAAGCGTTGGTCATGTAGGAAATGGAGGTGAACAGGGCGAAGGAAATCACGGGCTCCATCACGTTCAGCTGCAGCTGGCCGGCCTCGGCGGCCATCGTCACCGTCAGATCGGCCCCAATGACGTAGAAGGCGGTCTGGTTCACTACCTCCGGCACCACGGGGTTCACCTTGCCGGGCATAATGCTGGAGCCCGGCTGCAGGGCCGGCAGGTTGATTTCGTTGATACCGCAGCGCGGCCCCGACGAAAGCAGGCGCAGATCATTGCAGATCTTGGAGAGCTTCACGGCTGTGCGCTTCAGCACCCCGGACAGCTGCACGTAGGCCCCCGTGTCGTAGGTGGCCTCAATCAGGTCGCCGGCCAGGCTCAGATCGAGGCCCGTAACGGTGCGCAGGTGCTCCGTCACCAGTTCGGCGTAGCCGGCCGGAGCATTCACCCTGGTGCCGATGGCGGTTGCGCCCATGTTGATTTCGCTGATCAGGCCGCGACTGTCGGCAATGCGCAGCAGCTCCTCGCGCAGGTTGGTAGCAAAAGCCCGGAACTCGTCGCCCATGCTCATGGGCACGGCATCCTGCAGCTGGGTACGGCCCATCTTGAGCACGTCGCGGAACTCGTCGCCCTTGGCGGCGAAGGCGTCGGCCAGCTCGCCCAGGGTTTGGCTGTAGCCTACCAGCTTGTTGATGAGGGCGATGCGGAAGGCCGTGGGGTAGGCGTCGTTGGTGCTCTGCGAGCAGTTGATATGGTTGTTGGGGTGGCAAAACTCGTACTGGCCCTTCGGCTTGCCCATCAGCTCCAGGGCCACGTTGGCAATCACCTCGTTGGCGTTCATGTTCACGGAAGTGCCCGCGCCGCCCTGAATCATGTCGGTTAGGAACTCGCCGTCCAACTCGCCGGAAATCACCCGGTCGCAAGCCTGCATGATGAACTCGGCCAGCGTAGGGTCGAGCACGCCTAGGTCGCGGTTGGCCATAGCGGCGGCCTTTTTCACGTAGGCCAGCGCCTGCACAAACAGCGGCTCCGCCTTGATGGGAATGCCCGTGATGTTGAAGTTTTCGAGCGCCCGCAGCGTCTGGATGCCGTAATAGGCCTGCTCAGGAATGGCGCGCTCGCCCAAAAAATCGTGTTCCAGTCGGGATGCAGTCATAGAAGTGCGGTCGGGAATAGGGTGGTGGGAGTTGTACGGAAAACTACCCGGCGGGGGCATTGCGGCAGCGCTGAGCAGGCGTTGGCATGGGGCTTTTATAGCCAAGAAGCCGCGTAGCGGCGACAGGTTTGTAGAATCAGCATAAGCAAGTGGAACCAAGCCGCGTAGCGGTGACAGAGTCGTTCGAGCGGTTCTGTCACCGCTACGCGGCTTAGTTCTTTCTGCTACCTCAATGCTACAAACCTGCCGCCGCTACGCGGCTTTCTTTCTTCCACGAAGGTGTGGCTATAAACCTGCCGCCGCAACGCGGCTTCTTGGCTACAGCTTGAACTGCAGGCTGAGCTTCACGCCGAAGTTGCGGGCGTCGGGCGCGTCGCGGTAGGTGAGGCGGTGCAGAAAATCCACGCGGGCCACCTTGAATATGTTTTCCACTCCGTATCCCACCTCCGCGTAGGGCAGGCGGCCCAGCGACTGGAACGTGGGCAGCGGCCGGCCGTCGTGCGGGTCGAGGGGCGGGGTGAGGTGGCGGTTGGCGGCACTTACTCCGCCGTAGAGCACGTTGCCGGTGGCCAGCAGCCGCCAGTTCAGCTTTTTGAGCAGCGGCACCGAGTTCAGAAACAGGCCCTCAAAATGGTCTTCTACCCGCACGGCCACGTACCGGTCGCTCACAAACTCGAAGAAGCGCATCAGGTTGAACGCGGCCCCGTTGTAGAACGGAGACTGGTTGCCGAGGTGGGTTTTGAGAATCGGGTAGGGCACTGTGCTCGGAATGTAGCCCGCGTCGATGCGGTAGTCGGCGCGGCCCAGCTGGCCCAGCTGCACGCTTTGCGTAACTACAAAGTTGAATTTCTGATACTTGAAGTCGCTGCCCAGCACCTGGTTGACCCCCATGATGTAGCGGAACGTGAAGACCGGCCACCGCATCAGCCCCATGGCCATGCGGCGATTTCCGTTTTCTACCAGCACCTCATCGCGGGCGTAGCGCGACTCCAGAATCACCTCGGCCAGGGTGAAGTCGGCGGCGGTAGGCGCGCCGGGCTCGCGCCGCTCGGTGTTGTAGTAGGCAAAGCGGTAGAGCGGGCTGAAGCTCTGGCGGCGCACCGTAATCTTCTGGGTGAAGCCCCGGAACACATCGGTCTGCAGCGAGGCCAGGGACAGGTCGCGCATCAGCGGGCGGCCCTGGCGCACGTTGCCCAGGCGGGCGGCGGCATCAAACAGCGGGTTTTCCTGCCCAAACTCGTTGTCGAGCAGCGCCACCTGGTCCAGGTCGTGGCGGTATTCCACGCTGGCCACCGTCCAGTGCCGGCGCTCCACGATGCGGTTGATGCGCAGCCCGTATTTGAATTGCTCGTCGCGGAAGCCGTAGGCTAAGTAGGCCCTTGTAAACCAGTTGCGGCTCATCTCCGGCGTGGTGCGGAAGCCCATGCGCAGGCGGTGGCCCTCCACGTTGTTGAAGCCGTAGATGGCCAGCAGCGGCCCCACATCCAGCTTACCCACGCGCTTGTAGCCATTAACCAAGATGTCGGCCACATCCAGCAAGGAGCGCACGCTGGGCAGCTCCTTCACCGAGTCGAGCATCACGAAGCTGTGCTGCTCGGCCGTGCTGAGCGAGTCGGGGCGGTGCTGCTCAAAAAAGCCTTTGGGCACCTCGTAGGCGTTGGCAGCCGTCTCCATCGGCCGGTCATAGAAGGCCAGATCCCGGGGGCGGCGCTCGAAGCCGGAGTTCAGGGTAGTGAAGCGGACCAGGATGCCGGCCTGCTTGTCGGCTGGCTTCACGCCGATGGCCACCTTGGTGCGCACCGGCAGGCCGGGGCCGTCGGCGGGCGGGGTCAGCTCCTGAAACACAGTGAGCTGGCTGACAAAGTTGAGGTTGGCCTGCGGGCTTATCTTCAGATCAACGCGGCGCAGGGCGTAGGTTTCGGCCGTAATCCAGATGGTGCCCACGAAGGCCAGGTCCTGGGCGCGGCGCGGCACCACGCCCAGCTGGTAGCACCAGTCCTGACCAATGCGGACCGAGTCCTGCAGCTCATACTCATAGGCCAGCCGCCAGCCATCGGCGATGGGCGAAATGAAGTCTTTGCCCAGAATATTCTGCCAGTTAAGGTAAAAGTCGTAGTCCTGAAACGAGGAGCCCAGAATCTGCGACAGTACCGAGCCCTCGCGCGGCCCCAGCCCCCGCATCTGCGTTTTGCGGATTTCCTCGCGCTTGCGCAAGGGCCGGTTGTGCATATAGAAGCGCGACAGGATTTCGGAGGCAAAAACGGGCAGGCTGGCCGGGTTGGCGGCATCGTGGGGCTGCCCGAGCGTATCGGCCAGGGCCAGCATGTCCTTTATCACGCGGCGCTGGGCCAGGCGGTCGGGCAGGTTGGTGAGGCTGGTCTGAACGCGGTTGTAGCTGTCGAACTCGAAGCCGTCCAGGCTGCGCTTATCGTTTTGGGGCTTGTGGGCCTGCACCCGCCGCAAAATCACGTAGGCCGGGTTTTCGCGGGGGCGCACCACCACTTCGCCCAATGACACGGCCCCGGTTCCCAGCGCGAAGTTCACCGTTTGGCGCGGCTGCCGGCCCACCGCTTTTTTCTGCACTCCGAAGCCCAGCGCCGAGGCCACCAGCGTATCGATGGGCTGCGGCACGCTCAGCTCGTAGCGGCCCTCGGCATCGGCGGTGATGCCAATGGACGAGCCCGGCACGAACAGCGAGGCAAACGGAACGGGCTTGCCATTGGCGGCCTCCGTCACGCGGCCCACAAAGGTGAGGCGCTGCGCCTGCCCCGGCGAAACGCCAACCAGCAGCAGGAGCAAAAGCAGAAGCGGCGGGCAAACAGTTCTCATGCAGGCGTTAATCCGATACGGGGGTAATGATTTGAAGAACCAGGAATCAGGCAGCCGGTGGCAAGCTGAAATCATCCCATAATACTACGAAAGGCAATGACCGGCAAGCAAGCTAACCAAAAGACTGCCCGTTCAATACAGATTTGGCAAAATTGATTAGCGTCCTGACACTCTAGCTCCTACCAGATGCCGGAGCCCCCGCCGGGCGTTGCATGGCCCAACGCGGAAGCCGAACAGAAAGTGCAGAAGTACTGAAATTGTGAATGTTGAGTGGTGAATGTTGAATTCTGGATTTTTAAACAGCCTCCGATTCTCAATTCAACATTTACCACTCAACACTCAACCTTCCTTCTTCTCTCTCTACCGCGGGCACTCCTCGCGGGTCAGGGTTTCGTTGATGGCCATGGCGGCCAGCGTGCCTTCGGCGGCGGCAATCAGGGCTTTCTGGGCACCGGGCGTAGCATCGCCGGCGGCGTAGAGGCCCGCTATGCTGGTCTGTCCGCTTTTATCGACCCACACGGCTCCTTTGCTGTTGAAGCGGCAACCAATTTGCTGCGCCAGCCCGCTGCGCTGGTGTTGCGCCGGATGAATGAACACGGCCTGCCTGGCCAGCTTTTCGCCGTTGGCAAACACAATGTGGCGCAGCTCGCCGCCGCTGGTGCCCTGCAGGTGGCTGATGGGCTCCTCATACACCCGGATTTTCTGGTGCCGCAGCCGCCGCCGGGCGTTGGCCGTCAGGTTGCCCGGCCCATCAGTACACACCACCACATCCCGCGACCAGCGGCTGATGAGCAGGGCCAGCCCCGTCACGATGCGGCCCTTGCCGTACACGGCCAGCGGCGCATCGCGCACCTCCCAGCCGTGGCAGTAGGGGCAATGCAGCACGCCCCGACCCCACATTTCACGCATGCCGGGCAGCGGCGCCAGCTCATCTTCCACGCCCGTAGCCAAAATGACTTTGCGGGTGGTGGCGGTGAATGTGCGGCCGGTTTCGCCTTCGGCCGTCAGCTCGAAACCATTGGCAATGGGCAGAATAGCGCTGACGCAGGCCGTCCGGAACTCCACGGTGGTGTAGGGCAGTAGCTGCTCGCGGCCCAGCCGGAGCAGGTCGGCCGGCTTCACGCCGTCGCGGGTGAAGAAGGCGTGCACAGCCGGCGACGTAACGTTGCGCGGGGCGCCGCTGCCGCACACCAGCACCCGGCGCAGGCAGCGCCCCAGCAGCAGCGCCGCGCTCAGTCCCGCGCTGCCCGCCCCCACTATTATCACGTCGTAGTCGGTGGGGGGCTGGGCGGGCGGGCGGTGGCGGGGCAGGGTTTTTCTGGGCATGATAGAATATGGGGAGAAAATGATGTTTCAGTAACGCCAATGTGGCTCGGTGGTTGGCTGCAGCGCCGCCGGAAGTTGCTTTTGATGCGCGAGGGTTAAAACAAAAAAAGCCTCGCCGTACTCCGGCGAGGCTTTTTGAGAGAAAGAGCAAAGGCTTACTTTTTCACCAGTGTCTTGGTGAGCTTCACGTTCTGACCCCGCACGATGAGGAGATACGTGCCAGCCCGCAGCTGGCGCATGTCCAGCGCGTGCTTCGTGCCGCCGGCATAGCTGGCTGAGCTGAGCGTGCGGCCGGTCATATCCGCTACTGTCACCTGATACGTACCAGCGGCCAGTGCCTGCAGATCAAGGGTCGTAGTTTCCGTAGCCGGGTTTGGGTACAGCTCCAGCGCGGCCGCTGGCTGAGCGGCGGCAAAGCTGAGCACGCGTACGGGGCTGCCGCTGGTGGTGCCGTCGGTGTCTACCTGCTGCAGGCGATAGTATACTAGACCCGCGTGGCGCTTGCCGATGCCGGCATCGGTGAAGCGGTAGCTGTGCGCCTGCGTGGTGCTGCCGTGGCCGCGCACCGTGCCAATGGCCTCAAACTCACCCTTGGCAATGGAGCGCTCCACGGTGAAGTGGTCGTTGTTTTTCTCCGAAGCGGTGGTCCAGGTCAGTTGCGCGTCGTTGCCGGCTGCTTTGGCCTCGAAGGCCGTTAGCTCAACGGGCAGGGGCACTTGGGAAGTATTGGTGCGGAAGCTGGCATCAGGGCCGCCAGATGCCCGGGGAGCCGCCGACGAAGAGCCGCCATAGACTGGGTCATATATGTCAACTAGGCCATTAAAGTTATCGTCGTGGTAGTAGATACTGGTCGGCTCCAGGAAGTTAGGAATACCGTTGTTGTTGTCATCCTTCAGGAAGGCCGACAGCGTCGTTCCACCGTATCCGTTACCGATGGTCGTGATGACGTAGTAATTGGTTTTGCCAGGGTTATTGGTGCTAAAGGCGCGGGCCAAAGCCAAAATCTCGTCACCAGCTTTGCCGTCGCCCCCTGTGTCAAAGCCTTCGGTCCAGTCGGACGTCTGCAGATAGACTGCCAAACCCGACTTCCCGGCGTTGTCGTTATCGGAGTCGGTATCGAACATATCTGGCGTACCATCTCCGTCTGTATCGGCGCGCGTGGTAACGGAGTTGCCACCGGTCACGTTGCCGTCGTAAGCGTCCCGGATACCGTCTCTGTCGGTATCCGTGTTGAAGTTGCTTTGAGCTTTACGGGTAGTATAGATGGCAGTGGTCAGCGCCTCTATCTCATCGGTGATGCCATCGTTATCCGAATCGATATCCAGGAAGTTGTAGTTTGATACCGTCTGGCCACTAGCCGTGAACGAATCGGCGTCGCTGTCGATCAGCGTGTAGCGTACGGTATTCGTATCGTTGCCGCCCGTGCTGCCATTGCCCACGATAGTGCCCCGATTTTCAACAGCATTCGGCAGTCCGTTAGCCCCTACTGCGTTGGCTATAGTGCCAGTCGTATTGGTAAAACGCCCCAGCGCGGCCGAATACCCGTTGGTAGTGGCGGCGGCACCACCTGTGCCAACCCAAGTAAGCGCAGTCAGGCCGGCTTCAAAGGAGTCGGTCAGGCCATCGTTATCCGAATCCAGGTCGAACTGGTTTGGTATGCCGTCGCCATCGGCGTCGAAGATGTCGTTGACGCCGTTGTTGTTCAGGTCTCTGAAAGCCCCAAAAACCGGGTGTACGTAGTCCACGTCAAGGTAACGAACGGGCGAAGAGGCGTCGGCAAAGGCGCTGGGGTCTACGCTGGTCGTACCCGACAGCGACTCTACGGCGTCCGTAATACCGTCGTTGTCATCGTCGATGTCGATGTCGTCGGTTACCCCGTCACCATCGTTGTCGCAGACGTAAATAGTGGTGTAAGTGAGGTTGTTGGCGGCGCTCACAAAGCCGTAAGTCCACGTGTTTACCGTTGCGGCGTCGCCACCGTTGCCAGTCCATGTGTGGGCAGGGCTAATAGTGCCGTTCAGGCTGCTGGTATTTAGAGCGGCAATGTTGGTGTCGTCCCAGTACAGCGCGTCGGCACCAGCGGCCGAAGGCCGGATGTTACGGACTACAAAACCGCTCTCGTTGTTTTCCGCATCGTACAGCGGGAAGTTGACGGGCGCGCCGCGGTTGGTAAAGCTGTAGCTGATTGGCTGCCCGGCGGGCACCCGTACTCCATTGACCAGTCCGTCCCAGATAATAGTTGCCGATGAGCCACCGGTTACGTCGGTGTTCAGCGTACGAGTATTGCCGCCATAAGTGATGGTGATATCGAAGCGGCCGGTTTCGGAAGACGAAGTGGTAAAGGCCACTTCCGTGTTGCCGCTACGGCAGTAGGGCTGCGGCGTAATAGAAACCGTGGGGACGGTAGCGCTGGGCCAGATACTCGGGTCCGGGTCGTTGACGAAGCTGGGGTATTGTGCGTAGGCATTGAGACCGATCTGGCTTTTGCGCCGGGCTGCCACGGTGGTGCCAGCGGAGGCCGTAGAGCCAAACTCGTTGGTAACGAAGAAAAAAGCGTAGGGGCGCAGGCCCGCCAGCTCAATGGCTTTTACGTAATAGCTGTTGGTAGTAACCCGGCTATCTACCAGCGGGTAGAGCGTGAATTTGCTGGATAGCAGGTTGGCCGCTGCCAATGAGGAAAAGGCCCAGGCCCGGCTGAACAGGCGGCCGGTTTTAATCTGGTTGTCGGTACCAGTTACCGTAAAGTCCCACAGGTTGTAGGTGCTGAAAATCCGGTTGCCAGTGTTGCTCTGCGAGTTAGCAAAGTTTGCAGCGGCCGTGCGCAGGTCGTTGAAGCCCGGCTGGGTGCCGGTGTCTGTGTACTCGCCGAGCTGGGTAAACTCAATGAAGAAGTCCTGATCAGCGCCGGTGTTGTTGGTGTACACCAAAGGATCGTACCCGCCGGTAGCCGGCAGGGGCCCGGCGGCGGCCTGGGCGTAGTCATCGATAACGCCGGGCTGGTTGGTGTTCAGCAGGTAGGTAGTGGTGGTATTGCGCGCAAGCGTGTTCTGCTTGACAATCGTGCCTTCCGGCGTGCCGTTTCCGTAGCGCAGCGTCAGAATCAGATCCTTGTAGTTGCTGGTGGTGAAGTTTGGGTCATTGGCTCTTTGCACACCATACGACAGCTTTTCGCCCGCCTTTAGGCGGATGAAAAGACGGTAATCGGGGCTGAAGCGCGCCCCGGCCGGACTTACCCAGTTGTATGGCTTTAGAAAGCCGTAGGAGATATCTACCCCGCCGGAAGTGGCGTCGGAGTTGTGCACCAGGTAGCCGCACCGGTCATTCGTAGCGGCAGTAAAGGCATTAGTGTTGGTGCCGGGGGTCAGGTTTTGAGAGCCTTCAGCCTGTACGGATGAGCTATTGCTCATTTGCACCAAGAGGAGTCCCAACAGAGATGTCCAGAAGTGTAATGTTTTTTTCATTAGGTGACTTTTGAGTAGTATGTCTTTCTACAGATGGGTTGCGTCCACACTCTTTTTTTGTTCTATTGAAGCAGTACATCACTCGACCTATTAATCTATTGCGTTAGTAAGCGAAACGCAACGGAGGCTGGCGATGCAAATTCTTAGAAATCAGGCTGCTCAATCTACTTACACAGGTAACGGTAACTCTTAAGATATTAGCAAACTCGAGAAGTGTTACTTACCAACGTGCGACGCTACAGGTATGTGCAGACATGTGTTCATATTGTGAGAAATAATTGAACAATCAGAGTGAATTAAAACGGTAAGCCAAACTTCTCAGTGGCTTACCTAACTACAAATTTACGAAACAGTTAAATTCTATTTGGCATGTTTTCGCTGAGCACCAGTGTTTTCTCGATAAACTGAGTATTCTGGTCGCAGTCCAAGATAAGTGCAATCGTCATTTAAGGGGCTGTGAGCTACCTATAATGCGGTATATACCTTTTTGACCCGCCAGTCGGATTTCATAAAATTAAAAAAGCCCCGATTTAAATTGGGGCTTTTTTAATTATTAATTGTATTAAATTAATTTATTGGTTTCTGTCACGTCCACTTTCTGCTATCAATTGCCGCACTTGGCCGTTAAAGTCCATCTCACCAGCCAGTTCTTCCAGCGGCAGATGCAGCCGATACTTCCAGAAGTGCTGCGGGTTGCTGGGCACGTTGATCTGCTCGTCCTGCGGGTTGGCGCGGCGCAGATCGGCATCCATCGCCAGCAGGTCCTGGAGCGGGAATATGGCCCACATAGCGGGCGAGTGCAGGTGTTGCACCGTTATTTCGCGGGCCACCCAGGGCTCGCAGTGGTAGGGGGCGGTTTCGCCCCAATGGCCCAGCAGGTGCTCGAAAAAGCGCTGGGTGCGGGCCGGGTCTTCTTCCCACCAGCCGCGCACGGTGCTCATATCGTGCGAGCCGGGGCTGACGACCGAAAGGTAGGGCGCCGCATCGGGGTGACCGAATTCTACGTTGGGGTCGGCGGGCATGCGCTGGATGTTGAGGCCCAGCATTCCCAGCGCCTTCATCACGCCGGGCACCGAGGCGGGCACCATGCCCAGGTCTTCGCCGCAGATAAGCATATCGGTGGCGTAGCGCACGGGCGGCAGTTTCACCAGGCCCTGCGCGCGCCAGAAATCTTCGTGGCGGCGGTAGAAGAAGTCGTGGTAGATATCCGCCATGCGGTGGCGGTCGGGCTCGTGCAGCTCGCGGAAGGAATAGCTTTTATCGACGGTGATGCGCGGGTGGAACTCGTCGGGGCCGGTCTGCACGAACAGCACCTCATTGCAGAGCTTATACAAGCCCGTGCGCAGCCACACAAAATGCTCCGTAGCACCGGGCTCGGCGGCTATTTTCTGCTCGAAGGCGGCCTCAATCTCGCGCTGGGTGCGGTAGCCTTCCTTCAGCAGGAAAGCGCCGTAGCCCACATCCTGCAAAAACTCGTTTTTCACGCCTTCGGCCTGCTCCTTGAAGATATCCCGGAGCATGTGCCAGCGGATATACGGCTCGCAGAGGCGGCCGAAATCGAACCAGCCCAGGCGCTGCTCCACCTCCTGGCGCGACAGCGGCAGGGCGGGCGAGAAGTGCCCCAGCAGGCCCTCCACCGAGTGCGCCGGCATCTCCCAGATGCGGAAGAAGCCCAGAATGTGGTCGATGCGCAGGGCATCGAAGTAGCGGGCCAGGTGGCTCATGCGCTGCTTCCACCAGGCGTAGCCGTCCTGGGCCATCCGCTCCCAGTTGTAGGTCGGGAAGCGCCAGTTCTGGCCGGTGGTGGAGAAGTCGTCTGGTGGGGCGCCGGCCTGCTGGTCCATGTGGTAAAGCTCGGGCTGGGTCCAGGCGTCCACGGAGTGGCGGTAGATGCCGATGGGCAGGTCGCCTTTCAGCACCACGCCGTGTTGGCGGGCGTATTCCACCGCTTCCAGCAGCTGCTTATCGAGGTGAAACTGGGTGAAGAAGTGCAGGCCCACCTCATCGAAGTGGGGCTGGTTTTCGTCGACAAACTGCTCCAGGTTGTGGGGCTGCCGGAACTCCTGTGGCCACTGCGAGAAGTCGGCGGTGCCGAACCGCTCGCGCAGGGCGCAGAAAGCCGCGTAGGGCAGCAGCCAGCTTTGCTGCTGCGCGCGGAAGGCATGGAAGGCAGGGTCAGCCAGAAACCGCTTTTTCTCCTGTTGGTACAGCTTCTTGAGCAGCGCCCACTTGGCGGCCATCACCGGCTCGTAGTCCACGAAGTCGCGGGCGTTCAGCGCCTCGCGCTGGCGGTCCAGCTCCTGCTGGTCGGCGGCAGCGGCCAGCGGCGCAATGGCATCCAGATTCAGGTACTGCGGGTGCAGGGCAAACACCGAAATGGCGGCGTAGGGATACGAATCGACCCAGGTATGCGTGGCGGTGGTATCGTTGATGGGCAGAATCTGCACCATTTTGAGGCCCGTGCTCACGGCCCAGTCTACCAACAGCTTCAGGTCGGGGAACTCGCCCACGCCCAGGCCGCGGCGGCTGCGCAGGGCAAACACCGGCAACGCCACGCCCGCGCCGCGCCAGGGGCCGTTGGGGTAACGGAAGGTTTCATCGGCCAGCACGCGCAGGGTTTTGCGCTCCGCGGAAGGCGCAATCAGGCGGTCGTCGCCGGTTTCGAGGTGCACGATTTTCTTCTCCTGCGGGTCCCAGATACCGTATTTGTACTGGGTGGTCCGGTCGGGGTGTTCCAGGGCCACGTCGGCGGTCCAAGTGGGGTAGGCTTTATCGGAGAGGATGACGGCCTTGCGAGCATCCCAGGCGCCCAGGGCGGGGTCGGAGCCGAGCACGCAGAGCTGGTGGTCGGAGTCGACGCGCGGGGCGGCCAGCTGGAAGCGCACGACGCTCTCGGCGAGGCGGGCGGCGGGCTTATCGGCTTTGGCGGCCGGGGCCGGGCGGCGCATCAGCGCTTTGGTGAAGGCGGCGGTGTGCAGCTCGTTTTCGGGCTGGGCGGCGGGCCGCCAGTAGTCGGCCAGCACCACGCGGCTGAACTGGCGGCCGTCGTAGTGGATACTGCGATTCGGTCCCCATTCCCAATGCTTGCCGCCGTCGCGCTCATCCAGCAGCACGTATTTATACTCCACTGTGCCCGGCTGCTCATCCGGCAGGCTGATTTCCTGGCTCCAGGTGCCGGCGGCGGGCTGGTAGTTCAGGCTCAGGGCGTGGTCGAGGTTCCAGGAGCCCAGCGACGGCTCGGAGCCGCACACTACTAAGCGCTGGCCCCAGGCAGTGCGGAAGGGCAGGGTAAAGCGAAGAATCATAGGGAATGAAAATCGAATTGGAGGCGAAAGATACTAGAGTATCGGGGGAATCCGGGTGGGCGCGGCGGGGTGAAGATGGAAATATTTAACGCAACTAATCCGGGGCCGAAAGGGAGCTGAACCGCTGGCGCGGGACGCTGCTGTGCGTCCCGGCTTCGCCGGCCGCCGGCTGGAATCTGCCGCGCCGATAGGGCCGTTTCGTACAAGCGTCATTCAACGATTCCGGCCGGGGGCCGGTGAGAGGCTGGCACGGGGCGGAGCCCCGCGCCAGGGTTCAGGCGCGCTTTGAGGAGGCCGGCGGGCCAACCCGCCAGGGCGTTCCTGCGTTTGGGCAAACGGACCCTACTCTTCCCGTTATCAACTCCCTATCTCCCTTCCTTCGCCGCGCCCTCTACGTCATTCTGGGCTTGCTGGCCTTTGTGCTGCTGCTCGTAGTAGCGGTGGTCGTGGCCCTGCAGTTTCCCGCCACCCAGGATTTTGCTGCCCGCCAAGCCGAAAAGTACCTGCGCGGCAAGCTCGGCACCGAAGTGCGCATCGGGAAATTTCGCACGGATTTTCGCAATGCCATTTCCCTGGATAATGTGTATGTGGAAGACCAGCAGCGCGATACGCTGCTCTCGGTGGGCCACTTGGGCGTGAATCTGGACTTGTGGGCGCTGGCTAAGTCAGAAATCAACCTGAAAAGCCTGGAGCTGAACGACGGCCGGCTGGCCATCACGCGCACTCTGCCCGACAGCGTGTCGAACTACGACTTCATCACCGAGGCCTTCACCACGCCCACCGACCCGGCCGCGCCCGTAGATACTACCGGCGGCTTCAAATACAACATCGGCGACCTGCACCTGTCCAACATCTTCCTGACCTACCAGGACCAGGTGGACGGCAACGATATACGGACCAAAGTGGGCGACCTGGCCGTGACAATGGACGAGGTGGACGTGGACAAGTCCATCTACCGCGTCAACAGCGCCGCGCTGCAGAACACCAGCATCGGCATCGTGCAAACCAAGGTGCCGCCGGACACGCCTTCCGAGCCGCTCACGACCACTTTCGGGTTGAACAAGGCGACGCTGAACAACGTGAGCCTGACCTACCGTAACCAGGTGGCGGCCCAGTTCGTGAGCACCCGCATTGGTGAGGCTGAGGCTACGGCCGACAACATCGACCTGATTCATTCCCGCATCGACCTCGACCAGCTCAAGCTGCGCAACACGTCCTTCGCCTACGCCCAGAACGAGAATGTGCCCGTGGAGCAGCGCGTGCTGAACCCCGCCGAGGCCGTGCGCGACCTGAACGAATCGGTGGAAAAAGCTACCGGCCAGGCCACCAGCTGGGTGGTCACGCTCAAAAAGTCCGACATCAGCGGCGTGGACGTGGCCTTCGACAACTTCGACGAGCCGAAGCAGCGCACCCGCCTGCCTGCCATGGACTACAACCACCTGAAATTCACGGATCTGGTGCTGAATACGGAGAATCTGTTTTACTCCGAAAACCGCACTACGGGCCGCATTCTGAACCTGGCGGGCAAGGAAAAAAGCGGCTTCCAGGTGGAAAGCGCGAAGGCCGACGTGGTGTTCGACTCGGTGCAGACCCGCCTCGACGGCCTCGACCTGATTACGCCCCACACCCGCATCCGCCGCACGCTGGCCATGCGCTACAAGAGCCTCGACGCGCTGGCCGACGTGAAGCAGCTGCCCAACCTGGGTATTGAGGGCGACCTGCGCGACGTGCGCCTGGGCTTCCGCGACATTCTGTACCTGGCCCCCGATCTGGCTGGCACGCCGCCGTTCAACACCGGGCCTAATCAGTCGGTGCTGATTAGCGGGCTGGTGAGCGGGCGCGTGGGTGACTTCCGGGTGAAGAATCTGGAATTCGTGGGCTTCCGCAACACCATTCTGCGGGCTGATGGCCGGATTCAGGGCCTGCCCGAAACCGACCGCCGACTGTTTGCCGATCTGAACATCCGGCAGTTTACGACCACCGCTGCCGACCTGAACAGCGTGCTGCCGAAGGGCACGATTCCGAAAGCGTACCGCCTGCCCGAGCGGATGAGCGTGGCGGGGACGTTCCGGGGCCGGCCGACGGCCCAGGTATTCGATGCCAACCTGCGGGCCACCACTTCCTTCGGCAACGCCACGGCCAAGGTGAACATGGGCGCGGGGCCGAAGGGGCAGGAGCCGATTACGGCCACCTTCAGCACCCGGGGCCTCGACGTGGGCAAGTTCCTGCGCGACCCGACCATCGGCAAAATCACGGCTACCGGCCGGCTGCAGGCCCGCGGGCTGGCCCCGGAAGCCATGCGCGGCCGATTGGTGGCCAACGTACAGAGCGCCCGCTACAACGGGTACAACTACCGCGGCATTGTGGCCAACGTGGGCATCGACCGGCAGCTGTATAAGGTGGATGCCCGGAGCAAATCGGATCCAAACCTGAACCTAGACCTGCTGGCAACGGTGAACCTGCGCGACGCCAAGAACCCGACCTACACCGTGGACCGCCTGAACCTGCGCGGGGCCAATCTCACGGCGCTGGGCTTCTACACCGGCGGCGACCTGCGCATTCAGGGCGACTTGCGGGCCAACATCAGCGGCTCGGACCTGAACTCGCTGAACGGCACGTTTGCCGGTCGCCGCATCGTGATTGTGAAGAACAATCAGCCGTTTGCGCTGGACTCGGTGACCGGACGCATCGTGCAACGGCCGGGTCGCACGGAGGTGGATTTTGCCTCCAACGTGCTGGATGCCAAGCTGCGCGGCAACACCCGCCTGGGCGATATTGCCCTGGAACTGCAGCGCCACATCGACCGGTATTTCGACCTGCCCGGCGTGCGGTACCAGCCCTCGGCCGCGTATCGGCAGTTTACGTTCGAAACGAACCTGAAAAACCCGAAAATTGCTACCCAGCTGGTGCCGGGCCTCAAGCAGATTTCGCCTTTCAAGCTGACGGGCAGCTACGACAGCCGCGCCGCCAACCTGACCGTAGACAGCCGCATTCCGCTGATAAAGTACGAGGCCTACACGCTGGACTCGCTGCGGCTGAGCGTGAAATCGGACCCGCAGAAGCTAGACTACGCGCTGCGCCTGCGCCAAGCCCGGCAGGACACTACCCTGCGCCTGCCGAACCCGAGCCTGACGGGCAGCATTGCCAACAATAAGATCGGGACGAACCTGCGCATTGCCGAGTCGGACAGCGTGCAGAAGCTGAATCTGGCCGGGGTGCTGCAGGTGCTGAACCAAGGCAAGTCGTATGCCTTCAGCTTCGGGCCGGATCTGGTGCTGGACAACCAAAAGTGGACCGTGGCGCCCGGCAACGAGCTGCGCTACACCACGGCTACCGGGGCCATATTTGCTCAGAATGTGCGGCTGAGCCAGGGCAGCCAGGCGCTGGCGCTCCAGACGCTGCCGGGGGCGCAGTATCCGTTGCAGGCTACCATCTCCAACTTCGATATCAACGCCCTGGCCAAGTCGGCGGGCATGGCTGACTCGCTGGTGGCGGGCACGCTCAACGGGCAGGCCGTGGCTTACAGCATCGGCAAGCCGAAGCAGGCTTTCACGGCCGACCTGACGCTGACCAGCTTTGCTTATAATAAGTCGGCCATCGGCGACATCAGCCTGAAAGCCACCAACCCGGTGCCGAACCGCTACAACGTGGATGCCCGCCTGACCAACGCCACCGGCACCGACGTGCGGGCCGTGGGCTACTACCTGGCCACGCCGCCCAGCCCCATCCAGTTTGCCGTGACGGTGAACAAGTTCGACCTGAAAACCATCGAGCCTTTCTCGGCCGGGCAGCTGCGCGAAATGCTCGGCGGCATCAGCGGCAACCTGGCCGTGACGGGCACCGTGGCCCGGCCCCAGGTGCGCGGTGTGGTCACGACCACGCCCGATGCCGGCTTCACGCTCACCCAGCTCGGCGCGCCATACCGGCTGGTTAGTCAGCCCATTACCTTCAATGAGCAGGGCCTGGCGTTCGATGATTTCACGGTGCTGGACTCGGTGGGCAACAAGGCCGTGGTGAACGGGCTGATTCGCACCAAAAATTACGTCGATGATTTCCGCTTCGACCTGGAAGCCACCACCGACAAGTTCCTGGCCGTGCAGAGCAACCAGCAGGATAACCCGCTGTTCTGGGGCAAGCTGGTTGTCGATTCCGACTCGCGCATTACCGGCACGCTCACGCTGCCCGTGGTGCGCACCACCGCTGAAGTGGCCGAGGGCTCGGACCTGAAAGTGGCCGTGCCCAACGACGAGGCCGGCCTGGTAGAGCGCGAAGGCATCGTGAAGTTCGTGGACAAGAGTGCGCCGCTGGACAGTATGCTGGCCCGCACCGTGAAAATCGACTCGGCCGAGGCTGCGCCAGGCTACGACATCCGGGCCGTGGTGACGGTGAACGACAACGCGCCCTTCACCCTCATCATCGACCCGGTTTCGGGCGACAACCTCAAGGTGCGGGCCTCGGGCACGCTCAACACCGTTATCGACCCCACCGGCAACATCACGCTCAACGGCCGTCTGGAGGTGACGCAGGGCAAGTATGCCATGTCGCTCTACGGGCTGGCCTCGCGTGAATTCGATATTGCCCCGGGCAGCTACATTCTGTGGAGCGGCGACCCGTACAATGCCCAGCTCAACGTAGCGGCCATTTATAACGTGAAGGCGCCGCCGGCCGAGCTGCTGGCGGCCCAGGGCCTGGAAGAGGAAACGCTGAAGGCGGTGGGCCGCAACCAGCTGCCGTTTCAGGTATTTCTGAACGTGACTGGCGAGCTGCTCAAGCCCGTTATTGGCTTCGATATCAAGCTGCCCGAGGAGGCCCGCAGCGAGTTGCGCGGCCCCATTGAGGCGCGGCTGGCCCAGCTGCGCCAGCCCGGCGAGGTGACGGAGCTGAACAAGCAGGTGTTCTCGCTGATCGTGCTGAACCGCTTCCTGGCCCAGGACCCCTTCCAGAGCAGCAGCGGCAACTTCGTGGCCAACCAATTGCGCGGCTCGGCCAGCCAGGTGCTCACCCAGCAGCTCAACAACCTCACCGGCTCCTACCTTTCTAACCTGGGCGTGGAGCTGGGCGTGAACTCCTACGCCGACTACTCCTCCGGCGGCGAGCAGACCCGCACCGACCTGAACGTGGCCGTGCGCCGCCAGCTGTTCAACAACCGCCTGACCGTGCGTCTGGGCACCGACGTGCCGCTGGGCGGCGGCAACCAGACCTCGCAGGGCCAGAACGAGGGCGGCCTGAGTGCCTTCGCCGGCGACGTGAGCATTGAGTACAACGTGCTGGCCAACGGCCGTATTCGCCTGCGGGCCTTCCGCAACAATGCCTACGGCGACATCGACGGCCAGTTTGTGCGCACCGGGGCCTCGCTCATCTTCCAGCGCGACTACCGCACCCTGGCTGAGCTGTTCAAAGGCATCGACAAAGAGGTGAAGCAGGAGGTGAAGCTGGAACAGCGCCGCCGCCGCCAGGAACGCAAAGCCGAGCGCGACTCGACCCAGGTAGCCGCCCCGCCCGTAGCCCGCCGCGACTCGGCCCGCGCCCCCCGGCCCGCCACCAGCCGCTAGATTTTTCCTTCGTTATCCAGTCAGCATTATGCTCTTGCCCTTCTTCGCTGCCGCGCAACCCCTCCCCCGGCCCCTCCCCAAAAGGGAGGGGAGCCTGACGGAGCTTGCGTCAGGCTTATCCATTTCAAAGCCCACGTCCGGCTCCCCTCCCTTTTGGGGAGGGGTTGGGGCAGGGGTTACGTCTGGCACCCCTCCCTTTTGGGGAGGGGCCGGGGGAGGGGTTACGCGGGCGCTGACCATCCTGGTCGGGCTGCTGGTGGCAGGCTGCTCGGGCACGAAATTCATTCCCGAAGGCGCGAAGCTCTATACCGGCAGCACGGTGAAAGTGCAGTCGGCGCATCCGGTGCCGGACGAGGCGGCCCTGACTACGGAGCTGGAAAGCGTAATCACGCCCAAGCCCAACACGTCGTTTCTGGGGCAGCGGCCCAAGCTGTATTTCTGGAATCTGGGTAAAGGCAAAACCCGCGGGCTAGGCCACTGGCTGGCCGATAAGTACGGCGAAAAACCCGTGCTGCTCAGCCAGGTCGATACCCAGAAGGTGAAGAAGCTGATGGTGAACCGCCTCAACAACCGCGGCTACTTCGGGCCCAGTGTAGGCAGCCGCGTGCAGGTGAAGGGCCGCGCCGCCACTATCGACTACACCGCGAAAGTAGGCAAGCCCTACCTGATCAAGGAAATCCATTTCCCCGAGGGCGACACGCTGCTGACGCAGGCCATCCGGGCCACGCTGCCAGGCTCGCTGCTCAAAGTGGGCGAGCCCTACAACCTGCAAACCTTCGTGAATGAGCGCACCCGCATCGATGGGGAGCTGAAGAACCAGGGCTACTACTACTTCTCGCCCGACTACCTGCTCTTCGAGGTCGATAGCACTCTCGACAACCAGGCCAATGTGTATTTGCGGGTGAAAAGCTCGATTCCGCGCCGGGCGGCCAAGCCCTACGTGCTCAGTCGCATCACCCTAAACACGGGCTATTCTTTGTCGGATACGACGCTGAACGAGCGGCCTATTATGTACCGCGGCTACCGCTACTATCCCGATGAGAAGGTGTTCCGGGCCCGGGCCATCACCAACGCCACCTTTCTCTACCCCGACAGCGTGTACCGCCGCCGCCGCTCCGACCAGACCCTGAGCCGTCTGATGAGTCTGGGCACGTTCAAGTTCGTGGATATCCGCTTCCGCCCCGACCGCACCCAGCCCGACTCGGCCGGCTTCGGCCACCTGGCCAGCACCGTGCGCATGACGCAGGTGCCCAAGAAGAGCCTGCGGGCCGAAGTGCTGCTGGTTAGCAAGTCCAACGGCTTTGTGGGGCCGGGCTTCCGGGTGCAGTTCCGCAACCGCTCGGCCCTGCGCGGGGCCGAGCAGCTGCTGGTGAACGTGACGGGCTCGTTTGAGAATCAGACCAAAGCCAACGCCAATACCATTGGCCTGACCTCGTATGAGCTGGGGGCCGATGCCCAACTGGTGGTGCCCCGCCTCATCACGCCGCCCCTCGATATCCGGCTGCGCAACTCCGACTTCCAGCCCCGCACCACCTTCGGGGTGGGCTATAAATACGTGCAGCGGCTGGAGGCTTTTCAGGAAGATGTATTCAACCTGAGCTACGGCTACACCTGGAAAACCAAGGTGACCAACGAGCAGGAGCTGCGCCCCGTCGATCTGCAGTACATCCGCCTGGGCACCGTTTCCGACCGGTTTCAGGCCCTGCTCGACAGCAATGCCTTCCTGGCCAACAGCTTCCGCCAGCAGTTTATTCTGGGCAGCAGCTACCGCTACACCTACAACCAGCAGGCCCTGGAGCAGCGCCGCAACCAGCTCTATTTCAGTGGGGGCGTGGAGGTTTCGGGCAATGTAGCCTACCTGCTCAACAGCCTCACCGGCCAGCCCAAGGTGACCAACGAGGACAAGACCCAGGCCTACACAGTACTTAATCAGCAGTTTTCGCAGTACACTAAAGTCGATCTGGAGCTGCGCAACTACTTCCGCACCAGTGCCAACCCCAGCAGCGGCAACAAGCTGGCCACGCGCCTGCTCATCGGGGCCGGCTTGCCGTATCTGAACTCCAACGTGCTGCCCTACCTGAAGCAGTACGGCATTGGCGGCCCCAACAGCGTGCGGGCGTTCCGGGCCCGCGGCATCGGCCCCGGCACCTACACGCCCACCACCGCCCGCCAGGAAGCCACCAATTTCTACGACCAGGTGGGCGACCTGCGTCTGGAAGCCAACGCCGAATACCGCCAGGACCTGTTCCCGTACGTGAAAGGGGCTTTGTTCGTGGATGCGGGCAATATCTGGCTCGTGAACGAAGACCCCAAGCGCCTCGGCGGCAAGTTCAACCCCGGCACCTTCCTCAACCAAATGGCCGTGGGGGCCGGCGCCGGCATCCGCATCGATGTGCAGTTCTTCGTCATCCGCTTCGACGCCGCCGTGCCCATGCGCTTCCCCGACGGCCGCACCACCAACGCCGACGGCAGCGCCCGCAGCCGTACGCCGGTGTTTAATATTGCCATCGGCTATCCGTTCTAGCGAGCAAAGTAGTGGCCTTTTCAACCAGCCCCAGCGGGGCGGCATATCGGTGGAAACCTGCTCTTTGATGAAACAAACAAAGCCCCAGCGGGGCGACCCCATCGTTGAACGACTGGTGTCACCCCGCTGGGGCTATCTGACGGACGTGGTGACTACTTATTTCTGATGTGCCTGGGCCATGCGCATGTGGTAGGCCAGCACGTCTTCGGGGCCTGGCCCGGCCGCCTGCGCGGTCAGCACTTCATGGGCCGCCAGCTGCCCGCCGCCGCTCACAAAGGCATCATACGCCGCTTGGTCCAGGAAGCCGGGCAGGCGGTCTTCGGGCAGCCAGTCGCTGAGCAGGCTGGCGAAGTCGAGGCCTTCCTGCTTGGCATATACGCCCGTGGCGGGGTCGAGCAGGCCGATGGGCGCGTCGGTGCCTTCGTCGGTGGTTTGCTCGGCTACCAGCAGCATCCCGTAGGCATTGCGGCCAATAACGGTGCGCTCTACTTCGGGCTCCAGCAGGCCCGCCCAGGCGGCCAGGGCCGGGTTCAGCAACGGTAAGTCGGCCCCGAACAGATACAGAAACCCGTTGCGATACCAGCCCGCACCCACCTCATCATACATCATCCGCCACAGGCTCTTATCAAACTTGTCGGCGAAGAAGTCGCCGGGCGGTACGGCAGGCGCGGGGCGGCCGAAGTGGTGGGTGAAGATGGATATTTCGGGCTCGGTGGACATGATGGGGAAGTTGCGGGGCGTAAGATTACGAAGAGAAAAACACCTGTCCTTGCGAGGAGGTACGACGAAGCAATCCGTCCTCTGAAATGTGCCCAACTCCTTTCCAGCAGAAAGCCCTAACGTATGCATTACGTTAGGGCTTTCTGTAATAATCAAGGCTTGGTTCATTGTCCAGGACGGATTGCTTCGTCCTTTGCCCTCGCAATGACAAGGCTTGGCTTACGCCAATTCCCGGGCTTTCACCCGCGCCTCCAGCTCTTCCTGGGTGGCGTTGGCGGTTTTGGTGGGTACCACCGTCACCACCACGTATTTGGAAGTGGGCGTGTTGCTCACTTTGGCCACGCTGGCAATGGGCACCAGCGGGTTGGCCTCCGGGAAATACGCGGCCACGTTGCCTTTGGGAATATCGTAGGGCACGGCCACGAACTTCTCCACCGTGCGCTCTTCGCCCTCGAAGTGGCTGGTGATGTCAATCAGGCCCTGGGGCTTGATGCCGCGGGTGGCCATGTCCTGCACGTTCATAAACAGCACGCGCCGCTCGCCGTGAATGCCGCGGTAGCGGTCGTTGTACTCGTAGATGGTGGTGTTGAACTGGTCGTGGCTGCGCACGGTCATCAGCACCAGCTGGTCGGGCAGCAGCGTGTGCTTGTGCAGCTGGGTGGTAGTGAAGTTGGCCTTGCCGTTTTGGGTAGTGAATTTCCGTTCGCGTGGGCCGTTGGGCAGGTAGAAGCCGCCGGGCCGGCGCAGCTTCTGGTTGAAGTCCTCGAAGCCCGGAATCACGCGGCTGATATGGTCCCGAATCACGTCGTAATCCTCCGTCATGGCTACCCAGTCGGCGATGTTAGTTTTCGCGCCGAGCGTGGCAATGGCCATACCGCTGATGATGGCTACTTCGCTCATCATCTCGCCCGCCAGTGGCACCAGCACGCCCTTGTTCTGGCTCACCACGCCCATCGAGTTTTCGCACGAAGTCAGCTGCTGGCCTGAGCGCTGCATGTCGATGTCGGCGTGGGTGAAGCAGGGGAGCAGCAGGCTGGTTTTGCCCGTGGTGAGGTGGCCGCGGTTGAGCTTAGTGCCCACATATACCGTCAGGTTCTGCCGGCGCATGCCTTCGGCAATCAGCTCCGTATCGGGGCCAGCGGCCAGCAGGTTGCCACCCAGGCCAAAGTACACCTTGATGCGGCCATCGTGCATGCCCTTGATGGTTTCCACCACGTCGAGGCCGTCTTCGCGGGGGGCTTTGAAGCTGAATTCCTTTTCCAGCGCATCCAGAAAGCCCGAATGCACCCGCTCCCAGATGCCCATCGTCCGGTCGCCCTGCACGTTGGAGTGGCCGCGCACGGGGCAGGTGCCGGCCCCCGGCTTACCAATGGCCCCCTTCATCAACTGCAGGTTCACGATTTCCTGGATGGTCTGCACACCGTTGCGCTGCTGCGTAACGCCCATCGCCCAGCAGGTGATGATCTTCTGCTTGTTGGCCATAATGTTGGCCGCTTCCAGCAGCTGCGCCCGCGAAATGCCGCTGGCTTCCTCAATATCTTTCCAGCTGGTAGCCCGAATGTTCTGCTCAAACTCGGCGAAGCCCGTGGTGAACTTGTCCACGAAAGCGCGGTCTACTACCTGGCCGGGGTTGCGGTCCTCGGCCTCAAACAAATGCTTCATAATGCCGCGCAGCAGGGCCATGTCGCCATCTACGCGCACCTGCAGGTAAAGGTCCGTTATCGGCGTGCCGTCGCCCATCAGCGCGCCCAAAGCCCGCAGCGGGTTCATGAAATCCTGGGGGTTTTTGAAGGCCACCAGCCCGGCTTCAATCAGCGGGTTGATGCTGATGATCTTAGCCCCGTTGCGCTTGGCCTTCTGCAGCGCCGTGAGCATGCGCGGGTGGTTGGTGCCGGGGTTCTGACCGATAATGAGGATGACTTCGGCCTCGTGGATGTCGTTGAGCGTGACCGAGCCTTTGCCCAGGCCCAGCGTGGGGCTGAGGGCCGAGCCGCTGCTCTCGTGGCACATATTGGAGCAGTCGGGCAGGTTGTTGGTGCCAAACTGGCGCACAAACAGCTGGAACAGAAACGCCGGCTCGTTGGGCACCTTGCCCGAGGTATAAAACGCCGCCTCATCGGGCGACTTGAGGGCGTTCAGCTCCCGGGCAATGATGTCGAAGGCCTCGGGCCACGCGATGGGGGAGTAGTGGTTGTCGCCGGGGCGCTTCACCATGGGGTGCGTGAGGCGGCCGGCGTTGTTCTGGTCGCGGTCGGTCATGCGCGAAAGCTCGGCCAGACTGTGGCGGGCAAAGAACTCGGGGCCGGCGGCGCGGTCATCGGCATCGGAGGCAGCGGCTTTCGCGCCGTTTTCGCAGAACTCGGCCACCGAGCGGTGATGGTCGGGGTCGGGCCAGGCGCAGCTGGAGCAGTCGAAGCCGTCGGTCTGGTTCATGCTCAGCAGCGCCTTCGAGCCGCGCCCCACGCCGCCCTCGCCCCAGCTGAACTGCATCGATTTGAGCACCGCCGTGACCCCGGCGGCCACTTTGGCCCGCTCTTCCAGCCGCAAACCGGTCAGGGCCTCCGGGGGCTGAGCCAGGATGGGGTGCAGGAACTTGGCGTTGGCCGTTTCGGGGGCGGGAATGTGGTGTTTGGGCACGTCGGCGCTGGCTTCGTGACTGGATTTGGTGGACTTGTCGGCGTTGGGAATCTCGTAGTCGGCCACGGGGGCGGTGCCCTGGTCGGGCCGCTCGCCGCTTTGGGGGGCCTGGCTGGCGGCCTGCTCGTGCTGCTTACCGGCTTTGCTCGGATCGGTGACGGGGGAATCTTCCATAATATTGATCGGTAAGAGCGTGGGTAAAGAGAATTCGAAACAGCAGACGCAGCCGGCGCGGGCGGGCTCAGTGCCGACAGTCGAGGTCCTTTTCAACCAGAATACGCAGCGGCTGGTTTTCGGCTACCATAAGCGTGGCGGTCAGGCCGTTTTCGTCGGTAGTGGTCCAGTGGTTGGCCAGCGCGGCGGGTACTTTTACGGTAATGGTGCCCGCCCCGCCGCTCACCCGCAGCTCGCCCGCTTCAACCCGCTCCAGCGCGTAGGTGAGGCTTTCGGCGGCCGTCGGCCCCAGCGAAACCACCACCGCCACCCGGCCGGTTTCGGCAAACTGCCGCACCTCCGCCTCGGAAAGCCGCAGCCGCAGCGAGTTGACTTCAAAGCGCAGCTTCATCGGGGGAATTATAGATGTTGATTGGTGAAGGTTGAATTATGAATTGAAGATTACGCATAACGACAGCAAGAAGTGGCTCAGCCTTCGCCATTAAAAATTCAACCTTCACAATTCAACATTTCCCAAAATCCGCCACCCGCCGCAGTAGATGTTGTAGCGCTGCTGGCGCACGAAGCCCAGCAGCGTCATGCCGAAATTGGTGGCGGCCTGCACGGCCAGACTGCTGGGGGCCCCCACGGCGGCCATAATCGGGATGCCCGCCACGGCCGCTTTCTGCACCAGCTCGAAAGAAGCCCGCCCGCTCACCAGCAAAATATGCCGGTGCAGCGGCAGCTCCCCGGCCAGCAGCGCCGCCCCGATTACCTTGTCCAGGGCATTGTGGCGGCCCACGTCTTCGCGCAGCAGCAGCAGCTCGCCGGTGGGCGAAAACAGGGCCGCCGCGTGCAGGCCGCCGGTTTGCTCAAACAGCGCCTGCGCCGCCCGCTGCCGCTCCGGCAACTCATGAATCAGGGCGGCCGGCACATGTGGTCCGTCGGTGGGCAGCACCGGGCAGGCGGCGGCGTGCACCGCATCGATGCTGGTTTTGCCGCACACCCCGCAGCTGCTGCTGGTATAGAAATTGCGCTCCAGGCGCGGCAAATCCAGGGGCAGGCCCGCGGCCAGCTCGGCCCGCACCACGTTTTCGCGCTCCTCTTCCTTCTGCACGTCGGGGCAGTACAGAATGCCGGTCAGGTCGGCGCGGCTGCGGATGAGGCCTTCGGTGAGCAGAAAGCCGGCCGTCAGCTCGAAGTCGTGGCCAGGCGTGCGCATAGTGACGGACAGCGGCCGCTGCTCCCGCTGCCCGGCCGGCCCGTAGCCCAGCCGGATTTCCAGCGGCTCCTCCACCGCCAGCACATCGGCGGCCTCGCGCATTTCCGCGCCCGCCACCTTCTGCACGGCGGCATATTCGTAGCTGGTAGGAGGCAGGAAGGGATTCAATTAAGAATTGATAATTAAGAATTACAAATTCAGCAGTAGCCAGGATGTGGGTTGCTGGCATGGTGGGCATACGGCGCGGCCATACGCGCGGCCGAAGCTCCGCGGGGCAAGCTGTCGGTCCGGAACCGCGCCTTGTTTTAACTTTCAATCCTAGCAGTAAGTTTAACCCTGAGTCGGCAGCCACTCCTAGCCAATTCTTAATTTTTAATTCTCAATTTTTAATTGAAAAAATGCTTACCACCGAAGAACGCCAGCGCTACCGCCGCCATTTGCAGTTGCCCGAAATTGGCGAAGCCGGCCAGGAAAAGCTGAAAGCGGCCCGCGTGCTGGTGGTGGGCGCGGGCGGGCTGGGCTGCCCGGTGCTGCAGTACCTGGCCGCCGCCGGCGTGGGCACGCTGGGCATTGCCGATGGCGACCAGGTGGAAATCAGCAACCTGCAGCGCCAGATTCTGTACGGTCCCGCCGACCTGGGCCACAACAAAGCGGAAGCCGCCGGCCGCGCCGTGCAGCGTCTCAACCCGCTGGTGCACTGCCAGCTGCACCCGCACCGCATCGGCCACGCCGCCGTGCGCGAGCTGGTTTCGCGCTACGATGTGGTGGTAGATGGCTCCGACAATTTCCCGACCCGCTACCTGCTCAACGATGCCTGCGTGAGCACCGGCCGGCCGCTGGTTTCGGGGGCCATCTATAAGTTTGAGGGCCAGGTTTCGGTGTTCAACTACGCGGGTGGCCCCAGCTACCGCTGCCTGTTCCCCACGCCGCCATCCGCCACCGAGGCTCCCAGCTGCGACGCTACCGGCGTGCTGGGCGTGCTGCCCGGCCTCATCGGCTGCGCCCAGGCCACTGAGGTGCTCAAAGTAATTCTGGGCCTGGGCGAGGTGCTCAGCGGCCGGCTCTGGGTGTTCGATGCGCTGTCTTTTCAGACGCGCATTCTGCGGTTTCCGCGCCATGCCGCGCGGGCCCGCCTCGACCTCGACACCGCTCCTGCCGCCGACTATGCCGAGCTGTGCCAGCCCGATGGCCTCACTATTTCGGTGGCGGCTCTGCGGCAGGCCTTGGATTCGGAACAGGCCCCGTTTCTGCTGGATGTGCGCGAGCCCGACGAGTACGCCGAGCACCACTTGCCGGGCGCTACGCTGCTGCCGCTGGGCAGCCTGACGCAGGGCGCGGCGGCTATTCCGCGCCATCATCCGGTGGTGGTGTATTGCCGCTCGGGAGCCCGCAGCGCCCGTGCCGTAGAGCAGCTGCAAACCACGTATGGCTTCACCAACCTGCTGAATCTGGAGGGTGGTCTGCTGGCCTGGCTACACAGTGAAGCCGCCGCCCCCGACCCGCTTTCGGCGGGCTAGGCGCGGCGGCTTCATCCTGGGGCGGCTAACTCCCCGGCACCGGGACGGGCTTGCGCAGGTCCAGGTTCACGACGGTATTGACAATGAAACCGTTGTTGCGCTGAAACACGTTGCGCCCTTCTATCTCGCGGGGCAGTTGCAGACGCTGCTGAAAGAAGCCGCCCTCCAGCCGCACCTTGGGCCCGAACCGGTAGCCCAGCAGCAAGGCCAGCCGGTTCTGGTCGAACACATTCTCGTTCACGTTGCGCCCGAAACCCAGGAAGATTTCGTTGTAGGCAGCGGCATACGGCCCCCGGTTCGTCGGGTTGGGCGCGTAAAGCGGCACCTGCACGCGGGCCATGTAGCGCGCCCGATTCACGTACACCCACTCGTCGGGGCGGGTGCTGGCGGCGCTCAGGTAGCGCCCGAAATAGCGCTGCTCCAGCATGAAGCGGTGGCTGACTTCCACGCGGCCGATGGGGTTGTTGAGGGTGGCCATCTGGTAGAGCCGGTGCTCGGCAAACTGCCGACCCGCGCCCTGAATAGGGTAGTCGCCGTACGGAAACGTCTCAATCCAGGCGTAGCCGAGGCGCACCGTGAGCTTGTCATTGACCTGGTAGTTGAGGCCGGTGCGCAGCAGACTTTGCTGCCAGCGCGCCAGCCCCTCGTCGCGGCGGAACTGGTACTCCAGGTGCCCGCTCCAGCGCTCGGCGAAGCGCAGCGTAGTGGTATTGGTGAGCCAACCGATGGTGTTGCGGTCAATCAGCCGCGTGTTTTGGGCCGCGGCCGGCAGCGCCGCCAGCAGCCCAGCCGCCATCAGCGCGCGGCCAGCCCAATGGGCCAGCCGCGCCGGCATAAACCTACGCCGCATTACTTGGTGGCTGGTTTGGTGGGAGCCGCCGAGGCGCGAGACACGGGCAGGTTTTGCATCGTTTCCGGCAAAAACTCCACTTTGCCCGTGCCCAGGTTATACACGGCACCCACAATCAGGATTTCGCCGTCACGGTACTTTTTGGCCAGCACCGGCTCCAGGTCGCGCAGCTCGTTCACCTGGTCGAGAACATTCTGGCGGATGGTGTTGTCCAGTCGGTCGCCGGGCATGGTTTTGGTTTTTTCAGCCGCCGGCTTTATGCTGTTCACCAGCGTGATGATGTGACCCGGCACGTCGGGGCGGTTGATGGCGGCACTTACGGCCCCGCAGCTCTGGTGGCCCAGCACCACAATCAGCTTCGCGCCCAGCGCCCACGAGGCAAACTCGATGCTGCCGTATGATGCCGCTGCCATCACCTGTCCGGCCGTACGAACGATGAACAGGTCGCCCACGCCCTGATCGAAGATGATTTCATTGGGCACCCGGCTGTCAGAGCAGCCTACGATGGTGGCAAACGGCTTCTGGCCTTTCTCGGTCTTGGTGAGGGTGGCCTGGTCCTGGCGCGGCCTAATACTCTTGTTCTCCACGAAGCGGCGGTTGCCGCCCACTAGGTTGCGCAAGGCCACGTGGGGGTTGGCGTAAGCTGAGTCGCGGTCTACGATGTAGTGTTCGGTGCGCCACTGCGGCGAATCCAGAGAAGCCGCTTTGGCGGCCTTGGCAGGTCTGCCGGCCGGGCGGCGGGTTTGGGCCTGGGCCGTCGTACTGAGCCAGCCCACCAGAGCCAGCAGCAGAAGCACTTTATTGCGTATCATGAGAAGAGGAAGAAGTGGGTTGCAGTCTCTGATTACGAATAAAAGCAAAAAAATTGAATATTGCTATGTTCATTAAAAGTATAACTATTGCAAATAATAGTTTAGATGATATCTACCGCTTTCGAGCTTCCACTTATTTTCGCTTTTTAATCTGCTCATGCCCGTAGCCACCCCCCCAGTTTCCCTGCGCCCCCGCCCCCGCATCCGCTTCGACCGCAACGAGCTGGCCGGCGCATTCGGCGACTTGGGTACCGACCTGCCGCTGCTCATCGGCATCATCGCCGCCTCGGGCCTCGATAGTGCCGGGGTGCTGGTGGTGTTTGGGCTTATGCAGGTGTTTTCGGGCGTGTGGTATGGCATGCCCATGCCGGTGCAGCCGCTCAAGGCGTTTGCCGCCCTAGTCATTGCCCAGAAGATTCCGGGGCGCGTCATTTTCGGCGGCGGGCTGGCCATCGGGCTGAGTATGCTGGTGCTGGCCGCCACCGGCCTCATTGATGCGCTGGCCCGCCTGATTCCGAAGCCCGTCATTCGGGGCATTCAGTTTGGGCTGGCGCTGCAGCTGGCCACGCTGGCCCTGAAAGAATACGTGCCCGCCGACGGCCTGCCCGGCTTCGCGCTGGCCGCCGCCGCCTTCCTGATTACGGTGGTGCTGCTCGGCAACCGCCGCTGGCCCGCCGCCCTCGTCGTCATTGCCCTGGGCGTGGCGTATGCCTTGCTCTTCAAGCTCGACCTCGCCACGGCCCAGAAAGCCGTGGGCCTGCACCTGCCCGGCTTCCACATTCCGCAGCGGGCCGATATCCTGACCGGGGCCGTGCTGCTGGCGCTGCCCCAGATTCCGCTGTCGCTCGGCAACTCCATTCTGGCCACCAAGCAAGTACTGGCCGACCACTTTCCGGAGCGCAACATCACCGTGCGCCAGATCAGCCTCACCTACGCCTGCATGAATCTGGTGGCCCCATTTTTCGGCGGCTTTCCGGTGTGCCACGGCTCGGGCGGCCTGGTGGGGCACTATGCCTTCGGAGCCCGCACCGGGGGCTCGGTGGTGCTGTATGGAATGCTGTTTCTGGTGCTGGGGCTGTTTTTCAGCCAGGGCTTCGCCGAAGTAGTCCAGATTTTCCCGCTCCCAATTCTGGGCGTGCTGCTGCTGTTTGAGGCTCTCACGCTGGCCGCCCTGCTGCGCGATATTACTTCTTCCCGAGCCGACCTGACGGTGGCGCTGCTGGTGGGCCTGCTGTGCGCGGGGCTGCCGTATGGCTATCTGGTGGGGCTGGTGGTGGGCACGGCAGTGTATTATGCCATGCGGCGCGGCTGGGTGGGACTGGGCAAGTAGGGTTACACTGGTTTCTGCTCCAATACCTCATCAATCAGCCCATACTCTTTGGCTTCATCCGCCCGCATCCAGTGGTCCCGGTCAGAGTCGTCGTGGATCTGCTGGTAGGTTTTGCCGGTGCGGTCGGCGTAGATCTGGTACAGCTCCTGGCGCAGCTTCACCACTTCGCGGGCCGTTATTTCAATGTCCGCTGAAGGGCCCTGCACGCCGCCGGACGGCTGATGAATCATGACGCGGGCGTGAGGTAGGGCTGAGCGTTTGCCGATGGCCCCACCGCAGAGCAGAAAAGCGCCCATCGAAGCGGCCAGCCCCGTGCAGATGGTGGCCACATCGGGCCCTACGTGCTGCATGGTGTCATAAATGCCGAGCCCGGCATACACTGAGCCACCGGGCGAGTTGATGTAGAGCAGAATATCCTTCTTGGCATCGGCCGACTCCAGAAACAGCAGCTGGGCCGTGATGATGTTGCCGATCTGATCATCGACGGCCATGCCTAGGAATACGATGCGGTCCATAATGAGGCGGGAGAATACGTCGATTTCGGCGAAGCGCGTGGGGCGCTCCTCTATTACGGAGCGGGTCATGCCCGTCACATCGGGCCGGGCGCGGCCTTCTACGTGGTGCAGGTATTGATCGACGGCCAGCCCGTTCAGGCCCTGGCCCTGCACGGCGAACTTGCGGAATTCTCGGGAGGTAAGCATAGGGAGAGAGTTGAAAAAAGGCATGAGGATTTCAGCCTGCTCACTAATAGAGCAGGGAAGCAATGAGAAAAGCAGGTTGGAAAGCGGCTACCTGCCCGGCAGCAGCCGGAGCGTGCGGCGCAGCACGTCGGTGGCGGCCTGCAGCCAGCCGCGCCGCCGGGCGGAGTGCTGCAGCCGGGCGTGAATCTGGTCCAGCTCCCAGCGAAGCTGCTGGCGGCCGGCCTGGTATAAGCCCTGGTAGAGTTGGCGCTGGATTTCGGTGTCGGCGGCCAGCTCCGCATCAACTAGCTGCTGCGTGCGCCAGTCGGCGGCTTCGGCGGGCGTTGGGTGGCCCAGCAGGTGGTGCTCAATCCAGTGCAGGCGGTGCAGGTCGGGGCGCATGGCGGTGGGGCTAGGCGTGGGCAAAGGCTTCCGACAGCGCCGCCCGCACCGATTTGCGCAGGCGCTCCAGGCACTTAAACTTCTGCACCGTGGCCGAGCGCACACTCGCGTAGTGGTGGGTGCTGGCAATCTGCTCCAGCGGCTGCTGGAAGTAGTAGAAGGCCAGCAGTACGCTTTTGCACCGCTCCCCAAGCTGCTCCACGTACGTCAGCACGGCCAGCGAGTCCGGAGTGTCGGCGGTGGGTTCCGCATCAGCTACCTGCTGGGTATGCTCGTCGGTGAGGTCGGTGAGGGGCAGCCGGGCCCGGCGGGTCAATTCGCGGTGCCACAGGTTGCGGCATACACCCAGCAAATAGGTGCTGACCGAGGCCGACAGCACAAAGCTCTCCTGCACGGCCTTTTCATAAAAGACAACCACCGCATCCTGAAATACATCCTTCGCCTCGTGGGCCGTGCCGCCGTGCTGCACAACATAGTGGCGCACCAGCGGAAACGCCCGCTGATAAATCCGCGTCAGGGTCTGCTCGCGGTCAGTGAGTAGCGCGTGCCGGAGTGAGGCAGTAATTTCCATAGAGCAAAAGCAGGAGGGATGTTGGGACAAGCAGGCTTCTGGAAGTTAATCCGAATTCTGCGCAACTATCACCCAACCCCGCCGAAAAAAAAGCTGCCTTACCCCCCAATCGTGCTCATCGACTCGAAGCTGAGCTGGTGCACCGGCCGCTGGCGCTCGGCCTCGAAGCCGTTGGCAGCCCGGTTGCGGAAGGCGTGGGTCAGGGCGGCCGTTACCTCGGCGTCCGTGGAGCCGCCGCGCAGCAGGGCCCGCACGTCGAGCACACCCTGGTCGTAGAGGCAGGTTTTGAGGCCGCCTTCGGCCGTGAGGCGCAGGCGGTTGCAGGTGCCGCAGAAGGTGCGCGAATACGCCGCAATAATGCCCACCGTGCCCAGGTGGCCCGCAATGCTGTATTCGGAAGCCGTGGCCCCGTAAGGCTGCGCGATGGGCATGAGCGCCCCCAGATGCTGCTCCAGATGCTCGCGGATGCGCACATGGCTCCACGGAATCTGGATGGCGCCGTGGCTGCCGCCGTTGAAGGGCATTTCCTCGATGAAGCGCACATCTACCGGCAACTCGCGGGTCAGCTCGGCCAGGGGCACCAGGTCCTGGGTATTCTGCCCGTCCATCACCACGGCGTTGATTTTGACCCGAATACCGGCGGCCAGCAGGGCATAAAACGTATCCAGCACCCGCGGCAGTTCGTCGCGGCGCGTGATGGCGGCGAACCGGGCCCGATCCAGCGTGTCGAGGCTCAGATTGACGGTGCGCACGCCCAGGTGCACCAGCTCCGGAATGTGGGGCGCAGTGAGTACGCCGTTGGTCGTCAGACTGATATCCTGGATGCCCGGAATCTGGCTGAGGCGGCCGATGAAGGGCACCAGGTCGCGGCGCACGAACGGCTCGCCGCCGGTGAGGCGAACCTTGCGTACGCCCAGCCCGGCCAGTAGTGCCACCACCCGCTCCATCTCCTCATAGGTCAGCAGCTCGCGCTTGGGCAGGTACTGAATGCCTTCTTCGGGCATGCAGTAGAAGCAGCGCAGATTGCAGCGGTCCGTCACGGCCAGGCGCACGTATTCGAGCGGGCGGCCGTGGTTATCGAACAGCACGGAGGGAGCAGCAGACATAGGGTGGTAAAAGATAGATTAGTGCCTCAACGGAAACAGCGGCCCCAGGGGTTCAGAACAAAAAACGGCACCTTCGCCTTTCTGTTCCGGCCGGAGCCCGTATAACCGCCTCCGGAGGCTGAATAAACAAATGAAACTGAAAATTGCTCTTTTTGGCATCGCCAAAGAAATCGTGGGTAGCTCCCAGCTGGAACTGGAAGCGCCCGAGCGCCAGTCGGTGGCCGACCTAATAGCCCAGCTACGCGCCCAATACCCGGCGCTGAATGCGCTGACCAGCTTCGCCGTGGCCGTAAACAGCGAGTACGCCCCCGAAGACTACTGCCTGCGGGAAAACGACGAAATAGCCCTCATTCCGCCCGTCAGCGGCGGATAGCGTACGCGCCCCCTGTCATCCTGAGCTTGCGAGGGACCTTGTCACGCAAGAACGAGTCGTTGTTATAAGTGTCGTTCTTGCGTGATAAGGTCTTTCGCAAGCTCAGGATGACAAGGAGTTAAAAACTGCTTTTCATGAATATACATCTTACCGACCAGCCCATCGATGTGGCGGCCGTGCTGGCTTCCGTGCAGGATGAGGGCGCGGGCGCCGTCAATACCTTTATCGGCACCGTGCGCAACCAGAGCACCGGCCGCCGCGTGGTGCGCCTCGACTACGAAGCCTACGACGCTATGGCCGTGCACCAGATGCGCCGCGTGGCCGAGCAGGCCCGCGAAAAGTGGCCTATGCTCTGCCAGGTGGCCATTATCCACCGCAAAGGCCGCCTCGAAATCGGCGATGTAGCCGTGGTAGTAGCCGTATCTACGCCCCATCGCGCCGACTCTTTCGCCGCCTGCCAGTACATTATTGATACGATTAAGCAAGTGGTGCCTATCTGGAAAAAGGAGGAGTATGAGGACGGTTCTGTGTGGGTAGCCGCGCACCCGTAGCGAGCTAAAAGCTAGAGCTACAGCTAAGCTCCCCTCCTTTTTTCAAGGAGGGGTTGGGGGTGGTTCAACTAGAGGTATAAAATTGTTGAACAGCTTTTTAGAGCTAACTAATCGTTCAACGACTTTCTAGCTCTAGCAACCACCCCCAACCCCTCCTTGAAAAAAGGAGGGGAGCTAATTCTAACTCTAACTCTAACCCTAATCCTTAGTACCCAATTCCTGCCACGCCACTTCCGCCTCCTCTGGCGTATTCACATTGCGCAGCTCGTTGGGGTCAGGAGCAGCGAGCAGTTCAACATCAGAGTTAATCAGCGCCTTGCGCGGGCAGGAGTAGCCCAGGCCCAGAAACCGCAGCAGCACGCCGTAGCTGCGCGGCTCCCAGATCGTAATCAGCGGCTCGGGAAACTCGTTTTCAGGGCTTTGGAAGGCGGTGGCGACTTTCGCGCTGTTGCGGTGCTGCACCAAGTGGCGTAGCGTGGCTTCGGAGAGAAAGGGCAGGTCGCAGGCCACTACCAGCCAGGCGGCGTTGGGGTCAGTCTGCAGGGCGCTGAGGATGCCGCCCAGCGGGCCTAGGTGCAGAAATCGGTCGGGCAATGGGAGCAGGCCGGCGGGCAGGTCGGCCACCTGGTCGGGGCGGCAGGAAACGTGCACGTCGGTGCAGACGTTGGCCAGCAAGCTGGCGGCGTATTCGCGCTGCTCCTGGCCGTGGTAGCGCAGGCGGCCCTTGTCGGTTTGCATGCGCTGGCTCTGGCCGCCGGCCAGCACCAGGCCGCGCAACGGCGGCTGGTGCAGCTGCCACCACTGCCGAATGAAGGCCGCAATGGCCGCCGTATCATACAGGAGCAGGGCCGGAATCTGGCCTTTCTGGGCGAAATGCGCCAGCAGATACGCGGGCATCTCCCGCACGCCTTCGGGTAGCAGAATCAGCTGCACATCGGTGAGACGGTCGAGCTTGCGGTCCAGCGGCTTGGCCGGGTCCAGAATGATGATCTGCTGTTGGGCGCGAAAGTGGTTGCCATTCACCAGCACTAGGCTCTGGTGGGCCAGCAGCTCTTTTTGGGCGAAGCCATCCAGCTCCCGGCGCTCGTCGAGGCGGCGAAATGTGATTTTATCGGTTAGCTCAGCGCTGGCTCCGGCCAGCATGATGGAGCTGGCCCCGCCCGCGCCGCCTTCGGCGGCGTCGTCGCCGGCGGCGTGGTCGGCATCGACGTAGCCAATGCTCAGGGCGGGCGTCAGCAGAGGCAACAGGCGCGTCACCAAGTCCTTGATTTTGCCGCAGGGAGCCCCCAGAATGGCCAGCTCGTGGCGGCCGAACTCGCCCACGGCGGGGCGCACGAGGGCGGCGTGCTTGGTGCGCCTGGGTTGGCTGGCGTCGTTAGTCGGCATGGTGAAAGTCGTTTTTGCCGCCGGTTTTGTCCAGCAGGCGGGTTTCCTGAATCACGATATCGTGCGACAGCGCCTTGCACATATCATATACCGTGAGGGCGGCCACGCTGGCCCCGGTGAGGGCCTCCATCTCCACGCCGGTTTTGCCGGTTACGGTGGCGGTGCAGATGATGTGGATGGCGTCGGGCTCCTGCACCTCAATCTGAATCTGACAGTCGTCGAGGCCCAGCGGGTGGCAGAGCGGAATCAGGTCGGCAGTTTTTTTGGCGGCCATGATGCCGGCCAGAATGGCGGTCTGAAACACCGGGCCTTTGCGCGTGGGCAGGTCGCCGGCCTGCACCAGCTTCAGAATTTCGGCCCCCAGCACCACGCGGCTGCGGGCGCGGGCCATGCGGCGGGTCGGGGTTTTGGCGCCCACATCGACCATGGCGGGCTGGCCGGCGGCGTTGAGGTGGGTGAAGGTAGAAGCGAGGTCGGACATAGGGAAAGGGTATAGCGGAAAAGCGCAGGGCCGGGGCAAAAGTTGCAGAAAGCCCCGGGATTTCGCCTGCAAAGGGCTTTGAACGGTTGTAGAGACGCGACCCTTCGCGTCTCAATCGTTGCTGATGTTGTTATAAATACCTACTGGCGCGGCTCCAGTCGTTCAACGCCAAGACGCGAAGTATCGCGTCTCTACAACCGTTCGGACTTACTTTGCGCCGTCCTTCTCCCGCGCTTCCAACCCCGCTGCTCATGATTTCTGTCGAAGAAGCCTCGCGCCTCGTGCGGGCCACCGCCCGCCCGCTGCCGTCCGAAACCATTGCGCTGACGGCCGCTACCGGCCGCGTGCTGCAGCAGCCCCTCTACGCCGACCGCGACTTTCCGCCCTTCAACCGGGTGGCAATGGACGGCATTGCTCTGAGTTTCGCGGCCATAGCCGCCGGCCAGACCGATTTCCCCATCGAGGCCACCCAGCTGGCCGGCACTGCGCCCCAGCCGCTGCGCAATGCGCTGGCTGCCATTGAGATAATGACCGGTGCCATGCTGCCGCCCGGCACCGATGTGGTGGTGCGCTACGAAGACTTAGAGTTTCACGAAGCCAATGGCCAGCGCATTGCCCGCGTGCAGGTGCCGCCGCCGGCCGCCGGCCACAACATCCATCACCAGGCCGCCGACCGCCAGCAGGGCGACCTGCTGCTGCCCGCCGGCACGCGCCTGGGCCCCGCCGAAATAGCCGTGGCCGCCACCGTGGGCGCGGCCGTGGTGCCGGTAGCCCGCCCGCTGCGCGTGGCCGTGGTGAGCACCGGCGACGAGCTGGTGGAGCTGACCCAGACGCCGCTGCCCCACCAGATTCGGCGCTCCAATGCCTACATGTTGCGGGCCGCGCTGCTGGAAGCCGGGGCCGAAGGCGAGATTTTTCACTTCAACGACGACCAGCAAACCCTGCGCCAGGGCCTGCCGCCGCTGCTGGCCGGGTTCGATGCGCTGGTGTTGAGCGGGGGCGTATCCAAGGGGCAGGCCGATTTTCTGCCCGAAATTCTGCGGGAAGTGGGCGTAACGCAGATTTTTCATGAGGTGCAGCAGCGGCCGGGCAAGCCCTTCTGGTTTGGGCAGCAGGCCGGCGGCGCGGTGGTGTTTGCCCTACCCGGCAACCCGGTTTCTACTTTCGTCAATTTCTACCAATACGTGCGCCCCTGGCTGCGGCAGTGCCAGCAGCCCCAGGCCGTGCTGCCCCAGCTGATGGCGGTGCTGGCCGCCAGTTTCGCATTCAAGCCGCCCATGACGCATTTTTTGCCCGTGCGGCTGGAGGCTTCGCCCCACGGCCATCTGCTAGCGCACCCCCAGCCCGCCGGCGGCTCCGGCGACCTAGCCTCTCTGCTTCAGTGCGACGGTTTCCTGCGCCTGCCCCCCGAGCAGGAGCTATTCAAAGCCGGCGACGCCTTCCCACTCATCCGCTTTCGGGAATGGTGAGATAGTGAGATGGTGAAATGGTGAGTTTGATGTTCGATCTGCGCTAAATGCGCCGCTTGCGCCAGATGCGCCGCCAGAACATCAAACTCACCATTTCACCATTTCACTATCTCACCACTTCACCACCTCCGCACGCTTGAACTCGTGGCGGCAGTGGAAGCAGTGGTAGCGGTGGCCGCGCAGGGGATAGGCTAATAGCATAGAAAGCAGCAGCATAGGCCAGCTGTAGGTATTGCGCGTGGCCGGCCCGAACGCCACGTCGGTGGAGTCGCAGTTGGGGCAGTGCGGCACATCGGCGGCCGGGGCGTCGTCGGCGTGAGAGGCGTGCATGGGCACGGTTTCGTAGCGTAGGATTTCGGCGGCGGCGGCGGCATCCTGCTGGCGCACGTGCAGGCGCACGCCGCCCGAAGCCGGCCCGTAGAGCCGATTGAGCGAGACCAGGTTTTCGTTGGTCAGAAAGCACGGAATCTGCTCGGCCTCCAGGCGGCCTTTGGCTAGGTGCGCCGCAATGGGGTCGGCATACGATTCGAGCAGCACAATACGGTCTTCGGGCGGCTGGGTGGTCATGTCGGTATATTGGCAAGCAGGTGATAAATCAGGTGATAGATAATAAGTTGCGGTGCGTTTGACGACGAACGAAATGCGCTTTTGTCGGGCTGAAAAAAGTGCCTGTCAGGAAGCAGGTAGTTGGCTGTTTAGGTGGTGAGTCCCAGCCGGCAAGTTCCAAGCGGCAAGCTTACGGGGTATAGATCGGTTACTTAAAATTCTTCTCATGCAGCAGTCATCTCCTCTGCCTGCTTTAGTTGCGGGCGGGCTCGTGCAGCAGCCAGCCGCGCGGCCCCTTAGCCCGTGTCGCCTTCAGAAAATCTTCCAGCCCGGCCCGCAGCCGCTCGGCCAGCTGCTGTTGAAACTGCGGGTCCGTCAGCCGCTTTTCGTCCTCGGCATTCGACACAAATGCCGTTTCTACCAGCGCGTTGGGGTATTCGGTGGGGCCGTTCAGGCCGAAGTTGAAGCTGCCCACGTTGCCGAAGCCCTTGAGGCCAGTTGAGCGCATTTGCTCATACAGCGCCCACGCCAGCGGCCGAAACGCCACGTAGCGGTAGAAGGTGCTGGTGCCCTGCACCGCCGGGTTGGCCGAGGAGTTGGCGTGCAGGCTGATGAGCAGATCGGGGCGCAGCTGGCGCAGCAGCAGCACGCGGTAGCCGTTGTCTACCGTCGCGTCGGTTTCGCGGGTCATCAGCACGCGGGCCCCGGCTTTTTCCAGCTCGCGGCGCAGCTTCTGGGCAATGGCCAGCGTGAGGTCTTTTTCCTGAGTGCCGGCGGCGCTGGTGGCGCCCACGTTTTCGCCGCCGTGCCCGGCATCGAGGGCCACCGTGAGGCCGCGCAGGCGTAGGTTGGCCGGCGGGCGCTTCACTTTTATCACCAACGTATTGCCCCGGTAGCCAATGCTGTAGCCCCAGGCCTGAGCGTGGCGCAGCGGCAAAATGAGCCGGAACACATCAGGCTGCACTTGCTGATAATGCACGTCGCCCAGCTCCCGGATGCCGTCGCGCTGGGTTATCCAGTTGGTGTTGGAAGTGGCCCCGAATATGTCCACAACGAGCGTAGTGGGGTCAGTCAGCAGCTCGGAGCGGTAGGGTAGGCGGGCCGTGAGCGGCACCTGCACAGTGTCGTAGAGCGAGTCGCCGGCCACGCTCCAGGAGCCGGTGAGGGACGTGGGCACGAAGCCGCCGGGCGGCAGCAGGCGCACCACCTCCTGCGGCACCCAGGCCGTCTGGTTTTCGGCTAGGCGCACGCGGTACTGGCTGCCCACCATACCCGTGACGTGCAGCGTGACAAGCGAATCGAGGTAGCCCAGCTTGGCCCCGCCGAGCCGGTCTTCGCCCAGCCCGTAGTTCAGGTAGGCCAGCGGGCCCTTCGTGACGGCCAGCTGCGGCTCATCGGGGCTCAGAAACCGCACCCGCGAGCGGCTGCGGGCGGTGGCGCGGGTGCTGTCGGTGGGTAGCAGCAGCGCGAAGCTGATGGCACGGTTGCGCAGTGTATCGCCGGGCCGCACCACGTAGGTGCCCTGGTAGATGCCGCGCCGCCCGCCGGCCTGGGCCGGCGGCAGCTCCGTGAGCGGGTGCGTGCCCAAGAAAGTGGCCTGCCCGCCCGGCGTGCCTTGTAGCCGCACCTGCAGCCGGTCGCCGGGCTGCAGCCACTGGTTGGTGGCCGGCACGGTTTCGGCACTTTCGATGCGGCTCTGGGCGTGGGCCGGGCCGGCCAGGAGCAGCCAGCAAAGCCCGACCAGACGCAAAAAGCCCCGTGGGTGAAACGGGGCTTGGAGAGGAGCGAAGCGCACGGCTATTCTTTTACGGCCGCGCCGAGGTCTTTCACGTCGCGGCTGGTTTCCAGGGCCGTAAACTCGGTTTGCAGCGCCCGGATGTGCAGCTCGGCGCGGCCTTTCACATCGAGCCGGATAACGCGCAGGCGCTCATTCAGGCTCTTATAGATGGCCGTGGCGTAGTCCCAGTCGCGCTGGGTCCAGGTGCGGCGGCGCTGGCGCACCTGCTGCAAAAACTGCTTGTAGGCCGGCTCAATGGTGTCGGGCGTGAGCTGGTCGATGGCCGCGTACGGACCCAGCAGCTCGGCCGAGAAAGTGGCCAGGCTGGCATTGTCGAGCGGCTGACGGTTGCGCATTCGCGAAACGGAGTCGAAGCGGGCGGCGCGGTGGCCGGCGGTTTTTAGCTTGGACGCGGTCCGGTCTACCAGACTATCGAGGTTGCGGGCTTCCTGGCGCACAATTTCCTGCCGCTCGCGGGGCGTAGTGTCGCAGCTGACCAGGGCGAAGGCGGCCAGCAGCGCCGCCGACGGTACAAAAAACAGGCTGGGTCGTTTCATAGCCCGCGTGTACGTAATTCAGCCCCCGAGGATGTGGCCGGCCGCCCACCTGCCTACTGCGAAACCAGGGCCGGAGCCTGCAGCTTAAAGGTGAAGGGCAGCTCATACACGATGGGCACCGCGCGGCCGCCCTTGCGGGCCGGAATCCACTGGTTCGGGATTTTGCGGGCCACGCGCAGGGCTTCTTCGTCGCAGCCGCCGCCCACGCTCGTCAGCACCTTGTGGCCCGAGGCCTGGCCCAGCGTATCGATGGTGAGAGCCACTACCACGCGGCCCTGCAGGTTGCGGTCCTGGGCAGCTTTGGGGTATACCAGCTTGGTGGTGAAAGCCGCCAGGGCCGGGTCGCCGCCAATGAACAGCGGCGGCTGATCGACGCGGCTGCGCGTCCATTGGCCGGGCTGCACCTCCACCTCATACGGAATGTCTTCGATGGGCCGGTAAAAGAGCAGCTTGCGGGCCGTGTGGTCGTATTTCTGAATGGTGACCTGGCGGCCGTCGCGGGTGTGGGCGTAGTATTCCCAAACGCCGATTTTGGCGCCTTTCTCCACCATGCCGCTTTCATACTCGGTGGTGCGGGTGCGCTGGGCCAGGGAGCAGAGCGGCAGCAGGGTGGCCAACAGGCTAAGGGGTAGGAGTTTGTTCATAGTGCGGGGAATTTTGCGGAGTGGGAAAATCAGAAAGGGAAAAACTCAAGCCAGCGAAATTACTTGCGTTAATTGTGTCAGCTTCTGGTAAATAAAAAATTGATTAAATACAATTAATTGGAAATACCGACAAAACACATTCAAAATGCCATTTCCTCTGGTAAGCCGTGATAGACAAGTATATGCGAAGATACTAGCTAGTCGTAACTAAACCAACGGTCCGGAAAATTTACAACTATTTCACAATTGGCGCAAGCGCCTGCGCCGGCTCACAGCCCAAGGTCGTCGAGGCGGTCGTTCAGGTCGCGCAGCTGGGTTTGCAGGCCCGGCAGGTGCGGGCACAGCCGGGCCAGGCGCTGCAGCACGCGCAGGGCGCGGCGCTCGTCGCCGAGCATCTGCAGGATAGTGGCCCAGCCGGCCAGGGCCCCGAAATGGCGCGGCTCCCGGCGCAGGGTTTCGGCTATATCGAGCAGGGAGGCGCGGTACTCGCCGCGCAGGTAGTGGGCCGTGGCCCGCTTGTTCCAGCCCTCGGCAAAGTCGGGCCGGGCCCTGATGAGTTGGGTGAATTCGTGAATGGCGTGGGTGTAGTCGCCGGCGGCCAGGGTGCGCATGCCGGTTTCCAGCTGCTTGTCGAGGGCCGCGTCGCCGGTTTCCAGCCAGTGCTGCCAGATGGCGTGCTGCAGCGCCTCCACCTCGGCCGGGATGGTGGCAACGCGTAGCTGCGCAAACAGGTCGTTGAGCGAGGGCATAGCGGCAGATAGTCCAAAGTCAGATACTCGGCTCAACGAAGAACCCCGGCGGCGCGATGCCGCCCAAGCGCCGGAACGGCACTAGGGGCCCAGCCCGGCCGCGGCTTACAGGGCTAGCAGCAGCTTTTGGCGCAGCAGCGCAAAATCCAGCGGCTTCGACAACAGCTCATTGGCCCCCAACTGCCGGGCCGCGGCATGGCTTTGTGGGTCGCCGTAGGCCGTTATCATCATCACTAGCGGTGGCGGGTTGGGGCGGTCCTGCCTAATTTGGCGCAGCAGCTCCAGCCCGCTCATGCCCGGCATATTGATGTCGGAGAGAATGAGCACGACTTGGGAGTAGTGCGGCTCCTGCCCGAGGTAGCGCAGGGCCTCCTCGCCCGAAAAAGCGTAGCTGAACACCAGCTGCCCCTCCCGGATTTCGCGCCGGAAGCGCTGCTCAAACAGCAGGCGCACATCGGCCTCGTCATCAACAACCAGAATTTTTACAGCGCTCATACCGAAAAGGTTAGGGCCTGAAACTGTTCGTTTTCGGTGGGCAGGCTCACCGTAAACTCCGTGTAGTCGCCCTCCTGCGTGGCCACTGTGAGGGTGCCACCGTGGCCCTTGGTCACGATGTCGTAGCTCAGGGACAGGCCCAGGCCGGTGCCTTCGCCGGGCGGCTTGGTGGTGAAGAACGGTTGAAAGATTTTCTGGCGCACGGCGGCCGGAATGCCCAGGCCATTGTCGCGCACCCGAATGGCTACCCGGCCATCGGGCTGGCGCTGGGTGGTCACGCACACTTCGGGGCGGTAGCCGGGCTGGGCCAGCTTCTGCCGCTGCTGCACGGCATAAAAGGCATTGTTGAACAGATTCAGCAGCACCCGGCCCAGCTCTTGGGCGCTCACGGTTATGCGGCCCAGGCCTTGGTCGAATCGGGTGGTGAGGGTGGCGTTGAAATCGGGGTGCTTGGCGCGCAGGCCGTGGTAGGCCAGGCGCAGAAATTCGTCGGCCAGCGCGTTCAGGTCGGTGGGCTGCCGCTCGCCCCGACCAGCCCGCGAGTGCTGCAACATTCCCTTCACGATGCCATCGGCGCGCCGGCCGTGGTACGTGATGCGGTCCAGATCCTCGGTCAGCTCCTCCACCAGAGCGGTGGCACCCTGCTTTTCCTGGCCGGCCAGCGCCAGCAGCGGCCCTTCCTTCAGCTCCTTGAGCAGCTCCATGGCTACGTCGGCGAAGTTGGTGACAAAGTTGAGCGGGTTCTGAATCTCGTGGGCAATGCCGGCCGTTAGCTCGCCCAGCGAGGCCATCTTCTCGGCCTGGATGAGCTGGTGCTGGGCGTTTTGGAGGTTGGTGAGCGAGAGCTGCAGGGCGGCCGTGCGCTGCTGCACCAGCTGCTCCAGCGTTTCGTTTTGCCGGGCCAGCAGCTCCTGCTTTTCCTGCTGCTGGGCGCTGGTCTGGGCCGAAAGCCGCCGCACCTGGGCCAGCTTGATGGTCAGCAGCCGGCTATCGATGGCGAAGCGACGGGCCAGAAACAGCGAAATGGCCAGCACCGGGCTCAGAAAAGCCGGAAACGTGAGCAGCGTATGCACCGGAATGGAAAGCAGCTCGCGGCCCAGCACCTGCGGCTGAAACCGAGCCAGGTAGCCAAACGTGAGCAGCAGCAGCAGGGCCAGCCCGAAGCCGGCGGCTATGATGCCGGCGGCCCGCTTGGTCTGACGCAGGGCCCCCAGCGTGAGGCGCAGCTGCTCGGCCGTGACGAGCACCATAAACCCCACCGTCGGATACCAGCTCAGCCGGTTGCTGAACGTGAGCAGCAGCAGGCTGATGCCATTGGCGGCCCACAGCCCGTAGTAGATAAGGCCCCGGCGCACGCCAAACAGGCTATATAGCGCCCGCACCGCAAGAATGCCGCCGGTCTGCAGCGCCACATACGACAAAATATCCACGGCCAGGCGCACATCCATGCGGCGCACCTCATCCAGAAAGCCCGTGCAGCAGAAGCTGCAGGCCTGGGCCAGCGTGTAGAAGGCAAAGTAGAGGTTGGCCCGCTGAGCGGTATTGTATAAGTAGAAGGCCAAGTGCAGCATACTCAGGAGCAGAAACGCCCCGAACAGCAGCATATCGGCGGTTTTGTAGGTGGCCTCGTGCTGAAAGTTCTGCATGAGCTGCGGCACACCATCAAGGCGGGCCTGCAGCAGGAAAGGCACGAAAAAGTCGCTGAAGACGAAAAAGGGCGGCCATTGGGCCAAACGGATGGCCAGCACCTGCTCGGCCCCCTCGCCGAGACGCAGCTCGATAGGCTGCCCGTCGGGCCAGTAGGGCAACACTTGGCGCGGGTTGGGGCCGAGGGTGCCGTAGCGGCGCAGCAGGCGGCCATTGAAGTACACTTCGGAAGCCGCGTACTGAAAAATGCCCAGCGTGAGGGCCTGCCCGCGCAGGGCCGGCGCTACTCGGAAGCGCAGGCGCAGCCAGCCAATGCCGGCCCGCGGCACCTGCGGCAGCCGGCGCGGGCTCAGCCCAGGGTTGATGGGCTGCCACTGCCGGGCGTCGGCGGCGGTGGCAGTGGCGGGGAGGGCCCAGCGCGGGTCGTCGCCGGGGCGGTAAGTCCAGCCCTGGTCGAGCACGAGGCCGGTGGCGGGCATGTGCCTGAGCGTTGGCACCGGGGTGGGGCGGGCGGCCGCCGCCGACGGGGCCAAACAGGCCAGCAGCAGATACAGTAGCGCTTTCAGTGACCGGGAGCAAGTCATAATGCTTCTGACACGGGGGCAGGAACGGCCCGGCCCAAGCAGCCGACCCAGCTTTGTGGTACAGATAGATTGCGCCAGCGTGCCGCCAGCGACCAGCGGCCGGAGGCGGGCGGCCAGGCAGCCGGAGGAAGCGGCTACCCCCTAACGGCCGGCTAAGTATTATAAATATAGTGTTATTCTGTATAGATTTATTTCTAATAAAATTCCTTATACTTACTTATCCGGGCTGCCGCACCGGCCTCGGCCCGGCCCGGCAGCTCCCAAACTCAAGTGTGGCCGCGGCCGGTGCGGCTGCTCGTCCGTTTCGTTTGCTATGCTCACATCGCCCCGCGCTCCTGCCCACGACGCACGTACTTCGGCCGGCTGGTGGGCGGCGCTGGGGCGGCCGGTGCGGAGCGTCTGGCACCGCCTGATCAATATCGGGATGCAGCCCTCGCTCACGGTCTGGCAGTCGAAGCGGGTGCATCTGCTCAACGGAATCTGCTGCATCACCATTGCCATCTACACCGGCTACGTGGCGGTCTTTTGGAATTCGCCCGACTGGCTCACGTTCCGCATCTGCCTCTTTGGCGTGGCCTTCAACCTGCCCCCGCTGCTGCTCAACCATTACCGCCGCTACGACGCGGCGGCGTACTACATCATCCTGAGCGTCACGCTGCTGTGCTCGTTCATTGCCGTTGCTAGGCGCTACGATGGCGTGGAGTACTACCTTATTTCCAACAGCATTGTGGCCATGCTGTTCTTCCGCAGCTTCTGGAAAATAGCGCTGCTGTTTGGGGTGAATGTGGGGGCCTACTTCGCCGTGCGCTACGCCATGACGGTGGTCGAGCCGTTTTTATACATGCCCGACAGCGTGTATTTCTACAACGTGAACGTGTCGCTGTTTTTCATGACGCTGTTTCTTGTGGTGTATTATTTCCGGGCCGAGAATTTTCATCAGGAAGAGCTGCTGACGCGGCAGAATGAGTCGCTGGCGCAGTCGCTGGAGCACCTGCAGACCACGCAGGTGCAGCTGGTGCAGCAGGAAAAGCTGGCCTCGCTGGGGGCCCTCACGGCTGGCATTGCCCACGAGATTCAGAATCCGCTCAACTTCGTGGACAACTTCTCGGAGGTGGGCGTGGAGCTGGTGCAGGAGCTGCGCGACGAGCTACGGCCGGAGCAGCTGCCGGAGAAAAAGAAGGAAGCGGTAGCGCGGCTGCTCGATGATCTGACCCAGAGCCAGACCAAGGTGAACGAGCACGCCAGCCGGGCCAGCAACATCGTGAAAGATATGCTGCAGCACTCGCGGCCCAGCACCGGCAAGCGCCAGCCCACCAACCTAAACGCGCTGGCCGACGAGTACTTACGCCTGAGCTACCACGGCCTGCGCGCCAAAGACAAGAGCTTCAACGTGGCCCTCACCACCGATTTCAACCAGCACCTGGGGCCGGTGCTGGTAGTGCCCGAAGACATTGGGCGGGTGCTGCTGAACCTGTTCAACAACGCCTTTTATGCCGTGCGCCAGCAGGCCGCGCGCCTGCCCGCCGGCACCTACAAGCCGGTGGTGGCCGTGAGCACGCAGCGGGCGGGCCAGGGCGTGCTGCTGCGCGTGCGCGACAACGGCACGGGCATCGCCCCCGAGATTCTGGACAAGATCATGCACCCCTTTTTCACCACCAAGCCGCCCGGCGAAGGCACCGGCCTGGGCTTGTCTTTGAGCTACGACATCGTGACCAAGGGCCACGGCGGCACCCTCACGGTGAACTCCGTGCCAGGGCAATACAGCGAGTTCACGGTCTGGCTGCCGGAGTCGCTGGTGTAGCACCGCGCCGCCTAAAACAGCGCCGCCGCCACCCGCCGAATCGACTCGGACTTGCCCATGCTGTAGTAGTGCAGGCAGGGCACGCCGTGGGCCATCAGCTCCCGGCTCTGATTGATGCACCATTCGATGCCGATCTGGCGGGCAGCCTCGTTATCGGGGCACAGGCGCACGGCTTCGGCCAGCTCTTCGGGCAGGTTGAGATAGAAAGAACGGGGCAGCATCGTGAGCTGGCTTTTGGTCGTCAGGGGCTTCAAGCCAGGGATGATGGGCACCAGGATGCCGGCTTCGCGACAGCGCCGCTCAAAGCTGAAATACTGCTCGTTGTCGAAGAACATCTGGGTCACGATGTAGTCGGCCCCGCGGTCTACCTTGTGCTTGAGGTGGCGCAGGTCGGCGGCGTAGTTCGGCGACTCAAAGTGCTTTTCGGGGTAGCCGGCCGTGCCGATGCAGAAGTCGGTGGCCCAGGTGTCGTCCTGGCCCTCATCCAGATACTCGCCCTTGTTGAGGTTGGCCACCTGCCCGATCAGGTCGCAGGCGTAGCTATGGCCGTCGGGCTCGGGCTTGAAGTAGCCTTCGGATTTGATGGGGTCGCCGCGCAGGGCCAGCACGTTGTCGATACCCAGGAAGTTGAGGTCGATGAGGGCGTTTTCGGTTTCCTCCTTCGAGAAGCCCCCGCAGATGAGGTGGGGCACGGTATCCACGTCGAAGCGGTTTTTGATGGCCGCGCAGATGCCCACCGTGCCGGGCCGGCGGCGCACGGTTTTTTTTTCGAGCAGGCCGTTGGGGTGCTGGCGGTACACGTACTCCTCGCGGTGGTAGGTCACGTCGATAAATGGCGGCTTGAATTCCAGCAGCGGCTCGATATGGGAAAAGAGCGTGTGGATGTTTTCGCCCTTTTTGGGGGGCAGCACCTCGAAGGAAAAGAGCGTGCGGCCTGCGGCGCGGGTTAGGTGGTCGGTTACTTTCATATTGTTGCCTCACCCCCCGGCCCCCTCTCCGGGGGAGAGGGGGAGCCTGACGACTTTTTCCGGCGGTTTTGGGTGAACGGTTAGATGCTTTGGGAAAATTCTTGCTGAATCTGGCGCAGGACTGCGGGGAGATGCTGGAGAACCTGCTCATTGGTAAAGCGCAGCACCCGGTAGCCCAGAGCCTGCAGCTCATGCGTGCGGCCGGCGTCGTATTCCGTTTGGCTCGCTTCCAAATGCACACTGCCATCTACCTCAATAATCAGGTGATGGTCGGTACTGATGAAATCGACGATGAAGTGGCTGATGGCGTGTTGGCGGCGGAATTTGACGTTGGCCAGCTGGCGGTTGCGCAGGGCTTGCCAAAGCAGGTTTTCGGCTGGGGTAGGCTGGCGGCGCATTTCGGCGCTGAAGCCTTTTAGGTGGCGGTGCCAGAGTGATTTGTCGGCCGTGAGGCGGGCGGTTATGGGCTCACGGTGCGGTTCCGGTGCCTCACCCCCTAGTCCCCTCTCCGGGGGAGAGGGGGGACTAGCTTCTAGCTGTTTTTCTAGCTTTAGCTTCGTTTTAGGAGTTGGCTTCTGAGTCATAAGATTATGATTTTTAGAATTTAGCTCGTGCTAAGGATAGTTCCCCTCTCCCCCGGAGAGGGGCTAGGGGTGAGGCACCGGCGCGGGCTGAGGCACCTCATAATTCAGATTCGGTGACAGCCACCGCTCCAGCTCCGCCACCGGCATCTGCTTGCGCGCCGCAATATCTGTCACCTGGTCCTTGCCAATCTTGCCCAGGCCGAAATACCGCGCGTCCGGGTGGGCGTAGTAGAGGCCGCTGACCGAGGAGGCGGGGTACATGGCCAGGTTCTCGGTGAGCCGAATGCCGGTCTGGTTATCGGCGTCGAGAAGCTGAAACAGGGTAATTTTCTCGGTGTGGTCGGGGCAGCCGGGGTAGCCGGGGGCGGGCCGCACGCCGCGGTATTTCTCCTCGATCAGCTCCTCTTTGGTCAGCTTTTCGCCGGCCGAGTAGCCCCAGAACTCCTCGCGTACGCGCTGGTGCAGGCGCTCGGCAAAGGCCTCGGCCAAGCGGTCGGCCAGGGCCTTGATCATGATGCTGGAGTAGTCGTCGTGGTCGGCCTCAAACTGCCCGATCAGCTTTTCGATGCCCAGCCCGGCCGTCACGGCGAAGCCACCGATGTAGTCGGGGCGGCCGGATTCTTTCGGGGCCAGAAAGTCAGAAAAAGCCAGGTTATGCACGCTGGGCCCCTTTTCGCCCTGCTGGCGCAGGGTGAAGAACTCGGCCAGCAGCTCGTCACGCTCCTCGTCAGCGTACACTTCGATGGTGTCGTAGGCCACGGTGTTGGCGGGCCAGAAGCCGACCACGGCGCGGGCGGTGAGCAGGTTTTCACGAATGACCTTTTGCAGCATCGCCTGCGCATCGGCGAAGAGCCTGGTGGCGGCCTCGCCCAGGGTTGCGTCGTCCAGGATGCGGGGGTAGCGGCCCTTCAGCTCCCAGGTGTGGAAGAAGGGCGTCCAGTCGATGTACTCGGCCAACTCGGCCAGCGGGTAGTTGTCGAGGACCTTAGTGCCCAGGAAGGTGGGTTTGGTAATGGGCGCGGCGGTCCAGTCGGCTTTAAACCCGTTGGCGCGGGCGGCTGCAATGGGCAGATAGTTTTTGTCGCGCTGGCGGCTGGCGTAGTCGTGGCGGAGGGTGGCGTACTCGTCTCGCACGGCGTGGGCGTAGGTAGCAGCGCTGGAACCGAGCAGGCTGGCGGCCACGCCCACCGAGCGGGAGGCATCGTGCACGTGCACCACGGGGCCGGCATAGTGGGGCGCGATTTTGACGGCCGCGTGCAGGCGCGACGTAGTAGCGCCGCCGACGAGCAGCGGGGTGCGCAGACCGCGCTTTTCCATTTCCTGGGCCACGTACACCATCTCGTCCAAAGAGGGCGTAATCAGGCCGCTGAGGCCGATAACATCCACCTGTTGCTTCCGGGCCTCGTCGAGAATCCGCTCCAGGGGCACCATCACGCCCAGGTCCACGATGTCGAAGTTGTTGCAGGCCAGCACCACGCCCACGATATTCTTGCCGATGTCGTGTACGTCGCCTTTCACGGTGGCCAGCAGGATTTTGCCGGCCGTCTGCCGGTCGCTGCTCTGCTTGTCGGCCAGCAGGAAGGGCTCCAGGTAAGCCACGGCCTTCTTCATCACCCGCGCCGACTTCACTACCTGGGGCAAAAACATCTTGCCCGCCCCGAACAGGTCGCCGACCACGTTCATGCCCGCCATCAGCGGCCCTTCAATCACTTCCAGCGGCCGGCCCACCTGCCGGCGCACTTCCTCGGTGTCCTCATCAATAAACTCGGTGATGCCGCGCACCAGCGCGTGCTGGAGCCGCTCAGCTACCGGCAGGCTGCGCCATTCCTGGTTGTTAGTTGTGAGCTGCTGGTTGTTGGATTTTTGGTCTTTTACGGTTTCGGCGAAGTCCACGAGGCGCTCGGTGGCATCGGGGCGGCGGTTGAGCAGTACGTCTTCCACCAGCTCCAGCAGGTCCTTCGGCACCTCGTCGTACACGGCCAGCTGGCCGGGGTTGACGATGCCCATATCCAGCCCGGCGCGGATGGCGTGGTAGAGAAACGCCGAGTGGATGGCCTCGCGCACGGTGTCGTTGCCGCGGAAAGAGAAGCTGATATTGGAAATGCCCCCGCTAGTCAGCGCGCCGGGCAGGTTGGCCTTGATCCAGCGCACCGCCTCGATGAAGTCCACGGCGTAGGTGCGGTGCTCCTCCAGGCCGGTGCCCACGGTGAGGATGTTGGGGTCGAAAATGATGTCCTGGGCCGGGAAGCCGACCTCGTTCACCAGGATATCGTAGCTGCGCTTACAGACGGCAATTTTCTTCTCGTAGGTGTCGGCCTGGCCGGTTTCGTCGAAGGCCATGACCACCACGGCGGCGCCGTACTGGCGCACGGTGCGGGCGTGGCGGCGGAAGGCATCCTCGCCTTCTTTCAGCGAAATCGAGTTGACGATGCTCTTGCCCTGCACGCACTTTAGGCCGGCCTCCAGCACGCTCCATTTCGAGGAGTCGATCATCAGCGGCACCCGCGAAATGTCGGGCTCGGAGGCAATCAGGTGCAGAAACGTGGTCATGGCCTGCTCCGAGTCGAGCATGCCCTCGTCCATGTTCACGTCGAGCACCTGAGCCCCGCCCTCCACCTGGTCGCGGGCCACCTGCAGGGCCGCCTCGTAGGCCCCGGTCCGGATGAGGCGGGCAAAAGCGCGGGAGCCCGTCACGTTGCACCGCTCCCCCACGTTCACAAAGAGGGAGTCGGGGGTGATGTTGAACGGTTCGAGGCCGGCGAGGCGGGTGACCCCTCCCCAACCCCTCCCCCAAAGGGAGGGGCTTAGATTAGCCTCTGACGAGTTATCCGCTGACGAGTCTGGTTCAGAACCCGCGCTTGGCTCCCCTCCGTTTTGGGGAGGGGCCGGGGGAGGGGTCAACGGCCGCGGAGCATACTTCTCCGCCAGCTTGGCCAACTCGGCAATGTGCTGGGGCGTGGTGCCGCAGCAGCCGCCTACCACCGTCACGATGCCTTCCTTCAAATACTCCTCCACCACGGCCGCGAATTCCCGGGCCGACTCATCGTAGCCGCCAAAAGCATTTGGCAGGCCGGCGTTGGGGTAGGCCGAAATATGCACGTCGGCTAGGCGGCTCAGCTCCTTCACATAAACATGGAGCTGGTCGGCTCCGAGGGCGCAGTTCAGACCCACGCTCAGCAGGGGCAGGTGGCTGATGCTGTTCCAGAAGGCTTCTACGGTCTGTCCGCTCAGCGTGCGGCCGGAGGCGTCGGTGATGGTGCCTGAAATCATGACCGGCACCACCCGGCCGCCCTCGTCGAAGAACTGCTGCACCGCGTACAGGGCGGCTTTGGCGTTGAGCGTGTCGAAGATGGTTTCGATCAGCAGCACGTCGGAGCCGCCTGCCACCAGCCCGCGCACCTGCTCCAGATAGGCCGTAGCCAGCTCGTCGAAGGTCACGGCGCGGAAGCCGGGGCGGTTTACGTCGGGCGAAAGGCTAGCAGTGCGGTTGGTGGGCCCAATGGCCCCGGCCACGAAGCGCGGCCGGGCCGGGTTGCGGGCCGTGAATTCGTCGGCTACTTCTTTGGCAATTCTCGCAGATTCGTAGTTCAGCTCGTACACCACCTGCTCCAGCCCGTAGTCGGCCTGGGCGATGGTGGTGCCCGAGAAAGTGTTGGTTTCCACCATGTCGGCTCCGGCGGCGAAGTAGTCGGCGTGGATGCCACGGATGATGTCGGGGCGGGTGAGGCTGAGCAGGTCGTTGTTGCCACGCAGGGGCCGGGGGTGGTCGGCAAAGCGGGAGCCGCGGAAGTCGGCTTCAGTCAGCGTATGGCGCTGAATCATGGTGCCCATGGCGCCATCGAGCACGAGGATGCGCTGCTGCAGAATAGCGTAGAGCGGAGAATCGGGGCGCGGAGTCGGGTGCATGGCGGCTTTTCTTCGGGGTAAGGCATTCAACAACAAGCCTATCCAGAAAGAGCCGCGCAGAAGCGAGTCCTGTACTTATCTTCTTCCAGCGCCGGAGCTTTGGAATGGGAGTTGGCACCTTGTGTAGCAGGTTGCCAAGACGTCATCGGGCCCAGTCCCTCGGTCTTTCTGGATAAGTAACAAAGCGAAGATACCGCAATAGGCTGCTTAATCCAATTTTATGGCCGGTTTGTGCGTTATTCAGCGCCTGAATCCCGGGGCTCAAACAACCGTTGGGCTTCCTTCCCGCCTCATTTTCGGTATGCTGTCACTACCCGCCGTCGTTCCCCGCGTATTCGCTGCCCTGGCGCTGCTGCTGGGCCTGGCGGCGCCTTTGCAAGCGCAGCAAGTGCCCAAAACCGCCGGCCGCGGCTTGCGTGGGCAGTACTTCGAAGGTCAGAACTTCGAAACCCTTATCGTCACCCGCCTCGACCCAACCATCGACTTCGACTGGACCTACGGCCCCACCAGCCCCGATAAATCGACCCAGCGGTTTCTCTCGCCGGCACCGGGCGTACCGGCCGAGGGCTTCTCGGTGCGCTGGATGGGCCATCTGTACATCCCCGTCAGTGGCCGCTACACGTTCCGCATTCTCAACGACGACGGCATGCGGGTGTGGCTGGGTGGCAAAAAAATTCTGGACGCCTGGCGCGACCAGGTGGCCACGGAAACCGCCACCGAAATCGAGCTGGTGGGCGGGCGCTACTACCCGCTTCGCGCCGAGTACTACCAAGTGCAATGGGATACCCGCGCCCGGCTCACCTGGCAGCTGCCAGGCTCCGCGGCCGAGCCCCAGCCCATTCCGGCCGACAATCTGTATGCCGCGCTGCCGCCTTCGGCCAAACCGATACCGAACGCCGCGGTGCGCCCCCGCCGCGTGGCGGCCCCGGCCCCTGTTGTGCCTTCTGTCGCCCCGGCTGCGCCAATTGCCAGAGCCGCCCCGGCGCCCGCCCGGCGGACCGCGCCCGTACCGCGCCGGCCCGCCCCGACCCCGCCAGTAGCCCCGCCGGCCGCCGCGCTGCCCGGCCCAGCCACGGCTCCCGACACGCTGCCGGACTTAGCCACGCTGCGCAAAGGCGCGGCCGTTACGCTTTCCAACCTCTACTTCACCCAAAGCACCGCCACGCTGCTGCCCACCTCGCGGCCGCTGCTAAACCAGCTGGCCCGAATGCTCCGCGCCCAGCCCGCCCTGCGCCTCGAAATAGCCGGCCACACCGACAACGTGGGCGAGCCCGCCCTGAACCTGCGCCTCTCCGAGCAGCGCGCCCGCACGGTGCGCCGGTATCTGGTGCAGCAGGGCATCGACTCGGTGCGCCTCACGGCCGTGGGCTACGGCGGCACCCGCCCCGTGGCCGACAACCGCGACCCGCAGCAGCGCCCCCGCAACCGGCGCGTGGAAGTGGTGGTGCAGTAGGGGTGTCAGGGTCGGATTTCGAGACTCAGAATATCGGCCCGCAGCGCCGGGAGCCACAGGCGCTGGCGGGCCTGGTGCTGCTGCAGAAACGCGGCCACGGCCGGCGTGGGCGGCGTGTCGGGGTTCAGGTCAAACAGCATCAAAACCGGGCGGGAAGTGCGTAGGGGCTGCTGGGCCAGCAGCGAATCGGCGTCCAGAATGATGTGGCCGGCCAGGCGGGCGGCTATTTCCACGCGCTTGTTGTAGTAGTTGCGGCCCAGCAGCAGCGGCTGGCCGGGCCGCACGGTACGCAGGAAGTGGTCGAGGCGGCGCACGTCGGCGGCCACGCCGGGAGCCTGGTCGATGAAGAAGGCCGGGCGCTGCCCCAACTGTTGGGCGGTGCGCCGGTCGCGGGTGAGCAGCGAGAGCAGCAGGGAAGCGCCCAGCAGCCCAAGCGCCGCCCCTCGCACCAAGGGCCGCGGCAGGCGCGGCGGCCGGGCCAGCGTGAGCACCAGCAGCATGGCCGAGATGCTCAGAAAGACCGGCAGAAAGTAGCGCGTATCGGCCACGTAGGTCCAGCGGCCACCCGCAAACCAGCCCACCAGCGCCGCCGGATAGCGCACCGACATGGCCGCGAGCAACCCCGCGCAAAGCAGGGCCGCGCCACCCGCCAGCAGGTGAAACACCACGCGGCGCGTGGGCCACCAGCGCCCCCGGCGGTGCGCCGCCCGCCACTCCCGGCGCAGCCCCAACCCGAGCAACAACGCCACCAGCGCCGAAACAGTCAGCACCGCCCCGGCCCGCAGCCAGGCGCCGTGAGTCAGCCGGCTGAAATCCAGCTCATTTGAGAAAAAGCTGTGGTATAGAATGGGGTCGAATTGGAGCAGATGATGCCAGTACAGACCCAGCACGGCGGCGCTGGCCGGCTCGGTGCGCAGCTGGGTGTAGAACTTGGTGAGGTAGTACGCATCGCCCGCCACGCGAGCTTGGTACAGCAATAACCCGCCAATGAGCCCCGCCAGAAGCAGCAACGCCGCCAGCGCCGGCCGCACCAGCCGGGGCCGCCACCGCCAACCGAACAGCAGCAGCGCCAGCGGCAACGCCAGCGCCAGCGGATAGTAGGCAAACCGCAGCAGGCAGGCCCCAAACCCCAGCCCGCTCATTAGTAGTGCGCCCCCAAAACCGGGCCACTTGCGCCGCCTACCGGCCGGCCGCGTCAGCAGCCCGAACAGCACGGCCAGCCCGCCGGTATAGCAGGCCAGCGCCAGCAGGTCGGTGCCGAACAGCAGGTGAAACGGCGCGTTGCTCAGACCCCAGAACAGGAAAATAAGGGCCGGCGCGTACGGCACTAGGTCGCGCCGCAACGGCTTCAGCAAATACCACCACGCCAGTAGCAACCCCAGCAAGCCAGCCCAGTGCGTGGCCTGCGTAGCCACCAGAAACTCCGGCGACACCCAGCGCAGCAGCGCCGCCATCAGCCAGGCGTAGCCGGGCGGCCACAGGTTGAGCGGCTCGAAAATGGGCACCGACAGATCCTGCCAGTTGGCGCGGGCCAGGCTCACGCCGTGGCCGCGCAGCAGGTTCACGGCGCTTTCGGTCTGGGTCTGCATGTCGCGGGTGAGGGCGGGCATGGCCAGCTCGTGGGCCCAGCGCAGCAGTACGGCCAGGCCAAACGCCAGCCGATTGAGCAGGGGCCAGGGCAGCTTGTAGGGCATAGAGGGAAGTGATTCGCAGGCAGCCCGCCGGCCGGGCCGGGCCGAAGGTAGCAGCCGGGCGGGTAGCGGGCCAAAAAATCGGTTTGGGAAGCAATACCGGGGCCGCGCCAACCTTTCGACCCCGCTCCGGTTAATACCCGCGCTTGCCCGCCGGGCAGGCGGCCCGCCTCAGTCGGGGCGGGCTTCGTCGTTTAATTTCCATTCCATGTCTCAGGATCAAGCTATTCTGTTTTCGCCCGCCAAGCTGGGCACTATCACGCTCAAAAACCACGTCGTGATGGCCCCGCTTACGCGCAGCCGCGCCCTCGGCAACGTGCCCAACGCCCTGATGGCCACCTACTACGGCCAGCGGGCCGGCGCGGGCCTCATCATCACTGAAGGCACTTCGCCAACGGCCGACGGGCTGGGCTATTCCCGGATTCCGGGCCTGTATAGCCCGGAGCAGGTGGCCGGCTGGAAGCTGGTGACCGAGGCCGTACACGCCAAGGGCGGCCGGATTTTCGTGCAGTTTATGCACACGGGCCGCATTGCGCACCCGCTCAACCTGCCCGCCGGGGCCGAAATTGTGGCCCCATCAGCCATTGCCGCCGCCGGCGAAATGTGGACCGACCAGCAGCAGATGCAGCCCCAGCCCACGCCCCGCGCCCTGAGCACTGAGGAGGTGAAAGCCCTGGTGCAGCAGCACGCCGAAAGTGCCAAGCTGGCCATCGAAGCCGGTTTCGACGGCGTAGAATTGCACGGGGCCAACGGCTACCTGATTGAGCAGTTTCTGAACCCGGCCGCCAACCAGCGCACCGACGAGTACGGCGGCAGCATCGAAAACCGCAGCCGCTTCGCGCTGGAAGTGGCCCAGGCCACCATCGCCGCCATCGGGGCCGGGCGGGTGGGCATCCGCCTTTCGCCCCACAGCCAGGCCGGCGACCTGAAGCCTTTCGACGAGCTGGACGCGCAGTATCTGTACCTGGCCGAGCAGCTGCAGAAGCTGAATCTGGTGTATCTGCACCTCGTGGACCACTCCAGCATGGGGGCCCCCAAAGTGCCGGCCGCGATGGTGGCAGGCATCCGCGAGCGTTTCACCAACACGCTCATCCTCAGCGGCGGCTACGACAAGCAGCGCGCCGAAGCCGACCTGCAAAGTGGCCGCGCCGACCTCATCACCTTCGGCCGCCCCTTTATCTCAAACCCCGACCTGGTGGAGCGCATGGAGCAGGATGCCGCGCTGGCTCAGCCCAACCCCGACCTCTTCTACACCCCCGGCGCCGAGGGCTACACCGATTATCCGGTGCTGGCTGAGCAGGGAGCCGCGGTGTAGGCGGAAAGCATTATCCAGCCAAGGCACGAACCAGCCGCTAGCCGCATAGCGGCGGCAGGTTTGTAGAGAGAATTGCGTCTGAAGCAATTTAAAGCCGCGTAGCGGTGACAGAGTCGTTCTGACGGTTCTGTCACCGCTACGTGGCTTTGTGCTTTTACACGGCTTGGATTCTACAAACCTGTCGCCGCTATGCGGCTGTTTGGTGACGTAGAGTCGCCAGCCGAGTGATATTTCAGAACGCTCCCCTCCCTTTTGGGGAGGGGCTGGGGGAGGGGTTTGTGCCGCAAGCCGTAGCTTCCAATCAGCTTTTTGCGTAAGCAAATCCTCCCAACCTTACCGCTCCGCCATGCCCGCCAAAAAAGCCGCCGCGCCGGCCAAAGTCCCCGCCAAAATAGCCACTCCCGCTGCCAAACCCGAGAAGCGCCCTACGGCCAAAGACATGAAGGCCGCCGCGCAAAAGCTGCCTTATCCGGCCAAACAGGCCGATATGAAGCTCCAGCCCGACACCGACTTCGCCAACTACAAAGCCGCCGGCAAGCTCGAAGGCAAAATTGCCCTCATCACCGGGGCTGATTCCGGCATCGGGCGGGCCGTGGCTATTGCCTTTGCCCTGGAGGGGGCCGATGTGGCCGTGCTCTACAACGAAAACGACGTGGACGCGCAGGAAACCCAGCGCCAGGTAGAAAAGCGCAAGCGCAAATGCCTGCTGCTCAAGCTCGATGTGCGCGACCCGGAGCAGTGCCGCCAGGCCGTGCGCCGCACCCGCGCCGAGTTGGGCGGGCTCAATATTCTGGTGAACAACGCGGCCTTCCAGATGGCGCAGGAAAAGTTTGAGGACATACCCGAGGAGCAGATTCGCCGCACCTTCGATACTAACATTCTGGGCTACATCTGGATGGCGCAGGCCGCGGTTCCGCACCTGCAGAAGGACGACTGCATCATCAACACCGGCAGCATCGTGGGCCTCACCGGCAACCCGCTGCTGATTGACTACACCGCCACCAAATCGGCCATTCACGCCTTCACCAAAAGCCTGGCCACGCACCTGGGCGAGCGGGGAATCCGGGTGAATTGCGTGGTGCCCGGCCCGGTCTGGACGCCCAACATTCCGGCCACCATGCCCCGCGAGGAAATCGAGAAGTTCGGCTACGAAGTGGCCCTGCAGCGCCCCGGACAGCCCGAGGAGCTGGCCCCCGCCTACGTGCTGCTCGCCTCCCAGGACGGCTCCTTCATGACCGGCAGCCTCGTACACGTGACCGGAGGCAAGATGAGTTCGGACCAGTAAGTAAGCCCGAGGCGCAAAGTAGCCGTAGCGCGGCGGCAGGTTTGTAGCATTCAAAATGAAAGAAGACCAAAGCCGCGTAGCGGTGACAGAGTCGGTTAGACGGTTCTGTCACCGCTACGCGGCTTGTTCTTCTTTTCCGGGTACGATTCTACAAACCTGCCGCCGCGCTGCGGCTATTGCTTGGCCTGAATTGCTTGAAGTGTGGCCTCCACCGGCAAACCTTCGGCGTATCTCGGCGGTATTGCTACTGTCCCGCTTGCTACCCAATCCCTCGCCCGCATGTCCGAATCCCCTTATCCATCCGGCTCCGTGCGGGCTTTGCTGGCCACCGACCTGGTGACGTCGGCCACCCGCGCCGCCCTGGAAGCCCGCCTGCACGCGCCGCCCTACACGCCACAATTCTTTGAGCAGGACACATACGAGCTGCTCCGCGCCGTGGCCGCCCGCCTGCTCCCGCAGCCCGAGCGCCCCGCGCCCATCGAGTTGGCCCCGGCCCTCGACCAGCGTCTGTTGGCCGGCACCTCCGATGGCTGGCGCTACGATGCCCTGCCGCCCGACCGCGAAGCCTTTCGCCTCGGCCTGGGCGGCATCCGCCAAAGTGCCCAGGCCTTGTTTCAGCGGGAGTTTGAGCAGCTAAGCCCCGAGCAGCAGGATGCCGTGCTGCAGGCCGTGCAGCAGGGCACCGCCCCCGGCGAAATCTGGCAAACCGTGCCCGCCGCCCGCTTCTTCGAGGAGCTATTGGCCGAGCTGACCGAAACGTACTACGCCCACCCGCTGGCCCAGGAGGAAATCGGCTACGCCGGCATGGCCGACGTGCCCGGCTGGACCAAAATCGGCCTCAACGAAAAGGAAGACCGGGAAATCTAATGTGCTGATGTGCTAATGAGGGCAATGTGCTGATTTTGTTGATGCACTGATGATCTGGCGGCGGGCATTGTTCCTATAGTGCATTTCCGCCGCAGAGCAGTTACAGTTCTTTACAGGCCCAAAAAGTCCGTTTTCACTACAGCGTCCGTCCATCCAATTCATTAGCACATCAGCACATTCAGTCCACATTAGCACATTAAATAAATGCCCGACGAAGAAGCATTAGAAGAAGGCGTTTTGAGCCCCGTGGAAACGGAAGTGCAGGATCCGCTGCTCAAAAGCATTCTGGCCGATAATGCCGCCCAGGCCCCAACGGAGCTGGAAAAACCGCTGGAGATTCCCGCGCCTGCTGACGAGGTAGACTGCGTGGTGATTGGTACCGGGGCCGGCGGCGCCCCGTTGCTGGCACGCCTGGCGATGGCCGGACTGAAGGTAGTGGCGCTGGAAGCCGGCCCCTGGCACGACCCGAAAAAAGACTTCGCCACCGACGAGAAAGCCCAGGAATTCCTGTTCTGGAACGATGAGCGCCTCTCCGCCGGCCACGACCCCATTGCCTTCGGCAAAAATAACTCCGGCACCGGCGTGGGCGGCTCCACGCTGCACTACACAGCCTACACCCCGCGCCCCCAGCCCGCCGACCTGCACCTGCGCCGCGACTTCGGCGTGGGCCAGGACTGGCCGTTCGGCTATGAGGAGCTGGAACCGTATTTTGAGGAGCTGGAGCAGTTTCTGGGTATCTCGGGGCCCACGCCCTACCCCTGGGGGCCGGCCCGCAAGAAGGGTTACCCGCTGGCCCCGTTGCCGCTCAATGGCGCGGCTCAGCTGATGCAGCGCGGCTGTGAGAAGCTCGGCATCCGCACTTCGCCGGCGGCCAATGCGGCCCTGTCGGCGCGGTACTATCAGGAGGGAGTGGGGTGGCGCGAGGCGTGCACCAACCGCGGCTTTTGTCAGGCCGGGTGCAGCACCGGGGCCAAGGCCAGCATGGACGTTACGTTTTTGCCGCTGGCCGCGAAGCACGGGGCCGACATCCGGCCCGGCAGCTACGTCACGGAGATTGAGCGGGACCAAACCGGCCGCATCACGGGCGTGGTGTACACCCAGAATGGCCAGCAGGTGCGCCAGCGCTGCCGCCATCTGTTTCTGTGCGCCGGGGCCATCGAAACGCCACGCCTGCTCTTGCTCAATGAGTTGGCGCTGAACAGCGGGCACGTCGGGCGCAACTTCATGGCTCACCCCGGCGTGCAGGTATTTGGCACGTTCGAGGAAGCCGTGCGGCCCTACAAAGGCATTCCCGGCGCGCTGATTTCGGAAGACACGCACCGGCCCAAAGACGCTGATTTTGCCGGCGGCTACCTGCTGCAAAGCATCGGTGTGATGCCCGTGACCTTTGCTGGGGAAGTGGCCCGGGGGCGGGGCCTGTGGGGCCAGCCGCTGCGCGACTACATGCGCCAGTACAACCACGTAGCCGGCATCAATATTCTGGGTGACTGCCTGCCGCACGAGGCGAATTTTCTGGAGCTGGCCGAGGAGAAAGATGCCCGCGGCCTGCCCAAGCCCCGCATTCACTTCACCAGCCAGCCAAACGAGCTGCGCATGAGCGCCCACGCCGAAGCGCTGATGCGCCGCATCTGGGAGGCCGCCGGCGCTACCGATATCTGGTCGTTTCCGCGCAACGCCCACATCATTGGCACCGCCCGCATGGGCCTGAGCGGCGACGACGCGGTGGTGGATGCCAACGGCCGCGCCTTCGACGTGCCCAACTTGTACATCTGCGACAACTCGGTATTCCCCAGTGCTTTGAGCGTAAACCCGGCGCTCACCATCATGGCGCTTTCGCTGCGCACCGCCGATAAGTTTCTCGGACAACACGCCACTACCACGCACCCATGAAAAGCTTCCTGACCCAGATAAAAGACCACTTCGGCGATGGTGACTATGCCGGCGACGAATACGGCGGCGCGGGCGGCCAGGATGGCAGCGGCCTGCCTACCGGCGGTGCCGGCAGCTTCATGTTTGCCACCGGCATCGAGTGCAGCTACCCCACCATCGACCACGGCAAAACCCGCCGCGACCTGCTGGCCGAGTGCGACCACTACAACCGCTATAAAGAGGATTTGGGCCTGGTGAAGGAAATGGGCCTGAAAGTGCTGCGCTACGGCCTGCCGTATTACCGCATTCAGCAGGCCCCCGGCAAGTACGACTGGGAATTTGCCGACCTGGCGATGGCCGAGATGCAGCGCCTGGGCATCACCCCGATTCTGGATCTGATGCACTTCGGCGTACCCGACTTCATCGGCAACCTGCAGAACCCCGAGCTGCCGGTGCATTTTGCCGAGTATGCCGGGGCAGTGGCCAAGCGTTACCCGTGGGTGCGCTACTACACGCCCGTGAATGAGATTTACGTCACGGCCAAGCTCAGCGCCAAAGACGGTATCTGGAACGAGCAGCTGCGCTCCGACAAAGCCTTCGTAACGGCCTTGAAGCACACGGTGGCGGCCAGCATCATGGGCACCCAGCAGATTGCCCGCCACCGGCCCGACTGCATCATCGTGCAGAGCGAGTCGGCTGAGTTTACGCACGAGCTGCGGGCCACGCGCACCCCGGCCATTCAGATTGAGAACAAGCTGCGTTTCCTGGCGCTCGATCTGCTTTACGCCTACCACCCCGATGCCGAGGTGTTCAGCTACCTGCTCGACAATGGCATGACGCGCCGCGAGTACGACTGGTTTATGGCCGGCGAGCCACCGGGCTACCAGATTATGGGCAACGACTACTACGGCCGCAACGAGAAAATAGTGCTGCCCGACGGCACCGTGCAAACCAGCATGGACGTGCTGGGCTGGTACAACATCACGCACGACTACTACCAGCGCTACCTCAAGCCCGTGATGCACACCGAAACCAACGTCTTCGACCCCAATGAGGCCCCGGCCTGGCTCTGGAAGCAGTGGGTGAACATTCTCCGGATGCGCAAGGAGGGCGTGCCTGTGCTGGGCTTCACCTGGTACTCGCTCATCGACCAGGTAGACTGGGACATTGGCCTGAGCCAGAAGCTGGGCCGCGTGAATGCCTGCGGCCTCTATGACCTCGACCGCAAGCCCCGCCCCGTAGCCGAAGCCTACAAAATGCTGCTGCAGGAATACGGTCAGATTACCATAGTGCCCCACGGCGAGCTATTTGAGGTGACGCGCAAGCCCGCCGTGCTGAAAGTGGAGGTGTAAGCGGGGAGGCGCTGCCGCCGGTAGCGGCGGGGCTTTTAAAAACCTCAGGCTCCCTGTGGGCACCCGACTGGCGCGCACAGGGAGCCTGAGGTTTTTAACAGGATAATTTCAAGTTATTTCTGAGTAGGATTGTGTAGGTTGAAGGCGTTTTACAGCCTTTTCCTTTCCGCTTCCTATGAAAAAACTGTTGATGAGCCAACCGGCCGGCTGGAGCCTGCTGGCGGCCCTGCTGGCGCTTGATGCGTGTGCGCCCAAAGCCACGGCGGTGCTCACGGCCCCGGAGCCCGCCCCAGCGGCCGTGGCGGTGGCCGCTCCCAAAGCGGCCCCCGCCTTCCAGATTCCGGTGGAGTACTACACGCTGCCGAATGGGCTGAAAGTGGTGCTCTCGCCCGACCATACGGCCCCCACGGCCACGGTGGCGGTGTACTACAACGTAGGCTTCCGCAACGAGCCCCGCGACCGGACCGGCTACGCCCACCTGTTTGAGCACCTCATGTTTCAGGGCTCCGGCAACCTGCCCAAAGGCGAGTTCGACAAGATCGTGCAGAGCAGCGGGGGCATCAACAACGGCTCTACCCGCTTCGACTTCACCAACTACTACGAGGTGGTGCCGGCGCACAAGCTCGAAACCATTCTGTGGGTGGAAGGCGACCGGATGCGCGGCGTAGCCCTCACGCCGGCCAGCCTGAAAAACCAGCAGGAAGTGGTAAAAAGCGAGGTGCGCGTGAACGTGCTCAACCAGCCCTACGGCGGCTTTCCGTGGCTGGATATGCCCCAGTACGCCAACAAGAACTGGAACAACGCCCACAATTTCTACGGCGACCTGAAAGACCTCGACGCGGCCACCCAGCCCGATGCCCTGGCGTTTTTCAAAACCTACTACGCCCCCAGCAACGCCGTGCTGGCCGTGGTAGGCGACTTTGAGCCGGCCGAGGCCAAGGCCTGGGTCACGAAGTATTTTGCCGGCATTGCCAGCTCGCCGCCCCCGGCCAAGCCCGACATCACGGAGCCGCGCCAGGAGCAGGAGCAGCGCTTCACCAAAGACGATAAGCTGGCCACCAAGCCGGCCCTGGCCTTTGCCTACCACATGCCCGAGCGCAATACGCCGGAATACTACGCCCTGATCCTGCTCGACCAGATTCTGCTGCAGGGCAAAGACAGCCGCCTCTACCAGGCGCTGGTGCAGAAGCGCGGCTACACCAACACGGTGAGCGGCGGTATCAACTACCTCGGCAATGCCTTCAACTACGCCGGCCCCATGCTCTGGATGGGCGACCTGGTGTATGACAGCAACGTGAAAGCCGACTCGGTGGTGCGCGTGCTCGATGACGAAATAAGCCGCCTGGGCCGCGGCAGCATCGATCAGGCCACGCTGGACCTGGCGGTGGTGAAGCTGCGCTCCAGCCTCTACGACCAGCTCTCCGGCTCCGACAACTTCGGCCGCGCCGATATGCTGGCCGCGTTTGCGATGTTCGACAACGACCCCGGCCGCATCAACACCCTCGAAGCCGAGTTCCGGAAGGTGACGCCGGCCCTGATGCAGCGCACTATTCAGGAGTATCTGCGGCCCACCAACCGCACCATTCTCATTGTGAATCCCCTGGCCAAAAGCTAACCCGACTCTGCCATGAACACGCTACGAACCGGGCTGCTCTGCGCCGCCCTGGCCCTGGCCGCCCCGGCGGTGCAGGCCCAAACCAAAACCACGAAGCCCGCCAAACCTGCTGCGGCCCGGCCCGCCAAAGCCGCGGCCCGGCCGCTGGAAACCCCGCCCCCCGGCGGCACTCCCCGCGACTTTGCCCTGCCCGCCCGCGAAGACTTCACGCTCGCCAACGGCCTGAAAGCCCGCCTGGTGCCCTACGGCGAAGTGCCCAAGGTGACGATGATGGTGGCCATTCAGGCCGGCAACGTGCACGAGGCCGCCGGCCAGGTGGGTGTGGCCGACCTGCTGGGCACCCTGCTCAGCGAAGGCACCACCACGCTGTCGGCGGCGCAGCTGGCCGACCGGGTGGCCCGCATGGGCGGCTCGCTGAACGTGTCGGTGGGTGGCGACCAGACCACTGTGTGGGCCTCCTGCCTGAGTGAGTTTGCCCCCGAGCTGGCCACCCTGCTGGCCGACGTGGTGCAGCATCCGAAGCTGCCCGAAAGTGAGCTGGCCCGCATCAAAACCGACTTTAAGCGGCAAATGAATCTGGCCCGCGCCCAGCCCGGCACCCAGGCCCGCCAGAAGTTCACGGCCGCGCTCTACGGCGCGCATCCCTACGGCCGCCCCCTGCCCACCGATGCCGAGATTGAGGCCCTGACGATGGCGCAGGTGCAGGCCTTCTACCAAAGCCAGTACGGAGCGCAGCGCACCAGCGTGTTCGTGGCCGGCAAGTTCGACAAGGCCGCCCTGCGCGAGGCCATCAGCCAGGCCTGGGCCGGTATGCCCCAGGGGCCGGCCCCGCGCATTGAAGTGGCCAAATCCCGGACCCGGCCCGAGGTGCTGACCCTGGACCGCCCCGGCGCGCCCCAGTCCACCATCATTCTGGGCCTGCCCGTGGTAGACCCCTCGCACCCCGACTACCTGCGACTGCGGGTGATGAACTCGCTGCTGGGCGGCTCGTTCGGCTCGCGCATCACTCTGAACCTGCGCGAAGACAAGGGCTACACTTACTCGCCCTACAGCTATATCGAAACGCACTACCGCACCGGCAACTGGAGCCAGAACGCCGACGTGACCACCCAGGATACCGGCAACTCGCTCCGGGAAATCATGTATGAGATTGAGCGGCTGCACAAAACGCCGCCCTCGGCTGAGGAATTGAAGGGAATTCAGAACTACGAGTCGGGGCTGTTTGTGCTGCGCAACTCCACGCCGGGCGGCATCATCAACCAGCTCAATACCCTGAGCCTGCACGGCCTGCCCGACAGCTACCTCACCGAGCAGGTGAAAAACCTTAACGCCGTGACCCCGCAGCAGGTGAGCGAAACCGCCCGCCGGTATGTGCGCCCCGAGGCCATGACCATCGTGGTGGTTGGCGACAAGAAAATCGTCGATCCGCAGCTGAAGAAATTTCAGGCCGCCCGCAAAAAGGTCCTATAGGGTTTTTAGTGCGTGTACGTCAGACTCAAACGGCCGGCTTTCCTGGGAAAGCCGGCCGTTTGAGTCTGGCGGGGGCTGCGGCCAGTCGTGGGCCGGAAGATTTGGCGCGGCCGGCAGACTTTTTCCCTCGGGCGTGGTTCTGCCTGCGTTGCCCCACGCCCGCCCTACTTTTCTTCCGCCATGCCCGCCCCCGCGCCGCTCACCTTTGTTTGTCTGCACTACTGGGCCGGCTCCGGTCGCGAATGGCAGGCCATTGCCGACCTGCTGGCCCCTGAGTACCAAGTGCTGGCCCCCGACCTCAGCGGCTTCGGCGCGGCCCCGCCGCCGACCGCCGACTACAGCGTGGCTGCCTACGCCGACCAGATTATCGGTTTAGTGCAGGAGCACAAGCTGACGCGCTACGTGCTGGTGGGCCATAGCATGGGCGGCAAAATAGCGCTGGCAGTGGCCGCCCGCCGCCCCGCCGGCCTGCTTGGCCTGGTGCTGCTGAACCCCTCGCCGCCCAGCCCCGAGCCCATGACCGATGCCGACCGCCACGCCAGCCTGCGGGCCTGGGGCAAGCCCGCCGAGGCCGAGAAAACTTTCCGCCGGATACTGACGCGCCCGGTGCCCGCCGCCGCCCACGCCCAGGTGGTAGCCGACAACCTGCGCGCCACCAAAGCCGCCTGGGAAGCCTGGATGCTGCACGGCAGCCGCGAAGACATCACCGCCCGCCTGGGCAGCCTGCCGATACCCTGCCTCATCATCGCCGGCGGCTCCGACCCCATCATGTCGCCCTCCGTGCATGGCCTCGAAACGCTGCCTCACCTCCCCGAAGGCACGCCGCTGGAAATAATTCCTGGCGCGGGCCACCTGCTCCCCTACGAAGCCCCCACCGAAGTAGCCGAGCTGCTGCGGGCTTTTGGTGAGATGGTGAGATAGTGATTTAGTGACTTAGCGATTTAGCGAGTTTGATGTTCGATTTGCGCCAACTGCGCCACTTGCGCAAATCGAACATCAAACTCACTAAATCACTAAGTCACTAAATCACCACTTTCCTCTCACCTTTGCTGGTATGAGGATTCCTTCTTTGCTGGGCTTGCTGAGTTTGATTGTGCTGGGGGCGGCCCGGCCGGAGCGGGCTGCGAAGCTGCCGGATTTTACCGCGTATCCTACCTACGCCGGCTCCGATCTGGGGCTGACGTTTGTGCGGGGGCAGGCGCGGCTGCGGGTGTGGGCTCCTACGGCCGAAGCTCTGCGGCTGAAGCTCTATGCCAGCGGCACGGGCGGCGAGCCGGTGGCGTCGTATGCCATGCAGAAATCGACGGGCGGCACATGGGTGTATAAGATGCCCGTGCCGCTGCCGTGCCGCTTCTACGTGGTGCAGGCCACCATTGGGGGCCAGCCGATGGCAGAGGTGCCCGACCCGTATGTGCGGGCGGTGGGCCTCAACGGCCTGCGCGGGGCCCTGCTCGACCCCGCCACGGCCATCCCCGCCGGCTGGCCCGACGACCAGCGCCCCCGCTTGAAACACGCTACCGATATCGTAATCGGCGAGGCGCACGTGCGCGACCTGACCCAGCACCCGCAGTCGGGCGTGCGGCGTAAGGGGCGGTTTTTGGGCGTGGCCGAAACCGGCACCAAAGGGCCGGAAGGTGTAAGTACGGGCCTGCAGCACTTGCTGGAGCTGGGCATCACGCACCTGCACCTGCTGCCCACCAACGACTTCGCCTCGATAGATGAAAGCCAGCCCGCCGCCAACCGCTACAACTGGGGCTACGACCCGCTGCACTACTCCGTGCCCGAGGGCTCCTACGCCACTGATGCCGCCGACCCCGCCAGCCGCATCCGCGAGCTGAAGCAGCTGGTGCAAACCCTGCACCGCCACGACCTGCGCCTGGTGCTCGATGTGGTGTACAACCACACCGCCAACGCCGCCCGCAGCTCCTTCGACCAGCTGGTGCCCGGCTACTACTACCGCCAGAATGCCGACGGCCGGTATTCCGATGCCACCGCCTGCGGCAACGAAATAGCCTCCGAGCGGCCCATGGTGCGCAAGCTCATCGTGGAATCGGTGGCGTACTGGGCGCGGGAGTACCACGTCGATGGCTTCCGCTTCGACCTGATGGGCGTGCTCGACATCCGCACCATGCGGGCCGTGCGCGTGGCCCTGGACGAGGTGGATCATAGCATCTTCGTGTATGGCGAAGGCTGGACGGCCGGCCCCAGCCCGCTGCCCGAGGCCGAGCGGGCCGTGAAGGTCAACGTGCTGAAGCTGAACCGTGTGGCGGCCTTCGGCGACGAACTGCGCGACGGCGTGAAGGGCCACTATGCCCGCCAGAACGAGCCCGGCTTTGCCAGCGGCCGGCCCGGCCTGGAAGAAAGCGTGAAGTTTGGCATCGTGGCCGCCACCCAGCATCCGCAGCTCGACTATGGCAAGGTGAACTACTCGAAAGCGCCCTGGGCCAACGAGCCCGGCCAGGCCATCAACTACGTGGCCTGCCACGACGACCGGGTGCTGTGGGACAAGCTCACGGTGGCCAACCCCGGCGCGACCGAAGCCGAGCTTATCCGGATGGATCTGCTCAGCAACACCATCGTTTTCACTTCCCAGGGCGTGCCGTTCCTGCCCGTCGGCGACGAATTTCTGCGCACCAAAGGCGGCTCGCACAACTCCTACAACCTGCCCGACAGCGTGAACCAGCTCGACTGGGCCCGCAAAGCGCGCTACCGCCCCATCTTCGAGTTCTACCGCCGGCTCATTGCGTTGCGGCGGACGCATCCGGCCTTCCGCCTGCCCACCCGCGAGCTGGTGCAGCAGCATCTGGTATTTCTGCCCGCTATGCCGCCCAACACCATTGGCTACGAGCTACAGAACCACGCCGGCGGCGACCCTTGGGGCACCATCACGGTTCTCTTCAACGGCAACCGCACGCCCACCCAAGTAGCCGTGCCCGCCGGCACCTACACCGTAGTCCTGCGCGGAGCTGAGCTAAACCAAAAAGGCCTGGAAAAGCTAACCATCACCGCCAACCAACCCCTAACCCTGCCCGCCTCCACCGCCCTCATATTAGTGAAATAGTGAGATGGTGAGATAGTGAGTTTGATGTTCGATTTGCGCAATCCGCGCATTTGGCGCAAGCCGAACATCAAACTCACTATCTCACCATCTCACCATCTCACTACTCCAGAGACCGGTCGCGGAACAGCACGTAGCCGATGTGGGCGAATACGCCGAACTGGTAGTTGGGGTCGTCGTAGCGGATGAACTGCAGGGCGGCGGGGCCGACGGGGGTCTGGTACACGAAGCCCGTCATGGCCGTGAGGTAGGGGCGGCTGACGACGGTCCCGCGCCGGGCCAGTAGCGCATTGCCCGGCTCCCGCTCGAAGGGCCGCACCAGCGCGTGCACGTAGGCCTCGGTACGCCATTCCAGCGAGCCGGCAATGGCCTTCACGTAGCGCAGGCCGGTGGCGGCGTAGGCCGTGCCCCGGTAGCGGTCCAGAAACAGGGTGCGCGAGTCGGGGAGGGGCAAGAAGGCGGGGGCCATGGTGAGCGAGGCGCGGTAGGTGGCAAAGCGGCCCTGCGTGGTGGCCACTATTTCGGCCATGTAGCCCCAGGCGTGCACCCGGCTGCCCACCGAATCGGACTTGTTGAAGGTGAAGTACTGCTCGTTAAAAAGGTGCAGCTTCAGAAACTGGTGGTTGCGGTTGCGGCCCGGCAGCTCGCCGGCCGTCGAGCCGGGCTCGTAGGCTTCGCGGGCCGCCACGCCGCGCAGGCTCATATCGGCCCGCCGCCCGCTCACGGCATACTGGCGCAGGTTCAGGGAGTTGCGCTCGAAGTGGAACGCGGCCGTGAGGCCATCCAGGCGGTCCTGGTCGAGCAGGGCGTTGGAGCTTATTTCGTCGGTGTTGGCGTACCGGTCGCGGTTGGTGAACACGCCGCCGCTGAGCGTGTAGCGGCTGCGGAAGTTGGGGCTGAAGCCGATTTTCAGCTCCGCCTTCACGTCGCGCTGCTGCAGCTGCGTGTTCTGGGCCGCCGTGCCCAGCAGCCCGCCCGTATCCTGGTAGTTGAAGTTGTTGAAGGTGACCGTGGGCTCGAAATACAGCGGAATGCGGCCCGGCACGCTCACCCGAAACGAGCCGCGCGTGCCATTGTAGAAGCGCCCCACGGTCACGTCGCCGCGGATGGTGTAGAGGTAGCGGTTGAGGTAGCGGTAGGCCAGGCCCAGGTAGAAGTTGCTCATGGAGCGCGTGGACAGCAGCACGCCCAGGTCGGTGGTCAGGTTGCTGTTTTGGCGGGCATCAATGCCCAGCACGTAGCCTTTCTGCTGCTGGTCGTAGCGGATGCGCGGGTACACGTTGTTGAAGAAGTCGTTGTTTACCAGGCGGTAGTAGCCTTCCTCAATGTCGCCGGGCGAGTAGCTGGTGCCGGTTTTGCGGAAGAAGCGCCGCACGAATTCCTGCTGCTCGCGCGGCAGGCCCTGCACCGTTATCTGCTTGAACTCGGGCTTGGGGGCCAGCTCCTGAAACGCCCGGCGGCGCTGCTGCAGCGCCAGCGTGTCTTCGCGGCGCTGAATGCGGCTCAGCGTCAGTTCCATCTTGCGCTCGGCGGCCTGCTCGCCCAGCTGCACCAGCTGCTTCACCTTGTTGAAGTCGGCGGCCGTGATGCCGTCCAGGTCGGGCTGAATGAAGATGCCGTTTCGGCCTACCGAGGCCGTGTCGGCGACATTCGAGCCCAGAAACAGCAGCGTGCTGGTCAGCAGCGCGTCGTCTTTCTCCTTGGGGTATTTGCTAAAGGCCACGTCGCCCACGTTCACACCGATGATGATGTCGGGCTTGAACTCCTGGCGCATCACACCGGTAGGGAAGTTATCGACCACGGCCCCGTCGAAGAGGTAGCGGCCATCCTGCCCGCGAATGGGCCGGAAGGCCAGCGGAAACGACATGGAGTTGCGCACCGCATCGGAGAGGGAGCCGCCGCGCTGCACCACTTTTTCGCGCGTAAACACCTCGGAAGCCACGCTGCGATAGGGCACCATCAGCTTGTTGAAGTCGTAGCCCGAGATGGCACCGGCTGGGGCCAGCATCGTGGAAAGCACGTAGTTCAGCGTCACGTCGTTCACCAGCGGGGCCGACACGCGGGTTTTCAGCGTCGAGTCGATGGCCAGGCGCAGGTGCAGGGCCGCCGGCGTGGGCTCGGCCTCGTAATAGTTATACACCTTGTCTTCGGGCGGGCGGCCCGAAACCCAGTTCTGAAACTCGGGCTTGAGCACGATTTCCTCAATCTCGCGGGGCGAGTATCCGGCCGCATATAGGGCTCCCACAATGGCCCCCATGCTGGTGCCCACGATGTAGTCGATAGGAATTCGGTTTTTTTCCAGCTGCTTGAGCACGCCCACGTGGGCCAGCCCTTTGGCCCCGCCGCCGCTGAGCACCAGACCCACTTTCTGGGCCGAAACCGGGGAAATGATAAAAGTTGAAATCAGGACAAGAAAAAGCCGGTAGTACGTTTTGCGCATGAGTTGAACGGTGAAGGCCCCGGATGAGGCAGCGGCTTTCCTACGCATTCAGTTGAAGCGAGTTGCCCGGCACTTTTTCAGCCTGATAGCGGGCAAGAGCCGCGTAGCGGCGGCAGGTTTGTAGCCCATCTGAGGGATTGCACGAAAAAGCCGCGTAGCGGTGGCAGAAACGCCAGAACGGCTCTATCACCACTGCGCCGCTCTCCGCTTCTTTCCACGTCAAGGCTCCAAACCTGTCGCCGCCACGCGGCTTTTTGGGCCCCTCACCACTTCCTGAAAATGACGTACACGGCCGCCACCAGCAGCCCGAACCCGACCAGATGGTTCCAGCGCAGCGTGTCGGTTTTGAACACATACACGGCGCACAGCGTGAAGACCGTGAGCGAAATGACTTCCTGGATGACTTTGAGCTGAAACAGGCTGAACGGGCCGCCGTTTTCCGCGAAGCCGATGCGGTTGGCGGGCACCTGAAACACATACTCGAAAAAGGCCAGCCCCCAGCTGAGCAGAATGACGCCCACCAGCCCCAGCCCGTGCAGCCACGAAATGCGGCGGAACTGCAGGTGCCCGTACCAGGCAAACGTCATAAAGAGGTTGGAGATAGTGAGCAGTAGAATGGTCGTCAGGCTTTTCATAAATGGAGCGCAAAGTACAACGCCGCCGGCACTGGCTCGGGTCCGGCAGCTTGTCCCGGTCGGCGGCGGCCCGAGTCGTTCGGGTGGCTTAGGCGGCCCGCTTTGGGCCGGGCCGAAAGTCAGTACCTTCGGCAAGTTATGGCTGCTTTTTCCCGCTCCGCTCCCGTCGCCCCGCCCAGCACCGCCGATCCGGGCATTGGCGTCAACTTTGGCCGGCCCACGCGCCGCGCCATCAACCACGACGGCTCCTTTAACGTGCGCCGCCGCAGTAGCCAGAGCCACGTGCATGACCTGTACCAGGAGCTGATTACGATGGGCTGGCGGCGGTTTATGCTGCTGCTGCTGGGCACGCTCACGCTGGTCAATATGCTCTTTGCCGGCGGCTACCTGCTGCTAGGCCTGGAGCACCTGAACGGCACGGCCGCCCAAACGCACATTCCGCCGTTTCTGCAGGCGTTTTTCTTCAGCGTCCAGACGTTCACCACCGTCGGCTACGGCGGTATCTCACCCAACAGCATCGGCACCGGCCTGCTGGCCAGCCTGGAGGCTATGACGGGCCTGCTGATGGCCGCGCTGGCCACCGGCCTGCTCTACGGGCGCTTTTCACGACCCAGGGCGGGCATCCTGTTTAGCCGCACCGCCCTCATGTCGCGCCGGGCCAATGGCACGCCCAACCTGCAGTTTCGCATTGCCAACCGCCACCGCAGCACCCTGGTGGAGCTGCGGGCCCGCGTGCTGCTGCAGTTCACCGATGCCCACGGCAACCGCACCTACCACGACCTCAAGCTGGAGCGCGACTCGGTCTATTTCTTCCCCCTGAACTGGACCGTCGTCCACGACATCACCGAAGAAAGCCCGCTCCACAACCTCACCGCCGAAGACTTAGCCGCCCGCGACGCCGAAATCCTGATCCTGCTCAAAGGCTACGACGACACCTTCGCCCAGGACGTGCACGCCCGCAACTCCTACCGCCACGAAGAGCTGGAATGGAACCGCCGCTACATCCGCGCCTACGACATTCAGCCGGACGGCATGGTGGTGCTGGACCTGGACAAGCTGCACGAAACGGAGGGAATTTGATTTTTTGATGTGCTGATGTGCTGTCATTGCGAGCAACGCGAAGCAATCCGTCCTGGACAATGAGCTAAGCTTTATAAACAAAAAAGCCCTGACGCAACCACACGTCAGGGCTTTCTGGTGAAAAGGAGCTTTCAACATTTCAGAGGACGGATTGCTTCGTTCCTCGCAATGACACTGCTTTCGCCCTACAAAAACTCAGTCCTCATGCCCCGGCACCGCCGCCTGCGGCGGCGCGTTGCGCAGCTCCACGGCTTCGCGGGCCAGGCGCTTTTTCTCGCTTTCCGAAGCTGTTTTGGGCAGCTTATCCAGGTCGGGCTGGCCAGCATCTACCCAGCAGGTGTACCAGTAGGAGGCTACCAGGTGCACGGCGAGGCGCAGCTGGCGCTCCACCTGCCCGTTCAGGCGCTGGTGATACTCGTTGGTGAAGTCGCGGGAGTACACGCGCACGGTGGCGTTGCCGCGCTCCTCGAAGCCGTATTTGCGGTCCTCAGAGAACTTGCCGGTCAACTCCTTCTCGAAGCGCAGCACCGAATCGACGGCGGCGTGGGAGCGACCCACCACCTGCCAGATGGTTTCGGTGGGCTGGTCGAGGTACGTAGCCTGTCCCACGAAGAAGTCGTAGTTGGCGCTGAGCACCTCGGGCAGGCGGCTTTCCCAGAAGCCATGAATGCCGCGCTGCCCCGAAAGCTGCCCGTTGTAGTTGCGCGTGGTGTGCAGCGGCACGCAGGCATCGGCAATGTAGTGGCCCATATCTGCCGAGAGGCGCAGAATGTTGTCGGCATCGCGCGTTTTGAAGGCCTCGGTGAGCTGGTATTTCATGCGCGCTACGTGCCAGGGCACGATGCCGTGGCGCTTCAGCGAGTCTTCGCCGTAGCGGGCCACGGCATCGGTCCAGCTGTGGGGCAGGCGGGCCAGGGCCGAGTCGCCGTAGGCATCCACGTCCAGGAAGTGGCGCGGGGCCTCATCGGGCACCACCGAGCGGCGCGAGTCGGGCCGGGTGGCGTTTTCGGTCAGATAGTCAATGTTGGCCTTGTAAAACCCGATCATCGCGGGCGGCAGCGTAAGCACCCCGAGGCGGTTGATGAGGCGGTGCCCGAAAAACCCCCAGGCCTGGGGCTGGCTGGGCAGCAGCAGCAAAGCGCAAAGCAGGCTCAGTAGTACAGATTTCTTCACAGACAGGTAGTTTATAGCTGCCGAATGTAAAGAAAAAGAGTTTGGGTTGGGCAAGGGCTATAAGCAAGTCGCCTGTCATCCTTCATCTGTCATCCTGAGTAGAGCGAAGGACCTTCCTCTTCGGCTACTACAATATGCCTTTCAACGCACAAAGCCCTTTACCACGCGAACGGTGAAGGGCTTTGCTCATTTAAAAAGGCTTTGTGCTAACGAAGAGGAAGGTCCTTCGCTTTGCTCAGGATGACAGACGGGTTGCGTTCTGCTACGTTCTGAATTACCGCCGACCCTGGCCGGCGAAGCGCATCCGGTAGTCGGCATTCACGTCGCCCTTGCTGATGCGGGTGAGCTTGCCTTTGATGAGCTGCTTCTTAAAGCCCGAAATCAGGTCCGTGAACAGCACGCCCTCCAGGTGGTCGTACTCGTGCTGAATCACGCGGGCCGTCATGCCGGAAAAGGTTTCCTCGCGGGCCACGCGGTTTTCGTCTTCGTAGCGAATCACGATGGTTTCGTGGCGGTACACCATTTCGCGCACGCCCGGAATGCTCAGGCAGCCTTCTTCAAAGCCCCATTCCTCGCCGGTTTCGCTCACCATCACCGGGTTGATGAAGGCTCGCTTCACGGGTGCTTCCGTGGGGTCGGCCTCGCCTGCCTCCACGTTCTCGGCTGCTTCGTCCTCGTCGTTCTCATCAAGCATGGGCGTGGAGTCAATCACGAACAGGCGGACGCTTTTCCCAATCTGGGGCGCGGCCAGCCCGACGCCGTGGGCATGGTACATGGTGTCGTACATGTCGCCTATTAGCTGTTTCAGCTCGGCGGCGGGCATGGTGGCCGGAATGTCTTTGGCGCGGGTTTTCAGCACCGGGTCGCCAAAGGCAACAATGGGGTAAATCATCGGGATTCGAGAAAGGATTGTAGAATAAGGGTGGCGCTCACCCGGTCGATGGTGGCCTTGTCGCGGCGGTCTTTTTTGGAGAGGCCGCCGCTCAGCATCGCGGCCTGGGCCATGCGCGAAGTGTAGCGCTCGTCAATCTCGTGCAGCGGCAGCTCGGGCAGCTCCCGGCGCAGCGTCCGGATCAGGCCCACTACGGCGCTGGTCACGTTCGTGTCTTCGTTGAGCAGCGTGCGCGGCATGCCCACCACCAGCGCCGCCAGCGGCTCGCGCTGGTGATACGCCTTCACGTAGGCCAGAAGCTCCTGGCTATGAATGGTTTCCAGAGGTGTGGCAATGAGCTGCAGCGGGTCCGTCACGGCCAGCCCCACGCGCTTGGTGCCGTAATCGATGGCAAGAATTCGGCCCATCGGTGAAGAGAAAGGGAGATAAGGACAACCGCACAGTCCGCGCTGAAGTTAGCAGCCGGGTTCGCAAAGATACGACTGTCAGACAAAGGTAAGTTTCCGGCTACCAGACTCGGTCATGGTTCAACGGGTGAAAGCCTTGGCCAAACGGCTGGGTACCGGCATTGAGCGAATCAACTGGTCCTTCGTAAAGTCATAAAACTACCTTTGGTTTATAGTTGGTTGAATCACCCGTCGGGAAGCTGTTTTTTCGGATGAATAAGGGTTTTATTGCGCTTAATAAATAATGAATTGCACTGTTATTGGAAAATTGCTATGCTGCCATGTAGCACCTGGGTTTCTTAGAAAAGTTTCAATATTTTTGAAGGATAACCCCCGGCAAGCATTCGAATTATCGACCAAACTTGTACACTCTCAACTGCTTATGACCGACGAGTCGACTGTTGCTCCGGTGCCCCGCCCTGCGGCGGAGCCCGCTGCGGCCCCGCGCAACACGCGGGCCCAGATTCGCCAGCCGTTGTTGCTGGCGCTGGTGCTGGCCTGCGGCATTCTGGTGGGAGCCAACCCGTTTCGCGCCTCCGAGCAAAACCCCGACGGCACGGCCCGGGGCTACCTCAAGTTCAAGGAAATCCTGAGCTACGTGGACCGCGACTACGTGGACTCGGTGGATGCTGAGGCGCTGTCGGACTACGCCATTACCCGGATGCTGGAGCGCCTCGATCCGCACTCCGTGTTCATTCCGGCCCGGCAGCAGCAGCAGGCTTCGGCCTTCCTGCAGAGCGACTTCGATGGGGTAGGCGTGGAGTTCAACCTGTTTCATGATACCGTGACGGTGGTTTCGCCCCTGAGCGGCGGCCCCGCCGAACTGGCCGGCCTGCAGCCCGGCGACCGGATCCTGGCCGTAGATGGCGTGGCCGTGTCGGGCGTGCGCATCAGCACCGAGCAGATGTTTGGCAAGCTGCGCGGCCCGCGCGGCAGCAGCGTGCAGCTGCTGGTGCAGCGCCGCCACCAGTCGAAGCCGATGACGGTAGCGGTGAACCGCAACCGCATTCCGAACAGCTCGGTAGACGTGGCCTACATGCTCGACAACGAAACCGGCTACATCAAGGTGAGTCGCTTTGCCAGCGGCACCTACGACGAGTTCAAGCAGGCCCTCGGCGACCTGCGTCGGCAGGGCCTCACCCGCCTCGTACTCGATTTGCGCGGCAACCCCGGCGGCTACCTCGACCGCGCCACCAAGCTGGCCGATGAGTTTATCAGCGGCACCAAGAAGCTGGTGTACACGGAAGGCAAAGGCGACCAGTACGACACGCAAACCTACTCACGCACGCTGGGCGAGTTTGAAGATGGCCCGCTGGTGGTGCTGGTGGATGAAGGCAGCGCCTCGGCCTCGGAAGTGGTGGCCGGCGCTTTGCAAGACCACGACCGCGCCCTGGTAGTGGGCCGCCGCACCTTTGGCAAAGGCTTGGTGCAGCAGCCTATTGCTCTCAATGATGGCTCGGAGCTGCGCCTCACCATTGCCCGCTACTACACGCCTTCGGGCCGCAGCATTCAGAAGTCGTACCGGAGCGGGGCCGAGGCGTATGAGAAGGAGCTGACGCGCCGCATGCAGCACGGCGAGTATTTCCACGCCGACAGCATCCACTTCGCCGACTCGCTGCGCTACCGCACCGACCGGGGCCGCACCGTGTACGGCGGCGGCGGCATCATGCCCGATCTGTTTGTGCCCCGCGATACGTCGGCGTACTCAGCCTACTACACCCGCCTGCAGAGCCACAACCTGATCCGCGAGTTTGCCTTGAACTTCTTCCAGGACCACCGCGACGAGCTGGAAGCCATGCGCTTCGAGCAGTTCAACACCAGCTTCCGCATCTCCGACACTCAGCTGCAGGCCCTCACCGTGAAGGCCAACCACGACGGCATTCCGAACGATGTAGCCGGCCTGCGCCGCTGCACGGCCCTGTTGCGCAACCAGCTCAAGGCTCACATTGCTCGTAGCGCCTACGGCAAAACCGCCTACTACCAGGTGCTGCGCGAGCAGGACCACGAGCTGCAGCAAGCCTTCCACGCCGTGACGGATGGTAATGGTTCGTTGATGCAGGGCATCACGCTGAAGCAGTAACGGTTTGCACCCGCGAACAGCAGAACAGCCGCACCAGTTTTGTAATACCGGGCAGCACGCAAAGGAGCAGAACAGCCGCAGAGCGGCGACAGGTTTGTAGAATAAAAACGAGTAAAAGAAAAAAGCCGCGTAGCGATGACAGAAATGCCCGAACGGTTCTGTCACCGCTACGCGGCTTGTTTGCTCTTTCTGCTAACTCACTGCTACAAACCTGTCGCCGCTCTGCGGCTGGTCTGCTACCAGGGGCTACTGGCTAAGTTTTGCCACAAACCAGCCCCAGCGGGGCGGCACCTTCGCCGGGACGATTGGTGTCGCCCCGCTGGGGCTTTTGAGATTTAAGGAGGGCAGAATATCTACCGACATGCCGCCCCGCTGGGGCTAATTGTAGCACATTATTCTACTTTCCCGTAGCCGGCAGGTCTTTGTAAGTGAACTGCTTGTCGATGCCAGTGAAAGGCTGGCCGTCGGCCTCGGCGTAGGGGTAGATGAAATAGTTGAGCGCGGCGCCCTGCTGCTGCGGGGTCAGGGTCAGGTCGCGGCCGCGGGAAAATTCGAGGCGGTTTTCGTCGTGGGCTCCGAAGAAGTAGGCGCGCCGGGCAGGGGCTTTGGCCGCTTCGGAGGCATCGACGGGCACCCAGCCGGTTTGCTTCGTGAAAAACTCGGCCCAGCAGTGGTAGCCTTTCACCTCGCCGCTGCCCCGCTCGGGCGGCAGCGGGAAGCCGATGCTGAAGCGGGCCGGAATCCCCAGGGCGCGGCAGTAGCCAATGAACACGGCGTGAAAATCGGTACAGTTGCCCTGGCGGGCATCGCAGGCGTAGTAGATGTCGCCGCGGCCCCAGCCCTGGCCGCTCTTGTCGTATTTCACGGTGCTCACGACGTGGTTGTATATAGCCTGGGCTTTTTCGAGCTCGGTTTGGGCGTTGGCGTTGGCTGCCACTTCCTGCGCCCACAGCCGGATTTTGGGGTCGAGCGGGCCGAGGTTGTCGGGTTGGAGCCACCGCTGCAGGTTGGGGTCGGGGGCTTCTTTGGGGGCTTTTTTGGCGGGTGCGGCACCCAGCATCGGGTTGCGGTGCTCGCGGCGCACGGCCTGCACCGCCATATGCACCGCAAAGCCGGCCGCCGGCGGGTTTTGCACCCGCAGGTGCAGCACCTTGTTTCCATACTGGCCGGTCAGGATTTCATACGGATAGGGTGCCGTAACCTGCACCGCCGCTATGTGCTGCGACTTGTCGGAGTGGGGCACGGGCAGCCAGAGGTCGAGCTGTTTGGTGCCCGCGGGCAGGTCGTGTAGGCGAGCGGTGTAGTCGAACGAAAACGTGCGGCTACGCAGCGGAGCCGGAGCCGCCGGCTTGTCGGCCGGGGCCGGGGGGCCGGCGGCGAAGGCCAGCAGCAGGGGCCAGAGGAGAGCAGGAAAGAGCACGAAAGAGGAAAAAAGTGAAGCCGCCGCGGGCAGCTAATCCGGGGGGGGGCGCAAGTTACCGCCTGTTTTTGGGGCGGGCGGCCAGCTGCTGCTTGGTGGCAAAGCGCGGGCCTGAATAGTCCGCCAGGCAGAATGCTCAGCTCCTCTTATTGGTTCGCCAAAGGCAAAAGATGCCTGCCCGGCCCGGTATCCGTTTCTGCGGGCGGCTGCGTACCTTCACGCTACGGACTCCCACCCGCTTTCCACCCGCAAAAGCTCGTTTCGCATGGCTTACTACCACCGCCTCGGCCAGATTCCGCGCAAGCGCCACACCCAGTTCCGCCAACCCGACGGCACGCTCTACGCCGAGCAGCTGGTGGGCACGCTGGGCTTTCATGGCGTGTCGTCCTTGCTCTACCACATTCACCCGCCTACCCAGATAAAAAGCGTGGGTGAGCCGCTACCGTACGGCCCCAAGCTGCTGAAAGACCGGCCGCTGGCTCCCAGCCACCTGCGCACACTGGCCCAAACCACCACCGGCGGCGACTACCTGGCCGCCCGCCAAACCATGCTCGGCAACGCCGACGTGACCATGAGCATCTGCAACCCCACCGAGCGGCGGATGCAGTATTACTACAAAAACGCGCTGGCCGACGAGGTGATTTTTGTGCACGAAGGCAGCGGCGAGCTGTGGAGCCAGCTGGGCATCGTGCGCTTCGAGCCCGGCGACTACGTCGTGATTCCGCGCACCATCATTCATCAGCTGCACTTCGATGAAGGCCCGGTGCGGCTGCTCATCATCGAGTCGTTCAGCCCGGTGGAGACGTGCCGGCGCTACCGCAACCATTTCGGGCAGCTGCTGGAGCACTCGCCCTACTGCGAGCGGGACATCCGGCCGCCGGCCGAATTGATTACTGACGACGTGCAGGAATCGGGCGAGTACCTGGTCAAAATCAAGAAGGAAGGCTTCCTGCACCAGCTCACCTACGCCCACTCGCCCTTCGACGTGGTGGGCTGGGACGGCTACTTTTACCCCTACGCCACCAGCATTCACGACTTTGAGCCGATAACCGGCCGCCTGCACCAGCCGCCGCCCGTGCACCAGCACTTCGAGGCCCACAACTTCGTCATCTGCTCCTTCGTGCCGCGCCTGTTCGACTACCATCCGCTGAGCATTCCGGCCCCTTACAACCATTCCAACGTCGATTCGGACGAGGTGCTGTATTATGTGGCCGGCAATTTTATGTCGCGCAAGGGCATTGATCTGGCTTCATTCACGGTGCATCCGAGCGGCATTCCGCACGGGCCGCACCCCGGCACCGTGGAGGCCAGCCTGGGCAAAAAGGAAACCCACGAACTGGCCGTGATGGTGGATACGTTTCGGCCGCTCTACCTCACCGAAGCCGCGCTGCCCTACCTCGATGAGAAGTACCCGATGAGCTGGAACCCCGACTTTAAGCACGAGCCGCCCCGCGCCGCCGATATGATGGACTAACCCGCGCCCCGCACCGATGGCGGCACTAATTCCGGCCTGCCGCTCGTTAAGCCAAGGCGTATTTTCGCTACTTCTCCGAACCTGTATTCCTCATGAAAAAAACCCAATTGCTGGCCGTCGTGCTGCTGCTGCTGCTCATCGGTACCTTTAGCTGCAAGAAGATAAACGAGTTGCTCACCTTCGAGATTTCGGATACCCAGAGCTTCAAGATTCCGGCCACGCCGCTTATCAGCTCCATTCCGGTGGTGCTGCCGGTGCCCGTGACCAACCGCGCCTCCGAAACTTTCAGCAACAACAATACCCGCGCCGACCTGGTGAAGGACGTGAAGCTGAGCAAGCTCACGCTCACCATTACCGACCCGACCACGGAGAACTTCGATTTCCTGAAAAGCATCAAAATCTCCATCGGCACCGACCAGAACGACAAGGTGGTGATGGCCTTTCTGGACGACGTGCCGCGCGGGGCGCAGTCTATTGAATTGACTTCGACCAATACGCCGCTCGATAAGTACATCAAGGCCCCCAACTACACGCTCTACACCGAAGTAGCCGTGCGGGCCGCCACCACTAAGGAAATTACGGTGAAGGAAGAAACCCGCTTCAAAGTAACCGCCGACCCGCTGTAGAGGCCGGTTGGAAAGCCAATAGAAAAGGGCCGCTGATTCGTCAGCGGCCCTTTTTTACTTTCAATAGCACAGCCTAATGCACCACCATCACCTTGCGGTGCAGGCTGTAGTCGCCCACCTCGGCCTCCAGCACATACACCCCGGCGGCCAGCTCCGCCACCGGAATCACCAGCTGGCGCTGGCCGGTAGGCAGCGGCGCGTGGTCGAGCAGGGTGCGGACGAGGCGGCCATCGGCGCTACGCAGGCGCACCGTGACGGGGGCGGCCACCGGCAGCTGCAGGGCGGCCTGCACGGCCTCGCGGGCGGGGTTGGGGTATACCTGCAAACTCAGGCCGGGCAAAGCGGACTTCTTGCTGGCCAGCACCGTCACGTCGATCAGGGCCGTCCAGACGCTGAGCTGGGTGTTGTCGAGGCGCGTCCAGATGGGGCGTACCACGTTATTGTGGGCCGTGATGTTGGTGTAGTCGCCAAAAAACACGTTCGGGTTGGGCGTAAACGGGGCTTGGCTGAGGCGGAAGTTCTGGAACGTGCGGCCGCCGTCGGTGCTGCGGGCCCCGTACACGTCGGTGCGGGTTTCGTTGGCCGAAGCGGGGTAGCTGCGCCGGTCATAGAACACAAACCACAGGTAGCCGGTGGCCTGGTCGATGGTCATCCAGGTGAAAAACTGCTGGTGGCCGGCCGGGTCGTTGTTCACGCGGCGCGGCGCGCTCCAGCTCTGGCCGCCGTCGGTGCTGCTGATCAGCCACACGTCGGTGTCGGAGGGGCCGTTGCGCTGGTCGCTCCAGTTCACGTAGATAGTGCCCCGGTGCGGCCCCCGGCTCACGTCGCAGGCCGTGATGGGCAGGCCATTGGCGCGGCTGATGCCGGCGATGCCGAAATCCCAACCGCCGGGCACCGTGCTGATTACTTTTTCGCGGGGCAGCCAGGTCTGGCCCTCATCGAGGGAGCGGTTGAAGGTGAGGCCCAGCGGCCCGGCCCAGGCCGTGTAAATTTCCCCATTTGGCCCCACGGCCGGCACTGCGCCCTCCACCGTGTTGTCCTCGTCGGCTGCATCGCCGCTCACTTTGCTGATGCGGCGCGGCGTGGTCCAGGTCAGGCCCTGGTTCAGCGACTTGCTGAATACGATGCGCGAACTGTCGGTGGGGGCCACGCTGCCGTAGGTGTCAAACTCGGTCCAGGTGGCGTAAAAGGCGTTCGTCTTGCGGTTCACGGCCACCCATTCCTTGTCCTGCTGCTTGGGCGGGTTCAGCCCAAAATATCCCCGAAAGCTGAACGGCGCGGCCGCTGTGGCCGCCCGCTGCACCTGCATCCGGTCGATGAAGGGAAAGCTCAGGCCCGAGTTGCCGGGGTTGGAGAGGTGAAAGAAGTAGAACGCGCCGGTGGTGTCAGCCACCACGCAAGGGTCGCCCCACACGCCGTGGGGCGAGGTCAGGGGCCGCCAGGTCCAGGTCTGGCCGCCGTCGGTGCTGAAGTACTGGTTGCTGATGTTGGCCCCGGCCACCAGCTCCTGGGTGTTTTTGGGGTTGATGGCAATGGCGGTTTCCTCCGGGCTGCTGCGGGTGCTCACCAGCACGTTCGGGTGCCCCGACTGGGCCCGCACGGCAGTTGGCAGCAGCATGGCACCGGCCAGAATAGAGGCGAGGAATAGTCGTTTTTTCATCTATTGCGGCGCTTTCGACAGCGTATTATAATAATTCACGAGCCACACCAGGTCGGGCACCTGCTCGTAGCTGAGTTTTTTCCCGGTGGCGTAGCTGGCTACCTCCGACGCATACGGGACGAATAGCTTTTCCACGGCCTTACGCTTCAGCGGCAGCTCCTCCACGGTGCTCAGGCCGGGCTTCGCCACAAAAAGCCTCGTGACGCGGCTGACCGAGGCGGGCCGGGTTTCGAGGTTGTAGGCCGCAATCCAGGTAGCCTCTTTCTCATCGATGCCGTGCTGTAGCAGCAGCTGAAGCGGGCCTTCAGTGAGCACCTCGAAGAAGTTGCGGCTGTTGGCGGCGCGGGTCACCAGCCGGGCTTCGAAGGTGCGGCTGCCGGGTTTGCCCTCGGGCCCCAGCGTGAAGCCCCGCAGCCCACCCACCGGCACAATGCGCACCCCGGCTGGTGTGGCCGGGTCGCGCACTTCCACCAGGCGCAGGGCCATGTTGTAGCGCAGGGCCGCCACGCCGCCCTTTTCGCCGCCGGCCGTCCAGAGGGTGCCGGGCTGCCACTCGGGGGTGAAGTAGGCCTGCTCGGGCGTGAGGGCGGCTTTAGCCACCACCCGGTCATACTCATACGCCGAGTAGTAGCCCGCCGACAAGTTGCGCACGTCGTTCGCCGACATCATATTGGCCTGCGCCCGGCAGGTGAGAAACGGCCCGGCCGCAAGCAAACCCGCAAGGAGAAATTTGGGAATAGGGAAGGACATGGAAAATAAAAGCGTTAGAAATAATGCAGCAAATTAAGGAGTTAACAGGCGCGCTGCATTGATGAAGGAAGATAAAGAAGGTGTCATGCTTGATCTGGCGTCTGCTTGTCGAAGCATCTCGCCCTCGTCGTCCGGCTCCCCTCTCTTATGGAGAGGGGTTGGGGGTGAGGTTGCAACGAAGCGGCAGAGATGCTTCGACTTGCGGACGCCAGATCAAGCATGACGGCCTTTCTGACTTTTTCCCTTTACTACCACTCACCGGTTGCGGCCGTACTGCTCGTGGCTGCTCACCCAGTCGGAGCTGCTGATGGCGGCGCCCAGGCTCAGCTCGCCGGCCAGCACCACGCCGGCCACTATTTCGGCAAACTTATTCACGGTGCCGCGGCCCACGCAGCCCAGCATCCGCAGGCACTCATTTTGGGTGGCCAGGCCCGTGCCGCCGCCGTGCGTGGCCACAATGAGCGAGGGAATAGTGATGCTGATGTACAAGTCGCCCTCGGGCGTGACCTCCGAATACAGAATGCCCGCCGATGATTCCGACACGTTGGCCACATCCTGACCCGTGGCAATGAACATGGCCGTGATGCCGTTCGCGGAGTGCGCCCCGTTGTTGTTGGCCCCCGACATGAACGCGCCCACGTTGCTCACCTGCCCATGATAGGCCAGCTGCTCGGGCGTCACGCGCATGCGCTGCTGCAGAATGTCGCGCTTCACCACGCACTCGGCCACCACGCGCTTGCCGCGGGTGCGCATCACGTTGATCTGGGAGGCTTTTTTGTCGGTGGCGAAGTTCGATTCGAGGTAGAAGTGGCGGATGGGGCTGCCGGGGTAGTTGGCCAGAATCCAGGAGCAGGCGGCGAAGGTGGCGCGGCCTACCATGTTCTGCCCCGCCGCGTCGCCGGTGCTGTAGTTGAAGCGCAGGAAGGCAAACTTGTTGCTCAGATACGTATCAATATACTGCAGCTTGGCCACGCGCGAGGTACTTTCGGCCTCGGGCCGGATCTTATCGAGGTTCTCCTCTACCCACTTGCCAAAGTCGCGGGCCCCGCGGGCATCATCGAACACGAACACCGGGGCCCGCTGCATGGCGTCGCCGATGATGGTGCATTTCACCCCGCCGCAGAGGTTCAGCAGCTGAATGCCACGGTTGTAGCTGGCCACCAGCGTGCCTTCGGTGGTCGCCATCGGAATGAGAAAGTCGCCCTGAGCATGCTCGCCGTTCACGTGCAGCGGCCCGGCCAGCCCCACCGGAATCTGGGCCACGCCGGTGAAATGCTCGCAGTTGCCCTGCAGGTCGTGGGCATCGAAAGAGTAGTGCTTGAGGTGCTTGAACTGCTGCCCCGAAAACTCCTCCGCGAAGCGCTGCCGGGCCTGAATGGCAGCTTCGGAATAGTCGTCCTGGTCCTGGCGCGGAATGCGGGTGCGGTTATCGGGGATGTTCACGATAGAGTCTTCCACCTCCACGCTCAGGTCTCCGAACGGGTCGGCGGTAAACTGCACCAGCACCGTGTGCAGACCTTCCGGCAGCGGCTCGGTGGCCAGATGGAACGTAGCCGACTGGCCCACGGGCAGCGCGAAACCCGCGCCATCGGCATTGAAGGCCGCGGCCGGCCGCACGTCGCCCTCGCCCAGATCCAGCGCAATCTGCTCGGGCCCGATGCGCACATCGTCGAGCTGCACGTAGTCGATGCGGGAGAGGTGCACCGTGTCAAGGCGGTTTTTGATGCTGAAAGCCACGCCCTCGGGCGTGTTGTGCAGGCTGCCGCGCGTGTAGAGCAGCTTGAGCAGCATGGGGCTGGGCGTGAAGATCATAAAGCGGGAGGGGTTAGGGTAGGGAGATACGGAAGGTAAAGTGCGAATTTTTCGGGAATAGACTATGGTCTCTGCAACCCAACCGAAACAGGGCGGCGCGCACTGGCGGGCGGGCTGTTTTGCCTGGCAGTAATAAGCAGAGCGCCGGGCCCCGCATCAATACTTGACGAAGTTCTACGGCTCAAAAAACTCCCGCCCCCGCGTATCCACGTACCCGCTGAGGCCGTCCGGGGTCGTCACGCGGGCTACGCCTTCCACGAAAGGCTCGGCGGCCTGGTATTTGGGCGGCACCAGCAGGCGGCCGTCGTCGGCGAGGTAGCCGAAGCGACCCTGCTGCTCCACCACGGGCAGGGCAAAGCCGTTGGCCTCGGTGGCCCGAATGGCATCGAAAGCCAGCGGCAGCACGGGCTTGCCCTTGTCGTTGAGCACGCCCCATTTCGGCCCCTGGCGCACAAAGAGCAGCCCGTTGTAGTTCTCCCGGATTTCGTCGTAGATGGGCGGCACCACCGTTTGGCCCACCGTGAAGCGGAACCCGACTTTGCCGTCTTTGTGGGTCACGTCGCCGTGGGTGAGAAAGTCGGATTCCGGCTCGGGGTCGGCGGGAGTGGTCAGGCGGTTGCCGCTGGTATCGAGGTCGTAGGTTTCGCCGTTCAGCTCAACGGTGGCGCGGCCCCGGTGAAAGTTGCCGGCCTTGGTGAACTGCACCGGCGTGATGGGGTTGCCGGCCCCGTCGATGTAGCCGTAGAGCGTCCCCTGCCGGATCCAGGCCACTTCGCCCACGAAGGGGCCGGCCTCGTCGTAGAGCAGGGGCAGCACCAGGCGGCGGCTGGGGTCGGCGTAGCCCCACTTAGCGCCGCGGCGAAACGGCACGAGGCGGGCCGTTGTGATTTGGGCCGCGCCCAGCAGCAGCAGCAGCCCACCGGCCAGTAGCAGCCGGCGCGGCCGACGGAAGAAAAGAAGGCGGAGCGGAAAAAAGGGCGGCATTGGGCCTAAGATACGCAACTGCCGTAAACCCGGCACCGCCCCCGGCGGTTGATTCACACAATCCTCATCCCGGGGGCCGCAGCTTGGCGGTTTCAGCGGGTGAAGTCGTTTTATAACCGGCCGGTTTGCTCGTTTTTGCAACGAGCGGGCAAGGCAATTGTATCTTTGTCCCCGATAGGCGTTTCAACGACCGCCTTTGCCCTATGTCATCACACTCAGACTATCCTCGCTTCACCCTCGGCAGCCGCCTGACGGACGAGCAACGGGAGTTTTTTCGCGTCCACGGTTTTCTACATTTCCGCCCCTTCCTCTCGCCCGAGCAGGTGCAGGCTTTGCTGCGCGCCTCCGAAGAGGTGCAGGCCAAATGGCTGGCCGAGGGCGTGGAGAAGGTGAACGGCGTGCCCATCAAATACGGCAAGGACGTGGATGGCTCGCCCATCGTGCAGCGCTTTGCCTTCGCCTCGCACCACAGCCCCGTGCTGCGCGAGTTTTTGCAGGATCCGCGCTTCACGTCGCTGTTTCCCCTGCTCGAAGCCCCCGGCGGCCGCGTGGGCGAAAACGAGAAGGACGGCTTGGTTATCAACCATTACGTGAACGTGACGGGCTCGGAGTTCAGTCAGATGGGCTGGCACACCGACTCGCTGCGCGACGTATTCTACGGCAAGCGCATCGGCCCCATGCTCAACGTGGGCGTGCACCTGGATGGCACCCCCGCCACCAACGGCGGCCTGCGGCTGCTAGCCGGCACCCACCAGCAGCCGCTGCGCGACATGCTCTTCCGCAAAAAATATTACAAAGACGTGGGCCCCGACGACAACGAAATTGCCGTCGAGACCGAGCCCGGCGACCTGACCGTGCACGACGGCCGCATGTGGCACCGCGTGGCCCGCTCCCCACTAGTGGGCGAAGCCTCGCGCCGCCGCGTGATGTACGTGCCCATCATCAGCGGCAAATACGACCCCAAACACGCCAAGAGCGCCACCCCGTTCTACCTGCGCTTTCTCCACTTAGTGAAGTAGTGACTTAGCGACTCAGTGAGTTTGATGTTCCGTTTTCGCGGATTGCGCTGCCAAACAATCAAACTCATTAAGTCACTAACTCGCTAAATCACTAAATCACCATTTCACCAATGAAAACTGCTCTCATCACCGGCGCTTCGCGCGGAATTGGTCGGGCGCTGGCCCTGGAGCTGGCGGGGCGGGGCTACGGCCTGCTGCTCACGGCCCGCTCCGAAGACCAGTTGGAGCAACTGGCCGCCGAGGTCCGGCAGCGCTATAAGGTAGAAGCGCACGTATTCGCCGCCGACCTGGCCGCGCCCGGTGCCGCCGCCCGCCTCGCCGAGTGGGTAGGGGCCCAAACCACCGAGCTGGCTGTGCTGGTAAACAACGCGGGCTACGGCCTGTGGGGCCGGTTTGAGGAGCTGCCGCTGGCCCAGCAGCAGAACATGCTTCAGCTTAATATGCTGCTGCCCACCGAGCTGACGCACTACCTGCTGCCCCAGCTGCGGCGCCAGCCCAAGGCCTACATTCTGAACATTGCCAGCACCGCTGCCTACCAGGCCGTGCCCACGCTCACGCTCTACGCGGCCAGCAAGGCGTTTCTGCTCACCTTCAGCCGTGGCCTGCGCTACGAGCTGCGCGACTCGCCGGTATCCGTGACGTGCCTGAGCCCCGGCGCTACCACCACCGACTTTGCCGACCGCGCCGGCATGAGCGCCGGCCTGCAGGAAAAAGCCGCCAAGCTCTCTATGACCCCCGCCGACGTAGCCCGCATCGGCATCGAAGGCCTGCTGGCCGGCGAGGCCGAAGTGATTCCCGGCGCCCTGAACCGCATTTCCGCCAAGCTCACCAGCTTCGTGCCGAAGGCCATGACGGAGAAGATTGCGGCCGGGATTTATGAGAAGTATCTGAAATAGAGAGAACCGTACAGCCTGAAGCTGGCGCGGGGCTCCGCCCCGTGTCCCCTTCTCGCCGGCCTCCGGCCGGAATCGTTGCACGATACTGGAACGAAACTGAACCTAACGGCGCCCTCGATCCCGGCCGGAGGCCGGCGAGAAGGGGACACGGGGCGGAGCCCCGCGCCAGTTTAACTGCCTTGCCACACTACTGCGCTTGCACTACGCCGCGCACCAGCCGTCCGGCCAGCCAGTAGCTGGCGGCCGCGAAAAACGGCGCCGCCAGCACATCATAGGTATAGTGCGTGTGCTGCACCAGCACCAGCATCCCCACGGCTACCGTGGCGGCCAGCAGCACCTGCCGCCATAGGCGCGGCCGCACCGACAACGACAGCAGAAACAGCGTGGCCGTGTGGCCGGAAAAGAACAGGTCTTTGGTGATGGGCGTGGGGCCACCGTAGAGGAAGCGGTCCACGAACGGGTCGTGGAGCAGGAGCAGGCCGGCGGGCGGCTCCAGCGGCACGAGGTAGAGCGTGAGCGTGCGAAACGCGTGCAGCAGCAGATAAGCCCACAGGCTGTGCAGCAGCAAAGCCGGGCGGCGCAGCAAATAGCCCAGCGTGGCCCCGATGCTGAGGTAGATAAGCCCAAACGTGGGCCCCGATACATCGTGGGCGGGTAGCGCGGCCAGTAGCGGGTCGGGCAGCACGAAGCCGGGGCGGGCCTGAATGTAGGCGAAGTAGTGCGGTACGAAAGCCGCCAGCACCAGCAGCAGCGCCAGCCCCAGCAGCAGCGCCCGCCGAAATGCCGGCCAGGCCCAGGCTGCGGGCCAAAGCAGAGAATCAGTCGGCAAAACAGGGACCCGACGGGAAAGCGGCATTGGGCAATAGGGAAAAGAAGGAGCCGCAAAAATAGCGGGCCGCCGCCGGATGCGGCGAATGGCGGCCGGCATCGTATCTTTTGGCTTCGCTTTCAAGCCACTCCTGATGAAAATCCTCTACTCCGCCACGGCGCTGCTGCTGGCCGCCGCGCCGGCCGCGCTGGCCCAGAATACCGCCCTCAACGTCCGCATTGCCACCCTGGCCGCCCAGGAAGAACCCAAAGTGCTGGCCTGGCGGCGCGATTTGCACGAGCACCCCGAGCTGGGTAATCAGGAAACCCGCACGGCCGGTATCATTGCGGCGCACCTGCGCAGCCTGGGCCTGGAGGTGCAGACCGGCGTGGCCCGCACCGGCGTGGTGGGCGTGCTGCGCGGTGGCAAGCCCGGCCCCGTGGTGGCGCTGCGGGCCGATATGGACGCGCTGCCCATCACCGAAACCAACAGCCTGCCCTTCGCTTCGAAAGTGAAAACCACCTACCTGGGCCAGCCCGTGGGCGTGATGCACGCCTGCGGCCACGACACGCACGTGGCCATGCTGATGGGCGCGGCCGAAGTGCTCAGCCAAGTGAAAAAAGATCTGCCCGGCACCGTGAAGTTTATTTTTCAGCCCGCCGAGGAAGGATCTTTGCCCGGCGAGGAAGGCGGCGCCAAGCTGATGGTGAAAGAGGGCGTGCTCACCAATCCGAAGGTGGATGCCGTGTTTGGGGTCCACGTCAATGCCCAAACCGAAGTGGGGATGCTACGCTACCGGCCCGGCGGCGAAATGGCCAGCTCCGACCGCTTCACCATCAAAGTGCACGGCAAAGGCGCGCACGGTGCTTACCCCTGGAATAGCGTGGACCCGGTGGTGACGGCCGCCCAGATCATCATGGGGCTGCAAACCATTGTGAGCCGGCAGGTGAAGCTGATCGACGATGCGGCGGTGGTAACGGTGGGCACCATTCACGCCGGGGTGCGCTACAACGTCATTCCGCCCGATGTGGAAATGAGCGGCACCATCCGGGCGCTGAACCCGGCGGTGCAGAAGCAGATCTGGGCCGCTATTCAGCGCACGGCCAAGGGCATTGCCGAAAGCGCCGGGGCCACGGCCGAAGTCAGCATTGAGCCCTACGTGCCCGTGACGTATAACAACGAGCCGCTGACGGCCCAGATGCTGCCCACGCTACGGGCCGTGGCCGGCGCGGCCAACGTGAGCGAGCAGAAAGCGGTGACCGGGGCCGAAGACTTCTCTTTCTACCAGGAGAAAGTGCCCGGCCTGTTCCTGTTCGTGGGCGGCATGCGCAAAGGCCAGGACCCCGCCACCGCCGCCGACCACCACACCGCCGGCTTTATGCTCGACGAAAGCGGCCTCACGCTGGGCGTGAAAACCCTGGCTACTTTAGCAGCCGATTACTTAGTGTTGAAACATTAGGTGGCGCCCGGGCCTGTTATCCTGAACTCACAAGGGCCCTTACCCGTTTCGGTGCAATGTTACTTCAAAGAAGCAGGCGAAGAGATTCGCGCTGTTGAGGATGACGCCCGTTTTGTTATCACTCATTAATCATTGCTAACCACTCGTTTGATGAATATTGCCCTGGTTACCTGCCAGTCGCTGGCCCAGTACGCGGCCCCTACCGTAGAAGATGAGGATGCCCTGCTCACGCGCTACCTGCGCGGGCAAGGCCACCACGTTACGGCCGAAATCTGGACCGACGCGGCCGTGGACTGGCGGGCTTATGAGGTGGTGGTGCTCAAGTCGCCGTGGGACTACTTTGATCGGATAGAGGAGTTTTACGCCTGGCTCGACCGGCTGGAGACGCTGGGCGTGCGCCTACTGAACCCCGTAGCGCGGGTGCGCTGGAATGCCGACAAGAAATACCTGGCCGAAATGGAGCAGGCCGGGGCCCGCATTGTGCCCACGCGCTGGCTCACGCGCGGGGCGCGGGTAGAGCCGGAGGAGCTGTTCGCCGACCTCGGCACCGACCACCTCATCGTGAAACCGGCCGTGAGCGGCGGGGCCAAAAATACCTTTGCTCTCACCCGCACCGAGGCCCGGGCGGCCGTCGAGCGCCTGGAGCCGCTGCTGTATGAGGAGGATTTTCTGGCCCAGCCCTTCCTGCCCCAGATTCAGACCGAGGGCGAGTGGTCGTTCATTTACCTGGGCGGCCGGTTCAGCCACTGCGTGCTCAAAACGCCCAAATCTGGCGATTTTCGGGTGCAGCACTATCTGGGCGGCCACATCGAGCCCCGCGTTGCGCCGCCGCACCTGCTGGCCACCGCCGACCAGCTGATAGCCCGCTTCGCCTCCGACTGCCTCTACGCCCGCGTCGATGGCGTGGAGGTTAACGGCGAGCTGCTGCTGATGGAGCTGGAATTAATCGAGCCCTTTCTGTATCTGGCCTCCGCCGAGGGAGCCTTCGCCCGCTACGAGGAAGCCTTGCGGTGCATGTAAAAACGGCCAGTCATTGCGAGCAACGCGAAGCAATCCGTCCTGGATAATGAGCCAAGCTTCGTAAACAGAAAAGCCCTGACGTACGCGCTACGTCAGGGCTTTCTTGTGAAAAAGAGCTTTTTACCTTTCAGAGGACGGATTGCTTCGCTTTGCTCGCAATGACAATTTCACAACTTCACCCAAACCCATTCGCCATGAAGCCGCCATCTATGCTCAGGCACTGGCCGGTGATGTAAGCGGCGGCCGGCAGGCATAGAAAAGCAATAGCGGCGCCTACTTCTTCCGGCTCGCCAATGCGCTTCATCGGCGTGCGGGCCAGCACGTCGTGCAGAAAATCCTCGTTGCTGAGCACGCCGGCCACCAGCGGCGTGCGGATGTACCACGGGGCAATGGCGTTTACCCGAATCTGGTCGGGGGCCCATTCTACCGCCAGGTTGCGGGTGAGCTGCACGATGGCCGCTTTACTCATGCCGTAGGCCGCGCCGGTACGCACGTGCGTGAGGCCCGCCACCGAGGCCACGTTCACGATGCTGCCCCCGGCCCGCTGCAGCAGCGGATACGCCGCCTGGCACATGCCAAACACCGATTCGAGGTTGGTAGCCATCACGTGCTGATATTCTTCGCGGCTGTACACGGCCGTGGCCTTGCGAATGTTGGTGCCCACATTATTGACCAGAATATCGAGCTGGGGCCACTGGCGGCTCACCTCGTGCAGTAGGGCCTGGCGCTCGTCGGGGCGGCTCACGTCGGCGGGGCGGGCGTGGGCATCGAGACCCTGCGCCCGCCACTGCGCCACCTGGGCTTCTAGGTCGGCGGCGGTGCGGGCCACGGCCACTACAGTGGCCCCGAAGCGCAGCAGCTCCTCGGCTGCCGCGGCCCCAATGCCCTTGGAAGCGCCCGTAACCAGGGCAATGCGGCCAGTCAGATTCCAGCGGTTATCCATATACTTAATTATAGGGCGAAGAAAATTGCAGCGGCAAGAGCCGCGATGGCAGAGGAAAATAGCGGGTTGCGCCGACAGAACTTACCGGCTGCTGTTGGCAGTGCCCGCACCACCACCGATACGTGCAACCAGTGCGGGGCGGCCAGAGAGAATGTGTAAGATTTTGTGCTGCGGCCGGCAGCACAAAAATAGGAGTATGGCCGGAATATAGCGTTTAGCTCAGCAGTTCAGCATTTTAATCCATATTTAATCTGGGCTATATTTTTGCTGAATTGTTAATTATAAGTTGGTTTGATTGTGAGAAATATCAATAAATGGGATTAAAAATTACAAAATTACTACCTTGCCGTCGCTTAGCAGTTGCCGGGCCGCTTACCACACTCTTTTCACTACCCAACTACACTTACATGATCAAAAAGTACCCTTCCGTTGCGCTGCTGCTAACCGGTAGTCTCATTTGCTCTGCTGCCCACGCCCAGGATATGGCGGCCAAAGTGCAGGAGAAAGTGATGGCGGCCGATGGCACCCCCGAGCTGGTAGCCTTCCGCGCCGAGAGTGCGCCCTATACCCTCAACGATGCCCGTAAGGCCTTTGTGGAGCAGCTTCAGCTGACCAACGACGACCAGATGCTGCGCGCCAAAACCGAAACCGATCAGCTCGGCTTCGTGCACGAGAAGTACCAGCAGTATTTCAAGGGGATTAAGGTAGAGCACGCCACCTACTCGCTGCACGCCCGGGCCGGCAAAGTGGAGACCATGACGGGCAAGATTGAGCATATCCGCGGCCTGAGCGTGACGCCGACCGTGAATGCCGCCAGCGCCCTGCAGAGCGCCCTGCGCTTCGTGGGAGCCAGCAAGTATATGTGGCAGGATGCCCGCGAAGAGGCCGGCCTGAAGCAGCAGGAGAAGGACCCGGGGGCTACGTATCTACCTAAAGGTGAACTAGTTATTGTTGAGAACCAGACGTCGGGCAAGTCGGCGCTGGCCTGGAAGTTCAACGTGTATGCCCAGCTGCCCATCAGCCGCGCCTACATCTACGTAGATGCGCACACGGGCCAAGTAGTGGCGCAGGATGCCATCATCAAGCACGTGGGTGCCACGGGCACTTTCGCCACGGCGTATAGCGGCTCGCGCTCCTTCACCGACGGCACTACTACCGGCGGCTACTTCCTGCGCGAAGGCGCCACCCGCGGCCTGGGCATTGAAACCTACAACTGCAAAAAGGGCAACAGCTACACCGCTGCCACCGATTTCATCGACGCCGACAACAGCTGGACCGAATACAACAACGCCAACTTCGACAACGTGGCCGGCGACGCCCACATTGGCGCCCAGGCTACCTACGATTACTGGAAGAACATCCACGGCCGCAACAGCTACGACAACGCCGGGGCTAAAATCAAAAGCTACGTTCATTTCGACGACACGCCCACCACGGCCGTTGGCTACGAAAATGCCTACTGGAACGGCTCGGTGATGACCTACGGCGACGGCGCCACGCGCTTCCGCCCCCTCACCTCGCTGGACGTGTGCGGCCACGAAATCGGCCACGCCGTGTGCGAAAAGACGGCTAACCTGACGTACGCCAACGAATCGGGGGCCATGAACGAAGGCCTGTCCGACATCTGGGGGGCGGCTATTGAGGCGTACGCCGTCAATACGCTGGGCTTTACCTCGGGCGGCGTTAAGGCCAAGAGCACCTGGCTGATCGGCGAAGAAATCGACAAGCAGCAGGCCGCATTGCGCTCCATGAGCGACCCCAAGTCCTTGGGCCAGCCAGCTTATTATAAAGGCCAGTACTGGGTGCCCACTACTACGGCTCCTTCGAACGCCAATGACCAGGGCGGCGTGCACACCAACTCGGGCGTGCTCAACCACTGGTTCTACATCCTGACCGTCGGCAAGGCGGGTACCAACGAAGGCGGGGGCGTGTATAGCGTAACCGGCGTGGGCATCGATGCGGCGGCCAAAATCACCTACCGCATGGAAAGCGTGTACATGGTGGCTTCCTCGACCTACGCACAGGCCCGCTCCTACTCGATTCAGGCCGCTACCGACCTCTACGGAGCCGGCTCGGCCCAGGTAATTGCCGTAACCAACGCCTGGTTCGCAGTGGGTGTTGGCGCAGCTTACGGCGGCACCACGCCGCCCCCAACCACCGTTACCTATTGCACCAGCAAAGGCACCAGCGTGGCTTACGAGTTCATCGACTACGTGAAGCTCGGCACGCTGGCCCGCACCTCGGGTGCTGATGGCGGCTACTACAACGGCACGGCCCTGGCCGCTCCAAGCATCGGTGCCGGTACTTCCCAGACCGTGAGCTTCTCGGCCGGCTATGCCGGAACGGCTTACACCGAATACTGGAAGGTCTACATCGACTACAACCAGAACGGCCTGTTCACCGACGCCGGCGAGCTGGTGGTGAGCGGCAGCAGCGCCAGCACCACTACCCTGAGCGGCACGTTCACGGTGCCCACCACGGCCAAGAGCGGCAACACCCGCATGCGCGTCGTAATGAGCGACGCCTCGGCTACCACTAGCTGCAACGCCTACAGCTACGGCGAAACCGAAGACTACACCGTCAACATCACCGGCGGCGCGGCCCTCACCGGCGGTGCTCTGGCTGGCAATGCTTCCCTGACCAATGGTACGCCCATCGGCAACGAGCAGGCCAAGGTGCTGGAGGTATATCCTAACCCCGCCACCGACGTGCTGCGCCTGAGCCTGCCCGGCAACGCTGAAGCAGTAGCCGTGCAGGTGCTGGATGTGCGCGGTGCCGCCATGGCGGGTGCCCGCTACGAAGGCAACGGCCAGCTTAACATTGCTGGTTTGGCCAAAGGCATGTACACGCTCACGGTGAGCGACGGCCAGAAAGTGTTCCACCAGCGCTTTATCAAGCAGTAAAGTGTATCCTGCCGGTAACTAATTTGCCGACAGTACTTAACCAAAAAGGCCCGTCATCCGACGGGCCTTTTTTTGTGTTGCATTCAAACTGAAAGCAGGATGTTCAGCGGCCCCAGGGTGCGTATTCCAGCTTCAACTCTACCAGGCCGTAGCCGTCTTTCAGGCTGGCGTTGCCGCGCTGGCTCACGTCGTCGAGGCGGTCGGTGGTGGTGAAGTAGTAGGCTCCTTCGGCCGTGGCGTTCAGCTTGGGCGTGAGCCGGAAAACCAGCCCCAGCCCCACGGGCGCTACGATGGCGGTAGCCGGATAGTCGTTCACCTCGGGCGGCAGATACTCGGTGCTGGGCGTGGGGCGCAGGTTGCCGCGGTAGGCTTTGGGGTTGTAAAGCAGGAAACCCAGCCCGGCTTTCACATAAGGTTTGATGAGGGCCGCCGGGCTGCGGGCCCCGGCATATTCGCCTTCATCGCGCAGCAGCTCGTAGCGCACAAACCCCACCAACGACTCGTTGCGGCCCTGAAAAGCCAGGCCGCGCTCGGGCAGCTGGTCTTTGGCCCCCAGCTGAAAATAAGTGAACTCGCCGCCGACCACCAGGTGGGGACGCACCATGTACAGCAGGCCCAGGCTGCCGCTGGGGCCGGGAAGGTTGTTGGCTAGGTTTTCGGCCAGGTCGCCGTTGTAGAGGGCTACGCCCCCGCCCAGCGTGAAGCGCACGGGGCCGCGGTAGTAGGGGCGGGCCTGGGCGGTGTAGTGGCGCTTGCGGCGCTCCGCTGTTTCCTGCGCAGTAGCGGTGTGGGTCGAAAGGCATGCCAGTAGCAAAGCGCTGGCGCTGAGGAGCAAAGGACGGTAGTGCATGGGCGGCTGGCAATGGGTGAGGAGCAGGTCGGCACGGCGCTTGGCGCGGCCGGCGGCACTCCTGTAACGGGCCAGCCCAGCCGTTTATTTGAACATTCCCTGCGGATCAGGCAGCTTGGCCTGCAGCTCGCCGATGAACTCGAAGTCGATGCTGGTCATGCTCAGCGCCTGCCCTTTGTGTACGGCTTCCCACGCTTTAGGATATTCCGCCCGCAAAAAATAGCCTTGCGCCAGCTGCTGCCACGCGGCGGCGTTGGTGGGGTCGGTGGTGGTGGCCTGCTCCAGATACAGCATGCCCTGGGCAAGGTCTTTCTTCTTCTGGGTTTGCCGGTAGCGAATCAGGTAACTGGTTCCTAAGTCACTCAGCAGGGCAGCGTTGGCAGGAGCCACGGTCAGGCCCTGGGTCAGCAGACTGATGGCCTCGTCGGGCGTGGGCTGGCTGCTGCTGATGACGCCCAGACCGTGGTAGGCCTCAGGGTTTTTCTGATCGAGCAGCCAGGCCAGGTTGAAGCGGTAGAGGGCCGTATCGGCTTTGCCTTCGGCCAGATACTCGTAGCCTTTGGTGGAGAAAAACGCGCTGGCCTCGGGGCGCGAGGCAAAGCTGCGGTCGATGCCGGCCAAAAAGGCGGAGCCCATCAGGGCCTCGGCTTCGGCCACGGAAAGGCCGCCGAACAACGGCAGCAGGCGGTTGGCGGCGCTGGCCGGCGCGGCCCCGCTCTTCACTTTTATTTTGCTTTTGCGCTGAGCCTGGGCCGGCCCGCCACCCAAGCCCAGCAGCAGGGCCAGCAGCAACACGTAATATTTCATGAAACAGGAAACAGGTAAAAAGCGGAGTTGAAAAAACGACCCGACCATCCGGGGGCTGGGGCTTATGGCAAATATAACGCCGCCCGCGGCAACCTAGTATGGGCCGGCGCGTTGGGCTAACCGACGCCTTTTTTTGGGGCGCGCCCAATCCGCGCCGGGCCGTTGGGCGGTATATGCCGGGGTGCGGCAGCCCAGAGCCGGCCGCGCAGCCCGCTTTTCTTCTTTCCGTATGATCTTCCGCTTTCTGCTATTGCCCGCCGGGCTCCTGCTGCTTCTGCTGCTGTTTGGGGCCAATGAGCTGGCCGTGGCCCGCCCCAGCCGCCGCACCGCCGACCTGGCCTACGTGCCCGCCTCCGACCCCGCTTTCGACACCGAGCGCCACCGCCTCGACGTGTATGCGCCCCGCGCCCAGGCCGCCGCACCCCGACCGGTGGTCCTCTTCATTCATGGCGGCAGCTGGACCAGCGGCAGCAAAGATTTTTATTCCTTCATTGGCCGCCGGCTGGCAAAGCAGGGCGTGGTGGCCGTTATCATCAACTACCGCCTGGCCCCCGACGTGCTGGTGCCCGCCATGGCCGATGACTGCGCCCGCGCCACCGCTTGGGTGGTGCAGCACATTGCCGACTACGGCGGCGACCCCCAGCGCCTCTACCTGATGGGCCACTCGGCCGGCGGCGGCCTGGCCGCCCTGCTGGCCACCGATGATGCCCTGTTCGCCCGCCACGGCCTGGCCCAGAACCCCGTGCGCGGCACCCTGCTCGACGACCCCGCCGGCCTCGACATGTACGACTACCTGAAAAAGATGCAGTACCCCGGCGACGAGCAGTACCTCATTCCCTTCGGCAAAGACCCCGCCGTGTGGAAAGCCATGGCTCCGCAATACCACGTAACGGCAGCCAGCCCGCCGTTTGTCATCTTCGTGGGCGGCCAAACTTACCCTTCCATCAGCTACAGTAGCGAGCGGTTCCGGCAGCGCCTGCGGGAGCTGGGCCACGCGCCCCATTTCACGGTATTGCCCGGCAAAAAGCACGTTCCGATGGTGCTGCAGCTGTATTGGCAGCACAATATCATCTATCGGGAGCTGCTGAAAATGGTGGGCGCGTAGCAGCGCGGGCCGGGCTAAAACAGCTCCGCCTGCGCCACCGGCTGCTCGAAGGCCAGCAGCCACTTTTTGCGCCACAGCCCGCCGGCGTAGCCTGTAAGCGTGCCGTTGGCCCCAATGATGCGGTGGCAGGGCCACACCAGCCCCAGCGGGTTTTGCCTGTTGGCCGCGCCCACGGCCCGCACCGCGCCGGGATTGCCCAGCTGCCGCGCCAAATCCAGGTAGGAAGCCGTGCGCCCGTAGCCTACGCCCAGCAGCGCCGCCCACACCTGCCGCTGAAAATCGGTGCCCCGCGCTACGTCGTAGCGCAGATCGAACGTGTGCAGCTCGCGGCCAAAGTAGGCCCGCACTTGGCGGTGAGCTTCCCGCAGGCAGTCGGGCACGGCAGCCGGCGCGGTGGCTGCCACCGGCTCGTTCAGAAAGCTGACGGCTGACAGGCCCGCCTCGGAGCCGCGTAGCTCAACCGTGCCCAGAGGCGAAGACAGGTAAGTGGCAGTATCAGATTTTGTCATTGCAAAAGATAATAAAATACGGGCATAATGCCGCTTAAAAAGGCCAAATATGGCCAAATGAGGGCTGGTAAGCTCAACATTTTGCCGGTGGCAGGCAAGCTAAACAACCGGCCCGGTGCGAACTATACGGGCGGAATGATTTATATTGTCCTGGTATCGGTGCAGTCAAATGCCCGAGCCCAGTGGGAATTATCTGGCAAGCTGTGCCGGACTGTCGTAACTTTCGCTTGATTCGTTCATTCAACTCTTTTTTATACCGTGCGACACCTTCTACTCAGCTCTGTACTTGGGCTAAGCCTGGCCGGCGGAATGCTGGCGGGACCTTCCGTTTCGGCCGCTTCCGGCCCCGCTGGTCGCCGGACGGCGGCCGTAGCGCAGGGCGCGGGCACGGGCCTCACGGCCGTCTACTTCAGCAATGGCAGCCTGGCCGGTGCCCCCACGCTCAAGCGCCTCGACTCGACCGTGGACTTCCAGTGGGGACTGGGCTCGCCGGCTCCCGGCCTGCCCACCGACAACTTTTCGGCCCGCTGGGAAGGCCTGCTTTCGGCCCCTACCACGGGGCGCTACAGCTTCTCCATTCTGTCGAATGACGGCCTGCGCCTGTGGGTGAACGGCAAAAAGGTGATTGACACCTGGAACGGCAACGGCGGCGGCAACAACGTAGGCGGCAGCGTGAACCTGGCCGCCGGCGAAAAAACCACCATCAAGCTGGAATACTACGACGAGGAAGGCGATGCCCGCGTGGAGCTGCAATGGATTCCGCCGGGCCAGAGCGCCCAGATTATCCCTTCCGAGCACCTCTACCCCGTCGGCTCGCCCATGACCCCCGACCCGGTAGTGACCAGCACGCCGGTAGCCAAAGCGGCTGCCACGCCTAAGCCCGCACCGGCACCAGCACCCAAAGCGGCCCCGGCAGCCCCGGCTCCGGCTGTAGCGGTAGCGGCCCCGGCAGCCAAAAAGGCAGCCCGCGTGAAGCCTGAGCCGGTTGCCAAACCCGCGCCCGCGCCCAAGCCCGCACCCGCTGAGCCCGTGGTAGTTACACCGGGCGTTTATACGCTCACGGTGCGCTCCAGCGGCAAAGCGCTGGAAGTGATGGACGAAAGCCGCACCGGCCGCATTCCCGGCCAGCAGCAGACCGGCCCGAAAGTGGCGGCCCAGTGGCGGCTGGAGAATGCCGGCAGCGGCAACTTCCGCCTGATGGTGCCCGGCGGCAATAAAGTGCTCGAAGTGCTGGGCAGCTCCACTTCCAACGGGGCCCCGCTCGATCTGTGGCCCTATTACAGTGGCAACAACCAGATCTGGCAGATTGAGGATGCGGGCGACGGCTACGTGAAAGTGATAGCCAAGCACAGCCGCAAAGGCCTCACCTACAAGGACTCTACCGATGGCGGCCTGCAGCAGTGGCGCTATTCGGGCAAGGACAACCAGCTCTGGAAGCTCACGCCCGTAGTGGAAAAGCTGCCGCCGCTGATGGCCGATATGGGCAACGTGCCCGCCATTGGAGCCAACAAGATGAGCGTGTACCCAAACCCGAGCACCGGCGTGCTGCAGATGGCGTATCAGTTGAAGGAAGATATGCCGCTGGGCTGGGTGCTGTACGATCAGCGCGGCATTGCCGTGAAAGTATCGGACTACCGGCGGCAGACCTCCGGGGCGCACCACCAGACGCTCGACTTTACCGGCCTGCCCGCCGGCGACTACAACCTGAACCTGACCGTGGGGGCCACCACTACCAAGCAGTCCTTGAGCATTCGGCGGCCCACGGCGGAGATACCTGCCGTGCAGGAACCCGCCAAGTAGCCCTGCTTTCGCCCCAAACAGCTTCCGCCCCGGCCGCGCGACCAACGGTTTATCCGTTGTCGCCTTGCCGGGGCGGAAGTCGTTTATCCAAGTTGCGAAGCATGCCCCAGTAGCCCCAGCGGGGCGAAATATCGGTAGCGAAACTAGTCGCAAATAGCACCAAAGCCCCAGCGGGGCGACACTTCGTTCAACGATTCATGTCGCCCCGCTGGGGCTTTTATTCGATACGTTGCAACTTGGGTTGGTTAGGATTTGCTGCCGCAGAAGATACTTTCCACGACTCGCGCAGTATCAAGCGGGGTCGAACTGGGCCATCTCAGCCCACAGCCGCTCAAACTCTTCCGTGTAGCGGCGCACCACGGCCCGGTCGTCGGTTATTAGCAGGTTTTCCAGGTTGTAGAGCGCAGCCGAGCGGGTCCAGTTGTAGCTGCCGGTAAGCACGCGGCGATTATCGGCCACGGCAAATTTGTGGTGCATGTGGTTGGCCGTGCGGTCGATGCGCACCGGTAGGCCGCCGGCTTGCAGCTCCCGAATATCGGAGCCTTTGTCGAGTAGCTTATCATTGTCGGTGAGCAGGCGCACGGCTACGCCCCGGCGATGAGCAGCCAGCAGCGCGGCCGTAATCCGGTCGTCCGAAATGGTGAATACGCACACCTCAAGTCGGTGCGCCGCCTGCCCGATGAGGTTTCGGATGGCATCTACACACGCCGTGCCGGGGCTGAAAAACACTTCGCTGCGTACTGCCACGGGGCTTGCGGCCGCTGGCAAGTCGGTGGGGAGCAGCAGCGTGCTGGCCGCTTCCAGCCACTCAATGGCGGCCTTATCCTGAAATGAGTTGAACCGCTCCCGCGCCAGAGCAAACAGCTGGTGGCGCAGCTGTTCGAGCGCCGTGCCCCGCAGGCCGTGGGCCGCCAGCCGGCGGCGCAGATCCTGAGCTTCGGCCACGCTCAGGGTAGCATCGGCGAAGGAGCGCTCAAAGTGGCGCAGCAGCGCAAGGGTATCGGTGGCGGTGGGTTGGGGCATGGGGCTAAAGTAGGGAATGCGCTGGTAAGCCTGCCGAATCCGGCACTGCCGCCCGCACTACGTCCTGGGCTTCGCGCAGCGCCTCGGCATACGGCTGATACAGCACCCGGCCCGGCGGGGCATCATCCTGAAAATCAGCATCCCAGAGGCCGGCGCGGTGCCACTGGTCGAGGTGGTCCCAGTCGGGCCGGTCGATGATGGGGTAGAGGCAGGCCCCGAGCAGCGGCACCCCTGCCCGCAATGCGGCAGCGCACTCCCGCCCGATCATTTGCATCCAGAGTGGCCGGTCGATGCCGGGGTGGCTGGTTTCGGTGAGCACCACGGGGCGCTGGTAGCGCTGCCAGGCGCGGGCGAGCAGGAAGCTGAGCGGGCGAAAGCGCGGGTCATGGTCCTCATTGGCCCAGCGCAGCGTTTCGCGCGGCTCCTGCTGCCACTGGTTGTCGTAGTAGTAGTTGAAGCCCAGCAGATCCAGGTATTCTTCGCGGCCGCCCAGCTCGGGACAGAGGCGGCCGGCCAGCATATCCACGGCCTGAAACTGGTTGCGGTCAAATTCGCGGGCCCGCTCGCGCTGGGTGCGGGTGGCTCCGTGGTTGGGCACGATATGGATCAGCGGCTCAGTGGTAAGAATGCGGATGCCGGGGTCGGCCTCGCGCAGGGCGGCCACGCCTTCAATGTAGGCCCGCATCAGCCCGCGCTTCACCTCCCAGCCCTGCCCCACGCAATAGGGCGAGGTGCCGCGCACATCGCCGCCCAGCCAGCTCATAAAGCTCACTTCGTTGATGGGCGTCACGATAAGCACCTCATCGGGGCGCTGCTGCCGGTAAAAACTGACGAAGGCCCGGCACAAGTGGGCAAAGCGCCGGGCAAACATGGGATGCAGCGGCGTCAGGTCGTCGGGGTAGCCAAAGTGGCACAGGTCCCAGACCTGCTGAATGCCGTGGCGGCGGCCCGCGTCGAGCAGCGTCTGCACGGTGCTCCAGTCGTATTGGTACGGCACTTTTTCCACCTGGCTCCAGCGGATTCCCTCGCGCACGGTACGAATTTGGAACGGTGCCAGAGCCTGGTAATCTTCGTCAAGCCGCTGCAAATGGCCGGTGAGGGGCAGAAAATCGACGCGGTGGCCGAAGGCGTTGAGCTGGTCGGTGCATTCGTAGCCGCCCATCCAGAAGGAGCGGAACGGATTGGTGGCATCCGGCAAAAAAGACATAAAAGCGGTGATTGGCGAACAAAAAAGGGCGGCAGCCCGCCCCATCCGAAGCTTGGCTACCCCCCTGTGTACCATCAAACCGGCCCGGAGGTTGAGTCCGGCTGGCCGGGCGGCTAAATCTGCGGCGTTATCTGCGCCGTGGGCCGCATCGGATCCTGCTCTTTCCCGGTCAGGCTTTTGGCCTCAATGAAGATGCGCTTAAACTCGGGGTGGGCGATGCGCAGCGCCTCCTGGATAGCCGACACGGCCATTTCCAGCTCCACGGCCGAAAGGTGGTCATGAAAATCTACGTCGAGAGCCAGCACTACGTCGGCAGGGCCCAGGTACATGGTCAGGGGCGGGCGGGTTTGCTCCACGCCGGGCTGCCGCGCCACCAGGGTCATCACGCTGTCGATGGTAGCATCATCAACCCCGGTGCCCACCAGCAGGCTGCGGGTGCGGCCCACCAGAAACACGGCTACCAGCATCAGCAGCAGCCCGATAGCCACGGAAGCGCCGCCGTCGAAGTACGGATTGTTCAGGGCGTGGCCCAGGTACACGCCCAGCAGCGCGATAACCAGTCCAAACAAAGCGGCCAGGTTTTCGAGCACCGAGGCAAATACCGCCGGGTCTTTGCTGGTGCGCAGTTGCTGCACAAAGCTCTGGCCGCTGGCCGCGCTCTGCGTCAGGGCCTTCACGGCCAGCCAGCAGGCCCAGCCCTCAAACAGGATGGCCACGCCCAGCACCACATAGTTCCAGAGCGGATCGGTGAGGGGCTCGGGGTCGGAAATATGCTTGATGCCCTCGTAGAACGACATGCCGCCGCCGATGGCGAAAATCAGCACGGCCACAATCAGTCCCCAGAAATACTGCTCCTTGCTGCGCCCGAAGGGGTGGCGGCGGTCGGCGGGCTTCTGGCTCTGGCGGATGCCGAACAGCAGCAGCACGCCATTGCCGCTGTCTACCAGCGAGTGAATACCCTCGGAAAGCATGGCCGAGGAGCCGGTGAAGTAGGCCGCCACGAATTTGCTGACGGCAATGCCTACGTTGGCAGCAATGCCGCCATAAAGCGCGGATTGGGAAGCGTTGGGGTTGGCCATAGGAAGAAGTTGGTGGCTACCCTACGCAGGGTAGTTGGCCGGGGTTAAATACTGGGTGTGAACAATCCGCTTTTATCCGACTTTTACGCCCCTATGACCGACACCTCTACCGCTACCACTGCCGCCGCCCCGCTCCGTCGCCGCCTGGGCCTGCTGCAGGCCACCGCCCTGAACATGATTGACATGGTCGGCATCGGCCCGTTCGTAACGCTGCCGCTGGTGATGGGCATGATGGGGCCGTACTTTCTGCTGGCCTGGCTGGTAGGCGCAGGCCTGGCCGTGGTCGATGGCATGATCTGGAGCGAGCTGGGCGCGGCTCACCCCGAGGCCGGCGGTAGCTACCGCTTCCTGAAGCTGGCCTACGGCGAGCAGAAGTGGGGCCGGCTGATGTCGTTCCTGTACGTGTGGCAGACGCTGGTGCAGGCGCCGCTGGTGGTGGCCTCGGGGGCCATCGGCTTCGCGCAGTATTTCGGCTACCTCGTGCCTTTCACGGCGTGGTGGCAGCCCAAGCTGGTATCGGGGGTGGTGGTGCTGGCGCTCATCGGGCTGCTCTACCGCCGCATCGAAGACATTGGCCGGCTGGGTGTGCTGCTGTGGGTGGGCGTGCTGGGTCTCATGGCCTGGCTGATTTTCGGCGGGCTCACGCATAGTACGCACACCGTGGCGTGGCTGCCGACGGGTGGCTTCGGGGCGCTGCCGGGCCTGCTGCTGTCGGCGGCCATGGGGCAGGCCGCCGTGAAAACGGTGTATAGCTACCTGGGCTACTACAACGTGTGCCACCTGGGCGGCGAGATAAAAAACCCGCAGCGCGTGATTCCGCGCAGCATTTTCCTGAGCATTCTGGGCATTGCGGGTCTGTATCTGCTGCTGAACTGGAGCGTGGGCACAGTCATTCCGTGGCAGGAGGCCCAGCATTCCGAGTTCATCGTCAGCACCTTCGTGGAACGGCTGTACGGGGCGGTGGCGGCGCAGTGGGCCACGGCGCTGGTGCTGTGGGTGGCGTTTGCCTCGTTGTTTGCGGTGCTGCTGGGCTACTCGCGCATCCCCTACGCCGCCGCCGCCGACGGCGAGTTTCTGCCGCTCTTCGCCAAAACCCACCCCACCAAGCACTTCCCCCACGTTTCGCTGCTGATTCTGGGCGGCCTGGGCTTCGTGTTCAGCCTGCTGTTCCGGATCGGCGAGGTCATCACGGCCATTCTGGCCATGCGCATTCTGGTGCAGTTTGTGGGGCAGGCCGTGGGGCTGGTGCTGCTGCGCCGCCGTGAGGGCAAGGCCCACTTGCCCTTCCGGATGCCGCTGTATCCGCTGCCCGTGGTGGTGGCCGTGGCGGTGTGGCTGCTCATTTTCTGGAGCACTGGCCCCGCCTTCATGCTCTCGGGCCTCACGGTGATTAGCACGGGCGTCATCGTGTTTTTGCTCTGGAGCCGCCGGCTGGGGCGGTGGCCGTTCGGGGGCTGAAGTGTATTTTTATACCACTCGATTAGCCTCAATCAGCCCCTATGCTGCGCCTTCTATTGTTCCTTCTGCTCGCCCTGGTCACTCTTCCCGCTCAGGCGCAGCTCACGGCCGCTGCTACCGCCGACTACCTGCCCTGGAGCGCCACCCGACGCCTTACTGCTGCTGATTTTCGCTTAGCGCTGCGAGCCAATACCAATATGCGCGGCAGTAGCGCCGTTTTTCAGTTTGGTATGGAAGGCAATGCGTACGATTTGCTGGGTAAGCGCGGGAATGCTGTGGTGCACAACAATATGTTTCGTTCCGCCTCCTGGCTCGACACCACGGAAGTAAGCGAAGTGTCGCGCAGCCTCCGCTACCAGCAAACGCTCTTCGATATCCAGGAAATATACGCGCGCCGACTTCGCCAGCAGGGGCGGGCCAATGCCTGGAAAATTATTATGGTAGGCAAGCCCGATCTGCAGGAGCTAAGCGCGCAACTCCTCAAAGAAGACCAGCAGCGGCAGGTTAAGTACACCGAGGAAACGGCCTATGGCACCATCGAACAGGCCCAGGAAGCCTGGGAACGCCAGATTCTAAAGGAGCTGCAGGAGTTGCAAGCCTTCCAGCTTACCGACTAACCAAGCCGCTTCTCATAGCAGAAAAACCGCAGCCCCGGCCGAAACCCTAGCGTGATTTCGCCCGCGAAGCGGTAGCCCAGCTTCGGAAAAAGCAGTTGCGTAGCCGTGTTCTCGGAATTGGTATCCACGCGCAGCACCTGCAGGCTGTGCCGGGCGGCTAGGGTTTCGGCGTGCCGGAGTAGTGCCGCCGCCAGCCCGTGACCCTGGGCTGCCGGGTCTACGGCCAGGCGGTGCGTGACGAGGGCCGGCTCGGTGGCATCCCAGTCGGCCTGGACATATTCAGGGTCCTGGTCGTTGTAGGTGAGGGCGGCTACGGCGGCCACCTGCCCCGCCAGCTCGGCCACCCAGAGGTGGTTGCGGGCAATGTCCTGCCGAAATACTTCCTCGTTCGGGTAGTCACCTTCCCACTGAAAATTGCCGCCGGCCTGCATCAGCGGCACTACTTTTCGAATGAGGGCCATAATGGCGGGCAGGTCGGCGGCGGTGGCAAGGCGGATTAGCATAGCGCAAAACTGTAATGATGCGGGCAAAAAAAGAACGCGCCGGAGCGCGTTCCTGAAGTTACGGCTAGGAAACGATTTTAGCCCCGGCGCAGCACCGCGGCGGCTTCCTTGGCGAAATAGGTCAGAATAGCATCGGCCCCAGCCCGCTTGATGCTGGTCAGGACTTCCATCATGGTTTTTTCGCCATCGAGCCAGCCCTGCTGGGCGGCGGCCTTCACCATAGCGTACTCGCCCGATACGTTGTAGGCCGTTACGGGTAGGTTGGTGTGGTTTTTCACATCCAGAATCACGTCGAGGTAGCTCAGGGCGGGTTTCACCATCACCATATCGGCCCCTTCGGCCTCGTCGAGGGCCAGCTCGCGCAGGGCTTCGCGGCGGTTGGCGGGGTTCATCTGGTAGCTTTTCTTATCGCCCTTCTTGGGGGCCGAATCCAGCGCGTCGCGGAAGGGGCCGTAGAAGGCGGAGGCATACTTGGCCGTGTAGCTCATGATGCTCACGTGGCCAAAGGCGTTGCTGTCGAGCACGTCCCGGATCCAGGCCACGCGGCCATCCATCATATCCGAAGGGCCGATGATGTCGGCACCGGCGCGGGCCTGGGCCAGGGCCATCTGGCCCAGCACTTCCAGCGTGGCATCGTTGAGGATTTCGCCCGATTCGGCATCCACCACCCCATCGTGGCCGTCGCTGGAGTAAGGGTCCATGGCCACGTCAGTCATCAGCACTACGTCCGGAAACTGCCGCTTGATATCAGCCACCGTCTTCAGGTACAGCCCCTCCGCGTTGGCCGACTCGCGCGCCAAACGATCCTTCAGGTTGTCATTGATGCTCGGAAACGGCGCGAACGTATGAATGCCCAGCTCCACGCACTGCCCGATTTCATCAATGATCCGGTCGGCCGAAAACCGAAAAATGCCCGGCATAGACTTCACTTCTACCTGCTGGTTCTGGCCTTCGATAAGGAAAAGCGGGAAGATAAAATCGTGGGTGGTGAGGCGGGTTTCCTGCACCATGTCGCGGATAACCTGGGACTTACGGTTGCGGCGCGGGCGGTGCGTGGGGAGCTGGGGCATAGGGCGTTTTCAGATGAGAAGATGAGGAAGAACAGCGCGGGCAAAGGTAAGGTTGCGAAGGACGAGACTCAATCCGGGCCTGGGGCAAGTTAGGCCGCCACACTTGCGGAAGGGCGTCCCCGCAAGTGTGGCCAGGCACTTCCGTTGGGAAAGAATGCAAAAACAATTACGGCAGCCCTCTTTCCCAACGGAAGTGCCTCGATGTAATTGTTTTTGCCCCCTTTCCCAGCGGAAGTGCCTGAAAACAATTACATCAAGGCACTTCCGCTGGGAAAGCGGCCGAAAACAATCGTGGGAAAGCACTTCCGCGCTGCCTACAGGTTGAAGAACTCCTGAAACACCTCCCGCCAGCCGTGCTTGCCGCCAAAGGCCAGCCCCAGAAAGTAGTAGCCGGCCAGTACCACGGCCGCGCCTACGCCCAGTCCCAGCCAGCCGCCCAGCAGAATGCCGCCCACTACGCCGCCGACTACCAGCAGACCACCCAGCACCAGATGCCGGGTTTTGTGCTCCGTGCTGTCGTCAGGGGGCGGGGTGCGGCGGGAAGGTGCGCGTGCCGCCGCCTCACGCCGATGCAGTAGGGCCGAGTGGCGGTAGCCGAAGTATGGGGTGGGGGCGGCGCTGGGGCGCGGTGCGGGAGCCGACGCAACGGCTACCGCTGCCGGCACAGTGGCTGGCGCAGCCAGGGCTGGTGGAGCGGCCGTCGGCTTGGGGTGGCCCGCTATTTCGGTGGGCGCGGGCGGGGGTGGGGCAAACTCAAAGGCCACTTTTCCGCTCCGGCAGCCGGTAGTGAGCAGGAAAGCGGCCGGCAGTAGGCAGCGCAGCAATGGATTCATGCCCAAAAGTAAGTCGCCTTTGCCGGGCAGGGAAATCAGCTTTTCATCCGCATAAGAAAGCCGCGCCCGCCCGGCAAGAGGCAGCACGCGGCCAGAAAAAACGGAAAAGCACCAGCGTTCTTGTTCCGGCGTAGGCAATGCCAGCCGCTATTCTTGGCTGAACGAAGCCGCTTCGGTGGTCGTCATCGTCACGCGGGTGGCTTGTGGGCCCTGCGAATCGTGCAGCAATACCACCGTGGTATCTGCCGAAACCCGGGTGCCGGCCATCGGCCGCAAGCCCTGGCCATGTAAAGCCGAGCGCCCCGTCTGACAGCCGGTGGTTATCAGAATAATGCCAAAAAATAAAGCAATGAGGGCGCGCATGGCGGTAGGATCGAGGATGTGATGCTGTAAAATTACATTGTCTGGCCCTCTAACCTTTCCTATGTTCGATTAAGTTTCCGCTTCACCCCACCAACGGGAATATTTCCCCGGTCAGCACTGGTTTTGGGAGCCGGAAGCTACTAGCGCCTCCGCCTCGACCTTTGTCGGCTATTTGGCTTCCACAAAAAAGCGGACCCTCTGCTTGGCAGAAGGTCCGCTTTTTTGTGCGTCGGCAGCGGCGCTTAAAACTCTAGTATTACCTGCTCAATGATGTCGCAGGCCTCGTGCATCTGCTCCTCCGTAATCACCAGCGGCGGGGCAAAGCGGATGATGTCGCCGTGCGTGGGCTTGGCCAGCAGGCCGCGCTCCATCAGCGTCACGCACACGTCCCAGGCCGTGCGGCCATCTTCGGCGGGCCGTATCACTACGGCATTCAGCAGACCTTTGCCGCGCACCAGCTCCACTACTTCGGGGCGTTTTGCCATCACCCGGCGCATCCGCTCCCGGAATACCTCGCCCAAAATGCGCGCATTGCTGATCAGGTGCTCGTCGTGCAGTACGTCCAGCGCGGCCCGCAGCACGGCGCAGGCCAGCGGGTTGCCGCCGAAAGTAGAGCCGTGCTGGCCGGGCTGAATGGTCAGCATCACCTCATCGCGCGCCAGCACCGCCGATACCGGCAGCACGCCGCCGCTTAGGGCCTTGCCCAGCACCAGAATGTCGGCGTGCACGCCCTCGTAGCAGGTGGCCAGCAGCTCACCGGTGCGGCCCAGCCCGGTCTGAATCTCATCGGCAATAAACAGCACCTTATGCTCTCTGCACAGTGCAAAGGCCTTGGCCAGATAGCCCTCGGAGGGCACCATCACGCCGGCTTCGCCCTGAATGGGCTCCACCAGGAAAGCGCAGACGTGCGGGTCCTGCAGCGCCTCGGCCAGCGCTTCCAGGTCGTCATAAGGAACCACTTGATAACCCGGCATGTAGGGGCCGAAACCGCCGGTGCTGTCGCCGTCGGTGCTGAAGGAGATAATGCCCGTGGTGCGGCCGTGGAAGTTGTGCTCGGCCACCAATATCCGGGCCTGATTAGGGGCAATGCCTTTCTCCTGGTAGCCCCACTTGCGGGCCAGCTTCAGGGCCGTTTCCACCGCTTCGGCCCCCGAGTTCATCAGCAGGGCCTTGTCGTAGTTGAACAGCTCGCACAGCTGCTTCTCCGCGGCTCCGAGCTGGTCGTTGAAAAACGCGCGGCTGGTAAGGGTAAGCTTCTGCGCCTGCTCCACCATAGCCCCAATGATGCGTGGGTGACAATGGCCCTGGTTCACAGCCGAGTAGGCTGAGAGGAAATCGTAGTAGCGTCGGCCTTCCACATCCCACAGATGCACGCCTTCGCCCCGGCTCAGCACCACGGGCAGCGGGTGGTAGTTGTGGGCACCGTAGCGGTCTTCGAGGGCCATCAGCTCCTGGCTGCGGCTGGCGGTTTCGGCAGGATGGGTGGGAGTGGCGTGCATGGGGAAGGAGCAGGTTTAGACCAGAAAATAGGTTTAATTCCTTCAAAAATACGCAAAAATGGCCGGCCCAGACCAGCCGTCGGCGTTTCGCCGTTGCGCGGAGCGGTGGCCCACCACTCAGCGGTCCAGCGCGTCGAGGCGGCGCTGAATATCCAGGAACTTGCCCACGTAGTTGCCCTCCTCGGCGCCGTTGGCCCTCACCAGCGTCCAGTCGAGCACGGCGCTGGTCGTAAACTCAATTTCCTGGCCGGCCGCGTAGGTTTTCACGGCTTCCAGCGCATTGGCAATGGTGCCCTGCACGTAGGGGCCTTCCCACTGCCGCACCAGCACAAACACCTGCTCAAAGGTGCCGTCGGGGTCCTGCACGCGGGTGGTCAGGTAGAAGGTTTCGCCGGGTCGCAGGCCTGCCTGATAGCGCCGCTGGGCTTCGGCCAGCGTGCGTCGGGCCTCCCGCACCGGCTCCGCTATCAATTGGTCAAACTCCTGCATGGACTGGGCCGGGCTAGCCGGGCGGCCAGCGGCGGGCACTACCACGGCCACCGGCCGGTCGGGCTGCTGGGCCAGGACCGTAGTGGCAAGGCTCAGCAAGGAAAAAGCGCACAACAACGGACGAAGGAGCATACCGGGGCCCCGACGGGCGCAAAGCCGCGCCGGGGCAGCTAAGTTACCAATAAAAGGGAATTCGGTTTTTAGTAGCCAAAACAGCCCGAATCAGGCGTGCTGGCCGGCTTCCGGCCGCCAAATCGGGCACTCTGCGTACCTTGCGGCCGTATGGCTGCCAAACCGCAAACACTTCAGCCGGGCGACTTTTACCTCACGCCCGAAGGCTTTATGGTATTCACGGAGCAGTATCATCTGCGGCGGGGCAGCTGCTGTAAAAGCGGCTGCCGGCACTGCCCGTGGGGTTTTGGCAAAGCCGGCTCCCCGAAGCCGGCCCGGCCCAAGCAGGGCTAACCGCTTATTTTTCAGCCCCCCGGTTTGGTTTTACCGGAGTTATGCCGATATTTGCGTCCCTTTTTGCATTGAAACCTCTAAGTCCCCCGATATCATGGCCCGAGTTTGTGATCTGACCGGCAAGCGTACCCGCGTAGGCAACAACGTTTCGCACGCCAACAACAAGACGAAGCGTAAGTTCTACCCGAACCTGCAGAAGAAGCGCTTCTACATTCCTGAGGAAGATGCCTGGGTTACCCTGAAAGTAGCCACCAGCACCATCCGCACCATCAACAAGAACGGCATCATGGCCGTCTTGAAGAAGGCCAAGGAGCAGGGCTTCATCGTTTACTAGCTTTCCGGCGGGCCGCCCTCCGGCAGTCTGCAGAAATTTTCCGGCAACGGAGCGAGCAGTGGCTGCAAGGCCGCGAGCTGGCTCCGTTGTTATTTTGTCGCTGCGGTTCTGGCGGCCGGCTCATAGCAGTCGGTGGGCCACTGGGCTGAGCGACGCAGGTGTTTTCGGCGCGTGCTCATTTGAGCGTAGCGCAAATGCTGCCGTTTGGCGGGCGTGAAAAGAGCGAGGAAATAGAAAACTTCCCGCTTCATTGTGCTGACCGTTTGGCGATTCCGAAAACCCTTGTACCTTTGCAGTCCTTAATCCAAAAACCCCCAAGTCGAGATGGCTAAGAAAGGAAACCGGGTGCAGGTAATCCTCGAGTGCACCGAGCACAAAAACTCGGGTCAGCCGGGCACCTCGCGCTACATTACCACCAAGAACCGCAAAAACACGCCTGAGCGTATTGAGTTGAAGAAATTCAACGCGGTGTTGCGCAAAATGACCGTTCACAAGGAAATTAAGTAACTGAACGATGGCTAAGAAAGTAGTAGCAACCCTGAAAGTAGCAGGCGGCAAAGACTGGGCAAAGGTCATCCGTGCTGTAAAGTCGCCTAAAACCGGTGCCTACACGTTCCGCGAGGAAATGGTACCCGTTGATAAAGTGCAGGAATTCATTGCTTCGGGCACGAAGTAGTTCCGCGCCCCTGGTGGCGTACCGAATCAAGTGAAGAAGTCCCGCCAGCGTGGGACTTTTTTGCGTGTTAGGGTTTTTGGGGTCTTAGGGTCTTAGGGTCTTGGGGTCTTGGATTTTTTGTCGGTGGCGACTTTGCCTGGCAGAACCCTAACTTGCCAACTGATTACCCGGCTTATGCCGGATTGGGGCTGAGCAGCCTGTTCAACCAAGTTCCCAAGACCCTAAGACCCCAAGACCCCAGATGGGACTTTTCGACTTTTTCAAGAAGGATAAAGAGAGCAAGGAACAGCAGGAATCGCTGGATAAGGGGCTGGAGAAGTCCAAAACCAGCTTTTTCGACCAGCTCAGCAAGGCCGTGGTGGGCAAGTCCACCGTGGACGAAGCCGTGCTCGACGACCTGGAAACGCTGCTGGTGCACGCCGACGTGGGCATCGACACGACCGTAAAAGTCATTGACCGGATTGAGAAGCGCGTGGCCCGCGACAAGTACGTGAGCACCTCGGATCTGGACCGCATTCTGCGCGAGGAAATTGCCGAGCTGCTCGACGCCAACAGCGGCGCCACCGGCTCCCGCGCCATCCTGGACCGCGCCGACAGCCCCGGCCAGCCCTTCGTGATAATGGTGGTGGGTGTGAATGGCGTGGGCAAAACCACCACTATCGGCAAGCTGGCGCACCGCTTCCACTCGGCCGGCAAGAAGGTCGTACTCGGTGCCGCCGATACGTTCCGGGCCGCTGCCGTCGATCAGCTTATCATCTGGGGGCAGCGCGTGGGGGTGCCGGTCATTTCGCACGGCATGAACACCGACCCGGCTTCCGTGGCCTACGATGCTGTGCAAAAAGGCGTAGAAATGGGGGCCGATGTGGTCATCATCGACACGGCCGGCCGCCTGCACAACAAGGTGAACCTGATGAACGAGCTAAGCAAAATCAAGCGCGTGATGCAGAAGGTGATTCCCGATGCGCCGCACGAGGTATTGCTGGTGCTGGATGGCAGCACCGGGCAGAATGCTTTTCTGCAGGCTAAGGAATTTACCAAAGCCACCGAGGTTACGGCGCTGGCCGTCACCAAGCTCGACGGCACGGCCAAGGGCGGCGTGGTCATTGGTATTTCCGATCAGTTCAGCATTCCGGTGCGCTATATTGGGGTGGGGGAGAAGATGACGGATCTGCAGCTGTTTGACCGGCACACGTTTGTTAACTCGCTGTTCAAGAAATAAAGAGTCTAAGCTAGAAAACTAGCTCCCCTCCTTTTTTAAGGAGGGGTTGGGGGTGGTTCAATCGTTGAACGGTGACTAGCTCTAGTTACAGTTCAACGATATTCTAGCTCTAGCAACCACCCCGCCCTTCGGGTACCCCTCCTTGAAAAAAGGAGGGGAACTTAGTTATAGTCTTTTGGCTTTTAAGTTGCTCTAAATCAAATCATAAAACGCAGTACGTTTTGAAAGTAAGAAGCCAGCAGGCCAACAAAGTAAACGTCATCACCCTAGGGTGCTCCAAAAATCTGGTTGATTCGGAGGTGCTGATGGGCCAGCTCAAGGCCAACAGTTTCGATGTGACCCATGAGGCCGATAAGTCGGATGCCAACATCGTGATTATCAATACCTGCGGCTTTATTGACAACGCCAAGCAGGAAAGCATCGACACCATTCTGCGCTACGCGGAGGAGAAGGATGCGGGCCGTTTGGAGAAGCTCTATGTGACCGGGTGCCTCTCGCAGCGCTACAAGGACGATCTGGAAACGGAGATTCCGCAGGTAGACGCGTTTTTCGGCACGCTGGAGATGCCGCAGCTGCTCAAGACGCTGGAGGCGAACTACATGCATGAGCTGGTAGGTGAGCGGATTCTGACCACGCCCAAGCATTTCGCCTACTTCAAGATTGCCGAGGGCTGCAACCGGCCCTGCTCGTTCTGCGCCATCCCGCTGATGCGCGGCAAGCACGTGGACCGGCCCATTGAGGACTTGGTAAAGGAAGCCAAGCGCCTGGCGGCCATGGGCACAAAGGAGTTGATTCTCATTGCCCAGGACCTGACCTACTACGGCCTGCAGCATTACGGCGAGCGGAAGCTGGCCGACCTGCTCCGCAACCTATCCGACGTGAACGGCATCGACTGGATCCGAATGCAATATGCCTATCCTTCGCAGTTCCCGATGGATGCGCTGGACGTGATGGTGGAGCGCCCCAACATTTGCCACTACCTGGATATGCCACTGCAGCATATTTCGGATAACATGCTGAAAACCATGCGCCGCGGCATCTCGAAGCGCCGCACCATCGAGCTGGTGGATACCATCCGGCAGCGCGTGCCGGATATTGCCCTGCGAACCACGCTCATTGCCGGCCACCCCGGCGAGACGGAACAGGATTTCGACGAACTGTACGACTTCGTGGAGAAAACCCGCTTCGAGCGACTGGGTATTTTCACGTATTCGCACGAGGAAAGCACGCATTCCTACTCGCTGCCCGACGACGTGCCGGCCGAGCTGAAGCAGGAGCGGGCCGACCGCATTATGGAGCTGCAGCAGGGCATTTCGATGGAGCTGAACGAAGAGAAAGTGGGCCAGACCTACAAAGTGCTCTTCGACCGCAAGGAAAGCGGCTACTTCGTGGGCCGCACCGAATACGACTCGCCGGAGGTGGACAACGAGGTGCTGGTGCCCGCCACCCCCGATACGCACGTCCGCCTCGGCGGCTTCGCCACCGTGCAGATTACCGATGCTTCGGACTTTGATCTGTATGGCGTATTGGTGAAGTAATCTGAACCACGGATTCGCGGATTTTTCGGATTTTGTAAACAGCGCGCCCGGCTTTCTTTAGGAGGCTGGCCGCGTTTTTTTGGGCGGCGGCTAACTTTCAACTGCGCTACCTGTTCAGGCAGTCATTTGGGCCGTATGCTGTTATTTGTGCCCAAGCCCGCCCGATTTTTCCCTCTTCTATGCCCCTGCACCACCTGAGCTACGCCGCTACTGGCGCTTTTTCGCCTTTCCTGTCCGACTACGTAGCGCGTCGTCCCGAGCTGAGCCCGTTTTATCACCGCTTCCCGGCGTTGGCAGAGTTTGAGGCCCAGATAGAAGAGAAGAAAGCCGCTTACACGCCCGAGGCGCGGCAGCGGCTGGTAGCGGCGTTGCGCGAGCAGTACGCCCGGCTCAGCGACGTGAACCCGCTGGTGCAAGCCAATATCGACCTGCTGGCGCAGGACACCACGTTTACCGTCGTGACCGGGCACCAGCTCAACCTGTTTACCGGGCCCCTGTATTTCGTGTATAAGATTGCCTCGGCGGTGAAGCTTTGTCGGCAGTTGAAAGCAAAGTATCCACAATACGACTTCGTGCCCGTGTACTGGATGGCCACGGAAGACCACGACTTCGCCGAAATCAACCACTTCAACCTCTTCAATAAGCGCTACGCCTGGGAGGCCGCTGAAACCGGCGGGCCGGTGGGCCGGCTGAAGCTGGATGGGCTGGCCGCGCAGGTGCTCGACCACTTGCCGGCCGAGGTGCCGGCCGCTTTTCAGGAGGCGTACCGCGCTTCGGCTACGCTGGCTGAGGCCACGCAGCGCCTCACGCACAGCCTGTTTGGCGAGTTCGGTCTGGTGAGCCTTGATGCCGACCATCCGGTGCTGAAGCAGGCGCTGGTGCCGGTGCTGGAGCGCGAAATAACCGAGCATGCTTCCAACCAAGCCGTGCAGGCCACCAACGCCCGCCTCGAAGCCATCGGCTATAAGCCGCAGGTGTATTCGCGGCCGCTGAATCTGTTTTTCTTGACTGATGCCGGCAAGCGTGAGCGGCTGGAGCTGGACGCGGAAGCCGACTGCGTGCAGGTGACCATCCGTAACACCAATCATTGCCACACCCAAGACGAATTGCTGGCGCTGGCCCGGCAGCACCCCGAGCAGTTTAGCCCCAATGTGGTGCTGCGGCCCGTGTATCAGGAGTTGCTGCTGCCCAACCTGTGCTATATCGGCGGCGGGGCGGAGGTGGCGTACTGGTTTCAGCTGAAGGCGGTATTCGACACGTATGGCGTGCCATTTCCGATGGTGCTGCTGCGCAATTCGGCGCTGTATCTGGGCAAGGCCAACGCGGGCAAGCTGCGCAAGCTAGGTCTCACGCCAACCGATATTTTCAAGCCGCTGGCCGAGCTGAAAAAGCAGGTGGGTGCCACGCTGGGTCAGGAGGAAATCAGCCTGGCGGCCCAGCAACAGGCGCTGGCGGCGGCCTTTAAGGAAATTGCGGATCTCGCCCAGCGCCTCGACCCGACGCTGGTGAAGACCGTGGCGGCCGAGCAGCAGAAGGTGGCCGGCGGCGTGGCCGGGCTGGAAAAGCGCCTCAGCAAAGCCGCCGAAGCCAAGCACGAAACCGTCTATTCCCAGCTCACGGCCCTCAAAGACAAACTCTTCCCCAGCGGCGAGCTACAGGAGCGCTCCGACAGCGTGCTCAGCATTCTGATTAACAACCCGGATTTTCTGCGGCAATTGGTAGATGCCTTCGAGCCGCTGGCGCTGGAGTTTACGGTGCTGGAAGAGTAGGTTTTAATGTGCTGATGTGCTGATTTTTTGATGTGATGATTTCGAACTTCTATTCCTGTTACAAGTCATACGATAGCCGCAGCGCGGCGGTAGGTTTGTAGAGAATTACGAATGAAGCAATACAAAGCCGCGTAGCGGTGACAGAAATGCCCGAACGATTCTGTCACCGCTATGCGGCTTTTTCGTTCATTGGGACATTGATACTACAAACCTGTCGCCGCTACGCGGCTTTTTTGCAACCTCGACTACGGGGCGCATCGTGTGGGCTCTATCTTATTGTGTTGGAATAAAATGCCTGATAGTCAGAAGCCAGCAGCGCAGCAATCCTTGACCAAAGCCGAATTGCGCCCTCAGATGCTGGCGCGCCGCCGTGCCCTGCTGGCTGATGAGGTAGCCCGGCGCAGCGTGGCGCTCCGCGAGCAGCTAATGGGGGATTTTCCGGTGGCACAGTGGCGGTGGCTGCATGTGTTTCTGCCCATTGCGCAGCAGCACGAGCCTGATACCTGGGAGATGGTTCGGGAAATATGGCGGCAGCTGCTGCCAGTGCAGTTGGCCGTGCCCGTGGTGCAGCCCGATGGCCGCACGCTTCGCCACTTCCGCCTCACGCCCGACACGAAGCTGGTCACGAACCGTTGGGGAATTTCGGAGCCCATAGACGCGCCAGAAATAGCTCCCGCCGCCTTCGATGCTGTGCTGGTTCCGCTGCTGGCCTTCGATGAGCAGGGACACCGCGTGGGCTACGGCAAAGGCTTCTACGACCGTTTTCTGTCCGAATGTCGTCCCGATGCCCTGCGCATCGGCGTGAGCCTAGAGCCGCCGGTTTTCCGAATAACGGATGCCTGGGCGGGCGATGTGTGCCTGCACGCCTGCCTCACGCCGGAGCGGGTGTGGCGATTTGACGACGTGTAGGCCTTACTTCGCCAGCGCATTTACCGCCGTAATCCGGGCCTGACCCCACGGCGCGATGCTGACTTTCACCAGCAGCACCGGCCGCTTTTCCAGCTTCCGGCCCTCGCCTTCGGGGACGTAGTAGCGCTCCAGTCCGTAGCGGATGCGCAGGCCGTGCCGCCAGCTATTCGTAATCCAGCCGCGCAGCACGGCTTGGCGGGGCTCGATGGCTGGCTTGCTGGCATACACGCCGAGGGCTTCGTAGGCACCGTGGGCGGGCTGCAGCACCACATACACCGGCTCATTGGGGCGGGCTTCGCGGTTGGTTTCGCGCCACAGCCGGCGGGGCAGCTGACTAATGGTGTAGTGCAGGCGCACGTAGTCACCGTAGAGCAGGTCGCGCGGATCGACGGGGGCGGTGCGCAGCGTGATGGTGCGGCCCCACGCCGTAGTGGCGTAGCCAGCTGCTGCTACGCCGATAATAAAGAGGGCCTGCACCGCCACGGCGAGCAGCACGAGCCGATGGCGGCGGGCGAGGGGCAGAGGAGTAGCCATAGCCGCTTATTCCGATTTGGGGGGCAAAGCCCTAGCCGCCGCCCGCCTTAAGTACCAGCTCAGTCCCAGCAGCAAGGCCCCGCCGCACAGGAAAAACAGCGACTTATCCATAAAGGCCCACGTCAGCTTGAAATAGGCGGCCATCGTGGTGAGGATAAACAGTGTGATGCCCAGCGTGATACGGTCGGGGTTGTGCTCCTGCTGCGCCCGCCACAGCACAGCGCCCGAGTAGGCATACAGCACCACCAGCGTAGCCACGGCCAGTGCCAGGCCGCTGGGCAGGTAGAAGCCCGGCAGCAGCAGCAGCCAGTCGGTGAGGCTGCCCAGGCGGCCCCGTGCCCGTTTGCCGGCGGCTGAGAGGGCCAGCACGGCCAGCAGGGCGCTCAGGTAGGCCAGCAGCGGGGGGCGCAGCAGACCGGCGTAGGTATCGGTTTCGCCATACAGGGCCAGGCCGAAGGTGAACAGGAAAGCTGCCACGAGCGGCGGGGCCTGCAAAGCGCGGCCGGCGGGCCGGTCGGGCTGCCAGTCGCCGGCGGCATACACCAGCATGGCCGGGATGAAAAACCAGGTGATTTTGGCGTGCAGAAAGCTGATCAGCAGGCCCGCCTGCCACAGAATGCCGCTGGCCAGTACGCCGCCCAGCACAGCATCGGGCCGCCGCCACCAGTACCAGCCCAGCCCGCCCACCGTGAGGGCCGCCGTGAAGTAGCTGAAGCCGCTGAGTTGCCCGGTGCTGTAGCCCTGCACGATGCCGCCGATGCAGACCGTAAGGGCAAACAGAAAGCGGCTCTGATACAGAAATGTGAGGGCCGCACCCGCCGCCGCCCAGGCCAGCAGCCCGGTCACGTCGTAGCCGATGAGTTGGTACATCTGGCTGGTCAGCACGATGCCGGCCCCGAACAGAATCAGCCCCAGCCCCACCAGGCCAATGCCGAGGGAGTCATTGGCGCCGCGGCGCAGGAAGTATTCGCCGGCGGCGTAGGCTCCGCCCATCGAGCCGAGCAGCAGCAGCAGGCGCACCAGCTCCGGCAGGCCCTGCCAGTTGGCGGCAATCAGGCTCAGCGCACTAAGGCCCACCAGCAGGCTGCCCAGCAGCGGCAACAGCCCCACCACGCGCCCTTCCTCGGGGTACAGCGCCGTCAGCCGCTGCTGCTGCTCCGCCGTGATGATGCCCTGCGCCACCCATTTCGGGCCTTCAGTTTCCAGTAGCTTCCTGCTCATAGTTCAGGCCCAACTTACGCAGAAAGGGGAGAAGCTGAGCAATGCCTTAGTCGGCAATATGGTATGATCCGCTACCTATAAAGTCGAACCCGCTGTCAACGCCCGGGCATCTGATGTAGGCCCAGCCTTTGTTGCCGATAAGCTGATTTATTCTGTCAGCGTAAGGCTGGAAGTCATCTTCGGCATCGCTTAAATCCTCTCCTGTAACGGTATCCAATAAAGCTTCAAAATTTCTTATGTCAAGAATGAGCAATGAGCCCGAATCAGTCCCGAAAGTGGTAATGGTTTTATCAATAGAAAGACGTTCCTGCTCTTCATCGTCGTGGTCGAAGAACTGGATTCTTTGTACAGCCAACGCAAACATTGGCCTTTGGTCGGTGTACTTATATCCCAGCAGGTTCGCCCCGCCATAGGGAAAGAATCTTTCCTCGAGCATCTGAACGAAATCGACGGACTCTTTCAGCGAATCAAATTGTAGCTGGCCGTATTCATCTTTGATGGTATCCAGATACAGCGGGTCAATGAATAGCAGATGCCCGGACAGGATCTGTAATTCTGCTGAAGTGCCTTGGGATGAGAACTGCTGCAAACAAGCCTGATTTTATAATGAGAAGCTTTATTACTTCCGCGCCCGCGTCATCTCGCGCTTGCCCGCCGGCCCGGCCAGCTTTTCTACCTGCCAGCCGGCAGCTTTTAGGCTGCGGCGGAAGCTGCCCTTGGCACAGTAGCTAACCAGCACGCCGCCGGGAGCCGCGGCCTCGTAGAGCTGGGCAAACACCGCATCCGTCCACATATCCGGCTGCTTTTCGGGGGCGAAGGCGTCGAAATAGATAACGTCGTAGGTTTGTTCGCAGAGCGAGGTTTCCTGTAGCGCGCCGGGTATCTTATGGAGGGCGAACCGCGTGGTAAGCGCCACCGGCACCGACCACGCCGCCGCGTGCAGCTGCTGCTGGTAGTCGAGCAGCTCGGGGTTCAGGATGTAGCGCTCGGCCCCCAGCTGGCCGATAACGGCGGCCGAAAGCGGGTTTTTCTCGATGGTGTCGTAGAAAATGGGCTGCGCGGCGCTGAGGCTGCGCTGCAGGGTGAGCAGGGCGTTCAGGCCGGTACCAAAGCCGACTTCCAGCACCCACAGTGGACTGTTGCTCACGCTGAGCTGAGGCTCCAGCCCGGCCTGCAGATAGACGTGCTGCGCTTCCTGCACCGCGCCGTGCATGGAGTGGTAGTGCTCATCGAGGGCCGGCACATACAGCGTGCTCGAACCGTCGCCGGTCGTGCGAACTTCTACTTCAATCATAGCGGCTGGTTTTCGGTTGTAGGTGGGAGGTCCTTCCGAAGCGAATCGTTAAGATACGAGGCGTAACGAACAAGTAAACATATCTGCCGCATGGCCCGCCTAAAAATTCTGTTACCCAGCTACTTCCCGCACACGGTAGCGCTGCCCGTCCGCATCACCGATCTGAATTACGGCGGCCACCTCGGCAACGATGCCCTGCTCAGTCTGCTGCACGAGGCCCGCGTGCAGTTTTTGCAGCACCTCGGCCAGCGGGAAGTTGACCCCGAAACGCGCCTGGGTATTATTATGGCCGATGTCGGCATCGAGTACAAAGGCGAGGCCTTCCACGGCGACGTGCTGCACATTCAGCTGGCCGCCACCGACGCGCACAGATACGGCTTCGACGTGGTGTATTGGGTGAAAAACCAGGCCGGCAAGGAAATAGCCAGGGCCAAAACCGGCCTGCTGCTCTTCGACTACAACACCCGCAAGCTGCGGACTATGAGCGAAGAAATGCGGCAGCAACTTGTTGGTATATAGTGATTTGAACAAAAATCGTCTGTCATCCTGAGCGAAGCGAAGGACCTTATGACGGTAGAACGAATCACTACACAGCTTGTCGTTCCCCTCTCATAAGGTCCTTCGCAAGCTCAGGATGACAGGCCATTATAAATAACTGACTATAAACAAACTACGCTTTCAGCAGCATAGCTCCATAAGAATACCCGCCGCCGAAAACCGTGATAATTATCCGCTCACCGGGTTTGATCTGGGGGCGGTGGTCGGCGAGGGCAATGGCGGCGCCGGCGCAGCCCGTGTTGCCGAGGTACTCGATGTTGGAGACGGCGCGTTCGTCGGGCAGGCCCAGATTTTCGAGCACGTTGCGGGTGATGCGCAGGTTGGCCTGGTGTGGAATCAGCCAGTTCAAATCGTTTACCGCTAGCTGGTTGCGGTCCAGGATGTCGCGCGTTACACGGGCCATGTACTGGCAGGCGTGAATGAACACGTCCTTGCCGTGGGGCATGATGATGCCGCGCTCCACGGGCTTCAGCGTCACGGCCGTATCGGCTTTGCCCACGCTGGCCGCGCCGGCCGTTATCAGGTCTACCATGCGCAGATCGGTGGGGGCGAGGCGCTCCTTGCTGATGAGCAAGGCCGCCGCGCCGTCGCCCCAGAGGTGGCCCGCCACGGTGTCGTCTTCGTTGTAGTAGGCCGTGTTGTGCTCACTCACCACCACCAGCGCCCGGCTGGCCTTGCCCATGGCAAAATAGCCCTCCACAATCTCAATGGCATTCAGCAGCGACGAGCACGCCGACGACACGCTGACCACCGGAATATCGGCCACGTCCAGGTCGCGCTGCACGGCGTGGGCCACGGTATAAATTGTGTCGTGGGGCGTGTAGGTGGCCCCCACAATCAGGTCGATGCTTTCTTTGGCGAATAGCGGAGCCTGCGCCAGCGCCCGGCGGGTGGCCTCCAGCGCCATGGTGTTGGTGTTTTCGCCCGGCCCGGCCTTGCGCCGCTCATGAATGCCGGTGCGTTCCATTATCCATTTGTGCGAGAGGCCGTTGAGCCGGGTGAAGTGCTCGTTGGTAACAATTTGGGCGGGCAGATAGGCCGCTACCTGATGGATATACACGGGTGGAAACAGGGCTGAGAGGGGCAGAAAAAATGCGGACGCAAGGTACGGGGTTGCCGAATACCAGCGGGACGTATGGCAGCCCGGCCCGTACTTTGCAGGGGCCGCCGCGCGTTCAAACGGCGCACTGTCGTCCAGGTTTTCCGTATTCCGCACAATATTATGACGTTCCGCTCCGCCCGCCTTGCCGGCCCTGTACTGCTTTTGCTCGCTGCTCTGGTGTCCGCGCCGGCTGCCCAAGCCCAGAAATACCGCACCGCCGTGGGCCTGCGGCTGGGCAAAGACAACTACGGCCTCACCGTGCAGCAGAAGATATTCGAGAAAACCACGCTAGAGGGCTTGGCGCTGGTGTCGCCGCGCGAGGTGAGCGGCACTGTGCTGGCCGAGCGCCATTTCGGCATTCTCGGCCCCAGCCTCAACTACTACCTCGGAGCCGGGGCGCACGTGGGCAACCACAAGGACGACGGCGCATTCGGCGGTTTCGACGCGCTGGCCGGCGTGGAGTACAAAACCGCGTTTTTTCCCTTCGTGCTGTCATTTGATATAAAGCCGACCGTGGAAATAAACTCCGCCGACTGGGCGCGTTTTCCCGCTGCCTTTTCGGTGCGCTACGTGCTGATTAAGGAGAAGAAAACCGGCCTGTTCAACGGCTTGTTCGGCAGCGGCAAAGACCGGGAGAAGGACAAGGAGAAGCCCCGCAAAGAGCGTAAATCGGAAGAAAAGCCCCGCCGCGGGCTGTTTGACTTTTAGAGCGGACCCGCAAAATCGTCTGTCATCCTGAGCTTGCGAAGGACCTTCCTCTTCGCCCATGCGAAGCCTCTTTAAGTGAGCAAAGCCCTTTACCGTTGCAGCGGTAAAGGGCTTTGTGCGTTGAAAAGCGTTTTCAGGGCAGTGGAGGAAGGTCCTTCGCAAGCTCAGGATGACAGACGACTTTATTCTGCCGCCTAGCTTTTGTGCACCCGGCCGCTGCCTACGGTGGAGCTGCTTACTTTGGGGTTGCCGGTCACGTACACGTCGCCGGAGCCCACAATGCTGGCCTCCAGGCTGCGGGTGGCGTTCAGGTAACAGTCACCGGAGCCGCTGATGCTGACGCGGCAGACTTCGGAGGTCACATTCGGGGCTTTGATAATGCCCGAGCCGCTGATGCTTATCTCGTGCTGCGCCACGCTGCCTTTGCCCAATCCGATGGACCCCGAACCCGAAATGGACGATTCCAGCTTATCGGCCCGCACCTGGCCCAGCTCCAGCCGGCCCGAGCCGCTCAGCGACAGACTCAGCGTGGCAGCTTTCACGCCCGCGGCGGCCTTCATGCTGCCCGAGCCGCTCACGCTCAGCGCGTTGAGGATGGGGGCGGTGACGTAGACCGTGACGCTGCTTTTGAAGCGGTAGCTCATCAGCTGGCTGGCTTCGCGCACGGTATTGATGCGCAGGCGGCTGGCCCGCACGGTGGTTTCCAGGTGAGCCAGATCGTCGGCGTCGCCTTCCACTTCCACCTTCTGCGGGCTGCCCTGCACCAGCACCACCAGCACTGAGTTGGCCAGACTTACTTCCGTGAAAGTGCCCACCGGCCGCACTTCGCGGCTCGCGGAGGCCGCGACGCTCCGGGAGCTGATGAGGGTGAAAAATCCGAGGAGACAAACCAGCAGGCAGGAGGGCAGCGTTTTCATGATGGGGAAGATGGTTGAGGTGAGACGATGCCAGAAAGATGCCGCAACGGCCCAACCCGTTGCCTGCCGCGGAGGAGATTGGTAGAATATCAAACAGCAACCCACCAGCCGCAGAGCGGCGACAGGTTTGTAGTAAGTCGACACAACGGATGAAAAGCCGCGTAGCGGTGACAGAACCGCCCGAACGACTCTGTCACCGCTACGCGGCTTGGTTCCTTTACCCGTTTTGATTCTACAAACCTGTCGCCGCGCTGCGGCTGTGCTGCGGTGGTCCGATCAACTCTTGGCTTGCCGGAGTTAGCTACCCGACGTTTCCGGGCCTTTGGGCGCGGCGCAAGTGCTGCCGTCGCGCCGCAGATACTCGTGGCCCCACACCAGCAGGGCATCCAGCAGCGGGCTGACGCGGCGGCCGTGCTCGGTGAGCGTGTACTCGACCTTGGGTGGCACCTGCTGATATACTGTGCGCTGCACGATGCCGTCCAGCTCTAGCTCCCGCAGCTCCTGAATCAGCATCTTCTCCGTGATTTCGGGCAGCAGCCGGCGCAGCTCGCCGTAGCGGCGGGTGTTCTGAAGCAGGTAAGAGAGGATCAGCAGCTTCCACTTCCCGCCCAGCACATTCAGCGTGGTGCGTACCGGGCAGAAGTTGAAGGGGCCGGGTTCCACGGCGGTTTGCCAGGCTGCTTCCGCCACTTGCTGCTTTGTTTGCTTTTGCATCGAAATGAAATAAGCTGATTGTCAGCATTACTACCAAAAAAGTAGGTGCCGTACTTTTTAGTAGGTACTTGCGAAAGGCGAAGTTAAGCTATTTCCTTTGCAGCAGCCGCAACGTAGCAGTGCCCGAGCCTGGCAGTGCGGCTTTTTCTTGTACTTTATCACCCTAAGCCTTCCCAAGTATGACCAAGCACTTTGTTATCACGGGCGCTACCGGCCACATCGGCACCGCCCTCGTTCATGAGCTGCTGCGCAAGGGCTACCGCGTGACGGCCGTGGCCCGTCCCAGCGCCCGCCTGGATGCCCTGCGCGCCGCCGGAGCCGAAACCCAAGCCGGCGACCTGCACGACACGGCCTTCCTCACCGAAGCTCTGCGCGGCGCCGATGCTGCCTTCCTGATGATTCCGCCTAACGTGACGGCCCCCGACGTGCTGGAGCACATGCGCCAGGTGGGCGAAAGTGTGGCCCAGGCCGTGCGGGCCGCCGGACTGAAGCAGGCCGTGCACCTGAGCAGCATCGGCGCCGACCTGTCCGGCGGCACCGGCCCGGTGGTGGGCCTGCACCGGCAGGAAGCCCGTCTCAACCAGATAGAAGACCTGCGTGTGGCGCACCTGCGCCCAGCGTATTTCATGGAAAACCTGCTGGCCAACGTGGGTCTGATTCAGCACATGGGCATCATGGGCTCGGGGATGCGGCCGGAGCTGGCCTTTCCGATGGTAGCTACCAAAGATATTGCCGCCAAAGCGGCCGAGCTGCTGGAGAAAGCCGATTTTGCGGCCGGCGCGGTGCACTACGTGCTGGGTCCGCAAAATTACAGCCAGCAGGACGCGGCCCGCGCCATCGGTCAGGCCATTGGCCGGCCGGAGCTGCCCTACGTGCAGTTTCCCTACGAGGATGCCAAGAAAGGCATGATCGGGGCGGGCCTCTCCGAGAGCATGGCCGGCCTCTACGACGAGATGACGCGCAACATGAACGAGGAAAAGGTGATGGTGCGGGAGCCGCGCACGGCCGAAAGCACCACGCCTACCACGCTCAGCGAGTTTGCGCAGCACGTATTCGCGCCCGCCTTCCGCGGGGCTACGGCCGCGCAGCCGGCCTAGGCGGTTGGCATTTGCTCCAGACAGCGCCTCCCGGAATTCCGGGGGGGCGTTGTTTTTTTGTGCAGTTTTGGCGTTCTGCCCACTGGTTTGCTCCGGGCTCATTTCCTGTATCATGCATCCGCACGAAGAACTGCTGCACCGCTTCTACCAGGCTTTCCAGCGCCGCGACTATGCGGCCATGGCGGCCTGCTACCACCCGGAGGCCACTTTCGAGGATGCCGCCTTTCAGCTGCGCGGCCCTGAGATAGGGGCTATGTGGCGGATGCTCTGCGAGCGGGGCAAAGACCTGGCCCTCACCTACGACCACATCCGTGCCGACGACGCGCAGGGGCAGGCCGTGTGGGATGCCCGCTACACGTTTTCGCAAACCCGCCGGCACGTGCACAACCACGTAGCGGCTCACTTCACGTTTAAAGACGGCAAAATCCTGCGGCATCACGACCAGTTCAATTTCTGGCGCTGGTCGCGGCAGGCGCTGGGGCCGGTGGGCTGGGTGCTGGGCTGGTCGGGGTTTTTGCGGCAGAAAGTGCAGGCCAGCGCCCGGCAGGGGCTGGCGCAATTCATGGCCCAGCGCGGCATAAGCGGGTAGGGCTTGGCCACCCAACGTCGTTTCCCGCAGAGGTACGCAGAGGTTTCGCCGAGGAACGCAGAGCTCGCCTATCTTCAGCCCTTCAGCACATTCCCAAATCAGCAAATCAGCACATTTTCACATTAGCACATCAACCCCCATGCTGCCGCCCGCCGACGCTTTTTTGCCCGAAGTTCAGTTTCAGACCAGCCGCAGCAGCGGGCCGGGCGGGCAAAACGTGAACAAGGTGGAGTCGCGGGTAGAGCTGCGCTGGCGGCTGGCCGAGTCGGCGCTACTGAGCGACGAGCAGAAGCAGATGCTGCTGCAGAAGCTGGCCTCGCGCCTCACGGCCGAGGGCGAATTGCTGGTGGTGGCCCAGGAAGACCGCAGCCAGCTGCGCAACAAGGAAACGGCGCTGCTCAAGTTTCATCAGCTGCTGCTCAAAGCGTTGCACAAGCCCAAAGCCCGCAAGGCCACCAAGCCCAGCAAAGGCGCCGTGCGCCAGCGCCTCGAATCGAAGAAAAAGCACGGCGAAAAAAAGGCCAACCGGAGAAACAAGGAGGAATGAACAATGAAGTATGAGCAACATCGCTTAGCGGGAATGGAGCACTTCCTTATTGCTCACTACCTCAAAGCAGCGTGCCGCGTAGCACCAGCGTAGCCACCGAGAAGTATATAATCAGCCCCGTCACATCGACCAGCGTGGCCACAAACGGGGCCGACGAGGTGGCCGGATCGAGGCCCAGGCGCTTCAGCAAAATGGGCAGCATAGCCCCCGACAGTGCCCCCCACAGCACGATACCCAGCAGCGAAAAGCCCACCGTGACGGCAATCAGCTGCCAGTAGGGGCCAAAGTAGCCGGGGTCGATGTACTTGGCCCACAGCACGATGCGCATAGCGCCCACCACGCCCAGAATGCCGCCCAGCGCCAGCCCCGACAGCAGCTCGCGGCGCAGCACCAGCGCCCAGCCGCCCACTGTAAACTCGCCCAGGCTCATGGCTCGGATGATGAGCGAGGTGGCCTGCGAGCCGGCATTGCCGCCGGCCGAAATTATCAGCGGAATAAACAGCCCCAGCACCGCCGCCCGCTGTAAGTCGTCTTCAAAATGGTGCATGGCCGAGGTGGTCAGCATCTCGCCCAGCAGCAGAATAACCAGCCAGCCGGCCCGCTTCTTAATCATGCCCCAAATGGACGTGGCCAAGTACGGCTCATCCAGCGCCTCCGAGCCGCCCAGCTTCTGAATATCCTCCGTGTCTTCCTCTTCCCGGATGTCGAGAATGTCATCGATGGTCACGATGCCGAACAGCACGCCCTCGTCGTTCACCACGGGCAGCGCTACCCGGTCGTTCTTGCGAAACACGTCGATGGCCGCCTCCTGGTCCTGCATGGCGTTCAGCTTCACGTAGCGGCGGTCCATCAACTCGCTCACGCGGCGCTCGGGGGGCGAAAGCAGAAACTCGCGGATGCGGATATCGTCAATCAGCACGCCGCGCATATCAGTCACGTAGAGCACGCTCAGCGTTTCCGACTGCCCGCCGTGGCGGCGAATGTAGTCGAGTACCTGCTGCACGGTCCAGTTTTCGCGAATGGCGATGTAGTCGGGTGTCATCAGGCGGCCCACCGAGTATTCGGGGTAGCCCAGCAGCTGCAGCGTCACCTTGCGCTCGGGCTCCGAGAGAGTCTGAATCAGCTCCTTTACGAAGTCGTCGGGCAAAAATTCCAGCAGCGCCGTGCGGTCATCCGGCGACATCTCGTTCAGAATGTCCGATATCTTTTCCTGCGTCAGGTTGGCCAGAAAGTGCTTCTGCACGTCCAGCTCCAGGTATTCGAACACCTGCGTGGCCAGCCGCAGCGGCAGCAGCCGGAAAATGATGAGCTGCTCGCGCTCCTCCTCGGCCTCTATCAGCGCTACCAGCTCCGAGGGCTCGAAGCCCTTGAGAATCTCCTTGAGCTTAAAAAACTCGCCCTCCTGAATCAGGGACGTTATCTGGTCGGTGGTCGGGTGCTGATTCATTAAAAAACGGGGCAGTTTCTCGCTAGGCAGGAAGGTTTGGTCCGAAAACGGGTGCGCAAAAATAGCCGAAAAAAACGCCCCCGGCCACTTACCGCTGCGCCACCACCGCCTGCGTTGGGCCGGCCCTCGTACATTTGAGCCGCGCCTTTCCCTTTGCCCCGCCATGCCCCAGCCATCTGCCCCGCCCCTCGGAACGCTCGTTGCCCTCGGCGGCGGCGACGACGATGCCATGCTGGCCCTGCTCAGCGACCTGCTGCCCGCGCCCGATGCCCGCATCGAAATACTGGCCATGGCCGCCTCCGATGCCACCGCCACCGGCACGCGCTATATCCGGGCCCTGCGCGAGCTGGGCTGCTCCCACGTGCGCCACCTCACCATCGACGAGCGCCACTCCGCCGACAAGCCCGCCACCCTGCGCCGCCTGCAGGAGGCCAGCCTGCTGTTCTTCACCGGCGGCGACCAGGAGCTGATTACCGAGAGCCTGCACGGCACCGAGTTTTTGCGCCAGCTGCTGCACCGCTACCACACCGATGCCGGGTTCTTCGTGGCCGGTACCAGCGCCGGCGCCTCCGTGCTCGGCGACCAGATGCTGGTGGGCGGCCACGGCTGGCGGGCCTTGCGCAAGGGCGGCATTCATACCGTGCACGGCCTGGGTCTGGTGCCACAATTGCTGCTCGATCAGCACTTTGTGGAGCGCGGCCGGTTCGGGCGGCTGGCCCACGCGGTGCTGGTGCACCCTATGTGCCTGGGCATCGGGCTGGCCGAGGAAACCGGCATCATCATTCGGGGCGGCAATGAGGCCGAGGTGTTCGGCGACGGCGTGGTGATGGTGGTAGATGGCCGCCACCTGCGCGGCAGCAACCTGGGCCGCGTGGGGCGCGGCGAGCCCGTGGCCGGACAAGATTTTCGGGTGCACTTGCTGGTGGCCGGTCAGCGCTTTCTGCTGCGCCCCCGCCAGGTGCTCGAAAACGGCGAAAACAGCTGATTTAGCTGCAAGGCAAACTCATAAATATTCTATCTTGCGGCGCTACGGAAATTAGTCGGCAAGCCGACTACTCAACCGATTTTCTCCCTACATTTAGTGCCAACAACCCCAAAGTCCCACTTTTCTCTCTTTCATATGAAGTTCAAATCTCTACTCCTCGTGGGTGGCGCGCTGCTCACAGGCACGGCCGCTTCGGCGGGCGGCTACCAAGTAACGCTGGCCGGACAGAAAAACAACGGCATGGGTGGCGTCGGCGTTGGCCTCTCGCTCGATCAGGCCGCCATGTTCTACAACCCCGGCGCCCTGGCCATGGTGAAGGAGCGCGGCGTGCAGCTGGGCGTAAATGGCACCATTGCCCGCCAGGCGTTCCGGGCCGAAAACGGCAGCACGCAGCGCGAGCTGCAGAACACCACCACTACGCCCTTCAACCTGTACGCCGGCTTCGGCCCGACCGAGGGTAAATTCCGCGCCGGTATTGCCGTGTACACGCCGTTTGGCAACAAGCTGCAGTACGCCGACGGCTGGGAAGGCCGCTTCGCCCTGACGCAGATTGACCTGAAGGCCATCTACGTGCAGCCCACATTCAGCTATGCCGTGACGGAAAACCTGAGCGTAGGAGCCGGCCTGATGGTGCTGGCGCTGGGCTCGGTGAACCTGCAGCGCGACGTGCCTTCGCAGGACAGCGAGGGTAAGTTTGGGAGCATTGAGCTGGACGGCAAGGCTAAAAACAAGCTGGGCTTCAATGCCGGCGTATTCTTCAAGCCCAGCGAAAAGCTGAGCCTGGGCATCAGCTACCGCTCCAAGATTGACGCGCAGGTAGAAGACGGCGACGTGACATTCACGGGCCTGTCGAATACGGCGGCGGCGTCTTTCCAAGCCACCAAGTTCAATGCTACGCTGCCGCTGCCCGCTACCACCAGCATCGGTATCGGCATCATGCCCAATGAGAAGCTCACCATTGGCCTTGATGTGAACTTCGTGGAGTGGAGCGCCTACCGCACTCTGCGCTTCGACTTTGATAAGCCAATATCGGATTCAAAAACCGGCTTGCCGACTACTTTCAGCGAATCGAAGCGCAACTACGACGATGCGCTGACCTTCCGTATCGGTGGCCAGTACCAAGTAACCAGCGGCCTGACCGTGCGCGCCGGCGGTACTTATGACAACTCGCCGGTGAAAGACGGCTTCCTGACCCCCGAAACCCCCGATGCCGACCGCATCACGGGTACGCTGGGGGCTTCCTACAAGTTCGGGGAGAAGTTCAGCGTAGATCTGAGCACGCAGTTTGTGAACCTGAAGAAGCGCACCATCACGCAGCAGGACCTGCTCAACAACGGCACCACGGACCGCGTGGCCGGCACTTATAAGACCCAGGTAGTGGTGCCCGGCATCGGCCTGAACTACACTTTCTAATCCTGACTTTCTTCTTTTGCCATGAATACGTCTTTCCTTAAAAATTCCCTGCCGGCGCTGGCACTTCTGGGTCTGGCCGCGTGCCAGCCCGAGCTGGATGCTCCCACCGTTGATAAAGGCTCCGCCGATTTCTCCCGTTACATTTCCATCGGCAACTCGCTCACGGCGGGCTTCGCAGACAATGGCCTGTATCTGGAGGGCCAGCAAAGCTCGTATCCCAGCATACTGGCTCAACAGTTTAGCGCAGCTGGTGGCGGGGAGTTTGTACAACCGCTTTTTCCAGCTGATAAGGCGAATGGGTCAGGTTTTGTAAAACTGCTCAGCATCGACGCGAGCGGTTCACCCGTCACGACCACCGTGCCGGGCAACGCTGGGCGCAACCCAGGTGCCGCCGACAAGGCGCCGTATGTACGCTTCGACCAGCCTATCAACAACCTGGGCATACCCGGAATCCGGATGGTTGACGTGCAGACCGCAGGCTATGGTAGCCTTGCCGGTAACGCGTATTTTGAGCGCATTACGCCAGTTGCCAACCCGTTGGAAACATATTTTCAGCGCGTGAAGCGTGAGGCGGCTACGGCTACCTTCTTCACCACCTGGCTCGGCAGCAACGATGTTTTGGGCTACGCCACGGCCGGGGGAGCATCTCCAACGGCGACGGTGCCCTCGTCTACTACTGACACTTCATTTATCCGCAAGTCGGCCCGCATTCTGAATGTGCTGACGGCTAACGGGGCCAAAGGGGTAGTTTCGACGGTGCCGGACGTAACGGGAATACCGTTCTTCACAACGGTAGGACCACGCCTGAAGGCCAACCTGATAGCCAAGAACGTACCGGGCATGGTGCTGCAAACCGGTTTCAACCCCGGCGGCCCTACCACCGCCAACCGCAAGCCCATTGCTACGACCGACATTCGGGATGCCAGCGGAGGACGCCAGTTGTTCACGCTAGGCGGCTCCGCGGCCGCTGGCCTGATTGGTACGGCTACGGGCAAACCGTGGCGCGACGTATACAAAGCCAGTGGCAATCCACCGGCCGGTTTTGGCGCCTTCCTCACTACCTACGGTGTCGATACAACGGCCCTTTTTGGTGTAACGGCTCAAAACCCCTTCCCGAGCGCCTACGTGCTGGATGATGTCGAGCAGGCCACTGTAGCCACCGCCACAAACTACATCAACTCTACGCTCCGCACGCAAGCCGCTGCCAAAAACCTGGTGCTGTTCGATGTAAACGTCTTTTTTGCGGGAGTAGCACTTAACGGCTATGCCACCAACGGGGTCAACAATAACACGAGCTACATCCGGGGCAATATATTCTCACTCGACGGTGTTCACCTAACCCCGCGTGGCAATGCGGTTATTGCCAATGAGATGATCAAAGTCATCAATGCGAAATACGGCTCAACCCTGCAGCAGGTAGATCCGAACACGTATCGCGGAATTCTTCTGCCTTAGTGGTGGCAGTTGGTAGCAAAAAGCCCTTTCCTGGTTTCAGGAAAGGGCTTATTGTTTACATAAGAGCCTGTTGTCCCCGGTCAGCCAGCTGCCCGGCAATGACCTGGGCGTGGTGCCGGCCATTCTCGATAAACCAGCGGCTGGTGTTCAGCCCGCCGCACACGGTGCCGGCCAGATACACGCCGGGGCGGTTGGTTTCGAAGGTTTCCTCCTGGTGCCAGGGCGTGCAGGCCGCGTCGGGGCGGGTGTGAATGCCCAGGGCCGTGAGCAGGCCGTAGTCGGGGTGGTAGCCGGTGAGGGCGTAGATGAAGTGGGCCGGAATGTGCTGCGGGCCGGCCGGAGTCAGCGCCCGCACGCCGTCGGCCTCAATGGCCTGAATGGTGGTGTTGAAATGCGCCGTGATGCGGCCTTCGGCAATGCGGTTCACGAGGTCGGGCCGGATCCAATATTTCACCGACTCCGATATTTCTGCGCCGCGCACCAGCAGCGTGACCTGCGCCCCGGCCCTGGCCAGCTGCAAGGCGGCTTTGGCGGCCGAGTTTTTGGCCCCAATCACTACCACGCTTTGCCCTGCGTGGGCGTAGGGCTCCTTGTAGTAGTAGCTCAGGTGAGGCAGGTCTTCGCCGGGCACGCCCAGGCGGTTGGGCACGTCGAAAAAGCCGGTGGCCACAATGACGTAGCGCGTACCGAGGCGGCCTTTTTCGGTCACGACTTCGTAGGCGCCCGGCTCGCCTTCGAGAGCCAGCACCCGCTCGTAGAGGCGCAGGGTAAGGTTTTCGCCCGCGGCTACGCGCCGGTAGTAGTCCAAGGCATCTTCGCGCAGGGGCTTATAGTGCGCGGTAGGGAAGGGGTAATTGCCGATTTCGAGCAGCTCGGGGGTAGAGAAGAACTCCATGTTGGTGGGGTAGCCCACCAGCGAGTTTACCAGCGCGCCCTTCTCGACCACGCACACCCGGAGGCCCCGGCGCTGCGCTTCCAGGGCGCAGGCCAGCCCCACCGGCCCGGCCCCGATAACGACAACATCGAACAGCGCGGCGGGCGCAGCCGGAAAAGCAGATTCAGCGAAGGTAGCGGGCATAGTAGCTGCTAAACTCCGGGCAGGGCGCTGGGGTTTCGGCCGCGGCCGGCCCGGCCCGGCTGCGGGAGAACTATACTTTTCTACTCCAGTCGATTGATGTAATTTTGGCCGCCGGATATCGTTAGCCGGTTACATACTTTCCCTCAATTCATTTTTACTTCGTTCCTAATGAAGAATTCCTCCCTCCTGCTAGGTGCGCTCCTGCTGGCAGTCCCGTTCACGGCGTGCAAAAAAGACGACGACAAGGCGCCATCCAAAGCCGACACGCTGACGGCCAAAAGCTGGCAGCTGACGGCTTCGACCATCACTATTGTAGAGCCGGGCAGCCCCACGACCACGGAAGATGCCTACAAAGCACTGGATGATTGCGAGAAGGATAACTTTATGAAGTTCAACTCGAACAAAGTGCTCGAACTCAACGAGGGCAAAACCAAGTGCCAGACCAGCGACCCGCAGGTGCAGTCCGGCTCCTGGGACATCAACGCCGACCAGACCAAGCTGTACCTAAACAACGCCAGCATGGGCGGCAGCCTGGCCGCGCAAATGGACATCGTAGAGCTGTCGGACTCGAAGCTGGTGCTGAAAAGCGTGGTGGTGGAGGACGGTGCCACGGCCACTTACAACCTGACGTTCAAGGCGCTCTAAGCTTGCCTGTAGTTCTTATAAACAAGCCGGCCGGCTGCTTATTCGTAAGCGGCCGGCCGGCTTGTTTATAAGTGGAAATCGAGACGAAGAAACAGCCGCATAGCAGCTATCCAGCTGACCGCACAGATGATGCGCAGCGCCATTTTTCGGGCCTCCATCTAGTGCGCCTGCAGCCAGTTCTGGCCCGTGCCTACTTCCACCTCCATCGGCACGCTCAGCGGCAGCGCCCCGATCATCAGTTCCTGGATGCGTGGAATCACGTAGTCCACTTCCGATTTGGGGGCGTCGAACACAAGTTCATCGTGGACCTGCAGAATCATTTTGGTGCCCAGGTTTTCCTTGTCCAGCCACTCATGGATGCGGATCATGGCGATTTTGATGATGTCGGCTGCGGTGCCCTGGATGGGGGCGTTGATGGCGTTGCGCTCGGTGAAGCCGCGCAGCGTGGCGTTGCGCGAGTTGATGTCGCGCAGGTAGCGGCGGCGGCCGAGCAGGGTTTCGGCGTATTCCAGCTCCCGGGCCTTGTTGATGCTGGCGTCCATGAAGGTTTTCACGGCCGGAAACTCCTGGAAATAGGCCTCGATAATATCCACGGCCTCCTTGCGGCCGATGCCGAGGCGCTGGGCGAGCCCGAAGGCCGAGATGCCGTAGATGATGCCGAAGTTGACGGTTTTGGCCTTGCGGCGCATTTCGCCATCTACCTCGCTCAGCGGCACTTTGAATACCTTGCTGGCCGTGCTGCTATGAATGTCGATGTGGTTGCGGAAGGCCTCGATCATGGTGGCATCCTGCGAAAAATCAGCCATGATGCGCAGCTCGATCTGGGAATAGTCGGCGGCGATGAGCACGTGGTCGGCGTCGCGGGGCACGAAGGCCTTGCGGATTTCGCGGCCTTTTTCGGTCCGGATGGGGATGTTCTGCAGGTTGGGATTGGTGCTGCTGAGGCGGCCGGTGGCCGTTACGGCCTGGTTGAAGCTGGTATGCACGCGGCCATCGAGCTGGCACACCAGTTGGGGCAGGGCCTCCACGTAGGTGCTGCGCAGCTTGGTGAGCTGGCGGTATTCGAGGATGAGGCCGGCAATAGGGTTGTCGAGGGCCAGCACACTCAAGATTTCCTCGCCGGTGGCGTATTGCCCGGTCTTGGTTTTCTTGATTTTGCCCCCGCCCAGGCCCATTTTGTCAAACAGCACTTCACCCAGCTGTTTGGGCGAGCCGATGTTGAACTCTTGGCCCGCGGCGGCGTAAATCTGCTGCTCCAGCTCCGTGATGTAGCCCTGCAGCTCGGCCGAATACTCGCCCATCGCCCCCGAGTCGATGCGCACCCCCTCGTATTCCACGTCGGCCAGCACCGGCACCAGCGGGTTTTCCACCTCATTCAGCAGCTTCAGCAGGTTCAACTCCCGCAGCTTAGGCTCGAAGACGTGCTTGAGCTGCAGCGTCACGTCGGCATCCTCACAGGCGTAGTCCGAAACTTCCGCTGGCGGCAGGTCGGCCATCGTTTTTTGGTTCTTGCCTTTCGGGCCAATCAACTCGGTGATGGAAACGGGCGTGTAGTGCAGGTAGGTTTCGGCCAGCACGTCCATGTTGTGGCGCATGTCGGGCTCCAGCAGGTAGTGGGCCAGCATGGTATCAAACAGCGGCCCGCCGATGCGGATACCGTAGTGCTTCAGGATGGTGAGGTCGTACTTTATGTTTTGGCCTACTTTGGTGATGCCGACGTGCTCCAGAAACGGCCGAAACTCATCTACCAGCGCCTGGGCCGCCGCGTCGTCGTTCTGCGGCACGGGCACATAGTAGGCCTCGCCGGGCAACCAGCAGAACGAGAGGCCCACCAGCCGCGAGGTCATGGTATCAAGTCCAGTCGTCTCCGTATCGAAGCTGACTTCGGTCTGGAGCAGCAGAAACTTCAGCAGCTCCCGGCGCAGCTCGGGCGTGTCGATGAGGTGGTACTGGTGGGGCACCTCGGCCAGCGTGCGGCGCGGGCCGGTGGGAGCGGCGCTGTGCTCGTCTTCCTCGATAAACTCGGTGAGGCCGGGCGCGGGCGCAAACAGCGAAGCCTGGTGGCCGGCCCCGGTGGGCACCAAGCTCTTGGTGCCCTTTACTGGCCCAATGGGCGTGGCGGAAGTGCGCACGGGGCCGGTTTTGAGCACCCGCGCGGCCAGCTGGCGAAACTCCAACTCGTCGAACAAGGCCGTGAGCTTTTCCTCGTTAGGAGCCGAGCAGCACAGCTGTTCGGGCTCGAAGGGCAGAGGCACGTTTACATGAATAGTGGCCAGCTCCTTGCTCATCAGGCCCTGCTCGGCGAAGTTGCGCACGTTTTCCTGCTGCTTGCCCTTCAGCTCGTCCACATGCGCAATCAGGTTTTCGACTGAGCCATACTTCTGAATCAGCGTTTTGGCCGTCTTCTCGCCGATGCCCGGAATGCCGGGTATGTTGTCGGAAGCATCGCCCTGCAGGCCCAAGATGTCAATCACCTGTTCAGCCCGCTCCACCTCGAAGCGCTTCAGCACGTGGTCCAGATCCAGAATTTCGGCCGCATTGCCCATAAAGGCCGGCCGGTAGATTTTGATGCGGTCCGTGACGAGCTGGCAGTAGTCCTTGTCGGGCGTCATCATGTAGATTTCCTCGAAGCCATGGGCTTCAGCCCGCTGGGCCAGCGTACCAATCACGTCGTCGGCCTCGTAGCCTTCCAGAATGAGAATGGGAATGTCGAAGGCCTCGATGATCTGCTTGATGTAGGGAATGGCCGTGCCGATGTCTTCGGGCATGGCTTGGCGCTGGGCCTTGTAGGCAGCAAACTGCTCGTGGCGGAAGGTTTTCTTGGGCCCATCGAAGGCCACGCCGATGTGGGTGGGCTTTTCCTTCTGCAGCACCTCCACCAGCGTGTTGGTAAAGCCCAGAATGGCCCCGGTGTTCATGCCCTTGGAGTTGATGCGCGGGTTTTTGCTGAACGCAAAGTGCGAGCGGTAAATCAGGGCGAAAGCGTCGAGCAGGAACAGCTTGCGAGGGGCGGCGGCAGTGTCGGTGGTCATAAGGCGAAGGTACGGAAGGCGGGCGGGGGAGGTAACAAAAAAGGCCCTCGCAGGAGAGCCTTTTTTAGGAATACTGCCCAGAAGGTTGATTGCTGCTCTACCGCTACAACGTCGGCTTCACTTCCAGTATAACACTGGTGCTGCCCGCCAGCCCGTTGGCCGCTAGGCCCTGCACCAGCACAAGGTAACGCCCGGCTTGGTCGCCGGTGTAGAAGTCCAGCTTGGCGGCCCCGGCCCCGGTAGTGGCGAGGTTTGGATTCCAGTAGAGCAGATTGCGCAGGTCGGGCAACCGGCTTTGTTGTTGCGCCGGCGTGTCATAGCGCGGCGCGTAAAATTCGCGCTGATGCTGGAGGCCCTCATATTGCTGCACCAGCACCCGCGGATCAAGCGGAAAGCCTTCCAGGTCGCCTTTGTAGGTGGTGTAGCTCACAATACCATCGTAGATAGAAGGCCCATGAAAGTAGCGGCTGTCTACTACTTCCAGCTTCTGAATCTTGAGCGGATCCATGGCCATCATCTTGTTGAGGTTGAAGATCGGTACGCCATCTAGCAAAACCATCGGGTTTTCGGAAAGCACCGTCTTGTTTACCTTATCAAGCACCAGAAAGTGAAATCCATCCTTGTGAATGCGCACCACCACACCGGGCACGTATTCGCGCATCACTTCTTCCAGCACCTTGAAGCGCGTGTACTTGTCGAGCAGATATACCTCATCGGGCTTACCGTAGAAGGCAGTGCTATCGGCGGCGGGCACGCGGTAGTGGTTAGTAAATTTGCCCGAGTACAGCTTCTGCACCTGGGCCTGAAAGTGGCGACGGGTGATATCGGACCGGAAACGGATGGCAGGCGCAGTATACGTTCCGGCCGTTGGGGCAAATCGGGTGGAGAAAGCTGACAACAGCTCAACGCGACCCGTCGTATCCTGCTTCGGGTCGGTCTGCACCACAAGGTCATGGGAGCCGCTCACGTCGCCCAATTCAAAATAAAGCAGCCCATTTGCGGTGCTAGTAGCGGGATTCAGCCGGATAATGCGGCTGGGACTGGTCAGATAGGTGGTGATGCCGGGTAGCGGCCTACCTGTGCCCGGCTGCGTGAGCCGGGCGCGGAGCAGCGGGCCATTCAGTTCCGGCAAGTACTCGAAGGGGGTGGGGGCAAAAACCTGCTCCCACCGAAACCGGCTCCAGCCCTGCGTCAGCATCAGATTGTCGGCGGCAGCGGCGGCAGCTGGGTCCGGCGTAAGATAGTAAGCCGGGTTTTCCACATGGCCTTTCAGGTCGGCCTGCAGCCAGAGGTAGCTGAGTATGTCCGGCGTAGGCGCCGTAGTCAGCGAATCGAGCCGGTATACCGCCATCGAGAGGCTGGCTGCAAGCGGCTCAGGGGCAGGAGTGCCGGCTATGGAAGTGGTAGCAAGCTGCACGCTCACCCGGTCGCGGCTGACGTATTGCTTTTTGTCCAGTGCGGCTACGATGCTGAGCGCCGCCTGGGGGCGTTGAAAGTAAAGCCGCTCGCACAGGGGCTGCCGGGCCGCATTGAATAGGGTGAAATGCGAAATGCCTTCGGCCAGCTGAGATTTGCTCAGGCTGAAGACAGCGTGGCCGTTGATAAGCTGGGCCTGCAGCGCCGTGGCGGCGTGTTGGCGGGCGTGCGCCAGCAGAAAAACGGTTTCCGGCTGCAGGCTGGTGCTGGTCACCGTGAGCAGCACCTGAGTCGCTTGGTCATCCAGATGCAGCACGTAGCCCTGGGGCTGGGCCGCCGGTAGCTTATGGCGCAGCACTGGCTTGCGGCCCAGCGCAACCACGGCCGTATAAGTATTGCCCGCCTTCGGGGTGAAGCGGAAGCTGCCCATGCCGAAGCGAAGCGTCTGAAAGGTGCCGGCCACGTTGCCCTGCTGGTCGAGCACCCGGCCTTCTGCGGCCATGCCCACTCCCGCTCGGTCCGTCACTTTGAAGGCCACTTGGCTGCTAAGCCCCTGCACCAGGTGGCCACCTTCCGGAAAAAACTCCACTGCGTAAGCCGCCGAATCTTTGGAAGTCGCGGTGCCCGAGGCGGTGAAGGTGTTGACCACCGTCACCGTACTATGAAAATAGTAATCGGGAGCAAAGTTTTTCATCCAGCTAGTGTAGGCCCGCACTGTGTAGGCCCCGGAGGGTAGTGCCGTCGGCAGCACGAAGGAGCCCTGGCCCGTGGCCTGCCGGAGCGGAATTTTGCCCTGCAGCACGGGGCGCTGCTCTTTGTCCAGCACTTCCACGTAAGCCACCGTGCTCAGGGGCAGGGGCCGCGCGTGGGTTCCATCAACGGCGTACACCTTGAACCACATTGTTTCGCCGCTCAGGTAAAGCGGCCGGTCGAGGTGCAGAAACAGCTTTTCCGTGGGGGCAGTCTGCTGATAGCGGTCCAGCCGGCGGCGGAGGCTGCTTAGCGAGTCCGCGGTCTGGCCGGCGGCGGTGCCGGCCAGCGTCAGCCAGAGCGGAAGGACCAGTACTAAAAGGCGAGTACCACCAGCGTAAAGCTTAGAATAAGGGCGCATGGTATAGAACAAAGACCAGGATCGAATAAAAAGCTACTACCAGAAAACCGGCCGCACGGCGGAGCCCCGCTTGCGGCAGTCGATGCAGTCTAGGCCCGCGGCCGTGTAGCCCCGCAGCCCCCCCGATTTGGAATACACATCCGCGATGGGCACCACGAGGCCGCTCTTGAAAGTGGCATCGACGTACTTCATCTCAATGGTGTCGGGCGGCACGCATTTCTCGTAGCCCGTATTAATAAACCACGTGCCGGGCAGCTGGCTTCGGCTAATGAAAATCCGTTTCTCGGCGGCTGAGTGTGCCCCTACGTAGCCGAAGGCAAGCTCTTCGGTATCGTTCAGGCAGCGCACATTGCCGGTAATCTGCGAAGGCAACGGGTCAAATAGCGTCCCGATATCCTCAGTGGTTTTTTTCAACTGGCTCCAGTAGGCGTATTCCTCCGGCGTGTGCGCGTACTGCTTCACCAGAATGCTGTATCTGTAGCGCAATGGGCTTTCGGTACTGGCCAGGGAGCGCAGCGGAAAATCCGCTACAATATCCTGGCTCAAGGAAGTGGTTTTGGTCAGAGCAACGGCGCTGGATTTAGCGGTGCCCCAGCAGATACTCGGGTATCCGGCCGTATTCGGGACCATCTGCCGCGTGAAGCGGTTGTATTCGTACAGCGGCCGGAAGGGCGGCATAATTTCCCAGGTTTCCTCATACTCCCAACGGTAGTACTGCGTGGTGTTTTTCGCGTCGTGGCTGTTCACATAAATGTTCAGGCCGTCGGCCGCGGCCTGCCAGCGCACATTGTCGATGGGCGGCGTGAGTTTGGCCGCCACGTATTCGGAAGCATACTGCTTGCCCGCCGCGGTGGTCAGGCGTAAGTGGTAGGGCTTACTCATATCCAGCTTCAGGCTGGCCGATTGGTACGTGCCCTTGGTAGCCGTTTCCGGCATTGCGTATCGGTTGCCGCCTTCCTGCTCGATGTACACGGTGGCCTTGGTTTCGGGCGGCGGCGGGCTATTGAGGCCCACCGGATAAGTGCGCGACAAGGTGATGGTAGTAATGCCGGTAGGGTTAATGAAGCCATCTACCACCAAATGGCTTTTGGCTGTGCTGATGGCATCCGGCATGTATTCGTCGATACAGCCCGAAAGCATGACCAGCAGCAGGCCCCATAACGTCATTTGGCGGCCGGAAGCATATAGTGTAAATTTCATTGGGGAAGAAAAGCGGTAAATGGCTGAGCAAGCCGACCAAGCAAAGGAAATCACCGGGCAGTGGCGGAACTAGAAAAAACTTCAGGGCCAGAAGGATGGCTTCACCGCGGAGCCCCGCAGGCGGCAGTCCACGCATTCTTTGCTTGATGAGATATAGCCTTCGGGTGTTTCATAAATTGGCACGTAGCTCAGAAAGCCGCTGAAAAAGGAGGCGTAGTCGCGTCCAATTAACACGGGCGGGAAGCAGGCCTCGTAGCCGGTGGCAGTCCGCCACTCATTGGGCAGGTCGGCCCGACTGATGAAGATGCGCTTCGCTTCCTCCGTATGCGCCCCGACGTAGCCAAAAACCAGCTCCGATGCATCACTGAGGCAGCGCACGTTGCCGGTGAGTTGGGAGGGCAGCGGGTCAAACAGCGTCCCGATATCTTCGGTATTCTTCCTTAGTTCGGTCCAATAGTCGTATTCCTCCTTCGTCAGGGCGTACTGCTTGACCAAGATACTATACTTGTAGCGCAGCCGGTCGGAGGTAGTCGGGTAGGAGCGTAGCACGTAGTCCGCCACGACATCCTGCGCCAGAGTTGTCGTCTTACTTAAGTGAATGTCCGGGGCTTTCTGATTGCCCCAGCAGATGATGGGGTAAGGCACTGCAATCGGCTGGAAGCGCCGCTCCTGTTTGACGTATTCCACTTGAGGGCGGAAAGCGGGGATAATCTCCCAGGTTTCCTCATAGTCCCAACGGTAGTAGCGCGTGCCATTGCTGTCGTCGTGGGCATTGACGACAATGGTGAGTCCGTCGCTGTTGGTGTGCCCGCGCACGTTGTCGATAACCGGGGTGGTTTTGGCCAACACCGAAGCCGACTCATATTCTTGACCGGCGGCCGTGGTAATGCGCAACCGATAGGAGCGGGCCAGATTTAGCGTGAGCAAGCCCGAACGGTAGATACCTTTAGAGCTTTCCACCAAGGGATACAAGCGGCCCGTATCGTCGATAATGCGGACGGTAGCCTGAGTTTCAGCGGGCGGCGGCGCAGCAGCCTGGATGTTGTAGGTACGCGTCAGGGTGATGGTAGTCACGCCGCGGCTGTTGATGAAGCCGTCGACGACCAGATGGCCTTTGGGGTCGCTCAGTACATCGGGCATATAAGCATCGATGCAGCCGGGCAGCAGCAGCGTGGCGATGCACCAGCAGAAGATACTGCGAGCAATAACCAAGGAGCGACGCATCTAGAATTTGAAATTATAGGTAATCGTCGGAATCGGCTGCCCGAAAATAGAAAGCTTGTAGCCTTTAATCAGCCCATTTTCCGACTTGAAATAAATAGAGTACGGGTTTCTGCGCCCTGTCAGGTTGTACACGCCCAGCGTCCAGGAGCTGTGCGCCAGCTTCTTGATCTTGTGGCTGCCCTCCAGGTTGATGGCCACATCGGCCCGGTAGTAGTCTGGCACGCGGTAGGCGTTGCGGTCGGAGTAGTACACGCGCAGGGAGTTGGCTACGTAGTATTTGGCCAGCGGCAGCGTAATGGGCCGCCCCGTGCTGTACGTGAAATTCAGGGAGGTGCTGATGCGCCGGCTGAAACGGTAGTTGCCAATCAGCGTGACATCGTGCGGCTTGTCGAAGTTGCTAGGATAGAAGCGGCCACCGTTCACCATCTCAGCGGTAGTGCCAGCATTCACCTGCACCAGCGAGCGGGAATACGTGTAGCTCACCCAGCCATTTATTTTGCCGGTCAGCTTTTTCACCATCAGCTCCACGCCATAAGCCTTGCCTAGTGCATTCACAATGTCGGTTTCAATGTGGTGGTTCAGCAGCAGTGTAGCGCCGCTCTTGTAGTCCACAAAATCGCGCAGCGACTTGTAGTACGTTTCCACCGAAGCCTCAACGGTATTCGATTTGAAGTTGCGGTAGTAGCCTACCGACACCTGGTCGCCCACCTGGGGGCGGATGTTGGCATCGCTGAGCTTCCACGTATCGGCCGGCGACACGGAAGCCGTGTTTGTGAGTTGATGAATATACTGGCGGGTGCGGTTGTAGCTGGCTTTCACCGAAGTGTTTTCCGTGAGGGAATAGCGGGCCGAAAGCCGGTATTCCGGGCCGTGATAGGTAGCCAGTACTTTGCCGCTGGCGTAGCGCACGGTATCCAGAATCGAGTTTTCGGTTTTAGCCACGTCCGACGCATACCGATACACATCGCGCGGGCCCAAGGCGTTGAACAAAGAATAGCGCAGCCCTACTGAAACCGACAGGCGCGGGGTCAGGTCAATCCGGTCGGAGGCATACACGGCACTTTCCAGCGCTTTTTCCTGGCCCAGCACGTCGGGCCGAATCAGGGATTTTTCTCCGTTTGGGGTCAGGCTGCCCGGCGAGATGTTGTAGAGCAGCGAGCTAAAGCCAAAGTCTATGGTGTGGCGGGAATTGGGAAAGTAGCTGAAATCGGCCTGCAGATTGGATTGTTTGATGCCATACTGCAGGCGGGAAGAATTCACCGGGTTTTTCTCACTCACAATGTCGTAGGCATAGTGGCTGTAAGCGCCCGTAAATACGCCGTAGAGCTGATTGGTGAAATTATACTGCCACTTCAGGCTGGCATTCTGGTTCAGGTACTGATACGTGGTGTCGCTGGCCAGTCGGAACCGGTCGGTGCTGAGGTAGCCCGTGGCATAGAGCGAGTTTTTCTCGTTGATTTCGCTGCTCACGTGGCCGCTCAGGTCGTAGAAAGAGGCCGAGCTTTGGCGGAAGCTGCTGTTCGAGAGCTTCTTCAGAATCCAGTCGGAGTAGCTGGTGCGCCCACTGATGATGAAAGCGGCCTTGTCTTTCACGATGGGGCCTTCCAGGGTTAGGCGGCTGGTTAGCGGCCCAATGCCACCCGCGCCGGCGAACTTCTTCTTATTGCCTTCCCGGGTCTTAATTTCCAGCACCGAAGAAAGCCGCCCGCCATATTTGGCCGGAATGGCACTTTTGTACAGCTCCACCGTCTGCAGAATATCGGGGTTGAAAGCCGAGAAAAAGCCGAACAGGTGGGAGGGGTTGTAGATAGTAGTGCCATTGAACAGAATCAGGTTCTGGTCGGTGGCCCCGCCGCGCACATTCAGGCCCGTGCTGCCTTCCCCCACCGACTTCACGCCCGGCAGCGTGAGCACCACGCGCAGCAGGTCCGTTTCGCCGAAGGCCGTCGGAATCTGACGCATCGTTTTGATGTCCAGCTTCTCCAGGCCCATCTGCATCCCCGACACGTTCTTGTCTTTCTCGCCCTCAATCACCACTTCCTTCAGAGGCGTGATATCCTCCTCTACCTCGATTTCCAGCTTGCCGTCGCCGCGCAGCACCACTTGGCGCTTGGTATTCTTAATGCCAATACCGCGTATCTTCAAATCGTGGCGGCCCACCGGCAGCGTGAGCGAATAGTAGCCGAACTGGTCGGTGCTGGTGCCCACCGACGGGGCTTCGCTGTAGATGGTGGCCCCAATGACGGGCTCCCCCGATTTGGCCTCCCGGATATGGCCCGCCAGCGTGGCTTTGCCGGTCGTTGTTCCGGCTGCGCCCAGCTCATACACCTTAAACTCGGCCGGACTCACGTAGCGCGAGCGGCCGGTGCTGCTGGCAGTTTCGGCATCGTCGGCGCGGGTGTTGGCGGCGGCCGACTGGGGCGTTTCGGGCTGAAAAAAGTAGTCGGGCAACGTGGGCTCCAGCAGGAGGCCGGCCGTGATAAAAACCCGGTTTTCCTCGTCGAAAACGAAGCGGAAGGGCTTATTTTTCAGAGCTAGTGCTAACACGTCCTCTACGGGCTGATTCTGCGCCTGAAGCGTAATCATCAGACTATCGACGGCTTTGGGGTCAAAATAGAAGCGCAGCTTCGTCTGTGCCTCCAACTGCCGGACAAATTGCTCAAAAGGAGTCTGGTTGAAATTGCCGCTGACTGTTTGCTGACTTTGTTGCGCATTTGCTGCAAAGCTGAACACCAGCAACAGTAAGAATAGCAAGAGGTATAAAAATCTCATATCAGAAGTTTGAAAATACAGAAATGAATATTGCTGAAGAAATTAATTATGCTTCAATTTTAAATAATAGCGTGTGGTAGCGATTATATCAGAAGCATATGTGGCGGTTTTGAATTTCAGATGATTGGCTCGAATGTATTTTTGAATCTCCTTTCCATGGTCATTGTACAAGTGTATAATCGCGCTTCTAGAATTTGCTGGATAATACACACCACCTTTCTTAACAAAAAAAGCATCCTTCTGCAGAAAGTTAATAACCAGTTGGCCGTCACTGGTTTGCTCCTGTATTCTCTTGTAGCGTTTTGCCAGCACTTGCACAGTGCTATCCAACAATACTTCATAATAGCCAGTGTTCAGAGCCCGGCTAGAGGCGCTGTCAGCTACCACTCGGATAAATGGGCGGCCGGCCAGCGTGAACGAACGAACATGTTCGTTCACCAGCCGCAATGTAAGCGGATTGGTGGTCTGCTGGAGCACCACCTGATCCATAGCTATATCGTAGGTGAACTTTAGATTGTTAAATAAATGATTATTATAATAAATGCTGCCCTCGGATTTTTCGCTGGTTAGGAAAAATTGGTGTCCGATGCTCTTGTAATAGCGCTTGGTATAATCAACATATTCGGGGCCATTATATAAGCTGGGATGCGCGCCAAAGGCAGTGCTATATTGAGCACTAAGCACCAGAGACGTGGCAGCGGCGTCTGGGAGTTCTGATCCGGATTGACTGAAGGCTGACTGACAGAATAAAACGAGTAGAAAAGAGCAAATCCAATGTTTTGCTTTCATGAGTAATGTGAAAAAGACAACCGATATACTATCCTGCTAGCTACTTAAGCGCTCAATATAGGCAGTTTCCTCAGAATGCTGCTCCGGCGCTCCATTCCAGTTATCACCTGTAGTAATCGTCGACTGACATACTTTGCCAGCAATTGGCTACCAAACCTCCCTCAAAAAATCCGCCTACCTACTTCTACCGCGCTGACTATAGGCTCCGGCGTGCGCCTAGTATACGTGGCCTGCGTTAGTGGCGCAAAGCGCCCAGCGGCGGCTGTAATAAGGTAACGGGCATCGTCAAGTTCGATTTAGGCTGGTTGTAACTACCTTGCCAGAGAATTGTCTTTTTTCGGCTTTTTATGAAAATACACTTATTGTGCGGCCTGGTGGCCGGTTTTGCTCTGCTGGCTGGGTCTCCTGCCCTGGCCCAAACCCTTGACCCGAGCTTCGTTCAGGCCGAGCTATATCGTCCGGCTCCGGTGAAGGCGGCCGTGGGTCAGCCCGATGGCAAGCAGCTTGTCCTGGGCACGTTTGCCCAGACAGAAGTGGGCCCGGACCGGGTACTGATGCGCTACAACGCCGACCACACCCTGGACCAGGCCTTCTGCACCAATGTGGCCACCCTGCGCGGCGATATCAACAACGTGCGGGTGCTGCCCTCCGGCAAGCTGCTACTCGTAGGTGAAGGAGCCCTGACGCTCGGCAGCCTCACTCGGCAAGACTTGCTGCAACTCAACGCCGACGGCACCGCCGATGCCAGCTTTGATGCGGGCCTGGCCAGCAGTAGCGGCGGCGCAGGCCGGGTATCGGCGGTGCAGCCCGACGGAAAAATCCTGGTAGGCGGCTCATTTACCAACTACAACGGCAGCGGCGCCCAGCGCCTGGTGCGCCTGCTGCCCACCGGAGCCGTGGATGCCACTTTCAGCGTAAGCATAGGTTTCGCTGGTGGCCTGGAGGAAATTACCCTGCAGCCCGATGGAAAAATTTTGGTGGGTGGCTCGTTTACCGCCCCCAACGGTATTGTTCGCCTACTTCCCAACGGGAGTCTTGATGCCTCCTTTTCTTCACCCCTGAGCAACGTACCGAGTGGCTACTCCCGGGTGAGCATGATTGGCCTGCAGCCCGACGGTCGTATTCTGATCAGTACCGGCCATTATGGTCTTCGCTTCAACGATGGGTCCACGGCGTTGGTAGCCCGGCTGCTGGCCGACGGCAGCCGGGATGCTTCCTTCGCCGTGCAGTCCCAGACCGGCCCTCCTCCCGTGTACAACCGCTACGATGCCAACGAATTCATTGTCCAGCCCGACGGCCGTATTCTGGTTGCCGTGCAGGGCGTGTATGGAGGTCAGTCTACCAACTGGCTTATTCGCCTGAACGCCAACGGCACGCGCGATGCCTCTTTTTCGGCCCCGCTGCCCAGCAACCGCACGCCCACGGAAATCAACTCCCTGCGGCTAATGCCCAACGGTCAGCTGCTGATTGCCGGGCAGAACTTCCGCTTGAACGGGCACCGCGGTGATGTAGCGCTGCTTAATGCCAATGGCAGTCTTGATGCTTCCTTCAACCCCGTGCTGCTAGCCGGCGGGCAGGTATATTGCGTCATCCCACAGCCCGACGGCAAAGTGTTGGCCAGCGGCGTGTTCGATGAGGTTGCGGGCGTGCGGACCAGCAATGTAGCCCGTTTCAACGCGGATGGTAGCGTAGATGCAGCCTTTACGGCCCAAGCCGCAACTCTTTTCGGAGTGGAGCAGATGGTACAGCAGCCGGACGGCAAAATTCTGCTGGCTGGTTCGCTGGCCACTACCGGCACCAATCCAACCCAGACTCTGGTGCGGCTGCTCCCTACCGGTGCGACCGACAACTCGTTTCAGCCGGCCGCGGGCACCTTCGTTTACCGCTTTGCCCTGCAGCCAGACGGCCGCATTGCCATTACCGACGGCGCTGATATCTCCCGCCTGCTGGCCAACGGCCAGGTGGACAATACGTTTGCGCAGGCTACCACCGATGGGAGCGTATACACGCTGCTAAGTCAGCCAGACGGCAAAATTCTGGTCGGGGGTTACTGGACTGCGTTCAACTCCCAGCCCCGACGGACTTTGGTACGCCTGCTGGCCAACGGCTCGGTCGATGCTTCCTTTTCGTCTCCCATCCAGAATACTCCCGATGTAGAGGTGGACGAGCTGCTACTTCAGCCCGACAGGAAGATAATAGCGGGCGGCTACGTATATGCCGGCATGACGGCTGCCCAGCAGGCATTTGGCCTGTTTCGAACCCTGCCCGATGGAGCAACTGATAATAGCTTCGTCAGCAGCCTGCCCGTCAACGGCAGCGGGGTTGGCTTTGTGCGGGGCCTGACGCTGCAGCCAAACGGCCGCCTGCTGGTAGCAGCGTACGCCAATGGTGTGGTTCGCAAGCTGGCCAATGGTCAGTCGGATCCGTCGTTCGGTCCCATTAGCTTCAGCAGCGACGTGGAAGATGTGGCAGTGCTTGCCAATGGCAAGCTGGTGGTAGGTGGCTTTTTCACCAGCGTCGGCGGGCAGCGGGCCTTGGGGCTGGCAGGCCTCACGGCTCCCAATGTGCTGAATGCGGTCAGCCCGCAGTTCAATGCACCCACTGCGGCATGGCCGAATCCAGCTCACGAGGTACTGCGGATAAAGCTAGATGCCACGGCCCGCCCATTGAGCGTTGAGTTGCTGAACGCAACAGGCCAACTCGTGTATACTCAGACTACTCCGCAACCGCAATTAAGCCTGTCGGTGGGGGCTCTGCCCACGGGCATTTATCTGCTTCGGGTAAACTACGCCGGTGGTTCGGTAGTGCGCCGCGTGGTAGTCCGCTAGGCTCTCTAGTTATCAGCAACAAAAACGGCGGCCCATATAGGCCGCCGTTTTTGTTGCTGATAACTAGAGAGCCTACCACTCGCCGCTGGCGCCGCCGCCGCCGGAGCTGCCGCCGCCGAAGCCGCCAAAGCCCCCACCGCCGCCCCCGCCGCCAAAACCACCGAAGCCACCGCGGCCGCCGCTAAAGTCGCCGAAGATGATGGGCGGAATCATACCGCCGCCGAAGCCGCCGCTGCGCCGCCCGCCGCCCCCGCCACCGCGGCTGCGCAGGATGATGAACAGCACGATGGCCGCAATGATGAGCCAGAACTTCCAGCCCGAGCCGCTGTCGTCGGTATTCTGGCGGGCGGCGGGCGTCTGGTCGGCTTGGTATTCGCCTTTGGCTAGGGCAATGAGCTGGTCGGTGGCCCGGTTCAGGCCCTCGTAATACTGCTTCTCCCGAAATGCGGGCACAATGGTATTGGAGATGATGCGCTTAGCCAAAGCGTCTGGAATGGCCCCTTCCAGGCCGTAGCCGGTCTGGATCCGGGCGCGGTGCTCCTGCTCGGCTATCAGCAGCAGCACGCCGTTGTTGGTGCCTTTCTGCCCGATGCCCCAGCTTTCGTAGAGCTTCTGGGCGTAGTCGGCAATTTCATAATCGCCGAGGGTGGGGATTGTGACGATGGAAATCTGCGAGGTGGTGGAGTCGTTGTAGGCCACCAGCTTCTGCTCCAGGGCCTGCTCCTCATCGGGGCGCAGCATGCCGGCCAGGTCGTTAACGAGGCGCGGCGGATTGTGGCGTGGAGGCAGCTGCTGCGCCCACAAGGGCCGCCACGGGCCGGCGGCCAGCAGCACAATCAGCAGGAGTCGAAGCCAGATACCGCGGAGCGGCAAAGCGGGGGAGTTGTTCATACGCGCGGCGGCTTGGCGTCGCCAAACGAGATGGTGTCGTCGAGTTCGTTGTGGTCGGTGGCGTGGTCGTAGGGGAAGTGGTGCTGCAGCTGCTCGCCCACCATCTTAATACCGCGCTCCAGGCCCAGCACGAATTTGCCGAGGCGAAACTGCTCCAGCACGGCTTCCTTGGTGATTTCCCAGAACTCATCCGACACCACGGAGTTGATGCCTGCATCGCCGATGACGGCAAACTGGCGCGTATCCCAGGCCAGGTAAAACAGCACGCCGTTGCGCAAGGCCGTTTTGTGCATGTTCAGCTCGGCAAAAACCTGCGCGGCGCGGTCCAGGGGCTCGGGCGTGGGGCAGGCATCTTCCAGATGCACCCGGATTTCGCCGGAAGTCGTGATTTCCGCCTGCCGGATGGCGGCGACCAGCGCCGCCTCCTGCTCCGGAGTGAGAGGGTTGTTCATTCCTGCTGTTTATTAACGTGTCATGCTTCGGCAAGCTCAGCATGACAGCCGTTTTACTTTGAAACGAGCTTAAAATTGAACCGTCGGGGCTTTTTGCGAAGCGGCGTCGGCTTCGAAATAGGGTTTCTCCTTGAAGCCGAACATGCCGGCAAACAGATTATTCGGGAACGACTTGATGTAGCCGTTGTAGTCGTTGGTGGCCGCGTTGAACTTGCCGCGCTCCACGTTGATGCGGTTTTCGGTGCCCTCGATCTGGGCCTGCAGCTCCTGGAAGTTGGCGTTGGCTTTCAGCTCAGGGTAGTTTTCCGACACGGCCAGCAAGCGGCCCAATCCGGCTGATACCTGGCTCTGGGCTTCCTGAAATTTCTTGATGTTTTCAGGGGTCAGCTGGTCAGACGAAAGCTGCACGCTGGTGGCTTTGGCGCGGGCATTAATTACGTCCGTCAGGGTCGACTTCTCGAAGTTGGCGGCACCTTTCACGGTGTTCACCAAGTTCGGAATCAGGTCGGCGCGGCGCTGGTAGCTGTTTTGCACGTTGGCCCACTGGGCTTTCACGGCTTGGTCTTTCGACACCATCGAGTTGTAGCCGCACGACGACTGGGAAAGCAAAATCGCCAGACCGACGAAGTAGAGAAGAAAGCGTTTCATGGGAGAGAATTGGAGGTTGGAAGGAAAAGGAGAGAAAGAGCGCGGAAAACAAAACCCGCAGGCGGCGCGGCCGGTTACGACAGACCGCCCGCGGGCCGGTGCGCTGCAAAGTACGCATTCAGGCCATTGCGGTTGTATCGGGTTGCGGTTCGCTCCGCAATGATTCCTTACTTTGCGGACTTACGCTAGCGTCATCGTTCATGAAAGCTGTTATTCCCGTTGCGGGTATTGGGTCGCGCCTGCGCCCGCACACGCACACCCAGCCCAAGTCGCTGGTGCCCGTGGCCGGCAACACCATTCTGGGGCACATCATTGATCGGCTGCGAGCCGCCGGCATCGAGGAGTTTGTCTTTATCATCGGCTATCTGGGCGAGAAGATTGAGAGCTACGTGCGCCGGCAGTACCCCGAGCTGAGGTCTACGTTTGTGGTGCAGGAGCCGCGCGAAGGCATCGGCCATGCGTTGTGGCTGGCCCGCGAGACTTTCCGCCACGAACACGACGGCGTGCTGATTATGCTCGGCGACACCATCGTGGACGTAGATCTGGGCTTGCTGCTGCACACGCCCGGCAACGTGCTGGCCGTGAAGGAAGTGAAAACGCCCAGCATGTTTGGCCTGGTCGAAACCGGCACCAGCGGGCGCGTGACCAAAGTGGTGGAGAAGCCGCGCATTCCGAAGTCGAACTACGCGCTGGTGGGGCTGTATAAGCTTGCCAATGCCGACTGGCTGGCCTCGGCTCTGGAGCGCCTCATCGACCAGGACCAGCGCACCCACGGCGAGTTTCAGCTCACCGACGCGCTGATGCTCATGATTCAGGACGGGGCCCAGATGACCACGGCGCCGGTAGACAACTGGTTTGACTGCGGCCGCAAGGAAAGCCTGCTCGAAGCCAACGCCCGCCTGCTGAACCGCCCCGAATTTCTGGAGCGCGACTACACCGAGTTTCCCGATACCATCATCATCCCGCCCGTCAGCATCGGCAAGGACTGCCAGATTTCGCACTCCATCATCGGCCCCAACGTGGCCATCGGCGACCGGACCATCGTCAAAAACACCATTCTGAGCGACTCCATCATCGGCTCCTACAGCGAGTTGCGCCAGGCCGTGATGCACGACTGCATCGTGGGCTCCGATGCCTCGTTCCGCGGCCTGAACCACACGCTGAACATCGGCGACAACACGGAAATTGACTATAACTAGCCGCTGCGCTGCGGCTGCTTCGCTACTTGGGATTAATTTGCAAAGGCTTCGTGGCTTTACTGATACAGTAAAGCCACGAAGCCTTTTTCGTTGTGGCACAGTTTTATCGGGCTGAGCGGCACGGCTTTGTTCGGCGCGCAAATCCTATATGCGGTTTTTGCCATAAAATTTTATAGCCTTACACACGTTCCGCTCACAACCTGCCCGACCCGTTGGCAGTACGCAGCAAACGACGTCGGTTGGCGGCTCTTACTTTTTTCGAATGCACTTGACCCGTTCTTTTCGCCTGCTTCCTGCCCTGACCGTGGGCCTGTTGCTGGCCGGCTGCTACTCCCGCTCCGATATGAAGGGCGAAAAGGCCACCGCGCCAGCTGCCTCTACCGAAACCGCCGCCCCGGACGAAAACGCCACGACTCCCGCGCCCACGGCTGATGCTACCAATAATTCTGCCCCAGCAACTGCGGCTGCTGGCCCGCTGGCCCAGGTGAACGTGTTTCTGGAAGTATCGGGCTCTATGGAAGGTTTCATGCCCAAAACCGGCGCGGATGCCGCTAATACCCGCTTCCAGCAGCATGTAGCACAGTTTCTGTCAGAAGTGAACCGCAGCAGCGCGGCCCGCAAAACCTACTTCCGCATCAAGGAAAAGCCCTACCGCGACTCCTACCAACAGCTTTCCCAGACGGTGCGCTCCGGCATTCAGCAGCCCGCCAGCAGTACCGATATTCCGACGGTGCTCGACACGCTGGTTAGCGGCTATTATGCCACCAACACGGTGAGCGTGTTGATTTCGGACTTCATCTACTCGCCGAAAAACGCCGGGGCCATTCCCTACATCAGCACCGATATCACCGACGCGCTGAACCGCACCCAGCGCCCCGACCTGGCCATCTCGGTGTACGGCTACACGTCGGATTTTCGCGGCGCGTACTATCCAGCCCTCAATACCGGCGTGAGGAAAATCAGCGCCTGCTGCGACACGCCGATTCCGTACTACTTCTGGGTCATTGGCCCTGCCGATGCCGTGCGCCGCTTCGATGCGGCGCTGCTGGAGCGGCAGCCGGGGCAGCAGGCTCACTTTGGGGTGAAGTACCCCACGCCGGCCTCCTCTTTGCTTAGCCGCTTTCAGAATGTGGGTGCTTGGTACTACGGCGAGAAAGACGCCAGCAAGCGGGCCGCCGGGGCTTCATACCATACCGTGGCCGTGAGCAGCATCTCTGCCAAGGAACCAGTAGAATTTGTGGTGGGCATGGACCTGAAAACCCTGCCGGCCCTCTACCGCGACCTGAACTACCTGAAAACCAGTCTTAACATACAGGCCCAGGACACCGACGCGAAGATAGTTAGCGTGTTTGCCGCTAATGAGCAGACAAAAAACAGCAGCGGTGAGGAAAGTAAGTACACGCATTTTGTGAAAGTGCACGTTACCAAGCTCGGCAAGGCCGCCCGCCCGCTCCAACTGGTGCTCCGGAACCAGCGCCCGGCCTGGGTGGCGCAGTGGACCACCAAAAACGACAGCAACATCAACCAGACCGGCACCAAAACCTTTGCTCTCAGCAGCCTCATGGATGGCGTGCAGGCTGTAACTGCCACTGAGCAGACCCCAACGCCGGTGTTCATTATCCCGCTCACTCTGCAGCCTGCAGACTAAGCAATGGGGAATCTTGAGGGTTGCGTTTTGAATGGATACTGTCTTCCGCCGCACTACTCAATCCTTTCCATTCAGCATTCAGTATTTAAAATTCAAAATTTCTAAGAATGAAAGGTTTCTTCCGCTTCATCTACGAGCTTATCGGCACCCCGCAGCCTCCTTCCGAAACGCCCGTGTACCGGGAGGTGATTTTCCCCAACGTGGGCCTGCTCACCATCGGCCTGTCCCTGGCTATGGTGCTCATTTTCTACTACCTCATCAACCGCGCCCTGGGCGTGGCCACCTTCAACAAGGTGCGGCACTGGGTGATTTTCCTGGTGGTTAATGCCGTACTGGCCTTTGTAATCGGCATCTGGCAGACCAATGCGCAGGAAGTGGCCTCGCACAGCTACATCTACTGGATGGCCACCTGGAACGCCATCCTGGGCCTGTTCTGGTTTTTCCTGTTCTCGGTGTTGCTCAAGCGGGGCTCCACCAACGCCAGTACGACGCCTTTTTAGGAATGTAGAGACGCATACTTGCGTCTCAATCGTTGGATGGTCCGGCGGCTAAGCGGCTATCGTTCAACGGCAGACGCAATTATGCGTCTCTACACGAAATCTGCGCACTCCGCGCTTAATCAGCAAAATCTGCGATTCAATGGCTAAACTGTTCATTTTCGGCATTGGCGGCACCGGCTCCCGCGTCATCCGGTCCCTGACCATGCTGCTGGCCTCGGGCGTGAAGCTCGCCAACTGCGACCGGGTGGTGCCCATCATCATCGACCCCGACGCCCACAACGGCGACATGAACCGCACGGTGGACATGCTCAAGAGCTACCAGCAGATCTACCAGCACCTGGGGCCCCGCGAGGACGGCTTCTTCCAGACGGATATGAGCACCCTGAGCAGCATCTCGGCCGACACCAACGGCGGGGTGAAGGACACATTCGTATTCGACTTCGGCGGCATCAACCAGAGCTTCCGCCAGTACCTGAGCTACGACCAATTGTCCGTCGATTCCAAGGGGCTGGTGGAGTTGCTGTTCACCCAGGACAACCTGGAAAGCCCGCTGACCATCGGTTTCCGGGGCTCGCCCAACGTGGGCAGCATCGTGCTGAACAAAGTAGTGGAGTCGCCGGAAATCCGGTTTTTCGCCGACAACTTCCAGGCCGGGGACCGGGTATTCTTCATCTCCAGCATCTTCGGCGGGACGGGGGCCGCAGGCTTCCCGCTGCTGCTCAAAAACCTGAAAGACCCCAACACCCGCCTCAGCAACGCCGGCTACCTGCGCAACGCTCTCACCGGGGCCGTGACGGTGATGCCCTACTTCGCCCTGCAGTCGGAGGATAACTCGGTTATCGACTCCAACTCCTTCCTGACCAAGACCAAGGCCGCGCTCAGCTACTACGAGCACAACCTGCAGGGTCTCGACGCGCTGTACTACCTGGCCGACACGCCCGACACGCCCTACGAAAACCAGCCCGGCGGCACGGCCCAGCGCAACAAGGCCCACCTCATCGAGCTGCTGGCCGCCCTGAGCGTGGTCGACTTCATGCAGTACTCCGACGCGGAGCTGCGCAACGGCGCCCCGCACTTCCACGAGTACGGCCTCGGCACCGACACCCAGGATTTGAACTTCAGCCACCTGCCCGACGAGAGCCGGGAGCTGATTGCCAAGCACCTGACCCAGCTGCTGTACTTCTCGCGCTACCACAAGCAGCACCTGCCCACCGACAAGGCCCCCTACCACGACAACCTGAACCTGGACCACGCCCTGCGCAACGAGCCCATCTTCAAAGAACTCAACAACTTCCTGCACAGCCCTGAGTACGGCGTCGACGAGTGGCTCAAGGAGCTCAGCCAGAACCGCCGCAGCTTCCGCCCCTTCGACCTGACCACCGACGACTTCAACGCCATGATTGCGGGCAAGCCGGTGGAAAAGAAGTGGAACGACTTCTTCAACAAGGGCCTCAGCCAGAACTACTTCCTCAACCAGCTCAACGACGCCGCCAAGTCCATCCACGAGCCCGACAGCTTTCGCAAGCTGGTGGCTTTGTTCGATCAGGTGACGGATAAGGCGTTCGAGGAAAAGGTGAAGGTGGTGTAGCGGAAACCCCTCCCCAACCCCTCCCCAAAAGGGAGGGGCTCTAGCTTTGGCTTTTTGTTCTAGCTCTTGCTCTTGCTCTCGCGGTAGTTGTAGCTGCGGTTTTAATCCCTGGTTTTTAGTCCAAAACAAACGCCCCGAACATCCTCGTCAGGCTCCCCATCCCTTTTGGGGAGGGGGCCGGGGGGAGGGGTCCACGATATGCCCAAAGTCCTTCGTCTTCACAACAACGGCTCCCAGCAGGTGCAGGGCTGGCAGAAAACCGCCCCCATCACCAGCACCGAAATCAATACCGTCACCGACCCCACGGGCGGGCGGGCCAAGAACGTGGCGGTGAGCATTCCGACGCCGTTTGCGCGGATGCACCTGTTTGAAACCGCCTTCGACTTCCTGGCCCGGGAAGGGCAGCGCAACCCCGGCTCAGTCTACCACGAGCTGGTGTCGCACCTTTGGGATTTGTTCGAAATCCTCTACAATTACAACCTCTACACTCAGGCCGGCCGCAAAATCACCCTGCGCCGCTGGAACGTGGAGGCCGAGCTGCGGCGGATGCAGCAGGACGAAGGCACCCGCCTGCTGGGCGAAACCCTGCGCCTGTTCCTGCAGGACGACCGGTTCCGCGACTTCTCCGACATGTACCTCGTGTTCTACGAGTCGCCGAATATGCCCGGCGGGCCCCAGCTGCTCGGCGGCACTTCGCCCTTGACCTTGCTCTTCACCGCCCCCGCCGTGCGCCAGCTGGATCTGGAGCGCGCCCAGGCCAAAGGGCACTACTTCGACAACCAGGTAGTGCTGCTCGAAGACCGTTCCCCGGCCTTCCGCGACTTTGTTTACGAGCTGTTCCTGGCCTACCCGCAGCTCCAGCGCCGGGAGTTTGCCGGCAGCGTGTTTGCCGGGCTAGACCGCAACCGCATCAACCAGATGCAGATGCAGGGCGACCATACGGCCCAGCAGTTTGCCACCAAGTACCCCGCCATTGCCGACTTCCAGGGCAACCTGGCCAGCGTGAAGCACGTGCCCCTGCCCAGCCGCGCCGACCAGTCGGCCGTGACCAGCTCCGACCTGTTCATCGCGCCCACCCGGCAGACCAACCAAAGCCGGCCCACGCCGCTGGTGCTGCGCCCCAACCTGACCATGCAGGGTGCCAACTACCTCAACGGCCAGCCCTGGGACGACCGCACCCCGGTGCCCTACGCCGACGAGCTGACCCTGGAAAACCGCGTGCTGCCCGGCAAAGGCTTCAAGTACCCGTACCTGACCGTCGGCGACTTTCTGGAAGATGCCCTGGTGGAGCTGCCCTACGAGCTGAACGCCCAGCGCTTCCACACCGGCAAGGTCACGTTCCAGTACGGGGCCGACACCCAGGGCCGGGCGCGGTTTCCCTACTTGCTGCCCCTGCGCCAGACGTTCTTCGAGTACTTCTCCGACCACGACCTGGCCGAGCTGCTCACCTTCACCATCGACCTCAACCATGTGCGCATCGCGCTGCGGATTCCGGTGCAGGGCGGCCGCTTCATCACCTTCGAGCGGAGCTACTACCAGAACCCTCAGAACCCCAAGGACGCGCAGGGCCGGGAGATTCCCGAGAAGGGCCGCATCGTGAAGGCCAACATCGGCCTGGGTGTGCTCCCGTTCTACAAGATGCGCGCCCAGCCCGAGTACAACGACTTCTACAAGGTCATGCTTGTGGACGCCGACAACTCGCCCACCATGCTCCAGCGCCGCTACGACCTCACCTTCTTCGTGGGCGGGGAGCGGCTCACGGACCAGGGCGCGTCGAAGCGGGCCACCAAGTTTGAGCGCACCCAGAAGAGCGTGTCCACGGCCGGCAGCACCTACTACGAAATAACTGGGACGCACTTCGACCTGGCCGAGCTGACCTGCCCGCCGGCTTTCCACGGCGCACCCCCGGCCCGGGGCCTGATTGTGCCGCGCTGGCGGGAGCTGGACCGCGGCACCCGCCGCTTCACCTTCGCCGTCGACTTTGGCACCAGCAACACCCACGTGGCCTACGCCGACGGTCCCTCGGCCCACCCGCGCCCGTTCACCATCAGCGAAAGTGACCTGCAGATGGAGCTGCTCAACGCCCCGCTGCCCGACACCGGCTACTCGGCCTACCAGCGCTACATGCGCGGCCCCGGCCAGCTGTTCGACATTCCGCTGATTCAGAACCGCGAATTCGTGCCCAGCATCATCGGCGAGGCCGGCTCGGTGTATGAGTTTCCGATTCGGACTGCCGTGTGCGAGACGAACTCCTATGCCAACGAGCCCAGCAAGGTGCTCAGCAACATCAACATCGGCTTCAGCATCAACACCGAGACTGGGCAGCCGCCCCAGAACCGCTTCGTGACCAACCTGAAGTGGAGCGCCGAGCTGGACCCCCAGGGCGTGAACCGCATTGCGGCCTTCTTCAAGGAGATTTTGCTGCTGATGAAGCACAAGGCGGCCATGCAGGGCGGCATTCTGGAAGACACCCGCGTGGTGTGGTTTGCCCCGCTGAGCTTCGACATGTTTTTGCGCAACCAGTTCCAGCAGGTCTGGGACGAGGCCTTCCAGCAGATTTTCCGGGCCCGCCGCCCCACCCAGTGCATTTCGGAGTCGGTGGCGCCGTACTACTACCTCACGGCCACCAACCAGGTGGTGCCCAACCGCGACGAAAACGTCATCAACATCGACATCGGCGGCGGCACCACCGACCTGCTGATCTTCGCCGACCAGAAGCCCGCCTTCAGCTCCTCGTTCCGCTTTGCCGGCGACGACCTCTGGGGTGACGGCTACGCCCGCGTGCAGGGGGCGCCCAAGCAGAACGGCCTGCTCCGCCTCGGCGTGCAGTACGTGGAAAGCCTGCCAGACTCGGAGGAAAATCAGGAGTACAAGGGCTACCTGCGCGCCGCGCTCCAGAACCCCGATTTCGGCTCGGCCGACGTGACCAGCCTGCTCTTCACCTACAACGACGCGCTGCGCTTCACCCAGAGCCTGGGCCTGGGTAAGGGGCGGCAGCTGCGGGTGCTGTTCTACCTGCACTACACGGCCATCGTCTACCACGTGGCCCAGCTTGTGCAGCACCTCGGCCTCAAGCCCCCGCGCTACCTGTGCTTCTCGGGCAAGGGCAGCCTGTACCTGCGTCTGCTCAGCGGCGGGGCCAGCATGGCCGCCATTGAGAAGATCAGCAAAGCCGTGTTTAAGGCCGCCACGGGCCAGGAGGCGCCCCAGAACTTCCGCGTCATCCTGGCCGACAACCCCAAGGAAGCCACTACCAACGGCGGGGTGCTGTTCGAGGAAAGTGCCACCAGCGCCGCTGACTTCGACCAGATCCGCACCGTGAAGCTGGACGGCGCCCTGACCGGTCAGGACATCGACACGGCCCGCCTGAAAATGCCTCAGGTGGATGCCGACCTCAAGCAGAGCGTCATCGACAACACCAAGCGCTTCCTCGACATCGTGCTCGACAACGACGACGTAGCCCCGCTCATGCGCGAGGTGGGCGTGGACGTGGACCGCACCCGCATCAAGGAAATGCTGCTGCGCGAAATCGAGGACAGCCTCAACCTGGGCCTGCACCAGATTGGCCGCAACCTCGGCCAGGGCGAAACCCTGCCCGAAACCTTGTTCTTCTACCCGCTCAAGCAAGCCCTGTACAACCTGAGCCGGGAGCTGATTTCGAACGGGTAGGCCCTGAGTCCAAGAACAGAATCGGCTGTCATGCTGAGCGAAGTCGAAGCATCTCTACCGCCAAAGTAATTTGATTGCTACTGTGGTAGAGATGCTTCGACTTCGCTCAGCATGACAAGCTTAATAAACAACGACAACCAGCGTCCTTCCCCTTTCCCGCTGCCATGACCCTTTCCCGCCGCGTCTTTGCCTTGCTCACCGCTCTGCTGCTCCTAGCGACGGCCACCCACGCCCAAACGCCCCTGGGCCAGCCCACGCTCGACGAGCAGAAAACCCAGATCTGGTGCGCCACGATGAAGTTCGTGTACGGCGACACCGGCCGGCCCAACCTGCAAAGCACCCTGCGCTGCGGGGGCAGCCTCAAGGAGTTCGAAAACAGCATCAAGGCCGACAGCCAAAAGGTGTACAGCATGCTCTACCGCCCGCTGGAGGTGAAGGGCAGCATGTACACGGGGCTGGGCTCGGATAAGTCGCGGCTGCAGAAGCTGGCTACCGAAATCATCAACAAGCTGAAAGCCTCTCCGGCCCGCCGCAAGGATGCCGCCCGGATGCAGGGCGTGCAGGCCCTGGAAGCCCAGCTGAAAGGCTACGTCGAAAACGGCACCCCGCCCACCGACATTGCCGCCGCTCCCGCCGATCAGACTACCGACGTCATCGACACTACGGCTACCGACGATGCCGTGGCTGGCCCTGCCGAAACCGGCCTGGGCAGCCAGTCGGTGAACACGACAACAGCGCGCCCGGCGGGTGGGGAAAGCCTGATGAGCAAGTTCTTCGCCCCGCTGGCCTTGATTCTGTCTCTGCTGAGCCTGTTCCTCTACATGATGCTGCGCCGCAGCATCAGCGAGCTGGGCAGCCGCGCCGACCGCCACCGCAACGAGCTGGAATCGGTGAAGGCCTCCTCTACCAGCAGCACGCCCGCCCGCCCGGCTGCTACGGCTAAGGGCCTGACGCCGGAATTGCAGCGCGACATTGAGAAGCTGGTGCAACAGCGTGTGGCTGAGGAACTGGGCAAGCGGCAGGGGAGTGGGCAGCCGCAGGGCCAAAACCCAGGCAAACCGCAGAACCAGCCGCGCAACCAGGGAAATCAGCAGTCGAATAATCAGTCGCGGCCGGGGCAGCCGGTAGCGGTTCCTTCGCCACAACCCCAGCCCCAGCGCCAAGCGGCACCCGCGCCGCCAACTCCCGCTTCGGCCCCCGCCGCTGCCCCGGTGGCCGCGCCCGAATCCTTCCAGGAAGCCATGCCTCAGCCGCCCGTACTGCCGGCCGGCTCGACCGCCAGCGGCCCCCGCGACGAGTTCGACAGCCTGATTCCGCCCGTGCAGCTACCGAGCACGAACTGGGCCGAAGCCACTGCGCCGGTAGCATCAACGCCCGTACCGCCCGCGCCGACGCGCTACTACGTGAAGGTGCCCGTGAACGGTGGCTTCAGCGACTACGACCTCCAGGAACAGCCCCAGCACGACAGCATCTACGAAATCACCCCCGACGCCCGCGTGCCCGAGCGGGCCACATTCCGCGTCACGTCCAACTCCGCCGTGCACGCCTACGCCATTCAGAGCGCCCAATATTCTCTGCGCGATGCCTGCGCGTACCAGCAGCCCAACGGGCCGGTGTCGCGCATCGTGACGGATAAGGATGGGACACTGGTGAAGAGCAATGGGGCCTGGCAGATTGAGCACAAGGCAGCCATTCATTTCGAGTAGAATAGGCAGGAATTAACAGGCGCCAGAACGGTGTAGAGACGCGACATTTCGCGTCTCGTCGTTGAACGACATCCGCTGAACGATACCCATCGAACGGCCTCCAACAAACGGCGCGAACGCCGAGACGCGAAGTGTCGGGTCTCTACATCGTTCAATCCAGCGGCCTTTTTTGCATCTTCCCGCTCAGGTCAGCGTATTTGCGCTGACCTTTGTGCTTCGTTCCCGTTCCCGGTTTCATGCTCGAAATACTCCTCGAAGTCGTCGTCGTCGCCATTGTGGTGGGCCTGCAGATCCGCACGTTTCTGCAGACCCGCAGCCAAGCGGTCCGGCTCAGCCAGCTTTATCCTGATAAAAGTGCCCTGCGCGTGGAGCGCCGCCTCGTCACGCCTGAGGGCACCGACCTGCCCGACTACGCCGCCAACGCCCCGGAAGGCTCATTTCCGGTCGAAATCATCAAGGCCGACGCGGTATCCGAAGGCTTCCAGGAAATCATGGCCGACACCAACGGCTACCTGCGCTACAACAAGGGCGCGGCCGACTTCAGCATTCTGAAAGACATTTCGGAGCGCCAGAGTCAGGTGCTGGAAAATGCGGTGCAGGCCAACGTGGCTACGCCGCTGTACCTGGGTCTGCTGGGCACGTTTCTGGGCGTGATTCTGGGCCTGGTCGGCATTGCCCGCAATGGCGTATCCGACGACGCGGCGCTGACGCCGTTTCTGACCGGCGTGCTCATTGCCATGACGGGTTCTTTCGTGGGGCTGCTGCTCACGCTGCTCGGCAACGGCCTGGTGCGCAACGCTCACCAGAAGCTGGATCAGGCCCAGAACAACTACTATACCTTCCTGCAGGCCCGCCTGCTGCCCATCCTGCACTCGGACATGGCCGGCAGCCTCTCCAACCTGAAGGCCGTGCTCGACGCCTTCAACCAGGATTTCGTGAGCAAGGTCACCCTCTTCGAGCCCGTTATTGGCACCCTCACCGAGAACGTAAAAGTGCAGCGCGACTTTCTGGTGCGCCTCAACGAAATCGGGTTCGACAAAATGGCCAACGCCAACGTGGCCGTGTTTGAGAAGGTGAGCCAGTCGGCGGAGATGTTCGGGCAATTTGTGGGCTACCAGCAGCGGCTGAACCAGATGCTGGAAGACGGCACCGCCACTGCCCAGGCCGTGAGCAGCATCCTGGACCGGCTGGTGGGCTTCGAGCGGGGCATCAACAACGTGGGTCAGTACATCGGCCAGCACGACAACCTGATTCAGCACCAACTCGACTTCTTCCAACGCCACCAGAAGGAGATGAGCAATTTGGCGGCCCGCACTGAACAGTACTTCGACGAAGCCACCGGCCGCCTCACCGACCTGATGCAGCAGCGCCTGAGCTTCCACGAGCGCGACGCCCAGCAGGCCTACGAAAAGTGGAGCCAGCACTTCCAGCAGCTCAACAAGGACAACGTCTTCGAGCGAATCCGCCAGTACCTGGAGCCTTTCCAGCAGCTCAATGCCCAGCAGGAAGCCCTCAGCCGCGACGTAACAGCCACCCAGCGCGAATTGCTGCGCAAAATCGAGCTGGACTCGCAGATTCAGGCTAAAATTCTGTCGGAGTTGGCTAATCTGAATGCCGTGCTGGTGAAAGCCACCGCCAAAAACCGCCTCCAGCGGGCTATGGACAGCGTGTTTGGCGGAGTGAAGCCACAATAGAACGAAGTAGAGACGCGATACTTCGCGTCTCCTCGTTGAACGACCGGAGCCGCACGCACCGAACAACGTCAGCAGCGATTGAGACGCAAAGTATCACGTCTTTACCTCGTTTCCGCCGCTGACTTCTTCCATTTAGAACTATGAACGACCCGCAAAACCGCTCCTCCAACGACTTCTTCTGGCCCAGCTACGTGGACCTGATGACGTCCTTGTTCGTGGTGATGCTGGTGCTGTTCGTGTACAGCTTTAAGCTGTTTAAAGACCGGGAGCACGACCTAAAAAAGGCCAATGGCGAGCTGAAGGCGAAAGCCGAGGAGCTGGAGCAGATTACCAAGATCCGTCGCTCCCTGCAGCGCTTGGAGGGCCGCTACTTCAAGTACGACCCCACGCTGGAGCGCCACGAGCTGCTGGTGCCCGTGCAGTTCAAGGCCGGCCGCGACGAAATTCAGGATGCCTACAAGCCCGCCCTGCTCCAGGCTGGCCGCACGCTGCGCTCGGTGCTCAAAACCATCAAAACCGAGCAGCCTGTGCGCTACCTCGTCATTGTGGAAGGTATGGCGGCCCGCTACGCCGGCAACGACCCGCGCAACCGCGCCGAGGAGCAGCTCACTTACCAGCTCAGCTACCGCCGGGCCCTGAACCTACTCAACTTCTGGAAGCAGAACGGCCTCGATTTCAGCCAGGACCGAGGCATCGAGCTGATCATTGGCGGCAGCGGCTTCTTCGGCACCGGCCGCTACGCCGGGGCCCGCGAAGGCCAGAACAAGCGCTTCCTGATTCAGGTAATCCCCAAAATTGGCCGAATAACCACTGGTGGGCAGCCCTGATGCCGCGCTTTGCGTACCGTTGCGGGAACCGGCGCTTGTTAGACTGAACGGACTACATTTACACTCTCCTCGACCTTATCGTTATGCTGCGTACGCCCACGCTTGCCCTGCTCACCCTCGCCGCGCTGACTGCCTGCCGCTCCTCGCAGCCTGCTCAGGACGCGGCTTCTCAATCTACCACTTCCAGCGCTTCGGACCGCCGCAACGGGGCCGCCGCGCCCGAAACGCCCCGCCTGACCGTGGAATACCCCAAAACCCGCAAGTCCAACCACACCGACGACTACTTCGGCACCTCCGTTACGGACCCTTACCGCTGGCTCGAAGACCTCGACTCGCCCGAAACCAAAGCCTGGGTGACGGCTCAGAATAAGGTCACGTTCGGCTATCTGGACAAGATTCCGTTCCGGGAGCAGATCAAGGCCCGCCTCACCAAAATGTGGAATTACGAGCGCTACGGCGTGCCGCAGGAAGAAGGCGCTAATCTGTACTTCTCCAAAAACGACGGTCTGCAGAACCAGGCGGTGCTCTACGTGCAGCAGAAAGGCGGCGAGGGCCAGCCCGACGTGCTGCTCGACCCCAACAAGTTTTCCCAAGACGGCACCACGGCCCTGGCTGGCACCTATTTCTCCAACGACCACCGCTACTTGGCCTACGCCACTAGCGGCGGCGGCTCCGACTGGCAGAAGCTGAAGGTGATGGACCTGCAGACCCGCAAAACCCTCCCCGATGAGCTGCAGTGGGTTAAAGTATCGGGCGCGGCCTGGGCCAAGTATGGATTCTACTATAGCCGCTACGACGCGCCCAAGGCCGGTCAGAACCAGCTTTCGGGCAAAAACGAGTTTCACAAAGTCTATTACCACAAGCTCGGCACGCCCCAGAGTGCCGATAAGCTGGTGTACGAAGACAAAAGCATGGCCCTGGGCTTCCGCACCGTGGGTACCACCGAAGACGAGCGGTTCCTGGTGCTCTACAACACGGATGGCAAAGCCGACGGCAACCGCCTGGCCGTGCGCGACCTGACCGACCCGAAGCAGGCCACGAAGTTTACCACCCTGATGAGCAGCTACGAGCACAACAACTCGGTGGTGGGCAACGTGGGCGGGCAGCTGCTGGTGCTGACCAACTACAAGGCTCCGCGCTACCGTGTGGTGCTCATCGACCCCAAAAAGCCCCAGGAAGCCAGCTGGAAGGAGGTAATTCCGCAGAGCGAAAATAAGCTCGAAAGCATCGAGCACGCCGGCGGCCACCTCATCGTGACCTACCTGAAGGATGCCAGCAGCCAGGTGAAAGTGTACAGCGAAACCGGCGAATTTCAGAACGACATAGAACTGCCCGCCATCGGCACGGCCGCGGGCTTCGCTGGCCGCCGCGACGCGAAGAGTGTGTACTACGCCTTCACCTCGTTTACCTACCCCACCACCATCTACCGCTACGATTTCGCCACCAAGCAAAGCACCGTGCTGCGCGCCCCGAAGGTAGACGTAAACCCGGCGGACTACGTGACCACGCAGGTGTTCTACGCCAGCAAGGACGGCACCAAGATTCCGATGTTCATCACCCACAAGAAAGGCGTGAAGCTCAACGGTCAGAACCCGACGTATCTGTATGCCTACGGCGGCTTCAATGTTTCGCTCACGCCGAGCTTTTCGGTGGTGCGGATGCTATGGCTTGAAAATGGCGGCATTCTGGCCATTCCGAACCTGCGCGGGGGCGGCGAGTATGGCGAAGCCTGGCACCAGGCCGGCATGACGCCCAACAAGCAGAACGTGTTCGACGACTTCATTGCGGCCGCCGAATACCTCAAAATCCAGAACTATACCGATACCAAGCATCTGGCCCTGGCCGGCGGCTCCAACGGTGGCCTGCTGGTGGGCGCTATCATGACGCAGCGGCCCGACCTGGCCCACGTGGCCCTGCCGGCCGTGGGCGTGATGGACATGCTGCGCTACCAGAAGTTCACCATCGGCTGGAACTGGGCGCCCGAGTACGGCACCTCCGACAACTTCGCCCAGTTTCAGAATCTTTACAAATTCTCGCCGCTACACAATCTGAAGCCCGGCACCACGTATCCGGCCACCCTGATTACCACCGCTGACCACGACGACCGAGTGGTGCCCGCGCACTCATTTAAGTACGCCGCGGCCCTGCAGGAAGCCAACGCCGGCCCCAACCCCCAGTTGATTCGGGTGGATGTGAATGCCGGCCACGGCGCGGGCAAAAGCACCGCCCTGCAGATTCAGGAATGGACCGACATCTGGGCCTTTGCGTTTCAGAATATGGGCGTGAATCCGTACCCAATGGGGCGCTAACTACGTAGGCGGGTTTCGCGGCCCGCTTCGTATCTTGCGGCCCCAAAGTCCCAAACGACTGTCTTATTTCGGCTTACCCATGAACAAAAAGTTTCTGCTTGGTCTGCTGGCCGGCGCTTCGCTGCTCACGCTGTCGGTTACTTCGTGCCAGAACCCCGATTACCAAACCTCCGACGACGTAGCCACGGAGGCGCTGCCGCCCATTCCGGCCGCGCCGGACACTACCGGGGGCAAAACCGCCGCTGAAAACCCGGCCACCCGCGAAATCAACGCCGCTAACGCCACTGAGGACATCAAAAAGATGCAGCCCCAGATGTAAATTTCAGCCTGCGGGCCGAAATGCTTTCAACGCCCATTTGCTGAGTGTAGCAGATGGGCGTTGCTGTGTCGTAGTGACCTATCAGGACGTCATGCTGAGCGAAGTCGAAGCATCTCGCGTGGCCGTCGTTAGGTTAGTAATCCGACGTCAGCACGCGGGATGCTTCGACAAGCGGACGCCAGATGAAGCATGACGTTCGGTTTTTTGCTCATTTCTACCCTTTTCTCCCAGTCCCATGCCTTCCATCACCATCCGCCGCGGCACCGAAGCCGATTTGCCCCGCGTTCATGCCCTCATCGTCGAGCTGGCGGTGTATGAGCGGGCTCCCGACGAAGTGACCAATACGCTGGCCGATATGCGCCGCGACGGGTTCGGGCCGGAGCCCATCTTCGGCTTTTTCGTGGCCGAGGCGGCCGAACAAGGCATTCTGGGCATTGCGTTGTTCTACACGGCCTACTCTACCTGGAAGGGCCGAATGCTATTTCTAGAAGACCTGGTGGTGACCGAAGCCGCCCGCGGCACCGGCTTGGGCCGCAAGCTGTTCGATGCCGTAGTGGCCGAGGCCCGCCGCACCGGCGCGCACCGCATGAAGTGGCAGGTGCTCGACTGGAACGAGCCCGCCATCGGCTTCTACAAAAAGCTGGGAGCCAACCTCGACCCCGAATGGCTCAACGGCAACCTAACCGCTGAGCAGCTACAAGCTTACCCCTGCGACCCGGCAGCAGTAGCGGCCGTGGGTTAATGTGGGTAATGTGGGCAATGTGCTGATGTGAATAATATGCTTAGATATGCGAGAGCCGCTTAGCGGCGGCAGGTTTGTAGCACCAATGTTGAGCAGCAGAAGAAAGCCGCGTAGCGGTGACAGAACCGCTCGGGTTACTCTGTCACCGCTACGCGGCTTTTTCGTGCGGCAGCGCACAAGGCTACAAACCTGCCGCCGCTATGCGGCTTTCTCGTAGCTTAGATTCTCTGCCAGAAAAATACTGCTTTCGATGGCTGGTAGCACATCAGCACATCAAAAAATCAACCTACCACTTCCAGCATCGTGCGGAATGAGGCGTAGCGACCACCGAAGTGCTTTTCCATCTCCTGAATGAGGGCCGGAGCGGCTACTATTTGATACTCTTCCAGCTGCTCCAGGCTCACGCAGTAATACTGCGAGGCATACGTAATGCCGTTGTCTTCCTCATTGAGCAAGCGGCAGAGTTGGCTCTTAACGAAAAACCCCGTTGCCATTACCTCCGGCATATGCACGTCGCGCATATACGCGACCCACTCATCGGCAATTTCGGGGTCGAGGCTGGTAGTGACGTTGTATAAAATCATGATTTGCGGAGGCTTGGGTCGTATGGTTTCATTTCGGCAAGGCGGGCCGGGGTGCTGCCAGGCCGGCATCTGATAACGCAAAGGTCGGCGGAAAAATCCAGCCTCCGGAACTCAGATGCCCTCATTCCCGGCAAACTCATACCCGCATCGGGTCGAACTGGAAATCCTGAATCCGGGCTTGGATGTCTTTGGGGCTGAGGCTTTCCTTGATGGCGGCCTGCACCAGCGCGGGCAGCTCGGCATCGCCGGCGAAGCGCAGGGACAGAATCTGCTTGAGCGTGAGCTGGGTTTCCAGCGGCTGCAGACGCTGGCCGGTCAGCTCGAAGTAGCGCTGACGCACTTCCAGACGCAACAGGCGGTCCTGCAGCGTGAGAGCATAGTGCTGGCGCAGCATCACCAGGGCCCCGAGGCCGATGATGGCCAATACCATCACCGAAAACCACAGGCGCGAAATCTCATCGTCGTTGCCAGCCACGCTCAGGTAGCGACGCACGGTATAAATCACCATAATAAGCGCCGCGGGAACCAGCACGAAGTGGTGCGGCGCGTAAAACATCGGCTTGTTTTTGGTAGGAGGGGTCATAGGTTCCGGGAAAGAGGAGGCGCAAAAAAAGGGGATACGACGGGCGCAGGGCCAAGAAAAAACTCTGACCGGAGCCAGAGTTTTTCGGATTTTCGAGCAACTGCGAAGGTTAGTTCATGGCCTTAGCCCGCTGCTTTTCGGCTTTCATCTGCATGCGGGCGGCTTTTTCGCGGGCTTTGTTTTCCTTTTCCGTTTTGCGCTGCGCCCGAAGCTGGTCTTTCTGCGCTTTCATCTGCTTTTTCTGGTCGCGCATCTGCTGCTTGCTGTCCTGCATGGCGCTGCGCGTGTCGCGTGCCACTTGCTCGCTGGCCGTAGTTTGCTGCTTCTGGGTTTCGTAGGTCTTCTTGGCATCCTCGGCCCGCTGCTTCTGCATTTCGGGCGTCGTCATGGCGGGCTGCTCCAGCGGCGTGGCCTGAATGACGGCTGGCGTGGTAGTGGTAGGCGTGGTCTGGGCCTGGGCCGTGAGGGCTGCGGCGGCCAGCAACGCTACGAGGCTGAGTGCTTTTTTCATAATGGGGAGGGTAAAAGCCGGAATTGGCTCCGGCTTGCTTGTACGCCGCGCTATGCGCAAGGTTTTTGGCCCACTGCGTCCGCACAAGCCATTGTGGGGCCGCCCGGCGGGCTTATTCCTCCAGGTAGTCCAGGTCTTTGCCAAAGCTTTCGGGCAGGCGGCTCACTGCCCAGAAAGCCACCACCAACGACCCCACGCCCAACACGGCCGCACTCCCGATGATGCCCAGCGGCCCGGCCAGCGCCTTGAACAGCGGCACCAGCACCACCACCGAGCCGCGGGCGAAGTTGGGGGCCGTGGTAGCCACGGTGGCCCGCAGGTTGGTGCCAAACTGCTCGGCTGCCACCGTCACAAACAGCGCCCAGAACCCCACCGACACTCCCAGCAGAAAGCACACCGCGTAGAATGCCGTGGGCGAAACACCCCGCGTGCCGAACAGATACACGCCCACCATCAGCCCGCACAACCCCAGAAACACCTGCAACGCTCGGTTGCGGCTGCGCAGCAGCTGGCTCAGCGTGCCGCTGGCGAAGTCGCCGAACACGAGGCCGAAGTAGCACCAGAACACGCCCAGCCCCGCCGTAACGGGCCCCGTAACGCCCAGCTCACGGCCAAACTCGGGGGCCAGCGTAATCAGAATGCCCACCACGAACCACAGCGGCACCCCAATCAGCAGGCATTTGGCGTAGCGGGCCAGCCGGGTAGTGTTGGTAAACAAACTCAGGAAGTTGCCCCGCGGCGCGTCGGAGTTTTTGGTTTGCTCAAACATGCCCGACTCGTATACGCCCACGCGTAGCGCCAGCAGGGCCAGCCCCAGCCCACCGCCCACGAAGTAGGCATTGCGCCAGCCCAGCACCTCGCCCACCCAGTAGGCCAGCATGGCCCCCGATACGCCCACGGTGGCCACAATCATGGTGCCGTAGCCGCGCTTTTCCTTGGGCAGCGTTTCGGCCACCAGCGTGATGCCCGCGCCCAGCTCGCCGGCCAGCCCGATGCCGGCAATCAGCCGCAGCCAGGCGTACTGCTCGATGGTCTGCACGAAGCCGTTGGCAATGTTGGCCAGCGAATAGAGCAGAATGGAGCCGAACAGCACCGATAGCCGCCCGCGCTTGTCGCCCAATATTCCCCACAGAATGCCGCCCAGCAGCATCCCGCCCATCTGCATGTTTATCAGAAACAGGCCCTGATTGGTCACCGCGTCGGCCGCCGTGATGCCCAGCTCGTTTAGGCTTTTTACCCGCACAATGCTGAACAGAATCAGGTCGTAAATATCTACGAAGTAGCCCAGCGAGGCCACAATGACGATGGCGCTGAACAGGCCAGCTGGTTTCTGGGAAGTAGGAAGCATCCGCGAATGTAGCACAAGCTTGAGCTTATTGCCGCCAGGAAAATGTTCTGGTGCCAGGTTCCCGCAGAGGAGCGCAGAAGGTCCGCGGAGGTTCGCGGAGGTCGTTCCTCTGCGTACCTCTGCGGACCCTCCGCGAACCTCTGCGGGAAAGCTACCTAGAACGACAGCGGCACCAGCAGCTTCACGCTCACATTGCGCCCCTGATTGAACACGCCCGTGCGGCCGTTGGCTGCATTGAAGGCCGCGTATTTCAGACGGCTCAGGTGGCTTTGGTAGCCCACGTCGAACAGATTGTTGCCGGCCAGATACACCGAAAACAGCGTTTTGCCCGCCGCGCTCAGCACATCGGAGCCCAGACCCACGTTCACCAGCGTGTAGCCGGCGGTGCGGGTTTCGGTGTCGAAGGCGGAGAAAAAGCGGTTTTGGGCGAACGTGTGCTCCACCCCGCCGCGGGCGTACAGGTGGCCCAGCCGCGAGCTGGCCGCCCGGCGGAAGTTCACCCGCAGCTCCGACTGCAGCCGGTCGGCCGGAATAAAGGGAAGATTCCGCTGGCCTTCGGGCTGGTTCAGCTGCACGGCCCGCACCAGAGAAAATGAGTTTTCGAAGTGCAGCCAGTCGAGCGGGTGCGGGTGCAGGTCGAGGCTGATTTCGCCGCCGGTCAGCCGCGCCTGGCCCTGCCCGTAGCGGAACACCGGGTCGCCTTCCGTAGAAAGTGAGTCGCCGAGGCGAGCGGGAAAAATGTAGTTCCGGATGCCGTTGCGGAAGGCATCTAGGCTCAGGCTGATGTGGTCGGTGGTATAGCTCAGGCCGCCGTCGAGCTGCAAGCTGGTTTCGGCGCGCAGGCTGGTTTCGCCCAACTCGTAGCGAATGGTGCCCTCGTGCTTGCCGTTGGAGGCCAGCTCAGCAATGTTAGGCGCCCGAAAGCCGCGCGACACGTTGGCCTTCAGCACCAGCCGCTCGGTGGCACCGAACGAGCCGCCCACACTGCCCGATACGTTGCGGAACGTGCGCCGGAAGCCGCCAAACTTCTGCTCGCCGCTCTCAACATCCGTCGGCCGCTCGTCGGCATCCAGATACAGCGCGTCGCCGCTGATGGTGCGCACGTCTTCGCGCAGCCCGCCGCTGAGGTCGAGGCGGCCGAAGCTCTTTTTGACCACCGCAAACACGCCATTGTCGAACAGCCGGTAGGCCGGAATCAGAAACTCCACGCCCCGATTCACGTTTTGCTGGGCCATGCCGCTGGTGCCCAGCGTGAGGTTCCAGCCGTTGCGCTCGGGCAGGTAGTAGCGCACGGCATAGTCGAGGGTGCGCAGCTGGAAAAACAGCGAGGTTTCCTGCGGGTCGAGGGCATTGCCGAATTCCCGGCGCAGGTTCTGCTGCCCGCCCACATTCACCGTGAGGCGGCTCTGGCCCAGAATGAAGTTGTTGTCGGTGCCGATACGCAGGTGGTTGATCTGCTGCCGGGGCACGGCCAGGCCGTAGCCGCGCAGGTCGGCCCTGGTCACGGGCACGCCCAGCACCGAGTCGCCGGAAACTGTCTGCTTCAGAAAGCGGCCCGTGGCTTCGTCCCGGTCGCCTTCCACCAGCCCCACCCGCTGATTGAAGGAGGAAAAGGTGAGGTGCGAATAGCCCCAACTCTTATTCACGCCCACGTAGCCGTTGCCGTCCAGCTCCCGAAAGCCGGAGTTGTACACCCGGCCGTCGTAGCGGTTGTGGTAGTTGCCGGCCACTTTGCTGCTGCCGCGCACCAGCCAGTTCAGGCCGTTGCGGTTGCCGGCGTTCATCACCGAGTAGCCCTGCAAATGGTTGTTGGTCTGGTAGTTGGCGGCCAGCGCGGCCAGCGTTTTGCCCTCTTCCACCGGCTCGGGCGCCATGAAGTTAATAACGCCGGCCATGCCGTCGGAGCCGTAGAGCAGGCTGCCGGGACCTTTGATGATTTCGGCCCGGTCAATGGCATACTCATCTATTTCAATGCCGTGCTCGTCGCCCCACTGCTGGCCCTCCTGCTTGGCGCCGTTGTTCAGCGTAATCACGCGGTTGGAGCCCAGGCCCCGAATCACGGGCTTGCTGATGCCGGCTCCGGTCGTAATCTGGCTCAGGCCCGGCGTGTGGGCAATGGCATCCACGGCGTTGGTGGCGGCGCTCTGGTTGAGCTGGGTGCGGTCGACCACGGTGGTAGGCACGGGCGAGCGGCGCAGCTCCGTAGAAGCCGACACGCCCGTGACAACGACCTGGCCGATTTCGGTGGCGGCCACGCCCAGCGCTACCTCCAGCGCCTGCGGCGTGCCGGTATCCACGGTGCGCACCACGGTAGTATAGCCCACAAAGCGCACCTGCATCAGAAAGCGCCCGCGCGGCAGGCTGCTGAACCGGAACGTGCCATCCGGGCCAGTGGCGGTGGCCTGCTTCAGGTCGGGAAACAATACGGTAGCGCCGGGCAGCGGCTCTTTAGTGGTCTCATCGATGACGCGGCCGGTGATGGGGGCGGCCGCCACGCGGGCGGGCCGGGCCGGGCGAACCGGAGTGGTTTGCGCCCAGGCGCCAGTGGTCAGCACGAAGCACGCGGCCGCCAGAAAAAATCGGGACATAACAGTAAGTCAGAAGAAAGGGGAGAAGTGCAGCCACAAGTCCCACGGGCGGCCTGGCATAGCGCTGGTGCGGCCCAAGCCGGGCCTGGGCACGGATTGGTGGTCAGCGCGCGGCCGGGCACCAATACCAAAGCAGGCAGCAGGACGAGTCGTCGGCGACCCGTCAGCAGCTATTTAGCGGCCGGGCGCACGTCGGGGTGGGCTGCAAAACAGGAAAACAGAGAGGCAGATGCTACCCCAGTGCCGGCGGCCCGCGCAGCAATAGCGCGGTAGGAGTGTCCTTGGCCCACACCGAAACCCGCGGCACGGCCTGCGGGCGGCAGTAGCGCGCCCCAACCCCGAACTCCAGCCGCGCGACCGTCTGGAACGGCAGAGTGCAGAAGTGGTCGGTGTGGCAGTGCTGGTGTTTGGCCGTGAGTGTGGCCTTGGCGGCCTTGGGGCGCTCGGGCTCCCGCTCGGTGTGCTGGTGGGCGTGCAGCGCCAGCACCCAGCCATCGGGCAGCAGCACCCGCACGAAGCACAGGAGCAGCAGAACAGCCAGCTGGGAACGAAAAGCACGCATTGTAGCAGACCTCTTTTGAGACGTAAATCAAAAGTAGCGGATTTTTGCTCAAGGCTCCTGCCGCTGGCCGGGGTCAGCTTTCATAAAAGCATAATGCCCCGACAACCTGCGGGCAACACTAGTAACTGACCTTTGTGGTGTTCAATACCACGCCTCTCTGCGCTATGAAAACTCTCTCGCTTCGTCTGCTCCGCCGATTCGCCACCGTGCTACGGCCCACGCCGGTATCCGCTCCTGATGGTATGGAGGCGCTGTTCGTCTAACCCTCACCCCGGATGCCGTCTTTTCTCTTCCGGCCCGGCCCGTTTGGCTACCGGCGGCCGGCCACCATCTACCGGGCGGGGCCGCAACAGCCGGCCAGCGCCCCCGCCGCTGCGCTGGCGCCGTCTTTCAAAGATCATAAAAATGCCCTGAGCCGGCGGAGTGCCGGAAATAGCAAGCAAGCGGTTATGCCAATCTGCGAGGCTGCCTGAGCCCGGCGGTTTATAAAGTGAATTTTGACCCCGCCAAAATGCAATGTTATTAAAATATTACGTCGCAAACCCCTGTGATGTAGTATCTTTGCCTAAAACCGGCCCTCATTATCCGGCTGGTGTTCAGGCATGATTCTTAGAGTAGATTCCCTTTATTTTCAATACGACATTTCCTTGAGGCTGGTGCGCTGGCAGTGGCACGGCTCCATGGATTTGCTCAAATTTCAGCGGGCTTTCGAGGGCCTCGCTGATTTTTCGCGTCAGCACCACATTTCCAAGTGGCTGGCCGATACGTCCGACATGCCGCTGGTGGGATTTGAGGAGCAGGTGTGGCTGGGCGAGCAGTGGCTGCCGCAGTTTGCCCGGCTCGGCGTGTACAAAATCGGGCTGGTGCTGCCGCTCAAGCAGCACAACGCGCTGGTGGTCGAGCATCTGATGTTCGATGAGCAGCACTATATGCCCTCCAGCGTGCAGTTTTTCTCCGATGCCGCCGCGGCGCTGGACTGGCTCACCGACTCTGCGCCCGGCATAGCGGCCCTGGAGCAGGAGTGGCAGGCCAACTACGGTAGCGACCTGGAAAAGCCCGATCAGGCGCTGTTGAGCCCGTGGCCGCCCGAGCCGGTGCCGCTGTCGAGCGCGGGCTGAAACAGCTGGCTGTCGGCTCCGTATCGTGGGGGCGCCTCTATGTGTTTGTGGTTTCTTATAATGTATGATCATTACCGATTTCGATTGCCTGCGCATTCAGTATAGCGCCGAGCTTAGCCTCATCCGATACCAGTGGCAAAAAGCCGGGTCCCTCACCGGGTTCCGGGCGGCGCTGAACCATGTGCTAGCGCTGGTGCAGCAACATCAGGTGCAATACTGCCTGCTCGACCTTCACGATTTGCCCGACATCGGTATCGAGGAGCAGGTGTGGCTGGGCACGCAGTGGCTGCCGCGCATCGTGCGGCATCAGGCCCGGCAGGTGGCGCTAGTGGTGCCCGTGTCGCGCCAATACAACCAGATGGTGGTGGAGAGCTTGCTGAAGCTGGGCCGGGCATTTATCCGCTTCGAGGTGCAATACTTTTCCGACCCGCTGGCGGCGCTGGACTGGCTGACCTGCTCGGAGGAAGAGATGACGCGGCTGCAGCTGGAGTGGCAGGCTGCCGGTGGGATTTAGCGCTGCCAATCTGACAGCCGACGCGGGCTGGAACAGCTTTTGAAACGCCCCGCCCGATGACTCCGGCCCGCAATGGGCTGGCGTTTCGTCCGGTTTTCCAGTTCTTCTCACCCTTAGGCAACGCGCTATGCAAGAGAAAGGTAGCATCTCGATTCACACCGAGAATATCTTCCCCATCATCAAGAAATTCCTCTACTCCGACCACGAAATCTTCCTGCGGGAGCTGGTTTCCAACGCGGTAGACGCCACCCAGAAGCTCCGGAGCCTGGCCCAGCTGGGCGAGTTCAAAGGCGAGCTGGGCGAGCTGAAGGTGAAGGTGAGCGTGGATAAGGAAGCCCGCACCATCACCATTTCGGACCGCGGCCTGGGCATGACGGCCGAGGAAATCAAGAAGTACATCAACCAGATTGCCTTCTCCGGCGCTTCCGAGTTTGTGGAGAAGTACAAGGAGCAGGACGCGGCCACCAAGGACCAGATCATCGGCAAGTTCGGCATGGGCTTCTACTCGGCCTTCATGGTGGCCGACAACGTCGAAATCTTCTCCAAGAGCTACCAGGAGGGCACCGAGGCCGCCCACTGGACCTGCGACGGCAGCACCGAGTTTACCCTCGAAACCGCCGACAAGGCCGACCGCGGCACCGACATCGTGTTGCACGTGGCCCAGGACTCCGACGAGTTCTTGGAGCCGGCCCGCCTGCGCACCATCCTGAACAAGTACTGCAAGTTCCTGCCCATCGAAATTGAGTTCGAGGGCGAGGTCATCAACCAGACCCAGCCCATCTGGACCAAGCAGCCGGCCGAGCTGACCGACGAGGACTACAAGAAGTTCTACCACGAGCTGTATCCGATGAGCATGGACGAGCCCCTGTTCTGGATTCACCTCAACGTCGACTACCCCTTCAACCTGACCGGCATCCTGTACTTCCCCAAGGTGAAGGACGAGCTGCAGTTCCAGCGCAACAAGATCCAGCTCTACTCGCGCCAGGTGTTCATCACCGACGAGGTGAAGGACGTGGTGCCCGAGTTCCTGATGCTGCTGCACGGCGTGATTGACTCGCCCGATATTCCGCTGAACGTGTCGCGCAGCTTCCTGCAGGCGGATGCGGCAGTGAAGAAAATAAACACCTACATCACCAAGAAAGTCGGCGACAAGCTGGCCGAACTGTATCGGAAAGACCGCGCCGGCTACGAGGAGAAATGGGCCGACATCGGGCTGTTCGTGAAGTACGGGATGCTGTCGGATGAGAAGTTCTACGACAAGGCCAAGGACTTCGTGCTGGTGCAGAACGTGGCGGGCAAGTTCTTCACCCTGCCCGAGTATCAGGAATTCGTGCAGGCCAACCAGAAGAGCAAGGATGAGCAGACCGTCATCCTCTACACCACCGACGCCGAGGCCCAGCACGCCTTCGTGCAGGCCGCCCAGGACCGCGGCTACGACGTGCTCGACCTCAACGGCCCGCTCGATTCCCACTTTATTGGCCAATTGGAGCAGAAGCTGGAGAAAACCACCTTCAAGCGTGTGGACGCTGAAACCACCAGCAAGCTCATCGACAAGGACGACGCCACCGAGAGCGTGCTCAGCGACGACGACAAGACCCGCCTGCAGGAGCTGTTCACTAAGGCCATCAGCAACCAGAACATGCATGTGCAGGTGGAGGCCCTCTCGCCCCAGGATTCGCCGGTCATCATCACCCTGCCCGAATTCATGCGCCGCATGAAAGACATGCAGCGCACCGGCGGCGGCGGCGGCATGCAGATGTTCGGCAGCCTGCCCGACTCCTACACCGTGAGCGTGAATGCCAACCACCCCGTGGCCCAGCGCGTGCTCAGCGCCGACGGCGAAGCCGGCGAAAAGCTGGCCCGCCAGGCCTTCGACCTGGGCCTGCTGGCTCAGGGCCTGCTCAAAGGCGAAGCCCTGACGGCTTTCGTGAAGCGCAGCGCCGACCTGCTGGCCGCCGAGTAAGCTGACGCTGTCGTGTCATTGCGAGGACGAAGGACGAAGCAATCCGTCCTCTGAAATGTAAAAAGCTACTTTTTACCAAAAAGCCCTGACGTAGCGCATACGTCAGGGCTTTTTCTGTTTACAAAGTTCAACACATTGTCCAGGACGGATTGCTTCGCTTTGCTCGCAATGACAACTCCACAATTTCCCCACCTCACCACCGGGGCACCAAATCCCTATATCTTTACGTTCGAGCTTACAAATCTGCCTTATCCCGTTGATGCGCCCATTTCGTCCGTTTCTTTTCCTGCTCACGGCCTCGCTGCTAGCCACGGGGGCGTGCTCCAAAAAGACCGTCTCCTTCAACAGCAAGCTCGATCAGGTGCTGGCTGCCGGCCCCGTGCGCGACTCGCTCACCACCGCCCGCGACACCACCAACGCGCCCTCGCTCGACACGAAGAAAGTGGTGCTGACCAAGGAGCAGGAAAAGGCCGCCAAGGAAAAGCAGAAGGTGGCGCAGCGCACCCCCAAGAAGAAAAAGAACGTCTTCCTGGGCGAAAAAATCAAAAAAAGCTTTACCAAGTCGGGGCCGAAGGGACGCAACCAGGTAATTGAAACCTTCTACTACCTGCGCACCTTCCAGCAGCCCAACGACTTCGCGCCCGCCCGCTACTACTTCGACCCCAAAAAGCGCAAGATTTTCAAAACCACCGAGGAACTGGACCCCGCCACCGCCAAGGTGCTGCACGGCCCCTACAAGAAGATGCAGGGCGGCAAAGTGGTGGAAACTGGCTTTTTCGCGCTGGGCACCCGCCACCTGCGTTGGGAGAAGTTCAACAAGGACAACATCCTGCTTAGCAAGAATCACTATGAGATGGGCTTCCCGCGCGATGCCCAAGTGAGCTTCTATGCCAACGACAAAAAGCGCCTGAAGGAAGTGATTCCCTACGCCGCGGGCAAAATCGATGGCGACTACGTGAGCTTCCTCGAAAATGGCAAGCGCGAATGGGAAGGCCAGTTCGAGAACGGCAAGAAAATAGGGGAGTGGACGCAGTATTGGGGCTTCCGCAACACCAAGGACCGCCGCCATTACGTGTATCAGTACGGCGAGTCCGGCTACGACCCGGAAGTGACGGAGCCCGTTCTCATTAAAGAATACAACCGCAACGGCGTGTTGGTCTTCGAGAAGGACAAGCTCGACAAGCGCGATGCCGTCACCGACCGCCCCGGCTCTAAATAGTGGTGAATGTTGAGTTTTGAATGGTGAATGACTTAGGTGCATTCAACATTCAACCTTCAAAACTCAACATTTCAATAGAAAGCATCTTCGAAATGATTGATGCGGAAGCCGTCGGCCACTTGCAGCAGCGCCAGAATATCGAAGCGGATATCGCCCTGCCAGTCCACTTCCTCCTGATACTGCTCGGCCGCCAGCCCAAACAGCTGCCGCTTGCGCTCGGTCACAAACTCCTCGGGGTGCCCGAACTGCGCCGACGACCGCGCCTTCACTTCCACGAACACCAGCAGCTTCGAGCCGTGCTGCGCAATCAGGTCTACCTCGGCGCGGCGGTAGCGGTAGTTGCGCCGCACTATGGTGTAGCCCTGCGCAATGAGGTGGGCGGCGGCCGCCGCTTCGCCGGCCTGGCCGAGTAGGTGAGCAGCGGAGGCCATAGCGGGAGAATAGTGGGGCAAAAGTGAAGGTTGGAGCTAAATCTAGTACCTTTGCGCGTTTTCCATGCAGTTTTACAATACGCGGAATGTTTCCCGGAGAATTTCACTTTGGGCTGTTTTAAAGCTGATATGACCTCACTTCTTCCCTCGTCTGCAACTTCAGCAGGTACGCCCGTGGCTCCTTTGGAGCCGGCCGTCAGGCAGTTGGGGCAGAACCGGCAGGTGCGCGTGGAGCAGCTGGGGCTGGCCGACTACGCCGCCACTTGGGCGTATCAGGAAGAATTATTGGCTGCTACGGTGGCGCTCAAAACCCGCAACCGGCAAGCGCTGGAAGCAGGACTACCCACTGAGGCCACGCCCAATGTGCTGCTGCTGTGCCAGCATCCGCACGTGTACACGCTGGGCAAAAGCGGCAAGCCCGAGCATCTGCTGCTCGATGAGGGAAGCCTGAACCATTACGGTGCCACCTACCACCGCATCAACCGCGGCGGCGACATCACTTACCACGGCCCGGGCCAACTGGTAGGCTACCCCATCTTCGACCTCGACAATTTCTTCACTGATATTCACCGCTACCTGCGCGTACTCGAAGAAGCGGTTATTCGCACGCTGGCCGACTACGACCTGAATGCTGGCCGCATTCCGGGGCTCACCGGCGTCTGGCTGGGATTTGAGGAAGGAGCGGCCAATCCGCGCAAGATCTGCGCGTTGGGCGTGAAGTGCAGCCGTTGGGTTACCATGCACGGCTTTGCCTTCAACATTAATACTGACCTCACGTATTTCGGGCACATCGTGCCCTGTGGCATCACCGACAAAGCCGTGACCTCGCTCCAGCAGGAGTTGGGCCGCGCGGTGCCGCTGCCGGAGGTCGAAGAAAAGCTGCTGCGGCATCTGGCTGTTTTGCTCGATGCGGCGCTTATCAGATAAGCAGGCATGAAAGACGACATCAATTTTGATCCGGTAGAAGGCGTATCAGTGGCCGTGGTGCCCGACGAGAATGCTGCCACCGAAGAAGGCAAGCAAGGCTGGCAGGTTTATCTGCTCAATCACAACGCCTTTCCGCTGCACAACGTCATCATCAGCTCCAACGGCTACGGCACCCGCGACAACGGTGAAGTAGTCCGCACGTCCACCCTCCGCCACGTCCTGATGGAAGTGGAGCCCCAGAGCGCCACGCCCATCGAACCCATTGACCCAGACCTGTTTCACCTCAACAATCAGTACTGGGTGAGCTACTACCACGGCCCGCAGATTTTCGATAAGAAATACATCTTCGTGCCGGATTCCATTGTGCCTGCCAATCTAATTCACATTGCCCTGCTCAACCGCGAAGGCGTGCTGCACAGCTAGGCATTGATCCGCAAGCCGGCCGTGGAGCGCAAGCCCGCAGTTAGTTTGCTTACTATTTGAGCCGAGAATATGAATCCAATCGGAATTCAGTTGGGGTTGTCCTTTCTCTGGGCATTTCTGGTGGCGCTGTTCGCGGTGCCCTCCATCATCTACATCGCCCACCTGAAAAACATGCTCGACACGCCCAACGTGCGCACCGTACACGAGTCGCTCACGCCACGGCTGGGTGGCGTGGCCGTGTTTGCGGGCTTCATGTCGGCCCTCACCATCTTCGCCGACCTCGGCAATGGCATTCAGCAGCTGCTGGCCGGTTGCATCGTGCTGTTTTTCGTGGGCCTGAAAGATGATCTGGTCAGTATTTCGGTGGCCAAAAAGTTCGTAGGCCAGCTGTTAGCCACCGGCATCGTCATGATCATGGCCGATATCCGCGTCACCAGCTTCCAGGGCATCCTGGGCATCCACGAGTTGCCCATCGGCATCAGCTACGCCTTCACATTCCTGGCCATCGTAGGCATCACCAATGCTATCAACCTCATCGACGGCCTTGATGGGCTGGCCGGCACCATCGTCCTGATTATCACCAGCACCTACGGCTACTACTTTCTGCGCTACGGTGGGGCCGGCTATGGCAACTACGTGTTCGTTGCAGTCTGCCTCATCGGTGGTCTGCTCGGGTTCCTGCGCTACAACTTCCACCGGGCCAGCATCTTCATGGGCGATACCGGCTCGTTAGTGTGCGGCTTCATCGTTTCTATTCTCACCATTCAGTTCATCGAAATGGGCCTGAGAGCCGGCCAGCCCTTTGGCTCGTCGTCGCCCTCCGTGGCCATCGGCATTCTGTTCGTGCCCCTATTCGATACGCTTCGCATCTTCATTGTGCGCATGCTGGGCGGCCGCTCCCCCTTCGCCCCCGACAAGAACCACGTTCACCACCGCATTCTGGCCATGGGCTTCCAGCAGATCAGCACCGTGGTGCTGCTCGCCCTGCTGAATCTGGTCGTCATCCTGTTCGTTATCAATTTCGCGGCCATCGGCAATACCTGGCTTATCGTCGGCATGGTTGCGTTTTCTGTGGTCCTGAGCATCTTCTTGGGCGTCTACCAGAGTCGGAGCGCCCAGCAGCGCGTAACTTCCTGATAAAAAGAGTATTGTCGGCGTAGAAGAGGAAATAGTATGCTTGTCGTCCGCTTCCGTCTGCTGCTATTGTGCCTTATAGCGTCGCTGTCATCGGCGGGCCGGGTTTCGGCTGCCGAATACCGCCCGCTTCCGCTGGCCCCGCGTGGCGGCCTCTCCGCCGATTGGCTGATCTATGATGCTGCCCGCAACAGCCTCATCCTCTACCTTCCCGATTACCATACCCCGGCGCAGGCCTACTACCAATGGATTTCGGTGCGCCCCGACCGCCCCTTGCCCATCACTTTCACGGCCCGCAAAGATCTGAGCCTGTTTCTGGATAACCGCCTGGTATTCAGCGCTGGCAGCCCAGCATCCTACACGCTGGATCTGGCCAGTCTGCTGCCCAAAGCCGAGCGGTTTGGCACCCATCTGCTCTGCGTATGGCAGCCCGAAGTGCCGCCCAATCTGGCTTCTTTCACCAACGCTGCCGCTGCTCCCGCTATCCGACCCGGCAAAGCCGATTCGGCTCCGCTGCTGGCCCAGCCCCGACCGCGCGGGCACCAGGGCCAGAATGTATTTTTGTGCTTTCTGCTGCTCATCGGCCTGCTCTACGGCGGCATTCGCGCCACCTATCAGCCTGGTTTCGCCCGTATCTATCAGTTCGAAGGCCTCTGGAGCAAGCAGGCCAACGACCAGGATTTTCTGACCAAGCCCACCCTGACTTGGCTCAATCTGCTGCTGGTGCTGGTTTTTGCGCTGTCATTTGCCTTGCTGCTGGTCGCCATTCACACCAATATCCAGACCATCGTGATTCTGCGTCGATTGTTCGATGTGCCCGAATCCGCCATCGTGCTGCGCGTGCTGCTCTATGCCGCGCTGGTAGCCGGTTTCGTGCTAGGCAAATACCTGTTTTTGGAGCTAATGGGATACATTTTCGATGTAACGCCCTTGGTTATGGTGCAATACCGCGAATTCGTGCGGACCATTCTGTTCATGGGCCTGTTTCTGCCCTTGGTCATGCTTCTGTATCTGGGCCTGAATCAGACGCTGCCCGAAGCCGTGCTTTGGATATCCAATGGGGTGGTTTCCTTGATGTTGATTGGCACCGTAGTTCGCATTGCCCGTACGCTGCATCGGCGCGCTTCCCTACTGAATCTGCATTTGTTTTCTTACCTTTGCGCCACAGAAGTGATTCCCTTAATCATTCTGCTGAAATTGGTCGTTTTTACCTACTAATGCCTCGATTATCAATCGGTTGGCTGACATTTTCTCTCAACATCCCACTTATCGTCCGAGCCTTACTCTTTTTTTAATTTTATGGCCGAAAGCACAGACAAACCGGGGACGGGCCGTCACGCGAAGCGTATCTCCAGCATCCTTGTCACCCAGCCCAAGCCGACGACCGACGTCAATCCGTACTTTGCCATTGCTGAAAAGCACGGGATTAAAGTCGATTTCCGCGAATTCATCCAGGTCGACCCGGTTTCCTACAAGGATTTTCGCAAGGAGAAAGTCAATATCGCCGAGCATACGGCTATCATTTTCACCAGCCGCAACGCCGTCGACCACTTCTTCCGCATCTGCCAGGAAGCCAAGTTGGAAATGCCGGCCGAGATGAAGTATTTCTGCATCTCCGAGCAGACCGCTAATTACCTGCAGAAGTACATCGTGCTGCGTAAGCGCAAGCTGTTCGTGGGCCTGCGTACCGCCACCGATCTGTTCGACGTTATCAAAAAGCACAAAACGGAGAAGTTTCTCTATCCGTGCTCCGATATTCGCAAAGATGACCTGCCGGAGTTTATGCGGGCCAATGGCTTCAAGTTCAGCGAAGCCGTCATCTACCGTACCGTAGCCAGCGACCTGTCCGATCTGACGGACGTGAAGTACGACTGCTTGGCCTTCTTCAGCCCTTCTGGCATCAGCTCACTTTTTATCAATTTCCCTGATTTTCAGCAGAATGGCACGCGCATAGCTGCCTTCGGCCCCACCACCGCCAAAGCTGTGCGCGATGCTGGCCTGGAGTTGGATATTGAAGCGCCCCTGCCCAATGCCCCCTCCATGACGGGAGCCATTGAAGCCTATATCCGCTACCATCACGGCCTTGAGTCCAGCAAGGATAAGAAGGTAACCGGCAAGCAAAGCGCCTGATTCTGAAAACAGCCGAATATGCTTTTAAAGGCATATTCGGCTGTTTTTTTTCTGTGATTTGTTGCACAGGGTTTTTTCCATACATTTGGAAACCCTTGCGTTGACCACCCCAGCGCGTAACAAACCCTAAATCAGTCGCTTCTATGAAGGGAACTTTACTTGCCACCCTTTTGGTATCGGCAGTTGCCGGTTCAGCCCTTGCACAGCAGCAGCCCCAGTTCAGCCACTACGGCTTCAACGGGATGTACCTCAATCCAGCGTACGCTGGTATTAAGGGCCAAGGCGAAATCACCACCCTGGGCCGTTATCAGTATCTGGGCTACAATGGTAGCTTCGACGATGGCGGCTCTCCCCAAACCTACATGCTGAGTGCTTCTCTGCCGGTTGCTGCTATTGGCGGCGGCATCGGCATTAGCATTTTCCGGGATAAAATCGCGCAGTCCAACATCACGAATGCCCAGATTTCCTATTCCAAGCACCTCAAAGTTGGCGAAGGCCGTCTGGGTATCGGTGTGCAGGGTATCTTCAACCACCTGAGCAAAGGGATTTATCGGGCTCGTGATAACAACGATGCGAGTGTGCCCCGGGAGGGTTCCGATCAGAAGTTTGATGCAGGTGCGGGGGTCTGGTACGAGTCAGACAAACTCTACGCTGGCCTGAGTGTGAACAACCTGCTACGGGCCGATTATCGGTTTAACAGCGAAGGGGGTGGTATTACTGCGCAGGTGATAGGTGAAAACCACGCCTATTTTAGCGCCGGCTACAATATCGAAGCCTCATCTTCCATCATTGTGACGCCTACCGTATTAGCGAAGCTGGTAATGCCCGGCAAATTCGGCGACGGTAACAAGTTTAATTTCAGCAATAACTCGTACGAGGCCGGCGTTCGTGCTACTCTCGACGATAAATTCTGGGGCGGCCTTGGCTATCGGTACGACGAATCGTTCACGGGTCTTTTGGGCATGAGCTTTGCTAAGGACAATGCTCTGCGCTTTGGTTATGCATTTGACTTTATTGCATTTAACCAAGACGCTCGTGCATTCAGTTCGCACGAGATTATGCTCTCCTACCGCCTGCCGAAACCTGGTTTGGCCACTCGTCCCGCTATTCGCACTCCCCGCTACAGCTTCTAAAAATCTAGCTGTCGGGGTTCATTCCGAGGCCCTGATTACGTGTTGACTGAATTTCCAGTGCTGTTGTACTAAGTAGTTGACCTTCTTCGTTCAACCGGTAAGCTGTCGCTTTCGTAGACAGTTATGCGGTATTGAGCGAGAGGCTTGCGCACGAACGTAAGAATCACTAGATTTGCCGGCTCATTAAATTGTAATCTTCGGGTATCGCCGCCTGAGCAGTCTTTTTTTTTCAGACATGAATAAGTTACTCGTATTGCCTCTCTTAGCCCTGTCGGCGCTGCTCATGGGAGGCTGTGGTTTCAGCAAAGGACCGCAGGGCGACCTTGTCGGGGCGCAAGACCGTCCCGAGTTTAACCCGCAGGAGGTACCATTCGGCATGGTTCCCTGCCCCGGCGGCACGTTCCACATGGGCCAGACGGACCAGGATATCTCCGCTTCGATGGTGAACATGAACAAGCAGGTGACTATCGCCGGCTTTTACATGGACGAAACCGAAATTACCAACAACGAGTACCGGCAGTTCATGAACGCCATCCGGCAGGATTCCATCGACGTGCTCGGCGAAGAGTATGTCATGACGGAGCTCTACCCAGATACGACCGTGTGGGTGCGTGACTTCACCTACCACATGGGCGACCCGCTGATGGAGTACTATTACACCCATCCGGCCTTCGATGATTATCCCGTAGTTGGAGTCGATTGGTTCGCTGCTAAGTATTTCTGCAACTGGCGCACCAAGAATAAAAACGCGGCCAACGTGGAAGCCGGTCTGGCTCCAACGCCTAACTTCCGTCTGCCGTCTGAGGCGGAATGGGAATATGCCGCCCGCGGTGGCCGCAATCTGGCAACCTACCCTTGGGGCGGTCCTTATCTGCGCAACTCGAAGGGCTGCATGCTGGCTAACTTCAAGCCCGGCCGCGGCGACTATGCCAGCGACGGTTATGCCTATACGGCCCCGGTAGGCTCGTTCTTCCCTAACGATTTTGGCCTGTATGATATGTCGGGCAACGTAGCGGAGTGGTGCGATGATGCTTATATGGAAGCTTCGGTGCCCGTAGTATGGGATATGAACCCAACTAACCCGGATGACAACGAGCCGCGCAAAGTAGTACGTGGTGGTTCTTGGAAAGACATTTCCTACTTCCTCGAAACCGGCTCGCGTAATTTCGAATACCAGGACTCTGCTCGCTCCTATATCGGTTTCCGCACCGCTATGATTCAGATTGGGCAGGGCACGAACAATGCACTCAACTAACAGTCGCCACGGGCAGCCTTTTCTAAATTCCCGCTCTTCCACAGCTTTCTCATTTCATCCAATCCAATTCTTTCAACTCAAGTAAAATGGCAGCAAAAGGCGGTAGCTTCATGTATGATGTACTGATGCCCAAAATTTATGGTATCGGTGCTGCAGTAGTAATCATCGGGGCATTGTTCAAGATTCTGCACTGGAAAGGTGCTGACATCATGTTGATGGTAGGTTTGGGTACTGAGGCAGTAATTTTCTTTTTGAGTGCTTTCCAGCCCACGGCGAAGGAGCACGATTGGTCATTGGTGTACCCCGAATTGTCGGAAGGCTACGACCCTTCGACTAGCAGTAGCAATAGCTTGGCCGCTAATAACAGCCAAGGCTTGACCCGCAAGCTGGACGACATGCTGAAGGATGCTAACGTAACTCCCGAAGCTATTGCTTCGCTGGGCCAGGGCCTGAACCGTTTGAGCACCACTACGCAGCAGCTCTCGTCGCTGGGCGACGCTACTAACGCTACGGAAGAGTACACCACCAAAGTTCGCTCGGCTGCTCAGTCGCTGGAGCGCATCAACGAAGCTTACGCCCAGACGGCTCAGGCTATCGGTGCTATGTCCGATGCTACTTCGGATGCCCGTGAGTACCACCTGCAGGTGCAGAACGTGACCAAAAACCTGGGCGCTCTGAACGCTGTGTATGAAATGGAGCTGCAGGATGCCAACACGCACCTGAAGTCCATGAACAAGTTTTACGGTACTCTGAGCCAGGCTATGGAGAACCTGACCGAGGCTGGCAAAGAAACCGACCAGTTCAAGCAGGAAGTAACGCAGCTGACCAGCAACTTGGGTTCGCTGAACCGCGTGTACGGCAACATGCTAAACGCCATGCGCTCTAACGGCTAAGGCCGCTAGCAACGCAATGAACGTTTCTGTCCAATAATTTTATCGACTAGGAAAGAACACGATGGCGGGAGGAAAAGAGACTCCACGGCAAAAAATGATCGGCATGATGTACTTGGTACTGACGGCCCTTCTTGCCCTACAAGTTAATTCAGCAATTTTGCTCAAGTTCAAGTTCTTGGATGACAGCCTGTTCGGTATCAACGAAAAGGTAGACAAGGCTAACGCGGGCACAGTGAAGGGGATTCAGGCGCAAGTCGTGAAGAACCGCAATACGCCCGCTGATGTGGCCGTATTGAAGCAAAGCGAAGAAATTCGGACCCGTACGCAGCAGATGGTAAGCTACCTGCGCGATGTACGTGAAAAACTCATGACGGCCACGGAGAACAAAGGCAAGAATGAGTTCAAGAACATGAGTGCCGAAGACAAAGTAGCCATCACGATGCTGGGTGGCAGCAAGAACGGTGCTGCTTATGCTATGAAGGATGAGCTGAACAAGTACGCTACTTACATCAAGCAGTTCGTTCCAAACGCAGCTCTTCTGGCACTCGATGCCAAGGAAGACCCGATGGTGACGGACCCGGAGCAACGCAGCAAGAATTTTGCGGAGTTGAATTTCGAAAATACCCCTGTGGTTGCTGCTTTGGCCGTTCTGTCGCAGAAGGAAGCTGAAGTATTGAAATACGAGTCGGATGCTTTGGCTGCCCAATCGGCTAAAGTTGGTGGCAACATCATCGTATTCGATAAGGTTGGTGCTTTCGCCAGCGCAGAGTCGAACACGGTAGCTGCCGGCACCAAGTACAAAGCAGAGCTCTTTCTGACGGCTTCGGCTTCGGGCCTGAACCCTTCGATGACGCTGAATGGCTCGCCGTTGCGCGTTGGTCCTGATGGAAAAGGTCTGGTGGAATTTACCGCTCGTCCCGGCTCATTTGATGCTTCGGGCAATGCCAAAGCACAGTGGACGGGTTCTATTCGCTTCAAGCAGAATGGCCGCGATACTACTTTTAAGGTGACGGTTCCTTACACCGTGACTAAGCCCGTAATGCAGATTCAGTCGGCTTCGGTCCAGGCGCTGTATTTCAAGTGCGGCAACAAACTTAGCGTGCAGGTTCCGGCTTTGGGTGCTCAGTACAAGCCTAGCTTTGGTGCTTCCGGTGCCTCGGTTATTCAGGGCTCAAAGCTGGGTGATGTAACGCTAGTACCTAATTCGCGCGAGGTTACGCTGAACGTGAGCAGCGGCGGTAACGCCATTGGCTCGCAGACCTTCCAGGTTCGCCCAATTCCGAAGCCCGACATTCAGTGCTGGGTTGGTGGTCGTCCGGCCAATGAGAAGCAGGGTACGCCCGTTACGGCTGTACGCAACATGATTCTGAAAGCGGTGCCGGATGCTGGTTTTGCCACCTTCCTGCCCGACGATGCCCGCTACCGCGTAACGCGCTACGAAGTAACGCTGGTGCGTGGCAAGCGCCCGGCTATGCCGCCCATGACTTTCAACGGTCCGGATGCTAACCTGACTTCGGTGGTAAACGCGGGTCGTGAAGGCGACCGTCTTTACATCGAGGTGAAAGAAGTGAAGCGGATGAACTTCCAGGATCAGATGGAAGATGTAAAAGTGTCGAAGCAGTTCAATATTCCGCTGCTGTAAGCGTTACACTGCTGAACTAACCGATGCGCTTTTTTGATTACCCTGGTATGAACAAATTCCTTTTCTTCGCCGCTTTTTCGGCTGGTATGATGCTGTCGGTGGCAGCCTCAGCTCAGGAGCAAGCCACCACCGCGAGCAGCAATGGCTCGTATCGCCCGATTCCGAACTCGGACATCATGTTCCGCAAGACTATCTGGCGGGCTGTTGATCTGCGCGAAAAGCAGAACAAACCGATGTTTTCGGAAGGCAAGGAAATCAGCCGGGTGATTCTGGAAGCAGTGAAGCGGGGAGAGCTTCAAGCTTATCGTAACGACTCGCTGACGACTACTTTCACGCCTACGGAGGTATCCGGCAACATGTCGTATGCTGAAACTAACGCGGGCCTGAGTGACGAGGAAAAAGCCGCTGGCTTCAGCGACGATGCCGCGGCCGATGATGGCTGGGGAACCCCTAAGAAAACCGCCAAAGGCAAAAAGGTAGCCGCGGCTCCCAAAAAGCCTGTGGCTCCGCCGAGCTACGAGTATCGTCCCAAGGATATCTACCAGATGGAATTGAAGGAGGATATGATCTTCGACAAGAAACGGTCGCGGATGTATCACGACATCAAAACCGTAACACTGTTAGTTCCTTCAACGCTGGGTGCCAACACTTCCGGTATTGAAAAGACGATTGCTACGTTCAAGTACAGCGACCTGGTGCGCGTGTTCCGGGCTAATCCGGACAAGGCTATCTGGTTTAACTCGCAGAACGACGCGCAGCACAAGAACCTGGCGGATGCCTTCGAGTTGTGGTTGTTCAACTCGTACATCGTGAAGGTTTCTAACCCGAACGATTCACGACTCGACGAAATCTACGGTGGGCAGCAGCAGGGCATCTTGGCCTCGCAGCAAGCCGCTTCCGATTTGATTGAATATGAGTACAACCTGTGGAGTTTCTAGACCACAGATTCATCCGGATTTTTCGGACTTTACGGATTTTGTAGTCAAGTTCCAAGTAAACAAAGAGCCCCGGCCAACATGGTCGGGGCTCTTTGTTTACTTGGGGTTTAGTGTTGCTTAGCTCCCGGAGCTGGCAGCCGGGGTTTCCTGCTGGCTGAAGTAATCGAGCAGGATGCGGGCTTTGGCTTTGCCTACTTCTTCGATAAGCTGTAGTTCGGTAAGCTCCTTAATTTTCTTGACGGACTTGAACTTGGTTAGGAGCTTGTCGGCGGTGACGGGGCCGAGGCCTTTCACGTCGGTCAGTTCAGTTTTGAGGGTAGCCGCGTCGCGGCGGCTGCGGTGGAAGGTGATGCCGAAGCGGTGTACCTCGTCGCGCATGCGCTGGAAAAGGCGGAGCGACTCGCTCTTTTTGTCAATGTAGAGCGGCAGCGGATCGTTGGGCACGTAAATTTCCTCCAAACGCTTGGCGATGCCGATGACGGCCATCTGACCCCACAGGTTTAGGTCTTTGAGGGCTTTTACGGCCATGCTGAGCTGGCCTTTGCCGCCATCGACAATGACGAGCTGGGGCAGGGACGCGCCTTCATCGACCAGGCGACGGTAGCGGCGCGTGACGACTTCGTACATGGAATCGAAATCGTTGGGGCCGACTACAGTCTTAATGTGGTAGTGGCGGTAGTCCTTCTTGCTGGGCTTAGCATTGCGGAAACACACCATGGCGGCCACCGGGTTGTCGCCCTGAAAGTTGGAGTTGTCGAAACATTCAATATGCTTAGGTAGCTCAGTAAGGCGCAAATCCCGCTTGATGCCTTCCATGATGCGCACCTCGTTCACGTCTTTGCTCCGGTCATTCATGCTTTCCTTCTCCTTGCGCAGGTAGAGCACGTTTTTGATGGACAGCTCCAGCAGCTTGCGCTTGTCGCCGATCTGAGGCACCGTTACCGTAACGCCAGCCAGCGGTAGGCCCGGAACATCGGTATTGACCAGGATTTCCCGCGACTGGCTTTCAAACTCGGTCCGCATCTGCATGATCATGGGCGCCAAGATTTCGGCATCCGTCTCGTCCAGCTTTTTTTGTACTTCTATTGACTGCGTGAGAATGATGGAGCCGTTCATCACCTTCAGATAGTTGATGAAGGCGCTTTTCTCGTTGGAGGCAATGCTGAACACGTCGATATTGGACAAGGCAGCATTCACGACTGTGGACTTGGCCTGGAAGTCGTCGAGACGGTCGAGCTTCTGCTTGAGGGCGTGGGCCAGCTCGTATTGCTGCTCTTGGGCCGCGGCCGTCATCCGTTCCCGGAAGTAGGCCTTAGGCACGGTGAGGTTGCCGCTGAGAATGCTGCGGATCTGCTGGATATACTGGGCGTAGGTTTCCTCGTCCTGGTGGCCTTCGCAGGGCCCTTTGCAGTTACCGATATGGTATTCGAGGCACACCTTGAACTTGCCGGCGGCCACGTTTTCGGGTGAGAGGTTGTAGGTGCAGGTGCGCAGCGGATACAAAGCCCGAATCAGCTCCAGCACCACATTCATGGCGGTCAGGTTGGCGTAGGGGCCGTAGTAGCGCGAGCCGTCGTTAATCTTGTTGCGCGTGGGCAGCAGGCGCGGAAACCGCTCGTTGGTGATGCACAGGTACGGGTACGTCTTGCCGTCTTTCAGCAGGATGTTGTACTTGGGCTGGTTCTCCTTGATAAGGTTGTTTTCGAGCAGAAATGCATCCGATTCGCTATCGACGATGGTAAATTCGATGCGCCGGATATTCTTGACCAGCTGCTGGGTTTTCTTGTTGTGGTCCTGCTTGCTGAAATAGCTGCTTACCCGCTTGCGGATATCAATGGCCTTGCCGACGTAAATGATCGTCTCGTCGTCGAAAAACTTATAGATACCGGGCCGGTGCGGCAGGTGGCGAATTTGCTCCTGTAGATGTTCTTTAGCAGCCATAGAATCACTGATTGACGCGGATTTTTCGCTGATTACGCTGATTGCGTACGCAGGGCAGCGAACAAAAAAAGATGCTCTGCTCCAGATACGGACGGAGCCGCGCAAGGTGCAGGATCAGCACAATATTGCGCATTCTCTAACAAAAAATGTGGCCAGGTTGTCCCGGCCACATTCCGTAATCTTCAATGAAATCAGCGAAAGATCCGCGTAATCGGGCACGCTAAATATCCTGGTCGTTCAGGTCCTCCAGATCGGTCTGGTTGAGCTTTTGGTCGTAGGGAATCGTGTCGCGCTGGCCGCCGTAGTAGCGGCTGCAGTCGATTTCGATGCTGAGCGGCTGGGCCGGCTTGGGGAAGGGCGCGGTACTGATGCCGATGCTCTTGTCGGCGTATACTTTGCGCATGAACACGCCGTAGATAGGCAGCGCCAGGCGGGCGCCCTGGCCGTAGGCCCCGGTGCGGAAGTGAATGCTGCGGTCTTCGCCGCCGACCCACATGCCGCACACCAGGTCGGGCGTGATGCCCATAAACCAGGCATCGGAATAGTTGCTGGTGGTGCCAGTTTTAGCCCCGATTTCATACGGAAACTTGAAGCCCGTTTTCAGAATAACCGACGTGCCGCCCGGCTCGGTGGTAGAAGCCTGCAGCATGTGGGTCATAATGTAGGCGGTTTCCTCGCTGAGAGCTTCGCGTGTCTGGGGCACGAATTCGCGCAGCACGTTGCCGTTTTTGTCCTCAATGCGGGTTACCATCATCGGGGCCGTCCAGACGCCTTTGTTGACGAATGTGCCGTAGGCTCCGCACAGCTCGTACATGCTCACGTCGGAGGAGCCGAAGCCCACGGCCGGCACGGCTTCGATGGGGGAAGTGATGCCGAGGCGCTTGGCGTAGGAAACCACCGTTTCGGGCCCGATTTTCTGCACTACCCAGGCCGTAATGGAGTTCATGGAGCGGGCCAGAGCTTGGCGCAGCGTGAAGGTGCGGCCGGAAAAGCCGCCCTCAAAATTCTTGGGCGTATACGACTCGCGGCCGGCCACGGCCGGGAACGTGGTAGCCACGTCGGGCCGTTGGTAGCAGGGCGAGTAGCCCTGGTCGATGGCGGCGGTGTAAACGATGGGCTTAAACGTGGAGCCCGGCTGGCGCTTGCCCTGCTTCACGTGGTCGTATTTGAAATACTTGTAGTTGGTGCCGCCCACCCAGGCCTTAATCTGGCCATTGAGCGGGTTCATGGCCATAAAACCGGCCTGCAGCAGGTGCTTGTAGTACGCCAGCGAATCGAGCGGCGACATGAACACTTCCTTCTCGCCCTTCCACGAGAACACCATCATCTTGTACTTCTTGCGCAGGTAGTAGTTGATGGAGTCCTTGTTACCGTCGAAGCGGTTGCTGAGCGACTTAAAGCGCTCCGTGCGCCGGATGGAAGTGTTAATGAAGTTCGGAATGACCTTACCGTTTTCATCGCGCCACGGCTGCTGGCCTTTCCAGTGCGCGTCGAACCACTTCTGCTGGAGCTTCATGTGGTCGGCAATGGCCGATTCGGCGTAGCGCTGCATCCGCGAATCGATGGTGGTGTAGATTTTCAGGCCATCGGCGTACAGGTCGTGGTCGGTGTCGCGGGCCCACTCCTTCAGCATTTTGCTCACCTCCACCCGGAAGTAGGGCGCAATGCCTTCGTTCTGGTTTTCCACGCTGTAGTCGAGCTTGATGGGCTTGAGCGTCTCGGCCCGTAAGGCTGTCTCGTTCAGGTAGCCGTACTTATTCATCTGCAGCAGCACCCAGTTGCGGCGAAGCTTGGAGCGTTCCGGGTTGAAGCGCGGACTGAAGCGCGAGGGCGCGTTGAGTACGCCCACCAACGTGGCCGCTTCAGCCACCGTCAGGTCTTTCGGCTTCTTATTGAAAAATGTCTTGGAGGCCGTGTTGATACCAAAAGCGTTGGAGCCATAGTCGTTGGTGTTCAAGTACATGCGCAGAATTTCGCGCTTCGTGTAGTTGCGCTCCAGCCGCACGGCCAGAATCCATTCTTTGGTCTTGGTGATGAGCATCCGCACGCCGGGCACGTCGTTCAGGGTGCCGTCGTTCAGGTCGCCGCGGGTGCGGAACAGTACCTTGGCCAACTGCTGGGTAAGCGTGGAGCCGCCGCCGCCGCTGCCGCCCGTGAGCAGCCCCGCCGCCACCCGGCCTGTGGCTTTAGGGTCAATGCCGGAGTGCTGCTCGAAGCGCGAATCCTCGGTGGCAATGAGCGCGTCAACTAAGTGCTGGGGCAGGTCTTCGTACTCGGCCGGGGTGCGGTTTTCGTGGAAATACTTGCCCATCAGCGCCCCATCAGCCGAGTAGATTTCCGAGGCCAACTCACTCTTCGGGTTTTCCAGCGTCTTCAGGTTAGGCATCCGCCCGAAAAGCCCCAGAAAATTCACGCTCACCGCCAGCACATACAGCACGAAGCCCAGCACGCCACCGCCGAAAAGCAGCCACATGGTGCGCGTGAAAGCCGTGAATCGACCCGGCCGCTGAGGTTTGCGCGGGGCCGGTTTGGTCTTGGTGGCAGGGTAAGCCATGAATTCAATTATGAATTAAGAATTATGAATTATGAATGTCCGAACTGGCATAAGCACCAATCCATGCTTCAGAATTCATAACTCAGAATTATTTGGAGTAAGTCTTCTGGTAGAAGCGCTGATACTCTGCCAAATCTTTGCTTTGGAGCAGCAGCGGCATGTTATCAATACCAATGATCAGGGTTTGGTAACCCACGCCGCGCAGCTTGCTCAGTGGGGCTTGCGGGCCGCGCAACTTCAGGGCGTAGCTCTGCGCTACTTTCGCGCCCGGCAAAGATTGCACCACCACCAGGTCCAGGCTGTCGCCGAGGGCGGATTGCTGCACCTGCAGGTTGCTGGCCTTGAAAAAGCGGTTGTTGTAGGTGCTCAGCAGGGCGGGCAGGTCCTTCAGCGGGGCGGCACCTTTCGGGAAAGCCAGCACTACCGCGTGCCCGGCCGCCAGGTTGGTGGTGTAGGGCGTAGCGGGTTTGACGGGCGCGGCTGGGGCTGAAGCAGGAGTTGGGGCGGCTAGCGGCACCACAGGAGTATTCGGGGCTGCGGTGCCGGCTGAATCGGTTGGAGGCGTGCTGGCCTTGCGGGCCTGGCGGCGGGTTAGCTTGGGTTTAGAAGCCGGGGCAGCGGGTGGCGTGGCCGCTGGCATCGTGGCTGGTGCCGCATCGGTCGCCGAAGGTTTGGGAGCCGGCACGGGCACTGATGCAGGCGGCGCGGGGACTGGTTTGGCAGGCGTTTCGTTCTCGCCGTAGAAAATCCGCATCCGGTTATCCACTTCGCCGGGCCGGAAAACGGATATCACGGGCTTGTCGGTAGAAGCCAGGGCGCCGGCAATCTGGCCTTCCTCGTAGCGCTTGTAGCTGCCCAGCAGCGCCTGCGCCTGGCTCAGCAGCGGGCTTTCCGGGTAGTCTTTCTGAAATTTGTCCACGGCTGCCTTCGCCACCACCGGCGGCTTGGTCCGGATGGTGATGAGCGTGGTCAGAAACGCCACCCGGTCGTTCAGATCCGTCACCGGATACTGCTTGCGGGCCCGCGCCAGCACCGCCGAAGACTTGGTGAATTCCTGCTTTTTATAGAAAGTGAAGGCCGAATCGAGCAGCACACCTACCTGGGCATTGGCCACCGACGTGCGCCGCAGATACTCCGGGTCGGCCACCAGCCGCGCATACGACGAGTTTGGGTACTCCGTCCGCAGCTTCTGGGCATAGGCTTCGCCGCGCGGGTCGTTTTTCTCTTTGTAGAGCAGATAAAGGCTGTAATACGTTTCGGGCGTGTGCACGCCGCCGGGGAAGCGCGTCACCAGCTTCTCGTAGGTGTCGGCGGCCTGCACCGGCTCGCGCAGCTGCTGGTTGTAGATGCCACCCAGCGCGAACAGCGCCTCTTCCACCTGCTTCTGCGAAGCCTTCAACTGCGCTTCCGTCAGCGGCAGGTTTTGGCGGTAGCCGGCCACCAAGCCCCGCACCTGCGCCGCCGGATCAGCGGCGGCAGCGGGCGCACCAGTGGTCGGATTGACGCGGACGCCATCTGCGCCGGCAATCGAAACCGGCACGTTGCCGCCCTGGCTCGTCACGGCCGAGGCGCTGGCCTGGCTCGTGGTGCGCCAGTTATCCTGCAGCTTCCGGTCGCCCCACTTCCGGATAAACTCGCCGCGGGCTGTGGTCAGGGCCGTAGGGTTGTCGAAATACCACAAAGCGCCCGTAGTGCTGTTGGCCGCCGCCAGCGGATCCGTATTCACGTTGCCGAAAGCTGATACGGCATTGGTACTGGCCGTTTGCTGCCGCTGGGCCTGCCGGGCCACCAGGGCAGCCTGGCGCTCCTCATTCTTCTTGCGGGTGACCAGCTCGGCGGTGGCAAAGTCGGTCAGGCGGGTGCGCAGGGTGGCGCTGTCCAGCCGGGCCAGTGCCTGCAGGCTGTCCTGAGTGCTGATGATGGTGGTCTGGCGGGCGAAGTCCTTCAGAATAGCGCTCCGCTCCACGGTGGCAGCATACTCGGGGGCTTCGCGGGGCATGTTCTGCACCGTGCTGTCGTAGTAGGCGGCGGCCAGCGGGTACTTCTGCAGGTTTTCGTAGTAGATGCGGCCGGCCAGCAGATACGTGTACGATTTCTGAGCCTTGTTGCTGGTGGTGGCCCGCGCCGACTGCCGTAGCAGCGCCAGCGCGTTGTCGTAGCGCTGCTGGCGGTAGTCGAGCCGCGCCATCTCGTAGTAGATCTTGTCGCGGTATTCCTTGTTCTTGGTGTCCTTCAGCAGTTTGGCGAAATACTTGTCCAGCCGGGCCTTGTCGGTCGTGTTCAGATCTGAAACCTGACCCAGCATCAGCTTGGCGAAGAAATCCAGCTCGTAGGGCGGGTTGCGCTTCAGAATTTTGTTCAGCTGCGCGTAGGCTTCCTTATCCTGATTGGTGGCCTGATACAGCTGCGCCAGAATGTAGCGCGTGCGCGACAGCTCATTTTTGGGCTTGATGTAGGGCAGCGCCCGGGTCAGATTCTCAATGGCTTTCAACTGGTCGCCGGTCTGCAGAAAGTACTCGGCGCGGGTCAGAAAAAGCTCCCGCGCGTTCCGGCCCGAGCCCTGCTCCTTATCCAGCAAATCGGACACGGCCGCCGCGTTTTCCAGTTCTTTAGTGGCCAGAAACGTGCGCATCAGCCAGATCAGCGCCTCGTGCCGGGCGTTGGCATCCTTGCTGGTGGTATTCACATACTTGAACGTCTTGCCCGCGTCCTCATACTCCTTCTTGTAGTAGCGAGCTTGCCCGATGAGCAGGTAGCTGTCGTCGGTCCAGTCGGAGCCGGGGCGGTGCTGAATGGGCAGCGAGGCCTTCTTGATGACGTCGTCGAGGTCGGCCGTCACGCGGGCCACGGTAGCGTCGTCCAGCGTCGGGAACAGCGGCAGCACGCGGTTGTAGTCGTTCACGCGGGCCTTGTATAAGGTGGCCTCGGTAGCCCGCAGCTTCTCGCGGGCCAGAAAAAAGCCGTTGTCGCGGGCCACGATGTTCTCGTAGCTATGCCCGATAATGGACTTCCGCTCCGAGGAGCAGGCCCCCACGGCGGCTACCAAAAGCAGCGCCACAGGCACGGAAAGCAGGCGGAAAAGCGGATACTTCGTCAAAGCAGAGGAATAGGAGAGAGTCCCGGGTTGCCAAATCAAACGCGCGGGTTCCGCCGATTCGTTCGATCCGGCGGCGCGTGGGTTCTACAACGTAGGGCGTTGGGTAAAATTACGGTTTTTCCCTGGCCCTGTTGGCTTTTGCTGCCCGGCCGCGGCCGCGGCCACTTCGCTACTTTAGCCAAAACCTGCCCGCAACCGTAGGCTACTGCGCCGAAAATCAATACTTTCGCACCCCCAAACCGCCCCGCGCCATGCCCGCCGACGCTCCGCCACCGCCCAAGTCCAACGATTCTGACCGTTTGCGCAGCTTCGCCAAATACTCCGGGCTGGGCTTTCAGATGCTGGCCATCATTGGCCTGTGCACTTGGGGCGGCCTCAAGCTGGATGCGTATTTTCAGAATAAAAACCCGTGGTACACCATCGGCCTGATGGTTTTTGGCCTGCTGGCCGCTACCTACCAGATCATCCGCGCCGTTTCGCGCAACGAATAGAATAAGTAACCCGTGGCCGTTTTTCTCCGCTCCTTCCTGCTCTTCTGCGTTATCGTGTGGGCCATTCTATATGGTCTGCAGCTGCACTACGGCGCGGCCGTGGTGCATCCGCTGGCCTACAGCATCTTCGGCTTCTTTACCCTGCTCACGGCCATCACCTACTGGATTACGCTCCGGCTGGTGCGGGCCAGCCCCGATAACTTTATGGCGGCCTATTTTAGCTCCATCGTGCTGCGGCTGCTGCTGTCTATCGGGTTGGTAATGATTTACTTGTATAAGGGCGGGGCCCACGAGGGCCGGGGCACCTGGACCTTCCTCGGCTGCTTCTTTATTCTGTATTTCTTTTACGCCGGGTTTGAAGTCTGGAGCATCCTGAGTAACTTGCGCCCGTTTTCAAAACCGGGTGAAAATCCTGAGTAAAGGTTTTGCGGATTTTACCCTAATTCCCACTGAATGAAGCGCTTACTGATAGCTCTCTTTTGCATTCTTACGCTTCCCGTTTTCGCTAACGAACCTGCGGCTACCACGGCTGAAGCAACCGATCAGGAAGCTTTCAACCCCGGGGAGATGATTCTGCACCACATCGGGGACTCTCACGAATGGCATTTTGCCACGCTCGGCAACGCGGAGCACGGCACGCACGTCACGATTCCGCTGCCCGTTATTGCTTACCAGCCTGCCAAGGGCCTGAGCGTCTTCTCTTCCTCGAAGCTGGCCCACGGCCAGGCCTATAACGGCCTTAAGCTGGAGCACGAGCACCTGATGGCCGAAGACGGCAGCAAAGTCTACGATTTCTCCATCACCAAGAACACGGCTTCGCTCATCCTGAGCGCCGTGCTGTTGCTGCTGGTGTTCACGGCCGTAGCCAGCGGCTACAAAAAGAACCACGGCAAAGCCCCGAAAGGCGTGCAGTCGTTCTTCGAGCCCATTATCCTGTTCATTCGGGATGAAGTAGCCAAGAAGTCCATCGGCCCCAAGTACGAGCGCTACATGCCGTATTTGCTCACCGTGTTCTTCTTCATCTGGTTCAACAACCTGCTGGGCCTGATGCCGGGTGCCGCCAACCTCACCGGCAACATCGCCGTGACCTTTACGCTGGCCGTGCTCACGCTCATCATCACGCTGGCCAGTTCCAACAAGTACTACTGGGCCCACATCTTCGCCACGCCCGGTGTGCCCAAGGCCCTGCTGCCTATCATGATTCCGGTCGAGCTGATTGGCATCGTGGTAAAGCCCTTCTCGCTGATGGTTCGTCTGTTTGCCAACATCACGGCCGGCCACATCGTTATTCTGAGCTTTATCAGCCTGATCTTCATCTTCAAAAGCGCGGCGCTGGCTCCGGTTTCACTGGCTTTCGGCCTGTTCATCAACGTGCTGGAGTTGCTGGTAGCCATTCTGCAGGCCTACATCTTCACGCTGCTCACCGCCATGTACATCGGCGGCGCGGTGGAAACCCACCACGATGCGGATCTGCAGATGGGTGGCGGCAACGGCGTAGAGCCGGCCCACGCACACTAAGCTTTTCTCACCCGACTTTTTTTCTGTTTTACATTTCTCTCAAACCTCTGTTTTATGCTTCTTTCTCTGTTGTTGCAGGTTGTTAATGCCGCTGGTCTCGCCGTAATGGGTGCCGGTATCGGTGCTGGTCTGGTTGCTCTGGGTGCTGGTCTGGGTATCGGCCGCATCGGTGGCAGCGCCATGGAGGCCATCGGTCGTCAGCCTGAGGCTTCCGGCAAAATCCAGACGGCCATGCTGATCGTAGCCGCCCTGATCGAGGGTCTGGCGCTGTTCGCCGTGGTAGTTTGCCTGCTGATTTCGTTCAAGCTCCAGTAGAGGAGGCACCGCAAGAGCAGCCCGCTGCGCGTCGCTTCGGCGCACGGCGTAGCGGGCTGACTTGGCTTTTTTGAAGTAGGTTTTCGGCTGCCCTCGGGCTCCGATTCTATTTCCTCCTTTCATCTGTTGGCTGTCGAAGCCAACGTAGAGTTTACCGCGCTATGCAAATCGTAACGCCCGAATTTGGTCTGATCTTCTGGCAGCTGGTGATTTTCCTCACCGTGCTGTTTCTGCTGGCTAAGTTTGCCTGGAAGCCTATTTTGCTCTCCCTCAAGGAGCGCGAAGATTCTATTGAAAGCGCCCTGCGCATGGCCGATCAGGCCAAGCTGGAAATGCAACAGCTGAAAGCCGGCAACGAAAAGTTGCTGACCGATGCCCGCATCGAGCGCGACAAGATGATGCAGGAGGCTTCCCAGATGGCCAATCAACTCGTTGAAACCGCCAAAAACAAAGCCACGGAAGAAGGCAGCCGCATGATCATGCAGGCTCGCGAAGCCATTCAGAACGAGAAAAACGCCGCGCTGACCGAAGTGAAAAACACGGCCGCAAAGCTCTCCATCGACATTGCCGAGCGCATCCTGCGCCGTGAACTGGCTGATTCCAGCTCGCAACAGCAGCTCGTGGACTCGTACCTGAAGGATGTAAAATTAAACTAAGCTGCAAGCTCCAAGCTACAAGCCGTAAGCTGACATTCCGTCGGCGAAAAGGCTTGCAGCTTGTAGCTTACAGCTTGCAGCTCAAACCCAATGTCTGAACAACGAGTTGCCTCCCGCTACGCCAAGTCCTTGCTGGATCTGGCCCAGGAGCGCGGGACGCTGGAGCAGGTGAAGGCCGACATGGATCTGTTCCGCACCACGCTGGAGCAGAGCCGCGACCTGCGCCTGTTGCTGCGCAACCCCATCGTGAAGCACGATAAGAAGCTGGCCATTCTGAGGGCAATCTTTGGCGGCAAAGTGAGTGAGGTGACGGAGAAGTTCTTCGTTATCGTAACCCAACATAACCGCGAAAGTGCCCTGGAATGGGTAGCTACCGAGTTTCAGAGCCAGTACGACGTGCGGCGCGGCATGCAGGTAGCCCAGGTGACTACCGCTACTCCGCTGGCCCCGGCCCTGCGCGAGGAACTGAACAAAGTAGTGCGCCGGCAGTCGGGCCTGGAAAGCGTGACGTTGGAAGAAACGGTTGATGAGTCCCTCATCGGCGGCTTCATTCTGCGCGTCGGCGACCGGCAGCTCGACGAATCGGTGCGCAACAGCTTGCGCAAGCTGCGCAACACCTTTAAAGAGAACCCCTACCAACCCCATCTATAAACAACAACATGGCAGACGTACGTCCGGATGAAGTATCCGCCATCCTGCGGGAGCAGCTGTCCAACTTTAAGACCGAAGCCGAACTCGAAGAGGTTGGTACGGTGCTTCAGGTTGGCGACGGTGTAGCCCGCATCTACGGCCTGGGCAATGCTCAGGCGGGGGAGCTGATTGAATTTGAAAATGGCCTGCAGGCCCTGGTGCTGAACCTGGAGGAAGACAACGTGGGTGCCGTAATGCTCGGCGACTACAGCGAAATCCGCGAGGGTGCCACCGTGAAGCGCACCAACAAGATTGCCTCCATCAAGGTGGGCGAAGGCATCATTGGCCGCGTCGTGAACACACTGGGCCAGCCTATCGACGGCCGCGGCCCCATTGCTGGCGACACCTACGAGATGCCCCTGGAGCGCAAAGCCCCCGGCGTAATCTTCCGCCAGCCCGTAACCGAGCCCATGCAGACCGGTATCAAGGCTATCGATGCCATGATTCCGATTGGCCGTGGTCAGCGCGAGCTGATCATCGGTGACCGCCAGACGGGTAAGTCGACGGTGGCTCTGGATGCTATCCTGAACCAGCGCGAGTTCTTTGAGCGCGGCGAGCCGGTTTTCTGCATCTACGTAGCCGTAGGCCAGAAAGCCTCTACCGTAGCCCAGATCGTGCAGGCCCTGACCAAGGGCGGTGCCATGGACTACACGGTGGTAGTAGCCGCTACGGCTGCCGACCCGGCTCCAATGCAGTTCTTCGCGCCCTTCACGGGTGCCGCCATCGGCGAGTTCTTCCGCGATACGGGTCGTCCGGCCCTCGTGGTGTATGACGACTTGTCGAAGCAAGCCGTGGCCTACCGCGAGGTGTCGCTGCTGCTGCGTCGTCCTCCCGGACGGGAAGCCTACCCTGGTGACGTATTCTACCTGCACAGCCGCCTGTTGGAGCGGGCCGCGAAGATCAACGCTTCCGACACGATTGCCGCTGACATGAATGACCTGCCCGACTCCATTCGCCACATGGTGAAAGGTGGCGGTTCGCTGACGGCCCTGCCGATCATCGAAACCCAGGCCGGCGACGTTTCGGCGTACATTCCGACCAACGTAATTTCGATTACCGACGGCCAGATCTTCCTCGAAACTAACCTCTTCAACTCCGGTGTGCGCCCCGCCATCAACGTGGGTATCTCGGTATCGCGCGTGGGCGGTAACGCCCAGATCAAGTCGATGAAGAAGGTGGCTGGTACGCTGAAGCTGGACCAGGCCCAGTTCCGCGAGCTGGAAGCCTTCGCCAAGTTCGGCTCCGACCTCGATGCCTCGACCAAGCTCACCATCGAGCGTGGCCGTCGCAACCTCGAAATCCTGAAGCAGCCCCAGTTCTCGCCCGTAAAGGTGGAAGATCAGGTGGCCATCATCTACGCCGCCACCAACGGTCTGCTTGACCTGGTGCCCGTGGACAAGGTGCGGGCTTTCGAAACCGAGTTCCGTCAGGTGATGCAGTCGCGCCACCCCGAGGCCCTCAAGTCGCTGAAAGCCGGTAAGCTCGACGACGAGATTACAGGTGCCATCCGTCAGGTCGCCAAAGATCTGTCGGCGGTATACGCCTCGAAGTAATTATTAATTCTGAATTCTGGATTATGAATTATGAACTGGCAAAACGGCGCACGTCCACCAATTCATAATTCATAATTCATAATTCATAATTCCGAACGGAATGGCTAGCTTAAAAGAAGTCCGCAACCGCATTGTATCGGTGCAGAGCACGCAGCAGATTACCAAAGCCATGAAAATGGTGGCGGCGGCCAAGCTGCGCCGGGCCCAGGACAACATCCTGCGGATGCGCCCTTATGCCCAGCGGCTCAACAGCATTCTGAGCAACCTGACCGCCCAGGTCGGGGAGGAAGTGGCAAGTCCGTACACGGTGCAGCGCGAAGTGCGCCGCGTGCTAATCATTGCCATCACGTCTGACCGCGGCCTGGCCGGGGCTTTCAACAGCAACATCTTCAAGGGGGTGAATGCGCTGATTGCTTCGCGCTACGCAGCGCAGGCCGCGGCCGGTCAGGTAACGGTAATGGCCATCGGCAAGCGGGCCCACGAGTATTTCTCGAAGCGCGGCCCGATCATAGGCAACTACACTCACGTCTTCGGCCAGCTGTCGTTCGACACGGTGCGCGAAGCCGCGGAGCAGGCTATGGCCGGTTTCAGCATGGGCCAGTTCGACGAGGTGACGATGGTGTATAACGAGTTCAAGAACGTAGCCACGCAGGTGGTACGGGCCGAGCAGCTGTTGCCGCTGGTGCCCGCCGAGGCACCCGCCACACCGGCCGCCGCTACTTCCAACGTCGATTACCTGTTCGAGCCTTCGAAAGAGGAAATCGTGCAGACCCTGATTCCGCAGTCCTTGAAGGTGCAGCTCTACAAGGCGGTGCTGGAAAGCAACGCCTCGGAGCACGGCGCCCGCATGACGGCGATGGACAAGGCCACCGAAAACGCCGGCGAGCTGCTCAAGTCGCTCAAGCTGACGTATAACCGCACCCGTCAGGCGGCCATCACCACCGAGATTCTCGAAATCGTGGGTGGGGCTGAGGCACTGGCGGCAAGCCAGTAGAATAATCATTAGACTCGGCAAAGACCCTTTCCACAGGTTGTCTTTACTCAAATGTCAAAAAGGCTTCAACCAGCAGGTTGGAGCCTTTTTTTGTAAGATTGCTGCAACGCTGCTTGCTGAGAGAAGAGCACCAAAAACGTTAAAAATCACCTCATCAGGTTTTATGCTATAAGTTTGCTGCAGCTCCACATGCCTGAACGGACCCCATGTGCTTCTCTATTCCTTTACCTCCCTTGTATGCTAAACCGTTACTCCCTGTTTATTCGAACTGCCAGTGGGCTATTGCCGCTGATCTGCTCCGTGGCGGCGCAGGCGCAGGCACCTGTTTTGCTCAATGTGGCACCTGCCGCTAATGCCCACTCTGCCGCCCGAACTACAGGCGTGGTAGCTAGCTTTAGCAGGCCGCTTACCGCCGCTTCCGTCACGGCGCTCAAGGTGTTCAGCAGCCAACGCGGCGGGTTGCGCGGGAACGGGGTGGCCACCGTAGTGGGAGCCAACTTGGGGTTCTTCCCGACGGCATACCCCTTTATGCCCGGCGAAACGGTACAACTGACTGTGACCCGCGCCGCAGCGAGTGCCGACGATTCGCTGGCTACGCCCTGGGTGCAGCAGTTCACGACGGCCGTGGGTGGGACGGGCCGCGGTGATTTTCGCCTGCCAGCGGGCCTGGCGGAACCGAGCGTGGGCACGGCGCCCCAAAGCGTAGCGGTAGGTGATTTGGATGCCGACGGCGACCTGGATCTGATAACGGCAAACGCCTTTGCCACCGGCACCCTGAGCGTGCGCCTCAATGACGGAGCCGCCACATTTACGGCCCCTGCCACCAACGCGGAAATAGCCGTGGGCAGCGCCCCGCGCAATCTGGCTTTGGGCGACTTAGATGGCGACGGCGACTTGGACCTAGTGGCTGCCAATTCCTTCAGCAATACGCTAAGTGTTCGTCTCAACGACGGCAGCAGCAACTTCAGCGTGCCACAGAGCGCGCAGCTGACCACCGGCATGTATCCATTGGGGGTAGCGCTCGGCGACATTGATGGCGATGGTGACCTGGACCTAGTGGTCGCCAACAACCAGTCAGCCTCGGTGAGCGTGTTCAGCAACGATGGTACGGCCCTCTTTACTTCGTTGGCTACGGCCTCGGTGGCGGTGGGCCAGTACCCCTATGCTGTGGCCCTGGGCGACGTGGATAATGATGGGGACCTAGACTTGCTGGCTTCCAATACCAGTAGCAACACTGTGAGTATACGTCTCAACAACGGCAGCAGTGTTTTCACGGCCCCGGCTCTAAACGCCGAATGCCCCGTGGCCTTCCGACCGCAAGGAATAGCTTTGGGCGACGTGGATGCTGATGGGGATTTGGATTTTGTAACGGCCAGTTCAAACGGCAATATGGTAAGTGTGCGCCTCAACACCGGCGCGGGGGCCTTCGTGCCTTCCACCACCCTACCCGAAGTGCCCGTGGGTAGCTTCCCCTACAACGTGGCCCTGACCGACGTGAACAGCGACGGCCACCTCGACCTGCTGGCCGTAAACGCCGGTGCCAACAGCGTAAGCTTGCGCCTGAATAATGGGTCTGGCCGCTTTTTGCCCCCCGCCACCAGCGCCGAGATACCCGTGTCCTCCAACCCCCTGGCGCTGGCCGTGGGCGACCTGGACAGTGACGGCGACATAGACCTACTGGCTCCGAGCCAGAGCAGCTACGCCGTGAGCGTGCGGCTGAATGGCGGCACCGGCCCGCTCGCAGTCAGGTCCGGCGCAACCGCGGAGGCGCTGGCAGTCTATCCTAATCCCGCTACCGGGCAGGTGCGGCTACGACTGCCGGCCACTGCCCGCCGCGCCGAATTGCTCAATGCCCTGGGCCAGGTAGTGTGTACAGTGCCCGCTTTGGCCGGAGCGGCTACCCTCCACGTAGCTGGCTTGGTGCCCGGCATCTATTTGGTGCGCTCTGCCGGGCAAGTAGCCCGCTTAGTGGTAGAATAAAAGTGAGTTGTCTCCGGCTGCAAGGATAGCCACCGGAAACGCCGGGAGCTGCTCAAGTCGCTCAAGCTGACGTATAACCGCACCCGGCAGGCGGCCATCACCACCGACATTCTCAAAATCGTGGGTGGGGCTGAGGCACTGGCGGCAAGCCAGTAAGACCGGCTCTGCAGCACTAACCAAAGACAATGGCCCGTTTCCTTGTACAAGGAAACGGGCCATTGTCTTTGTGAGATGGAAATACGGCTGAATAACAAACCACGCGGGTGCCTGGTTTGTGGCGGGCGACGGTACCAGTCAAACGGCAAACGTCCTTACCTTGCTAGCCAAGTTGCTCTTCTCATTATGAACACTAAATACCGCGCTGCTGACCCGGCAGCTGAGGTGAACGGGCGCAATATTCAGATAGTGCTCGATGCGCTGCCAGTGCCGCAGCAGGCTACCGCGCTACTTCGCAAGCATGGCTTGCCCACCCAGCCCGAGCCCGATAGCTGGTACTCCTGGCAAGCCTGGCTGGATGTGCTGGCCGAGCTGGAGGAAATTCACGGTGCGCCCACGCTGTATGCGGCCGGACTGCAGTGCATCACCCATAGCCTCTGGCCGCCCAACCTGCACACCATGCACGAGGCCCTGCTGGCCCTGGACTGGGCCTACCACGCCAACGTGCGCGGGCAGGAGCTGGGCTACTACCGCGTAGAGGGGCGGGGGCTGCGCGAGGTGCGGGTGGTATGCCTCACGCCCAACCCCGTAGAATTTGACCGGGGCATCATTACCGGGCTGGTGCGCAAGTTTAAGCCGATGGGTGCCGGGCATGTGCGCGTGGAGGCTGAACCCACGCCGGCCGGCTCGCCGCCGGGCCTGAAATGGTTTGCGGTGAGTTGGTAGGTGAGGAGGCCTAATGGCTTAGCTATACCCAAATCGGCCTACCGCGCCACAAGTGAGCGTTATATAGACCGACAGCATAGCCTCTAACTCGGCTGACCTACTATTGCTTGCTGTAGGCTCGCTGGGCCAGAGTTTTGCTGGGCTTTGGAGCTGCGAGCGGCTGCTCCAGCAACTCTCGCAGCCGCTCCGGCGTCAGCTCCGTGAAGTCCTTGATGACGGTGAGCGGGGCCTGGAAGTCTTTGGCCCGCAAAGACGAGGCGACGGCCACCACGCGCATCCCGGCTTTGTAAGCGGCCTGCTCGCCCAGAACGGCATCCTCAAACACGAGGCAGCGCTCGGGCGGCACGCCCAGCTTGCGGGCGGCGGCGCTGAAGGTATCGGGGTGGGGCTTGCCCTTTTCAATATCGTCTTTGCCGATGATGACGTCGAAGTAGGGGCGCAGCTGAAGGTGGTCGAGGATGTAGCGGATGGTTTCCTCGCCCGAGCCGGTGCCCAGGGCTATTTTGAAGCCGGCGGCGCGGGCGGCTTTAAGAAAGGTGGTGAGGCCGGCGGTTTCGCGGCGGTGGCTCCAGTAGAGGGTGCGGTAGAGAAACTCGCGCTGAGTGGCGTATTCTTCCAGCCTCTTTTTGGGCACGGGGCTGGTGAAGACGGTTTTGAGGATGTCGGGGGCGGGCATTCCGTTCAGGCGGCGCAGCAGGCGGCGGGCGTTGGTGGTGAGGCCCAGGTCGCGGAATAGCAACTGAAAGGCGAGGGCCTGGTAGCGGGTGTTGTCGATGATAACGCCATCCATGTCGAAGATGAGGGCGTAGGGAAGCAGGGGAGTGGGCATGGGATAAGCGGTGTAGAGACGCGACACTTCGCGTCTCGGCGTTGAACGATGGGTGCTGGGCCGCTGGGATAGACAACCTCAGCAACTTCAGCAACGATTGAGACGCGAAGTGTCGCGTCTCTACATACGGGCGACCTGCTTTACGCCGCTCCGGCTATTTTGGCGGGCGGCACCCAAATTCCGGCGGCGGGCTGTTACCTTTGCAGCCGCCCTGGCCGGTTCGCCGGTTTACTTGCGGCGTTATTCTGCTACTGATTTGAAAAAGAGCCTGTTCCTGTTGTTGGCCGCCGCGCTGTCGGGGTCTGCCTTTGGGCAGAAAAAAGCCGCTGCCCTGAGCCGCCCCAAGCTGGTGGTGGGCATTGTGGTAGACCAGATGCGCTACGACTACCTCTACCGCTACTGGAGCAAATACGGCACCGGCGGCTTCCGGCGGCTGCTGGGCGAAGGCTTCAGCTACGAGAATACCCACTACAACTACGTGCCCACCTACACCGGGCCCGGCCACGCCAGCCTCTACACCGGCACCACGCCCTCCATGCACGGCATTGTGGGCAACAACTGGTGGGTGCGCGAAGAGGGCAAAGGCACCTACGTGACCGAAGACAAAACCGTGCAGCCGGTGGGCGGCACGGCGCTGGCCGGGCAGATGTCGCCGCGCCACATGCTCACCAGCACCATCACCGACGAGCTGCGCTTAGCCACCAACTTCCAGAGCAAGGTCATCGGGGTGTGCATCAAAGACCGGGGCTCCATTCTGCCCGCCGGCCACGCCGCCAATGCCGCCTACTGGTACGACGGCTCCAACGGGGCTTTCATCACCAGCACCTACTACCAGCCCGCGCTGCCCGAGTGGGTTACGAAGTTCAACGCCGAGCAGCGGGCCGCCCGCTACCTCGATAAGCCCTGGGAAACGCTGCTGCCCATCGGCCAGTACACCGAAAGCTCCGCCGATGACGTGGCGTGGGAAGCGGCTTTCCGGGGCGAGGCCAAGCCCGTGTTTCCGCACGATTTGCCCCGGCTGAGCGGCGCTGCTCCGGCAGCCGTGCAGGGCGCGCTGAAGGCTGAGGGCGAAAAAGCCCCGGCCGCCACGCCCCGCAACCTCGACCTGATCCGCTCTACGCCCTTCGGCAACTCGCTCACGGCCGACTTCGCCCTCGAAGCCATCCGGGCCGAGCAGCTGGGCCAGCGCGGCCAGACCGACTTTCTTGCCCTGAGCTTCAGCTCGACCGACTACGTGGGCCACCAGTTCGGCACCAGCGCCATCGAAACCGAAGACACCTACCTGCGCCTCGACCAGGACCTGGCCCGCGTGCTGGCCTACCTGGATAAGACCGTAGGCAAGGGCCAGACGCTAGTGTTTTTGTCCGCTGACCACGGCGCGGCCAGCTCGCCCGACTTCATGCGCCTGCACCGGCTGCCCGCCGGCTCGGTGGGCCCGGCCCTCATGCGCGACTCCATTCAGCAGGCGCTGGTGCGGCGGCACGGGGCCGGCCAGTGGGTGCTTACCTACGAAAACCAGCAAGTGTACCTCAACCGCCCGCTCATTGCGCAGCACAAGCTGAACCTGCGCACGGTGCAGGACGAGGTGGTAGACATTGCCGGCACGCTCAGCGGCGTGAACCGCGCCATTGCCGCCGACGACTTGCAGAAGTCGCACTGGGAAAGCGGGATGCTGATGTATCTGGAAAACGGCTTCTTCCCCCACCGCAGCGGCGACGTGATGGTGGTGCTGCAGCCGGGCTGGCTCGAATCGTACACGTACCCCGTGAACAAGGGCACCACCCACGGCTCCATGAATACTTATGATACGCACGTGCCCCTCGTTTTCTGGGGCTGGCACGTAAAGCACGGCGAGTCGAGCGTGGTGGCCAAGATTACGGACGCGGCGGCCACGCTGGCGCGGATGCTGCACATTCAGGAACCCAACGGCTGCACCGGCACCCCGCTGGTGGAGGTGCTCCGTTAGGGTCTTGGGGGCTTGGTTGGTGGGGTCTTGGTTTTTTGGTCATCTGTCATCCTCCATCTGGCGTAAGCTTGCGAAGGACCTTATGCCAGTTGAACGATGATGCTAACAACGGCTCGTTCCCATCCCATAAGGTCCTTCGCTTTACTCAGGATGACAGATGACCAAAAAACCAAGACCCCACCAACCAAGACCCTAAGCCCCAAGACCCAAAAACAAACCAAGACCCCAAGTCCCTAAGACCCTAATAAACCCAAAAATGGCTCATTTCAACCCCTGGCACGACGTAGAGCGCGGCGAAAACGCCCCCGCCGTCGTTAACGGCATCATCGAAATTCCCAAAGGCAGCAAAGGCAAGTACGAGCTGGACAAAGACAGCGGCATGCTCAAGCTGGACCGCGTGCTGTTCTCGGCCGTGCACTACCCGGCCGCCTACGGCTTCATTCCGCAGACCTACTGCGACGACAAAGACCCGCTCGACATTCTGGTTATCTGCTCCGTCGACATTGTGCCTATGTGCCTGGTTGATGCTAAGGTAATCGGGGTGATGCAGATGATTGACGGCGACGAGGAAGACGACAAAATCATTGCCGTGGCCGCCAACGACATTTCGGTGAACCACTACAACGACATTTCTGACCTGCCCCCGCACACGCTGTTGGAAATGCGCCGCTTCTTTGAGGACTACAAAGCCCTGGAACACAAGCAAGTGACCGTGGAGCGCTTCATGGGCCGCGAAGATGCCTACCGCATCATCGAAGACAGCATCAAGCTCTACCACGACACCTTCCAGAAGGATGCCGACGGCGTGACCACCGCCAAAGCCGAGAGCCTGAAGGCGTAATCAGCGCAATGCCCATCAGCCAAAAGCCCCGGAATCAGGTTGATTTCGGGGCTTTTGGCTGATGGGGTTTTCCGGGATGGGAGCGGGAACACACCTCTTGGGCCGGGTTGTACGTAAGGGCGGGTATGTCGAAAAAGCCCTCTGCTTCGCCCTTGCGGCGCTTCCTCTACGAAAATGGTCTGCTGCTGGTGGGCACGGGGCTGATGCTGATTACGCTGGTCGGGCAGGGCCTCACCGGCTGGCACGAGTACAACAGTGAGCTGGAAGATATGGGCCTGCTGCCGCTCACGCTGGGCCGGTATCTCACTTCCGGGCACTTCGTGGAAGCCACGTTCGAGAACTGGGAAAGCGAGTTTCTGCAAATGGGGCTCTACGTGCTGCTCACCATCTGGCTGCGGCAGAAAGGCTCCTCCGAGTCGAAAAAGCTGTATGAGGACGAGGAAGTAGACCGCACGCCCGACCCTAACAAGCCCCATGCGCCTGCGCCGGTGAAGCGCGGCGGCTGGGTGCTGACGCTTTACCAGAACTCCTTGAGCCTGGCCTTTCTGGTGCTGTTTTTGGGCGCGGCGTGGCTGCACGCCGCCGGCGGGCGCGCCGTCTACAACATCGAGCAGCAGCAGGCCGGCAAGCCCCAGATTTCGACTGTGGCGTACATGGAAACCGCGCGGTTCTGGTTCGAATCGTTTCAGAACTGGCAGAGCGAAATGCTCAGCATCGTGTCCATTGTGGGCCTTTCCATCTTTCTGCGGCAGAAAGGCTCGCCGGAATCGAAGCCGGTGGATGCCAGCCACGCCGAAACCGGCGAGTAGCGGGGCCGCCTTATCTTTGGGCTCCATTTACCGCCGCCCTTTGCCGCTTCCTTTGCCATGCTGCCCGGAACCCTGCGCGAGTTGAGCGGCCCGAAGCGGGCGTTGGATGTCGTGCTCTACAGTAGCGGGCTGGTGGCGGCGGCAGCCACGGCCCTTACCGGGGCCACGTTTCTGTTCTGGCACGCCCCCATTCCGGCCCGCCTCGGTGCCCTGATTTTCGCCGCTACGCTGTTTCTCTACAACCTCGACAGCGTGCTGCCCTACAAATACCGGCAGCAGGCCGTGCTTTCGGCGCGCAAGCGCTGGGTGCTGCGCCACCGGCGCGGCCTGCTGGCCCTAGCGCTGGGCAGCCTGGCGGTGGCGGTGGTGCTGTTCGTGGTGGATGGCTGGTGGCACCTGCGGCTGTTCTGGGGGCATCTGGCCGCCATTTCGCTGCTCTACTCGCTGCCGGTGGTGCGCCGCCGCGGCCACTGGCGCGCCCTGCGCGACCTGCCGCTGCTCAAGATGTTCCTGATTGCCTACGTCTGGTCGGCCGTGACGGTGTGGGTGCCGGCGCTGCGGCTGGGCAAGGCGCTGGATGAGCCGGCGGTGCTGGTGCTGTTTGCCCGGCGGTTCTTTTTCATCCTGAACCTGGCCCTGATCTTCGACATCCGCGACTTTACCAAGGACCAGCTCAGCGGCACCCGCACGTTTCCCGGCCTGTTTGGGCTGCGCGCCACCAAGGTGCTGGGGCTGATCTTTCTGGCCGTGTCGGCTGTGCTAGTTCCGCCCGGCGTGTCGGCGGCCCACGGCTGGGTGCTGCTGCTGCCCACGCTGCTGGCCGGCGTCATCCTCTGGTTTGCCGATGAAACCCGCCCCGAGTACTACTTCGCCCTGCTCGCCGACGGCCTGATGCTGGTGCAGTTTGCGGTAGCGTATTGGGTGGCGTAAAAGAAAACTACTGGCGGAAGTCTGAAATGGAGCGCAGCGCAATGTGACTTCCCGCCGGACGCACGCGGTCAGTCTCCAGACTGACGACGTTTGCACGACTCAGGTGACCCCAGTTCCGCAAGTCTGGAGACTTGCCCCGTGCATCTTGGCTGCAAGTCGCGCCTGCGGCTTCAGACTTGCGCCAGGGCTAGAATGCTTCCATCGTGGTCAATTCCTGAAAGGCGGGGCCGAGGTGGGCGATAATGTCGGTGGCAATGAGGCCGGCTTCGCCGGTGTGGCGGGCGGCCAGGTCGCCGGCGCGGCCGTGGGCGTAGAGGCCGAGCAGGGCCGCGTCGAGGACCGGCAGCCGTTGGGCGCGCAGGGCGGTGAGCATGCCGGTGAGCACGTCGCCGCTGCCGCCGGTGGCCATGCCGGGGTTGCCGGTGCTGTTGAAGTAAAATGTGCCTTCGGGCGTGCCCAGGCAGGAATACGCGCCTTTGAGCACGGTGTAGCAGCGGTGGATTTGGCAAAACTCGCGCAGCAGCTCCAGACGGTGGTAGTCGTGGCGGGCGGGGCCGGCAAGGCGCTCGAATTCTTTAGGGTGGGGCGTCAGGATGGAATCGAGGGGGAGCAGGGCGAGCAGGTCGGGGTTTTCGGCCAGCAGGTTCAGCGCGTCAGCATCCAGCACGAGCGGCACGATGGCTTCGCGCAGCAGCTTTTCCAGCACCAGCTTCGGGCCGTCCTCCTTGCCCAGCCCCGGCCCGATGCCCACGGCGGAGTACGGTTGCAGGTCGGGCAGCTCGGTTACGAAGTCGGGGGCCGGGTCGGGGAGGGCCATGGCTTCGGGCACTGAGGTTTGCAGAATATCGTAGCCGCTGGCCGGCCCGCGCACCGTGAGCAGGCCCACGCCACTGCGCAGGCAGGCCCGCGCGGCCAGCACGGCGGCCCCCATCTTGCCGTAGCTGCCCGCTACCAATAAGGCGTGCCCGTAGGTGCCTTTGTGGGCAAACGTAGCCCGCCGCGGCAGCCGCCTCGCCAGCAGCGCGGCATCTATAAAGTGCATATCAACCGCCGCCTGCGCCACAAACGGCCGGCTCAACCCGATGGGAACTACGTGCCAGCGACCCACATATTCGGCGTTTTGCGGCAGCAGAAAAGCCAGTTTGGGCAACTCGAAGCTCACGGTGTGCCGGGCCCGCACCACGGGGCTGTCGGCGGTTTGTGGGGCATCGGCCAGCAGGCCGGAGGGAATATCCAATGCCACCACCCGCGCGTGCGCCGCGTTCAGGTGGGCCACCACGGCGGCGGCCGGGCCGGAGAGCGGGCGGGTGAGGCCGGTGCCAAACAGCGCATCAATCACCAGCGTGTCGGGCGCGATGGGCGGCAGGGCGGCGGGGTTCAATTCGGCTACCGGCACGGCGGGCAGGCGCTGGCGGTTCAGGCTGAAATCGGCGGAATACTTTTCGGCGGGCAGTAGGAGCACGCGCACCGCGTAGCTGCGCTGGTGCAGCAGGCGGGCGGCGGCCAGCCCGTCGCCGCCGTTGTTGCCGGGGCCGCAAAGCAGCAAGATTTCGCCCGCTTCGGCTGGGGTCTGGCGGGCGGTGAGCCAGTCGGTGAAGGCCAGGGCCGCGCGCTCCATCAGCGCCTCCGAGGTGATGCCCTGCTCCTGAATGGTGGCCAGGTCGGCCTGGCGGATCTGGGTGGCGGGGAGGAGTTTCATAGCGAGATGGTGAACTGGTGAGATGGTGAGATAATGAGCTTTTTGTTCAGGCTGCGCTACTGGTGTAGGCTGCCAGTGTTGGGGCGGGCGTTGAGTCGGTAAGTGTATGGGGCGAAGCAATAAAAGTTGTGTTTCCTGAGTTTTAAGAGCTGTTTTGTGCCTCTGTCTCCTTTTGTTGCTATGATCGGAAAGCTAGCTTTAATCAGTAGCTCATTGCTTTTGCTGCCTGCGCGTGCTCAGCAGCCCGCTCCGGACACGTCCAGCTACAAGTTTTCCGCCGACATTGGGAAGCTGCTCCTGAGCGGCACGCCCGGTGCCAATCAATTTGCGGCCTGGGAATATTCCTACATCGGCCAGTACCAGGCGGCGCTCGAAGCCTGGGATACGCCCCGCCAGCCGCTGCGCAAATTGCCCACGGCCGACAGCGCCGCTTTTGCGGCCTTGCACGGAGTGCCGGCCCACTCCTACATTCTGGGCCGGGCCCGCACCGCCCGGATTGTCATTATCAACGAGGCGCACCACAACCCGCGGCACCGGGCTTTCACGGCCTCGCTGCTGCCCGACCTGGCTGGGTTGGGATTCCGCTATTTCGCCGTAGAAGGGCTCAATGAGCAGGACTCCGTGCTCAACCAGCGCGGCTACCCGATGCTGCAGAGCGGTTTCTACACCAAAGAGCCCCAGTTTAGCAACCTGCTGCGGCTGGCGGCCCGCACGCGCTACCAGCTGGTGCCCTACGACTACGGCTTCTCCCACGCCGGCGATGCCGGTGCGCGGGTAGAGGGCCGGGAAATGGCGCAGGCCCGCAACATTCAACGGATTTTGCAGGCTGACCCCCAGGCAAAAATTGTGGTGCACTGCGGCTTCAGCCACCTCAACGAGGGCCCCAACGGTCTGGGCGGCCAGCCCGCCATGGCCCGCCGGCTCAGAGAGCTAACCGGCATTGATCCGCTTACCATCGACCAGACCGAGTTGAGCGAATCGGGCACGCGGGGCGGCGAAAATGCCCGCTACCGGCTGGCGCGGGCCGCCGGCAGCGCCGTGCTGCTCGATGACCGCCAGCAGCCCTTTACCGCCACCGGCAACGACATGACGGTGGACCTGATGGTGTTCCATCCGCGCACTACGTACCGCGCCGGCCGGCCCACGTGGGTATTCGGGGCGGGCCGCCGGCCGGTGGCAGTAGCAGGCCGCGTCACGGTGGGCTTTCCGTGCCTGGTGCTGGCCTACGCGGCCGGCGAGGCGCTGGCCCAGGCCATTCCGGTGGATGTGGTGGAGCTGCAGCGTGCGCGGCCGCCGCAGCAGCTGGCGCTGGCACCGGGCAAGTACACCATTGTGGCGAAGGACCAAGTGGGCAACCAGCAGACCTGGCCGCTGAACCTGTAGCGGGCCGCCGCTGCGGAGCGTGGGCGAGAAGCGCGCGCAAAACTTCCGGCCCGGCTGCCGCGTTTGGTAAGCAGAATCTGACCTTCAAAATCAACGCTGCGTTATATGCAAACCTGGAACGACGTTATCCGGCTGGCCAACCATGGCAGCCCGGCCCCCGCGCGGCGGGTAGAAAAAACCGATGCTGAGTGGAAAGCTCAGCTCACGCCCGAGCAGTACCACGTCACGCGCCAGCACGGCACCGAGCGGGCCTTCACGGGCGAGTACTGCGAGGCCCACGAGGCCGGCCTCTACGCCTGCGTATGCTGCGGCACCCCGCTCTACGACTCGCGCACCAAGTTCGAGAGCGGCACCGGCTGGCCTAGCTTCACCCAACCCGTGCAGGACAACGCCCTGCGCTATAAGAAAGACACCAGCTACGGCATGACGCGCATTGAGGTGCTCTGCAACACCTGCGACGCCCACCAGGGCCACGCCTTCCCCGACGGCCCGCCACCCACCGGCCTGCGCCTGTGCATCAACTCGGCCAGCATCAAGCTGGTGAGTGCGACGCAGCCGACGCAATAGGATAAGTAATCAGGAGGCTATAATTTAGAGGCCGGCCCGCAGCTTTTATGCCTGCGGGCCGGCCTTCTCTTATTAGTTTCCTTTATGACTCGTGAAGAATTCCTGGCTCGCCTGCGTCGGCTGAGCCCGCTGGCGGAAGCAAATCCGGCAGGCTACCGCCGCCGCGTGTGGTTATGGGCCCTGTTAGGCTACGCCGGCATTTTACTGTTGCTGCTGGGCACAGTTGGGCTGCTGCTGCTCACGTTGGCGGTCGGCGTGTTTAGCAAGGCTTTTGCTATCGTATTCAAGGTTGGAGCAGTGTTGGCCGTGTTTGCCTGGAAAGTGCTTCGCTCATTGTGGGTAAAGTTTGACCCTCCTGAAGGGCTGCCGCTGACGCCCGCCGAAGCGGCCCCGCTGCTGGCCCTGCTCCAGCAGCAGACCCAGGCCCTGCGGGCCCCTCAGGTGCATCAGGTGCTGCTTACCGCCGACTTCAACGCAGCGGCAGTGCAGGTGCCGCGCCTGGGCGTATTGGGCTGGCCGCGCAATTACGTAGTCGTGGGCTTGCCCTTGCTGCAATCGTTGTCGCCGGTGCAGGCCGCCGCCGTTGTCGGGCACGAGCTGGGCCACCTGCGTGGTGGCCACGGCCGCTTCGGGGCCTGGATTTACCGGGTCAGCCAAACCTGGACGCAGTTGATCGAGCAGCTGGAAAGGCAATCGAACCGCAGCCTGTTCTCGCGTTTCACGGCGTGGTACGTGCCGCGCTTCAATGCCTGGTCGCACCCCGTGCGGCGCACCGACGAATTTGCCGCCGATGCCGCGGCGGCTCAGCTGACCAGCCCCCAGGCGATGGCTGAAGCTCTCTGTGCCACCGTTGTACGCGATGCTACGCTGGATCGGCTGCACTGGAATGTGCTCAGTGCCTCCTTGGCCGAGCGGCCGACTCCGCCCAGCGATGCCATCAGCCGGCTGCTGCCTTTGGCCAAAAATAGCCGCTTACCCGCAGCTGACGAACAAATATTGCTGGCCAACGCCAACGAGGCCGAACCCGATCTGTTCAGCACACACCCCACGCTGGGCGAACGGCTGGCGGCGCTGGGGCAGGCCGCGGCGGTACCGCCACTGCCCGCGACTACGGCGGCCGAAGCGTGGCTGGGTGCCAGCTTGCCCGCCCTGGCGGCGGCTCTGGATGAAGCCTGGGTTTCCAGCCGCGCGGCTATATGGCAGGAACGACATAGCCTACTACGGCAACAGCAGGAACGCCTGCGCGAACTGACCACCCAGCAGCAAGCCGGGGCCAGCCTGACGGCCGATGAATCCTGGGAGCTGGCCGACCTTACGGAAGACCACATTAGCAGCACCGAAGCCCTGCCCCTGTTTCAGCAGCTGACCGATGATGCCCGGTGGAAATTGCCCGCCCGCTTTTCTGTGGGTCGTATTCTGCTCAACAGTGATAACGCCGAGGGGCTGACCTGGCTGGCGGCCGTGATGGAACAGGAACCCAACTACATGGCCCCAGGCCTGGCATTGCAGGAGGCTTATTATCAGCGCCAGGGCAACCGGGAGCAGGTGCGGAAGCTGGGGGCCGTGCAGCTGCGCCACGCCGATACGCTAGACGAGGCAGTGGCGGAGCGGGAAGCTATCCGCCCAGCCGATACCCTGCTACCCCACGGCCTGACTGAGGAGGAGCTGCAGAAGCTACGGGCCGAACTGGCGGTGCCAGAATATGCCATTGGTCGGGCTTGGCTGATGCGCAAGCAAGTTCAGTACTTCATCCAAAAGCCCTTATATGTGCTGTTGGTAGCTCGCCTTAGCACTGCGGCCGGCAGTAGCAAGGAAGCCCCGGAAACCTGGGTGCAGGAGTTAGCGGCAAAGATTGAGCTGCCTGGGGAAGGCTTTGTAATTGCCATCGGCAAAGACTTCGCCTGGCTGGAGCGGGCCGCCCGACAGCAAGCCGCTGCTGAAGTATTTGTGGCGTAGAGCCGTAGCGCGGCCGCTGCCGCGCCAGGAGCAGCCGGCATAGCTCCCGCTGCCCACGCAAAAGCCTGTAACTTGCAGTGCGTCAGGGCGGCGGACTATGGGCTTTTGCGTGGAAAAAAGCTGGACCGGCAGAATCAGGAGGGTAGGGGCAAGCTGAAAACAATTATCTTTAGACGGCTCAACCCGTGGAGCCGCCACCCTTTCCCTTCTTCCCTCACTTTCCACCTATGTACAAATCTGTACTCGTCACATTGCTGCTGGTCGGCACCACTTTGGGCGCGCAGGCGCAGAGCCAGCCCGAGCACTCTTCCCGCAATCTGGCCCTGGCCATTGCCAAACACGAGGTTTCGGCTACCAATCCCTTGCAGCGCCTGGCCGGCAATACCCGCCTGATTCAGCAGCTGGAGCAGAAGCAGTACCGCGGCGCCTGGGCCGATACGCTGCGCCGCACCTATTCGCGCTTCACCGCCGCCGACAATCCGCAGTCGATGCTGTGGGAGCAGGCCAGCCCTAAGGCCGGCACACCTTTTCGCAGCATTCGCCTCTACCGCTACACTTACAACGCAGCCCAGAAGGTAGCCCTCGATACCGTTTATACTTTCCCTGCCGCCGGCGGCATTAACCCGCTCATAAACGAGGTGAACACCTACGATGCGCAGGGCAACCTCACGCAGTGGGTACAGCAGCTGAAGATAAGCGGGACGTGGCGCAACTATGCCCGCACCACCTACACCTACAACGCAGCCAACCAGCCCACGCTCATTCTGGACGAAACCTACTTCGGCACGGCCTGGGAAAACTCGTCGCGGGAAGTGCTGACCTACGATGCCCAGGGCCGCCTTACCGTGTCGGAGTTTATGACCGCGCAGACTTCCGGACCCGGCTTCAACCCGTTTTTCAAGACCTTTCTGACCTACAACACCGCCGGCAAGGTGCAAACCACGCTGCAGCAGTATTACCAGGGCGGGGCGTATGTTGATGACCAGCGCAACAGCTTCATATACAACGGCACCGGCCAGCTTCAGCTCTTCACCATTGAGCGCTACGTTTCCAGCGCCTGGGTGCGCGTGGGGGCCTACCAATACACCTACGATGCCGACGGCAACACTGCCCAGGAACTGTATCAGACCTACAACGCGGCCACCGGCACCTTCACCAATAACTACCGCGTGCAGAACACCTACCAGCGTACCACCGCCACGGCCGCGACCCGCGGCCTGGCTGCTGGCCTCACGGTGGTGCCCAACCCCGCCACCCGCGGCGCGGCCCAGCTGCGCTACGCACTGCCCGTGGCCGGCCCCGCCACGGTAGAAGTGCTCGACCTGACGGGCCGCCTCATCAGCCGCCTGAGCCGCGCGGCGGCCCCGGCCGCCACGGCTCAAACCGTGGAGCTAAGCGCGCTGAATCTGCGCGCCGGCCTGTATCTGGTGCGCCTCACGGCCAGCGGCCAGAGCCAGCAAACCAAGCTGGTGGTGGAGTAAGTATCTTCCCTATTCCAGGCAAACAAACCGCCGTCGGCCCCGAGCCGGCGGCGGTTTTTGTTGGGGCGGGTTGCGGAAAAACTGCCGACTTTCGCACCCCGGCCCGCGGCGGTGCGTTCTAGGCTTTGCGCCGGCGGCCCGGCGTGGCTCCGGCCGGGCTTTTCGTAAATTCGCGGGCTGCTCCTTCCTCACCCTTTCTTCCCACCCGTCATGTCGTTGCTCTTCACCGATTTTGCCTCCTGGCAGGCGCATTGCGCCACCACCGGCCAGCCGCTCTACCAGCCCGTGCTCGACTACGAAATTGAGCAGAAAGGCCGCACCGAAACCGAAATCTGGAACGGCCTGCAGCGGGCCTACGACGTGATGCGCGACGCCGTGCACACCGGTCTCACCGAGGATATGACTTCGCGCTCGGGCATGATAAACAACGGAGCTAAAAAGATTGCCGCTTCGCCCATCACGGTGCTGTCGCCGGAGTTCAAAAGCCTGATTGTGCGGGCGCTGGGGGCCAAGGAGGTGAATTCGTGCATGGGCCGCGTGGTGGCCGCGCCCACGGCCGGGGCCTCGGGCATCTTGCCCGGCGTGCTGGTCACGCTGCAGGATCTGCACAAGCTCGACGACCGCAAGATTCTGGAAGGGCTGCTCGTGGCGGCCGGCATTGCCCTCATCATCGAGCAGAATGCCTCGCTGGCCGGGGCCGTGGGCGGTTGCCAGGCCGAAACCGGCAGCGCTGCCGCCATGGGCTCGGGTGCCATCGTGTATTGCCTGGGTGGCGACGTGGAGCTGACCTTCGCGGCGGTGGCCATCACCATTCAGTGTATGCTGGGCCTCGTCTGCGACCCGGTGGCGGGCCTGGTGGAAGTGCCCTGCGTGGTGCGCAACGCCTCGGCCGCTGCCATTGCCTTTTCGTCCGCCCAGATTGCCATTGCCGGCGTGAATCCGGTTATTCCCGTCGATCAGTGCGTGGCGGCGCTGGGTGAGGTGGGCCAGAGCATGGAAACGCGCTACAAGGAAACCGCCCTCGGCGGCCTGGCCAATACCACCCGCGGCCGCGAAATTGAGAAGATGGTGCTGGTGCAGGATGTGAATATCCTGCCGGATGAGGATTAGGGCGGTAGGCGCTTTATCATTTTTCCGTCTGTCATCCTTCATCTGGCGTACGCCTGCGAAGGACCTTCCTCTGCTGAGTGACAAGCCTTTTGAAATGAGCAAAGCCCTTTACCAGCGTGCGGTGAAGGGCTTTGTACGTCGAAAGGTGGTTGCAGTAAACTACGAGGAAGGTCCTTCGCTTTGCTCAGGATGACAGGCGGCGCGGGCTGACTGCCGAAAGACAATCAGCCCCAAAACTCAAGCACAAAAAAAGCCCCGCCGGATAACCGGCGAGGCTTTTTGCGGATAAAGCGGATGGGCCTAGCGGCGCACCAGCTTCAGGGTCTGGGTGGCGGTGTTTGGGCTGCTGATACGCAGCGTGTACACGCCCACCGGCAGGTTGGAGAAATCAACGGCGGTGGCGCTGGTGCCCGAGGTGGCTTTCTCGAGGTGCAGCGGCAGCGTACGTACCACCTGGCCCAGCGTGTTCAGCACCGTTACTTCGGCGGCCTTGGTGTAGCCGCGCAGCTCCAGCGTGATGTTGCCGTCCAGGGTTGGGTTCGGGAACAGCTGCGCATTCACGCTGGCCAGATTGGCCTTGGCCGAAGCCGTCACGATAACGCTTACCGGGGCCGAAGCCGCCGAGGCGCATCCGCTGGCGCTGGTCGAAACGACCGTGTACGAGCCGTTCTGCGCGCCCGAGAGAATCAGGTACGTCTGGCCCGTAGCGCCGACGATGGCCACGCCGTTGCGGAAGAACTGGTTGCCGGTGGCCGCGCTCGACGTGAGCAATACCGCGCCCGAAGGCTGGGTGGTGCTCGTCAGCGTTGGCGTGGTCGGCGTTGGGTTCACCGTTACCACAATCGGGGTCGAAACCGTGAAGCAGTTCGTGGCATTGGTCAGCTGCACCGTGTAGCTGCCCGAGGCCGCGGCCGTGAACGTGGGGTTGGTAGCGCCGCTGATGGCCGTGCCGTTCAGGAAATACTGGTAGGTATTGCCAGTCGTGGCGTTGGCCGTGAGCGTAACTGAGCCGCCCTGGCAGAAGGTGGTGGCACCGCCCGCCGTGAGTGTGGCTACCGGAGCCGGGTTCACCGTTACCTGCACCGTAGAAGTAGCCGAGCAGCCATTGGCCGTGGTTACCGTCAGCGTGTAGGTGGTAGTCACGGGTGCGCCGGTAGTGTTGGTCAGCGTCACGGTGGGGTTACTTACCGTGGTGCTGCTCAGGCCCGTGGCGGGGCTCCAGCTATATGTGTTGCCGGCTACCGAGGCGCCACCCAACTGGGCCGAGCCGCCCGAGCAGAACGCCCGGTCGGGGCCCGCCGTAGCTACCGCCGCCGGGTTCAGCGTGATGCTGGCCGTGGCCGAGGATGGGCAGGAGCCGCCCACGCTGTAGGTAACCACATACGTGCCGGCCGTGGAAGCCGCCAGGTTGATAGCGCCCGTCGTGGCATTCAGGCTCAAGCCCGAAGTCGAAGAGAACGTACCGCCGGTCGTGCCCGTGATGGTCGGCGTGGGGTTCGTCCCCGTGAGGCAGAAGGCCGAAGCCGCGTAGGCAAACGTAGCCGTGGTAGCCGGGTTCACCACAACCGCCGTAGCGGCCGAGGTGGCCGTGCAGCCGCTGGCGTTGGTCACCGTTACGGAGTAGCTGCCGGCGGCCGAAGCCGTATAGGTAGCCGCCGTAGCGCCGCTGATGGCGGTGCCGTTCAGCAGGAACTGGTAGGTGTTGCCCGTGCCGGCTGGCGCCGTGAACGTAACCGAGCCGCCCTGGCAGAACGTGGTTGGCCCACCGGCCGTCAGCGTGGCCGTTGGGGCCGCGTTGATGATGACGGTGGTAGTAGCCGTGGCCGCCGCACAGCCGCCGGAAGCGGCAATGGTATTGGTCACGGTGTAGGTGCCCGCCGTGCTCGAAGCCAGCGTGATAACGCCCGTATTGGCATCAAGAGTCAGGCCGGTAGCCGGCGAAACCGAGAAGCTGCCGCCGCTGCTGTTTGTGCCGAAGGCCGGCGCAACGGTAGCGGTGCTGCCCGCGCAGTAGCTGGCCTGGGCGTAGGAGAACGAGGCCGAAGGAGCCGTGGTGATGGTTACCTGCGCCGTGCTCGTGGAAGGGCAGGGGCCGCCCACGCTGTAGGTCACGGTGTAGGTGCCCGCCGTGCTCGAAGCCAGCGTGATGGCACCCGTAGCAGCATCCAGGGTCAGGCCCGCCGTCGAAGAGAACGTGCCGCCCGTGGTGCCCGTGATGGTCGGCGTCGGATTGGTGCCGCTCAGGCAGAACGTGCTGCCCGCGTAGGCGAAGGCCGCCGAAGTAGCCGGGTTCAGTGTGATGCTGGCCGTGCTCGTGGAAGGACAGGCGCCCCCCACGCTGTAGGTTACTACGTAGGTGCCAGCCGTGGAAGCCGCCAGGTTGACAGCGCCCGTCGTAGCATTCAGGCTCAAGCCCGTAGTTGAGGAGAACGTACCACCCGCCGTGCCGGTAATGGTGGGCGTGGGGTTGGTGCCGTTCAGGCAGTAGAAAGCCGCCGCATAGCTGAACGTAGCCGTGGTTGCCGGATTCACAGTGACGATGGTCGCCGTGGAGGTGGCCGAGCAGCCATTAGCCGTCGTCACCGTAACGGTGTAGCTGCCGCTGGCCGTGGCCACGTAGCTATCGGTGGTGGCACCGTTGATGGGGTTACCATTCAGCAGGAACTGGTACGTGTTGCCGGCCGTAGTGGCGGCCGAAAGCGTAACCGAGCCGCCCTGGCAGAACGTGGTAGCACCTCCGGCCGTGAGCGTGGCTACGGCAGCAGGGCTGATGGTCACGCTTTGCGTAGCGCTGATGGCCGGGCAACTGCCCGCAGCCGCCACGTCATACGATACGACATAGGTGCCGGCCGCCGAAGTAGCTGGGTTGATAGCACCCGTAGCCGGATCAAGACTCAAGCCCGCCGTCGAACTGAACGTGCCGCCCGTGACCGAGCCGCTGCCCAGTGCGGGCGCAACAGCCGGAGCTGACCCAGCGCAGATTGCTCCCGTCGGATAGGTGAAAGCCACCGTGCGCGGCGTGCTGACAATGCTGAGGGGAGTGCCCAGTGCATTGTTGCCGGCATTCTCGTCGCCGGCTAGGCTAACCGAAGCAGTCAGCGAGTACGTAGCGGCAGCTGCCAGATTGACCGTGCCCACGGCGACTACCAGCGAGGCGCCGGCCGCGAGCGTGCCGGTATTCACGGTGGTCGTAATGGTCTGGGTAGCTGCGCCGCCGGTTACCGTCACGGTGATGGTGGCGGGTGTGGTGGCGAAGTCCAGCGTAGTCGAGGCGTTGTTACGGAGCGTTACCGACACGGCTTCCGTAGCCGAGTAGCAGCCGTTGCCGGCTACCGGGCCAGTAAGGGCCGTGGTAGCCAGGTCGAGCAGGCTGAACTCATCCGCCCCGATATCGGGGGTGGTAGTAGAGCGGGTCTGGCCGTCAAAATCAACCGTGATACCGGCTACGGGCACGCCGGCATTGTTCAATGCCGGGCTGGTGCTGTGCAGGTTAGTGGCTGATACGAACTGCGGATCGGCCACTTTCGAGGTAGCCGGGTTGTCCTGGCCGGTTTCGGCGTTCAGGGCTGCCAGCGTAGCGCGCACCGTGCCAGTAGGCGACAGGCTGCCGGTCTGGCCCACGGCGAAGGTTGCGCCGGTGCCCACGAAGAAGTCGTTGTGCGACGAGGTGAGGCCCACGTAAGCGCCGGCGGTGCTGCTGTAAGCCAGGCCCAGGGCAACGCTCTTACCGGTGCCCGTGGTCTGGCTGTTGGCCAGCACGTTGTTGCGGATTTCCACCGTCGGAGCCGAGCCGCCCACGGCCAGGGCGAAGTTGGCCTGGTCGCCCCCGGTCTGGGTGCCGGTCATGTTTATCGAGTTGAACACCACGCGGGTGGTAGAGCCGGTACCGCCGCCGAGCATAATACCCGCGCCGAAGTCACCGGAGGTGCCATTGGACGAAACCCCGGACACCATGTTGTTGCTGATGGTGGAGGTGCCCGTTGCGGCTGAAGCCACCCCGATGCCCACGGCCGAATACGTGCCCGTGCTTCTCACCACCCCGACGTAGTTGCGGTCTACGGTAGAATTGGTCACCTCAAGGCCCGTGAAGGAGGAGGTGCTAATCCCTGTGAAGCCCATGCTGATGCCCCACACGTCGCCGAGGCCGGCGAAGTTGATGCCGTCGATGGTGTTCTGGGTGGCCTGGATGCCGTCCTCGAAGTAGGCCGTGATGCCGTAGCGGCCGATGGCCCCGGTGCCCGTCACGGTCATGTCGTTCTGACTGATGACGGTGCCCGTGTTTTTCAGCGTGGCGCTCGGGCCCTGGGTGTAAACGCCGTAGATGCTGCCGGAAATGGCGTTGTTGCGCACCACGTTGTTGTTGTTGGCGGCCGTGTTAGCCGCCGTCGCCAGCATGATGATGCCGGCCTGGGCCGTAGCCGCGCCGCTGCCCGTTATCACCAGGTTTCTGAAGGTGTTGTTGGTGGCATTGTCTACCCCCGAGTTAAACACCGTCAGCACGATGCCGTTGCTGGCCGTTGAGGTGCTGGTGTTGTTAATGGTCCAGTTGCGGCTCGGGCGCGGGTCGGTGGCCGAGATGGTGCCGCCGTTGCTGCCGTCCAGGGTGATGTAATCGGTGCCGATGAGCTGGAACAGGGCCGTGGCGTTGCTGCCGGTCAGCGTGCTGGTTACGCCCGTGTTGGGCTTGATGGTCAGCGTGTTGGTAGCCGAGGCGTCGGGGTTGGCCAGTAGCTGAATCGGGAACGTCTCACCCACGCCGTAGCTGGCGTCGAGCAGCAGGAAGGTCACGGCTCCGGTCAGCTGGTTGTTGTTGTAGACCTGGGCCGCCGCCGTAAGCGTAGCGTAGGTACGGGTCGGATCCGGCGAGGTGCCGGTACCCACGTAGTAGGTGCCGCTGAGCTGGCCCTGAATCTGGAACTGGTACACCTGGGCGGGCACGGTGGAGAACGTGCCGCCGGCCGGGTTGCTGCTCACGTTGTTGTTGGCGCTGGCATCCTGGGCCACCACGTAGTACTGAATGACATCGAAGCCCGTTACGCCACCCACCAGCGCGTAGTCGAAGGTGAAGGTGTAGGTGCTGCCGCTCACGCTGGTGGCCGTTACGCTCTGAAACGCGCCGCTGGTGCCCTTGCGGAAAAACAGGCGCGGGGCGTTGGCCCCGGTGGCAATGCCGCTGGGGTCGGTGATGGTCACGTTCAGGGTGCGGTTGGCGGTGCTGGGCGTGTTGCCCAGGGCCGTCAGGGTAATGGTGGGGCCGGAGAAGTCGAGCAGCAGGAAGGTGCCCTCGTCGGCACCCAGGTCGGGGGCGGCGCTACGCGTGTCGCCGTCGAAGTCGATGGTGATGCCGCTGATGGCCACGCCGGCACTTTCTACCTGGGTTGGCACGGCCGGGTTGATGTGCAGGAAGGTAGCGCTGGTGCCGGTCGTGCTCAGGAAGGGCACGTCCTCGGTCACCGAGTTGCTTTCGCGCGGGCTCATGAAGGCCTTATAGGCCGCCAGGGTCTGCTGGGGGTTGGTGGCGGTAGCCGAGCCCTCCACGTAGATCAGGTTAGTAGCCGAAGGCGTCCCGGCGTAGTAGAGGTTGTTGTTGGTGGCGCTGGCCACGTTGGCCGGAGCCGTGCCGGCCGTGCCCGTACCGCGGCGCAGGGCTACCGTGTAGCCGCCTGTGCCGGCTGCCGTGCTCTTGTTCACCACGATGTTGTTGCGGGCGTCGAGCGTGGTGGTGGTCGAGTTCAGGTAGATGCCCGAGCTGCCGAAGGTGGTACCCGTGCTGCTGGCGTTCAGATAGATGGTGTTGAAGTAGGCATTCACCGCCGTGCTCCCCGAGATGGCCAGGCCATTGACGGCCAGCAGACCCGACGCGGCCGGGGCCCGCAGGTCGCCGATCAGGTTGTTGTTCAGCGGATAGGTGCCGCCGCCGCTCACGCTGATGCCGTTGATGGCTCCGGCGGTTCCCGTGGCGCTCAGGTCGTAGATCTTGTTGCGGGCAATATTGGAGCCGCTGCCCCCGCCCGCTACGAACTGCATCCCGTTGACTGTGCCCGAGCCGCTGCCCGTGATGGCCAGTGCGCCGATGGTGTTCAGCGTAATCGTCTGCACATCGGCGGCGATGGTGTTGGTGCGGATGCCGCTGATCACGCTGGCCGTGGAGGTAGAGGTGCCGCTGATGCTCAGGTTGGTGAACGTGTTCGAGCTCATCGTTTCCACCGTGGGGCTGCTCGAGTTCACGTAGCCGTAGAGCGTGCCGGTTGAGGTGCTGACCCCGGTCGTGGTGATGGTGTTGTTGTTCACCACGTTGTTGCTGGCCGTTATTACGGCCGTACCGGCTACCAGGCATTGAAGCGTAATACCGGCCGTGGTGGCAGCGGCGGTTTTGCTGTTGCCCGTCAGCGTGTTGCCGCTCATAGCCAGCGTAGTGGGCGAGCCGCCCGAGATGAGCGTCAGCGTACCCGTGCCGGCGCTGGCGTTGTTGGTCACGGTGTTGGTGCTCAGAGTGGCCGTGGTGGCCGCGCCCGTATTGCCGATTACCGTGAAGGCCGCCGTGGTGGCCGCCGGAAACGCGCAGCTCGTGACCGTATTGCCGGTGATGTTCACCGTGGCGGCCGAAGCCGTGTTGGTAATCCCGTTCAGGGTACTGGTTGTTACGGTCGTGCTGCCGATGGTCACCATATTGCCGGTGATGTTCACCGTGTTGGAAGCCGCCGTCGAGCCGATACCGTTTTCGATGCCACTGATCAGTGAAGCAGTAGTACCGCTGGCCAGCGTGATGGTATTGCCGATGATGTCGATGCTGGCCGAGGGGCCGGCGTTGCCATAAATGCCGCGCAGCGTGCTGGTTACGGTGCTGGCTGCCACAGGTGCCGTGGTGCCGCCAGCATAGTTCAGCGTGTTGTTCACCACGTTATTAAGCACCCGGAAGCCGTTCTGGTAGTTACCCCCAATACCCCAGCCGGTGGCCGTGGTGCCGAAGTTATACACCTGGTTGGCCGCCGTCACGCCCACCTCGTTGCTCTGGTCGTAGTTGGCCAGCGTGGTCAGGGAAGAAGCCGTGAAGTACAGGCCCGTGGCCGAGTTGGTGATGATGTTGCCATTCACCTTGTTGTTCGAGTTGGCCCCGCTAGGAGCCGTGGCCGCGGCAGTAGTGCCCGTAGCAACCGGGAAGGGCGCCCCGTAGATGCCGAAGGTAGCCGTGTTGGTTTTGTTCAGCGTCACCACGCAGTTGCGGATGGTGTTGAACTGGCAGCCATCGGTGGGCGAGGGCCGGAACAGGGCAAAGCCAAACTCCATTTGGGTGGTCGGCGTGGTGTTGGCCGCGCTTTCCGTCAGCTCCAGCCCGTCGAAGGTTACATAGTCGGAGCCCGAGAGGCCGATGATGGCATCCAGGTTGGTGGTAGTGCCCACCCCGGCCGTAATCTTAGGGTTGACGCCCGCGCCCGATTTCTGAAAGACAATCGGGTTGGCTGCTGTGCCGGTAGCCGTGAGCAGCAGCGGTGCTGTCAGGGTTTCGGCGTAGCCCGGCGCTACGCTGATGGTGACGCCGCCGGCCGGTATGCCGTTGGTGTTCAGATCGGCGAAAGCGGCCTGAAAGCTGGCGTAGGTGCCCGGAATGGTGCGCGTAGTCTGCGCCCACGTGAGCTGGCTGCTGAGCAGCAGTAGCAGGGTGAGGCCCGGCCCCAGCAGCCGCGTCCAGCGGCTCCGGGTGTCGGGCTCAGGTGTAGAAGATGCGGGCTGGCGCCCGAAACGTAAAGGTTGTTGCATAGAAAAATGAAAAGGAGGGTGGAAAAGTGAAAAAAGAAACCGGCCGCCGAGCCAGCGCCGGCCGCAAAGGCCGGCTACGCACTCGTAGGCCCGGAAAAAAGCACTGCTTGTCGAACGACTGACTATCGAACTTGTGGGGCAGACCACGGAGTCTGCCCTAGGCTCGGCACAGCGGCCGAATAATAAGCTGATACTGCTGACGCATACCGGATAGCAACGAAACAAATGCCTGCATTTTATCCGGAATGGCCAGTACTGCCAACGGAAAAATGCTCAAGCATTGCTATTGTACAATGTTAAAGCAAAGTAGCTGATATAAAGCAGATAACCGTGACTTCGCATTCAAGAAAGGAAAAAAAAGCTGCCGAGCTTTAGCCGGCAGCTTTCAGAGGGCACGAAAAGCAAGTCCCAGTCTTGGCGCAAGGACGCGTTACGCCGCTGCCGTGCCGTTTTCAGCGGTTGCCGCCAATGGCCTTCAGGTCCGGCGACATGGTGAGGCGGGCCAGGTACTGCACCGCATCGGCGTAGCGCATTCGCAACTCCTGGTACTCTTGCCAGGCGGCCTCACGGTCGGCCCGCACCGGCATGGCCGCTTCGCGCAGCTGCTCGTAGGTCTGGAAAAAGTCGCGGCGCGTGGGGTCTTCCACCGGGTTGGCCTCGGTTATCAGGTTGTTGGGCTCGGAGTGGGCGCTGTGCTGAAAGTAGCGGTTGATGCGGTTGATGGCGATGCAGCCGGCCTTGAAGCACAGCTCCATCTGCGGGTCGCGCGGCTGGTCTACGGCGCTGATGATGACGGCCGCGGCATCCAGGATGATGCTGGCCGCCGTAACCCAGGAGCGCCCCGGCTGCGGCGAGCGGAAAAACGACAGAATGGGCAGCGAGGTGTGCGTTTCCTCAATCTCCACAAACCACTCTTCCCACTGCTCCCACTGCGGCCCGTCGTCGGCGAGCGAGCCGGTGCGGTTCAGCCAGATAATCAGCTCGGTAGCAGTGCGGTCGGTGCCGCAGCGCAGCTCCAGCCGCGCCACCACCAGCTCGCGCCGCGTGAAGGCCTGGTACATGGTGGGCAAATACGAAATCAGCAGCGTAGCCAGCAGCAGGCCAAACGTGGCTTCCGAAAAGGTGAAAATGCTGCCAATTGTCGTGGACGCTTTTTCGGAGCCCAGCGTGAGCAGCGAGGTGCTGCTCAGAATGTAGCTATGCAGCAACGAGCCTTCACCCACCGCCCACAAAACGCCCGTGTAGCCCACCGACAGCAAAATCAGCCACACCACGGGCAGCATCACCAGCCCCACCGGCGCATACATAGCCATAATATGGTCGCGCCCGGCGTAGGTTCTTTTCTGGGCCGCCACCACGCTGAAAGCCCGCCGGATGATGGTGAACACCCAGTTATTGATGAGCACCGACTCATTGCGGGGCAGCACAAACGAGCGGATGGCCGCCAATATGGTGCTGAATACCAAAAACGCGCCGCTGCCGAAGGCCAGCACGCGCAGGAGCAAATCGAGCATAACAACAGGCTGAGTAACAGGCAAAGCGCCGGGGCCGTCTTTCTACTGCTATGGCCCGGAATGGTTGGGTTTTGGGCCACCGGGCAAACGCGGGCGGGGCGCTGAACCATCCTGGTCCAGCGCCCCGCCGGTTTTTCGTTATCCTGTCACCCCCTACTCCACCACCAGCTTCCGGGTCAGGGTCTCGGTGGGGGTCTGGCAGCGCAGCGTGTACACGCCCGCGGCCAGGCCGGGCAGCGGTAGCGTGGGTCCCGTGCCGCGCCACACCGGGCGGCCCAGGGCGTCGAGGAGCACCAGCGCGGCCGGGCCCGGGCCCACCACCCGCACCGTGGCGTGGCTGCCGGCAGGGTTGGGGTACACCAGCAGCTGGGTAGCCGCTTCGGCCCCGGCCGCTACCACCGCCACCGGCGAGTAGTGCGCAGTGCCATTCGCATCTACTTGCCGCAGGCGGTAGTACACGAGCGGGGCGGCGTAGCGGGCCAGATTGAGGTCCAGGAACTGGTAGTCGTGGCGCTGGGGGCTGGTGCCGTGGCCCGCTAAGGTGCCGAGGTGCCGGAATGCGTGCCCGTCGGCGGAGGACTCCACTTCGAACCGGTCGTTGTTTACTTCCTGAGCCGTGGCCCAGCGTAGCACCGCGCCCGCGCCCGCCGCTTCGGCCGTGAAGCGCACCAGTTCCACGGGCAGCGGGTTGGCCGAGCTGCCCAGCGTCCAGACCGAGAAGTGCTCGACGCCGGTGGCCGTGATGGTGTTGGCCGAGGCGTCGCGGGCGCTGGACGGCACATTCTGCCAAGGTCCGGCGGTGCCGGTGGTGGAGCGGAAGATGCCCAGGCGGGCTTCCGCAATGCCGTTCAGCTCGGCGTCGGCGTAGCCGATTTCCACCGTCACGCTCAAGCCCGCGTTGGTGGCGGGCACGATGTCGTAATACCGCTTGATGCTTTGGCTGGTGCCCTGCCCGCTGAGGGCCGTGCCCGTGGTGCGCACCACGGTGGTGGTGCCGGGCAGGATGCCGCCGGCGGGCGTCAGGGTCAGGCCCAGGTTGCCGAAGTTGGTGGCGGTGCCGGCCGTGCTCAGGTCTTTGGTTTGCTGCACCCGGCCCGTCACGTAGCTGGTAGCCGACTCGCTCAGGCTGCCCGCGGCGGTGCCCAGGGTGGCGGTGTTGCTGCCGGTACTCAGCACGCCGGTGGTCATCGTCAGGGCGTTGGTGATGGTGGTAGCCGCGCTCAAAGCCACGCCGGCCGCATTGTCCACGGTCAGGCTGGCCACGGTAGGCGGCAGGCCCGTCCCGGTTACCTGCGCGGCCGTGCCGTTGTAGGCGTAAGCCGCATCGGGGCTGAAGCTGCGGGTGGTGCTTTGCACCGAGCCGGTGCTGCCGCTGCTGGTCAAACCGTCGGGGTTAGCCGTTTTCAGGGTGGCCCCGCTGCCGAGCACGAAGCCACCCGCACCGGTGAAAGCGGGCGTGGCGCTGAATATGGCTGTGGCCCCGCTGCCCAGGGTCAGCGTTTTGCCGTTCGAGGCCAGGTTGCCGCTGCCGAAGGTGGCCGTGCCGGTTACGGCCAGGTTGTTGGTCAGCGTGAGGCCGGCGGCGTTGTGGAGGCTGAAGCTGCCCACGGTGGCGGGTAGGCCACTGCCGGTGGTCTGGGCCACGGTGCCGTTGTAGGCGTAGGTAGCGCTGGCGCTCAGGCTGCGGTTGGCCACGGTGGTGCGTAGCGAGCCGGCCGCGGTGCTGCTCACCAGCCCGCTGGCGTGGGCCGTGTACAGGCTGGCCCCGCTGGCCAGCGCGAAGGAGCCGGCACCGGTGAGGTAGGGGTAGCGGCCCAGCCGGACGGTGCCGCCGCTGACCACGGTGAGGGTGCGGCCGCTGCCCAGCGTGAGCGTGCCGCTGCCCACGGTGGTGTTGGTGCTGGGCGTGGCCAGGTCCAGGGTGCCGCTGATGGAGGTGTTCTGGCTCAGCGTCACGCCGGCCGTGTTGTTGACGACGAGCTGGCCGCTGAGGGCCGCGGGCAGGCCGGTGCCGGTGCTCTGGGCGGCGGCCCCGTCGTTTATCTGGACCACGTCGCTGCTATACACGTAGGTAGCCCCGCCGTCGAAGGTGCGGGTGCCGGTGGTTTGCACCGCGCCGGTGGCCCCGCTGCCGCTCAGGCCGGCGGCGTCGTCCAGGGTCAGGCGGGCCCCGCTGGCCAGGCTGAAGGTGCCCGCGCCGCTCACGGTCTGGGTGTTGGGGTCGAGGGTGCCCACGTCGAGGGCGCCGCCACTCTGCACCGTCAGGCTGCCCGTCACGGCCAGGGGCTGCACCAGCACCAGGTTGCCGGTGCCGGTCACGGTCACGTCGGCGAAGCTGCCGCCGGCCAGCACCTTGCTGGTGCTCACCGTCAGGCTGGCGGGCGGCGCATAGGTGGTCACGGTTTCGGTGAGGCTGGCCGTGGCCGTGGTCTGGTCGTTGGTGTAGGGCACGGTGCCGTAGTAGGTGCCCGCGATGGTGTAGGGGTAGGTGCCCTCGTAGAGAGAGTTCAGGGTGCAGAAGTAGGCGTAGGTGCCGGCGGGGTATTCGGGCGTCACGCACCAGCGGCCGTTGCGCCGGTCCAGGTCGCCCAGGTTGGCCACGTACTCGTTGTCTTCCACGAACTTGCCCAGCGGGTGGGTGGTGCTCACGTCGGGGCCGTACTGGCTGGCGCTGAGCACGGTGCCGTCGCTTAGGGTGCGGCGCTGGGTGATGCTGCGCTGGCGGTAGCTGCTCTTCATGCTCTTCACGCCGCCCGTGCCGTCGGTGTTCTTGTAGCCGTAGGTGCCGTACACGGGGTAGCCGTCGAGGGCGTAGCCGATGATGGGCGAGTGGCGGGTGCTGTCGCGCCGGTCGTAGAGGCAGTCGGGGTTGACGTGGGTGTGGTACACGTCCTGCATGTTGGGGTGGCCGTTGCAGGCGTCGAAGCCGATGCCCTCGTTCACCACCGCGTCGGTAAACCACACGCCGTCGCCGTTATTCACCACCGTAGCGGTGCTGGTTTTGTAGGAAGCCGCGTCCTTGGCCGGGTGCATGTTGGTGCCGTTGATCCACACCCCGATGGTGCCGCCCGGAATGCTCACTGGCGTGCCCATGTTGGGCGTGGGCGTGAGCGGCAGGCGGAAGTTGTAGGCGGTGCAGGTCTGGGCCGAGGGCCCGTGGGTGGGCTGCGGAAACCAGGAGTTGGTGGTGGCCGAGCCCTGGCCGCTGGCCGGGGCCAGGTAGTTGAGCGAGTAGCTCGGAATGCGCGGGCACACCAGGTACACGCTCGTGGCCGAGTAGCGCACGCTCGTCACGTTGGCCGCCTGGTTGTTGAAGCCCTTGGCCGCATTCGTGTTCAGCAGCCAGCTCGTGACGATGGGGTTGGTGGCCTGGGCCAGGGCCGCCGCGGGCAGCAGCCCGGCTGCGGCGGTGGCAAGAAGTAGAAGTTTACGCATAAGCAAGTGTTGATTCAAAACGCCATCGGCACCGATGCAAGCCCGCTGGAAGGTGCAGGCTTGCATCGGTGCCGACAGGCCGGCATTAAGGCCGCAGCAGGGCACCGGGCCTTTGGTGGAAGCGGCGGTAGAAGATGCGGGCGAAGTAGGCCACGTCCTCGATGCCCACGGCGAAGGCCACCTCGTCGAGGGTGCGGGCGGTGCCGCTTTGCAGCAGCTCGTGGGCGCGGGTGAGGCGGTGCTCGCGCAGGTAGGCATAGGGGGTCTGGCCGGTCAGCTCGCGGAAGCGGCGGTACAGGCTGCGCTCACTCAGGCCCATGCGGGCGGCGGCCTGGCCCACGGTGAAGGTGGGGTCGGGCACGGCCTGAGCGGTTAGCTGGCGGAATTGTCGGAGCAGGGCCATATCGTCGGCGGGCGGGGCTGGCACGGGAGGCGCGGTGCGGGCCGGCTCAGTGCTGGCCCACTACTATTTTCTCGCTGAAGGCCACACCTTCGCCTTCCACCCACAGGAAATACAGGCCGGCGGCCAGGCCGCGCACGTCGAGCACGGCGGGGCGGCCGACGGCCAGGGCCACGGCCGAGCGCACGGGCTGGCCCAGGCCATCGAGCAGCCAGGCGCGCAGCGCGTGGGGCGCGCTGGCCGGCAGCTCCACGGTCAGCTGCTCCGGGGCGGGGTTGGGGAAGCAGCGCACCGTGAGGCCGATAGCGGCGCGGGCGGCCAGGGGCAGGTAGGTGGTCACGGGCTCGTTCACAGCTACGTGCCCGGAGTTGGGCCCGCCGAAATTGCCCCAATTGGGGGCCACGCCGTAGTAGGTTTTGCCCAGCACGTAGGGGTAGGCACCCTCGTAGAGCGAGTTCAGCGTGACGAAGTAGGCGTAGGTGCCCTGGGGGTATTCGGGCGTCACGCAGAAGCGGCCGTTGCTGGCGTCCAGGTCGCCGCGGCCGGCCACGTACTCGTTGTCTTCCACATACTTGCCGATGGGGTTCTGGGCACTCACCGGCGGGCCGTACTGGCTGGCGCTGAGCACGGTGCCGTCGCTCAGGGTGCGGCGCTGGGTGATGCTGCGCTGGCGGTAGCTGCTCTTCATGCTCTTCACGCCGCCGGTGCCGTTGGCATTGCGGTAGCCGTAGGTGCCGTAGATAGGGTAGCCGTCGAAGGCCCAGCCGATGATGGGCGAGTGGCGGGTGCTGTCGCGGTCGTTGTAGAGGCAGGTGGGGTTGAGGTGGGTGTGGTACTCGTCCTGCATGTTGGGGTGGCCGTTGCAGCGGTCAAAGCCGATGCCCTCGTTCACCACCGCGTCGGTAAACCACACGCCCTGGTTGTTGTAGGAAGCCGCGTCCTGGCCGTTGAACATGGTCACGCCGTTCAGCCACAGCCCCACGTGGTCGGGCGGAATGTTGATGGCTGCGCCGGCATTGGGCTGGGGCACCCGCGGAACCCGGAACGTAAAGCCCTGGGCCACCGGCCCGCGCGTGGGCTGCGGAAACCAAGAGTTGGTGGCCGGTGTGCCCTGGCCGCTGGCCGGGGCCACGTAGCCGGCCGTGTAGCTCGGAATGGCCGAGCAGCTCACGTACACGCTGGTGGTGGAGTACTGCACCCGCTGCACATTGGCCGGCAGGCCGTTGAAGCCGGTGGCCCCGGTGGTGTTCAGCAGCCACGAGGCCAGCTGGGGGTTGGGCTGGGCGTGGGCGGCCGCGGCCAGCAGCAGAAATGTCAGCAGGGAGAAAAGACGAAGGCGCATGGGCTGAAAAAAAAGGGCCGCCCGCACGACGCAGGCAGCCCCAAAACTCCCGGCCGGGGCCGGACTTTTTTGCAAAATCGATTAATAGCGACGGAAACCGGATAGATACCCGGAATTTTCGGACGGCCCCGCCGGCCCCGCCCCGCACGCCTCAGGCCCGCCCGGCCAGGCCCGCCCGGCCAGGGCCGCCGGCCGGGGCCGGCGCGGCCACCGCCCGGCGGCCAGCAGGCCCACGCCCAGGCTCAGCGCGGCCAGCAGCCCGGCGGCGGGCGCGGCCAGGCCCGCCGTGGCCGGGGCGGCGGGGGCGTGCTCCAGGGCCGCGAGGCGGGCATGCAGCTCGGCGTTGTCGCGGCGTAGGGCGGCCAGCTCGGCTTGCTGGCCCTGGGTACGGGCATCGAGGGCCTGCACGCCGGCCAGGGCCACGCCGTCGGCATCTACGGTGCCGATGCTGATGCTGTCGGCTCCCAGCCCGAAGGCGCGGCGGAAGTCCTGGGCCATGGGGCCGAGGTGGCGCACGGTGGCGGGGTCGGCACGGTAGCTCCAGCGCGTGATGGGCACCTGGCGCAGCCGGCGCAGCACGTCTTCGCCCGCCACGGCTTCGAAGCGATGCTTCTTGCGGCGGTCGGAGGCGTTGGTCCAGGTGCCGCCGTTGCTCAGGTAGGCCCCGGTGTGGGTCGAAATCACGTACTGGTAGTTGAACCAACTGGGCGTGTAGCTTCCCGAAGTGGTCGACGTGGCCCCGTCGTGAAAGATGATGCCCTTGGTTTTGTCGGAGGACGTGTAGATGCGGAAGCCGCCCGCTACCCGCCAGTTGGCCGAGTTGTTGTTTGCGGCCCGGAAGGAGTTGGCGTCGGCGCCGGAGTTGCTGTCGTGGACCAGCGAGTTGTCGCTGAACACGAAGCTGCCCTGCCGGGCGTTGGTGTGGGCATCGTTGCCCAGCGCCACCGACGCCGTGCCCGAGGCGGTGCAGTACTGGCCCAGCGCGACGCTGCTGGTTTGGGCGGCTGTGCTGCTGTTGCCCGTCGCGAAGCTGCTATTGCCGGAGGCCCGGCAGTTCTGGCCCAGCGCCACCGAGTAGTTGCCGATGTTGGCATCGTTCCACTGCGTGCCGCTGACGTAGCCGGCGCGGAAGGCGGCACGCTCAGGGTGCCACATCAGGCGGGTGCCTTCGTTCTCGGCCGGCACGTCCCCCCCAGTATCGTTGGTGTTGTAGGTGCCGCCCAGAAACAAGCCGCCCGTGGTTTGCAGCCGCAGGCGGGTGAGCGGCGTGGCGTCGGTGGTCTTGACTTCGATCAGGGCCGGCGAAGCCGTATTCTGGGCCGTGGCGGCCAGGGGCAGCACCAGCAAACCGGCACACAGGCGGGTAAATAAGGTAGACATGGCAGGAGAGAAAAGTCAAAAATACTACGGAAGGCCAAAAAATCCCCCTGATTCTATATAGCATGGGGGCTGGCAACCGAACTTGGCTAGGGGCCAGCGGCCGGGGCGGCAGCGGCTTCCGGCACGTAGTTCAGGCGCGGGTCCTGGAGAAACTGCTTGTCGGTGAGCGTGAACAGAAACAGCAGCAAGGCCCGCTGCTCGGCGGCCGTGAAGGCGGGCGGCTGGCGCAGCTGCGGGGCCAGCGTGGCGCTGGCCCGGATGCCGCCGGCGGTGTAGTGGCGCAGCACCTGGCCCAGGGTACGGAAGCGGCCGTCGTGCATGTAGGGCCCCGAAAACTCGATGTTGCGCAGCGTCGGGATGCGGAACTGGAAGGAGTCGGCGGGCTGGAGGGTGATGCCGGCGCGGCCCGGGTCGCGCAGGTAGGGGTCGGGCGCGAGGCCATTGTTGGCGAAGCCATTGGTGGTGAACAGCGGCTCCTGGTGGCAGCTGGCGCAGTGCTGCCGGAACAGCGCCAGCCCCTGCAGTTCCGGCTCGCTGAACGCCGCGCCCGGCTCGTGGCGCATCACCTGGTCGTAGCGCGAGTTGTAGCTCTGCAACGACACCGTGAACTGGGCCAGGGCCTTCAGCAGCCGTTGCCCGGTCACGGCCGAGTCGCCGAACGCCTGGGCGAAGCGGGCCCGGTAGGCGGGCGCGGCCCGCAGGCGGGCCAGGGCGCCGTCCAGGGTGAAGTCCATCTCGCTGGGGTGGGTGAGCGGGTTCACGGCCTGCACTTCCAGGTTGTTCACGCCCCCGTCCCAGTGGAAAGCGGGAGTCCAGGCCAGGTTCTGGAGCGTGGGCGCGTTGCGCCGCCCGATGCGCCCTTCCACGCCGTGGCTGGTGCGGTGGTCGGCGTGGGTGAAGGCCGTGGCCGGCGAGTGGCAGCTGGCGCAGGAAGTGGAGTAGTCGCGCGACAGGATGGGGTCGTAGAACAGCGCCCGGCCCAGCGCGAAGCCGGCCGGCGTCTGGGGGTTGCGGCGCAGCTCGTAGGCCGGCTTGGGCCAGCCGGCCGGCCGCACGAAGGGCACGAAATCGGCAGGCACGGCGGCCGTGAAGGCCAGCAGGCCCGCGCTCAGTAGCAGCGCGGCCGGGCGCCGCCAGCGGCGGCCGGCCTGCGCCGGGTTTGGCCCTCGGCGGCTCATGGCTGGGTGGCCGGCGCTAGCCGGAACATGGTGGCGTAGCCGTCGGCCAGGGCCTGGGCCGCGGGGCCGGGCACCAGCACCGAGGCGGTTTCGGCGAGGCGCCGGGTGCTCAGCCACTGGCCCACGTCGGCCAGCACGCGCAGGGGGGCGGTGGCCGGGTGACCGGGCGGCACGGGCAGCGTCACACGGCGCAGGCTGGCGCAGGGCCGCTGGTAGCCGCCGACGTGCCACTCGAACTCGTGGCGCGGGCCGGGGCAGGCGGGGCTGCGGCCTTCGAGCTTGGCGTTCACGTAGCCGCTGTGCCAGGCCCAGTACATGCCGCGGCCGGGCTCCAGGTCGCCGCCCTGGGCCCCGGCCACGTTGGCGGCGCTATCCACGCCCACGCTGAAAGTCAGCATCTTGATGGCCTTGCCGGGTGCTTGGGGCAAGGTCAGGCTGAACGTGGCGGTGTCGGCCGCGTCGATGAGGTGGTAGCTGGCCGGCTCGGCGTAGCTGCTGCCGTCCGTGAAGGTCAGGCGCAGGGCCGAGAGGTAGAAGCGGCAGGTGCTGAGGCTGACCGCGCCGTTGTGGGCCGTAGGGTAGGTCTGCGTTTCCAGCACCAGCGGCTGGGAGCCAAACACCGGCTCCACGCGCAGGCGTAGGCCGGCCGGCGGGCCGGGCCGGGCGGGGGAAGCTGCGCCGGTGGCTTCGGCGGGGCGCGGCGGCAGCGCCAGGGCTACGAGCAGTCCGCAGAGCGGTTGGAGAAGAAGCGAAAACGGCATAGCACCCCGAAAATGCCACTGCCCGGCAGCATTCGCGGGTCCGCTCTGCCAGCAGGCACGTTTTTCCGACCAACACGCACAAAACCCGGCCGGCCCTGCCTCTACTCCAGCCACGTTTTCAGAAACTCCCCGAACTCGTCCTTGTACTGCACGCCGATGGGAATGTGAGTTTCCCCAATCTGCACCGCCAGCCGCGACACGGCCTCGATGCAGCTCAGATTGACGATGAAGGAGCGGTGCAGGCGCATGAACTGGCCGGCCGGCAGCTTCTCCTCCAAAGCCCGCAGACTGCTCAGGGTCATCAGCGGCTTCAGCGGGTCGCGGCGGTGGACGCGGGCGTAGTCGCGCAGCCCCTCGATGTAGCACACGTCGGCGAAGCGCACCTTCACCAGCTGGCTTTCCACCTTCAGAATAACCGAGTCGGCAGCCGGTTCCGAGGCCGGGGCGGACGGGGGCACGGCCTGGCGCTGGGCCTTGAGGGCCACCCGCAGAAACTCGTCGTAGCCGAAGGGCTTGAGCAGGTAGTCGAGCGCGTCGAGCCGGTAGCCGTCGAGGGCGTACTGCTGGAAGGCGGTGGTGAACACCAGGCGCGGCGTAGGGCCGCCGGCCGTTTCCAGCAGGCGGGCCAGCTCCAGGCCGGTCAGTTCGGGCATGTGGATGTCGAGGAAGAGCAGGTCTACGGGCTGGGCTTGCAGGGCGTGCAGGGCCTCCAGGGCGTTGGTGTAGCGGCCGGCCAGGCGCAGAAAGGGCGTGCGCTCGATGTAGCCGCACAGGTGGCTCAGGGCCAGGGGCTCGTCGTCTACGGCCAGGCAAGTGAGCGTTTGCATCAGGTGAGGGGCAGAGTGAGGTGAATGGTAAATTCGTCGGTATCCGTATGCTCGGTCACGCGCAGGATGTGGCGGCCGGGATACAGCAGCTCCAGCCGGCGGCGGGTGTTGCTGAGCCCGATGCCGCTGCCCACTGCAAAGCCCGACTGCGGAACCGGAAACACCTGGTTGCGCACCTCGAAGGTCAGCGTGCCGTCGGCGGGGTCTTGGGTCAGCCCGATAAAGATAGTGGCCGGCTGGGTGGTGCTCACGCCGTACTTGAAGGCGTTTTCGACGAAGGGCTGGAGCAGCATGGTGGCCAGCAGGCCGTTGCGCAGGGTTTCGGGGCGCTCGAATACCACCTGCATGTTGGGCGTGAGGCGCAGCTGCATCAGCCCCACGTAGTCGGTCAGAAACTCCACTTCCTGCGAGAGCTGCACCTGGGTTTCGTGGGTTTGGGCCAGCAGGTAGCGCATCAGCCGCGAGAGGCGCAGCAGGGCCTGCCGGGCCTGCTCCACGTCGAGCTCGGTGAGGGCATAAATCGTGTTGAGGGTATTGAAGAAGACGTGGGGGTTGAGCTGAGTGCGCAGGTAGGCCAGCTCGGTTTCCAGCCTGGCCCGCTCGGCCCGCCGCCGTCCCTCGGCCTCGTCGAGCCGGCGCTGGTTGAGCACGTTGAGGGTGCCGGCCCCCAGCACCAGGATGTTCGAGAGCAGCAGAATCATGGCGAAGTCATTCACGCGCCGCAGCGGCCCGCGCCCTCCGCCCGGCCCCATCGGCGCGTCGCCGGGCGTCACGCCCAGCGGCCCCGGCGGCCCCGGCCGGTCGGCGGCGGCATCCGGCCGGGGCCGGCCGTGCTGGCCCAGCGCCCCCCGCGTGAGGCCGATGCCGCTCAGCTGGCTGATGCCGAGCACGGCCGCAATCAGCCCGGCGGCCAGCAGCAGGTAGGCCCCGCCCCGCCCCCGCAGCAGCAGGCGCGGCAGCGCCACGCGGGTGTTCAGAAAGTACAGCCCCACCAGCAGCCCCGACACCAGCAAATGCGCCCCCCACGCGGCCCAGCCGCGCAGCTCGCCGCGCAGCAGCGGCGGCAGCAGCGGCAACAGGGCGGGCAGGGCTACCGTGGCCGCCTGGCTCACGGCGGTGGTCAGGCGCTGCGTGGGTGCAATAGTCATCGGGTGCGAAGAAACGAATTCGCCGCAATGGTAGGCACTGGTGCGGGCTGGCAAGCCGATTTCCACCGACAGCCACGAATTACCGACTAAAACCGGGTAAACGCGGGCGGGGTGATGGGGCATGGTCGCCTTGCTTGCGCCTCCGCCCCCAGAGCCGTTACGTTGTGGTGTCGTCCGCCTTGCGCGTGCCTCATTCCCCAACCCCTTCTCCGAAAAGGAGAAGGGGAGCCACGGAGGCTCGCTCAAAAGGTAGTTTTGGCTGTCGTTGAACACACCCCTTCTCCTTTTCGGAGACTCTGCGCATAAAGCAGATGCGGCCGGGGGGTAAGGCGCACGCGGAGGGCGACCAATTCCCTTACTCCACCACCAGCTTCCGGGTCAGGGTCTCGGTGGGGGTCTGGCAGCGCAGCGTGTACACGCCCGCGGCCAGGCCGGGCAGCTCCAGCGTGGGGCCCATGCCGCGCCACACCGGGCGGCCTAGGGCATCGAGCAGCACCAGCGCGGCCGGGCCAGTCGGGCCCGTCACCTGCACGGTGGCGTGGCCGCCGGCGGGGTTGGGGTACACCAGCAGCTGCGTGGCCGCTTCGGCCCCGCCTGCTACTACTGCCACCGGCGAGAACTGCACGGTGCCATCCAGGTCAACTTGCCGCAGGCGGTAGTAGAGCAGGCTGGCCGGGGCCGCCTCATCGCGCCAGCCGTAGCTGTGCGCGGCCGGGCTGCTGCCCGCCCCGGCCACCAAAGCCGATACCGCCGCGAACGTGCGCCCGTCGGCCGAGCGCTCCACCAAGAAGCCCGCCGAGTTCTTTTCCGAGGCCGTGGCCCAGGCCACGTCCACCTGCCGGGCCGACTTGCGGGTGGCCCCGAAGCGCGTCAGCTCCACCGGCAGCGGGCTGCTGCCGCCGTTCAGGTAAAACTCCGAGAAGTGGTCGGCCACGCTGGCCGTGACCGAAAACCAGCTGGTGCCGCCGATGCTTTCGGTGGCCGTGGGCGTGAGCAGGCGCTGGCTGGTGGGGCTGGTGTTGTCGGCCAAGTCGCAGTTTTCGTTGTTGCCCACGTACTGGGTCAGGCGCAGGTCGGCCACGGAGTTCACGTCGTTGCCGTCGTTGTCGTTGGCGGCCACCAAGCGGGTCAGCTCGGTGTTGAGGCCGTAGAACCGCACCTGCACCGACGAGCCGGTGAAGCCGTTCTGGGCCACCAGGTGCCAGTTCCGGTCAAGGTATTCGACGCCGCGTGCGTCGTTGCGCACGGCTGTGCCGTTCAGCGTGTACTCGGCGTACACGGTGCCCAGGGCCTTGCCCCCGTCATTAAGGGCCGCCACCAGCTGACCATTCGGGGCCAGCAGCCACTGCCAGGTGTTGCCCCCGGTGCTCTGGATGCTGTTCGTGGTCAGGCACTGGTTGAGGGTGCCCGTGAAGATGTCGAGCACCGTGAACGTCTGGCCCGACTGGCTGCTGCCGCTGGCGTTGGTGAGCGTAACGTAGCCCGTGCCGCTGGCCCCGGCCGGCACCGTTACCTGTATCGCGTTCAGGCTGGTCCGAACGAAGGCGGCCGCCACGCCGTTCACCGTGGCCCCCGTGATGGCCGAGGGTCCGGTGGTCAGGAATCCACTGCCCCCGACAACAAACACGGTGCCCACCGGCCCGCTGGTGGCGGTCAGCGAGGAGATGGCCGGCGTGCCCGTCGTCACAGTGAAGCTCGTGGCCGAGGTCAGGGTGCCCGCGCTGGTCACGACGGTAATCGGCCCGGAAGTGGAGTTGATGGCCACCGCCGCGTTCAGCGCGTTGGCCGACGTGACGGTGTAGGACGCGGCGTTGGTGCCGTTGAACTTCACGCCCGCCGCCCCGCTGATGCCCGTGAGGCCGTCGCCGGTGAGGTACACCCGCGTGGCCACCGGGCCGCTGCTGGGCGAGAAGGAGAAGATGCTCGGCAGCAGCGTGAAGCTGGCGGCCGAGGTGCCCGTGCCGTAAAGTGTCGTCACCGAGAGCGGGCCGGATGACGTGCCCACGGGCAGCGTGGCCTGGAGCTGGGTGTCGCTCAGCACCGTGAAGCTGCTGGCGGCCGTGCCGTTGAAGCTCACGGCGGTAGCGCCGGTGAAATTCAGCCCCGTGAGGGTGAACACGGTGCCGGCCACCGCGCTGCCGGGCGTGAACGAGCTGATGGTGGGCGGCACCCCGAACACGGTGGCGCTGCTGGCCGAGCCGGCCGCCGTGGTCAGGCTCAGGTAGCCCGTCGTCACGCCCGCCGGGGCCACGGCCGTAACCTGGGTAGCCGAATTGACGGTGAAGCTGGCCGCCGCCACCCCATTGAACCGCACGCTGGTAGCGCCGGTCAGCGTAGTGCCGCTGATAACCACGCTCGTGCCGGCCGGGCCGGTCGCGGGCGTGAAGGCGGTAATGGTCGGCGTCACGGTGAAATTGCCGCTGCTGCTCACCGTGTTGCCCAGCGCCGTGAGGCTGACGGGGCCGGTGGTCGCGCCGGCCGGCACCGTGGCCGTCACCTGCGTGGCCGATACCGCCGTGAAGCTGGTAGCCGCCGTGCCGTTGAACCGCACGGTGCTGGTATTGGTCAGGTTGGTGCCGGTGATGGTGACGAGGGTGCCTTCCGGCCCGCTGGTGGGCGTGAAGCCGGCGAAGGTGGGCGGGGCCACGTTGAGCAGCACACTCACCGAAGGGCCGCTGCGGTCGGCCGTCACGGCGTCGAGGGTCAGGTTGCCGTCGAGGTCGCCCAGGGCCAGGCCGTAGGGGGCGTTGCCCACGGCCAGCGAGCCGCTGCCGCTGAAGGCGGTGCCGCTGCTGTTGTTCAGGCGCACGCTCACCGCGCCGGGGCTGCTGTTGTGGGCCGTTATCAGGTCCAGGTCGCCGTCGCCGTCCACGTCGCCCGTGCTCAAGGCGTAGGGGCTGGCGGGCACCGTCACGCTGCCGGCCGTGCCGAAGGTGGCCGCGCCCGTAGCCAGCGCCACCGACAGCGAGGCCGCGCCGTTGTTGGCCGTGGCCAGGTCGGGCCGGCCGTCGGCGTTCAGGTCGGCCAGGGCCACAGCGTAGGGCGTGGAGCCCACGGCCACGGTGCCGCCGCTGAAGGCGAAGCTGCCCGTGCCGTCGTTCAGCGCCCAGCGCACCAGGCTGTTGCTGCGGTCGGCCAGGGCAAAGTCCAGGTCGCCGTCGAGGTCGAGGTCGGCCACGGCCAGGCTTTGCGGGCGGCCGGTGCTGGCCAAGGTGGTGGCCGCCGCGAAGGTGCCCGCGCCGGTGCCCAGGTTCAGAGCTATGGCTACCGAAGGCGACGACGTGCTGGCGTTGGGCACCAGCAAATCGAGCCAGCCGTCGCCGTTTACGTCGGCCGCGACTACGTGGGCCGGGCTGCTGTCCACGGCCACCGCCGCGGCGGCCGCGAACGTGCCCGCGCCGTTGTTGAGCAGCACGCTCACCGAGCTGCTGCCGATTGAGTTAGGCGTGAGCAAATCCAGGTCGCCGTCGTTGTCCACGTCGGCGGCCGTTACGTCGGCCGGGGCGTTGCCGGTGGCGTAGGCAGTGGCTGCGCCGAAACCGGCGCTGCCGTTGTTCAGCTGCACCAGCACCTGGCTCAGGCCCAGGGCCGCCGTGGCCAGATCCAGGTCGCCGTCGCCGTCGAGGTCGGCCAGGGCCGTGCCGATGGGCTGCGCGCTGCCACCCATGCTCAGCGTATTCAGCAGGCCGAAGCCGCCGGGAGCCGGGCCGGCCGCCGCCGTAAACTGGTGTACGTGCGGCGTGGCCGGAGCCCCGCCGACGCTCGTCACGCCGGCCGGCACGCTCACGCTCACCAACTCGCCGGGCTGGAAATCCAGGGTCGGATTCAGGTTGAGCGTGCTGCCGCTGGCGCTGCTGCTGCCGCCGCGCCGCCCGCCGCGCTGGGCGCTGAATACCCGCACGTTGGCGGCCGTGGCGCTGGCCACCGGCTCGGTGAAGCTCACACCCACGTCGGCGGCCCGGCTGACGGCCAGCGCGTGGCGCGTGGGCGACACCGCCGTGACGGGGAAGGTCACCACAAAGCTGGCCGCGCTGCTGCCCGCGCCGCTGGGCGTGGTCACCGTGACGGGGCCGGGGGCGCTGCCGCCCGGCACCGTGGCCGTGATGGTCGTGCTGTTCACCACGCTATAGGTGGCGCTGATGCCGTTGAACTGCACCGCCGTGGCTCCCGTCAGCGCGGTACCGGTGATGGTGACGCTGGTGCCCACCGGCCCGCTGGCCGGGCTGAACGCCAGCATCCCCGGCGTGACCAGGAAGCTGGCCGTGGTGGCGTAGCTGCCGCCGGGTGTGGTCACCCGAATTACGCCCGACACGGCCGCGGTGGGCACAATGGCCGTGATGCTGGTGGCCGAATTCACCGTGAAGCTGCTGGCCGCCACCCCGCCAAACGTAACGGCCGTGGCCCCGGTGAGCGTGGTGCCGGTCAGGGTCACGCTGGTGCCGGCCGGCCCGCTGCCGGGGCTGAAGGCGGTGAGCGTGGGCGTGACGGTAAAGCTGCTGCTACTCGTGGCGGTGCCGCCCGCCGTGGTCACGCTAATCGGCCCGGTAGTGGCCCCGGCCGGCACAACGGCCGTAAGCTGACTTACCGAGTTGATGGTGAAGCTCGCCGCCGTGCCATTGAAGCTGAGGGCCATAGCCCCGCCCAGCCCCGTGCCACTGATGGTAACGCTGGCTCCTTCCGCCCCGCTGCCGGGTGCGAAGCTGCTGAGTGTGGGCAGCACCGTGAAGCTGCTGCTCGTGCTGAAGCTGCCGCCCGGCGTGGTCACGCGAATGATGCCGGTAACCGCCGTGGCGGGCACGATGGCCGTAATCTGGGTAGCCGAATTGACCACGAACGGGGCGCTGACGCCATTGAAGGTTACGTCGGTGGCCCCGGTAAGCGTGGTGCCGGTCAGCGTCACGCTGCTGCCCGTCGGCCCGCTGCCGGGGCTGAAGGCAGTGAGCGTGGGCGAGACGGTAAAGCTGCCGCTACTCGTGGCGGTGCCGCCCGCCGTCGTCACGCTAACCGGCCCCGTGGTGGCCCCGGCGGGCACCAGCAGGGTCAGGCTGGTGGCACTTTGCGCCGTGATGGTGGTTACGGCGGTGCCGTTGAAAGCCGCGCCGGTCGTGCCCGTCAGCCCCGTGCCGCTGACGACGACACTGGTGCCTTCCGGCCCGCTGGTGGGCGTGAAGCTCGTAAGGGTCGGCAGAACCGTGAAGCTGGCGCTGCTGCTCACCGCGCCGCCGGCCGTGGTCACGCGCAACACGCCGGTGGCGGCGGTGGCGGGCACGGTGGCCGTAATCTGAGTAGCTGAGTTGACCACAAACGAGGCGCTGACGCTGTTGAAGGTCACGTCGGTGGCCCCCGTCAGGCCCGTGCCAGTGAGCACCACGGTGGCCCCGATGATGCCGCTGCCGGGGCTGAAGCTGCTGACTTCCGGCGTCACGGTGAAGCTGATGCCGCTGCTGGCCGCGTTGGCGGCGGCCGTCACTACCACCGGTCCGGTGGTAGCCGTGGCGGGCACCGTGGCCGTAAGCTGGGTAGTCGAATTAAGCGTAAATGCGGCGCTGACGCCGTTGAACGTGACGCTGCTGGCCCCCGTGAAGGCCGTGCCCGTGATGGTCACGCTGGTGCCCACCGGCCCGCTGGCCGGACTCAGCCCGCTCACGGTGGTGTTGCCCGGCACGACTACCGTGAAATTGCTGCTGGTGGTGGCCGTGCCCCAGGCGGTGGTGATGCTGATGGGGCCGCTGGTAGCGCCCGCCGGCACCGCAAACGTCACCTGCGTGCTCGATACGCGGGTGTAGCTGGCCACGCTCGTGCCGTTCAGGGTCAGGCCGCTGATGTTGCTGAACTCGGTGCCCGTGAGGGTGACGGTGGCCCCCACCGCGCCGTAGGGCGTGAAGGCTGTAATGGTGGGCGGGCGGCCGTTGAGGAAGACCCTGGCGGCAGGACTGCTACTGTTGCTGTAGCTGTAGGCCATCACGTCCAGGTCGTTGTCGCCGTCGAAATCCCCAAGCGTCCCGGTGCTGGCATCGCCTATTGTCAGATAATTTCGCAGGGTCAGCAGGCCGGTGCCGTCGTTGAGCACCACTGCCACGTCGTTCTGGTCCAGAAAGCCCGTTATCAGGTCCAGGTCGCCATCGGCATCTACGTCGCCGGCAGCGGCCCACGAAAAGAAGGAGTTTGCCGTCCGGTTGATGGTGCTGCGCAAGGTCAGCTGGCCGGTACCGTCGTTGGCAAACAGCCGGGTAGCGCCGTTCATGTTGCTCTCCACGATGTCCACGTCGCCATCGCCGTCGAAGTCATCGCCTAGCAAGGCATCAATCATCCCGCCTACACTCGTAGAGAATAGAGCGGTGCCCATCGTGCCATTGCCCTGATTGGGGTACACTACCAGGTTGGCCCCTTCGCCCCTTATCAGGTCCAGGTCGCCGTCGTTGTCCACGTCGCGGAGCAGCACCGGCCCCACCCACAGCGACGCATCATTATCGCCCGGACTACCGACCACCCGCACGGCGGTCAGCGTGCCGGTGCCGTCGTTGTAGCAAATACTGGCGCTGTCGTCGTTGCCCGCCACCACATCCAGGTCGCCGTCGCCATCGGCATCGCCCACGTCAAGCGGCCCATAATTACTGCCGCCACTAATGCTACAGGCACTGGCATACGTGAGCTGCCCGGTGGTGCCATTGTTCAGATAAACGAGCACCTGGCCCGTTCCCACCACTGCATCCAGGTAGCCGTCGCCGTTCATGTCAGCTAGCCGAATATTTTGACAATCGCCCGAGGAGTTAGGGGCTTGCCAGTACGTGAACTCGCCGGTGCCGTCGTTGCGCAGCACCCGGAATCCGAAGTCCCGGCTGGTCACCACTAGGTCGAGGTCGCCGTCGTTGTCGATGTCGCCGCTGGTGCTGCCCACCGTACTGGCCAGGCCCGGCATGGTGCTGGTGAGTACGTGGGTGTTGCCGGTGCCCGTAGCGGCCGTGCGGAACTGCCACACGCCGCCGGCCGCGCCGGGGGCCGTCACCTGCACCCGCTCGCCGGCCCGGAAGGGCAGCGTCGGGGTGAAGGTGCTGGTGAAGGTGCCGCTGCCGCTCAGGCTGCCGGCGCGTTTGCCGCCGCGCTGGGCGCTGTACACGTTCAGGCCCGCCGCCGGGGCTCCGCCGGCCTGGGTCTGGCTGAAGGTGGCCGCCGGCCGCACGCTCAGCGCCTGCTGGAGGGCCTCGCGGGCGGGCGTGGTGGCCACCACCGTAGCCGTGCGCACCTGGAAGGGCACCGTCAGGCTGGCGGTGGTGCCGCTCACCGTGGCCGTTACGGTGCCCGTGGTGGCCCCGGCCGGCACGGGCACCGTAAGCTGCGTAACCGAGTTCAGGGTGAAGCTGGTGGCCGCGGTGCCGTTGAAGCTCACCCCGGTCAGGTTCGTCAGGTTGGTGCCCGTTATCGTGACTACGGTGCCCACCACGCCGCTGCCGGGCGTCGAGGCCGTCAGCGCCGGGATGACCACGAAGGAGGTGGCCGAGGTAGCCGAGCCCGCCGGCGAGGTCACCGTAATCGGCCCCGACAGCGCGGTGGCCGGTACCGAGGCCGTGATTTTGGTATTGCTCTGCGTACTGAAAGTAGCCGTCACGCCGTTAAAAGTCACCCCGGTAGCACCGATAAAATTGGTGCCCGTAAGGGTGAAGGTAGCGCCCGCCACGCCGCTGGCGGGCGAGAAGCTGGTGAGGGTGGGCGGCAAGGTGAAGGGGGTGCTGCTGGTAGCGGTGCCGCTGGGCGTGGTCACGCTGATAGTGCCGCTGCTGGTGCCGCTGGCCACCACGGCCGTAATCCGGGTGCTCGAATTCACCACGAAGCTGGCCGCCGCCGTGCCGCCAAACTTCACGCTGGTAGCCCCCGTGAAGGTGGTGCCCGTGATGGTGACGCTGGTGCCCGCCGTGCCGCTCAGGGGCGTAAAGCTGCTGATGCCCGGCGTCACCACGAAGCTGCTGGTCGAAGAACGGGTGCCGACCGCCGACGTGACGCTGATGAGCCCGGTAGTGGCCCCGGCAGGCACCGTAGCCGTAATGCTGGTAGCCGAATTGATGGTGAAGGCCGCACTCACCCCGTTGAAGCGCACGACGGTAGCACTCAGGAAATCGTCGCCGGTGAGCGAAACCGAGGTGCCCACCGCGCCGCTGCTGGGGGAGAAGGCACTCACGCCCGGCACAACCGTGAAGCTGCCGCTGCTGGTGCCCGTGCCGCTGGCCGTGGTCACGCTGATGGTGCCCGAGCTGGCCCCCACCGGCACCGTGGCCGTGATTTGGGTCGCGGAATTGACCGTATAGCTGCTGGCGGCCGTGCCGTTGAACCGCACCGCCGTGGCCCCGCTGAAGCTCGTGCCCGTGATGACGGCCACCCCGCCGCCTTCCGAGCCGGAGGTGGGCGTGAAGCTGCTGATGTCGGGCCGGATGAGCAGCGGGGCGCTGCTGCCGGTGCCGTAGCCGGTCGTCACCGTCACGGGGCCGCTGGTGGCGCTGGCGGGCACCGTTAGCGAAATCTGGGTGGGCGACCCCACCGTGTAGGTGGCACTCACGCCGTTCACGGCCACGGCCGTCACGCCCGTAAAGTTCGCCCCGGTCAGCACCACCGTCCCGCCCACCACCGCCGGGTTGGGCGTCAGGGAGCTGATAATCGGGGCCGGAATCTGGTTGAGCCGCACGCTGACTTTGGCCCCGCTGTAGCTGGGGGTCAGCAGGTCAAGGGCACCGTCGCCGCTCACGTCGGCCAGGGCCACGGCGGTGGGCGAGGCATCCACGGCCACCGTGGCGCTGCCGCTGAAGCTGCCGCTGCCGTTGTTGAGGCGCAGCGCCACCCGGCTGTTGGTCTGGTCCGCCACGGCCAGGTCCAGGTCCGCGTCGCCGTCGAAGTCGCCCACGGCCACCTGCTGGGGCGCGCCGCCAATGGCCAGATTCGTGGTACCGCTAAACGCGCCGCTGCCATCGTTAAGGCGGACGCTCACGCTGCCGCCGGTCGCGTTGGCCGTTACCACGTCCAGGTCCTGGTCGTCGTCGAGGTCGGCCAGCGCCACCCGCCAGGGGCCGTTGCCCACGCCCACGGAAGCGGCGGCGGTAAACGTGCCGTTGTCGTCGTTGAGCAGCACCGTCGCCGTGTTGCTCAGGTTGTTGGACGTCACCAAGTCGAGGTCCCCGTCGTTATCCACGTCGCCCACGGCCAGGCCGTAGGGCTTGGCCCCCACCGCCGGGCTGGCCGCCGCGCCAAACGTGCCGCTGCCCGTGTTCAGCGCTACGCTCACAAACGTGCTGTTGGCATTGGCCACCGCAAAGTCCAGGTCGCCATCGGCATCGAAGTCGCCGATAGCCAGCTCATTCGGCGCGCTGCCCACCGTCACCAGCGACCCAAACGTAAATGCGCCCGTGCCATCGTTGAGCATCACCTGCACCTGGCCGGTGCTGGCCAGCGCGGCGAGCAGGTCGAGGTCACCGTCGGCATCTACGTCGGCGGCCTTCACCGCCCGCGGCTGGCTGCCCACCAGTATCGGCGCGGCCGTGGGGAAGCTGCCCGTGCCGCTGTTCAGCCAGACGGACAGCGTGGCGTACCCGGCGTCGGCGGTGGCAAAATCCAGGTCGCCGTCGCCGTCGAGGTCGGCCACGGCTAGGTCGTTGGGCTGGGCGTTGGTGGCGTAACTGCTGCCCGTGGCGCTAAAGGTGCCGCCGCCCGCCGTCTCCGTCGTAAACTGGTAGGCCCGCTTCACGGCCGGGTCGAACACCGAGCGCACCGAGGACGGAATGACGGCCTGCACCACCTCCCCGGCCTGAAAATCGGTGGTCGGGTCGAACACCATCGTGCGATTGCCGATGTTCACGCGGGTGTAGGTGCCCGCCAGCTTGCCCCCGCGCTGGGCGCTGAACACCCGGAAGTTGCTCATCGTGCCCGGCGCGATGGTGCCATTCAGCGTGAGCTGCACGGTGGCCGCGCGGCTCACGTTCGTGGCGTTGGCGGCCGGCGTGGTGCTCTGTACGGTGGCCTGGGCCGCTGCCAGCAGCGGCAGTAAGGCAGCGCACAAGCCGGCCAGGAGGGAGGTAAATCTTGGAGTCATAGAAGAAAAATCTAGCTTTTCTAAAAGCCACAAATGCCGGCTGGAACAAGTCCGGCCAGCATTTCGGCGAGTCTCACAGCAGTGGCAGCAGCCCTTTACCGCGCGGCCAGCCGCCAGAAAATCCCGCAAAAATAAAATAGTACTATATAGAGGCCTAGTAAATTCCTGCCAATCAGGCTGCCCATTTCAGTAGAGCCCAGCGAGGATTCAGGGACGCAGCAGGGCGCTGGCCCGCAGCCGGTAGCGCCGGTAGAAAAGGCGGGCGAAGTAGGCCGCATCCTCGATGCCGACGGCAAACGCGGCTGCCTCCACGCTGCGTACGGCCCCGGTTTCCAGCAGCTCCTTGGCCCAATACAGGCGATGCTCACGCAGGTAGGCGGCCGGCGTCAGGCCAGTCAGCTCTTTGAACCTGCGATGCAGCGAGCGGGGGCTCATGCCCAGCAGCCCGGCCGCGTCGTCCACACTGAAGCCGGGCTCGGCCAGTATCCGGCCGGCCAGCTGCCGGAACTTGCGCAGCAGCGCCAAGTCATCGTCGGAAGGATCAGTGGTGGGCATATTACAGGCAGGGCATAGAAGCGCCGGCAAAGCTCTGCTTTGTGGCGGGGCCGGCCCAATAATTTGCTGCCAGATTGCCGCGGCGCGGCTGTCGTGGCCTGTCGCGCATCTGTAGCTGCTTACGCTAGTTACCCCGCGCCTTCCACAGCTGCCGAAACGACTTGGGCGCGGTTTGCAGCGCGTCGCGGCGCTTGTTCCAGCCCACTTCGCCCAGCAGGCGGCTCAGCACCCAGTTTTTGCCCGCTACCGGGGCCATATCCCACACCCAGCGGTGCTTCATGCCATACAGCCACAGCGCCACGGCCCGGCGCTCCTCTTTGTCCGTAAAGCCCTCCCGCACGGCCTGCTGACGGTTTTTGAGCAGCAGGTTATGAATGTTGATTTTGACCGGGCACACCGAGGTGCAGGCCCCGCACAATGACGAGGCGTAGCTCAGGTGCTTGTTTTCGGCCAGCCCGCTCAGGTGGGGCGAAATAACGGAGCCGATGGGGCCAGAGTACGTAGTTTCGTAGGTGTGGCCGCCAATGTTTTTGTAGACCGGGCACACGTTCAGGCAGGCCCCGCACCGGATGCACTGCAGGGCCTCGCGCTGCTCGGGCTGAGCTAGCAGGTTGGTGCGGCCGTTGTCGAGCAGCACCACGTACATCTCGTCGGGGCCGTCTTTTTCCAGCGGCTGGCGCGGACCGGTGTAGATGGTATTGTATACCGTTACCTGCTGGCCCGTGCCGCTGGTGCTGAGCAGCGGCCAGAACAAATCCAGGTCGTGGATGCTGGGCAGGAGCTTTTCGATGCCCACGATGGCAATGTGGGTTTTGGGGAAGGTGGCCGAAAGGCGGGCGTTGCCCTCGTTTTCGGTCACGGCCACAGCGCCGATGTCGGCCAGCAGGAAGTTGCCGCCGGTGATGCCGACTTCGGCCGCCGTGTATTTGCCGCGCAGCAGGTGGCGGGCCGTGAGCACCAGCTTCTGCGCGTCGTCGGTGTGCTCGATGCCGAGGTGCTTCACGAAGATAGCGGCAATATCCTGCTTGCTCAGGTGCATGGCCGGCGTCACGATGTGGTAGGGCCGCTCGCCGTTCAGCTGCACGATGAACTCGCCCAGGTCGGTTTCGATGGAGTCGATGCCGTTTTTGCCCAGGTAGTCGTTCAGGTGGATTTCCTCGGTGGTCATGCTCTTGGCCTTCACCACCGTGCGGGCGTGCTTGCGCTGCATGATTTTGCCGATTTCCGCCAGGGCTTCCTGCGCATCCCGCGCCCAAATTACCTTGCCGCCGCGGGCCGTGAAGTTGCGCTCAAACTCCAGCAGGTACTCATCGAGCCGGTTTATCACCTTGGCTTTCAGATACGAAGCCCGCTCCCGCGCCAGCTCGTGGTCGTGGTACCAGCCCAGCCCGGTTTGCACGGCCGCGTTGTACTTACCAATGTTGAAGCGGATCTTGCGCCGGTGCTCCAGATCGAAGGCTTTGGAATCGGAATCGGCGAGGAACTGGGCGGCTTTGGTTGTCATGGCAGTAGCAGGTTGGCAGCACGAGATACCAACAAATATAAAGGCCGGAAAGTCGGCCGCCGCTTTTCCGGGCATTGTCCAACTTTCCGGCCTTTATGATTTTTCCGGGTGCGCCACCTAGTTCTTTGCCGCGTCCAGGGCCACGCGCTGGTCGCGGTTGGCCAGCTCCCAGGCGGTATGAAACACCAGCCGGGTGCGCTTTTCCAGCGGGCCAAATTCTATTTTGTCCACGTCGTCGGTGGCCTTGTGGTAGTCGGCGTGCAGGCCGCTGGTATAGAAGATAACCGGGATGCCGCGGCGGGCGAAGTTGTAGTGGTCGGAGCGGTAGTAGAGTTGCTCGGGGTCGTCGGCAGCGTTGTAGGCGTAGTCGAGGGCGAGGTGGGCGTGCTGCGCGTTGGCCGCTTCGCTGACGGTGTGCAGCTCCCACGAAAGCCGGTCGTCGCCCACCACATACACGAAATCGGGCTTGTCGGCGTGGGCTTTATCGGTGCGGCCCACCATGTCGATGTTCAGATTGGCCACCGTATTGGCCAGCGGCAGCACGGGGTGGCCGGTGTAGTATTCCGAGCCAAACAAGCCTTCCTCTTCGCCCGTCATCAGCACAAACAGCACGCTGCGGCGCGGGCCGTGGCCTTCCTTTTTGGCCTGGGCAAAGGCCTGCGCAATTTCCAGCACCGCCGCGGTGCCCGAGCCGTCATCGTCGGCCCCGTTGTAAATGGTGTCGTGCTTCATGCCCAGGTGGTCGTAGTGAGCCGAAATCACCAGCACTTCGTCCTTGCGGTCGGTGCCTTCCACTAGGCCCAGCACGTTTTCGGTGGTCAGCGTTTGCTGCTGCTGGGGCAAGTGAACCGTGAAGCCGGGCGGTTGAAAGTTGAGCGGCACCGGCCCCTTTTTCTTCCCGATGGCCGCCACGTAGCCGAGCAAATTTTCCTCAGTAGTGCCCGCCAGGCGCTGGCCCAGCTCCGGCGAGACGAGGTATACGCCAATGCCCGTCGGGGTTTCTTCCTGGTCGGCGTCGGGGGCGGGCTGGCCGGGGTCGGGCAGCAGAAAGGCTGGCTCGCGCAGGGCCGGGGCCAACTGGGCGGCCTGGGCCTGAAACTCGGCAGTAGAGCCGAAAGTGAGGAAGAAGATGCTGCGGGCCCCTTTTTGTTTGGCCAGCGCTATTTTTTTGGTTCCCGAAGCCCAGTCGCCTTCCTGCTTGGTGCCCGTGAGCAGGTTGCGGCCTTTGGCATCCTGGGGCTCGCCCATCAGCACCAGCACATCCTTGCCCCGCACATCCAGGCCCGCATAGTCGGAATAGTTGGCCTGATCGATGCCGAAACCGGCAAAAACGGGCTGGCCGGCGGTTTCGGTGGGGAAGGGCGAGAGGATGGGGCCGTAGCTGAAAAAGTCGCGCAGCCAGGTGTAGCGCTGCCCGCCTACCTCCAAGTAGCCGCCCTCCTGGCTCAAGCCCCGCCGCACCTCAAATGCTTGCAGATAGCCGTCGGCGCTGCCCTTCACCGGCCCCTGCAGGCCCAGCGCCGCCAGCTGCCGGGCCAGATAGGCGGCGGCCTTTTTCTGCCCGGCCTGCCCGGTTTCGCGCCCCTGAAAGTCATCCGAAGCCAGTACCGTGAGGTGCTCGCGCAGGTCGGCCTGGCGGATAGTGGCGGCGTAGGTGGCGGCCGGCGCGGTGGGAGAGGGCAGCCCGGTAGCCTTGCTGCCCGGCCGGGCCGTGGCTTTGGCAATTGGGGCCTGGGCCCAGGCCGTGGAGCCGCCCACCAGAGCCAGCAGACTATACAGAAGCAGTTTTTTCATAGCGCAGAGGACGGAGACGGCCGCGGCAAGCGGGGCGCTTGGCACAGCCGAGGTAGTCTAACGCAAAGCAGCCGAAAAAGTGGGCTGCCCGGCCGGCAAAGCAAAAGGCGCGAAGCCGACCTGGGCTCTTAGCCCAACTTTGCGTCGCGCATTCAAGTCAGCTCTGAACAAGCAAGCCGCAGCGCGGCGACAGGTTTGTAGCATTGAAGTAGAAAAAGAACAAAGCCGCGTAGCGGTGACAGATCCGTTCGGGCAATTCTGTCACCGCTACGCGGCTTTGTTCTTTGTGCTTATTGGTTGCTACAAACCTGCCGCCGCGCTGCGGCTACTTTGCGATTTAGGCTGGCTGTCCATCGAATTTCGGCTTGCGCCAATCTTCCGCCTTACGGCTTATTCGAGTCTACCACGATGCGAGTGTCGCGGTTGACCAGCTCCCAGGCGGTGTGGAATACCAGCCGGGCGCGCTTTTCCATTTTGCCGAACTCGATTTTCTCCACCTCGTCGCCCGCGCCGTGGTAGTCGTCGTGCACGCCGTTGAAGAAGAACGCCACCGGGATTTTGTGCTTGGCGAAGTTGTAGTGGTCGGAGCGGTAGTAGAAGCGGTTCGGGTCCTCGGGGTCGTTGTATTTGTAGTCGAGGTCGATGTTGGTGTACTTCTTATTGGCCTCCTCATTGATGGCGTGCAGTTCCGAAGAGAGCTTGTCGGAGCCGATGACGTACACGTAGTCGGGCTTGCCTTCGTGCTCCTTATCGGTGCGGCCCACCATGTCGATGTTCAGGTCGGCGATGGTGTTTTCGAGCGGCAGCACGGGGTGGTCGGTGTAGTATTCGGAGCCCAGCAGGCCCTTTTCCTCGCCCGTCACGGTCAGAAACAGGATGCTGCGGCGCGGGCCGTGGCCTTCGCGCTTGGCTTTGGCGAAAGCCTGGGCCAGCTCCAGCACCGACACCGTACCCGAGCCGTCGTCGTCGGCCCCGTTGTTCACCTCGCCGTTGGTGATGCCGATGTGGTCGTAGTGGGCCGAAATGACCAGCACCTCGTCGCGCTTGTCGGAGCCTTCCAGAAAGCCCATCACGTTTTCGGTAGTGAATTCTTCCTTCTTTTTCGGGGCTTTGATGGTGATAGCCGCCGGCTTGAACGGGGCCACCACCGGCTTACCGGCCTTCGCCACCGTTGCCTGATACTTGCTCAGGGCCGCGGCCGTGGTGCCCAGCAGCTTGTAGCCCACCGCCGCCGACACGAAAAACGATGAGCGGCCGGCGTCTTTGCTATCCAGGAAGCGCATGCTGGGCCGGCTGAGATAAGGAGCCATGCGGGCCGCCATCTTCTCGAAGTTGCTCTGCGGATCGGGGTTCACGAAAAACACGCTGCGCACGCCCTTCTCGGCCGCCTTCACGGCTTTGGCCCGGAAATCGGTGCCCCATTTAGTGGCTTTGCCATCGGCGCTCAGCAGGGCCTTGCCCTCGGTCGTGGTCGGCTCGCCAAGCAAAATGATAACGTCCTTGCCCTTCACGTCCTTGCCGGCGTAGTCGGAGTAGCCGTCCTGCTCGATGCCGTAGCCCAGAAACACGGGCTTCACCGTGGCTTCCGTCTGGAAGGGCGAGCTGCCCATGCCGTAGAAATCAGCCAGCCACTTATAGGTCTGGCCGGCCACTTTCAGTGTCGCGCCCTCGGCCCAGGTGCTGCGCTCCATGCTAAAGTGCTGCACGAAAGGGTTGTCGGAGTTTTTCACCGGGCCGGTCAGGTCGAGGGCGGCAAACTCCTTGGCTAGGTAGTCGGCGGCCATTTTCTGGCCTTTCTCGCCGGTTTCGCGGCCCTCGTAGGCATCCGAAGCCAAGATGGTGAGGTGGCGGCGCAGGTCGTCCTGGGTGATGGTAGCGCCGTATTCGGCCGCCATATCCGTCTCGATGGGCGGCTGGCGGGTGGGCAGCGGCGCGGCCACGGGGGCCGGCGCGGTCTTCTCGGCTTTGCCGCGCTTCACCTTGATTTTGCTCTTTTCGGGCACCTGCTGGGCCACGGCGGAAGTGGCGCAGCAAGCGGCCAGCAGCAGCGCGTAAAACGGGTGTTTCTGCTTGAACATGAACGGAAAGTGTAAAGGGACGAATGAAATGAAAGACACCGGCCGCGCCGAAAGCTGCATTAGCCCGCGCCGTTAGCCCTGCACGATGAGCACCGTGGCATACGCCGCCACGCCCTCGCGCTGGCCTACGAAGCCCAGCTTCTCGGTGGTGGTGGCCTTGATGGAAATGTCTTCGGCCGCAATGCCCATCACCTCGGCCAGCACCCGCTGCATCTCGGCAATGTGGGGGTTCACCTTGGGCGCTTCCAGGCAGATGGTCGAGTCGATGTTGCCCACCTCGTAGCCCTTTTCGCGCAGCAGACGCATCACGCCGGCCAGCAGCTTTTTCGAGTCGATGCCCTTGTATTGCGGGTCGGTGTCGGGGAAGTGGAAGCCGATGTCGCGCAGGTTGGCCGCGCCCAGCAGCGCGTCGCAGATGACGTGAATGAGCACGTCGGCATCGGAGTGGCCGAGCGCGCCGTGGGTGTGCGGAACCTGAATGCCGCCGAGCCAAAACGGTAGGCCCTCGCGGAGCTGATGCACGTCGTAGCCGAAGCCAACGCGGATTTTCATACGAACAGGGAAGAAAAGTGGAGCAGATAATACCAGCCGCCAAGGTACAACGAACCGCCGGCACTGGCCTGGCGGAAGTCCCATTGCGCTGCGCTCCATTTCAGACTTCCGCCAGTTCGCCCGCCGCCCGCCGAAAAAAAAGCACCTCCGCTAAAATATTGCCCGGCCAAATCCGTCAGCCCTCACAGCGTCGCATCTGGGCCCCTCTTTCGATAGTAAAAATTTAATGGAAACTTTGGAGTCATTAAAAGTTTCCGTTGTACCTTTGGCCCCGGTTATGGAAATCAAGGATCGGATTCTGCAGGCAGCGCTGGGGCTTTTTGGCCGCAATGGCATTCGGAGCGTGTCGATGGACGACATTGCCACGCAGCTGGGCATCTCCAAAAAGACGCTCTACAAATGGTTTGAGAACAAAGACCAGATTGTGCACGGCGTGATGCAGCAGCACCTGGCCCAGACCCAGGGCGACTGCGAAACCATGGCCGGGCAGTCGGAGTCGGCGGTGGCGGAGCTGGTGAAGATGATGAGCTGGATGAAAAGCCAGTTCGCCGATATCCACCCCAGCATCTTCCACGACCTGCAGAAGTACCACCCCGCCACCTGGCAGCTGTGGCTTGAGCACAAAAATGAGTTCATCCTCGACCAGATAGTGGACAACCTGCGCCGGGGTATGGCCGAGGGCCTCTACCGCGCCGACCTCGACGTGGACGTGCTGGCCCGCCTGCGCCTGGCCGAAATCGAGCTGGCCTTCAACCCCACCGTTTTTTCGCCCCGACAGTTTGATCCGCAGCGCGTGGCGCTGGTCACGCTGGAGCACTTCATGCTGGGCGTGGCCACGCTTAAAGGCCACAAGCTGATCAACGCGTTCCGCCACGTGACCGAAGAAGAATAAGCGCCGCCCCGGCTCCCTCCCCAACCCCGACTACACCAGCTTCCCTCGTTATATGAAGAACACACTCCGCGTTTTGCTGCTGGCCGCCGCACCGGGCCTGCTGGCCCCCGCCGGGGCCGCGCTGGCGCAGACGACGACGCCGGCCACCCTGTCGCCGGCCGGCCGTCCCGCGCTGGCCGGCCAGGCCGCCATCGGCGGCCTCATGCCGCTGAGCCTGCAGCAGGCCGTCGACTACGCCGTGAAGAACAAGCCCACGCTGCTGGCCACCCGCCTGGGCGAGCAGACGGCCCGCGCCCGGGTGGGCGAAATCAAGTCGGCGGGCTTCCCGCAGGTGAACGTGGCCGCCAACCTGGCCGACAACTTCAAGCTCCAGCAGAGCCTGGTAAGCTTCCCGGTGCAGCAAACGGTACTCACCTCCTCGGATGTGAATGCCGCCACCGCCGGCGAGCGGCAGGTGCTCACCACGCAGTCGTTGGCCCTGCCGCCGCAGCCGTTTGCCTTCGGCCTGCAGTACGCCGGCAACGCCGCGGCCTCCGTGTCGCAGCTGCTGTTCGATGGCTCGTATCTGATTGGGCTGAAGGCCGCTAAGGTGTATGAGAGCCTGGCCCAGAAGCAAACCCAGCAGGCCGAAATTGAGGTGGTGGAGCAGGTCAGCAAGGCTTACTACAGCACGCTGGTGGCCCGTGAGCGGCTGCAGCTGCTGGCCCGCAACGTGCAGCGCCTCGATACGGTGCTCTACCAGACCGATGCCGTGTTCAAGGCCGGCTTCGCCGAAAAGCTCGACGTGGACCGCCTGCGCGTGCAGCGCAACAATCTGGTGGTGGAGCAGCAAAAGGCTCAGCGCCTCACCGAGCTGAGCGTGGCTTTGCTCAAGTTTCAGATGGGCCTGCCCCAGGAGCAGCAAGTAGAGCTAACCGACGCGCTAGACGCGGCCGTGATTGACGCTGGGGCTCTGCGCCAGCGTTTGGGCGTGGGCAGCGCCACTACCGGGGGCGGCGTTTCGGGCCTGGGGGCCGTGCCTACGGTGCCGGCTCCGGCCGGCGTGAGCCCCGAGCAGAGCCGCCAGGATCAGCAGGCGGCCTTCAGCGGCGGGCGTACCGGTCAGTCGGCGGCCGCCTTTAACTACAACAACCGCATCGAGTTCAGCACCCTCGAAACCCAGCAGGCTTTGGCCGGCCTCGACCTGGCCAACCGCCGCGCCGGGGCGTATCCGCGCCTGCTGGCTACGGCGGCCTACGGCTTTTCGGGCTCCAGCAACCGGTTTGGCGAGCTGTTCGCTTTCCGCGGGCCCGACTCGCGCAACAGCGCCGGCTTCGCCAACCAGAACTGGTTTGGCTTCGGCAACGTGGGCCTGAGCCTGCAGGTGCCGGTGTTCGATGGCTTCCGCCGCCGCTACCAGGTGCAGCAGGCCCGCATTGCGCAGCAAACCGTGGAGCGGGGCTTCGAAACCCTGCGCCAGAGCATCGATTTGCAGGATGCCCAGAGCCGGGCCAGCCTGGTAAATGCCCTCGACGTGCTCGATAATCAGAAGGAAAACCTGGCCCTGGCCGCCGACGTGGCCCGCGTGTCGCGCATCAAGTTTCAGGAGGGCGTAGGCTCGAACCTAGAAGTAGTATCGGCCGAAACCGAGCTGCGCGCCGCCCAGACCAACTACTACGGTGCCATCTATGACGTGCTGGTAGCCAAAGTAGACCGCGACAAAGCCACCGGCGAACTGTACAATAAGGCCACTAAATGAGGAGCTAGGAGCTGGAAGCTAGGAGATAGAAGTGCTGTTCATTCAAGCATCGGGCCTTACCTCCTGCCTCCTAACTCCCAGCTTCTAGCTCCTAGCTCCTAGCTCCTGCCTCCTAACTCCAAGCTTCTCCCAATGAAATACGCTCCTTCCCGACTCTCTTCCCGCACGCTGGCTTTCGGCTTACTGGCCGCCTGCAGCTTGCAGCTGGCCGCTTGCGGCTCGGAAAAAGACCCCAAGGCCGAGCTGGCCGAACTAAAGGCCGAACAGGCCGCCAACCAGGCCAAAATTGCCGAGCTGGAGGCCAAAGCCGGTCCGGCTACCGCCGAGGCGGCGGCCGCTGCCGCCGCGGCCAAAGCCGTAGCCGTGTCAGTTATTAAAGTAGCGCCCGAGAGCTTCAGGAGCTACCTCGAAGTGCAGGGCCGCGTCGATTTCGACCAGAGCGCCACGGTGTCGGCCCGCTCGGCCGGCACGCTCACCAGCATTCGGGTGCAGCGCGGCGACCGGGTACGCAAGGGCCAGGTGCTGGCTACCATCGATGCCAGCATCCTAGATGCCAGCATTGCCGAGCTGCGCACCCGCCTCGACCTGACCCGCGTGGTATACGAGAAGCAGGAGCGCCTTTGGAAACAGCAGATCGGCACCGAGATTCAGTACCTGCAGGCCAAAAACAACTACGACGCGCTGCGCCGCAACCTCTCCACCCTGAACCGCCAGCGTGAGCTATACAGCGTGGTGGCTCCCTTCAGCGGGGTGGTGGATGAGGTGCTGCCGAAGCAGGGCGAGGTGGCGGCTCCTGGCTCGCCGGTGGTGCGCCTTACCGGCGGCTCGGGCGGCAAAATCCTGGCCGACATCTCTGAAGCCTACGCCGCCCGCATCAAGGCCGGCGACCAGGCCCTGGTAACCATTCCGGACCTGAGCGACCAGGAAATGCCGGCCACGGTGCGCACCGTGAGCCGCACCATCAACCAGGCCAGCCGCACCTTCACCGCCGAGCTGCGTCTGAGCGGCAGCAAAGCCGTGCAGCTCAGCCCCAACATGGTGGCCACCGTGCGCATCCTCAACTACGACCGCCAGAATGCCACTGTGCTGCCCGTGGACCTGGTGCAGAAGGACGAGCAGAACTCCTACGTGCTGGTGGTGGAGCAGAAGGGCGGCCAGAAAGTAGCCGCCAAGCGCGTCATCCAAACCGGCAACACCTACAACGGCCGCGTGGAAATCACCCAGGGCCTGAAAGCCGACGACCAAGTGATTTCGGCCGGCTATCAGAATCTGAACGAGGGGCAGGTGGTTAGTCTTTGAGCTGCAAGCTGTAAGCTTCAAGCCGCAAGCTTTTATAAGCTTTAGTGAGTCATAACGAAAAGCTTGCGGCTTGAAGCTTACAGTTGCAGCTAAGAAAAGCTTACAGTTCAATAAAATGCGCAACTATCAGCAGCTATTGATTTGGCAGAAGGGCATGGACTTGGTGGAGCAGGTATATCTGCTTGTCGCCAGCTTCCCCGCTGAGGAACGGTTTGGGCTACGCAGTCAGCTTACGCGGGCCGCAACTTCGATTCCATCAAACATTGCCGAAGGCAGTAGCCGGGGAAGCGAGAAGGACTACAAGCGTTTCATAGAAATAGCGCTGGGGTCAGCCTTTGAAGTTGAAACCCAGTTGTTGATTACTGTCCGGGTTGGTTTGTCCTCCCCGCCGGCAGCGGAGCCAGCACTTGGCTTGGTCCGGGAAGAACAAATGATGTTGCAAAGCTTTCTGCGCCGGCTCGGCGGATAGCCTGATACCGGCTTTCACCATGCCCGACGCATCGTACCAAAACGCCAAATAATACTCGTCCACTAAAGCTTGAAGCTTGCCGCTTACAGCTTGTAGCTCGAAAAAAACATGCAGGACGTCGAAAAAGAATTCAAGCCCACCAGCTGGTCCATCGATAACAAGACCAGCATTTACATCCTCACGCTGATTATCACCATCGCGGGGCTGTTCACATACGTGAAGCTCCAGAAGGAGAACTTCCCCGATATCGTGGTGCCGCGCATCATCGTGGCCACCATCTATCCGGGTATTTCGCCGGCCGACATGGAGAACTTGGTCACGCGCCAGATCGAAAAGGAGCTGAAAAGCGTGAACGGGGTGAAGAAAATCAACTCCACCTCCAACCAGGACTACTCCGTTATCGACGTGGAGTTCAACACCAATGTGCAGGTGCAGTATGCCAAGCAGCTGGTGAAGGATGCCGTGGACAAGGCCCGCAACGAGCTGCCCAACGACCTACCCACGCCGCCCAGCGTGCAGGAAGTGAGCTTCTCGGAGTTCCCCATCATGACCATCAACCTGTCGGGCAACCTCTCCACCACCCAGCTCAAAAAGTTCGCCGACGACTTCCAGGACAAGATTGAGGCCTTGCCCGAAATCAGCCGCGTGGATATCGTGGGGGCCCTGGATCAGCAGGTGAACGTGGACGTGGACCTGTATAAGATGCAGGCCGCCCGTGTGAACTTCACCGATGTGAGCCGCGCCATTCAGAGCGAAAACCTGACCATTTCGGGCGGCTCGGTAGAGGTGGGCAGCCAGAAGCGCGCCGTGCGCGTGGCCGGCCAGTACGCCAAGGCCACCGACATTGCCGACATCCAGCTCAAGAACATGAACGGGGCCAGCATCCGCCTCGGCGACGTGGCTACCGTTACGGACGGCTTCAAGGACCGCGAATCCTACGCCCGCCTCGACGGCAAGCCCGCCATTGCCCTGAACGTCATCAAGCGCTCGGGCGAAAACCTGATTGATGCCTCCGACAAGATTCAGGAAATCGTAAAAACCAGCAAAGTCACGCTGCCCAGCGAGCTGAAAATCACCCTTACCGGCGACACCAGCAACGATACCCGCGTCACGCTCCACGACCTGATCAACACCATCGTCATCGGCTTCATCCTGGTGACGCTGATTCTGATGTTCTTCATGGGCACCACCAACGCGCTGTTTGTGGCGCTTTCGGTGCCGCTGTCGATGTTCCTGGCGTTCCTGTGCATGCCCACGCTGGGCTTCTCACTGAACATGATTGTGCTGTTCAGCTTCCTGCTGGCCCTAGGCATCGTGGTCGATGACGCCATTGTGGTGATTGAAAACACCCACCGCATCCTGCACGACCACCCCGAGTTGAGCACGGCCCAGGCCGCCAAATTCGCGGCCGGCGAGGTGTTCGTGCCCGTGCTGGCCGGCACGCTGACTACGGTAGCGCCGTTTATTCCGCTGGCGTTCTGGCCGGGCATCATCGGCGAATTCATGTTCTACCTGCCCATTACGCTCATTGTCACGCTGTTGTCGTCATTGGTGGTGGCGTTCATCATCAACCCGGTGTTTGCCGTGAGCTTCATGGAGCGCGAGGCCCACAACAGCCCCGAGGAGCTGCGCAAGCCGCGCTGGACCGCCGGTTTCCGCCGCGTGCTGTTGATTCTGCTGGGCATAGCGGTCCTGGGCTACGTATCGGGTTCGATGTTCGTGGGCAATCTGTTTATGTTCCTGGCTCTGTTTGCCACGCTCGACCAGTTCGTGCTCTACCGCCTCATTGCCGGCTTCCAGACCAAGGTGCTGCCGCGCTTCCAGAATGCCTACGCCCGCCTGGTGGGCTGGGCCGTGCACGGCACCAAGTGGCGGCAATTGGGCATCATGACGGGCATGTTTGCCCTGCTGATCTTCGGCTTCGTGGCCGTGGCCATCCGCAAGCCCCAGGTCGAATTCTTCCCCCAGGGCGACCCCAAGTTCATCTACACCTACCTGCGCATGCCGGTGGGCACCAAGGTGGCCATCACCGATTCGCTGACCCGCGTGCTGGAGCAGCGCATCAACAAGGTTATCGGCACCAACAACCCCGACGTGGAGTCCATCATCGCCAACGTGGGCATCGGCGCCGACGACCCGCAGGACGCGGCCCGCACGGCGCAGAGCCACCTGGGCAAGGTGTCGGTGGCGTTCAAGGAATTCAGCGAGCGGACCGGCCCGGTGACGAGTACCTATAAGGATAAGATCCGCGAGGCGGTGAAAGGCATTCCGGGCGCCGAAGTGGCCGTGGATCAGGAGCAGAACGGCCCGCCCCAGGGCAAGGCCGTGGCCATCGAGGTAAGCGGCGACGACTACCAGCAGCTGGCCAAGCTCTCCAAGAAAGTGGAGCGCTACGTCGATTCGCTCAATATTGCCGGCATCGAGGATCTGCGCTCCAACCTGGTAGACCGCAACCCCGAAATTGCCGTGAACATCGACCGGCAGCGGGCCAACCGCGAGGGCCTGAGCACGGCCCAGATCGGCATGGAAGTACGCACGGCCATCTTCGGCTCGGAAGCCAGCAAGTTCAAAACCCCCGACGACGAGTACCCCATTCAGGTGCGCTACGCCAAGCCTTACCGCGACGACGTGGACGCCATCCTGAACTCGCGCCTCACCTTCCGCGATGCCACCGGCCAGATGCGGCAGGTGCCTATTTCCTCCGTAGCCGGTGTTGAATACAGCAATACCTACGGCGGCATCAAGCGCAAAGACCTCAAAAAGATCATCACCGTTTCCTCCAACGTGCTCGGCGGCTACACCGCCCCCGACGTAGTGGCCCAGATCGACCAGGCCCTGCAGGCCTATCCTACGCCGCCCGGCTACACCGTGCGCATGGGCGGAGCCAGTGAAGACCAGAAGGAAACCCAGGATTTCCTGGGCGTGGCCGGCCTGCTCAGCATCGGCCTCATCTTCATGATCCTGGTTACGCAGTTCAATTCGGTGAGCAAGACCATCATCATCCTCACCGAAATCGTCTTCTCCGTGACGGGCGTGTGCCTCGGCCTGGCCGCTACGGGCATGAAAATCAGCATCGTGATGACCGGCGTGGGGGTAGTGGCCCTAGCGGGTATCGTGGTGAAAAATGGTATTCTCTTGGTCGAATTCACCGACATGCTCCGCGCCCAGGGCGTGCCATTGCGCGAGGCCCTCGTGCAGGCCGGCCGCACCCGCCTCAACCCCGTGATTCTGACCGCCACGGCCGCCATCCTGGGTCTGATTCCGCTGGCCATTGGCCTGAATATCGACTTCTACACTCTGTTCGAGAGCTTCAACCCGAACTTCTTCGTCGGGGGCGAGTCGGTGGTATTCTGGGGCCCGCTGGCCTGGACCATCATTTTCGGTCTGGCTTTTGCTACGCTCATCACCCTCGTGGTGGTACCGGTGATGTACCTGATCAACGAGCTGGTGCGCGAGCGGATCACGGGCGTGCCCGCCGATGCTCCCGGTCAGCAGTCTGCCGACTATGAGGAGCAGCAAGCTGCCACGCCGCCGGTTTTCGCCGAACTATAATTTTTTCTGGCGGCTTGCAACCCTTCGTGCCAACTTCAGGCTCATCTGCCCGAACGGGCACGGAAAGCTGGCTGCCGTCCGGCCCCGCGCCGCAATTTTACCCTCATTCTGTCGTTCCCTTGCATGATTTCCTCAACGACTTCCGCCCCTAAATCCATCGCACAACAAGTAGTGCGCATCATCAGCAAGCGCAAGGCCATCAAGCCGGCGCGCCTGCGTGCCGGCAGCAGCCTGAGCCGTGAGCTGGGCTTCGATACGCTTGATGTAGTGGATATTATCCTGGAGTTGGAGCGCAGCTTTCACATCACCATCCCCGACGAAGTGCCCCTGAGCACGGTGGGAGATTTCGTGAACTACGTTTCCTCGCACACGCCCGAGCTGGAGCACAACCGCGCCGCTTAGTCTCCGTGCATACTTAGCCACAGGCATAAAAAAAGGCCCGCAACTTCAGTTGCGGGCCTTTTTTTATGTCTTACGAAAGCCGGATGCTACCGCACGTTGCCGCCGGTATCGGCTGCGCCGTCGTGGCGGGTGCGGCTGCTGTCGGTGGTGTTGGCGGCCACATCGGCGTGGGGCGCTACGTCGGTTTTGGGGGCCGGATCGGTGGGGCCGGTGCGGCTGGGGTTCGGGTTGCTGCTATCGGGCGAGGAAATGCCGGAATCCGTATCCGAAGGCTTCTTTGGGGCCGAATGCAGGTCCGTGGTGGCTCCGTGCTTCGCCGATTCGGTGGTTTCCGTGGCCTTGGCGGCTGCTATGGGACTGGTAGCGGCGGGGGAGGTGGTTTTGGCGCTCTGGTCGGTCATGGAGGCAAACGTGGCTTCCGTGGCCGTGTGGTCGGGGTTGCTCACCACGCTCACGTGGGTTTTCTCCCATTCCGTAAATTTCTCCAGCTCATCTTTCACCGTAGAGGAAAACCAGGCTACCAGCGCAATGTCATCGAGCAGGCCCAGCACCGGAATGAAGTCCGGAATCAGGTCGATGGGGCTCAGAAAGTAAATAACCACGGCCACGGCCGCCACAATAGTCGGCGTGGGCAGCCCGGCATACTCACCCGAAGCCGACGAGCGAATCAGGCGAAACAGCGTCTGCATGGTTTCCCAGGCCTCGTGGGCCAGGCTGCCTACGTCTTTCTTGTCGCTGGCCTTCTGGTAGGCATCGGTCAGCAGCTGCTTCAGGCGCGTCGGCTTCTTGATGTATTCTTCGGCCTTGCCGAGAAACTTTTTGAAAATAGCCGAGGAGGCTACGTTTTCACCTTTGGGGTTCTGAGTATCCATGAGGAGGGAGAGAGTTGAGAAAATCGGCCCGCGCGCCCCAAGATAAGGCCGCTGGCTGCCTCTGCTATACTGTCTCGGCTAAAAATAGGTTTTATGCTATGCTTCGGCCCCGTCAGGCCAAAAAAAAGCCCCATTCGGATGAATGAGGCGTGTTCTGGGCAACGGTTGGCGGCCGGTTAGTTGGTTTCAACGCGGCCGGCGGCGTAGAAGTTGCGCTGGTAGTAAGGCTGGTTCAGCGAGCTGACCATCACGCCGCCATTGCAGGCCGAGTGGGCAAACTTGCCATCCTGCAGATAGATGCCCACGTGGTAGATGGGCTGGCCGGGGCCGCGGCGAAAGAAGACCAGGTCGCCGCTGTGCATCTCGGTTTTGGCTACGTGCTTCACGTTCTGAAACATAGAGCGCGAGCTGCGCTGCAGCGTTACGCCGTATACTTCCTTAAATACGCGAGTCACGAAACCGGAGCAGTCGGTGCCCTTTTTGGAGTTGTTGCCGTAGCTATAAGGGGTACCGATCCACTCGGTCACGGTGCGGAGCAGGTTCTGATCCTCGTTGAAGGCTAGCTTGAGGCCCAGCGTCTGGGAGTAGTAATGGTAGGCGAGCGAATCGCGGGTGGTGGCGGGCTTGTCGTCGTCGCCGTTGCTGCTGAAGGCGGAGAGGAAAGAGGCTTCGGCGGCTACGGGAGCCACGCTTTGCGAAGCGGAGGACGAAGCAGGGGTATGCTCAAAGAAAAAGGAAAGGGCCAGCGAGGAGGCAGCGAGGCAATACAGAAGACTGTTTTTCATTGTCCGTCGTTAGATGGCAAAATCGGTTTCCGGGGGCGGCCGGAGGGCCGGAGCGTACTGTTTTACTCGATAGGTTGGGCGTAACCTGGGGGCGAAAAAAAGCGGTCGATTTAGCCGCGCTTCCGGCCGAAAAGAGAAGGTTTCTATCCCGGCCGTAGGTTAAAGCTAAGGACTTAAAAGTTAGGAGTCCTAATTTCGGACATGATTTCGGGCAATATTCTTTATATAGTTAAATAAATTGATCGAAAATTTAAGGTTGAGCTTGCAACCCCTGCCGAAATAGTGTCGTATATGCGCACCCCGTTTTTCTGTCCATGAAGCCGCCTCGCATTATCGAAAATTCGCCCCTCGCCCGCCTCGCCCGACTCAAGCTGCAGGCCGGCAGCGTGGCTATGGTGCTGGGCAACAGCATTCATCTGAGCGGCACCACGCGGGCGCAGTTCTTGAGCGACCCGCACTGGGTGGCCCACGAGATGGAGCACATCCGGCAGTTTCAGCAGTATGGCCGCTTCGGATTTCTGTGGCGCTACCTGTTGGGCTGGGTGCGGCACGGCTACTACAATATTCCCTTCGAGGTGGCCGCCCGCGAAGCCGCCGAGCGCGACGCGCTCCTCTATGCCCCCAACGGCCAACTTCCCCCGCCAGAAAATCGCCACCCCACGCCGGGGCGGTGAGATAGTGAAATGGTGAAATAGTGAGATGGTGAGTTTGATGTTCGGTTTTGCGCTAACTGCGCCACTTGCGCCAGATGCGCAAACTCACCATCAAACTCACCATCTCACCATCTCACTATCTCACTATCTCACTATCTCACCACTTCACAGCGCCGCCAGGCGGCCGCCGTCTACTACTAGGGTGGTGCCGTTGATGAAATTGGCTTCCGGCGAGGCCAGGAAGCAGATGGCGGCGGCCAACTCGGCGGGGGTGCCCACTTGGCCGGTTATTTCCTCCTTGCCGCTTTTCACGTTCGGGTTTTCCCAGAGCATGGGCGTATCCACGGCACCGGGCGCTACGGCGTTGATGCGGGCCTGGGTGTGGGGAATTTCGAGGCTGATGCCGCGCACGAAGGCTTCCATTGCGCCCTTGCTGGCTGCATAGGGCACCACATTGGGCGTAGTCTGGTGGGCGTGCACCGAGCTGATGGTGACGATGCTGCCGCCCTGCATGTGCGGCAGGCACAGCTGGCACAGCCGGAACAGCGCCCGCACGTTCACCGTCATCAACTGGTCCCACTCTTTGGGGTCGAGCTTGAGAATGGGGGTGAAGGTCATCATGGCCGCATCGTTGATGAGCACATCAATGCGCTGCCACCGGGCCAGGATGCGGTCCACGGCATTGCGCAGCTGCGCGTCCTTGCCCACATCAGTCCGGATGAAGACGGCCTCGCCGCCCGCGGCTTCTATTTCCCGCACCACTTCGCGGCCCTCCGGCGCGTTGCGGCCCAGCACGGCCACGCGCCCGCCCTCGCGGCCCAGCTGCCCGGCAACGGCCCGGCCAATGCCGGAAGTGCCCCCCGTAACGAGGCATACTTTATCCTGAAAACGCTTGCTCATGAGAAACAAAAAGGGCTGAAAAAAGCCGTTGCCTGTTTTGGGCTGGGATGGCGGCACGGCAGAAAGTAGACCGCCAACAAGCTCAGCGCTGGTTTAGTTAAGCGCCCAGCTACGGCTAATGACGCCGCTCGGCCCAAAGCCCAGTAAAGCGGCCAGCCGCTGGCCGCCAATGTGTGCATTGCCGAGAATCCGGCTCAATAATCAGCGCTACCCTACCGGGCAGCAGTAGAAAATTTTGCGGACGGGTTGCACAAAAACCCGAACCAATTTGTAACCCCAGCCGGCTGCTTTACGAATAGGGGAGACACCCGGCAGAGCTGCCGCGGAGTTCTTTCGTACTTACAACCACGTATTTGCCATGGAAAACAAGCCAAATCAGCCCACTCCCGGAGCCTCTTCTTCGCAATCTACTGGTACTAACAAATCGACGGCTGCTAACCCTACTCCGCAGGCCGCTACTTCCGCCTCGCAAAGCCAGTCGGACCGCAGCAAAACATCGTCGGCTGCTTCAACTGGCTCGCAGGATGCTACCCGCACTACTTCTCCCGAGGCTTCAACGCGCCCCGGCACCCCAAGCCAGGATCAGTCGGCTCGCAACACCATGGAAAGCCGTACTTCCTCAGATTCGGCCAAAGAGGCTGACGGCCGGCAGCCCCAATCCTGGATGAACGTATCTTCCTGGCTGGAAAGCAGCAACCAGCTGCCGCAGTCGGTGAAAGATTTGGGCACTAAAGCCCTGGACCAGATCAACAAGCTCAGCCCCACCCAGAAAGTGGTAGGCGGGGCGCTGCTGGTCAGCGGTTTGAGCTGGCTGGCTTTGCGCTCGAAGTCGAAGGAGCCGAGCAGCACCAAATCGAAGTACCGCTCCAACACGGATTACCGCTCGGCCGCTACCGACTACCGCAGCCATTCGTATGGCTCTTATGGCTCGGGCACCGCAGCTACCACCGACCAGAAGTTCCAGAACCCTTATGGCGACTCGGCCGCACGGGGCACGTCGGATAGCAAATCCGGCAAATCGGTGACCGACTACCGCAGCTCCGGCACCGATTCCGGCTACCGCAGCGGCAGCACCCGCCCCGATAAAACGTCGGGCTTCGGCGAAGACGACTACAGCAGCGACCTGTAGGCCGTAGCGTTTTAACCCAGATAGAAAGGCAAAAAAGGCCGACTGCCCAGTGCAGCCGGCCTTTTTTGTAATGGAAGCGGTTTGGGAAATCATCTAAACCAGCTTCGGCATCACGTGCTAGTCGCTTGCTATCGGGTGGGGCGCCAGGTGAAGATGAGCCCCGGCCCACCGCCCGCGCCGGGCTGCCACGTTGGGGCCAGGCTGGTGCCATCGAGCAGACGCGGCTTGCGGCCCCAGCGGTTGCGGTGCGAAAGGTAGGCTAGGTGTGCCGACAGGATGCCGATGCCCGCGCCGGCCACCACGTCGCTCTGCCAGTGCTTGGTGTTGATCATGCGCAGGGCGGCTACGCTGCCGGCAATGGTGTAGGCGCCGATGCCGTACCACTGACTCTTGTCTTTGAATTCTGTGTGCACGATGCTGGCGGCCAGAAACGCCTGCGCCGTATGGCCCGACGGAAACGAGAGATTATCGGAGCCGTCGGGACGGGTTTCGCGGGTCAGGTGCTTGATGGCGAATACGGAGGTCAGCATCAGCGCCTCGCTTTTCAGAATGACCAAGCCAATGTTCAGCCGGTCGTTGCGCGATTCGACGCCCGCCAGCGCCACAGCTCCCAGCTCAAAATAAGGCGCGAAAATCAGCAGGTTGTCCAGCTTGGTGCGGTAGGTGGGAAACAGGCGGTGAATGTCGCGGTTAGCGTTCTGATTGGTATAGAAACCGCCGCCATCAAACGTATAGGCTCCATAGCCGATCAGCAGAGCCGGCACGACGCTGGCCCGCACCAGCTTGCCCTTGTACCAGGGCTTGGGCGCTACCGGTCCCGCCGGGGTCTGGTATTTATGAGTGGTATCGGTGGGGGCCGCCACCTGCGCCGCTGCCGGACTGAGCGGAGCCAGCTGAAGTAGCAGAGCAACCAGCAAGCTGGGGAAAGAAATACGCATAGAGCCAGGAAAATAAACCAGGCCGCAAGGTACGGCTTTGGTCATAAGGCTCCAGGGCGCTGCATTGAGCAGCCTCGGCGGGCTCCCGTTTCTTGAAAGGTTTTTAGAAGCTATTTGAATTAATCACGAACCTCCTGCTGAGCTTGTCGAAGCATCATTACCGCTTCGTTGCCATGCTAACCAAACGGCGTGGTAGAGATACTTCGACAGGCTCAGCAGGACTTTCTAGAGGTTGCCCAAACTAACTCAAACAGCTTCGTAGGCAGAGAACCGGCCAATTCAGCCTGCATGCGCTACCTTACTACCGCTTTGGCAAACGAAGCCCACTTCGGTAACGGCCTTGTCGCTTGCGGGTGCCGGGCAAAGCCGCCAGTGCCCGGACCGGGCGGTAAAAGCGCCTGCTTCCATTTTCGGCCAGAGCCCCGGTCGAGTTTTATTTAGCTTTTTCCCTATGGCTGTTGCCCGCCTCATTCGCCCTTTGGTGCGTCCCTTTTCCGAGTTTTTTCGCCGAGAGGCCGCCGGTGGCATCGTGCTGATGTTGAGCGCCGTGCTGGCGCTGGTGCTGGCCAATACTTCCTGGGGCCCGGCGCGCTACTTTCCGGCCCTGTGGGATGAGCACCTGCGCATTGCCTTTGCCAGCGTTGTGCTCGATAAAAGTCTGCTGCACTGGATTGACGATGGCCTGATGACCGTGTTTTTCCTGATCGTAGGCCTGGAAATAAAGCGTGAGGTGATGGAAGGCGAACTTTCGACGGTGCGCCACGCGGTGTTGCCCATGGCCGGCGCGCTGGGGGGGATGTTGCTGCCGGCGCTGCTGTATTACTTTTTCAACCGGGGCACCACTACGGCGGGCGGCTGGGGCATCCCCATGGCCACCGACATTGCCTTTTCCCTGGCCGTGCTGCAGGTGCTGGGGCCACGAGTGCCGCTAGGAATCAAGGTTTTCCTCACCGCGCTGGCCATCGTCGATGACCTGGGGGCCGTCCTCGTCATTGCCGGCTTCTACACGCAGGAGCTGCATCTGCACTTTCTTTATCTGGCCTTGGGCACCTGGGCCGCGCTGCTGGCCCTGAACGCGCTGGGAGCCACCAGTTTGTTTCTGTATATGCCGCTGGGCCTGCTTCTTTGGTATTTCATGCTGGAATCGGGGGTGCATGCTACGCTGGCTGGGGTGCTGCTAGCGGTAGCCATACCGGCGCGCATCAACCACGAGCGGCCCGTGCTGCTGCGGCTGCTGGAGGCGCGTCTGCGCTTCCTCGATGACGAGGCCCACGGCGCCGATGCCGACCCGCGCACCATCAGCGAAGAGCTGGAGCACCTTTCCGATACTATCAGCTCGCCGGCACAGAAGCTGGAGCAGCGGCTGCACTCGGTGGTGGCTTTCGGGATTGTGCCGCTGTTTGCCTTCGCCAATACCAGCCTGGTAATTGATTCCTCGGTGTTTGGCGAGCTGTTTTCGCCGCTCGGGCTGGGTATTATGGTGGGCTTGGTGGTGGGCAAGCCGCTAGGCATCGGGGCAATGGCCTGGGGCGTGGTGCGGCTGGGCTGGGCCACGCTGCCGTCCGGGGTCACGTGGCAGCAACTGTGGGGAGCCGGGGCGCTGGGTGGCATTGGCTTCACCATGTCCTTGTTTATCACCTTGTTGGCGCTGGGCGAGCATTCGGCGACGGAGCCGGTAGCCAAATTGGCCATTCTGGTCGCTTCGCTGATATCGGGGCTGGTAGGCTACGGGTTGCTGCGTACGGCTGCCAGCAGTGCACCCGAGGCAGCGCATCACCCGGCCTTGTAGCAGGCGGAAATAAGAAAAAGGGTCATATAATCTGCCTTAGCAGACTACATGACCCTTTTTCTTAAAAGTATGAGCCTCTTATTGGACTCGAACCAACGACCTGCTCATTACGAATGAGCTGCTCTACCAGCTGAGCTAAAGAGGCATTTGCCGCCGAACCGCTCGTTCGCCGGGGCTGCAAAGATAGGCAGATGGCGAAACAACGCGCAAGCCCCGCCGGATTTTTTTGTGGGGGCTGCGCAAAGCAGTCTGGTATATGACCAATATGAGAAGCCCGCTGCCAAAAGAGCTTCCCTGGCGCACCGCCTCAAAGGCAGCCGCCTGCCTCTCATTTCCCCGCTTTCCGGCATCTTTGCAGCCTCATGATGAAACAGCTCCGCAAACTTCTGGTCCGCACGCTTGGCTTCGAGCGCTACATCCGCTTCGTGAGCCGCGTGTATCTGCGGCTGGTGGGGGCGGGCTGGGGCCGGCAGAAGTACCCGGAGCTGTTTTTCTTGCAGCGCATCATTCGGCCGGGCTTTATCTGCCTCGATATTGGGGCTAACCTGGGGTATTACTCCGTGGCGCTGTCGCGGCTGGCGGGGCCCCAGGGCAAGGTGCTGGCGGTGGAGCCCATTCCGCAGTTTCAGGCCATCTGGCAGGACAATGTGAAGCTGAGCAGCATCGATAACCTTACGCTTTTGCCCTACGCGCTGGGCGCTGAAAACACCACCGTGCAGATGGGCACGCCCGAGCGCGACGGCCTGCTGCACCACGGCATGACCAAAGTGGCCGCCAGCAGCACCACCGAAACCTACGCCCGCACCTACGATGTGCCCATGCGCCGCCCCGATGAGCTGCTGGCCGACCTGCCCCGCCTCGACTTCGTGAAGTGCGACGTGGAAGGCTTCGAGTCGGTGGTGTTCGAAAACATGCAGGCCACGCTGCGCCGCTTCCGCCCCCTGATTCAGACGGAGCTGAACGGCCTCGAAAACCGCCGCGCCGTGGTGGCGCTGCTGGCCGGGCTGGGCTACAAACCATTTGTGCTGTCGGCGCGTTTGGAGCTGGAGCCCTGCACTGCGGCCCAGCTGGAAAGCCACGTCACGGCTGACTTTTACTTTCAACCCATTTCTCCGGCTGCCTAAAGCAGCTTTCTGATGGTCAAGTTCGTTCTCACCCTCCTCATCATCACCTTCGTGGTGCGCTATGTGCTGCCGTCGGTGCTGCGTTTTTTCGTGGGCAGCTTCGTGCGCAAGCAGGCCCGCAAGTACACCGAGCAGTTCGGCGGCGCGCCGTTTGAAGCGCCCTTCGGCCCGCCACCGCCCGCATCCAACGGCCACCAGCCCGACGGGCAGATACACGTCGATTTCATTCCGCCCAAAGATAAGCCCCGCAAGCCCCGGGAGTTCAAAGGCGGCGATTATGTGGAGTTTGAGGAAGTGAAGTAGCCGCCTGTTCGCTGCTAAAGCAGAGCCCCGGACCAGTCGTCGGTCCGGGGCTTTTGCGTAGGGAATGCCGCCGGACGGGGCTTGTGGGTCGATTCATGCACCTTGATGGGTAAGCACGTACGGATGCCGTTCAATTAAAGTGGTCCGAAGACTCAAAGTCGTCGGACTACTTCGGCCACCAGCAAGCGACCTGAACCGACCTGCTAAAACTTCACGCCCACCCGCACGCCTGAGCTTAGGCGCTGGCCCGACTGCAGGGCCGTGAAATAATCCACGCGCAGGGATTTGAAGATGTGCTCGATGCCCGCGCCCAGCTCTACGTAGTGGCCGGCGGCCGGCGTGTGCAGGTAGTTCAAGGTGGCCACTTCCTGCCAGCGCAGCTGGCGCAGGGCGGGCACCTTGTTCAGGAAGAAGCCGTTGAAATGGTGGCTGAAGTGGCCTTCCAGATAGCGGCGGGCGGTGCTGTAGCGGTAATAGTCGAGCAGCTGAAACTGCCGGTCGAAGTCCACCACCAGCACGGTGCGGTTGCCGCTGAAGTGGCGGTAGTCAATGAAGGTCAGGTCGGGGCGGCCGGCGTAGGTGCCGGCCGTGGCGTCGAGCTGGGTGTCGCCGAACAGGCCCAGCGCGAATTCCTTGCGCACGCCCAGCTCCAGGCGGGTATAGCGCACATCGGAGCCCAGCACGCCGCGGAAGGCCTGACGCACGCCCAGCGCGAGGCGCGGATAGTGGGTGTTGCGCAGGTTGAACTTGCCGTCGGGGCGGGTGATGTACTGCTGGCCTGGCTGCCACACCAGCTCGGCGGCCAGCGTGGTGGCTTGGCTGCGGCCGAAGCCGGTGCCGGCGGGCCGCTCGGCGGCCACCGGCTGATTCGGGGTAAAGGCCCGGCCCGGCACGTCGCGTAGCAGCTTGATGGTGGTGTTCTGCAACTCCCGGCGGTCAGCGTAGGCCCCGCTCACGGTCAGCATCAGGCCGTTGGTCAGCTCGGTGCGGTAGTTCAGCTCCAGGCCGTCCTGCTGGTAGTACTTGGCGTAGTTGCGGTTGGAAAGCAGCGTGTAGGTCGTGTTGATGTCGGGGGTATTGATAACGGTCTGCTGGAAGTTGGCAGCCGGGTCGAAGTCGAGGATAAAGCGGCCCACGGCGAAGCCCACCCGGCTGAATGACTCGGGCCGGTAGGTGTAGAACCCGCGCAGGCCGGGGCTGAGGCGCTGGCTGGCGAAGCCGTAGCGCAGGGTCGGAATCAGCAGGTAGTTGCGGCGGTCCTCGTAGCGCTGAATCAGCGTGGCCGAAGCGTTGATGACGGTGCCCTCTACGGTGTTGTAGAGCAGGGCCGTGGTGAGCGGGGCCACGCTGATGAAGCGCTTCTCAAACGAGCGGCTAAAGGTGTAGCCCGTCAGCAGCAGGGCGGCCAGGCCCGGCTTGTTGCGGATGTGGTCCAAGGAATCCTGGTAGGGCTTGCTTTTATGAATGACTTCCACACTGTCCTTGACGCGGTAGTCCTTGGTTTCCTCGTCGCTGAGCGGGATGGGGCGCACCTCGTTCCAGTAGGCGGCGTCCCGCTCGTTGGCCCCTTTTTCGATGCGCATAATCTCGCCCTTGGGCAGGGACGCCACGGCCTCGCCGCCGGGCGTGGCCGCCGTGGCCGGCTGCTCTTGGCCCAGGGTGCGGGCCTCGCGCCGGATGCCGCGGGTGGCAGCCCGCAGCTGGGGCTGCTGCCGCCGCACCTGGGCCACGGTTGCGCGGTGTACCGGCTCGTCGGGGGCCGCGGCGGGCGGGGCGGCCGCCACCACGGGCGGGGCGGCGTAGGTCGGCTTCACGCGGTAATTCGACAGCACGGCGTTGATGCTGCCGTTGCCCTTGAAGCCGAAACCCTCCCCGTTCATGTACACCTTCTGCGACTGAACAATCCAGGCCTGGGGGTGGCCGGGGGCGGGGGCGTAGAGCACTTCCACCCGCATCTTGTCCACGTACTCGATGCCGGCGTCGGCGTTCAGGCTCAGGTCGAGGCTGTGCAGGCGCCAGGTGCCGTCCTCGGCGATGTAGACGTAGCCCGAGAAGGCCGGGTCGATGCGGTGCCGGGGCGTGACGCGGATTTTGTCGATGGTGATGCCGTTCTGCACGGTGGTGCCCACCAGCTCGTAGCGGTAAAACAGCATGGCATTCTGCGCCACCGGCGACACGAACCCGCGCTCGGCGAAGCCCGACTGCAGCAGGTTGTCGTAGAAGTTGAAGCTCTTGGAGGCCCTATTGAAGCTGAAGCCCTTACTGCTCCCGCTCACCCGGGACGAAATCATGCGCTCCTGCAGCTGCCCCGGCTGCCGGAACGTGAGGTCCGACACCGACTCCGACAGGTACACGATGCCCGGCTTGATATCCGGCCCCACCTTGAACAGGCCCATCACCTTGCCCGGCACGTCGGTGAGGCGAAACACGGCCTTGATGTACATGCGGGCCGAAAAGGCCGCCACCTCCGCCCGGTGGTAGCGCCGCCAGTTGATGGCCTGCTGCATGATGGTGTAGGCCGGGTCCTTATCGGTGCCGCGCACCACCACTTCGCCCAGCTTGTAGTTTTCGGGCGTCAGGGTCACGTCGAGCACGGTGGCCGTGTCGCCGCCGGCCACGCGCACGGTTTCCATGCGGGGCCGGAAGCCCACGTACTGGTATACCAGTTCGTAGGTACCGGCCTCCAGGCGCAGCTGGTAGCGGCCCTGCTCATTGGAGGCGGTGCTGGTGGCCGAGCCGCGCACGGCAATGTTGGCGAAGGGCAGGGCCTCGGCCTGCGGGTCCTGAATGCGGCCGCGCACGATGCCGGCGCGGGTTTGAGCGGCTGCTACCAGCAGCAGAAAAATCAGTAGAAAACGCGGCATAGAGCTACAAGTCACGGGAGGTGTGAAGGTAGATAGAATCGGGTAGGCAAAGGTTGTCTGGTAGCGCGCTGATGATGTTTTTTCGGGTCTAGGCCGCCACTTTTTCGGGTGTGGGGTGGGGCAGGGCCTTGGCTGCGCGGGCAGCATACACCGTGTTCAGCACCACGCCCGCCAGCACCAGTGCCATGCCCAGGTAGGAAGCGGGGTGGAAGGTTTCGTTGAAAAACACGAGCCCCAGCCCCAGCGCGTACACAATGCCGATGTAGTTGAGGTTGGCCACGCTGGAAAGCTTTTCGGCCTGGTAGGCCTTGGTCATGCACACCTGCGCGCCCTGCGTGAGCAGGCCCGTGAGGATGAGCCAGAGCCAGTCGAGGCCCTGGGGCTGCACCCAATGGAAGAGGCAGTATACGCCAGCAATGGGTAGCGCCACCATCGGAAAGTAGAACACCACCACCAGCGGGTCTTCCTTGCCCCGGAGCCGCCGGATAGAATTATAGGAAAAGCCCGAAAAAATGGCCGAAGCCACGCCCACGGCCAGATACAGCGGATCGACGCGGGTATCCACGCCCTCCACCACCAGCACCCCGGCAAACGACAGCAGGAAGAACAGCCACTGCCAGGGCCGCACCTTTTCCTTCACGATGAAAATGCCCAGCACGGCCGTAAAAATCGGGGCCAGGTACTGCACCGTAACAGCCGTGGCCAGCGGCATTTTCTGCAGGGTGAAGAAGTACAGAATCAGCGCCAGCGCCCCGGTAGTGCCCCGCGCAATGAGGAAAAAGTGGTTGGTGCCCCAGGGCCGGATGCGCAGCACCCGCAGCGTGACATAGCTGATAACCACCGACATGGCCGAGCGGAACAGGATGATTTCGAGGGCCGGCAGGTGGGGCAACAGCTTCACGCACACGTTCATAAGCGCGAAAAACAACGTGGACAGCAGCATGTAGCGGGCACCGCGGGTGAGGGGCATAGCAAAGGGAAAGCCGCCGCACAGGGCAGCGGAAGCAATAGGTTTCAGTGCAAACCAGCCCGCTGGCTGGTGGTTTTGCCGGTGGGGCGGTAGCTTGCCGCGCTACCGAACATCTGGCCGGTTTTGGGCGTTGTAGCAGCCCCGTCCGTTCACCCGTCGCCCCGTATCACGCTCATGGATCAACCCAAACGAAAATTCTACACACCGTCGGAAGCCCTGCCCAAAATTGCGGCTTTTTGTGCCTACCAGGAACGCAACCAGAAGGAAGTTGAATCGAAGCTGCGCGAATACGGCCTGAACGAAGACGAGGCCGGCGAAATAATCATTCGGCTGAGCCGGGAGAAGCTGCTCGATGAGGAACGCTACGCCCAGGCGTTTGTGCGTGGCAAGTACCGCATCAAAAAGTGGGGTCGCCGCCGCATCATGCAGGAGCTGAAGCAGAAAGGCATTTCCGACTACTGCATTAAAGTCGGGATGAAGGAAATCGACGGCGACGAGTACTTCCAGAACCTAGTGGACGTGCTGGAAAAGCGCAACCGCGTGGAAAAAGAGCGCAACCAGCGTCTGCGCCGCCAGAAGCTCACCCTATTTATGACGGTGAAAGGCTACGAAAACGACTTAATCCGGATGGCGCTGGACGACTTGGGCAAGGAGCCAGAGGAAAGGGAGGGGACTAGGCTAGAAGGCTAGAAAGCTAGTTCCCCTCCTTTTTTCAAGGAGGGGCTAGGGGTGGTTCAATCGTTGAACGATCTGTCAGCTCTAGTTTTCTAGCTCTAGCAACCACCCCGCCCTTCGGGCACCCTCCTTGAAAAAAGGAGGGGAGTTTTTAGCTCCTAACTCTACCGCCTTGCCGGCAGTTGCGGCGGGGCCATCTGCTGCGTCAGAATCACGCGTCTTCCGGTCATGGTTTCGAGCATGGGGCGCAGAATTTTCTCGGCGTTCTGCTCCGTCTGGGCCAGGATGCCGGATTGCAGGGCGGCGGTGCGTACGTTGGCCTCGGCGTATTTGTAGCCGGCATCCACCAGCTCAGCATCCTGGAAAAAGCCGTTTTCCACGCTGTATACGCGGCTCTGGCTGTGGTCAACCTGCCAGGTGCACAGCTCGGCGGCGGGCAGCGCGACGCGCACCACGGAGTCGCCTTCAAACATTACATCCTGAGGCCTGACTTTGCGCAGGTCAAGGCAGCCCACGGCGTCGCCGGCGACGATTAGGGCCACTTTGGCATCGGGCAGAAAGCGGTAGGTGCTTTTCCGGTATTCTACCACGTCTTTGAAGTGGTAGCGCACCAGCTCCAGGCGGCCCAGCGCTTCCACCTTTTGCAGCACCGTGTTGTGCGTCACGGTGATGCGCGGCTCAGGGTTGAGCGGGTTGTCAAACAGCGCGGGCTGCACTTTTTTCCACAGAAACCAGCCCAGGCCCACCAAAAACAGCAGCGGCAACAGGCGACGGAGCAAACGGATAAGCGGCATACAAGCAATGAGAAGTGTGAGGAAAATACGGTCCGGCACCGGGTTTGGCTGCCCTCCGCTTTCAGGATAGCGCCGGCCACCAACTGCTGCGGGCTCCAAACCGCTGCCGAAACCCGGCCCAGCCCTGCAGCCCACCGGTATGAATGGCAACCACTGTGCTGCCGCGCCGAAAATGGCCTTTTGCAATCAGATCAAGCACGCCAAACAGCAGCTTGCCAGTATAAATGGGGTCGAGCAGCACGCCGTGCCGGGCCTCAAACGCCCGGATAAACCCCAGCAGTTCGCCGGAGAATTTAGCATAGCCGCCAAAATGATATTCGGTCTGCAGGCTCCAATTGGCATACTGCCGGCCCGTTGCCGTCCGCGTCAGCGCGTCGATTTCGTCGCGCAGGAAGCCGCCATTTTTCAGCGTCGCCACGCCGAGGGCTTTACTTTGGCCATCCAGGCCCGTGAGCAGGCCCGCCAGCGTGCCGCCGGTGCCGCAGGCCACGGCTATGGCGTCGAAGTCGGTTTGGGCGAGTAACTCGGGTATCAGCTCGGCGCAGCCGGGCAGGGCCAGGGCGTTGGTGCCGCCCTCGGGCAGTACGTAGACGGGGCCGGTTTCGGCCAGCAGCGCGGCCAGAAATGCCGGCTCGTGCTGGCGGCGGTAGGTTTCGCGGTCGAGGTAGCGGAGCTGCATACCGTCGAGGGCGGCCTGGGCCAGCGTGGGGTTCAGCGGCCGGGCTTCTTCGCCCCGAACGAGGCCGATGGTGCGGAAGCCGTAGAGCCGGCCGGCAGCGGCTACGGCGGCCAGGTGGTTGGAAAAAGCCCCGCCGAAGGTCAGGAGCGTATGGTGGCCCTGTTGGCGGGCGGCTTGCAGGTTGTAGTTGAGCTTGCGCCACTTGTTGCCGGGCAGCGCGGGGTGGGTCAGGTCGTCGCGCAGCAGTAGCAAGCGGATGCCGTGCTGGGTGGCCGAGGGCTCGGCGAGTTCCTGCAGGAGGAGTTTTGGTTGGCGCGTTTTTTCTTTTTCGTCGTCTGTCATCCTGAGCAGCGCGAAGGACCTTCCTCTTCGCCACTACAAAGTTCATCTAAATGAGCAAAGCCCTTTACCACCGCAACGGTAAAGGGCTTTGAGCGTTGAAAAAGCGCTTGGTGGAACGGAAAGAGGAAGGTCCTTCGCGCTGCTCAGGATGACAGACGACTCAAGAGAACAGCCGTCAAAAGCTACGCCACCAGTTGCGCCTCCTCCACCATCTCCGGCTTGCGCTTCACCGCATAAAACACCGCCGCCAGCATAGCCACAATCAGTAGAACGGACGAAATGAGCGACACCGTGTTGCCGATGGCGTATTCCTTGGGCTCAAACTTAAACTCTACCGTGTGCGTGCCGGCCGGGATGAGCAGCGCCCGCAGCACGTAGTTGGCGCGCAAGTGCGGCGTCAGCTTGCCGTCGATGTAAGCATTCCAGCCGTCTTTATAATAGATTTCCGAGAACACCGCGAAGCCGTCCTGCGCTGCGTTGGCCTGGTAGGTCAGCGCGTCGGGCGAGTACTTGGTGAGGGTAATGGTGGAGCCGGCAGCGGTATAGTCCGTTTTGGTGAGGGGGAATTTCGAGATGTCCACCACGGCTTCGGTGGCCGGGTTAAGGGTGGTCAGAGCCGCCATTTCCTGGTCGGGGTTCGGCACTTTCTGCACTTTGCTCACAAACCAGGCGTTGCCCAACGCGCCGGGGTTACGCTGCACGGGCAGCTTGGGGTCCTGCGGGATGATGTAGCGGGTGTTCAGCATGTTGAGCACCTGCAGGTTGTTCTGCGAAATCTGGCGCTCGATCAAATCCAGGTAACGGTGCAGCTTGGCCCCGTGGTAGCCGCCGATGCTCTTGTGGAAGTAGGAAGTATTGGCCTCGCTGAATGGGTCGCCGCCCGCGAGATTAAATACTCGATAGCTCAGGTCTTTATCCTGTAGAATCTGCTGATCGGCGGCGCTGGGCTGAAACTGCTGGGCAATGGTTTCGCGCTGGAAATTATTGTCGTTGAGGTAGCGCTTATCCACGCTCCACAGGTCCACCAGCGTGAGTACGCCCACCAGCGCGGCGGCAATGCTCACCGAGATTTTGCGCTGCAGATAGAAATACAGCACCCCGCCCGCCAGCAGCACAAACACGATGGAGCGCAGCACGTCGGCGTGCATCAGGCTGGCGCGGTCCGTGCGAATGGCATCCACCGGGAAGCCCTGCTGCTGCATCTGCGCATCTACGGGCGCGGCAAAATCGGCGCCCAGGCCGGCCAGGAAAGCCAGCACGCAAATACCCGCCGTGATGCCCACGGCATACAGCAGCTTGCGCTTCAACTCGGCCGTTTCGGCCGAGTCCGTGGGCTGGCCGGCCAGGGCGGCCAAGCTCGGGTGGGCGCTGGCGCCGGCCACCGGCACCATAGCCGGCCGCGTGCGCAGCACGCGGGCCAGCGCCAACACTGCCAGCAGCGGCATGGCCAGCTGGGCAATAACGAGGGCCATGCTCACCGAGCGAAACTTATTGTAGCCGGGGAAATAATTGAACATGAGTAGATTGAATGTCTCAAAGTTCTTGCCCCAGGCCAGCATAATCGAGAAGATGGTGCCCACTAGCAGCCAGGTGCGCGTGCGCCGATCAGCCACAAACAAGCCCAGAATGAACAGCAGACACACCACCGCGCCCACATATACCGGCCCGCTCGTGATGGGCTGATTGCCCCAGTAGGTGGGCATGTTCTGCAGGTAGTCGCGTAGCTGCACCGGCGGCACGCCCAGCCCTTCCAGGGCTTTGGCCGTGGCCGAGGTTTCGCTCAGCTTGCCCGACGAAGCCCCGCCGAAGTAGTTGGGAATGAGCAGGGTAATGGTTTCGCCCACGCCGTAGCTCCAGTGGAAAGCGTAGTCGGGGTCGTGGCCGTCCTCGTCGGTCGAAGGGGCGGTCTGGCCCGGCTGGGCCGGCAGCGGCTTTAGCTCAGCCTTGCCGCGGTTGGAGTATTTGCTGTACTCGGCCGTCACGTACAGGCGGCCGAAGCTCACGCCCACGGCCAGCACGGCGGCCAGCAGCAGCAGCACGGTGCGGCCGAAAAAGTCCTTCAGCCGATTTTCTCGCACCGCCGCTACCAGCTCCACGATGCCGAAAATGGCTACCAGCAGCATCAGGTAGTAGGTGATTTGCAAGTGGTTGGAGCGCACGTTCATGGCCAGCCCCAGGGCAAACAGCGCCGCGCCCAGCCAGCGGTTGCGCCGAAACGTGACCAGCAGCCCGCCCAGCACCAGCGGCGCGTAGGCCAGCGCCAACGATTTGGTATTGTGCCCGGCCGCCAGAATGGCGAGGTTGTAGCTGGTGAAGCCCAGCGCCACCGCGCCCACCACCGCAATCAGCGGCCGCACGCCCAGGGCAATGAAGAGAATATAGCCGCACAGCAGCGCCAGAAACATGTTGGCCACCACCGCCGGCAGGTTCAGCGTGAACAGCTGGTGCAGGTAGATGGACAGGTCGCCGGTGAAATGGGTGCTGATGAGGTAGGTCGGCATCCCGGCAAACATGGAGTTGGTCCAGAGGGCTTCCTTGCCGGTTTCGGCCCGGTACACCTGGGCCTCGTGCGCCCCGCCGTTGAACTGCACCACGTCGTGCTGGGCCAGCGTTTTGTGGTCGAATACGATGGGGGAGAAGTAGATCGAAGCCAGCGCCACGAAAAACACGACGGCCAGCAGGTGGGGCAGCACCCGGCGCCACAGCGGCACCTGGGGCGAGGAAGAAACGGTAGTCATCAGGCGAAAAAGAGTCGGAAAATGAGTTTCGAAGGTAGCCGTTTTCCCCGGCACCGCGAAGCCGGCGGCCGGTTTTAGGCTTTGGCGGACGCACCAGCCGCCGCCGGGCGCGGCCCCGAGTTATACAGCACCACCGAGGCCAGAATCAGCCCGTAGGCCAATGCCTGCTCCAGACTGGCTTTTTCCTGGAAGTACAGAAACGCCACGGCAAAGCTCACCAGCGGGTTCAGATACATCAGAATGCCCACCGTACCCGAGGGCAGCGCATTCAGGGCATACAGGTTCAGAAACAGCGGCACCACCGTGAAGCCGGCGCTCAGAACGGCCGTTATCAGCAGCAGATGCCCATCCTGAAAACCCGCCGCCGGATTTGCTCCCAGCAGCGGGGCAATGGGCAAAATGACCAGGGCTGCCAGCAGCAGCTGTACCGTGAGCAGCAGCAGCCGGTCGTAGCCCTGCAGCTGGCGCTGACTGATGAGGTAGGAAGCGTAGGTAGCGGCCACCACTAGGCTCATCAATAGCGCCTGCCAGGCCCCCGCGCCCAGCAGCGCACAGCTCAGCGCGCTCAGCCCGATGGCCAACCACTGGCGCGGGCGCAGCTTTTCGCCCAGCACCGCAAAGCCCAGCAGTGCCGTCAGAATGGGGCAGATGAGATAGGCAAACGAGCCTGCCTGCACGCTCACCTGGTTCACTACATAAATGAACAGCAGCCAGTTGCCGGTGAGCAGCACCCCGCCCACCACCGTGCTCAGCGCCACCCGCTGCCGCTCCCGCACCGGAGCCTGCTGCCATTGCCGCCAGGTGGCCCGCAGGGCATCGCGCCGCGCCAGCAGGTTGATGGCCAGCAGCATAGCCAACGAAAGCAGAATGCGAAAAAACAGAATCTGGCCGCTGGCATAGCCCGTAAGCAGCCGCAGCGGAATCGGGAAGAAGCCCCAGATGAGAAAGGCCGCCAGGGCAGCCAGATGATGACGGGAAAGCGGCACGAAAAGAGAATTCAGGCGAAAGAAGCCGCAAAGGTACGCCGCGGAGCCGGGCGAGTAGACCGCTGGCGGAAGTCTGAAATGGAGCGTAGCGCAATGGGCCTTCCAGCCGCGCCACGAGGCAAGTCTCCAGACTTGCGAAACCAGCGCGAGACCGGCGCTGAACCGTTCGTTCCACCATCGTCAGTCTGGAGACTGACCGCATGCATCCGGCTGGAAGTCGCATTGCGCTGCGCTCCATTTCAGACTCCCGCCAGTAGATCTACTGCCTCCCCGCCCCAAACCCTAGTACCTTTGCCCCGGTTATTTCCGCTGTTATGCTGCTCTTCCCCGACCTGCCCGCCATCCTCTCCGGCACCCTGCTCCAGCTGCCCGCCGCCCCGGCCCGCGTGCAGCACCTGCTGCTCGACAGCCGCCGCGTGGGCCAGCCCGCCGGCTCGCTGTTTTTTGCCCTGCGCGGCCCCCAGCACAACGGCCACCGCTACATGCCCGAACTGTATGCCAAGGGCGTGCGCCTGTTCATCATCGAAGCCGAGGCTGAGATTCCGGGTGGCGTGGCGGCTTTTCCGGAGGCCGGTTTTCTGTTGGTCGAAGATAGCCTGGCGGCGCTGCAGGCGCTGGCGGCCCACCACCGGCAGCAGTTTCGCGGGCCGGTATTCGGCATCACGGGTTCCAATGGCAAAACCATTGTGAAGGAGTGGCTGGCCCAATTGCTAAGCCCCGATGAGCTGGTGTGCAAGAGTCCGCGCAGCTTCAACTCGCAGGTGGGCGTGCCGCTGAGCGTGTGGGAATTGAACCCCACGCACACACTGGGGATTTTCGAAGCCGGTATCTCGGAGCGCGGCGAAATGGCCCGGCTGGCCCGCGTCATCCAGCCCACATTGGGGATTTTCACCACCCTAGGCACCGCCCACGACGCCGGTTTTAGCTCGCCCGAGGAGAAAGTAGGGGAGAAGCTGCAGCTTTTTGCAAGCGTCGATACGCTCTTTTACTGCCTGGATCAGCCGCTCGTGCACCAAGCCGCGCAGGCCCTGCTGCTGCCGCACCGCCGCTTCACCTGGAGCCGCCATCACCCGCACGAGGCCAACGTGGCCGTGACGGTGCTCGAAACCCTGGCCGACCGTACGCTGGTGCGCGTTGTGCTCGACAAGCCCCTGCCCCAGGAGCACACCTTCACTATCCCGTTTGCCGACGAGCCCTCCGTCGAAAACGCCCTGCACTGCCTCGCGGTGCTGCTCTGGCGGCAGGTGGCGGCCGCCGAAATTCAGCGCCGCCTGGATCGGCTGCAGCCCGTGGCCATGCGCCTGGAAATGAAGCAGGCCATCAACGACTGCTACGTCCTCGACGACACCTATAATAACGACCTGGCCGGCCTCACCCTCGCCCTCGATGCCCTGGCCCGCCAGCCCCGCCGCGGCCGCCGCACCCTCATCCTGTCCGATGTGCTCGAATCGGGCCTGCCTGCGGCCGAGCTATACGCTCGCGTGGCGGCCCTGCTGCCCGCCCACGGCGTGGAGCGCCTCATCGGCATCGGCCCCGAAATCAGCCAGTTCCAATCGGCCTTCGCCCTCGCCGCCAAAGCCTTCTTCCCCGATACCGAAGCCTTCCTGGACGACTTCCGCCCCGACCACTTTCAGCACGAAACCATCCTGGTAAAAGGGGCCCGCCGCTACGGATTCGAGCGGATTGTGACGGCTTTTCAGCAAAAGATTCACGGTACGGTGCTGGAAGTGAACCTCGACGCGCTGGTACACAACCTGAACTACTACCGCGCCCGCCTGCAGCCCGGCACCCGGCTGATGGTGATGGTGAAGGCGTTTGCCTACGGCAGCGGCTCCTACGAAGTGGCCAACCTGCTCCAGTTTCACCGCGCCGACTACCTCGCCGTGGCCTACGCCGACGAGGGTGTGGACCTACGCCAGCATGGCATCAGCCTGCCCATCATGGTCATGAATCCGTCGCCGGACTCATTCCAGAAGCTGCGCCAGTACCACCTGGAGCCCGAAATCTACTCCTTCGAGCGCCTGCGCGACTACCTGCGGGCCGCCGGCGAGCAGCCCCTGCCCGCCATTCACCTCAAGCTCGATACCGGCATGCGCCGCCTGGGCTTCGCCGAGGAAGATCTGCCTGAGCTATGCCAACTGCTGCGCAAAAACGCCGCCCACCTGCGCGTGGCCAGCGCCCTCACCCACCTGGCTGGTGCCGATGAGGAGCAGCATAACGACTTCTCGCGCCGCCAGCTGGCCGCCTTTCAGCGCATGACGCCCCTGCTGGAAGCCGCCCTCGGCTACCCCATCCTGAAGCACGCTCTCAATTCCGCCGGCATCATCCGCTTCCCCGAGGCTCACTTCGATATGGTGCGCCTCGGCATCGGGCTCTACGGCGTGGAGGCCAGCGGCCAGCACCCCGAGGCCCTGCGGCCCGTGAGCAGCCTGCGCACCACCATTTCCCAGATCAAAACCCTGGCACCCGGCGAAACCGTGGGCTACGGCCGCCGCGGCCAGGCCACCGACTACGAGCGCCGCATTGCCACCATCGCCATCGGCTACGCCGATGGCTACGACCGCCGCTTCGGCAACGGCGGCGGCCAGGTCGTTATTCGCGGCCACCGCGCCCCCATCATCGGCAATGTGTGCATGGATATGTGCATGGCCGACGTAACCAGTATTCCCGCCGCCCGCGCCGGCGACCCCGTGACGGTGTTCGGGGAGGAAATGCCGTTGGTGACTTTGGCCACTGGTATCGGCACCATTCCCTACGAGCTGCTCACCAACGTGAGCGAGCGGGTGAAGCGGGTATTCTTCGCCGAGTAATGCCTTCTGCCCACGCCTGAGCTTAGCCTGGTAAGCAGTTGATAGTTAGGGGTAATTGTGAAAAATTGAGTCGAAAAGCAGCCTGCTGCGGTATTATTGGAATAGCGAGTTATACAGTTCTAATGTATGCATGCCGAGTACTTTAATACCCCTACATTTGAGAAAAAGTAGCCGGTTTCGTCAGCTTCAAGGTCGGCTGATTGGCTGCTTTCCGCTCTGATTACCCCCCTTTATCACAACATGAAAACAAGCGTTTATCACTTCCTGATTCGCTGCTTCCTGCCTGTGCTGCTCTTCGGGGCCGCATCATTTGGGGCCAGCGCGGCTCCTAAGCTAGACGGCCTGTGGAAAGGCCCGCTGAAAATGCCCGGCGGCGAGCTGGAGGTCGTTTTCCGGCTAGTCGGTCTCTCCGATGGTACATATTTCGCCACCCTGGATGTGCCGCTGCAGAAAGTCAGCCGCATGTCGGTGAAGGCGGAGTTGCGCGGCGATACGCTTACGCTGGCGGCACCCGAGGCCGGTAGCCGCTTCACGGGGCAGGTGGCGGCCAATGGTCAGCAGATTGTGGGCACTTGGCACCAGCCCGGCTTCGATGCGCCTCTCACGCTCACCTTCACCCCCACGCCTGCTAATCCGGCCACGGCCAAAGTACGCCTTACCCCTCCTTACCGCGAGGACGAAGTGGCGTACATCAATGCCAGTAACAATCTCAAAATTAGCGGTCTGGTTACGGTTCCGGCCGGCGTAGGCCCTTTCCCGGCCGTAGTGCTTGTGTCGGATGCCGGGGCGCACGACCGGGACGCCACCACCGGCGACTACCGCCTGCTGGGCGCGCTGGCCGATTACCTGACCCGCCGCGGCATAGTGGTGCTGCGCTTCGACGACCGGGGCGTGGCCGGCTCGGCCGGCAACTACGGCCTAGCCACTACCGAAGAGCTGGTGACGGACGTGCAGGCCGGCCTGAAGCTGCTGCGGACCCGGCCCGAAGTGGATTTCTCCCACGTCGGGGTCATCGGGCATGGCGAGGGCGGCAACGTGGCCCTGCTGACGGCCACCAAGCCGCTGCCACCGGCTTTTGTGGTGGCGCTGGCCGCCTATGGGCAGTCGGGTACGGTGCTGGCTACCCAGCAGCAGGCCGCCCTGCTGCGCTCCACGGGCAGCACGCCCGCCCAGATTGAGGAGGCCGCCCGCCAGCAGAAGCTCGTGCTCGATGTTATCAATCAGACGCCCGACGCGGCCAATGCTCAGACGCTGGTAGCCACCATGCTGCGCCAGAACGACCCGACCCTGGAGGCTGCTGCCGCCCAGGTGAAGGCCACGGAGCTGACCTCGACCCGCTACCGCTACTTCCTGAAATACAACCCCACTCAGCACCTGGGTGAGGTGAAGTGCCCGGTGCTGCTGCTCAACGGCACCGCCGATCTGGAAGTGGCCGCCGAGCCTAATTTGGCGGCGCTGACTAAGGCGCTGCGCAATGCCCCCAATCTGACCAACAAAGCACTGCCGGGTGTAAATCACCTGTTTCAGCCTGCCGCTACCGAATGGCCGCTGGTAGGCGGCGAGCCGCACCCCAACTTCTCGCCCGCCGCGCTGGAAACGGTGCGCGCCTGGATTATGGCCCGCTCGCTAAAATAAGCCGGGCCAGAACTTCCGGCCATGTTGTGCGTAAGGGGGCCTACCTGTTCCCAACCTCCTTTCCACAACCATGAAAAAACAACTGCTTTCCATCGTCGCCCTCGTGGCTTTGTTGTCGGCCTGCGACAATCTGAAGAACCCCGAAACCAAGGACCAGCCCCAGGAGGCCACCCAGGATACGGCCGTAGTATACCGCGACGGCGAAACCGCCGCCGGGGCCGTAGCCGATGCCGCCAACGCGGCTGGCAATGCCGTCGACAACACCTGGGACATGACCAAGGCCCAACTGGCCGACGTGAAATACCCGGAAGTGAATACCTCCGAGGTGACTGTGCGCGGCAACGACGAGTACAGCGTGTATGGCCTGGAAGAAACGGTGCTGTTTGATACCGGCAAAGCCGAAATTAAAGCCAGCGCCCGCAAAGCCCTGGACCAGATTTCCGCTTCCATCGGGCAGCGCTATGCCACCGGTCCCGTGCGCATCATGGGCTTCGCCGACTCACGCGGCGACAAGGACTTCAACAAGGAACTGAGCGCCCAGCGCGCCGAAGCCGTGAAAAACTGGCTGGCTCAGAACGGTAAAATCGACGCTGGCCGCGTGAGCCTGGAGCCGATGGGCGAAAGCAGCCCCGTAGCTTCCAACGCCACCGCCGAAGGCCGTAAGCAGAACCGCCGCGTAGAAATTGCCGTCCGCACCAAATAATGTTCTAATGTGCTGAATGTGGAAAATGTGCTGATTAGTGTATTCAGCAATGCTTTAACATCCAGCACACATAAAGCAAAAGAGGCTGCTTCCGGAAGGAAGCAGCCTCTTTTGTTAGTATGATTAGCTAATGAGGAAGTCGGCTGCCGATTAGCACATCAGCATATTTTCCACATTTAGCACATTAAAAATTAGTCTTTAATCATGTCTACTTCCGCCTTAATCATGGCGTTGTAGCGCATGCCGTTGTTGGCCAGCGTAATCAGGCTCCAGCCTTTGCCCAGCGAATACGACCAGGTGCGGCTCTCCTTGAACTCGAACGTGGGGCGCATGATCTGGCCGTAAGGAGTGTAAGTGTCCATGAAGTTGGTGGTGTAGAACTTGTCGCCGCTCACAATCCACTCCATGGCCACGTAGAAGCCTTCGGAGGGCGCTTCAATGTTGTAGGGAGTCAGGTCGACGGTGTACCATTGGCCGCCGCCGGGCGCCGAAACAACTACGTTTTCGGTGAGCAGGTCGGTGTTGGGCGAGTTATAGTTGCCGTCGGCTTTGTAGATGCGCACGCGAAATGGCTCGCGGGGGAAGCCGTGCTCGCCGATGTAGAACGACGCGGAGCGGATGTTGCCCAGCTTCTTGCCCTTCTCATTTTTCACGTAGAAAGCGTACTGCTGGCCCGGCATCCCCTGAATCATGCCTTCGCCCGGCGTGCTCGTTTTGGAACCCAGCGACAGGTCTTTCACCTTGCCGCCTTTCACGGTCACGTTGCCCAGCTCTACCACGCGCTTCGGCACTTCAATAATGAGGTCGGTCATGTTGCCGCCCTTCTTGATAACCACCGCTTTGCGGAAATAGCCGAGCGCCAGCACCAACAGGGAGTCCTGGGCGTTCTTCTCGGGCATAGCCATCTGGAAGAAGCCGTACTCGTTGGTCAAGGCTCCAGTCGACTCCTCTTTTAGCTGAATGGAGGCAAAGGGAATCGGTTCCTTGGTTTTAGAATCGACAATACGCCCGGAGAGCTTATTGTTTTCCTGAGCGAAGCCCAGAATCGGGAACAACGTCACTAAGGTGAGCAGAGCAAGTACGCGTTTGAGCATAGTAAGGCAGATTATCCTACCCCAAAACTACAATCAATTAAGCTGATTTCTGCAAGCCTTCCCCGAATCTTTATAAAGATGCAATTGCAAGGGGGAATAATTCAAAGTCAGCCTGTTAGCTCTACTTGGACTGGCGCGTAGCTAGGCGGTGGTTTTGGCTGAAAACTAAAACGGTTGTACCTTTGTTTGAACAGAATCTAAATAACCTCTCCCGCCCGTGTCCAATCGTTCCGCCCGCTCTGCCGCCGCTGCCGCCCGCAGCGTGAAAGACCTTCGCCTCGGCGAAACCGGCACGATCTGCTGCCTGCAGGATCCGGAAATGGCGCTGAAGCTGCTGGAGATGGGCTGCATTCCGGGCACGCAGGTGCGCCTAAACAGCCGGGCTCCGCTGGGCTGCCCCATCACGCTGGTGCTCGGCGACGATGACTATACCCTGTCGCTGCGGGTGAGCGAGGCGGCAACCATTCTTTTGAAAGCTTAGCCGCTGCCGTATGGCCCGCGCCGCGCTCATCACCGACCCCGCCGGTACGGCCGCTTCCGCCGTAGCCCTCGAAACCCTCGGCGACTTTCCGCCCCGCGGCGCCCGCCCGCTCACGCGCATCGCCCTGATCGGCAACCCCAACTCGGGCAAGTCGTCGCTGTTCAACCAGCTCACGGGCCTCAACCAGAAAGTGGGCAATTTCCCCGGCGTGACGGTGGACCGCAAAACCGGCATCAGTCAGCTCACGCCCCAGCACCGCGCCGAAATCATTGACCTGCCCGGCACCTACTCGCTCTACCCCAAGAGCCTGGATGAGAAAGTGATAACCGACCTGCTCTACGACCGCGCCTCCGAGCAGTTCCCGGATTTTGTGGTGGTGACAGTGGATGCCTCCAACCTGCGCCGCAACCTGCTGCTGTTCACGCAGCTGGCTGATTTGGGCCTGCCCATCGTGCTGGCGCTGAACATGATGGACGTGGCCGAGCAGCACGGCGTGAAGATTGACGTGGCCGCGCTGCAGCAGGAGCTGGGCGTACCGGTCATTCCGATGAACGCCCGCAAAGGCATTGGCGTGGCGGCCCTCAAAATCGTGATGGCGCAGCAGATGAGTGCCTCCACGGAGCATTTCTACGAAGCCGAGGCCGACCTGCTGCTCATGATCCGGCAGATTCGCTACTACTTCAACCTGCACAACGACTACTTGGCGCTGCACTACGCGCACCAGTTCCGGCAGATCAACTTTCTGACGGCCGATGAGCGCGCCTACATCGGCGAGCTGGTGGCGCAGTACGACTTTCAGGCCACGCCCCGGCAGGCCCAGGAAACCATTGCCCGCTACGCCCGCATCAACGACATTTTGCTGAATGCCGTGACCGTGACGCGCACCGAGAAGAACGAACCCTACAGCAACCAGCTCGACAAGGTGCTGACCCACAAGGTGTGGGGCTATCTGATTTTCTTCGGGGTGCTGTTTCTCATGTTCCAGGCCGTATTTGCCTGGGCCATCTACCCAATGGAGCTGATTGACCAGGGCGTGGCCTGGATCAACAGCCTGATCCAGACCAATTTCAATGGCCCGCTGATTAACCTGCTCACCGAAGGAATTCTGGCCGGGCTGGGTGGGGTGCTGATTTTCATACCGCAGATTGCGCTGCTGTTTGCCTTCATTGCCGTGCTGGAAGAAACCGGATACATGGCCCGCGTCACGTTCATGATGGACCGCATCATGCGCAAGTTCGGGCTGAACGGTAAGAGCGTGGTGCCCCTGATTTCGGGCGTGGCCTGCGCCGTGCCGGCCATCATGAGCGCCCGCACCATCGAGAACTGGAAGGACCGCATTATTACCATCTTCGTCACGCCGCTGATGTCGTGCTCGGCGCGGATTCCGGTGTATACGGTGCTCATCGGGCTGGTAGTGCCCGACGAGCCGGTGCTGGGCATCTTCAACCTGCGCGGCATTGCCCTGATGGGGCTGTACCTGCTGGGGTTTTTCGCGGCCATCTTCTCGGCGCTGGCGCTGAAGCTGCTGCTACGCACGCGGGAGCGGAGCTACTTCATCATGGAGTTTCCGGTGTACCGCTGGCCGCGCTGGAAAAACGTGGGCATCACCATTGTGGAGAAGGTGAAAACCTTCGTTTTTCAGGCCGGGAAAGTCATTGTGGCCATCTCAGTTATTCTCTGGGTGCTGGCCTCATATGGCCCCGGCAATGCGCTGGAACAGGCTGAAAGTAAGGCGCGGGCTATGGCTGCTCAGCAGCAGCTTAATAAGGCCGAAACCGAAACCCGGGTGGCGTCCGAGAAGCTGGAAAGCTCCTACGCGGGCGTGTTCGGCCGTACGCTGGAGCCCGCCATCCGCCCGCTGGGCTTCGACTGGAAAATCGGCATTGCGCTGATTACCTCGTTTGCGGCCCGGGAGGTGTTTGTGGGCACTATCTCCACCATCTACAGCGTAGGGCAGGATGCCGATATGCGCACGGTGCAGCAAAAGCTGGCCGCCGAAAAGGACGAAAACGGCAACCCGTTTTTCACGCCGGCGCGGGCGTTTTCGCTGCTGGTTTTCTACGTGTTTGCTATGCAATGCATGAGCACGCTGGCCGTGGTATACCGCGAAACCAAAGGCTGGAAATGGCCGATTCTGCAGCTGGTATACATGACCGGACTGGCGTATGTGTCGTCGCTGATTGTGTATCAGGTGTTTAAGTAGGGGTTTAGGGGTAGAAACTAAAAGTTAGAGCTCCCCTCCTTTTTTCAAGGAGGGGTAGGGGTGGTTCAGCTAAAGCTAGATTATCGTTGAACGACTTCTAGATCTAGTAACCACCCCTACCCCTCCTTGAAAAAAGGAGGGGAGCTAGCTTTTAATCGCTAGCCCTAAGATCCTAACGGCCAATCAGAAAAACCGCTGGCTGCTTGTGAATTTGCGGAAGCTTGCCTTTCCAGCCCGCTACCGTGTCGGTGCGGATGAACTCGTCGGGGGCCGTCAGGTTGGCGGCGATGCAGAGGCGGGTGCCGGGGTGCAGATGTGCCAGCAGATCTTCCAGCAGCTGCATGTTGCGGTAGGGCGTTTCGATGAACAACTGGGTCTGGTGCTGGGTGAGGGCTTGTTTTTCGAGGGCTCTGAGTGCCCCGGCCCGCTGCGCCCGCTCGATGGGCAGGTAGCCATGAAAGGCGAAGCTCTGCCCGTTCATGCCCGACGCCATCAGGGCCAGCAGCAGCGACGACGGCCCGACCAGCGGCACTACTTTGATGCCTAGTCGGTGCGCCAGCCGCGCTATTTCCGCGCCGGGGTCGGCCACGCCGGGACAGCCGGCTTCGGAGATGACGCCCGCATCCTGCCCAGCCAGCACTGGCTTCAGCGCCGCGCTTATCTCTGCCTCGGTCGAGTCTTTGTCGATGACGCTGATGGCCAGCGTCTCAATGACGTGCTGCGGGGCCACGCTTTTGATAAAGCGCCGCGCCGTGCGGGCATTCTCGACCAGAAAGCAGGAGAGGGCCGCCACCCGCGCCGCCACCTGCGCCGGCAGTACCTGTGCGGCGGTTTCATCGGCCAGGATGGTAGGAATGAGGTAGAGAGTGCCGGGCATGAAAGGGTTTGAATGTGCTGATGTGGAAATGTCGGAGTGTCGGAGTAGGCTGATGCAAAATCGACTGTCATCCTGAGCTTGCGAAGGACCTTATCAGGACAGAACGAGTCGTATCAACGATTATCGTTCTGTCCTGATAAGGTCCTTCGCAAGCTCAGGATGACAGATTATCATCCCATAAACGCCTCTACCAGCCCATACACTTCCTCCGGCTTTTCGGCGTGCAGCCAGTGGCCCGCATCCACCACCGTTTCGACCTGCGAGTTGGGAAACAGGGCCGGAATGCCGTAAAGCTTGTCTTCGGGGCTGATGTAGTCGGATTTGCCGCCCCGCAGGAAGAGGGCCGGCTTCAGGAAGGGATGCAAACCCGTTATTTCGGCTCCAATGGCGGCCATTTGGGCCGTGAGGGCCGCCAGATTCTGCCGCCAGGCAAAGGAATTGTCTTCCTTGCGATACAGATTTTTGAGCAGAAACTGCCGCACGCCCACATCCGGGATGTGCTGCGCCAGCGCTGTGTCGGCTTCCTGGCGGGTTTGCAGGGTGGCGAGGTTCACGGCGTTCAGTCCGGCCAGAATATCGTCCTGGTGGCGCATGTCGGAGAGGCGGGGCGCGATGTCGAGCACGATGAGGCGGGTGAGGCGCTCGGGGTGGTCGAGGGCGAAGCGCATAGCTACTTTGCCGCCCATGCTGTGGCCCAGCAGCGTGGCCTCGGGCAGCCCCAGCTGGTCGAACAGCGCCAACACGTCCTGGCTCATCAGCTCGTAGGAATGCTCGGCCGCGTGCGGGGAGCGGCCGTGGTTGCGCAGATCCACCACAACGACGCGGTGGGTTTCGGACCAGCGCTTGGCCAGCGTCTGCCAGTTGTCGGAGGTGCCGAAGAGGCCGTGGAGGATAACCAGCGGCGTGCCCTGGCCCAGTTCGCGGAAGTGTAGCTGCATAGCGAGCAAAGGTCGGAAGAAGCCGGCAAACCCCATCGGCCGGCCGCCTCACCGTCAGAATAGCTGTTTGACTCGCTTCGCTACGCCCTGGCCCCCGGCAGCTGCACATGCACCGTAGTGCCTGCCCCCACGGTGCTATGAATACTGAGCAAACCGCCCTGCCGCTGCACGAAGGCCCGGCACAGCAGCAGCCCCAGCCCAGTGCCCGCCCGCGCCCCGTGCGCCGAGCCCAGCATCTGGGGCATCTCCGGCGAATACAGCACCTCCTCTACCAGCGCGGCCGGCATGCCGTGGCCCGAGTCGGAAACGGTGAGCGTGACGGTGCCGGTTTCGGGGTTGGCGGCGGCGTGGAAACGGATGTGGCCGCCGGGCGGCGTGAATTTCAGCGCGTTGCCCACCAGGTTGCGCAGAATGGTGCGCGTCATGTTGTGGTCGGCCCACAGGCGCAGGTCGGGGGCGTGGGTGGTTTCGAAGCTGATCTGCTTGGCCTCGGCGGTGGTTTGGTGGAGCTGGGCATTTTCGGCAAACAGCTCGGCCACGCTCAGCTTTTCGGGTCGGAAAGCCAGCTCGCCGGTCTGGCTCACGGCCCAGTTCAGCAGATTATCCAGCAGGCCGTTGAGGCTGTGGGCCGACTGCCGCACCAGCTCGGGCAGGCGGCGCAGGCCGTCTTCGTCGCGGCGCGAGAGGTAGAAGCCAATCAGCTCCGTGACACCCACGAAGGACGTGACGGGGCCGCGCAGATCGTGCGCCACGATGGCGTAGAGGCGGTCTTTGGAGGCAGCCACACGGCGCAGCTCGGTAGTGGTTTCCTGCAGCGCCTGGTTATTGGCCCGCAGCGCGGCCCGGTTGCGGCGCAGCTGCCAATAGAGCAAGCCACCGCTCGCTATCAGCACCACCAAAAAGCCTACCACCGCCCACAGGCCGCGGTTGCGCAGCTGCTGCAGCTGGCTGCGCTCGGTGAGCAGCCGAATCTGGTGCTCCTTGTCGCGCAGGTCGTAGCGGGTTTGCAGGGCCATGAGCGTGTTCAGGCGCTGGCGGCTGTTGAGCGTGTCGTTCAGGGCCAGATACCGCTCCTGCCACTCGTAGGCCTGCTTGTAGTTCTGCTGCTGGGTGTTCACCTGGGCCAGCACGCTGTAGGCATCCAGCACCCGCTCCAGATACCGGCTGCGGCGGGCTTGCTGCAGCGCCTGCGCGGCGTATTCGGCGGCCTCGGCGGTGCGGCGCTGCTGTAGCAGAATCAGGCTTAGCAGCTCCAGGTTGCCGGCTTCGTAGCGGTTCTCGTGCAGCTCCTGCGTGATTTGCAGGGCCCGACGCACCAGTCCTTCGCCTACTTCCAGGCGGCCTTTCTGCCAGTAATACGTGCCCAGATTAGCCAGATACAGCGCCTCGCCCGAGCGGTCGTGGTTGCGGCGGGCCAGGTAGAGGGCCTTGTGCATGTAGCTCAGAGCCAGCGCGTGCCGCTTCTGGTAAAAATAAAAGCTGGCGGCGTTGCCAAACAGAATGAGCCGGGTGTGCTCACTCACGCCGGGCTGATGTACACGGCGCAGCGCCGCCCGGTAGTTGCGGCTGGCAATGGTGGTGTCGCCCCGCTCGTGATGAATGCCGGCTATGTAGGTGTAGCTGCTCACCAGGCCCTCGGCGCTGCTGAGGCGGCGGGCCAGCTCGTGGGCTTCGTTGTAGAGCGTCAGCGCGTGGGGGCTGTCAGAAGAGGAGGCGTAGCAGCTGCCCAGGCTCAGCAGGCAGCGCATCAGGCCCGGCTGGTCGCCCAGGCGGCGGGCCAGCGCCACGCCCTGCTCCCCATAGGCCAGGGCCTGCGGTATATTTGTTTCGTGCAGCGCGTAGCACAGCGAATCGAGGACCCGCACGCGCCGGGTAGCGGGTGGCAGTGTGCGCAACAGCAGCCGCTGCCGGTGCAACAAGGTCGTATCCTGCGCCCGCAGCGGCGGGGCCAGAAGCTGGAGAATAAGAAACAGGGCAAAGAACAGATGCCGCATCGGGGGCGTAGATAGATAAGCTTTTATAAAAGTAATACTTAGTGGATTATAACGCCACCAGCAAAGCCTTGGTATAAGGCAGCCTAAAAGGATAGAGATAAGGCGAAATAGACTTTTAAAGTGAGCTTTCTACAAAAAGCAGCACCAGCGCTGCCGAGGCTCCATATTGGAATTGCGCAAAAAACCGGCTACCGGCTCCAAATTGGTTAGCAGCGCCGTGAGGGTGATGGCGCGGCCGTCGCGTAGGTGCAGCCGCAGAAAGTTGTAGTTGCTCCAGAACAGCCGCGGCGAGGCGCAGGTCACCCATTCCACTCGCTGCAGGTCGCTTTTGGCGAAGGGAATCGGCACCCCGCTTTCGTACACTTCCAAGATATTCTGCTTCGGCTCGAAGACCAGCGTGGTGTGCAGGTTGCGTACATAGTACTGCGCATGCAGCGCCAGCGCTGGCCCTGCAAAGCCCAGAACCACGGCCGCTACCGCCGTCAATAGCACCAATTCGTAGCTCGAAAGCGGCCCAAAGAAAAAGAAGGAGGCCAGAAACGGCAGCCCCACGCCCAGGCACAGCAACGGCCAGAACAGCAGATACAGCTGCCGCCCAAATGTGGGCCGATACACCCGGCTGGCCTTCGTGAAAAAACCCGTAATCAGCCGCAAGCCAAAGATAACGGCCAGCACCGCCCCGCTGATTTCCAGCAGGGGCCTTAGAAATGGAAACAGCTTCACCGGCTTAGCGCACCTGAATCCAGGCCTCGCCGGGGGTGTGCGCCCGCAGGGTGCCGAAGGGTTCCAGCGCCAGCCCATACTGCCCGAACACGGCCATCACCGCCGCGCGGCCGGCGGGCTCCACGCACACCAGCAAGCCGCCGGACGTTTGCGGGTCGCAGAGCCAGGTGCGCTGCTCGTCGGTCACGGGGCCTATTTTATGGCCGTAGCTGTCCCAGTTGCGCACGGTGCCGCCGGGAATGGACTTTTGCAGGCGGTATTCCTCGGCCTCGGCCAGCAGGGGCACTTTGCCGAACTCAATGTCGGCGGTGAGGTTGCTGCCCTCGCACACTTCCGAAAGGTGGCCCAGCAGGCCGAAGCCCGTCACGTCGGTCATGGCCCGCACGGCTTCGAGCTGGCCCAGGTCGTAGCCGATTTTGTTGAGCTGCATCATGCTTTGGGGGGCCAGCTGCGCGTGCTCAGGGCGCAGAATGCCGCGCTTCTGGGCCGTGGTGAGCATGCCTACGCCCAAGGGCTTGGTCAGGTACAGCTCGCAGCCGGAGGTGGCGGTGTCGTTTTGCTTCAGGTTCTTGATGTCGAGCATCCCGGTCACGGCCAGGCCGAAAATTGGCTCCGGCGAGTCGATGCTATGGCCGCCGGCCAATGGGATGCCGGCCTCGGCGCAGATGCTGCGGCTGCCTTCGAGCACCCGGCGGGCTACCTCGGGCGGCAGCTTATCAATGGGCCAGCCCAGCACGGCAATGGCCATCAGGGGCCGCCCGCCCATCGCATACACGTCGGAAATGGCGTTGGCGGAGGCAATGCGGCCGAAATCATACGCATCATCGACGATGGGCATGAAGAAGTCGGTGGTCGAAATCAGGGCCTGGCCGCCGCCGATGTCGTACACGGCCGCGTCGTCGCGGCTGCCATTGCCGACGAGCAGCTTCGCATCCTGCGGCTGCGGGATGGTGGTGTGCAGAATCTGGTCGAGCACCTTGGGCGCGATTTTGCAGCCGCAGCCCGCGCCGTGGCTGTATTGGGTGAGGCGGTAGCCGGTGGCGGTAGGGGAGGCGGTATCGGGGTGCATAAGGCAGAAGGTCGGGGGTGAGGCAAAACAACCGGTAGGCGACGCAAAGCTCCCGGAAAAAATCGGAAGCCGCGGCATGCGCCCCGACCCGCCCGCCTAAGCAGCGCCCCGACCAGCACCCGGCCGGCTCCTCCGACTGGCCCCCCGGTGCAGCCGACCGGCAAACCGGAGCACCGGAATGGCAATCCGGTGCTCCGGAATGGCAAACCGAAGCACCGGTTTGGCTCCCGGCTGCACCGGTTTGCCAGTCGGCTGCACCGGATTGGCAACCCGGAGCTTCGGTTTGCCAACCCGAAGCACCGGGTTGGCAAACCGAAGCACCGGAGGCCCCTCCGGAGCAGCCGGGCGGCCTCCGATGCTTCGGAAGGGCCTCCGGCGCAGCGCGCCAGGCTGAGTCGGTAATTCCTGTATCTTCCGGCATCAGTACTCACATCTTATTCTATTTCAGTATGCCCCGCAAACCCCGAATTGTCATCCCCGAGAATCCCGCCGACCTGTTTGCCCTCGACGAGCTGATTTATGCCCAGCACCAGAAGCTGGGGGCCAAATCGCCCCTCAACGCGCTGGAGGAGCTGCCTAGCTGGGACGAAGTAGGCCCCAAAGTGGCCGTTGCCCAAACCCTGCAGGCCCAGATTGACCAGCTGGAAAAGGACCTGAAAAACCTCTACGGCCAGCGCCAGCTGCTGCTCGACGTGTTCGTGCCCCAAACCCGCAGCTCCCGCGACCTGCTCACGGGCGTGTATAGCCAGAACCTGCGCCGCCTGGGCGAGTTCGGCTTCGAGGTGATTGAGGAAGCCGAAAAAAAGGCCGTTGTGCCGCCAGCCAAGTAGCGCCACCGCCGGCCGCGTAGTTTAAAAACGCAGCAAAAAGCCGCCCGGCCTATGGGGTCGGGCGGCTTTTTTCGCGAGCAACCGGCCTGGGGCTGTGGTGGCCTTGGTTGAAAATTTTGGTCCAAAAGTTAGCCGGGCCGCCGCACTGCCTGATTGAACCACCGTTTTCGTGAACACCTAGCTAGGTACTAGTAGAGGGGGCCGGACGGCGGGTGCGCAACGTGGGAAGGAGCACAAACATGGCCACGAGGCGTGACCCAAAAAACGCCACATAGGCAAGTGCCGTCCATAAGGGGGTGTGTAGCACCGGCAACAGGGTCGTGCGGTACTGCACCAAGGTGTACAACAGCGTGGCACCTTGACCGAGCACGAACAGCCATTTAAGCAGTGTGACGCCACGACGGATGCCGTAATAAAACCCGCCGAGTACCACGAAACCCAATAAAAGCGTACCCGATGTCGCGGGTTTGTGGAGCGCCCCGCGCATTGTCCACGCGCTGTCCACAAGAGCAACAGCCAAGCCAAAGAATAAAATGTTCGAGGCGAGAATTTCGAGACGACGCGACGCAATAGGGTCCATGAATGCAGGGGTAATAAGATTGGCCAAATATAAGGTGCTCGTGCATCCTAGGGCCGTTAAATTAATGACTCCTTTCGGTAAACGCCTGGCAGATGGCCGGCACCAAGAGCCCGTAGGCCGCTGCCGGCTCGGAAGGGTCTGAGAAACCCTTCTACGAATTAAAGTTTACGAAACGCGCCAGGCAGATGAGTTTCGTAAACTCCCATTTCGCCGCGCTAAGTGGCCCTGCATTCACTACGCCAATGGCGGGCGGCAAAGCAGAGGTGAGGACAGCGTAGAAGAGCGACTGAAAGAACTGTGTAGGATGATGTAAGCAGGCAGTGCGGCGGTGCATTTGACTTTTGGGCCAACCTTTTACCCAAAGCCTATGATGCCAGGGCTACCGGTTGTTTGGCCAGCTCCACCAGCCCTTCGCGGCGCACGGCCTCGCGCACCAGCCCGGCATTCACTACCGGGTCGCAGGTGGCGGAGGGCACGCGCACTATGCGGCGGCTGGCCTTGTTTTCGAGGCCGAAGCCGTAGGTTTTGTCGTAGTAGCTCAGGGCAATATCCACCATCTTTTCCATGTCGCCGGCCTCGATGGCGGCCAGGGCTTCCTTGGTAGCCAGCCCGCCCAGCCGCTTGCTGATGCGCTGAATGGCTTCCGCGAGCTGCTGCGGGTCTTCCTTGCCGTATTCGGCGGCTAGCTTGCGGGTGCGCACTTCTTTGGCAATATCCAGCACCACCAGCGGGGCGTGGCGCATCTGCTCAAAAAAGGGCTTCGGAATGGTGAGGCGGCCGATGGTCAGGCTTTCGTCTTCCAGCCACGGCACCACATCAGTCGGCAATTCACTCAGCACCAGAGCCAGGTTGTTCTCAAACTGCTCGGGCGTAGGCTGAGGCGGCAGGCCAATGGCTCCGAACGAGGAGCCCTTATGATTCGCCAGCCCTTCCAGATCCACGATGGTTTCCTGCTGCCGGGCCAGCTCGTGCAGCACGTCGGTTTTGCCGGAGCCCGTGAGGCCGCCCAGAATCAGCATCGGGCGGGGCTCAGCGAATTGCGCCAGCGCCCAGCGACGGTACTCCTTGTAGCCCTTATCGAGCAGATGCACTTTGAAGCCGGCCAGCTCCAGCAGCCACAGCACGGCCCCGCTGCGCATGCCGCCGCGCCAGCAGTGCAGCCGCACTTCCTTGCCGGGAGCCAGCTTTTGGGCGTGCTTCACCAGCTTGCTCATCTTCGGCCCGAAGAAATCCAGCCCAATATGAATGGCGCGGTCCTGGCTCACCTGCTTGTAGGCCGTACCAATGCGGGCCCGCTCCTCATCCGAAAACAGCGGCAGGCTCAGCGCCCCCGGAATATGCCCCTGCGCGTACTCAATGGGCGCCCGCACATCTAAGATGGGCGCATGGGCCGGGCCTTGCAGAAACTCGGAGAGGGGAAGACGGGGCATTTTGTAATTAGCAGTGAATGGTGAAAACAGAACGTCATTCCGAGCGAAGCCGAGGAATCTCGCGTGCTGATGTGGGATTACTATTCAGACGTCAGCACGCGAGATTCCTCGGCTTCGCTCGGAATGACGTTCTGTTTTTATTCTCCACAGACCCTAGCGCAGCTGCCGCTTATACAGCTGAATCGTGTTTTCCAGCCCCAGATACAGCGCGTCGCACACCAGCGCGTGCCCGATGCTAACCTCGGCCAGACCGGGTAAGTTCTGCTTCAGGTAGGCCAGGTTTTCCAGGTCGAGGTCGTGGCCGGCATTCAGGCCCAGGCCCAGCTGCTGCGCCAGGATGGCGGCCGTCCGGTAGGGCGCAATGGCGGCGGCGGGGTCGGTGGGGTAGCGGCGGGCATAGTCCTCGGTGTATAGTTCGATGCGGTCGGTGCCGGTGCCCACGGCGGCTTTCACCATGGCCGGGTTGGGGTCGAGGAAGATGCTGACGCGGCAGCCCAGGCTTTTCAGCTCCGTCACGATGCCGGTGAGGTAGATCTGGTGCTCGATGGTATCCCAGCCGGCGTTGGAGGTAATGGCATCGGGGGCGTCGGGCACCAGCGTCACCTGCTCGGGCCGCACTTCGCGCACCAGGGCCAGGAATTCGGCCGTCGGGTTGCCCTCCACGTTCAGCTCCGTACTGATGACGCGGCGCAGGTCGCGCACGTCCTGAAAGCGGATGTGGCGCTCATCGGGTCGCGGATGCACTGTAATTCCCTCCGCGCCAAACCGCTCACAGTCAAGGGCCGTTTGCACCACGTTGGGGCGGTTGTGGCCGCGGGCATTCCGTAGCGTGGCTATTTTATTTATGTTTACGCTAAGTTTCGTCATGACATAGGGCGAAATTTGGGGCCTTTGCTGCCCGCACCGGGCCAAAGTTACGTTCCCCGGCCCAACAAGGTGCCGCGCCGCTTCGGCCCAGCCCGCCATTCACTCACTCCGTTACTCAAGCTCCCTCTTATGGCTCTGAAAGAACTCATCGACGCTGATATCAAGAAAGCCATGCTGGCCAAGGACAAAGTGCGCCTGCTCACGCTGCGCAGCATCAAGTCGCAGATTCTGCTGGCCGAAACGGCCGAAGGAGCCCACGGCGCAACCCTTTCGCCCGACGCCGAAATGAAGCTGCTCACCAAAGCCGCCAAGCAGCGCCGCGAAGCCGCCGAAACCTACCAGAAGCAGTTCCGCTCCGACCTAGAGGAAACCGAGCTGGCTGAGCTTGCCATCATCGAAGAATACCTGCCCCAGCAGATGTCGGAGGCCGATATCGTGGAGCGCATCGTGGCCATCATTCAGCAGGTAGGTGCCACCGGCCCCTCCGATCTGGGCAAAGTGATGGGCGTAGCCGCCCGCGAGCTGGCCGGCCAGGCCGACGGCCGCGTCATCTCCCAGGTAGTCAGCAACCTGCTAAACAACACGAATGTCTAAACGGTGAGATTATGAAGTTGTGAAATTGTGAGTTGTTCAAACTGCGCACCTAGCGCCAGCAGAACATCATCACTCCGTTTTCACAACTCCACAACTTCACAACCTCTCCGCCATGTCCGGCTTCGACATATTGCTTCTCTTGCCCCTGGGGGTGGGCGCCGTGAAGGGCTTCCGCCGGGGGCTGGTGCTGGAGGTGGCCTCACTGCTAGCGTTTGTGCTGGGGGCCGTGGGTGGGCTGACACTGCTCAACGATGCCATTCCGCTGGTGCGGCACTACGTGGGCGATGCCTTCGGGGCGTTGCCGCTGGTGTCGTTTCTGCTGGTGTTTGTGGGCATTACCTGGGGCGTGCATCTGCTGGGCGGCGTTATTAAAAGCGCTGTTCATCTCACTCCGCTGGGCATGCTCGACCACCTGCTGGGCGGCGCAGCCGGGGCCCTGAAATGGATTCTGGGCCTGAGCCTGCTGTTGCACGGCGTAGGGCTGGCCGGCCTCAAGCTGCTTTCGCCCCAGCTGGTTGCCGACTCGCAGGTGCTGCCGCTGGTGCAGCACGCCACGCCGGTGGCGCTGGAGGTGGTTGGGTTTGTACTGCCGTTTGCCAGCACGCTGCTTACGCGGCTGCGCGGCGTATTTTAGCCCCTGGCCAACTTTTATGCGGCGAAAGCCGAGTTACTACCAACCAATTGCTGCCCCGCGGTATCTGGTACGTAGCCTATGCAAGTACTGCTGCTCGATAATTTCGACTCGTTCACTTACAATCTGCTCGACTACTACAGGCAGCTGGGCGTGCATGCCCATGTGGTGCGCAACGACGTGCCGCTGGCCGAAATCCAGCGGCTGGCTTTCGATGCCGTTGTCCTCTCGCCCGGTCCTGGCACGCCGGCTGCAGCCGGCTGCCTGCTGGCCCTCATCGAAGCCTATCACCAGCGGCTGCCCATGCTGGGTGTGTGTCTGGGCCACCAGGCGCTGGGCGAGTTTTTCGGGGCCCGGCTCACGCGGGCGGCGCGGCCCATGCACGGCAAACTATCCACCATCAGCTGCGCCATCGAAGACCCGCTGTTTGCCGGCCTGCCTGCCCGGATGCCGGTTACGCGCTACCATTCTCTGGTGCTCAAAGACTTGCCGCCGGTGCTGGCTCCCTTAGCTTTCACCACCGACGAGCCCGCCGAACTGATGGCCCTGCGGCACCGTACGCTTCCGCTATACGGGGTCCAGTTTCACCCCGAAGCCCTCTTAACGACCCATGGGCTGGCCTTGCTGGGCAATTGGGTCAAGTGTTGTATCATTGCAAAGGCCGGTCAGGCCCAACCTGCCTGAGCCGCCCGCCCCGAGAAGATGGAACTGCAGATCAAGGAACGAAACGGATTCAACTACGTCGATGAAGGCACCGGCGAGGTGCTGCTGCTGCTGCATGGCCTGTTTGGGGCGCTCAGCAACTGGGAAGATGTGGTGCGCGAATTCAGCACCGACCACCGCGTTATCATTCCGCTGCTGCCCATCTATGAGATGCCGCTGAGCAAGGCCGGCGTACCGGGCCTGATGAGTTACGTGGAGGATTTTCTGGCTGCCATTCACCTCACCGAGCCCACTACGGTGCTCGGCAACTCGCTCGGCGGCCATGTGGCGCTGGTCTATACGCTGCGCCACCCCGACCGGGTGCGGCGGCTGGTGCTCACCGGCAGCAGCGGCCTTTTTGAAGACTCGATGGGCGGCTCCTTCCCCAAGCGCGGCAACTATGCCTTCGTGCAGGAGCGCGTGGCCTATACCTTCTACGACCCCCAGGTGGCGACCAAGGAGCTGGTTGATGAAGTTTTCAACGTGACCAACTCCAATGCTAAGTGCCTGCGCATCATTAGCATTGCCCGCTCGGCCCAGCGCCACAACCTTGGCAAGGATCTTACCCGTATCAAGGTGCCCACGCTGCTGGTCTGGGGTCTGAACGATACCATCACGCCGCCGCCCGTCGCCCACGAGTTTCACCGCCTCATCAGCAGCTCCGAGCTGCGCTTCCTCGACCATTGCGGCCACGCTCCCATGATGGAGCGCCCTCAGGAGTTTAATGCCTATCTGCGCCAGTTTCTGCGCCGCACGGCCGGGCACCCGGTGGCGGTAGGGGCCTGAAGTCAGCGGGTTAGGCGCTACTGAACAAAGCAGCTGCCCGTTCGCTTATTCATCGTTTGTAAGCAGTTTATTTACGCCTTTCAGCTTTTTCTTGCCGATGCATTCGATGATTGCCGAAGACTTGCTCAACCAGATGATTCCGCCGCTCAAAGTCTCCGACTCAGCCTCTAAGGCTGCCAAGTGGCTGGAAGAGTTTCATGTGGGCCAGCTTCCCGTGCTCGAAAACCGGCAATACCGCGGCCTCATCACCGAAGCCGACCTGCTCGACCACGAAAACTCCGACCAGCCCCTGGCCAGCGTTCCTTTCGGCTTTGCCAATGTGCATGTGCAGCACGATCAGCACTTCTACAGCATCATGGAGCTGGCCATTCAGAACAAGCTCCAGCTCGTGCCCGTGCTCGACGACCGGCGCGAATACCTGGGCGTAGTCACGGTGGGCGATACGCTGGCCGCGTTTGGCCAGATGCCCATTGCCGCCGGTCAGGGCGGCATCATCGTCATGTCGATGGCCGAGCGCGACTATTCCCTCACCCAGATCAGCCGCTACGTTGAGGAAAACAACGCCAAGATTCTCAGCGCCCACGTCGCGCAGGACGAGCACGACCCCTACAAGATCCGCCTCACCCTGAAGCTCAATACCGCCGATCTGGCCCGCATCACGGCCACGCTCGAGCGGTTCGGCTACATCATCACGGCCCAGTTCAGCGGCGCCGGTGAGGTCAGCGAAGGCGAGCAGGACCGTTTCGATGCCCTGCTCAAATACCTAAGCCTCTAGGAGCAATTGTGAATTATGAATTCTGAATTGAGAATCAACCTTCTGACCAGCCTGGCCATTGCCATACTTATGGTGAAGCCTGCTAATTCAGAATTTAGAATTCAACAGTCAGAATTCCACTAGTGCTTGCCTGTTTGCTTTTTCTGCTGCTGGGCTGGCCTTCCTCTTTCCATCCTATGGCCGTCCGGCCAGATACCACCCGCCGGCCCACGACCCCCGATAGTCTCGTGCGGGTGCAGTGCCCCGAGTATGCGGCACTGCGCGTAGGGACGATTTTGTTTGTGGGCAATGAGGTCACGAAAGAGCCGATTCTACGGGCTGAGCTGGATTTTCACGAAGGCGACACCATCCCGGCCGCTCAGCTGAACAAGCGCCTCGAAGCCAACCGCCGCCGAATCTTCAACCTGCAGCTTTTCCACCAAGTTCTCACCGAAACCGTGTGCCGCGACGGTGAAATCACGGTGCTGTTTAGCCTGCAGGAGCGCTGGTACACGTTTCCGGTGCCCATATTCTCCCTCGCTGACCGCAACTTCCGCGCCTGGCTCGACCGCCCCGACAAGTGGCAGCGCGTCGATTATGGCCTGCACCTGGTGCGCCGCAACTTCCGCGGCCGCAACGAAGATCTGAGCGGCAATCTGCAGCTGGGTTTCAACCGCAAATACGAGCTGTTCTACGAAGCGCCCGGCTACGGCCGCCGCCGCCGCGTGGGCTTCGGCTTCGCGCTTTCCTACTACCGCAGCCACGCCCTCGACTACGCCACCGTGCAGGACCGCCTTGTTACGTTCCGCGACGAAACCGGCTTTCCCATCGAGCGCCGCTACGTCACGGCCGGGCTGCGCTGGCGCCACACCGTGCAGCGCCGCACTGCTCTGGATGTTGCCTACCACCGCCAGCAGATTTCCGATTCGGTGCTGCGCCGCAACCCCGACTACTATCTGGGCCGCACCCGCCGCGAGTTTCTGGATGTGCGCCTAAGCTCTACCCTGAATCAACGCAACACGTTTGCGTATCCGCTCACCGGCCGCTTCGCGCAGGCCACCCTGGCGCACCGCACCTTCCTCACGCCCGACACCCCCGATATCACCACCGCCAGCGCCCAGTACGCCCAGTATTTCGCCCTGGGTCGCGGTTTTTACTACAATTTCAACCTGCAGGGCCAGCTGCGCTTCGCTGAGCGCGTGGCCTACATCGACCACCGTGCCCTGGGCTACGACCGCCTCGTGCGCGGCTACGACCCTTACGTAGTGGATGGCCGCCACTACGGTCTGGTGCAGCAAAGCGTATCGTATCGGCTCTTCGATCTAGGCCAGCTCAAGCTCGATGCCATCCGTGACCCCAAAGTCAACCGCATTCCGCTGGTGCTTTATTTAAATACCTTTGTCGATGCCGGTTATGTCGCTGCCCGTACGGTGGAAGCCACGAATTGGCTCCCCAACCAGCTACTGGCCTCCGCCGGCCTCGGTCTACACCTCGTCACCTTCTACGACCGGGTACTGACCTTGGAGTACACCCGCAACGGCCGGGGCGAAGGAGGCTTTTTCTTCCGTAGTGAGTTTCCCATCTGACCCGTTCTGCTCTCTGGTTAGATTATGTTTGTGTTATGAAAATTGCCATTCTGGGTAAGCCCTTCGACGAAGAAACCCTGCCCTTCGTGCAGGCCCTGCTCGATGATCTGGTGGCCCGCCGCACCGACATCATCATCGTCGAGTCGTTTCGCACCTACCTCGACAACCGTCTGCGGCTGCCCGAAGCCATCGGCACCTTCCGCCGCGGCGATTCCCTGCGCGGCGTGCAGTTCGTCTTCAGTATCGGCGGCGACGGCACCCTGCTCGACACTGTAACCTACGTTGGCGCGCTCCAAATCCCGATTCTGGGCATCAATACCGGCCGCCTGGGCTTCCTGGCTACCATCACCACCGCCCACATCGCCCAGGCCATCGACGCGCTATTCAAAGGCCATTTCGTCATTGAGGAGCGCAGCCTCATCCGCGTTGATACTGACCCCGAAGTTTTCGACGGTATCAACTTCGGCCTCAACGAGTTTTCGATTTCGAAGCGCGACACGTCGTCTATGATCGTCGTCCACACGTACATCGACGGCGAATACCTCAATTCCTATTGGGCTGATGGCCTGATCGTGGCCACGCCTACGGGCTCTACCGGCTACTCGCTGAGCTGTGGGGGACCCGTAATGTTGCCCCAGACCAACAATTTTATCATTGCTCCCGTATGTCCGCACAATCTGAACGTCCGGCCTTTGATTGTCCCAGATCGTAGCGTCATTTCCTTCGAAATTGAGGGCCGCAGCAATAACTTCCTGCTCTCCCTCGATTCGCGGGCGGTGCCCGTCGATGCCGGCATTCAGATAGCCGTTCGGCGTGAAACATTCGCTGCCCGCTTGGTCAAATTAAATCACGTAAACTTTCTGAGTACCTTGCGCAGCAAACTCAATTGGGGCCTCGACCGCCGCAATCCGGCTGGAGTACCGCTCTAAAAAATCGAGAATTTCTGCTATTTGTTTTTTAAGTTGCTGGCAAACCGTACTTTTGTTGCCGACTGCGACCGTGTCCTGACGGATTTACCGCGTTCTTCCACTTTGCATATCCATAAAAATTTTCGCTCCATATGAAGCAATTTTTCACCTACACCCTGACTCTGGCGCTGGCCCTTGCGCTGGTTTCTCCGGAGGCGAGTGCGCAGCAGTTCAGCAAGCGGAAACAGTACAACTCTGTTGGCGTAAGCCTGAATGCCATGAACTACTTCGGCGACATCGTGCCGAAAGCCAGCATTCCAAGCCTGCGCTTCGCCGCCACCCGCCCCAACATTGGGGTTAACCTGACTCACCGCTTTACTCCCCGTATCTCGGCTCGGGTAGCGCTGGCCTATGGTCGCATTACCGGTGATGACAGCAAAGCAGCCGACAAGAATGATGCTGACGCTCGCTTCCGCTACCACCGTAACATGAACTTCCGCAATGACCTTGTGGAAGCTTCCGCTGTAGGCGTTTTCGACCTCATTGCCAATCGGAACAACTACATTAAACGCCCGGATTTTGTCCCATATGTATTTGCTGGTGTTGCAGTATTCCACCATAACCCCAAAGGTTTGGTAGGTCCGAATACTTCTAATCTTGAACAGGGTACCTACGTGAATCTGCAGCCTTTGCAAACCGAAGGAATATCTTACAGCCTGACTCAGGTATCGATTCCTTTTGGCGGTGGTGTGCGCTATAAGCTGAACCGAAGCTTCGATATTGGTCTGGAAATAGGCTGGCGCAAGACATTCACGGACTATCTGGATGATGTAAGCCAAGTATATATCGAGGATAGTAAGCTCACATCTCCTGCTGCCAAATATTTTGGTAGGGGCATCACCCGCACCGATGATGGTACCTTCATCAATTTCAACTCTCCCGGCGAAATGCGCGGCAAGGGCAATGAGAAGGACTGGTACATCGTTACTGGGGTAAACCTAAACTACATCTTGGCGCCGCGCGTTAAGAGCCCTAAATTCCGTTAGACAGCTTTTGCTGGCTGTCTGATTCAACTTTCAGCTAGTCTAATGACGAATTCGTCTCTCTTCAAAACGCTCCTTGTTTGCCTTGTGCAAGCAGGGAGCGTTTTTTTTGTCTCCTCTGCTACGGCTCAAAATACCAGCGAAGTAGGTATTGGTGTGGGTGGCCTGGTTTATAAAGGTGACCTAGCCCCCAGCTATCAGTTCAGAAATAACCGGCCTGCTCTAACTGCCTTTTACCGGCGGGATATTTCGGCTCCCATTACGTTGCGTGGGGCGGTGATGGGCGGGCTGCTACGGGCCGATGATGCGAACGTGAAAGGGATAAATGGCAACACGGCTCCTTTATCAGCGGCGCGACGAGCCAACATGAAGGGCAGTCTGCTTGAGGTGTCGGGGGCTCTGGAGTATAATTTCTTTGACTTTCATAACCGCAAAGAGAAGATACATTTTACGCCCTACGTGATGGTGGGGGTGGCCGGATTTTATGCTAACACCACCACGCAGAGTAGCGCGGCGGGTGCCGAAGCATTCAACAAAAGCGGCAACATGCTGGGAATAGCCATTCCGGCCGGTTTCGGATTGAAGCTGGCGCTGTCGCGGCACTGGAACTTGGGGCTGGAGGCCGGAGCCCGCAAGACCTTTACGGATGAGTTGGACCATGCCAGCACGCAGACTCCGGTTTTGGTCAATAGCCACGATCAGGACTGGTATTTCTATAATGGGGTGAGTATATCCTATACTTTTTACAAAATTCATTGCCCGGATTCTTATAAGGAAAATAAGCAGCTATTGAGGTAGAAGGCATTATGGCGGGGCTGAATGCAACCATTTGCGTACCTTGCGGCCTCTTTTACGCAAAAAGCACCGATGGCCGCCCGGTCCGAAATAGACTCTCAGAATTTACCTGCCCACGTTGCCGTCATTATGGATGGCAATGGCCGCTGGGCCAAGCAGAAAGGCGGTTTGCGCATCTTCGGCCATCAGAATGCCATTACGGCGGTTCGGGATACGGTGGAGGCCGCGGCGGAAGTAGGCGTGCAGTATCTGACACTCTACGCTTTTTCGACCGAGAACTGGGCCCGGCCCAAGCACGAGGTAATGGCGCTGATGCAGCTGCTGGTGCATACTATTCGGCAGGAGACGCCGACGCTGCTGAAAAACAGCATTCGGCTGGAATCCATTGGCGATATAAGCAGCCTGCCGGAATCATGCCAGCGGGAATTGGCGGAAGCCAAAGAGCTGACAAAAGCCGGCTCACGCATGACGCTGATTCTGGCCTTGAGCTACAGCGGCCGCTGGGACCTGACGCAGGCTACGCAGCGCGTAGCCCGGGAGGTGGCGGCCGGTACGCTGCTACCCGAGCAAGTGAGTGAGCAGACCATTGCCCGGTATCTGTCTACGGCTGGCGTGCCCGATCCGGAACTGCTGATTCGGACCAGCGGGGAGCAGCGCATCAGCAACTTTCTGCTGTGGCAGCTGGCGTACACCGAACTCTATATTACGGACTTGCTATGGCCTGATTTCCGGCGCGAGCATTTCTACGATGCCATCCAGGCCTATCAGCGCCGGGAGCGGCGCTTTGGCAAAACCAGTGAGCAGCTAACCGTTTCGTAAGTTTTCAATGATTTCTTTCTCAAATACGCTTTTCCGGTTTCTAACCGTGCTGCTCCTGGTAGTAGGAATGACCGCTGAAGCCACCTGGGCCCAAACCACGCCCACTGCTCCGGGAGGCGCTGAGCCGCAGCGGTATACGTTGGGCGGTATCACGGTGAGCGGTGCCCGCTACCTCGATACCAATACGCTCATTGGCCTGACGGGCCTGAAAATCGGTGACCCTATTACCGTACCGGGCGAGGAAATTGGCAAAGCCATCCGGCGGCTGTGGGAACAAGGCATTCTGGGCGACGTGAGCGTATCCATTGCCCGCACGGAAGGCACCAAGATCTTTCTGGATTTCAACCTAACGGAGCGCCCGCGCTTGTCGAAGTTCGTGTTTACGGGCATCAGCAAGACCCAGGCCGATGATCTAAAGAACAAAATCAAGCTGATTCGGGGAAAGGTGGTGACCGATGCGCTTCTGAACAACACGCGGGCGCAGGTACGCAAGTTCTACACGAACAAGGGCTTTCTAGACGCGAAAGCTACCATTACCCAAACGCCGGATTCCAGCCTGTCGAACAGTGTGGTGCTGAACATCAGTGTGGATAAGGGCGAGAAAATTCGCATTCGGGATATTGCTTTCGAGGGCAATACGGCTTTCACCGACCGCAAGCTGCGGGGCAAGCTGAAGAAAACCAAAGCCCGGAAAGCATACAATCCGCTGACGGCCGGCAAGTTCCAGCAGTCGGAATTTGAGGAGGATAAGAAAAAGCTGATCGACTTTTATAACGGCGAGGGCTACCGGGATGCGGCCATCGTATCGGACACATTGGTCCGGACGGATGACGGCCTGGCCCTGACCATTAAGGTAGATGAAGGCCCGAAGTATTACTTCCGCCACATTACCTGGAGCGGCAACTACCTGTATGATAACCGCACGCTGTCGTCGGTGCTGGGCATTAAGGAGGGCAGCACATACAGCAAGGAAACGCTGGACAAGCGCCTGAACTACAACCCAACCGGCCAGGACGTGACTTCGCTCTACATGAACGACGGCTACCTGTTCTTTGGCATCGATCCGGTCGAAACCAAAGTAGAGGGCGACTCCATCGACATTGAGATGCGCATCAGCGAAGGCGTGCAGGCCCGCATCAAGGAAGTGAACATTGCCGGCAACACCAAGACCAGCGACCATGTGCTGCGGCGCGAACTGCAGACGCTGCCCGGCGACAAGTTCAACCGCGAGTTGCTGATCCGCTCGCAGCGGCAGATTGCCACGCTGGGCTATTTTGACCCGGAAAAAATCGGGATGGTGCCGGTGCCAAACCAGGCCGAGGGCACCGTGGATATCAACTATTCGGTGGTTGAAAAGCCCTCTGACCAGATTACGCTTTCGGGCGGCTGGGGCGGCTACGCGGGCTTCATTGGCACGGTCGGGTTGGTATTTAACAACTTCTCGCTGCGCAAAGCTGGCAACTTCCGCAACTGGACCCCCGTGCCGGCCGGCGACGGCCAGCGCCTTGCACTGAACGTGCAGGCCAACGGCACCCAATACCAAGCGTACTCTTTCTCCTTCACGGAGCCCTGGCTGGGCGGGCGCAAGCCCAACTCGCTGTCGGTGAGCTTGAACCGCAGTATCCAGCGCGTGGGTTCTAACTTCGACGCGAACAACGATCAGTCGATTAAAGTGAACAGCGTGACGGTTGGCCTGGGCCGCCGCCTGCGCGTGCCCGATGACTATTTCACGCTGAGCAACTCGCTGTCTATCAGCCGCTATCAGCTGAATAACTATCCGGGCTTCACGGATTTCTCTACTGGCAACGCGAACAACATCACCTTCAACACCACGTTGTCGCGCAATAGCATTGACAATCCGACCTACACGCGCCGGGGTTCTTCTTTGGCGCTGAGCGTGAATCTAACCCCGCCGTACTCGGTGTTCAAAGGGGCGCACCCGAACGTGAATGAGTGGATCGAATTTCATAAGTGGATGTTCGATGCTTCGTGGTTTACGCCCGTGGTGGGCAAGCTAGTGCTGAACACGCGGGCCCATTTCGGCTTCATCGGCTCCTACAATTCCAGCCGCCCCATCGGTCCATTTGAGCGCTTCAAGCTCGGTGGGTCGGGCCTGGGCTATGGTGGATCGTCCAACTTCATTGTGGGCACCGAATATATCGGCCTGCGCGGCTATGAGGACCCGAATACGGCTACGGCCATTCAGAACCCTCAGTCGGGAGGCGGTGTTGTGTACAATAAGTACGTAATGGAAATGCGCTACCCGGTTTCGCTCAATCCGGCGGCCACGGTATACGTGCTGGGCTTCGCGGAGGCGGGCAATGCCTTTGAGCAATACAACCGCTACAACCCCTACAAGCTGTACCGCTCGGCCGGGGTAGGGGCCCGCATTTTCATGTCGGCATTTGGTTTGCTGGGCTTCGACTACGGCTACGGCTTCGACAAGGTAGATGTGTACTCGCCGGGTCAGGCCGCGCAGCAGAAAGGGATTTTCCACTTTATCATCGGGCAGCAGATTCGCTAGCGTTGCGGCGGTTTGCCGCCGGATTTCACGTCTCACTCAGGTGCTATGAAAAAACTGTTTTGCCTGCTGTCGGCCGCTTTCGTGCTGCTCACGGCCACTCCCGCGGCGCAGGCCCAGAAGTTTGGCTACATCGACTCCGAGTTTATCATGGGCAAGATGCCGGCCTACGCGCAGGCCCAGCAGGAATTGAACACGCTGTCGACCAACTGGCAGAAGGAGATTGAGAGCCAGAAAAAGGACCTCGACAAGCTCTACCGCAACTATCAGTCGGAAGAGGTGCTGCTGACGGAGCCGATGAAAAAGAAGCGCCAAGACGAGATTCTGAAGAAGGAGCAGGACGTGAAGGCCTACCAGAACAAGATTTTCGGCTACGAAGGCCAGCTTTTCAAGAAGCGCCAGGAGCTGACTAAGCCCGTGCAGGATCAGGTGTTTGAAGCGGTGGAGAAAGTGGCGAAGAAGAAGCAGTTGGGCATCATCTTCGATAAATCCGGCGACCTGACTATGCTGTACACCAACCCCATTCACGATTACACGGAATTTGTGATGGAAGAATTGGGTTTGGCTTCCGAAGACCGCAACCAGCCGGCCCAGAAGGGGGCCGTGCGCACCGTAACCAAGCCCACCACACCGGCCGGCGACTCTGAGTCGGATGAGGCCCCGGCTCCGGCCCCGCGCAAGCCCGCCACCCGCGCCCCGCGCCCAGGTGCCGGAAAAAATTAACTTTGCTCCCGCAACTCCAACTCTCTGACCGTTTTTCCTTTAATGATTACCATGAACAAATTCCGTCTTGCCCTGATTGCGGCCGTTTTCAGCCTTACGACTACCACCGCGGCCTTGGCGCAAGCTCCGTTGAAAATCGGCTACACCAGCGTGGAATACGTGCTGAGCCAGATGCCGGAAAGCAAGCAGATCGAATCCGATTTGAAGGCTTACAGTTCGCAGCTCGAAGCGCAGTTGAAAAGCAAGTACAGCGACTATCAGACCAAGGCCGAAGCCTACCAGAAGGGCGCTTCCACGATGACGGAAGTAGTGCGGGCCGACAAAGAGAAAGAGTTAACCGGCCTGCAGGGATCCATCCAGGAGTTTCAGCGCAGCGCCGATCAGAGCCTGCAGCAGAAGCAGCAGACGCTGCTAAAGCCGGCCCTCGATAAGCTCCAGAAGACCATTGACGTGGTGGCCGAAGAGAATGGCTACACTTACGTGCTGAATTCGGACGGTGCCAGCCCGGTGCTGCTGCACGGCCCCAAAGACGGCGACATTTCGGACCTGGTGCTCAAGAAAATGGGCATCACGCCGGGTGCCGCCCCGGCTGCTAAAGTAGCCACACCGGCTGCCGCAGCAACCCCGGCCGTACCGGCTGCCACCAAGACCAAGACTAAAACGAAGAAGTAAGCGCCTCGCGCTTTTTTCGGCCAGCAAAGCCGGGGCCCTGGGCTCCGGCTTTCTTTTTTACCTTTTTACCCAACTGCCGCCACCATGACGGACACGGACGACGAAGAACAAGATCTGCCCAACCTCAACCTGCCCGAAGAGGAAGGTGAAGGCGACGAGCTATATGAGCATCACCGCATCAAGGTAGACCGCAAGCAGGAGTTGCTGCGCATCGATAAGTTTCTGATGCGGCGGCTTTCGCACACCTCGCGCACCAAGATTCAGAATGCCATTGAGGCCGAGGCGGTGCAGGTAAACGAGAAGCCGGTGAAGTCGAACTACCGCATCAAGCCGTTCGATGTCATTACCATCACGCTGCCCGAGCCCCCCATCGATTTTCGGGTGCTGCCCGAGCCCATGGACCTCGATATTCGCTACGAAGACGAGTCGCTGCTGATGGTGAACAAGCCGGCGGGGCTGGTGGTGCATCCGGCCTTCGGCAACTGGCACGGTACGCTGGTAAACGGCCTCACGCACCACCTAAACCACCTGCCCACCGGCCGCAACGGCGAAATCCGTCCCGGCCTCGTGCACCGCATCGATAAGGATACGTCCGGTCTGCTGGTCATCGGCAAAACGGAATGGGCCATGACGCATCTGTCCAATCAGTTTTTCCATCACACCATCGAGCGCACGTATCTGGCACTGGTGTGGGGCATTCCGAAGGAAACGCAGGGCACAATTACGGGTAATATTGGTCGCAGCATAAAAGACCGCAAGGTGCAGGCCGTGTTCCCCGAGGGCGACCAGGGCAAGCACGCCGTGACGCACTACAAAGTGCTCCAGACGTTCCAGCACGTTTCGCTGGTGCAGTGCAACCTCGAAACCGGTCGTACGCACCAGATTCGGGTGCATATGAAGCACATCGGCCACCCGCTGTTCTCCGATGCTACCTATGGCGGCCATAAGGTGCTCTACGGCCAGCGCACGGGGGCCTACCGGGACTTCGTGGAGCACGCCTTTCAGGTGATGCCCCGCCAAGCCCTGCATGCCAAGTCGCTGGGCTTCGTGCATCCGCAGACCGGAGCCACCATGCACTTTGAAGTGGAACTGCCCGCTGACTTCGCCGCCGTGCTCAAGCTTTGGGAAAAGTACGGTGTGTAGGAGCAGGAATAGCCTGACCGCCCACTCGGATACAAAAAAAGGCCCGCTACGATTGTAACGGGCCTTTTTACTGAAGCAAGAAGCGTTACTTCTTCTTTACCGGAGCCTTCTTAGCAGGAGCTTTAGTGGCCACTTTATTTTTGCCGGTTATTTCGTTCACAGCTACCGTAGCGTCCTTGTTGCCTGGGTCCAGGGCCAGAACCTTCTGGTAGTAGGGCAGAGCGGCCGCTTTGTCGCTTTTAGTGAAGAGATAATACGAGCCCAGGTAGTTGTTGGCCTCAATCAGGCCATCCTTGTATTTGGCTGGGTCGTTGGCGGTAGCTACCTCAATGTACTTCTCGTAATACGGCTTGGCAGTGCCCAGCTTCGAGGTCGGATCAAGGTAAGTATTCACGTGGGCCCGCATCATGTAGCCCGGCACGTAGGTGGGGCGTGCTACCAGTACCACGTTGTAGAGGCTGTCGGCCTGCGTGTATTGTTTGTTGAGCTCGTAGGCCCGCGCCAGCAGTACGTTGTCGGCCAAGTCGCCTTTGCCATCCTTCATGCGCATCTTATACTGTCCGATGGCGTTCGGGTAGTCTTTCTTGCTCAGATACGCCTGGGCCAAGTCTTTGCGCAGGTCGCCGTTGGTTGGGTCGGCTGCTACGGCCTTCTCCAGCAACGCCACGCCCTGTTCGCCCTTGCCGGATTTCGAGAGCATCTTGGCGTAGTACACATTGTCTTCCTTGAGAACTTTGCCGGCCGGAGCCGTTTTCATGAACTTGTCCATGGCGGCAATGGCCTCGTCGTTTTTGCCGGTTTCATACAGCGAGTACGCCCGCAGCCGGTTCATGGTCAAGTTGTTCGGGTCGCGTGCCAGCACTTTATCAATCTCAACCAGCGCCTCCGGATATTTCTTGGTCAGGAACAGGAACGAAGCGTACTTGGCATCCGTGTCCGGCGTTTTCTCGGCGGCGGCCATGTACTTCTGGAAGCCGGAAAGAGCATCATCGTACTTGCCGGCGTAGAAATACATTTCGGCCAGGTCGCGCTGGGCCGGCGCGTAGCTTGGGTCAAGGCTCAGAGCCTTTTCAAACGACGTGCGGGCTTCATTGTAGTTGCGCGAACGTACGTTCAACTGGCCTTTGCGGTAGTAAGACAGGGCGTCGTTCGGGTTGGCCAGCGAGGCGCGCTCGTAGCTCGACATTGCCTCGCCGCCGCCGGTTTCCTGCTTCAGGTAAATGTCGCCGCGGGCAATCATCAGCGCCGCGTCGTCCTTGCCTTTGTTGGCCTTATGGGCCGCTTCCACGTAGCTCAGTGCTTTCGTGGCATCTTTCACGTCCGACTCGGCGTAGGCCTGCGCAATCATCGTCAGCACCTTAGCATCCTTGCTTTTGGTGAGCTTGGCAGCATTGTCGAAGTGGATTTCAGCCTCTGCGGTTTTGCCTTGCGCCAAAGCCGCCCGGCCCGCTGCTACCAACGACATAGCATCTTTCGGATTCAGCGGAACCCGGTTAAAGTAGTAAGCTGCCGAATCCGGCATGTTGCGCAGCTGATACAGGCGGCCCAACGCAAACGAAGCATCGGCCGACTGCCCTAGCTTAAGCAAAGATGCCCGGGCTTCATTATAGCGCTCCAGCTCAATTGATTTCTGGGCGCTCGTAGTATTCTGAGCAATAGCGGCAGAGCCGGAAACAGACAAGGCAACGAGGAGCGATAGCTTCCAGGGCTTGAAGTTCATGAGCAAAAGGTTTGGTGAAAAAGCGTGTGGAAAGTTAAAGAAAGGCGGCTAAAGCTTATTGGTGTTAATAATTCGCGTTTGGCCGACGGCGGGAACCAGCCCCGATTTCAGAATGATGAGCTGGCCTTTGTTGCCTGCCGCGAAAGATGCAAAACCAGTGCCAAGGCCCGCCCGCGCCTCCCGGCTGATCAGATACACGTCCCGGCGCAGCGGGTAGGTCTTGAGGGCCATGTAGGCCTGATAGGGCTGCACATAATCTTCCGCCTTTTGCGGATTCGGATTGGCACTGATACCGACCACGCGCACCCGCTTCAAAAAGCGCTGCACAGCCTCATCGTCCCGGTCACTGATCCAATTGGCCCCTACTACGCCGATGGCGCTGGGATGTGTAGCAACGTAATCCAGTAAAGCAGGGTTCGATTTGGCCGCAAATACGCGCTGGGTCAGCGCGGCTCCACGCGTCACCGAATCCTGCACGTAGCGGGCGGTGCTGGAGCGGTTGGCATCAAAAACCACGTTGATGGCTCCCAGCTTCTTCTTGCCGCTCACCTGGTTCCAGTCGGCCGTTTTGCCCGTGAAAATGTCACGCAGTTGCGCGATAGTGAGCAGCGAGTCGGGGTTACTGGGGTGCACGATAATGGCCAGGCCATCGGTAGCCAGCTTAATGGCGCGCGGCACCAGCTTAAGGCGGTCAAACTCGGCTGTTTCGGCACCGGTCAGTTGCCGGGCCACTACTATCACGCGGGCTTTGTTGTCAATCAGATCCTGAATTGCGGCCTGTTCAGGCTTGTAAGCGGCCTTTACTTTCGCGCTCTGGTAAAGCTTCTGGAATGTATCGACCTGAGAGGCCAGAATCGGGGCAAATGTTTCGTCTACACTGATGCTGATGCTGCCGCTGGTGGTAGTGTCGGTTTCGGCCGCCGCGCCCGAGTTGCCGACGCTGTTGCAGGCTACCAGCGAAAAGCTGCTTAGCGCCAGCGCCACACCGGCCTTCCACAAATTATTGTTCATCGTCGTAGGTCGGTTTGCGTTTGAAATGCTGCCCGTAAGTCCGGACAAATCTAATGATTCCGTAGAGCAGGAAAACAGTGCCCAGAATACGGCGCGTGCCCAGCGGCAGCGCAATGAGGCCGTGCGCAAGCCAGAGAAAAACGCCCAGCCCCATATAAATCACGGACATCACCAGCAGGAAGTAGGGCACTAGGCGCTGGGGCGATTTGCCCAGACGCTCATCTGTGGTAGGGCGGTTTAGCATACGAAAGTGAAGAAGGAATAAGCCAAGGAACTACAGCATAACGCGAAAATACCAGCAGATTGTTCGCTTTGGTCCTGCGCCCGCTTCAGCCTGAAGCCGGGAGCAGATGCAAAAAGTCAGAAAACAATCGGTTGGGCTCAACCGGCTGTTTTCTGACTTATCAAACACCAATTTCAGCAAATATACTGCTGGCCAGCTATTGCGGGCTATGGCGGCTATTCATACCGAAAAGTAATGGGTAGCGTGTAGCGCACCGCCACCGGATGGCTGTTTTGCCGCCCTGGAGTCCAGGCCGGCATTTCCTTCACCACGCGGGCGGCTTCCTCATCGGTGCCGTAGCCCAGGCCCTTGAGCACCTGCACATCTGATATGGCACCGCTGGCCTGCACCGTGAAAGCCACGAACACCTTACCAGATACCGCACCTGCCAGCGCCTGCCGCGGATATTTCAGATTGCGCTGCATGTACTGCCGCAGCGCATCAGCGCCGCCCGCAAATTCCGGCATCACTTCTACGTGCACGAACGGAGCCGGTGGGGCCGGGTTGGCCGCCTTGCCCGAATCGGAGTGTGGGGCAGTTGCTGGGCCACTGCCAACGTCGAGGCCGGTATCCGTAGCTGCGGGACCTACCGTGGCTCCAGGGTCGGCAAGGCTGCCGGGAGCCAGCGGCTCCTGGGGCTTGGTCAAAGGGTCTTTCACTACCTGCGGCACTCTATCGGCCCGCGGCGTTACCACCACCGTATGTGGCACCTTGAGCCGCGCCGCGGCCGGCTTGGTGGCTTCTTTGGGCGGAGTATAAGGTTCCAGCGTTACCCTTCCTTCTACAGGTATTGGGGGCACCACCACCATAGCCGGCCACAGTCGCTGCACCAGCAGGGGCAGGGCCACCAGCAGCAGGCAAAGCAAAATCGAAATAGTCAGCCCCGTGACCAGATGGCGGCTATAAATGCGGCGCAGCACATAAGCGCCATACGATTGATTGCGGCCTTCAAAAACTATGTCATCCAGCGAAGCGGTGTTCAGGTGCAAGGTGTTCATGGGCATATAGGGCTAAAGGTGAAAAAATGGTCGCAGACACAGATTACCCAAGCCCTAGTTCTACTCCACAACATCTTACTCGCTGGCTTTCAGACTCAAAACGCCCAGACAAACCTAGATAGTATGTAAGCCGATGACATTTTTCAACATAAAAAAACCTCAGACCAGCCCGAAGGCCAATCTGAGGTTTTTAAACAGCACCCGGTTTAGCGGGAGCTAAGTAAGCTTAGCGAATAGCGAAGGTTACAGGCACCGTATACGAAACACTTACGGCCCGACCATTCTGCTTGCCGGGAGCAAACTTCGGCAGGGTTTTGATAACGCGGGCGGCTTCTTCGTCGCAGCCTGCGCCAATACCCTTCTGAATCTTCACATCCGATACCTGCCCGTCTGGGCCGACAACGAAGGCGATGAATACCTTGCCTTCCACCTGATTGCGCAGGGCCAGAGCAGGATATTTGACGTGTTCACCGATGTACTTGAGCAGCGCTTCCTGTCCGCCGGGGAATACTGGCATCTGCTCTACGTAGGTATATACCTTCTGCTCAACTACCTCTGCAACCACCTCGTTGCCTTTGCCTTCCAGACCTTCCAGGTTAGGGTTGTCGGTGTTGCCTTTCACAGTTTCGGTGGCAACCACCTTCTCCTTGAGCTCATCCTGGTCCGGAATTTCCTCCACCTTCTTGATTTCCTCATCCTTCTTCACCACCGGAGGGGTGAACTTGATGGTGGAAAGCTTTGGTGGGGGCGGAGGCGGGGCCTCCGGTGGTGGGGGCGGTGGTGGGGGTTTTGTTTCGTCCAGCGGCGGAGCTTCCATCAGCTCGTTCACCTTCAGCATCTTGTCATCCTTCTTGATGTCATCGTTGCTAAACATCCGCGCGATGAGCGGGAAGCTAACCATGATGGCGAAAATGGCGACTGCAATGAGAAGGGCCCGCGTAACGTGGCTACCGTACAAGCGCCGCAGAACATACGCTCCGTAGGCCTTGTTGCGGCCTTCAAAAACGATGTCGTCGAACGATGCACGCGCCAGTTGCGTGTTATCCATCATTTGCCAGAGGTTTTAATGAGGTCCTCATCCGCTTTTGAGATCTTCACCAACGCATATTTCTTCTGGTCAGTGATGTTCATCTCGTCGAGGATGTCAACCATGTTCTTGTAATTGGACTTATCGGCCGGCTTAATCAGCACCACCGTTTTGGGGTCCCGGCGCTTACGCTCCAACAGTGCTTTACGAATGCCGTCGGCAGCATAGCTGGTTGGTATCAATTCCGGCTTTGCTTCGCCTTCCTTGAGCAGCCCTTCGTAGTAGTACACCTTGTTGCCTTCGTCCATCAGGATGGTGAAAGCATTGGAAGCTGGAAGCTCCTGAGGCGGATCATCCTTCTTCGGCGGCACCGGCATCGTCATCTGCATGACGGTCGGCTTGGCGAACGTAGTGGTCAGCATGAAGAAGGTGAGGAGCAGGAAAGCCAAATCCACCATGGGAGTCATGTCGATTTTGGTCGACATTTTTTTGGCTCTCTTTTTTCCGCCTTTTCCGCCGCCTTTGTCTTGTTGTTGTATTTCGGCCATGGCTCTGCGGGGTTACTTGCCGGCTACGGGCTTGGTTTCCAAGTCCGTAATCAGGTTGAAACGGTTGATGTTCTTATCCTGCAGCAGCTTGATGACTTTCATCACCGTGGGCACGTCAGCTACACCGTCGCCTTTGATGGCAACGTAGGCTGGCTTACCAAACTCCTTGCGGCTGGCAGCCTGCGCCTCTACCACCCAATCAATGAACTGATTGTTGAGCGAGTCGGCCGGAATGCCGGGCTGCTTGATGGTTTTGCGCTGCTCGTTGTCGCGGCTCAGGAAATCGGGCAGCTGCTGCACCGGTACGCCGAAGCTGGACAGGTTGGAGAAGGTCTTTGCCTGGGCCGCCGTGAAGGTGACACCATACTTGGCTCCGACCCGCGACAGCATGGCCATCTTGGGCTTGGCATCATCCATCCCGAAGAATACGCGCTTGTCCTTGTCCACCGAAATCGTAATAACGTGGCTTTCGGGCAGGCGCAGCTCGGAGGTAGATGAGGGCGTGTCCACCACCACCGCTTCCTCGGGAGCAAACTTGGTGGTGAGCATGAAGAACGTCACCAGCAGGAATGCCAGGTCCACCATCGGGGTCATATCCAGCGAAGGGGACGTTCTATGGGGCTTTACTTTGGGCATTTCTGGCGTGGTTAATAGCGATGATTCAGAAACGACACAAACTGCGGTTTAGTGCGCTGGCAGCGAACTAAGCCTGAGTGGTCGTCGTCGTGTGAGCCGTTTCGCCGTGCTGCTGGGCGAAGGTCTGAATGATGCTGAAGCCAGCCTCGTCGATGCTGTAGGTCAGCTCGTCAATCTTGCTGGTGAAGAAGTTGTAGGCTACGATGGCAATGGCCGACGTACCGATACCCAGAGCCGTGTTGATCAGAGCTTCCGAAATACCGTTGGCCAGACCTACGGCATCGGGAGCACCACCCTGCGCCAGAGCGGCGAAGGCCTTGATCATACCGAATACCGTACCCAGCAGACCTACCAGCGTGGCGATAGAAGCCAGCGTGGAGAGGATAACCAGGTTTTTCTCCAGCATTGGCAATTCCAGCGCCGTCGATTCCTCGATTTCCTTCTGGATAGCCAGGATTTTCTGGTCTTTTTCCATGTTACGCTCACGGGCCATCTCCTGGTATTTGCCCAGGCCGGCTTTCACCACGTTGGCTACCGAGCCTTTCTGCTGGTCGCAGGTAGCAATGGCACCGGTGATGTCGTTTACGTTCAGTTTCTGACGGATGGTGCGCACAAAAGTCTCAATGCTCTTGGTGCCTTTAGCCTTGCTGATGGTCAGGAAACGCTCAATCGAGAACGTGAATACCAGCAGGAACATGGTCAGCAGCAGCGGTACGATGGGGCCGCCTTTGTAAACGATGCCGAGCCAGTTGCCGGGCAATGGGTTGTTTGCGTTGTCGCCGCCCTGAAAGTTGCTGCCGTTACCAAACACGAAGAGGTAAACTATAACTGAGACAACAAATGCGAGGGGAATCACGATGGCAGCAAACGCTGACCCACCTTTTGCCTCACCTTTGGGTGCAGCAGGAGCGGCGGGCCGCACGTTCTTGTTCATGGCATTCTTTTGTTCCATTGTTCCGGAGAATTAGTGGTTGGTGGTGAAAGGTTGAATTAAGTAGTAAAAGGTGAACAAGTGAAGTGGACAGGGCCAAAGACGACGGCGGCCCCGCTCACCCGCACGCTCCGCTCCCGAATAAGGCGGCGGAAATCGTGGGTCTGCTCGTGCGCGGGGCCCCTTGCGAATTCAGTCTATCCTTGGCAAACCTAAATAAAAAGCAACGCGCTGCCAAATGGAAAATGCGTTTAAACGCTTTAAAACGGTTTGTGCCTCAAAAAAAGGCTATTCCTACGCTGGTTCAGGTAGCTCAGATGGGGGTAGTTTTTTGGCTTGCTCCCAATAAACATCCATCTGCGCTAAGCTCAGATCTGTGAGGCGGTGGCCTTCGCGGGCAGCCTCGGTTTCCAGAAACTGGAAGCGCCGGATGAATTTACGATTTGTACGTTCCAAAGCCTCTTCAGGGTTGATATTGGCAAACCGGGCGAAGTTGACCAGCGAGAAAAGCAGGTCGCCAAATTCGGCGGTAGCCCGCTCCTGGTTCATTTTGGCGGGGTCAGCGTTGGCGAATTCATCGCCAAATTCGGCCAGCTCCTCCTGCACTTTCTCCCAGACCTGCTCCTGGCGCTCCCAGTCGAAGCCCGCCCCCCGCGCCTTTTCCTGGATGCGCATAGCCTTCACCAGCGCCGGCAAGGAAGTGGGCACGCCGCCCAATACGGAAGAATTTCCTTTCTCTTTCAGCTTCAACTGCTCCCAATTGCGCTTTACGTCTTCTTCATCCTGTACGGTTACGTCGCCGTAGATGTGGGGGTGCCGAAAAATGAGCTTTTCGCACTGCGCGTTGAGCACGTCGGCGATGTCGAACTGGTTGGTTTCGGAGGCTATCTTGGCGTAGAAGGTGAGGTGAAGCAGCACGTCGCCCAACTCCTTTTTCACGTCGGGCAGGTCGTCGCGCAGGATGGCGTCGGAGAGTTCGTAAGTTTCCTCGATGGTGAGGTGGCGCAGGCTCTGCATCGTTTGCTTGCGGTCCCAGGGGCACTCGGCCCGCAGGCGGTCCAGCACGTCGAGCAGGCGGCCGAAAGCGGCGAGCTGGTCGGCGCGGCGGCCGGGCGTAGGGGTTGATATTTCCATTAGTCAAATATACGATACGGATGTTTTTATGGCGGTCCTGCTGGTCGGGAAGGTTCTTTTGCCGGATTTGTGGCCGCTGATTACGGCGCGGCACCGCCTACTTGCGTAGGGAAAGCAGGCGCGTTTCTCTACTTTTGCCGACTCAAAAACTGACCTGACTTGTGGCACTGATTAAATCAATTTCCGGCATTCGAGGTACTATCGGCGGCGCGGCCGGTGAAGGACTGACTCCGCTCGACGTGGTGAAGTACGCGGCTGCCTTTGGCACCTGGGTACTGGACAAAACTAAAAACAACACCATCGTCATCGGGCGCGATGCCCGCATTTCCGGCGAGATGGTGAGCAAGCTGGTGGCGGCCACGCTGCAGGGCCTGGGCATCAACGTCATCGACCTGGGCCTGAGCACTACGCCGACGGTGGAAATGGCCGTGCCGGCCAAAAAAGCTGGTGGCGGCATCATTCTGACGGCTTCGCACAACCCCAAGCAGTGGAACGCGCTGAAGCTGCTCAACGACAAGGGCGAGTTCATTTCGGACAAGGACGGCCAGCAGGTACTGCACCTCGGCGACACCGAAGCCTTCGACTTTGCGCCCGTGACCAAGCTCGGCCAGTACTCCACCGACGACACGTTTCTGCAAAAGCACATCGACGCAATTCTGAAGCTGCCGCTGGTGGATGTGAAGGCCATTAAAGCCAAGAATTTCCGGGTGGTAGTAGATGCGGTGAACTCCTGCGGGGGCTTTGCGGTGCCGATGTTGCTGGAGGCGTTGGGCGTGGAAACTATTGAAAAGCTCTTCTGCGAGCCCACCGGCGACTTCGCCCACAACCCCGAGCCGCTACCCGAAAACCTGCGTGAAATTGCCAAGACGATGGAGAAAGGCTCCTTCGACCTCGGCATTGTGGTGGATCCTGACGTGGACCGCTTGGCGCTGGTGAATGAGGATGGCACCATGTTCGGCGAAGAGTATACGCTGGTGGCCGTGGCCGACTACGTGCTGCAGCAGAGCGGCGGGGGCAACACGGTGAGCAACCTGAGCAGCACCCGCGCCCTGCGCGACGTGACCGAAAAGGCCGGCGGCCAGTACGCCGCCGCTGCTGTGGGCGAGGTGAACGTGGTGACCAAAATGAAGGAAACCAACGCCATTATCGGGGGCGAGGGCAACGGGGGCATCATTTACCCTGAGCTGCACTACGGCCGCGACTCGCTGGTGGGCATTGCGCTGTTCCTCAGTCATCTGGCCAAAACAGGCCTGACCATGACGCGCCTGCGGGGCTCTTATCCGAGCTATTTCATCTCCAAAAACAAGATTGAGCTGACGCCGGAAATCGACACCGATCTGGTGCTGCGCAAGATGGAAAAGCGCTACGCCAAGCAGCCGGTGAACACCATCGACGGCGTTAAAATCGAGTTTGACAAGGAGTGGGTGCACCTGCGCAAGTCGAACACGGAGCCGATTATCCGGATTTATGCCGAATCGGACTCGAATGCCACGGCCGACCACCTGGCTAATAAAATCATTGCCGATATCAAAGAGATTATTTCGGCGTAAGGTGCGAGCGGTTGGCGTAGTATGCCACTCAGATTTCTGAAGGATTCCGGCGGGCCCGCCGGAATCCTTTATTTTTGTGGCGCGCTGTTCACGGCGCTTCCATTTCAACCTGTCCGTATGCTATCTACGCCCGATCTGCACGCATCGGCGGCCGCTCCCATGGCCGCTTACTTCGATAATGCTGCCACCACGCCGCTGGACCCGGAAGTGTTGGAAACGATGCTGCCTTTCATGCGCGAGCATTTCGGCAACCCCAGCAGCATTCATGGGCACGGGCGCAAGGTGCGGGCCGCTATCGAGAATGCCCGCAAAACCATTGCGCACCTACTCAATGCCTCGCCGGCTGAAATTTCCTTCACCTCGGGCGGCACCGAGGCCGATAACTACGCGGCGTTCGGCAGCATTCGCACGCTGGGACTGCGCCACGCCATCACCTCGCCGCTGGAGCACCACGCGGTGCTGCACACGCTGCAGGCGCTGGAAAAAAGCGGCGACATCAAGCTGAGCTACGTGCGCCACGACGCGCAGGGCCGTCTGGATCTGGCGCATCTGGAGGAATTGCTGGCGGCTAATTCGCGCTCCTTCGTGAGCCTGATGCACGGCAACAACGAAATCGGCAACCTGAACGACATTCAGACCATCGGCGACATCTGTGCGCGGCACGAGGCTATTTTCCATACCGATACGGTGCAGACGATGGGGCACTACCGCCACGATGTGCAGCAGTTGAAAGCGCACTTTCTGGTGGGTTCGGCCCATAAGTTTCACGGCCCGAAAGGCGTGGGCTTCCTGTACCGCCGCTCGGGCGTGCAGGCTGATTCGCTGATTCATGGCGGCTCGCAGGAGCGCAACGTGCGGGCCGGTACGGAGAATGTGTACGGCATTGTGGGGCTGGCCAAGGCGCTGGAAATTGCCAGCAGCCACATGGCGGAGCACCATCGCCATATTCAGGGCCTGAAAGACCGGTTTATTGCGCGGCTGACGAGCGAAATCGAGGACGTGGCGTTCAATGGCTGCTCGGCGCTGGCCGATGAGAGCCTGTACACCGTGCTGAACGTGAGCCTACCGGCATCGGAAATGACAGAAATGCTGCTGTTCAACCTGGATATCAACCACGTATCGGTTTCGGGTGGCTCGGCGTGCACCAGCGGGGCCAATGCCGGCTCGCATGTGCTGACGGCCCTGGGCTGCGACCCCAACCGGGGCGCCATTCGCTTCTCGATGAGCAAGTACAATACCGAAGCGGAAGTGGATTTCGCGGTGGAGCAGCTGGCGAAAATGTACCGCAAGGTTTCGGTATAGCCGTTTTCAATACTTGCCATCGGCCCCGCCGCCGCCGGAGCTGCCGCCGCCAAACTCGAAGCCGCGGGGCTGCGGGGTGGGGGCGTGGGCAGTCTGGGCTACTACCAGAGATTCCAGATTGAGCAGCGAATCCTTGTTCTCGTCGCCCTCCGCGGCGGCGCTGAGGCCGTGGCGAGGCGTGCGCAGGTAGCGGAAAGCCCAAACGGTGAGGCTGATGAGTACGGCCCCGGCCAGCGTGGCGGCTATTTCGGGCGGCAGCAGGGCACGGTAGAAGCGGAGCGTGTAGAGCGAAAACGCCAGCGCGAGCAACCCCACAATGAGCCAGGTGCGGTGCGGGCGGCGCAGGCCCACCACGATGTATAGCAGCGGAATACCCGCCGTGAAAAAGTGGAACAGGGGCGCGAACGGCACCTGCCGCGAAACCGTCAGTGCGCTTAGGGCCGCGTTGCCCTCGCGCACCACCAGGTAGTTGCCGCCCAGATAAAACGTAATCAGGGCCAGCGCTTTCAGCAGATCGAAGCAGGGCTTGTAGTACAGATAATCGGGGCGGCGGGCCAGGCGGAGCACCAGCGCGTAGGCCGCCGCGGAAGCCAACATGATGGCAAAAGACAGCACCAACCGCCCGGCCGCGAACTGCAGCAGAAAGCCCGCAACGAGCAGCAGGTAGGTGCAGTAGGTCACGGCCGCCACCCAGCGGTCGGCGTAGCGGATGACGGCAGCCATCAGCAGGCCCAGCGTGGGCAGCAGCGCCAGCAGCAGAAATGGGTTGGTGAGCGAGAAGCTGGCGCGGTACGGAGCCGGTGTGGCTTCGCCGACGGCGTAGAAAACCGCGAAAATCAGGCAAGTCAGGCTGAAATATAGCAGCGCATTGTCGGAGCCTGAATGGTAGAGCTGGGATTCGCGAATGAGGTGTTCGAGCAGAAGTAGGCTGCCGCCAGCACAAAGCAGAGCCAGCAAAATGAAGTTGAAATTCTGAAACCCCAGCAACCCAGGAATAAGACCAGCCGCCGCACAGCACCCAAACAGCGTGAACACGAACAGGCCGACGCGAATAAATACGTGGGGCCGATAATAGCTCAGCGGATACGCGGCCTTGATGGCCTCCATCTGAGGCGCGGAAATCAGCTGTTGCCGCTGCCAGCGGCGGGCCAGCTTCTGCACGGCTTCTGCATAAGGCCAAGCCGTAGGATAGGCTTTTACATTCATGGCTGGCGCAGAATTTTGTGGATATTCTTGAAGAGAAATACGACGCCCGCCGCCGATAGAGGGAAGTAAAGGCTCGCCAAAAACCAGTCTCCGCCCGAAAAGTCCAGCAGCTGAAAGAACCCATACGTCACCACGATGTAGCCATATACCACGCCCATCAGCAGAAACAGGTAGGAATGCGTGCGGCGGGCGTACCAGACCAGAAAGGTGCTGATAGCCAGAATCAGGATGCCCGCCGCGAAGGGCGGGAGCACAGCCCGCTGGTAGGAAAAAAGCGCGGCCGTGGCGGCCAGCAGGGCCAGATTGCTGCCCAGCGAAATGTAGGTGAAGGCGAAGTGCGGCTTGCGGTTTAGCCGTTCGGAAGCCAGCCCCGCGCCCAGCAATAGCAGGCCCAGCAAAATGGCGCTGCCGCTGAGGTCAACGCTGGAAAAGTCGTTGCGCACGAAGGCGGAAGTCGGGGCGATGCTCACGCCCACCCACGCCGCCAGCGCCGTGATGGCCATTGAAAGCACGCCCCGGTGGTCGAACAGGTAGGCTAGCGCGAAAAACAGCACCGCCGGCAGCATTAGCGCCAGCCCGTAGCGCGTGCCGAACACTTGGTACTGGGCCTGCACGTAGCCTTCGAGGGTCAGAAACGTGAGGCAGCCCAGCAAGAGCAGATAATCGGGCAGCACGCCGGCCGGGGGCGCGAGCTGCCAGGTGAAGGGCGCGCGGTGCCGGAAGGCATACAGGAAGCAGGCCAGCAGAATAGTCACCAGCCCGGCAATGATAACGCCGTGGCTCAGCTCATCCAGATGCTGATAGAGCAGCACGCCCAGCCCGCCGCTGAGCAGCACGATGCCCAGATACAGCAGCGTGCGCAGCTCGTAGTGCAGCGAGAAGGGGCGGGTGCGCTCATAGTCGCGGATAGCGGCGGCCTGCGCGGGCGGCAGCAACTCCCTGGCAGTCAGGTCGGCAATTATTTCCTCGCAGGACATAGGCAGCGGCCGGAAGCCAATAAGGTTCGGGTAAACATACCAACTCTCGCGGAATGCGTATCATTCGGCACTGAGCGGCTGCCAATGGGGGCGGCCGCGTGCTAAAACTGGTTTGCTCGCATGGCCGAAATCAACATTCAACGCAAGAAATCCTCGCCCAGCCCCTGGCTGCTCGTGCTGCTGGCCCTGGCCGTATTGGGTCTGATTGCCTACTTCTTTCTGCGCTCCGATACCGGCCCTTCGCCTACGCCCGCTGCCCCGGCGGCCAGCACTACCGCTCCGGTTTCCGATGCGGAGGCTGAAGCCATTGCCCGCGCCACCCCGCCGCCCGCCGATGGCACCAACAACGCCGCCGTAGCCGATATGGCTGCCGAAGAAGCTCCCGCCACCCCCGATGAACTGGCCGCGTTTGCCGCCGAAACCGCCACTCCCGACTACGGCCGCCGCGGTCTACGAATGTTCAGCGCCACCCTCTCCGACCTGGCCGACCGCGCCGACCTGCGCGACCCCGCCGTGAGCGAAAAGCGCAATGACCTGACCAGCGCCACCAGCCGCCTCAATGAAGCCAACGCCAGCCTGAAACCCGGCCTGGTAGCCGTCACGGCTCTGTTGCAGGCTATGCAGCAGAAAGCCTACCCCGACCTGGAAGGCCCGGTGAGCGAGCTGACCGAGCAGGCCCGCCAGCTTTCGGGCCGCCAGACGGCCGCCGATCAGCCTCAGCTGCAAGCCTTCTTCACGAAGGCCGCCGAAATCGTGCGGGCATTGAGCGAATCGGCCTCCTGAACCAGGTAGCTCAGTGCTGAATTATTGACATAACGCCCCGCTTTTCATGGAAAATACCACTATTCCCTCTGCCGATGGCATGCACCTGCGCCGCCTGCGCGACCTGACCGAGTTTGAAGTGGCCGATGGCAACCCCGACGTGCGCGGCTGGTCGGTGCGGGGCGGCGACGGCAAGAAGTTCGGCGAAGTGTTCGAGTTGATTGTGGACTCCCAGGCCTTGAAGGTGCGCTACCTCGATATTGAGCTGGATGCCGCGCTGCAGATTAATGAGCACGAGCGCCACATTCTGCTGCCCATCGGCGTGGCCGCTTTGGATGAGGATGGCGACAACGTATTCGTGACCTCACTTACCCAGGAATCGGTGCTGGAGTACCCGCCCTACGTCGAAATCCAGATAACCCGGGAGTACGAAGAAGCCATGTTGCGCTCTTTGAAACTGCCGCTGCCCGCTGCCGGCCCCGGCAGTTTCTACGACCAGGATTCTTACAACGACCAGCGCTTTTATCAGCGCCGCCGGCTGGGCGAGGGCAGCTAAACAGCTTTGGTGCGGCGCTTTTCAGTCAGTGCCGATCAGTTGAACGGCGTAGCTGAACAGCCGCTGCGCGACGACAGATTTGTAGTAGTAAACGCAGCTGCACAAAAAAGCCGCGAAGCGGTGACAGAGCCGCTCGGGCGTTTCTGCCACCGCTTCGCGGCTTTCACCTTTTTTCTGCTTCGATTCTACAAATCTGCCGCCGCGCTGCGGCTGTTCCGCGGCGAGAATTAATTCTCCTTCACCATCCCCACCACGGCATCCACCCATTGCGGATGCGAGTTCAGCGAAGGCACCAGTTGCCAATGGTTGCCGCCGGCTTCTTCGAATAGCTCCTTGAACTCGGAGCCGACTTCGATGGTCGTTTCCAGGCAATCAGCGACGAAGGCAGGGCTGAAGGCCAGCACGTTTTTGAGGCCTTTGGCGGGCATTTCCTTCAGCACTTCGTCGGTGTAGGGCTGCAGCCATGGGTCGCGCAGGCGGCTTTGCAGGCGGCTCTGGAAGGCTACCGTGTACTGCTCCGGCGAGAGTCCCAGGCCGGCGGCCACCAGACGCGAGGTTTCGAAGCACTGGGCGCGGTAGCAGTAGCGGTTGTTCTTGTTGTAGCTGGCGCAGCAGTTGCCTAGCTTGCAGTAGCCGTTGTGGCTGCCCTTTAGCACGTGCCGCTCCGGGATGCCGTGGTAGCTGAACACGATGTGGTCGTAGTCACGCTTGGCCATTTCGGCCTTGCCCAGCGTGACGATGGTGCCGATAAAGCCCGGATTATCGGTAAACGTGCTGATGAAGCTGATGCTCGGCACTACCCACCACTTGCTCACGAGTTCCATCACCTTCTGCTGCACCGAGCCTGTGCTGGCCGCCGCATACTGCGGAAACAGCGGCAGCACGATAATGCGCTCCACGGCCGCGTCGCGCAGCTCCGCCAGCGCCTTCTCAATGCTCGGGTTCTGGTAGCGCATCCCGAACGCCACCACGTAGTTCGGGCCCAGCTGCTCCTGCACTTTCTTCTGCAGGTCGAGGCCGTGGAAAAGCAGGGGCGAGCCGCGCTCCGTCCAGAGCTCCTGGTAGATTTTAGCCGATTTCGGGGCCCGCAGCGGCACAACCAGCCCGCGAAACAGCGGGTAGCGGATAGCGGCCGGCATATCCACCACGCGGCCATCGGTGAGGAATTCATTCAGGTAGCGCCGCACGTCGGGCGTCTGGGGCGAGTCGGGCGTGCCGAGGTTGACGAGCAGCACGCCGATGCGGCGTTGGGCGGAGGCGGGAGCGGACATAAACGGAGAATAACACAAAGGGCCGCTGCGCGACCGGAGAATCCGGCCGCCGGCAAACGACGGGTAAGGCGGCTGCAAAGGTCGCACAACGCGCGGCGAAGTGAAACTTTGCAGGGCAGACAATCTTGCTGGCCGCTATGTTTTAGGATCTATCGGAGCGGCGGCGTAAAAGTCGTACCTTTGCGGGCCCAATTTCAGAACTGGAAATGACGACTGAACCTAAACCGCACCGTGCTGGCTTTGTGAGTATTATCGGCAAACCCAACGTGGGCAAGTCGACGCTGATGAACGCGCTGATGGGCGAGCGGCTCAGCATCGTGACCAGCAAGGCCCAGACCACGCGCCACCGCATTCTGGGCATCCTGAACGGCGACGACTTTCAGCTGGTGTACTCCGACACGCCCGGCATCATTCAGCCCAAATACGAGCTGCACAACGCCATGATGTCGTTCGTGTACTCATCGTTGGAAGATGCCGACGTGGTGTTGTTCGTGACGGACATCTACGAAAAGCACGACGAGGAGCCGGTAGTGGAGCGCCTGCGCAAGATGGTGGACACGCCGATTCTGCTGCTCGTCAACAAAATCGACCAGGCCGACCAGGCCGTGGTGGAAGCCAAGGTGGACTACTGGCGCGAGCAACTGCCCAACGCGGCCCGCGTATTGCCCATCTCGGCGCTGGAAAAGTTCGGCACCGGCGAGCTGCTCGACCTGATTCTGGGCTACCTGCCCGAGCATCCGGCCTATTACCCCAAGGATGAGATGACCGACAAGCCGGAGCGCTTCTTCGCCGCCGAAATGATTCGGGAGAAGATCTTCAAGCTCTATAAAAAAGAAGTTCCGTATAGCTGCGAGGTCGAAATCGAGGAGTTCAAGGAGGAAGAAACCATCATCCACGTCCGGGCCGTCATCTACGTGGAGCGGGCCAGCCAGAAGGGCATCATTATCGGGCAGAAAGGCGCGGCTTTGAAGAAAGTTGGCATCTGGGCCCGCGAGGAAATGGAGAAGTTCTTCAACAAGCAGGTCTTCCTCGAAACCTACGTCAAAGTCAACGAAAACTGGCGCACCGACCCCAAAGCGCTGAATAAGTTTGGGTATAAGCAATAATGGTGAGTTGGTGACTTAGTGATTTAGTGAGTTTGCTGTTCGGCTTGCGCCATATGCGCAGCTAGAGCAGCAAACTCACTAAATCACTAAGTCACCAACTCACCACTTTCCGACCTCACATTCACTTAACTACTCCGGGCACTGCCGAACTTGGTCGGGCCGGCGGCTGGAGTCAGACGTATGAAGAATACCATTGCCATTGTGGGGCGCCCGAACGTGGGCAAATCCACCCTTTTCAACCGCCTGGTTGGCCAGCGCAAGGCCATCATGGACAACCAGAGCGGCGTAACCCGCGACCGGCACTACGGCTACGGCGACTGGATCGGGAAGCACTTCACGGTCATCGACACCGGCGGCTACGTACACGGCTCCGACGACGTGTTCGAGGAAAGCATCCGCCGCCAGGTAAAGCTGGCCATTGATGAGGCCGATGTGGTTTTGTTCATGGTCGACGTGGAAGCCGGTATGCACGGCCTCGACGAGGAGTTTGCCAACGTGCTGCGCCGCTACCAGGGCAAAAAGCCGATTTACATCGTTGGCAACAAGGCTGATACCAACGCCCGCGCCCACGCGGCCGGCGAGTTCTATGCCCTCGGCGTGGGCGACGGCGACATCTTCACCATCAGCTCGCAGAGCGGCTCCGGCACCGGCGATTTGCTCGATGCCGTGGTGTCGCACTTCGAGGATCCATGGGAAGAAGTGCAGGACGAAGGCCTGCCCAAGATTGCCGTGGTCGGCCGCCCGAACGTGGGCAAGTCGAGCTTGGTAAACCTGCTGCTGGGCGAGGAGCGCACCATCGTGACCGATATTGCCGGCACCACGCGGGATGCCATCAAGACGCGCTACAACGCCTTCGGCAACGAGTTTATCCTGATTGACACCGCCGGATTGCGCCGCAAGACCAAGGTGAAGGAGGACATCGAATTCTATTCCGTGCTGCGCTCCATCCGGGCCATGGAAGAGTCCGACGTCTGCATCGTGATGCTGGATGCTACCCGCGGCATTGAGGCTCAGGACGTGAACATCATCGCCCTGGCCGACAAGAACCGCAAAGGCATCGTGATTCTGGTGAACAAGTGGGACCTCATCGAGGATAAGGAAACCAACACGACCAAGAAAATCGAGGAGGAAATTCTGGAGAAGATTGCGCCAATTGCCTATCCGCCCATCATTTTCACCTCCGTTACGACCAAGCAGCGTGTGCACAAGGCCATTGAAACGGCCATTCAGGTGTATGCGAACAAGACCAAGAAAATCCCGACTTCGCAGCTGAACGAGGTGATGCTGCGCGCCATTGAGGAGCACCAGCCACCATCCGTGAAGGGTAAGATGGTGCGTATTAAGTACGTGACGCAGCTGCCCACGCACAACCCGGTGTTTGCCTTCTTCTGCAACCTGCCCCAGTACGTGCGCGACTCCTACGTGCGCTACCTGGAAAATCGCCTGCGCGAAAACTTCGGCTTCGAAGGCGTCCCGATTGGCGTTATTTTCCGCAAGAAGTAAACTGGCATTACCTATTATCAGCCCGTCATGCTGAGCTTGTCGAAGCATCTCTACCGCTTCGTTGAGTTACCACCCAAACGGCGTGGTAGAGATGCTTCGACAAGCTCAGCATGACGGGCTGGTGGCTGAGGATACCAAAAGGGCGAAATATTTTTCTCCCGCGCCGGGTTACCTTCAGTTGAGGTTAGTATAAACCCCTGAATTTCGCGGCGAGCCGCTTACTTCACTCCCAATCGAATTTTCATTTCCCCAACAAACCCTCATCATGAAAAAAGTTCTTTTCCTCGCCCTGGCTGCTGTTTCCCTGTCGTTCTCTTCTTGCGAGAGCAAGAAAGAAGAGGCTACCGAGCAGGCTGCTGAAAACGTAGAAGCTGCTGGCGAAGCCAAAGCTGACGCTATGGAAGATCAGGCTGATGCCGTACGTGACTCGGCCGACAACAAGGCTGACGCTATGGAAGAGTCGGCTGACAAGATGCCCGCTGCTACCGAGACTCCCGCTCAGGAAGTTAAGTAGTTTCCCGGCCTTTCAGGCTTGTCAAAAGAGCCTCTCCCTGGCGGAGAGGCTCTTTTTTTTGTTTGCGGCAGGCTCCTACCCCAGGCGGTGCCCAATAATCTTATCCACAGCCTTGAAGAGCTTGCGGGGGGCGTAGGTGCGCCAGGGGAGTTCGTCGAGCTGGCCGCCGAAGTTGATGTAGCTGTCTACGTTGTACTGGCGCATTTCGCGGATGACGTGCTCGGCGAAGTTGAGGCCGGCAATCCAGCCGTCTTCCACGTCTTCGAACCACTCTTCGTAGTAGCTGTCGTCGGAGCCGTGGAAGTTGAACACGTTTTCGCCCACGAGGATGAACTTGCGGATGCCTTCGTGCACCATCAGATCAATGATGTTGCGCTTGAGCTGCATCACGTCGTTTTCGATGGCGTCGTTCCACTCGCCGAGCAGCTCGATGATGCCGATGCCCTCGTCGTAGTCGACAAACAGAATTTTGAGAAAGAGCGTGTCGGAGTCGAGGCTGTCCCACTGGGGGTGGATGTAGTAGCCGTAGATGGTATTGGTGAAGGTGTCGAGGCTGTTTTCGGCTTCGAAGAGGGGGGAGCGGGGGTCTTCGGAGGCGGAGTACTGGTCAATCCAGTTGTAATGCGGCTCAATGGTATGCACGGCAGACGCGGATAAGGGTACACGGATGAAGAAGCAACAACCGGGAGCCGGAAAAGCTCCGGGTTCGTACGCTTGTTGGGGCCGGGACAGCTGGTATTGCGTACAGCTATCGACTGCTTTTTGATTAAGTTTAGAAACGACCCGCTAACTTGTACTGCTATGGATGCTACCGCTATTTCTGCTTACATCGAACTGAATCCGCAGGTGCGCTTTGGCAAGCCGGTGGTGAAGGGCACACGCACTACGGTGGCGGAGGTGCTGGAAATGCTGGCCAATGGCATGAGCACAGCCGATATTCAGGAGGATTTCCCAGCCATCGGTCCGGAGCAGGTGCGGGCTTGTTTGCTATATGCGGCCTATAAGGAAAGCGTGGTGCTGCTTTCCGTGGCGTAAGTAAGCATGCGGCTACTGTTGGACGAAAATATATCGTGGCGCTTAGCAGCCTACTTGCGCCCGCACTGCGCGGCGGTGTTGCACGTACGCGACGTGGGCCTGGCGAACAGCCCGGATACCACTATCTGGCGCTACGCCCGCCAACATGGCTATGATATTGTAACCAAGGATGAAGATTTCCTGCGGCTGGTGATTACCGAGGGATTTCCGCCCCGTGTGGTGGCCATACAGAACGCGCAGGTGCCCGCGGCTAAGCTGGCGGAGTTCCTGCTGGCCAAGCTGCCGCAGCTTCGGGAGTTTTTGGGGGAGCAGACGGAGTTTGGGCTATTGCTGTTGCGGTTGGGGTGAAGCCGGTTTGCCGCCCGCGCATCAATGGCGGGTCAGTTTTTACGTCATAGCTGGTAAAAGCTATGTTAAACTCGCTCCAGCTGGGGAGCCAGCAACAATAGAGTGGCGGCGGTAGTGGGGGGCGCGTTAGGCTTACGCCTGCTAAGCTGTATGTACATATAGCATCGCGGCTCCTAGCAGAAGTTCCGGCAAGCAAAATGCAAGTAAAACACAGCCCGCAAGCCAGCGTCCGGCCCGGAAAGCCATATACGCTATAGTTACTAACACTAAACCGAGCGGTAAGAACAAGAACCCGCCATCAATCAGACTCATCAAAGGGTCATGTTTATCCAACTGCAAAACATACTGCAGTACGGCCCATTGGCCGATTATTACCAAGGCTCCAATCTTGCCCAGGTGCTGTTGGATAACGTGGCCTTCCATAAGAGTCCTTAGCGTTTATACGCCTCAATAGCCGCCCGCACCGAGCCATGTTGCTTCAGCAGCGCCGCGGCTTCTTCCTGCGGGATACCCAGCTCGTCCATGATCATCTTTTCGCCGCGGTCCACGAGCTTGAGGTTGGAGAGCTGCATGTCCACCATTTTGTTGCCTTTCACGCGGCCCAGGCGGATCATGGTGGCGGTGGTGAGCATGTTGAGCACCAGCTTCTGGGCGGTGCCGGCCTTGAGGCGGGTGCTGCCCGTCACGAACTCGGGGCCGGTGACGGCCTCCACGGGATAGTCGGATACGGCGGCCACGGCGGAGTCGGGGTTGCAGACGATGCAGCCGGTGGCAATGCCGTGGCGGCGGGCCAGGGCCAGGCCGCCAATCACGTAGGGCGTGCGGCCGGAGGCGGCAATGCCGACCAGGATATCATCGGCGTTGATATTGTAGGCGGCCAGGTCGCGCCAGGCCTGCTGGGGGTCGTCCTCGGCGTTTTCCACGGCTTTGCGGATGGCCGAGTCGCCGCCGGCGATGATGCCCACGACCAGGCCGGCGGGCACGCCAAACGTAGGCGGGCACTCCGAAGCATCCAAGATGCCCAGCCGCCCGCTGGTGCCCGCCCCGATGTAGAACAGCCGGCCGCCGCGCTGCAGCCGCGCCACGGTGGCTTCGACCAGGGCCTCAATCTGCGGCAGCGCGCCGGCCACCACCTGGGGCACCGTCTGGTCTACGCTGTTGATGCCGGCCAGCAGCTCGCGGGTGGAGAGGGTTTCGAGGTGGTTGAAGTGGGAGGGGCTTTCGGTAGACATTTCTTGATGTGCTAATTTTTAATGTGCTGATGTGCTGGCCTGTCATTGCGAGGAACGAAGCAATCCGTCCTCTCAAATGTGAAAAGCCCTGTTGACCTACAAAGCCCTGGTGGATGTTGAAGACAGGGCTTTCTGATTAATCAACGTTTGGCTCGTTGTTCAGGACGGATTGCTTCGTCGTTCCTCCTCGCAATGACAGGCGGCTTCCGTGGCGGCTGCGTTTCAGCGTCACTTCAGGCGTCCGATAACGGAGAACTTGTCGAAGACGTTGGGGGTGTGGGGCGCGTCGCGGTCCAGCTCGCGGGTCAGGTCCTGGCCGGCCCAGTGCTCGTAGTGGTTGCCGCGCTTCCAGAGGCGGGATTTGGTCACGTCGTAGATCAGGCCCTGGTAGCCCACCCAGATTTCGTCGCGGTCCTGGCCGTTGCGCAGGGCCAGCTGGGCGCGGGAGTATTCGGGGAGGGTATCGGTTGTTGGTTGCGAATTGCCAGTTGCCGGGGTCATTCTGTTGGGAGTTGCCAGGTGCGGGTGGTCAGCATTTTATAGCCGTTCTCAGATTGGGGTGTCTGGTGCAGTCTCGGGACCTCACCCCCGGCCCCGGTTCGCTTTAGGCGCGAAGCCTTGGGGAGAGGGGAGCCAGACGACTTGTATACCAACCGGAGAACTATAGTAAGAAGCTGTTTGCGTTGAAATTTCAGAAAGCGGATACGGTGTAGAGACGCATACTTGCGTCTCGTCGTTCGCGCCGTTTGCCGGGTTGTCGTTCAACGACGAGACGCAAGTATGCGTCTCTACCCCAGCAGCGCCTGTGTCAGGATCCAGCGGTTGGGCAAGTCGCCCTGGGCGGCTTTGAAATAGTCCTCGTAGCTGCAGGGCACAATGCGCTTAATGTCGCTGTTGGCCATGCTTTCCACTTCCAGCCACCACTTTTCGGTGCGCTTGGCTTTGTAGAACACCAGCTTGGCCGGCGAGCCGGGCAGGCCCACGGCGTAGCGCGTGAAGCGGCGGCTCTGGAAGTCGGTTTCGCCGCGGCGGTGGTAGAAGCCCTCCACGAAGTACCAGAGCATGGTGGCCAGGGTGCTGGCAGCCAGGCCGTGCTGGTCGTAGCAGGGGCGGTAGCCGTAGAGGCCGAAGGAGCTGAGCTGGTCGTTGTGGCCGGCGTACCAGGCCAGCTTGGCGGCTTCCTCGTTGGTGAGGCCGAAGGGGTTGGCGGGGTAGTAAGCGGGCGCGTCGTTCCAGCGCAGCGCGGCCACGTCGAAGCTCACGAAGTCGGCCTGGCGCAGCAGCGGCTCGGCCTGCCGGATATCGTCGCGCACCTGGCCCAGGCGCAGGGTTTCGAAGTGCAGCTTTTCGAGGGCGGCCAGCACGTCGGCAGCCACTAAGTATTGCTGGTGGGCGAGCTGGGCGAAGTTGAACAGGAAGCTGGGCTCGTGCATCAGAATGCGCCGCAGGTGGGCCGCCTCGGGCGCGGCCGTGTCGTGCTCGGCCATGTCCACGTGCGAGTCGACGGTGGCGAAGCTGACGGGGCGGTCCAGGTTTTCGTAGGCCAGAAACTGGCCGTAGTCGAGGTCGTGGCTGCCGCCGAGCAGGATGGGCACCGTGTTGTGCTCCAGCAGCGTGCCGATGATTTCGCGCAGGCGCAGATAGGTGTCTTCCAGCGTGAGGCCGGGGCGCAGGTTGCCCAAATCGACGAGGCGCAGGGAGCCGGTGCCTTTCTGGAGCTGGTAGAAGCGGCGGCGCACCTCATCGGCCCCGTGCTGGGCGGGCGCGCCGGCAGCACTGCCGCGCCACTCGTCCAGCCCGATGAGGGCCAGATCGGCGGTGCGCCAGTCCGGAAACGTGTCCTGGAAGCGCGTGGCGTAGTTTGCCAGCGTAGTAGAAGCCGCCGCGGGGGCGGTAAGCTCCTCGGGGAGCGGATCAAAGAAGATGGCCAGATTCATCGGGCGCGGGAAGGGCAGGTGAACAAAACTACGCAAAAGCGGCCACCCCTGCGCGTATTTCGGCGGTGTTTGGGCCCGGTGGCGACGGCGTGAATAGGGTTTCCGCCAAAAAATCTATTTATTTAAGCAGCCTTTCCTGCCCGGATTTGGCTATTTTTCCACGCAAACAAGCAGCTGCTCAGTCCTCTCGCGGTCCGGCGCGCTGCTATTCCCACCCTCCGTAGCTCCCTCTCCACCATGGAAGTCCGTCGTTCCTTTGACATTCTGACCCACCAACTCGCCAACACGCCCAAAGCCGATTGCCTCGCGGCCAAAATCGCGGGAACCTGGCAAAAAACCAGCACCCAGCAAGTGCAGGACACGGCCAATCAGGTCAGTCTGGGGTTGCTGTCGCTCGGAATTAACAAAGGCGACAAGGTGGCTATCATCTCCATGAACCGCCCCGAGTGGATGTTCGCCGATTTCGGCATTGCCCAGCTCGGAGCCACCAGCGTGCCGATGTACCCCAGCATTACGGTGGAAGACTACAAGTATATTTTCAAGGATGCGGGCGTGAAAGCCGTATTCGTGGCCGACAAGGCGCTGTATGCCAAAGTAAAAGAAGCCACCGCCGCCCTTCCCGAGGTGCAGCACGTTTTCACCTTCGATAAGGTGGAGGGAGCCCGCCACTTCAGCGAGCTGCTGGAAATAGGCAAAAAAGGCGACCCCGCGACGCTGGAGCCCCTCAAAGCCGCCGTGCAGCCCCAGGATCTGCTCACCATCATCTATACCAGCGGCACCACCGGCAACCCCAAAGGCGTGATGCTCAGCCACAACAATATTCTGAGCAACTGCCGCAACTCCCAGCGCTTCGTGCCCGTCACGGCCAACGACAAGGCCCTGAGCTTCCTGCCGCTCTGCCACATCTTCGAGCGCATGGTGACGTACCTCTACATGATCAACGGCGTGAGCATCTACTACGCCGAGAGCATGGAAGTCATTGCCGATAACCTGCGCGAGGTGAAGCCCGAAATCTTCACCACCGTGCCGCGCCTGCTGGAAAAAGTGTACGACAAGATCGTGGCCAAGGGCCACACGCTGGAAGGAGCCAAAAAAGGCCTGTTCTTCTGGGCCCTGGATCTGGGCCTGAAATACGACAATCAGAAAGACCACGGCTTCCTCTACAATACCCAGCTCAAGCTGGCCAATAAGCTCATCTTCAACAAGTGGCGTGAGGCGCTGGGCGGCAATCTGCGCTGCATAGTGAGCGGGGGCGGGGCCCTGCAGCCCCGGCTGGCGCGGGTGTTCTGGGCCGCCGGCATCCGGGTGATGGAAGGCTACGGCCTGACGGAAACCTCGCCGGTAATTGCCGTGGGCGGCTTCGAGCCCGAAAACAACATGATTGGCACCGTGGGCCCCATCATCGACAACACGCAGGTGAAGATTGCCGCCGACGGCGAAATCCTGACCAAATCGGACTCCGTGATGGTGGGCTACTACAACCAGCCCGAGCTAACGGCCAAGGAGTTTGATGCCGAGGGCTGGTTCCATACCGGCGACATCGGCGAGATGGTGGAGGGTAAGTTCCTCAAAATCACGGACCGCAAAAAGGAGATGTTCAAAACCTCCGGCGGCAAGTACATTGCCCCGCAGGTGATTGAGGGTAAGCTGAAAGAGTCGCCGCTGGTGGAGCAGGCCATGGTGGTCGGGGCCGACCAGAAGTTCCCCGCCGCCCTCGTCATCCCCAACTTCGACGACCTGAAAGGCTGGTGCAAGCGCAACGGCGTGGACTGCGACTGCTCGAACGAAGAGCTGGTTAAAAAGGAAAAGGTGGTGGAGATGTACGAAGACCTGGTGAAGAAGTACAACCAGGGCTTTGCCCAGTGGGAGCAGGTGAAGAAGATTGCGCTGCTGCCTCAGCTCTGGACTGTAGAAACCGGCGAAATGACCCCCACCATGAAGGTGAAGCGCAAGATTATCACGGAGAACAACAAGAGCCTGATTGAGGGCTTATACAGCCGCGACGAGCGGCGGTAGGGAGTAGGCCTGACAGCGCTTAGCAATAAGTCAATAAATAAGCCTTGTTACTGCAGTAGCAAGGCTTATTTATTGACTTATAATATATAATTTTGACGGCTTTTAACCTATTTTCTCTTTTTTACCATTCCCTTTATGAGGAAGTTTTCTAATCTTTTGTTCGCCTCTATCTGCGCCTTGTCGCTATTGGCCAACTGTACTGGTAAGCAAGGTGACCCGGGCCCCGCTGGGCCTGCTGGCCCCACCGGCCCAAACATGTCTGGCAGCTTGGTCGGCTTTGTCAATCCGATTAGTGAAGATGGTACAGAGTTGAACAAAGCAGGGGTCACAGTGACCGTGACCAGCGTTACGCCCCAGCTTACACAAACCACGAATGCTAGCGGCCGGTATGAGTTTGCCAACCTGAAAAACGGCACTTACAATCTCTCGTTCAGTCGGAACGATCTGGGTACTTTCAAGATTTTCGGCTTTGGTCACGTCGGTGGCGACGCCCCGACAGTCATCACCTCAACCTACGTGCCGGCCATCTCACAAACTCTGGTAACCAACTTGCGGGCCAGTGCGCCCAAGTACGACCCTTCGAGTGGCTACTACACGGAGATGACAGGCTTCTTCTACAACAACGCGGTGACGAATTCCTACCGGGCTGTCGTGTTGTATGGGGGCACCACGTCGACTGTATCCTCTACGACCGGCACCTTGCTGGGCACCTATTACGTCTATCAGTATTCAGGCTCAACCGGTAGTTTTCAGGTGACGCGTAGCCGCTTCACCAGCGCAGGATTTGCTGCGGGCAGTACGGCTTACGTAGTAGCGTATGGAGTACCGGACTACTATAGCATCAGCTACAACGACCCGACTACTGGGCGAACAGTTTTTCCGGCTATGAATCCAACAGCCTCGCAAGTCGTGCCGGTAGTTGTTCCGTAGTATACCGGATGCTGTTTTCTCCCGCCGGTGCCTGAGAAGAGGGTGTTGTGAAGCCAGGCTCCATAATAGCACTCAACGCTTCGGATCTACTCAACTCAATTCGTCTCCATACCCATAAACCTTCCCACATGCGGAAATTTTCTAATCTTCTTTTCTCTTCCATCTGCGCATTATCTCTATTGGCCAGCTGTGCTGGCAAAGATGGTGATCCGGGCCCCGCTGGTGCCGCTGGCGCTACAGGTCCCACAGGCCCGTCCGGCCAGAATTTGACTGGGAACCTGTTTGGCTTTGTGAATCCACTGGATGAAAACGGCCAGAGCCTGGCGAAAAATGGTGTTGTAGTCACTCTTGAGGGAGTTACTCCGGCTGCTACGGCCACCACTGATGCCAACGGCCGCTACGAGTTTGCCAACCTGCGCAATGGGACCTACAACCTAACCTATACCCGTGGCGGTCTGGGTACGTTACGTCGTCTGGGCGTTGGTCATATCGGCGGCGACCAAGCTACCTTCTTGGGTACGAATACGCTGGTGCAGCCTTCCACCAACGCCGTCAGCAACTTTAGCTTCGGCCCGCCAAGCGGTACTTCCGTGCCTTTCGTGATGACTATCACAAATATTAACCCTAGCGTAAGCTTGCGTGCCACTATTTTTGTGGGCACCAGCAGTAGCGTAAATTCGAACACCGGCACAGCACTGGGTACGTATATCGCTAGTGCTAACGGAACAGTTAATACCAGTTTTTCCAAGGCGACCCTCAATTCAGCTGGTTTGGTGAGTGGCACTACCGGTTATGCCATTGCGTATGGTTCCCCAACCACAACTACCATCTATACCGACCCGACAACGGGCCGTAGCGTGTACACTTCCTTGAGTACCACGCCTTCGTCGGTGGTTAGCTTCATTGTACCTTAAGTGCCCTGTTGGTACAGCACATTGTATTTGGGCTAGGCTTCCATCAAAAAGCCTGGCCCAAACTTTTTCCGGCCGAACTAGTATGCAAGCATAACATATTCTTTGTATGTTTACCCCACTTCTATTGCGCCATGACCCCCGAAGAAACCGTCGATTATAACATAAAAGTTGCCTGGCACGCCATTTCGCGCATGTACAACACGCAGGCCGCCAAGCACGACATTACCACCAGCATCGGTTTTGTGCTGCTGAATATAGACCAGGAAAACGGAACCCCCGCCACCAAAATAGCACCCCTGCTGGGCCTCGAAACCCGCTCCCTGACGCGCATTCTGCGCAGCATGGAGGAAAAAGGGCTTATATATAAGCAGGCCGATACTCAGGACAAACGCTCGGTGCGCATCTTTTTGACGGAGGATGGCCTGCGCAAAAAGGAGATATCGCGCCAGACGGTGCGCCACTTCAACCTGCTGGTGCGCGACAAAATCCCGCAGAGCGAGCTGACCGTGTTTTTTAAAGTAGTGAGCCAGATTGCGGGCATGATCGAGGGCAAAACGCTCTATGATGACTTCAAGCTAAAACCCCTGCGCTCCGAATCCTCCGCGGCTTAGCGGCCTGGGTTCGGGGCGTTGCTTTTGATAGCCAAACATTTACCGCGCCTTCGTGCTTCTCTAAACTCGGCATGACGAGTAGTTTGGGCGAAGGTTCTTTCTGCTGATTCTTTCATTTCTCACCCACCTCATTCCTCTCCAAGAATGAATCGTACCATCAAGAAAGTAGCCGTGCTGGGTTCCGGCGTCATGGGCTCGCGCATTGCCTGCCACTTCGCCAACATCGGCGTGCAGGTGCTGCTGCTCGACATTGCTCCCAAGGAGCTGCTGCCGGCCGAAGAAGCCAAGGGCCTCACGCTCGACAACCCGGCGGTGCGCAACCGTATCGTGAACGGGGCGTTGCAGGCGGCCGTAGCGGCCAACCCCTCGCCGCTTTACCGCAAGGCCGACGTGAGCCGCATCAAGACCGGCAACTTCGACGACAACCTCAAGGACATTGCCGGCTGCGACTGGACGATTGAGGTGGTGGTGGAGCGCCTCGACATCAAGAAGAGCCTGTTTGAGCGGGTGGAGCAGTTCCGCAAGCCCGGCACGCTCATCAGCTCCAACACCTCGGGCATCCCGATTCACCTGATGACCGAAGGCCGCTCCGACGACTTCAAAAAGCACTTCTGCGGCACCCACTTCTTCAACCCGCCGCGCTACCTGAAGCTGCTCGAAATCATCCCGACGCCCGACACCGATCCGGCCATCGTGGATTTCCTGATGCACTACGGCGACCTGTACCTGGGTAAGACCACCGTGCTGGCCAAAGACACGCCGGCCTTCATTGCCAACCGCGTGGGCGTTTTCGCCATTCTGGACGTGCTGCAGGTGATGACCAAGCTCGGTCTGACCGTGGAGGAAGTAGACAAGCTGACCGGCCCGGTTATCGGGCACGCCAAGTCGGCCACTTTCCGCACCTCCGACGTGGTGGGCCTCGACACCCTGATGAACGTGGCCAACGGCCTGGCCCAGGGCCTGCCCAACGACGAAGCCAAGGACGTGTTCCAGCTGCCCGACTTCCTCAAGAAGATGGGCGAGAACAAGTGGCTCGGCGACAAAACCGGCCAGGGATTCTACAAGAAAGTGAAGGGCGAGGGCGGCAAGTCCGAAATCCAGGCCCTCGACCTGAATACGCTGGAATACAAGCCCGGTGCGAAGGTAAAGTTCGCCACCCTGGAAGCCACCAAGCCGATTGAGAAGCTGGCGGACCGCTTCAAGGTGCTGGCCGCCGGCAAGGACAAAGCCGGGGACTTCTACCGCCAGACCTTCGCGGGCCTGTTTGCCTACGTCTCGAACCGGATTCCGGAAATCACCGACTCGCTCTACAAGATTGACGACGCGCTGCGGGCCGGCTTCGGCTGGGAGCTGGGCCCCTTCGAAACCTGGGATGCCCTGGGCGTGCAGAAGGGCCTGGAAATAGCCCAGGCCGAAGGTAAAACCGTGGCCCCGTGGGTAGAGGAGATGCTGGCCGCCGGCCACACCACCTTCTACAAGGTGAGCGAACAGGGCGTGAAGCAGTTCTACGACCTCGACTCGAAAGCCTATAAGGCCATTCCGGGCGTGGAGAACTTCATCATCCTCGACAACCTGCGCAGCACCGGCAAGGTGATCTGGAAAAACTCGGGCGCTTCGGTACTCGACCTCGGCGACGGAATCATCAACGTGGAGTTCCACTCGAAGATGAACGCACTGGGCTCCGATGTAATTCAGGGCCTGCTCAAGGGCGTGGAACTGGCCGAAAAGGACTTCCGCGGCATGGTGGTCGGCAACGACGGCCCAAACTTTTCGGCCGGGGCCAACCTGGGCCTGGTGTACATGTTCGCGCTGGATCAGGAGTACGACGAGCTGAACATGATGATTGCCCAGTTTCAGCAGGCCATGATGCGGATGCGCTACAGCAGCATTCCGGTGGTCAGCGCCCCGCACGGCCTCACGCTGGGCGGCGGCTGCGAGCTGAACCTGCACGCCGACCGCGTGGTGGCAGCCGCCGAAACCTATATGGGCCTCGTGGAATTCGGCGTGGGCCTGATTCCGGGCGGCGGCGGCACCAAGGAAATGACCCTGCGCACCGCAGCCAAGTATGAGGAGGGCGAGCCGGAATTCAACCTGCTCCGCAACACCTTCATGACCGTGAGCACCGCCAAAGTCTCGACCTCGGCCGCTGAAGCCTTCGACCTGGGCTTCATGCGCCGCGGCGACGAAATTGTGGTGAATTCCAACCGCGTACTGGCCCAGGCCAAAGCCGCCGCCATTGAGCTGGCCGAGGACGGCTACACCCAGCCCGTGCAGAAAACCAACATCAAGGTGCACGGCAAGGGTGCGTTGGGCATGTTCATGACCGGCGTTTCGGCCATGCGCGAAGGCCGATACATCTCCGACCACGACGTGAAAATTGCCAACAAGCTGGCCTACATCATGTGCGGCGGCGACCTGAGCAGCCCCACCGAAGTAAGCGAGCAGTACCTGCTGGACCTGGAGCGCGAAGCCTTCCTGAGCCTGACCGGCGAGCGGAAAACGCTGGAGCGCATTCAAAGCATCCTGACGACGGGCAAGCCGCTGCGCAACTAGAGCTAAAAACTAGTTCCCCTCCTTTTTTAAGGAGGGGTGCCCGAAGGGCGGGGTGGTTCAATCGTTGTTTAGTTGAACGACTGGCTAGTTCTAGTTTTTTAGCTCTAGCAAACCACCCCGCCCTTCGGGCACCCCTCCTTGAAAAAAGGAGGGGAACTAACTGCCTAGCTCTAGTCCCAACCACTTCTCAAAGACTCAAAAACATGAATGCATACATAGTTGCCGGATATAGAACTGCAGTAGGCAAAGCCACCCGCGGCGGTTTCCGTTTCACCCGCCCCGATGACCTCGCCGCCGACGTCATTAAGCACCTGGTCGCCTCGGTGCCCGCCCTCGACCCCACCCGCATCGACGACGTCATCGTCGGCAATGCCGTGCCGGAAGCCGAGCAGGGTTTGCAGATGGGTCGTCTGATTTCACTGCTGGCTTTGCCGATGAACGTGTCGGGCCTCATCGTGAACCGCTACTGCGGCTCAGGCGTCGAAACCATTGCCATGGCCGCCGGCAAGATTGCCGCCGGCATGGCCGACTGCATCGTGGCCGGCGGTACCGAAAGCATGAGCCTGGTGCCCACCGTGGGCTGGAAAACCGTGCCCAACTACAAGCTGGCCAAGGAGCACCCCGACTACTACCTCGGCATGGGCCTCACCGCCGAAGCCGTGGCCCAAGACTATAAGATCAGCCGCGAAGACCAGGACCAGTTTGCCTACAACTCCCACCAGAAGGCCATCAAGGCCATCCAGGAAGGCAAGTTCAAGGAGCAGATTGTGCCCGTGACGGTGGAGGAAACCTACCTCGACCAGGCCACCGGCAAGAAAAAGACCCGCTCGTTTGTGGTGGATACCGACGAAGGCCCCCGCGCCGATACGTCGCTGGAAGCCCTGGGCAAGCTGCGCCCGGTGTTTGCCGCCAATGGCTCCGTCACGGCCGGCAACTCGTCCCAGACTTCCGACGGCGCGGCTTTCGTTATCGTCATGTCGGAGCGCATGGTGAAGGAGCTGAACCTGGAGCCCATTGCCCGCATGGTCACCTACGCCACCGAGGGCATCGACCCGCGCATCATGGGTATGGGGCCCATCAAGGCCATTCCGAAGGCCCTGAAGCAAGCCGGCATGAAGCTCGAGGATATCGACCTGTTTGAGCTGAACGAGGCATTTGCTTCGCAGTCTTTGGCAGTGATGCGCGAGCTGGACATGGACCAGAGCAAGGTAAATGTGAACGGCGGGGCCATTGCCCTCGGGCACCCGCTGGGCTGCTCCGGCGCCAAGCTCAGCATCCAGCTGTTTCACGAGCTGCGGGCGCAGGGCAAAAAGTACGGCATGGTTACCGCCTGCGTGGGCGGCGGCCAGGGCGTAGCCGGCATCTACGAGCTGCTGAAGTAACCGACGTGGTGGGACGAATTGCCCCAAGGCTTCGTTCCACCACTATTTCGTTTGATCCGCTAACCAACCAGCCATGAAAAAGCGCCTGCGCAAGAAGAAGTACATCGGCGAATTCCAGGAATTCGGCTGGTACGTGACGCTCGTCCTGAAAAGCGACGACGCGCAAACTAAGGAGGCTCTGCTGGACGCGCTGCTGGAACAGATGGACGTGCTGGACCTGATGATGGGCGGCTCCCTGGTTTCCTTCTTCGCGCAGCCCGTCATCCGGCTGACCAAAGAGCAAACCCAGGAGCGGCAGCAGCAATTGCAGCAGTGGCTGACCCAGCGGCCCGAAGTGGCTCAGGCCACCAGCTCGGCGCTGACGGATGCCTGGTATGGCCCTTTTCCGCAGTAGCGCAGCAGGAATAAGCTCCGACCCGTTCGGAGCTTCTTTTTCGCAAAGTACTCGGCAAGCATAACATAATTTCGTATCTTTCGGTACGACAAAACGCCGGGCCTCCCGGCTCTAAATACTCGGCAAGCCGAACAGTTTGCCGGCTTTCGACTTCAAAAACCCAACTCCAAACACTCCCTTTAGTCATGGAAGTAACCAACAAGCTTGTGAAAGGCGGCGAGTTCATCATCAAGGAAACCAGCGCCCAGGGCGTATTCACCCCCGCCGACTTCTCGGAGGAGCAGAACATGATGCACCAGACCGCGCTGGACTTCGTGGACAAGGAAGTGTCGCCCCTGCTCGACCGCCTCGACAACCACGAGGAAGGCCTGATGCGCGGGCTGATGGAAAAAGCCGGTCAGCTGGGTCTGTTCGGCGTGAGCATCCCCGAGCAGTTCGGCGGCCTCGACATGGACTTCACCACCTCGCTCCGCGTGACCGAAGGCGTAGGCGGCGGCCACTCGTTCCCGGTGGCCTTCGCGGCCCACACCGGCATTGCCATGCTACCCATTCTGTACTTCGGCAACGAGGAGCAGAAAGCCAAATACCTGCCCGGCCTCACTAGCGGCGAGCTGATGGGCGCGTACTGCCTCACCGAGCCCGGCTCCGGCTCGGATGCTCTCGGCGCGAAGACCAAAGCCATGCCGACGGAAGACGGCGGCTACGTGCTGAACGGCCAGAAAATGTGGATTACGAACGGCGGCTTTGCCGACGTGTTCATCGTGTTTGCCCAAGTGGATGGCGACAAATTCACCGGCTTCATCGTGGACCGCGACACGCCCGGCCTGAGCCTCGGCAACGAGGAGCACAAGATGGGCATCAAGGGCTCCTCCACCCGCCAGGTGTTCCTCTCCGACGTAAAAGTGGGCAAGGATGCCGTTCTGGGCGAAATCGGCAAGGGCCACCTGATTGCCTTCAACATCCTGAACATCGGCCGCATCAAGCTGGCGGCGGCCTGCCTGGGCGCTACCAAGATGGCGGCTACGCTGAGCGTGAAATACGCCAACGAGCGGGTGCAGTTCAAAATGCCGATTGCCAAGTTCGGGGCCATCAAATACAAGCTGGCCCAGCAGGCTATCCGCATCTACGCCGTCGAATCAGCTATTTACCGCGCCGGGATGGACATTGCCCGAATGGAGCAGGAGCTGCTCAGCCAGGGCCAGAGCCACAACGAAGCCCTGCTAGGTGCCGCCCGCGAGTTTGCCGTAGAGTGCGCCATCCTAAAGGTGGAAGGCTCGGAAGTACTTGATTATGTGGTGGATGAAGGTGTGCAGGTCTACGGCGGCTACGGCTTCTCGGCCGACTACCCCATGGACCGCGCTTACCGCGACTCGCGCATCAACCGCATCTTCGAGGGCACCAACGAAATCAACCGCATGCTGGCCGTTGACATGATCCTGAAGAAGGCCATGAAAGGTGAGCTGGACCTGATGGGCCCCGCCCAGGCCGTGCAGGCCGAGCTGATGGCCATTCCGGACTTCAACACGGAAGAGGAAACCGGCCTGTTCGCCGCCGAGAAGAAGACGCTGGGCAAGCTGAAAAAGGCTATCCTGATGGTAGCCGGCACGGCCGTGCAGAAGTACATGAACTCGCTGGCCAAGGAGCAGGAAGTGCTGATGAACATTGCCGACATGGCCATCAAGGTGTACACCGCCGAAAGCACGCTGCTGCGCGTGGAGAAGGAAGCCGCCGCCCAGGGCGAAGAGGCCGTTTCGACCCAGATCGACATTGCCCGCGTGTACCTGTATGACACCGTGGACCAGGTGAATAAGTTCGGCAAGGACGCCTTGGCCTCCATGACCGAAGGTGACGAGCAGAAGCTGCTGGCTATGGGCCTGAAGCGCTTCACCAAAGCGGACCTCTACAATGCCAAGGAAGCCCGTCGTCGCATTGCCGACAAGCTGATTGCCGCCAACGAGTACGTGTACTAACACCACGGACCACGGATTCGCGCGGATTTTTCGGATTTCACGGATTTTGTGGACGGCTGCTGGCAGGCGGTTGTCCGCAAAATCCGGCTCTGAAATTGTGAATAAGCAAAAGGCCGCTCCCGATACCGGGAGCGGCCTTTTGTCATTGCGAGAAAAGCGAAGCAATCCGTTCTGGGCAACGAGCCAAGCCTTATAAACTGAAAAGCCCTAACGTATGTGTTACGTCAGGGCTTTCTGGTGAAAATGAGCTTTTTACATTTCACAGGACGGATTGCTTCGTCCTTTGTCCTCGCAATGACAGCGGGTTACTTTACCACAATCTTATTCAGCATCAGCGCCGCCGACTTCTTGCTGGGCCGGCTTACGCCGATAATGGTTTTCGCGTCGAGCCAGCCGGTGAAGTCCTTTACGTAGGCCAGATTCTGGTCGGCGGCTACGGTCAGGCCAAGGGCTTTGGCGGGCTGCGTCGCGCCGGTGCGGGCATCCACGCGGCGCACGTACAGGTCCGATTTGCCATTGAGCTTCTCCTGGGTCAGGATTTGGATTTCGGGGCCGAACACGGCGGCGCGGTAGCCGATGCCGGTGAACGACTCGGTGGGCGGTGCCACCTGGTCTTTGGCGATGATGCGGTGCCAGCTTGGGCTCTGAAACTCGTTGTAGCCGAACAGGTGCAGCTCCCGCGCATGCACCGGCGACTCGTCGCCGCCTTCCTCATATTTCTTCTCGGCTACTACCACCAACTGTTTTTCTTCGGTGAGAAGCAGGTCGGAGATATACACGTCTTCCAGCCGCTTGGCGCTGGCCTGCGTGGCTTTGTTTACTTCGGCCAGATACTCAGGCGTGAAGCGGAACTCCGGCGCGAATTTCATGTCGCCCTTATCGATAAAGTCGAATTTTACCACTTTCAAGCTGTAGTAGAGGCCGCTTTCCCGCTCGTTGCAGATGGCGGCGGCGTAGAGCATGTTGTCGGGCTGCAGCGTGAAGCGCGAGTCGAACACCGTGACGGCCTTGCCGCCGAATGTGCCCCCCACGGCTACTGACATCACCTTGATATCGGGGTTGTCGTTGCGGTAGCGGCGCACGGTCAGCTTCTTCATCTGGTCGCTGACGAGCGTGGCGTACTGCGTGCCGTCGTTGGCCACGAACACGGTGGGGGAGAAGAAGTCGCCGAGGTCGTGGAAGTCGTAGGTGCGGTCCTTGAGCTTGGTGAGCTTCTGGTCATAGATCGAGGCACTGATGGCCTTGATCTGCACCTCGCGAGTGAGGTAGCGGTAGGCCACCAGCCGGGTGCCATCGGGCGAAATAGCGATGCTGGGGCGCCGGTCGCGGGCGGCGGCCTCCACCAGCTTTTTGAGCGGGCCTTTCTGGCCATTGCGTAGGTCGATGGGCAGGGCGGTGAGGTTCTGGCTGGCCTCGTCCTTATGATGAACGATAACCCAGGCCTGCTCAGGGCTGTGGCTGAACGCCTCGATGCTCTCCCCGGCGGCCACGGGCACGGCCGCCGTCCAGACGAGCTTCAGGTCGGCATCGTAGCGCTCCACGGCGTAGTCGGTGCCCGCCTTGTGCGCCAATATGATGAAACCGCCCGCCGGCAGCGGCAGCATCTTGCGCGTCACGCGCTGGTTGTAGCGGTCTTCGGCCTTCTCGGGCAGGTAGCTGAACGGAACCGATTTCACCTTCTGCGCCAGCGATATCTGGCTGGCCAGCAGGCTGGTGAAGAGAAGGCTGGCGGCAAGCAGATTTGTAAAGCGCACGGTAAAAGCCAGTTAAGTTGAAAAAGTGATTAAAGCCGAAAAAATGTACTCTCCAAAGGTATCCAATCGGGGCCGGCAAGCGTACATGCCCCGCTCCCCACAGGCAAACGGCTTGTGCGTAACGATTTGTTCATGCTTCCTTAACGCACAGGTCGGCATTTTTCGTCGCTAATGCTTTTCCTTTGCCACGAAAAGAAAAGGATCAGAAGCCTCGTTTTTACGGAATATATTGTATAATTTGAATACAGTATGTAAACTTGGCTGCTGATCAACCGAAAAGTCCTTGGCACTATGCAGAGGAACACGTTGGCAGGTATTTTACCAAATACCCGCTTTTTTAACCGATTGAAGTCGCTCTTGGCCCTGATTTTGTAGGGGCACGCGCCGCTTACTGCCACACATTTTAGCTATGAAATCTTCCTTACGCTTCGCTTTACTTTTCGCTCTTATCATAGGTGGCCGGCTCGTTAAACAGCCCGCTAACGCTACCGTAGCAGCCAAACCCGCCCAGCAGGAAACTCCCGTCCGCAATACCTCTTTCTTCGCCCGCCAAGTGAACCCCGAGCAAAGCATTGGCGGCAGCGGCAGCCGACTCTGGCAGGCCACGGCCCCCAGCACCCGAACAACCGTTTCGTTAGAATAACCCGGCAGGCGACTTTTTCAAAGTCGCCTTTTTTGTGCCCGGCACTTTCCGGCCCGCGCCTCAGCTGATGCGGCTCCAGTTAACGGCCGTGGCGGGCAGCGAGGCAATGTGGTGGCGGATATTCGCGTTTTCGGGCTTGGCCAGACCGGGGTCATCCTCCAGCAGCCGTTGCGCCGCCGCCCTGGATTCGGTCAGGATGCGGCCGTCCTTGGCCAAGTCGGCAATGAGCAGGTCGAGCACGCCGCTCTGCTGGGTGCCCATCAGGTCGCCGGGGCCGCGCAGCTTCAGGTCGATGTCGGCAATTTCGAAGCCGTTGTTGGTGCGCACCATCGTTTCGAGACGGGTGCGGCTGTCCTTGCTGAGCTTGTAGCCCGTCATCAGAATGCAGTAGCTCTGCTCGGCGCCCCGGCCCACGCGGCCGCGCAGCTGGTGCAGCTGCGAGAGGCCAAACCGCTCGGCGCTTTCAATGATCATAACGGAGGCATTGGGTACGTTCACGCCCACCTCAATCACGGTGGTGGCCACCATGATCTGGGTTTCGCGGTTCACGAAGCGCTGCATCTCGAAATCCTTCTGCTCGGCCTTCATGCGCCCGTGCACAATGCTGATCTGGAACTCCGGGAAGGCGCGGGCCACGCTCTCGTAGCCATCGGTGAGGTCTTTGTAATCCATCGTTTCCGACTCCTCGATGAGCGGATACACGATGTAGACTTGCCGGCCCAGGTTGATCTGGTCGCGCACGAACTGAAACACCTTCAGGCGGTTGGCGTCGTAGCGGTGCACGGTCACGATGGGTTTGCGGCCAGCTGGCAACTCGTCGATGACGGACACGTCCAGGTCGCCGTAAAGCGTCATGGCAAGGGTGCGCGGAATGGGCGTAGCCGTCATCACCAGCACGTGCGGTATCACGGCCGGGTTTTTCTGCCAGAGCTTGGAGCGCTGGGCCACGCCGAAGCGGTGCTGCTCATCCATGATGGTGAGGCCCAGGTTTTTGAACTGCACCACGTCTTCGAGCAACGCGTGGGTGCCCACCAGCATGTGCATTTCGCCGCTGCGGAGCTGCTCGTGCAGCACGCGCCGCTCGGCGGTGCGGGTGCTGCCCGTAAGCTTGCCCAGCTTCAGACCCAGCAGATCGGCATACACTTTCAGGCCCACGTAGTGCTGGTCGGCCAGAATTTCGGTGGGGGCCATCAGGCAGCTCTGCGCGCCGTTGTCGGCGGCCATGAGCATGCTGATGAAGGCCACGATGGTCTTGCCCGAGCCCACGTCGCCCTGGAGCAGGCGGTTCATCTGCTGGCCGGTGCAGAAATCCTTGTAGATATCGTGAATCACGCGCTTCTGGGCCCCGGTCAGGTCGAAGGTCAGCACGTTTTTGTAGAAGTGCACCAGCGTGGGTACCTCCCGGAAAATCTGGCCCGCCAGCGTCACCTTGCGCTGATCCTTCTGGCGCAGCAGCTTGAGCTGCACGTAAAAAAGCTCCTCAAACTTGAGCCGGAACCGGGCCGCCTGGAGCAGCTCGGGTGTCTGCGGAAAGTGAATCTGCTGGTAAGCCTCGGCCTTGCTCATCAGCCCGTAGTGCTGAATCAGGGCCGGCGACAACGACTCCTGCACGTGCGGCAGGGCAATCTTGAGCAGGTCGGAGACCATGCGGGCAATAGCCTTGCTATCAATACGATGGTAGTTCTTGAGCTTCTCGCTGGTGTTGTATACCGGCTGCAGAAAGCTCTGGCCCGGCTTGGCCTCCGTCACTTCCTCCAGTTCCGGGTGCGCCATCTGCGGCTTGCCATTGAACACGGTCGGCTTGCCGAATACGATGTATTCCTGGTGGTTTTTGATGATGCTCTGCAGCCACTTCACCCCCTTGAACCACACCAGCTCCAGCTCCCCGCTGCCATCCGATACCTTGGCCACCATGCGCTGCTTCGGCCCTTCGCCCACCACTTCACGGTTGCGCAAAACGCCCTTCACCTGCACGTAGGGCAGGTCTTCGTGCAAATCAACGATGCTGTAGAACTGGGTACGGTCGAGGTAGCGGAAGGGGTAGCGCTGAATCAAGTCGCCGTAGGTGAAGATGTTCAGCTCCTTCTGCAGCAGCGTGGCCCGCTGGGAGCCCACCCCCCGCAGGTTCTCGATTTTGGTATTAAAAAAGCTCATTCAGAAGCTGCTGGCAGTCGGCTGTTAGCTTATCAGGTACGATATGGGATGAATAACGCCAGCGGCTACTGGTATTTCAACGTATTCAGCATCTGCATGATATCCTTCTTCACGTAGTCGATAACCGGGGCCAGCGAGTCGTTGGCCGTGGCGGTGGGAAAGTACAGCGCCCCGCGGAAGAAGTGGCGGGTGCTGTCGGTGGTATAAAACTGAAACTGGCTCGGCACTTCGCCCGCCAGCTGAAAAATGGCCACCTGCATGCCACTCGGCGTTTTAACGATGCTCTCATCAATAGCCGAAGCCTTGATCTGGTGCTTGGCCGTGAGCTTGAGGGCATCTTCTATCAGCTTGCCAAACCGCTTTTTATCATTCTGCACCGGCATGTAGGTTATCTGCACATTGGCGTGGAGCTGCGGATAAATCACGTTGATCCAGTGCGGCTGAGCCAGGTAGGAAGAGTCGCGGCGCACCTTGGCGTAGCGCGAATACTGGAACGTGTACGGGTGACCCGGTGCCAGCTGCTGGTAGGAGTGCGGCGGCAAATCGATGCGGTTGTAGCCTTTGGGCTTGGGCGTAAAGTCAGACGGCCCGGAGCAGGCGGTAGTCAGCAGCGCCAGACCCAGAAGGGTTGCCCCGAGGCTGCGCGGAAGTTGAAAAGCAGGCATTTTGAGCAATGCGGTTGAGTAGTCAAAGGTAGCCGGAATTGGGCAGCGTTGCCAAGTGGCCCCAGTGGCGGCGGCTCTGCGGCCCGGCCACCGCGCAGGCACAACGAAAAAAGCCCTGGCAACGTGCCAAGGCCTTTCCCGAAACTAGATGGAGCGGATGCTTAGAACGGCAGCTGATCAATTTCCGGCTCCTGCCGGAAGGTTTGCGCCTCCACCGGCTGCTGGTTTTGGCTCTGCTGCCCATCGGCGTGGGGCCGGCCACCCAGCATCGTTATTTCATCAGCCACAATCTCGGTGATGTAGCGCGTCTGGTTGTCCTTGTCTTGGTACTGCCGGGTCCGTATTTTGCCTTCTACGTAGATCTGGTGGCCCTTTTTGAGATACTTCTCGGCCACTTCGGCCAGCCCGCGCCAGGCCGTTATGTTGTGCCACTCAGTCCGCTCGATACGGGTGCCGCTCTTGTCTTTGTAGTAGTCGTTGGTCGCCAGCGTAAAGTTGGCCACGCTGGCCCCGCTTTCCAGATGCCGTACTTCCGGGTCTTTGCCCAAATGGCCTACCAGAATTACTTTGTTGATGCCTGCCATGATCTGACCGTTAAGTCGTTAGGGGAGAAAAATTTCCTGTATTAAAAATAGCAGCTATTTCCTGTATATCCAAATTTTTTAGTTTTTATTTCCAGATTGTGTCAATGTAGTTAGCAATTAGAATGGGCTTGGGCAAATCGTGCGCCTCCGTGGCCGTGAAAGCTGCCAGCCCCGCCGCCTGCAGAGCCGGCTGCGCCAATGGTTGCCGCAGCCACACCGGATGAAACTTAGCCTCCACTTTCTGGTGGCTCAGCACGTGCCGGAGCGCCTGCACGGGCTCCGCGGCCCGGTCAGTGGCCAACTGCCCGCCCAGCGACTCTACGGCATCGAGCAGCGCCATTGGCGGCAATTCGGCGGCGTCGGTTTCCGTGAGGGCGAAATCATAGAGGCCCTGCCAGATGTCTTTCGGGCCGCGCTTTTTCAGATACACCGTTTCGCCGTGGCGCAGCACCAGGTAGTGAAAGTAGCGCGTGCGGCTGGCTTTGGCTTTGCTTTTCACCGGCAATTCCTGCACCATGCCGTGCTGAAAAGCAAAACAGTGCTGCTGCAACGGGCAAAACAGGCAATCGGGCTTAACAGGGGTGCACTGAATGGCCCCAAACTCCATAATGGCCTGATTGAATTCCGCTGGCGCGGCGGCCGGAATCAGCGCGTCGGCCAGGGTCTGGAACTGCTTGCGGCTGGCAGGCGCGGCAATATCCGCAGTGATGCCGAACACGCGGGCCAGCACCCGGTACACGTTGCCGTCGAGCACAGCCACTTTTTCGCCGAAGGCGAAGGAGGCAATGGCCGCCGCCGTGTACTGGCCCACGCCGCGGAGCTTCAGCAATTCGGTGTAAGTGTCAGGAAATTTGCCGTCGTATTCGCGCACCACCTGCTGGGCGGTGTGGTGCATGTTGCGGGCCCGGGAGTAGTAGCCCAGGCCCTGCCAGTGGCGCAGCACCTCATCTTCGGGCGCGGCGGCCAGGTCGTGCACGGTGGGGTAGGTCGTGATGAAATCGAGGTAGTAAGGCAGGCCCTGCTTCACGCGGGTTTGCTGCAGGATTACCTCTGATAGCCAGATAGCATACGGGTCCTGGGTGTGGCGCCAGGGCAGGTCGCGGCGGTGCCGCGGGTACCATTCCAAGAGGGCAGGGGCAAAATAGGGGGCGGTGGCAGGGGTACTTATGTTGGGCAAAATATTGGGAGATAGGGGTTTGCTGATGCAGAAGCCGGCGAAGCGGAAAGTGGGAAAAGTATTGCAAAACCAAAAAGTACGGGTACCTTTGTGGCCCCAATTCGTAAACAACAGCTTACCGGGCAAGGGCTTACGTCTTGAATTGGGGCGTTTTGCCCAGTACCCATTTTTCACACCCTAGTACACTTACCAGCGTGACTAAAGCAGAAGTAATCGCCGAAATCGCCGACAAGACCGGCATTGAGAAAGCAGACGTATCCGCTACCGTTGAAGCCTTCTTCAAAGTGGTAAAAGATTCGATGGCCGACGGCAACAACATCTACGTGCGGGGCTTCGGTAGCTTCGTAAACAAGAAACGAGCTAAAAAAGTCGCCCGCAACATCTCGAAAAACACGTCGATTATCATCGACGAGCACTTCATTCCGAGCTTCAAGCCGTCGAAAACCTTCATCGGCAAGATCAAAAACAGCAAGAAGATTAAAGAGTTGGCCCAGGCCTAAGCTCCTTTCTTCGTAACATTGCGGCGCGCCGCCGGGTATCCGACTTCGGAACCCGGCGGCCTGCTTTTTCCCTATGGCATCCTCTAGTTCCTCCCATCAGCTTGTTCTCGTAGTCACTGCCCTCGCGGTGGCGGCCGGCCTGTACGTGCTGCCCAAAGGTATTGTGAAGCCCAAGGAAGGCAAAAGCGAGATGAGCCAGCAGGCGGCCCGCACGGCCAACCGCGACAACGGCGCCGCCGCGCCGTCCACGGCCTCCGTAGACGGCACCGCGCCCGCCGGCGCCACGGCCGAGCAGCCGCACATGACGGTAGCTCCCGCCAAACGGAAGGAAATCGACGGGCTGCTGGCTAAGTACTCGGCCGAGCGCGACCCGGTGGCCAAGCTGCGCGTGGCATCGGATCTGGCCGTGAAGTACCGTGAGGTCGAGAAGTTCGACAGCGCAGGCTACTACTACGAGCAGCTGGCCGTGGCTCGCCCCGGCGAGCAAACCTGGAAGCGGGCGGCGGATTCGTATTTCGAGGCGTTCAGCTTCGCGGCCACGGAGGAACGGCAGAAAATGCTGGCCACCAAAACCCGCGAACTGTACGAGAAGGTGTTGAAGAACAACCCCGAAAACCTCGACGCCAAGACCAACCTGGGCATGGCCTACATGGCCAGCGACAACCCCGTACAGGGCGTTACGCTGCTTCGCGAGGTGCTGGTGGCCGATCCGCGCAACGAAGGTGCCTTGTATAACCTGGGCCTGCTCTCCATTCAGAGCAACCAGTACGATAAGGCCGTAGAGCGCTTCCGGGAGCTGACGAAAGTCAACCCCGAGAACATCAACGGCCAGTTTTACCTCGGCGTCTCTTTGGCTAAAACCAATGCCAAAGAAGAAGCCAAGGCGACTTTCCTGAAAGTCAAGAGCTTGAGCACAGACCCGGCGCTATCGGCATCGGTGGATGAGCAACTCGCTCAGTTGAAGTAAGTAACCTTTTTTACAAACCCTAACCTCCTCATCATGCCCTGCGGTAAAAAGAGAAAGCGTCATAAGATTGCCACTCACAAACGGAAGAAGCGTCTGCGCAAGAACCGTCACAAGAAGAAGTAAGCCTCCCGGGGTTTGCTCGTCGGACTGCGGCCTCGGCCGCTGGTCCGTCCTATCTCTCACGTAAGTACTCTGAGAGTGGCTGGTTTTTCGCTTTCCCCGTGGCCTTGGAAGGGAAGCTGGTGCCAAGTGCACCGGCTTCCCTTTGCGGGTTTCGGGGGCGTAGGCTCGCCACGGCAGTGTATTCACTTAACCAACTGACCCATTGAGTAACGAATTAGTCATTAATTCTACTCAGGACGGAGAACGGATTGCCCTGCTCCAGGATAAGCGGCTCATCGAATACCATTTCGACCGCAACGACACCAACTACTCGGTTGGCGACATTTTCCTGGGGACGGTCAAGAAAGTTATGCCCGGTCTGAACGCCGCGTTCATTGACATCGGGTATCAAAAGGATGCCTTTCTGCACTACGGCGACTTGGGGGAGCAGTTTCCCTCGATGATGAAGTGGAGCAAGGGCGTACAATCGCAGAAAATTACCACGGGCGCGCTCAAAACCTTCCAGTTTGAAGGCCCGCTCGACAAAGTCGGCAAAGCCGCCGACGTGTTCAAAAAGGGTCAGCAGCTGCTGGTCCAGATTGTGAAGGAGCCGATTTCCACGAAAGGGCCCCGGCTGAGCATGGATATTTCCATGGCCGGCCGCTACCTGGTGCTGGTGCCGTTTTCCAACACGATAAGCGTATCCAAGAAGATCGTCAGCAAGACGGAGCGGGAGCGGCTCAAGCGGCTCATTGCCTCCATCAAGCCTGACAACTTCGGCGTGATTATCCGCACCGTGGCCGAAGGCCGCGAGGTGGCCGAGCTCGACAAGGATATGCAAAGCATGACGGCCAACTGGGAAACGCTTTTCCAGACCCTGCGTACGGCCAAGCCGAACGACAAGGTACTGGGTGAGCTGGGCCGCTCCAGCTCCATGCTACGCGACTTGCTCAACGAAAGCTTCGACTCCATCACCGTGGATTCGGCGCCGATGTACGAGGAGATGCGCAGCTACCTCCAGAAGATTGCGCCCGACAAGCTCGGTCTGCTCAAGCTCCACACCGGTAAGGTGAAAGTGTTTGAGCACGTTGGTTTGGAAAAGCAGCTCAAAACGCTGTTTGGCAAAACCGTGACCGTGCCCGGCGGCGGCTACCTCGTCATCGAGCACACCGAGGCGTTGCACGTCATCGATGTGAACTCCGGCAACAAGAGCAACCAGGAAAGTGACCAGGAGGCTACGGCCCTCATGATCAACATGCTGGCGGCCAAGGAGGTAGCCCGGCAGCTCCGTCTGCGCGACATGGGCGGCATCATCGTGGTCGATTTTATCGACATGAAGAGTGCCGAGAGTCGTAAGAAAGTGGAAGATGCCGTGCGCGACACGATGAAGCACGACAAAGCGCGCTTCACCGTATTGCCCCTCACCAAGTTTGGGCTGCTGCAGATCACGCGGCAGCGCGTACGTCCCGCCGAGAACATCATCACCGGCGAGGTGTGCCCAACCTGCGGTGGTACGGGCAAGATTTCGGCTTCTATCCTCGTAACGGACGAAATCGACAACAGCATCGAAGACCTGCTGGTGACCCAGAACCAGTCGGGCATCTCGTTGTATGTGCACCCCTTCCTGCACGCTTATTACACCAAGGGATTGGTGTCGAAGCAGATGAAGTGGTATCTCAAGTATTACAAGTGGGTGAAGGTTATGAAGGATACGTCCCTGGGCCTCACCGACTACCGCATCGAGGATGAGCGGGGCGAGGAAATCGAATTGCATTCCCCCGCCGCCGCCATGAGCCGTCTCCAGGACCGTGAGGTTGAGGAGTTGACGGACTAATGAGTACTGATTGACGGTTTTTTCTGCGAAAAGCCCTCCTGATAAGAAGAAAGCCCCGCTGCTCGAGATGAGCGGCGGGGCTTTTTCGTCTGTCATTGCGAGCGAAGCGAAGCAATCTGTCCTCTGAAATGTGAAAAGCTCTTTTTCAGCACAAAGCCCCGACGCACGGCATACGTCAGGGCTTTGTAGTTTAACAGGGCTCAACTCATTGTCCAGGACGGATTGCTTCGTCCTTCGTCCTCGCAATGACAGCTTAAAACTTCAAGCCAAGATCAAGGGCAATTTCGTTGTTCTTGAGCGTAACGTCCTTAATGCCACGGTCCTTGTCGAAGTACTTTTCGATATTGACTAGGCCGCGGTGGTAGGAGAGGCCGGCAAATACCTTGGTGCTTTGGCCGAGCTGATACTCTACGCCGGCTCCAACTAACGCCGCTGCATCGGGCAGAATAAAGTGCTTGCTGGCTTCCGTTTCCTGGGCCGTGGCGGGGTCGGTGTAGCGCTTGTCGCCGTTGAGTCGGCTGCCGATGAGGGCGCCGACGGAGCCGCCGAGCTGGAAGTACACTTTCGTGTCGGTGGCCACGTCGTTGGTGAAAAGCTTGACGGTGAGAGGCACTTCCAGGTACTGCAGGCCGATTTCCTGGTTGCGGCGCACCGGGTCGGCGTTGGTGGCGCTGGTTTTATCGGTGTAGGAAATGGTGCCGCCCTTGCCCGTCAGCCACAGGCCAGAGCTGAAAGCGTAGTTCTGCCCGAAGAAATAATCGACCACCAGACCACCGCCGAGGGTAACCTTGCTCTTCTCGTTCTGAAAGCTGGAGCCGGATGGCGAATCGGCCCGCAGATAGGCCACGGAGGGCGAAAGTTTGAGGCCAATTTCGACCTGCGCCGAAGCAGCCCCGGCGGAAGCACCCAGCAGGAGCAGGGCGAGCAACGATTTTTTCATGGCAAAAGGGGATAGGGAGTTGTGCTTTAGACGAAAGCGGGCCGCTTGGCGTTTCGATTTAGGTTATTTTCGCCCAAATATAGAAGCGTGCCTTACAACACCGCCCCCATGCGTCTTTTCCTGACCGCCGCGCTCGGCTCCGTGCTCCTGCTGAGCAATGGCTGCAGTACGGATACTTCTCAGTGCGAGTCGAACCCCGAAGTGGCCCGCGTAGCGGCACCCGTGCAGCTGGAGCGCCTGGAGCAGCCGTTCTTCCAGATTCGCACGCCCGCCGAGGCCCGGCAGTTCGTGCGGCAGCATCCGCTGTTTGCCGATCAGTTTCTGCAGCGCAAGCAGTATCCGTCGGAGGAAGTGCTGGATCAGGCGCTGGTGAAGCTGGCCACCAACCAGGGCCTGCAGAAACTAGGCAAAGAGGCAGAAGCCGAATTTAAAGACACGGAGGTGCTGAAGGCGCAGCTGCAGCGCATGTTTCAGCACGTGCGCTACTACTTTCCCGATTTTCGGGTGCCGCCAGTCAAGACCTTTGTCAGCGGCTTGAGCCAGGATATGTTCGTGAATGACAGCCTGATGGTGCTAAGCCTCGACTTCTTCGTGGGGCCCAAAGCCAGCTACCGGCCCAACCTGCCCGAGTACATTCTGCGCCGCTACGCGCCGGCCTACCTCATGCCTACGGCGGCGCTGGCCGTGAGCAGCAAATACAACCAGCACGCGCTGACCAACCAGACCATGCTGGGCGAGATGGTGCAGTTTGGGAAGTCGCTCTACTTCGCCGAAAAAGTGCTGCCCTGCACCGCCGATACGCTGCTGATGGGCTTTACAGGCCCGGAAATGGCGGGGGTGCAGTTTAACGAGGGCAAAATCTGGGCGCACTTCATCGAGAAGAACCTGATTTACAACACGGCGCCTTTCACCATTCAGAAATACATGGGCGAGCGGCCCAACGTGCCCGAAATTGGCCAGACCTGCCCCGGCCGGGTGGGGGCATGGGTGGGCTGGCAGATCGTACGCAAGTACATGGCCGAGCACCCCAACGTGACGCTGAAACAGCTGATGGCCGAAAGAGACCCCCAGCGCATCCTGAGCGAATCGCGCTACCGGCCGAAGCGCTGACGCGCTCAATTAAAAATTGAGAATTAAGAATTAAAAAATTTCTCAGCAGCCACGGGTTTAGTCAAGTTGGGTGAGACAGAATTCTCAATTTTTAATTCCTAATTCTTAATTGACTCCACGTGCACATTGCCGTTTTCAGCCAGTACCACACGAACCCCGACTGCCCGGCCACGAGCCGGCACTATTCGTTGCTGGCGCACCTGGCAAAGTCGCACCGCGTTACGCTGATTACGACGCGCACCTGGGAAACCCAGCGGCTGACGCACCTGTACCCCTGGCTGCCGGAGGGTGTGGAAATGCGGGCTGCCGAGGTGCCGTATGCTAATAAGATGGGCGTGGCGCGACGGGTGCTGGCTTTCGGGCAATACGCGGCGTATGCTGTGCGCGAAGGGCTGCGCCTGGAGCGGCCAGACGTTATCTGGGGCATCTCTACGCCGTTGACGGCAGCGTGGGCGGCGGCGCAGGTGGCGCGGCAGCGGCGGGTGCCGTGGGTGTTTGAGGTGCAGGATTTGTGGCCGTCGTTCCCCATTGCCATGGGCGCCGTGCCCACGCGCTTCGCGCAAAACAGGCTTTTTGCCCTGGAAAAGAGCCTCTACCGCAGCGCCCAACATATTCTGCCACTCTCGCCCGACATGACGCGCTACGTGCAGGCGCAGGGCATCGCGCCGGAAAAAATTACGACCGTACTCAACGGCACCGACCTGGAGCTGGCCGCGCTGGCAACGCCGGAGGCAGTAGAAGCGCTGCGGCAGGCGCACGGGCTGGCCGGCAAGCAGGTGGTGCTCTACGCCGGCACCTTTGGCCGTGCCAACGATATTCCGACGCTGGTAGCTGCCGCCGAACTGCTCGCGCTCCGGCGGCCAAACGTGGTGTGGCTGTTCATGGGGCTGGGATTTCATGAGCCGCTGGTGCGGGCCGCGGCCGCGCGGTGCACCAGCATCCGGCTGGTGCCGCCGCAGCCGCGCCATACCGTATTCGGGTGGTTCCGGCTGGCCGATATGTCGGTGGTGTCGTTCCTGAATCTGCCGGTGCTGGATGCTAATTCGCCGGCTAAGTTCTACGACAGTCTGGCGGTAGGCACGCCCGTTGTCGTCACTAATCAGGGCTGGACGAAGGCGTTGGTGGAACAGTATGGCTGCGGCTGGTATGCGCCCGCCGGCGATGCCGACGCTTTAGCGGCCTGCCTACAGAATATATTGGCGCAGCCGGAAACGCTGCGGGCAGCCGGCGAAAACGGCCGGCAAGTAGCCGCCGCGCAATTTGACCGCCAGCAGATTGCCGCTACGGTGCAGCGGGTGCTGGAAGCTGCCACCAGCCAGAGCGAGTAACGTGAAAATCCGTTTCGCGATGAGTACAGCGAGTGTCTGGAACTGCGCGGTTTCGGATACTTGCTATGCTCGTCGCGCAACAGATTTTCGCGCTACTCACTCCAAGCTGAGCTTATGTACCCGCTATAACCAGTTTTGTGCTAAGTTGTACTGTCTGGCAAAATAGTTGAAGCTTGTTTGGGGGCAGAACCCTGTTTGCAGGCGCTGGGGGCAGGTTCGCCGAAATGCTGCGCGTAGTATTTGCAGAAATCTTTGAGCGGGCAGATGGCGCACTTCGGCTGCCGGGCCACGCAGATGTAGCGGCCGTGCAGAATAAGCCAGTGGTGGGCCTTCGGAATCAGGGCTTCGGGTATATACCGCACCAACTCTTTCTCCACCGCCAGCGGTGTGGTTGCCGTGAGGGCAGCCAGGCCCAGGCGGTGCGACACGCGAAAAACGTGCGTATCGACGGCCATGGTGGGCTGGTTGTAAATGACGGACAGAATTACATTAGCCGTTTTGCGGCCCACACCGGGCAGGCGCTGCAACTCCTCCAGTGTGCTCGGCACTTCCGAGTTGAATTCTTCGGTCAGAAGGCGGCCCAGGCCGGCCAGGTGCTTGGCCTTGTTGTTGGGGTAGGATACGCTGCGGATGAGCGGGAAAATATCGTCGGGAGAGGCAGCGGCCAGGTGCGCGGGCGTCGGGAACTGCGCCAGCAGCGCGGGCATAATCTGGTTTACGCGCTTATCGGTGCACTGGGCGCTGAGCACGACGGCCACAATCAGCTCGTACGGGTTGCCGTAGTGCAGCTCCGTTTGGGGCTCGGGAAAATTGGTGGTGAAATAGTCGAGGAAGCGGCGGAACCGTTCGGGCTTGCGCATAAAAAAGAGGGAGAGAATAAATGGCGCGGATGCCGGGGCAAAGATGCTGGTTCAGCAGGTCTTTCCCACGCCATTGGCGCATTTACTCTTTCCCTCTCTTGGGCTTGTGCCGCTGCTAACCCGCCTTCAAAAAGGTGCGCGAGTATTGCAGAATCGAATCGGTGGTTTGCTGGCGGGGCTGACGCTGCAGGCCGTCCAGGCAGCGCTGAGCCAGCAGCAGGTCGGCGCAAATAGTGGCCAACTCGGGGTCGTGAAGCAGGGCGTGCTCTACTTCCTGGTGCTCCTTAGCCGGCAACTCGTTGTACACGTACCGCAGGAGCTTCTCGTGGGTAAAGGTTTTGATCATAGAAAACGGGTTGTGCGGCCATCTTCTTCCGCAGGTTGATCAGGGCGTAGCGCATCCGCCCCAAGGCAGTGTTGATACTGACCCCCGTCGCGTCGGCAATTTCCTGGAAGCTCATGTCGCCGTAGTGTCGCATCACGAGCACCTCTTTCTGCGCCGCAGGTAGGTCCTGAATTAACTCCCGAAGACGGGCGTAGGTTTCTTCCCGGGAGATAGACACATCCGCCCCCTCTTCTGCCATCGACAACGAGTTGAAGGCATGACTTGTTGTATCGAGGCTCAAAAGTGGGCTACGTTTTTCGCGCCGGAAAAAATCGATGGCCAGATTGTGCGCGATGCGGCAGATCCAGGATGAGAATTTCCCTTCCTCGTTGTAGCGCCCGCTTTTCATGGTGTGAATGGCCTTGATGAAGACATCCTGCAGCAGATCGTCGGCCACGTCCTCGTCGCGCACGATCAGCATGATCGTCGTGAAAACGCGGCTCTTGTGCCGGTCTAACAATAAAGCGAAGGCATCTTCCTTGCCGGCAATATAGAGCGAAATCAGAGCGGAGTCGCTCGGCTGCATGGTTTCCATAAAGACTACTTAGTGAATGGGAAGTAGAGCTTTAGGCCATAGAGTGCAGTTGCCGATGAGTGGGTAGGACCCGGAAAGGAGGTGATTGAAGAAATCAAATGTAGATAACTGGTTTGCTAAACACAATGGGTTTGCTGCCAAATGAGAAAAAAAATTGCACAGTTTTGAAACCCGGTATTGAAAAAATCAAATACTGCGTTTTTGGGCCGGATGGCAGCCGGCGGTGGCTGGCGCTGCAAAAGCGCGAAACGCCGTGCCCAGGGCATAGAGTGGCACATAAAAAAAGCCCGCCAAGGCGGGCTTTTGGGGTTTTCAGACGGTGGCGCGCCAATGGCGCGCTAGCGTTTCAGCTGCGCGTCCAGGTCCCGGATCTGCGCATCGAGGGCGGCGGTGGCAGCGGTTTGCCCGGTGGCGGTGCCGGCGCGCTGGGCCAGCTTGTCGGCGAGCTGCTGGAGCAGGGCTAAGCGGCGCTCGGTGCGTAGCAGCTCCAGCGCCAAGCGGGCGGGCACGGGGCCGGCATCGGGCATGGCCACGCGCGTCTCGGTAACGCCGGCCACCTGGCGGGCCCGCTGCTCGATGGCGGGGGCCGACATCATATCATCGGCGAAGCCCACAATCTGGCCCTGCATGTTCACGGCTTTGCCTTCTTCCAATATCTGGCGGGTGCCGTCTTTGCTCACCATAATGCCATCGGGACGAATGGTGAGGCCGTTGGCCATGGTGACGGGGGCCGAAAGGCGGCTGGTCTGGCCGGCCTGCAGCCGCATGGTCAGGCCGCCTTTGCGGTACACGCCATCTTTCAGGCTGGTGGCGCGGGCCGGGGCCGGGGAAGTGGTTTGGGCGAAAACGGGCGCGGCAGCAAGCAGCAGGCTACCCGCAACCCCGCAGGCAAGATAGAAGGAACGCATACGAGGCAGGTGTTGGGGAGAAAGATAGGCCGCAGCAAAATCAACTGCCGGCCAGACTACTGACGCGGTTGGGGCACGCAGGGTTACGCCTGGCCCTCGTGGCGCTGGCGGCGCAGCAGCCACTCGGTGGCGTTGCCCTCGTCGGTGAACAGGCGCACGTGGCAGGCGGCGCTGGCCACCAGCGGCGCGCCGTTTTCCTGATCGACGGCGCTCAGGTGGCCCGGCGACATGAGAAAGGCCACGTAGACGCGGCCTCCGAGCAGAGACGCCAGCCGCGGCAAAAACGCCTCCAGCACCCAATGGGTACTGTCTTCGCTGATGGGGCCGCGGCGGCGCAGGTCGAGGAGCCAGTAGCGCGAGCGGTGGGCGGTGGCGGCCGCCAATGTGGCTTCGTAGCCCTGCTGCACCTCCGGCTCACTCACCGGACGGTGCCAGCGCCCCAGCAGCGTGCCCGCATCCGGACGGAAGGTAAGCTCCATAAAATCGGCTACGGGCAGCGTAAGGGCAGGCATGGCGCAGTGTATAGAGGGCAAGATAGGAGAAAATAGACGGTTGCTGCAGCACAGTAGCGCGGCGGCCCGGCATCTGAAACATAGGCGGGTTTAGTGCCCAGGGCGGGTTTCCCGCTACCTTTGGCCCGCTTCCACCCGACTCGTTTCCGCTATGCCAGCTGCCGCCCCCGCTCCCCTTCGTCATGACCCATACGCCGCGTTGCGGATTCCGGATTTCCGCCGCCTGATTTCGGCCCGGGCCAGCATGGTCATTGCCACCCAGATCCAGGGCGCGGTGGTGAGCTGGCAGATTCTGAAGCTTACCGGCGACCCGCTGGCGCTGGGCCTGATCGGGCTGGCCGAGGCCATTCCCAGCATCGTGGTATCGCTGTATGCCGGGCACGTGGCCGACTCGGTGCGGCGCAAAAACATCATCGTGTTGGCCGTGGCGGTGCTGCTGCTGTGTTCGGTGGCATTGTGGTGGCTGTCGGGGCCGTGGGGGCGGCCTTTGCTGGCGAAGGAAGCCTTGTATACGCTGCCGCTATACGCGGTGCTGTTTGTGAGCGGCATTGCGCGGGGCTTTCTGGGGCCGGCGCTGTTCTCGTTTATGCCCCAGCTGCTGCCCGACCGGGAGCGGCTTTCGAACGCCATTACCTGGAACAGCACTACCTGGCAGGCCTCGTCGGTCATCGGGCCGGCCATTGGCGGACTGATTATCGGCTTTGCGGGCCGCGTGCATCCCGAAACCGGCATCACGACGGCCTACGCCGTGGATGCGGGGCTGATGGCGCTGGCGCTGGGGCTGTATGTGTCCATTGCCGGCCGGCCGCTGCCCGTCCGCGAGGGCGAGAAGCCCAGCCTGAAGGAAAGCCTGCTGACGGGCGTGCAGTTCATTTTCGGCAACCAGCTGGTGCTGGCGGCGCTGTCGTTGGATCTGTTTGCGGTGCTGTTTGGCGGGGCCGTGGCCCTGCTGCCCATCTTTGCCGATACCATTCTGAAAGTGGGAGCCCAGGGCTACGGCTACCTGCGGGCCGCGCCGGCCGTGGGCTCGGTGCTGATGGCCGTGGCGCTGACGTACTTTCCGCTGTGGCGACACGCGGGCCGCAAGCTGCTGTGGGCGGTGGCAGGCTTCGGCGCGGCCACCATTGCGTTTGCGCTGTCCACTAACTTCTGGCTTTCGTTGTTTCTGCTGTTTCTCACCGGCGTGTTCGATTCCGTGTCGGTTATCGTGCGCTCCACACTCATTCACACCTTCACGCCCGAATACATGAAAGGGCGCGTGTCGGCGGTGAACAACATCTTTATCGGCTCCAGCAACGAGATTGGGGCCTTTGAGTCGGGGGTGATGGCCCGGTGGCTGGGCGTGGTGCCCTCGGTGGTGTTTGGAGGGCTGATGACGCTGGGCGTGGTGGGCGTCACGGCGTGGCGGGCCGATAAGCTGCGCACCCTCGACCTGACCCCGAAACAGGCCGAGCCGGCAGTCTGAAAGCAGCCGGAAGCGCACAAACCGGTCGTTGGCAATAGCTGCAACGCTATATAGTGTAGCTTTGGCGCAGAATTGTGCTAAAGAATCCGGCTGATCAGGGCCCCGCTGCCACCCCGCACCATGGCTGTTCCCCCGTCCGAAGCTGCGCTCGAAGCCCGCCTCGCCCACCTGCGGGCGACGGATGCGGAGGCGTTTATGGAACTGCTGTTCCGGGAGTTTTACCGCCCGCTGGGCAATGTGATTCACCGCGTGGTGCAGGACCGCGCCGTGACGGAAGACCTGCTACAGGATGTGTTCCTGCGCATCTGGAACAGCCGCGACACGCTGACTGTCAGCACTACTTACGGCGCGTATCTGTACCGGGCGGCGCTAAACGCGGCGCTGCGCCACACCGAGCGCCACCAGCGGCAGGTGCCCTGGGCCGAGCTGCCCGCCGCCGCCGAGCCCGCCGCCGACAACGCCCTGCACGCGCTGTATCAGCAGGAGGCCGAAGCCTCGGTGGCGGCCGCGCTGGCCCGGCTGCCGCCGCAGTGCCGGGCCGTGTTCACCATGAGCCGCTACGACGAGCTGAGCTACCAGCAGATTGCGGAAACGCTGGATATCTCGCCGAAAACCGTGGAAAACCAGATGGGCAAAGCCCTGCGCATTATGCGCAAACAGTTGAGCGGGCTGCTGAAGAATATGTATCTGCTGCTGTTGTGAGAATTTGCCAGTCCTGAGGCCGGTGAAACGTGCCCTGCCCGGCGGCCTATCCACGCGCCCGCCGTTGCGGACTATTCTGCCAAATTTGCGGGCATGCACCCAGTTTTGGCTTATACCGACCGAATTGTGAAGCTCGACCCGCCGGCCCGCGACGAGCTGCTGCAGGCCTTCGTGCGGCAGGAGTTTCCCAAAGGCACCTGTCTGCTCCGGGCCGGGCAGGTTAGCCAGCATTACCACTTTATCGAGCAGGGGCTGGTGAAGTCATCGTTCTACAAGGAGGACAAGGAGTTCATTATGACCTTCTTCAAGGAGACTATCCTGTTCACGGAAATCAACAGCTACCTGACCAGCGCCCCCTCCAAATACCAGCTGCTGGCCCTGGAGCCTACCACGGTCTACAGCATTGCGCGCCCGGATATTGAGCGCCTCTGCCACCGGCATCACGCCGTCGAAACGCTGTTTCGGCAGCTGCTGGCCTTCGCCTCCGTTGGCATGATGAAGCGCATCAGCGAGATGCTGGAGGAAAATGCCACCACGCGCTACCAGTTGTTTGTGCAGGAAAAAGCGCCCTTGCTGCAGCGCATTAGCCTAGGCGATTTGGCGGCGTACCTGGGCATCACGCAGGTGTCGCTGAGCCGCATCCGGGCCGGCCGGTAGCTTTTTATCATTTGTTAAAAGATTGGGCGCAGGCGGCGAATAGCTTTGGGAAGAACTTCAGTCTCCTCCAACTACCCCATGAAAACTGCCCGCTCGCCCCACCTCTTGTTTTGGCTGATAACCGGCCTGCTGGCCTTCGGAATGCTGGCCGGGGGCACTGCTCAGCTGCTGCACGCCCGGTTCAACGTGGAGGGAATGCGGCATCTGGGCTACCCGCTCTACGTATTGTCGATAGTGGGGGCGTGGAAGCTGGCGGGGGTGCTGGTGATTCTGGTGCCGGGCTGGCCGCTGGCCAAGGAATGGGCCTACGCGGGCTTCTTTTTCCTGCTGACGGGGGCCACCGTGTCGCACCTAGTCAGCGGCGACGGCCTGGGTGGGTCGCTGGCCCCGTTTGTCTTCGCCGGCCTGACGGTGGCCTCCTGGTATCTGCGCCCCGCCGGCCGCCGGCTGGTGCCCGCGCCGCCGCTCCCGGCGCCGGGCTAGCCGCTTGGGCGCGGCCGCGCCTGCTTTTCAGGGCGGTGCTGCGAGCCGCAGATAAAAGATCAGACCAACCCAGTAATAGCCAGGAGATGAACCCCAAAGTTGATTTCTACTTCACCAAAGCCGGCAAGTGGCTGGAGGCAATAGAGCACCTGCGCACCTTCGTGCTGGACTGCGGCCTTGCGGAAGAATTGAAATGGGGCGTACCGTGCTACACGTTTCAAAGCCGCAACGTCGTTTTGCTGCACGTATTCAAAGACTACTGTGCGCTTCTGTTCATTAAAGGAGCCTTGCTGCGTGACCCCAACGGCCTGCTGATTCAGCAAACGGCCAATACGCAGGCCGCCCGGCAGCTGCGGTTCACCTCGGTGCAGCAGGTAGTGGCAAGCGAAGCCCTAGTGAAAGCGTACATTGAGGAGGCCGTGGCAGTGGAAAAATCCGGTTTGAAAGTAGCGTTCAAAACGCCGGAGGAGTTTGCGCTGCCTGATGAGCTGGCGAGCAAGCTGGCCGGCAACGCTGCGCTGAAATCCGCTTTCTATGGTCTGACGCCCGGCCGGCAGCGGGCCTATATCCTCTATTTTTCCGCGCCCAAGCAGGCCCAAACCCGAGCGGCACGGGTGGAAAAATCCGTGCCCCACATTCTCAACGGCATAGGGCTGAATGACTAATAAGCTGTTTGCGTTAGCGAAAGAGTAGTCAGAACCGTGTAGAGACGCATACTTGCGTCTCGTCGTTGAACGACAATCGTTGTGCTGGCGCGGCTGACAAGACGCAACTATGCGTCTCTACACGGTTCAACGGCCTGAAAAAGCAACTCGAACAGCTTCTAAGCTTGTTCCCAGATTCAACTTCTGCAAACGGCAGTCATGGCGCACCCGGCATGGCTGCCTTTTTTAGTTGAAAGCCAGAAGCTAATAAGCGGCAAAAAATATTTTTCCTCACCGCGTAGGGGTGGCGGGCCGGTTGCGGATCAGACACTTGAAATCCTCATCAAGTTCTGACCCCTAAACCTGCTTACCGCTATGAAAACACTCCTTTCTTCCGCCCTGCTCGCGTTGAGCCTGCTGCTCAGCGGCTGCCACGACCACGACATTTTCCCGGACCGCATCAGCGGCAGCGGCCCCGTGGAGGCTGAAAATCGCGCCGTATCGGCTTTCAACCGCGTTGATCTGGCCATTGATGGCACCGTGTACCTCACGCAGGGCACGCCGGCCAGCGTGCGGGTGGAGGCCCAGCGCAACGTGCTCGAGGTGCTGCAAACCAGCGTGAGCGGCGAAAAGCTGAGCATCGGCTTCGGGCGGGTGCAGGTGCGCCGCCACGAGCCTATTCGGGTGTATATCACCACGCCCAACCTGCAGGCGGTGGCCGTGGCGGGTTCCGGAGAATTGCAGGGAAAGGAAGGCTGGCAGGTGCAGGATCTGGACCTGGCGCTGTCGGGCTCGGGCAGTATCGGGTTCGATAATATCACGGCCCGCGACCTGGATACCGATATTTCCGGCTCGGGCACGGTACGGCTCAGCGGCGCGGCGCACAGCCATAGCGTGGACCTCAGCGGCTCGGGCAAGGTGGAGGCGTATGGGCTGCGGCTGCAAACGGCCGACGTGCGCATCAGCGGCTCGGGCGCGTGCTACCTCACGGCCTCGGAGGCCCTGCGGGCCACCATCAGCGGCTCGGGCAACATCTACTACCGCGGCCGGCCGGCCGTGACGGTGCGCGTGTCGGGTTCCGGCCGCGTGGTGGATGCCAACTAGCTTTTTGCCGGACTTTCTGCCGCTTTTCGGCCCGCCCGGCGGCAGGTGGCGGCTTTGGCCGGCCTTTTCCCTTCAACTACTCCTCTTTTCCTGGCTGCTTATGCTCCGCCCTTTTCTGCTGTTTCTGCTTTTGCTGCTGCCCGGCCTCACGGCCATGGCCCAGCAGCCCGGCCCCGGCCGCGCCCCCGACGCCAACGCCAGCGTGACGCTGAGCGGTTACCTGCGCGATGCCGCCAACGGCGAGGCCCTGGTGGGCGCGTCGGTATTCGTGAAAGCCCTGGCCGTGGGCGCTACGGCCAATGAGTACGGCTTTTACTCGCTCACGCTGCCGAAAGGCACTTACACCATCACCTACACCTACCTGGGCTACGAGGCGCAGGAAACGCCCCTCACGCTGACCACCAGCCTGACCCGCTCGGTGCGCCTGGCCACCCGCGGCGTGCAGACTAGTGAGGTGCTGATAACGGGCCAGAAACCCGACGAAAACGTGAAAAGCACCGAGATGAGCGTGAACCGGCTCGACCTGAAGCAGGTGAAGCTGATGCCGGCGCTGCTGGGCGAAGTCGATGTGATTCGCAGCATTCAGCTGCTGCCGGGCATCAGCACGGTGGGCGAGGGGGCCGCGGGCTTCAACGTGCGCGGCGGGGGCGTCGATCAGAACCTGATTCTGCTGGATGAGGCCCCGATTTATAACGCCTCGCACCTGTTCGGGCTGTTTTCGACCTTCAACCCCGATGCCGTGAAGGACATCAAGCTGGTGAAGGGCGGCATTCCGGCGCAGTACGGCGGGCGGCTTTCCTCGCTGCTGGATGTGCGCATGAAGGAGGGCAACACCCAGCGCCTGGGCGTGAGCGGCGGCGTGGGGCTGATTATGTCGCGCTTGGCGGTGGAAGCGCCCATCGTGAAAGATAAGGGCTCATTTATCGTGGCCGGGCGGCGCTCCTACGGCGACTTGTTCCTGAAGCTGATACCCGCGCAGAAGGACAATCAGGCGTATTTCTACGACCTCTCGATGAAGGCCAACTACACGCTGGGCACCCAGGACCGGCTCTACGTGAGCGGCTACCTCGGGCGCGACGTTTTCGCCTTCGGTAAGGATTTCAAGAATACGTTGGGCAACCGTACCGGCACCGTGCGCTGGAACCACGTGCTGAACGCCCGGCTGTTTGCCAACGTGACGGGCGTGGTGAGCAAGTACGACTACGGCCTGGGCGTGCCCGAGGGCAATCAGGCGTTCGACTGGAAGTCCAACATCGTGAACTACAACCTGAAGGCCGATTTCAACTACTACCGCACGCCGCAGAGCACGCTCAACTTCGGCGCGGGCGCCATTTACTACACCTTTTTGCCCGGCCGCGTCACGCCCGGCAATGCCAGCTCCATCTTCCGCCCGCTGGCGCTGGATGAGCAGCAGGCCGTGGAATACGATGCCTACCTCGACAACGAGCAGACGTTTTCGGCTCGGCTCTCGGCGCAGTATGGCCTGCGTCTGAGCATGTTCGACTACCTCGGCGCGGGCACCGTGTTCGACTACGAAGGCCCCGACGGCCGCCAGAAAACGCCGGTGAACCCGCGGCAGTACGGCGCGGGCAAAGTCATCAAACGCTACCCCAACCTGGAGCCCCGGGCCTCGCTACGCTATGCCCTCAGCGAAACCAGCTCGCTGAAAGCCAGCTACAACCGCATGGTGCAGTACATTCATCTGGTATCGAACACCACGGCCTCCTCGCCGCTGGATGTCTGGACCCCGAGCACCAACAACATCCGGCCCGAAAAAGCCGATCAGGTGGCCGTAGGCTACTTCCGCAACTTCCAGGACAACGCTTACGAGGCCTCGGTGGAGGTGTTTGGCAAGCGCATGGACAACCAGATCGACTACATCAACGGGGCCAACACGCTGCTCAACAAAAACCTGGAGGCCGAGCTGCTCTACGGCCGCGGCCGCGCCTACGGGGCCGAGTTCTACGTGAAGAAAAACCAGGGCGACTTCACCGGCTGGATCAGCTACACGCTGAGCCGCTCGGAGCGGCAAATCAACGGCCTGAACAACAACGACTGGTACGTGAATAAGTACGACAAAACGCACTACCTCTCAGTGGTGGGCCTGTACCAGCTCAATCCGCGCTGGACGCTGTCGGGCACCTTCAGTTACAGCACCGGCATCGCCACCACCTTCCCCGACTCGCGCTATTCCTACCAGGGCCTTATCATTCCGAACGTGAACGGCGACGTGCGCAACAACTACCGCGTGCCCGCCTACCACCGCCTCGACCTGGCCGCCACCCGCGAGGGCAAAACCGACCCCAACCGCCGCTGGCACGGCAGCTGGACGTTCTCGGTGTACAACGCCTACGCCCGCCGCAACGCCTACAGCATCTATTTCCGCCAGAACAAGGACAACCCGCTCCGGACCGAGGCCGTGCGCCTGTCGGTGCTCGGGAGCGTGCTGCCCTCGGCTTCCTACAACTTCAATTTCTAAGCTGCCATGACCCGTTTCCTGTTTTTCCTGCTGATTTTGCTGGGCCCTTTCGGCCTCACCGGCTGCGTGGATGCGCTGGAGGTGAAAATACCCGAAGGCCGGCCGCTGCTGGCCGTGGAAGGCGAAATAACCGACCAGCCGGGGCCGTACCTCGTCAGGCTCACCAAAACCGCCCCGTACTTCGAAGAAGACGCGCTACCCCGCGTGCGCGGAGCCGTGCTCACCCTCGCCGACAATGAGGGCCACCAGGAAACCCTGCGCGAAATCGGCCCCGGCACCTATGCTACCAGCACGCTGCGCGGCAAAGTGGGCAACCAGTACGTGCTGACCATCAGGAGCGAAGGCGAGGAGTACCGGGCCGAAACCGAGATTCGGCGCACGCCCGAAATCGACAGCATCCGGGCCGAGTTTCGGGCCAAAACCGCCACCCAGAATGAGGGCTACTACATTCTGTATTACGGCGAGGAAACGCCCGGCGTGGGCGACTACTACCGCTTCAAGGTGTTTCACAACGGCATTCTGCTCAACCAGCCCAACGACCTGATCGTGACCAACGACGAGTTTGTGGATGGCAACTACATCAACGGCGTGGAGCTGACCAGCGAGAAAGGAGCCAACGATAAGCCCTTCGCCAAGGGCGACCGGGTGCGCGTGGTGGCCGAGTCCCTGCCCCGCGACTATTTCTACTTCCTCAATGAAATGGTAACCCAGCTTAACAATGTGGGCCTTTTTGCCGCCCCGCCCGCCAACGTGCGCACCAACGTGCGCAACGTGCAGCCCGGCTCCGATAAGGCCGCCGTGGGCTACTTCGCCGGCCACACCGTGCGCGCCGATTCGCTGGTGATTCGGTAGAGCGGGTGTCCTGAAAAGCGGCAGCTACCGATTCCGTTGCCTTGCTGATTGGTTGTTCTGGAATCAACGGCATATTTGCACCGGCAACCACGCACTACGTACCACCCACCAATGCACCCCTCCAACCCCGAAGCACCCTGGGAGCTGCTGGCCCGGCATCTGGCCGGCGAAGCCACGCCCGGCGAGCTGGAGGAATTGCGCACCTGGGTTGTGGCCGACCCATGGCGGCTGGGCCTACTCACCGATGCCACCCGCGCCTGGGAGCGGGTAGGGGCCGCGCCCGTGCCCGACCTGTTCAGCCCCGCCGATGTGGAGGCCGCCTGGCAGCGGTTCCGGCCCCAGATGCTGGGGGCCCGGCCGGCTCCCGAAGCGCCACAAAGCCCGGCCGCGCCGCCGGCCAAAGTCGTTCCGATGTATCCGGGGGCGGCGGCGCGGCCGTGGCTGCTGCCCGTGGCGGCCACGCTGCTGCTGTTGGTGGGGGCCGTGTTTTTCTTCAGGGCGAATCAATCTTCGGCTTTGGCTCCGGTACTGGTGGCGGCCACCAGTCAGCAGCGGCAGCTCACGCTGCCTGATGGCAGCCAGGTGTGGCTGAACCGCCACTCAACCCTGGAGTATGACGCCGATTTCCGCACGGCTGCCCGGGAGGTGAAGCTCAGCGGAGAGGCATTTTTTCAGATACAAAAAGACCACGGCCGGCCCTTCACGGTGCTGAGCGAAACCGCCCGCACCCAAGTGCTGGGCACTTCCTTCAACGTGCGGGCCTACCCCGCCGAAGACTCGGTAGAGGTAGCCGTACTCACGGGCCGGGTGGCGCTGGCCAGCCGCACCACCGAGCAGGATACTTTGCTGCTGCTGCCCGGTATGCGCGGCGTGCTGCGTGCCGCGGGCAATACGGCCGGCCCAACCACAGCCGCTGCGCCCACCCTGCGCCGCGCCAGCACCCAGGATACCAACTTCCGCGCCTGGCAAACCGGGGAGCTGGTGTTTGATAACGTGCCGGTGCGCCACGTCATTCGCACGCTGCGCACCACGTTCGGCACCAGCATCAGCGTGGCCGATACCCGGCTGCTCAGCTGCCGCTTCACCGGTACCTTCCGGCGGCCCGAGCCGGCGCAGGTGCTGCAGGTGCTGAGTCTGGCCACCAACGCTACCCTCACCGGCGATGCCGGCAACGGCTATATCCTCGGCGGAAAAGGCTGCGACTAGCACCGCCCGGATTGTTTTTCGGCAACTCGCTGCCTGCTCTAATTGCGTCGTCTGTAAACCAGTTTTCCTGCGCCATGCGGCCCTCTTTTGCCCTTGTTTTCTGCCTGCTGCTGCTCCATTCGGCGGTGCTTGCGCAGGTGCCGGCCGCGCTGAGCCGGCGCGTGCGGGTAGCCGCTACGGACGAGCCGCTGGAGCAGGTGCTGCGTGATATTGCCCGGCAGAGCGGCGTGCCATTCAGCTACAGCAGCACGTTTATTCCGCTGCAAAAGCGCGTGACGCTGCATACCAGAGGCACAGAGCCGGTGGCGGCCGTACTCGGCCAGCTGCTGCCCGCCCGCCAGATTTCCTACCAGCTCGTGGGCGGCCAGATTGTGCTCTGGCGCACCGGCACCCAGCCCCCCTTCACGCCAGGCAACGCCGAGAAACCCCGGCCGGCAGTCGCCGCATCATCCGCTGCCGCCAGGCCCGCTCGGCTTGCCGCGCCGGTGGGTCCGGCAGTTCGCCCAGTATTCGATTCAAAGAAAACCGCACTGAGTAGCCCGGCCGGTAACTCACCGAAAACCGTAGCGGGCAAAGCACCTTCGGGGAAAGCCCGGCCTTCTGAACCAACGCAAGCCCGGCTGGCATCTGCCAGAAAGCCAGCCGGCGCTACCCATCCGGCGGCCATTCCGGCCCGACCCACCAAGGTCGCGCTGGCGGCCGCCGCTGCCCGCCCCGCGGTGCCCGATTCCGTGGCCGGCCGCCGGCTGGCCAACGCCGAAACCAGCCAGCCAGCGGTCGAGGGCCGGCGCGTTTCGGTGTTGGCGCGGCTGCCGCAAAGTGCCCGGCAGCGCACCGCGCGGGCCGCCACCGCGCTGGCCCGCACCACCAAGCGGGCCGGCCGCACCCTAAGCAGCAGCACCAGCCAGCTCACCAACGCCGCCCGCGCCCTGGCCGATTCGGTGGCAACGGCCGCCGCCAAAGCCAGCCCGCCGCTGCGCACCGCCACGCGCCGCCTGGCTGCCCTGGCGCGGCCCGCCGACCCGCTGGCCAGCCGCCCGGTGCTGGTGCAAAGTGGCCTGGCCGGGCGCGACACGCTGCTGGCGGCCATACCGCTAAAGCCGAAAGTGGAAAGCACTCGGCCCTATTATCGGCGGCTCGGGCAGGTCAGTCTGGTGCCGCCGCTGGGCTCCAACTGGCTGAAAAGCGGCCGCACGGTGAACCACGTTTCGCTCAATCTGCTGGCCGGCTACTCGGCGGGGCTGAAAGGGGCGGAGCTGGGCGGCCTTGTGAACATTGAGCGAGATACGGTGCTGGGCCTCCAGGCCGCCGGGCTGCTGAACGTGGTGGGCACCGAGGTGAAAGGCACGCAGCTGGCGGGTCTGTTCAACATCATTGGGGGCTCGGCCTACGGCGTGCAGGCCGCCGGCCTCGGCAACATCGGCCGCGACGACGTGCGCGGGCTGCAGGTGGCGGGCCTGTTCAACATCGGGGGCGGCGCGGCCCGCTCGCGCCAGAATCCGGCCCGGCCCACGCTGGCCCGCCGCCTGCTGGGCCTGCCCCGCCTGCTGGCCACCGACTCGGCCGCCAGCACCATGGGCGCGCCAAATCCCGGCTCGCGGCCCGGCCCGCTGCTGCAGGCGGCCGGCCTGTTCAACCTGACCGGCAACGACGTGACCGGGCTGCAAACCGCACCCCTGCTCAACGTGGCCCGGCAGGTGCGCGGGGCGCAGATTGGCCTGGTGAATGTGGGCAAGCATGTGCGCGGCATGCAGCTGGGCCTCATCAACGTGGCCGATTCGGTGGATGGCGTGTCGCTGGGCATTATCAACATCGTGCGGCACGGCTACCTGCACGGTGAGGTGTGGGCCAGCGAGTCGCTACCGCTGAATGCGGTGCTCAAGCTGGGCGTGCGCCACTACTACACGCTGGTGGGGGTGGCCACGCAGCCTTTCGGCACCCGGTTCCGGTGGGCCTCGGGCTTCGGCATCGGCACGGCCAGCCGGCCCCACGGCCGCTTCACCTACAGCCTCGACGTGATGCAGTGGGCGCTGGCCGAACCGGCCATTTCTACCCGCGAAACGCGCCTGCTAACGCAGCTGCGGCCGGCGGTGGCCTGGCAGCTGGAGCCCGCCGGGCATCTGCAATTGGTGCTGGCTCCCACGCTCAACCTGGCCCTGGCTTACAACACCACAACCCCGCCCGACTGGGATTTCGGCCAAAACCAGCAGCTACTGCTAGACAGAAGCTCCAACCGCAGCCTCACCCGCCTCTGGCCCGGCCTGCAGATCGGCTTGCGGTTTTAGCACGGCCTACACCAAAAAAACGGTTGCCGGGCCTGATGCCTGACAACCGTTTTTTTGGGGTTGAAGTCCGAGCTGCCGGCCTTAGCTCCGGCCTCTTTTAGCCGAAATTCGCTTCAGCGGATTAGGGTCCGTGCGCTTCAGCGAATGCGGTTCTGTGCGCTTCACCGTAATCGGGACGGCGGTCGGCTTCACGATAATGACTTGCTGGGCAATCCAGCCGTGCACGACTTTCAGCGCCTCGGGCGAGAAAGTAGCTCGCTGCTCGCCCTCAAAAACGGGCCATTCCGTAGGGTCGGCCTGGAAGAGGTGGTTCACGCCGGCTAGCTTCTGCACGGTCACTTTGCGGTTGCCGCTGGCTTTGAGGGCTTTATTCAGCGCCGAAAGGTTTTTGCCGGCCGTTACCTGCAGATCGGCGGTGCCGTTCAGGGCCAGTACGGGGCATTTCACCCCCGCCATGTTGCGCTGCGGGTCAAAATCGACGAAGTAGCGGTACCAGGGCGTGGTGAGCTGCACGGCGCGGGCGCGGGCCATGTCGGGGTCAATGTCGGCATTGCTCTGGCGCAACAGCACGCCCACTTTGGCGCGGGCCAGGGCGTTGTCGGGGGTCTGGCGCACTACTTCTACCAGCCGGTCATCCATTTTCAGCGCAGCATCTACCTGGGCCGGGTTGGCCCCGATCAGGCGCATGATTTCTACCTGCTGGCGGCGCAGCACATCGCGGCCCGGCAGGCCATAGCCGGCCAGCGATACCACGTAGTCGGGGCCCTTGGGCTGGCGGGCGGCCAGCAGCGCGATGTTGGCTCCCTCGCCGTGCCCGATGATACCGACTTGGGATTTATTGACCCGATAATGAGCCCGCAGATAGCCCAGGGCCGCCTGCGCGTCGGTTACCAGGTCGGCGGTGGTGGCGTTGGAATATGTACCGGTCGATTTGCCCAGGCCCCGGTCGTCGTAGCGCAGCACGGCAATGCCGTGGCGGGTGAGGTAGTCGGCCAGCTGCCCGAACATGCGGTATTCTTCCTGCAGCGCGTCGCGGTCCTGCGGGCCGGAGTCGGAAACCAGCACCACGGCCGGAAACGGGCCGCTGCCCTGGGGCATGGTGAGCGTGGCGCCCAGGCGCAGCTTGGCCACTTTGTTGGGCACAATCACGTCGTCCTGGCGGTAGGGCGGGGCTACTTTGAACTTGGGCGCGGTGGTCACGGCCACGTTGGAGCGGGTGAGCACCAGCGGCGCGGTGAGGCCGGGCTGGGTCCAGGTGCCATTCAGCGCGCCGGTATCGGGACGCAGCTTGCCAACGAAGCGGCTGCCGGCCTGCTCAATGCTGAGCGTCACTTCATTGTCTTTCTGCGCCACTTCCACCGGCATCCGGCTGATTTTCTGCTGGGGCACGTCGAGGGCCGCGTAGTAGGAGCCGTTGGTGAGCGGCACGATGGTGACGATAAGATTCAGGCTGCCGCCGGGCACCGCGAGCTGGCCTTTCCACTGCCCGCCCAGCAGCGAGGGCCCACCGGAAACCCGGCCAGCTAAGCTCAGCAGCGGAAAGCACATAACGAAGACAAGGAGAAATGCAACGTGTAAACGGTTCTTCATAAAGTACTATGTGGTTTGGCTGTCAGGCGGCTGAGTTGGTGAAAAGGAATTAAAAGTACCACAAATGCCGTACTTCTGCCAGCTAAACGCCAATAGTATAAATGGGGTTTGGGCTCTGACGGCGCCAGAGCTGGTTTTGCCAAGGTAAAAGAAAGCCACCTGCGCCTGCGCTGCCTGGCGGCCGGCGGCCCGGCGGCAATTAGCCGGCTCCGGGCTTCCGCCACGGTCGGCAAAGCCTTACCTTCGTTGGTCCAACCGCCGCGGCCGGGAAACCAAACCCCTGCCCGTGGCTGTTTACTACCTCTATGGCCCAAGAATCCCTGCAAGTAGCCGCCCCCGCGGCCGACCCGATTGACCAGCTCGACCCGCGGCAGTTCATTCTGATTAAGAATGCCCGGGTGCACAATCTCAAAAACCTGAGCGTGGCGCTGCCACGCAATAAGTTTATCGTCGTCACGGGTTTGTCGGGCTCGGGCAAATCGAGTCTGGCCTTCGATACGCTGTATGCCGAGGGGCAGCGCATGTACGTGGAAAGCCTGAGCAGCTACGCCCGCCAGTTTCTGGGCCGCATGGATAAGCCCGATGTGGACTACATCCGCGGCATTTCGCCGGCCATTGCCATTGAGCAAAAGGTTAGCATCAAGAACAACCGTTCCACGGTGGGCACCAGCACCGAGATTTACGACTACCTCAAGCTGCTGTTTGCGCGGGTGGGCCGCACGTATTCGCCCGTCAGCGGCGAGCAGGTGCGCAAGGACACCGTGGCCGATGTGGTGGACTTTCTCTTCAAGCTGCCCGACGGCTCGAAAGCCATGATTCTGGCCCCGCTGCTGCCCTCGGAAGACGGCCGCCCGATGAGCAAGGAGCTGGATCTGTTGCTGCAAAAAGGCTACAGCCGCGTGGTCATCAATGGCGATGAAACCGCGTTTATCGAAGAGTTGATTGCCGAAGGCCAGCCCGAAGTGAAAGGCGACGTGCACATCATGATTGACCGCGCCGTAATCCGCACCGGCGATGAGGACCTGATGTTCCGCCTCTCGGATTCGGTGCAGACCGCCTTTTTTGAGGGCCACGGCACCTGCCGCATTAAGCTTGACGAGGAAACGCGCACCTTCTCCGACCGGTTTGAGCTGGACGGTGTAGTGTTCGAGGAGCCCAACGTGAACTTCTTCAGCTTCAACAACCCCTACGGCGCCTGTCAGACCTGCGAGGGGTTCGGCTCGGTGCTGGGTATTGATGAGGACCTGGTGATTCCGGATAAAAGCTTGACTGTGTACGAAGGGGCCATTGCGCCCTGGCGCACCGACAAGCAGAGTGAATGGCTGAAGCCGCTGCTCAAAAACGGCATCCGCTTCGACTTCCCCATTCACCGCCCTTACAACGAGCTGACCGAAGCCGAGCGCAACCTGCTCTGGAAAGGCAACAAGTACTTCGAGGGCCTCGATGCCTACTTCAAATGGATAGCCACCCAAACCCACAAAATCCAGTACCGGGTGCTGCAGAGCCGCTACCGGGGCCGCACCACCTGCCCTGACTGCCGCGGCACCCGCCTGCGCAAGGATGCGCAGTACGTGAAAATCGATGGCCAGAGCATCACCGATATCGTGCTGCTGCCGGTGAGTAAGGCGCTGGAGTATTTCGAGCAACTCAGCCTGAACGAGCACGACGCCAAGATTGCCGAGCGCCTGAGCACTGAAATTACCAACCGCCTAGGCTATCTGAACCGCGTGGGCCTGGGCTACCTCACGCTGAACCGCCTGAGCAGCACGCTTTCGGGCGGCGAGAGTCAGCGCATTTCGCTGGCTACGTCGCTGGGCTCGGCGTTGGTGGGCTCCATGTACATTCTGGACGAGCCCAGCATCGGGCTGCACCCGAAGGATGCCGAGCAGCTTATTGGCGTGCTGCGCTCGTTGCAGAAGCTGGGCAACACCGTGATTGTGGTGGAGCACGAGGAGAAGATGATGGAGGAAGCCGACCAGATCATCGACATCGGCCCAGAAGCCGGCTCCGGCGGCGGCCATCTGATGTTTCAGGGGACGTACCCCGAAATTCTGAAGGACACCAAAACCTACACCGGCCAGTACCTGAGCGGCCGCATGGAGGTGAAGGTGCCCGCCACGCGCCGGCCCTGGCGCAATGCGCTGGAAGTGCTGGGCGCCCGCGAAAACAACCTCAAAAACGTGAGCGTGAAGTTTCCGCTGGGCGTGATGACCGTCGTGACGGGAGTATCCGGCTCGGGCAAATCGACGCTGGTGAAGCGCATTCTGGCCCCGGCCGTGGCCAAGCAACTCGGCGGCGGCGCGGGCGAGGCCACTGGTAAGTTCGACCGCCTGATGGGCGTGCAGGGCCAGGTAAGCCACGTCGAGTTCGTAGACCAGAACCCCATCGGCAAGAGCAGCCGCTCGAACCCTGTTACCTATGTGAAGGCCTACGATGCCATCCGTACGCTGTTTTCGGACCAGCCGCTGGCCAAAGCCCGGGGTCTGAAACCCTCGCACTTTTCGTTCAACATTGAAGGCGGACGCTGCGAGGTGTGCCAGGGCGAGGGCCAGGTGAAGATCGAAATGCAGTTCATGGCCGACATCTACCTGACCTGCGAAAGCTGCGCGGGCCGCAAATTCAAGCAGGACATTCTGGACGTGAAATTCCAGGACATGGGCATCGACGATGTGCTGGAAATGACCGTGGCCGACGCGGTGGAGTTCTTCAAAGGCCAGCCTAAAGTAGCCGAGCGCCTGCGGCCCCTCGACGACGTGGGGCTGGGCTACATCCGCCTGGGCCAGTCGGCCAACACGCTGAGCGGCGGCGAGGCCCAGCGCGTGAAGCTGGCCTCCTTCCTGACCAAAGGTGCCACGCTGCAGCAGGATAAGATTCTGTTCATCTTCGACGAGCCCAGCACCGGCCTGCACTTCCACGACATCAACAAGCTGCTCAAAGCCCTGAACGCCCTAATCGAGCAGGGCAACTCGGTGCTCATCATCGAGCACAACATGGACATCATCAAGTGCGCCGACTGGCTGATTGACCTCGGCCCCGAGGGCGGTATCAACGGCGGCCACCTGCTGTTTGAGGGCACGCCGGAGGAAATGGTGAAGCTGAAAAAGACCAACCACACGGCCCGGTTCTTGGCCGAGAAGCTGTAGCAGAATGCGTGTGCTCAATAGGGCACTCTTGTACAGTCAAGAACTATCCGAGTAGATTAGAGGCCACTTCCCGGTGGCCTCTTTTTTATGTCTATTTCTCACCTGTTTATAGTAGCAACGGCAATGTTGCTCCCCTCAGCTGTTGCCGCTCAGGTCCCTGATACGGTTGACTGGCAACGGGCCCGCTACCGCGCCGCGCCGCGCACGGTGCTGCGGGTCGGCGGGGCTTTTCAGCCCAAAGCGTGGCTGGAAGTAGGACTGGCCCGGCACGCAGTGCAGTGGCAGGCGTTGGGCATAGCCAGCAGCGGTCCTTACGTCGCAACGGACTTTCGTTTCACCAGGGACAAGGTGTTGCTAGGCCCCAAGGTGGGCTACTCGTTTGGGGCTATGGCGCTTGGAGGGGATATTTCGGCGGCCTATTATACTGATTTCAGTCGTGGTCAACTGGTGATTACGCCCGCACTGGGCATCGGCGCGGCGGGTTTTATCAATCTGCTGTATGGCTATAATGCCCGGTTCGGAGGCAGCCGTTTTGCTGAAGTTGGGCGGCACCGGCTCAGTATTTCGGCCAATCTGAATTTCCGCTATCAGCAACACACTACCCGAACGGACCGGCACTAGCTGCCAACCAACGCCCAGCCGCATGGTTGCGTAGGCAAAATCACTCATGCTGCTTCCTAAACCTATGGAACCCACCACTACCCCCGCCACCTACACCCCCTCTGCCCGCCACCTGCTCTGGCGCTGGATGGTCGCGCTGGCCGTTTTCGGCAATGTCTTCCTCAACTATTGGTCGAATGCCCGCCCCTTCAACGGGCAGACCAACGCCGTGGTATCGGGCAAGTACCCCACGCTGCTCACGCCGGCCGGCTACGCTTTCAGCATCTGGGGGCTGATCTTTCTAAGCCTGATTGTTTATGCCGTGTGGCAGCTGCTGCCGGCCCAGCGCACCAGCCAGCTGCCCGACGCGGTGGCCAAGCCACTCACGCTGGCCTGCGTGGCCACGGGCGGCTGGCTGGTGGTGTTTGCCTACGAGCTACTGCCGCTGAGCGTGCTGGTGATGGTGCTGATTCTGGGGGCGCTTATCGTGGCGTTTGGGCGGGTGCGCCGCCGGGTGCGCACCGGCCTCACCCCGCACTGGACCAGCATTCCGTTTGCGCTGTATCTGGGTTGGATTTCGGTGGCCTCGGTCATCAACATCACCATCGGGCTGCGGGAGTTGGGCTGGCGCACGGCCGAGAATGGGTCGGTGCTGCTCACGTTTGTGCTGCTGGCCGTGGTGGTGGCGCTGGGACTCGTTATTGGCAGTGTGTTTCGCAATGTGGTGTACCCGTTGGTAATTGCCTGGGCGCTGGTGGGCATCTGGGTGGCGCAGCGCGGCGGCTCATATCCGGAGCTGGCGCTGGCGGCGCTGGTAGGGGCGGCGGTGGTGGCCCTGGGCGGCGTGCTGCTGGCGCTGCGCCCGCACCGGCCCGCGGCGGAGTAGAGTCCGATTCCGACTGGGGCGCTTGGGTGAATTGTCGTTTCTTTGCGCGCATCAACAGATTCTTCCCACCCAACCCTTTTCTTATGCGCAAGAACCTCGTCGCCGGCAACTGGAAAATGAACATGACTTACCAGGACGGCCTCGCCCTGGTATCCGAAATCACTAACATGGTAGCCGACGAAGTGGGTGGCTCGGGCGTGGAAGTCGTGATTTGTCCGCCGTTTCCGTTTCTGCATTCCATAGGCAAGCTGCTCACCGCCGGCGGCAACATCCATCTGGGCGCGCAGAACTGCCACCAGAAAGAAAGCGGGGCCTTTACCGGCGAGGTTTCGGCCAAAATGCTGCAGTCAGTAGGGGTGGAGTACGTGATTCTGGGCCACTCCGAGCGCCGACAGTATTTTCATGAAGACAATGAGCTGCTGAGCCAGAAGCTGAAGGCCGTGCTGGCCGCCGGCCTCAAGCCGATTTTCTGCGTGGGCGAAAGCCTGGAAACCCGCGAGGCCGACGAGACTTTTGCCTACCTCGAAAAGCAACTCAAAGAAGGCCTGTTTCACCTCTCCAATGAGGAATTCGACCAGGTAACCATTGCCTATGAGCCCATTTGGGCCATCGGCACCGGCAAAACGGCCACCAGCCAGCAGGCGCAGGAAGTGCACGCCTTCATCCGCGAGCAGATTGCCCGCGCCTATGATGCCGAGGCCGCGCTGAACACCACTATTCTCTACGGCGGCTCGGCCAACGCTCAGAACGCCCGCGAGCTGTTTTCGCAGCCCGACGTAGATGGCGGCCTCATCGGCGGGGCCGCGCTCAAGTCGCGCGACTTCACCGAGATTATCAAGTCGTTCTAAATTTGGTTGGTGGGAGGCGTTTTTGGTTTCTGGCCCGAACTTAGTTCTGCGGAATGGCCTTGTAAGGCTGAACTCAAATCGGCCAGAAATCCCGGCTCATCTCACCCCAACGTATGCTTGCTGCGCTCCTAGTTTCTGCTTCCCTGGCCCTGAACCCCATCCAGCCCCAGCCGCGTGTGCCGTTTGTGGCGGTAGCGCCGATGGGCTCCATCGAGCCGTGCCGCATCTACGGCTCGGTGTTTCTGGAAACCAACCCGGCGCGGCGCGGCTTCTGCTTCGCCACGGTATATCTGGAGTCCGAGGAAGCTTTTGCCGACGTGCTGGTGTACCGCGAAGACAACAAGCTCTTCGCCGATAAAGCCGGCTTCTGGTACTCGCCCGCCGGCCCCAATTTCGCCGATTACGTGCTGTTCGTGACCGAAAATCGCGCCCTGGCCGACTTCAGCATTCACTACACCGACGTGCGCTCCTTTGCCGGCTGCCGCCCGCGGTAAGTTGGGTTGCACCTTATAAGAAAAGCCCTTCCGGCGTTCCGGAAGGGCTTTTTCGTGCTTCAGAAGAACCGACGCGCCTATTCTACCAGCAGCTTGCGACCTGTGCCGGCCAGCGTGAGCCAGTACGCGCCCGGAGCGAGGGCCAGCGGGAGCTGCAGCGTGGGCTGCGTGAGCAGGTGCCGGTACACCAGCTGGCCCACGCCGTTGAAAATCTGCACTTCGTGGTTCAGCAGGCGGGCATCGGTGGTGCGCAGCGTGAGTTGATGGTGGGCGGGATTGGGGAATACCTGCAGCGCTGAGGCCGCCACCGGCGCGGGGCGGGCGGCCGTCGTCACCACGGAGGCCAGGGCGCGGGCGGCATTCACGCGGCCGTGGCCGTAGTATTGGTCCCAGCCGGGCGTGTCTTCGCTGAGGCTGCCTACCCGGTCGTCGGCAGTGGCTTGTAGCGCGGCTTTCACCTGCGCGGGCGTGAGCTGGGGCTTCAGGGTGAGCATGAGCGCCGCCAGGCCGGCCACGTGCGGGGTGGCCTGCGAGGTGCCGCCCCAGTAGGAGCCGTAGTTGGTGTTGGAGGTGTGGCTCAGACCGTAGATGTAGTTGCCGGGGCCTACCACCGACAGGTGCGGGCCGAAGTTGCTGCCGCTGGTGGGGCTCCAGAAAAACGGGCTGCTGCGGGTGTCGTCGGGGTTGGTGGAGCCCACGGCCACCACGCCGCTCATCCCGGCCGGATAATACACGGTGCTGCTGTTCGCGTTCATCATGCAGGCCACTACCACCACGCCGCGCTGGTTGGCAAACGTGATGGCATCCTGCATGGCCTGCGAGGTGCTGAGGCCGCCCAACGACATATTGATAACCCGGGCCCCGTTGTTCACGGCGTAGTAGATGCTGGCCGTCCACCACGAGTAGAAGCCGGAGTTCTGGTTGTCCAGGCCTTTGCAGATCATGAGCTTGCAGCCCCAGTTTACGCCGGCGTAGCCCAGCGCATTGTTGCCGGAGGCACCAATGATGCCCGTCACGTTGGTGCCGTGGCCGTAGTCGTCGGCGGTGTTGTTGGTATTGCTCACGAAGTTCCAGCCGCTGAGGTCGTCCACGTAGCCGTTCCGGTCGTCGTCGATGCCGTTGGCCGGAATTTCCTGGCGGTTGCGCCAGATGCGGCGGCTGAACTCGGGGTGGTCGAGCTTGCAGCCGCTGTCGATGGTGGCTACCGTTACAGAGGAGTCGCCGCGGGTGATGGGCCAGGCGTCTTCCATCCGGATGTCGGCCCCAGCGCGGGCCGGCGCGAGGCTGAAATTGCCGGTGTTGTTCAGGCCCCATTGCCGGCCGGCATAGAGCGGGTCGTTGGGCGTGAGGCCCTGCACGCCGCCACCCTGGCCGGTAGCATCCACCTCCACGTAGCGAAACAGGCCGGTTTGCTGGTAGTCACGCTGGGCCTGCGCAGCATCAGTGCCGGCGGGCAGCTCCACCAGATACACGGCCGGCGGCGTGACGGCCGCTACGGCATTGGGCAGCGGCCTAGGGCCTGGGTTCAGCGGCTGCACCTGCACGGCGTGGTGCTGGTGATTGAGCTGCGCGAAGGCCGCCGGAGCGACGTTGCGGCTGGCGGCGGCAGCCTGGGCGGTGCCCGTGGCATCATGCAGCCGCACGATCAGGCGGGGAGCCGGCTGCTGGGCTTGGGCGGTGGTGGTGCCCAGGGCCGCGAGTACGGCAAGAATTGGTAAGGAAATCTTCATAGAAAATGGATTAAGCGTAAACGACGACTTTTTTCTCCCGCTCGGCCGCAACAAGGCTGCGCTCAGGAGCTATTTTGCCTTGGAAAGGTACAGCAGAATATGAATTTATAAACTGACACTTAGTAGCGAATTAGCTGGCGGGAACCCCGGTCCTAATGGCCGCTGTTGCCGGCTCTGCCGAAGATAGCCGATGGCTGTTCGCAGGTTTTTTCGTGCGAACTTGCAGCTTACTTTAAGGCAGCCCGAGCGTTGCCGGTTTTCCTCCCAACCCGACCGAGACAAGATGGATTTTGTAGAAGTGCGCGTGCAGGCCCCCCGCGAATTGGCCGATATTCTGGTAGCCGAGCTGAGCCAGGTGGGCTACGATACCTTTGAAGACAACGACGAAGGCTTCTGCGCCTATATCGGCGAAGGCGACTTCGACAACGACGCCGTGGCCGAAATCATGAGCCGCTACGAGGGGCAGGGCGAGCTGGGCTACGACCACCGCGTGATTACGCGCCAGAACTGGAACGCCGAGTGGGAGAAGAATTTCCAGCCTCTGATCATCGCCGAGCGGGTTTCGGTGCGGGCCCCGTTCCACGAAAAGCCCGCCGGCATTGAGCACGAAATCGTGATTATGCCGCGCATGTCGTTCGGCACCGGCCACCACGAAACCACAGCCCTCATGATTGAGAACCAGCTTGATATTGACCACCAGGGCAAGCGCGTGCTGGATATGGGCTGCGGCACCGGCATTCTGGCCATCATGGCCGTGCATCTGGGCGCCAAGGAAGTGCTGGCCGTGGACGTGGAGCCCTGGACGGTGGAAAATGCCGCCGACAACGCCGCCGAAAATAACTGCACGAATATTGAGTGCCGCCTGGGCGGCGTGGAGGTGCTGGAGGGCGAAAAGCCCTTCGATATCATTCTGGCCAACATCAACCGCAACGTGCTTTTGGAGGATATGCACGCCTATGCAGCCTTGCTGCCCACGGGCCGTCCTATTCTGTTCAGCGGCTTTTATCAAGAGGATTTATCCAAGATTGAGGCCGAAGCCAACAAGCACGCACTAGCTTATCAATCACACCGAACCAAGAATAACTGGGTTTCGGCGATTTTCACGAAATTGTAGCCGTCGTAGTAGGCCTTGACGGAAAAAGTATGAAGCAAATCGTTTTTGGGTGGCTTTGCGCCCTGGCGCTGGGACTAAGCGCTCCGGCGTGGGCGCAAAAGAAACCAGTGCAGCAGCCCACCACGGCCCCGGCCGCGCCGGTGCTGCCCAAATTCACGGGCAAGCTGGCCACCGAGCCCGCGCAGTTTATCATCGATGTGCAGTCGATGATGGTGACGACCAACAATGCGGCGGCCAAGGCCAGCGCCGCCCGGCTGCAGCAGCTGTGGGCCAGCAACAAGCTCACAGCCACCCAGCAGGGGCGCATCGTGGCCATTGCCCAGCAGATGCTGGCCCGCAAGTTTAAGCCCCGGCCCCACTTCGAGGCCCTGTTCAATGCCGTGACGGCGGGGGCGCGGGTGCAGAACTTCTCCGACGCGCAGATGGACGAGTTTCTGGGCGTGACGGCCAAAACGCTGGAGCGGGAGCCCGTGCGCGACACCGAGCGGTTCCTGCTCACCTCGGCCCAGTTTCTGGATACCAAGTACCTCTACAGCTCGCGCTACAACCGGCTGCGCGTGATTGGCGGCACCTTCAGCTTCGCCTACAACGAAACCGACATGCCCCAGCCGGTAGTGCCCGCGCCGCCCAAGCCCGCCGCGCCAGCCGCTACCTCCACGCCAGTGTATACCGGCGCGCCCATCAAAACCACCGGCACACCCGCCAAAAAGCCCGCGCCCAAGAAAAAAAGCAGCAGCGGCTGGGACACCGCCGACGACTGGGGCGGCAGCGGCTGGGGCAGCAGCAGCGACGACGACGGCTGGGGCACGCCCAAAAAGAAACCCGCCGCCAAAGCCCCCGTCAAAGCTGCGCCCGGTGCCAAGCCCGCCCCGGTAACGGCCCCCGAGCCGGAGCCGGAACCCGCGCCTTCCTACTCGGCCTACGATACCTACGTGGCCCCGCCCACCCGCGGGCCGGTGCTGCTGCTCAAGGATGCCGACCTGTTTATGGCCACCACCGGCGACTCCATCTTCATCCGGAAGGTGAGCGGGGCCGTGGTGCCGGGCACCAACCGCTTTGTGGGGCAGGGCGGGCAATACGTGTGGTCCATCAAGCAGAACCTGGTGACGGCTGACTTCACCAATTTCGACTTTGACTTCACCAAAGCCGAACTGACGGCCCAGCCGATGACGCTGACCTATCCGGCGGTGCTGGAAGCGCCCATTCAGGGCGCGTTTGCCTACAAAAGCCTCAAGAAAAAGCCCGGCGCCACCGATTCGGGCTACCCGCGCTTTATTTCGCTCACCAACGATGCCCGCGTCAAGAACATTGGCGACAACATCCGCTACTACGGCGGCTTCTCGCTGGCCGGGGCCCGCACGCTGTCGGCCTCGCTGGATGGCAGTTTGTCGCGCATTATCGTCGAAATCGACGGCAAGCCCAAGTTCCGGGCCTCTTCCAGCGCCTACGTGCTGGGCGACTCGCTGATTTCGGCCAACCGGGCGGCGGTTACCATTTTTCAGGATAAGAGCGACTCGCTGACGCACCCCGGCGTGAAGCTGAAGTTTTCCAAAAACCGGCAGGTGCTGCAGCTGGCCCGCGAGGAAGGCCTCTACAAAACCACGCCCTACGCCGACTCCTACCACCAGATGGAGATTCAGACTGAGATGCTGACCTGGCCGCTGCGCACCAACAACATCCAGTTTGCCATCTTGACGGCCAAAAACCAGGTAACGGCCAACTTCGAGAGCAAGGAATTCTACACCAACACCCGCTACCAGCAGATCAAGTCCATCAATAAGCTGCACCCGCTGCAGATGGTGGTGGGCTACAGCCAGGCCAACGGCAACGTGAAATCTTTTACCGTGCAGGAGGCCGCCACCCACCTCAAGCTGAAGGAAGACAACGTGCGCTCGGCCGTGGCCGGGCTGGCCCGCGACGGCTACGTGAAGTGGAACCCCCAGACCGAGCAGATTACGCTGCTGCCCAAGGCCCAGCACTACGTGAATTCGTCGCGCGGGCGCAAGGACTACGACCACATTGCCATCAAATCCTTGTCGCCGAACGGCAAGAACGCCACGCTGGACCTCTCCAACAACGACCTGATCGTGCGCGGCGTGGACCGCTTCAACTTCTCCGACGACTCCGTGACGGTGTTCGTGAAGCCTGATTCGAGCACCATCCGCATTCAGAAAAACCGGGGCGTGCTGTTCAATGGCACCGTAGTGGCCTCGGCGTTTATCTTTAAAGGCAAGGAATTCAAGTTTGACTACGACGGCTTTTATGTCGATCTGGTCAAGATTGACTCCATCATCGTGAAGGGCAAGGGCACGAAAGGCTCGGTGATGAAGGCCCGCAAGGAGTCGGATTTCACCCTCACCAACAAGAACAAAACCTCGGCCGGCCGCCTCTACATCAACGCGCCCAACAACAAATCGGGCCGCAAGAAGCTGGGCGCTTTCCCCTCGTTCGATGCCAGCACCGGGGCCTACGTATTCTTCAACAAGCCCGAAGTGCTGGGCGGCGCCTACGATACGGCGGTGTATTTCGACATTCCGCCCTTCCGCCTCGACTCGCTCAACAACAAGAACCGCTCGGCCGTGGGCTTCAAGGGTACGTTCGTGTCAGGCGGTATCATGCCTAGCTTCAAAACCAAGCTGAGCCTTCAGGAAGATGGCTCGCTGGGCTTCGTGTACGACGTGCCCAAAGAAGGATTTCCGCTGTATGGCGGCAAGGGCAAGCTGTATAACAAGGTGACCATGAGCAACCGCGGCATTCAGGGCGTGGGCAAGATGAACTACCTGACCGGTGAGTTTCTCAGCGACCAGTTCATCTTCTACCGCGACTCGGTAGTGACGGTGGGCAAAACGGCCACCATTGGCCAGGGGCCGCTCAATGGGGTCGATTTTGCTAAGGTGACGCTGCTGCCGGGCTACCAGATGAAGTGGGCCGTGAAGCAGGACTCGATGTACCTGAGCACGGCCAAGGAGGCCCAGCCGATGAAGTACTACAACGGCGACTACACCTTCCGCGGCACCACTATTCTCACGCCCGGCGGCCTCTACGGCGATGGCCGAATGGATGGTCCGCAGTCGTTTATCCGCTCGCGCTCCTTCGTGTTTAAGCCCAGCAGCTACTCGGGCAAGAAGTCTACATTGAGCATTAAGTCGGCGGAGGTGAACAAGCCCGCCCTGACGGCCAACGAGGTAGATTTTGCCTACGACATCAAGCAGGGCTACGCCGACTTTGCCCGCGTGGAGGGCAGCAAGGCCAGCATCGATTTGCCGTATTCCGACTACAAAACCACCCTCAGCGGCGGCAAGTGGGACTTCAAGAAGAAGATGGTGCAGATGCGCGTGGCCGCCGGAGCCGACTCGTCGCGCTCCTATTTCTACTCGACCAAGCCCGAGCAGAAAGGCCTGAAATTCCGGGCCAGCAGCGGCCAGTACGACCTGAGCCGCTACCGCCTGGTGGCCGGCGGCGTGCCCTACATTGCCGCCGCCGACAGCTGGATTACGCCCGACAGCAACAAGGTGTACGTGCTGCCCAACGCCCAGATGCGGGCGTTCCAGAACGCGGATATCGTGATGGACTCGCTTTTCAAATACCACCGCCTCTACAAAGGCGACATCAAGGTGCTCTCGCGTACATCCTTCACCGGCAATGCTTTATATAGCTACAAAACCGCCGCCGACTCGTTTGCCATCAAGTTCAGCAGCTTCGCCGTGGATTCGGCGGCGGCGCTGGGCGGCAAGCCGGGCAAGGGCGGCAAGGCGGCCAGCCCCAAGGGCCTGCTGAAGAAGAAAGGTGACGAGGACGCGCCGTTTGCGCCGCCCACCACGGCCGTGGCCACCATTGCCGCCACCGATAAGTTTCACCTCGCGCCGCGCATTGCCTACCGCGGGGCCGTAAACCTGAACTCGCAGAAGCGCGGCTTCACCTTCGATGGCCAGAGCCGCCTGGAGTTCAGCAAAACGCCCAGCTCGGCCGAGTGGTTTGCCGTGCAGGACAGCATCGACCCCAAGGGCATCCGCATCCGCCTTACCGAGCCCAAATCGGAAGACGGCACGCCGATGGTGACGGGCCTGTTCGTGTCGGATGCTTCCATGAAAGTGTACCCGCTGTTTGTGGCCGTGAAGCCCGGCATCACGGATATGAACCTGTTTCAAGTGGATGGTACGCTGAGCTACGACATCAAGAAGCGCCAGTACACCATCACCCGCAACGACCTCTCGGACCCAAACGTGTATGAGGGCAGCGTGCTCACGCTGGAAGACTCCACGGGAGCCATCAACCTGCGCGGCAAGCTCAACCTAATCAACTCCAACAAGGACTACAACCTGACCGCCGCCGGCCTGGGCTACGTGAAGCCCGACAGCAACGTGTACAAGCTCAACACGTTCATGACCTTCGACATCAATATGCCCGAAAAGGCCATTGAGGCGATGGGCACGGATATGGCCACCAACGCCCGCGGCCTGCCCGAAGCGCTTACCGGCTCGCAGGAGCAGCTGTATAAGATGGGCGAGTTCATCGGCAGCAAGGCCGTGCAGAACTACACCGACCGCAAAGGCAACTACGTGGCCCTGCAGAAGGTGTCGCCGAAATTCCTGCACACGCTGGTGCTCAGTCAGGTAAACTTGCGCTGGAGCCCCAAGCTGAATGCCTGGTATTCGGTGGGCAAGATCGGGCTGGTGAGTATCGGCAAGAAGGACATCAACGCCCTGATTGACGGCTACATCGAAATCAAGAAGGAAAGCACCGGCGACGCGGTGGAAATGTACCTGGAGGCCGAGCCGCAGACCTGGTATCATATCCGCTACTCCAACAACGTGCTGCTGGCCAAGGCCCAGCACGGTTCCTTCGACGAAATCATCGGCTTCAAGGCCAAAGGCGACTACAACACGGCCACCGAATACGGCTTCTACCTCGGCGACGACCAGGAAAAGGACAGCTTCACCCGCCACTTCCGCAAAGACTTCCTCGGCGACAACAGCAAGACCAAAGCCGTCAGCTCGCGCCCCGCCAGCACCGGCAACTTCGACTTTGCTGAGGACGATAAGAAGAAGAAAAAGAAGGCCAAGGAAGAAGCCGCCGCCAACGACGCCGGCACCCCGCCCGCCGGCGATTTCCCCACCGAGGACACCGGCAAGAAGAAGAAAAAGAGCAAGGACGCTGACCCCTTCGACAACGCCGCGGCCGAGCCGGCCCCGCCCACCGAGGACACCGGCAAAAAGAAAAAGAAGGAAGAAGCCGCGGTAGAGAAACCCGCCGCGCCACCCGCTGCCCCGGCAGAAAAACCTGCCGCCCCGGCTCCTACCGAAACCCCGGCCTCCGCTGATACCAAGGATGCGGCTAAGGAAGCCGCTCAAGCCAAAAAGGAGGAAGAGCGCAAAGCCAAAGAGGCGGAAAAGCTCAAAAAAGAGGAAGAGAAGAAGGCCAAGGAAGACGAAAAAAAGAAGAAAAAGAAGGAAGACGACCCCTTCGGCGACTCCTAACCCGCCTCCTGCCCCGAACACGCAGCCCCGCCCGGTATCCGGCGCGGGGCTGTTTGTTTACCACTCCCCAACCCCAACCCCTCCCTAACCCCTCCCCAAAAGGGAGGGGCTCTAATTGTAGCTTTCTGGCAGTTTAAATTCTAAAGCTAAAGCCCCTCCCTTTTGGGGAGGGGTTGGGGAGGGGTTGGCACAAGGGGCCAGCGTAAGGGGTTTTTCTATCTTTGGCCACCTCACCCGCTCTATCTCTTTCTCCATGAACCTACCCCTCATCCTCGCCCTGCTCGTGGCCGCGTACCTCATCGGCTCCATTCCCACGGCGCTGTGGGTGGGTCGACGGTTTTTCGGCCTCGATATCCGGGAGCACGGCTCCGGCAATGCGGGCGCCACCAACACGTTCCGAGTGCTGGGCAAGCGGCCCGGTTCCGTCGTTATGGCCATCGACGTGTTCAAAGGCTGGGCCGCCACCATGATGGCTACCGTGATGCTGAACCAAGGCGCGATTCAGCCGAGGCAGCTGCTGTATTTCCAGCTGGCGTGTGGGGTGCTGGCGGTGCTGGGGCACATTTACCCCGTCTTCGCGCAGTTTCGCGGGGGCAAGGGCGTGGCCACGGTGCTGGGCATGATGCTGGCCATTGCTCCGGCTACGGTCGGCGTGTGCATCTTGGTGTTCCTGCTCATGTTGGTGCTGTTCCGCTACGTGTCCCTAGCCTCCATGACGGCCGGCGTGGCCTTCGCCCTGCTTCAGCTGCTGCCCCCGTTTCGCCCTGACAATAGCCTGCTGCTGGTTTTCGGCTTCGTGCTGGCGGTTCTGCTTATTTATACTCACCGGGCCAATATTAGCCGGCTGCGGAGCGGCACGGAGAGCCGGGTGCCGATGTTTGGAAGGAAGTAGAACAGGATATGCTCCTCACCCCGACCAGGCCGGTTTTGATTGCCCGGCGCGTTAGGGCTTGCGGTGCAATGTGGTTATCTTTGTAAGCCTTACTGATGGTAGATTCTCGTTAGCTATTTCTTGCCTGGGCCAGCGCTACTTCCGCCCCAGATTCTATCCATTTCCCGCTCCCTTCTCCTACCAGCCGGCTGCCCTCGGGCGGTGCCGTTCTGCCACATTTCGAATGAAACAAGAACTCAAAAGCTCCCTCGGACGGCCTTACATCACCATCGAGGACGACCCGGAAAACCGCTGGATTGCGGTGGATTGGGCCGGCTACCTCACCGCCGATAGCATCAAGGCCGGGGCGCACGCCTACACGCAGGCGCTGGCCCAGTCCGGCTTTCAGCGCGTGCTGAACGATACGCGCAAAGTGCTGGGCCCCTGGGACCATTCCATGGACTGGGTTATCAACGTGTGGGCCCCCAACGCCGCTGCCGCCGGCCTGCGCTACTTCGCCCTCATTGCCACCCCCGACTCGATGGCCGATTCGTCGGCGGCCAACTTCTACGCCCAGCTCACGGCTTTTGAAGGCCGCGTGTTTGGCAATGAAGTGGAGGCCAAAGCCTGGCTGAGCCAGTGCCCCGAGCAGCTGAAGTAGCCTTACTTCACCAACCCTGAAACAAAGCACCCCTCCCCGAAAAAGGAGGGGTGCTTTGTTTTAACTCCGATTTCTGAGCGGGCCTATGTATTCGTTGGCTACTTTTACCATCCATTCTTCTCACCCCTTTCCCAACCTCTCCGCATGGCTTCTTTCCTCGAACAGAACCAAGACCGTTTCCTGAGCGAGCTGCTCGACTGGCTGCGCATTCCCTCCGTTTCGGCCGATCCTAAGTTCCACGCCGATGTGCTGAAAGCTGCTGACTACCTCAAAGCCCGGCTGGAAGAAGTGGGCGTGCAGAACGTGGAGCTGTGCCAGACGGCCGGCAACCCCATCGTGTACGGCGAGAAAATAACCGACCCCGCCCTGCCCACTGTGCTGGTATACGGCCATTACGATGTGCAGCCCGCCGACCCCTACGAGCTGTGGACCTCGCCGCCCTTTGAGCCGGTGATTAAAGACGGCAAAATCTACGCCCGCGGCGCCTGCGACGACAAAGGCCAGGTGTACATGCACGTAAAGGCCTTTGAGGTGCTGATGCAGGACGGCGAGCTGCCCTGCAACGTGAAGTTCATGTTTGAGGGCGAGGAAGAAGTAGGCTCCAGCAATCTGGGCATCTTCGTGAAAGCCAACAAGGAGAAGCTGAAGGCGGATGTGATTCTGATTTCGGATACCGGCATGATTGCCAACGACGTGCCCAGCATTGAGGTGGGGCTGCGCGGCCTGAGCTACCACGAGGTGGAAGTGACCGGCCCCAACCGCGACCTGCACTCCGGCATCTACGGCGGGGCCGTACCCAACCCCATCAACGTGCTCTGCAAGATGATTGCCTCGCTGCACGACGAGAACAACCACATTACCATCCCCGAGTTTTATAACAATGTAGCCGTGCTCACCGACGAGCAGCGCGCCGAGCTGAACCGCGTGCCGCACTCCGACGACGAGTTCAAGCAGAGCATCGGCTTGCCCGATACCTACGGCGAAAAAGGCTACACCACCGTGGAGCGCATCGGCATCCGGCCCACGCTGGATGTGAACGGCATCTGGGGCGGCTACACCGGCGAAGGGGCCAAAACGGTCATCGCCTCCAAGGCCTACGCCAAAATCTCGATGCGCCTGGTGCCCCACCAGACCTCCGACGAAATCACGGCCCTGTTCCAGCGGCACTTCGAAAGCATTGCCCCCAGCGGCGTCACGGTGAAGGTGATGCCCCACCACGGCGGCGAGCCCGTCGTAACGCCCACCGACTCGGTAGCCTACAAAGCCGCCGCCGATGCCATGGAAGCCACGTTCGGCACGCGCCCCATTCCTACCCGCGGCGGGGGCTCCATTCCCATCGTGGCCATGTTCAAGAGCGAGCTGGGCTTGGATACCGTGTTGCTCGGCTTCGGCCTCGATTCAGACGCCATCCACTCGCCCAACGAGCATTTCGGCGTTTTCAACTTCCTGAAAGGCATCGAAACCATCCCGCACTTCTTCCGCAACTACGCCGCGGCGATGAAGTAGTGAGATAGTGAGATAGTGAGTGTGATGTTCGGTTTGCGCCACTTGCGCAGCCAGAACATCAAACTCACTATTTCACTACTTCACAAGAAAGCCCGATTCCTGTGTAGGAACCGGGCTTTCTTGTGAGATGGCAAGTTGACTATTTGCCGCCGAACATATAGCCTACATACAGCTGAATGGCCGAATTTCGGGCGTTGTTGAAGTCGTTGGCCGGCGCGTCGCTCTTGCCGTATTTGCTCAGGCCGCCGTTGTAGCGCAGTCCCACCAGCGGTCCGGCTTCCGACTGGTAGCCCAGGCCCGCCGCGTAGCCCAGCTCCACGCGGTTCGTGTTGTCGAGGTTGGTGTAGGTGTTCGACTTGCTCTGCGGCTGGCCGTTAAGGGTCGTTTCCACGTTGTCGTTTACGCTCATCAGGTAGCCCACCTGCGGGCCGGCCTCAAAAAACAGGCCCCCGGCGTTGATTTTCAGCATCACCGGCAGTTCCAGATAGTTGTAGTTCACCTTGCCTTTGTAGGTGTAAGTATTGTTGGCAATGGTAAATTTATTGTCGGCGTACTGAAAGCCTTTCTGCGAATACAGCAGCTCGGGCTGCACCGAGAAAAACCCGTCGCCCGTCACGTCAAAATTAACCATCAGGCCGCCGTGGGGGCCGAATTTGCTTTCGTACCGGTCCTCGTTGGTCAGGTCGCCGGATAGGTTGGAGTAGTTAGCGCCGGCTTTGAGGCCCAGCCGTACCTGCGCCTGAGCCGATGACGAAAACAGTGCGCCAGCGGAAAGAAGCGCGGCCAGTAGGAAAGAGGTCTTTTTCATGGTGCAAAAGAAAATTGGTGAAAGATGCACAAGCGCTGCCCGCCAGTGCGGCGGGCAGCGTTAGGCCCTGAACACCATTTTTGGGCCAATCTGGTGGGCTGGGGCCAAAAAAAATGTGGCTCCCGGTCTGGAAGCCACATTTTCAGGGAGTTGCGGCTAGCTTATTTGCCCAGCGGCAGCAGGTAGCCGATCTGGAGCATGTATGCCGTGTTGAAGGCGCGGTCTTCGTCTTTGCCATTCACGTTTTTCGTATCAAACAGCGTTTTGAAGCCCTGGTTGTAGCGAACCCCGATGCTCAGGCCGCTTTCGGTCTGGTAGCCTACGCCGGCAATACCGCCGATGTCGAAGCTGGCCAGATCCTCTTTGCCGTCGCTCGTGTTGTCGTTCACTTTGTCTTTGTCGCCGTTGGTGAATTTGGTGATGGTCTGCTGATCCTGGCTGGAGCGAGCCATGTAGCCTACTTGCGGGCCCAGCTCAAAGAACAGGCCGCCGGCGTTGATTTTAGCCAGCAGCGGCACCTCAATGTAGGTCAGGGTACGCTTATACTCGTTTTCAACCTTGGAAACCCCAGCTGGTAGTCCCGTAGTCGTCTGCGATTTGGCCTCGTAGCCCTTGCGGTTTAAAAGGATTTCGGGCGCAAACGAGGCAAACCCGTCGCTGGTGAGCGGAATGGTGAAAGCCAGACCCGCGTTGAAGCCCAGCTTGTTGTCTTGGCCATTATTGAACAGCTTTTCAGAGTCGCGGCCATTGACGGTGGAATAGGTAGCGCCGGCTTTCACGCCGATGCGGAAGCCGCCCGCGTCCTGCGCTTTAGCAGCCGAAACACTCAAAAGAGACAAAGCCAGTACTGCAATCTTTTTCATAAGATGGAAATTTGAGGGTGAAAAATGAACCGGCAAATGGGTGGCCGGTATCGAATCTGGGTGGGTAGATTTGGCCCTCTTACCGTAGAAAGCAGCAAGAATGTTGCGGTTGAGCAATGATTTAACACTGTACTGGTTGGCTAGCTGGTCCGTAGGCGGGCGTTGGCCGCGCCCGTAGCGGCAGCCGGTTCAGGCATTTGGGCCGCGTGGTACAAGGGCTTTCGCTAATTTTGGGAAGCTCTTTTTCCGCCTTATGCCTTCAGTTATTTTGCGCCTTCCCCGAGTAGTAGTTTCGGCTCTGGCGGGCCTGCTTAGCGGCCCGCTTTGGGCGCAGCAGGTGGCACCCGCGTTGCCCAAAGGCCCGCTTATTCTAGGGGCCTACGCTCAGGGCAGCTTCATCATCGCGCACACGCCCTCGGTAAAGCACTTGGCCGTGTCGCACCCCACGGGCTTCGAGCTGAACGTGCAGCGCCAGACCAACGGCTCGGAGCCGTGGCACGCGTGGTATAAGTACCCCAAAATCGGGGTCAACTTCGTGTACTACGACTACCACAACCCCGTGCTGGGGCGTTCCTACGCCAGCAGCCTCTACCTGAACAAAACCTTCCTGCGCACCAGCCGGCACGAGCTGAACTTCCGCATCGGCACCGGCCTGGGCTACTTCCCGGTGCGCTTCGATCAGGAAACCAACCACAAGAACACCATCGTCAGCTCGCGGCTGAATGCCACCCTGCAAACCCGGCTGGAGTACGATGTGGCTGTGGCCGAGCACTGGGGGCTGCTGCTTGGGCTGGGGCTGAATCACTATTCGAATGGGGCCACCACCAAGCCCAACTTCGGTATCAATCTGCCCACCGTGCTGATGGGCTTCAATTACCATCAGCAGCACCCGTTTCAGCCGCTGGCCGCCAACCCCGCGCTGGATGCGCCGGCCGAAATCGGGCGTAATTTTCTGGACCTGAGCACCAGTATCGGCTGGAAGCAGCGCAACGAGTCGGACCGCCGCAAGTACCTCGTCAACTCCGTATCGGTGGTGGCGGGCCGCCGCGTGAACCGCAAAAGCAACCTGGTGCTGGGCCTGGAAGGCTTCTACGACCGTAGCCTGGTGGCCCAGCTCCAGGATACCACGCGCGCCGGCATACCCCGCCCCGACGTGAAAAAAGCCGGCGTGTTGGTGGGCCACGAGCTGCTGTTTGGCCGCCTGGCCTTCGTGGCGCACCTGGGCTTCTACGTCTACAATCCTTACAAGTCCAACAAATTCTACTACGAGCGCCTGGGCCTCAAATACCACCTCACCAACCGTCTCTGGAGCGCCGTTGACCTCAAAATACACCGTGGCGCCGCTGATGTAATCGAGCTGAAAATCGGAGCTACGCTGTAAGAAAAATCCGGGCCGAGAGCTGCTACTTAGGGAGTAGCCCTCGGCCCGATTTAGCTTCGCGTCAGCTACCACGCTGGTTTTCAGCCCTGCTGCAGGCTACGGGTGCCTGCATATCGAAACAGCCAAGCCGCACCAACCCAAAGCGTTACAAAAAGTGCCGTGACCCCCAACACAATGGGGACCTCGGCAAAGTCGGCACCCAAAATGGTTCGGGGCTGCCAGAGCAACAGGGCCAGCACGGGCACCAGCACCTGGGCCGCCGCCATCAGTAGCAGCGTACGTGCCATACCCTGCGGCCGGAAGCGAGCCAGCAAAGCCCCTGTGATGCCAACCACGAGCACCCCGCCGTAGAGCAAATTGGCCGGGTTCTGCTCGCTCCCGATGAGGCCAACGGCCAGATTAAGCCAGATGAGCAGAAACCCTGCTGCCAGTGCCACGCCCACCGCCAGCCGGTAGGCCCTGGTGCCGCCCTTGCGCGCAATCAGCTCGTAGGTAAGCCCCGTGCCAAACAGCAGCGTGCCGGCGAATACGAAATCGGTAACTGTCCAGACTACTTCGTGGGTAAACTGCATTGCCACCAGCGGAATCAGTAGAACAAACGCAGTGGCAAGTGCCAGCCGGACAAGGTTTTTGAGCAATGGGGTCATGGCAAAGTCGATGAGAGGTTAGGAAGAATTATCAAAGTGAGGTGTAGTCAGCTTCGCCCGTTGGCTATCGTTGCTACTGCAGATAACAGCGACGGTGTAAATGAAACTAAAGTACTTTGTATTTCAAAGTATTTGTGCTAAAACTCTATTCTAACGTCACCACCAGTTTAGCATTCAGACACAAACTCAGGCGCTTCAGCATTGCCGTTTGCTACTTGAGCATGTTTTTTTGGGTGGACTTCCAGCAATCTGCTTATTTCAAGGGTGTTTAGTTGAACCCGCTCTACAACTCTCTTGCGCATGGAAACCTTTCTGCTGGCCAACCGCTGGCTTCACATCACGGCGGGCTTTATCGGCTTTTTTGTGGCTCCGGCGGCGCTGTACGTGCGCAAGGGTGGGGCCGCGCACCGGCTTTGGGGGCGTATTTTCTTCTGGTCAATGCTGGTAGCAGGCACTACAGCCATTGTGTCGGCGGCCTACAATGGGCTTACGTTTTTGCTGCTCACGGGCATTTTTAGCCTGTATCTGGCCTGGTTTGGCTATCGGTCTTTATACCACAAAAAGCTGGCCCGCGGCGAGGCCCGCCCGGCTTTGGCCGATTGGCTGGGCGTGGGGCTGGGCACGCTGGTATTTGCCGGCACGATAGTATATGGCCTGCTGCATCTGCGCCAGAATCCGGTGCCGGTCGTCTTTGGTGGCATTGGGCTGATGACGACGCTACGCCAGATCCGGGGCTTTTTGCGGACAGGCCCGTGGCCGGCTGGCCAGTGGCTGCTGAACCACATATCGGGCTTTGTGGGCTCCTACATTGCGGCCGTTTCGGCATTTTCAGCCACCAGCCTCACCTTCATTCCGTTTCCGCTCAATTTTCTGTGGCCCACGCTGCTCATGGTGCCCCCGCTGATCTGGACGCAGCGCCGCTACAAAGCCCAATTTGCCCAAGGCCGCCCGCCCGCCGAAGTAGCCGCCGTGCGTATTCAGCCGGAACCAGCCCCGCCGCGCTGACTAGCCCTGCTGCCCCCGCACCAGCGCCTGATTGATGTGCTTCACCAGTGCCGGCCCTTCGTAGATAAAACCAGTGTAGAGCTGCACCAGCGCCGCGCCGGCCGCCAGCTTTTCCAGCGCATCGGCTGCCGAGGCAATGCCGCCCACCCCGATGATCGGCAGGCTGCCCTCGCTGCGCCGGTGCAAGTAGCGGATAACTTCCGTGGCCCGCTGCCGCAAGGGCCGACCGCTCAGCCCACCTGCGCCCATACCGGTCACAGCGCCTGCCGGCGTGGTCAGGCCCGCGCGGCTAATAGTGGTGTTGGTGGCTACCAGGCCACTGAGGTTGGTTTCGCGGGCAATGAGCAGGATGTCGTCGAGTTGGCCGTCGGTGAGGTCGGGGGCTATTTTGAGCAGCAGCGGCTTGGGCTTGGCCTTAGCCAGGTTGCGCTCCTGCACCTGCTGCAGCAGCCGGATCAGCGGCTCCTTTTCCTGCAGTGCCCGCAGATTGGGCGTGTTGGGCGAGCTGACGTTGACCACGAAATAATCGACCACGCCATAAAGCGCCTCGAAGCAAGCCACGTAATCGGCGGCGGCGTGCTCGTTGGGGGTGTCCTTGTTCTTGCCGATGTTGCCGCCGATTATGATGCCCGAGCGACGCTGGCGCAGCCGCTGCGCCACCACGGCCGCCCCGTCGTTATTAAAGCCCATGCGGTTAATCAGCGCCTCATCGGCCGGCAGCCGGAACAGCCGTGGCGCCGCGTTGCCCGGCTGCGCCCGCGGCGTCACCGTCCCGATTTCCACGAAGCCGAAGCCCAGCGTGGCCAGCTCGTCGGTCAGCTCGCCGTTCTTATCGAAGCCCGCGGCCAGCCCCACGGGGTTGCGAAACGTCAGCCCGAACACTTCCCGCATCAGCCCCGGATGCTCAAAATCGTAGAGCTGGCGCAGCAGTGCCGCCATGCCCGGCACCCGAAGGCCACGTTTCAGGTTGTCGAAAACGAAGTGGTGGGCCTGCTCGGCATCCAGTTGAAAGAGCAAGGGTTTCAGCAGGGCTTTGTACATGGCAGGCCGCAGCAAGGAGTGGGCGCTGCAAAGCTCCTAACTTATTCCCGTAGAATAACGCGTAATATGATGCCTTAACAGGCAGCTTTTTTTACAAAGTTATTCGCATGATAATTAAGCAGATATCATCTTAGTAGCTGGCTAAGTCAGCAGATAAGCCTGCTAAAATTTGGATACGAGCGAGAAGACTGGCACTTTTGCACCCCCACAAAGCGGAAATCAATCTTCGCGGCCGGGAAAATGATTCTGTAGCTCAGCTGGTAGAGCAGTACACTTTTAATGTACGGGTCCTGGGTTCGAATCCCAGCGGGATCACCAAAAACCCTCATTGCGTAATGCAGTGAGGGTTTTTTGTTTTCTGATTTTCCGAGAGTGCGGCGGCTTCAGCCGGCCCAGCCTTCACGGTCGAGGCTGCGGTACTGGATAGCTTCGGCTAGGTGCTCCAGGCGGATTTCGTCGGTGCCGGCCAGGTCGGCGATGGTGCGGGCTACTTTCAGGATGCGGTCGTAGGCGCGGGCCGAGAGGCCCAGGCGCTCCATGGCGGTTTTGAGCAGGGCGCGGCCCGCGTCGCTGATCTGGCACATATCCTTCACCATCTGGGGTGGCATCATGGCGTTGGAATGCACGTCGGGAAACTCCGTGAAGCGCGCCGCCTGCACCGTGCGGGCCGTTTCGACGCGCTGCTGAATGCCGGCGCTGGTTTCCGACTTGCGGGTTTCGGTCATCTGGTCGAAGGTGACGGGCGTGACTTCCACGTGCAGATCGATGCGGTCGAGGAGCGGACCGCTGACTTTGTTGAGGTAGCGCTGCACCACGCCGGGGCCGCACACGCACTCCTTGTCGGGATGGTTGTAGTAGCCGCAGGGACAGGGGTTCATGCTGGCAATGAGCATGAAGCTGGCGGGAAAGTCGATGCTGACTTTAGCCCGCGCGATGGTTACGCGGCGCTCTTCCAGCGGCTGGCGCATCACTTCCAGCACCGTGCGCTTGAACTCGGGCAGTTCATCCAGAAACAGCACACCATTGTGGGCCAGCGAGATTTCGCCGGGCTGCGGATTGCTGCCGCCGCCCACCAGCGCCACGTCGGAAATGGTGTGGTGGGGCGAGCGAAAGGGCCGCACGTTCAGCAGTGAGGCATTGGCCCCGAGCTTGCCCGCCACGGAATGAATCTTGGTGGTTTCCAGCGCCTCCTGCATGGTGAGCATGGGCAAAATGCTGGGCAAACGCTTGGCCAGCATGGTTTTACCCGCGCCGGGCGGCCCGATCATAATGACGTTGTGGCCGCCCGCGGCGGCTATTTCCAGCGCCCGCTTGATGTTTTCCTGGCCCTGCACGTCGGCGAAGTCGGCGGTGTACTGGTTGGCGGCGTGCTGAAACACCTGGCGCGTGTCGAGCGTGACGGGCGCAATGTCCAGCCGGCCCTCGAAGAAGTCGATGGCCTGCTGCATAGTCTCGACGGGAATCACGTCGAGGTTGTTCACGATGGCGGCTTCCTGGGCGTTTTCCAGCGGCAGCATAATGCCCTTGAAACCTTCCTTGCGGGCCTGAATTGCAATGGGCAGCACCCCGCGAATGGGCCGCAACGCCCCATCCAGCGCCATTTCGCCCATGATGATATACTCGCCGAGCTTTTCGGTGAGCAGCTGTTGGGAAGCATGCAGAATGCCCAGCGCAATGGGCAAATCGTAGGCCGAGCCTTCCTTGCGGATGTCGGCGGGGGCCATGTTTATCACCACTTTGGTGCGCGGCATCTTGTAGCCCCGAAACTTTAAAGCGGCCTCGATGCGCTGTTGGCTTTCCTTAATGGCATTGTCGGGCAGCCCGACGACGAAGAAATTGGTGCCCTGCGACACGACGACTTCAATGGTAATGGTATTGGCATTGACACCCTGCACGGCCGAGCCGTAGGTTTTGGTAAGCATAGCGCACGTTGGATAGGAGGGGGGAAGAATAGGCTAAGATAGAAGCATTAGGCCATAACCAGCACGTCATTCCGAGCGAAGCCGAGGAATCTCGCGTGGCGTCGCTGAATTAGTAATCAGTCGTCAGCAGGCGATATTCCTCGGCTTCGCTCGGAATGACGTTCTTTTCTGTACTCGCAGGAGCTACTTCACCAGCTGCTCAATCAGCATAATCATGATATGAATGGCTTTGATGTGGATTTCCTGCACCCGGTCGGCGAAGCCGGCGTGGGGTGCGCGAATTTCCACGTCGCAGAGGGAGGCCAGCTGGCCGCCGTCTTTGCCGGTGAGGCCCACGACGCGCATTCCGGCGGCTTTGGCGGCTTCGGCGGCGCGGAGCACGTTGGGCGAGTTACCGCTGGTGCTGATGGCCAGCAGCACGTCGTTGGGGCGGCCCAGGGCTTGCACGTAGCGGCTGAACACGTAGTCGTAGCCGTAGTCATTGGCCACGCAGCTCATGTGGGAGGCTTCGGTGAGGGCAATGGCGGCCAGCGCGGGGCGGTCCTGGCGGTAGCGGCCGGTCAGCTCCTCGGCAAAGTGCTGAGCATCGCAGAGGGAGCCGCCATTGCCGCAGGTCAGAATTTTGCCCTGATTCTGCAGGCTTTCGGCCATCAGGCGGGCGGCCTGCTCGATGCTGGTGAGGTTGTGCGGGGCGGCTAGAAAACGGTCTAGCACGGTGCGGGCTTCGAGAAGTTCGGCCCGGATGAGTTCGGTGAGCGGGGCAGGCACGGCGGCGGGGTTACAGCGCCGGACGATTGGTGGGGTCCGGCGGCGTGTTGATAATGGAATTGGGCTGGTCCAGCGGCCGGTTCAGCAGGCCGGGGTCCGATTGCGGGAAGGTGGGGTGCTCCGCGTCGGGGGCCGGCTGACTTGGGGCCGGGCGGCTGGTTTGGGTGCCATAGTCCGGCGGAATGGCCGTGGTGGCGGTGGGGCGCTGCTGAAACTCGCGGGCCCGCTGGTCGGCCTGGTGGTCGTAGAGCTTGGCTTTCAGCTCGTTCACCTTGCTGTTGTGGGCGGCCACTTCGCGGCGCAGCAGGGCGCTGTCGAGATTTTCGGTGATGAGCTGCAGGCCCAGCAGCACCAAGCCGGCCAGAAACAGGGCGTAGTATAACCCCACCGGCCCGCTGCTGAACATGCCTTCGGCCGAAGAGCGCACGGACGGCACCAGCACGAGCAGCAGCCCGGTCAGAACGAAAACCATTACCAGAACCGTAACAAGACGTTTGATGGCAAGCATGAGCAGGGCAAAGTAAGAGTCCGGAAAAACCGCGGGCTATACCACGCGGCCGCCTTCTTGGCGCACTAAATATAGGCGTTGATTGCTAGTTGTCCGTTGTTAGTTTGTTCAACGACCAATCCACAACCAGCCACTAACAACGGACAACCAATCACTCAACCCAGCATCCCGTTGCTCTGCATCTGGTTCAGGCGCTGGTAGAGGCCGCCGCCGCGCAGCAGATCTTCGTGGGTGCCGCGCTCCACGATGCGGCCGTGCTGGAGCACGATGATTTCGTCGGCGTGCTGGATGGTGCTCAGGCGGTGGGCAATGACGAGCGAGGTGCGGTTCTGCATCAGCCGCGTGAGGGCTTCCTGCACCAGCTTTTCGCTTTCCGTATCGAGGGCCGAAGTGGCTTCGTCGAGGATGAGAATGGGCGGATTGCGCAGGATGGCGCGGGCAATGCTCAGGCGCTGCCGCTGCCCGCCCGAGAGGCGAGAGCCCCGGTCGCCGATGGTGGTCTGGTAGCCCTCCGGCGTCTGCATGATGAACTCGTGGGCGTTGGCAATGCGGGCGGCTTCGATGACTTCGGCCTCGGTGGCTTCCGTGTTGAAGCGGATGTTGTTGAAAATCGAATCGTTGAATAGGATGCTTTCCTGGGTCACGATGCCCATCTGGTCGCGCACAGAATGGATGGTGCAGTCGCGCACGTCGTGGCCGTCGATGAGCAGCTGGCCGCCGGTGGGGTCATAGAAGCGGGGCAGCAGGTCGGCCAGCGTGCTTTTGCCGCCGCCCGAGGGGCCTACCAGGGCCACGGTTTTGCCCTTCGCAATCGTCAGGTTGATGTCCTGCAATACGGGCTGGTCGGCGTAGCCAAACTGCAGGTTGCGCAGCTCAATCTGGTGCTGAAAAGCGGGCAGAAGCTGCGCACCGGGCTTGTCGCGGATGGTGGGCTCCATGTCAATAATGCTCAGAATCCGCTCGCCGGCCACCAGCCCGCGCTGAATATTGCCAAACGATGACGACAGCGCCTTGGCCGGTGTGAGCACCTGCGAAAACAGAATCACGTAGCCGATAAATGTCTCGCCATCAAGATTAGAGCCGCCGCCCAGAATCAGCGAGCCGCCGAAGTAGAGCAGCCCCGCCACCACCGTGACGCCCGCAAACTCGGAAAACGGCGAGGCCAGGTCGCGGGTGTTGTCGATGGTGCGGGAGGTGCGGGCGTACTGGTCGTTTTGCGCCTCAAACTTGCCCTTGATGTACTCCTGCGCATTGAACGCCTTGATCACGCGGATGCCGCCCAGCGTCTCATCAATCACCGACAGCATGGTGCCCAGGGTTTTTTGGCTCTGCTTGGCCTGGGTGCGCAGGCGCTTGGCGATGGTGGCAATGATGCCCCCGGAAATGGGCAGCAGCACCAGCGTAAACAGCGTGAGCGGCACCGAAATGTGGAACAGCACCACGAAATAGGCAATGATGGTAAGCGGCTCCTTGATAACGGCCGTCATGGTGTTCACCACCGAAGTTTCCACTTCCTGCACATCAGAAGTGAAGCGCGACATCAAATCGCCCTTCCGCTCGCCCCCGAAAAAGCCCAGCGGCAGCCCGATGATGCGGTGGTACAGGTCGCGGCGTAGGTTTCGGATTACGCGGGCGCGCACCGTGGCCAGCAGGCGCAGGCTCAGGTAGCGAAACACGTTGCTCAGCAGCACCGACACCACCACCACGCCGCACACAAAGCCCAGTGCCCCCAACTGCCCGCGCTGAGCCAGCACCTGAGCAAAAAAGTAGTTGAAAGTGTCCGTTACCCAGTTGATGGTGGGGGCGAAGTCCGGAATACTGGCCGGGGCCTTCAGCGGGACTTTGGCCGTTTTGTCGAACAATACCCGCAGCAGCGGAATGATGAGCGTGAAGTTGCCGATGCTGAAAAAGATGGTCAGCACGGTGTAGAGCAGGTATTGGGGCAAAAAGGCCGCCCAGGGCCGGGCGTACTGCAGAATGCGGAGGTAGGTCTTCATGGGGGCAGCAAAGGTAACCGGCATTCCGCGTTGTGGTGCGGGCAACCTTTGGGCGCTGACGAGCGAGTTCGGACTATACTTTCCTCACCAGTTTTGCCGGCTTATGGAACGCAAAGAATTCATCCACCTCTTCGGCCTGGGCGCGGCGGCCGTGCTGACCACGGGCTGCCTGGGCGGCTGCTCCGGCAGCAAAGGCGACGACCCCACGCCCGGCAGCAGTGGCCCCACCGGCGCCACCAGCGTCGATTTCACCCTCGACCTGACGGCCCCCGCTAATGCCGATCTGCAAGACCCGGCCAAAGGCTACGTGTACGGAGCCGGCGGACAGGTGATAGTGGCCAAAACCACGGCCGGCACTTATCTGGCCGTGCAGGCCCCGTGCACGCACCAGGGCACTGCCATCTTGTTTCAGCCCGGTCAGGGAAACTTCTTCTGCCCCAACCACGGCTCCCAGTTCAACGCCGACGGCACGGTAGCAAATGGCCCCGCTGCCCGGCCGCTGAAGAAATACACGGTGACGCAAACCGGCAACTCGCTGCGCGTAACCAGCTAACTCCAGAGCCACGAAACGAAGCCATTCGGGCGCGAACCCCGCTTCTGCCCTCAACGCAAAAAAAACTCGTCGATTGCAGGCGACGAGGTTTGTTGAAAGCGGAGATTGTGCCGGGGTGGCTTCCCGGTTATTCGGCCTTGAAGAGGCTGACTACTTCAATCCGGCCCACGATATGGCGGTTGAATTCGGCCAGCTCTTCGGCCGGTATCCACAGCTCTTCATGATGGGCGTCGCCCACAATTTGCACCGGAAACTGCGCCGCGTAATCGGCATCCACGGCAAAGCGTAGCACGTAGCCGATGCCGTAGTACGGCACGTTCCAGTCGCGGGCAATCAGAGCGGCGTACTCTTCATTGAGCACCGGATAAAAAATAGGCTGCTCGGGCAGGCGGGGCGGAAATGCTAGCCAGTCGGTGGCGGCAATCAAATCCAGTTCCGGCTGGTTGACGGGGCGAAAAAGCAACAGGGCGGGCGGGTCGTGGCGCATCGGTGGGCTTGGCTTAAAATTCGTGCAGGCGCTGGGCGATGTTCCAGCGCAATGCCAGCGAGGCCAGCGCATCGGTGCCGGCGGTGGCGTAGGACACAGGCTGGTCGAGGGTGCGGTTTCGCACGATGAGCTTGGCGTCGAGCCAGAGGTTGTGGCGCGGCTGGTAGGTGGCCGTAAAGTCGCCGTGGAACAGGTAGGAAGTCACGCCGTCGCCGACGCGGAAGCCGAATTCCCGGATCCGGCCGTTGCTGTCGAGGGGGCGGTTGGTGTAGGGTAGGTTGGGGTTGGATCCGTAGTTCTGGCCCAGCGGGTCGAGGCCCTGCTTCACGTAGAAGCCCTTCGCTACTACGCTGAGGCGGGGCAGCGGCTGGTAGCTCACAATGCCGATCAGCTCCCAGAGGTTGGCCCCCATGGGGTGGGCCAGCGGCTGCTGGTAGTGCTGGTAGTTGCGGTATTTATCCTCGTGCTGGTAGAGGTAGGGACGGATATAGTTGAATTCGCCCTGCAGATCCAGCGTGCGGATGCCAGCTACGTTGAGGTATTTGGCCCCCAGTTGGATGCCCTGCTTGTTGGCCCACCAGCCGTTGCCGCTCCGGATCTGGCTCAGCACAAACTCATCGAGCACTACCTGTCCGTAGAGCTGCACCTGCCGCTTCACGTTCCACTTGAAATCCAGGCCCAGCAGGGCATTGTCCTCGGAGCCCACGCCCTGCTCCACGGCGCGGTAGAAGATGATGGGGTTGAGGTACTGCAGCTCAAAGCCGCGGCGGCGCGGGCGCGCGACTACCTGCTTGTTCACCACCACACTATCAATGGTGTTAGAATAGGCACTGTACACCACACTTTCAAAGACGCCCACATTCAGGTTGGGCAGCACATCATAGCTGAGGTGATGCATGGCCAGGTACTTGCGGTCGTAGGAGGCGTCCACGTTGGGCGCGTCGGACACCATCTGGGCAAACAGGTTCTGGTAGTTGAACTTCCAGATGCGCGTATTCAGCTTCAGAAACAGATAGGGCGCCGAGTAGTCCGACAGGATGAGGCTGCGGTAGCCGTTGCCAATCTGGTTGCGGTCGTGGCCCAACTGAATATTGACGTGGCGGCCGGCCGCATACGTGAGGTAGCCCCGCGCCGAAAGGAAGTCATACTGGCCGGGCGTGGTCTTGAACGGTTTCCAGAAGCCCTCGTGCGGCACGGCCAAATCCCGCCCGATGTGCTGCCGCACATATTCGGGTACGGCCATCTGGTTGTCGGCCAGGAAAGTGTAGAAGCCCAGCCGCTGGTCGATGGTGCCCTCCAGCTGCACGCCGCGGGTGTTCAGGAAAGCGTAGCTCTTGGCGCCGTCGGAGTTGCCCAGGCTCAGGCCTGCCACCGGGTTCACGCGCAGCGTGAAGTCCCGGGTGGCTACGCTGTACAGGTCCGACTGGCGCTCAAAAAACCGGTTTTTCCAGAGCGGCCGGCGGCCCTGGTTTACCGGGGTGGCGCGGGTGGTGTAGTTCCAGTTGTCGCGCAGCAGGTACTCGGCGTTGAAGCGGTCCTGGGCCGAGAGGTTGGCACTATCAGCCAGCATCCGCTCAGCCAGGCGCGCCACGGCCGTCCGCGGGTAAGGCCGCACGGAGGTATGCAGCTGGTAGAGCGAGTCAGTGCCGTAGATGACGGCGTAGCGGTCAATAAGCCGGTACACGTCGGCATCAAGCGGCACGTAGGTCGCGCCCTGCGTGGTTTTGGCCACGGGCACCTCCGGCGGCGGCACCGGATGATCGTACACCATCCAGACCGGGTCTTTGTCGGTCGTGGTGAGGGGAGCCGTCTGGGTTTGCGCGGTGGCCGAGGAAGAAAATCCGGCCAGAATCGGCCCTAGCAACAGGAAAATTTTTTTCATAGGATAAGGGGCCGCGCTTCGGGAAGAATTTCCGGCTCACGCAAAGCTACGCAGTTACCGCAGGAGTGCCCTTTTGGTTGCGGCCCCACTGCCGAGTCCGCTTATTCTAAAGCCCGCCACCCGGCCCGAACTCTCTACCTTTGCCGCGTGCCGCTGCGTTACCTGCCTTTTTCCGCCCTGAACCTTGCCGCCTGGGATGCCTGCGTGGCCGGGGCCGCGCAGGCTGTGCCCTACGCGCAGGCCGATTGGCTGCGCGCCACCGCCGGCCGCTGGGATGCGGTGGTGGAAGTGGAGGAAGCCACCGGCCGGTATCTGGCGGTGCTGCCGCTGCCGGTAAAGCGCCGGCCCTGGGGCCGGGAAGTGTACCAGCCGGCTTTCACTCAGCAGCTGGGCCTGCTCACTACGCCCGGCAGCCGCCACCAAAACCTGGCGGACTACCTGGCGCTGCTTCCCGGCCGCTACGCCCGGCTCTATACGCAGCTCAATGCCCAAAACGAGCTTGGTGTTGCCCCAGCCGGCTTTTCCCTCGCGCAGCGCCAAACATACCTGATGCCCCTGGCCTTCGACTACCCCGCGCTGCTGGCCGGCTACCACGCCGACTACCGTCGCCGCCTGCGCCTGAACCAGCAGCAGCCCCGGCCGCTGGTCGTCACCGAAACGGCTTCCGTGGCGGCTATTATTCAGTTGTTTCAGGAGCATAAGGGCGGCGAAGTAGCTGGCCTCAAGCCCCGCCATTATCAGCAGTTGGCTCGGCTAACGGCCGCTTTGCAGACGCTGGGGCAGGCGCTTATACTGGAAGTGCGCCACCCCGAAACCGGCGAGCTGCTGGCCGGGGCGCTGTTCGTCGTCACGCCCCGGCGCCTTATCTACCTGTTTGCCGCCGCCTCGCCGGCCGGCAAAAAAGCCGGGGCCCCGCTGCTGCTGCCCGACTACGTTATCCGGTGCCATGCCGCCACGCCCGGCCTCGTGCTCGATTTTGAAGGCGGCATGATTCCTTCCATTGCCCGTTTTTTCGCCAACTTCGGCGCTGCGCCCGTGCCCTACGCCGCCCTTACCCAAACCTCTTTGCCCTGGTATCTATCATGGAAACGCTGAAGCCGACTCTGAGCCACCCCGACCGCGTGCACATTGTGTGCGCCGAGCCCTCCATTGCCAACCACTTCCTGGCCGAATTGCGCGACGTGGACGTGCAGCGCGACAGTCTGCGCTTCCGCCGCAACCTGCAGCGCCTGGGCGAAATCATGGCCTACAAAATCAGCTCCCAGCTCAGCTACGCCGAGAAAACGGTGACCACGCCCCTAGGCGAGTCCGTCAGCAAGCAGCTGCACGATTTTCCGGTGCTGGCCACGGTGCTGCGGGCGGGCCTGCCGTTTCACCAGGGCTTTCTGAATTATTTCGATCAGTCGCCCAGCGCGTTTGCCGCCGCTTACCGCATCGAGGGCACGGCGCAGGTGCGCGTGCAGGTTGATTACCTCTCGGCCCCCAGCCTCGATGAGCGGGTGCTGATTTTGGCCGACCCGATGCTGGCCAGCGGCAAGTCCTTGGTGCAGACCTACCGGGCTATGCTGCGCTTCGGCCAGCCGCGGCAGGTGCATATTGCCGCCGTCATTGCCAGCCCCGAGGGCGTGGAATATGTGACCCGCGAAATCCCGGAGGCCACGCTCTGGGTAGCCGCCATCGACGAAAAGCTCAACGCCCAGGCCTACATCGTGCCCGGCCTCGGCGACGCCGGCGACCTGTCGTACGGCAGCAAGCTGTAGGTGTAAGTAGGGAACAGCCAGCCAAGCCATCTGTCATCCTGAGCAAAGCGAAGGACTTTATAGGATAAGAACGAGTCGTTATTACGCTCGTCGCTGAACTGTGATGAGGTCCTTCGCAAGCTCAGGATGACAGACGGCTTGGCTGGCTGCAACACTTACGAAACCAACAAACCCCAACCCCCCGGAACCAAAACCCACAAGCTGCCCTTACTATCTTTGTCTTTTGCCAAACCGGCAAAAGCGCCCAAAGTCACCTTCCTAGCTCCGAAAACAACCGTGCTGCCCTACCTGCTCAAATGCGCCTCTGTTTTCCTGCTCAGCATGATTAAGTTCTTTGCCGGCCCTGTGGCGGGCATCTCCATCGGGCTGAATTTCGTGCAGACGCTCGGCCTCACGGTGGCCGGCATGATGACCACGGTGCTGATTATTTCCAGCGTGGGCCAGGCCTGGGCGCTGCATCAGCGCCGCCGCCGCCAGGCCAAAGGCAAGCCCGTTTTTACCAAGCGCAGCCGCAACATCGTGCGGTTTTTCCGCCGCTTCGGCATGCCCGGTATTGCGTTTCTGACGCCCATTCTGTTCAGCCCCATCGGCGGCACCGTCATTGCCACCCAACTGCACGTACCGCGCCTGCGCATCTTCCTGCACATGTTCTGGAGCGCCATGTTCTGGGGCGTCGCCATGACTACGCTTACCATCCGGTTCAGCCACCTGCCGTTTTTTCACCGGTAAGCGGTTATTACAGCTCTCAGCCTCGCTGTAAATAAAAAAGCCGCGTAGCGGCGACAGGTTTGTAGCAAATTGTATTGGCAGAACGAAAAGCCGCGTAGCGGCGACAGAAATGCCCGAATGGCTCTGTCACCGCTACGCGGCTTTGTTCGTTGTACTTGTCGGTTGCTACAAACCTGTCGCCGCTACGCGGCTTCATTGCGTCCTACTTGTGCCGCGAGTTGCGCAGCTTGGCCGAGGCTTTGGCGGCCGGCGACTGGCTCTTGCCCGGCGAAGCCCGCTTCTTTTTGCCTTTCTGGCTGCGGTTCGGGCCTTCCACATAAGCTTGGCCTGTGCGCTTGTCGATGCCTTTTTGCAGCGGGGTTCTCTTCTCGTGGAAAGCGCCCTGAAAGTCCGGGTCCAGGCGGCGGCGGCGCTCGTCAATTTCGCGGTCCATCGACTGCTTTTCGTCGAACGTGGTGTCCATCACCTTCACGCCCTCAGGCAGCGGCAGCTCCGGAATCGGTTGGTTGATCAGCTCCGAAATCTTCTCGATGTGGTGCATTTCGGCCTCGTTGGCGAAGGTGATGGCCGCGCCCGTGTGCTGGGCCCGGCCCGTGCGCCCGATGCGGTGCACGTAGTCGTCGTACACCAGCGGCACGTCGAAGTTGATGACGTGGCTCACCTGGGGCACGTCGATGCCGCGGGCCGCCACGTCGGTCGAAACCAGAAAGCGCAGCTCGCCGGCGCGGAAAGCGTCCATGGCGTTGATGCGCACATTCTGGCCCTTGTTGCCGTGAATGGCGCGGGTTTCGGGACTCACCTTGCGGGCCAGGAAGTGGGCCACGTTGTCGGCGTTTTCCTTGGTGCGGCAGAAAATCAGCACCCGGTTGAAGGTTTCCTCATCCTTGAACAGGTAGCCCAGCATGTTGATTTTGGTGAGCAGGTTGGGCACGCGGTATAGGCTCTGGCTCACGTTCTGGGCCGAGGTGGCGGCCGGCGTCACCTCCACGCGCACCGGAAACTCCAGAAACTCCTCGCTCAAGGTGGTCACCTTGTCGGGCATGGTGGCCGAAAACAGCACGTTCTGCCGCTTGCGCGGAATAACTTCCAGAATGCGCCGAATCTGGGGCATGAAGCCCATATCCATCATCTTATCGGCCTCGTCGAGCACCAGCGTTTTCAGCTCCTTCAGCACCAGGTCGCCGCGCAGGTACAGCTCCAGCAGGCGGCCGGGGGTAGCAATGAGAATATCGACACCCTTGGCCAGCGTTTCGATTTGGGTTTTGGGCCCCAGTCCGCCGTAGATGGCATAAATGCGCAAATCGGTGTAGGTGGAAAGCCGCTTTAGGTGAGTTTCAATCTGCATGGCAAGCTCGCGCGTGGGAGCCATAATAAGGGCCCGCGGGTTGATGCCCTGGGCGTATTTCACCTTCATTAGCAGCGGCAGGCCAAAGGCGGCGGTTTTGCCGGTGCCGGTCTGGGCGATGCCCAGCACGTCGTGACCGGCCAGCAGCAGCGGAATCGTCTGCTCCTGCACGGGGGTGGGCTCGGCAAAGCCCGCCTCGGCCACGGCCGTGAGCAGTTGTTTGTTGAGCTTGAAATCGGCGAAGGAAACGGGGGCAGGCGACTCGGACATGACGGCAGAAAAAATATTGCGAGCCACAAAGGTACGGGGAATGTAGTCGGGGCCAGCTGAATAGCAGCGCAACGCCTGACGAAGTGCTGTCATTGCGAGGACGAAGGACGAAGCAATCCGTCCTCTGAAATGTAAAGAGCCCTTTTCACCCACAAAGCCCTGACGTGAGCATACATCAGGGCTTTGTGCGTAATCAAGGCTCAGCTCATTGTCCGGGACGGATTGCTTCGCTCTGCTCGCAATGACAGCGGATTGAGAGCCCGCAACAACTGCCGGCCAGAAAAAAACTGCCTTAATCCTTGCATAAAACCGTTCGGGCTTCTACTTTTGTCGCTCCAATACCCCAACACGGTAGATATAGCTCAGCTGGTTAGAGCGTCGGATTGTGATTCCGAAGGTCGTGGGTTCGAGCCCCATTATTTACCCGTAGCAAGTCCCCGGAAAGAAACTTCCGGGGACTTTTTTGTTCCTTGCACCGTTGTCCTTCGCAGCGGCCTATTGCCCAACTCCCACTTACCTTTCTGACTATGAGTCTGGTTGTTATCGGTTCCGTCGCCTTCGACGCCCTGGAAACGCCCTTCGGCAAAACCGACAAAATCATCGGCGGTGCCGCCACCTACATCAGCCTGTCGGCCTCGTACTCGCTGAAACCCGTGAAGCTGGTGGCCGTGGTCGGCGACGACTTCCCGCAATCCGATATTCTGCTGCTCGAAGAGCACGGCGTGGACGTGGAAGGCCTGCAGGTGAAGCCGGGCGAAAAGTCGTTTTTCTGGTCGGGCATCTATTCCAAAGACCTGAACTCGCGCGAAACGCTGGTAACGGAGCTGAACGTGCTGGCCGATTTCGACCCTATTCTGCCCGACTCGTACCAGGACTGCAAATACCTGATGCTGGGCAATCTGGCCCCGCAGGTACAGCGCCTCGTTATTCAGCGCCTCGTAAACCGCCCCAAGCTCATTGTGATGGACACGATGAACTTCTGGATGGACATTGCCCTCGACGACCTGATTGCGACCATTGAAATGGTGGACGTACTCAGCATCAACGACGAGGAGGCGCGGCAGCTTTCCGGCGAATACTCGCTGGTGAAAGCGGCCCGCAAGATTCTGGATATGGGCCCTAAGTATCTGATTATCAAGAAAGGTGAGCATGGTGCGCTGCTCTTCCACGCCCAGAAGCAGAAGCTGAAGATTTTCTATGCCCCGGCCCTGCCGCTGGAAGAAGTATTTGACCCTACCGGCGCCGGCGACACCTTCGCGGGCGGCTTCATCGGCCACCTCGCCGCCACCGACGACATCAGCTTCGACAACATGAAGCGTGCTGTCATTCATGGCTCGGCTATGGCCTCGTTCTGCGTGGAGAAATTCGGCACCGAGCGGCTGCTGAACCTGAAGCCGGAAGAAATCGAAGCCCGCGAGAAGCAGTTTGCCGATCTGGTGGAAGTGGTGCCGGCCACGGCCGTGCAGAACGTGTAGCTGGCTGCCTTTCCGGAAAACCCTGTTTTGAAACCCTGCTCGCCTTCTAGAAAGGTTGGCAGGGTTTTTTTTGTGGGTTAGTGGGCACAACTATTTGCCGGCGGCGGCGGTACAAAGACATTTCCCACCTAAGCTTTTACCGCCATGACCAAGCATCAAGATAAAGCGCCCACAAACTCGGAAAAATCGAAGAAGCCGGCCGATGCCGCCGCGCAGGAACCGAAAAATCAGGAGTCAATGGACTTCAAGGGCCAGGCGCAGTCGAACAGCGGGGGCACGCACATGCAGAACGTGAATCAGAACGGGCTGAATGAGGGCGGAAATCCCACCAAAAATAGCACTCCCGGCGACGGCAACAACGAGGACCAGCGCACCTCGCCGGCCAACAAGCCGCGCAACAATCCGCAGGGCAACAAGCCTATGTCAGTAGATGGCAACGGCAAAGTGGGCAAAGGCGGCGATACCAAGCACTAGCCCACATTTAATATTCCTGAAAAAGCCCTGTGGAGCATTCCGGCAGGGCTTTTTTGTGGGCTACGGAGTCGGCTGGCGGCCGGCCCTACGGCACCACCGTCATGCGCACCACGCGGGTATCCACGTCGCCGTTATCGAAGAAATCCTGCTCGAAGAGGATGGTTTTGTTGTCGAGCCAGCGCGGGCCGCTCACGCCCCACTCGGTCTGGCGCTCCCAGAGCAGGCGTGGGGCCGGGCCATCGGCGGCCCACACCTGCAGGCCGCTGGGCTCGAAGCGGGCCAGCACATCGGAGTTGCCGCACACGAAATGCCGGCCGTCGGGGGCCACGGCGGGCGGGCTCCACACGCGCGTGCGCCGGCCCGTGCGCTGACTGACCAGCAGGTAATAGCCGCCCTCATACAAGTGCACCGACACGAGCCAGTGCTGAATATTGGGCAGCCCGGTGAGGTATTCGTACACCGTGTGCCGGTCGTCGTCGGCCAAGTTGCTTACTAAGCGTACCGGCGGCGCGGCCGTGGGGCGCAGCCAGAGGGTGTTGCCCACGCGCTTCACTTTGGAGCCGGCGTGCCGCAGCTGCCGCTTTTCTTCCAGCGAAAAATCCAGGACATTTTCCTCCTCTTCTGAACTGGCCGGCGCCGGCGCCAGCCACGCGGGCGGGGGCAGTTGCTCATACACCCGGCGCGGGGCGGGGTAGAGCTGCACTATGCGGCCGGGCAGCTTCACCAGCGTATCGAGGTGCTCAAGGCGGTAGATACGTGGCGGCTTGGGCGGCGGCAGCGCCACCACGGCCGGAATCGGCTTGGCTGCCGGCCGCGCCCGTTCGGCGGGCTGCATCCGCAGCGAACAGGCCGTGAGCCCCGCCGCCACCAGCAGAGCTATTGCCACCGCACCAAGCCGAAACATAAAAAAGGAGTAAAAAGTACGCGTCTAGAAGTCCTGTTTGAGCCACTGCCGGAAGCTGGCCTGCTGGTCAGGCGTGGCATCGGGCCGTTTTTCCACCGTTATTTTCTGCCAGAAACGCTGCTCCGCATCCGCCGTAAGCGTCACGGTGAGCAGGCGATTCTGGCGGAATACGCTGAGTTGGTAACCGGGGGCACCATCGCTCAGCAAAGTTTGCAGATTCATAGCTACCTTCCTGCCATTCACCGCAATAATTTCATCATCGACGGTGAGCGTGGCCGCGGCGGGCGAGCCGGGCAGAATATCGGTCACCTCGGTGCGCTCATTCTTCACTACGGTGCGAAACCCGAACAGGCCTTCCGAAGCGGATAAATTTTCTTCCGTCAGCAGCATACAGCCCACCAGCTCCAGGGCCTTGCCCAGCGGCTCCTCCAGCGGCGCGGTGCCATACACGAACTTGTCGAAATAGGTCTGCATGTCGCGCCCGGCCACTTCGTTTACCAGCCGGATGTAGTCCTGCTCGGTGTAGCCGATGCCGGGCTGGCCAAACTCCAGCCACAGGCGGCGCATCACGTCGTCGAGGCTGCGCTCGTGGTGGCTGAGGCGGCGCAGCGTGAGGTCGAGCAGCAGCGCCACCAGCGCCCCTTTGTGGTACACCGATACTTTGCGGTCGGGCACGCCGGGTTTGTAGCCATCCAGCCACAGATCCACGGAGGCATCGGCCAGCGAGAGGTTGAAGCGGCCATAGTCATCATAGTGCTTGCGCAATACCGTGTTCAGCTCGGCAAAGTACTGCTCGGCCGTGCGCACCCCGGCCCGGGCCAGCAAATACTCGCCGTAGTAAGTCGTAATGCCCTCGGCGATGTAGCAGGTGCGGAAATAATTCTCCCGCGTGTAATCGTAGGGCAGCATCTCGGCGGGCCGAATCTGCTTGATGTTCCAGGTATGGAACAGCTCGTGGCAGCTCACGCCCAGCAGCTCCTTATACAGCCCTTCGGTCATCAGCAGCTCGGCCGGACCCAGCACAATCACCGTCGAGTTGGAGTGCTCCACGCCGTGGTAGTGCTTGTAGGGCAGAATCTGGTTCAAGTAATGATAATCGGACACTGGGAACGAGCCGAAAAGCGCCAGCTGCTCCTCCGTGAAGGCCTTGAAGTCGCGCAGCAGGCGGGGCCAGTCGGGGGCGCACTCGCCCTGCACCCATACGTAGAACGGGAGACCCTGGGCCTCGTAGGTGCGCTGCACCAGCGTGGGACTGGCAACCAGCGGGCAATCCACTAGCTCCTCAAAATGCCGCGCCCGCAACGTGTTGGGGCCGCTTTGGGGCATTCCGCAAGCTATCTGCCAGCCGTCGGGCAGCTCCAGGGTCAGCTCGCAGGGCTCCTGCTGGCGGCCTTCCACGTACATGCAGGCCTGAATGGGGTTCAGGTAGAGCTGGGTTTCGTCGAGCCAGGAGCCGCCGGCATCCATCTGGTGGGCGTAGAAGTTGTAGCGCACGCGCACGGTGCGGCCCGCCGCGCCGGCCACTTCCCAGCGGTCCTTGGTAAGCTTGCGGAAAGGCAGATTTTCGCCCGAAGCGGCATCTTCCACTATCACCTGCTGAATCTTCTGCCCGAAATTCTGAATCTCGTAGCGCCCCGGTCGCCACGCGGGCAGCTGCAGCTGCAGGGCCTCAGCAGCCGCGGCGGGCACCTCAAAGGTCAGCTGAATCTGGAGGTAAAACGTAAGCGGGTTCTCGAAGGCGACGTGGTAGTGAAGCATAGGGCAAGGCGGAGAAAAACGAAAGTAGCGCCGGGGTGCCCTTCGGCAAGCGCCAAACCAATTTTTTCATTTAAATTTGACTGATGCTCTATCCCCGATACGCTCTTGCTCAGCCACTTCGCACGCTTTTAGTAATCGCCAGCCTGACCGCCCTGGCCGCGTGCTCATCGACTCCGGCCGAAGCTCCGGCCGCCACGCCCGCCAGCGCCGCAGTTACCACCACGCCGGCCGCTACGCCACCGGCCCGCGCCACGCCGGCCGCCGACTTCACCAGCGAAACCTTTGCCAATGCCGACGGGTCGTTCGGCTACCGCATCCGCCAGCGCGGCCGTCCCTTCATCGAGCAGCCCAACGTGCCCGGCCGGCCGGGCGTACGCGGCTTTGCCACCGCCGCCCAGGCCCGGCAGGTAGCGGATTTGGTGCAGGCCAAGCTCGGCCGGGGGCAGATGCCGCCCTCCGTCACCGAGGCCGAGTTGGACAGCCTGGGCCTCTGATGCCGTACTGGCTGCCCCCGCATTGCCTTCGTTCCTGATTTTCTCAACTGCTTATAAATTTCCTCAACCTCTTTTTCAGCTCGTATGACTCTATTTTACTCTCTTCTCCGTCGCGTGGCCCTGCTCGGTGGCCTAGCGCTGCTGGCCACCCCGGAACAGGCCCAGGCCCAGGACACTTGGCGCGCCCGGTCCCCGTTTGCGGGCGGGGTGCGCTATGGCGCGGCCGCTTTCGGCATTGGCAACCGCGTGTATGTGGGCACCGGCCGCGAAGGCAACAACGTGTACCGCGACTTCTGGGAATTTGACCCCGCTACCAACGTCTGGACGCAAAAAGCGGCCTTCGGCAATGCCAACAGCAACCGCAGCGACGGTATGGGCTACAGCATCAATGGCCTCGGGTACGTGGTGGGTGGGGCACTCGGCTCCGCGCTCTACAACACGCAGTGGGAATACAACCCCGCCACCAACGTCTGGACGCTGCGCGCCGCCTTCGCCCCTGGCACGCGCCGGCAGGCAGCTACTTTCGTGGCCGGCGGCCGCGCCTACGTGGCCTGCGGCACCGACGACAGCTTCAACTACCGCGACCTGTGGGAGTATAACCCCGCCACCGACAGCTGGGCTCAGAAGGCCGCGTTTGCCGGCAGCGCCCGCGCCTATCCTTCCGGCTTTGCCATCAACGGCCAGGGCTACGTGGGCCTGGGCAACGCTGCGGGCGGCTATCTGCGCGACTTCTACCAGTACAATCCCGCTACCAACGTCTGGACGCGCCGCACCGACTTCCCCGGCAATGCCCGCTCGGCGGCGGTTGGGTTTGGCCTGGGCAATTTCGGCTACTTTGCCACCGGCTACAGCGCCGGCCTAATTTACCGCGACCTGTGGGAATACAACCCTCAGACGGACCAGTGGACGCAGCGCACGCCGTTCCTGGGCACCGCCCGCGACCAGGCCGTGGCGGCCATTGCCGGCGGCAAAGCCTATGTGGGCCTGGGCACTGCCACCGGCCCCACCGCCACCAGCGACTGGTACGAGTATTCGCCCCTCATCACTGTGACGGCAGCCCGCGCCGCCGGCCCCCAGGTGGCGCTGGCTGCCTACCCCAACCCCGCCACCGACCGCCTGCACCTGACGCTGCCCGCCGCCGCGAAGCTCAGCCGCGCCGTGCTGACCAACATGCTGGGGCAAACGGTGGCCACCTTCGGCCCCGAAGCGGAGTTGCGCGTTGGCGCGTTGGCCCGCGGCAGCTACCTGCTCACCGTGCACACCGACCAGGGCACGGGGCAGTGCCGGGTAGTGCTTCAATAAAAGTTGTTCCGGCAGTCTGGTGGGCGGGCTTCGAAAGGCCACTTACCAGCCTGCCGGGCAACAATTGCAATTAAACCAAGCAAGCCCTTGCAATCTTTTCCCGCTCGTCGTACCTTTGCCGGCCTTACCTGCCACTGAAGTCTTTAACATATCATGAAACGTACCTTCCAGCCTTCGCAGCGCAAGCGCCGCAACAAACACGGGTTTCGCTCGCGTATGGAATCTGTTAACGGCCGCAGCGTGCTGGCCCGTCGTCGTGCCAAAGGCCGCAAGCGCCTGACCGTGTCCGACGAAGGCAAGCACAAGCGCTAAGCCGCTGACGGCTCCCGCCGTGGTGCCCGAACCGGCTCAGATGCCTGTCGCGCGCTCTTATTCGTTTCCGAAAGAAGAACACCTGTGCCGCAAAAAGCTCATTGCTGAGCTTTTCGGTCGGGGTTCTTCTTTTGGTTTATACCCTTTGCGCCTGGTCTGGATTGCGGCTGAGACCCCGACCACGGCCCCGCCACAGGTGCTGGTGAGCGTGTCGAAGCGTAGCTTTAAGCGGGCCGTGGACCGCAATTACCTCAAGCGCCTGCTGCGCGAGGCGTACCGGCTGAACAAATATCGCCTGCTGGAAGCGCCCGGCGGGCACCCGGTGGCCCTGCTGGCCCTCATTTACACGGGCAAGGAAAAAAAGCCTTTCACACTGGTCGAAAAAAAATTAATTTCAGGGCTGGAGCGTTTGCTGCAAGAAGCAACCCCCACGGCTTCCGCGGGGTCTTCTGCCTAGTCATGTTTTTCGCTTCCAGCTGCTTATATGCGTACAAAGACCGTTGCCGGCCTGCTTCTCGGAAGCGCTGCCCTGCTCGTATCGTTTCGCCCGGCTTCCGACAACGAGCGGTACTTCGAAATTGCCAAGAACCTCGACATTTTCGCCACGCTGTTTAAGGAGGTCAACACGTATTACGTGGACGATGTGACGCCCGGCAAGCTGGTGAAAACCGGCATCGATGCCATGCTCAAGTCGCTGGACCCGTACACTAACTACATTCCCGAAGACGCAATTGAAGATTTCCGCTTCATGACTACCGGGCAGTACGGCGGCATTGGGGTGGAAGTAGCGAAGCGCAATGGCAAAACCATCGTGCAGAGTGCGTATGAAGGCTACCCGGCCCAGAAAGCCGGCCTTCTGCCCGGCGACGAGATTCTGACCATCAACGGCATCAACGTTGAGAAGAAGAACAACTCTGACATCAGCAAGCTGCTGAAAGGCCAGGCCAACTCCACGGTAAAGCTGGAAGTAACGCGCTACGGCCAGGAAAAGCCCATCGAAATCAGCATCACCCGCGACAAGATTCAGATGGAGAACGTGCCGTATTACGGTATGCTGACGCCGGAAATCGGGTATTTTCAGCTTATCGGCTTTACCGTAGATGCGGGCAAGGAAGCCCGGGTAGCGGTGAGCAAGCTCAAGGAGATGGGCGCGAAAAAAATCGTGTTCGATATTCGCGACAATCCGGGCGGCTTGCTCAACGAGGCGGTGAATATTTCCAACATCTTCGTGGAAAAAGGCCTCGACGTGGTGAGCACCAAGGGCAAGGTGACGGAGTGGAACAAAACCTACAAGGCCCTCGACGCGCCCCTGGATACTCAGATTCCGGTGGTCATCATCACTTCCAACCGCTCGGCTTCGGCTTCCGAAATCGTGTCGGGGGTGCTGCAGGACTACGACCGGGCGGTGGTAGTGGGCGAGCGGACGTTTGGCAAGGGCCTCGTGCAGGCCACCCGGCCGCTGAGCTACAACTCGCAGCTGAAAGTGACCACGGCCAAATACTACATCCCGAGCGGCCGCTGCATTCAGGAAATAGACTACGCGCACCGTGCCGATGACGGCACGCTGGGCAAATTTCCCGACTCGCTGCGCACGGCTTTCAAAACCCAGGCCGGCCGCGTGGTGTACGATGGCGGCGGCGTAGCGCCCGATGTGGCCGTGGCCGACAAGGAAATTGCCGACATCTCGCGGGTATTGATTCAGAAGAGCTACCTCTTCGACTTCGCCACCCGCTACCGCGCCGAGCACGCCACCATTGCCCCGGCCCGCGACTTCCAGCTTTCCGACGCCGACTACCAGAAGTTCGTTGATTTCCTCAAAAACAAGGATATCAACTACAGCACTGACATGGAGAAGAGCCTGACCGACCTGACCAAGAAGGCTAAGGAGGAAAAGCACTACGATGATGTGAAGGCCGAGCTGGAAGCCATGCGCCGCAAGGTTTCCACCAACAAAAGCAACGACCTGATGCGCTTCAAGCCCGAAATCCGGGAGATGCTGGAGCAGGAAATCGTGTCGCGCTACTACTTCCAGAAGGGCGGCATCGAAGCCAGCTTCGACGACGACCCGAATATTCTGACCGCCATGGCCGTGCTCAACGACCCGGTGCGCTATGCCGCTTTGCTGAAGCCCGGCACGCCGGAAGCCAAAACCCGCCCCGAGGCCAACCGCCGGACGGCAGGAGGGAAGTAGGGTTTCTGTTAATCATTGAAAGAGAAAGCAGTTCTGAGAAGGGCTGCTTTCTTTTTGGCTCACTTTCGTTTAGCGTCTTCGGCTTTATGGAAAATCTCCGTCAGCGTATCACCACCAACCCGCGGCAGTGCGGCGGGCAGCCGTGCATTCGGGGTATGCGGATCCGCGTGACGGACGTGCTGAATCTGCTAGCGGCTGGATTGACTGCGGAGCAGGTGTTGGCTGAAATGCCCGATCTGGAAATGCTCGACATTCAGGCGGCGCTGCAATGCGCCGTTTAACCGTAGCGTAACGGTATTCGGAGTGTGGTCAGGGAAAAATGCGGCAACGTACCTTTGCCCCATGTCCACCCTCATCCTTTCCCTCGAAACCTCGTCCCCCGTCTGCTCGGTGGCTCTGCACCGCGACGGTAGCCTGCTGGGCCAGTCAGAGCTGCGGCTGGAAAAGTCGCACTCCACGCATCTAAGCCTTCTGGCGAATCAGCTGCTGGAAAACTGCCAATGCACGCTGCCGGAGCTGGCGGCAGTGGCCGTGTCGGATGGGCCGGGGTCGTATACGGGGCTGCGTATCGGGGCGGCGGCGGCCAAGGGACTGTGCTTCGCGCTGGATATTCCGCTCATTGCCGTCAGCACGCTGCAGGCTATGGCCGCGCAGGTGGCGGCGTACACGGCCGGGGCCGAAAATACGCTGTTTTGCCCCATGCTCGATGCCCGGCGGATGGAAGTGTACAGCGCTTTGTATACCGCCGATGGGCGGGAAGTGCTGGCTCCCGCGCCGCTGCTGCTGGATGCCGACACGTTGGCCGAACAATTAGCCCACCATCGGTTGTTGTTCTTTGGCAACGGCGCGGCCAAGTTTCAGCCGCTCGTGGCGGATAATCCGAACGCGGGTTTCCTGAGCAGCATCGAGCCTTCGGCCATTACCGTGGGCATTTTGGCGCAGGCGGCTTACGAGCGGCAGGATTTTCGCGACGTGGCCTACTACGAGCCGTTTTATCTGAAGGAAGTGTACACCACGACCCCGAAAGTCCGGTAGAAACATTTGGTTACGCCTCGGCATTAAGCTCCCGGCGTGATTCATACAACATCAGCAACGATTGAGACGCGAAGCGTCGCGTCTCTACAGCCCAGCCCATCATGGAAGAAATATTCGTCAACCGAGTGGCGCAAAGTGCGCTGACTACCCTGAACTTGGAAGAGCTGCTGCATCCGGGCGAACGGGTAGTGTATGACATCAAGGACAACCTGTTTCATGGCCTGATGCTGCGCGAAAAGGATTTCCGCGAGTTTGTGAAAACCCACGACTGGACGCAATACGACGGCAAGAGCGTGGCCATCATCTGCTCCGCCGATGCCATTGTGCCCACCTGGGCCTACATGCTGCTGGCCTCCAAGCTCCAGAACCATGCGCACCGCTACGTATTCGGCAACTTGGAAGCGCTGGAGCAGGAGCTGTTTCACGAAGCCATTGCCGCTATTGATGCCGAAGAGTACCGCGACGCGAAAGTGGTGGTGAAGGGCTGCGGCAACATTCCGGTGCCTACCTACGCCTACGTGGCCATCATGCAGAAGTTGCTGCCGGTGGTGAGCAGCGTGATGTATGGCGAGCCGTGCAGCACGGTGCCGCTCTACAAGCGTCCGAAAGCTTAGATAACGCCGGTTTCTGTCCTGCAAGCCCTGTTTCCCGTCCTCGGAAAGCGGGGCTTTTTGCTGAAGCTTTGGTGGGGCAAACCGGGTTTGAAGTAGCGGTTACGCATTGTTGCGCATCTTTGGGGCCTCACCCGCCGCTTCATGCCCACCGCTACCACCACCGTCTCGCCCTACAAAATCAGCTTTCTGGCCGGCACCGCTATTGTGGTGGCCAACATGGTGGGCACGGGCGTTTTCACCAGTTTGGGGTTTCAGGTGCTGGGCATCCAGAGCGGGTTTGCGCTGCTGATGCTGTGGGTGGTGGGCGGCCTCATTGCGCTGTGCGGGGCCTTGTGCTACGGCGAGCTGGCCGCTGCCATGCCCCGCTCGGGCGGCGAATACCACTACCTCTCACAGATTTATCATCCGGCCGTCGGGTTTCTGTCGGGGTGGGTGTCGGCCACGGTGGGTTTTGCCGCGCCCACGGCGCTGGCCGCCATGGCGCTGGGCCGCTACGCCGCCGGCGTATGGCCGGAACTGAATCCGCAGCTGCTGTCGGTTGGCGTGGTGCTGGCTCTCACGGCCGTTCACGCTACCAGTCGCCGGGCGGGTAGCCGCCTGCAGGTCGTCATTACCGCCGTAAAAGTGCTGGTTTTGGTGCTGTTCATTGGGGCGGGCCTGCTTACCGCGCAGCCCCAGGCCATTTCCTTTGTGCCCTTGCGGGCCGATTGGCACCAGCTGCTGAGCCCTGCTTTTGCCATTTCGCTGGTGTATGTGTCTTATGCGTATTCCGGCTGGAACGCGGCCGTGTACCTGACCGGCGAAGTAGCCGAGCCCCGCCGCAACCTGCCCCGCATTCTGCTGGCCGGCACCGCCGTGGTGCTCCTCTTATATGTCGGGCTGAACTTCGTGTTTCTCTACTCCACGCCCATTCCGCAGTTGGCCGGACAGCTGGAAGTGGGCTACGTGGCCGCCAGCCAGCTTTTCGGGCCCGCCGTGGGCCGGCTGATGGGGGCCGTCATTGCCGGGCTGCTGGTATCCACGGTCAGCTCCATGATTTTTGCCGGCCCCCGCATCGTGCAGGTAATGGGCGAGGATCTGCCGGCGCTGCGCGGGCTGGCCGTCGTGAGCGAAGCGGGCATTCCGGTGCGGGCCATGCTGCTTCAAACTACTCTGACGCTGCTTTTCGTGCTCACCGGAACCTTTGAGAAAGTGCTGCTCTACGCGGGTTTTGTTCTGAGCCTGTTTACGTTTCTCACGGTGCTGGGGCTGTTCATCCTGCGGGTGCGCCGCCCCGAATTGCCGCGCCCCTACCGCACCTGGGGTTACCCCATCACACCCCTGGTTTTCCTGGCTCTGAGCGGCTGGACGCTGATTTTCATTCTGCGCGACAAGCCCACCGAATCCCTTTTCGGCCTGCTGACCCTGCTGCTTGGCCTAGTCGCCTACTTCGTGGGCCGAAAAGTGCGGGCCACGTAGAAGCCGCCCGCCCCCGTTCTTTTTGCCAAAACCGCCGCCATTTCTGCCCGAGTCAGTATCTGGCCAAAATTCCAGCCATACTATCTTGCCGCTCCATTTCGCTCAACCCTTCCCGATGCGTTTCCCCTTGCTCCGGCTGCTCCCCCTGCTTTGGCTCCTCGTCAGCTGCTCCGAACAAAAAACTGCTAACATCGAGCACCAAAAGCCGGCCGCCCGAACCACCCCGGACTCCGTAGCGGCTGCCCCAAGCCGCCCGTCCGCCGCACCTGCCGCCGCCGATACCACTGCCGTACAGGATGTGGCTGCCTACCTGGCCGGAATGCCCGTGAGCCGAACCGGCGAGCTGCGGGATTTAGTGGCCCAACCCGCATGGCAGGCTTTCGCCATCGATGCCGATAAAAGCTGGGCCAGCTACCACCAAACCCGCACCGACAAGATCCGGCCCTGGGCTGCCGCCGAGCTGGATTCGGCCCGTCAGGCCGCTCAAACCGTCTTCTACCCCTTCAGCGGCCCTGATTTTCTAAACGTCGCCACCATGTTTCCCACCAGCCAGACCTACGTGCTGATTGGTTTGGAGCCCGTGGGCTCGGTGCCGCGCCGCGCCACGCTCGAAAATCCCCGGCTGTTTCCGGCTCTCAAAGCCTCGCTCTGGTCGGTGCTCAACTTCAGCTTTTTCCGCACCAACGACATGGCCGTCGACCTGAAATCGGTAGAATTGGATGGCTCGCTGCCGTTGCTGATGCTCTTTGCCGCCCGCACCGGCCACCAGGTCACCGCCATTCGCTACGTGCAGCTCAATACCCAGGGCCAGCTCCTCGATGCCGATACTGCCACGATCCGCAAGCCCGGCCCTAAAATCATTCCGGGAGTCGAAATGCAGCTACTGAACGAAAGCGGCCAGAAAAAGCAGCTCTACTACTTCTCCGCCGACCTCAGCGACTGGAAGCTTGGTACCAACAAAGAAGCCGCGCTGAAATACGTTCGCACCCTCGGCCCCCTGGTTACCTACGTCAAATCGGCTACCTATCTGATGCACAAGACCTACTTCTCCAAGGTCCGCAACCTCATTCTGGAGCAGAGCAGCTTCGTGCTGCAAGACGATTCGGGCATCGCCATGAAATACTTCCGGCCAGCCGACTGGCAATTCACCTATTATGGGGTTTACAAGCGTCCCATCAACCTTTTCGCCAAACAGTATCAGCCCGAGCTGACCAAAGCCTACGCCGATTCTGCCCACCGGCCGCGCCCGTTGCCCTTCGGCACCGGCTACAACTGGCGCCAAAACGACTCTAACCTGCTTTTGGCCCGCCGCCGCTCGGCCCCGGCCATGTAGGCGCGGCCTAAATGAAGTCATTGTGAATGGAGCTGTGCATCTTCGGCGCGGCTCCATTTTCGTTCATGGCGGGGTAGGGGCAGGCTCATTTATTCTCTCCTTATATAGAGGTATGCAAAACGCCCGAAAATTCCTCCTTGCTTGTGCCCGCATTTTGCCGGTGGTGTTGGCGGGGCTGCTTTGCAGCAATCAGTCTGCGGTGCCCCAACCGTCAGGGCTGCCAGCACCCGCCCGCCTCACTTCCGCTGATAGTCCCTTGCTGGATAGTCTGCTGCGCTCAGATTCCCGCTTATTGCCCGTTGTCAGCAACGCGGACAAATACGAGCTACAAATCATCTACACCCAGATTAACCGCGACCCGCAAAATCAGCCGCGGTTCACTCAGCATAGCTTTCACCTTAATGCGCGGCAGTATTTCAATCCCGCCAGCCTCGTCAAGCTGCCCGTAGCGGCTTTGGCACTGGAAAAGCTCAACCGCCTCCACCAGCCCGGCCTCACCCGGCGCAGCCCCATGGCTACTGGCACCGCCTTCCGCTGCCAGACCCCCGTACCCTACGCCGCCCCGGCCGATTCCGACCGCCTCTTTACCGTCGGCAACTACATCAAGCGGATGCTACTGGTCAGCGACAACAACGCCTACAATCGGCTCTACGAGTTCCTCGGCCAGCGCCCTCTCAACGAGCGGCTTTGGCAGCTGGGCTACCCCAACGCCCGCATCGTTCGCCGCTTCGCCCCCTGCGATACCGCCGCCAACCGCCGTACCAACCCCATAGTATTTTACGATGCCCAAGGAACCCGCATCTACGAGCAGCCGGCTCAAACCAACTTGCGGCCCCTGGGCTTTCCGCTCGGCCGCGTCACCAAAGGCCGCGCCTACCGCGCCGGCGGGCACCTCATTGCCCAGCCCTACGATTTCACCACCGCCAATTACCTGCCGCTGCAAACCGTTACCGATATCCTCAAATCCGTACTTTTCCCCGCCGCAGTGCCGGCAGCGCAACGGCCTGATCTTTCCCCATCGGACCACGCGTTTCTGCGCTACTATCTACAAGCGGCCCCCCACGCTGCGCAGCACCGGCTTGTTGCCGCCGCGCAGTATTTCGATGCGTATAAAAAATACCTCTACTACGGCCGCCAGCCGGCCGCTGAATTTCAGCCGGGGCTGCGTATCTATAATGTAGTCGGAATGTCCCACGGCCATCTGGCGGATGTAGCCTACTTCGCTGATTCTCTCCACCGCACCGAATTTATGCTGAGTGCCGTGCTCTACGTCAATAATGACGGCATCATAAACGATGGGGCCTACGAGTATGCATCCGTTGGCTTGCCTTTCCTAGCCCAACTGGGCCAGACACTATATCAGTACGAGTCAACCCGCCGCTATCAGTTCACGCCTGATCTTCGCGAGTTCTTTGCCCCTACAACCCCACACTAATTTTTTTCGCTCGCTTGAACTTATTGACTGCTCTAAGCAGTTGTACCTCAGCATGCCCGGAACGCCCCGTACTTTTGTTGAATGGCCTTAAACGGACCAAAAGATAAAAAGATGTGCTCTGGGCTTGCAAAGTCGAAATCAAACTCGCACTTTTGCACTCCCAAACCGAAACGCGGTAGGGCACGTTTCCTGGATTTCGCCTTCTTTTCGGCACAGGGCTCTGCGGAGTCACCCGAAAAAAAGTTTTGGCCTGAAATAGGAAGTCTGGAAAAAGTACTCGTACCTTTGCAGCCCGCTTCAATCGGAGGCGGGTCTGAGGCGGCGGAAACGCCGAAAAGCGGAAAAGAAATTTTCTGCTTGTCTTGGAAAAAGCGAAAAGCTAGTTACCTTTGCACCCCGCTTACACGAGGCGGTTGCGCAAGAGGAAAAAGACTTCCAACTTTTTCTTGC
>NZ_FQYN01000012.1 GCF_900141805.1 Hymenobacter daecheongensis DSM 21074 | reverse complement strand
TACAAACCTTTTTACTAATCGCAAGAAAAAGTTGGAAGTCTTTTTCCTCTTGCGCAACCGCCTCGTGTAAGCGGGGTGCAAAGGTAACTAGCTTTTCGCTTTTTCCAAGACAAGCAGAAAATTTCTTTTCCGCTTTTCGGCGTTTCCGCCGCCTCAGACCCGCCTCCGATTGAAGCGGGCTGCAAAGGTACGAGTACTTTTTCCAGACTTCCTATTTCAGGCCAAAACTTTTTTTCGGGTGACTCCGCAGAGCCCTGTGCCGAAAAGAAGGCGAAATCCAGGAAACGTGCCCTACCGCGTTTCGGTTTGGGAGTGCAAAAGTAGAAGCTGTTTTCGGATTATGCAACCCTATTCCCGGTGTTTTTTCTGAGAGACAACCAGCCTATTGCCTTTAGTGGTTACCAATCAACCGGTTGAGTTGGCCGCCATTCCTGATAAAAATTTAAGCCGGAGCTGCCCTGCGGCGACTCCGGCTTTCAGTGAGCCACTGACTCTTAGTTCATGTGGATGGTACTGACGCGGTCGGGGCCGACGCTGACGATGCGGATGGGCACCTGCAGATGCTCTTCCAGGAAGCGCAAGTACGATTTCAGAGCTTCCGGCAGGGCCTCGGCGGCTGTGATGCTTTGCAGATTCGCCTTCCAGCCGGGCAGCGTAGTGTACACGGGCTGCATGGTCTGTAGGGTACCGAGGTCGGGAAGCTGGTTGGTTTCCTCGCCGGCGGGGTTGCGGTAGTGAGTGCAAACGCGAATTTCGTCGAACTCGTCGAGCACATCGGCCTTCATAAGGTGTAGCTCGGAGACGCCATTGAGCATGATGGTGTAGCGCAGGGCGGGTAGGTCGATCCAGCCGCAGCGGCGGGGGCGGCCGGTAGTGGCTCCGAATTCGCGGCCGGCAGCACGGATCTGCTCGCCTACTTCGTCATGTAGCTCGGTGGGAAACGGGCCGCTGCCGACGCGGGTGCAGTAGGCTTTGGTGATGCCGAACACCTTATCTATATGGCGCGGAGCGATGCCGAGGCCGGTGCAGGCGCCTGCCACGATGGTGCTGGACGAGGTGACGAAGGGATAGGTGCCGAAATCGATATCCAGCAATGAGCCCTGGGCGCCTTCGGCCAGGATGCGCTTGCCCTGTTTGAGCAGGTCGTTGAGCAGGTATTCGGTGTCGGTGAGGTTGAGGGTGCGCAGGTAGTCGATGGCAGAGAAGAAGTCGGTTTCGAACTCCTCGATTTCCAGCTCCTTATTATGGAATGCGGCTAGTGTGGCGTGGCGGGCCACGGCTTCAGCGTACCGCTCTCGGAAGTCGGGCAGTAGCACGTCGCCGATGCGCAGGCCGGTGCGGCCTATTTTATCCTGGTAGGTGGGGCCGATTCCCTTCAGGGTAGAACCAATTTTGCCGCCGCCCCGGGCCTCTTCCAGAATCCGGTCGAGGGCGCGATGCGACGGCAAAATGAGCTGGGCCTTCTTGGAAATGCAGAGGTTGCGGGTACCATCTACTCCCCTATCGGTGAGCTTCTGCAATTCTTGTCGGAAAACTACCGGGTCGAATACGACTCCGTTGCCGACGACATTGATAATATGCGGGTGAAAGATACCGGAAGGAACCTGGTGCAGAACGTGCTTGGTGCCCTCGAAGGTGAGGGTATGGCCAGCATTGGGGCCGCCCTGGAAGCGGGCTACTACGTCGTAGGTGGGGGCTAGGACATCGACGATTTTGCCTTTGCCTTCATCGCCCCATTGGAGGCCTACTAGTACATCTACGGGCATTAGTGCGGGGTTTTGAGTAACTCGGTGGCGGCCGATTCGCTTTCGGCAACCGTGAAAATGGCGTTAAGCTTGGTGAGGGCCAGCATTTTTTTGGGGTGATCAGCAGGGTTAATGAGCACCAACTCGCCGCCGCGACTGCGGAATTTGGTGAGCAGCGACACCAGCACGCCGATGCCGGTGCTGTTGATGTAGCGCACGCCCGACAAATCGATGGCGCAGAGCATGACGGACTCGCCGAGGTGCTCATCCACGGAATGGAGCAACTGCTGGGTGTCGGGGCTACCGATCAGGTCGCCGGAAAGCGCAACGTGCAGGATGCCGTTGCTGACAGAGGATTCAGTTTTCATGCGTTGGCGGCGTGTGCGGCGGCTTTGGCGCGACAATCGCCGCACACGCCGTACAGGTTTAAAGAGTGGTGCAAGATATGGAAATTCAAAAGGTCGCCGACCATGGTCTGGATGCCGTGTATGCGTGGGTCGCAGAACTCGACGACTTTATGGCACTCGGTGCAGATGACATGGTCGTGCTGACGGTAGCCATAGGACTTCTCGTACTGGGCGAGGTTGCGACCAAACTGGTGCTTGCTGACGAGGCCATGCTCCACGAGTAGGTCGAGGGTGTTGTAGACGGTAGCGCGGCTGACCTGCAGGCCCTGGTTTTTCATACCGGCAAATAGCTCTTCTACATCAAAGTGGCCAGTGCGCGAGTAGATTTCTTCCAGAATGGCGTAGCGCTCCGAGGTCTTGCGCAGGCCTTTATTTTCGAGGTAGGCGGTGAAGATCTTTTTGACCTCCTCAAACTTCTCTTTATCCAGCATTTTGTAGCCCTATATATAAGGAGTGGCGAAGGTAGGCAGAAAGCATAGAAACCGGGGAGCGACGTATCAGTTTGGCCGGAAGTTTTACAACAGCCTGACGGATTTTTTATAAGAATATGGCTTGCAGAATGAGGGCGTGAAAAGTGGTCAGGTGAAAGTAGTGCGGCATGGTCGTTCTTCGGAGCGCCTCACCCCCGGGCACCATCTCCTAAAAGGAGAGGGGGAGCCAGATGGTAAAGATGTCTTTACTTCCGCTCGACCACTTAAACCAACGGAAGTGTGGGGACAGGATGCTTCTCTAGTTTAGCGTGCCTCATTCTGCTTCGCTCGAAGTGATAGACTGGTGACACATGTTTTTTTATACCAGCTAGGACTTTTTAGACTTTTTTAAGCCTAACTATCGAACCTCTCCACCAAGAGCACGCCATTTACTTTGCTCAGGCGCTGAATGAGTTTGGTCAGGTGGCTGGTGTCGTTGACGTAGACGATGATCTGGCCTTCGAACATACCGTCGTTGGAGTCGATGGTGATGGAGCGCATGTTTACTTTCAGGCTGTTGCTGATGATCTTGGTCACATCGTTAACGAGGCCCACGCGGTCGGAGCCCTGGATGCGGATGCCGGCCAGAAAGGCCAGCTCCAGCTGGTCGGTCCACTTGGCGCGCACGATGCGGTTGCCGTAGTTCGACATCATGCCTACGGCCTTCGGGCAGGAGGTGCGGTGGATGACGATGCCCTCGTCGGTTTCGAAGCCGAACACGTCGTCGCCGGGAATCGGGTTGCAGCAGGGCGCGATGGTGTAGTCGAACTTGTCGGTGTGCTCCCCTATCACTAGCATATCGGCCCGTACGCCACGGATTTTCTGCACTTCCTTATCGAAGGTTTTGGGCTCCAGGATGGACGGCAAGCGCGGCACTTCTGTGGTGGGGTCGAAGAGGCTTTCTTTGATTTCGCGGCCGTCGATCTGGCCGATGGCGAGGCGGTAGAAGAAATCCTGGGGGTTGTAGACGTTGAAGTGGGCGAAGAGGCGGTTAAGGTTGTCGGGGGTGCTGGGCACGCCGAGTAGCTCCAGGCGCTTTTCCACCAGGTAGCGGCCATCCTCGGCCTTGGTGCGCTTGTCGTCGCGCAGGAACTCGCGGATCTTGTTGCGGGCCTTGGCGGTGCTCACGTACTGCAGCCATTCCTCGGTAGGCTTCTGCTTCTGCGAGGTCAGAATCTCGATCTGGTCGCCGTTGCGGAGCTGATAGCTCAGGGGCTGAAGCTTTTGGTTGACCTTCGCACCCAGGCACTGCATCCCGATGTGGGTGTGGATTTCGAAGGCAAAATCCAGGGCCGTGGACTTCTCGGGCAGGATAACCAGCTTGCCCTTGGGCGTAAAGGCGTAGACCTCCTTCACGAACAGGTTCTGGCGGAACTCGTCCATGAATTCGAGGGCGCTGGAGTTGTTGGTTTCCAGCATCTCGCGCACTTTGGCAATCCAGGCTTCCAGCGTCGATTCGGGCTGGGGGGCCCCGGTGTCCTTGTATTTCCAGTGGGCGGCGTAGCCCTTCTCGGCAATGTCGTCCATGCGGCGGCTGCGGATCTGCACTTCCACCCACTGCCCGGTGCGCGACATCACTGTCGTGTGCAGGCTCTCGTAGCCGTTGGCCTTGGGCGTGCTCACCCAGTCGCGCAGGCGGTCGGGGTTGGGCTGGTAGAAGTCCGTCACGATGCTGTAGACCTGCCAGCAGGCGGCTTTTTCCTGCTCCGGGGGCACGTCCAGAATCACGCGGATGGCAAACAGGTCGTACACCTCGTCGAAGGTCACGTTCTGCTTGCGCATCTTCCTTAATATAGAGTAGATGCTTTTGGGCCGGCCCTTGATTTCGAAGTCGAAGCCCTGGGCCTTCAGCTCCTCATCGACGGGGGCCACAAACTCCTTGATGAAGCGGTTGCGGGCCCCCCGGCTCTGGCGCACCTTGTTGGTCAGCTCGTTGAAAACCTCCGTATCGGTGTACTTCAGGTAGAGGTCTTCCAGCTCGCTCTTGATGGCGTAGAGGCCCAGGCGGTGGGCCAGCGGGGCGTAAAGGTAAATGGTTTCGGAGGCAATCTTGAGCTGCTTGTGGCGCGGCATCGAGTCCAGGGTCCGCATGTTGTGCAGGCGGTCGGCGAGCTTGATGAGGATAACGCGCACGTCCTCCGAGAGCGTGAGCAGCATCTTGCGGAAGTTCTCGGCCTGCTCCGAGGTGCCGTACTCGAACACGCCCGAAATCTTGGTCAGCCCGTCCACGATGCGGGCTACTTTGCTGCCGAACTCGCGCTCCACGTCGGCAATTTCCCAGGGCGTATCTTCCACCACGTCGTGCAGCAGGGCCGCCACGATGCTGGTGGTGCCCAGCCCGATTTCCTCCACCACAATTTGGGCCACGGCCAGCGGGTGCAGAATGTAGGGCTCGCCGGACTTGCGGCGCATTTCCTTGTGGGCCTCCAGGGACGTGTTGAAGGCCTTTTTGATCAGCTTGGCGTCGTTGCCGGAGAGGTAAGGCTTGGCGGTGCGGAGCAGGCGGCGGTAGTGGCGCAGAATCTCGTTGCGCTCTACTTCGGGGTCGATGAGGGTTGCCATGTATGCGGGGCGGGGCGGAAAGGCCCCAAGAACTGATGATCTATACGAAAGTACTACGACGCTGCCAGGGTTTGGGGCGCAAAGAGTTTTTTATAACACCAACCCCACCGGAAACGGTACCAATTTGCTCCTTATCAGTAGCACCACTCATTTCTGCCCATCCAACTTTGCGCCCGGATTTGAATTTCAACATTGCTTGCGTAGCTTTGCGCCCCCGAGGCAGACGGCCTCACCCGCGGATGTGGCGAAATTGGTAGACGTGCCAGACTTAGGATCTGGTGCCGCAAGGCGTGTGGGTTCGAGTCCCTCCATCCGCACTTTTAGTTTCTTTAACAGCTTGAAAAACCCTCAACCCACCCGTTGGGGGTTTCTTTTTCACGGCTCCGGCCGGCTGCTTTCCTCTGTTTACCCTAACCGACGACCCGTTTTGAATATCACCCTCGACAAGAACGACGACCAGCTGAGTGCCATCCTGACAGTACACCTGACGGAGGCTGACTACGCGGCTACCGTGGAAAACAAGCTGAAAGACTACAGCAAGAAGGCGCAAATCAAAGGGTTCCGGCCGGGTAAAGTGCCCGTGGCACTCGTGCGCAAGATGTACGGCAAAGGCATTCTGGTGGAAGAAATCAACGGCCTGCTGGGCAAGTCGGTGGATGGCTACATCAAGGAAAACAACATCAAAATCCTGGGTGAGCCGCTGCCCGTGCAGGTGAAGGACATCGACTTCGACATGCAGAAGGAGTTCGACTTCCAGTTTGAGCTGGGCCTGCTGCCCGATTTCGAGCTGCCCGCCGACCAGAGCCTGAACGTGGACCGCCACCAGGTGAGCCTGGACGATAACACGCTGACCGAAACCTACGACCAGATCAACCGGCAGTTTGGCGAGAGCACCAACCCCGAGGTGTCGGAGGCTGGCGACTACCTCTACGGCAAGCTGAAAAAGGCTGACGACGAGGCTTCGGAGCGCCCCGTTTTGCTGCCCATAAGCAAGGTGAAGAACGGCGCGGAGAAGTTCATCGGCTTGAAGCCCGGCGACGTGCTGACCTTCGATTTGAGCGATGCCTTCGGCGGCGACGCTTCGAGCATTGCCTCATTCTCAGGTCTTTCGAAAGAGGAAGCCGGCAAGGTGAGCGGCGACTATGCCCTGACGGTGGAGAAAATCAACCGCACGGAGAAGCCCGAGCTGAACCAGGAGCTGTTCGACAAGGTATTCGGCAAGGACATCGTGACTTCGGCCGAGGAGTTTGACACGAAAGTGCGCGAAACCATCCAGGAGAACTACGACCGCGAGGCAGAAGGCTTCGTGAGCCGTCAGATCATTGACAAGATGGTGGACGCTACCACTATCCAGATTCCGAAGGAGTTCTTCAAGAAGTGGCTGCTGCGCGCCAACGAAGGCAAGCTGACTGCCGAGCAGATTGAGGAGCACTACAACGACTATGAGAAGGAGCTGAAGTGGTCGATGATCCGCAACAAAGTAGTGGAGGAGCAGGGCCTGAAGGTGTCGAACGACGAGATTGTGGAGCGCACTATGCAGAAGATTATGGGCCAGTTCAACCTGCCCGAAATCAGCGAGGAGCTGCAGGAATCGGTGCGCGGCTTTGCCGACAACTTCCTGCGTCAGGAGAACGGCAAGAACTACGTACAGGAGTATGAGGCCATTCTGGCAGAGAAAGTCATCGAAAACCTGCGCGGCAAAGTTGTTGTTAATGACAACCCGATTTCGGCCGAGGACTTCCGGACTCAGAACGCTGGCTAACGCTTCGCGCTTCGGTTTCTAAACCAACAAAAAAGCCCTTACTTGCCGTTAGGGCTTTTTTGTTGCCCGCTGGTTTCGTCTCACCTTCTCTTCTTCTACTTTTCCCATCATGCTGAATAAACAAGAATTCCGCAAGTTCGCCGTCAAAGGCCAGGGCCTCAGCGGCCTGGGCGTGGACCAATACCTGAATCATGTTGAAGGCCAGGTACGCAACGGCCTGATTATGCCCACCGGCATGACCCGCTCGGTGATTGAGGAGCGCCCCACGCGCTTCGCCGAAATTGACGTATTCTCCCGCCTCATCATGGACCGCATCGTGTTCCTGGGCACGGCCGTGGATGATTATATCGCCAACATCATCACCGCCCAGCTGCTGTTCCTGGAGTCGGCGGATGCCAAGAAGGACATTCTGCTCTACATCAACTCGCCCGGCGGCTCGGTGTATGCCGGCCTCGGCATTTATGACACCATGCAGTATGTGGGTCCGGATGTAGCGACGATCTGCACCGGCCTGGCGGCCTCGATGGGCGCCGTACTGCTGGCCGGCGGGGCCAAGGACAAGCGCTCGGCCCTCCCCCACGCCCGCGTGATGATTCACCAGCCTTCGGGTGGCGCGCAAGGCCAGTCGTCGGATATCGAAATCACGGCCCGCGAGATTCTCAAGCTCAAGAAGGAGCTGTACGATATTCTGGCTCAGCACACCGGCAAAACCTACCAGGAAATCCACGACAACTCCGACCGTGACTACTGGATGCGCGCGGATGAGGCCAAAGAGTACGGCCTGATTGACGAGGTGCTGGAGAAGAAGGTGGCGTAAACCTCATCCCCAACCCCCTCTCCAAAAGCGAGGGGGCTTGGGTTAGCAATCATTCGTCAGCACGCGAGATGCTTTGGCTTCGCTCCTGCTGTTCTTGCAACCTTTTTCAACAAGCAAAGCCCTTTACTGTTGTGCGGTAAAGGGCTTTGTGCGTTGAATAACAGTTGTAGTGAACGGCGAGGAAGGTCCTTCGCAGGCGTACGCCAGATAAAGGATGACTGATCTAATAAAAGATCCAACAACACCGCATTCGGGCCAAAAGCAACTTTTTTCGGTGCGGGTGGCGTTGGCGTTTTCGTACCTTTGAGTTGCCGGTGTTACATTCGGCTTCCCCTACCCTGTTTCTGAGAGTTCTAGCAATGGCAGATATAACGTGCTCCTTCTGCGGTAAAAGCAAAAAAGACGTCACGGTCATGATTTCCGGCATCAATGCGCACATCTGTGAGCGGTGCGTGGGGCAGGCCCAGCAAATTCTGAACGAGGAGAATAAGATTCGCTCGAACTCGAAGACGCCGAAATTCAACCTCGTGAAGCCGCGCGAGATGAAGGAGTACCTCGACCAGTACGTGGTGGGCCAGGAGGAAGCTAAAAAGGTGATGTCGGTGGCCGTGTACAACCACTACAAGCGTCTGATGCAGCCGAAGGCTTCGACCAAGGACGATGTGGTGATTGAGAAATCGAACATCATGATGGTGGGCGAAACCGGCACGGGCAAGACCTTTTTGGCCAAAATGCTGGCTAACATCCTGCAGGTGCCCTTCTGCATTGCCGATGCCACGGTGCTCACCGAGGCCGGCTACGTGGGCGAGGATGTAGAAAGCATCCTAACCCGCCTGCTCCAGGCCGCCGACTACAACGTGGAAGCCGCCGAGCGCGGCATCGTCTACATTGACGAAGTAGACAAGATTGCCCGTAAGAGCGACAACCCCAGTATCACGCGCGACGTGAGCGGCGAGGGCGTGCAGCAGGCCATGCTGAAGCTGCTGGAAGGCACCACCGTGAACGTACCGCCTCACGGCGGCCGCAAGCACCCCGAGCAGAAGATGATTACGGTGAACACCGAGAACATCCTGTTCATCTGCGGCGGGGCCTTCGTGGGCATCGAGCGCATCATCAAGAGCCGCCTGAATACCAAGCCCATGGGCTTCGCCAAAACGATGCTGGACGATAAGGTGGACACCAACAACTTCCTGCGCTACGTGACGGCCATGGACATGAAAGCCTTCGGCCTGATTCCGGAGCTGATTGGCCGTCTGCCGGTGCTCACCCACCTCAACCCGCTCGACCACGCCACGCTACGCAAAATCCTGACCGAGCCGAAAAACTCGATTGTGAAGCAGTACAACCGCCTCTTCGAGATGGAAGGCGTGGAACTGACCTTCACCGAGGAAGCGCTGGAGTATATCGTGGTAAAAGCCGACGAGTACCGCCTCGGGGCCCGCGGCCTGCGCAGCATCTGCGAAAGCATCATGACCGATGCCATGTTCGACATTCCGTCGGAATCGGATGTGAAGGAGCTGGTTATTGATCTGGACTACGCCCAGAGCAAGTTTGAAAAGTCACCGCTGAAGCAGTTGCGGGCGGCGTAAGCGTTAGATACAAGCCTTGTTGGGCAAAGACCTGAGTTTAAAGGTTACTTTGACTGTTGACTTTGCAATGTCTGTAGCTGGGGTTGTGGACTTCTTCTCATTTGTAAAAATGGTATTATCCCAAAACTTGACAGCCATGATGACATCGCTCATAAGTGTAGTAGGTGGAGTAGCTCTCGTGGGAGGAACGGTTCCGGCTCCATGCTATCAAGATATTGAAAGCATAGAATAAGTAATCTTAATTCAGGACAGAGAGCGGAGGTTCGAGTCCTCCACTTCCCACCAGACTCAAAAAGCCCCATTAGAAAGTTCTAATGGGGCTTTTTTATAAGTTAAAATATCACTCACTTACTCTTTCAAATACCCCACCATCAACTCCGCCGCTTTCTGCGCGGCATTATTGCGCCCGAGTTTCTCCTGTAGTTCCGCGTAGCCGGCTTTCTGCTCGGCAATAAATGCTTCGTCGGCAGTGATTTTTTTCAGTTCCGTGACCAGGTTGCGGGAGTTGAATTCGCCCTGAATCAGTTCTTTTACCACTTCCTTGCCGGCAATCAGGTTGACCAGGGAAATGTAGGGCACTTTGATAACGGCCTTGCCGATGGCGTAAGACACAGCGCTGGTGCGGTAGCAGACCACCTGGGGCACGTTGAACAGGGCTGTTTCCAGGGTGGCGGTGCCGCTGGTGACGAGGGCGGCTTTGGCGTGAGCGAGCAGGTCGTAGGTTTGGTCGAAAAGGATGCGCACGTTGTTGCGCTCGAAGTTGGCGTAGTAGCTGCGCTCCAGGTTCGTCACGCCGGCCACGATGAACTGGTAGTCGAGGAAGGGCGGCAGGATGGCGAGCATCTCGTAGAGCATCTCCTCGATTTCCTGCTTGCGCGAGCCGGGCAGCACAGCAATGATGGGCTTCTGCGAGTCGAGGTTGTTGCGCTGGTAGAAGTCGGTGGTGACGGGGTGCTCAGCAATGGCATCCACGGTGGGGTTGCCGATGTAGTCCACGTCGTAGCCGAAGCGCTGGTAGAATTCCTTCTCGAAGGGCAGGATGACGAACATCTTGTCTACCAGGGCTTTCACTTGATGCACGCGGCCTTGGTTCCAGGCCCAGATTTTGGGCGAGATGTAGTAGAATACTTTCAGGCCCTGGGCCTTGGCGAACTTGGCCACGCGCAGGTTGAAGCCGGCGTAATCAATCAGAATCACGACGTCGGGCTGGTAGGCCTGAATATCGCGCTGGCACTCCTTGAGGTAGCCGCGAAACTTGAGGATGCTGGTAGCCGCTTCCCAGAAGCCCATAATGGCCATTTCCTGGTAGTGGTGCACGAGCGTGCCGCCTTCGGCCTGCATCATGTCGCCGCCCCAGCCACGGAATTCGGCTTCGGGGTCTTGTTGGCGCAGTTCGCGCATGAGGTGCGAGGCGTGAAAGTCGCCGGAACGCTCACCGGCTATCAGGTAATACTTCATTTAGTTGAAATGCGGCCTTTATGAGCCTAATCAAAAATCGGTGCGTGTCATGCTGAGCTTGTCGAAGCATCTCTACCGCTTCGTTGTAATGGCACTAATTAGCATTGCAGTAGAGATGCTTCGACAAACTCAGCATGACAGTACAGTTACTCGCCGTAATATTCCACGAAGTTGCGGGGGGTTTCGTAGAGCTTGATGCAGTGCAGTTGGGCAGCGGAGATTTTGGCGATTTCGGGGGCCAGAATTTGCCAGAAGGCCACCACCAGGTTTTCGGTGCTGGCGAGCTGGTCCTTCATGAAGGGCACGTCGAGGTTGAGGTTTTTGTGGTCAACCTGGTCCACGACATGCTCGCGGATGAGGGAGCTGAGGGCCTTTAGGTCGATGACAAAGCCGGTTTCCGGGTCGGGCTGGCCCTTCACGGTTACGATCAGGTCGTAGTTGTGGCCGTGCCAGTTGGTATTGGCGCAGGGGCCGAATACCTGCTGGTTGCGCTCCTGGGTCCAGGCAGGGTTATACAGCTTGTGAGCGGCGTTGAAGTGCTCCTGCCGGCTGACGTAGATCATTCGTTGATGTGCTAATGTGTTGATTTGCTGATGTGCTGATGGACATGCCGCAGTTGAGCGGCTCGGGTCAGGCTTCGTGCCGAAGGCAGTTGAGCAATGGAGAAAACCGGCCGTAAGCCGATAGAAATCAACACATCAACGCATCAGCAAATCAGCACATCAACTCTTTTTCCGCAGCAAATATACGAAGAACGGTACGCCGAACAGGGCCGTAATGAGGCCGACGGGCAAACCGGCGGGCGGGTAGAGCAGGCGGGCCAGCAGGTCGCAGCCGAGCAGGAAGTCGGCCCCGAGCAGGGCGCAGAACAGCAGGTTGGCCTTGCCCGTGACGCCCAGCAGCCAACGCGTGAGGTGCGGAATCATGAGGCCTACGAAGCCTACGGGGCCGCACAAAGCCACAATGCAGCCCGTGAGCCCCGAAGCCGTGATGACCAGCAGCCAGCGCGTGCGGGCTACCGGCACGCCCAGGGCCTGGGCCCGCTCCTCGCCCAGGAGCAGGATATTGATGCCTTTCTGCAGGAAAATCAGCAGTCCCAAAGCCAGCAACAGCGCCCCGGCGGGGTAAGCCAGCACGTCCCAGCCGGCCCGCTCGAAGCTGCCCATTGCCCAGAAAACCACCGTGCGCAGCTTGCCTTCGGAAGTGGAAAGAAACGTGAGCAGCCCGCCGATGGCCGTGGTGAGGGAGCTGAGCGCGACGCCAGCCAGCAGCAATTGCGCCGGCATAATCTTGCCCCGCTGCGTGCCCAGCGCTACCACCACCAGCGTAGTGACCAAAGCCCCAGCCAGCGCGGCCAGCGGTGGCAGATACAGGCCGTGCAGCATTACATCGGGCAGCAGGGCGAAGCACAGAATAGCGCCCAGCGAAGCGCCCGAGGCGGTTCCGAGCAGATACGGGTCGGCCAGAGCGTTGTTCACCATAGCCTGCATGAGGTAGCCGCTCACGGCCAGGCCGGCTCCGGCCAGCAAAGCCATCAGAATGCGCGGCAGGCGCAGCTGCACCAGCACCAGCTGGGCGGGGTCGGTGGCATCGTAGTGGAGCAGGGTGCGGCCGATGAAGGCGTAGTCCAGCGCGAAGCTGCCCACGCGTAGGCCCACCACTACTAAGGCGGCCATGAGGAGCAGCGCGGCCAGCAGCCAGGGCGCGGCAGGGCGGCTCATGGACGCAGCAGCCCTTGCAGCTCCCGCACCGACTGCATCACGCGCGGGCCGGGCCGCTCCATCAAATCACCCGTAATGGCGTAGATGCGGTGGTTTTGGTAGGCTTTGATGCGCTTCAGCTCGGGGTATTTTTTGAAAAACGTGCTGTCCAGCTTGCCGAAGCTGCCGCCGATGAGGATGTCGGGGTTAAGCTGCAGAATGTACTCGCGGGTGAGGGCCGGGTAGGGCTGGGGGAATTTTTCAACCACCGCATTCTGGCCGCCGGCAAGGCTGATTTTGTCGGTGAACAGCGTGTTTTGGCCGTACACGTAAATCGGGTCCTGCCAAGTGATGGCCAGCACTTTCGGGGCCGGCTGGGGCGGCTGTTTCGGCTGAATTGCTCGCAGCTCGGTGGCCAGCGAGTCGGTAAGCCGCTTTGCCATCTGCTCCCGGCCCAGGATGCGGCCCAGATCTTGGAGGCCGCGCAACACATCGGCTACTTTCTCATATTTCTGGTAATAAACCGGGATGCCCAGCTTCTGCAGGCGGGCCGCGTCGTCCAGGGAGGTGATGCCGTCGGTGGTGAAGACTACGTCGGGGTGCAGCTTTACGAGGCTTTCCAGGTCGAGCGGGTAGCTGTTGACGATAGGCTTGCGCAGGGCGGCTTTGGGAAAATCGCAGACCTGGGTGCGGCCGATGATGGTAACGGTATCGGCCACGGCGTAGAGCATTTCGGTCATGGACGCGGCCAGGGCCATAATGCGGCGCGGGTGGGCGGGCACAGTGAGGCGGCGGCCGAGGTCGTCGGTGAGCTGATGCGGCGCGGCGGCCGCGGCGGGCGGCCGGGCGTGGTTGTCAGATTGGCAGGCGCTGAACAGCAGGATCAGCAAAAGCGGCTGCGAGAGCCGGAGCACGAAACGAATCATGCGTTAAAGGTAGTGCGACGCGGCAAAGCCGGCAGCGTTTTTTCGTTTATGCTCTGCGCCCTCTGCGTTTTCCTCTGCGTACCTCTGCGGGAACCGTCGTTGTTTATTTCGCGCCTCCCACCCCACCGTTTTTCCCTACTTTTGGCCAAAATCTTCGCCTTATGATAGTTGTCACCGGAGCGGCCGGCTTTATTGCCAGCTGCCTTGTTACCCGCCTGAACGCCGCCAATTTCAACGATATCGTGGTGGTCGATAATTTTGCCGTGGAGCGCAAGCTCGCCAACCTGAAGGGCAAGCGCCTGCGTGAATACGTGGACCGCAACGAGTTTTTTGAGTGGCTGGACGCCAACCACGAGCAGGTCGAGTTCATCTTCCACCTGGGGGCCCGCACCGATACCACGGAGCAGGACAAGGCCATTTTCGATCTGCTGAACCTGGAGTATTCGCAGAAGATGTGGCGGGCCTGCTGCCAGTATCAGCTGCCGCTGGTGTATGCCTCCTCAGCCGCCACCTACGGCTCGGGCACGCTGGGCTACTCCGACGACGACGCGCTGCTGCCTTTGCTCAAGCCCCTGAATCCCTACGGCGACTCCAAGAACGACTTCGACAACTGGGCCGTGCAGCAGCCGGAGAAGCCGTTTTTCTGGGCGGGCCTGAAGTTTTTCAACGTGTATGGCCCCAACGAATACCACAAGGGCCGCATGGCCTCGGTGATTTTCCACGCCTTCGAGCAGATCCGCAAGACTGGCTCCATGACCTTGTTCCGCTCGCACAACCCCGACTTCGCCGACGGCGAGCAGCAGCGCGACTTCGTGTATGTGAAAGACGTGGTAGAAGTGTGCTTCTTTCTGATGAACAACCGCAAGCACTCCGGCATCTATAACCTGGGCACCGGCGAAGCTCGTACGTTTATGGACCTCACCCTGAACACCTTCCAGGCCCTGGACCGCACCGCCGATATCCGGTTCCGCGATACGCCTGAGGACATCCGCGACACCTACCAGTACTACACCCAGGCTGATATGAGCAAGCTGCGCGGCATTGGCTACGACCGGCCCTTCACGCGCCTGGAAGACGGTATTGATGACTACGTGCGCAATTATCTGGTGCCCGGCGCGTATCTGTAGCCGCGCGGCCCGGCAGCGAATGCCATAATTTTAGTGTGGCCGCCAATGGGCTGACCGCTCGCCGTTTCTACGCAATTGCCCTTATTGCAGCCCGGCTCCGCTTAACTCGGGGCCGGGCTTTTGCGTTTTGCCGAAACCGAGGCCGCCGCAACTCCTGTCAACCAGCATACAGGACTTTACACCCGCTTTTTTCACCTTTTCGCCACCAGCTTCCCTCACGCTTTCACATTACACCTGGGTGCAACGACGAACGATTACGATTATCGGGGGCGGCTTTTCGGGCGCGATGCTGCTGGTGCAGCTGGCGCACCTGCGCGGCGGCCCGCACCCCATCGACGTCCACCTGGTGGAGCCGCGCCCGGCGCCCGGCCCCGGCCTGGCCTACTCGGCGCGGCGGCCCGAATACCTGCTAAACGTGCGTACGCCGGCCCTGAGCGCCTTCCCCGGCGACCCCGACCACTTCACGAACTGGGTGGCCACCACCGAACTGCCCGCCTGCGCCCAGCAATTCTGCTCCCGCCAGATCTACGGCCGCTATCTGCAGGAGCTGGTTTCGACGGTATTGGCGCAGCCAGCCATGAATGGCATGCGGTTTTTCTGGTACCAGGATGCGGCCGTGGCCGCTACGGTGGCCCCCGATAAGTACTCCGCGACGGTGCAGCTGGCCAGTGGGCACGCCCTGCGCACCGATCAGGTGGTGCTGGCGCTGGGCAATTTTGCGCCCCTCCCTCCTACCGGCCCGGCTCAGGCGTACCTCCACCACCCCACCTACCACGGCAACCCCTGGGCCAAAGGGGCGCTGCGCGGCATTGCGCCGGAGCACTCAGTGCTGCTCATCGGCTCGGGGCTGACGGCGGTGGATGTACTGCTGGGGCTGGCCGCCGATGGCCACACCGGCCCCGTGACGGTGGTTTCGCGCAACGGCCGCTGGCCCGCTGAGCACGGCCCCATAACGACCGGCTACCCCAGCTTCTACGCCACCGAGCTGGCGGGTCTCACCACCGTGGGCGCGGTGTTGCGGGCAGTGCGCGGCCGGGTGCGGGCCGCCGCCCGGCAGGGCATCGACTGGCGGCCGGTGCTGGATTCGCTGCGGCCGGATCTGGGCCGCATCTGGGCGGCGTGGCCGCTGGCGGAGCAGGCGCGGTTTCTGCGCCATCTGGCCTCCATCTGGTCGGTGGTGCGGCACCGGAGCCCGCCGCAAAACCAGGCCGCCGTGCAGGCCATGCTGGATGCGGGCATCGTCAGGATGCAGCTGGGCCGGGTGCGGCAGCTGGTGCCCCAGGGCGAAGACTTAGCGGTACAGATTGAGAAGCGGGGCTACCAACACTGGCTGACGGCCCGCCACGTCATCACCTGCACCGGCCCGCTGCTCGACTACCGCCGCATCGACGACCCGCTGGTAATAGGTCTGCGCGAAGCCGGGCAGCTGGTCCCAGATCCGTTGGGTTTGGGCATGCTGACTGATTCGCACGGTGCATTATTAGACAAAGAGCAGCAGGTGTCGCCGGTATTTTTCACGCTCGGCCCCAGCCGCCGCCCGGCTTACTTCGAATCGACGGCCGTGCCGGAGCTGCGCCAGCAGGCGCTGGCGCTGGCCCAGTGGCTGGCTGAGATGTCTGACAGCCAAAAACGCCTGTCATCCTGAGCAAAGCGAAGGACCTTCCTCTTTGCCAGTACAAAGCTGTTTTAAATGAGCAAAGCTCTTTACTAGCGTGCGGTAGAGGGCTTTGTGCGTTGAAAGGAGTTTTGGTAGTGCGAAAAGAGGAAGGTCCTTCGCAAGCTCAGGATGACAAAATATAGGCAGTAGCCAACTCAGGCGGCTTGTTCCAGTTCCCTGTACATGGGCACCACTGCCATTTCCGGAGCGGCGGCCATCGGCGCTTGCGCAGCCAGATCGTCGGCGTGACGGCGCAGGGCGCGCATGAGCAGATATTTGTATTTTTCCGCATCAGCCAACGCAGCTTCGATGGCTTGCACGGCATCGGCGTAGGCCACTACAGGCTGCAGCTCGCGGCGCGGACGACGGGCTTCAAAAACGTGATTCTCCAGGTATCCAGCGGGGTTTTTCATAAAGAAAAGCAGGTTGAAATCAACTTATTCACAGCTGCATTTAGAACACAAAAACCCGCTCCAACATTCCTTAGAGTGGTTTTTTTTCAATAGAATATTTACGCTAAAGTCACTCCGGAATCCGGAGCACTATTTTGCCGAACTGATGGCCTTCATCCATCCGGCGCATGGCCTGCTCGCCCTCGGCCAGCCCAAACACCTGATCTACCATTGGCACCAGCTTATGCTCGGCCACGAAGCGCACCATAGCAGCAAAATCGTCGTCGGTGCCCATCGTGGAGCCCAGGATGGAGAGCTGCTTCCAAAAGATTTTGGCCGGCGGCAGTTGCGAAATAGCGCCCAGCGTGCCGCCGTAGAACATGATGCGCCCGCCCGGCGCGGCGGCATCCAGCAGCGCCCCGAAGCCCGGCCCGGCCGCACTGTCCACTAGCACGTCGAAGGCCCCGCCGGCCTGCCGCACGAGGTCGGCGGGCCAGTTTTCGTCCTTGTAGCTAACGCCGCCTCTGGCTCCCAGCGCCACGGCCCGCGTTATTTTTTCGGGCGAGCCGGAGGTTACCCACACTTCAGCCCCCGCGGCCACAGCCATTTGCAGGGCCAGAATGGCCACGCCGCCGCCCACGCCGGTAATCAAGACCCGCTCGCCGGCCCGCAGCCCGGCCCGCGTGAACACGGCCCGGTAGGCCGTGAGCCCGCCCAGCGGCAGGGCCGCGGCCTGCTCGAACCCAAGGTGCGTTGGCAGAGCGTGCACTTTTTCGGCCGGCACGGCCACGTACTCAGCGAAGGTGCCCTGATGGGGCAGGCCCAGAATGGTGAAGCTTTTGGCCTGCGCGTGGGGGTTGTCGCCCCAGTTCTGGCCGGGGTTGATGAGCACGGCCTGGCCCAACAGGTCGGCGGCCACGCCCTCGCCGAGGGCTGCTACCACGCCGGCCCCATCGGAACCCAGGATGCAGGGGAATTTCAGCCCGGCGTACTGGCCCTTCTGAATCCAGACGTCGCGGTGATTGAGGGCGGCGGCGCGGAGCCGCACCAGCACCTCGCCGGGGCCGGGTGCGGGAGTGGGCACTTCGGTGAGAACCAGGGGCTGGTTGATGCCATTGAGCTGGAGAGCCTGCATAAGTCGAAGAATTAAGGAGGGAAGAAAAGCAGCCACCGGCCGCGGCGGGCGAAGATAGCCCGCCGCGGCCAACGTCGCCGCTACAAAAACCGCCCGGCCAGGGCCGGCGTGGGCAGCATACAGGCCTGCTGCCGGCCAAACCAGCGGTAGCGGTGCCGGGCCACGAAGCGGTAGAGCGCATCGCGCCAGCGCCGGGGCAGCAGCCCGCCTACCGCCGCCAGCCCCCGCCACCCGCCACCCAGGCCACGGGCAATGCGCAGCACGGCGGTGGAGTGCGTGTATATCTGGCCGTCTTCTACCAGCAGCACCGTTTCCGGCTCAGCCGGGGCCACTAGGCCGTTGGCGGTCAGTAGCGCCTGTCCACCTGCCGACTGCAGCGCCGCAAACCGGAAGCGGCCGGCGGCATCGTGGCGGATGATGAACTGCACGAAGCCATTGCAGAGGTTGCAGACACCGTCGAAGAGGATGGTAGCGGGAGCAGCGGGCATGAGGCGGGGTGAGTGCGGGGAGAGGCTAACGAACTAAAAGAACGTCATCTGAGCTTGTCGAAGCATGACGTGCTTTCTTCAGTCGGCACCCTTGCTGCGCACTTTAACAAAAAACCAGGCGAAAAGTACGGCCGGAGCGTAGTCATCCTACCGCGCCGAATTGCGTAAGCAGGCTCTGTATAACGCTCATTCATTCAACCCTGATACCCGTCTGCCATGTCTGAACACGCGAATCGTGCTACCACCCCTACCCTGCAGGCCGTTGCGCCGGGCGTGTGGGGGCTGCGCAATGTTTTTGTCAACCTGTATTTCGTGCGCGACACATCGTCGCCGCTGGAGCCCTGGGTGCTCGTTGATGCCGGCCTATACGGCTCGGCCGAAAAGATCAAGCACCACGCCGAGGCCATTTTCGGGGCCAACAACCCGCCCGCGGCCATCGTGCTTACCCACGGCCATTTCGACCACATCGGGGCGCTGAAAACGCTGGCGGAAGAGTGGAACGTGCCCGTGTATGCCCATCCGTTGGAGATGCCCTACCTCACGGGCCGCTCGTCGTATCCGCCGCCGGACCCCACGGTGGGCGGGGGTATGATGGCGGCCATGTCGTTTCTCTACCCCAAAAAGCCCATCGACCTGGGCTCCCGCGTGAAGCCGCTGCCCGTGAACGGCACCCTGCCGTTTCTGACCGAATGGCGCTGGATTCATACGCCCGGTCACACGCCCGGCCACGTCGCGTTCTTCCGCGACTCCGACCGGGTACTGCTGGCGGGCGATGCTTTCGTGACGGTGCAGCAGGAATCGGGGCTGGCGGTGTGGGAGCAGCGCCAGGAGGTGCACGGCCCGCCCGCCTACTTCACCCCCGACTGGCAGCAGGCCCGCGAATCGGTGCAGCGGCTGGCGGCGCTGGAGCCCCAGATTGCGGCCACCGGCCACGGCATTCCGATGCACGGCCAGGAGCTGCGGCGGCAGCTGCACGCGCTGGCCACCAACTTTGAGCAGCAGGCCGTGCCGGCCCACGGCCGCTACGTGGGCCACCCGGCCGTAGCCGACGAGTCGGGCGTGGTGTCGGTGCCGCCGGCCCCGGCCGATGCGTTTCCCAAGTGGGTAGCCGGGGCGGCGCTGGTGGGCGGGCTGGGCTACTTGTTGCTGCGCAAGCGCAAAAACGGCGCGGCCCCGCATCGGCCTTATGCCAACCGCTACGCGAGCCGGCACCGCGACGAATACGAGTTTTAGCGGATTTCCGCATTACTGCTTCAGCCCGCTGGCAGCAGGTCGCAGAACCAAAAGGCGGCCTCGCCCCCGCCGCCGGGGGCTGGGTAGGTGCGGCGCACGATTTCGCCTTTGGTAAAGAGAATGGGCGTGGAGAAATACGGCGCGTCGAACACGAAGCTGTGGTACTCCCCGTTTTCGCCGCAGGGGTCCACGCCGGGAGGCAGGTCGCGCAGAAAATCTTCGTCGAGCAGGCGGCCGCAGAAGCTTTGGTCGAGGTGCCGCGCATTCACGCACACGATGATGGCGCGAAAGCCCAGACTGAGGTATTCGCGCAGAATATCGGCACCGGGGCGCTGCCAGAGCGGAAACTGGGCCTGCATGCCGAGGCGGGCCAGCTGCTGCTCGCGGTAAGTGCGCAGGTCTTCGAGAAAGATGTCGCCGAACATGGCGTGCCGGATTCCCTGGGCCACCAGCGGGCCGAGGGCGGCCTGCATGAGTTGCTCGTACGCGGCCATATCGGGAGTTTCGGGCAGGGCCAGCTGGGTGAGGGGCAGACCGATGCGCCGGGCCTGCGCCTCCAGCAGCGCCACGCGCACGCCGTGCATCGATACGCGCTGGTAGTGGGCATTCACGCTGGTAAGCAGGTGCGCGGCCTGGTAGCGGGCATCGTGCAGGAGGTGGTACAGGGCCAGGGCCGAGTCTTTGCCCCCGCTCCAATTGATAAGAACCGGAATTGCCATGCGGCAAAGCTAGCGGTTTGGGCCGGCGTGGGTTAGCCACGGCCCGGCCATCCCGCGTATACCGCACTTCAAACCGACATAGCATCGCCCAACCAACCCAACCCCAAATGAAACTATCCCAACGAGTGCTGCTGGCCGGGGCGCTGGCCGCTTCCGCCACCTTCGCCGCCTGCGACCGAAGCCGCACCCCCGGCACCGACCAGCAAACCAACAACGACTTCTCCGATGCTCCGCCGGCCCGCAAGATGGAAACCGACATGGATAGCGTGAACACCGCGCAAAACGTGAATCCGCCCGCCGGCACCGGCTCCGCCGCCGATCAGCAGCAGGCCACCGACCAGGGCACGGCTACCCCGCCGGCCGGCCTCAACGAGTCGACGCCAGTGAAAGGGGCGGCCGGCGGCCCGCCACCGCCCGGCGCGGCCTCCTACAACAACACCAAGAGCGGCACCAACTCCGGCACCACCCAGAAGTAAGGCCGAATCAGCCGCCCAAAAAAGAGGCCCGCAACGCACGTTGCGGGCCTCTTTTTGATTGATTCGGGCCTTACGCCGGCTCCGGCGGGGGCAGCAGCTCTTCCAACAGCTCCACTTCGCGGACCAGGCCCGCGAGGCGGGCTTCCAGCAGGCGCTGGGGGCCGGCTCCGCACAGGTCGCGAAGCTCGTCCACGGCCTCGCCCTCGAACAGGGCCAGCCAGCCGGCTTCGCGGGCGGGGTTCTCTACCGGGCCGGCGTAGGCCCGCAGGGCGGGCAGGGCCGCCAGCCGCAAATTATGCTGGGCGGCGCGGGCCTGCATCCGCTCCAGGCGGCGGGTTAGCTGGTACATCTCGTGGCGGGCTACCCGCACGCGCCAGGCCAGCGGGTCGGTGGTGATGGGTGGAGGCGGCAGCGGCGGCGGGGCCGGGTGGGGCGCGTCGGGGGTGGCGGGGTCGTACACTTTGCCCTGGCCGGCCAGCAGCAGGCGCAGATTATTCACCCAGTTGGCCCCCGGCAGCCCGCGGCTGCCGTTGCCTTCGCCCATCGCCAGCGTGCCGCGGGCAATGCCTAGCCACGAGGCCAGGCGCTCCTGGGTTAATCCGAACTGGTCGCGGAGGTAATTGGGCATAGCGGGTGGGTGTGACAAAAAATAAGGAAGATGCACATCGTGTCACAAGCCAGCGTGTGACAACAATCGGTAATGTACAGAATTGTGTCACACACTGGCTTGTGACAACAACAGGCAGTCAGCATTATTTTGTCACACCCAATCGGCCTACCGCAGAGCCAGTCCGTGAAGATTCTGAACGATGAAGCGACGCGACTTTCCACGTCTCGGCATTCGCGACCCTCGGGAGTCGTTCAACGCCAAGACGCGGAAAGTCGCGTCGCTTCATTGTTCGGGCAGTTTAAAAATCAGCCTGACCGGCCGGCTCAGCCCCAAAACCCGCGCTGCCCGTAGCGGGGCCAGGCGTAGCGGCCAAACCGCGGCCGGGCCTCTTTGGGCGCTTTAGCCACGGCCAGGCTGCTGCCCAGCGTGGCGGCATCTTCGGCCAGAGCCCAAGCCGTGTCGGGCACCTGGGTTTGCTTGCCCAGGCTTTTGCGCAGGTGGAAGCTGGCGAAAGTGGCGGCCACGGCGGCCACGCTGCCTAGCGCGGCCCCCACGGCTACCTGCCGGTTTTTGCCCGCTTTATACATCGTGGCCCCAATCAGGGCCCCGGAAAGGGCACGGCCCAGCAGAGCGGTTGGGTTGGTGCGGTTGGGCATACCGGGGATTTTGTCGGCCACCATTTCGCCGCCGGCCAGCAGCTTGAGGCCCGTAGCGGCCGCTTTCGACTGCAGAAACCGCAGCGGCGAGGCGGCCAGATTGGCGGAGTTGTGCTTGGCCAGCGAGCTGCTCAGCGTGGCCAGCGGGGTCATGCTGCGCAGGCCGGCCAGGGCACCCGCGCCCAGGGTTTTCCAAAGAAGATTTGCCATAAGAAGAAAGGGATGGGTAGAAGAATGAGTTTCTGGCCTAAACGCAGGAGCCGGCCCGGCGTTGGGACGAAATTCGGGCCCAAGCGCCGACCTACTTCTCCCCGGCGGCCCAGTCGTCCATCTTGCGCTCCAGCACGGCCAGCGGCATCACGCCATCCCGCAGCAGCTCATCATGAAAGGCGTTGAGGTGGAAATGATTGCCGTTCTGGTGCGGGTACTTCTCGCGGAGCTTACCCGCCGCGCCCGGCCCGAGCTGCTGCTCGTATTTGCGACGCAGCTCCCCGATTTTCAGCGACCCGATCTTATACGACAGCGCCTGCCCCGGAATGGCCATGTAGCGCTCAATCTCGGCCGTCGCGCCCTGCTCGCCGATGGCTTCGTTGGCCATCATGTAGTCGATGGCCTGCTCGCGGGTCAGGTTCTGGGTGTGCATGCCCACATCTACCACCAGCCGGATGGCGCGGTGAATTTCGTCGCCCAGCGCGCCCATGTACTGGTAGGGGTCGGTGTAGAGGCCCAGCTCTTTGCCCAGGCTTTCGGTGTACATCGCCCAGCCCTCGCCCATGGCTCCGTACCAGGCAAAGCGGCGGAATTTGGGCAGGCTTTCATTTTCCTGCTGCAGCGAAACCTGGTAGTGGTGCCCCGGAATGGCCTCGTGCAGAAACAGCGACTCCATGCCGGAAGTGGTGTTGAAGGTGGTGGCATCCAGAATGGGCACGTAGAAGATGCCAGGCCGGGAGCCGTCGGGGGTGCCGGGATTATACTCGGCCGAAGCCGAGGCGGCGCGGAAGGCCTCGGTCTGCCGGACTTCAAACCCGGTTTTGGGCGTGCGCCCAAACATTTTTTTCAGGTTGGGCGTGATGCGCGCCTGGATGCCGCGAAAAGCGCTCAGCACCTGCTCCGGCGACTTGTAGGGCATAAACCGGCGGTCGGTTTTCATGTACTCGAAGAAGGCTTTCAGGTCGCCTTTGAAGCCCGTCTGGGCTTTCACCCGCTCCATCTCCGTGCGAATGCGCGCCACTTCGCTCCGGCCGGTCCGGTAGATTTCCTCCGGGGTCTTGTCGGTGGTGGTCCAGTATTTCACCAGAAACCGATATTGCTCCGGGCCGGCCGGCAGGGCGCTGATGCCGGTGGTGGCGCGGGCTTTGGGCAGGTATTCCTGCTCCAGGAAATCGGCCAGCTTCCGGTAGGCCGGCACCAGCTCCTGCCCGATGGCCTGCTGGTAGGCCGTGGTCAGGCGCGGCCGGTCGGCGGCGGCCAGGTCTTTGGGGAAAGTGCTGATGGGGCCGTAGAACAGACTTTTGGCGGGGTCCGTGACCACCAGCGCCCGCATTTGCGGAATCATTTTCTGCACCAGGGCCCGGGGCAGCACCACGCTGGCCCGCATCCCCGCCCGGAAGTTGCTGATGGCCGAATCGGCCCACACCGGGAAACCGTGGACGCGGCCCAGCCAGTTGTCGTAGTCTTTGGCGGTTTTGAACGGCTGACTGCCGGTGCCGGCCCCGAACTGGCCCAGCGAGATGGGCAGGCCGCCAAACTGGCTGAAGGGAATCATCCAGTGGGCGGGATAGTCGCTGCCCACCAGAATGCCCTGCTGCAGGCCGTCGAGCCGCGTTTGCAGATCATACTGGAAGATATCGTAGCTGGTGCGGTCGTTGGCCGACAGCTTTTCGCGCTCGAAGCGGCCGAGCTGGGTGAGGTAGCGCTGGTAGAAGGCGGCCAGGCTTTGGCGAAAGGCGCGGGTCTGGTCGTTGGGCAGCTGGTCGTTGTAGCGGTTGTCGCCCTGGGCGGTGGCGGCCAGCGGAAACAGCTTGGCTTGCTCTTCCCAATACGTATCGAACAGCGCGGGCAGCTCTTTCGCGTCGGCGGTGTTGGCGGTGGTGGTTTTCTGCTGGTTGCAGCCGGCCAGCAAAGCGGCGGCCAGCAGGCCGGTGAGGGCAAGGTTTTTCATGCGGAAAGAAGGCGTGTGGTTCGGAGGCGGAATGTAGGAAGTTCGGGGCATTTGGGCGGTATTGCGGGCCACCTGAACTTTGTACCGGCACCTACATCGAGTACTTTGGGCGTAGCAAACCGTATTCCCGATACCAGTAGCTTTAGTTGGAATAATCAATTCTACAGCAACCTCATCGGCCGCAAACCCATCGAGCCGTTATTGACAACGGATAAACGACATTTACGCTTCTCCTCTCTACCTTAAAACCATGTTTTTCCCCCTCCTCCTGAGCGCGCGCGCCGACGCTACCGGCCAACTGATTGCTTGCATTCAGCTATGAAAAGCTCGGAACTCTACCGCAGGCTGACCAGAGACGGCTGGTACAAGATTGCCCAGACGGGCAGCCACATCAAGCTGGCGCACGCCACCAAGAAAGCTCTCACCCGAAGCGGCTACCTGGAATTTCCGCTCCACGGCAGCGCGGAGGTCGGCAAAGGGCTGGCGGCGGTGCTGCTGAAACAGGCGGGCCTCAAGTAGCGCCGCTGCTAAAGCATGATGCCCCGCTGGGCGGCTGCGATATTGGTAGTGAATTAACTACCTTTGAGAATAGAACCAGATGCCCAATCTACTCAAGTAGCAAGCCAGACGATGAAAAAATATGAGATGATAGTAGAGCGCACCGCCACGGGCTACAGCGCCTACAACGAAGGCGAAGGCGCTTACACAGTGGGAACCAACTTCGAGGAGTTGAAGGCCAACATGGTAGAAGTGCTGAACCTAGCCCTGAGCGACACGGGCCGCACTATCAGCATCGAAGACGTGAAAATCACCTATGACTTGAAATCGTTTTTCGACGCCTACAAAGTCATCAACGCCGCCGCGCTGGCTAAGCGTCTGGGCATGACCCAAAGCCTGCTCAGCCAGTATGTTTCCGGCAACAAGAAGCCCAGCCCCACCCAGACGCGGCGGATTCTGGAAGGTGTGCGGGCCGTAGGCCGCGAGCTGGCAGAAATGGACTTTGCTTTTTGAGCGCCGAATAGCATCGCCAGGCTACCCCGCGCCGCTGCTTGCGGCTTCTGCCTCCACGTTCCGGCTGGCACGGTGGTGCGCTTCGAGCGTGTGGGCGGAAGCATGTGCGGCTGGTGGCCCTAGCTGTCGAGCGTATCGCGTACGGCGGCAATACATTGATGAGAATCTGAATGATGTTGGAAAGAAGCAGATAGCTTTGGAGAAGTTGAACCAACAAAAACAAACTTAACTCATGGAGACAAGCACAATTCTGGCATTCATTATTGCAATAATATTTTTTATTCTTTATTATTTCAGAGGACAAGAGATAAAAGTCATAAAGAACAGAGAAGTCTTACTAATGAAAGAATCAGAGACTTTGCAATTTGAAAGAGAGACCTTTTTCAGAAAAGAAATAGAAGATATTCAGTCAAAACTTAATGACACCTATAAAAATATACCTATTCTGGCAAATCAGCAATTTGACGAATTCAAAAATAATGAGATTGAAAGTTTGAGAGCAGTCTTATCTGCAGCCGCTGCTAAGACTGCTCTTGCTGACTTGGAAGCATGGAAAACCAAATATGAGATGTTTTATCGGCAAGATGCAATTAATCGAAGCCAGTCAGTAATTTTAGGCAAAGTCACCGAACATCTAATTCCTTTTCATCAAAACTTCCCCTTTAATCCTAAAGAAGCTAGGTTTATAGGAAGTCCAATTGATATGATTGTGTTCGAAGGAATAGAAAACGAAGACGTTGTTGATATTTATATTCTCGAAATAAAAACTGGTAAATCATCTTTAAGCAAGCGGCAAAGATTAATCAGGGATGCGGTTGAAAATGACAGAGTTAGTTGGCGAGAACTAAATGTATGATTTGTTCTAAACACTAACTTGAAAGTTGGAAAATCAACATACTTGCCATATCCCTTGCATCTCCCGCCGCACGTATGCCGACATGCACGGCCCCACCACCGGCAACTGGGTGCGCCTCGGCAATACCGGCCTGCTAATTGAAATCTAACGCAGCTACCGCTTATATGGCTTGAGTTGCAAATCGGGCGGCGGTAGGGTGTTACACGACAGAATATACTAGAATCAAAACTTAGAGGGGGGCTAGCCAACCAATTCCCTGGTCGTCGGTTGTAGCCTTTCGTAGTCCGGCCGCGTAGTATCTGCCCATCCTTGCAGCCGTTCTCCGGTTGGAATATGGCCCCCGGCGCGGGGTAACTCGCTCCGCTCATCGCGGAACGGATTTCCGCGCTACTTTTTCATCCTTACTCCTCCCCCATGGAATCACTCACCGGAAAAATTGCCCTCGTCACGGGCGCGGGCAAAGGCATTGGCCGCGCCGTCGCTATTGCCCTGGCCCACGAAGGCGTACACGTAGGCCTGCTGGCCCGCACCGAAAGCCAGCTGCAGTCGGTAGCGAAGGAAATTGAGGCGCTGGGCGGCAAAACCGCCGTAGCCGCCGCCGACGTGGCCGACCGCGCCGCCGTAGAGGCCGCCATAAAGCAGATAATCAGCCAGCTCGGCCCCATCGATATTCTTATCAACAACGCCGGCATCGGCACCTTCGCCAAGCTGGTGGATATGCCGCCCGCCGAGTGGGAGCATATCGTGCAGGTGAACCTGATGGGCACCTACTACGCCACCCGCGCCGTGCTGCCCGACATGATTGCCCGCGAAACCGGCGACATCATCAACATTGCCTCTACCGCCGGCCTGCGCGGAGCAGCCACCACCAGCGCCTACAGCGCCTCCAAGTTCGCCATCATGGGCCTCACCGAGTCGTTGATGCAGGAGGTGCGCAAGCACAACATCCGCGTGTCGGCCCTCACGCCCAGCACCGTGGCTACCGAACTGGCCATCAGCAACAACCTCACCGACGGCAACCCGGCCAAGGTGATGCAGCCCGAAGATCTGGCCGAGTTCATCATTGCCCAGCTCCGGCTCAACCGCCGCATCTTCATCAAAGAGGCCGGCATGTGGAGCACCAATCCCTAGCAGCTTTTTCTCGGCGCTGAAAAAGGGTTTCTGCTGACTGTCAGCGGGCTTTGGGCTGGTGAGGCTGCCGCCACGGAGGTAGGAGTGTGTAGCCTTTTTGAGTGGTGGTCCGTATAAAATCCCGTATCACCCAACTCAACCAATGAAAACGCCATTCAACCCTTTGCCAGCGGGTTTGAGCGAAGCCGAGACAGCGGCCCGACTCAAGCGGCAGCGGTGCGCCGAATGGGGCGTGGCCGTGGCAGCGCTGGGCGGCACTCCTCCCAGCCCCGAAATAATTTCTGAGCTGCAACGCTACATCGACGGCGAGATTACGCTGGCCGAATTTGCCTTAGCCGACGAATTCCCCGCCTATCAGGCCGTCGTGACCAGGGAGCGGCTGGTGGCCTAGCCCCGCTTCTCCCGCATATTTTCAGCAGAAAGCCCCGCCGGAACATTCCGGCGGGGCTTTCTTTTTGGACGCGAAAACGGGGCTATTCGGCCGGCAGCACCAGCACGGGCAGGCGGCTATTCAGCAGCACCTGCGCCGTGACGCTGTGGTGAAAAAGACTGCCGAGGAAGCTGCGGCGGCGGGCAATGAGCACCACCAGATCGAAATCGGCGGCGCGGGCAGCCTGCAGGATGGCGTCGGCGGGGCTGGTGCCGGCCACGGTGCGGGTGTGCACGGCGGGCAAATCAATCAGCAGGCCCGTATCGTGCACCGCGCTCAGGGCCGCCGGGTCGATTTCGGCCGCCGCGGCCGCGGCTACGTGCAGCACGGTCAGCTCGCAACCCAGGGAAGTGAGCAGGTGGCGGGCCATGCCGGTGTGCTCGCCCAGCGTGAACGGCTCACCATCGACGGCCAGCAGCACGCGCCGGGGCGGGGCGGTGGTGCTCACGGTGTGCGGCACCACCAGCATGGGATAGGGCGCGGTGCGCAGAATGTCGAGCGACGTGGTTTCAACCAGCTCGTCGGGCGTGCCCGAATAGTCGGGGCGGCCCAGCACGATGAGGGCCGGCTGGTGGCGGCTCACGGCATCGGCCAGGGCTTCCAGCACCTGCCCGTGCCCCACCTCGGCCACCACCGGCACCGACAGGTTGGAGGCCACCCGGTTGAGAGCCAGCCCAATGGCTTCCTGATTGAGGTTCGACAGCTCGCCAGTAAAGGTATCCGGGTCGAGGAGCGAGTCGCGGCGCACGTGTAGCAGTACCAGGCGGGCGCTAAGCGGGCCAGCCAGATTGGTGGCGTAGTCGAGGGCGCGGTTGGCGGCCTGGAAAAAATCGGTGAGGATGAGCAGGGAGACGGCCATGAGCGGGAAGGGTATCGGATGGGAAAACAGAGTGTGTGGACAGCTAGCGTATCAAATCAGGAGTAGCGAGTAAGTGCGCAGCAGTTGGCAATGCAACTTGCTCTCCTTTACGAATTAAACTCGCCTATGTGCCACAGAATACCGGAGGGGTCGAAGATAAAACCCTCCTTGCCCCAGGCTTCCTGCCGGATAGGCATAATTCGTACGCCTTTGTATTTACCGGGTAGGTCCAGCGCCGTTAGCTCAGCCCAATACTGCTCTACATCCGCTACTTCCAGAAACAGCATAGTGTTATCAACCCAGTCCTGCACGTAGGCATGCTGCAGATAAAAGCCCACGCCTTGCCGAGAGAAATATGACATAACGGGTGAGAGAATCATTTCGCTGAAGCCGAAAGCGCGGTAGAAGTTACGCGAAACGGTGAAGTCTCTGGCTCCAATAAAGGGACGGAGAGAAATGACTTGGGAGGGCATAGTGTGAGGAGATGAAGAATACTGCGGAAGGGGGCCAGTATTGCGGGGCAAAATGGGGACTCTTTGCCAATTAGGCGTCCAGGCAAGGGCGAATCTGATGTTCGTGCTATTCTACTGTCCACAAAGCCTAGACGGGCAAAGAACCAGCGGCGGAACAACCGCTAATATGCAAAATATTAGCGCCGGCGCATGATTTCGGTCATAGTTCGGAGGCGGTAATTGCCGGAACCTTGGGGCAAAATCACCTTCATTGCCAACGACATGGATGTCAGCCTCCAGTTTCTCGGTGCGGCCCATTGCGTCACGGGGTCCAAGTACCTGCTCACGCTCGATACCCCGCCCGCGCGGCAGCAGGTGCTCGTCGACTGCGGCCTGTTTCAGGGGCTGAAGGAGCTGCGCCTGCGCAACCGCGAGGCGCTGCCGCTGGAGCCCGCGCAGCTGGCGGCCGTCATTCTCACTCACGCCCACATCGACCACAGCGGCTACCTGCCCCGGCTGGTGAAAGATGGGTTCCGGGGCCGCATCTTCTGCACCGAACCCACCGCCGACCTGCTCAGCATCATGCTGCTCGACTCGGCTAAGCTGCAAGAGGAAGAGGCGGCTTTTGCCAACAAAAAAGGCTTTTCCAGGCACCACCCCGCCCTGCCGCTCTATACCCAGGCCGACGTGCAGCAGGTGCTGCCGCTGGTAGAAAGCGTGGCCTACGACGCGCCCCTGGCCTTCCTCGACGGCCAACTCACGCTCACCTTCCGCGAGGCCGGCCACATTCTGGGCTCGGCCGTGGCCGAGGTGAGCGTGCAGGGCGCTACCCAGCGCAAGCAGCTCGCATTTTCAGGCGACCTGGGCCGCTACGACAACCCCGTGATGCACGACCCGGCTGCCATTGCCCAGGCCGATGTGCTGCTGGTCGAATCCACTTACGGCGACCGGGACACGCGCATCTCAGACCCCGAGGCGGAGCTGGCCCGCGTGGTGCACGCAGCCCTGGACCCTCCCGGCGGCGTGCTGCTGATTGCGGCCTTTGCCGTGGGCCGCACCCAAACGCTGCTCTACTACCTGAAAAAGCTGCGCGCCGAGGGCCGCGTGCCGCCGGTGCCGGTGTACGTGGATAGTCCGATGGGCATCCGGGTGTCGGATCTGTATCCGCGCCACCCAGCCGCGCACCGGCTGGGCCACGGCAATGTGTTCGACTTCGCGGGCCTGCGCTTCATCACGGAGGCCGCCGAATCGAAGCAGCTGAACGACAAGACGGGGCCGGCCATCATCATCTCGTCGAGCGGCATGTGCACGGGCGGGCGCATTGTGCACCACCTGTTTCACCGCCTGCCCCGCCCCCAGGATACGCTGCTGCTCATCGGCTACCAGGCCGAGGGCACCCGCGGCCGCAGCCTGCAGGAAGGCGCCACTGCCATCAAAATGTTCGGCGAGATGGTGCCCGTGCGCTGCCACGTGGCCCAGCTAGACGGCTTTTCGGCCCACGCCGACCGCCAGGAGCTGCTGCACTGGCTGGGCAACTTCCGGCAGCCGCCCAAGCGCACGTTTATCGTGCACGGCGAGCCCGCCGCCGCCGAGGCCCTGGCCCACACGCTGCGCCAGGACCGCGGTTGGCCCAATGTGACCGTACCCGACTATCTGGAGAAACAGCTGCTGTTTGAGGGTATCTGAAAAGCCGATTTCACTGATCCGTTCCCGTAGCCTGCTCCTTACTACTATGCGTATGAACCGCAAAAACACGCTGCTGCTGGCCGCCACGGCCCTGACGATGCCCGTGCTGACGCTAGCGCTGGGCCGCGCCTTGGCCGCCTACCGGCTGCGCCGGGATGTGACCCGGCTTTTTGCCCGCGTGCCGCCCACTGCCGGCCAGGTGTTTCGGGCGGCGGAGCTGGCCGGGCTGCCCGCGCCGGTGCAGCGCTACTTCCGCCACGTGTTGCCCGAGGGCCAGCCCTACCTGCGTGGGCTGCGCCTGCGCCATACGGGGCAGTTCAAAACCGATTTGAAGAACGACTGGATAGCCATTGAGGGCCAGCAGTACATCACCGCCGACCCGCCAGGCTTCATCTGGCAGGGCATCACGCGCTGGTTCACGGCCCGCGACGAGTATGTGGCTGGCCGCGGCCGGCTGGCGGTGCGCCTGCTCGGGGCCGTGCCCATTGCCGGCGGCACTGGCCCCGCCTACAACCAAGGCGAGCTGCTGCGCTGGCTGATTGAAAGCACTTGGCTGCCCACCACCCTGCTACCCGGCAAAAACATAACCTGGACGGCCATCGACGACCAATCGGCCCGCCTCACGCTCAGCCATCAGGGCCAGGTGGTGTCGTGCCTGGTCCGGTTTAATGCGCAGAACGAAGTGACCGAATGCGAAGCCATGCGCCAGATGGACGAGGCCACGCAAGGGCTTTGGTTGTGCCGTTTCGAGCAGTACCGCCGCTGGCAGGGCGTGCTCATCCCCGGCGTGGGTGAGGCCAGCTACGTGGTGGAAGGCGTGCGGCAGCCGTACGCGCGCTTTCGGGTGCAAACTCTTGAATTTGAGCCGCTGCAGCCTTTTTGCGGGGGCGCGGCTACTCGCCCAGCCACCAGCGCCGCCGCGGGGGCGGCACCAGCTTAAACTTCACCACGGCATGCCGCTCGATGTAGGCCAAAGCTTCTTCCACCGAGTCGGTGTAGGTGAGCAGGCGCAGATCGGCGGGCGCTACCATGCCCTGCTCCTCCATGCGGGCCAGCAGCGTTAGCAGCGGCTGCCAGTAGTCGCGCCCCACTATCACCACCGGAAAGTCGAGAATCTTTTTGGTCTGGATCAGGGTGAGGGCCTCAAACAGCTCGTCGAGCGTGCCCAGGCCGCCGGGCATTATTACGAAGGCGTAGGAGTACTTCACCAGCAACACTTTACGCACAAAGAAATACCGGCAGGCCAGCCAGCGGTCCAGATACGGGTTGGGCTGCTGCTCTTGGGGCAGCACGATGTTGCAGCCCACCGAGGGGCCACCCGCGTCGCGGGCTCCGCGGTTGGCGGCCTCCATGATGCCCGGCCCGCCGCCGGTGAGTACCGTGAAGCCCTGCCGGCTCAGGCCCGCGCCCAGCTGCCGGGCCAGGGTGTAATACAGCGAGCCGTCGGCCACCCGCGCCGACCCGAACACCGACACGCACGGCCCCACAAAATGCAGCACCCGAAAGCCGTGCGTGAACTCGCGCAGCATCGTCCAGAGAAAGCGCAGCTCGCTGCGGCGGCTGCGGGGGCCGGCCAGAAAGCGGCGCTCGGCGCGGGCACCGGGTACGGCGGCAGACGAGGCGTTGGGGGACATGGGGCAGGGACCAGGCGGTGGAGAAAGTCTAAGGTGGGCAGAATTCTGCTCTTCGGGCCGCTCCGCACCTATTTCGTAACTTATAGCAGTTTCACTGGCTCCGGGCTGGCGGCTGTTTTTCACCAGAAATCCGCGCCGGGCCGGCCGGCCGAAACAGTAGCGGGGAAAGTCGGAAAAACAGTTTCAAATTCAGCATCATGGCCATCTTTGTGCCTTTGCTCGCCGCCATGCGCCCGTTTGTTGGGGGTGTGGGGCTGCTGCTGGCGGTGCAGTGGTGCAGCTCCGCGCCGCCGCCAAGTCTGCTAACGGCTCCCAAACCAGTCCGGGCGCTGCCGCCGACTACGGCCCCGGCCGTGCCCGTGGCCCCGCTGATTCGGGCGCTGCTCGATACGGCTGCCGGCCCCGCCCGCGCCGCCGATGCCCGCCTGGGCCTGCGGGCCGGCTCCGATGTGCGCACTTTCTACGGTTCCACCTTCGCCCCCGCCTGGACCCAGCCCACCGACAGCCTCAACCCCGATGCCTCGGCCGCGCTGGGGCTGCTGGCCCGCGCCCCCGCCCACGGCCTGCGCCCCACCGACTACGGCTGGCCCCGCCTGCAGGCCCTGCGCGACTCGTTGCGGCAGCCGGCCGGGCCGGCGCTGGCGGAAGCCCGCGCCCGGCAGCAGGCGCGGCTGGAGGTATACCTTACGGATGCAGTGCTGCGCTTCATGCGCGACCTGAGCCGGGGCCGGCTGCGGCCCTACACGCTGTCGGGGCGGGAAAAGGCGGCGGGGCGGGCCTGGCAGCCGGCCCTGGGGCTGCGGGCGGCGCTGGGCCACGGCGCGGTGCCCGCCACCATGCTGGCCGGCCAGCCCCCCAACCGCGAGTACCGGGAGCTGCAGCGGGCCCTGGCGCAGTGGCTGACCCGGCCCGTGCCCCCCGATTCGGGGCGGCAGCACGAGGCCCGCTACCAGCAAGCGGCCCTGAACCTGGAGCGCTGGCGCTGGGATGCCATTGCCGACTCGGAATACCTGCTCATCAACATTCCGGCCTACGAGCTGCAGGTGGTGGCCCACGACTCGGTGCTGCACCGCCGCCCCGTGGTGGTAGGCAAGCCCAAAACGCCCACGCCCACACTCAGCAGCGCCATCGGCTACTTCACCCTGGCCCCCGACTGGCACGTGCCGCGCTCCATTGCCACCAAGGAGATATTGCCCCGCCTGAAGGTGAGCCCCGGCTACCTGGCCCGCAACAACTACACGCTCTACGACGAGCGGGGCCGGCTGCTGGACCCCTACCGCATCAATTGGCGGCGCGTGACGGCGCAGAATTTTCGCTACGTCATCCGGCAGTCGGCGGGCTGTGAGAATGCGCTGGGCAACATCGTGTTCCGGTTCGAGAATCCGTACTCGGTGTATCTGCACGATACGCCCACGCGCCAGCTGTTTGCGCAGCCCGAGCGGGCGCTGAGCCACGGCTGCATCCGGCTGGAGCAGCCCATGCAGCTGGCCGCCCTGCTGCTGCGCCGCGACGGTCAGCCTCTGCGCCTGCCCAGCGAGGAAGAGTGCGCCCGCCAGCCCCGCCCCCGCGACGTGCGCCTGCGCCGCCCCATCGCCCTGCACGTGCGCTATGCCACCTGCATCGGCGAAAACGGCCACCTGCGCTTCCTGCCCGACATCTATCAGCGCGACGAGGTGATTCGGCGGGGTCTGTTTGGGGCGAGGCGCTAAGGGGCGACCGGGGCCGGTGCAACGTGGGGCGAAGCCGGGAGTCTTTCAGTAGGAAAGCCGGAAAAAGTAGCGCAAAAGCAAGATTGACGTGCAGAAGCGTTATCTTTAAGAGAGTTTCCGGGCCGCGACCGGCCTTGTGCGCAGCCACCCTTGGGTCGGGTGGGTGCGGTTGATGGAATGTTGGTGGAAGGATGGGGTTGGAATGACAAAAATCAGCGGCGGCAACTGTCGTCAGCGCATTGGCCCCACCTAGCATCGACATTTGACTCCTGCTGCTGGCTCCCGCGGAGCCGTCCACTTTTTACCCCCCACCTCCGTCATGGTAACTCCCACGCTGCTGTTTTCGGTGCTGCTGGTAGCCGCGCTGGCTATGTTGGGTTGGCAGCTCGGTGCCCCGCGCCGCCACGCTACCACCTGAGCGCCCCGCGCTCCACTTCCCCCTTCCAAACAACAGGTGGCCCCGCACCGCCGCTACCGCCTATGAAAACTATGCTGAACCCCGCCGGGCGCGGGCAGCTCCGCGCCGAAAGCCGGGCCCCGACCACGGCGACTCTCACCATCAGCCCCTCCACGCTCCAGGTAGCGCAGGAGGCCGATGCCACGATGTCGATGGACGTGTGGGGCTGCGACTACCCTGAGCTGGCCGCCGAAGCCCAGGAAGCGGCTTCCGACGAAAACCTGCCGCCCACGCCGCTGCCGCTGGCCCTGCTGCTGCAGTAAAGCCCCATTCTGGTGCCGCTACTTCCGGCCGAAGATCAGGCGGGGTAGCCCGGAAAGCTCCCCGAACGTCATGCCTCATCTGTCAGCCCGCGAGACGCTTCGTTTCTCCACTCCTTTTTTGCCTGCTATGAATCCGACCTTTGTTGTGCTGGCCAATCTGACGGATACCGCCGAGCAGGCCGCGCGGTACGCGGCCGTGCTGGGCGAGCCGCTGCACGCCCGCGTGGCCCTGCTGCACCTCTACCACGACCCGCTGCTGGACCCCGAGCTGGCCACCGTGACCACCGCCCAGGCCTACCGCACCCAGGCCGAAGTGGCCGCCGGGCTGGCCGATATGGCCGGGCGGCTGCCGGCTCCGGCCGAGGTAACGGTATCGGTGCAGGCCATGCCCGCGGCAGTAGAAGAGGCCGTGCAGCGCCACCAGCCGCTGCTGCTGGCTATGGGCCTGAGCACCGAGCACGACCTGCTCGACCACCTGCTGCACAACCAGGCCCTACCCGTGCTGCGGGCCACCCACCGGCCGCTGCTGCTGGTGCCCGAGGCCGCGCCGCCGGCCCGCGTGCCGCGCCGCGTAGTGCTGGCCATCGATGCTGAGCGCTTCACGCTGAATGCCGCGGCCCGGGCCCTGGCTCCGCTGCTGCGGGCCTGGCCGGCCGCCTATACGGTGGTGCACGTAGCGGCTGCGCATGAGCGGCAGGCGTTTCCGGGCCAGCGGGCGCTGGGGCAGGTGCACCTGAGCGGCCTGCTGCCCGTCGCCACCCCGCTGGAGCTGTACGAGGAAAGCCACCTGAGTCCGGCCACCGGCGTGCTGCAGGCCCTGGACGACGTGCAGGCCGATCTGGTGGTGCTGATAGCGCGGCCGCGCAGCTTTCTGGGGCGGCTGTTTCATCAGAGCGTCACGGCGCAGGTGCTGCGCCACAGCCGCGTGCCGGTGCTGCTGCTGCCGGCCGAGGCCCCCACGCTGCCCGGCTGGATGCCCGGCCTGAGCTGAGCCTGAATTCTGAAAAGCGGCCGGTCATTCTCTCATCTTTTTGCCTGCTTCGCCATGAAACCCTGCTTTGTTGTTCTGACGGATTTTTCGCCTGCTGCCGAGCGGGCCCGGGCCTACGCCGCCGCGCTGGCCGCCCCGCTGGGGGCCGAGCTGCATCTGATTCATGTGTTTTTGCCCATGCCCACCACCACCGAATACGGCACCGTATTGCCCATTCTGGATACGAGCTACGTGCCAGACACGCGCCGCTCGCTGGAAATGGTGGCCGCGGCGCTGCCCGTGCCCGCCACCGCCGAGCTGCTCGAAACCAGCTGGACCGATGCCGTGGAGCAGGCCCTCGACAAGTACCACCCGCTGGTGCTGGTGGCGGGCCTCACGGCTACCAACGGGCTGCTGGACGAATGGCTGAGCAACCGCGCCCTGCCCCTAGCCCACCAGACGGGCTACCCGCTGCTGCTGGTGCCCGAACACCTGCCCGATGCCGCCCTGCGCCCGCCCCACCGCCTGGCCCTGGCCGTGGAGGACCAAGACTTTCGGCTGGCTCCCGGAGCCCGGGCCGCCGCTCCGATGCTGGATGCGCTGGGCACCGAAATCGTGACCCTATGCGTGCTGACACCCGAGCAGCGCACGGGCGGCTGGGACGGCTTGTGTGCGGCCCAGCGCTGCGGCCTCGCCTCCACTATGGCCCATAGCGGCCTGCACAAAGTGGTGAGCGAGCTGCCGGCCTCCGGCATTCTGCAGGGCGTGCGCGAGCTGCAGGCCGATGTGCTGGCCCTGCTCGACCGGGGCCACGGCTGGGTGCATAAGCTTTTCAGCGGCAGCGTAACCGACCATGTGCTGCGCCACACGCGGGTGCCCGTGCTGCTGCTCTCGGCCCCGACGGAAGCAGTTGAAAGCTGACGCGCGGCCGCGGGCCGTGGGCGGCCGCCAGGTTTTTTCTGCCACCTAATTTCCGTTCTGCCATGTCTCTCACCCTGATTGCCTTTGCCGGTTTCTACTCCGCGGCCCGCCAGGCCGTGCGCTACGCCGATGCGCTGGCCCAGGCGCTGCGGGCTAATCTGGTGCTGCTGCACGTGAACCGCGCCTCTCTCTTCGACCCCTACGAGCTGGTGGGCGAAGCCTACCGCGAGGAGGAGCTGACCCGCCAGACCGACACGGCCGCCACGCTGTATGAGCAGGCCGCCGCGCTGCGCACGCCCGCCACCGTGGAGCTGGCCACCGACCTGCTGCCCGTGGTGGCCCAGGATCTGGCCGCCCGGTATCGGCCGGCGCTGTTTGTGCTGGGGCAGCCCCACCACGAGCACGCCGCCGCCGCCAGCGTGGCCCAGGCTTGCGCCGAGCTGCTGCGGGCTGGCCACTACCCGCTGCTGCTGGTGCCCGCCACGGCCACCGCCGCGCCGCCCCCGCGCCGCGTGCTCATTGCCGCCGACCGCGAAGCCTTCGCCCTGGCTCCCACCGCGCACCCGCTGCACCAGCTGCTTGCCGGCCTGGGGGCCACGGTAGTGGTGGCCCACGTATCGAGCGGGGTGCAGGACGATGCCGGGTGCGCCGCCGCCCTGCGGGCCGTGCAGGCCAGCGGCCTGCTGGCCGACCTGCCCACGCCCGAGCTGCGCGGCTACGAGCACGACGACTACGCCGATGGTCTGCTAGCGGCCGTGCAGGATACCGGGGCCGACCTGGTGCTGGTGATGGCGCGGGAGCGCAGCTACCTGGGCGAGCTGTTTCATCGGAGCGTGACGGCCCGGCTGCTGGCGCACTGCCCGGTGCCGGTGCTGGTGGTGCCCACCGCCGCCGAGGTGCCCCAGTCGGCCCCGGAAAGCCGCGCTACTGCCGCTGCCCGCTGATCTGATCCGCCTTTGGCGGGCAATTGTATTGAATGACAATGTCAGCCTTTATTTGCCGAAGGGCCTCTGTTGTTGCGTCAGCAAATCAATTAGCCCAAGTATCGGATTAGCCGCAGCGCGGCGGCAGGTTTGTAGAACATGGGCGGGGAGAAAACCCAAAGCCGCGTAGCGGTGACAGAACCGCCCGAACGACTCTGTTACCGCCACCCGGCTTTAAACTTGCTGCTTATGGGTTGCTACAAACCTGCCGCCGCGCTGCGGCTGTTCCACGATCTAAGTGAAACCAGGCGTGCGAGACGCCACTGAATGAATGCAGCTGCGCGAGCGGGTGCTGCGCCCGGACCCAGAGTGTGCGGCGCTTCGAAGCCATATTCACCCACGCCACCACCACTAGCACCTGCGGGCCTCGTCTCATGCCCCTCCGCAGGTGCGGGCTATGGCGGCCAGCCGCTCCCGGCAGGCCCGTCGCCCCTACCGCCGACGGGCACACAAGAGCGGTCATACCGTTCAGATTCAATGATATAAATCATGTTTCGACGTGACAGGAATCATCGGAACCGGCGGGCCTTTTTCGGTTCTTTGTCGTACCAGCCACCACCGTTCTGTAGCCACCATCCCCGCTCGGGCCGCCGTTTTGTCGCCGCCGACTGATGCCTGTCCTGCGGAAACCGGGCAGCATCTGCGTCCGGTCGGCTCCCTTCTCCTGCTGCACTATTTCTGCCGCACTATGCGCCCCCGGCGGGCCGGGCTTCGTGCGCCCGGCCGGCTTCCCTGGCTTCGTAGGCCGCCGCGGTTCTGCGCTGCCGGCCCGGCCGCTTCCGGCGGCTCCCGCCGCTGCTTCCTTCCCCTTCCTTTCCCCCTTCCTTTGCTATGGAAACCGCCGAAACTCTGACCGAAACCCTCCCCCAGCTCTCCGATGAGGCCATCACGACGGCCATTGAGCGGCTGTTTGCTCTAAAGCACGGCGTATCGGCCGCCTGGATTGATGTGGCCACCACCGAAGGCATTGTCACGCTCACCGGCTTCACCGATAACCTGCTCTCGCTCAGCCGCGCCGAGGAAATTGCCAAAGCCGTGCGCGGCGTGCGCGGGGTGGTGAACGAGCTGGAAATCCGCACGCCGGAAATTCCCGACGCGCAGCTGCTGCTCGATCTGGAAGAAGCCCTGGCCGCCGATGCGGCCACGCACGCCTACGCGCTGGTGTGCCACGTTCGCGAGGGTGAGGCGGAGCTGCGCGGCACCGTGCGCAACTGGGCCGAGCGGCAGCTGGCGTTGCGCGTGGCCAGCGGCGTGCGGGGCATCCGCCGCCTCACCGACCACCTGCTCTACGCCGCCCCGGCCACGCCCTGCCCCGATGCCGAGTTGACCACCCAGATCCGGGAGCTGCTGCGCTGGAACGTGCGCGTGCACGCCGGCCTGGTGCAGGTGGCGGCCCAGGACGGGCACGTGCAGCTGAGCGGCATAGTGGGCAGTGCCGCCGAGCGCAGCGAGGTGGTGGCCACGGCCTGGGCCGCGGGGGCCAGCCAGGTAGCGGCCCAGGAGCTGCGCGTGGAGCCGGGCGTGCCCTGGGAAGAGCTGCGGCAGGATAAATACGACTACCACCCCGATGCCGACATTGCCCAGGCCATCCGGGCCACCTTCAAATATGACTCGCGGGTGGTTTCCTTCGAGCCGCTGGTAGAAGTGCACAACGGCGTAGTGACGCTGCGCGGCATTGTGAGCAATCTGGCCGCCCGGCACGCCGCCGGGCAGGATGCCCGCAACGTGGTGGGCGTGGGGCTGGTGCATAATCTGCTGAAGGTGCGCCCCGTGGGCCTGCACGAAGACCCGTTCATTCAGACGCGGGTGCAGGGGGCGCTGTTTCGCGACCCGTACGTGGGCCGCTTCGGCGTGGCGGTGCAGGTACACGGCGGCGTGGTGAGCCTGAGCGGCAGCGTGCACACGCATTTTCAGCAGGCGCACGCTGGGCAGGTAGCGGCCGGGGTCAGCGGCGTGGTGCAGGTAGACAACCACCTGCAGGTGCCCACGGCGGCGGCGCTTTTCCGGGAGCCCACCGACGCGCCCCCTGCCGCTTCCGGCAGCCAGGATCAGGCTCTGGAGCAGGCCATTCGGCAGGAGCTGTACTGGAATGCCTTCCTGCACGGCCAGCACCTGCGCGTGACGGTGAAAAACGCCCAGGCCACGCTGCGCGGCACCGTGGACACGTGGCAGCAGGCCCAGATGGCCACGCACTGCGCTCTGACGGTGGGGGCCAGCACTATCGTCAATAAGCTGCGCACCAGGGCCGAAATGCCGCTGTAGGCGCGTTCGAGCAGCCTGGGGGCGAGAGTACCGTCTTTTCCTTTACACACGCTCGGCGCGGCCGCGTTTCCTGGGCCGCCTGATACTGCGCCGGGCAGGCCGCGCACTACCGGCACCCGTCCGGTGCCCCACTCCGCTCCCAATCAGGGGCCGGCAAAGCACTAAGCCCTTTGCCACTCACTGCGTCCCGCTTTCCGGCGCCCCCATCCGATCCGCTTTCTTTCTTTTTCATCCATCTAACTCTTCAAAGCCATGGCCATCCAGAAATACCAGGATCCGTTCTTTGACGTGATGCCTAGCAGCTTCAGCACCATGCTGGACCGCTTTTTCAATGACACCGTAACCACGCGCGGGCAGTGGACCAGCTTCTCGCCTAAAGTGGATGCCTACGAAACCGACCAGAGCTACGACATTGAGGCCGCCCTGCCCGGCCTGAAGCAAGATGATGTGAAGGTCAGCTTCGACCAGGGCCGTCTCACCATCTCGGGCGAGCGGAAGTTTGATAAGGAGCGCACCGAGCGTCAGTATCATGTGGTGGAAAGCTCCTACGGATCGTTTACGCGCACGTTCCAACTGCCCACTGTCGCCGAGCCCGGCAAGATTGAGGCCTCTTTCGACAATGGCGTGCTGCACGTGCACGTGCCCAAAGGCCAGCAGCAGCCCTCGCAACACCAGATTCCGGTGCGTAGCGGGTCCAGCAATGGCGCTTCGGGCAATGCCCCAAAAAGCGCCTGACTCCCGACAACCGGGCGGGCGGCTGGTGCCACCCGCCCGGTTCAAATCTCTGACACGACCCGCGCGGAATCCGTTGCCGCGCTCTGTGCTCCCCTCCCCAACGACCCGTGCGGCGGCCCCAACCGGCGCAACCCCGCACCCTCGCTCTCATTAGCCGGACGGAACGGAATCTGGCCCCAACACCCCTTTTGCTATGAAACCAGCTTTTGTAATTCTTACCGATCTGTCGGAGGCCGCCGAGACGGCGTTGACGTATACTGCCCGCCTGGTCAGCCAGCTCAACGGCCGCTTGGTACTGCTGCACGTGTATCAGGACCCGCTGCTGGAACATGAGGCGCACGCCGGGGCCGCCCCCGCCGTGCTCGACAGCCGCAAACAGATAATGAGCCAGCTGGTGCGCCGCGTGCGGCGGCTGGCCGTGCCCGCCGTGGCCGAGCTGTCGGCGGAGGGCCTGGGCACGGCCGTTGCCGAGGTGGTGCGCCACCACCATCCGCTGCTGCTGGCGCTGGGCCGCGAGCATCCTGACACGATGCTCGACCGCCTAATCGGGCACCAGGCGCTGCCCATTCTGCAGGCGGCGCACTATCCGCTGCTGCTCGTGCCCGAAGGCTGGACCGATCAGGCACTGCCCAGCCGCGTGGTGGTAGCCGCCGACGACCGGCCTTTTCAGCTCAGCAGCTCCTCTTTGGCGCTTACTGAGCTGCTAGCGGCCCTCAAGCCCACCACCACGGTAGTGCACGTAGCCGCCGGTGCCGGCGCTTCCCGCGCCGATGTGGGGTTGGAAGCCGTGCGCCGCACCGAGCTTTTTGGGGCCCTGAACAGCAACAGCCTCTACGAAGTGCGCGAAGAAACTCCGGTAGAAGGCATTCTGCACGCCGCCGCCGACCTGCAGGCCCAGCTCATTGTGGTGCTGGCCCGGCCCCACACGTTCGTGGGTGGCCTGTTTCACCGCAGCGTCACGGCGCAGGTAATGCGGCGCAGCCCCTTGCCCGTGCTCATTCTGCCTACCACCACCTGATAGCGCTGCCCGGCAGCCCCGCCGTAGCGCGAAAATCGGGGGTACGGCCCGTGAAGTGAGAAGCAGGCGCTCTGCCCGACCGGGGCCCGCGCCCATTCCCGCTTTGCGCGCCGCGCCCCCGATTTTCGCGCTATATTCCTATTCTGGAAACCAATCCGGGCATTTATCCCTACCGCCATGAATCCCCCAGCCAAGCAGCCCGCATCCAGCACGGAAGGCGGCGCGGCGCGACCCGCGCTGACCTTTATTGTGCTGACGAGCTTTTTTCCCGAAGCCCGCCGGGCCCTGCGGTTTGGGGCGGCGCTGGCGGGGGCGCTGGGCGGCCGGCTGGTGCTGCTGCACGTCAATCAGCTGGCCCTGCTGGCCGGCGACGAGCTGCACCTTGCTGAGCCGCCCCAGGTGATACAACAGCTGCGCCAGGCACTGCAAACGCTGACCGCCGGCCTGCCCGTGCCGGCCAGCATGGAGCTGGTCACCGATCTGCTGCCCGATGGCGTGGAGGCACTGGCCCGACGCTACGGGCCGGCCGTGTTTGTGGTGGGCCGCCCGGCCAATGCGCAGACCGACACTGATATAAGCGCGGCGGTACTGGAAGTGTTGCGCAATGCCCGGCTGCCGCTCCTGCTGGTGCCCGAAACCTACGCCGGCCCCACCCTGCCGCGGCAGCTGGCCATTGCCGCCGATGAAGAGCCTTTCGGGCTGCCTGCCGGAGCCGGAGCTGCGCAGCAGTTGCTGCACCAGCTGCCGGCGCTGCCCGCCACGGTCGTCACGGCCTCACCCATGCAGGATGATATGGCCTGTGCTGCGGCCCTGCACCATGTGCGCACCAGCCGCCTGCTGCCCGACCGACTGCCGTCGCCCACGGTGGCGGGCTTCTACGGCACGCATCCCGAAGACGGCCTGCTGCAAGCCCTGACCACCACCCAGGCCGACTGGCTGGTGCTGCCGGCCCGGCGACGCAGTGTGCTGGGCCAGCTTTTTCACCGTAGCGTAACGAGCCGGCTGTTGCGCAACAGCCCGGTGCCCGTGCTGGTAGTGCCCGCCACCGACGCGTAATTAACCTAAGCTGCGGACAACCGGCAATAAGCCCCAGCGGGATTGCTGCCGGCGCTATTTGTTTGCCTCGGGCTGGGCGGCGGCGCGGGCCTGGCGCTTCTGCTGCCGCCGGAAGTAGCCCCGAAACAGAAAGTTGTGCTGCAGGGCCTGCATGGTCTGACTGAAGTCCTGCGTGCCCTGCGCGACATGGCCCATGCTCTGGCGCATCTGACGGCTGAAAGTGGTATCGGTGAGCAGCGTGCTCATGGGGCCTTCACCGGTCCGGACCTGGGTTTTCAGGCCGTTGAGCATGGTGGCCATCGTGTCGGAGGTGCCGGCCAGCTGCCGGGCGGCGTGCCCGAGCTGGCCGGCGAAGGCCGTATCGGTGAACAGGTAGCCGAGGGGGCCACGGCCCTGCCGGGCACCGCGGGTAAGCACTTTTACATCGTGCGCAGCGGCGTGCAGATGCTCGCCGGTGCCCTGCGCCAGGGCCGTGGCGGCGGCCGTGTTGCGCACGCTCTGCCGCAGATTGGCGGCCAGCTCCTCATCGCTGAGCAGCCCCCAGAGTGCGGGGCTGGTGTTCAGCTTCTCGGTGATGCTGGTCATGTTTCGGGTGATGCGCACCAGGTTTTTGTTGGAAACAGCGAGCGTGCTCAGAATATCATCAATGCCCACCGGGCTTTTGGTGCGCAGCACGTCGCCGGGCTGCACGGCCGGGGCCGGGCCAGGGCGGGCGCTCAGGTTGATAATGGTGTTGCCCACCAGCCCATCGGTGCCGATGGCGGCCACGGCGTTTTTGCGCACGAAAGGCTGCGCGTCGCGGTTCAGGTTCATCACCACGCGCACGGTGGTATCGTTCAAGATCTGGATTTTGCGCACCGTGCCCACCGGAATGCCGCCCAGCCGCACGTTGTTGCCGGTGAGCAGGCCCGAGACGTTGCGAAAATCGGCCTGCACCAGAAAGCTGCGGCTGAACAGATTCTGCTGCCGCCCCAGCAAAAACAGCGTGACGAGCAGAATTCCCAGCCCGACCAGCACAAACAGGCCCAGGCGAACATGATTACTGGCGGTGCGCTGCGACATGGCGAGGTAGGGTTAAGACGTACAAGAATCGGTCATGCTTCGACTTGGCTCAACACGACGTTCTTTATTCATTCCAAACACAAGTTCTTCCTTAGGCACTTAGGCAAAAAACTCCCGGATTTTCGGGTCGTCGCGGTGGCTTAGCTCGTCGTAGGGGCCTTCGGCGTAGCAGCGGCCTTCTACCAGCAGGGCCACGCGGTCGGCGGTGAGGCGCACGCAGCTCATGTCGTGGGAGATGATGAGGGCCGTGGTGCCGTATTTGTGCTGCACTTCCCGAATGAGGTGGTCGATTTCGCGGGCCGTCACCGGGTCGAGGCCGGTGGTGGGCTCGTCGTAGAGAATGATGTCGGGGCGCAGAATGAGCGTGCGGGCCAGGGCAATGCGCTTGCGCATGCCGCCCGACAGCTCGGCCGGCATCATGTCGGCGGTGTGAGCCAAACTCACGTCTTCCAGGGCCTGCATCACCAGCTCGCCTTCCTGGGCGCGGGGGTGGTCGAGCCAGTGCCGGCGCAAGGGGAACAGCAGGTTTTCGCGCACCGTCATCGAGTCGTAGAGGGCGTTGCTCTGGAACAGGAAGCCCACTTTGGCCCGCAGGCGGTCCATGGCCTCGTGGTCGAGGGTGGCTACATCCTGCCCTAGCACCACAATGCGGCCCGCCTCGGCCCGCAGCAGCCCGATGATGCACTTGATGAGCACTGATTTGCCGGAGCCCGACTTGCCCAGCACTACCACGTTTTCGCCCCGGTGCAGCGTGAGCGAAAAGTCCTGCAGTACGTGGTTGTCGCCGAACGACTTATACAAATGCTCCACCGTGAGCACGGCTTCGGCGGCGGGCGGCGTGGCGGTGGGTTGGGCCTGGGGTTCGGGGGCGAGCATACGGCGCGGTTAGTTAAGGCCCAGCAGGCCGGTAAGCTGCACGGCCACCAGATCGATGATGAACACCACCAGCGACGACACCACCACGGCGGAGTTGGCGGCCTGCCCCACGCCCTCGGTGCCCTTATCGGAATAATACCCTTTGTAGCAGCCGATCAGGCCGATGGCGAAGCCGAAGAAGAAGGTTTTGATGACCGCCGGCAGCACGTCGCCGAAGGTGAGGCCCGCAAAAATGTTGTTCACAAATAGCGCCAGCGTGGTCACGCCCTTCATGTTGATGCCCACATAGGACGCATACAGTCCAATGGCATCGGCCAGAATGGTGAGCACCGGCAGCATGAGCGTGGTGGCCAGCACCCGCGTGACCACCAGGTACTTAAACGGATTGGTACCCGATACTTCCATGGCGTCAATCTGCTCGGTCACGCGCATCGAGCCCAGCTCGGCCCCGATGCTGGAGCCGATTTTGCCGGCGAAGATCAGGGCCGTAATGATGGGGCCCATTTCGCGAATAATAGTGAGGCCCACCATGGTCGGAATCCAGGATTCGGCCCCGAACTGGGCCATGGTGGGCCGGCTCTGCAGCGTGAGCACCATGCCCATGATGAACCCGGTGATGCCCACCATCGGCAAGGACTGATAGCCGATGACGTAGCACTGATACAGCAGCTCGGGTACCTCGTAGCGCGGCCGAAACCCCTCGCGAAAAAACCGGGCGGTAAACCGGGTCAGAGCGCCGGTTTCGGCAAGCAGAGCGTTGGCGGACATGGTACAGCTGGGTTAGTAGCCATGAGCTGGCCGGCGAAGACTGCTGGGCTCCGGGGCGGCCGCGGCCAGGGCAGCCGCCGGCGAAAAGCCCGCCGGCATTGTTGGGCAGAAGATAGCAAAAGATCCGGCCAATGGCTACTGCCCGCGCCTGAGCGGGCTTAATCTAACCGTGACCCTGCCGCAACGTCGGCATAATCTTCCGGCCGGACCTTTGCGCCGCAAACCAGCTCCCGAATTTTAACCTGCCTATGAAAACTCTGCTCAAACGCTGGCTGCGCCGGCTCACTGCTGCGCTGGGTCCGGCCACGCTGGGCCCGCCCCCCGGCAGCGCCCTGGTGCTGCTCCTCTGAGGCTTACGGGCCAAACCCAAATCCACAAAAAAAGCCCGGAGCAGCGAATGTGCTCCGGGCTTTTCCATGCTACGAGCCGCCGCAGCGGCCCGGGGTGGCGCTAGCGCTAGTCGAGAATGTAGCGCAGACCCAGCTGGGCGCGCCAGCGGCTGTTCAGGTCGGTGTTGTTCACGAAAGTCTGGTTGCCGCCGCGGAATTGGTAGGTCGGGATGTCGGTAGTGCCCTGGTAGCCCGCAAACGTAATCGGGCGGTTGTTGGCGAAGGCCTTCCGCACACCCCAGTCAGAGCTGATCAGGTTGCCCAGGTTCTGGATGTCGAAGCTCAGCTGGAACGTGTGCTTTTTCTCGTTGGCCGTCAAGGAGAAGTCCTGGAGCAGCTTGGCATCGAGCTGGGTATACCACGGGCTCAGGTTGCCGTTGCGCTCGGCATACTGGCCGCGACGGGTGCTGAGGTATTTGTCCTGCGCGATATAGGCGTTCAGTTGCTGCCACTGCTGGGCGGCCGTGGCCACCAGCACCGTATTGCCGCCGTTGTCCACTCGGGTGATATCCACCAGCCGGATCTGGTCCTGCGAGGCGGGCACGAAGATCAGGTCGTTGCCGGGCACTCCGTCGCGGTTCATGTCGCCGGCGTAAGTGTAGGTGAAGCGGTTGCCCTGGGCGGCCTCGAAGAAGAAGCTCAGCGTAGTGGCCAGCTTGTCATCGGCGTAGCTGAAGCGCTTGCCGGCCGCCCCGATGATGCGGTGCTGCAAACCAAAGTCGCTGTAGGCCAGCTGGGGCTGATTAGCGTTGCCGACCACCGGATTGCGCTGGAAGGCGTCGCCGGCAATTTCGCCGGGGTTCGACGTTACGTCTTTAGCCTGCGAGTAGGTGTAGGCCGTGGTCAGGTAGAGGCCGTTGGCAAAGTCCTTCTTCAGCTGCCCTGTGAGCGAGTATTGGTAGCCTTTCTTGGTGTTTTCGAGCACGATTACGCCCGCATCCAGGAAGCTGAAGCCGCCTTCGGGACCGGTGAAGCCGGGAGTGATGCGCGGGCCAGCGGCTGGGTAAATCAGGCGGTTGTCGGCGCCGGCCGCACGGGCTGTCGGCGTCACCAGGTTGTAGTTGCGATGAATAGCGGCGTTGATATCTTTGGAATAGATGCCCTCGACCGTAGCAACGATACCGCCAGGCAGTTGCTGGTCGATGGCCAGATTGGAGCGCCAAACCTGCGGAAACTTGAAGTCGCGGGCCGTGCCGTTGATCTGGAACGTGTACTCATTGTCAAACTTGCTATTGGAAGCCTGGTTGCTGATCCAGACGAACGGAATGCGGCCGGTGAAAATACCGGTTCCGCCGCGCACCTGGGTGGTGTAGTCGCTGCTGCCAGCGGAGTAGTTGAAGCCCAGACGCGGCGACCAGAGCGGGGTAGCCTTCGGGAAGCGCGTCAGATCAACTTTAGCCGGCTTACCTTCTGAGTCGAGGAAGGAAGCATCCGCAATCTGCTGGTTCTGCTCTACCTCGGTGTCGTAGATTGGCATATCAGCCCGCACACCCAGCGTCAGCTTGAAGGCCGGGTTAACGGTCCATTCGTCCTGAAGGTACAGGCCCAGCTGCGCCACGTTCACGTCCACCGATTTAACCGGACGCCGCCCCCCAGCCTGGGCCAGTTCATTTAGGTCCAGCGGCACGTTAACACCAAGCCTATTGGGGAATGCATTGCGCTTGTAAAGTGGGTCGCCCGGGGTCAGCGTGCGCAAGAACAGCTCCGGGGTGATGCCGCCGAAGTAGGGGTAGCCGTGGCGTTGCAGGTTGAAAGCATTCACGAACGCAAACCGCTCGTAGGTCAGGCCCGCCGTCAGCACGTGCGCCCCGGCAAAGTAGCTCAGGTTGTCGGTGAACTGGGTGATGTTCTGATCCAGCGTATTTTCGGCCGAAAACTGCTCCGTGCCGAAGCTGACGTAGGTGGTGCCGCCGCGGGTGATGTCGATCTGGGGGAAGAGCGGGGCATCGGGCAGCTCGCGGAAGTCGCGGAAGGCCGAGAAGCTGAGCTGCGCCTTGTTGCTGAGTTTCTCGCCGAAGCGCGAGTTCAGCTCGCCCACCACCGAGTTCAGGTTGTTGTTGATGGTGTAGCCCGAGTTGGCGTATTGCAGCACGCTCACGCCCTGCACCCGCGTCGAGTTGTTGGGCGAAATGGCCACCGGGTGCGGACCCTGCTCACGGAAGCTCCGCAGGTAGTTGTAGCGCAGCGAGAAGGTGTTTTTGGGGTTGATGTTCCAGTCGAACTTCGCCAGGAACTTGTCGCTGGAAGTGCGGTACTTGAAGCCCTGGTAATCACCGGGGTCGTAGCCGTATTCGCGGCGCAGGCCCTCACGGATGGCAATCAGGTCACTTTCTAATACCCGGCTCACGCCGTCGGCCTGGCCGTCGACGGCGCGCTGGGCCTCGGCGGCGTCGCGGGCGGGCCGGAAGGTCACGCCCGGATCGTCGCGGCGCGTGATTTCGGCATTCGTGAAGAAGAACAGCTTGTTTTTGATAATGGGGCCACCCAGCGCGAAGCCGCTCTGGTTGAACTTCAGGTCAGGGTTCTTGATTTTCACATCGCCCACCTTCTCCCCGATCAGGTTTTCATTGCGCAGATACGAGTACACAGTGCCCTTAATGGCGTTGGTGCCGCTCTTGGTCACGGCATTCACGCCGGCCCCCGTAAAGCCGCCCTGGCGCACATCAAACGGAGCCAGGCTCACTTCCAGCTGCTCAATGGCATCGAGGCTCACCGGCTGCGAGTTGGTCTGGCCGCCGGGCGTGGGCGCATCCAGCCCGAAGGAGTTGTTGAAGATGGAGCCGTCGAGGGAGAAGTTGTTATACAGCGTGTTGCGGCCGCCGAAGCTCAGGCCATTGCTCTGCGGCGTGAGGCGCGTGAAGTCCTCCTGCGAGCGGCTGATGGTGGGCAGCGTGCGAATGGCGGTGCTGCTCACGTTGGTAGAAGCGCCCGTGCGGTCCTTGTTGATCTGGCCGTCGCGGTTGCCTTTCACCACCACTTCGCTCAGGGCCTGCGCGCCGTCGCTGAGCGCAATGCGGCTCTCAAACGTCTTGCCCAGCGCCAACTGAATCCCCGACTCGGTGTAGGTCTGGGAGCCGACAAACGACACTTTCAGCTCGTAGGGGCCGCCAATGCGCATGTTCAGCAGGTCATACTGGCCGTTGTCGCGGGTGGCGGTGCCGTAGGTGGTGCCGGTGGGCAGGTGAGTCGCCAGCACGGTAGCGCCCGGCAGCGGTTGGCCTTTGGCATCCGTAATGAGGCCTTTCATGGCGGCGGTGGTCACGCCTTGGGCAGTGGCCAGGGGGCTGTTAGTGAAAAGCGTAAAGCCTAACAGCAGCAGGAGTAAGCGGTTGATGGTCATACAAAGGGCTTTTTTGTTTATCAGAAGGGCATCCCCTGAATTTCGCCGCGAAGGTAGGTTCATCATTTAGTGATATATGCATAACAATTCGTTAAAGAGTGAATGGTAACAAAAGCATCATAATAAGATAATAGTAGACAAATACGTTATGCATTGTCAATACTCGATATTCCCGCGGGCTGCCAAGCCTTCATTCTTTCCAAAGATCTGCGGCTGCCGCTGGCTGAAAGCTGCTCCCGCTTAGGCCGTGCCGATGGGCTGGTGGATCTTCTCGTTTTGGCGGCGCAGGCGCTGGCACAGCACCCGCAGAATGTTGCGCAGCACCTCCCCGCGCTCCTCCATCACGTCATAAAAATCTTCCTGATCGAGGCGGAAGGCGACGACGTGGCCTTGCGCAATGGCTGAGGCTGAACGGGGCTCGGCATCGAGCAGGGCCAGCTCGCCGAAAAAGTCGCCCTTGCGGAACGTGGCCAACCGCTGCGGGCCGTTGAAAATCCCGACTTCGCCCTCATAGGGAATAAACAGCGAAGTGCCCAGCTCGCCCTTGGCAAAAATCAGCTGCCCATCCACAAACGACACCTCCTTCATGATGGGCACGATGCTGCTGAGCACGTTTTCGGGGGTTTCGGCAAACAGGGCCGTGTTTTTCAGCGCATTCACCCGCTCGGCGGCGGAAATGTGGGCAGTGGTGGCAGAATGGCTCATAGCGGAGGCGGTAAGAGTAGGATAATCGGCCAGAAACTGCCGGTGCAAACCCGGCTGCTGCCGGGCCAGCGCGGCCAGCACTGCCAGGGCGCTTTCCCGGATCAGGAGGCTGGCACTGGCCAAATGGGGCAGCAGCGCGGGCAGCGTGCCGGCCGTAGGGTGCCACTGCCGCAGCGCCACGCTGATGGTCCAGTCGGAAAAAGCGGCCTCGCCGCGCTGCACGATGCCGGGCACCACAGCCACGGGCCTGACTATACTACCGAACAGCGCATCGAATGTTGCTATTTTTTCTGAGATGGGCATCATATCCAGCAAGGCCTGGAGGCCCTGGTACACGGAGCGCGGAATGATGTTGTCGAGAATCTCGAGGGCGTTGGCCTGTCGCTCGCGGGTGGCGTGGGCCACGCCGCGCTGAGCATCGGCAATGATGTGGGGCGGATAAAGCTGGAGCAGCAGGCCAAAAACGCGCTGCTCGACCTTGGTCAGCTCATACTGTAGGGCGCTGGCGAGGTCTTCGTCGGGGTTGGCATCGAGGCCGTGGAGCAGGTGCTGGGCCAGGCGCATTTCTTCCTGCACCAAGGCTTGGAAGCCCGCCGCATCGGCCGCTACCGGCGCAAAACTGCGCAGGGCCCGCAGCGCCACCTCGCGCCGAAACAGATTGGGCTGCCGGGCCAGCGCCACCAGGGCCTCGCGGCTGGCCGGCAGCGGTATGCGGCCGCAGATATGGGCCACGCGCCGCACCAGAGCCTCATCGGAAGTGGTGGCCAGCACCTCGCGCAGGGCGGGCAGGGCCGCGGCCCCGAGCCGGATGAGGCGGTCGGCGGCGGGGGCGCGGGTGGCTTTGTCGCGCAGGGCGGCCAGCAGGTCGGGCACGGTATCGGCCTCGGTGGGCGCGGCCTCGGCATCGGTCAGCAGCTGGTCGGGCTCCGGCTCCCCATCTTCGGCGCTGAAGCGGCGGCTCAGTGAGTGCTGCAGCTCCGTGAGGTAGTGGCCGTAGGTGTGGTGCAGCAGATACAGCGCCCCCACCATAAGCAGGCCCATCCAGCCAAACGGAGCCCACTGGCTGAGCTGCGGAAAGCGGTGCAGCCCAAACAGCAGCAGCCCGGCCAGGGCCATACCCAGCGGCTCGAAAAAGCCCTTGGCCAGCGTGTGCGCCTGCAGGCGCTCGGGCGGCGAGAGTGGCTGAAACAGTACCAGAAACACCGGATCGAACACGCCCCGGCGCAGCACTTCCATCACCAGATACAGGCCGCAGAAATACAGCAGCAGCGCGCTTTCGCCCACGCCCGTCAGCCACAGGCCATAGAATACGAAAATGCCGCTCAGCACCACCACGGGCAGGGTTACCAGCGTCCAGCGCACGCCCAGGCGGTCGAGCAGCTGGCCGGAAAGCAGCAGCTTAAACAGCATGGCCAGCAGATACGTGACGGCCAGCACGCTGCCCACGTACTGCATCACAGTGGCCTGATCGTGAAACTTGTGCTTCACATTGACGAAAAAGGCGAATTCCACGCCTGTGGTTACGGCCGCAATGGCCGTCATGCTCAGGCACACCGACAGCACCATGCGGCTGTTGCCGAACCAGCGCTGCAGTTGCGCGGCCATGGCCTGCCGCCGCTCCCGGCGCGGCGCGGCGCGGGCATCTATCACATGCGAGCGAAGCGTGGTGCGCAGCGTATACAAGGCCCCCAGATAGGCCCCGAAGGCCGTGAGCAGCAGGTAGAGCAGGTCGGTGTGGGCGTGAATGAGGATGGCCAGCACCGCGCCCAGGGCCTTGGCGGGCATGTCGCCGGAGCTGATGATGCTGAACAGCCGCCGGCCCTGCCGCACGTCAAACACCACCGCCGACACGCCCCAGAACTCCAGATTGGTGAGCAGGTAGATGACGCGGTAGCCGGCCATGATGGCTACGGCCGCCGCCACCGAGTGGCCCACCACCACCAGCACGCCCAGCACGCCGGTGAGGGCCACCACGGCCAGCAGCACGCGCACGGCCAGCTTTTGCAGCAGCAGGTGGTGCTCGTAGTAAGTATACACGCGGCCCACCACCATCATGGCCAGGGCGGCCACGCCGTAGGCCAGCGGCAGGTTGCGCTCGGGGTTGTTTTCGAGCAGAATCACGTTGGCCGACACGTAGACCAGAATGGTGCCGATGCCCAGCAGGAAGTTGTGCAGGAAAAACAGCCAGACTGTTTTTCCCTCATCCGGACGGATGCCGAGGGAGCGGTGCCAGGTGGTAGGAATCATTAAGTAGCCTCCGAAAGTATAGGGTGGCAAGGTAGTGCCTTCTGCAGAAAACCAGCGGCGAAAACGAGCCGATCATAAGGCATAGCCAGCTTTTTCCGCAAAAGAGCGTCAGACCCGCAATTCCACCACTACCGCCGTCGAGCCGCCCGCGTCGTCGTCGGTTACCAGCACGGCTTCCCACTGGCCCGGCCCGATTTGCTGCCGCACGGCCAGGCTTTCTACCTTGCCCCGGTACGGCCGGCCATCTGGCCACTGCAGCCGGGTGAGCGTGGCGGCGGTGCCGGGCGGCGCGGCCAGATCCAGCACGCCTACGAAGCTGCCCAGCACTGCGCCATCGGCCACGGGGTCCAGCGTGTCTTCCACGGTAGCCGTAATAAAAAGCTGCTCCTGAAAGATGCTGGCCCCGGAAAAGCCCGCTGGCTGCCCGTCGATGGTGGGCAACGTATAATCCTGAACCCCGAAAGCCGGCACCTGCGCCGTGTGGCCCCAGATAAAGGCCCACGCCGCGCCCAGCGACAGCCGATATAGCAGGTTGCCGCCGGCCGCTCCCACCGTGCGCTGAAACAGCAGCAGCTCGGTAGCCGAAGCCGCCACCGCTTCCAGGTTCAGCGGGATACCGGCCGGCAGCGCCCCGCGCAGCGCCGCATACAGCCCACCCAGCGCCAGCGGCTGCACCCGCGCCGCCCCGGCCGCCGAAAACGTGACCCAGAACCCAATTTCGCGCTGCTCCGTTGCGCCCGAGCCGCAGATCAGCAGGCCGGTTTCGCCAGTTGGCGCAGTAAGGGTGGTGAGGCACTCCAGATCAGGCTTGCGCATTTTGGGAATGCGGCCGGTGTCAAATTGTGTCGTCTCAAACAGCGGCACGCGGTCTGTAATGCCCAGCGTCCGGGCATCGAGGCAGTACAGAAACGGCGAGTCGTCGCCGATAACGTAGGCCACGGAGCCCACTATTTCGATTCCCGAGGCAGATGGCAGCCCCGGCAACTCCAGTTGCTGACGGATGATGGCTTGCATATACGCGCGCTAAAAAGGGGTGCGACTTCAGGCCTGTTAGACAAGCTGTTTAGAAAGCCGATCAGAATCTACCAGAACGTCATTCCGAGCGCAGCCGAGGAATCTCGCGTCCGCTCGTTGCCAAAGTATTGTCATCCTTCATCTGGCGTACGCAAAGCGAAGGATGACAATGGCTACTTCGTAATCGTAAACTCCACCCGGCGGTTCAGCTTGCGGGTTTCCTCTTTGGCATTGCTGGCCCGCGGCTTAGTGCCCCCGAAGCCGATGGTGCTGATGCGCCCTTCCGCAACGCCGCGCGTGACGAGGTAGCGCCTTACTTCGGCCACGCGGTCTTCGCTGAGCTGCTGGTTCAGCTCGGCCCGGCCCTGGTTGTCGGTGTGGCCTTCCAGCCGGATGTTGACCGCGGGGTTATCGGTGAGAGTGCGGGCCAGGCGGTTCAGTTCTGCGTAGGAAGCGGGCAGCAGGCTGGCTTTGCCCTGGGCAAAAATGAGCGTGGGCAGGTCGAGGCTGGCCCCCACGGCGGCGGGCACCAGCAGCAGCTCCCGCGTGAGCGTGCCCACCATGCGCACCGTATCGGTGGCCGTGAGGTAGCCTTTGCCGGCCACCGCCAGCCGGTAGGGCCCCTGCGGCAGCGTGAACTGGAACCGGCCGGTGGCATCGGTGCGAGAGGTGGCATTGAAGGCAATGTCGTTGCCCATCCGAATGGCTTTTACCTCGGCCACTACTGGCAGGCGGGTTTTGGCATCCAGCACCTGGCCCGTGAACAGGGCGCGCTGGGCCACATTGGGCACCACGGGCGGCGGCACCGTATCGGGGGGCGCTACGCCGCTGGCAGTGGCCCGGTACAGGTCGGCGGGGCCGTTGGGGGTGCGGGCGGCGGCGTAGTAGGCCTGCTTGCCGTCGGGGCTCAGCATGAAATAGGCATCGAAGCCGGCCGTGTTGAGGCTGGGCCCTAAGTTGCGCGGCTCGCTCCAAGCGGTCCAGCTGTCGTCGAGGCGGGTGCTCACGAAGATGTCGGAGCTGCCGTAGCCGGCGTGGCCGTAGGAAGAGAAGTACAGTGTTTTGCCATCCGGATCCAGCCAGGGCGCAAACTCGAAGCCCGGCGAATTGAGCACGCCGCCCAGGTTGCGCGGCTCGGTCCAGGTGCCGTCGGCGGCGGGGAAGCTCACGTACAGATCGTTGCCGCCGAACGAGTCGCCGCGCTCCAGTGAGAGGAGCAGAATTTTCTCGTCGGCGCTCTGGAAGAACGTAGTGGCCGCGGCAGCCGAGTAGTAGTTGCGGATCGTCAGCGCCTCGGGGCGGCCGCTCTTGCTCTTGGCCCCGCCCGCCCGCGCCACCCGCGACACGCCATCGTCGCGGAAGCCGCCGTCGCGGTCGTAGGTGCCGCGCACCAGCAGGTGGCTGCCGCTGGGGCCCAGCACGGCCATCACGCCATTGTTCTGCTGCGTATTCAGGGCATCGAGGCGCGAGGCCGGCCCCCAGGTCTGCCCCTCATCCGCCGACTGGCTCACCCAGATGTCGCCCGAGTCGGTGCTGCCTTCCGTGTTGCCGGCAAACTTGGTGCGGGCCAGATACAGGGTTTTGCCATCCGGGGCCAGCACAGGCTGCAGTTCGTTGCCGGGCGTGTTCAGGGCCTTCAGCGGCTCGGCGGGGCCGAAACCAGTCTGGCTGGCATCCAGGTTGAGGTGCAGCTTAAAGAGCCGCCACTGCTGGGTGGCGCGGTTCATGGGCCGCTGCGCCACGATGGGCGTACCGTTGAATTTGTCGGAGGCGGCCACGGCGGCGCACTTGTCATTGCCGCGGCTCACCAGCTGCCAGCTGCCGGCCGGCCCGGCCGGCACCAGCTTCCACTGCTGATAAAAGCCGCCCGTCCAGGGTCGCTGCGTGATAACGGCGTTTTCGTCGGGCTTTTCCACCGTCAGGCACTTGCCGCTACTTTTAGCCTCGATGCGGTAGTACTCGCTGCCCGCTGCGGCCCGCACGAAGCGCCATTGCTGGCTGGGCGCGTGCGTAAACTCCCACTGCACGGCCGGCACGCCCGCCTCGGCCGAAGAGCCGGTAATATCGAGGGAGCGGCCACTACCGCGGGCTACTAGGCCGTACCAGGCGTTTTCATCGGGCTGAAAGCCAGCCTGCTGGGCCTGCCCCACCAGGGGGCTGAGCACGAGCAGCAGGGGCAGCAAAAGGCAAAGGAGCGGATTGGGCATGCACGCAAAACGGATGAACCGGGTCGCAAGTTAGATGAAATATGCGCGGCGCACGGCCAGGCCCAGGCAGCAAAAAGCGCCGTGCTTCATCCCGCCAGGGAAGCACGGCGCTTAGCTAAAACCACCAGGCAGGGGCTGCAAAGGCCTTAGTTGCCAGTGTTATTGATGTACTTGAAACGGACAAACCGCTCGTTCTCATAGATGGCCGTGAAATGCCCGCCATCGGCTTTGGACTCGGCCGCTGCTCTGCGTTCGGCTGGCCTGGGTGCCGGAGTAGCAGGCATAGTAGGATAGGCTCCGGGCATCATACCGGGCACATGACAGATGAAGGAGAGGATCTTTGACGGCATGGTTTGGTTTCCGTTAAGGTTTGAAGTCAAGGATAAGAGCAGCAATGTTTTGAGAGAGAACAGACACTGATTAAGTAGCAGTGACCTTGTTGTAACCCCCTGAACAAATATAAAGATATTATTATTTGATTGACCATTGTCAAGTTAATTTTTTTCAGAAAATCAGTAAAATCAGTAGTACCCCGGAAGTTTGGGTACGTGCTGGCACGGATATGCCTATCCGTGCCAGCACGGATATTTGAGTAAAATAAGGGCTACTGAGCTTTATAAGTAGTACCGCCCACTTCAGCGGCAGATGGGCTTAAGCCCTCTCCTACCGGCATTCTCCAAAAATGACGTCGGCGGCCTACAAATCAGGCTTTTTCGGCATTTCCAGGGCGTTTCAGCTTATTCTGCTCTGGCTTCGGAATTGATTATTCCCTCTCGCCCGCCCAACAGAAAGCATGTATTTATTCATAGCGGCTAAGCTGAACCCTACCCAGTCAGCTGTTCTCAACCGTAACGCGCCCCGGCACCAAATATGGCAGGTGCAAGCAGCTACTTTAACTATAAAGGCAAAATTGACTTATTCGGTTGCGCTGGTGGCCGAACCGGCCAGTACAAGGCAGCGCTTAAATCCATTTATCAATAATCAATACATTTTCAATCAGACAATTAGCTTATGACGCAAGGCGTACTGAATCAAGCCGACGACTGACTTGGAATTGGTCTTGGTCAGGATATTTTTGCGGTGCGTCTCCACGGTTCGCTCGCTGATGAAGAGGGTTTCGGCAATGTGGGAGTTGGAGTATTCGCGGGCAATGAGCTGCAAAATTTCCCGCTCGCGGTTGGTTAGCTCGGCGGCGCGGTCGTCGCGGTTTCGGTCGCGGTTGGCCATTATTTGCAGGTTGGCCAGCAGCGTGGAGGCCACTTCGGGGCTGAAAAACGTATTTCCCGCCGCCACCTGCCGAATGGCGGCGCTCAGCTCCTGCTTGTTCGTGCTCTTGAGCAGGTAGCCCGAGCCGCCGGCTTCCAGCACCTCCGCCACCGAGGCATGGTCGTGAAACATGCTCAGCGCCATAATCCCGATCTGGGGGTAGGCGGTATGAATGGCCCGCGCCAACTCCACGCCCGACATCTGCGGCATATTCAGGTCCAAAATGGCCACGTTCACGCCCGGCTGCGTCTGCAGCAGGCGCAGGGCCTCGGCTCCGCTGGTGGCCTGCGCTACCACCCGAATGTCGGCTTCGCCCTGCAGCAGCGTTTTTATGCCTTCGATTATCATCTGGTGGTCATCAACCAGCAGCACCTGGATAAGGTCGGGTTCGGGTTCAGGTCGGGGAGCGGTCATGGGAATGCAGGTATTCAAACTAAAACCCTGTCAGCCACTACTATTAGCAGCGGAATAAGGCCGGCAAGCCAGCAGGAAATTACCGGCCGGCCCTGTGCGCAGCTCCTGGCGCAGAGTATGCCGTCAGGAGAGCTGATTACCAAAAATAGTCATTCATCCATATTTAAGTTGGCCGCTAGCCCGAAGCAGGGCGGCGCGGCGCGCTCAAACGACCAAAAAAAGGCCCTGTCCGACCTGGACAGAGCCTTTTCGACGCGGCGGTGGCCGGTCATTTATTTCTGCCCGTACTTGCCCTTGAACTTGTCGCGCAGGTAGGTTTGCTTGTTGGTCAGGTTGAAGCCGCGGCCATCGATGTAGGCGCGGGTCACGTTGTTGGTGCGCATATCCAGCAGGTCGCCGGTGCTTACCACCAGCGTGGCCGATTTGCCGGCTTCGAGGCTGCCGTAGTCCTTATCAATGCCCAGAATGCGGGCCGGGCTCAGGGTGACGGCCGTGAGGGCCTGCTCCGGGGTGAGGCCGTGGCCGGCGGCGGTGCCGGCAATGAAGGCCAGGTTGCGGGCGCCGGGGGCTTCCATGCCGCCCTCGTAGTCGAGGCAGTAGCGGATGCCGGCCTGCTGGAGCTGGGCGGGCAGCTTATAGGGCTGGTCGTAGTCGTCGCCGGTGCGGCGGGGCAGCGCGTGTACCCGGGACAGAATCACGGCCACGTCGTTCTGCTTGATGAAGTCGAGCATCATCCAGGCGTCGCGGGCGCCTACTACGGTCACTTTCTGCACCCCGAGGCGCTTGGCAAACCGCACACCTTCAATGATTTCCTTGCCGTAGTCGGCGTGCAGAAACAGGGTTTTGGAGCCGTCGAACAGGCCGGCCAGCGACGAGAGGCGCAGGTTTTCCTTGCGGCCAGCGGGCAAGCTACGGTAGGCCGCGGCTTCCGACAAAAGCTGCTCCAGGTCGCGCAATTGCTGCTGGCGGGCCTTTTCGCGCTTTTCGAGGGCGGCGGCATCTTCGGCGGGATTCAGCTTGAGAATCAGCGCGGGCCAGTTCAGGTGCAGGCCGTCGTCGGCCCGGACGGCCGCATCCTGCCAGTTCCAGGCATCGAGCTGCACAATGCTGCTCTGGCCCGAGATGACGCCGCCGCGGGGCGTAATCTGGGCCAGCAATACGCCGTTGGTGCGCACGGTGGGCAGAATGTCGGAGTCGGTGTTGTAGGCAATCAGGGCCCGCACGTTGGGGTTGATGGCGCCTACTTCGGCCTCGTCCACGGTGGCGCGGATAGCTTCCACTTCGGTGAGGCCGAGGGTGGTGTTGGGCAGAATCAGGCCGGGATAGATCTGCTGGCCTTTCACATCCACTACTTCATAGCCGGATTTATCCTGGGTGAAACCAGCCTGGGGGCCGGCGTAGGTGAGGCGGCCCTTGTCGAAGGCAACGGTGGCATCGGGAATCACGGTGCCGTTGCCTACGTGCAGGGTGCCGCCCATGAGCAGCAGGGGCTTGCTCTGGGCCGGGGCCGGCGTGGGCACCTGGGCCAGGGCCGGCAGGGCAGTGAGCAGCGTTAGGGAGAAGAAAATATGTTTCATTGGGTTCGTTGAGTTGGGAATCACACTCCCCTCCTTTTTTCAAGGAGGGGTGCCCGAAGGGCGGGGTGGTTGGGCGTTGTTTGGTTGTTTACCAGCACGTCATTCTGAGCGTAGCCGAGGAATCTCGCGTGCTGACGTTGGGTTAGTAAGCAGACAAAGCGGCAGAGGTCCTTTGCTTTACTCAGGATGACAATACCACTCCAAAGAAGCGGGCGAAATTCCTCAATAAGCTCGGAATGACGGGCTGGCTGCTCGTTCTGGCTTGTCGTTCCTGCTAAACAACATCAGCACGCGGGTCAACCACCCCAGCGGCGGCTTCGCCACCGCGTCCCCTCCTCCTCTGAGGAGGGGAGCTTTGTTCTACCGGCTACTTATCCAGCTCCTTGCCCTCGCCTACCGTGTCGCAGTGGAAATGGCTGGTGGATTTGGCGGTGGGCGTTTGGGTGGGGGCGCCGGCTTTTTTGGCCAGCAGCATCTTCTGAATCAGACGCAGACGCTCCTGTTGCACCTGCTGGCGCAATACCTTGTCAGACTCGAGGTCGAACAGCTGGCGGCCATCCACGAAGGTGCGCTCGGCGTGGGCGTAGATGCTTAACGGGTTATCAGACCACAGTACCACGTCGGCGTCCTTGCCCTCCTTGATGCTGCCCATGTGGCTGTCGAGGTGGAGCATTTTGGCGGGGTTGATGGTGACCAGCTTCAGGGCTTCCTCCTCGGAAAGGCCGCCGTACTTCACAGTTTTGGCGGCTTCCTGGTTGAGGCGGCGGCTCATTTCGGCGTCGTCGGAATTGATGGCCACGTTCAGGCCCGCGTCGTGCATGATGGCGGCGTTGTAGGGAATGGCGTCGCGCACCTCGTTTTTGTAGGCCCACCAGTCGGAAAAGGTGCTGGCGTTGGCGCCGTGGGCCTTCATCTTGTCGGCCACCTTGTAGCCTTCCAGAATGTGGGTGAAGGTGTTCACCTGAAAGCCCAGGCGGTCGGCTACGCCCAGCAGCATGTTGATTTCGCTCTGCACGTAGCTGTGGCAGCTGATGAAGCGCCGCTGGTTCAGGATTTCGACCAGCGCCTCCAGCTCCAGGTCGCGGCGCGGGGCCTCGGCTTTGGCCTGTTTGCCCTTGCCGAGCTTGTTCCAGGCTTTCCACTCCTGCTCGTATTCTTTGGCGCGGGTGAAGGCATCCACGAACACCTGCTCGGTGCCCATGCGCGTTTGGGGGAAGCGCAGCACGTTCAGCTCGCCCCAGTTGCTCTGCTTCACGTTTTCGCCCAGAGCAAACTTGATGAAGCCGGGCGCCCCCTGAATCTTCATCTGCTCGGGCGTCATGCCCCAGCGCATCTTAATCAGGGCCGACTGGCCGCCGATGGGGTTGGCCGAGCCGTGCAGCAGCTGCGAAGCCACCACGCCGCCAGCCAGGTCGCGGTACACGTCAATGTCCTCACCGTCCACCACGTCGCTCACGCGCACCTCGCTCGTCACGGCCTGGGTGCCCTCGTTCACGCCCTCACTGATGGCAATATGGGAGTGCTCATCAATAATGCCGGGGGCTAAGTGCTTGCCGGTGCCGTCGATGCTGCGGCCGCCACTAGGCACACTCAGGTTTTTGCCAATCTTCTGGATTTTGCCGTTTTGCAGCAGCACATCGGTGTTTTCGAGCTTGCCGGCGGCCTCACTGGTCCATACGGTAGCGTTCTTGATGAGCACGGTTTCCTGCTTCGGCACCTCCGGCCGGCCGAAGGCCACGAACGGGTACAGCACCTGGCCGAGCTGGATGGGCTCGGGGGCCTTTACCGAGTCGCGGCGGGCAGCGCGGGTGGCTTCCTCCTGGCGCTGGGCGCTCCACTTCACGGCCGTGGCATCGGGCAGCTGGCCGTCGCCCTGCAGCAGGCGGCTTTCGGGGGTGTAATAGCCGCTCAGGCGCACCGAGCCGCTGTTTTTGGTTTTGGGCGTGGGGTTATACACGATGGTGGCCAGCTCGCCGGCTACCAGCAGGGAGCCGCGCACAGTGTCCTTGGGGGCCAGCACGAGGCGCATCTCGGGAGCTTCGGGCTTGCCGGCCACCAGCATTTTCACCTCGGGCTGCCCGGCCACTTTCAGCGTGTACACGCCGCGGTAGTCGGCGGGCACGGTGCTGAGCTGATACCGCTCGCCCTGCACCCAGTTGTCGAGCAGCACGTTGTCGTCGGCGAAGAGGCGGTTGGAGCACACCAGAAAGTTGGCCTGCATGCCCGCTTTCAGGCTGCCCACTTGGTTCTGGGCCTTGATTAATTCGGCCGGCGTGGCGGTGAGGGCGCGCAGGGCCTGCTCCTCCGTGAGGCCGTATTGAATGGCCTTTTTGAGGTTGGGCAGGAATTTCTTCTTGTCTTTGAGGTCGGCGGCGGAGAGGGCGAAGGGCACGCCGGCTTTGGCCAGCAGACCGGCGTTAGCGGGGGCCATTTCCCAGTGTTTCAGCTCGCTCAGGTCGATGCGGGAGGCGTCGTACACGTCGTCCACGTTGTAGGCATCGGGGAAGTTGAGGCTGACGATGAGCGGAGCCCTAGTAGCCTGAATATCGGGCAGGCGCTGGTACTCGTCGCCGTTGCCCTTGATAATGTACTGGGTTCCGAACTCGTCGCCCACCCGATCAGCCCGCAGCGCCGACTGCTTGTCGCGCACCACAAAGATCTGGGGCAGCGTGCGCTGCTGGTTGAAGGCCCGCAGCGAGAGGTTCTGCTCCCGGGCCGGGTTGCGCTGGTTCCAGTCGGCGTCGAGGTAAGTCTGGCGCAATAGCGCGATGCTGCCCATCAGGGAGCTGGGGTAGTCCTGGGTGCTGGTGCCCTTGTCGAACGAAAGCGCGGTGGCGGCGCGGTCGGTGAGCACCAGTTCCTGCTCCTTGCGGCTGGTGTTCAGGCTTACCAATGCCGCCGTGCCGCGCACGATGCCGTCGGGCTGCTGGGTGAGTACCGCCCCGAAGCCCAGCTTGCGGTACACATCGGCCTGCTCGTCGTTGGCTTTGAACAGCTCCGCGGCATTGATTTCGGGGTGCACGGCCTGGTTCCAGTCGTAGGCGCCGGCTTTCTGGCTCTCAAACTGCGGCCCGCTGCGGCGGCTCTGGCGTTCGGGCGCTTTCACCTCTGGCACACCGTAGCTGGCGTACAGATCCACGAAGCCGGGGTAGATAAACTTGCCCTTCAGATCCTGCACCACGGCCCCGGCCGGAATCTTCACGGCCGTGCCCACGGCCTCCACTTTGCCGTCCCGAATCAGCAGCGTAGCGTCATTCAGGCGGGTTTTGTAGTCGGTGAAGATGATGGCATGGGTGAAGGCGTAGAGGCCCGGGCGCTGGTCGTACACGCCATTGCGCGGGTAGGTGCTGGGCTGCTGGGCGTAGGCGGCGGCGCTGCCGAGCAGCAGGCCGCCGGCCAGGCCTAATTGGGGTAAAAATTTTGGCATTGAAGAATGGTACAGTAGGGGAAAAACAAGTCAGGGCCGTAAGGTAGCGGCGGCGCGGCACATTGCCGCGGCTGCGGCAAAGAAACCGGCCGGGCTGGGCAGGTTGCAGGCGCGGGCGTACATTCGGGCCGCGTCTTTCCTGCTCCCAACTTTCTGGCTTATGTTCCCTATCCTGCTCCTGGCCGGCTTCACGGCTTTCACGCTGCTTGCCACACCCGCACGAAGCCAACCTGCCCCGCCCACACCGCCCGACACCGCCGCGCTGACCACGGCTCTGCGCCAGCACTGGCAGCAATCTGATTTTCCGGGTTTTGCCGTGGCCGTGGTGCGGCCCGAAGGCATTGTATATGAGCACGGCTTCGGCTACGCCAACAAGGCCCGCCAGACTGCCTATACGCCCGCTACGGTGCAGTGCGTGGGCTCGGTGAGCAAAACCCTCATCGGCGTAGCGCTGTTGCAGGCCGCCGCCGAGGGCAAGCTGCGCCTCGACCAGCCCGTGAATGAGCTGCTGCCCTTCCGCGTCGTCAATCCGTATTTCCCCGACCAACCCATCACCCTGCGCCAGCTGGCCACCATGACGGCCGGCCTCACCGACAAGCAGGGCTTCTACGGCCGCCGCGCCTACGCCAAGGGCCGCAGTTCTGCGCTCAGCAACGAGGAATACCTGCGCCGCACGCTCAGCCCCGGCGGCCGGTGGTATAGCCGCCGCCGCTTCGTGAACCACGCGCCCGGCACCTACTATGCCTACAGCAACGAAAGCGCCGCCCTGGCTGCGCTGGCCCTGGAAAAAGCTACCGGCCAGCCCTACGACGCCTACACCCGCCAGCGCATCCTGCTGCCGCTGGGCATGTCGGACTCGGGCTGGCGCTTCGCCGATACCGACTCCGCCCGCCACGCCACGCTCTACAGCCCGCGCGGGCGGGCCGTACCGCCCTACTACACCATCACCTACCCCGATGGCGGCCTGCTCACCAGCACCCACAGCCTGGCTCTGTACCTGCGCAGTGTTCTGAATCCGGCCAGCCCCGGCGCACCCCTGCCCGCGGCCGCCGTCGATTCCTTGCTGCGCCCGCAGTTTGCGGCGGCCCGACTGCCCGCGCACCTCGACCCCGCCGAGCCCAACCAGGGCCTGTTTTGGGCGCACCGCCGCAATGGCACCGTAGGCCACACCGGCGGCGACACGGGCCTGACCACCTTCCTGTTTTTCGACCCCGTAACCCGCACGGGTAAAATTTTCGTTACCAACACCGAAATCCACGACTCGCCCCGCAGTCTGGCGCGGTTCAAGGCCATCTGGCAGCTGCTGGACCAGGTGCCGTAGTCGGCGGGCTACTCATTTAACCCCGAAAACCTTATGCGCAAAGGCACCCAAGTCACCTGGAAATACGGCACCGGCACGGCCACCGGCAAGATTGAGGAAACCCACAAGGAAACCGTCACCCGCAAGTTCAAAGGTGCCGACATCACCCGCCACGGCACCCCTGACAATCCCGCGTATGTCATCGTGCAGGAAAACGGCGACCGGGTGCTCAAGCTGCAAAGCGAGGTGAAGGCGGCAGCCGCGAAAAAGTAGCGTCCAGCGGCACTTCCATAAAACCGAAAAGCGCCCCGCTTCGCAGCAGGACGCTTTTCGGTTTTGGGCCAGCAGGCCCATCGGCTAAAAGCTAGCTTTTAATGGTCGCCTCTTCTTCCATTTCCGTCGGCATCACCACGATGCCTTTCTGCAGCATGGAATTGCGCTTGCCATAGAGGAAATAGACGATGAAGCCCAGCAGCATCCAGCCCAAAGCCACTTTCAGCGTGAATGAGTCGAGGGCCAGAATCATGCTCGTGCAGACCAGCACGCCCATGATGGGCACGAACGGGAACGACGGCGACGACAGCGGCGCGCGGAACGGCCGGGGCTGCGCGGGGTCGGAGCGGCGCATGATCCAGATGCCGGCCGACACCAGCACGAAGGCCAGCAGCGTACCGAACGAGGTCAGATCACCGGCCAAAGAGCCGGGCACGAACGCGGCGAAACCGCCCACGAAAATCAGCAGCGCAATGTTCGACTTATAAGGAGTACCGAAGCGCGGGTGCAGCTCCGAAAACGCCTTCGGCATCAGACCATCTTTGGCCATGGAGAAGAATACGCGGCTCTGCCCCATCAGCATTACCAGAATTACGGAGGAGAAACCCAGCAGAATGGCCACCGTCACGGCCGTGCTCAGCCACTCGTAGCCGGGCATGTGCGCCTTGATGGCGTAGGTCACGGAAGCCTCGCCGCCCAGGGCCGGGTCAGCAAATTCGCGCCAGTTGGCTACACCGGTCAGCACGTGGCCGAACAGAATGTAGAGCACGGTGCACACGGCCAGCGAGCCGAGAATACCGATGGGCATGTCGCGCTTCGGGTTCTTGGCTTCCTGCGCGGCGGTGCTCACGGCATCGAAGCCGATGAAGGCGAAAAATACAATGGCCGCCCCGCCCAGCACGCCACCCCAGCCATGCTTGTTCCAGGCCGTGTACTCGCGCACGATTGCGCCGGCCGCGTTTTTCACGGGCTCGGCATCTTCCGGAATCAAGTAGGGCGTGTGGTTGGCGGGGTTGATAAACTGCCAGCCCACAGCAATGAAAACCAACACGATGGCCACTTTCAGGAACACCACTATGGCATTGAACAGGGCCGATTCCTGGGTGCCCTTAATCAGCAGCAGGCTCAGGGCCGCAATGACCAGCAGGGCCGGCAGGTTGATGATGCCGTGCTCCGTCACGCCGTTCACCACGGCGCTTTCGAAGGGCGAATGGCTCATACTATACGGTATGCTGGTGCCGAAGACCTCCAGCAGCTTATTCAGGTATTCGCTCCAGGCAATGCTCACCGTGGCCGCGCCCAGCGCGTATTCCATAATCAGGGCCCAGCCGATAATCCAGGCCACAAACTCGCCCATGGTGGTGTAGGCGTAGGTGTAGGCCGAGCCGGCAATGGGAATCATGGCGGCAAACTCGGCGTAGCACAGGCCCGCAAACACGCAGCCGATGGCGGCCACGATGAAGGCCAGCGTAACGCCCGGCCCGGAGGCCTGGGCGGCGGCGGCGGCGGTGCGCACAAACAGGCCCGCCCCGATGATGGCCCCCACGCCCAGCGCGACGAGGTTGCCGGCCCCCAGCGTCCGCTTCAGCGTGCCGTGGCCGGTCGAGTTAGCCTCGCCCAGCAATTGGGCGAGTGGTTTTTTGGCGAAAATATTTGCCATACAGAGTGAAAGAGAGAAGAGAGATGAAGTGTTGTGAAAGTCAGAAGTTGATACGGAAAGCCCGAATATAGGCGATAGTTGGCATTCGGTGGCTAAAGAGCCGTACCTAGGCTGATAGTTGCGCCGCAGCATCACTGGTTGGCCGCTGTAAAGCACAGAGCGGTCCGCGACCCATCCGAATCTTCAACTAGGCCAGCCAAGGGGTATTTTTTCCCGGAAGCTGACGGTGCTAACAGCCCTACCATCCTAGCAGCTCCGCTGACCTACTTAAACCCATAGTCTCAATTTATAGGGATAGTGGGGTTATACAAATTAAAAACGGCGCAGAATCATCCATCCGGCGCCGCCCACGTATAAACCGCGCTTCGGATCAGATCGGCTTTCGTTTTTGGTACGACAATTGGCAAGCATTCGATAGCTCCTGAATTTTCTTTCCTTTTCACAAAAAATTCTGATGAAATACACTACCATATTCCCCCAGTTCCTTGTTGCTCTAGCCCTGCACGCTCCCGTGTTTGCCGCGGCCCCCACGTCCCTGCTGCCCACTACCACCCTGCAGCAAAGCACCACCGCCCAGGCAGCCGCTATTCTCAACCGCTTTGAGCAGGGCATTCCCGGCGGCCTCACGACCACCCAGCGCGACCAGATTCGTCAGGCCGCCGAGTCCTACGTTCGGGA
>NZ_FQYN01000013.1 GCF_900141805.1 Hymenobacter daecheongensis DSM 21074 | reverse complement strand
GGCCGAGCTGAGCCGTACTAATGACTCGAACACTTCTAAGGACTGTGCTTGACCGCACTTTCTTCTTACCCGTTTTTACTACGTCAACGATTTTGACAGTTTTCACAATCAACATGTGATACTGCGCACCAGTAATGGTGGCTTTAGCACGGGTGTTCACCTCTTCCCATTCCGAACAGAGCAGTTAAGCCCCGTTGCGCCTATGGTACTGCCTTCACCGGCGGGAGAGTCGGTCGCCGCCAACCTTACTACCCGCCCGCCCCGGTCCGCGCCTCGCGCTGCAGACCGGGGCGGGCTGCGTTTATAGCCTACCCCAAAGCCCAGCCGCCCGCCCGCGCAATGACCCTACGCAGCCCAGCCCTATGCCGTACCGGCAGGGTGGCAGCGGCTGGGCCTGTGGCTGCAGTTCAACACGGTGGTCAACGCCCTGGATCGGGTTGCGCACGGCCGCGAGCCGACCCCGGCGCTGGCCTGCGTGGACAGCCAGAGCGTGAAGCTGGCCCCGCGCATTTATGAACACCGCGGCCTGGATGCGCACAAGCGCGTCAATGGCCGCAAACGGCAGCTACTGACCGATTCGGGTGGACGAATCTGGGCCGCGCACGTGCACGCGGCGCACCGCCATGACAGTACCGGCGCGCTGGCTCTGCTGCCGCAACGCCCCTGGTGGGCACGGCGCCTACAACTGGTGCTCACGGATGCGGCCTACCGCGGGCGCTTTGCCCAGCACCTGCTCCGCTTGGGCCTGACCCAACAGATCAGTAGTCGACCGCCCACGCAACGCGGCTTCGTGCCGCTAGCCCGGCGCTGGGTCGTGGAGCGCACCTTCGCCTAGCTGGCCTGCTTTCGCCGCGTCGTGGTCAATTAAGAATTCACCCCCGCCAGCCACGGCACCTGGCTATTACTGGCCAATATCACCATGGCGCTCAATCGTGTCTGAATTCCCAAACACGCTCTTAGAGGTACAGCATTTGTTGGGTTGATGTATAGTAGCTCCAACGCGTGGAAATTCGCTTGGCTCGTAGCTGAAGATATTTTTGCCCAGCTTTTTGTACAACACTTGGCAAATTGCGCTAAGCATAAAGTGACCAAGAGGATGGAGTAACAGAGTGGAAAACACAATATTCCCTCATTCACTTGTAGGTTGAAGCTGGTGAATTATTAAGAAGCCCCTGAGAATCCGTCCTTTTGTAGGATACATTTTCAGGGGCTTCTTTGACAATTATACTATGTCGGTGTGTTTTGGGGTTACCGTTATTTGAGTTGCAGCATAGCTGTGGGGCCTGCTGCTACTTCGATCATCTTCTCAGGTAAGAGGTACTGTTGTGCTAGGTGGAGTAGCGTGGAGGAATCTACTTTTGAAATCTGAGCGAGGAAGTCTGTGTAATAGGTGTGAGGTAACTTCAGGAAGATGAGGTTTTTGTATTTGTCACACTGCTCGAACACAGTGCCAAGCTCATTGGCGAACTTACCGGCCATGTAGTTTTTGACCGTTTGCAATTCCTCCGCTGGAATAATTTCTTCCTGGAGGCGCACTAGCTCCCGCTTTATCTCGGCGATGGCAGCCTCTGTGCTAATGGCATTTACATCGGTACCAATTACAAGATGACTAGCGTTTTCGCGGGGGCTAATGCTGGCATAGATGCCATAGGTGAAGCCTTTGTCTTCGCGAATGTTCTTCATCAGACGTGAGCCAAAATAGCCGCCGAGTACTTTTATAAGCACTTGCAGATGATGCGTATCGGGGTGGTGCAGGCTGGGCCATACGCGGCCTATGCGTAACGAAGACTGGGAACTGTCGGGAACGTTGACGTGGGCGGGTGGTGCGCTTTGCGGGAAGAGAAGAGCGGGTGTGGTTTCGGCTGATGGCTCAGAGTTGATGCTGCCCAGCACTTCCTGGATGAGGTTTTGGTGGCTGCTGCTTACATTGCCGCAAAGGAACACTTCGCTGGTGGCCAACTGATAGTGCGATTCGTGAAAGGCAGCTATTGCTTCTCTGGTGGTCTGACGGAATGATGATTCGTTGAAGGCGATGCCGTAGGGATGCTCTGGGCCGTACAGGTTCTGGGCAAAACGCTCTGAGGCCAGGTAGCTGGTCTTCTGGCGTTCTACCCGTACATTCTGGATGGTGCGCGTTTTGAGCAATTCCAACTCCACGGCCGGAAAGGTGGGAGCGATGATAACTTCGGCGACGAGCGGCAGAAGCTTCTCCAGGTGACGGCTAAGGCAGTACAGCGTGAGGGTAGCGCGGTCGAAGCCTTGCTCGCACTCCAGCGAAGCACCGTAGAAGGCTACTTCATCGGCAATCTGGCGGGCGGTGCGGGTGCGGGTGCCTTCGAGCAGCATGCGGGCCGTGAGCAGAGAGACACCGGGGGCGGGATCATACCATTTGCCAGCGCGGAAGGCTATTTCGAGGCGAATGATGGGTTGAGCATCGTTGTGCAGCACGTGCAGACGCGCCCCATTGGGGAGCGAAAACACGTCAGCCGCTGGCAGCGTAACGCTGGCCAACGGCTGAACGGGAGGAGCGACTTGACGGTCGAGCATAGGGACGAGTTAATTCACCGGCGCAGTATCGTTGCCGGGGCCGAAGGCTTCTTCGAACTTGTTGAAATTGAAGTGCAGAGACACGCGAATTGTTTGCGACAATGGATTCGCGCGGGAGTTGGGAACCAGATACGTACCATCGACTCCGAAGACCTGATAGCGTACACCCAGGCCGAAGCTTAGGTACTGCCGGTCGCCCTTGTCTTTGTTCTCGTAAAAGTAACCTACACGGGCTGCCAACAAATCATTGTACCAGTATTCCATGCCGGCCGACAGGTTGATTTCCTTCAACTCCTCACTGAAGCCGCCGGGCGCATCACTAAAGGAACCGAAGATGCCGCCTACGATTGATTTGGCGCGTATCTCATCGTTTTTTGACTTAATCAGCGCGGTTACTTCCTTGCCCCGCCCCGCTGAGTCGCCCACGAAATAGTAGGGCGTAGGCACCAGCAGCTTGTTGGCATCAACGGTCAGCGTAATCTTGTTGTAGGCATCCAGCTCGCGGGTGATGGCCGTACCGATTTTGAGATTGGTGGGCAGGAAATCTGCCTGAACGGGGTCGGTATAGGTGATTTTGTTGCCGATGTTGGCAATGGCGGCCCCAAAAGCCAAGTTGTAGTCGGAAGGGCCGATGGTGAGGTCTTTGGTGTAGTACGCGCCCAGATCGACGGCCGCGGCATTGCCGGGTTTCGCGTCGTTACCGAGCGAGCTGCCCGTGAGGTTGGAGCGGATGTAGCGGGCGGCCACGCCCACGCCGAAGTTGTCGCTCAGCTTCTGACCGTAGGCTACGCTGACGGCGTATTCCTTGGGGTTGAAGTCGCCTTTGTCAGTGTTGTTTTCGTCGCGGTACTGGATGGTGCCCAGATCGAAATACATGAGCGAGCCGGAAATAGCAGAGCGCTGACCGAGCTTGGCGAAGCCCGACAGATAGGCCAAGCCCATATCGTCGGTGACACCGCGCAGCCACGGTGAGTACGAAGGCGACACGCTGTATTTGTGCGTTACGAAGCCCAGCTTACCCGCATTGTAATAGGATGAGTTGGCATCGGGTGAAATGGCCACCCCAGCTTCGCCGAGGGCCGCCGAGCGGGCATCGGGGCTGAGCGTGAGGATGGGAACGGCCGTGGTGATGGTGTTCGGGTTATTCTGGGCGGTGGCCGCAACGGATAGGCCCAGCAGGCCCGGGAGAAGCACAAAGCGCAAAGGCAACTTCGACAAGGTCATAGGAGGGGAAAACAAATGGGGCGGAAAGTAAGCGAAAGTGGCAACAGCGTGCCAGAAGGTTAGTTCAGAATGACGAGCTTTTCAAACTTGGAGGCCATCGTGCCGGTCTGCTGCGATTTGACGCTGACGCGGTAGACGTATACGCCGCGGGCCAGCTGGTCATCGAATTCGTCGCGGCCATTCCAGGTCAGGTCTTTGAAGTGCGGATTGCTGGCCGTGGCGCTGGTGCGCAGGGTGCGCACTAGCCGGCCCGAAATGGTGAAGATCTGCACCTGCACGTCCAGCTCGTCGCCGGCATTGGCGCGGTTGTGGTCGAAGTGGAAGGTGGTGGTAGTCGAAAACGGGTTGGGATAATTGAGTACGTGTTGCAGGGCCAGCTTTTCATCTTTGGCCGCAATGAACTCAATTTCCTTTTCGGCGGAGTTGTTGAACGTGTCCCAAGCTTTGAGACGCAGCAGGTGAGGACCGGTGGTGAGGTCTTTGAACTTGTATTTTACCTCGCCCTGCTGGTAGCTGTCCACGTTAGCGGTATAGAAATCGTTGAGCACCGTCAGTTGGCGCGGGTCGTTGTCCAGCGTGGCCGTGATTTCGTGGCCAATGCCGGAGCCGGCCGTGTTGATGCCGCTCTGGTCTTTCAGGCGCGCCAACAAGGTGGTGGTGGTGTGGGTAAGGCCGCCGAACACGAACGTGGTATCATCCATGAACAGCCGGATGTTGGGCGCGATGGTATCGAGTACGGCCAGACTGTTGGCTCCGCCCACCGGCACGGCCCGCGCCCCGTGGGCATCGAGGCGACTAACCGAATCGGAGGCGTACAGGCTGACTTTGCCCAGACCGAGGCTGTAGTTGATGTCTTTGGGCACCACGAAGCGCAGCCGGTACTGGCCGTTGCGCACCGTAGCCTGGCCCGCATAAATGACGTTTTCCTGCACCGAAACCGGGATGGAAGGGTCTTCGTTGCCGAGGGTCATCACGGTGGCAGGCTTCTCGTAGATGGTGAGCTGGGCTTTGCCCGAGAAGCGCGAATTGAGCACCCCACCGCTTCGCACCTTGCCCGACATAGTCACCGTGGCAAGCGCCTTGAGCGTGTCGATATGGGTAGCCGTTATCAGCTTGCCATTGATGGAATCAAGCGTTACTTCCTGCTCGGGGTAAGCCAAGCGCATAGACGGGTCGCCGAGCAGGGTGAAGTTGCGGTTTTCGATGGGCGTAATACTGCGGTCATTCTTAGTGTGCAGCATGATGTCGCCCATGCGGGGCACCTTGTTGTTGACGGGCGTGAACATGCCCTCATAGAAAGCGCGCACAATACCATCATTGTAGCTGCCGCCCGTGAAAGCCAAGCGCGTGGTGGTGAGCAGGCCCACAGCCCCACCCTCAATATCGGTAAGCACCTGCTCACCGGCCGAGTCGAATTCCGGATTGTCGTAGGTGCTAAAGTCGCAGGTGGCCGTGAGCATGAAGGTGAGCCGGTCGCGGTTGGTCAGCTTCAGCACCGAACTGTTGTTCAGAATCTGCTCGTCAGCCCAGCCTTTGGGGCCGCCGTGGCCGCTGTACTGCACAATAAGAGAGCCCTGCTCAATGGATTCATCAATGGCGCGGTTGCAGTCCGGCGAGCGTTGGCCGCCCGCCGCAACCAGCTGCGGATACAGATCCAGGTATACCTTATGGGCATTGAACTCCGGGTGCTGCTGCGTGAGCTGATCAGCCGGTGGATCGGTAGACGTATTGACGTGATAATTATAATCGCCGTCATCGGCCACGAAGGTGATGCGGTTGCGCCACTTACCATAGGCGGCGGGCTGGTCGTAGGCAATGAGCTTATTGACAACCAGCGCAGCCTGGGCGGTAGAGCCGGGCTGGTCGCGAGGTGTGCGCACCGGCAGCCGGCCCACGCCGATGTCGATAAACTCCGTCAGGCCGCCGCCGTTTTCCGACCAGAAACCCTCGTCGTCGTCAAGCAGTGCGAAATAGTCGTCAGAGTTGTAAGACGGGCCGGCACTTACAGGGTTGGAGTTACTGCGGCCAAAAGCCGGGGCAAACGATTCGCGCGACTGGTACGTGGGCACGAAGTTCTGGTTGATCTTGTCGCCGTTGAAGGGCGAGCGGGACTTCCACCAGGCCGGCAACTGGTCGGCGTTGTTGGTGCGGTCCGATTTGAAGTCGTAGGAAGCATCGCCAAAGAGAAGCAGAAAAACCGTTTTATTGGCCGGAGCCCGGTCGTAGACCAACTTCATCAGGTCGCGGATGGCCGTCACGTCCTGCCCACCCGAGCTGAACTCGTTGTACACCTGCGTGGTGGTCACCACGCGCACGTCGAGGCCATCGTGGCGGCGGCGGTAGGCGGCCAGTCGTTCGGCCTCCTGGAAGAATATGGGATGCGTGACAACCATCATATCCAGCCGCCCGTCCAGGTTCAGGGCATGCAGGTTCTGATTGCCCACGCGGCCAAAATTGACCGGCGTGGCGAAGCTGCTCCCCGTGAAGGCCACGAACTCGCGCAGCGTGTCGGTGGTGGCGGCGAAGTTGCCGGCGGCATCCAGGGCCTGAGCGCGGGGGCGGCGCGGATTGGTGACATCCCACACTGTGGTGCCCGGCGCGGCCAGCGCAAACTGGCTGGTGGCGCGCGGCGCGATGTTGTCGAACGAGCGAAACTCGAACTGATTGCCCATCATGCGGAGCTGCCGCAGGGCATTCACCTCCAGATAATCGAGCCAGCCCTGCGCGGCCGGATCGGGGCCACCCGAGAAGGAGAGGCCCACCTTGATATCGGCGGGCGCATTGGCGGGCACGGTATAGCTGAAGGTTGATAAGTCGCCGTTAGCTGCTTCCGGATACTTATTGATTGGGTCGGGGCCGCTGATGGTTTGGGTGCCGATGGGCGTACCATTCACCGCTACCGTGAACCGGCTGAAGGTATTGGGAGCCGTGCTGGCCGCCGTGTAGGACGTGACCTGCAGCGCCGCGCCCGGCACCAGATTAGGGATGGCAAAGCCAAACTCCCGGGCGGTGGAAGTGCTACCAAACCCTTCGCCCAGCCACTGCCGACCCGATTTGATCAGGTTAATCAGATCCCGGTTGTAGAAGTCACGGTAAGTGTATTGGCTGATGACGGCCGTGGGGGCAGCAGTAGGAGCGGGGGCCGGTGCTATGCGGCGGCCAGGCGTGCTGCCCACCGTCACGAAATAGTAGGCCGTGTCGGTGTACACGTTGAGCGTGTGCTGAAACAGCCGGCGGCTGGCATCGGCGCTCCAGGTGTGCGGCCCGCGGGCGTAAAAGAGCAGATAGTCGCTGTCGTCGAAGCTGCCGTCATTTTCGCCGGCCACGAACACGGCGTTTTCCACCAGGTCGTCGGGGCGGTAGGTGCTGTTGAGCTGCGGGAGCGTGCCCATGGCATTGCCGTAGAGGCGCAGGCGGCGCGGGTCGAGACCCTGCACATCAACGCCCAGAGCTTTCAGGGCATTCTTATCGAGCTTGTACATGCCGCTCTGGGGCACCCCGATCTTGAACCAGTCGCCCTGTTTCAGCACCGAGGCCGGGGCGTGGCTGCGGCTCTGTGTGCCCCGCTGCGCGGTGCCACTGGCCGCCAGCGTATAGGCGTATTCAAAGGAAATCAGCTTTTCCGGCTGGCCGCTTTGCGGGTTGCGGCGCACGCTGAGAATAGCGGCCAGCGTGATGGGCTGGCGCTTTTCGGTGCCGGTAGCAAGAATGACGGAGGGCGCGGCCGCCAGATTAGCCAGATCGAACAAACGGGCATCGGCGGCTGAAAATGGGGCGTACACCGCGTTGCGCAGCTGGCCATCGGCTACGCTGCCGGCAATGCGCACCACGTAGCGCCCGGCCTCTTCGCCCGGCCGGATTGTGCCGCCGTAGAACGTAGGCACCTGCCGCAGCTGACCATTGGCTTTCAGCGCCTGAGCATAGCCTTTCCAGACAAGTTGCCCACTAGCCACCTGCCCGGCCTGCTGCGCCGCGGCCGGAACGGCCGCGCCACCAAGCACAAAGCAGAGGAAAGCGAAGAAAGTAAAGTAGCGCATAGAGGTGGTTTCGTTGCTGTTAGAGAAAAACAGAGTAACAGTGATTTCGCAACACGCGGGGTCCGGAAGCGGTTCACCGGGGCGGCGGCTACTTAACTGCCGAAACGAGGAAATATTGTGGACTTTCTATTCAAAATACTACCCAAAAGCCGGGCGCATCACCGAAAGCAGCACATATAGCAAAACCACCAGCGGAATGGCGGCCGCCTGGAGCACCAGCAGCAGCGCTACGGCCAGCAGTAGAAACACGAAGCGCAGGGAATTGTCGGCCCAGGTCAGGTTTTTGAACTTGAGGGCAAACAGCGGTATTTCGGCCACCAGCAGCCCCGAAAGCAAAACGGTGAGGCCCAGCAGTACCCACGGATTCAGGATGAGGGAGGTCAGGCTGAGCGTGTCGTGGACCAGGATGAGCGGCAGCGAGGCCACCACCAGCGTGCAGGCCGGCGTGGGCAGGCCAATAAACGAGTCAGTCTGGCGCGTGTCGTTGTTGAACTTGGCCAGGCGCAGCGCCGAGAAGATGGTGACGATGAACCCCGCATACGGCAGCCACGCCGGCAGCCCGGCCCCCGACTGGCCCAGCAGATGGAAAAGCATAGCCCCCGGCACCACCCCGAACGATACCATATCGGCCAAAGAATCAAGGTCTTTGCCGATGGGCGAAGAAGCGTGCAGCGCCCTGGCCAGCAGGCCATCGGCAAAGTCGAAGGCGGCGGCCAAGCCTACTAAGTAAGCCGCCGTTTCGAGGTGGCCAGCAAACACGTTGCACAGCGCCAGGCAGCCCGCAAACAGGTTCAGACACGTAACGGCGTTCGGAATATGATTCTTCAAGTTGGTTGGGGGCTTGGTTGGGGACTTAGGGTCTTGGGGGCTTGGGGACTTGGTTGACGTTCATTCGGCCTGATGGCACTTAATAAAACATCAACCAAGCCCCCAAGCCCCCGAAACCCTATTGCAGAAACGGGTTAGAGCGGCGCTCAGCGCCGATGGTAGTAGCGGGGCCGTGGCCGGGATAAACGGTTACAGCATCGGGCAGCGTGAAAAGCTGGGTGCGGATGCTGCTTAGCAGCGTGGCATGGTCGCCGCCGGGCAGGTCGGTGCGGCCAATGCTGCCCTGAAACAGCACGTCGCCGCCGATGACGGTTTGGGTAGGAGCGTGGTAGAACACGACGTGGCCCGGCGCGTGGCCCGGTGCAAAGCGCACCTCCAGCGTCGTTTCGCCGAAGGTCAGCGGCTCGCCGGGCGTCAGAAATCCCGTGGGCTCGGCCGGCACGTAGTGCGGGAAGCCGTAGCTGGGCGCGTAGGCCGGCACCGCCCGCAGCGTGCCCAGGTCGGCCTCATGAATCAGAAACGGCACTTTATAGGTGTCGAGCACAAACTGATTGCCGAATACGTGGTCGATGTGGCAGTGCGTGTTCAGCAGCAGCACCACCCGCAGGCCCTGAGCCGCAATGAACTCGCGCAGCGCCTGCTGCTCGGCGCGGTCGTAGCAGCCGGGGTCCACGATGGCGCACTGGCCGGTGGCATCGTGGAGCAGGTAAGTATTTTCGGAAAAAGCGTTGAAAGTAAACCCGGAAACGGTCATGCGGCGGCGGAAATGATGCCGGCGGAAGCCGGCCAGAATGAGGTGGTAAGGTACGAGACTTGGCGCGAACATACGTGACCCCGCGCCGGTTGGCTTACCTGGTAGCCGGCCGGTTTGGTGGCCCGGTGGGCCGTCGGGGCCTGTTTTGCCGGCCTCGGCCCGGAAATGTACGGCGCTGCGCGGCTTTTCGTCTTACCTTGCCCAGCATGATTACCTACGATTATCTGATTGTCGGGCACGGCATTGCCGGGGCCACGCTGGCCTACGAGCTGCGGCGGCGTGGCCGGCGCGTGTTGGTGCTGGATACGCCCAATCCGCACTCGGCCTCCAACGTGGCGGCGGGCCTGATGAACCCGGTGGCCGGCAAGCGCTTCGCCCTGGCCTGGCGGGCCGCCGAGCTGCTGCCCGCGGCCCTGGCCTTCTATCGCGAGCTGGAGGCGCATTTCGGGCAGCGGTTTTTGTTCGAAACGCCCATTCTCAAGCTCTTCTCGTCGGTAGCGGAGCAGAACACCATGCTGGCCCGCAGCGCAGACCATCCGTGGCAGAATTTTGTGGAAGAAATAGCGCCCGCCGCCGCCCCGCCACCCGGCGTACGGCAGGAATTTGGCGGCGTCTGGGTGCGGGGCGGCGGGCACGTAGCGGTGAAGGAAGTGCTGGCCGCGCTGGCTGCCGAGGGCCGGCAAAACGGCTGGCTGCGACACGAAACTTTTGAGGCGCGGCACCTTGTTGTCAGCCCGGCTGGCGTCACGTACGCGGGCGACGTGCGCGCGAGCCGCGTCGTATTCTGCGAAGGCAGCGCCGCCATCCACAATCCGTACTTTAGCTGGCTGCCCATCACGCCCAACCAGGGCGAGGTGCTGGAGGTGCAGTGCGAGGGGCTGTCGGAGGCGCAGGTGCTCAATCGGGGCGCCTACGTGGTGCCCGTGGGCGCGGGCCGGTTTCGGGTGGGGGCCACCTACCGCTGGCCGCCGTTTGCGGCGGGCATCACCAACGAGGCCCGGCTAGAACTGAGTCAGCGCCTGGCGGCCATCACCGAGCTGCCTTTCCGGGTGAGCGGGCAGTGGGCCGGTGTGCGGCCCGCCGTGCGCGACCGGAAACCCCTGCTCGGCACGCATCCGGCGCTGCCCGTTGTGAGTATATGCAATGGCTTTGGGTCGAAGGGGGTGATGCTGGCCCCGCGGCTGGCCGCCCACCTGGCCGACGCGCTGGAGGGCACGGCGGAACTGTGGCCCGAAGTCAATATTCTGCGCTATCATGCGTTGTATGAAGCTAGCCTCGCGCTGGCTGGTCGCTCTTTCTGATTTTACCTGCTTTCAGCTCTCTCTATGAAGCACTTATCCTACTCTCTGCCGATGCCGCGTCTGCGGCGGCTGGTGCTGCCGCTGGTGCTGCTGGCGGGGCTGCTGCCCGGCCGCGCCGCGCGGGCCCAAACGGCGCAGGAGCCGTTTGGCCGGGTTCGGATTCAGTACAAGGATTTCGACTGGCAGCTGCTGAGCACCCAGAACTTCAACTTTTACTTTTACGCCGGCGGCGAAGTGACGGCCCGGCGGGCGGCCGAGTACGCGGAAAAGGAGCTGCAGCGCGTCACGTCGCTGATCGGCTACTACCCGTATTCTAAAACCACCATCATGCTCTACAACTCGGTGGGCGACCAGCGGCAGAGCAACATCGGCCTCGATGTAGATAAGTACCAGACCGGCGGCGAAACCTCGCTGCTGCGCATGAGCAAGGTGCAGATTGCCTTTCAGGGTCAGCAAACCGTGTTTAAGCGCGACCTGAGCTTCCAGATTACCCGCGTGCTGCTGAACGACATGATGTATGGCGGCTCCTTGAAGGAAGTGATTCAGAGCAGCTACCTGCTGCAGCTGCCCGAGTGGTTTATCAGCGGGGCCTCGGCCTACACGGCCGAAGGCTGGAGCGTGGAGATGGACAACTACATGCGCGACATGACGCAGAAGGAGGAAAGCAACCGCGCCGCGCCGTTCTTTCTACGCAATCCGCAGCTGGCTGGTCAGAGCGTGTGGAACTACATTGCCGAGCGCTACGGCTACACTACCATCCAGAACATTCTCAACCTCACGCGCATCACCCGCGACGTGGAAGTGGGCATCAGCAGTTCGCTGAATGTACCTTATAAGGTGTTTCTGAAGGATTGGCTGGCCTACTACCGCCAGCAGAACGCCCAGCCGCTGACTCCTTATATACTGCCCGACGAAAACCACGCGCTGGCCCGGCACAACCGCAAGGACATTCTGTATTCGCAGCCGGTGCTGAGCCCCAACGGGCAGCGGCTGGCCTACGTGCGCAACGAGCGGGGCCGCTACCGCGTGATGGTGGTGAACCGCGACGGCTCGAAGCAGCACAGCATTCATCGCAGCGGCTACAAAACCCCCGATCAGCAGGTAGAAACGCGCCTGCCGGTGCTGGCCTGGCGCGGCAACGGGCAGGTGGCCGTGGCCGAGAACTACAAGGGCTTCATGAACCTGCACCTGCGCGCGGCCGATGGCGGCGTAGGCGGGCTGCTGGAGCAGCTGAAAGAGGCGCTGCCCTTCAACAAGGGCGGCTCCACCATCTTCCGGTCTTTCTCGCAGGTGCTCGATCTGAGCTACTCGCCCGATGGCAAGTCGTTGGTATTTAGTGGCGTGCGCGACGGGCAAAACGACCTGTATCTGCTGCAGGCCGGCAGCCGCACCCCGCGCCGACTCACCACCGACGTGTTCGACGACATCCAGCCCGTGTTTTTGCCCAATGGCAGCGGCATCGTGTTCAGCTCCAACCGCTGGCTCGATTCGGCCGGCACGGCCAAGGGCACCTTCGGCAGCGTGGTAAACAACTACGACCTGTTTCTGTATCATCTCGATGGCCGCACCCAGCCGGTGGAAACCCTGGTGAGCACCATTTCCAACGAGGGCCGCCCGCGGGTGCTTTCTGATGACGAGCTGCTGTATCTGGGGGAGGAAAGCGGCGTGCGCAGCCTGTTTCGCTACTCGTTCCGGGCTCGTAAGGCTTATCCGGTCAGCACGTTTCTGCAGAACATCGACGACTACGACTACAACGCCGCCACCGGCACGCTGGGCTTCGTGGCCACCGACCGCGCCCGCGACATCGTGTATCTGTACCCCAGCTACCCGCTGCCCGAGAACGTGAAGCTGTATAAAACCGCCCGCCAGGAAACCCTGGAAGACCGCTCGAAGGCTACGGCCGCTGTGCCGGCCCCGGCTCCGCCCGTAGCCAGCGAGCCCGCGCCCAGCTTCCCGACCAACCCGCCCACCCGGCGCGACAGCACCATCGACACCAACGACTACCAATTTGAGCAGGACACGCCCACCCGGCCCGAGCCCAAGCGACGGCGGGCCGCCACGGTGGTAGCCCTGCCCACCGCGCCGCCCGCCGACGCGGCGGCCGTGGCTGGCCCGTATAAGTACGACAACCGCTTCAGCATCGACAACGTGGTGTCATCGTTGGCGGCCGACCCGCTGCTGGGCATTGGGCTGGTGGCGCAGGCCAACATGTCGGATTTGTTTGAAAACCACCGCATTCAGGCCGGTATTTTCGCCCTCACCGATTTGCGCACCAGTAATATGTATGCGCAGTACACCAACCTGACGAAACGCTACGACTGGAGCATCGGCTACCAGAAGCAGGCATATTTTTTCAATGTAGAGGGAGGCAAGCGCGTGCGGTTTGGCCGGCACGAAATATCGCCCACCATTGCCTACCCCCTGACGCACAACCTGAGCGTGCGGGGCGGTCCGCGTTTCGTGCATACCTCCCGTACGGCGCTGGATGAGTTTGTGACCAATCAGGACATCAGCCGCAGCTATCTGGGCGGCAGTGGCGAGCTGGTCTTCGATAACTCCATTTCGACGGGCGTGAATATGATGGAGGGCACCCGCATGAAAGTGGGCCTGCTGAAGCTCAACAACCTGGACGAAAGCAACCAGAATTTCGGCAAGCTCTACGTGGATATTCGCCACTACCAGAAGCTGCACCGCCAGATCATTTGGGCCAACCGCGCCAGCTACGGGCATTTTTTCGGCGAGGCCAAGCAAACCTTCCGCCTCGGCGGCATGGACAACTGGCTCAATATGAACGACGAAGATGATTTTTTGATCACCCGAGACTCCGACCCCACCCGGCTGTTCTATCAGCAGTTCGTAACCAACCTGCGCGGCTTCAACTACAGCAAGCGCACCGGCCCGAAATATGTGCTGTTCAACTCGGAGCTGCGCGTGCCCATCATTCAGTACCTCTCGCGCAAGCCTATTTACTCGGGCTTCTTCCGCAATCTGCAGCTCACGGCCTTCGGCGATGCCGGCTCGGCCTATTCCGGGTCCAACCCCTTCAACGAAAACAACTCTTTTAATACCCAGCCCGTGTTTCCGCCCGGCAATGCCTTCTCGGCTACGGTTATCAACTTCCGCAATCCGCTGCTGATTGGTTACGGCTTCGGTATGCGCACCACGCTGCTGGGCTTCTATGGTAAGGCTGACGTGGCCTGGGGCCAGGAAGACTACGTGGAAAAAGGGCCCAAATTCTACTTCACGCTGGGGTATGATTTTTAGGGACAAAAGCCTGTCATCCTGAGCAAGCTCAGGATGACAGGCGGCCCACAAAGCCAGCCATTGAAAAAAAGCCGCTCGTGACAGTACGAGCGGCTTTTTTGCATTTTTAACGATACCTTTCCTGTCCTTTTACTCCTCGCTCTTCTCACACTGCTATGAAACGACTTCTCCTCCTTTTTGCCCTGCTCACCACCTTGCTGCACGCCGGCCACGCCCAGTACCAGACCCCCGGCACCGGCCGGCGCTGGAACCTGGCCCAGCTGGCCGCCGCCTCGGGCGGCTACGTAACCGGCGCGGGCACCACGTTCCAGATCAACGACACCATCCGGCTGGCTCCCACCGATACGCTCGTGATTATGAGCAACGCCACGGTGCGCATGGCCTCGCTGGCGCTGTTTTACGTGGATGGCGTGCTGCTCGTGAACCCGCGTGACTCGGTGAAAATAACGGCTATCAACCCGGCCGCGCCGTTTCATAGCTTCTGGTTTTCGGGCACCAGCAATGGCTCGCGGCTGCGCAAAACCATCGTCGAGTACGGCGGTGGCCTCAAGGCCGTGGATGCCAGCCTGGTGCTGGACAGCTGCGTGGTGCGCTACCAGGTGTCGCGCATTGGCTCCAAAGCCACCAACAGCGGAGCTATCAGCTTGTCGGGCGGCGCGCCCAGCATCACCAACTGCCGGATTTATGGCAACGCCCGCTCGGGTATTCTGAGTCCTTCCAACCGGCCTACGTCGGCTATCATTCGCAACAACGTGCTGGTGGCCAACAGCACCGAAAACGGCAACTGGCCGCAGATTAATCTGGGGGTGGGCGGTGCCACGCCTACTATTATCGAGAATAACTTGGTGGTGGGGCGCTTTGATATGGCCGGGGGCGTGAGCGTGTCGAACCTGCTGGGCAGCTCGGCCGTCACGCAGGTGCGTATTCGGCGCAACGTCATCCGCAATAACCGCTACGGAGTGGCCATCGTCGGGAGCAACATCAATAGCTTCATCACGCAGAACATGGTGGAAAACAACAACATCAACCCCAATGCCCAGACCGGCGGCAGCGGCCTGAACTTTCAGGGCGGTCAAACCCAGACCGGCGTGGTATCGCGCAACATCATCCGCGGCAACCTCTACGGCGTGACGATGCTGCGCTCCACGGCCACCGCGCCCGGCCCACGCGTGAGCTTCGGCAACCTGGCCAGCCCCGACACCACCGACGTGGGCCGCAACCGCCTGACCGGCAACGGCAACGGCGGCCAGATTTACGATTTCTACAACAACACCGCCGACGCATTCACGGCCGAAAACAACGACTGGGGCTCGGCCTCGGCCGCCGTCATCGAAACCCACATTTTCCACCAGCCCGACAACGCCGCGCTAGGCCTGGTCGATTTTCAGCCCTTCCTGACTCCGGTTACCACCCGCGCCGCCGCGCCGGCCACGCTGGCCGCCGCCGTTTTCCCTAACCCCGCTACCGAGCAGCTCACGTTTGCGCTGCCCGCCAGCCCGGCCCCGGCAGAGCTGCGCGTGTATGATGTGGCCGGCCGCGTGCGGGCCACAGTTGCCGTGAAACCAGTAAATGGCCGCTTCGCGTGGTCCGTTGGCCAGCTGGCCGCCGGCCTGTACACCTACCGCCTCACCCAGGGCGCAACGGTGGCCACCGGGAAGTTTGCCGTAGCCCGGTAGCTATTCGCAGAGCCGCCGCGCTACAGAACAGCCGCGTAGCGGCGACAGGTTTGTAGATCAATTGAGGTAGAAAGAACAAGCCGCGTAGCGGTGACAGAGCCGTTCGGACGTTTCTGTCACCGCCACGCGGCTTTTGTTTTTTCCTGCTCTGAATTGCTACAAACCTGTCGCCGCGCTGCGGCTGTGCTGCTGTGAGGTTGATATACAGGCCATCCATATTTCGAGACTTGTATACCTGACCACCTATTTATGAGTGGGCGCGGCGCGGCGCAAACCGGCCGCTGCCGGAATAATGGCCGGGGGTGTATCCTATCCGGGCGTTGGGTTGTATCTTTGCGGCCTTGTTCACCAATTGCCCTGCCGTGCTGCTCCTCCGTGAGGTTTGGTATTTGATTCAGAAGGACTTCCGCCTGGAGTGGCGGCAGCGGGCGGCCCTCAACGGAATGCTGCTGTATGTGGGCAGCACGGTGTTCGTCTGCTACCTAAGCTTCGCGCTGCGCGGCGGCGAATTGCCGGTGCCGGCCTGGAATGCATTGTTCTGGATTATTCTGCTCTTCACGGCCGTGAATGCCGTGGCGAAGGGTTTTTTGCAGGAAAGTAGGGGCCGGCTGCTCTACTACTACACGCTGGTGCGCCCGCAGGCGGTGATTCTGGCCAAGATTGCCTACAACGCACTGCTGCTGCTGGGGCTGGGACTGGTGGGCTTTGGCATGTATGCCCTGGTGCTCGGCAACCCCGTGCAGGACGGCCCGCTGTTCGTGGCCAACGTGGCGCTGGGCGCCCTGGGCTTCGCTACCACGCTCACGCTGGTGTCGGGCATAGCGGCCAAAGCCACCAATAGCAGCACCCTGATGGCCGTGCTGGGCTTCCCGCTGATGATTCCAATGCTTTTGCTGCTGATTAAAGTATCTAAAAACGCTTTGGATGGTTTAGAGCTGGAATCCAGCCGCAGCGCCCTGCTCACGCTGGTGGCCCTGAACATGATTGTGGTGGCCGTGTCGTATCTGTTGTTTCCTTTTTTGTGGCGCTCATGAAAAATAACTGGTGGAAAGGCCTGACCGTTGTGCTGCTGCTCTACGTGGCGGTGGCGGGCCTGCTGGTGCCCGTGCCGCGGCTGGCCATTCTGAATGAAACCATCCGCAACCTGTATTTCCACGTGCCCATGTGGTTCGGCATGACGGCCATTCTGGTGGCGTCGGTGGTGTATTCTATTCGCTACCTGCGCGCGCCGTCGGTGGCGCTGGATATTCGCTCGCACGAGGCAGCCCGCATCGGTATTCTGATGGGCTGCGTGGGGCTGGCCACGGGCAGCATCTGGGCCCGCTACACCTGGGGCACCTGGTGGACCAACGACCCCAAACTCAACGGCGCGGCCATTGCTATGCTGATTTACGGGGCCTATCTGGTGCTGCGCTCGTCCTTCACCGATGAGCAGCAGCGGGCCCGCATTTCGGCCATCTACAACATTTTCGCCTTTGCCACGGCCATGCCGCTGTTCTACATCCTGCCGCGCCTCACCGACTCCTTGCACCCCGGCGCGGGCGGCAACCCGGCCTTCGCCCGCTACGACCTCGACAACGACATGCGGCTGGTGTTCTATCCCGCCGTTATCGGCTGGACGCTGCTGGCCTTCTGGCTGGCGCAGGTGGCCAGCCGCATTTCCTTGCTCAAACACAAAGTATATGACAAACAGATTGCTTAACCGGGGTCTTGGGGTCTTCGGGTCTTGGGAGCTTGGTTTAAAAAGCGGGGCTGCGGTGCTTCGTTCGGCGTTTTTGCTGCTGCTGGCTTCGGTGTTGCCGGTGCTGAACGCCGCGGCTCAGTCGGCCGCGGCCGATACGCCCGAAATGGCTGATGCGCTGCGCCAGGACGGCAAAATCTACGTGGTGGTGGCCGTTATCACGGTATTGCTGGCCGGGCTTCTGGCCCTGCTTATCGCCCTCGACCGCAAAGTGACCCGCCTGGAAAAGTCAATAAACAACGAGTAGCTGCTATCTGCCAGGCGGCGGCGTGACATTGTGCATGGTCGGCTGTTGTCAGTTCGTTGCTACTTGCTTTTTGCGAATAGATTCCGGCCCGACGGATTTTTCGGGGCACTCTGGTTGTTCAACATTGCCGCCCCATCTGGGAGCGGTGCCGTGGAAGCATCATGAAAAAATCACACATCCTTGCCATTGCCGTCATCGCCGTTGCCATCGGCCTCATCATGAGTACCGTGGGCGACGCCAGCGTGTACGTCTCGTTTCGGGAAGCCCGGGAGCGGGCCGCCGACGGCAACCTGACCAAAGTACACGTAGTGGGCCGCCTGCCGCGCGACGGGCAAAAGAACATCATGGGTCTGGAGTACAACCCCACGCTCGACCCCAACTACTTCGCCTTCACGCTGGTCGATACCAACCGCATTGCCCAGCGCGTCATCTACTTCAACCCCAAGCCCCAGGATTTCGACAAGTCGGAGCAGGTGGTCATCACCGGCGCCATGCGCAACGACGTGTTCGTGGCCGACAAAATCCTGCTCAAATGCCCTTCCAAGTACGTGGAGAAGGACATCAAAGGCGCAACCGCTTCGCGGTAAGGGTTGTGACACAACAAGAACGTCATGCTGAGCTTGCCGAAGCATCTCGCCCGCTGACGTTGCTAGAGTAACTAATTACCATTGCGGGCGAGATGCTTCGGCAAGCTCAGCATGACATTCAGAGGCTAAAAAATGCTCAATACTTTCATCGGCAACCTGGGGCACCTGAGTGTCATTGTCGCCTTCGTGGCGGCGACGGTGGCGGCGTACTCCTACTTTATGGCCAGCAAGGGCCGGGCGCTGGGCGACACCGACGCCGGGTGGCTGCGGCTGGCCCGCGGGGCGTTTTTCCTGCACAGCGCGGCGGTAGTGGCCGTCATTCTGTGCCTGTTCAACATCATCTACGCCCACCGCTACGAGTACTACTACGCCTGGAGCCACTCCAGCAACCATCTGCCGGTGCACTACATGATTTCCTGCTTCTGGGAAGGGCAGGAGGGCTCGTTTCTGCTCTGGATTTTCTGGCACGTCGTCATCGGCCTGGTCCTGATTCGCTTCAACCGCAAGTGGGAAGCCCCCGTGATGGCCGTGTTTGCCTTCGTGCAGCTGTTCCTCACGTCCATGATTCTGGGCGTGGTCATTTTCAACGTGAAGATCGGCTCCTCGCCCTTCATTCTGCTGCGCGACTTCCTGACCGATCTGCCCGTTTTCAAGCTTAACCCCAACTTCGTTCCCAAAGACGGCACCGGCCTGAATGCGCTGCTGCAGAACTACTGGATGGTAATTCATCCGCCCACGCTGTTTCTGGGCTTTGCCCTCACGCTAGTGCCGTTTGCCTTCGCCATTGCCGGCCTCTGGAAGCGCGAGTTGACGGCCTGGGTGAAGCCGGCCATTTCCTGGTCGTTGCTGGGCGGGCTGGTGCTGGGCGTGGGCATCGTGATGGGCGCTTATTGGGCCTACGAGACGCTGAACTTCGGCGGCTACTGGAACTGGGACCCGGTGGAAAACGCGGTGTACATTCCGTGGCTGGTGCTGGTGGCTGCCCTGCACGGCTTGGTGCTGTGGCAGAAGCGCCGCACGGGCCTGCGCACGGCTTTCGTGTTAGTCATTGCCACGTTCCTGCTCATTCTCTACGCCACCTTCCTCACCCGCTCGGGCGTGCTGGGCAATGCCTCCGTGCACTCCTTCACCGACTTGGGCCTGTCGGGCCAATTGCTGATTTACCTGAGCGCCTTCGTAGTGCTGGCCATCGGCTTGCTGGCGCGGCGCTGGAAAGATATTCCGGTTTCCGACAAAGAGCTGACCACCTACAGCCCCGAGCTGTGGGTATTCATCGGGGCCACGGTGCTGTGCCTGGGCGCGTTTCAGGTATTCGTGACGACCAGCATTCCGGTGTATAATGCCTTGCTGGGCTTCGTGGGCATCAAGTCGAACCTGGCGCTGCCCGCCGACCAGATTGCCCACTACACCCGCATTCAGCTTTGGATGGGTGTGTTGGTAGCGTTTCTGGCCGGCTTGGCCCAGATCATGTGGTGGCAGCGCAACGACAAGGAAACTCTATCGAACTCGCTGACGGTGCCGGGCGTGCTCACGCTGCTCGGCGCGGCCTTGGTTATTCTGCTGGTGCGCTATAATAAGCTTACGATGAGCCCGGCCTACATTGCTTTGCTCACCACGGCGTTGTTTGGCGTATTGGCCAATCTGAGCATGATTTTCACGTTGCTCAAGCGGCGCGTGGCCCTGTCGGGCGGAGCGGTGGCGCACATCGGTATTGCCCTGATGCTGCTGGGCATTCTGGCCTCAGCCGGCTACTCCAACATCATTTCCAAGAACGTGTCGGGCATGGTGTATTCCAAGGAGTTCGATGAAGAATTGAACCGCGACAACGTGCTGCTGTGGCGCAACGAAATGGCCCCCATGGATGGCTACGACGTGAGCTACACCGGCCAGTATTTCGACGTGCCCGGCCTGCCCGAATACGTGAACAAGGAAGTGCTGTTCCGCACCGACGACGAGTACAAGGCCCTGGCCCGCTCTGACATCAAGTTCGGCGACAAAGTATACTATAAGGCCGGCGACACGGTTGAAATCCTGCCCGAAAACACCTACTACCGCGTCGAGTATAAAGACCGCAAGTCGGGCGACAAATTCACACTCTTCCCCAGGGCGCAGGCCAATGAGGAAATGGGCGGCCTGCTGGCTTCGCCCGACATCAAGAAATTCCTCAACCACGACATTTACTCCCACATCAGTTCCGTGCCCGACCCGAGCAAGGAAAAGGACTGGAGCGAGGTGAAGGAGCACGTATTGAGCGTGGGCGACACGATTTATCTCAACGACTATTTCGCCGTGTTCCGCGCCGTGGAGCCCGCCCACCAGACTGCTGGCCTGGGCCTGAGCAAGGACGATCTGGCCATTCAGGCCGACTTTGTGGTATCGGGCGAGAAGAAGCAATACCACGTGCACCCCGTGTTCGTGGTGCGCAACCGTCTCATTGGCCGCGTGCCCGATGAGGTGGAGGACCTGGGCCTGCGCCTGAGCTTCCTCAACGTGGACCCCACCAGCAAGAAGTTTACCTTCGGCGTGAGCACCACTCAGAAGGACTACATCATTCTGAAAGCCACCGAAAAGCCCTTTATCAACCTGCTCTGGAGCGGCACGCTGCTCATGGCCCTGGGCTTCGGCATGGCCATCGTGAAGCACCGGCGCGAAGGACGCCGCAGCCCGCAGGCTCCCGCACCCACGCCCGCCAAAAGCCGGCAGGCGCGCCAGCCACAGCCCATAGCGTAGGCTGGTTTTTGCAGAAAGCAGAAAGCCCGGATCGGTTGATTCGGGCTTTCTGCTTTCTGCGATTTTGGCCGGCGCAGTCGCTCGGCTGTGCCGAGTGACTGCGCTTGTCGGAAGTCTGGATTTTCTTTTGAAAAAAAGTCCACCGGAAACGGGCCGCAATGCTTGGCTCGCGTACCTTCCCGGTAGCTTTTATCCCAGTTCTTATGCACGAAGACTATCCACTGCTCCGAATCGTATTGCTGGGCGCGGGCCGAGTGGCGGCCCACCTGGGGCCGGCGCTCTGGCGGGCTGGCCACCACGTAGCGCACGTGTGGAGCCGCACCGCCGCCAGCGCCGCGGCCCTGGCCGCCCAGATTCCGGGCGCCGCGCCCGTCAGCGGCCAGCCGCTGCACACGCTGCCGCTGGCCGATGTTTACATTGTGGCCGTGCCCGATGCGGCGGTAGCGGCGGTGCTGGCCATTGCCGGGCTGCCGGCCGGGGCGCTGGTGGTGCATACGGCCGGCGCGCTGCCGCTGGCAGTGTTCGAGGGCCAGCCCGCGCTGCGCGGCGGCGTGTTCTACCCACTCCAGACGTTCAGCCCCGGCCGTGCCATCGACTGGGCCACCGTGCCGCTGTGCGTGGAAGCGGCCCACCCGACCGATGAAACCACGCTGCTGGCACTGGCGCACAGCCTGAGCAAAATGGTGTACGTGGTGGCCACGCCCCAGCGGCAGGCGCTGCACGTGGCAGCCGTGTTTGCCAGCAACTTCACCAACCACCTGCTGGGCATCAGCCATGCCCTGACTCGGGAGGCGCGCCTGCCCTTCGACCTGCTGCTGCCGCTGGTGCGCGAAACGGTGGAAAAAGCCCTGCTGCACCCGCCCTTCACCGTGCAAACCGGCCCCGCCGTGCGCCACGATGCCGGCACGCTCGCGCTGCACCGCGCCGCGCTGGCCGCTCATCCGGCCTGGCAGGCGGTGTATAATGAGCTGACGGCCAGTATTCAGGCACAAAACCGGGCGCTGACGGCAAACAACGGGGACCTCCCGCAGCTTTGATTCCGGAACTGGGGTGCGTACCTTCGTGCCCGCATTTTGCCTTCCCAAGCTCCTCCATTGTGAAAGTCGTTAACATCACCTTTAAATTTCAGGACGGCCAGCCCGAACAGACGCACGTAGCGGCGCAGGGCGAGTCGGTGCTGGACGTAGCGCTGAACAACGACATTCAGCTGCAGCACAACTGCGGCGGCGTGTGCGGGTGCAGCACCTGCCACGTGTATGTGCTGCAGGGTGAAAACGACCTGCCCGAAATCAGCGACAAGGAGGAAGATTTCATTGACCGCGCCGTGAATCCGCGCATCAACTCGCGCCTGGGCTGCCAGTGCGTGGTGCAGGGCGGCAGCCAGGATCTGGTGATTCTGATACCCACGCAGGAATTCCTGGGCCATTGATTTAATGTGCTGATCCGGTAATGTGCTGATTGTATAAGCCAAGGATGTTGTTCCGGTAGGCTGGCAGTGCATCCTTCCATTAGCACATGAGCACATCAACCAAATTAACCCATCAGAAACATGGCCCATTTCGAGCCCCCTATCCAGTGGAATGACCACGAGGACATTGCCATGGCGCTGTACGAGAAGTTCGGCGACGAATTCGGCGAAGCCAAAATCTACCGCATCCGCTTCACCGAGCTGCTCGACTGGATTATGAGCCTGCCCAACTTTGCCGGCACACGCGAGCAGTCCAACGAGGGCCATCTGGAACAAATCCAAGCCAAGTGGGTGTACGAGTGGCGCGACAATCAAAAGGCTTAATGTGCTAATGCGCTGATATGCTGATGTATTGGGGCCTAATTGAAGCATCAGCACATCAACCCATCAGTACATCAAAGAATCAGCACATCAGCACATCAAAAAATCAGCACATTAAAAAATCCATGCCTGATCTGTCCGCTATTAAAGCCTTTATTCTGGACGTTGACGGCGTGCTGACCGACGGCACGCTGCTGGCGCTGAACTCCGGCGAGCAGGCCCGCGCTTTCCACATCCGCGACGGTTACGCCATTCGGCACGCGCTACGCCGCGGCTACCGCATCGTGGTAATTTCGGGGCGCAACGAAGAAGGCGTGCGCAAGCGCCTGGAGTCGCTGGACGTACACGATATTTTCCTGGGGGTAGATGATAAGATGAAGATCTTCAACACCTACATCAACACCTACCGCCTCGACCCCGCCCACATTGCCTACATGGGCGACGACATGCCCGACATCGAGGTGATGCGCCGCTGCGCCGTGGCCGCCTGCCCCGCCGATGCCGCCGCCGACGTGCACCAGATCAGCAACTATGTGGCCGCCCGGCCCGGGGGCCACGGCGCGGTGCGCGAGTTGATCGAGGCCGTGATGAAAACCCAGCAGACCTGGGCGTAGCCGCCCGCCCGGCAAAAGATAACAGGCGCTCCGTCACTGGTTTGCGAAGCTGAAGCGTACGGAAATGGAATTGTGATTTTGTAAAATCCCTTTATATTTACCCAATCATCCATTCATTCTTTTTTTTCTTTTCATGAAAACAGGAACCGTAAAATTCTTTAATGAGTCGAAGGGCTACGGCTTCATTACAGATGACACGACGAAGGAAGACTTCTTCGTGCACGTTACCGGCCTGAACGGGGGCCAGATCCAACAAAATGACCGCGTGGAATTTGAGACGCAGGAAGGCCGCAAGGGCGTGAATGCCGTCAACGTGAAGAAAGTGTAGGTTCGCCTACCCAGGTTATTTATAGCTTGTCAGAAAGCCTCTCCGCCTGGAGAGGCTTTCTTTTTGGGGCCGGCGGGGCGGTTGCGCCCCGGTTTTGCCATCTTTGCCACGCCGTGCGGCCAACCTAGTCAAGGCCCGATTCCGCCCGCTTTATTCTCTCTCTGGTATCCGTTATGCTGCCTGCCGCTCCCTCTCACGCCTCTGCGCCCGCGCCCGGCCCCGCCCGCGCCGATGGCTGGCCGGCGCTGCTGCGGCTGGTGCGCTTTCCCAACCTGCTGATTATGGCGCTATGCCTGGCGCTGGTGCGGGTCTGCCTGCTGAATGCCCCGCTGCTGAGCGGCCGCTTTGGGCTGCTGGCGCTGGCGGCCCTGTGCGTGGCGGCGGCCGGCTATATTATTAATGACTACTACGATGTGAAGATTGACGCCATCAACCGGCCGGAGCGGCTGGTGGTGGGGCGCGTGGTGAACCGGCGCTGGGCCATGCTTGCGCACCTGCTGCTCTCGGGCATCGGGGTGGGGGTGGCCGTCCTGCTGCTGCCGCTGCTGGGGCTGGTAAATCTGGGCTCGGCGCTGCTGCTGTGGGGCTATTCGGCCCGGTTTAAGCGGCTGGCGCTGGTCGGCAACCTCAGCATTGCTACCCTCACGGCGGCGCTGGTGCTGCTGCCCGAGCTGCAGCTGCGCACAGGCCTGCCCGCGGTGTGGGGCTACGCGCTGGCCGCGTTTCTGCTGACCACGGTGCGCGAAATAGTGAAGGATGTGGAAGATATGCGCGGCGATGCTCAGCACGAGTGCCGCACGCTGCCCATTGTGTGGGGCGTAGTGCGCACGAAGTGGGTGGCGGGCTTTTTCCTGCTGAGTTTGGTGGTATTTGTGGGCGGGGCGGCCGGGGCGGCGCTGCAGCAGCGGCACTGGCTGTTTGGGAGTTGGCTGCTGCTGGCCGTGCTGATGCCGCTGCTGCTGCTGGGCCGCCACCTGGCCCGCGCCGACCGCCGCCGCGACTTCGCCCGCCTCAGCGCCTGGTGCAAGTGGATTATGCTGGCCGGGGTGCTGTCGATGGTGCTGGCCGGGGGGCGCTAAAACCGTAGGGCTACTGGCTGCGTTAGCAGAAAAAAACAAACAACCGCCGCCGGGCCGGGCTGCCCGCCTCGCCGTCGTTGTTGGACTTTTTGTCTGCCAAACCTTCCCATCTATGCGCTTCCTTTACTCCTTGCTGACACTGGGCCTGCTGGCCTCAGTGGCTCATGCCCAAACCGCGCCCGCCGCGGCCGACCCTTCCGCCGCCGTGGCTGCGCCTGCCGCCCCAAGTGCTGCCGCGCCGCCCAAAGCGGCCGACGATGACCCGCGCCGCGACAAAAGGCCGAGCTTTATTCCGGTGCCTATTGCCTTCTATCAGCAGGAAACCGGCTTCGCGGGGGGCGTGGCCATTTTGCCGGTGTGGCGATTTGGCCAGGATACGGCGGTGCGCAAGTCCAACGCCCGCCTGATTGGCTGGATTTCGGAGAAGAAGCAGACCACCCTCCAACTCACGCACAACATCTTTACGCCGGAGGAAAAATTCTTCCTCTCGGGCGAGTTGAGCTACTACGATCTGGCTTTCAAATACTACGGCATCGGCAACGAAACCCGCAAGAGCGACGAGGTCACGATTAAGTACCCGCTCATTGTATTTGATGAGAAAGTGCTGAAAAAAGTGGCGCCCAACCTGTTTGTGGGCCTGCGCTACCGCCTCACCGACCTGGGCGACGTGGAGCTGAAGGATGGTGGCGAATCGGGCAACGCGGCTAAAGTCTATGATCCGCTGCCCCTGGAGCAGCGCAATGGCACCACTAGCTCCGGCCTCGGCCCAGCGCTGCTCTTCGACAACCGCGACAACGTGCTGGCCACCTACCGCGGCAACTTCGTGGATGCGCACGTGCTGTTCAATGGCTCGGCCCTGGGCAGCGACGACCAGTTTACGCGCTACCAGCTAGATGCCCGCCACTTCCGGCCGCTTTTCGGCTCCACCAATACCATTCTGGCCGCTCAGTTTATGGGCCAGTACCATTCCGGCGATGTGCCCTTCCGCGAGCTGGGCGGCATGGGCGCTACCTTGGGCGGGGCCGCCTACAACAATGCCTACCTGATGCGCGGCATCTACGAAGCCCGCTTCCGCGACCGGCAGTTCACGACGGTGCAGGCCGAAATCCGGCAGAAGCTGTTCTGGCGCATCGATGGGGCCGTGTTCGGGGCCGTGGGCCAGGTGGGCCGCAACCTGTCGGATTATAGCCTGGATGGCACTAAAGTAGCGGCCGGCTTCGGCGGCCGCTTCCGCTTCAACCGCCGCGACCGGCTCAACATCCGCCTCGACTACGGCGTGGGCTCGGGCGGCAACTCGGGCATTATCTTCGCCGTGGGCGAGGCCTTCTAAAACGGGTCTATTATCTCCAAAAAGGCTCTTCCAATGCGTTGGAAGAGCCTTTTTGCGTTCGGTAAAAGCAGTTTCAGGTATCAGGCAAAGCCGTACCTTCCGCCTTTATAGCGTCTTCCTGCGGAGACTGCCATTTCTCCTGTCATTGCCTATGCGCCTTTTCTACGCCTGCCTGCTACTCGTTTTGCTAGCCCCCGCCGCCCGCGCCCAAACCAGTCCGCCCGGCCCCGACGACCCCGCCACGGCCGCCCCCGTGGCCGCCAAAACCAAGCGCGACAAGCCCAGCTTCATTCCGTTCCCGATTGTGTTTTCGCAGCCCGAAACCGGTCTAGGCTACGGGCTGGCAGTGCTGCCGGTGTGGCGCTTTGGTCAAGACAGCACGGTGCGCAAATCCAACGCCCGCCTGCTGGCCTGGCGCACCCAGCGCAACCAGAGCTTGGTGCAGCTCACGCACAACCTGTTTACGCCCGGCGAACGGTTTTTGCTGACCGGCGAGGTGAGCAACTACTACCAGTTTCCCATCAACTACTACGGCTACGGCCCGGCCACCAGCGCCGCTGACAAGTCCGTTATTCAGTATAAAGTGCTCATCTTCAACCAGCGGGTGCTGCGGCAGGTGCGGCGCAATTTGTTTGTGGGGCTGCAATACCGCGCCACCTCTCTGCGTGACGTGCAGGTGAAGGAAAATATAGACCAGGATACGCCCCGGCAGCGGCCCAGTCGGCTGCTGGAGCGCGCCGCCCGCGAATACCAGCAGAATACCTTCATCTCCGGTATCGGCCCCTCGCTGCTCTACGACGGCCGCGACAATATTTTGAGCACTTACCGCGGCAACTATCTGGAGCTGAGCAGCTACTTCAACGGCGCACCTCTGGGCAGCGACTTCCGCTTCAGCCGCTACCTGCTTGATGTCCGCCACTTTCAGCCTCTGGACCCAGATAATAAAACCATTCTGGCCACGCAGCTGGTCGGGCAGTTCAATGCAGGTACGGTGCCCTTCCGGGAGCTGGCTAACCTGGGCGGCGACAAAGTGATGCGCGGCTACTACGACGGCCGCTACCGCGACCGGCAGCTGCTGGCCGTGCAGGCCGAGCTGCGCCGCCGTCTCATCGGGCGCTTCAACGGGGTGCTGTTCGGCGGCCTCGGCCAGGTGGGCAACACCCTGGCCGATTTAGGCAAAAATAGCCTGAAAGCCACCGCTGGGGCTGGTATCCGCTTCAAGTTCAACCGCGCCGACCGCCTCAACATCCGCTTCGACTACGGCCGTGGACTGAACGGTTCTTCCGGTATTTATTTCAGCATCGGCGAAGCATTTTAGCGCATTTGTAAAGAACAAATCATCAGGTAAACAGTGGATTAGCGATTGAGCAGCTTGTGGATTCACTCGCCGCTCCCGGCGCTCCAGCCGAGAAAAGCTCCGTTCGCTCATCCTGGGGGCTAAGTTCGGCGTAAAGGCTCCTGATGGACCACGTCTCCCCGCTCCGCTTTCATGCTGCCCAAGAGGCCACGGCAGCCCTGGTTTTGGCCGATACCTGGCGTATTGCCACGCTGCCCCGGCCCGCGCTGCAGGCGGCCATCATCATTCCGGTGAAGGATGAGGCGGAAAACCTGCCCCATACGCTGGCCGCGCTGGCCGCCCAAACCGATCTGGCAGGGCAGCCGCTGCCCCCGGATAGCTACGAAATCATCGTGCTGGCCAATAATTGCCACGACCAGACGGCCGCTGTGGCCCGGCGTTTTGCCGCCGCGCATCCACATCTGGCGCTGCATGTGGGCGAAATCACGCTGCCGCCCGCCCAGGCCCATGTGGGTCGGGCTCGCCGCCTGCTGATGGATGAAGCCTGCCGCCGCCTGGAGCTGGTGCCTGCCACGGAGGGCGTCATCCTGAGCACCGATGGCGATACCCGCGTGGCGCCCACCTGGGTGGCCGCCACCCTGGCCGAGATAAGCACCCATCAGGCAGAGGCCGTGGGCGGCCGGATTCTTACGCCCCAAGCCAACGACCGGCCCGCCGAGCGCCGCTACCACCTGCGCGATACGGCCTACCGCCTGCTGCGGGCCCGCCTCGAAAGCCTGATTGACCCAAATCCCGCCGACCCCTGGCCGCGCCACCACCAGCATTTCGGGGCCAGCTTCGCCATCACGGCACGGGCATACCGGCGCGTGGGCGGCCTGCCGGAAGTAGCGTATCTGGAAGATGAAGCGCTGTACCAGGCGCTGTGCCGCCACGACTTGCGCGTGCGCCACAGCCCCGCCGTGCGCGTTTTCACCTCCGACCGGCACGAGGGCCGCGTAGAAGTGGGGCTTTCGTGGCAGCTACGGCAATGGTCGGCGCTGCACGAGCAGCAGCGGGAGCCTATGGTAGAAGGTGCGGCGCAATTGCTGGCCGGCTGGCAAGACCGCCGCGCGCTGCGCCAATTCTGGCAGCAAACCTTATTGTCTTCTGCCCCGGCCCAGACGCTCCCATCAGAACTCACCGTGCCGATATTGGCGGAGCGCCTAGGCATTTCTATCGTGTTGTTGGCCCAGCGGCTGCGCCAGATGGCGGCTTTCGGAGAGCTGTGGGCGTGGGTGCAGCAGGAGCAAGACCAGGCCGGCCGGTCCCAACGCTGGCCATTGGTGCCACTGAGCTGCGCTGTAGCGGAGCTGCGCCAGCAGGTAGCCTGCCATGAGAGCAGGCAGGCAGTACCAGTTAGCTAGATTTTCTCCAGCAAATCGAGCCGGTAGGTTTCGTGGCGCTGGTTATTGAGCAGGCGCAAGGGGCCGGTGGCCGTGGCGGTTCGCAGAAAAAAATCGTGAACCTCGTCGCCGGTAAGCGGATAGTCGTGGACCGGAGGCGTCCAGTGCACCAGCAGCAGCTGACCGCCGGGATTGAGCGCTTCCAGCAACAAGGCAGCGGATCGCTTCAGATCAGGCAGGGCCCAATAGTAGCCTACCTCCGACAGCACAATCAAATTGAAGTGCTGGCCGGCCGGAAATTCCTCGGGCAGCCGGCGTTGCTGAAACTCTACCTGGGGCAAATGTCGGCACCGCTCCTGGGCCCGTAGCAGCGGCGCCTCGGCCACATCAATGGCCAGCAAATGGCCGCAGCGCGGAGCCAGCTGCTCAGTAAGCACGCCCAGCGAGCAGCCAATTTCGAATGCGTGCTCGTACTGCGGCTTGGTCAGCGCGGCCATCGTGGTGGCGTATTTCTCCCGCTCATAGGCACTGGTTTCAAAATTCCACGGGTCCTGATTGGCGCGGTATACTTCGTCGAAATAGCTGGGCGGAAGAGTATTGGGCTGGTTTTCGTTCATGGGAAAAAGTTGGAATGGACAGAGCAATGCCCGATGCTATACGGCTTCCAGATACACCTCAAATGGCTGCGCGAAGTGGGCCAGCATACCTTCCGAGAGCTGAAAGCCGGCTGGGTCGTCGTCGATGATGGGCAGCAGCTGGGAGCGGTGAGCGGCAATTGCCTGCTGCTTTAATGCTACTACCGATGAAATATCCAGGCGCCAGCCGCGCACCTCGCTGGGCTGGGGCAGCTCAGCGGGGTCGGCCCGTTCCCAGGCCCACACCACGTACTCTAGCAGGCGCGGGGACGCGGTGAGGCGGGCGCAGGCCGCGTGTACCAGCTGGCTGGTGGCGCGGTGGTCGGGGTGCGGGTCGCGCCGCCAGGGCACCAGCAGGGTTTGGGGCTGGTGAGCTTCCAGGTAAGCCGAAAGCTGCTCCACGGCCGCCGCGAAGCCAGTGGCTTTAGCCGTGGGCACGGCACCATCGGGCAGGCCCATATGCAGCGTCTGAGCGGTTTCAACTCCTAAAATTTCCAGTGCCTCCCGCAGTTCGGCCTCCCGCAGCGCCCGGCGGGCCGGGGCCGGAAACCGGAGCGAATTGGGGTGCGACATCGTCCCATCACTTACCAACACCGTATGCACCGGCTGCCCGGCCCGGCGCAGCAGTGCCAGCAGCCCGCCGCAGCCCAACGATTCATCATCGGGATGCGGGGCCACCACGACTGTAGCGCCTAATGAAGCCGTAAAATCGGCGGGTTGAAGGGGAAATTCAGCAAAATGAAGAGCGGCGGTGTCAGGCATTCCAGAGAGCATAGGCAGGGGTAGGTTGTTGCAATACGAAACGGCCGGCATCGGCGATGGCGGCATCGGGGGCGGGCTGGCGCAGGTAGTGGGTCAGGTCGCGGTGCAGGCGCTCGAAGGGCTCGGGGCGCAGCAGGCCGCGGGCCCCCACGCACCGCTCGGCCAGCGGCAGCACCCGCAGGCAGATTTCCTCAATGGCCGTGCGTACCAGGTTGGCGTAGGCCACGGTGGCCTCAGCATCGGTGGTGGCAGTGGGGCGCGCGGCGTGCTCGGCGGCCCCGCGCAGCCAGAGGTTGCCGCTTTCCACCAGCATAGCCATTTCGCCCAGGCGCATTTTTTGGTAGGGGTCGTCGAGGCGGTTCAGCTCGCGCAGAAAGCGGCGGGTTTCGTCGAACACGGCCTCGGCCCCGCCCAGCTGCACGGCCGCGAAGCGAATGGCTCCGCCGCTGAACGCGGGCTGCTGGTAGTAGTCGCCGGGCTGGCCCAGCAGATCGTCGGGTCCAATTTCCGCGCCTGTCAGGTCTACGCGGAAGCTGGCGGTGGCCCGCATGCCCAGCGGCTTCCAGAACGAGGCATCCAGGGTGGCGGGCTGCTCGTCGGTAGGCAGAATGAACATTTGCCAGCCGCCTTCGGGCAACGTCCCGGTGATGAGTGGGCGGGTGAGGTGGCCGGCTCCGGAGCCGAAGGTTTTGCTGCCCCGCAGCCGAAAGCGCCCGTTGGGCAGCGGCTCCAGATGCACGCCATCGTGCGCCTGCGTATTCCAGACGCCGAACAGATGCCCGGCCCGCGCCGCCTGCGCCCAGCGCCGCACCTGCGCCGGCTGGCCGTAGCGCTGGGCCAGCTGCAGGGCATTCAGGTGGCCTTCATACACCCGCCCCACGGCCAGATTGCCCCGCCCGATGTGCCGCAAGGTGCGCAGCATGGTCAGAGTGTGGGCTGGCGCCATCAGGTCGGCGCCGCCCAGCACTGCGGCCAGCGGGGCCGTGAACAGGCCGGCCTCGCGCAGCCACCCAAACTCAGCCGTGGGAAAGCCGCCTTCCTGGTCGGTTTGGGCCGCGGCGGCGGCCAGGCGGCCGGCCAGCGCCGCCGCCGCGGCTTCGGGAGTCGGCGAGGGGCGAGGGTACGTAGAATCAGAAGGCGTGGCCGGCGTTTCGGGCGCGGAGCCGGGGGCAGAATAGGTGAGCAGCGACATGAGCGAAGCAGGAAAAAAACGGAAACTTGGCTGCCAGCTCTTTTGGAATAAAAACCGTCAGGCGCGAGGAGTCTCTTACGTACGGCGGAGCTGCAGCGATGGTAGCAGCATAACAATTCGGTAACGTGAGGGGTTGCGGGCGCGGCGGCGGGGTGCCTACCTTCGTGCGTCCAAATCGTTCAGCCCAACCCCTTCGTGCCATGTCGCAGCCCATCCGCTCCGCCCTCGTTTCCGTCTATTACAAAGACCGTTTGGAGCCGCTGGTGGCGCTGCTGCAGGAGCATGGCGTGAAGCTCTATTCCACGGGCGGCACCCAGCAGTTTCTGGAGCAGCAGGGGGCCGAAGTTACGGCCGTAGAAAGCCTGACGGGCTTTCCGGCCGTGTTCGGCGGGCGGGTCAAAACGCTGCACCCCAAAGTGTTCGGCGGTATTCTGCACCGCCGCCACGAGGCCGGCGACCTGGCCGAAGCCGCCCAGCACGACATTCCGCCCATCGACCTGGTGATTGTGGATCTATACCCTTTCGAGGAAACCGTAGCCTCCGAGGCGGCTGAGGAAGACATTATCGAGAAAATCGACATTGGCGGGATTTCGCTGCTGCGGGCCGCCGCCAAAAACTACCGCGACGTGCTGGTGGTCAGCAGCCGCGACCAGTACGCGGCCGTAACCGAGCTGCTGCGCGAAAAGAATGGCGCTACCGACCTGGAAGACCGCCGCCGCTACGCCGCCGCCGCCTTCGAGGTCACCTCAAAATACGACATGGCCATTTTCAACTACCTGAACAATAGCAATTCAGAATTCAAAATTCAGAATTCAGAATTCCCATTGCGCTACGGCGAAAACCCCCATCAGGCCGGCACCTTCCACGGCGATTTGAACGCGCTGTTTGACCAGCTCCACGGCAAGCAGCTCAGCTACAACAACCTCGTGGACGTGGACGCGGCCGTGCTGCTGATGCAGGAATTTCAGGACGGTGAGCCCGCCTGCGCTATTCTCAAGCACACCAACGCCTGCGGCGTGGCCCAGGCCGCTACGCTGGCCGAAGCTTACGCCCACGCGCTGGCCTGCGACCCGGTTTCGGCCTTCGGGGGCGTGATTATCGTGAACCGGCCGGTAGATGAGGCCACGGCCCAGGAGCTGAACAAGCTGTTTTTCGAGGTGCTCATCGCGCCCGAGTTTGAGCCAGCCGCGCTGCCGCTGCTGCAAAGCAAGAAAAACCGGATTCTACTGCGTCAGAAGCCCGTCGAATTTCCTAAAAAGCAAATCAAGACCCTGCTCAACGGTACTATCGAGCAGGACTTCGACCGCCGGACCGAAACTGCTGTCGACTTTAAGGTCGTGACCAAATCGGCGCCGACGGACCAGGAAACCGAGGCGCTGGTGTTTGCGGCCAAAATCTGCAAGCACACCAAGAGTAACACCATTGTGCTGGCGCGGGCCGGCCAGCTGCTGGCCTCCGGCGTGGGCCAGACCTCGCGGGTAGATGCCCTGCGCCAGGCCATTGAGAAGGCCCGCGCCTTCGGCTTCGACCTGCACGGCGCCGTGATGGCCTCCGACGCCTTTTTTCCCTTCCCCGACTGCGTGGAAATTGCCGGCGCGGCCGGCATCCGGGCCGTGGTGCAGCCCGGTGGCTCCATCAAAGATGCCGACAGCGTAGCGGCCTGCGACGAGCTGGGCATGGCCATGGTGATGACCGGCGTGCGCCACTTCAAACACTAAAATCTGGGGCCAAAGCGTGAGTTGAATGGATAAAGTATCTTGTCTGTTCAAACCACTGTTCTTACCCCAAGCTGCTGCCTGCTATGAAACCCATCCGATTTGAAACGCTTCTGTATACTGTGGGGGCGCTGCTGGTCATTGCCGGCGCAGTTGTCCGGATCGGGCATCTGAGCAGCGCTGCTACCGGCTTCACGCTGCTGATCGGCGGTTTTTTGCTGGGCAGCGTGGGCCAGCTCCTCACTTTCAGGCGCACGCGGCAGCTGCAGGCCCGCAACCGGGAGCTGGAGGCTAAGCTGGCCAACTCCCAGCGCAAGTCATAAATCGGCCGCTGCCGCTGCCCTTGCTGCCGTAGAAAGCCCTGACGTATGCCCCACGTCAGGGCTTTCGGGTAAAAGGAGTTTCGCGCATTTCAGCGGACGGGCTGCTTTGCTTCGCTCGTAAGGACAGCGCTTCGGCCCGTATTCTACCGGCTGCGCTTCGGCGAAACTTGCGTACTTTTGCGCCCACTTTGCACGGACTCAACCCGCGCATTCTCTCCTAACCTGCCGCTACTCAATGGGTTTCTTCAACTTCCTTACCAGCGACATCGCCATTGACCTGGGGACGGCCAATACGCTCATTATCCACAACGGCATCATCGTGGTGGACGAGCCGAGCATCATTGCCAAAGACCGCACAACGAACAAAGTAATTGCCGTGGGCCGGCAAGCGCAGCAAATGCACGAGAAGACCCACGACAACATAAAAACCATTCGGCCGCTCAAAGACGGTGTTATTGCCGACTTCCACGCCGCCGAGGAAATGATCAAGGGCATGATTAAGATGATCGATACGCGTCGTCGTCTGTTTCAGCCCTCGCACCGCATGGTTATCTGCATTCCGTCGGGTATCACGGAGGTAGAAAAACGGGCCGTGCGCGACAGTGCCGAGCACGCCGGAGCTAAGGAAGTCTGGATGATTCAGGAACCCATGGCTGCCGCCATTGGCATCGGCATCGACGTGGAGCAGCCCGTGGGCTCGATGATTATCGACATCGGGGGCGGCACCACCGAAATTGCGGTTATTGCCCTGTCGGGTATCGTCTGCGACCAGTCCATCAAGACGGCCGGCGACGTGTTCAACCAGGATATTCTCGACTACATGCGTCGGCAGCACAACCTGCTGATTGGGGAGCGGAGCGCTGAGCGCATCAAGATTGAAGTGGGCGCGGCCCTCACGGAGCTGGAAAATACGCCGCCCGACTTCGAGGTGCGCGGCCGCGACCTGATGACCGGCATTCCGAAAGTTATCAAGGTCACGTCGTCCGAAATTGCCATTGCCCTGGACAAGTCGGTGGCCAAAATCGAGGAAGCCGTGCTCAAGGCGCTGGAAATCAGCCCGCCCGAGCTGTCGGCCGATATTTACGAAAACGGCATTCACCTCACCGGCGGCGGCGCTTTGCTGCGCGGCCTCGACAAGCGCCTGGCCGCCAAAACCAAGCTGCCCATCCACATTGCCGATGACCCGCTGCGGGCCGTAGTGCGCGGCACCGGCAAAGCCATCAGCGACCTGGCCGCTTTCAAAGGCGTTTTGCTGACGTAGTCAGCAATTAAAAATTGAGAATGAAGAATTAAAAATTGCTCTTGCTTACGCCGATTGGCTTTGAGGCTAATGAACCGGAGGATAGAAGGAGTATCAATTCTTAATTTTTAATTCTTCATTTTTAATTGAAGCATGCGTAACCTCTTCGCTTTCCTTTTCCGCTACCGGGGTGTGCTGGTATTCGGGCTGCTGGAAGTGCTGAGTCTGACGCTTCTGATTCGCAACAGTAACTACCACGGGGCGGCGTTTTTCAACTCCTCCAATGCCTACGTGGGGCAGGTGCTCGACCTGCGCACGCGCATCTACGACTACTTCCGGCTGGTGCAGATAAACCAGGGGCTGGTGGCCGAAAACGCGGCCTTGCGCCAGCAGCTCTACCCTGCCGATACGGCCGGCCGGGTGGCCGCGGTGCTGCCCGTCAGCCCCGACAGCGCTACCCAGGCCCGTCTGCGGCAGTCGGGCCGGCCCGACTCGTTGCTGCTCGGGCTGCGGCAGCTACCGGCCCGCGACCCGGATTATCCACTGATTCCGGCCCGGGTTATCAACAATTCGCTCCGAAATGTGGATAACTACCTAACGCTCAACGTGGGCAGCCTTGATGGCGTGCAGACTGGCATGGGCGTGCTGGCCGCCGCCGGCGTGGTGGGCCGGGTGAAGGTGACCAGCGAGCATTACGCCACCGTGACTTCCGTGCTGCACTCCAAAACCTCGATTTCGGCCAAGATTCTGCGCGACGGCACGTTCGGCAGCATCAAGTGGCCCGGCGAAGATGCCACCCACGTATTGCTCGACTACATTCCGCGCCAGAACAAGCTCGTGCTCGGCGACACGGTGGTGACGTCCGGCTACAACGCCATTTTCCCCGAAGGGGTGCGCATCGGCATCATCGATTCGTTTGTGAAGGAGCAGGACAAGAATTTCTGGACAGTGCGCGTGCGGCTGGCCGTCGATTTTACCAAGCTGACCTACGTGTACGTCATCAAGAGCCGGCCCAAAATGGAGCGCGACACCCTGGAAGTAAAGGCGGGCCTGAAGCCGGAAGGGGAGCAGGTGCGGCCATGAGAGAGCTGGGCGTAGTTCTGATTCAGCTGTTGCGGCTGGCGGCCTACGTGGCCGTGCACACGCTGATTATCAGCAAGCTGGTGCTGTTTGATGTGGGCTGGTGCTTCTTCTACTTGGGGTTTCTGCTGTATTTACCCATCACCACGCCCATTGTGGTGCAGCTGCTGCTGGGCTTCGTGCTGGGCTTCAGCATGGATCTGTTTTATGACACGGGCGGCGTGCACGCGGCGGCGGCGGTGCTGCTGGCGTTTCTGCGGCCCTGGGTGCTGCGCCTGCTCACCCCCCGCGACGGCTACGACGCGGCCGATTCGGTGAATATTCACCAGATGGGCGGGCAGTGGTTTGTGGTGTATCTGGGCCTGCTGGTGGTGCTGCACCACGCGGCATTCTTTCTGCTGGAACTGGGCAGCTTCCGCACCTTCGGCCTCACGCTGGCCAAAATCCTGGTCAGCACCCTGTTCACGGGTATCACGCTGCTCATTATCCAGCTCCTGTTTTTCCCCTCGCGGCGGAAGCGGTGAGATAGTGAGGTAGTGAAATAGTGAGATGGTGAGTTTGATGTTCAGATTGCGCCAAATGCGCCACTTGCGCAGGCCGAACATCAAACTCACCATCTCACCATTTCACTATCTCACTACCTACCACTTATCTTTGCAAATCCGGCCGGTGGGCCGTAGGGTGTTCATCCTCAGTTTCTTCTTGCTTTGCAATACCTCGAAGACCGCAAATACGTGGTACACGCCATCTTCCTGGTGGTGGCGCTGGTATTTGGGGTTCGTCTTTTCTACATCCAGGTGCTCGACGGCAGCTACAAGCTGGCCGCCGACCGCAACACGCTGCAGCGGCTGGTGCAGGTGCCCTACCGCGGCCTGATCTACGACCGCAACGGCCAGATCTTGGTGCAGAATACGCCCGTGTATGACCTGATGGTGGTGCCGCGCGAGGTGAAGCAGCTCGACTCGGCCCGCTTCTGCCAGCTGCTGCAGCTGCCGCTGGAGGAGCTGCGCACGGCCCTGAAAACGGCCCGCGCCTACTCCCGCGTGAAGGCCTCGCCGCTGGTGCAAAACCTGAGCACGCCCGAACTGGCCGCCATTCAGGACAACCTGATCGACTTTCCCGGCTTCAGCATCAAGGCCCGCATGGCCCGCTCGTACCGCACCGAAAACATGGCCCACGCCCTGGGCTACGTGGGTGCCATCACGCCGGCCTTTCTGGAAAAGCCCAAATACGCCAAGTACCAGCCCGGCGACAACCTGGGCATCACGGGCCTGGAGTCGTATTATGAGCAGAAGCTGATGGGCCGCCGCGGCGTGCAGTACCGCATGGTGAACGTGCGCGGCATCGAGAAGGGCGCGTTCCGCAACGGCGAGTTTGATACGCTTTCGGTGGCCGGCCAGGACCTGCACACCAGCATCGACATTGAGCTGCAGAAATACGGCGAGCTGCTGATGGCCGGCAAGCGCGGCTCCATCGTGGCCCTCGACCCTAAAACCGGCGAGATTCTGGCCCTGGTATCGGCTCCGCTCTACGACCCCTCCATTCTGAGCGGCAAGGGAATGGGCAACCGCTACATGGAGCTGCTCAACAACCCCGAGCGGCCCCTGTTCAACCGCCCGCTGATGGCCACCTACCCGCCGGGCTCGGTGTTTAAGCTGGTGAATGAGCTGGTGGCCCTGCAGATGGGCGTGGTGACGCCCGAAACCGGCTTCGACTGCAACTGGAAGCTGGTGCGCTGCACCCACCGCCACGAGCCGCCGCGCAACCTGAGCATCGCCATCAAGAACAGCTGCAATCCGTATTTCTACCAGGTGATGCGGGCCAGCGTGCTGCGCGGGCGCTCCACCAATAAGTTTGAGGATGCCCGCCTGGGCCTGGCCGAGTGGCGGCGGCAGGTGATGTCGTTTGGTCTGGGCAACAAGCTGGGCGTAGATATGGCCAGCGAGAAAAAGGGTCTGATTCCCTCGCCAGAGTTCTACGATAAGCTGCGCGGCTACCACCACTGGAATTTCAAAACCGTGTACTCGCTCAGCATCGGGCAGGGCGAAATCGGCATTACGGGCCTGCAGATGGCCAATGTGATGGCCACCATTGCCAACCGCGGCTACTATTACACGCCCCATTTCGTGCGCGGCATCGGGCAGGGCGGGCCATTGCCCGAATACACCCAGCGTCACATCACCACCGTCGATCAGCAGCACTTCGAAGCCCTGATTCCGGGCATGTGCGCGGTGGTGGACGGCGGCCGGGGCGCTACCGGCAGCAATGCCAGCCTGGCCCGCTACGGCATTGCCGTGGCCGGCAAAACCGGCACCGTGCAGAACCCTCACGGCGACGACCACGCCACCTTCGCCGCCTTCGCCCCCGCCGACGACCCCAAAATCGCCATTGCCGTGTTCATCGAAAACGCCGGCTTCGGCGGCAGCTCCGCCGCCCCCATGGCCGCCCTGCTGATGGAAAAATACCTGCGCGGCAAAGTCAACAATCCGCGCTGGGAAAACTGGCTAATCGGCCCCGGCACCGAGCGGTTTATTGTGCGGCACTGATCTAATTGATTAACAGAACGTCATGCTGAGCGCAGTCGAAGCATCTCGCGTGCTGACACAGGATTAGTAACTCAACGTCAGCACGCGAGATGCTTCGACTGCGCTCAGCATGACAATACCTTTGTCCACACCAGCCGGCTGGAATTTCCCGCATCTTTGCCCAATAGTTTAAAATGGCCTCTTCTCCCGCTCGTTACAGCCGCAGCATCGACTGGGTCACTGTGCTCATCTATGCCCTCATGCTGGGCTTGGGCTGGCTGAGCGTATACGCGGCCAGCTACTCGCCCGACGCGCCGGCCGGTGGCCTGTTCAGCGGCCAGAGCTTCGCCGAGTTGATGCAGTACAACTGGTTCAAGCAGATTCTCTGGATCGGCACGGCGCTGGTGCTCATCGTGGTGCTGCTGGTGGTCGACTACAAGGCCTACGACACGTTCGCCTTCGTGCTCTACGGGGCCATGATTATGCTGCTGATCATCACGCCTTTCATTGCGCGGCCCATTGCGGGTTCCCGCTCGTGGCTGGAGCTGGGCCCGGTGCGCCTGCAGCCGGCCGAGTTTGCCAAGTTTATCACGGCTTTGGCCGTGTCGCGCTATATGGCCAGCATCAACCTGCGCTACCAGAACTTCCGCGACCAGCTGGTGCTGGCCGGCCTCACCCTGTTGCCGCCGCTGCTCATCATTGCGGCCAATGAAACCGGGCAGGCACTGGTGTTTGCGGCCTTTTTGCTGGCGTATTTCCGCGAGGGCATGTCGCCGCTGATCCTTATTATTCTGGCCGCGGCGGGTGTCATTCTCATTCTAGCGCTGCTGGTGCCCAAGGTCTGGCTCATCGGGGCTTTCACGCTGATTCTGGTCGGAGTTTTTGCATTCAATACCAAGGTGTTGCGCCACCATCTGCCGGTGGCGCTCAGCGTGTGGGCGGTGGTCATCGGGATGGTATTTGGGGTCGATTTTTTCTTCAACCAAGTGCTGCAGCCCCACCAGCGCAAGCGCATCGAGGTGCTCATCAACCCTTCGGCCGACCCGCTGGGCGTGGGCTGGAACGTGACGCAGTCCAAGATTGCCATCGGCTCGGGCGGGCTGGTGGGCAAGGGCTTTCTGCAGGGCACCCAAACCAAGTTCGACTTCGTGCCCGAGCAAAGCACCGACTTCATTTTCTGCACCGTGGGCGAGGAGTGGGGCTGGCTGGGCACCACCGTGGTCATCATTCTCTTTATGGCCCTGCTGGGCCGGGTGCTCTACGTGGCGGAGCGCCAGAAATCCGTATTCGGGCGCACTTATGGCTACTGCGTGGCCAGCGTCATCTTCTTCCACTTCGCCATCAACATCGGCATGACCATCGGGCTGGCCCCGGTGGTGGGCATTCCGCTGCCGCTGTTCAGCTACGGCGGCTCCTCGCTGTGGTCGTTCACCACGCTGCTGTTTATCCTACTGGCCATTGATGCTTACCGCAAACAGGACCTTGTTAGATAGTGTTGAATGTTGAATTTTAAAGGTTGAATGATGCGTCTAAGCGTGCGGTGGTGGAATAATCCGGCATTCAACATTCAACACCCAACACTCACAATTCTTCTAATAAGTCTGCTGCTGCCCACGCAGAATTCTACGCTGGATGCCTGGTACTACGCGGCCTGCGTGCGCCATCAGCACGAGCTGCTGCTGCCGCACCATCTGCTCTACAACCCCGCCGGCCTGCTCTGGACGCGGTTTTTGGAGTTGCTGGGCCTGCACCTGGATACGCTGGCGGCGCTGAAAATGATGAATGCCCTGGCCGCCGGAGCCAGCCTGTGGGTGCTGGGCCGCATCCTGCAGCGGCTGCGCCTGTCGCCGGCTACCGGGGCGGCGTGGGTGCTGGTAGTGGGAGCCAGCTTTGGGCTGCTGCGCTTTGCCACCGAAAACGAAGCCTACGTGCTGCCGGTACTGTTTTCGCTGCTGGGAAGCTGGTGCTGGACGCGCTACCAGCTGGCCGCCGCGCCGCGCCCGGCCGGGCTGGTGTGGGCGGGTGTGTGGGCTGCCGTAGCCTGCCTGTTTCACCAGATTCACTTTTTCTGGTGGCTGGGCCTGTTGCTGGGCACGGGGTGGTACGCGGCGAAAAAAATCCGCGCCGTGCTGCTTTTCGGCCTGCCCGCGCTGCTGGTGCCGGCCGCCTACGTGGCCGCGCTGCCCACCTGGCACGAGCCGCTCACGCTGCCCGCGCTGTGGCGCTTCGTATTTCACGACTACTACGCGGGCCTCGCGGGCGGCAGCCTTTCGGCGCACGGCGGGCTGCTGGCGGTGGCCAATCTGGTGCGTACGTTTCTGCAAATACACGGCTCAATGCCCGCGCTGCTGCGGGCGGCCCCGCTGCTGGCGGTGGTGCCGGTGGTGTGCGCCGGGCTGGCTGGCTGGGCCATGCGGGCCGCTTGGCAGTCCTCCCGTAACCGGGTCACGCTACGTAGCGCGGAGCCGGATTTGGGCAGCAGCAGTCCCGATTTTCGGGCGGTCGTGGTGCGCACGCACGGCTTTATTTTGCTGGCCCAGTTGGGTTTCGCGGCGTATTCGGAGGGCAATGCGGAGTTTATGGTGATGGTGCCGGCGCTGGTGGCCGTGGTCGGGAGCGGGCTGCGCTGGATGCCGGCCCGGGCTTTGGCAGCCCTGGGTGTGGCCCTGCTGCTCTGGAACCTGGCTTTTGGTCTGGGACCAAGCTATTTTCTGCGCTTCAGCAATACCGACCGGCTGCTGACCGAAATTCCGGCCCGGCCGGCCACCTGGTTTCTGCTCGACAACCCGAATCTGGTCTTGAACCAGTTGCACTACCGCACCGGCCGTCCTACCGGCCCACCCAACGTGCTGCCGGCTCCCACGCTGCTGGTGCGGCGGCCCGGCCAGTCGGCGGCGCGGCTGCGGGCATGGCTGCGGGCCCAGCAGCAGGCCGGCCGCCCCATTCTCACCGACTGCCTCGGCGGCCCCCGGCTCCTCGACCGCGCCCAGCTCGTATACGGCGACCAGAACGCCGAGCTACTCCAGGGTTTCCGCACAACCCGCCTCGACTCTTTCCCCACATTCTTCGGCCCACGCTACCTCACGAAAATAAGCAGCAAGCCGTAAGCCTAAAGGCAAGCTGCAGCGTGGCAATCGGTCAACAAAAGCCGAGAATACAGACGAGAATTGTGCATCAAGCAATCCAAAGCCGCTATGCGGCTTCTTCGCTCAACCTTTAGCCCCCGTGCGCGTCCCTACGGCATTATCTCCGAGCCGTAGCCAGGCAAACAGCGGATGCCAGGTGAGCTGCCGCGAAAAAGATGCCGCGAAAACCGGGGCCGCCAGGTAGCCCATGCGCCCCAAGTCGCTGGAGAGCAGCATGTGGACCACGACTACCGCCACCAGCGCCCACGCAGCCAGACCAAGTGCCGGCTGACCGGCCGGAACTGCGGAACGGCCCCGCAAACCAGCCAGCAGCACCAGCCAGAAGAAGCCGAAGATGCTGAAGATTTCGCCCGCGCCCTTCACCGAAAACAGCCGCCGGAGCGAGTAAAGGAGGTTGTTGAGATGGTCCAAGGCATTGTGCATGCTTTCCTGCGGGGTCGCGCCCACCTGCGCATCAATCCAGTGGCGCACGCCGTAGGCCAGCGCCCCGGCCAGCGCGAGTAGCGCCAATTGCTTCGGCCAGGGCAGGGCCCGGCGGCCAAACACCACTAGCCACGGGGCCAGAAAAACGAACGACTCTTTGGCCTGCGGGCCCAGCAGAATGCACGCCGCCAGCGCCCACCCCGAGCCGCTGATTGCACCATAAAACGCCAGCGCAAACACCAGCATATACAGGCTGTCGACCAGCGGCAGCCCGGCAATGTACACGGCCCAGCGGCTGCACAGCACGGCCACCACGGCCAACGCCGCCGCGCCCGGCGAGGCTCCGTACAGCAGGCAGCTGCGAAACATAAACAGCGCCGCCAGGGCCAGAATCAGGGTATTGACTACGTAGAAAGCCAGCCGCAGGGGCCAGTCGGTGGCGGCGCGCTGGGGCCAGATGCGGGCGTAAACCTGCTCCAGCGGCCACGCTATGGCCGCCGCCACGGCCGGCACCACTACCCGGTAGCGCCGCGTAATGCTGACGCCCCGAAACTCGCCCCGCGCCACGCTCAGGTAGCTGCGCGTGTCGAGCGAGTGCGAGAAATCGTAGTGCACATACATAGTGTAGGCGCTGCCAGCCAGCACGCCCACGCACAACAGATACACCACCAGCAGCTGCCGCCAGCGTAGCATGAGTCCAGACGACAGCGGGAGGGAGGCAGGCACGAGAGGCGGCACTTAGGCGAACTTACGGTCGAGCAGCTTCAGGAGCTTATTGATGTGCTCTTCCTTGCGCACCCAGCCGTATTTGCCGGCTAGCTCCTGGGTCACGTAGCGCTTGGCCGCCTCGGCGCTGTGCAGCGAATCGAGGTGCTGAATGGCGGTGTGGTATTCCATATTCTCGCCGTTAAACAGCTCATTAATAAAGCTAAAGCGCTGATTAATGGAAATGGCCTCCCGCAACGACTCCACCTTGGGAGCCGATTTGTCGGCCAGCGTGGTGACGGTATTTTCCGGGCGCAGCGTTTCGCTGAGTGAAGCAGGGGCCGCGTGCTCGGCTTTCAGCTTCTCGTAGAGCGGTACGGTCCCGTTCGGAGCCGCTTCGTTCAGCGGCCGGCGTGCTGGTTCCGGCGTCACGGCGGTAGCCTCCGGGGCCGGCGCTGCCGACGGTGTGGCCGGGGCCGGGATAGTGAACTGGGGCGGCGCAACGGCAGGTGCTACGGGCTCCGGAACTGCTTCTGCTTTTGCTTTTGCGGCTGTTGGAGCCGTTTGAGCCGGCACCGGCGCGGGTTCCGGTTCCAACTCGGCTGGCTGCGGGGCGGCTTCGGCGGCGGGCGCGGCGGGCGCGGCCGGGGCTACCGGCGCGGCGGCCGGCACCGGAGCTGGCGGCGTGGCCACCGGCCCATCGGTCCATAGGTCGGCCACCGTAATCGGGAGCAGGGCGCTGAACTCGCCGATCAGCTTTTCCAGCGGCTGGTGGTTCTTGTAGTTGGCCTCCTGATACAGCCGGAAGCGGTTCAGCAAAAACTCCCGCTCCAGCGGCGTGCCCGGCGTGAGCGTGTCGATGAAGCCCTGAAACAGCGGCTTGTCGATATCGAGGTAGCGGAGCGGCTCGCGCAGCTGCTCCTGGGTGGCGGTGGGCTGCGCGCCCAGCAGCTTCTCCTCAAACGTCAGCGCCGAATCCATCACCACGCCCAGCGTGTCGCTGATGGCGCGGGCCAGCAGCGGCTCGAAGGCCTCCCGGCTCAGCCGGATGCGCCGCGACAGGGTGTTCATAAACTGCGTGAGAGCCTGGCGCACATCTTCGGCTTCGAAGTCGAAATAGGGGCTGCGCAGGCGGGCCATTTCGCCGGTCCATTGGGCCAGCAGCTGCTGCACCACAAACAGATTAACCTGCCGGATGGGCGTGAAGCGGAGCACGGCCGGCCCGTCGAGGGTGGCGGTGGGCTGGGCGGCAAAATGCTGGTCGCAGAGGTGAGCGGCCAGTCGGCGGCCGTATTGTTCGCGCTTGGGTTGGCTATATTTGTCTTTCATCGAAAGCCTGATTCAACGGGCAATTTAGGTAAAGATGCCCACTCTGACCGTGCAAAACCTGCCTGGTGCCGTGCTTTCCGTACCCGCCGGCGCTACCTTACTCGCCGCCCTGCAAGCCGCCGGCCACGACTGGATGCACGCCTGCGGGGCCAAAGGCCGCTGCACCACCTGCCGCCTCGACGTGCTGAGCGGGCTCGAACACCTAACGCCGCCCACCGACGCGGAGTTGCGCTACCGCGCCGCCGGCCGCCTGCTGCCCCACGAGCGCCTCACCTGCCAGACGCGGTTAGTAGAAGGCGACGTGGTAGGCCGAACCCCCGAAGCCACCAAGCTGCCGCACCAGCGGTATGAGGAGTAGGAGGGAAGTTCTGAAAGGTGAAGTTGGGAAACGGTACTGTCATCCTGAGCTTGCGAAGGACCTTATCACGACAGAGCGAATCATTGTTACGGCAGTTGTTCCACCGGTATAAGGTCCTTCGCAGGCTCAGGATGACAGTTGCTTTGGCAATGGCCGCCCACCAGCCGTTCCGGCTTCGTCTTTGGCCCTCCCCGCCGAAAGCCGTACTTTAGAGGTTCCGATGGAAGCCGGGCAACCGGCAACTGACAACTCCCAACTGACCGTCTTGTGTTTATAGAACCCCGCGTCGGCACCAGCCGCGAGATGAATGCCCGCCGGGGCTGGATTGAAGTGGTCTGCGGCTCCATGTTTTCGGGCAAAACGGAGGAGCTGATTCGCCGCCTCAACCGCGCCAAGATTGCCCGCCAGCGGGTCGAAATCTTCAAGCCCGCCCTCGATACCCGCTACCACGCGCTGGATGTGGTGTCGCACAACGCCAACAGCATCCGCTCCACGCCCATTCCCATTGCCCAGGAAATGCTGCTGCTGGCCGGCGCCTGCGACGTGGTGGGCGTGGATGAGGCCCAGTTCTTTGACGAATCGCTGATTGATGTATGCGTGCAGCTAGCCAACCGCGGCACCCGCGTCATCGTGGCCGGCCTCGATATGGACTTTCTGGGCAAGCCCTTCGGCCCCATGCCCGCCCTGATGGCCGTGGCCGAGTACGTGACCAAAGTGCACGCCGTATGCGTGTGCTGCGGCGAAATTGCGTCCTACTCGTTCCGCATCACGGCCTCGGAAAGCAAGATTCTGCTCGGCGAAACCGACTCCTACGAAGCCCGCTGCCGCCCCTGCTTTCTGGACGGTATGCGGGAGAAAACAACTGAGCCGCTGAGCGCCGCCGCCAAGCACTAAACTGACCTGGCCGGCGTTATCGTCGCAGGTTTTTATTCCGCTGCTATCCTGTGCCCATGAGTGTTCTGCTACGCGCCCGCCGCTGGTCCGGCATCCTGTCTTTCTTGCTCCTGACTGCGGCGACGGCCGCCACTACGCAGGCGCAGAGCACCGCCGGCTTCGGCGACTGGCAGCTGCACCTGCCCAACAACCGCGCCCGCGCCCTGGCCGATACCGGCCCGCGCGTGTACGTGGCCGCCGAGGATGCCTTTTTCTTCTACGATAAAGCCCTGAACACTACGCAGCTGCTCTCGCGCCGCGACGGTCTGCACGACGTGGGCGTGCGCACGCTGGCCTACGATGCTGCCACCAAACAAACCCTGATTGCCTACAACAACGGCAATCTGGACGTAATCCGCGAGGATGGCTCCATTCTGAACGTGACGGATATTCTGCGCAAGCAGCTCACCGGCAACAAGATCGTCTACCATATTTTCTTCAACTCCCGGCTGGCTTATCTCTCTTGCAGCTTCGGACTGGTGGTGTTCGATATGAGCAAGCTGGAAGTGCGCGACACTTATGGCAACATCGGCCGCAACGGCCAGCCTACGCCGGTATTTGCTACGGCCGTAGCCAATGGCAGCCTATTCGCCGCCACCGCCGACGGCCTGATGCGCGGCCGCCTCACCGACAACCTGTTCGACTACCGCCGCTGGACCATTGACATACCCGACCCGACGGGCCGCACCAACTCCCGGTTTCGCACGCTGGCCGTGCTGGGTGACCGGGTGTATGCCGGCATCGATTACAGCAATGTGTACTGCTACAACTGCGGCGGCGTGAGCTGGCAGCCTGTTTTCTCGGTGTATGCCGACCGCTACCGGCAGTTTACGCCCTCGGCCGCAGGTCTGCTCATTACCAGCGAAATTCTGAGCGACCGGATTTTGTCGGTGCTGAAGGCCGACAATACGCTTAGCCGACTGGGCACCGTCGCTCAGATTCCCAACCCCCAGATGGCTCTGCAGGACAAGGAAGGTGCTTTTTACATTGCCGATTCTCAAAATGGGCTCCTGAAAACCACCAACGGCCAGCAGGTAGAGAAATTCGTGACCAATGCCCCGGCCAATGCCCGCTCATTTAGCGTGCTGGCCGATGCCCGCACCAACACCGTGGACATTTTCAGCGGCGGCTATCAGGACCGCTACGTGCAGCAGGACTACCGGGCGGGCTTCTACGAGTACAAGGAAGGCCAGTGGACCAATTTCACGGCCGAAAACTACCCCGACCGCGCCCAATACCCCAACATCAAGGACCTGGCCCGCGGCGTGCGCACCCCGGACGGCACCCTCTACATTGCCACCTACGGCGACGGCGTGCTGCAATGGAAGGGCTTGGGGAAATTCACGCAGTTCACGCAGGGCACGGCCGGCTCGCCGCTGCGCTCGGCCATCCCCACCGATCCGGCCTACACGCGCGTTACGGATGTGGCCGTGGATGCGGGCGGCAGCGTGTGGGTCGTCAACCGCCACCAGCGGCCGGGGCTGCCGGGGCTGCACATCTACAGCCCTGGGGCCAATACTTGGCGGACCGCCGCCTACTTCGCGGGCTCCGAAAACCTGGACCGTATTGTGTTGGACGACAATGGTTTCGCCTGGGTTTCGCAGGCCCGGCTGGGCGGCAACGGCATCGACTGCTACGACGACAAGACCAAAACTGCCCGTCACTTCTCGGGCGGGGCGGGCCTGCCCTCCGGCGAGATATATGACCTGGTGAAAGACCGCAAAGGCGACATCTGGGCCGCTACCATCAAGGGCGTGGCCGTGTACAACGACCCCAGCCAGGCGCTGCTGGCCGGCAATACCGTGGATTTCCGCACGCCCATCGTGCGCACCGGCATCAGCGCGGGCTTTCCGGTGCTGCGCGATGAGGTGGTGCACGCCATTGCCGTGGATGGCGGCAACCGCAAGTGGTTCGGCACCGACCGCGGCCTGTGGCTGTTCAACGAAGATGGCGACGAGGAACTGCAGCACTTCACCACCGAAAACAGCCCGCTGCCCTCCAACAACATCGTTGATATTGATATAAATAACCGCACCGGCGAAGTATTCGTGGCCACCACGGGCGGCGTGGTGGCGTACCGGGGCTCGGCCACCGTCACGGAAGGCGAGGTGAGCTGCGCTAAAGTTTCGCCCAACCCCGTGCGCACCGATTTCAGCGGCGAGGTCGGTATTTCGGGTCTGGCCAACAACGGCTACGTGAAAATTACGGACGTGACCGGCAAGCTCGTGTATCAGACGCGCCCCAATGGCGGCACCGTAGTCTGGAACCTGACCGACTACAACGGCCGCAAGGTGCAGTCGGGCGTGTATCTGGTGCTGTCGTCGGATGCCGATGGCAAGAATGGCTGCATCAGCAAAGTGGCGGTGGTAGCTCGCTGAGGCAATTAAAAATTGAGAATTAAAAATTAAAAATGTCCGCTCAACGGTTATTCTGTCGGGCCGCCGCCGGCTCAGGTTTCCGAAATTACCGCCGGCTTTTTAATTCTCAATTCTTAATTTTTAATTGAAACCCTATGCTGATCAAAACCCGGGGCATCGTTCTGAGCTACATCAAATACCGCGAAACGTCCATCATTGCCCGCGTGTATACCGAGCGGCTGGGGCTGCAGACGTACATCGTGAACGGCGTGCGCAAGGCCAAGCCGCCGGGCCGCATTGCGCTGTTTCAGCCCTTCACCCTGCTCGATCTGGTGGCGTACACTTCGCGGCAGGGCGGCATCACGCGGCTGTCGGAATACCGGTGCGCCATTCCCTTCAGCAGCCTGCCCTACGATGTGTATAAGAGCAGCGTGGTGCTGGTGCTGGCCGAAATAGTGGGCCGCACGCTGCTGGAAGAGGAGGAGAACGAGCCCCTGTTCAACTTCCTGCACGACTCCATTCTGGCCTTCGATCAGCAGACGGAAGGCTACGAAAACTTTGCCCTGAGCTTCCTGCTCCAGCTGGCCGGCTACTTGGGCTTCGGCATCGAAACCGGGGCCGAGGTGACCACGCAGGTGGCTTTCGCCGGCGCCGCACCCGCCACCGCCACCGATACGGCCGGCCCCGTCGCGCTCCGCTTCCGCGAGTTCGACCACTATTTCGATGAGCTGCTATTGGACCCTACGCGCACCACCATTCCCAACGGCCGCGTGCGCCGCGAGCTGCTGGCCGTGCTCATCCGCTACTACCAGCTCCACGTCGAAAAGCTCGGCGACATTCGTTCCCTGGCCGTGCTGTCGGAAGTGCTGGCTGAGTAGAAACGGGAGGTCAAAAGCACGTCATTCCGAGCGCAGCCGAGGAATGACCACCTAAACAGATGAAATCAAAAAAGGCCTCTCCGATGTAGAGAGGCCTTTTTTCGTTTCATCATCTACCGAATTCGAACTACTTCCAGCTCAAAAACCAGGTTGGCATTCGGCGGAATCAGGAAGCGGCTCTCGTCGTCGGGGTTGCGCACGCCCCGGCTGCCATAGGCCTGCTCGGCCGGAATGGAAACCCAGGCGCGGGTGCCCGCCGGCAGCAGCAGCAGCACCTCGTCCCAGCCCCGGATAACCTCGCCCCGGCCCACACGCAGCCGCAGCGGCCGGCCCTGGCCCGCCGACGAGTCGAACATGCGGCCATCAGGCAGAAAGCCGGTGTAATGCACCGCCATCCGGTCGCCGGGGCGGGCCGGCGCGCCGGAGCCTGGCATCCGCACTACGTAGCGCACGCCGCTGGCCAGCCGCACGGTGTCGGTGGGCATGGCGCGGTGGCCGGCGTGGGCCGCCGACGCAGCCGCCAGCAGCAGGCAGACCAAGGCTGCGAAAGAGCAAAAGCGGGACATAGCGGCAGCGCGCAAGCGGATCAGAGAACTTTGGTGACTTCCAGGTCGAGCCATACGGGCTCATCAGGCAGCACGCCCAACTGGGCATAGCCCCCGCGGCCATAGGCCATGTAGGAAGGGATAAAAATCTTCTTGCGCCCGCCCAGCTTCATGGTTTTGAGCGCCTCGTGCTGCCCTTTGATGATGGACGTGCTCTGATCCACGATCAGTTCGACGCACTTGCAGAGCGTGCGGTTGTCATAGGTGTTTTCAAATACCACGTCGTTCAGCTCCTGGCTCAGAAAGCGGGCGGTGTATTTGGTTTGCACCTTCTGCCCGGCCACGATGGTAGCCCCGGTGCCTTCGGCCAGCGTAATGAGGTACACGCCCGATTCCAGGCGGGTGTAGCTGCCGCTGGCAATGCCGTTGCGAGTGAAATAGCCCTGAATCAGGGCCTCATCGATAATCTTGTGCTTCTCCTCGTACTCGCGCGCTTCCTTCTGAAAGTCGTTTTCCTTTTTGCAGGCCGATAGCAGCGGCAGCAGTACCAGCAGGAGCGCCACCAGGCGCGTGAGGGCCAGTCGGTTCGTTGAAATGTTCATCTTCATGCTTAAGTAGAGGAAAAACTGCCTGCTTGAGTTGCATAGGCTGCCCAAGCGCGACAACGCCTCCGAGTTTTACTTCACATCCACCAGCTCCACCTCAAACTGCAGCACGCTATTGGCCGGAATGGTGGGCGGCGAGCCAGGCTTACCGTAGCCCAGCGCCGACGGAATCAGCAGCATGGCTTTGTCGCCCTTGTGCATCAGGGCAATGCCTTCATCCCAGCCCGCAATAACGCGGCCGCGGCCCAGCGAAAATTCAATCGGCTTGTTGCCGTTGCGCGACGAGGCATCGAACACGGTGCCGTCGAGCAGGCGGCCGGTGTAGAGCACCGACACGGTCTGGCCGGTTTTGGGCTGCACCGTGCTGGCCGCCGACGATACCGGCACGTAGTACAGGCCCGAGTTCTGGCGCTGCGCTCCGGTCAGCTTGTTGTCGTCGATGTATTTCTTGATGAGGGCTTCATCAATCTTCTCGTAGTCCTTTTTGCAGGCCGTGAGCAAGCTGGCCGAGCCGAGCAATAGCAGGAGCAAAAGCCGGAAGGCCGGCCCCGAAACGCGGTTTTTCATGGAGTGCTTTATCTAAAAAAAAGGCCGTCGTACCCGTCCCAAGGGCGCAGGATACGACGGCCTGTACTCAGAAGCTAACGACTACTTTACGTCAACCAGTTCCACGTCGAAGCGCAGGGGCGCGTCGGCCGGAATGTCGGCGCCCGCGCCGCGCTGCCCGTAGGCCAGCGACGAGGGAATGAGCAGCGTGGCCTTGGTGCCTTTGTTGAGCAGGGCAATGCCCTTGTCCCAGCCCGGAATCACCTGGCCCACGCCCAGCGGGAAGTCAATCGGCTTGTTGCCCATCTTCTCCGACGAGTCGAACACCTTGCCGTCGAGCAGCGTGCCTTTATACAGCACCGAAACCGTCTGGCCCTGCTTGGGCACAGCGCCGGTGCCGGGCTTGGTCACCACGTAGTAGATGCCCGAAGGGTCTTTCTTGGCCGTGAGGCTATTTTTCTTGATGTAGTCCTGCAGAATTATGTCGTCCTTTTTGAGCTGCGTTTCCGCGTAGGCCATCATCTTCTTCTGCTGCTCTTCCATCTGCTTCTGCTGGTCGGCGGTGGCCTCCTCGCGGGTCTGCAGCTTCTCGGCCTTCACATACATCGTCATGAACGAAGTAGCAGCTTTGGCATCCTTGGCCGCTTTGGGCTTCATAAACGGCGGCACGGGCTGCTTGAACGACTTGGCGAAAATGGTATCCACGTTGAAGCGGAAGATGGCCGAGTCGCCGGGCTGCAGCATGGCAATGGCTTCCTCAATGCCGCCTTTCACCTTCACGTCCTGCAGCTCAATGCGCATTGGCAGGCCCTGCTGCTTGCGCGAGTTGAACAGCACGGAATCTTTGTAAGTGCGGTATTCCACGTTCAGGGCCAGAATTTTGCCCATGCGCGTCTTGTAGGTGTCGTCGCCGGTGGCGGCCACCTCGCGGCTGCTGTACTTGCCGCCCTCGTTTTTGAAAACCTGGTACTCGATGCCGGAAGCCGTTTTGGCGAAATCACCGCCGCCTTTGTTGCAGGAGGCTAGGCCCATAACGCCGGCCGCCAGGGCTAGGCTCAGAAAATTGCGTTGAAGAAGCATGAAAAAGGAAGAGTTGGGGGAAGAGATTTTGGGGCAAGTTACGCCGCGGGCGGCGCAACCGCTAGCGGAGCCGTCACAAGCTTGGTCTGATACTCGGGCAGCAGGGCCAGAAAGCGCTCCACGGTAGCTTCCAGCGGCTCGTGGCTGATGCCGCCGGACGCATTATGGTGGCCGCCGCCGTTGAAGTTTTTGCGGGCAAACTCGTTCACCGAGAAGTCGCCCACCGAGCGGAAGGAGATTTTCACGGCCTGGCCGCGGTCAATGAGCACGGCGGCAAACACCACGCCCTCAATGCTGAGCGCGAAGTTCACCAGTCCTTCCGTGTCGCCGGTTTTGGACTGGTACTGGCGCAGCTCGTCCTGGGTAATGGCAATATAGGCCGTGTTGTATTCGCGCAGCACCACCAGCTTATCCTTCAGCACGAAGCCCAGAAAGCGTAGGCGCATCTCGGAGTGCGAATCGTAGATGCGACGATGCACCGAGGAAAGGTCGATGCCGGCATTCAGCAGCTCGGCAATGATGAGGTGCACGTTGCGCGAGGTGCTGGGGTGGCGGAAGGAGCCTGTATCGGTCATGATGCCCGCGTACAGGCTTTCGCCCATGCCTACGTCAATCATATCCTGGTCGCCCAGGTCGCGGATTACCTCGAACACCAGCTCGGCCGTGGCCGCCGCTTTCGGGTTCGAGAAGTCGAGGTCGGCGAACTGCTCGGGCTCCAGGTGGTGGTCGATGAGCACCTTGGTGCCGGGGGCCTGCCGGATGTACTCGCCCATCTCGTTGATGCGGCCCAGGCAGCTGAAATCGAGGCAGAAAATGACCTCCGCCGTGCGAATGATTTCGCGGACCTGCGCATCGTTGCGCCGCGCATCATAAATGATAACCTCGTCGTTGCCGGGCATCCAGGCCAGGAAATCGGGGTAATCGGAGGGCGTGACCACCGTGACGTGGTGGCCTTTCTTCCGCAGGTAGCCCGCCAGGCCCAGCGAGGAGCCGAGGGCATCGGCATCGGGCTTGTGGTGGGTGGTGATGAAAATCTGCCGGGGCTGCGCGAGCAGCTCCTTCAGGTCGCTGATGGTGGACATTGCCTACTGATAGGTGGCTGAAATTCGGGGTGTTAAGCCCGGAGCAAGGCGGCAAAAGTCGGAAATATTCTCCAGATATGCGTTGTGCCAACAAACCCAAGGGGCGTTTGGGTTCGGGAAGGGCTGAGTAGCAGCGCGGTGTTGGAGGCCGCGGCCCCGCCGGCAGGGGCGGGCAGGGCGGCGTTTTCGGCGTTTTGCGGCGGCGCTTTTAGTTGTCCGGTAATATTCGCCTATTTTTGCGCCCGCAATTGGAACAGTTGCGCCTTCCCAAGCCTCTCATTTTTCAGCCTTACTATTTTCCGCATGGCCACGAACCGCACGTTTACGATGATTAAGCCCGACGCAACCCAGGAAAACCACATTGGTGGTATCCTGAGCATGATCGAGGCCGGGGGCTTCCGCATCGTCGCGCTTAAGAAACTCAATCTGTCGGCCGAGCGCGCCGGCAAATTCTACGAAGTGCACGCCGAGCGGCCCTTCTACGGCGACCTGGTGAAGTACATGTCGTCAGGCCCGATTGTGGCTGCCATCCTGGAGAAGGACAACGCCGTGGCTGATTTCCGCACCCTGATTGGCGCTACCAACCCCGAGCAGGCCGCCGAAGGCACCATCCGGAAGAAATACGCCAAGAGCATCGAAGCCAACGCCGTGCACGGCTCCGACTCCGACGACAACGCCAAAATCGAAGGCGACTTCTTCTTCGCTGCCGACGAGCAGTTCTAAGCTTCGGCCCGCAGCCTGCTGCGCTTTTCAACAAAAATCCCGCTTTGCAGGCTGCAAAGCGGGATTTTTTATTTGCCAGAAGTAGACTATTTATAAACCTTTTTTGTGCTAAACGGCCCGAAATGGTCAGGCCTACGCCTGCTCCACGGTCAGCAGTTGCTCGGGGTGGCCTTCGCCCACGGCCACGGCTTGGGTGTGCTTGTGCTTGAACAGCAGCAGGAACAGCACCGCAATGACCAGCGAATACAGGGCAAAGGAAAGCCAGATGCTATGCCAGTCTTTGGTGCCATCGGCCAGGGTGAAGTATTCCTGAATGATAACGCCGCTCAGCGAGCTGCCCAGCACGGCCCCAAAGCCGTTGGTCATCATCATAAACAGCCCCTGAGCGCTGGCTCGGATGCTGGGGTCGGTCTGGGTTTCGACGAACAGCGAGCCGGAGATGTTGAAGAAGTCGAAGGCCATACCGTAGACGATGCAGGAGAGAATGATCATCCAGAGGCCCGAGCCGGGGTTGCCGTAGGCGAACAGACCGAAGCGCAACACCCAGGCAATCATGCTGAAAAACATAACCTGCTTGATGCCGAAGCGCCGCAGGAAAAACGGAATGGCCAGGATAAACAGCGTTTCCGAAATCTGCGAGATGGACATGATGATGGCCGGATACTTCACCGCCAGGGAGCCCTGGTAGGCCGGCACCTTGTCGAAATCGTGCAGGAAGGTGTCGCCGTAAGCATTGGTGAGCTGCAGAGCCGCGCCCAGTAGCAGGGCAAACACAAAGAACGTGGCCATCTTGGTATCGCGCAGCAGCGCAAACGACTTCAGGCCCAGCGCATCGACGAAGGAGCGGGTGGGCGCATTGCGCGACGGCGGCGGGCAGGCAGGCAGCGTGAAGGAGTAGAAGCCCAGCAGAATAGCCGCCGCGGCCGCTACATAGAACTGGCTCGACGACTTCTCGATACCCAGCAAACTCACCGTCCACATGGCCACGATGAAGCCGATGGTGCCCCACACCCGGATGGGCGGATAGTCCTTCACCACGTCGCCGCCCTTGTTTTTGAGCACCGAATACGAAACGGCAATGGCCAAAGCCAGCGTGGGCATGTAGAATATCATGTTCAGCAGCATCACCCAGAACATGGTCGTCGGGTTGTAGACCATGGGCACGGTGAACAACACGAGGCCGCCCAGGATGTGCAGGATACCAAAAAGCTTCTCGGCATTCACCCACTTATCGGCCACGATGCCCATTAAAGAGGGCATGAAGATGGCTGCGATGCCCATAGTGGAGAAGATGGCCCCGAACTCCGCTCCCGACCACTTCATGGTCTGGAACCAGTATGCCCCAATGGTTATCAGCCACGAGCCCCAGATGAAGAACTGTAGGAAACTCAATACAATAAGGCGCAGCTTGGTACTCATGCAGGGTAGGTTGAGTTGGGTGGGAAAAAGGAAATCCGGGTTTGAAGAGAGAGCCGGATTACCTTGGGAAGGCGAAGTTGGCGGAAGAGAAATCGGGCAAGTCGGGGAAGCTGCCAGGGAGCCGGTCGGGCCACCAGGTGGCCGCGCCCCCGGCGGAAGGAGGGAGGCCAGGACCAGCCCGGCAGTCCGGTAAATCAGTTCATAGAAAGCTGCAAAAGGCAAATCACAACTCCGGTGATGAGGGCCGGAATGCCAAAGATAACTAAAATCGGAAACGCTGCTACGGGCCTTTTTCGGGCGAGCCGTGGGGTTATAAATAAAGTTTGCCGAATAGTTTGGTTTATAATGTAAAGTGGTTTATGTTTGTATCGTTCAAGCAGTCATCCACAACCCCAACTGTTTTTCGCCATGCAAACCCCCGCCACTTTCTCGCCCGCCCAGCTTTCTGCCGCCGACCATCCGCTGGCCATCACGCCGCAGGAACTGGCCACTAATGCCACCGACTATCTGCTGTGGGGCACGGCCGTGGGCACGGCGGCCATCGTGCAGGCCGTAGCGCCGGAGTTGGAGGGTTTGTCTTTCCGGGTGGCCGTGGCCGGAGCCGGACTGGCGGCGTTTGGGTTTCACTTCTACCGGGGGCTGCGGCAGGAGCTGCGCTCGGGGCAGGGCGAGGCCGTGCGGCTGCTGCGCCTGGCCACTTGGGTGCTGCTGGCCGTGTTGCCGGCGCTGGTGCCGCGCCTGGGCTGGGCCACAGTGCTGCCGCTGCTTCTGTTTGCCATGGGCACGCGCACCTTCGTGGCCGGTGGCATTCTACAGCGCCGCACCCTGATTTTTGGCGGGGCTGCCGCCTGGGTTTTCGCCACGATGGCCCTGCGCCTGCCCGCCCCCGCCGACCAAATGCTGCTGCTGGCGGCCGGTGCCGCTGCCGCGCTGCTGCTGCCCGGCGCTGTGCTGCGCGCCGCCACTCGGGCGTAGGCGGCCTGCTTTCGGTCCTTTCTTTTTCCTTTGGTTTGTCGTCATGAAAGCTTTCCCGAATCCTTCGCCAAGCTCTGCTGATACGCCTGCGTTAAGTGGCTGGCTGCGCCACGGCCTGGGCGGGGCGTGGCTGGAAGCAGCCGCCGCGCTAGTGCGGGGCCGGGCTGCAGAAGCCGGCACTACCGCACCGCGCCCGCAGCCGACGGCTCTGGCCGTGGTGCCGGCCCCGCAGCTGTCGGCCGCCGAAATGCGCTGCAATCCGTTTTTTGACCTGTTTTTCACTTCCTCCCTGTAAGCCAACCGCGCTTCATACTTCTTTCCTTCCCTTCATGGAAACCACCGAAAAACCGCTTACCGGCCCCGAAAGCCTGCTTATCATCCAGCAGATGATTCAGGCCGCCAAAGAAGACCTGAGCGACAATTCCTTCGATCTGCTGTTCTGGGGCTGGCTGGTGATGGTAGCCAGCCTGGCCCACTACATGCTGCTGCTCGCTCACTTCGACAAGCCCTGGCTGCCCTGGGCGCTGATGCCGCTGGGCGGCGTGGTGTCGGGCATCTACCACTACCGGCAGGAAAAGCGCCGCACGGCCCGCACCCCGCTCAGCGACTTCATGAGCTTTCTATGGATCGGCTTCAGCGTGCTGCTGATCATTGTGCTGGGCGTGGGCATGCGCTACGGCTGGCAGCAGGCCTACCCGCTGCTGATTGCGCTGTATGGCCTGGGCACGTTTGTGAGCGGCGGGGCGCTGCGGTTTCGGCCGCTGGTGTATGGCGGGGCAGCGTGCTGGCTGCTGGCCACGGCGGCTTTCCTGGTGCCGTTTCCGACGCAGCTGCTGCTGGTAGCGGCCGCCGTGCTGGTGAGCTACATCATTCCCGGGCATCTGCTCAAAGCTCGCTTCCGCCGTGGCCGCGCCGTTTGAGGAACTCGACCCGCTGCTGCACTCCCAGCTGCGCCTAGCGGTGATGTCGCTGCTGCTGAGTGTGCGTGAGGCCGAATTCACGTTTCTGAAGGAGAAAACCGGCGCCACCGCCGGCAACCTGAGCGTGCAGCTGGGCAAGCTCAAAGACGCCGGCTACCTGACCCTGACGCGCGAGATGAACGGCAGCTACCCGCTCACCCGCTGCGCCATCACCCCGCAGGGCGTCACCGCTTTCGAGACGTACGTGCAGGCGCTGCAGCGATACCTCAAGCCGCCCGGCTCGGCCTGAACCTGCCTGCAAGGCGCAAACAAAAAGCCCGCTCCGGAACCGGAGCGGGCTTTTTTTACTGGAAAAATAGCTGCTGCTACTTCGTTTCGCTGAAGCGGCGGTTTACTTCGTCCCAGTTGATCAGGTTGTAGAAGGCCGCGATGTAGTCGGGGCGGCGGTTCTGATATTTGAGGTAGTAGGCGTGCTCCCACACGTCGAGGCCCAGCACCGGAATGCCTTTGCAGCCCGTGTCGGGCATCAGCGGGTTGTCCTGGTTGGCCGTCGAGCAGATCTGCATCGAGCCATCGGCCTGCTTGCAGAGCCACGCCCAGCCCGAGCCGAAGCGCGTGGTGGCGGCTTTGGTGAATTCTTCCTTGAATTTCTCGTAGGAGCCGAACGACTTGGTGATGGCTTCGCCCACGGCTCCGGTGGGCTCACCGCCGCCGTTGGGGCCGAGGATGGTCCAGAACAGGGAGTGGTTCCAGTGGCCGCCGCCGTTGTTGCGCACTGCAGCCGGAGCAGCCGCAATGTTGTGCAGCAGCTCTTCCAGGCTCTTGCCTTCCATATCGGTGCCGGCAATGGCGTTGTTCAGGTTCGTAACGTAGGCCTGGTGGTGCTTGCCGTGGTGGATTTCCATCGTCTGGGCATCAATCTGCGGCTCCAGGGCGCTGTAATCGTAGGGCAGTTTTGGGAGTTCGAAAGCCATAGCTTGGGGAATTGGAGTGGAAGAAAAGGGAAACGGGTGAGTACTCAGGTACTAACTCCCCGCGCCGGTGCATGGTTACACACACCGGCGCGGGGCCGCTCAAAAGTAGATTATTTCCGCTTTCGCAGGAAGAACTGCTGCATCAGCTCGGCGCACTCGCCCGGCAAAATGCCCGTGACCAGCTCGGTGCGCGGGTGCAAAAGATTGCCGTAGCGGCGGAAACCGCGTTTTTCCTCGGCGGCGCCATACACCACGCGCTGCACCTGGGCCCAGAAGCTGGCCCCCGCGCACATCACGCAGGGCTCCACCGTCACGTAGAGCGTGCAGTCGGCCAGGTACTTGTTGCCCACGAAGTTAGCCGCCGCCGTGAGGGCCAGCATCTCGGCGTGGGCCGTCACGTCGCGCAGCTTTTCGGTCTGGTTGTAGGCGCGGGCAATGATCTGCTTATCCATCACGACCACCGCCCCAATTGGAATTTCGTCCTCCGCCAGCGCATACCGCGCCTGCTTCAGCGCCTCCCGCATATAGTGCTCGTCGGAGTAGAGGGAAAGGGTCATGGGTTGATGTGCTGATTTTTTAATGTGCTGATGTGGTTGAATGTGTTAGTGTGCTGATTTGCTGAATGTGCTGACAGAGGCAGGTAAGCAGGTTTTGAAAACTAACAATCAGCACATCAGCACATCAAAAAATCAGCACATCAGAATCATTTCATCATAATGCTTTTCATCACGGCTTGGGCGGTGGGTTGCCACTGGGCCTGCTCGTCGGCGGGGGCATCGAAGGTGAACACGAACAGCTGGTCGCCCTGGATGGCATACTGCACCAGCTGGTACTTGCGGATGGGGGCCAAGTTGCTGCCGCGCCGCGTGTCATTTACCGTCGAGACGAACTCTAGCATGATGAAGTCGCGCTTATTGATGGTGCGGATGTCTTCGCCCAGAAACTGCACCTTGGAGTACATATTCTGAATGCTGGCCTTGTAGATTTTCAGCAGCAGGCCGTAGTCGCGGTCATTAAAAGTGGTCGGCTTCTGGGCCACGCTGAAGTCGATGCGGCCGCTGGGGTCGGTGAACACGGCCAGCGGGCGGCGAGCGGCGGGGTATTTGGCCGCAATGCCATCATCGGGCAGGGGCACAAAGCCGCGGGGCACGCCCACCGCCAGGTTTTTGGTGATAGTGGTTTTGGTGAGCTTAGGGCTGCTGAACGCGGCCAGCGTGAGCACCAGCAGCAGGGCGGCGAGGCGCAAAAGGAGCGGGTTGGTTTTCATAGTTGCGGGGGCAAGGTACTAATAGCGGCCCAACGCCCGGCCGCCCAGGCCGGCGCGGGCCCCAAACAAAAACCTCCGAAACCAGAAGGATTTCGGAGGTGAGAAAGGCTGAAAATGGGCCTGCGCTAGCGGCGCTTGCGCGATACCGGGGCCGAAGGGTACTTGATGCGCACCTTCTTCCAGTACACGTAATTGCCGGTTTTGGCCTCTACCATATACGTGCCGGCCGGAATGCGGCCCAGATCCACGGGCTGGCCGGTGTTGTTGGCCGGGTCGAGGGCGGTGCTGTAAATCGCCTTGTTTTTGTAGTCCGTCATCACCAGCGTGCCGGGCTTGGTAAACTGCTGGGTGAAGCTCAGGAAGATGGTGCCCGAGTTAGGGTCCGGAAATACGTCGATGCCCGACAGGGTTTCTACCCGCTTGATGGGACCGTTGAGCGTGACGGGCTCGGCATTTACGTCCGTTTTGGTTTTCACCGTGGTGCCCGTGGCCTCCGATTTCGATTTGGTTTTGACCTTGGTCGGCGTGGTTTGCGCCTGGGCGGTGGCGAAGGTCAGCAGCGCGGCGGCGGCGAGGAGAGCGGTACGTTTCATATGCAAAAGAAGGGAGAAAGAAGGCGAAAAAGCAGGGTCGGGGAGGCGCATTGCAGAATCCGGGCCAAAGTTGGCCGCTGGCCCGGCCGCGCGTCTGAGCTACGCAGTTGGCGCGACGGCAGTTGGCCGCGCCGCCAAATAAACGCCCGAAACCGGCGCTTCCCCCGCCGATTTTGGCCCCCGCGCCCGGCGCGTGTGGTGCGGCCGCCCATGAATCCTATCTTTGCGGCCGGCCCCGGCCTCTTCCCCTGACTACCTCCGCTTATGCTTCGTACCCACACCTGCGGCGAACTTCGCCTCGACCACGTTGGCCAAACCGTCACGCTCACCGGCTGGGTGCAGCGCACCCGCGACGCGGGCGGCATCTCCTGGATTGTGCTGCGCGACCGGTACGGCCTCACCCAGCTGGCCCTCGAAGAAGGCGTGGAAAGCGCCGAAGTGCGCGAGCAGGCCCGCCACCTGGGCCGCGAATTCGTGCTCTCCGTGACTGGCCAGGTAGCCGAGCGCTACTCCAAAAACGACAAGCTGCCCACCGGCGACATCGAAATCCGGGTCGAAAAGCTCACTGTGCTCAACCCGGCCAAGCTGCCGCCCTTCCTGATTGAAGACGAAACCGACGGCGGCGACGACCTGCGGATGAAGTACCGCTACCTCGACCTGCGCCGCAACCCCGTGCGCCAGAATCTGATGCTGCGCCACCAGATGGCCCAGGCCGTGCGCCGCTTTCTGGATGGCCAGCAGTTTATCGAAGTCGAAACCCCGGTGCTCATCAAGAGCACGCCCGAAGGTGCCCGGGACTTTGTGGTGCCCTCGCGCATGAACCCCGGCGAGTTTTATGCCCTGCCGCAGTCGCCCCAGACGTTCAAGCAGCTGCTGATGGTGTCGGGCTTCGACCGCTACTTCCAGATCGTGAAGTGTTTCCGCGACGAGGACCTGCGCGCCGACCGCCAGCCCGAGTTCACCCAGATCGACTGCGAAATGGCCTTCGTGGAGCAGGAAGACATCCTGAACACGTTTGAGAGCCTGGTGCAGTACCTGTTTAAGGAGGTGAAGGGCCTCGACATCGGCAAGCTGCCCCGCATGACCTACGCCGATGCCATGCGCCTCTACGGCAACGACAAGCCCGACACGCGCTTCGATATGCACTTCGTGGAGCTGAACGACGTGGTGAAAGGCCAGGGCTTCCCCGTGTTCGACAACGCCGAGCTGATAGTGGGCATCAACGCGCATACCTGCGCCCACTACACCCGCAAGCAGCTCGACGAGCTAACCGAGTTCGTGAAAAAGCCCCAAGTGGGCGCTACCGGCCTGGTCTACGCCCGCGTGGATGCCGACGGCAACGTGAAGTCGTCGGTGGATAAGTTCTACTCGCCGGAAGAGCTGCAGAAGTGGAGCGCGGCGCTGGGGGCCAACCCCGGCGACCTGCTGCTGGTGCTGGCCGGCCCGGCTCACAAAACCCGCAAGGCCATGTCGGAGCTACGCCTGGAGATGGGCCAGCGCCTGTGCCTGCGCGATAAAAACGACTTTTCGCCGCTGTGGGTGGTCGATTTTCCGCTGCTCGAATACATCGAGGAGGAGGGCCGCTACTTCGCCATGCACCACCCGTTCACCTCGCCTAAACCCGAAGATATGGCCCTGCTCGACAATCCCGAAACCATCGGGCAGGTGCGGGCCAATGCCTATGATATGGTGATAAACGGCGTAGAAGTGGGCGGCGGCTCCATCCGCATCCACGACCGCGCCGTGCAGGCCCGCATGTTCTCGCTGCTGGGCTTTTCGGATGAGGAAGCCAAGGCCCAGTTCGGCTTCCTGCTCGATGCTTTCGAGTACGGCGCGCCGCCCCACGGCGGCATCGCCTTCGGCTTCGACCGCCTCTGCAGCCTCTTCGGCGGCGCCGATTCCATCCGCGACTTCATTGCCTTCCCCAAAAACAACTCCGGCCGCGACGTGATGATCGACTCGCCCTCGGTGATTTCCGGCGCTCAGCTCAAGGAGCTGAGCATTGAGACGAAGGTGGCGGAGAAGAAGTAGCCGCTACGTTTTATAGTTGACACAAAAAGCGGCACCCGACGAATCGGGTGCCGCTTTTTGTGTCAACTGTCGATGCGTTTTCCCAAAGCGAGTCTAGAGCGTGAGGACAATTACCTTTCGGTAAACTACAAGGAGAAGATGCATCGTCATGAAATCACGGACCGGCAATGGGGGTTGGTCGCGCCGCTGCTGCCGGGCAAAACCACGGATTGCGGCGTGACAGCAGCCGACAACCGCTTGTTTTTCAACGCCGTGGTGTGGCTCTTGCGCACTGGGGCCGCGTGGGCGGACCTGCCTGAGCGTTTCGGTAAGCCCAATTCCGTCTGTCGTCGCTTCCGTCGCCTGGCCCAAAAAGGCGTGTGGGAAGCGGTTTT
>NZ_FQYN01000014.1 GCF_900141805.1 Hymenobacter daecheongensis DSM 21074 | reverse complement strand
AGCTGCGCAATACGCCGGCCGCGCCCCAGGGCTAGGCGGGCAGCCCCTACTTTTTGCAATTGTAAAACTGCCGGCCATGACCACCGAAAAGCAGCTCCTTTCAAGCGGTGCGCCCAGCGGCCACCGCACCGACCACTTGCAGCCCGTCATCGACTTTCTGAAGGCCCAGGGCTACGAGCCGGCCACCGGCGACGAGTTCCAGTACAACCGCGACGGGTTGGGCACCTACGGCTTTACCCAGCCGCTCGACGTGGCGCTGTTGCAGGAGCACTTTGATTTCCCGCCCAGCCTGACGCTTTCCCACGGCCAGCTGTTCGACAGCCGCCACTTTCTGCGCATCTGCCAGGACTTCGGCCCGCAGCCGGCGCGCCGCTTTTCCTTTGAGAAATAAGCCCCTATGAGCTACACGCCCTCTTTTTCCGAAAACGAGCAGACCCCCGCGCAGCGGTTGGACACGGTGCAGTTTGCCCTTGGTGTGTCAGCCACGGCGGGCGGGCAAGCGTCGGCCGAATCGGTGCAGCTCTACGAACGCTATATTTTGGGTGAAATTGACCTAGCATACATCGGGGCAGCCGTGCGCGAAATGTACCCGCAGTACCCCAGCAACGACCCTTACGCCAAGTATGCACCGGGCGAAGGCCCCCACGTAGAACCCGCCCCACTCGTGGAAGCAGTGCCTGGCTTTGAGGACAAGGCGGCCGAAGAAGAAGCGCCCGCAGGCCCGGAAGTACCCGCCGCCGTGTGCGTGGCCCAGCTCCGGGCGTTCGTGCAGGAGATAGCCGAGCACCAGGCCACCCAGCCGCCCCGCCAGCGGTACATTCAAATCGACGTGTAACCCCTTTTGCAATTGCAAAACCGCATCCCATGAAAACCGAAGCCGAAATAAACGCCTACGTCGAGGCGCTGGACCGCAAAGACGAGCAGCTAGAAAACGAGGTGGTGCGCCACCAGCAGCTGCACCAGCTCTACCCCGACGCCGGCCACCAGAAAAGCCGGGAGTTGGCCGAGCGGCAGTTGCTGGCCGTGCGGGCGAAAGCCGCCGCGTTGGAGTGGATACTGGAGCCCAGCGGCGACTACATTCCCCAGGACTAGCCACGAGCCGGGGCCACGCCGGCAGAAGGCCGGGGCTTGGTTTTGCAATTGCAAAACCAAGCCCCGGCAGCTTAGGGTAATTTTATCCCCCTGATGCTAGGCCGAGCCCCCGCGAGCGGTTGGCGGTTTTCCCCTATTTGTTTAAGCATGGCAGCAGACGAGCGTTTTGGTCCCGCCGAGCAGACCCCGGCCCAGCGCCAGGCGTTGCTCGATGAAGCGCAGGCGTTGGGCGCCGCGCAGGGCCTGCCCCCGCTGAGCCCGTTCGGCCAGCGGCTTTACCAACGCTACGTCGCGGGGGAGCTGAGCCTGGCCGAGTGCAGCGCGCAGCTGCGCCAACGCTACGACTCGGCGTAAGCGGCCCGGCTATCCCGGCAAAGTACCACGCCGGCAACCGGCCGCGCCGGGCGGCCAAAAGCGTAGTTATTCCGAGGGGCCGCGTATAAGCTACATTATGTTAAGGGACGAAACCCAGACACCCGACCTACTCTTGCGAGGGGGCCGGGTGCCCTTTTGTGCTATTTGAAGCCAGTAGAAAACGGGTGTTACAGCAGGCCGTGCGCTTGCAACCAGGTAAGCGGAATGCCACCCACCACCAGGAACAGGCAGGCCATTACGACGCCAAACTTCCAGCGCCCCCGCGCCGGCAGTGGCCGCGAGGCCACCAGCAGCAGGAAGAACGGGGCCAGGCTCTGCCCGATGCTCGCGCCCTGAGCTAGCATGACCACGGCGGCGCTGGTTGAGACGACGGCGGCCACGCGCACGAGCTGCACTTGCCACTTGGGCAGCGGTTGCACCAGGTAGGCCAGCACGAGGTTCAGCGCGCCCAGCACCAGGCGCAGCAAGAAGTGAAGCGAGGTCATTATCATGGGGACAAGATAAGGCGCTAGCTGGCCGAAAAGCAAACTAGAAAGCGAGTGTTGGTGGATACGCCTTGACAGGTTGTAGCTGCGCATTATTGCTACTTTTATAGCAGCTGCAACTAGTAAGAAATGGGAATTCGTTCTATTGTGTTTGTGGGGCTGCTCGCTTCTGCCCAGTTCGCCGCTGCCCAGTGCATCGACCAGGAGAAGATTACTTACGGGGGGGATTGGGGCTATACCGACTATATCCACCGGTGCCCGATGTATCAGTTTGCCTACGGGGGCACCGAATCCAAGGAATGGGGGGTGTTAAATGACCCGGTTTCCATGTCCCAAGCGCCCGCCATCGTTCTGCAGCTCAAGCGCATGGTCGAGGACAGCATCCGGCGCTATGCCGGTGCAAAATTCTACCAGCAGCTGCACTTCAACGCGGTGGAAATGGTCATGCCGGAGCAGCTCAGCCGCTTCAAAAAAGCAGGTCGCCGGGACGTGACGCTGGAGTATTGCAAGGCCAAGTACTTCTTCTACTACGAGTTCAAACCCGACAGCCTAGCGACGCACCACTACGGGGTGGCCATCGACCGACACAATAAGATAATTAGCCCGTTCACGTTCCCGAAGGCCAGCGAGTACCAGCCCATCGACCTGTCGTTTTCCTACTGCCAGCTGCTGCGCATTGCCGAGCAGGCTCAACCGAACATCAAGCCGGTGGATACCATCCGCATGGAGTATGATAGCAAGGAAAAGCGGTTTTACTGGCTGGTTTCCCAGGAAGTCGTTGACCAGCACGAGGGGATAAACTATTTCAACCAGGTGCTCATCGACGCGGCCGACCTGACGAAGACGCAAACAAGCCGAGGCAAGGTTACTGTTTCTTACTAAGGCGGCTAGGTTACAAGCAACCAGCTGCCAAGCAAGGCGCTATTGCTTTTGACGTTTGAGCACGTATAGCACCCGCACCGAATCAACCCCAGGCAGGGTATTCGGTGGAGTAAAAGGGCCGAAATCAGACGCATCCTGGCGCACGAGCCAGCGGTGGTAGTTTTCAGCTGGCTGCCATCGGGTATAGTACCGGCCTTTACGCGGACGTTCCAGCTTTTCAACGACAATCAGCTGCTTAGTAAACGGGTACAAGCCATTGCCTTGGGTAACAGGAGGTGCCAGCTGGTATCCTCTATGCGACGGGCCGCTATAAAGTGCGGCGAAGTAGATGCCGGGATGACTGAGCAGGTCCTGCAGGGAGAATGTGTCCAGGTGGGCCACCAGCTGCTGCTCCATTATCAGGCGGTGCTCGGCATTCGACACGGGCCTATTTAGCCGAACTAACACCTCGACCGGCTGCTTCAAGTAAACTGGATGCAGGCCCTGGTTCCTTACCCCGGTTTGGGCCCATCCAATTGTGGGCACAAGTAAAAGCAAGCGGAATACGTGGCGCATGGCTCGCAATCAATAGGTTGATGTAAGAATGGGTGCCCAGTTGGCGGGTACGGGGGAGAAAGATGGTAAATGGTGTACGTTCCTGTCCAAAACTATAAGCGACTACCGTCCGGGAAAGATAAATGTGTAGTAGCTGCTCGTGGCTCGTGTTGGCCCGGCAGTGGGCTGCAGCTGGGCACCCTCCAGCGCACGGCGGCACGCCGACTCTTGGGCGGCCGAGGCATTAGTACGGGTGGTTGTCACGGAGTGAATGATGCCGGTTGCGCTGATGCTGAAAGTAAATTCCACGTAGCCGGGTTGCCCGTCGAGCGAGACGACGCGAGGGTGGGTGACGAAGGTCCAGCCACTCTGGCGCAAGCCACTGGTATCGGTGAACATCGGATGCAAGCCACCAGGAAAAAACGGCTCTGCTTTCACGCCCTGTTGACCCCGAAACACTAAACGAAGCGCCGTAGAAGATGAGACGGACCGGCCATCCACTCGCACCGGTCGCCACGCAGGCATCCGGGCCACTACTTGGTCGAGGTGCAGCGCCCGGATTTGCGCATGGGGTTGGTCGGTTAGGTTGTCAATGATTCGACAGCAGACGACCCCGGCCGCGTCCAGGTTGAGGTCTAGAAGCACCATCCCCGTGAGGGCCTGCACCTGAAGCGGCGGCAGCTGCTGGCGGAAGTAGTCAGTCAGGGCCACCCCGCCCAGCTGCTCCGGCACCGTGGCACACTCCAGACAAGTTATTTCTTCAGCACACCCGGCGTACCGAATAAGCCGTTTTTCCGTAATGGCCACCCAGCGCCCTAAACTGGTGTCGGGCGCGCAAACGGAAATAAGCCGTTGCGCCGATGCAATGTGCGGCACCAACAGGGAACAAGCCAGCAAAAAGAAGAAACAGAGTAACGGCATCCAACTGGTTGATAGTAAGTTTATAACAAGGGTAAGGCAAGGGATTGAAAGCGGTAAGATGTGGTGTAAGACCGGCGTTTTTGCCGTATCTATGCGTCATACATCACGTAAGACGTTCCCACCATGCAGCCCGAATCCCGTCTGACAGAAACCCAAAATGGTAAGACAATGACTGAAACAAGTCTTACCGAAACAGAAAATAGTCAGACAACGCTTGAAAACAGTCTTACTGAAACCATTACTAGTAAGACAGGGGGTGAAGTTGATGAAAAAGAGCGTCTTATAGAAGGGAAGACGGGTAAAAAAGGCGGTCGGCCCCCCAAGCCGGTCAGCAGCACGGCCGTTACTTGGTCGGTGCGCGGCGTCGAGCGGGAAACGCGGTCCATTATCGAGAAAGCGGCCGAGCGCGCCGGCAAGAATTTAGGTCAGTACCTCAACGATGACGTGCGCGGCTTCGCCCAGGGCCAGCTAAGCCAGGCCGAGGCCACCGGGCAGGCCCTGGTCAGCCCCCGCGACTTGCAGGTGCAGGTGGAGCAGCTGACCCAGATGGTCGAGGGTATTGCCGCTCGCATGAATGAGCCAGCCCGCAAGAGCTTTTGGCAGCGCGTCTTTGGTAAGTAGCCCCGCGCTAACGCGGGTTATTGACCTGGCTCCGGTAGAAGCGCTGTGGGGTGCTCAGGTCCCACAGTTGGTCAACTACGAGGCTGTCTCGGTCCGCTTTTAAGATTCTAGCCGAACGCCTCTTGTTAAAAGCATCCCGTAGCCAAAGGGTGCGGGTTGGGTAATCCAGCGCGTAGTGGAACCGGTAGATTGTGTCGCCAGCACTGGTAAACACGGCCGATAAGTCGCTAAAGGCCAACGTGCGGTAGAAAATAGCGGTCCCGTTGGCATTTCTCCACCCGCCCTCGACGGGCACCTCATCGGAACTTCCCAGTTTTACGAGCAGCTGCCGGGTATTTCTCTTATCCACCAGGTCAACGGCCGGACCTCCCTGTATGCCAGTGAGGGGCACAATATTGTAGGAGCCATCGGCCAAGGTCGCCGTCGCTTTGCCCGCTGCCTTGTCGTTGGTAAGCAACAGGGTGCCGTGCGAGACGTGCCACCGGAAGTGGCTTAGGGCCTCATCGCCGCCTTCAGTAGTGACGTAGCCGGTGCCATTCGCCTTAAAGGTGATTTCCGGGCAGACGTTGCAGTGGACCGAAACGCTTTTTTTCGTGGTCGTGGTCTTTGAGACGCGGTGAGTGCTCTCGTAGCTCGACGTGGAAACGGTCCACGTCCCAAGTAACAGGGCCGCTGATTCAGTTGCCTGTTTGGCCGGGGCCGGGGATTGGGCATAGGCCAAGTGGGCCCAGCTGCAAGCCAACAACACCAGGGAGTACTTATGTAGTCTATTGCACATGCGAGCAGCTCCGTGCCGGTAGGGGAGGGCCTATTTCAGTTCTTGTAGAGCACCGCTCTTAATCAACGCCTGTTGGTCTGCGTGGCGAAACTTCATGAAGGCCGTGATAGATGATAGGTAGGCTAATTGAGTGCTCTCGGGCAAGGGGTGCTGGTTGAGATAGGAACTGTAATCGGCTAGAATCGTGGCTACATACCCGTTTCGTAGAAACGTCAACTTTCCCTTTGTATTGATGAAAAGCCGCCCCGAATCGTGTGCCCCCCAGGTGAAATAATATATCCCATCCACAAACTGCTTCTGAGTGGGGACAAGAACGTTAAATACGGGAACATACCCGTACTGGCCGCCGAAGGTCTTTAGGCTGATACCATCGTGTTTCTCAATGTACTGCCGTATCTGCACCTTGATATGCTCAGGCATCTTCACCGCATCCTTACCCGCGAAAGCAAAGGTTTGCGCTTGGCAAAACCAAGGGGCCACCATCAGTAATAAAGTAACCGATGCTTTCATCGTGGCAACACATTATGGCAAGCAATGCTTAGAAGGATTAGACCCCTCATTGCTGTGCAGAGGGCATCATTCACCCTGCTCTTGAGTAAATCTTAGGAATGCTGATATAGCAGCCAAATACTCGACCTGAGTATGCTCTGATAGTTTGTTGGCTTTGATATACGCTTGAAAATCTTCCAAAATATCCTTTGTGGAGGTGTTTCTTAACACAGTAACCCCTCCCTTATTGTTAATGAACAGCCTTCCTGAATCATGTACGCTGCAAGTGTAGTAGTAAATCCCATCTGTAAAAGTCTTTTGCGCAGGCTTTAGCACATTATAGACGGGCAAGTGGGTAAATTGCTCGGGTACTACATTGTAACCTTCCTTTTGCTCAACATACTGTTTTAGTTGAAGGAAAATAGGTTTGGGTATGGCTACCTCCACCCGAACCGGCCAGTGGAAATCTTGCCCATTACATGCGTAAGAAGCAATTAGAAAGAATAGCAGAACAATGTTTCTCATGCTTTAGCGTCTACCTTTTCTAATGTCATTTGCAACTTGGCTTTCTACAGCATCAGGCTTTTTTTCACGCACAGTCTCGGTTGGGGTTGGCTTACTGGTTTCTAAAGCTATCTGCTGCTTATCTACACCATGAACTGATTCATGAGAAGCAACGGCTCCAATCGCTTGTTCCATTGTCAACCCCTTTAGGGTTTTATCCTTTGTCTCTCCAGCAGTAGCTTTTTCAATGTTATCCGTGTAGATGCTTATTGCTTTTTGCTCTTTCCCTTCAATGCCACTGTTGGGGTCACGAGGTGGTGTTGTGCTACCTAACACTATTTTTTTTCCTGTTGGTGCCTCTTTATCATTGACATAGAATATAATACCAATATCAGATTTGTTGATAGCATCTATTCTGGCTCTGCCGGTTGGGGTCATAGCCATTGCCTTAACTACTCGGCGAGTATCAGCAGTGGCATTACTACCCAGCGTAACAGACCCATTTTTGTTGATGTGTACGCTAACCGGGTTGCCTTTAGTGTCTATAATTTCGCGCCCATCGGGGTCCATGTACCGCACAGGGTTATTGTTGCCATAGGCGTAAGGACTGATATACATGAATTTTTCGGCCAGTGGGTCGGGGCTCATCCAGCGGCTTGTAATATCAGGTTTGGCGTGACCCACCAGCGAATCGGGCGGCAGCAGATAGGCCACGCGGCGCAGGCGCGTATCGTACACCACCGAACCAATGCGGCGCAGACTGTCATTCGTAAAAAACTCCTGAAACCGGCCGTTGCTGAGCGTGGCGACTTTCACTTTGACCCCGTACCGCTCGAATGGCTGTTGGGCGTGAACGGGGCGGCCGAGGCCCAGGGCCAGCAACAGCGAAAAAGCGTAGAGGTAGCGCATAAGCAGTTAGTGTTTAGGGTTTTTTCAAGTATTTCTGTTTTTCGTCGTTCACTGAACGGAGCCAGTCGGCGTACATCTGCGGGGGCATTTCGCGGTAGCCGGTATCAAAGATGCGCGTATAGGCTGCTTCCATTGCAGCGTACACCTGTTGGGCTTCCGGCGTCGCGGTCTGCCGCTCGAATTTATGGCGTAAGCTTTCGGCTTGCAGCAGTTGCGCGTTGATGTAATGGGGGAAGTGCTGCAAGGCAAGCGCCGCGCATTTGCTCACAAATGGCTCGGCGGCCACCCGACCCACCTTGCGTTCGTAACCTTTGGCCAGGTCCACGAGGCAGAGCACCACGTTTTGCTTGGCCGTGAGCGTGTCCATGTAGATGCCACTGATGATAGTTTCACGACTGATGTAACCCGACGCCGTGAGCCAGGCATCAATGGGAAAGGTATAGCTGGTTAGCTCCGTGTTGTACCAGCCATCTTTCTTATTGTGCTGCTTGAGATAGACATGGTTGGGGGCTAGGCTCAGCCAGGTTTGTGCGCCGGTTTCGTCGGCCAGGATTTTGTAGAGGTAGGGTAGCGAGTGGCAATTGCCCTTGTGTGTAACTAGTAGCTTGCTGACAAACATTTTGCGCCAGTCGGCGTCCCCATCGAAGTCTTCGAAATCGTACCGAAAGGGTGGAAGCGTGTTGCCTTTGCGTAAACGAGTGCTATCCTTCATCATGAGGAAAATAGCGGCGTTGCGGGCCACGTTCTCCTTGTCGTCGCGGTCGTAGAGAAAATAGGAGTTGTTAGTCTCTTTCAGAAGGCGGCACACGGTAGCTAACCCCATGATTTGCTGGCTGAATTCCTCGTAGCTCAGACAGTTGTCGAAGTAGGCGTTTTCGGTGACGAACACAGCTCGCTTAAAACTGAGCGGGTAACGCTCATCGAGCATCTTGGCTAGCTCTTGGTAGGCCGGTTCGTAGAAGTCGGCCGCCGTTGGGGCCACAGGCACAGCCGGAGCGGCTGGCTGGATGGGTATACCCGCGAGCTGCCCCGGCAGTGGTGCAGCAGGCCGGCTCGTTACCGGGGCAAGGTGATAGGCTGGTACGCGCAGGGCCAGCGGCTCAATGGGCACCAGCACCCGCCGCGAACATCCCACGCCGAGTATGAGCAGGGCCAGGCACCAGAGCAGCAGGTAAGGGTGTTTCATTAGGGCAGGTTATTTAGCGGCAGTGGGGGCGAAGCGGGCCGCGGCCTGCTGGCTGGCCAGGCGCGCCTTTTCTTGTTCCAGGGCGTTAAGCCAGCGGTCGTATTGCTCTTTGGGCATTTCCTCAAACCCGACTTCGGCCAGGGCGCGGTTCCAGCGTTCCACCTCAGCCATATAGGGCTGCAATTGGGGCAGGGTGCGGGCCACTGCCGGCGAAGGCTGGCCAGCCGCTTTCCAGGGCTTGACGAAGCGGGCCAGGGCCACGTTGTGGGCCAGAATCCGCGCCTGCATCCCTTGCGGATAGTATTTCAGGGCCAGGTCGGCGCATTTCTTCACAAACTCGTCGTAGCCGTAGTAGTGCTCGTAGCCGCTGGCCAGGTCCACGAGCTGGCAGGCCAGGTTCTCGCGTAGGGTGAGCGTGTCCAAGTAGGTGCGCTGCTTCAGGGCCCCGGCCTTGATGTAACCGGAACTCATGTAAAAGGCATCGGTGGTGAAGTGCCCGTTGGTCGTTTCGTAGCGGTAAAGGCCCCCCCGCGCATCCTTGACCGAGATAAACGTGTGGTTGGGGGCCATACTGATGTACGTTTTCACCCCCAGCCGGTCGGCCAGCATCTTGTAGAGCAAGGGCAGCGAATGACACTGCCCGGTATTGGTGCGAAGAAGTTTGGTAACGAACATCTTGCGGTAATCCTGTTCGCCCCGGAAGTCCTCGAAATCGTAGCGATAGGGCAGGTGCCGCGATACGACCTTGCCGGCGTAGCTCACCTGCACGGTGTCGGTCATCAAGCGGTGCAGGGCCATAAAGCGGGCGGTCGGGCTGGTGTCGGTGCCGGCTAAGCCCCGGCAGACGGTGGCCAACTCGTCCAGCTCCGCCTTGAAGGCGGCGTAGCTCAGCTCGCCGGCCGCGTAGCTGTTCTCGACCACGAACACGGCCAGCGGCAAACTGGCCGGGCGCTTTCCGGCCAGCATTTCGGCCAGCACCTGGTAGCCGGCCTCGTATTGGGGCTTGTTGCGAGCCTCGAATTGGGCGTTAAATTCGGCTTGTTCGCGGCGCTGGCGCTCGATTTGGGCAATGTCTTGCCGGGCTTCGTCCAGGAGCTGGTCGCGTTGGGCCTGCTGCGCATTGTAGCGTTCCACCTCGTCCATCGCCGCCTGATTCTGCGCACGGGTGCGGGCCTGCTGGCCTTCCATCAAGTTGCCCGGCGTGGGAATGCGCGGCCCTTGCGGCTTAGGCACCCCTAAGTCGGTGTTGGGCATTTGCCACGTCTGCGCGGGTGCAGCAGAAGCCAGGCCCAGCACCAACAGTAAACAGACGAGCGAGGATAACGGGTAGCGCATTCAGGAGAAGCTAGGCCCGTCAAAAATACTGGTCCTGCCTGTAATTCCTAGCCGGAGAGCTAATTAGCGCGCTTTGGCAGGTTTGTCGAACAGAGGCCCATTGCTGGCTTTACCGCCAGCTTTCTTAAGCCCTAGCATGGTGAGCAGCAGGCCAGAATGCGAATGGACTTTATCGTGTTTATTCGTTTTCAGGTCGTAGGCAAACTTAATGCAGACGGCAACGTGCGCAGGACTGGCTAGAATCTGGTCCACGAGGGCCGGCGTCTTGATGTTAAGCTGGTCAAGCAGAAGGCGGGCTTTCTCCGCCAGCTGCTCGGGCTGGCCGGGGGCCTCATCGGATAGCACTCCGAAGGCCAGCGGCAGCGCCACCGCTTGCGACTTGACCGTGAAAACGATGTTTTTAAAGGCCCGGCCCACTTTTTCGAGCTTATAGCCAATTAGCAAATCTGTTTTTTCATTGATTTGCTTAACGGCCACGTCGAGCACTTTCTTCTTAAACATAGCCAAATCGGTGTATTCTTCCCGGCCCTTATCGTTGGCCAGGCCCAGGGTTTTCTTTAGGTCGATGAGAGCCGTTTTTTTGGTTTCGCCCTTATCCTTCCACTGGCTGCAAATCTGATAAACCCGCTTGGCGTGTTTGCTGGTTAGGCTCAGAGCCGCTTGCACCTGAAAAGAAGTAAAGTTGTTTTTAAGGTCGAACAGGTATTGAGTAGCGTACTCGTTAAATTCCAGCTCAATAATTCCGGTCCCCAGGATGTAATCAATCCGCTTGAATAAGACGAGCTGCCGGAACACTTCGCGGCCGTTGTGCAGCGTGTTTATTTCGTGGACCCGGCCCATCATTTCCTTGGTGGATTCGCGCAGCTGCTTGTAGTTGTACTGGTGGCCCGTTGCTTTCTCCATTTCGGGGACCGTTATCTGATACACAGCGTCCGGGGCATCTTTCCGCAGCTTCGAGAGCAGCACCAAGAAGATATTGGCTTGCGTCTCGGTGTACTCATACCGGGCATTGGTCAGCGCGTTGTGTTGGCGTACTTCCAGCTCAGAGGTCATAGATAGGGGCTTGGTTACAAGGGCAAAAGTAGCCAAACCCAACTAATCCGGCAAACAGTTGGTTTCAATGGTTGGCACTCACTTATAAAAGGTTGGGGTTTGACTTATAAAAGGTTGGGTTTCGAGGGTATTCTGACTTATAAAAGGTTGGGTTTCGCTTATAAAAGGTATGCTCTACACTTATAAAAGGTTGGGTTTCGAGGGTATAAGATATTGTCATCCAATAAGTTGCGAGCCTCTCAAATAGCAAATAGAGTACAAATAAAAAATACACAATTGTGCTTCGCGTGAGAAAAGGCATTTAGGGCTCGTTGAGGCGGCCGGCCGGCGCGAGCGGCGCAGCCCAAGCAAAAACAGCAAGTCCTAGAAGCCAGTAATTTGCGCGCATTTTATAAACTCTATGTAATTGGTAATCAATGGTATAAACGCCCATTGTTGAGCTTATTTGTGCGACCTTGTACCCCGGTTTCAGGCTAATTTTAGGCCCCTGCCGTACCGTAGCGCCGGAGCATTTACCTTGCCGGCATGACAACGATTTTCTACTGGTTAGGCCAACTCGTCGGGGCCTTGGTTTACGCCGCTATTGCCCAACTCGCGGCCCGGCTGCTGCACCGGACGCTGCCCCAGGTGTCGCGGGGCTTGTACCGGGTGGTTGGCTTGCGGGAGGCCCCGGACGACTGGCTGGTGTCCTTTGTGCGCTTCGCGGGCCTGTTTCTGCTGGCCACCGTCGCAGGCAGTTTTCTAGGGGTAAGCGGGCTGGCCACTTGGCTTGTGCTGGCCTGGTTGGGCTTCAACGTGTACCGCAGCGTTTCCGGCCCCCAGGAAGCAGCCACGGCCGCAGGGGAAGCCCAGGCCCTCACGTTCACCCTACGCACTACCAGCGGCCCGAACGTGCGCTTAGGGAACCCCTTCCGGGGCACCTTCATAGCCGGCGGCGCGGGCAGCGGCAAGAGCAAGTCGATTATTGAGCCCATTTTGCAGCAGGCCGGCGCGTTGGGCCTAACGGGGGTAGTCTATGACTTCAAATTCCCCACGCTGGCCGAGGAAGTCGCCGGCAGCTACGCGGGCAGCACGGTAACGCCCTATTTCGTCAACTTTACCGACCTGAGCCGGAGCCACCGGGTAAACCCGCTGGCCACCGAACTGCTGGCCACCGCCAGCTTTGCCCGCGAGGCGGCGGCCACCATCATTACCAACCTCGACGCCAAGGCCGCGCAGCAGCGCAATTTCTGGATTCAGTCGGGCGAGGTGCTGCTGGCCGGCTGCATCTGGTACTTGCGCCGCAACTACCCCGCGCAGTGCAGCTTGCCCGCCGCCGTGAGCATGATACTGGAGAGCGACGCCGAGCAGCTGCTGGCCACCTTGCAGCAAGACGAGGAAGTGCGCGGCCTGATTGCCTCGATTGCCAGCGCCAGCAAATCGGAAAACACCATAGCCGGGGTGTTCTCGACCATTCAAAACTACCTGGCCGTGCTCAACACGCCGGAGATTTTTTGGGTGATGAGCGGCGACCAGGTGCCGCTTGACCTGAACCTGGCCGCCACGCCGGGCGTGTTGGTGGTGGGCAACGACCCGGCCCTGAGCACGACCTTTTCCCCGCTCATTTCCCTCATCGTAGCCACGGCCATTAAGCGGCTCAACCAGCAGGGGCGCTTGCCGAGCCTGGTGCTGCTCGACGAAGCGCCGACGCTGTTCATTCCCAACTTTGCCCAGATTCCGGCCACGGCCCGCAGCAACAAAGTAGCTACGGTGTACGCCGTGCAGGACGTGGCCCAGATGGAGGCCCTGACAAGTCGGCAGGAATCGGAGATGATTTTGGCCAACCTTGGAAACCAGTTTTGGGGCCGCACCACCAACACGGCCACGGCCGAGCGGGTGAGCAAAATGTTCGGCAAAATCGACAAGCAGTACCGCTCCAAAACCGAGGGCAGCAGCGCAACCAACGAGTGGAATTTGCTGAAGCCGACGACGCGCACGAGCAACACCAGCGAGTCGGTGAGCATCCAGCAGCGCGACAAGTTGGAGGCCCAGCAGGTGATGCGGTTTGGGGTGGGCGAGTTCGCGGGCCTGGTGGTGGAGAGCCCCCGCCCGGAGTTCCGCGCCACGTTCCGAGCGGAGCCCAGCAAGGCCGTGAAAATTGCCCCGTTCCAGGACGCCAGCCCGGCCGAGGTAGCCCAGAATTTCGGGGCCATCAAAGCGCAGGTGCGGGCCATCGTGGGCGGGGAACACGCCGCGCAGGAGCCGAAATATTTTGCAATTGCAAAAACTGATACACCCCCGGAACAGCCCGATGATTTTGCAATTGCAAAACCAACTACCACGGAGCAGGCCCCCATCAGCACGACAACGGAAGAGGAAACCGACCCGAGCAAATGGTAAAAAGCCGGTCTAATGGGGACTGATAAAACCTCCTAGTTCGACTTATAAAACCTCGTAGTTAGCCGGAAAGGAAAGCTATTATAAGCCAACCAGCCGACTTGAAAGAAGCCGGTTTAACCAGCTTGCAGGGGAAGAGAGGCCGTGTTACCTTGTTACTTTGTTACACGGCAGCCGGTCCTTTTCTTCCCTCTTGTTCACTGACAAAACCTATCACTTCGCCGGACCCAGGGTAAACAGGCGGCGCGGGAGTACCCTAACGATTTCGTTCTGCTAAGAAGCGAGCAGGAACGCTATTCCGGTCGGCTTCGCCGCCCTCCATACCGTTCCGCTCGCCAGTAAATTGCTGACTGACTGATGGTTAAAAATTAACAAAAGGGAAAGAAAACATGCGGATTGCACTTTTCGTATGATAACTAACTGATTATCAAATAAAATTTGCAGGTAAACATGGGTGCAAGGCTCAAGACGATTAATGCCGACGAGGCCGCTTACGAGGGCTTCCGGCAACTGGCGAAGGAGTACAAGCTGACCAGTCCCGAGCTGGTGGCCACGATGGTGCAGTATTTCCGCGTGACCAAGGCCGACCCCACGCAGCCCACCGGCCCGGACCTGACTACGCTACTGGCCAAGCTCGGCGGCAAGCTCGACGCACTGGACAAGCGCACCATTGGATTTATCCGGGAGCAGGAGAAGCAGTACCTAAAGCCGATTCTGGCCGAGGTGCAGGCCCACAAGGTGCTGAGTGCGCCGGCCGCGAGTGCCCCGGCCGAGCTGAGCGACGCCCAGGTGCAGGAGCTGCGGCAGTGGCTAGAGCTGGTGCTGTTGCGGGGGCTTCAACCTATTGCCCTGACCAAAACCTTCCAAGCGAAGGCCCCGGCCCCGGTGGCGAAAGACCCCCAATTAGAGCCGGTGAAGAAGGCGCTGCTGGCCGTGTTGCGGCAGGCGTTGGTCCCGGAAATTCTCACGGCGGCGCTGAACCCGACGCCGGCAGCCCCCGCTTCCGGGGCCGCGCCAGCCCCGGCCAGTGCGCCCGTTTCACCCCCCAGCCAGCCCGCGTAATGGTGGCCAAGATACCCAGCTCCGGGGCGGGCCTGTCCCAACGGTCGGGCAGCTGCGAGGGCTTAGTGGCCTACTTGGAAAAGGAGGTGCAAGGGCAGTGGTTCGGCCTCGACCGCGAGGACGTACCGGCCGCTGAGGTAGTGGCCACGCTCGACCGCAACAAGCGCAACCTGAACCGCGACGCCGACAAGTATTACCAGGTGGTGCTTGCCCCCAGCCAGGCCGAGCTACGCCATATTGGCAGCGACCCGGAGAAGCTGCGCGCCTACACGCGGGCAGCGATGGAGCAGTACGCGGCCAATTTTGGGAAGGACATCGAGGGCCGCGACCTGGTGTACTTCGCCAAGGTGGAGCACGAGCGCAGCACCGGCCCGGCCGACCGGGCGGTGCAGGTGGGCGACGTGGCCAGGGGCCAGGCGAAGGAGGGGCCGCAGGCCCACGTTCACGTCATCGTCAGCCGGACGGAGAACTTAGCCCGCTACACCGAGCGCAAGAAGTCCGGCGAGCTGGACCGCAAAAACCCGTTTCACCTCAGCCCGCTCACCAACCACAAGGACACGCAGCGCGGGGTGGTGCAGGGCGGGTTTGAGCGCAAGCAGTTTTCGGAGCGGGTAGAGCAGGCATTCGACCAGGCATTTGCTTACGAGCGGCCCCTGACCGAAACCTTCCGCTATGCCCACACCATGAAGCACGGCACCCCGGAGCAGTGCGCGGCCCTACGGGTGCAGGCCATCCAGGAGCAGCAGGCCGCGCAGCAGCGCCAGGCGGTGCAGCAAGTGGCCGCGCAGCCGTCGGTGGCCACCGAGCAGCGCCCGCCGCTGGCCGTGCCAGCCCCCGCCCAGGCGCAGCAGCCCGCCGTGCAGCCGGAGCCGCCCCGCCCGCAGCTCCCGCCCGCAGTGGAACAGGCCCCAGCTCCCAAGAAAGACCGCACCCAGGGCCCAAAAATGTGAGCTGAGCGGCGCGAGAGCAGCGTATTCGGCGGCCAGGTAGGGACGGGTAGCAAATACGCGACTCTCGCGGCCTTAAAACCGCGTTTTTGAGGTAATACGGCCGTTTTTTCGTATCTTGTGGCATGGAAAATCAAGCTAAAATCAACGCCGCAACCGACGAGCTGGCCGTGTTAGAATTCGAGATTGACGCGCTGCAAAGTGCCCACGGCTTGCCGGTGGACGAGGACGACCTAGCGGCCAAGCAGCGGCGAGCCCTTGCGCTATACGCCGAGCTAAAGCAGCTGCGCAATACGCCGGCCGCGCCCCAGGGCTAGGCGGGCAGCCCCTACTTTTTGCAATTGTAAAACTGCCGGCCATGACCACCGAAAAGCAGC
>NZ_FQYN01000018.1 GCF_900141805.1 Hymenobacter daecheongensis DSM 21074 | reverse complement strand
ACTTTTGCACTCCCAAACCGAAACGCGGTAGGGCACGTTTCCTGGATTTCGCCTTCTTTTCGGCACAGGGCTCTGCGGAGTCACCCGAAAAAAAGTTTTGGCCTGAAATAGGAAGTCTGGAAAAAGTACTCGTACCTTTGCAGCCCGCTTCAATCGGAGGCGGGTCTGAGGCGGCGGAAACGCCGAAAAGCGGAAAAGAAATTTTCTGCTTGTCTTGGAAAAAGCGAAAAGCTAGTTACCTTTGCACCCCGCTTACACGAGGCGGTTGCGCAAGAGGAAAAAGACTTCCAACTTTTTCTTGCGATTAGTAAAAAGGTTTGTACCTTTGCAGCCCGCTTCGACCGGAAGGGGGAATAAGAAGAGAGAAGTACTCCGGCTTAAGGTCCGGACAGGGTTCCGCTGAATGAGTGGGACAGATGTTCTTTGAATGATTGGAAATGACAAATTGGTAAGCTTCATGGCCTTGTTAAGAGGGGATGAAGTAAGCGTAACAAAAGATTTGAAGCTCGTTAACACGAGTCGGATCAGCACTCGACATCAGCTGTGGTTCGCCACAGTGTAGGAATTTATACAATGGAGAGTTTGATCCTGGCTCAGGATGAACGCTAGCGGCAGGCCTAATACATGCAAGTCGAACGGGGTGTAGCAATACATCTAGTGGCGCACGGGTGCGTAACGCGTAACCAACCTACCCGAAACTGGGGGATAGCCCGCCGAAAGGCGGATTAATACCGCATAAGACCACAGCGCGGCATCGCGCAGGGGTTAAAGATTTATTGGTTTCGGATGGGGTTGCGTAGCATTAGCTAGTTGGCGGGGTAGAGGCCCACCAAGGCGACGATGCTTAGGGGACCTGAGAGGGTGATCCCCCACACTGGCACTGAGATACGGGCCAGACTCCTACGGGAGGCAGCAGTAGGGAATATTGGGCAATGGCCGAGAGGCTGACCCAGCCATGCCGCGTGCCGGATGAAGGCCTTCTGGGTTGTAAACGGCTTTTCTCAGGGAAGAAAAAGGGGATGCGTCCCAAACTGACGGTACCTGAGGAATAAGCACCGGCTAACTCCGTGCCAGCAGCCGCGGTAATACGGAGGGTGCAAGCGTTGTCCGGATTTATTGGGTTTAAAGGGTGCGTAGGTGGCCTTGCAAGTCCGTGGTGAAAGCCTGCTGCTCAACAGCAGAACTGCCATGGATACTACAGGGCTTGAGTCCAGACGAGGTTGGCGGAATGGAAGATGTAGCGGTGAAATGCATAGATATCTTCCAGAACCCCGATTGCGTAGGCAGCTGACTAGGCTGGTACTGACACTGAGGCACGAAAGCGTGGGGAGCGAACAGGATTAGATACCCTGGTAGTCCACGCCGTAAACGATGGATACTCGTTGCAGGCGATACACAGTCTGTGACTTAGCGAAAGCGTTAAGTATCCCACCTGGGGAGTACGCTCGCAAGAGTGAAACTCAAAGGAATTGACGGGGGCCCGCACAAGTGGTGGAGCATGTGGTTTAATTCGATGATACGCGAGGAACCTTACCTAGGCTAGAATGCGCGTGACCGGTTCAGAGATGAGCCTTTCCTTCGGGACACAAAGCAAGGTGCTGCATGGCCGTCGTCAGCTCGTGCCGTGAGGTGTTGGGTTAAGTCCCGCAACGAGCGCAACCCCTATGTTTAGTTGCCAGCACATGATGGTGGGGACTCTAAACAGACTGCCTGCGCAAGCAGTGAGGAAGGCGGGGACGACGTCAGGTCATCATGGCCCTTACGCCTAGGGCTACACACGTGCTACAATGGACGGTACAGAGGGTCGCTACTGGGCAACCAGATGCCAATCTCACAAAGCCGTTCTCAGTTCGGATCGGAGTCTGCAACTCGACTCCGTGAAGCTGGAATCACTAGTAATCGCGTATCAGCAATGACGCGGTGAATACGTTCCCGGGCCTTGTACACACCGCCCGTCAAGCCATGGAAGTTTGGTAGACCTGAAGCTGGTGCTCGTCACAGAAGCCAGTTAGGGTAGAACAAGTAACTGGGGCTAAGTCGTAACAAGGTAGCCGTACCGGAAGGTGCGGCTGGATCACCTCCTTTCTGGAGCAATCCGACTCGTGAGCTTCACAGTCCTTGGTTACGCAAACACACTTATCAATTGTCATTTCCTCTCGTTCAACGATTTT
>NZ_FQYN01000015.1 GCF_900141805.1 Hymenobacter daecheongensis DSM 21074 | reverse complement strand
TGCAGTACAAGTTTAGGTAAACGGGTTTTTCCGGTCCCGGAAGCGTATTTAAGCGAAGCGCTCATAACTGGGGTAGCACAAGAGTAAGAACAGAAATTCCCGTTAGGGCAGTTGGGCGAGCTGTTCTTCCAGGCTCGTCGGGTCGCGTAGCGGCCGCAGTTGGCCGGCCGCAATGCCCTCGGGCAAGGTAAAATCGTAGCGACCGAGCATGTTGATGTGCTCGTGCAGCAGGGGCGAGAGCCGGGCCACCTCGCCCGGCTCCGGCGGTTCGGCCACGGCCTGGTGTTGTTCCAGCGCCTGTTGCAGATAGCGGGTATTCCACAGCACCAGGGCGTTGACGACCAGCCCGAGGGCGCCCAGCTGGTCCTCCATGCCCTCGCGGTAGCGCTGGCGCAGTTCCCCCTTCTTGCCGTGAAACACGGCCCGGGCCACGGCATGGCGCCCCTCGCCCCGGTTGAGCTGCACCAAGATGCGCCGGCGGTAGGCCTCGTCCTGCACGTAAGCCAGCAGGTGGAGCGTTTTCTCGACCCGCCCGACTTCGGCCACGGCCCGCCCCAGCCCGGAGAGCGAGCCGGCCCGTTGCAAGGTGCGCATCACGGCCGTAGCCTTGACCTTGCCGAGTTTGAGCGAGCCGGCCAGCCGCAGCATGTCGTCCCAGTGCTCGGCGATGAGCCGGGCATTGGCTACGTGGCGGCTCAGCTCGTTGAGGGGCCCGTAGTCCGCTTCTTTTTCCAGGCGCCAGAACCGCTGGTCCGGCAGGTCGGCCAATCGGGGACTAAAGCGGTAGCCCAGCAGCGAGAACAGCCCAAACACGACGTCGCTGTAGCCGTGCGTATCGGCCATGATTTCCTTAGGGTCCAGGCTCGTTTGCTGTTCCAGCAGCCCGGCCAGGATGAAGAGCGAGTCGCGCAGGGTGCCGGGAATGATGATGCCGTGAAAGCCCGAGAACTGGTCGCTGGTGAAGTTGTAGTAGGTCACGCCGCGCTCCGAGCCAAAGTATTTGCGGTTCCAGCCCGCGTGAATTGTGCGGACGGGCACCACGAAGCGCATGCCATCGGCCGAGGCCACCTCCCCGCCGCCCCAGGCCTGGGCCAGGGGCAGCTGCGCCTGGGCGTCGACCAGCCGGGCGTTGGCCGCCGTCAGGGTTTCCACCCGCAGGTAGTTTTGCTGCACCCACGAGAGGTGCGGCAGCGTCAGGGCCGGCACCTCGGGCCGGGCCACGGTTTTCAGGCCGATGTTGCAGGCCTGCGCCAGCAGCACGGCACAGAGGCTGAGCGGCACGTCGGCGGCGGCCGGCTGGCCGTCGGCCACGTGGGTGAAGGCGCGCGCAAAGCCGGTGAAGGCATCTACCTCCAGCAGCAGGGCCGCCAGCTCGACGTGGGGCAGGCGCTGGGCCAGCTGGGCCCGCAGCGAACGCATGTGGTCCGACTCGCCTTGGGCCGTCAGCGCGCTCAGCGCGACGTAGGGCTGCCCGTCTTGCTCGAGTACCTGCAGGGCCGCGTTGTGCGGCAGGTTCGTGCTCACCTCCGTGTAGGCCGCCGCCAACTGCTGCTGCCAGCGGGTCAGTTCGACCTGCGGGTCGGTGGAGCGCTCCAAGGCCCGAGCCACGGAATCGCGAACCTGCTCCCAGGCCTCGCCGCGCAGCAGTTCGGCGCGCGGGTCGCCGTAGCGCTCGCTGCGGCGCACGAACACGTCGCGGCGGCGCAGCGCCTGGTGCAGGCGCTCCATCACGCACAGCGTGTAGGCGGGCGGATGGACCTGGCCTTTCGCGGGAAACACCCGCCGCGCCCAGCGGGGCGGCACCACCGTGCGCGGGGCCGCTTCCCACTTCGGGCAGCCCCGGCCGCCGGTTTCCTGGGTCTGCAGAAAGCACCAGGCATCGAGCAGGGGCTTGGCCGCGGGCGTGCCCTCGAATACCACGCCGCGCAGCAGCGCCGGCAGAAAGCGCCGCACCGTGGCGTAACGACTGCTTAGCGCCTCCACCAGCGGGTCCTCGTCACTGCGGACCAATTCCTGCACGGCATCCGCCGCTTCCCGTAGGGCATCCGGGCCGAAGCGTTTCAGCACGTGCTGGCGCAGGTCGGCGTCCGGCACGGCCTCGTCGAGCAGCAGGCGCACGGCCTGCTCCAGCACCAGGGCCGCCTGGTCCAAATCCTTGAGCGAGCGCAGGCGCTCGCGGCGGCGGGTCGTTTCCCCGCTCAAGGCCAGCGCGGCCATCAGCCCGTCAAACAGGTCGAGAATGTCGTCCGTGGCCGTGCGTTCGAGGGTTTGGGCGAACACGAGCAGCGTAGCCAGACGGCGCTCCTCGCTCATGCGCAGCAGGGTCTGGGCCCAAGCGGACTGGGCGTGCCGGGCCAGGCGCGCCAGCTGGGCTTCGGGCAAATCCTGCACGGGCACTTCGCTCACGCCCAGGGCCCGAATCTGGTCCAGGCGGCGCAGGGCGGCCACCAAAGCGGGTGCCGAAACCCGGGTGGGGGCCGTGCGCAGGACTTTCAGCGGGGTGAGGCGCTCGCCCGGCTCCACCTGCAGCAGCGCTTCCAAAGCCGCTTGTTGGGCCGGGCTAAGGCGGGCACGCAGCTGGCGGTAGAGGTGACGCCCCGTGCGCTCGCGGATCCGGGCAATCAGGCGGGCCAGCACCGTGACGCCGGGCAGCACCACGTGCTGGGCCACCAGGTGGGCAGTCGCCAAATCGAAGAGCACGCTCGGCCGCACGGTGCTGGTGGCCACCTGGGCGTAGAGCCAGCGGGTGAGCCGAAAGGCCTGCCGCCCGTCAAACGAGTGGTACTGCAGGTAGGCCTGAATCAGGGGCTGGTGCTCGTAGCCGGTATTGAGCCGGTCCCGGTAGGGTACCAGCTGCTCAGCAGCCAGGCCGAGCTGGCTGGCCAGGATCTGCACCACCACGGGGGGAACCTGCAGCGGGTCGACCAGAAAGGTGCCCAAAAAGCGCAGCGTCCCCAACTGCACGGCGCAGCCCAGGCGGGTATGGGGCAAGCGCCGCGCTGCCAGAAACTGCTTATCGGCCGCACTCAGGTAGAAGAACCGGGTGAGCTGCTCGGGGCTGGGGTCGGCGTGGTACCGACCGTAACGCGCGGCTTGCTCGTCACTGAGAAATTCAACGGGCATACGCGGCGCTTACGGGCTGGCCGGACTGCCGCCCATCGGGACGCCCAAATGCGCGAGGTAGCGGTAAATGGTGGCCCGGCCCACCCCGAGCAGCTGGCCAATTTCCGCTACGGTCTTGTCCTGCTGCAGATAAAGGGTCTTCGCGGCCTGGGCTTTCGACAAGGCCTCTTTGGAAAGCCCTTTCGGCCGGCCCCCCTGCCGGCCGCGGGCGCGGGCGGCCGTCAGTCCTGCTCGGGTCCGTTCGCGAAGAATGTCGCGCTCAAACTCGGCCAGCGAGGCAAATAGGTTAAACATGAGCCGGCCCTGGGCCGTGGTCGTGTCCAGGTGGTCCTGCAGGCTGACGAAGTGGATGCCCTTATCTTGAAAACCCGTCACTAGCGTGACCAGGTCTTTGAGCGAACGGCCCAGCCGGTCCAGCTTCCAGACCACGAGCGTGTCGCCCGGCCGCAGGCGGGTCAGCAGGTGTTGGAGCGCTGGCCGCTCCTTGACCGACGACACTTTTTCCTGGGCCACCTCGGCGCACCCATAGGCCTGCAAGGCATCGGTCTGCAGGTGCAGTTGCTGGTCGGGGGTACTGACGCGGGCGTAGCCGAAAATCATAGGCGGTATTCTCAGGAAGTCAACGAAGGCAAAGATAGCGAGCCGTTGATTCGTGAGAACAGCATATGAGACATTTTTACTAGCCTCAAGAACCGCTCAAACTAGCGAGGCCAATGGGCCGAAAAAACGCCCGTATTCTGAGACGCCCCGCCTGCGCAGTTTTCCGCTACCAATACTTTCTGTTCCTACTCTCATGCCACCCCTTATAGTTCGCACATGGCCATTAGTATGCGCACAAGGCAGGGTTGCTCGTGTGAGAACATACTGTCATTGTCAATGGCCATGCAAAAAATGGCCACTGGTAACATCAGCGATTAACCTTTGAACCAATGAACCAAACTTTTAGCCAAGGCCAAAGGCGAACGGGTGGGGGCCAGGTGCCGGGGCAGAACGGTAAAGGCATTTAGTGCAGCATCTACCCAAAACCAAGGGATGGATTCCTTGACCCGTGTGTTATGCGGTAGTTCGGATGGCCAAGGCTAGCTGTCCGGTGGCTTGCGGTGTCGCCTGAACGGGCGAAACAAAAAACCGGGCGCGGGCCACCTGCTGGGGCCTATGGCGTGGGCGGATGGAGGTGGGCAAGCAGCTGCTGGCGGGCAGATTCCAGCACGAGGGCACCGGCCTGCGTCGGGCTGGGCACCACCAAAGTATCGAGCGGCCGGTAGCCGGCAAGCTGCGCCGCGGGTGCCAGCAGCGGCTGCCCGCTCATGGCCCAGTCGGGGCAGCTGCGGGCGGCAATGGCCTTGTCGGCCAGCTTCACGAGGCCGTGGTGGCGGGGGTCGGCCAGAATCCGCTGGTAGAGGGCCTGAATGGTGTCGTATTCGCCTTCCAGCAGCTGTACGTACAGACGAGGACCATAGAGCAGCAGGCCGGTGATGCCGCGGCGCTCGTTGCGCGCGCGGGACTGGGCCAACAGGGCGTGCATGGCAGCCTCAGGCAGGGCCACCGTGGGGGTACTCAGGTAAATGATGTGGTGAAGTGACACGCGTACACCGTAAGGGCTACAACTCCGGACAACAACAGCGCCCTACTGGTGTGGGGACGACTCACCAACGGACTGCTCGCCCCGCGGGTTCCATACCCCATTCGCGCCAACTGACCGTCAGGACTGCAATGTACTGGTTTGAGTGCCACCCACGGGACCATCTGCGGCGGTGGCGAAGGGGGGCTGGCGGGTAAGCGGCTGCCAGTACCAGGCCAGAACATCGGACAGCTTTTCCGCGGTCAGGGGCTTTTGCACCACGCCGAGCAGGGGCAGCGGCGCCAGCCGCCGCAGGTCCTGGGCGTTGGTGGACGAGGTGACGATGACAAAGCGGGCGTTGGCTTGCCGGGCGGGAGGCAGCTGCTGGAAAGCTGCCAGCACACCATATCCGTTCATGTCGGGCATGTTGATGTCCAGCAGTATCAGCGCCGGATGGGTGGGGCTGAACTGGTCGGTGGTAGCCGTTAGCCAAGCCAGGGCTTCGGCGCCCGAGTGCACGGCCTCGACACGGTGGGCCGCCTGGTGGCGCAGCAGCAGCCGGTGGTGCAGAAAGTTGGCCGTGTCGTCATCGTCAACCAATAGCACAGCGGGGAGCGGTTCCATCAGCGAAAAGTGAAAAGCGGTGAGAAATAGGGATTGAGCGGCGGCATGCGGCACATTCAGGTTAATCAGTGGCCGAAATGCAGCTGCAGCACGGTGGCGAGCTTCTCCTCGGTCAGAGGCTTGCTAACCAGACCGGCAATGGGCAGGCTGTCGAGGCGGCCCAGGTCGTGGGAGTTCATGTTGAGGGTGTGCACCAGAATAACCAGCGCGCCTTGCACCGCGGCCGGGAGCTGGCGCACGGCGGCGGCGAAGCCCATGCCGTCCATGCCGGGCATGAGCAAATCCAGCAGCACGAGCACCCGGCCGGGCAGCGGCTGGGCGGCGGCTAGCTGCTGCAGCTGGCGCAGGGCGGCGGCCCCGTCGCTGGCCAACAGGTAGTGGTCGGCCAAGTCCAGGCGGCGCAGCAGCCGCTCGTTGAGGTGGTTGGTGGCGGGGTCATCGTCAATAAGCAGAACGGCGGAAAGCTTAGACATACGGGTCGGCCGGCAGCAGGGTTAATATTGAAAAAACTATTCATACACTCTCGGCGCTCAACGCCCCCTGGCCCCCTAGCCGGCTGGCCGGCAAAAGCAGGGGTGCTGAGCGCCGAGAGTAGGTGGCTTACGAAACCGCGGGCACCTCGGCCATATGGCGGGGCAGGTAGATGGTAAAGCACGTGCCCTCGCCCACCTCGCTGCGCACCCGGATGCTGCCGCCGGCGTTGTCCACGACTTTCTTGACGGAGTAGAGCCCAACGCCGGAGCCGGGCACCTGGGGGTGCAGGCGCTGGAACAAGCCAAACAGCCGGGCCTGCTGCTCGGCCGACACGCCCAGGCCGTTGTCGCACACTTCCAGCACCACGGCCGTGGCCTCGCAGCGGCAGGTGAGCTGCACCTGCAGGGGGCGGACCGGGTCGCGGTACTTGAGGGCGTTGCTGAGCAGGTTGTAGCAGATGCTGCGCAGGTGGCCGGGGGCAAACCACAGCCGCGGGCAGCCCGCCACGTCGAGCGTCAGGGCCGGCTGGGTTTCGGCCAGCAGCGGCTGCAGGTCGAGCTGCACGTCGGTGAGCAGGGCGGCCAGGTCCACGGTTTCGGCCGGCTGCTGCAACTCCGCGTCGTCGCGAATCACATCGGTCAGGTCGGCCAGCGTGCGCTGGAAGCGGTCCAGCGCGCCCTGCATCAGGCGCAGCAGCGGCGCTACCGCCTCCTCGCGCTGCACGGCGGGCGGCAGCTCCTCGCGCAAGGCCAGGAACAAGCCCTGCAGGTTGGCCAGCGGGGCGCCCAGGTCGTGCGAGGCGGTGTAGGTGAAGGCGTTCAGGTCGGCGTTGGTGCGAATCAGGCGCTGGTTGGCCAGCAGCAGCTCCTCGGCCAGGGTGGCGGTTTGGCGCTGGCTGATGGCCTGCTCCTGGCGGGCGCGCACCTGCTCGGTGACGTCGGTGCCGAACACGGTGACGCCCATGATTTGGTCGCCTTCGCGGTAAGCCTGGTAGGTGAAGGTGTAGAACCGGGGCGGGGCGGCGGGGTCGGTCAGGTCGGGCAGGCTCAGCTCCGCGTCGACGGCGGGCAGCCCCTCGGTGAAGGCCGCGGTGAGGCGCGTTCCGACGCCCAGCTGCACCAGCTCGGGCAGGGCTTCGGAGAAGGAGCGGCCCAGCAGCTCGCGCCCGGCAAAGGCGTGGTGAAAGGCCGGGTTGTGGTACTCGATGCGGTGGCCGGGCTCGCGCAGCAGCAAAATCAGGGCCGGGCTCTGCTCGAAGATGCGGTAAAACGCCTCGCGCTCCTGCACCTGGCGGTGGGCGGCGGCCAGGGCGGTGGCCTGATTGGCCAGGGCGGCGTTGGTGCGCTCCAGCACCTGGGCTTCGAGGCTTTCGTTGAGGGTTTGCAGGGCGCGGCGGGCCTCCACCTGCGCCGTCACGTCGTAGGCAAACACGAAGACGCCGGCCGTGAGGCCGTCGGCGTCGTGGCTGGGCTGGCACACCACGTCGAAGTAGCGGGCGCCCGCGGCGGTGCGGGTGGGCAGGGCGGTGCCGTGGTAGGGCACACCGGTGCGGAACACGCTGTGTAGGTGCGCCAGCAAGGGCGAGTTGGCCAGCTCGGGCAGGGCCTCGGCCACGGTGCGGCCCAGCAGCGGCGGGGTGCCGGGAAAGGCTTCGCGCAAGGCCGCGTTGGCCAGCTCCAGCACCAGGTCGGGCCCGTTGACGCGGGCCACCAGGGCCGGCACCTGCTCGAACACCGACAGCAGGCGGCGGCGCTGGCGCAGGGTATCGGCCAGGGCCAGCCGCTCGCGGGCCTGGCTTTCGCGCAGGGCCTGCTCCACGGCGCCGGGCTCGTAGTCGGACGTGTCGGTGAAGCTGACCACCAGCAGCGGACCGCAGCGGGTCGCCGCCAGGCGGTAGTAGTCGTCGAGCCCATCGGCCTGGTAATTGAGGTCGAGGCGGCCGGGCTCGCCCGACTCGTACACTTGGCGGTAGAAGTCGAAGGTGCCCGACGGGCCGGCGTGGGGGAAGCGCCCCAGCATGGTGCCGCCGGGCCGGGCCGGCAGGCCGAGCATGCGCTGGCCGGCCGGGTTGAGGTATTCGAGGGCGAAGTCGAACAGCGTGCCGCCTTCGGCGTAGAGCGGGCGCCAGAGCTGCACCGCCGCCAGCGAAACGTCCGTTACGTGGCGTAGCAGCTCGTCGGCGGGCAGGGAATGAAGCGACAACAGGGAATGCAAGGACATGGGCGCGGGGCCGGCAAGGCAATAGAAGCGAAAAAATAGCTGAAAGATGCGTTAGTCCTGCGGGGTATACAGAAAAGCCTGGGCCAGTACTGGCGGGAGCTGCTGGCCCAGAAACTGCTGGATTTGCGCGAGCAGGGCGGCGGGCATACCCGCCGCCCGGGGCAGCAGAAAGTTCAGGCGGCCGGCATCCACGTACCCGACGATGTAGGTGGTGGCTGCCCCCCCGTCCCCGGCAAAGCCCATGCTCCAGTCGGGAAACGCGCGCTGGGGTACGGGACCGTCGAAGGTGGTGGTGACGTGGGTGTGGCGGGGGTCGGCGAGGATGCGCTGGTAGAGCGCCTGCACGGCTGCTGGCTCGCCCTCCAGCACTTGCAGAAAGTGGCCTTCGGCGTAGAGCAGCAGCCCGGAAATGCGGGCGGCGTGGTTGTAGCGGCGGGCGGCGTGGAGCAGCTCGCGCAGCTGCTCGGGGGAAAACGGGCGAACGGCGGCGCTGCGGTAGATAATTTTGTGTAGGGAAACGGGCGGAAGCATTAAAGCCGGATGCGGGTCAAGGTTGTTGCGGATGCTACCACCGGCAAGGAGCCCATAGGGAGGAAATACCTGACCGGAAGGCAGTAGCTGTACGGGAGTGAAGGTACCGCCCGGCCTGAACACAACCTAGCACGTCCCGTAACTTTTGAAATGCAAGCCAGTTACGGTTCAGCTTATAAGACAGGACCGGCCGTTGAGCGGCTGGCTTGGCAGGGGGGCGTGTGCAGGAGCACACCTTACGGCTACGGCGGGGTGGGTGTTGCCGCCTGCGGCGGTTAAGTTGCCACGGGCAGGGCGCCGTGGCTACGCCGCCAGCAGCTCAGCCTCGTAAGTAGCAGTGCCAGTAGCCGTTGTCGAGCCGGTACACGTTGAGCCGCTGCACCAGACCGGTGCGCGGGTGGCGGGGTCGTCGTCAACCAACCGCACGGCGGGAATTGGGGGCATCTGACGCAGCGTACGCCCAGCGGGCCGGGGCAGCGGGACTAGCGCGGAAGATAAACCCGGAAGGTAGAGCCTTGCCCGAGCTGGCTCTCTACCTCGATGTGGCCGCCCGCGTTTTCCAGGACGCGCTTGACCATGTAGAGGCCCACGCCGGTGCCCTCGACGTGCGTATGCAGGCGCTGAAACATGGCGAAGAGCTTTTCCTGGCCCTGCGCCAAGTCCAGCCCCAGGCCGTTGTCCTGCACCTCCAGCACGGCGGCGGCGTCGGTGAGCCAGCTGCGCAGCTGCACCGCGGGCCGGCGGTCGGGGTGGCGGTACTTGAAGGCGTTGCTGAGCAGGTTGTAGACCACCGAGCGCAGGTTCTTTTCGGCAAACGTCACGGTCAGGCCTTCGGGAATGGTCACCATCAGCTGGCCCTGGGTTTCCAGCAGCAGCGGCGCCAGGTCGAGGCGCATGGCCTCCACCACGGGGGCCAGGGCCACGGCGTCGGCGTCGGGACTGTGCTCTTTTTGCAGGCGGCTCAGGTCGGTGAGGTGGGCAATGGTGCGGCGGAAGCGCTCGGTGGCGTCCTGCATCATCGTCAGCATCAGCGGCACGTCGCCGGTGCGGCCGGCCGCCGGCAGCTCGTGCTCCAGGGCCAGCAGCAGCCCCTCAATGTTGCTAATCGGGGCCCGCAAATCGTGGCTGGCCGTGTAAATGAAGTTGTCCAGGTCCACGTTGGTGCGCATCAGCTGTTGGTTGCTTGCGTGCAGTTCCTCGTTGGTGGCCGTCAGCTCCTCGTTCAGCGCCTGCACCTGCTGGCGGGCCAGCACCTGGTCGGTGGTTTCGGTCCACATCACCACAATGGCCGACGGCTGCGGCTGGTCGTCGTCGAAGAGGGGCTTGAAGATGACGTTGTAGTAGCCCTCGCTGGGCTGGCCGGTGTGGGCGCGGGCCAGCTTGATGAGCACCTCGCGCAGCACCACGGCCTCGCCCGTGGCCAGAATGCCCGTCAGCAGTTCCTCGAAGCCCTGGCCGGCCGCGCCGGGAATGGCCTCGAAGTGGGGGCGGCCCAGCACGTCGGCCATGTCCACGCCCCAGATGTACGCGGCCTGGGCGTTGGCCTGCTCGATGAGAAACTGCGGGCCGCGCAGCACCACCAGGGCCATGGGGGCCTGCGCGAACAGGGTTTGCAGCGCGCGGGTGCGCGCCTGCACGCGGGCTTCCAGCTCGGCGTTGAGCTGCTCGACCTGCTGGCGGGCCAGCACCTGCTCGGTGACGTCAACGGCCGACGTCATTACGCCCGTGCGCTGCCCCTGGCCGTCGTAGCTCGGCTGATAGGTGATGTTGAAGTACCCCTGGTACGGCTGCCCGGCCCGGCGCAGGGAAACGAACTGCTCCTGCAGGTAATGGGGCTCCCCCGTGCGCCAGACGGCGCCGAGTATGGCCTCGAAACCCTGGCCGGCCAGCTCGGGCAGGGCCGTAAAGTGCGCCTGCCCCGCTACCTGCGCCAGCGGCCGGTCCCAGAACTGCGCCATGCGCGCGTTGGCAAACTCGATGACGTGCGCGGGGCCTTGCAGCAGGCTGATGGCCACGGGCGCTTGCTCAAACACCGCGTACAGCCTCTCCTGCTGGGCTTCGGCGGTGGCCCGGGCGGCCTGCTCGCGGGCCTGGCTCGCGCGCAAGGCCTCTTCGGCGGGGCTGCGCCCCTCGTCCTGGGTGTCGGTGAAGAGGGCCAGCAGTCCGTCGCCGAGGCGCTGGGCCGTGACGCGGAAGTAGGCATCAAAGCCATCGGCCTGGTAGTAGAACTGGAACTGCCCCGCTTCCTGGCCCAGCCAGCTGCGGCGGTGAAACGCCCACGCGCCATTCGCGTCGGTGGTGGGAAACTGCTGGCGGTAGGTGGTGGCGGGCTGGGCGGGCAGCCGGGTCATGCGCTGGGCGGCGGGGTTGAGGTAGGCCAGCGTCAGGTCCGTGAGCGTGCCCGTGGCATCGAGTACGGGGGTGTAGTAGATGACCCCCAGCGGCAGCAACTCCAGCAGGGTGGCGAGCAGGGCGGGGTCTGCCGGCAGGCCTGCGGGCAGCGTAATCGTAGTATCTGCCATACAAGTTCGGGTACCGGTAGGCTACGAAGGTAGCGGGTTTCCGTTAGTGGTTCACGCTTGGCCAGCCGCCCTCCTGGTGAGTTTTGGGCAACCCGCTCGTACTGGGCGGGACGCGTCGGAGGGCAAGACGCGGAAAGTTGGCCCGGGCCGTGTTTCACGGCAAGAAGGGGGAACTGCGCCAGCGCTACCGCGAGGGCATGGAGGACCAGCTGGGCGCCCTCGGGCTGGTCGTCAACGCCCTGGTGCTGTGGAATACCCGCTATCTGCAACAGGCGCTGGAACAACACCAGGCCGTGGCCGAACCGCCGGAGCCGGGCGAGGTGGCCCGGCTCTCGCCCTTGCTGCACGAGCACATCAACATGCTCGGTCGCTACGATTTTACCTTGCCCGAGGGCATTGCGGCCGGCCAACTGCGGCCGCTACGCGACCCGACGAGCCTGGAAGAACAGCTCGCCCAACTGCCCTAACGGGAATTTCTGTTCTTACTCTTGTGCTACCCCAGTTATGAGCGCTTCGCTTAAATACGCTTCCGGGACCGGAAAAACCCGTTTACCTAAACTTGTACTGCA
>NZ_FQYN01000016.1 GCF_900141805.1 Hymenobacter daecheongensis DSM 21074 | reverse complement strand
GGCTTCGGCAGCGTGAGCGTGACGCTGACGGCCGTGCCGGCCGGCTCCTACCAGGTCTACACCTATGTGTGGGAAGACAACAACCCGGAAGTCTTCTCCGTGACGCTTAACGGGCAGACCGTGCGCGCCAACTACAACAGCGGCCCGGCCGGCACCTGGGCCCGGCTGGGCCCGTTTGCCGCCACGCTCACGGCCCCCGGCGCGCTGGTGGTGGGCGCGACGGGCGGGGCGGCCAACTTCTCCGGCATCGAAGTCTGGCGCCTGACCACCACGCCCGCCCCCGCCCCGGCGCTGACGACGACGGCCGCGGCCCGCGCACCGGCTCCGGCTACGGCCCTGTATCCAAACCCTTCGCCCACGGGCCGCTACACGCTGGAAGTGCCCGCCGCGCTGGGGCCGCAGGTGGCCTACTCGCTCGTCTCGGCCGTGGGCCAGGTGCTGAGTCAGGGACAGTTGCGGCTGGAGCCCGGCAGCCCCCGCACCTTGCTTGATCTGGCCGGCCTGAGCTTGCCGCCGGGCATCTACCAGCTGCGCCTCACCGGCAACCAACAACTCGCCCGCGTAAAACTCATGCGCTGAACTATGTTTCTGAGGTAAACGATAGGGCGTAGAAAGCCGCAGTGTGTCAGCGCGCATTGCATCCAGCCAGCGCATCCCATTGAGGAATGCGCTGTTTTTTTATTGGCTTAAAATAAATTATATATTTTATTGAAATAATATTTTTTTAAATTAGCGTAGCGCTTCACTCGAACAAGGCAAGTGCTGAACTAGTGTAGCTGCTGACAGCGCGTAGGTGCCGGGCCAAGGCCCGACTGAGAGGGAGATGCAGGCATCTACGAAGAGCCTGCCCGATGGAGAAGTTGTGAGGGGAATAGCAGGCCCGGTCCCAGGGATTTTCCAGACCGGTGGTTTCTGCACTCGATTTACCATGTTGGCTTTGCGCAGCGAACCGGCCCCGCCTGGTCCGGGCAGTGACTGCAGGCACTACCCCGACATGCGCGGCATCGGGAGCTTATCCGTTGCCAGCATTAGCAGATTTTTTGGCCCGGTTTCCTGACGCGGGCCGGCGTAGCTGCACCAGCCGGCCGGCGGGCTGCCGTGGCGTTTTTTTTTGCCGGAAGCACGCCCCGCAGGCGGCTTCGCTTGTTGCGCCTGCCCCGCTTTGCAGCGGCAAGCTGCCCTACCACGCAAGTCTGCCCCCGGCTCTTGAGTCCGGCGCGGTCTGCGGGTTCTTTCCCAGCTCTGAAGTAGGATCTTATCGGCCCTTGCTGCTCCAGCAAGCGGCCGGGCGGATGGTCTTTACCCATTTTCTTCCTGTCATGCGCCTCAGACTTTACATACTCCTATTGCTGGCTTTGCTCAGCGGCCGGGCCGGGCAGGCCCAAGCACCGCCCGCGGGCTTCACCTCCACGGTCGTTTCCTCGGGCTGGAATGAGGCCGTGGGCCTGACCTTCACCAAGACCGGCGACAAAATGTTCGTCTGGGAGCGGCCCGGCCGGGTGTGGGTGGTCGTGGGCGGACAGCGCCAGCTGGTACTCGACATCTCCCCCGAGGTGGGCGGCTGGCACGACCATGGCCTGCTGGGCTTCGCCCTCGACCCCAACTTCGACTCCAACGGTTTTATGTACCTGCTTTATACCGTTGACCGGCATCACCTGCTCAATTTCGGCACACCGGCCTACAGTGCCACTACCAACGAGTATTTCAATGCCACCATCGGCCGGCTGACGCGCTACACGGCCACGCCGGCCGGCACGGGCTACACCGTGGACCCCGCCAGCCGCCGCATTCTGCTGGGGGCTACCAAATCGACGGGAATTCCCTCGCTCACTTACTCTCACCTAGTGGGCTCCCTCGTGTTCGGGACCGACGGTACGCTGCTCGTCTCGACTGGCGATGGGGCGCATCCGGCCCCGGACGCGGGCAGCTTCGGCGAATCGTATTATGCGCAGGCCCTGGCCGATGGCATCCTGCGGCCCAAGGAAAATGTGGGTTCTCTGCGGGCCCAGCTGGTAGATTGCCTGAACGGCAAAATTCTGCGCTTGGACCCAGCCACCGGCCAGGGCATCCCCAGTAACCCCTTCTACGATGCCGCCGCCCCGGATGCGCCCCGCTCCAAGGTGTGGGCCATGGGAACGCGCAATCCGTTTCGGATGAATCTGCGGCCCGGCACGGGCAGCCCCGACCCGGCCGCCGCCAACCCCGGCGTGCTGTATGTAGGCGATGTGGGGGCCTGCTGCTGGGAAGAGGTATCGGTAGTGGACCGGCCGCGGGTGAACCTGGGCTGGCCGCTGTTTGAAGGGCTGATTTTCAACGATGACTTCACCAGCGCCAACGTGTATAACCGCGACGCGCTCAACCCCTTGTTTAACACGGGCGGCTGCACCCAGGAATTCTTTTATTTCTACCAGCTCATCAAGCAGGCCACGCCCAGCGGCACGGCCACCTTCACCAACCCCTGCGATAACACCAAGACCATTCCGGCCACGGTGCCCACCTTCGTGCACACTCGCCCCTTGCTCGACTGGGGCCACCCCGATGGCCCCGCCCGCACGGGAGCATTCAATGGCCAGACAGCCACTACTCCCAATGTGGGCGCGGCCGGCTCGCCGGTCAGCGGGACGCAGTTTGGAGGCATTGCGGCCGTGGGGGGCGTGTTTTATCCCTACAACGACTTCCCGGCGCCTTTCGGCAACAGCTACTTTTTCGGGGATTACGGGGGCGGCTGGATTCGCTCGCTGACGGTGAACAGCGCCAACCAGCCCAGCGCCGTCAACAATTTCGTGAACAGTGGGGCCGTGCCGGTGGCCTTTGCCGTCAGTCCCGCCGAAACCGGCCTGTTCTACGTCAACTTCTCTCCTTCTGAAATCCGCAAAATCAGCTCCAACACCCCTGGCACCCCGCCGCCGGTGGCGGTAATTTCGGCGGATAACACGTTTGGGCCCGGGCCGCTGAGCGTGCAGTTTACCGGCAGCGGCTCCACGCCCGGCACCGGCCTCACCTACCTCTGGGACTTCGGCGACGGCACCCCCACCAGCTCGGCCGTGAACCCGGCGCACACGTTTTTCCCGCCTTCGTCTGCGCCTGTCAGGTACACCGTTACGCTCACGGTGCGCAATGCCCAGAATGTATCCAACCAAGCTACGCTGGCTATTTCGGTGAATAATACGCCGCCGCAGGTCACCATCACCAGCCCGGCGGCCGGCACGCGCTACCCGCTCACGGGCAACACCACCTACGAGCTGCGCGCCACCGTCACCGACGCCGAGCACACCCCCGCCCAGCTGCGCTACCAGTGGCAGACCATCCTGCACCACGACACGCACCAGCACCCCAACCCCATCGACCCCACTCCGCAGACCACCACCACGCTGGAACCCAACGGCTGCGGGGCCGAAACCTACTACTACCGCATCACGCTCACCGTCACCGATGCCGCCGGCCTGGCCACCACGCGCGAGGTGCGCCTGGACCCGGACTGCACCACGCTGCCCAGCTTCACGCTGGTCAATGCCGACACCGACCATGGGATGCAAGCCCTTTCCAACGGGGCCGTGCTGAACCTGGCCGCGCTGCCCACGCGCAACCTGAACATCCGCGCCAACATCCCCCCCGCCGGCACGGGCAGCGTGGTATTCAGCTTGAGCGGGGCGCAGAGCCGCAGCCAGACCGAGAACGTGCCGCCCTACGCCCTGTTCAGCGACAGCAACGGCGACTACAACGCCTGGACGCCCGCGGTGGGCACGTATTCACTCACGGCCACGCCCTACAGCGGGGCCGGCGGCACGGGCACGCCCGGCACCCCCCTGAGCGTGAGCTTCTCGGTGACGGATGGGGGCACGCCGGGCCCCTTCACGCTTAGCACGCCCGTCAGCGGCACGGGCACGGTGAGCCGCAATCCGGATGCGGCCACGTATGCCAGCGGCACGGGGGTCACACTCACGGCCTCGCCCGGCAGCGGGCAGCAGTTCACGGGCTGGAGCGGCGACGTGACCAGCACGGCCAACCCGCTCACGGTAACCATGAGCGCCAACCGCACCATCACGGCCACCTTCGTGCCCTTACCCACGGGCGGGCAGGCCGTGACGAGCTTCACGCTGATCAATGCCGACTCCGACCAGCCCCTGCAAGCCCTTTCCAACGGGGCCGTGCTGAACCTGGCCACGCTGCCCACCCAGAACCTGAACCTGCGCGCTAACACCAGCCCCGCCGCCGTGGGCAGCGTGGTGCTGGCCCTGAGCGGGGCGCAGGCCCGCACCCAGACCGAGACCAGCCCGCCCTACGCCCTGTTTGGCGACGCCGGCGGCGACTATAACGCCTGGACCCCGGCCGTAGGCTCCTACTCGCTCACGGCCACGCCCTACTCCAGCCCCGGCGGCACCGGCACGCCCGGCACCCCGCTCACCATTAGCTTCTCGGTGACGGATGGGGGCACGCCGGGCCCCTTCACGCTTAGCACGCCCGTCAGCGGCACGGGCACGGTGAGCCGCAATCCGGATGCGGCCACGTATGCCAGCGGCACGGGGGTCACACTCACGGCCTCGCCCGGCAGCGGGCAGCAGTTCACGGGCTGGAGCGGCGACGTGACCAGCACGGCCAACCCGCTCACGGTAACCATGAGCGCCAACCGCACCATCACCGCCACTTTCGCGCCCCTGCCCACCGGCGGGCAGGCCGTAACGAGCTTCACGCTCATTGATGCCGATGCGCAGCTGCCGGTGCGTGAGCTGCTGGCTAATGACGTGCTGAACCTGGCCGCGCTGCCCACGCGCAACCTAAACGTGCGGGCCAATACCAGTCCGGCCACGGTGGGCAGTGTGCGGCTCACGCTGAGCGGGGCGCTGGCCCGCACCCAGACTGAGACCAGCCCACCCTACGCCCTGTTTGGCGACAATGCCGGCATCTATGGAGCCTGGGCCGCCGCCGTGGGCACCTACTCGCTCACGGCTACGCCCTTCACCGGGGCGGGGGCCAGCGGCACGGCCGGCACCCCGCTCACGCGCAGCTTCTCCGTGACGGATACGGCCCCGCCCGCCGCCCGGCCGCTGGCCGCCGGCGCGGCGCGCATCAGCATGGGCGCGGCCTACCCGAACCCTTCGCCTACCGGCCGCTACCTCCTCAGCCTGCCGGCCCCGGTGCCGGAAGCCACTCTCTCTTATATCCTGCTCTCGCCCCTGGGCAATCAACTGGCCCAGGGCACCCTGGCTGTGGCGCCCGGCAGCACGCGCACGCTGCTGGATGTCTCGGCCCTGCACCTGCCCGTGGGCCTCTACTATCTGCGCTTGCAGGGCTCCCAGGGCCAAGTGCGCTACAAGCTCATGCGCTGATGGCGCGCTACCGCAGCTGGCGGCGGCCGGCGGCGGTAGCCAGTGGCCACCACAACTCACCAGATTATTCACGGCTAATTTTTTCTGTCATGCGACTTAGACTTTACTTTCTCGCCCTGGTGCTGGCTTTGCTCAGCACTAGGGCCGGGCAGGCCCAGGCGCCGCCCGCGGGCTTCACCTCCACGGTCGTCTCCTCGGGCTGGGACGAGGCCGTGGGCCTGACCTTCACCAAGACCGGCGACAAAATGTTCGTCTGGGAGCGGCCCGGCCGGGTGTGGGTGGTCGTGGGCGGACAGCGCCAGCTGGTGCTCGACATCTCCCCCGAGGTGGGCGGCTGGGATGACCACGGCCTGCTGGGCTTCGCCCTCGACCCCAACTTCGACTCCAACGGCTTCATGTACCTGCTCTACGTGGTCGACCGGCACTACCTGCTCAATTTCGGCACGCCGGCCTACAGTGCCACGGCCAACGATTACAATAGTGCCACCATCGGCCGGCTGACGCGCTACACGGCCACGCCGGCCGGCACGGGCTACACCGTGAACCAGGCCAGCCGCCGCATTCTGCTGGGGGCTACCAAATCGACCGGCATAGCCTCCACCTCCGGGGGCCATGTGGTTGGCTCCCTCGTGTTCGGGACCGATGGTACGCTGCTCGTCTCGACCGGCGATGGAGCGCACTGGGCCCCGGATCTGGGGAGCTTCAATGAAACGTACTACGCGGAGGCGCTGGCCGATGGCATTCTTAGTCAGAAAGAGAACGTGGGTGCGCTCCGCTCGCAGCTGGTAGATTGCCTGAACGGCAAAATTCTGCGCCTGGACCCGGCTACCGGCCAGGGTATCCCCAGCAACCCCTTCTACGATGCCGCCGCCCCGGATGCGCCCCGCTCCAAGGTGTGGACCATGGGAACGCGCACACCGTTTCGGATGAGTCTGCGGCTCGGCACGGGCAGCACTGACCCGACCGCCGCCAATCCGGGCGCTATCTATCTGGGCATGGTAGGCGGGTCTAACTGGGAGGAAATTGCGGTGATAGACCGGCCGCGGGTGAACCTGGGCTGGCCGCTGTTTGAGGGGCTGACGCCCAACAATGACTTTATCAACGCCAACGTATTCAACCGCGACGCGCTCAACCCCTTGTTCAACACGGGCGGCTGCACCCAGCAATTCTTCTACTTCCGCAACCTGATAAAAGCCGCCACGCCCAGCGGCACGGCCACGTTCACCAACCCCTGCGACAACACCAAGACCATTCCGGCCAGCATTCCCACCTTCGTGCATACTCGCCCGATCATCGACTGGGGCCACGGCGCGGGGCCTTCGCGCACAGGCACGTTCAGCGGCTCCACGCCAACCACCGCCAACATCGGGGCCGCCGGCTCGCCGGTCAGCGGGCCGCAGTTCGGAGGCAATTCCGCCACGGGGGGCGTGTTTTATCCCTACAACGACTTCCCGGCACCTTTTAGCAACGCCTATTTTTTCGGCGATTATGTCGGCGGCTGGATTCGCTCGCTCACGGTGAACAGCGCCAATCAGCCCAGCGCCGTGGCTAACTTTGTGAACAGCAACGTGGTGCCCGTGGCCTTCGCCGTGAGCCCGGCCGAAACCGGCCTGTTCTACGTTAATTTTTACCCTTCCGAAATCCGCAAGATCAGTTTTGGCACGTCCAATGTGCCGCCGGTGGCCGTGATTTCGGCGGATAACACGTTTGGTCCCGGGCCGCTGAGCGTGCAGTTTACCGGCAGCGGCTCCTCCAATCCCGGCGGCGGCTCGCTGAGCTACCGCTGGGACTTCGGCGACGGCACCCCCACCAGCTCGGCCGTGAACCCGGCGCACACGTTTTTCCCGCCCTCGTCTGCGCCCATTCAATATACCGTCACGCTCACCGTCACCAACAGCCAAGGCCTGAGCCATCAGGCCACGCGCAGCATTTCGGTGAATAATACGCCGCCGCAGGTCACCATCACCAGCCCGGCGGCCGGCACGCGCTACCCGCTCACGGGCAACACCACCTACGAGCTGCG
>NZ_FQYN01000017.1 GCF_900141805.1 Hymenobacter daecheongensis DSM 21074 | reverse complement strand
TGTAGGACCGCAACATCTGATTACATTACTTTAGCTGAACGACGTGGGAAAGTCGGCCGCAGACGGTGAGAGCCCGGTAAGCGAACTGGTAGTGTACGGTAGCGGATTCCTGAGTAGGGCGGGGCCGGAGAAACCCCGTCTGAATCCAGCGGCACCATCCGCTAAGGCTACATACTCCTGAGAGACCGATAGTGAACCAGTACCGTGAGGGAAAGGTGAAAAGAACCCTGAATAAGGGAGTGAAAAGAACCTGAAACCGTGTGCTTACAAGCGGTCGGAGGCCTTGCGTGGGCTGACGGCGTGCCTTTTGCATAATGAGCCTACGAGTTACTCCTCACTGGCAAGGTTAAATGTCTGAAGACATGGAGCCGCAGCGAAAGCGAGTCTGAATAGGGCGCGGAGTCAGTGGGGGTAGACGCGAAACTTTGTGATCTACCCATGTGCAGGTTGAAGGTTGGGTAAAACCAACTGGAGGACCGAACCAGTTTCCGTTGAAAAGGATTTGGATGACATGTGGGTAGGGGTGAAAGGCCAATCAAACTGAGAAATAGCTCGTACTCCCCGAAATGTATTTAGGTACAGCGTCGGCGTAGAGTTACTAGGAGGTAGAGCTACCAATAGGACTAGGGGGTGTCAAAGCCTACCGAATCCTGATGAACTCCGAATGCCTAGTAATATAGCCGGCAGTGAGGCGTGGGGTGCTAAGGTCCCATGCCGAGAGGGAAAGAACCCAGACCATCTGCTAAGGTCCCTAAATCCGGACTAAGTTGAACAAAGGAGGTCCACTTGCCTTGACAGCCAGGATGTTGGCTTGGAAGCAGCCATTCATTTAAAGAGTGCGTAACAGCTCACTGGTCGAGCGAGAGGGCATCGATAATACGCGGGCATCAAGTCCGGTACCGAAGCAATGGATTTAGCGTTAAGTCGCTAAGTGGTAGGGGAGCATTCTGGTCAGCGGGGAAGGTGTTCTGTCAGGAATGCTGGAGCGGCCAGAAAAGCAAATGTAGGCATGAGTAACGATAAGGGGAGTGAGAAACTCCCCCGCCGATAGACTAAGGTTTCCTGATCAACGCTAATCGGATCAGGGTTAGTCGGGACCTAAGGCTACGCCGAGAGGCTACGTCGATGGACAGCTGGTTGATATTCCAGCACTTATGAAGTGGAGTGATGCGGTGACGCAGAAGTGAAAGAGACGCGGGCGGACGGAAGTGCCCGTTGAAGCGCGTAGGTATTGACTTGGTAGGCAAATCCGCCGAGTTAGCTGAAACGTGATAGTACCTAGCGGCTTCGGCCAATGGGATAGTTCTCCTAATCAGACTGTCAAGAAAACCCGCTAAGCGTTTACTGCTTTATAACCCGTACCGCAAACCGACACAGGTAGTCAAGGAGAGAATCCTGAGGCGCTCGAGTGAATCACGGCCAAGGAACTCGGCAAAATGGACCTGTAACTTCGGGAGAAGGGTCGCTTCCTTAAGTAGCAATACTTAAGAAGCCGCAGTGAAAAGGCCCAGGCGACTGTTTAACAAAAACACATGGCTTTGCGAACTCGCAAGAGGAAGTATAAGGCCTGACACCTGCCCGGTGCCGGAAGGTTAAGAGGGGAACTTAGTCGCAAGGCGAAGGTTTGAATCGAAGCCCCGGTAAACGGCGGCCGTAACTATAACGGTCCTAAGGTAGCGAAATTCCTTGTCGGGTAAGTTCCGACCTGCACGAATGGTGTAACGATCTGGGCGCTGTCTCAGCCGTGAGCTCGGTGAAATTGTAGTCTCGGTGAAGATGCCGAGTACCCGCCACGGGACGGAAAGACCCCGTGCACCTTTACTATAGCTTGACATTGACGCTGGGTAACACATGTGTAGGATAGGTGGGAGACTGTGAACCGGGGGCGCCAGCTCTCGGGGAGTCAACGTTGAAATACCACCCTTGTGTTACTCGGTGCCTAATCTGGCAACGGAGACAGTGTCTGGTGGGTAGTTTGACTGGGGTGGTCGCCTCCAAAAAAGTATCGGAGGCTTTCAAAGGTCCGCTCAGTACGCTTGGTAACCGTACGCAGAGCGCAATAGCAGAAGCGGGCTTGACTGTGAGGCCTACAAGCCGAGCAGGGTCGAAAGACGGATATAGTGATCCGGTGGTTCCGCATGGAAGGGCCATCGCTCAAAGGATAAAAGGTACGCCGGGGATAACAGGCTGATCTCCCCCAAGAGCTCATATCGACGGGGAGGTTTGGCACCTCGATGTCGGCTCGTCACGTCCTGGGGCTGGAGAAGGTCCCAAGGGTTCGGCTGTTCGCCGATTAAAGTGGCACGCGAGCTGGGTTCAGAACGTCGTGAGACAGTTCGGTCCCTATCTGTGGTGGGCGTAGGATATTTGAGAGGACCTGACTTTAGTACGAGAGGACCGAGTTGGACTAGCCGCTCGTGTACCGGTTGTGGCGCCAGCTGCAGCGCCGGGTAGCGACGCTGGGATGAGATAAGCGCTGAAAGCATCTAAGTGCGAAACTCACCTCAAGATGAGATATCCCATACTAAGAGTCGTGGAAGATGACCACGTGGATAGGCGGCAGGTGGAAGGTCCGAAATGGCCGAGCTGAGCCGTACTAATGACTCGAACACTTCTAAGGACTGTGCTTGACCGCACTTTCTTCTTACCCGTTTTTACTACGTCAACGATTTTGACAGTTTTCACAATCAACATGTGATACTGCGCACCAGTAATGGTGGCTTTAGCACGGGTGTTCACCTCTTCCCATTCCGAACAGAGCAGTTAAGCCCCGTTGCGCCTATGGTACTGCCTTCACCGGCGGGAGAGTCGGTCGCCGCCAACCTTACT